>NZ_CAAJGK010000049.1 GCF_900996245.1 Paraburkholderia sp. BCC1886 | reverse complement strand
TGCACTGGGTAACCTGTGGATGGCACGCAAGCAATTGCTCAAAGCGTGAAACGCGAGGGCGTGGGCGGCCTCATGCGCGGGCAAACGTGAATCACACGGCCGAATCAAAACCTATGACCAGCGCCGCAGCATGTTTGCAATGTAGTGGCACGCGCTGCAAACAGCCCACGCGCAGAAAACGGGTTTTGCAGACCTTCCTTAGCGGTGTGAGCCGCTTTCTCTTGCTTACTTCTCTTTGCGGCGGCAAAGAGAAGTAAGTGCCCCCCCGCACAGGGGGAACGCTAATAGACCACTAACAAATCAAGGAAAGGCCAAAAAGCCAGTGCAACGAAAAAGCAGCCCAGTGCAACGACCAACCCTTTATCCCCCCGCAACAACAGTGGCCACCGCCTCCCTCCCCCTCCTCCGCCCCAAAACAGAAATACAAACCAACGAAACCCCAGCCAGAAAACTATAAAAAACCGCCAGAGGCCACCAATCCCCCGGATACCGATGCGCGAGCAGCGTCCCCACCAAAGGCGTCAACCCACCCGCCACAGCGGCACAAACCTGATAAGAAAGCGAAATCGCCGAATACCTGACCCGCACGGGAAACGCGGTCGACATGAACCCGGCCATCACCGCATAAGAACTGGACATACACATCACGGCAATAGCAACCCCGACAACGATCGCCAACGGCCTCCCCGTCGACACCAAAGCAAACATCGGATAAGGCGATAACATCGCCAACGCAGCAGCCCCCTTCAGGAACCGCCCCGTCCCCACCCGCTGAGCAAACCACCCAGCCCCCAGCTGGGTCAACAACTGCACGAACGCAACCACGAACAGACAATCCAGAATCAACCCACGATCGAGCCCGAGCGTCTGCGTCGTATAACTCAGCATGAACGTATTGACGAACCACGCCCCCGCGACGCCAATCACATTGGCACCCAGACACAACAACAAGGTCCGCCACGCATCGCGCACGACCTCGACGACCGGTAACGCCGCCACTTGCCGCTGGGCCTTGAGCGCCTTGAACTCCGGCGACTCGTCGACCCCCGCACGAATCAGCAGGCCTACCACCAGCAACAATGCGCTCGCAATAAACGGCAAGCGCCATCCCCAACTGAAAAACGCTTCCTTATCCATGGAAGCCACCCAGCGAAACGCCAGCAACGACAGGATCAACCCCGCCGGACTCCCCAACTGCGCGAAAGAAGCGAAAAAAGTCCGTCGCCCCTCAGGCGCATGCTCGCTCGCCATCAACACCGCGCCGCCCCATTCGCCACCCATCGCGATGCCCTGCGCGACCCGCAGCAGCACCAGCAACACCGGCGCCCAGATACCGGCGCTCGCATACGTCGGCAGAAAACCAATCCCCACCGTGCCGATCCCCATGATCGCCAGCGTGGCGACGAGCGCCTTCTTCCGGCCGATGCGGTCGCCGAGATGGCCGAACACCAGTCCGCCGAACGGTCTGGCGAAAAAGCCCACCGCAAACGTGCCGAACGAAGCCAGCGTGCCGAAAAACGGATCGCTGCCCGGAAAGAACAGCTTGCCGAAAATCAGCGCCGAAGCGGTCGCGTAGATATAAAAGTCGTACCACTCGATCGTGGTGCCCACAAAAGCCGCCGCCGCGGCGCGGGTCGGCTGGCTGGCCGGGCTGTGATCGTCTGCGTCACGGGTCATGTCGGTGTCTCCTGATCCTGGTTATGGATGGCGCGGCTTCTGTGTGCCGTCGCCGAAAAACTGCCTTCGAATCGCTAGGCCCTCAGCACGCCGGCTTCGAACAATCGCTGCTGGGTGGCCGCGTCGATACCCAAACCGTTCAGCACGTCGCGGGTATCGCCGCCGAGCGCAGGCGGCGCGCTCCGGTAAGTCGCCGGCGTACGCGACAACTTGATCGGCGACGCCGTGCCGCGATACTCGCCCATCTCGATCACCATGCCGCGATGCAAGGTATGCGGATGCCGCGCAACCACATCGACGGTTTGCACCGGTCCGCACGGTACGCCCGCACGGATCAATGCTTCGGCAAGCGGCTCGCAGTCATGCGCGGCAAGCCGTGCTTCGAGTGCCGCCTTCAATTCTTCTCGATGCGCGCAGCGGCTGCGATTGTCGACATAGCGCGGGTCGTCCGCGAGTTCCGGTGCGCCGAGATGCGCGCACAGTTTCGCAAACTGCCGGTCGTTGCCGACCGCCAGAAAAATCGGCGTGCTGGCCGTGCGATAACTGTCGTAGGGCGTGATGTTCGGATGCGCATTGCCGCTACGCTGCGGGGTACGCCCCGAGCCGAAATAGTTGGGCAAGTGCGGGTGCAGCAAGGACACGCCGCAATCGTAAAGCGCGATATCGATCGACTGTCCCTGCCCGCTCGAAGCACGCTCCGCCAGCGCGAGCAGAATGCCGGCGAGCGCATTCAGTCCGGTCACCATGTCGACCACCGGCAAGCCGACACGCAGCGCCGGTCCGTCATGCTCGCCGTTCACACTCATCAGCCCGGTCATCGCCTGGATGGCCGCGTCGTAACCCGGCAAGCCGCCGAGCGGACCGTCGGCGCCGAAGCCCGACACCGCGCAGTGAATCAGTCGCGGAAAACGGCCACGCAGATCGCGCTCGTAGTCCATGCCCCAGCGCGCGAGCGTGCCGGGCTTGAAGTTTTCGACGAGCACGTCGGCCTCTTCCAGCAGCTTCCACAGGATCGCGCGCCCTTCGTCGCGCGAGAGATCGACCGCAATGCCCTGCTTGTTGCGATTCACGCCCGCGAAGTACCACGCGGTATCGCCGTAGAACGGCGGACCCCAGCCACGCGTTTCGTCACCATCGGGCGGTTCGAGCTTGATCACCTGCGCGCCGTGATCGGCGAGCGCCTGCGTGCAGTAAGGGCCGCCGAGCACGCGACTAAGGTCGACGACCTTGATGCCGTCGAGCGCACCGCGCTTTTGCGGGGTCGCAGCGGCGCTCATGCGGCGCTCCCTGCCGGCAACAACTGCAAGGCCTGATCGAGCGATACCGTCTGTCCGCCCACCAATGCCGCGCTCACGCTGCGTTCGTTCGCCGACGTGCCCAGCGCCAGCGGATCGACGGGCAACAGTTTGTGCCGCAACACCAGATGAGCGAGCGCGAGACGCCGGTAATCGGGTGCGAGCCGCACGCCTTCGCACGCCATCAGCACGGCCGTCGTCGCGTGATACAGCGCCGTGCCCGCTTGCCGTACGTCTTCGTCGCGGCCCGCTTCGGCCACGCTTGCCAGCGCGTCGCAAGCCCGCGTCAGGGTCGAGCGCAGCAGTGCGAGACTCGCCGCCGGCAGACCCGCGGCACCGAGGCGATCGAGCAGATAGCCGCGCAACGGTTCGAGCGCGCCGTCGCGTTTCGCCGCGCGCGCGATATCCAGCGCGACGATGTTGCTGGTGCCTTCCCAGATGGAACCGAGGTGCGCATCGCGCACGAGGCGCGCGTCGCTCCACTCTTCGATATAGCCGGTGCCGCCGCGCACTTCCATCGCATCGCCTGTCACGCGACGGGCGTCGCGGCACGCGCGGAACTTGATCAACGGCGTGAGGATACGCACGCACTTCGCGGCCTGACGATCGCCGGCGTCGGCCTGCTCGAGCAGCAGCGCGATCTGCATGAACATCGAGCGCGCCTGTTCGGCCGGCAACATCATCTTCAGCAATTGACGCTGCATCAACGGCATGTCGATCAGCTTGCGGCCGAACGCTTCGCGGTTTCGCGCGATGTGCAGCGCTTCGGTCAGCGCACGACGCATCAGGCCGGCGGCGCGCACACCGTTCGACAGCCGCGACATGTTGATCATGTCGGCCATCTGATGAAAACCGCGGCCGACTTCGCCGATCAGATACGCGTGCGCGCCATCCAGCACGATCTCGCCGCTCGCCATCGAGCGGCTGCCCAATTTGTCCTTCAGACGGACGATCTGGTAGTGATTACGCGAGCCATCCGGCAGAGTCTTCGGCAACAGAAACAGCGCGAGCCCGTTGATGCCTTCGGCCGCGCCGTCCGGGCGCGCCAGCACCATCGCGAGATCCGCGTCCGCATTCGAGCAGAACCATTTGTCGCCGTACAGGCGCCAGGTTTGGGTGCCGTCCGCAGCAGTGTCGAGCGCGGCACGCGTCGCAATACGGGCCACGTCGGAACCCGCCGCCTGTTCCGTCATGAACATCGCGCCCTGGAACAGCGTGTCGAAATCGCGCGACGCGAGCATCGGCAGAAACCGCGCGACCAGTTCGGGCGCGCCGAATTTGCGCAAGGTTCGCGTGAGCGAATCGGTCATGCTCACCGGGCAGCACAGGCCGAATTCCGCCTGCACGAACAGGAAGGTCAGCGCGTATTTAACGAGCGGCGGCAACTTCCGGCCGCCTTCGGGCGTCTCGTGGCTCATCGCCGCGAGCCCTAACTCGGCGTAAGCGACGCGTTCCAGCGCGACATAGTCGGGGTGTTTGTCGATGCTCTGCAGCGCTTCGCCGCGGCGCGTGCGTTGCCGCAATTGCGGCGGGTTCTTGTCCGCGGAGAGTGCCCAGATATCGAGTTCGTCGGAGGCGCGCTGGCCCAGGGAAACGAGCTGACTTTCGAGTTCCTGATAAAGCGTGTCGCCCAGATGCAGTTTGAGCAGCCCGGCAAAGTCCGGATCGCTCGCGAAGAAGTTGATGCCCCGGCTATCGGGGATGTTGGCCGAGCCGTGTACCGGCTGCGTATTGATTTCGCGCGTTTCGCTCATGCGTGTCTCCTTGGTGGAAGGAGCATAGAAGCGCGTTCGATAATCGTCTAATACAACTTATATCCGGTACGATAGACGCAGCTTATCGATAAAGGATCAGGAGACGACGGTGGATCTGAAGCAATTGCGCTATTTCGTGGCGGTCGCCGAAGAGTTGCACTTCGGCCGCGCGGCCAGGCGTCTGTTTATTTCGCAACCGGCGCTCAGTTTCGACATCCGCAAGTTCGAAGAGCAACTCGGCGTGCAGTTGCTCGCGCGCACCAACAAGAGCGTGGCGTTGACGAATGCCGGTCAGGTGCTGCTCGGCGAGGCGCAGCGTTTGTTGCTGCAGGCGAGCGAGGTCGAGCGCATCACGGTTCGGTCGGCCGACGGTTTGGCAGGACGTTTGCGCATCGGCTTCGTGAATTCGATGCTGTATCGCGGCATGCCGCAAGCCGTGAGCCGTTTCGAGACCGACTACCCGGGCGTCGAAATCGTGCTGAAGGAGATGAACACCAGCGAGCAGGTGCAGGCCATCCAGCGCATGCAGATCGATATGGGCTACGCGCATTGGGGCAATTTTCCCGCAGACGTAGTGTCCACGCCGATGTTTTCCGAGCCGTTTCTGTGCTGCCTGCCGGTCCATCATCCGCTTGCGAAGAAGCGCCGGATCGACTTGCAGGCGCTCGCGCAGGAGCCCTTCATTCTGTTTCCGCGCACGGTGTCGCCGCATTATCACGATCTGATCATCGCGCAGTGCGTGAGCGCCGGCTTCAGTCCGTTGATCCGCCACGAAGCGCGTTTGTGGCAAACCGTCGTGACGATGGTCGGCTTCGGCATGGGCGTCGCGCTAGTGCCGTACACGCTGCGCAAAGTGCAGGACCCGCGGGTGTGTTTCCTGCCGCTGCGTGGCGAAACCCTCCTATCGCAAGTCCTGCTGTTGCGCCGCAGCGGCGATGCGGAACCGCTGGCCGAGCGTTTCGTCGATTATCTGAAGGACGCCGGCGGCGAGCAGGTCAAGCCGCCTCAAGCGTCGTCGTCACGGCCGTCGTCACGACCCTCTGCGCGGCGGCCGTCATAAACGCTCAATACTTTGTGCGCCACCATATCCACCGCCGGTTTGACGAGCCCATTCTTGTCGGTCCACACCTTCGGCGTCAGCGCGCCGCTCAGGCTCACGCTATCGGCGTCGCTCAGCGCGAGCAGCGCGCTCTGCACGTCGTCGTCGAAAGCGATGACGTTGACGAACAGCGTATCGCCGTCGTTGGTCGCCGCGCGCACCTTGCAGGTGACGAACCGCCTGCCGTTCTGCCCCGTGCGAATCTGCGCCTCGCCATACAGGCGCCCGCCCACCAGTCCATCGATCATCGCCCTGCTCCTTCGTGTTTCCTGTTGTCGCTGTCGTCATACCGACGCGAGCGCGGCGCGGTCGCCGCGGCACGCCGCGTATGATCCCACACGCGCGGCTTGCGACTGCCCTAACCCGTGCGCGCGGCAGCGGCTTCGAAGATCTCGCCCAGCCATTGCGCAAACACGCGCACGCGTGACGACAACTGACGGTTCTGCGGATACAGCACGGAAACCGGCATGGGCGGCGGCGGAAAATCGCCGAGGATGATCTTCAGACGCCCCGCGCCCAGTTCGTTTTCGACGCGGTAGCGTGGCACCTGCACGATGCCGAGGCCAGCCACCGCTGCGCCGGTGTAGATCTCGGTCCCGGTGACCGCGACGGCCGAGGGCAACACCAGTGTGGTATCGCGATCGTCGATACGGAATTCCAGCGGCACCGGTTTGCCGGTCGCGCTCGACACGTAGTTCACCGCGCGATGGCCGGCCAGCGACGCGAGATCGGTCGGCTCGCCGAACGCCGCGAGATAGGCCGGACTCGCCACGGTCACCTGACGCAGTTGCGCGACGCGCCGGCCGACCATCGACGAGTCCTGCAGATTGCCCGCCCGCAACACGCAATCGACGCCTTCGCGCACGAGATCGACGAAGCGGTCGTCTTCGCCGATGGTCAGTTCGATCTCGGGAAAGCGCGCGAGAAACGCCGGCAACTCGGGCACCACGAAGTACCGCGCGAGCGTGCCCTGCAGATTCACTCTCAACAAACCCTTCGGCGCGCGATTGGAAAACGAGCCTTCCGCGTCTTCCATATCGGCAATGAGCCGCACGCAGCGGCGGTAATACGCTTCGCCGTCGTGCGTGAGGCGAACCGTACGTGTCGTACGCTCGAGCAGCCGTGCGCCGAGCCGCTGCTCCATGCGCTTCATCAGATTGGTGACGGTGGCGCGCGGAATCTGCAGGTCGTCCGATGCGCGGGTGAAGCTCTGGCGCTCGGCGATTCGCACGAAAACACGCATTTCTTCGAAGCGGTCCATGGCTGGCGTCTTGGGGCTCAGGCGGCGCTAAAAGCCGCTATTGTTAAAGCAAATGAAATGATGATGGTGAGTCTAACCCGATTATCCCGACGAAGAAAGCGGGCATGATTCGTTTCATCCAACCAATCTCCATCCATTTCAGTCAAGGAAACGAACCATGAATACAGCTTCCCGCACCCGCGTCGCTATCGTTACCGGCGCATCGCGCGGCATCGGTGCCGCCGTGGCGCAGCGCCTCGCCAAAGACGGTCTTGCAGTGGTCATCAACTATGCGTCGAGCGCGACCGAAGCCGACGCGCTCGTCGCCGAACTCAAAGCAGGCGGTGGCCATGCGATCGCAGTGAAAGCGGACGTGGCGAATCCGGACGACGTCCGCCGCCTGTTCGACATCACCGAAAAGCAACTCGGCAAGGTGGATGTGCTGGTCAACAACGCAGGCGTGCTGAAAATGCTGCCCCTCGCCGAGACGAGCGATGCGCTGTACGACCAGACCTTCGGCATCAACGTGCGCGGCACCTTCAACACATTGCGCGAAGCCGCCGGCCGCATGAACGACGGCGGCCGCATCGTCAATTTCTCGAGCACCACGCTCGCGCTGAACATGCCGGGATACGCAATCTACAACGCGACGAAGGCCGCGGTGGAAGCGTTCACGCATGTGTTCGCAAAGGAACTGCGCGGCCGGAATATCACGGTGAACGCGGTCGCGCCGGGACCGGTTGCGACATCGCTGTTTCTCGACGGCAAGACAGATGAGCAGATCAAGACGTTCTCGAACATGCCGCCGCTGCAAAGGCTGGGGCAGCCCGACGATATCGCGTCGGTGGTGTCGTTTCTCGCGGGACCGGACGCAGGCTGGGTGAACGGACAGGTGTTGCGGGCGAACGGGGGGCTTGCGTAGTCAGAGCGCTGCAGCATGAAGGCCGTGCATCCAGCGCACCGCTCCGGCGGCCTCCTCTACCACGGGGACCGGAGCGGGATTTTCTTCAACGACTCACGCTTACCTCAAACCGCCTTGGGATTGCGCTCTTCAAATCCTTCCTGATGCCAGTACGGATACGCCGGCCGCACCGCGCTCGCCGCGTCCAGTTTCGCCACCTGCTCGGGCGTCAGATTCCAGCCTACCGCGCCGAGGTTCTGACGCAACTGTTCCTCATTGCGCGCGCCGATCAACACCGTGGATACCGTCGGCCGCTGCAAGATCCAGTTCAGCGCGATTTGCGGCACCGTCTTGCCGGTTTCTTCGGCAATCTCGTCGATTGCGTCGAGCACGCGGAACAGATGTTCGTCGGACACCGGCGGGCCCTTGTCCGCGGTCGTATGCAGGCGGCTCGAATCGGGCAACGGTTGGCCGCGTTTGATCTTGCCGGTGAGCCGTCCCCAACCGAGCGGACTCCACACCACCGCGCCCACGCCCTGATCCGCGCCGAGCGGCATCAACTCCCACTCGTAGTCGCGGCCCACCAGTGAGTAGTAAGTCTGGTTCGCGACATAGCGCGGATAGCCATAACGGTCGGCCACGTCCTGCGATTTCATCAGATGCCAGCCGGAAAAATTCGACACGCCCGTATAGCGGATCTTGCCGGCCCGCACGAGGTCGTCGAGCGTCGACAACACTTCGGCCACCGGGGTTCTCGCGTCGAAACCGTGTAGCTGGAACAGGTCGATGTAATCGGTTTGCAAGCGCTTGAGCGCCGCGTCGACTGCCTGGATCAGGTGAAAGCGCGACGAGCCGACGTTGTTCGGGCCGTCGTCGAAACGGAAGGTGGCTTTGGTCGAGATGATCGCCCGGTCACGCTTGCCCTTTAGCGCTTCGCCCAGCACGGATTCGGATGCGCCGGCTGAATAAATGTCCGCCGTGTCGAACATCGTGACGCCCGCATCGAAGCAGACATCGATCAGACGCCGTGCTTCGGCCACGTCGGTGGCGCCCCACGCCTGAAAAAATTCGCCCTTGCCGCCGAACGTGCCGGTACCGAAACTCAGTACCGGCACCTTGAAACCGGATGCACCCAGATGTCGATATTCCATTGCTGCTTCTCCGTAGTTTGGCCGTCGATAAAAGGAGGTTCAGTCTACGCGGGTCGCACCGATCGTGTCGGCCAGCGCGCATCGCAGGGCGTCGATGACGCTGTCCCAATCGCCGAGTGCGGGTTGCCTGAATAAAGTCGCCGACGGGTACCACGGAGAATCGCTGCGCTCCAGCATCCAGCGCCAGCAGGTGTCGAAGCGATTCAGAATCCACACCGGTTTGCCGAGCGCGCCGGCCAGATGCGCGGTGGACGTGTCGACTGAAATCACCAGATCGAGATTGGCGACCAACGCCGCCGTGTCGGCGAAATCATGCAGTGCGTCGGTGTGATCGATGACCTTCGACGCGGCGCCGGCATCCGCGAGCTGATTGGCGGCAGGCCCTTTTTGCAGGCTGTAAAACCGCAGGTTCGGCACATCGAGAATCGGCGCCAGCCGTTCGAATGTGATCGAGCGGCGCGCATCGTTCTTGCGCAACTCGGCGACATGCGGCCGGTTACCGCCGGCCCACACGAGACCGACTTTCACGCGACCCGATGCTTCGGCATCGATACGGTTGCGCCATTCGTCGACGGCACCGGCTCGAGCGAACAGATAAGGCGTCGTCGACGGAATGTTCGCGAGGTCCGTTCCCAGCGCGAGCGGCAGACTCAACAACGGGCAATGACAGTCGAACGGCGGCAAGGGTCGACCCGCTTCGATCAACTGGTCCACACCTTCGAGCGTGGACATCAATCGCAGTAACTCCGGCGGCACTTCGAGCACGACCTTCGCGCCGAGTCGGGAGACCTGCGCGGCGTACCGGCAAAACTGCAGCGTATCGCCGAGGCCCTGTTCGGCGTGCAGCAGAATCGTCTTGCCTTGCAGCGGAAAATCGCCGAGCCAGAGCGGCTGCGGAAAACTTCGTCGGCTGGACCTGATTCGCGCGCGCTCCCAACGCCACTCGTATTTTCGCCAGCCGGCTTCGAACTGCCCCATCTGCAACAGACACAGCGATTCGTTCCAATGCGTCTCCGCTGCCGCCGGGTTCACAGCGAGCGCATGCTCGTAACTCGACAACGCTTCTGCTTGCTGACCGAGATCGATTTGCGTGAGGCCGAGATTGTTCCAGGCATCCGCAAACGCCGGCGCAATTTCGAGCGCACGCCGATAACTGCGCTCGGCATCCTGCGGCAGATTCATATCGCTAAGAGCGTTGCCACGATTACTCCAGGCGTCCGCATAGTCCGGCTGCAAGGCCAGCGCGTGATCGCAACTGGCGAGTGCATCGGCGGGACGGCCGAGGTCGCGCAATACGCAGGCGCGATTGTTCCAGGCTTGCACGAAGGCCGGCCGCACGGCGATAGCGCGATCGAAACTGCCGAGCGCGTCGGCCGGCCGGTTCAAGCCCGCCAGCGCATTGCCGCGATTGTTCAGCGCATCGACGAAACCCGCTTGCAGCGCGAGTGCCCGATCCGCGCAGGCGAGGGCTTCGGCGAAGCGTTGCAGGGCGTTCAGTGCGTAGGCCAGGTTCGAATGAACCGGCGCCTGTCTCGGGTTGACGGCGAGCGACTTTCTGAGCAGTTCGACCGCTTCCGGCAATCGTCCCGACTGCAACGCGAGCGCGCCGAGCAATTGCAGCGCGTCGGCATGGCGCGGCTTGAGTTCGAGCATCTCGCGGTAAAGCTCTTCGGCCTCGACGAGCGCGCCGTTCTGCTGCAGTGCGACGGCTTGCCGGAGCATGTGGTCCAACTGCTGCGGGAGATTGGCGGGTTTGCTCATAAGGCGAGGCGGAGAAAGGCGCAAGGAGACCGCCGATTATCGCCGAATGCGCTCAATTTTTCGGCACCCGCGCCGATAACAAGGAAATCGGGCCCACGCCGGCACCCATAACAACGGAGAGATTCGATGGCAGCCGATCATCGCGCCAATGACGAACGCACCAATCTGACGAGTTCGAACAAGTTCGAACTGCTGCTGTTCCGCCTCGGCTCGGTGCCGGACAGCGATGCGCACGAGCTCTACGGCATCAATGTCTTCAAGGTGCGCGAGATATCGACCATGCCGCCGGTCACGCCGATCGCGGGATCGTCGCCGTTCGTCATGGGCGCGGTGGATATTCGCGGGCAGATCATCCCGGTGATCGATCTGCCGAGGCTGATGGGCTGCGAGCCCACGCGCGGTCTGAACATCCTGCTGGTGACGGAATTCGCCCGCTCGACGCAGGCGTTCGCGGTCGAGGAAGTCGACGATATCGTGCGGCTGGAATGGAACCAGGTGCTGTCGGCCGAAGGCACTGCCGGCGGCAATCTGGTGACGAGCATCGCCCGCATCGACGGCAATACCGGCGAATCGCGCCTCGCGCAAGTCATCGACGTCGAGCAGGTGTTGCGCGACGTGTTTCCGTCGCAGCATCAAGGTGTGGAACCGGGTTCGGTGGGCGAAGCGTTGGGCATCCGCCGCGGCGCGAAGATTCTCGCGGCGGACGACTCGGGATTCGCGCGCAAGCTGATCGAAGAGGCGTTGAGCGCGATCGGCGCGGACTACGTCATGACCAAAACCGGCGAAGAAGCGTGGCGCACCTTGCAACAGGTCGCGAGCGACGCGCAGGCAAAAGGTGCCCGCGCGAGCGACAGCATTGCGCTGGTGCTGACCGACCTGGAAATGCCGGAGATGGACGGCTTCATGCTGACCCGCCAGATCAAGGCGGACGAGCGGACCCGGGACATCCCGGTCATCATCCATTCGTCGCTCACGGGCGCGGCCAACGAGGCGCATGTGAAAAACGCCGGCGCGAACGGTTATGTCGCGAAGTTCGCGGCTTCCGAGCTGGCGGATGCGATTCGCGGCGCGCTCAAAGGCGCCGCGGTGGCGGAGATGGCGGTCTAGAAAGCCGTTTAGAAAACGTTATTTGGAAAACGTCACCCGGCGGCGCGCTCGAGCGCGACCGAGAACGCCAGCCGGCCCGTTTCCACGCCCATCGTGTTGCGCATGGTGGGCGCATGAAAGGCATCGAGTGCCGCGCGCTGCGCAGCGGTGCCGATATCGAGCACCGCCAGTACCTCGGCGACGACGGCATACAGCATCGCGACGTTGCCGTCTTCCATCTTCACCGCGATACCGAGCGCGCCTTCGGCGCCCGCCTGTGCGGTTTGCTGCGACGCGCGTACGCCGATCGCATAGCTGCCCTCCGCGCCAACCTTCCCCACCAGCGTGCCGTCGAACGCCTGCATCAACTGCGTGCAGAAACGTCCGTCGCCTGCGACCAGTTCCGGGTAGCCGGTCATCGCGCGATAGATACGTGCGAGTGCCGCCGTGCGCGGTTCGACGGCAGCGCCCGCCTCTACCGCGTCCTCACCGGCGGCCAGTTTGGCGAACAGGCGCGCCAGCCGGTCCAGCGGAAAAGCGGGCGTCGGCAGATTGCAGCCGTCGGTGGACCAATGCACGCCGTCGTCGGGCAGATCGCAGACGCTCGCCACCGTGTGCTTCACACGCGTTTGCAACGGATGCTCAGGCAGTTCGTAACCGGCGAGCGCCGCACCGATGGAACGCGCGCCGGCCAGCATGCCGGCATGCTTACCCGAGCAGTTGCTGCACACCGCGCCCGGCTTGAAGTCGCGCTTCAACCAGTCCACGTACACCGCATCCGATAAGGGCGGATGGCCGCCGCAACGCAGATCGGCTTCGCTCGCCTGCGCCTTCGCCAGCATCTGCCGGGCACGCTCGATATGACGCGGCTCGCTGCTATGCGACGCACACATCAACGCCAGGTCCGCTTCGTCGAAACCGAAGCGCTCGAGCGCGCCCGTTTCCACGATCGCCAGCGCTTGCGCCGGCTTGGCCGCGGAACGGGCGAGCGTCATCCGCGAAGGGTCGCCGAACGAATGCAGCAGGCGTCCGCTCGCATCCACGACGGCGACGTGCGCCAGATACGTGTTTTCGATGGCGTCGCCGCGATAGCTCGTGACGGCGACGGCTCGGGTGCCGTGCGAATGGGTCATGCGGGTGTTCTCCGTGGGTTCTGCATGGGTCTGGGTGTGTTCGATATTCATGCGCGTTCCTGAAGATGCCCGGCGAGGTAATCGATCAGGACTCGCACTTTCTGCGGCAAAAACCGGTTCGGCGGATATAGCAGCCAGACCGTGCCGATGTAGGCGCGCGCTTCGAGTTTCCAGTCCGGGAGGACCTCGACCAGTTCCCCGCGCTGCAGCGCGGCCATGGCGGCAAACTCCGGCACGCTCGCAATACCGAGGTCTTGTTGCGCGGCCTCGAGTCGCGCCCCGGCATGGTTGGCAATATAGCGACCCTTCACATCGACGCTCTGCGTCTCCGTGCCGCGACGCAAGCGCCAACGGTTGTCGTCGACGGTCTCGCCCAGATACAGACAGTCGTGCTTCAGCAGATCGCGCGGCGCCGCAGGCACGCCATGCGCCTCCAGATACGCGGGCGATGCCACCATCAGCCAGCGCACGGAACCCAGCCGCCGACCCGCGAGACCGGGTGGCGGATGCTCCGTGACGCGAATCACGAGATCGATGTCGTCGGCGAGCGGGTCGATGTCGTCGTCGGTGAAGCGAAGTTGCAGGTCGACTTCCTCGTACGCTTGCAGGAAGCCGGGAATCAGCGGGTGAATCACGGTCTTCGCGAATGCCGTGGGCGCGCTCACGCTGACCTTGCCTTGCGGCTTGCTGGCCAGTTGACCGGCGGCATCGACCGCGCCCGACGCGGCGCTCACCATATCGCGGCAAAACCGCGCGACCTGCGCGCCGGATTCCGTCACGCGCACGGTCCGCGTGGACCGTTCGAGCAGGCGCGTGGCCAACGCGTCTTCGAGCCGCTTGATCTGGCGGCTCACGGTGGACGGCGTGCTCCCCAACTGGCGCGCCGCCACCGAGAAATTGCCCGCGTCGACCACCCGGGCGAACACCGCCATGTCCGGCAGCAACGCGAAAAGGTCGGTGGGTGTCATGCGGCAAGCTCGCGGCCAGTTGAACAGATTGATGCGCAGGCAACATAAATGCTGTGCGACGAGACCGCATTATCACTCCGGACGCAAAACCGGACAATGGGCGCTTACTTGCCCGAGGTCCGTCATGCTGAAGAAACAGGAGCGCTTACCCCTGCTGTCCGACCTGATGTTGCTGGCGGTCGCCGTCGTATGGGGCACGAGTTACGGCGTCGTCAAAAGCGCATTGGTGGTCTACCCGGTGCTGAGTCTGCTCGCGCTGCGCTTCGGGCTGACTTTCCTGATCCTGTCGCCCGCGCTGCGGCATCTGCGCACCGCGACCGCGCGCACGCTGCGCGGCGTGCTGCTGACCGGCGCGTTGCTGCTGAGCATTTTTCTGTGCGAAACCTTCGGCATTCTGCTGACGAGCGCGGCCAACGCGGCATTTCTGATCAGCCTGTGCGTGGTGCTGACGCCGCTCGTCGAATGGTGGCTGCTCAAGCGCAAGCCGGGTGCAATCGAATGGGCGGCGGTGGCGCTGTCGCTGGTGGGCGCGTGGCTACTGGCGGGCGCGGGCTCGTTGAACCTGAACCCCGGCGATGCGTTGATTCTGCTCGCCGCGCTGCTGCGCGCAGTGATGGTGTGCGTGACCAAACGCGTGATGCGCGATTCCGCCCTGCCGCCGCTGACCATCACGGCGATGCAATCCGGTGTCGTGGCATCCGGAAGCGCCGCCGTCGCAATCCTGTTCGCGCCGCATCAATGGCAAGCGCCGCCTTCGTTCGCCATGCATGCGGGTTTCTGGAGCTATGTGGCGTATCTGGTGCTCGCGTGCACGCTGTTCGCGTTCTTCGCGCAGAACTTCGCGATCAAACGCAGCAGTCCAACGCGCGTCTCGCTGCTGATGGGCAGCGAACCGGCGTTCGGCGCGCTGTTCGCCTGCCTCTGGTTAGGCGAGCGGATAACGACCGCCGCCTGGGTCGGCGGCGGCCTGATCGTCGCGGCATCGATTCTCGCGACGGTACGGTGGAGTGCGGGGCGAGTGAGCGCGGCGCGGGCTTGAGTCTGTGGGCCGCACCGCCTGAATGAATTCTGCCGGGCCACGCGGGTATTGCTGGCTAACCATTCACCGCGACAGCACCGTGCCTCGTTCGCCGACGACTTCACCGCGTTGCAGCACGTAGTCCAGACGTTCGCCCTGCCCCGTCAGCACGCCGATATCGGCGAGCGGATTGCCGTCCACCACCAGCAGGTCGGCGATCGCCCCGACCTTGATCGCGCCCAGCCGCCCATTCGGATCGACGATCTCGCCGGCGATGCTGGTCGCCGAACGCAAGGCTTCCAGATTGCCGAGCACATCGGCGCGAATCCGCAACTCGTCGCTCTGGAACGTGTGCATTTCGCCCAGCAGGTCCGAACCGAAACCCATCGGCACGCCCGCGTTCGCATAGATCTGCAGCGAGTCGCGCCCGGCCTGCCGCACGGTTTCGATCTTCGCGATCGAGTCGGCCGGCAAACCGTAGTCCGCGCCATGCTTCGCGAGCGCGTCGTAGGTCACCAGCGTCGGCACCACGAATGCGCCGTGCTCATGCATCAGTTTCGCCGCGGCCTCGTCGACCAGATTGCCGTGCTCGATCGTGCGCACGCCGCAACGGATCGCACGCGAGATCGCGCGGCCAGTGTAGGCGTGCGCCATCACGTAGGTATTCGCGGCCTCGGCCTCGGCGACGATCGCGCGAATCTCGTCCTCGGAGTACTGCGTGTTGCTGATCGGATCGGTCGGCGAAGCCACGCCGCCGGACGCCATGATCTTGATCTGCGTGGCGCCCTTCTGGATCTCTTCACGCACGGCAAGCCGCACGGCATCCACGCCGTCGACCACGCGCGCGATCGCACCGGCACGAAACGCACACGAGCACGGTTCGAGCACGTCGCCGCGCGGACGGAAGTCGCCGTGACCGCCGGTTTGCGAGAGCGCCTTGCCCGACGGAAAAATCCGCGGGCCGGGAATCAGGCCGCTTTCCAGCGCTTGCGTGAGGCCCCAATCCGCGCCGCCCGCATCGCGCACGCTGGTAAAGCCACGTCCGAGCATCGCCTTGAGAATCGGCAGCGCGCGAATCGCGGTCAGAATGTTCGGCTGCGCGGCATTCGCGCCGAGGTTGGCGCGCGAGGCCAGCACATGCACGTGACAGTCGATCAGACCCGGCATGACCGTCTTGCCGCGCGCGTCGATCACGCGGGCATTCGGCAGGTCGACGGGCCGATCGGTGACTTCGACGATATGACCGTTTTCGATCACCACGTGATGATGCTCGAGCAACTCACCGCGAACGAGGTCGAGTACGTTGCCACCGCTGATTACCGTAATGCTCATGAGAAATTCTTCCTGACTGAATGTGGGAATCGCTTCAGACCCGGTGCGGCGCCGGATCGCGCACGAACAGCGTGCCGACGAAACTGATGGCCGCGGCGATCATCACGTAGATGGCGGGCGCCATATTGCTGCCGGTCGAAGCGATCAGCCACGTGATGAAGAACGGTGCGAAGCCGCCGAAAATCGTCACCGCGAAGTTGTACGCAACCGACAGCCCCGTGGACAGCACCCGCGTCGGAAACAACTCCGAGAACGCGGCGAGAATCGGGCCGGTGTAGCCGGCAATGAGCAGACCGAACACGCCCTGGAACACGAGCAGCGACGTGAGACCCGGCGCGCTGTTGATGTACGCGAACATCGGCCATGCGAGCAGCAGGATGAGCGCGGCAGCGCCGGACAAAAACCGGCGGCGGCCGAAGCGGTCGGCGAGCTTGCCGACGAGCGGCGAGAAACACATGATCATCAGGCCGCCGAACATGCCCGCGGAAAATCCGGTCGATTGCGGAAGATGCAAGGTCCGCACCGAATACGTCGGCATGTAGAACAGCAGCACGTAAGTGCAGACCGTCCACAGAATCACCATCGAAAAGCTCGCGAAGGTCTGACGCGGAAAGCGGCGGAAAACATCGGCGAGCGGCGAATCGTTTTTCGCCTCTTGCGCGACTGCGGCGAACGCAGGCGTTTCATCCATGCGGCTGCGAATGAAATAGCCGATTGGTCCGATCAGGATGCCGATCAGGAACGGCATTCTCCAGCCCCAGGAATGCAGTGCCTCGGCGCTCAGATGGCTGGTCACGAACGTGCCGACCGCGGCGCCGAGCAGGACCGCGAAACCGATGCTCGACTGAATCCAGCTCGAATAGAAAGCGCGCTGGTTGGCCGGTGCGTATTCGGTGAGAAAGGCCGTTGCCGTGCCCATCTCGCCGCCGGCCGAAAAGCCCTGCAGCAGCCGCGCAATCACGATCAGGGCGGGCGCCCATACGCCGATCCTGTCGTACGTCGGCGCCAGACCGATCAGCGCGGTGCCGGCCGCCATCAGCAGAATGGTCAGCGAGAGCGCGGCCTTGCGCCCGACCTTGTCGGCATACACGCCGAGCACCATGCCGCCCACTGGCCGCATGAAAAAGCCCACGCCGAAGGTCGCGACCGTCAGCAACAGCGAGGTCAGTTCGTTGCCGGTCGGAAAGAACAGTTTCGCGATGATCACCGCGAAAAAGCTGTAGACCGTGAAGTCAAACCACTCGAGCCCATTGCCGAGCACGGTGGCGATAATCGCGCGGCGCCGCTGCCGGGCGAGCGAATCCGCCGGTAAGCCGGCGGCGGCGGAAAGCGTTCCTTGCATGGTTTCTGTCCTCATCGGGGTGCCTCTCGGCATTGGCAGCGATCCTGAAGAATCGCAACGGCCACGCGCCACGCCGAAGCTCGAACGGCGTTTTCGCAGGCATGACGCCGATCGTAGTCACAGCCGATTTGTTTTCGAAACGAAAGATTCGCATGCACGCATGCGTGTAGCGCATGCGAACGCGGTTCAGGGCGCGGGACGGCCCATTTGCGCTTCGGCCTGCTCGAACAGCCAGCGGGTGAACTGACGGGCTGCCTGATTCTGCGAGCGGTCGTTTGGCGAGACCACGTAGTAGCCGCCGCCGTGGCTCGCGGAGGCCTGCGTGGCGCGCACCAGCAGACCGTCGTGCAGACACGCGTCGATCATGTGACGCCAGCCGAGCACCACGCCCTGGCCGAGAATCGCCATCTGCACGAGTTGGGGATAGTGATTGACCACGACCGCCGGCGGCGAGGCCGGCATGGTCACCTGATTCAACCGGAACCATTCGGACCACGCCATCCATTGCCGCTGACCGTCTTCCTGCATCAGCAGCGTTTCGTGCACGAGGTCGGCGGGTTGCAGCGTGCGGCCGGCGAGATAGGACGGCGAGCAGACCGGGTACACCTCTTCGTCGAACAGACGGCGCGCGGTGAAATGCGGCTCGGCGCGCTGCCGGATGTAATACACACCCACGTCGAATTCGGCGGGCGACAGCGAGGCCAGACCATCGCGCACGATCATCCTGATCCGCACGTGCGGATGCGCCGCGCGAAACTCGCCGAGCCGCGGCGTCAGCCACAGCACCGCCACCCCGGACGAGCACGCGATGGTCAGTTCCTGATCGCCGTAGCGCTTCATGACATCGAAGGTGGCTTCCGAGCAGGTGGCGAGCAGCCATTGCACGTGCTTCGCGTAGCCTTCACCGGCGATGGTCAGACGTAACGCGCGGTGCTCGCGCACGAAGAGCGAGCGGCCGAGGAAGTCTTCGAGTTGGGCGATCTGCCGGCTGACCGCGCTCTGCGTCAGATGCAGTTCCGCGGCCGCCTTGGTGAAACTCGCATGCCGGACGGCCGATTCGAATGCGACGAGGCACTGCAGCGGAGGTAAAGGAGCGATGCGCATGATGGTGCGGGCGAGTCACGATGGCGCCATCATAGCGGGTCGATACGGAAGATCAGCCGGTCATTCGCGGCTCACGCGCCGGCCTTCCACCGGATAGTTCGGATCGGTATAACCCGGCGTCGACGCATGTCCCGGCGGCACCAGACTATCGACGAACCGCTCGTCGTCCGGCCCGAGTTGCAGTGCGAGTGCCTCCACATAGCTGTCCCAATGCGCTTCGGTACGCGGACCGGCAATCGCCGAACTCACCCGTTGATTCTTCAACACCCACGCAATGGCAAACGCGATCGACGTCGTGCCGCGCTCGGCGGCGTGCGCCGCGACTTTCTGCGCGATGGCGAGCGATTCCGGCCGCCACTCGGTCTGCTGGATGCGCTTGTCGCCACGCCCTGCGCGCGAATCGGCCGGCGGCGTGGCGTCGAGCGCATATTTGCCGGTCAGCACGCCGCGTGCGAGCGGGCTGTACGGCACGACGCCGATGCCGTAATGACCGGCGGCGGGCATCAGTTCGACCTCGGCCGTGCGGTCGACCATGTTGTAGACCGGTTCGAGTGCAACCGGCCGGTCGATGCCGAGTCGATCGGCGAGGCGCACGACTTCCACGACACGCCACGCGCGGAAATTGGACAGACCGAAGTAGCGCACCTTGCCTTCACGGATGAGGTCGCCGATCGCACGCAGCGCCTCTTCCAGCGGCGCATCGTTGAGCGCGCGATGGAAGTAGAGGACATCGATATAGTCCGTGCCCAAGCGCTCGAGGCTCGCATTGACGCTCTGGTAAATCCATTTGCGCGATTGCCCCTGTTCGTTCGGGCGTGTCGTGGGCGAAGCCGGATAGCCGAACTTGGTGGCCACGACCCAGTCGTCGCGTCGCGCTGCTATCGCGCGCCCGACGATTTCTTCGGAGCGGCCGGCGTGGTAGACGTCGGCGGTATCGACGAAGTTCACGCCCTGATCGAACGCCTTGTCGACGATCCGGCGCGAAGTCGCCTCGTCCGTTTCGCCGCCGAACATCATCGCGCCCAGACACAGCGGCGATACCTTCAGGGCGCTGCGCCCCAGATAGCCATAATCCATCGTCCACTCCCTGTAGAACTGCACCCGCGGTGCAAACAGGGAAGGATGTTAGGCGCGGCGGATCCAGCGATAAAGCTGTTAAAACCGCAAGCCCTCATGAAGCGGGCTCATGAATAGCGAATCGCGTCGATCACCACGGTCATGGCTCGCGAGAACTCACGCCGGCTCGCATAGCAGGCGTGCAACCCCGGGAAAGCAGGACACCATTCGTCGAGCACCTTGACGAGACGGCCGGCCTCGACATGCGCTTCGGCGAGGTCGGCCGGGACATAGGCGAGGCCATATCCCGACAGCGCCGCCGCCAGCATCGGGTAGGTGCCGTTGAACGCGAGTTGACCGGTCACGCGCACCTGCACCTGGCGGTTGCCCTTCCTGAGTTCCCACGGATAAAAACCGCCGAGGGTCGGCAAACGCAGATTGATGCAGCGGTGTGCGGTCAGGTCCTGAGGCTTCTTTGGCCGCGGATGTCTCGCCAGGTAGTCGGGCGCGCCGACGATGGCCATCCGCATTTCCGGCGCGAGCCGCACCGCGATCATGTCCTGGGCAACCTGATCGCCATGGCGAACGCCGATGTCGAAACGATCCGCGACGATATCCGCCAGGCCGTAGTCGGTGATGATCTCCACGTTGATATCCGGATAGTCGTGCAGGACCTTCGACAATCTGGGCCACAGGACCGTTTCGGTCGCGTAGTCGGTGGCGGTAATGCGGATCGTACCGGCGGGTTTGTCGCGGAATTCCGTCACGGCCGCGAGTTCGGCATCGATTTCCTCGAAGCGCGGCGCGATGGTGCGAAGCAGTCGCTCGCCGGCCTCGGTGGGCGCGACGCTGCGCGTGGTTCGTGTCAGCAGTCTCAAACCAAGCCGGGTTTCGAGCGCGCGAATGGTATGGCTCAACGCGGATTGCGACACGCCGAGTTGCGCGGCCGCGCGGGTGAAACTGCGCTCGCGCGCAACGGCGATCAGAGCCAGCAGATCGTTATAACTTTCGCGTCGCATTGATGAACTCGCTTCATGGGTGTTTGCCGATTCTAGCGCCTAGTCGTCACTGCGAGAGTCGCTTACATTGCAACGACGTTCGAGCGATTCAGGAGTTGAACGATGAAATTACCGGTTACTGCAGTGCCGATGCTTTCGCTCGGTGCCGCACGCAGTTCGCAGATAGAAAGGAAAAACATTATGCAAAGTCAGGGCCGTCCCGCCACCGCCAACGCTAATTCCAACGCTGCCCCCACCGCTGACGCAACCGTCGCGCTGGGCAGCGTTTCACCCGCGCTCGAGCGCTATACCCACGACGTCGTGCTAGGCGATTTGTGGAAGCGTCCGCAGTTATCAGCGCGCGACCGG
Organism: Paraburkholderia sp. BCC1886; assembly: GCF_900996245.1. Taxonomy (GTDB): domain Bacteria; phylum Pseudomonadota; class Gammaproteobacteria; order Burkholderiales; family Burkholderiaceae; genus Paraburkholderia. Next base: position 75,307 of record NZ_CAAJGK010000049.1, on the reverse strand, counting down.
AGCATCGTGACGCTTGCCGTACTGATCGCCCGCAACCAGACGACCGAGTTGCCGTTCTACCTGGATTTCGCGCTGGAGCACGGCGTCACGCCCGGCGAGGTTTCGGAGATCGTCGCACATCTGGCGTTCTACTCCGGCTGGGCCAATGCGACCGCTGCCGTGAAAGTGACGCAGGCCGTCTTCGCGCGGCGCGGCATCACCGCGGCGCAGCTTCCGCCGGCATCGGTCACCCTGCTTCCGCTCGACGAGGCCGCGGAAGCGCAGCGCGAATCCACGGTGCAGCAGAACTTCGGCGCGGTCTCGCCAGGCGTCGTGCAATTCACGCGAGACGCGCTCTTCAACGACCTGTGGCTACGACCCGGCCTCGCGCCGCGCGACCGGAGCGTCGTCACGGTCAGCGCGCTGGTCGCCTCCGGCCAGGTCGCGCAACTGACCTATCACCTGAACCGGGCCATGGATAACGGACTGACCCGATCGCAGGCGTCCGAAATCATGACGCAACTCGCGTTCTATACGGGTTGGCCGAACGTGTTTACGGCGCTGCCGGTCGTCAAGGACGTGCTGGACAAAAGACCCGGCTAGCGCGCATCAATTCGTCGGCGTCATTGCAACTATCACGAGGAAAGCGCATGCCCGAGCAACTGGATGGCGCGACACGGCTGTTCCCGATCATCGGCGACCCGATCGGGTTCGTGAAGTCGCCGCAACAATTGACCCGGGGCTTCGCGGCACGCAACTTCAACGGACTGTGCCTGCCGATGCAGGTCGGACAAGCGGATCTCGAAGCGGTCATGCGCGCGCTCGGCCGGACCGGCAACGTGGATGGCCTGCTCGTCACGATGCCGCACAAATCGGCGGCCTATGCGCACTGTGCGACCGCTTCCGCGACGGCCCAACGGCTGGAATGCGTCAGCGTCATGCGACGCAACGCGGACGGCACGTGGCACGGCGATATGCTCGACGGTCTCGCGTTCGTGAAAGCGCAAACCGATCGGGGCGCGCAGATGAACAACGCGCGTGCGCTACTGGTCGGTGCCGGTGCGGCGGGAAGCGCGATAGCCATCGCGTTGCTCGACACCGGGATTCGCGACCTGATCATCCACGATGCCGACGAAGCCCGCGCGGCACGCCTGAAGAAACTGGCTTCGAATGCGGGCCACGCTCATGTCCGGATTGGCCCGGCCGATCCTGAAGGCTGCACGCTGGTGTTCAACGCAACACCGATGGGCCTGAACGACGCCGACCCGCTACCGGTTGCGGCCGAGTTGCTGGAGGCATCCATGTTCGTCGGCGACGTGATAGCGGGCCATGGCGTGACGCCACTTTTGATGGCGGCTCAGTCGGCCGGCTGCGGGACCGCGAACGGCGTACAGATGTTCGATGCCGTTCAGCAGATGATGCTCGATTTCATGCTGGACCAGTACACGGATCGCCCCACCTGACCCATTGCCGGGGATGTCCCCTCCCGCTCAAGGACTGGTCGCCAGTTCCGCTTCCGGTTCGAGCGAACGGGTTCGTCTGAGCGCCGGGAACAGCCGCATCCAGAGCAGCGCCACGGCAATCGTCGCCACCCCGCCGAAGAGCACCGCCGGCTGCGCGCCCCACCACCCTGCCGTCACGCCCGATTCGAATTCGCCGAGTTGATTCGAGGTCCCGATGAACATCGAATTGACCGCGTTGACCCGCCCCAGCATTTCATCGGGCGTACGCAACTGCACGAGCGACAGGCGCACCACCACGCTGATGGTGTCCGACGCACCCAGCACCATCAACGCGAACAGCGACACCAGAAACTGATGCGATAGACCGAACACGATCGTCGCCGCGCCGAACGCGATCACGCCGCCGAACATCGCAGCGCCGGGCCGGTTGCGCAGCGGGAAATGCGCAAGCCAGATAGTGCCCGCGAGCGCGCCGATCGCCGTGCCCGAGCGCAACAGTCCGAGCCCGAGCGGCCCGGTATGCAGCAGGTCGCGCGTGAAGACCGGCAGCAAGGCCGTCGCGCCGCCGAACAGCACGGCAAACAGATCGAGCGACAGCGCGCCGAGAATGACCGGCTCCCGGCGAATGAAAGCGATACCGGAGAACACCGATTCCAGCGTCACGGGCGCGCGATGCGCCGGCTTCGCCTGCAACGGAATCGCCCACACGGCGGCCGCCGCCGCGGCGAACGACACCGTGCATGCGAGATACGCCGCGCCGGGACCGATGCCGTACAGCAGACCGCCCAACGCCGGTCCGGCGATCTGCGCGGTCTGATTCGCCGACGTGGCCCACGCAGTCGCTTTCGGCAGCAAGCCACGCGGCACGACGGCCGGCAACAGCGAAGACACCGCGGGCGATTCGAACGCACGCGCCGCGCCGACGCAGCCCGCCAGCACATAGATGACCGGCGCGCTGATCCAGCCGCCGAACGTGCCCCACGCGAACAGCAACGCGGCGACCGCTTCCAGGCTTTGACAAACCGCCGCGATCCGGCGGCGGTCGTAACGGTCCGCGACGTGTCCGACCACGAGCGTCAGCAGAAACATCGGCAGAAACTGCGCGAGGCCGACGAGGCCGAGTGCAAAAGCGCTATGCGTCAACGCGTAGATGTGCCAGCCCATCGCCACGGCCAGCATCTGGAACGACAGGGAGGAAAGAATCCGGGTGCTCCAGAAACGCTGGAAAGCGGGATGTCTGGGCAAGCTGAGCGGAACTGCAGTGTCGGAGCCGGTGGGATCGGCGGGAGCGGGGGGCATCGGGATCGTGTCTCTACTTGGCTTGGGCGTTCTGGGACGTGAGCAAACACAGGCGGCTGCCAGTTTAGAGCAAGCGAATTCGTTTTGCTTACGGTCGCCGGGCACCCAGCCGCTTGAAACCACACGCAAGGCGCCCGGTACCTGCGGGAAAAATTACGCTGGAAATCTCAAATGATAATCATTATCATTCATTATCCCGAATACGAAGGTGACAAGACTACGCAAAGGGAGCCTCCCTACGAGGGTTCACCATGGACCGCCAGATTGCGAACTCCGCCGCCGACAGCAGCACGCCGGCGCCGGCTCTGACTTTGTCTTCGTGGGAAAGCGTCACGCGCCAGGCCATCGCGGCCGGCCACGACGCGCAGCACCAGCTGGCCCTTGCGGGCTACCGGCAGGCGTTGTCCATCGCGCGCCGTCTGCTGGCCGCGCCTCCAGCGGGCCGCGCGGAAGATTGCGTCGCCGCGCTGGTCGTCTCCTCGCTCAACCTCGCGGACCTGCAGGTCGAACAGGGCGATATCGACGATGCCGCCGCCCTCCTCGGCGGCGCTCACGAAGCGCTGCTGGACGTCTTTCTGAACGCCGCGCGAGATACCTCGCTGCGGCAAGCCGCCCTGCGTCATAGCCGCGAAACCCACGTCGCGCTCATCGCGCATGTGGCGCGACATGGCGATCATCCGCTCATCACACGCGCGCTGCGGGCCGGCTGCGTTGCAGTGGGTGTCGATCGTCCGACGCAACACTGACTCAAATCCCTTTCTGCCACGGAGATTGCGCATGCCCTATGTCCTGCCCGAAATGCCCTATGCGTTCGACGCGCTCGAACCGCACATCGACGCCCGCACGATGGAGATTCATCATTCCAGGCATCACCAGACCTATGTGAACAACCTGAATGCCGCGCTGAAGGACAGCGAGTACGCGGACTTGCCCGTCGACACGCTGATCGCGCGCATCCCGTCGCTGCCCGAGCCCCTTCAACTCCCGGTGCGCAACAACGGCGGCGGTCACGCGAATCACAGCCTGTTCTGGACCGTCATGTCGCCCACGGGCGGCGGCACACCGGACGGCGACGTCGGCCGGGCGATCGACGCCGACCTGGGCGGATTCGATGCGTTCAAGGAGGCTTTCACGAAGGCGGCGCTGGCCCGTTTCGGCAGCGGTTGGGCATGGCTGAGCGTGAATGCGCAAGGCAAACTGCTCGTCGAACATACCGGCAACCAGGACAGCCCGCTAATGGCCGGACTGATGTCGGGCAACACGCCGATCCTCGGACTCGACGTCTGGGAACACGCCTACTACCTCAAGTATCAGAACCGCCGTCCCGACTACATTGCCGCGTTCTACAACGTGATCGACTGGCCCGAGGTGGCGCGGCGCTATGCGGCAGCGCGTGGCTAACCGGATGCCGGGGAGACCTCGATGAACACCGTGCCCGGCAGAACCACCCGCACCACGCTGACGACCCGCGCCACGCTCGCGATCCACGAAGTCTTCGACGGCAAGCGTCGCGCGGCACGGTCGTTTCTGCTGTTCGCGGGACCGGCGGTGATCGCGTCGATTGCCTACATGGACCCCGGCAACTTCGCGACCAACATCCAGGCCGGCGCGCGCTTCGGCTACTCGCTGCTGTGGGTCGTGCTGCTGGCCAATCTCGTCGCGATGCTGTTTCAGGCGTTATCCGCGAAACTGGGTATCGTCACGGGCCGCAATCTCGCCGAACTGTGCCGCGAGCAGTTTCCGCGCCCCGCGGTGATCGCGATGTGGGCCGTCAGCGAAGTGGCCGCCATGGCGACCGATCTCGCGGAATTCCTTGGCGGCGCCATCGCGCTGTCGCTGCTCTTCCAGTTGCCGCTGCTGTCCGGCATGGCGGTCACCGCCATCCTGACCTACAGCATCCTGCTGTTCGAGAAAGGCGGCTTTCGGCCAATGGAGATCGTCATCGCGACATTGGTCGGCATGATCGGCCTGTGCTATCTCGCGGAGATGTTCATCGCACCGGTCGCGTGGGGACAAGCAGCCTGGCACACGGTCGTCCCCTCGCTGCCCGGCGCCGCGGGGTTGACGATTTCGGTGGGCATCGTCGGCGCGACGGTCATGCCGCACGCCATCTATCTGCACTCCGGTCTCACGCAAGCCCGTACGCCCGCGCGAAATGCACGCGAGCGGCATCTGCTGGTGCGCTTCTCGCATTTCGAAGTGGTGGCCGCGCTAGCAGTGGCCGGCCTCGTGAACATGGCCATGGTGATCATGGCGAGTTCCGCGTTCCACGCCGGGCATCGCGATGTCGCGGAGATCGCCACGGCTTATCACACGCTCACGCCGCTGCTCGGCGCGAGCGCCGCCGCGATCTTCCTCGTCTCGCTGATCTGCTCCGGCATATCCAGTTCGGTCGTCGGCACGATGGCCGGCCAGATGATCATGCAAGGCTTTGTCGGGTTTCGCATTCCCGTGTGGTTGCGGCGGCTCGTGACCATGGCGCCGGCGTTCGTCGTCGTGGCGCTCGGTGTGAATGCGACCGAGGCGCTCGTGATGAGTCAGGTCGTGCTGTCTTTCGCGCTGCCGATTCCGATGATCGCCGTGGTGCTCTTCACGCGGCGCAAAGACATCATGGGCGAATTCGTCAATAGCCGGCTGACCGATGGCGTCGCGATCGTCGCTACCGTGGCGATCCTCGTGCTGAATCTCGTGCTGCTGATGCAGACGTTCGGCGTCGCGCTTCCCGGTCTCGCGGACTGAATACGCGCGACGCACCGCGCTAGCGTCCGATCTGTTCCTGAAAGTGCGACAGCGCTTCCGCCGCGCACGCTTCGTCCTTGTCGCCGCCGGGTGCGCCCGACACGCCCAATCCGCCCAACACCGTCTTGCCCGCGCGAATGATCACGCCGCCCGGCACGAACATCACTTCGGGAATCGTGTTGAGCGCGGCATCGGCGGGGCCGCCATGGCCCGACTTCAGCAGTTCGCCGGTCGACGACTTGTCGAACGCCTGCCCGTACGAATACGCCGTATAGGCCTTGCGATACGACACCGACAGCGATTGCAGCGGCACCGTGTCGCCCTTCACCACCGCCTGCTGATGCCCCGACGTATCGACGACCGTCGCCGTCACCGAATAGCCGCGGCTTTCGCAGACGCTGACCGCATCGGCCGCGAGCTGGCTGGCCAGACGCCATTGCAGCTTCGGGGTCTCGACGATGCTGCCGGCTGCGAATGCGCTCGCGCCGACGCCCGCGAGCGCGACGCCGAGCAACAGGTGCCTGAGATTGCGCAGGGTCATGAGAGAGTCTCCTTGTAGATCGACCTTGTCGGTCGATTAGTGCCGGGGAAGATCGATCGCGGGCGGCTGTTGCAACGGAATGCGAACCAGCAGATAAGGCGGCCGCCGCAAATCTTTGCCATCGTTGAAGCCCGGCAGTCTGTCCCACTGTCCAAGCGTCACATACACGTACCGTTCGGCCGCAAAAATGCCATCCGGCCAGACGATGCGCGGATCGCGCGCCACCACGTCGAAGTGGCCGTCGGGATCGCGCCGCATGATGGCGTCGTGTTCGAAATCGGTCGTGTAGAGGCGATTATCGGCGTCGGTGGCGAGGCCGTCGGCGGCGCCCTTCTCGCCTTCGTCGCGCACGGCGGCGGCGAGTTGCGGATCGTCGACGCGGAAGTCCGACAGCAGCGCGGTGGGAATGCTGTAGAGACGGCGACTCGTGAGCGGCGAAAAATACAGCCGCGTGCTGTCCGCGCTCAACGTGACGCCATCCACGCCGCCCACAGGAAACCGCTGATGGTGCGCGTCATATCGCAACGGCCGCCCTTCGAGCACCGTCAGGAAACCGTCGACCGCATGCGTCGACGGGTCGTCGGCGAGCACTCGCCGCTGCCGTCCGCTCGCGATATCGACCACGACCAGCGCCGGCGTCGTACCGAACGACGAGTCCGAGATATACGCCGTGCCCTCGGCACCATGCGTGAGATCGACCCGCAGATCGTTCATGTGGCTGTCTTCGCGCATGGCAGGCGGCGTCAGCACGACCTTGGCGAACACACGGCCGGTCGCGGGATCGATACCGACCACCTTCGCACCGCCCGCGGGAATCGGCTGGCCGGCGCGCTTGCCGTCGTCGATCAGCCAGAGGCGGCCGCGCGTGTCCGTGGTCATGCCGTGCACGGAAAGCAGCCGGTCCGAGGCCGGCGCGTCCGACGGCAGACTCATGGCCGCATTGGGATACGGAATCAGGTGCCCGTCGCGCAGTTCGGCGAGCGTCGGCCCGCGATGATCGTCCGCATGCCGCGGAAAGCCGACGAACACCCGTCCGTCCGGCGTGACCGCAATGCCCGACGGCCCCGGCCCGTAGAAGCGCGCCACTACCTCGAGCGAGCCGGCCGTCGCCCCGCCCAGATCGACCGTGTCGCCAGCCTGCGGCGCGGGCTTCGCCTGAGCGGACGCGGCCCCACAGTAAAATGCGGACGATACGAGCGAAATAGCGAGTGACAACACGAGCAACAACGGGGCAAGGCGGACACGCATTCAATCTCCCAGTCTGTCTTCGGATGGAACCGGTTCCATCGTGGGCCAGTATCGCCGACGACGATGGCGTGGAGAACCCCGCTCTGCTGAAAACACTTTCCGGGAATACCGAAAGCCGATGCGTGAAATCAACGAAATGACGATTTTTGTCGAGGTGGCCGCGCGCGGCACGCTGTCGGCGGCGGCACGCGGTCTGGGGCTGGCCACGTCGGTGGTCAGCGAACGGATCGCGGCGCTGGAAAAGCGGCTAGGCGTGCGCCTCGTCGCGCGGACCACGCGCCAGCAGGCGCTCACCGACGTGGGCCGCACCTACCTCGAACATTGCCACCTGATCCTCGCGCAACTGGCCGAAGCCGAGCGCGCGGTGGCGAACCACCGCGACGAGCCGAGCGGCGTGCTGCGGGTCACGGCGCCGACGCCGTTGGGCCGGCGCCGCATCGCGCCGCTGCTGGCCGGGTTTATCGCGAAGCATCCGGACATTCGCGTGGAACTCGTGCTGACCGACGAATACGCGGACCTCGTCGCAGAGGGTTTCGATATCGCCATTCGCGGCGGGCCGATCCCGGACAGCAGCCTGGTCGGTCACGTGCTCGGTTTGTCGCGACGGGTGGTGGTTGCTTCGCCGGATTATCTGAAGCGCGGACTTGCGCTGGCAACGCCCGCCGATCTGTGCCGGCACGCGTGCCTCGTCCATAACGCCGACGCGAGCCGGCGCGCAGCATGGCGCTTCGGCAAAGGCAACGCGGCGCGCGTCGTGCGGGTGGAAGGCGCGCTCGCCAGCAACAATTCCGAACTGCCCGTCGAGTGGGCGCGCGCAGGCTTGGGCGTCGCGCAGAAATCGTGGTGGGAAGTGGCGGCTGCGGTGCACGCCGGCGAACTGTCGACGGTGCTCGAAGCGTTCGAGCCGGACGACGTGCCTTTCGTCGCGCTGCATCACGGGCAGAGCACGCGCTCGAAGAAAATCCAGTTGTTCCTGGCTTATCTGGTGGCGGACTTCGAGGCGCGGCCGTTGAGCGCACCGTGACCGACATGCACAGCGCGTTCTTCAGCGCGTTATTCAGCGCGCTGCGATTGCAACGTCAGTTTGGCGGTCAACCCTCACCTGTGTCGAAGACCGCGGCCATGCCCGCCGCCGACGAATAGATGCCGTTCGCGTCGTGCCCGACACCGGCAATCTCGTGAGTGCGATGTTTGAAATCGTGCGGATGCCGCATCGCCATATAACGCGCGTACGCACGGCCTCGGCCTAGCCGGTGCTCGCCTTGCGTCATCGCGGCGCACGACCGGTCGAGCGCCGGATGCTGCGGATCGCAGTCGTCGCCGCCCAGCAACAGCACGACGTCGCGCTGCACGTATGCGGCTTCGAGCGCTACGGGCGAAGGCGGCTGGCCATCCACGTACGCATAGTGCGGCAGATCGACCAGCCCATATTTCCAGTGATCGAAACGCGGACAACACGCCGGGTCCGGCGCGACGAATTTACCCGACGCATCCGGCCGCAACGCATCGAAATACACGTACGACGAAGGATTCGCAATCACGTAACGCGGCGCGATACCGCGCGCCAGCAGCGGCGCCTCGCCGCGTGCGACCACGGCATAACGCTGCGCGACCTGACCGCCGCCCGAATGACCGGCGATCACCACGTCGGTCAGCGCCGGAAAGCGCTCGCGATCCGCGAGCACCGCGAGTATCGCGTCGAGCACCGCAAACGAACTGAGCGGCGCCGGACCTTCGGCGGCGCCGCCGCCCATCCAGCTGGTCCAGTCCCAATGCAAGGTCGACGGCGGCAGGCGATGCGCGACGACATCGTCGGTGGCAAGGAATTGCGGCACGATCAGCAAGGTCTCGCCGATATCGCCGCCAGCCGCCGCGCAAGCCTGCTGCGAAAGCCTGAAATAGGCATCGGCATTGCGCAGCCGGCCGTGAAGCTGGATCACCGCGCGCTTGACGCGACTCGCGCCGGCGGACTGCAGACCGGCGGGCGCGGGCCACTCGCCGGTCGCATACAACGGAATGGTGCCGCTACCCACCGGCGTGCTGATGCTCAGGAATTGCGGCGCCACCACCGACACCGGGCGTTCGTTCGGTGCGCGTTCGTCGTCGGCATCCGGGACCGTGTTTAGAGACTGGGTCATGCGTAAGGCTCGTGTCGTGATTAGATTGATGAAACTGAACGCGCGGTCGCGGCGTCGCCTTGGGTGCGCCCGGACTTCGTGAAGAACACCAGCGCGAGCGAGACGAAACCCGCGAAGATCAGGTAGAACGCCGGCGTCAGACTGCTACCGGTGAGCCGCGTCAGACCGGTAATGGTCAGCGGCGCGAGCCCACCGAACAGCGTCACCGCAACGTTGTACGACAGCGCGACACCGGACGAACGGCTACGCACGGGGAACAGCGTGGCGAGCATGCCGGGATGCGCGCCCGACATCGCCGCAAGAAACACCGACGCGATCATCTGCGCGATGAACAGATGCCCCGGCGTAGGATGCGCGACGACGAAGTGAAACAACGGGTACGTGCACAGCATCCACGCAATCACGACCGGATAGAACAGCCGGTACGGCCCGAAGCGATCGGCCAGCTTACCGGAGACCGGGAATAGCACGAGGTTCAGCACGCCCGACGCGAACGCGCCTAGCAACGCGGTAGACAACGGCAAATGCAATTGCCGCTCGACATACACCGACAGATACGAGTGCCACACATAGTTGGTCGCCGCGCCGACGATGATCACGCCCATCGCGCAGAGCGCGGCATCGCCGTTCTCGCGGAAGAACTGGCGGATCGACACGCGCGGCGGCGTATCGCCCTGTTCGCGCAAGCGCTCGAATTCCGGCGATTCCGCGACGCGATGCCGGATATAGAAACCGAACGGCCCAGCCAGCGCACCCGCGAGAAACGGCAGACGCCAGCCCCACGTGACGAGCTGCGCATGCGTCAGATGCGTGGTGAGCAGATAGCCGACTGCCGACGACAGCAGCAACGCGAACGCCTGCGCCGACATGTTGAAACTGCCGTAGAACATCTTCTTGTTGGGCGGCGCGTACTCCACTAGCATCGCCGAGGCGGTCGCGAACTGGCCGCCGACCGACAGACCTTGCAGCAGGCGAGCCAGCACGACGAGTAGCGGCGCAGCCAGGCCGATGCTCGCGTAGCCGGGCGTCAGACCCATCAACAGCGTGCTCGCCGCCATCGAGATGATCAGCAGCGAGAGCGCCTTGCGCCGCCCCGCGCGATCCGCGTAGATGCCCAGCAGAATGCCGCCGAGCGGCCGCACGACGAAGCCGATCGCGAACGTGGCGAGCGTCAGCATGATCGATACGAAGCCGCTGCCGCTCGGAAAGAAAACTTGCGCGATGATCTTCGAGAAATAGCCGTAGATCAGGAAGTCGAACCACTCGAGACCGTTGCCGAGCACCGACGCGCCGATCGCGCGGCGCACCATCGCGGGACTCAAAGCGGCGGCGGGCGCGGCCGGATGCTGCCGTGTAATCGGAGTCATGGCGGCATCGTTCATTTGTCGCAACCCTGTGTGCCGAACATCGCCGACAACGCACATGCCGAAGTCAGCATCCGCGCGCCGTTGTGACCCACGCCAGGCACGACGTGAAAGCTCTGCTGCAGCCCGTCGGGATGACGCGTCTGCATATAGCGGTAGTAGCCTTCGGCGCGCGCCACGCGTTGCGTGCCCTGCGCTTCGGCGCCGCAACTCCGGTCGAGCGCGGCCTGTTGCGGATCGTCGTCCGAACCGCCGACCAGATAATCCACCCGGCGCGCCGCGTACGCCGCTTCGAGTTGGGCCGGCGTGCGATCGTTCAGATACGCCGGGCGATTCTCCATGCCGTATTTCCACTGATCGAAGCCCGCGCATTGCGCGGCATCGTATTGCGCGGGAACGCCCTCGCCGTTCGGACGCTGTGCATCGAAATACGCATACGAAGACGGGCTCGACACCACGTAGCGCACGTCGATACCTTCCTTGGTCAGCACGCCGAGATCGCGTGCCGCGACCGCGTAACGCTGCACGACTTGCGCGCCGCCCGAATGTCCGGCGAACACCACGTGCTGCAGATTCGGAAACAGCTTGCGATCGGCCAGCCGCTCGACGATCGCATCGAGCACGCTGTACGAGCTGACCGGCGACGGCGCTTGCGCCGCTTCGCCGCCCATCCACGCGTTGTCGTTCCAGCGCAGCAGGTCGGCCGGTTCGTCATGCAGCTGCGTGTCGATGCTCGCGAGGAATTGCGGCGCGATCAGCAGCGCGTCGTCGGGATTTGCCCCGGCGGCCTGCTGCGCTTTTTCGGCCGTATGAAAGTACACGTTTGCATTGCGCAGCTTGCCGTGAATCACGATGACCGCCCGCGTCACCTGCGGTTGCGCCACGCTCCAGTCCTTCGACAGATACAGCGGAAATTCCGCCTTGCCTTGCGGCGTGCCGAGCGTCATGCGCGTATCGGAGACGGTCGCGACCGGCCGCAGATGCGGTTCGTACACATGCACCGCAAAGGCCGGCCGCGCCAGCACCGCGAGCGTGACGGCGACACCCGCTGCGATGCTCACGAGCACGCGACGATGAATCGGATTGAAAGCCATGCAAGCTGCTCCTTGAAACCGTTGCCTAGAACCGATGCCGGATGCCCAGCGTCACCGCCGTCTGGTTTGGTCCGAATGCCGTGTCGCTCGTCACGCCCGTCGCCGTGTACTGGTCGTTGCCAAAACGCGAGGATGCCGCATAAGCCACCGTCGCGTAAACGTCGGTGCGCTTCGACAGAATATAGTCCGCGCTCAGCACGCCCATCCACGAGTTCGACACGTCGTCGGTCTTGTTGGTCTGGTAGTACACCGCGCCGGTCAGACGGAAGTTCGGCACGATCAGATAGCGCACGCCGCCCCACCACAACGCCGACGAGACGGCCGCGGTTTTGGTCGGGTTGTACAGATAGTGCTCGTAGCCCGCGAACAGCGACGCGCTGCCCACGTTCTGACGGAAAGCGACGCTCCAGTTGCGCGTCTTGGTCCACGTATTCGACGAATTGATCGCGCCATTGCGATAGTCGTAGGCCACGGCCGCGCCGAAGCTGCCGCCGTCGTAATCGAGCGCGCCGCCGTAGGCCGCGCTGCTCTGGAAGTTGTCGGCGTCGCCGCCGAAGCTGTAGTCGGCGGTCGCGGTCAGGCCCGCGTAATGGCCGACGTATTTGAGCGAGTTGTCGACGCGCGCCTTGAACGAGAAGCTGTCGACGGAACCGGTAGTGGGAAACCACGTGTACTGTTGCGCGAACACCATCGGATCGTATTTGATCAGGGTGTCGTACATCGCGGTGTATTGCAGACCGGCGGAGAGCGAACCGAACGCGTTGGACAGCCCCACGGCGGCGGTACGGTTGAAGATATCGCCCGCTGTCGCGGCTGTGCCGTCGTTACCGTTGAAGCCTGCTTCGAGAACGAAGAACGCCGAGTTGCCGCCGCCCAGGTCTTCCGTGCCGCGAAAACCGAGCCGCGAATTGCTGAGGCCGCCGGAATTTTCCCGCACCACGACGCCACCCGTGGCGCTCGCATGGTTGATGAATTCGATATTGGTGTCGATCAAACCGTACAGCGTGACTGACGATTGAGCGTGCACCACACCGCATCCGGCCACCGCGAATGCTGCCACCACCGCTTGCTTTTTCACACCTGTCTCCTGGCGATATCTAGTTATTCGCACCGACGCGCGATGCGATGGGGCGAATCGTAGAGCCAGCCGTGGTGAATGTAAAATACGTTTTTCCAGCACCATCCATATCTTCCATATATGGATCCATTCAACCAGGCATGCGGCGCCAGACCGCTGCGGCAAGGAGACAGACACTTCATGGAGCTTCGCCATTTACGCTACTTCCTGACCGTCGCGGAGGAAGGCCAGTTCACGCGCGCGGCCGAGCGTCTGTCGATGCAGCAGCCGCCGTTGTCGCAACAGATTCGCGCGCTGGAAGACGAACTGGGTTTCGAACTGTTCGTGCGCCTGCCGAGAGGCGTGGTGCTGACCGCGGCGGGCAAAGCCTTCGCCGAAGATGCCGAGTCGATGCTGTTGTCGTTGCAGCAGGCAATCGGCAAGGCGAGCCGGATCGCGCGCGGCGAGTTGGGGACCATCTCGATCGGCCTCACTTCTTCAGCGGCGTTTCATCCGCTGACTACGGAGGTCATTCGCAGTTTTCGCAGCGCCTGTCCGGGCGTCGGTGTGGAACTCGCGGAACTGAATGCGGCCGAGATTATCGAGCGGCTCGCCAGCGGTCAGATTCAGGTGGCGTTTCTGCGCAAGCCCGTGGCGCTGCATGAAGGCGTCGCCTTCGAATTGCTCGCCGACGAACCGATGGTGGTCGTGTTGCCGGTGGGTCATCCGCTGCTTGCCAGGGCGGGCAAAAGCACGGGCAAGGGGGCCGCCAGAACCACGGCAAAAAAACGCACCGAGGTGTCGCTGAAGGCGCTCGCCAACGAAGACTTCATTCTCGTGCGCCGGCCCGGCGCGCCCGGCATGTATGCGGATATTCTCGCCGCCTGCAGTCAGGCCGGCTTCGAGCCGCGTATCGCGCGGGAGGTGCCGCGCATGCTCTCCGGTATCAATCTGGTGGCCGCGGGTTTGGGTATCACGCTGGTGCCCGCGTCGATGCAGCGCTACGACCAGGTGGGCACCGTGTACTGCACGCTGGCGAATCCGTCGAAACTCAGCGCGCCGCTGCACCTCGCGTATCCGACGGCATTGCATAACAGCGCGGCCGCGCGCTTCATCGAACTGGTGCAGGCCCGGATTCGGGACTGACGCGGCCGCTCGAGGGCCGACCTTCTCAATCGCTTTTCTCAATCGCTCAACCGCGCAGATTGCGCACGAAGGTTTCGAGCTGGCCTTGGAGCGCGGCAGCGGCATCGGCATCGGTGCCTGCCGTCATCTGGCGTTCGATCGCCTGGACGGCCTGCTCGCCTTCGCGCAACACCGTGCGTCCCTGCTCCGTCAATTCGAGCAGCACGATACGGCCGTGCATCGGGTCCGGTTCGCGACTGACCCAGCCGCGGCTCGCCATCGCGTTCATCACCTCGTTGGCCGATTGCGGCGTGATGAAAGAGCGCTCCGCGAGTTGCGCATTGGAGGCCTGGCCTCGCGTGTCGAGCACGGAAAGCGCGGTGAACTGCGCGAGCGTCAAGCCGAGCGGCGCGAGCGCCTCGCTCATCCGGCGCCGCAGAATGCGGTCGAGGCTGCCGATTACATACGTCAGCCGCAAAGCGGGACGACGGCTCTTCGGCACGGCTGCGGACTTGACAGGCGAATTCGGAGTCTTGCTCATGGGCGGCGTGGGATCGGTCCAGCCCGCATCTTAGCGTGCCCGCCCCGCGTTGCCGACGATAGGGGTTTGCACCAAGGGCGGCGAGTTCCGCTTTACATATCAGGCAGCCTGATATTAAATCGATGCATTGGGCCGCTGTCGCGGTCGACGCTCCCGGAGAATGAAGATGAGTTACGAAGGTCGCTGGACAACCGTCAAGGTGCAGATCGAGGATGGCATTGCGTGGGTGGCGTTCAACCGTCCCGAGAAACGCAATGCGATGAGCCCGACGTTGAACAAGGAGATGATCGACGTCCTCGAAACGCTGGAACTCGATGCGAACGCACAGGTTCTGGTGCTGACCGGCGAAGGCGACGCATGGACCGCCGGCATGGACCTGAAGGAGTATTTCCGCGAAGTCGACGCCGGCCCCGAAATCCTGCAGGAAAAGATTCGCCGCGACGCCTCGCGCTGGCAATGGCAGTTGCTGCGCATGTATGCGAAGCCGACCATCGCGATGGTCAACGGCTGGTGCTTCGGCGGCGGTTTCTCGCCGCTGGTGGCGTGCGATCTCGCGATCGCCGCCGACGAAGCCACCTTCGGTCTGTCGGAAATCAACTGGGGCATTCCGCCGGGCAACCTGGTCAGCAAGGCGATGGCCGATACCGTCGGGCATCGCCAGGCGCTCTACTACATCATGACGGGCGAAACCTTCACGGGCCCGCAGGCGGCGCAAATGGGCCTCGTCAACAAGAGCGTGCCGCGTGCGCAGTTGCGCGAAGAAACCCGCGCGCTGGCGGCCAAACTGCTGGAGAAGAATCCGGTGGTGCTGCGCGCGGCGAAGCACGGTTTCAAGCGCAGCCGCGAACTCACGTGGGATCAGAACGAAGACTACCTGTACGCGAAACTCGATCAGGCGCAGCACCGCGACCCCGAAGGCGGCCGCGAGCAGGGGCTGAAACAGTTCCTCGACGACAAGGCGATCAAGCCCGGCCTGCAGACCTACAAACGCTGAACGCAGACAGCGAGGAGACACGACACATGGACGACGTCACCCTGTTGATCGGCGGCGAAAGCCGCGGCGCCTCGGACCGCAAGACATTCGAGCGGATCAACCCCGCCAGCGGCAAGCCGGCCTCACGCGCCGCCGCGGCGACGCTGGAAGATGCCGACGCGGCCGTCGCCGCGGCAGCCGCCGCCTTCCCCGGCTGGTCCGCTCTGGGCCCGACCGAGCGCCGCAAGCGCCTGCTCGCCGCCGCCGACCTGATGGATGCGCGCACACCCGAGTTCATCGCGACCGGCGTCGCCGAAACCGGCGCCATGCCGAACTGGTACGGCTTCAACGTGATGCTCGCGGCCAACATGCTGCGCGAGGCCGCCGCCATGACCACGCAGATCGACGGCGCGGTGATTCCGTCCGACGTGCCCGGCAGCCTCGCGATGGCCGTGCGCCAACCGTGCGGCGTCGTGCTCGGCATGGCACCGTGGAATGCGCCGGTGATTCTCGGCACGCGCGCCATCGCGATGCCGCTCGCGTGCGGCAACACGGTCGTGCTCAAGGCGTCCGAAGGATGCCCGGGCGTGCACCGCCTGATCGGCAGCGTGTTGCAGGAAGCCGGTCTCGGCGACGGAGTCGTGAACGTCGTCACGCATTCGGCGCAGGATGCGCCGGCTATCGTCGAGCGGCTCATCGCGCATCCTGCCGTGCGGCGCGTCAACTTCACCGGTTCGACCCGCGTGGGCCGAATCGTCGCGCAACACGCCGCGCAGCATCTGAAGCCGGCGTTGCTCGAACTCGGCGGCAAGGCGCCCGTCATCGTGCTGGACGACGCCGATCTCGACGCGGCCGTGGACGGCATTGCGTTCGGCGCATTCTTCAATCAAGGGCAGATTTGCATGTCGACCGAGCGGCTGATCGTCGACCATAAAATCGCCGACGCGCTGATCGGCAAGCTTGCCGCCAAAGCCCGCACCCTGAAGGCCGGCGATCCGGCCGAAGCCGGTTCGATTCTCGGTGTGCTGGAAAGCGTCAAGGCCGCAGAACGCATCGCGGCGCTCGTCGAAGACGCCCGCGCGAAAGGCGCGATGCTGCCGGTCGGCTGCCGGGTCGAGGGCGCGGTGATGCAACCCACCATCGTCGACGGCGTGACGCGCGACATGAAGCTCTATGCCGAGGAATCGTTCGGCCCGGTGGTGACGGTTCAGCGCGTGGACGGCGACGAAGAAGCGATCCGCGTCGCCAACGACAGCGACTACGGCTTGTCCGCTGCCGTGTTCAGCCGCGACGTGGCGCGTGCGCTGCAAGTGGCCAGACGCATCGAATCGGGCATCTGTCACATCAACGGTCCGACCGTGCACGACGAAGCGCAGATGCCGTTCGGCGGCGTGAAGCAAAGCGGCTATGGACGCTTCGGCAGCAAGGCGTCGATTGCCGAGTTCACCGATCTGCGCTGGATTACCGTGCAGACCGGACCGCGGCACTATCCGATCTGACCGGACCGGATCCGATCCGGTCACCGCAGTCCGACGCTTCGCTCGAGAAACGATGAGGGACGCGCGCCGTTCGCCGGTTATCGGCACACGGCGCGCGGACACCTCGACAAGGAGACAGGCTTTGCACTCCGAGCCGACACAAGCAGTTATTCCGCACGCGAGCGGCAGTGAGACGCTGCGCTATCGCGCGACGACGATCGGCGTGTCGTCGTTGCATGCGCAACAACGCGACGGCGCCTGGTATCTGCGGGCCGCCGAGCCGCTCGGCGACTATCCCGAGCGGCTGACCGACCGTCTCGCCAGCGGCGCGCGCGAGCATCCCGACCGCTGGCTGGCGGCGCGACGCGATAGCGGCGAACAGTGGCGGGGGCTGAGCTACGCGCGAGCGCTGCACGACGCGCGCGCGATCGGCGCGGCTCTGCGCGCGCGTGGCCTTTCCGCCGAGCGACCCGTGGCGATTCTCTCGGGCAACGATCTGGAGCATTTGCAACTGGCGCTCGGCGCGATGTGGGCCGGCATCCCCTCGGCGGCGATTTCCCCGGCCTATTCGCTCGCGTCCGGCGACTTCGGCAAGCTGCGGCATACGTTCGAACTGCTGACGCCCGGGCTCGTCTTCGTCAGCGACTACGATGCGTTCGCCGCTGCCATCGAAGCAGTCGTGCCGCGCGACGTCGAGGTGGTGTCGGCGAAGATTCCAACTGAGTCCCGTTCATCGCAGCGCGTGGTCACGCCGTTCGATACCCTGCTTTCTCAAGAACCCGGCGACATCGACTCGGTGCACGCCGCTGTCCACCCCGACGCCATCGCCAAATTCCTGTTCACCTCCGGTTCGACCAAACTGCCCAAGGCCGTGCCGACCACGCATCGCATGCTGTGCAGCAACCAGCAAATGCTGCTCGAAACGTTTCCGGAATTCGCCAGCGAGCCGCCGGTGCTGGTGGACTGGCTGCCGTGGAACCATACGTTCGGCGGCAGTCATAACCTTGGCATTGCGCTTTACAACGGCGGCACGCTTTATATCGACGACGGCAAACCGGTCAACGGCAAGTTCGAAGAGACGCTGCGCAATCTGCGCGAGATCGCGCCGACCATCTACTTCAACGTGCCGAAGGGATGGGAAGAACTCGCTGTCGCGCTCGAACGGGACGCGCAATTGCGCGAGACATTCTTCTCGCGCGTGAAGCTGTATTTCTTCTCGGGCGCGGGGTTGTCGCAAGCGGCGTGGGACCGGTTGGAACGCGTGACCGAACAGCATTGCGGCGAGCGCATTCGCATCATGGCGGGGCTCGGCATGACCGAGACCTCGCCGTCGTGCATGTTCACGACCGGGCCGGTCATGCAGGCGGGTTACGTGGGACTGCCCGCGCATGGGGTCGACGTCAAGCTCGCGCCGGCCGGCGACAAGCTGGAGGTGCGCTATCGCGGCCCGCATGTGATGGCCGGCTACTGGCGCGCGCAATCCGCCGACCTGAATGCCGCCTTCGACGATGAAGGTTACTTCTGCAGCGGCGATGCGCTGCGCTTCGTCGACGCTTCGCGGCCTGAAATCGGGCTCCTGTTCGATGGCCGGATTGCAGAAGATTTCAAGCTGAGTTCGGGGACCTTCGTGAGCGTCGGGCCGATGCGCTCGCGCGTGATCTCCGCGGGCGCGCCCTACGTGCAGGATGTCGTCGTGACCGGCATGAATCGCGACGACGTCGGCCTGCTCGTCTTTCCGCGTCTCGACGAATGCCGCCGCCTTGCGCAACTGCCCGCTACCGCGAGCGTGCGCGAGGTGATCGACGCGCCCGCCGTGCGCGCGCATTTTTTCGCGCTGCTCGCGACGCTCAACCGCAATGCGAGCGGCAGCGCGACGACCATCGCGCGTCTGCGTCTGATGGAGCGCGCGCCATCGCTCGATCTCGGTGAGGTGACCGACAAAGGCTCGATCAATCAGCGCGCCGTGCTGACCCAGCGCGCTGCGCTGGTGGAGTCGCTGCACGAGCCTGGACGAGCCGATGCCGACGTGATTCTTGCCGCCGCTCGCACATAGAACCAACAGGAGTCATGGATGGACATCAGCAAGCTCGTCGCGATCGACACGCACGTTCACGCGGAGATTTCGTGTTGCCAGCCGCCGGATCTGTTCGGCAAGGAATTCGACGACGCGGCCGACAAATACTTCGGCACCGTGCTCAAGCGCGGCCGACGGCCGACCATACCGGAGACCATCGAGCATTACCGCGAGCGCAACATCGGCTTCGTCATGTTCACCGTCGATTGCGAAGCGAATCTCGGGCGTCGCCGTATCCCCAACGAAGAGATTGCCGAGTTCGCGCAGAACAACCCCGACATCATGGTTGCGTTTGCCAGCATCGACCCGCATAAAGGCAAGATGGGCGTGCGCGAAGCACGCAAGCTGGTCGAGGAGTACGGCGTGCGCGGCTTCAAGTTTCATCCGACCATGCAGGCGTTTTTTGCCAACGATCGGCTCGCGTACCCGCTCTACGAACTGATCGCCGAATACCGGCTGACGGCCGTGTTTCATAGCGGACATTCCGGCATGGGCTCCGGCATGCCCGGCGGAGGCGGATTACGCCTGAAGTACTCCGAGCCGATCTATCTCGACGATGTCGCCGCCGATTTCCCCGACATGAACATCGTGATCGCGCATCCCTCGTGGCCGTGGCAGGACCAGGCCTTGTCGATCGCGTTGCATAAGCCGAACGTGTATATCGACCTGTCTGGCTGGTCGCCGAAATATTTTTCGCCCGCGCTGATCCAGCATGCCAATACCGTGTTGAAACGCAAGATGCTGTTCGGTTCGGACTTCCCGCTCATTCAACCGGATCGCTGGCTTGAAGACTTCGGCCAGGCGGGTTTCAGAGATGAAGTCCGACCGCTGATCCTGAAACAGAACGCGGTCGGACTGCTGGGTTTAGACGCCGCTCAGTGACGCCTGATGGCATCGGCGTCGCCTGATAGCACGGCTTAGTACTCGACCAGCTTCCACTGCCCGTCTACCACTCGCAACAGCACACGTGCACGCTTGTCCACGCCGAAGTGATCGCTCGCGGTGAAGTTGAACACCCCGTGGCACGCGACGATTTCCTTCTCCGATTCCAGCGCATCGCGTAGCGCGGCGCGAAATTCCGGCGTGCCCGGCGCCGCCTGCTTCAATGCCGTGGGCACGATGCGCTGTAACACCAGCAGCGCGTCGTAGGCACTCGGCCCGAACTGCGTGCGGCTGTTCTTGCCGTAACGGCCTTCATACCACTCGACGTACCGCATGCCCGGGGCCTTACTCAATGCGCTCGCCGGCAATTGCTCCGGCACCAGCGCAGGGCCGGCCGGCAGAATCGCGCCTTCCATCGCCTTGCCCGCGACGCGAATCGTGTCGTAAGACGCGGCGCCGTGCGTCTGATAGATCTGTCCGCGATAGCCGCGCTCCTTGAGCGTGATTTGCGGCAGCGCTGCCGCCGTGCCGGCTCCCGCAACGAGCACCGCATCCGGGTTCGCGGAGACGATGCGCAGCACCTGTGCTGTCACGCTGGTATCCGCGCGCGCGTAGCGTTCCGTCGCGACGATCTGCGTGCTGCTGCCGGCCAGCGATTGCTGCAGATTCTTCAGCCAGTCTTCGCCGTAGGAATCGCTGAAGCCGATGAAGCCGATCCGCTTGTAGCCCTGTTTCTTCATATGCTCGGCGACGCTCTGCGCCATCAGCGAAACGGGTTGCGCGATACGGAAGGTCCAGTGATCGGTGCCCGCCGGCATCGAGATCGGCGAAAGAGAAATCTGCGCGACGTGCAGTTCGTTGGCGACGTTGGCGACGGCGAGCGAAGGTGGCGCCGAACTCGAACCGATGACGATATCCACGTTGTCGCTGGTAATCAGCTTGCGTGCGTTCTGGTTGGCCTGGGTCGGATCGGACGCGTCGTCGAGCAGCACGACATGCAACGCTTGCCCTGCGATTTCGTTCGGCCACATTGCCATGCTGTTGCGCTGTGGAATACCGAGTGACGAAGAGGGTCCGGTAGTCGATAAGGTCACGCCGACCGTCACGTCCGCCTGCGCCGATGTCGCACCGATTGCACTCATCGCGACGACACATGCCGCCGACAATGTCATTCCAATTATTCTCATGTTTGTCTCCTTTATTGTTTTAATGCCAATGTCAGTCACATCACACGGTAGACATGCAGCAGAACACGCGTCGGTTCACGCGTGCCGCTGCAGACAAAGAGGCTCTGCGTGAGCCACGCATAGTCGGGATGCGCGGTTTCGAACTTCGGCGCGGTGCGGAAGTACATCGGCGCGCCGCTCAGGCTGCCGTCGATGGCGCCGCTCGTGGCGGCGCCATCGTCCTGCGGCACCAGCGCGCGTCGCAGACCGTTGTTCTCGACATAGATGCGCGCGCCGTCCGCGGTTTCGATCATGTAGCGCGCGGACAACTCGACCAGACCGTCCGGCCGCACGATCTGGCTATCGGCGCCGCCGTCGAGAATCGTGCCGTTGATTCGCGGACCGCTGAGCGTGCCGGAGACGATCGGAATCAGCCGGCGATTGCCGAGCGAATGCGCGCCGGTTTCGGCCGGCGGTCCCACTTGCACGTCGAGCGTGCCGATGAATTCGAGGCCGATGCCCGAGGCGGGCGTCGAGGTGTCGGACATTCAGAAACTCCTTTGCAGCAGGGCTTGCGGTGAGGGGCGGTCCGGATGGAACACGGCCCAGCGCTAGTGTATAAGTCCTGAAGCGCCGCCGATGTCCACCGAAAAGACGACGCGCCATGCTGCATGAAGCGGCAACTGGAGACGCGTATGCAGATTGCCGATGTGTCGGGCGAGTTCAACGAGCCGAGCCGTTTTGGCGCTACGCTGGCGCAGACGGTGGCGGGTGTCGTCGATACGATTGCGGAAGCGGATTTTCCGCGGGCCGCGCTAATGTCACTGGATGCGTTGATCGGCGTTGGATCGTGGTCGGTGTACCAGCGTTTTGCGGATGCGCCGCCGCGTTTGTATCTGTCGGCGAGCAACGGCATTCCCGATACCACGCGCGACTGCTTCAGCATTTATCACGCGGGGCTTTATCGGCGCGATGCGACTTTCGACTCGCTCGCAGGCGCTGCGGATCTGGCGGCGGATCTGGCGGCGGATCTGGCTGCGAATCCGGCGGCGGAGCGGACGCTGGTGACGCGAGTGCGTGCGAGCGAGATTGGACCGCGTGAGCATCGCGAACGTATTTATGAATCGCACGGGATGGTGGACCGGATGTCGGTGCTGTCGTGCGATACGCGTGGTGGATTGCTCGCGGTGAATCTGTATCGGCATGAGCATCAAGGGTGCTATTCGAATGCGGATTGCCGGGCGTTTCGGCAGATTGCTGCGCCGGTGCTGGCTGCGGTTCGGCGGCATGTGAAGTTGACGGTGGCAGTGACTCGAGTGGCGCCGGTCGTCGATGACGACCGGTTCGGTGGATGGCTCTCGCGGCATTGTCCTGCTTTGTCGGAACGCGAGAGAGAGGTGTGCGTCCGGTTGCTGCAAGGGCTGAGCTATGACGGGATTGCCAGCGATCTCGGGTTGAGCGTGTCGACGGTGAAAACGTATCGGCTACGGGCCTTCGAAAGAATGGGGATTCACTTCCGGAGTGAGTTGTTTTCGGCGTATGTGGGGGCGTTTGCTTAAGGGTGTGGCGCGGGGCGCGAAGTTTGCTATAATTCGGCTCCCCGCCGGAGAGATGGATGAGCGGTTTAAGTCGCACGCCTGGAAAGCGTGTATAGGTTAATAACCTATCCGGGGTTCGAATCCCCGTCTCTCCGCCAGAAAAATTGAATGATAAGCCGTTGAATCTGAATAGATTCAACGGCTTTTTGTTTTGGCCGGGGCTTTAACCAGGCCCCGCCCGCCGCCCCTCACGGATGCCGGATATAGTCCACCAACGCCCGCGTATACGCATCCGGCTTCCTGTCCACCAGACTCACCCCAATCGCCACCAGAAACCCCGCCGGCACGCCAAACACCCCTGAGCTAATCGGCTCTATCCCAAACCATCTCGCCCCCGCGAACCCCGTCATCTGGGTAAAGAACGGATAAGTGGACACGATGTAATAGATGCACACCACCAACCCCGCCACCATTCCGGCGACCGCCCCACGCCGCGTCGTACGCTTCCAGAACACGCCCAGCACCAGCACCGGAAACAGACTCGACGCCGCCAGCGAAAACGCCGCGCCCACCAGAAACAGAATATTCCCCGTATTCAACGACGCCACATACGACGCAAACAGCGCGACACCCAGCAACAGAATCTTCGAAATGGTCACCCGTCGCTGACTCGACGCGCCCGGATCGACCATGTGATAGTAGACGTCGTGCGACAACGCATTGGCAATCGTCAACAACAGCCCATCCGCCGTGGAAAGCGCCGCCGCCAGCGCCCCCGCCGCGATCAGCCCCGACATCACGTATGGCAGCCCCGCAATCTCCGGCGCGGCGAGCACGACCATGTCCGGCCGCATCTGAATCTCGCTCCAGCGCACGATGCCGTCGCCATTCGTATCGGCCAGGCTGATCAGACTCGGCTCGACCTTGCGCCATTGCGTGAGCCACTGCGGCAAATCTGCAAACTGATGACCGACCAGATTGGTCAGCATCTCGTACTTGATCAACACCGCCAGCACCGGCACCGTCAGATAAAACAACGCGACGAAGAACAAGGTCCAGCCGACCGAGCGACGCGCCGACGCCACCGACGTCGTCGTGTTATAGCGCGTCAGGATATGCGGCAAACTCGCCGTCCCCAACGACAGACACAGCAGCAGCGAAATGAAGTTACGTTCGTGAATCCGCCGCGCTTCATCGTTCGCTGCGGGAAACGGCTCGTGCATCGGCACCGGCGCGGCGGCTCGCATCAACATCTCGTCACGACGCTGGGTCCAGACTATCTGCGCAGCGGCCGCGTCGCGCGGAAACTGTTCGAGCGCCCGCTCGCGTTCGTTGATGTCGCGCAGCGGTCCGTTATGGCGACGCAAGTCGGCGACCTCGCGCGTCAGCCGCGATTTCTCGTCGACGAACGACTGCGGCAACGTGTCCAGCCGCGTCTGCATCGCCGCGGCGCGATGCAGGTAATCGTCGCGCACGGTCTGTTCGAGCGGCGCGTCGCGCACCTGCTTCTCCAGCACTTCCACACGCGCCATCAAACGGCCGTAATCGAATTGCGGCACCCACCCGAGACCGTCCTTGTGCGCGATCATCGAGACGGGTACCAGAAACGCGACGATCAGAATGATGTACTGCGCAACCTGCGTCCACGTTACCGCGCGCATCCCACCGAGAAACGAACACACGAGAATGCCGGCAAGCCCGCAGAAAATCCCGATGGCGAAATCCACGCCGATAAAGCGCGTCGCAATCAGGCCGACGCCCTGAATCTGCGCGACGAGATAGACGAACGAACACAGAATCGCCGAGAGCGCAGCCAGCCCGCGCACTGCGTTGCTGGAAAAGCGCGTGCCGAGAAAATCGGGAATGGTATAGCGCGCCAGCTTGCGCACGTACGGCGCGAGCAGAAACGCCACGAGACAATAGCCGCCGGTCCAACCCATCAGGTATGCGAGACCGTCGTATCCGGTCGTATAGATCGACCCGGCAAGGCCGATGAAGGACGCCGCCGACAACCAGTCGGCCGCGGTCGCCATGCCGTTGAATGCGGACGGCACGCGCCGCCCCGCCACGTAGTATTCGACGA
The DNA here is from genome assembly GCF_900996245.1 of Paraburkholderia sp. BCC1886. Lineage (GTDB taxonomy): Bacteria > Pseudomonadota > Gammaproteobacteria > Burkholderiales > Burkholderiaceae > Paraburkholderia. The sequence continues at coordinate 50,525 of NZ_CAAJGK010000049.1, read as the reverse complement.
GATCCGACGTGCGCGAGAGCAAGCCGATCACCGCATACACCGCAATGGGCACGAACAGGAACACATAGCCGATCCACACACCGGGACCGGTGGTGCGCTCGATGCGCCACATCACGTAGATGAAAAGCAGAAAGCCGAGCGTATAGAGCGTGTAGGAACGGATAAGCCGATGAGTGAGTTTCATCGGCTCAGCGTCCGCTCACAACGGTGGCGGCAGGCTCGGCGGCTTCTCTGGTCCTCTGCAGTGCATCGGCTTCGAACGCGCGTTGCAGACGTCGATCCGCCCACTGCATCAGCACGATATAAACGACGATCAGCCCGACATACAGCAGAATCGCCCCTTGCGCGCCCATATAGAACGGCAGACGGAACCCGCCGAGGCGCACTTGCGCCAACGCGGGCGCCGCCAGCGGCAAGACGAACGACACGACGAAGCCGACGGTCATCAACGCGGCGATCGTTGCGAGGTTGAAGCGCCAGTACTTGCGATGCGCGCGCGCCAGCGCCGCCGAGACCGCAGGCGGTTCGGGCGCGGGGTTGAGCGTTGCGTGAGAAGTGGGATGCGGCGCGGCCATGCGCCTATGTATCAAAAACGCACCGGCGAAGCAATCGGGATTGTCCGCGCCGGTCGGCGGGTGGGCGGGTGCGCGGGCTCGGCAACTGGCCGAACCCGCGCACGCCAGGCTTAGAGCGATTCGCCGAGCTGATCGAGAATCGCCGGGTTCTCCAGCGTGGAGACGTCCTGCGTAATCTCTTCGCCCTTCGCAAGCGAGCGCAACAGCCGGCGCATGATCTTGCCCGAGCGCGTCTTCGGCAGGTTCTCGCCGAAGCGGATGTCCTTCGGCTTGGCGATGGGACCAATCTCCTTTGCGACCCAGTTGCGCAATTCGTTGGCGAGCTTGACCGCTTCGTCGCCTTCCGGTCTGGCGCGCTTGAGCACGACGAACGCGCAGACCGCCTCGCCCGTGGTCGCATCGGGCCGCCCGACGACGGCCGCTTCGGCCACGAGCGGATTCGACACCAGCGCCGATTCGATCTCCATGGTGCCGAGACGGTGACCGGACACGTTCAGCACGTCGTCGATGCGACCCATGATCGTGAAGTACGCGGTCTCCTTGTCGCGCACCGCGCCGTCGCCGGCGAGATACAGCTTGCCGCCCAGTTCTTCGGGGAAGTAGCTTTTCTTGTAGCGCTCCGGATCGCCCCACACGTTGCGCAGCATCGACGGCCACGGACGCTTCACCACCAGAATGCCGCCCTGCCCGTTCGGCACGTCCTGGCCGGTTTCGTCGACGACCGCGGCCATGATGCCCGGCAGCGGCAGCGTGCACGAACCCGGCACCAGCGGCGTCGCTCCGGGCAGCGGCGTAATCATGTGGCCGCCGGTTTCGGTTTGCCACCAGGTGTCGACGATCGGGCAACGGCCGCCGCCGACATTCTCGTGGTACCACATCCACGCTTCCGGATTGATCGGCTCGCCCACCGTGCCGATGATGCGCAGCGACGACAGGTCATAGCTCTTCGGATGCACTTTCTGGTCGGCGTCGGCGGCTTTGATCAGCGAACGGATGGCCGTGGGCGCGGTGTAGAACAGCGAGACTTTATGCTTGCCGATCATGTCCCAGAAACGCCCGGCGTTCGGGTAAGTCGGCACGCCTTCGAACACGACCTGCGTGCCGCCGAGCGTCAATGGACCGTAGGTGATGTAGCTGTGGCCGGTAATCCAGCCGATGTCCGCGGTACACCAGAACACGTCGGTTGGCTTCCAGTCGAAGGTCCACTTCATGGTCTGCGCGGCCCACAGCAGATAGCCGCCGGTACTGTGCTGCACGCCCTTGGGCTTACCCGTCGAACCCGATGTGTACAGAATGAACAGCGGATGCTCGGCACCGACCCACTCGGGCGCGCACTCGTCCGGTTCGGCCTGCGTGAGTTCGTGCATCCACAGATCGCGGCCTTCGTGCCAGGCGACCTTGCCGCCGGTACGCCGGTAAACGATCACGCTCTTCACCGCATCGCAACCGCCCATCGCGAGCGCTTCGTCGGCGATGTTCTTGAGCGGGAGCGCCTTGCCGCCGCGCATCTGTTCGTCGGAGGTCACGAGCGCAACCGCGCCGACGTCGACGAGGCGTTCGTTCAGCGACTTCGACGAAAAGCCGCCGAACACCACCGAGTGCGTGGCGCCGATACGCGCGCAAGCCTGCATGGCGACGATGCCTTCGATCGACATCGGCATATAGATGACGACGCGGTCGCCCTTCTTCACGCCGCGCGTCTTGAGCGCATTCGCGAAGCGGGATACACGCTGCAGCAGATCCCGATAGGTGACGGGGGTGACCGTGCCGTCGTCGGCTTCGAACGCAATGGCGACTCGCTCGCCATGGCCCGCTTCGACGTGACGGTCGATGCTGTTGTACGACGCGTTGAGTTCGCCGTCTTCGAACCATGTGTAGAACGGGGCTTTCGATTCGTCGAGCACCTTCGTGAAGGGCTTGTGCCAGCTGAGCGTTTCGCGGGCGAGGCGCCCCCAGAAACCTTCGTAATCGCGCTCCGCCTCGGCGGCTAGTGCCCGGTACGCGTCCATGCCGGAGATCGTGGCACCTTCCGTTGCAGCAGCGGAGGGCGGGAAAACACGGCGTTCCTGAAGAACCGATTCAATCGCAGACATCGACAACCCCTTGGTGAAGATGAAACGTAAAACCTGTGGCGTCGCGCCGATGGCGCGACTTGTCGTAGGGCGCCTGACAAGGCGGCGGGTGTCTCCAACCCTCGATGAGACGATCGTCGCAGAACAGTGCAGTGCACCATGCGCCGAACCGCTCACCGACTGTCGCCACCATAAAACCGGCAACTTACCCGCGACTTACGGGAAGCGGGTCCGGCCCACTTCGATCCTGAATGTTAGCCGATGCGCCCACGCGATGCGTCGCCGCATGCATGCGGCGCACGACCAAGCTTCGCTCATTCTGCCGCGCACCCAGGGTTAGGCCTGGGTCGCATGCGCGGACAACAAAACTTATATCCGGTTACGACAACGGGCAGACGCACCGATGGTTTGATCGAACCTGGCGGTGAGCCCATTCTGGCGCGCACCGCTCTTCCAAGATATCTGAGAGGTGCTATGTCGATCCAACCTGTACCCACCGCCGGTTTCACGACTCTTTCAGCAACGTCAGCGGGACCCGAACCGGCATCGCCGCACCGCGCCGCGCCTTTGGCTAGAAGCGATGCGCAAGGTTTGCTGCGGCAATACTCGTCTGCTCGTCCGGCTTCGGCAGCACCGGGCAAACCATCCATCGCAAAGGCACCATCGGCCGCGCAATCCGCTGCGGCGCTGCTCGACAAATACGACGGCGGCGCACACTCGCGCAACGAAGCCGCGGACCGCAGCAATACGCTTCTCACGCTGCAAAGCGCGAGCCTGTCGATGACAGGTCTGCCGCCGGCCGAAACCGAAATGAATCTCGACGAACTGCAATTCGGAGGTGCCCTCGCGCAAATGAGCGACGACAAACGCGCGGCCTTCACGCAGCGCGCCGACGCATTGCGTCACGCGCCACCCGACGAGTATGCCGGGAAGCTCTCGGCATTGATGAACGACGTCGACGCGGAACTGCGCAACGTGGAAGCGGATCCGGTACAACGCATGAACGCGATATTCAACGCGCCTGTCGGCATTTCGGTACTCGGCAAGGACGCCGATAAACCAATGGCCGCGTTGCGCGCGGAGCAGACGAAAATGAACGCGCCGGGCACGTCGCCTGCACGTCGCGAAGCTGCGTTTGCCAACGCCGTGAAGATCAAGACGCAGATCCAGACACAGATCGCGCGCAAAACCGAAGACCTCTACGCGACCCAGCAGAAGCAGTGGTCGGAGTCCAAGGCCCGCGTGACCCATCTTCTCGACGAAGCGGACAAGTACAACGCGGACAGCATTGCTTTGCCTCGCAATTCGGACGATCCCGAGTGGGACACGAAAACGCGTAAGCCTGCTTATGCGAAGACCTTTCCGTATCAATCGGTACTGGAGAAGCTGCTCTCGGCCGACGGCTACTCGCGGCAGGAGCGCGGCAGTTCCGTCGCGCGCACGTTGCCGGCCGAGGATCGCGTGCGCGATCTGCTGACCTTTCAGCAGGAGATGTCGAACCCGAACTCGGAGATTCACAAACGCGTCGACCAGCTCGAAAAGCAGGCGCTGCAAACGATGGCTCATCCGGGTGAGGATCTCGATGAGGTTTACCCGACGAAGACGATCGGCAACACCGCCGCCCATCCGCCGGCCTACGACCGGAACTATATCCAGAACCTCGCGTCGGGCTACCAGTCCACGCTCAAGGACATCGACGACAACAATCGCTGGATGCTCAGGGAACACGTGCCCGGGCTCTTCGACAAGGTGTTGTACGGCATGGGCCGCTACACCGCGAAGCTCTCGCCGATCCCCGGGATGGACTGGTTTGCGAACCAGCTACTCGACGCGGAATTTCCCGACCATGGCGGCCTCAGCGACGCCGAGGTGAAGTCCATCGACATGAGCGCGATGATTTCCGGGTTGCTGATGGGTCGCTGGGGCTTCGAGGACGACGGCTTCATCAAGCCGCCGATGGGTGAGACGGGTGCGCCGCCGCCCCCTATCGAAGGACACGATGGCGGCTCGCCCACCCCGCCGTCGCGGCCCGATCCCGCGCCGGCCGGAACGACGTTGCCACCTGGGGGCGATCAGCATGGCGCTCCGTCACCGGGAACCGCCGCCAACGGCGGCGCAACTGCGGCCAAAGGCTTCACCGCTTCCGGTCTGCCCGCGTCGTACGCACTGCCGCACACGCCGGCTTCTTACGGAGCGTCGAGCAGTCCGGGGGTGCAGGTCGATCACGCGAACGGCCAGACCTTCATTCTGGCCGACAACCGCGCGTTCGCCGTGCAGTACGACCGATTCAACGCGACCTGGCGTGTGATCGATCCTGACAATCCGGTACGGCCGGGGTATCCCGTGCGATACGACGCGCAAAACGCGCGCTGGGAGGTCCATCAGGAGGTCGGGCTGGCTGGGGGCTACACTCGTGTCACGCCCGAATTAAAGGCAAAGATCGAAGGTTTGCTGCGAGACGGATGGTCAACTCCGGCTATCAACAGGAAGTTTTACGTGACCGCCAGCACCATTTATAAAATCAGAAAAAGCATGGATTTACCGATCGGCCCGATGGAGCGTCCGCTTCACAATCAGAACTTCAAGAACGAACTGATTGCCCGGTTAGCGAACGGCGCCTCAGAGGAGCAGCTTGCGCAGGACCTGCACGTTGAACCCGAAACCGTGGAGTGGATCATCGGCGAACATTGCCAGCAGGAATTGGCGCGTCACTTGCTCAAACAGACTTCGGCACGCGGAGAAAGCCCGGTTCTGCCTGCCTCCCCGCCTCCCGTACCAGACCCTGGATCGCCGCAACCCGGCACCTCGACCGGCGGCGCGACCTATCCAAAGCCAGTACAGCAGGTTGGCGACCCAGGCTTGCCCCCCGCGCAAGATCCGCTGACCCAGCAAGTCATGGCCAGGGTCGCCAATTACGTCCCGACGGAGACAATCGCACACGATCTCAACCTCACACCGAGCGCGGTGGAAAAGATCATTGACCGCTACATGACCTACGAGATCGCCAGATTTCACCAGGAGTTTCTGGCGCAGCAGGCAGTGGAGCCTCCTGCCGCGCCCGGCACGCCGCCCATCGCCCCCGACGTCAGGCAGAGCGTGATCGATCAGTTGAATGCGGGGCTCACATCCGCTCAGATCGCGGCTAGTCACCATCTGTCGGTCTTCCAGGTCGATCAGATCCGTGACCAGTATCTGCAGGAATCGCTGAGTCAGTTCGACATGGAATTGCTGGAAGAGTAGTCATCCGTACTGGCGAGGCATCGGCGACGGCCGATGCCTCGCTGATCGGACTACAACCGCGTATAGACCGGATCCTGTCCGGACGGCTATCGTCATTGTCGTGACTCCTGTGATCGACCGGCGCCGCACAGGGGAAACGCACGCGGCACCAGGCGCGTGCATTGCAACATTGCGCATGCCATCCAAGGTGGCATTTGTTAATCGCCGGGGTGGCCCGCAATGTATTTATTCTTCGCTATATATAAGTATCCCGAATCGTTTTGGCGGGCCTCTACTATTGTCGTCAGGAGCCAATCCCCTACCTCGGCAATCCGGCTCCGGCGATTCACACAAGCCGAACTTTTATCAGGAATAACGACATGCAATCGGTTTTGAACACGGCAATCCAAAGCTACCAGGCGCAGCAGAGGACCAACTTCAATGCATCGGTAGCGACTTCGGCACTGTCCATGTTTGCGGGTGGCAATACATTCAATCCGCAACGTTCGATGGGGCAAATCTCCGACATGCTGGGCGGCTTTTCGAAGGCGGCGTTTTCGACAATCAGCCAACATTCGCAGGATGGACAGAGCCGCACCGTCGCCACGACCATCTCCGCCATCACCAATCGGAGCTGCGCGCCCGCCCCGCGCCCGGACAGCCGCGATTGCAGGGGCGGCGACCGTACGCCGCCGCGTAACGACTGCGGCTGCGACGGACGCGACGGCCGCGACACGCGCACGAGCGGCTCGCAATGGAGCAGCACCGAGGTCAGCAACAACAAGGCCAGCATCGACCTCGGCGACTACAAGCTCAACTTCAACAAAGCCGATTCGTCGATGACCGTCACGAACAAGCAATCCGGCGATACGACGAAAATCTGGGGCGATCCGCATATCGACCAGCATGCCGGTTCGGGCAACAAAGCATCGGCCATGTTCAACGGTTCGATGACGTTCAAGCTGCCGGACGACACGAAGATCACGGTCGGCACGCAAGCGGCGAAGAACAACCCGAAGGTCTCGTACGCGGACGACGTGACGATTACGCGCGGCAATCAGGCCTACGTGGTCAAGGGACTGAGCGAGAAGGACAGCGCGGGCCTCACCGTGCAGAAGAGCCGCGACGGCCGGCAACTCGATGCGAGCACGCCGGACGGTTACACGGTCGTTGCCGCGCGCGACGGCAAAGGCTGGATCGACCCGACCACCGGCAAGCAGCCGACGCAAAGCGACTTCAACCGCGCCACGGCGTAATGGCGTAAGGGCTTGAGCCTGTAACCACCAAGCCGGGCCCGCAGCGATCTCGCCGGGCCCGGCGTCAGTCCGTTCCGCGCAAACCGATCAGACAGTCGCGGGCACGCCGATCGGCCTCTTCCTGACGGATCGTTTCGCGCCGCCAGTTCGCGAGCGCGAGCGCGGCGTCCTCGCGCGCGCGTGCATGGGCGCGCTCGGCGTCGTCCAGTTGGTCTTGCAGATCGGGCAAACGCGCGTCGTGCCGACGCAGCGTCGCTTGCCACTGACCTCTCGTACGTGCGTCGGAGCGGCACGCCGCCACCACGCGCAGCCGCGCTTCGGCGTGCTGTTCCAGTGCGTCGATGTGCGTGGCGACCGCGCCGGCCGCTTGCCGTTCGGCACGTCGCGCCTGCGCCATTTCACGCAGCCGCCGCTGCACCCTCAAGCGCCGCACGCGCGCAAGCAGCCTCCAGAACGTCGCGAGCCGCAGCAAATCTGGCGTCATGGCCGACCACCGGCACCACCGCCGCCCTCGCATAATGCGCGCAACTGCCGCTGCATCTCGTCCCACTCGCAACGCTCATCGTGGGGCTGACGCAGAAACCGTTCGATGGCCGCATGCCGTTCGATCGCGTGATCCGTCTGCGCGTCGTGCCCTTGCTGGTATTCGCCGATCTGCAACAGCAACTCGACGTCCTCGTAGCGCGCGAGCCAGTCGCGCACCCGGTTGGCCTGCGTGCGATGGGCACTCGCCGCAACCCGCGTCATCAACCGGCTTCGGCTGCGCAGCATATCGATAGCCGGATAATGCCCGGCCGCGCCCAGTTTCGCCGACAACTGAATATGGCCATCGAGCAGCGAGCGTGCTTCTTCGGCGACGGGATCGGACAGATCGGCTTCGTCCGCGAGCACCGTGTAGAACGCGGTAATGCTCCCTTGCGCTGTCACGCCCGCCGACTCGATCAGTCGGGGCAACTGCGCGAACACGCTCGGCGGAAATCCGCCGCGTAACGGCGGCTCGCCGACCGCCAGACCCAATTCGCGCAACGCGCGGGCATAACGGGTCAGCGAGTCGAATAGCAACAGCACATGACGTCCGCTCGCTCGCAGCCCCACCGCGACCTGTGCCGCGAGTTCGGCGGCCTTGATGCGCTCCGCCGCCGGCCGGTCCGAGGTCGCCGCCACCACGACGGTCGACGCGCGCCGTCGTTCGAGATGATCGTGGATGAACTCGGCCACTTCGCGCCCCCGTTCGCCGATCAGCGCGACGACGATCGCATCCGTCGCGGCACCGTTCGCGATCATGCCCATGATGGTGCTTTTGCCGCCGCCGGCCGGCGCGAAGATCCCCGTGCGCTGGCCGACGCCGCAAGTCAACAGACCGTCGATCGCGCGAACGCCGGTGGCGAACGGGGTCGTAATCACGGGGCGTTCCAGCGGGTTGAGCGTGACGTTCGTCGCGGCCTCTTTCAGCATGGGCTGGGGCGCCGCGCCGCCGTCGAGCGGCTGACCGAGACCATCGACCACGCGACCCAGCAGGTCCAGCGCATCGAATTGCCCCCACGCCGCGCCGCAGCCTTGCACTTCCGTGATATCCGACAGACCGTTCAGCCCGCCGAGCGGCATCACGAGCGCGCCGTCGTGCGCGAAGCCAACCACTTCGCCGTACTGCGCTTCGAGCGTATCCGGACGCACGAGCCGCACCTTCTCGCCGATCCGCAACGACACGCCGACCACGCGCGCAATCACGCCGCGTGCTTCGACTACGCGGCCTTGCAATGTAGGCGTGGAGATAAAAACCGGCGCCGCCAGGTTTGCCGGTCGCGGTGAGTTCGCGTTCATTGCGCCCCCAGCGTGGCGATGGATTCGATTCGGTAGACATCGAGCGGAATCTCCTCGATGGCCAGCACCTCGATGCGCTGCCCGAAGTCCTGCAATAGCCGCGCGAGATGCGGACGCAACACCGCATTCGTGACGATCAGCGAAATACCGCCGAGCTCCGCCGCGAACACCTGTTGCGCGCGCTCCATGTCTTCCACGGACAGCACGCATTGCGGCTCGCCGTCCGTGCCGCTTCGAATCTGCGCTTCGAGATCGGCTTCCCACGCCGGCTCGAGCACGGCCGCGACGAGCGTCCACGATTCGAGGTCGGCATGCACCCGCGCGATCTGCGGTCCCAACTCGATACGCGCCTGCCGCACCATCCGGTCGACCGTGCGCTCGCCTGCCGGGACCCGCACGACGGCTTCGAGGATCGCCCGCAGATTGCGGATCGGCACGCGCTGCTGCAACAGTTGCCGCAACACGCTCGCGAGTTGCACGGTAGTAGCCGCCTGCCCGGTTTGCGCGACCAGTTCGCGGAACTCGATGGCCAGTTGATCGAGCAGAAAGCGCGTCTCCTGCGTTCCCAGAAAATCTGCCGCCGAGCGTTCGCAGACTTCGGCGAGATGCTCGCAAAGCGCTTCGTCGACGCTCGCTTTGTGCAACGCCGGATCGTCGAGCGACGCCGCCGTGGCATTGGGCACCCACACCGCTTTCGGCGCACGCGGCCGGTAACCCTCGACGCCTTCGAACGCCACCTGCGTCTCGGCACCGCTCACCAGCATATGCGCGGCGACGAGCGTGCCGCTCGCGAACGGCACGTCCTCGATGTCGACGACATAGCGTTCGGGTGCAAGGCGCGGATCGCGCAACAGCGCGAGTCCCGGAAACGGCACGCCCAGTTCGACCATCAGTTTGCGGCGCAACTGACCCAGTTGCCGGTTCAGCGCTTCGGGCCGCAATGCGTCGAACGCCGCGAGCCCCAGGCGCAGGCGCAGCGCCGCGCTCGTGCCCAGTTCGACGTCGTCGAGAATGCGCGGCACGTAGTTGCCGCCGTCGCGTGTCATGCCCGGCATCAACGCGCGCTGCGAGTTGGTCGCGAGCGCCGCGTTGCGCATCAGCGTGACGGCGAGCGCGAGCAGCACGCCACCCGCCACCAGGAACTGCACGTGAGGAAACCCGGGAATCGCCGCCAGCGACGAACACGCGACCCCGGCCATGCCGAGCGCCTTCGGATGCGCCGCCAGTTGCCGGTAGATGTCGCTGCCCAGATGCGCGTCGCGGCCATCCTGCCCGGCCGCCGTGTCGCCGCCGCTGACCCGCGTGACCAGCAGACCGGCCGCTACCGAGACGATCAACGACGGAATCTGCGCGACCAGACCATCGCCGACGGTCAGGATGGTGTACGTATGCAGCGCGTCGGCGAACGACATGCCGCGTTGCGCGATGCCCACCGCCAGGCCGCCGACGATATTCACCAGTGCGACCACGAGCCCCGCCACCGCGTCGCCCTTGACGAACTTCATCGCGCCGTCGAGCGAGCCGTAAAAATAGGTTTCGCGTTCGAGCGACGCGCGCAAACGGCTCGCCGCCGCCGCTGTAATCACGCCGCCGCGCAGGTCGGCGTCGATACTCATCTGCCGGCCCGGAATACCGTCGAGCGTGAAGCGCGCCGCCACTTCGGCGACCCGGTCCGCGCCTTTGGCCACCACGATGAACTGGATCGCCGCCAGCACCACGAACACGACGAGCCCGACCGCCACGTTGCCGCCCACCACGAGTTCGCCGAACGCGCCGATGATCTGGCCGGCATGCGCATGCAGCAGGATCATCTTGGTCGAAGCGATAGCGAGTGCGAGACGCAGCAAGGTCGTGACCAGCAGCAGCGACGGAAAGCTGCCGAGGTCGGCGGCCTTCGACACGTACAGCGTCGCGCTCAGCATCGTCAGGCTCGCGGCGAAGCTTAGACAGATGAACAGGTCGAGCACAAAAGGCGGCACCGGCACGATCAGCAGCGCGAGCACCGACAGCATGCCGACGCCGACCGCGAGATCGGCGTGACGCGCAAGGAACGCCGACAGATCGTAGCGGCTCAGAATGGAACGATTCGACATCTTATTGACCTAGCTCCCGATGAAGCGAGCGCCGACGGCTTTTGACATAGGGGTCGCCTTCGTCGTCGCGGTATTCGCGTTTGATTTCGCTCTTGTCCATGCGCAGGCCGCGCAGCCACAAGAAGCGCTGGATGAGATAGTCGGCGACACCCGGCACCACCTGCGAGGCGACCGTCCACGCCAGCAGATGCGAATGCGAGATCGCGGTGTAGCCGAGATGGACCGGCAGGGAAAACGTCCACGAGGTGTCGAGTTGCCGCAACCAGACCGTCAACGCCTGCACGAACAGAAACAGCAGCACCGCGAACTGCATCAGCGTGAGCGCGATGTCCCACACCAGCCGCAAGCTGAACAACTGCTTCAGGCCGTTGATCGGGTTCACGCGCTTGAGGTCCGGCATCACGCGTTTCATCGCCAGCAGGCCGCGCGTTTGCATCGCTTCGGGCAGCACCGCTGCGAGCGCGCCCACGCCGAGCGCGCTCAACACGGGCAGCAGGAATACGGTCAATGCCTCGCCCGTCGACGCGAGCCGGTCGCGGAACGCGAGCGCGCCGTCGAGCGTCGTCACCCGCACGATCAACTGGCTGCCGAGCGCGAACAGATGCGGCGCCTCGATGAACAGATACAGCCACCAGCACAGCCCGCTGAACGCCACCGTCAGATGTGTGCTCTTGGTAATCTCGCCGTCGTCGCGCGCACGGCGAATGCGTTTGGGGGTTGGCGCTTCGCTCTTGTTGCTCATCGCAGATGAATGACGTGGTCGAACACGATATGCAACTGCCTGAAGAGCGGCGGCACGCTCAGCACCGCGCCGAACGTCAGGATCGCCGCCTTCACGGTGCGCGCGGTCGCGAACGGGTTGAGCTTTTTCGCATGCCGCGACATCAGCCCGAACGCGATGTCGACGAGCAGCATCAGCCCGAGCAGCGGCGCCGCGACCCGCACGCCTTCGTTCAGCGAGTCGGCCAGATCGCGTTGCGCGAGACGGCGGAACACCTCGACCAGATCGCCGCGCAAATGCCCCGGCGGCCACAGCACCCACGCATCCGCGAAGAAGCCGAACAGCAGCGGCAAGCCAGGACCGGTGAACAGCGCCAACGCCGCGAATTGCAGGAACATGGTTTCGTACAGTGCCGCTTCCTCCTGGAAATGCGGGTCGTACATTGCGGCGCTGTTGTAGCCGCCTTGCAGATCGAGCATCGCGCCCGCCGCCGCGGCCGCATGAAAGATCGTGCCGAGCAGAATGCCGAGCACGGCGCCAGTGGCGAGTTCGACCAGCATCGCCGGGAGCAGATTGGGCGGCCAGCCCATCTGCCCCGGCAACATGGCGAGCGCGAGCATGAGCGGCACGCGCAACGCGATGCCGAGCGACCCGCTTTGCCCGAACGGCAGCATGAACAACGCGATGGCCGGCCGGATCGTGCAGAAGGTCAGGCCTTCGAGGTAGTCGAGGTGATCCATCTTCAGTGCAGACGCCCGGCGGCGATATAGGTGAACACATGCGCGAGAAAGCGTGCGATTTCGCGGCTGGCCCACGGTGCGGTGACGATCAGCACGATGCCCACGCAGATGATCTTCGCGCCGTACGGCAAGCTTTGATCCTGAATCTGCGTGATCGACTGCAACAGCCCGACCAGCAGACCGACCGCAGTGGCCACCGCGAGTGCGGGCAGCGACAACCAGAACACCAGCAGCAACGCGTCGCTGGACAAGGTGGCGAGAGACGGCAGTCCGTTCATTTGACATAGCTGACGATCAGCCCATGCATGAGCTTCGAGATGCCCGACACCGAGACGAGCATGAAGAGCTTCAACGGAATGGACACCGTGCTCGGCGACAGCATCATCATGCCCATCGCGCTCAGCACGTTGGCGACCACCAGGTCCACGACCAGAAACGCGATGTACAACAGAAACCCGGCTTCGAACCCGCTCGATATTTCGCTGATCAGAAACGCGGGAATCAGCAACGCGAGGTCGGTTTCGCGCGCGTCGCGCTGCGGGTCGATCCGTTTCGCGGCGGAGACGAGGAACTGCCGCTCGTCGGGCCGCGAGTGCTGCAGCATGAATTCGCCGAGCGGGCCGCGCACCGCCTGCACGATTTCGGCGGGACGCGGCAGGCTGGCCGCGGCCGCGCCTGAGTTTCCGCCGTTGGCGAGTGCCGCGACATCGTCGCGGCCGGCGTCGAGCGCGGCTTCGATCTTTGCGATCGTCGGCGCCATGACCACCAGCGTCGCGGCGAGCGCGAGGCCGGAGATCACCAGATTGCTCGGCGCCTGCTGCACGCCGAGCGCGGAGCGCAGCAACGTCAGGACGATGCTGAACTTCGTGAACGACGTCGTCATCACCACCGCGAGCGGCAGCAGGCCGAGCATGAAAAATACGCTGACGACCTGCAACGGATCGAATTGCGCGCTCATGCCGGCAGATCCTGATGCGTCAGACGCGTAATGCGCACGCCGAGCGCGCCGTCGATATCGATCAGCTCGCCGCGTGCGAACGGAATGCCCTGACACAACAGCGTGACGGTGCGCTCGCGCGCCGGCAGACGGAACGCGACGATCGAGCCTGCGCGCAGATGCGCGAGTTCGGCCACCGACAGCGACAGTGTGCCGAGCACGGCTTCGAAGGCGAACGTCAGGGCGTCGATCGGCAGCAGTTCGCTGGTGACTTCGACGGGCGGGGTGTCATCGGGCAGGACATGGTCTATCACGGTGGATTCCTTGGAGAGGTTGAGCAGGATGCGGCACGCGCTCATTCGCAGCGGCACGCGCAGGTAACACGAATCACGATCGAACAGCAGGGCGTCGCCCACGGCGATCTTGCGCAACCGCGGCAGCGAGAACGCGGGGCCTGGCAGACAAACCGGCAGGCGCACGTAGAGACGTTTCAGCAGAGCGCGGGGCGACGTGCGGGCGGGCGAGCGTTGCTGGAGCCACGCATCCACCGCGGCGCTGCGCAACGAGAAGTGCGCGGCGCGGCCGCTCCCGTCATGCGTCACGGCGATGCCGTAAGCGCCCCGCTCCACCGGCGCGTCGAAAGCGAGCGCGTCGGCTTCGAGCGTGAAACCGAACAGCCCTTCGAGCGCGCACAGGTAGTCGCCGAGCGCGTCGGCGAGATGAAGCAGCGCCGCGTCGCCGCGGGCGTCGAGCACCTCGCGCGCGAGTTCCGGCAGCAGCGCGCCCGCATCGCAACCGGCGCTGAACGGCGCGTTGGCGGCGAGGCCTGAGATCTGGCATGTGTAACGCTCGCGACACGGCTCGAATTGCAGCGTGTAACGCTCCATGCCGACGCTCACCGTAAGCGGGCTGCCGAAGTGACGGATGGCAAGGTTAATTCGCTCGACGTCCGCGAGCGCGACGGTTTCCATATCGGACCAGAGCGTCATGGCGTGTCTCCGGCGAGCGACGCCGCATTCGTCAACGCCGCCAAGGCTTCGCGCACGCCGCGCTCCATCGTCTCCAGCGGCGTTTCGCCGCCGGCATCGGGGAAACCGTACGCGCGCAGTACCGCGGCGACGCCGTCGCGCATGCCGCGCTCCAGTTCGCGCAACTGCACTTGCAGGCCGCCGTCGATCACGCCCGATTCGGTTTCGATCACGCACGAATACGCCGGCAATCCGGCATCGGCGAGCACGGTACAGAGCGGCGTATCGAGCTCCGCCTCGACGGCGGCGATCAGACCGCGCGCCGCCTCGAACACGCCCGGCGCGACGCGCACCGAGATCAGCCGCTGCGATTGCGACACGCTGATCGAGCGCAGCAACTGCTGGGTCAGCGCCGCCGACGGCGGCAACTCGCCGACGATGTCGTGCACCGCCGCCAGCACGATCTGCATGAGACGGTCTTCCAGCCGATGCGCGATGAACGCCGCCGCGGCCATCTGCCCGGCGTGCTCGCGCAGCGCCGCCGCCGTGCCGGCCGCATGGCCGTGCCGCCAGGCGCGCCGCTTCAAGGCGCGTACCTCGGTGCCGAGACGGCGGCGCTCCTCAGCCGTCTCTGCCGCGCGGCCCGCGTCGATGGCGCGCAGTCCGTCGAGCGCCGCGAGTTCGTGCGCGCTCAGATGGCCGTCCGATTCGATATGCCAGTCGCCCAGCCGACAGATCAGCATGGCTCGGCCTCCATCAAACGGCGCGCATCGGCGACCAGTTCGCGCGCCGCGGCAGCGGACAGGTCGTGCACGCGATAGCGCTCCGCGGCTTGCGCCATCTCGCGCGGCAAACGCAGGCTCCACCAGAAGGCGTAACGCGAGTCGGCGACCGCCGCGAGCGCCAGCGCCAGCCCGGCCGCGGTCATGTCGCGCCGGCTGAACAGCGACGGCGCGGGCTCGACTTTCAGATCGCCCAAAGCCGCCCGCGGATGCCGCTGGATCGCACCGAGCAGACGCGGCGCGACGCCGATCGCAAACTCGGCGCGCGACGACGCGGCCACCACGCGCCGCAACGACGACGCGAACGCCAGCGCGGCGACGATGCGGCATAGCCGCGCGCACGCCGGTCTGGGCCAGATCGGCAGCGACGGCGGCACGTCGGCGAGCGCCACCTGAATGAGTTGCGGATAGTGGCCGAACAGAAACGCGTGCGCGTGACGCGCGCGCCGTTCGTCGCGAATCGGCTGGCCGTGTTCGAGCCAGCTGTGATGCGCCCAGTAAGCCGGCGCGCAGGTGTACGCGTGTTTCATGCGTCACCCCCGCTACGCTTCGCCGGGGTCGAACGCCGCTGGCCGCCGGCCGGTTCGCGCGGCGGCGCTTTCGGGCCGAACCACGAGCGGATGCCGGAGCGCCACAACCAGACGAAGCCGCTTGTCAGCAGCACCAGCAGGGCCAGCACGCCGAGCATCACGGTGACGCGCGAGGGCGCCTGCCGCGGGTCGTCCGCGCAGGTCGTCGCGGCGACGCCGCCGGCTGCGCTGGCGATATCGCGACCGTCGCCGCAACGTCCCGGAAAACTCAGCACCGGCGTGACGGCGACCAGCGTCAGCGAGACGCGCGCGGGCGTCAGCCCTTCGACACCGCCGGCGACCAGCGCGCGAATCCGCTCGCGCATCGGTTCGAAGTTGTAGTCGCTGCGGTAGCGCATCATCACGGAGGCCGACGGCAGCGTGTCGTGCGAGGCGTCCATCGGGTCCTTTTCGGGCAACACGATATGCACGCGCGCCAGCAGCACGCCGTCCATTTTTTCGAGCGTCTCGGAGATCTCCTGCGACAGGCCGTACACGTAGCGGATGCGATCTTCTTCGGGACTCGAGATCAGCCCCTGACGGCTGAACAGTTCGCCGAGATTCGCGTGGCCGCCGCGCGGCAGCGCATAGGCGCTCGCCAGTTCGGTCGCGACGACCGCGTCGGCGTCGTCGACCGACACGCTCCAAGTGCGGTCCGGATTGCGTTCCTTGTAGCCTTCGATGCCGTGATGACTCAGCGCCGCGACGATGCGGTTCGCCTGGTCCTCGTCCAGACCTTCGAACAGCGAGGTTTTGCAGCCGGCGAGGAGCAGCAGCACCGGCAGCAGGATCAGGGCGCGGCGCATCAGCTTCGCTGCGACAGCGTCTGGATGGCGCGGCCGGTCTCGTCGGCGACGCGTACGGTCATCTGCACCTGCATCGAAAAAGCACCCATGTCGGCCTGCAGACGCAGCATGTCCGAGGTCGACATGCGGCCGGAATCGAGTTGATCCAGATGCGTCGTCAGCTTTTGGGTCGACGCGTCCTCGACGTCCTGCGCGCGCGCCAGCAGACGTTCGATCAGCACGGGGCCTTGCTCGGTCGTGGCGCCGGGTTGGCCGCCGAGGCTGCCCGGGCCAGGCTGGATCGGCGCAACGGGCAATGGGGACCACGCGGCGGCTGGTGCCGGCATGGCTGAAACAGGGGTTGGCAACATATCAATGCCCGCCTCGAATGGTCAGTCGTTCAATGGTTGAGAGAGCGCTCGCGCGCGGCGTGCCGTCTTCGGGACACGCAACGCCCGCGGCATCAAGGGCTTGGGGAGCAAGAGGGGCACGGGGGGCACGCACGTAAGGCGCGCATTCGGGCAGATTCAGAAACGCCGCCGCCATCGACGCCGCGCCGGGTTCCTCGTCGGCGCCGCCGGCGTCGGTCACTGTCTGCAGCGTGCGCACGCCGAGCGCGTAGTGGCCTTCGAGCACCTGGCACACGCCGAGCCACGCACGCGCCAGCGCACTGTCGGGCGCGACCTCGACCGCGCGGCCGAACAGCAGCGAAGCCGCCCGGTAATGCGCGCGATCGAGTTCCACGAGGCCGAGGCCGAGATGCGGAAAAGCGCGCCGCGGATACAGCAAGGCCAGCCGCTCGAACAGATAGCGCGCCTCGTCGAAGCGTCGATAAACCCGCGCGTAGTGGCCGATCGAAATCAGCAGTTCCAAAGTGTCGTCCTGCATCTGCAATGACTCCGAAGACGCCGTGAGGCGTCTTCGTCCCGATCAGAAAAGGTGGTTTAAAGGAGCGTTAATGCGAAGCGCGCGCGGTTTCCTTCTGCGCGTCGGTCAAGCCCTGGATGCAGGCCGTCGCCACGCTCTGCGTGGCGTTGACCGAGCCCATGGCCTGCTGCACTTTCATCATCGCGGTGTTCTGCTGCTTGTCGTTGGCGCCCTCGGCCTGGCCGAGCTTGCTGTCGAAGTCCTTGTTCTGCTTCTCGAGAATCTTCGCCAGCACTTCGGCGACCTTCTGGGCCGAGATGCCGCCGTTCGCGCCGACGGTCGAACCGCCGCCTCCGGTGACGCCCGTGGCTGCCGGATTCGGGGACATCGTGTTGTTGACTTGAGTCATGACTGGTTTTCCTTAAGGTTGTCGCTCGCGTTTGTGAAGTTGGCACTTCGTTCCACCACTTGCCGAGCCGCGCGCAAACACTCGACAAGCAAAACTATTTCTTTGCGCAGCGCCGGCGCCGTGGTCGGCAGCGCGCTGCTGAGGCAACCGATCTCCTGCGTCAGTTGCCGCGCGATCGCCTCTCGCCCTGCTCCGCCGGCTTCGGCGAGGCGCGCCTCGAGCGGCAGATCGGCGCACGCGCCAAGCGTGCTTTTAGCGGCAGGTGTCCGGGCCATGAGGGGTACTCGTAAAAAATTCGTAGATCGAACCGTCGTCGCGCGTGAGCTCCGCCACGCATGCCGAGATTCGCGTGATGCGCCCGCCGGGCAGACGCGCGCCGGCGAAATAGCGCACGCCTTGCGCGTCGGTGAGCCAGACCACGTGATGGCTCGCCAGCAGGTTCATGCCGAGCGCTTCGAGCGGCACGCGGACCTTGGTGCCCGACTGCGCGTGGCCCGGAAAACCGAGTTCGCGAAGTCCGTCGAGTTCGCGCTGCGCTTCCTTGGCGACGCGCGCGTAGTCCCACGATTCGGGCGAGAGAAAGCCTTGCGCGCCCGGCAACAGCGCGTCGAACGAACCGGCCGCGGCGGGCCGCAACTGCGCGCCGCGGTAGTAGCGCGCGAGGAAGTCGCCGAGTTGGTCCTGCAGTTGCGCGAGCACCACCACGTGCATCACCGGGGCGCGTTGGCGCGACCAGGCTTGCGCGGTGAGCGCGGCCAGATCGGCGGGAGACTGCACATAACCTTCGTAGACGAGCGCGCCCGACTTCGGGTCGGCACGCTGCGTCACCAGCCGGAACCGTGCGTCGACCGGCGCGGGATGCGGTGTGTCGGCGACCGGATGCGCCGCCAGCCAGGCGAGCAGCGCGAAGGCGAGCGGTGCGGCGAACACCGTTGCTTTGGTGGCCGGCGTAGCGGCGTGCCAGCGCTTCGCGCAGTACGCGAGCGGCGCATGCCGTAGCAGATAGGCGCGCTCGGCGGCGGTAGCGCTGGCGGTGACGCTGGACGGGTTGGCGGCATCGCGGCCGCCGAAACGGAAGGCCGCCGTGCCGGCTGAAAACCACGCGCCGTGTTGCAGCAGCACGCGCCGCCCCGGCGGCAACGGCCGGCCGAATACCGTCACGCGCGGCTGCCGGGCAACGAGCGAGAGCGCCGCGCCGTGTAGCTGGACGGTGGCGTGCAGCGGCTCGACGCCTTCGTCGAGCACCATCAGGTCGGCTTCGTTACCGCTGCCGATCTGCAGCGGCCGGTCGGCCGGCAGGGCGACGCTCGCGCCGGCATGCAAGCCGCCGGTCACGACGATGTATGCGTTAGCGGTCATGACGGCGCTCCCACGGCAATTGCGCGACGGGGTCGAGCGCGGAGCGCGGCGTGGGGATTGGCGGCGGCATCTGCATCGGCGCGGGAGACGCAGGCGCAGATGGTGCAGCGCGTGGCGCCAGCGATTGCAGCGCGGCGGCGACCGATGGCGGCATGCCGGGGTTCGAGGCACGAGTTGGCGCCGGTGTGGGGGACAAATTGATCGCCGGATTGATCGCCGGATTGATCGCCGGGTTTGTCGGCGGATTTGTCGCCGAAGTTGGTGCCGCGGTCAGTGTCTGCGTTGACGCCGGTGTTGTCGCCGTACTCACCACCGGAGTCGATGCCGGAGTGAGTGCCCGAGTCGGCGCCGCGCTCGGCGCCTGCGCTAGCTCCAGCGGCTGCGCCGCGAAAGCCAGCGCGGCCACCGCACCAGACGCGGCCGGACCCGCCGCCATCGCCCGTGCAACGCCCGCATCCATCGACGACCCCGACGGCGCCGCGAGCGTCGCCCCGTTGTCGGCCGGCATCCGCTTGAGCCGCGGGGTAATCAGAATCAGCCGCTCCAGCCGTTCGCGGCTCGTGCGGGTATCGCGGAACAGCGCACCGAGGTACGGCACGTCGCCGAGCACCGGCACCTTCGAGGTGGTGTTTTCACTGCGCTCGTATTGATAGCCGCCGACCAGCAGACTCTCGCCATCGCGCACGATCGCCTGGGTGACGATCGAATGGTTGTCGACCCGCGGAATGCCGTCGACCGACATCGACGAATTGAACGCGCCGTCCTCGATCTGGATGTTGAGCCGGATATTGCGCCGCGCGTCGCCCGCCGATTCGACGCTGGGCGTCACCTTCAGCGTGAGGCCCGTGTCGATGTTGAACAGGTCGACGTCCTGATTGCCGGCGACGCGCACGTACACCGAGCTGGTCGAGGTCAGCACCGCCTCCGTGTTGTTCAGCGTGAGCACCTGCGGACTCGACAGCACGCGCGCCTGGCCCGCCTCCTCCAGCGCATGGATCTGCGCGAACAGGTATTGCGCCGAGTTGCCCACGAGCGTCGCCAGATTCAGCCCGGCCGCAAGGCCAGGCGCCGTGACCAGCGCGGGCAGGCCGAAACTCAGCGGCGCGTTGGTGATGCCCGACGCGCCGTTGATCCGCCCGGTCGCCCCGCCCCACCGCACGCCGAGGTTGCGCGCCGCGTTCGACGACACGTCGATCACCACCGCATCGATTTCGACCAGTTCCTGCGGCTGATCGAGCATGGCGATCGCCCGCTCGTAGTTCGGCATCATCGACGCGAGGTCGTTGATCACGACGGAATTGGTGCGGGCGTCGGCCACGATGTTGCGGCGTGCGGGGGTTGCGCCGGGTCCGTCGATGCGACCGGATGGGTCGGCCGCGTTGCTCAGGTCGGCGGAGTCGAGCGGGTCGCGCCGGCCGGCACGGGCCGTGGCCGGAGCAACGCCCGAAACCGGTAGTCCCGCAGCACCGGGCGGCAGCGGCGGCACGTCGGCGTTGGCGTCGCTTTCGGTGTCGCCCCGCCCGCCGCCCGCCAGACCCAGCCCACGCAGGCTCGGCAACGGCGGCGGTCCGCCGCGCGCGGCGCGGGCATCGCTGCGTTGCTCGGCGCGCGAGCGCACCGGGCGCGGCGTAGTCGACTGCCACGTATCTTCCATTACCCGGCGCAGCAACGAAGCGACGCCCGGCAGCACCTGTTCGCGCGTCCCGACTGCGTAGTGCACGTCTTGCGCTTGCGCATAGCGCAGCGGAAAAATCCGGATCTCGGTTTCGTCGTAGGACGGCGCCGCGCTGCTCTGCCGCTGCGCGTTGTCGATCGCCTCGGCGACCGCCGCGACGAAGGCGGACGGACCGGCAACCCTCGCGGTCGTCGCCGAATAGCGGATCGGCAGGCGGGCATCGTCGAGGTCGAGGTTGCGCAGCAGCGACGCTACGGCTTCGCGCGTCATCGGCGCAAACGGAATCACCTGGCTGCGCACGCCCGCCGCGGTCGCCACGTGCATGGCACGGCCGTCGAAATACCACACGAGACCGTAGGCTTCGACCAGTTGCGTGAAGACGTTGCCCGGCGTGTCGTCGAACCGGCCGTTGACCACGCCCTTCACGTCGCGGCCGATGTTCGCCACCAGCCCCTCCACCGCCAGCACGTCGCGCAGGACATCGGGCAACGGCGTGCCGTTGGCCGCATAGTGAATCGGCGCGCCGTGCCAGACCGGCGTGACCGCCTGCGCCCCGGGCACCAGCAGCACCGCCCAGGCCATCGCGAACCGGCCCGCCATGTGACACACGACCTTGCCGGTCACGTATGGCGGCCGGGAGCGGTATGCACCGCCGGCCTTTTTTCGGGACGAATTACTGCGCCTATTGATAAGCATCGACAATTCCTGGCTACGTTTCATGGATTACGCCATTGAAATGTAGCCGCGCCGTTCAAGCCGAAGGTCATATCTATTCATCACAATTAAAATCGGCATGAATAAATCGCTTCCGCCCCGGGATTTAAACCGGACGAGCAAAAAAATCGCGTACACGACTCGTCCTAATTCATCCTGTTTTGACAAAAATCCCATATCTAAAATAAGACGACGAGCCAAATGCTCGGCGTCATACATCTGTATGACCTCATTGACGCGCCACAGAGGAAGATTGTCCGGTCGTCACTTGAATTCAATCAGAAATGAGACCAGATCCATTCGAATCACGTCGCAAATGCGCGGATATCTCGAAATGCATCGGAAGGATAAAAGCCGTGCTGGAGGCGGCACCTTCCGTTAATCCGACATCTACCTACGCATGCGGATGACACGTTATTGCAACTTCACCCCGCAGCTTGCCAGGCCACGACAGCGCTCCGTCCGGATCAACGGATTAGCGACCTGTTTGAGGCTCGAAGAGGTTTACTGGCGAATCATCGAGGAAATCGCTCGCCAGGAATCGCTGACGGTAGGAAAACTGATTTCACGATGGGCGCTTGAAATTGATCTGACCCAGGAAACCATCTGCAACTTTACGGGCTTCGTCAGAATCATTTGCGTCACGCAATTACTCGATAAACAGCATCCTATCGATCTGAGAATGATCGATCCGGATCTAGCCAGCAATTAATCCGAATTAACCGTAAAGGAGGTCGATAAACCAGGCACTTCAAGTATCACCGTCGCAATGCGTTAAATCATCCGGAAAACGGCGGCCGGCCCTGCCGGCGCCGCGCTATTTTCCGGTCAACTCCGTTGTTCAATCGAGTCGATACCGGCTCACCAAGACATAAGGATTCGATCATGACGAATGCAATCAGCAGCCTCGGCAACAGCATGCCGTTCGATGCGGGCAATCTGCAGCCGCCCGTTCAGAACGATGCGCAGAACAGCACCTCCGTCAGCACCGTCAAGATGATCTCGACCGAGGCCGCCAACGACGTCGGCGGCGGCCAGAACGGTCTCGGCCTCGGCGGCACTGCGCCCACGGCGGGCGACGACGGCGCTGGCGCCAGCGGACAGGGCGGTTCGGACGGCGGCCAGGCTCTGAACCAGATCATGGACATGATCAAGAACGCGCTCACGGCAGCGATGCAACTTGCCGGGCCGATGCTCGGCATGCTCACGTCGATGCTGGGCAAAGCCGGCGGAGCGGGAGGCGGCGCGGGTTGACGCGTGACGCGATAAGCCCAGCTTGAAAGGAGCCGGCCGCCGCACCGCGCGTCCTGCCGGACGCGGCGGGCGCGCCTGCGGCGGCTGGCTCGTGGGTGGGGCGTGGGTGGGGCGTGGGTGAGACTCAACGGACTCGCGACCGACCTGCAGCCGGCCCAACACGCCTTGGACGTGCCCCAACCCTCCGGTAGACTGACGGCCCGCGCTGCCTGTTGCCACGTCTACCCGGATCGTCCCGTTTTGAATCGTTACGCCCTGCTTCTCATCACCTCGATGCTGCTGGTCGGCAGCAATGTCGGCATCGGCAAATCGATCGTCGGCTTCATCCCCGTTCCCGTGTTTGCGCTACTGCGTTTCGTCATTGCGATGGCCGTGCTGTGGCCGCTGTTGCGCGTCGCAAAACTGCGCCG
Source organism: Paraburkholderia sp. BCC1886 (assembly GCF_900996245.1). Taxonomy (GTDB): domain Bacteria; phylum Pseudomonadota; class Gammaproteobacteria; order Burkholderiales; family Burkholderiaceae; genus Paraburkholderia. Next base: position 27,299 of record NZ_CAAJGK010000049.1, on the reverse strand, counting down.
CGTCAAACCCGGCGAATGGCTCAATCTGTTCCTGCAGGCGCTGTTCGGTACGTTCGGTTTCACGCTGCTGATGCTCGGCGGCGTCCAGCGCACCAGCGCGGTCGCGGCCGGCGTGATCACCAGCACGATTCCCGCCGTCGTGGCGCTGCTGTCGTGGCTGATTCTCAAGGAACGGCCGGGCGGACGCGCGCTGGCTTCCATCGGTCTCGCGATCGTCGGCGTGGTGGTTATCAATCTCGCGCAGGCCGGGCAGGGTGCGCGCAACGAGGCTTCGGTCACGGGCAATCTGATGGTGCTCGGCGCCGTGTTCTGCGAATCGCTGTACATCATCTTCTCGCGCCGGCTCACGCAAACCCTCGCGCCGCTCGATATCTGCGCGTACACCCACCTGTTCGGGCTGCTGCTGATGCTGCCGTTCGGCGCGGGCGCGTTCGCCGGCTTCGATTTCCGCGCCGTGCCGCCGGGCGTCTGGCTGCTGGTGCTGTGGTACGGATTGTCGGCGAGCGTGTTCGCGTTCTGGCTGTGGATGAAAGGCATCCGCCACGTGCCGGGCAGCCTCGCCGGCGTGTTCACCGCCGTGCTGCCGGTCGCCGCGGCGCTCTACGGCATCGTTTTTCTCGGCGAGCAGCCCACGCTGGCGCACGGCATCGCGCTCGCCTGCGTGCTCGCCGGCATTGCGCTGGCGAGTCTGAAGGGCAAACAGGCGGCGCCGGCGTAACAGCGCCCGCCGCGGCGCAGCAAAGTCTTGCGGCGCTGTACAATGTCGCGCCCGACGTGGACTTTGGCGGCCGATCCGGCCGCGCATCGCACCATCCGCACCCGGCTCGACCCGAAACAACCCGAAACAACCCGCTGCTCCCCACGCGCTAAATCTGCGTTCACCGCGCGCCGGTATCGCGGCCGCTTAAGCGCCGGGCGGCAGTCCGAATTCCGTCACCTGCGTTTCATCCGACTCCTGCCTATGTCCGCTCCGCGCACCGACCCGCCCCGTCAGCGCCGCCCGATGCGCCCGCTGCCCGTCATCATCTTCATGAGCCGCTGGTTGCAGGTGCCGCTCTATCTGGGCCTGATCGTCGCCCAGGCCGTGTACGTGGTGCTGTTCCTGAAAGAAGTCTGGCACCTGGTGACCGCGTCGCTCACGCTCGACGAAACCAACATCATGCTGGTCGTGCTCGGCCTGATCGACGTGGTGATGATCTCGAACCTGCTGATCATGGTGATCATCGGCGGCTACGAGACCTTCGTGTCGCGTTTGGGCGTCGAGGGTCACCCGGACGAACCGGAATGGCTCGACCACGTGAATGCCGGCGTGCTCAAAGTCAAACTGTCGATGGCGCTCATCAGCATCTCGTCCATCCATCTGCTGAAAACCTTTATCAGCCCGGACCAGAACTCGACGCACACGATCATGTGGCAGGTCATCATCCACGTGGCGTTCCTGGTGTCGGCGCTGGTGATGGCGCTGGTCGACCGCCTCACCACGCATACGCATCCCGAACATTTTCACGAGCCTGCCGGCAAGTCCGCGGCGGGCCCGACTGCTTCCCCTCCCCTGAAGGCGCACGACTGAGCGCTGCCCCGCGACCAGACCCAAAAGCGCCATGTCCCCCAAGAGCTAGCCATGACCGTCATCAAACAGGAAGATCTGATCCAGAGCATTGCTGATTCGTTGCAATACATCAGCTATTACCATCCGCTCGACTACATCCAGGCGCTCGGCCGCGCGTACGAACTCGAACAGAGCCCGGCCGCGAAGGACGCCATCGCGCAGATTCTCACCAACAGCCGCATGTGCGCCGAAGGCAAGCGCCCGATCTGCCAGGACACCGGCATCGTCACGGTGTTCGTGAAGGTCGGCATGGACGTGCGTTGGGAAGGCGCGACGATGGGCGTGACCGACATGATCAACGAAGGCGTGCGGCGCGGTTATCTGAATCCGGAAAACGTGCTGCGCGCGTCCATCGTGAGCCCGCCCGAAGGCGCGCGCAAAAACACGAAAGACAACACGCCGGCCGTCATCCACTACGAAATCGTGCCGGGCGACAAGGTCGACGTGCAGGTTGCGGCGAAGGGCGGCGGCTCGGAAAACAAATCGAAGTTCGCGATGCTGAATCCGTCCGACTCGATCGTCGACTGGATTCTGAAAACCGTGCCGACCATGGGCGCGGGCTGGTGCCCGCCGGGGATGCTCGGCATCGGCATCGGCGGCACCGCGGAAAAAGCGATGCTGATGGCGAAGGAATCGCTGATGGACCCGATCGACATTCAGGACGTGATCGCACGCGGCCCGCAGGACTGGATCGAAGAACTGCGCGTCGAGTTGCACGAGAAGGTCAACGCACTCGGTATCGGCGCGCAGGGTTTGGGCGGTCTCGCGACCGTGCTCGACGTGAAAATCATGGCCGCGCCCACGCACGCCGCGAGCAAGCCGATCGCGATCATTCCGAACTGCGCCGCGACCCGTCACGCGCATTTCACGCTGGACGGTTCGGGCGTTGCGAAGCTCGAAGCGCCGTCGCTCGACGCATGGCCGAAAGTGCAGTGGGAACCGGATACCGAGAAGAGTCAGCGCGTCGATCTGAACACGTTGACGCCGGAGCAGGTCGCGAGCTGGCAACCGGGCCAGACGCTGCTGCTGTCGGGCAAGATGTTGACGGGCCGCGACGCCGCGCACAAACGCATCGCCGACATGCTGGCCAAGGGCGAAAAGCTGCCGGTGGACTTCACGAACCGCGTGATCTACTACGTCGGTCCGGTCGATCCGGTGCGCGACGAAGCGGTCGGTCCGGCCGGTCCCACGACGGCCACGCGGATGGACAAGTTCACCGAGACCATGCTGTCTCAAACCGGTCTCATTTCGATGATCGGTAAAGCCGAGCGTGGTCCGGTCGCCATCGAAGCGATCAAGAAGCACAAGGCCGCGTATCTGATGGCCGTGGGCGGCGCCGCGTATCTGGTGTCGAAGGCGATCCGCAGCGCGAAGGTGCTCGCATTCGAAGACCTCGGCATGGAAGCGATCTACGAGTTCGACGTGCAGGACATGCCGGTGACGGTCGCGGTCGATTCGAACGGCACGTCGGTGCATCAAACCGGTCCGAAGGAATGGCAAGCAAAGATCGGCAAAATTCCTGTCGCGACGGTCTGATCGGTATTGACAAGCGCTTAAATCAGCGACGGGAAAAATAAGCCGGGGCCTCGAAACCCCGGCTTTTTTATTGTGGAATGAGAACGGTACGCATCACACGAAAAACCCTTGGAAATCAAGCTAAAAACTGAATTTATGGCTTGGCTTTTGGCGCTTCGGCGTTTATCGTTCTGGGAAATTGAAATCCCCAATAAGGAATCATCATGCAAGGCGATAAGAAAGTCATCGAATACCTGAATGCTCAACTGAAGAACGAGCTCACGGCCATCAACCAGTACTTCCTGCATGCGCGCATGTACAAGCATTGGGGCCTCGAAAAGCTCGGCAAGCATGAGTACGATGAATCGATCGGCGAAATGAAGCATGCCGACTGGCTGATCCAGCGCGTGTTCATGCTCGACGGTCTGCCGAATCTGCAAGACCTGCACAAGCTGCTGATTGGCGAGGAGACCAAAGAAGTTCTCGAATGCGATCTGAAGCTCGAACAGATTTCGCAGAGCACCTGTAAAGAAGCGATCGTGTATTGCGAGTCGGTGCGCGATTTCATCTCGCGCGAAATCTTCGTGAAGATTCTCGACGACACCGAAGAACATATCGACTGGCTCGAAACCCAACTCGACCTGATCGACAAGCTCGGTATCCAGAACTACCAGCAAACGGCAATGGGCCCGATCGAAGGCTGATCGCACCGGCCGGAATGCGCCCACTCCCCGGCGTGGGCGATATACTTTCGCACCTTCTGCTTCCGGCTCCCGCGCCGTGCCGCGCGAGTCCTTCCCGTCCATGTCAGCTGAATCGCCGTCTTCGAGTGTCCGCATCGACCTGTCGGGCGTCGCCTCGCGCGCGCCGGTCGGTATTTTCGATTCGGGGCTCGGCGGCCTGTCGGTGTTGCGGGCGGTCCGCGCGCAAATGCCCGGCGAAGCACTCGTCTACGTGGCCGACTCGCGATACGCGCCGTACGGCGAACGCGACGACGACTTCATCTGCGATCGCACCGTCGCGATCTGCAAGTGGCTTTATCAGCAAGGCGCCAAGGCGCTCGTGGTCGCGTGCAATACGGCGACCGCGCAGTCCATCGCGCTAGTGCGCGACACGCTGCCCATTCCGCTGGTCGGCGTGGAGCCCGGCATCAAGCCGGCCGCCCTCCAGTCGAAAACCCGTGTTGCCGGCGTTCTCGCCACGCAGGTCACGTTGCGCAGCGCCCGCTTTCAGGGATTGCTCGAACGCTATGCAGCGGATTGCCGCTTCCTCTGTCAGCCGGGTCATGGACTCGTGCAGGCGGTCGAGCGCTGCGACGTGGGCTCGGCGGAATTGCGCGCGCTGTTGCGCGGTTATCTGGAACCCATGCTCGACGCCGGCGCCGACACGCTCGTGCTCGGCTGCACGCACTACCCGTTTCTCGATGCGGCGATTCGCGACATCGTCGGCGACCGGCTGACCCTGATCGACACCAGTATCGCGATTGCGCGGCAACTCGAGCGCGTACTCGACCAGCATGGTCTGCGTGCCGCCTCCTCCGGCGACGCACCTGTTCCGCCGCGCTTTTTTTCGACCGGCGACGGCAGCCATCAGCAACAACTCACGGCCACGCTGCTCAATCTTCACGCGACGGTCGATCACGTCGTGATCCCTTCGCGGCGAACCGCCACGCCGGATTCCCAAGCCGCATAAAACGGTACCCAAACCTTACAAGCCTTGTACAACGGGCTTTTCCGCCGGTTCCACGGCAATCTCCGAAGCTCCGCGGGTACTGCCACACCCCTGTGAAACCCTCCTAAGAGGCTGGTTTTGTTACAAAAAATCAGTCAGGGTGCTTGCCAAACGACACAAACAAAATGATAATAATTCGCATTAACGTTAGCTATGACGCCCTGCCATGATTGTCTGTGTCTGCAAGTCTGTTTCTGACCGAAAGATCCGTGCTTCGATCGCGGATGGCGTCGACTCCTTCGACGAACTGCAATTCGAACTTGGTGTCGCATCGTGTTGCGGCAAATGCGCCGAGTCGGTACGCGATGTGATGTTGCAAAGCGGTGTCTGTGCGAGCCGCTGCGGTGTCGAACATTATGCGCAGGCCGTTCCGCTGACGTTTTACGAACGCAAGGCCGCCTGAAGCCGGCGCTTCGCGGTTCGGCGCCCGCCGCGCCGCGGGTGCTTTCATCGCCCTGCTTTCAACGCGCTGCTTCCAGGCGCTCAGTCCACTACCGTCAGCAAGCCAGGATGCCTACAGCCAGCTAGCCCGCTCACCCGTTAAAAAGGAGTTCGAGATGGAATTGCTGATTGGCTTCGTGACTACTTTGTGTATTTCGTTACTGATCTTCCGAACATGACGATGTCCTGCCCGACGCGCCGCCTGACCAGCGCGCCAACCCGTTAATATGCCGGCTTCGCCTACCGTTTCAGCCGGTGTCATGCCGGCTTCGTCCACCCGACTGAACCCCCGCACCCTGACCGCGACTGCCGCGGTCATGGCCATTCATGTCGCGCTGCTCGCGGTGCTGCTGAGCGTGCGTCACGCGCCGGTTCAGCCGCAACTCGAGTCGCAGGTGATGAGCGCGGAACTGTTGCCGCCGGCGCCCGTCGCCGCGCCGGCTGCCGTGCAGTCGATCGAGCCGCCGCCACCCAAGCCCACGCCGCCTGTTCACACCAAGCCGAAGGTCCAGCCCAAGCCGACGCCTACGCCGAAGCCGACCCCCACGCCGTTGCCGCAAGCCGCGGCGCCCTCGCCTACGCCAATCGCCTCGCCCGCTCCGACGCCTCCGGCACCCGCTGCCCCTGCCGCGCCTACCGCACAGGCGGCACCGGCGATCGGTCGTGAAACGATGCAGATCACCGCACCGAAAAACGTCTCGCACCTCGACTGCAGCATCGCCAAACCGGATTACCCGACGCTCTCCAGGCGTCGCGGCGAAACCGGCACCGCGTATGTGCGTTTCGTGGTGGGTCTGACGGGCAAACTCGAAGACATCGAACTGAAGAAAAGCAGCGGTTTCAGCCGTCTCGACGACGCCGCGCTCGCCGCCGTACGTGGCAGCGCCTGCAAACCTTATCTCGAGAACGGCCAGCCGGTTCGGGCCGCTTACACCCAGCCTTACGACTTCAATCTCGACGATTGAACGATTGAAGCAGATTTCATAAAGGGAATTGCAATGCAGAACTACGGATTGGCGCACGTGTGGGCGCAAGGAGATTTCGTCACGCGCGGTATCGCACTGGCGTTGTTGATCATGTCGGTCATGTCGTGGAGCGTGATCGTCATCAAAGGCTGGAACGTGATGCGGCTCAAGCGGCTCACGAAGAACGCCGAGCAGGCGTTCTGGCATTCGGACGATCTCGCCGACGGCATCAAGAAACTCGGCGCCGAGTCGTCGAAGCCGCTCGACAACCCGTTCCTCGCGCTCGCCTTGTCGGGTCAGGAAGCGGCGGACCATCATCACCAGACGCAACCGCATCTGCACGATCGCATGGACGTGTCCGACTGGGTCACCCGCTGCCTGAAAGACACCGTGGACGACAGCGTCGCCCGCATGCAGAGCGGCCTCGCCATTCTCGCGTCGATCGGCAGCACGGCACCGTTCGTCGGTCTGTTCGGTACGGTGTGGGGCATTTATCACGCGCTGCTGGCGATTGGCGCAAGCGGCCAGTCGTCGATCGACCAGGTGGCCGGTCCGGTCGGCGAAGCGCTGATCATGACCGCGTTCGGTCTGTTCGTCGCGATTCCGGCGGTGCTCGGCTACAACGCGCTGACGCGCGCCAACAAGAGCATCGTGGCGAAGCTGAGCCGCTTCGCGCACGGTCTGCATGCCTTCTTCGTGACGGGCGCCCGGCTGTCGTCGTCCAAACGCGGCGACGGTCTGCGTCTCGCTTCGCGCGCCAACTGATTCACGAGGCCCTCCAATGGCAATGAGCCCCTTCGCCGGCGACGATGACGACGGCCTGATGAACGAAATCAACATGACGCCGCTCGTCGACGTCATGCTGGTGCTGCTGATCGTCTTCATGGTGACGATCCCGGTGATTCGTCACGCAGTCAAAATCGATCTGCCGCATGCGAGCAGTCAGAAGGAAGACACCAAGCCCGCGCAGGTCACCGTGTCGATCGACGCGGACGGCAATGTGTCGTGGGACGACCAGAAGGTCGACGATGCGGCACTGAGTGCGAAGATCGCGGCCGCCGCGCAGGCGACGCCGCAGCCGGAGTTGCATCTGGATGCGGACCGCAAGGTTGCGTACGAGAAGGTAGCGCAAGTGATGTCGGCAGCGCAGGCCGGCGGCCTGACGAAGATCGGTTTCGTGACACAGCCCAAGGGCAAGTAAAGCGGGCGGTTTTTACGAAGCAAAGTAAAAGGCCTTCATCGTCGGATGAAGGCCTTTTTTTGTGCGCACTCGGCGCCTTCGGGCGGCGGGATTATTTGCCATCGGTCGAAGACTGATGACTCGAATCGTCGCATGCGACGGCCGTGGTCGACACGGACAGCGCGGTCAGCCCTATCAGACTCGCTATGATAGCGGCCATGAGTTTTCGCATAAGCGACTCCTTAGCGAAGGGTTTTCAATATAAGCCTGCGACCGTGCGCGTTCAAGCAGATGCCCATTGAAAGTACTCATGACAGGCCGCGCTTAAATGCCAAAAACGATGCTGCGGCGCATCGACGTCACGACGCCACTGCCAGCACCGGACGCTCCTCCTGCTTCTTGCGCTGCTGCGTCGGACATTCGCCCATGATGTGCTTGCCGTCGTCCGGGTCGAGCATCTCGACCAGATAGTCGACGAACGCGCGCACGGCCGACACCATTCCCTGCCGCGACAGAAACACCGCGTACAACTGCGGCACGGGAAAAGTCCAGCCCGGCATCACCGGCGACAACTGCCCCGCACGCAACGCGGCGCCATACATCATTTCCGGCAATGCGGCGATGCCGACGCCCGCCAGGACCGCTTCGCGAATCGTCATGAGGTCGGCGGTCACGAGACGCGGTTCGTGCTCGTGCACGTGACGTGTACCGTCGGGTGCGATCAGGTTGTAGACGTGGCGACCGTCGCCGGTCGGCACGTCGAGCGTTTCGAAATTCTTCAGGTCGGCGGGCTGCAAAGGCGGCGCGTTCTGTTGCAGCAGGCTCGGCGCGCCGACCAGCATCTGCTGCGTGCGCCACAACGGCCGCACCACGATATTGGCGTTTTCCGGCGGATCGGAACGTACGCGCAACGCGACGTCGATTGAATCTTCGAACAGATCCACCACGCGATTGGTCACGCGCATCACGACCCGCACTTCCGGATAACGATGCATGAATTCCGGCAGGATCTGCGACAGGATGGTTTGCGAGATCGTCACCGGCACGCTGACGCGCACACTGCCGCGCGGCGAAGAGCGCAACTGCTGCACGACGTTGACCGCCGCCTGCGCTTCGCTCAGCATCGCCTGGCAATGCCGGTAGAACAGTTCGCCGGCTTCGGTCAGCGCCAGCTTGCGCGTGGAGCGCTGCAACAGGCGCACACCCAGCGACGCCTCGAGTTCCGTCAGGCGGCGCGACAGACGCGATTTGGAAATGCCCAGCACGCGTTCGGCCGCGGAAAACCCGCCATGTTCGACGACCTGCGAAAAATACATCAGGTCGTTCAGATTGTGTGAATCGATCTTCATCTCATCGTTCCAGTAATAGAACAATCCATTGCGCAGCGGCGGCTGGCAGCGCGAAAAACGGTCCCTATAATAGCTCCTCGTTTCAAAAATAACGCTATTCCCCATTTTTTCGAGGTGACTTTGATGAGCACGGCACGCACGATCGAACGGACGTTTCCGGCGGTTCGCACGGTAGAGGGCGGCGGCTTCATCGTTCACCGGCCGTTTCCGACGCGTCTTCTGATGGACTTCGATCCGTTTCTGCTGCTCGACGAAATGGGCCCGATCGACTACGCGCCCGGCGAGGCAAAGGGCGCGCCGGACCATCCGCATCGCGGCTTCGAAACCGTCACCTATGTCCTCGAAGGTCAGTTCGGCCATAAGGATTCGGCGGGCCACTCCGGCACGCTGCACGCCGGCGACGTGCAATGGATGACCGCGGGCGCGGGCGTGGTCCATAGCGAAATGCCGGACCCGTCGTTTGTGCGCACCGGCGGCCGCGTGCACGGTCTGCAACTGTGGGTGAACCTGCCGCGGCGCGACAAGATGATCGAGCCGCGTTATCAGGAAATCCCGTCGTCGAGCATTCCGGTGGCGAGTTCGGCGGACGGGCAGGTGCGCGTGAAAGTCATCGCCGGCGAAGCGCTCGGTGTGAAGGCGGCCATCGAAACGCGCACGCCGATTCTCTATCAGCATTTCTCTTTGCAGCCGGGCGCGACCGTCACTCAGCCCGTGCCCGCCGACTATCGCGTGTTCGCCTATAGTCTGTCCGGCCAGGGCTTCTATGGCGAAGGCGACGCGCGTGTGCAAGCGGATGCGCAAAAAATGGTGGTCTTCAACAACGACGGCGATACCGTCACGCTCACGGCGGGCGCCGAGCCGCTCGACGTGCTGCTGCTCGGCGGCGTGCCGCTGAAGGAACCGGTGGTGCGCTACGGCCCGTTCGTAATGAATACCGAAGACGAGATCCGTCAGGCCGTGGTCGACTACCAGAGCGGCCGCATGGGCGAGATCACGCACTAAGCGGGCGCCGACATTCCGGCAGAGTATCGGCGCGGCGGCGCGGCAGCCGCGCCGCTCGAGATTCGTTCACAATAGCGGTTCGTGCCGCGCGCCCGCCCTTCGATCAGGACGGCCCAAGACGTGCGGCAATCTCCGTCCTCTTCAGGAGCGCGCATGGCAGAACCCACCGTCACCGCCCACATCGGTTCGACGAATTACCAGGTCCTCTTCGACGACGGCCGCCACACCTGGCTCGCCGACGAACCCGAATCGCTCGGCGGCGGTGACCGCGGTCCGACACCTGTCACGCTGCTGCTTTCCAGTCTCGGCGCCTGCACCGCCATCACGTTGAAAATGTACGCGCAGCGCAAGGAGTGGCCACTCGCCGACGTGCGCGTGACACTGTCGATCGAAACCGGCGCCGAAGGCAGCACCATCGACCGCAGAATCGTGCTGGAAGGTGACCTCTCGGACGAGCAGCGCGAACGGCTCTTGCAAATCGCCAACGCGTGCCCAGTTCACAAGATCCTGACGCACTCCATCACGGTACGCTCGGGACTCGCCGTCGCGTAATCCGCCGCGCGCCCAACGCTCTCATAGGAAGCCGTCGTTTTGAATTTCGAACACCTCATCCAGATCAACGATCCGTTGAATCCCTTTGTCGAGTCGATGACTCCCGCGCAGTTGTGGGAAGGACTGGTGCTGCGCGCCGAGCAACCGCAACTGTTCGTGCTGGGCCTCGACAGCTGCACGATCCTGTCGCGCGAAGGCAATGTGCTCGAGCGCGAACTGCACTACGGCAAGGCCACCGTGCGCGATCGCGTCACGCTGCTGGACCAGCGCAGCGTGCGCTACGACATTCTGCCGACCGCGGACTATGTCGGCGGGTCGCTGACGATGACCATCGAGCAGCCCGACGATCTGCAGTTGTTCCTGCGCTTCGAATACGCGACGACCTTGCCCGTCTCCAATGACCAGGACGCCGTGCAAACGCAGGAGATCGTCAAATCGGCGTATCGCGAGAACGATATCGATACGGTCAGGCTGATCCGCCAGTTCGTCCAGGCGAAACAGGACCCCGGCTCGCTGCATTGACACCGGCATGCGGACGTCCTGTCCGCATGATTCGACTATCGAAAGTGGAATCCGATGAATTTCTCTTGCTTGTAAATGGGAATAGTTATCATTTAGAATTAATCCATCGAATCGACGAACAGCACAATCCAGATGACCGATCTCTCCCGCGCTTCCACACTCAGCCTGCGCCGTCCGGCAGCCGCGCTGACCAGCCGTCCGAAAGCATCGGCGATTTCGGCGTCGACGAACACGGCCGGGGTCGCTCCCGCAGCGAAACCCGCGGCGGATCGTGCCGGCGGAAACGCGGTTTCAGCGGATCGGGTCGTGCGCAGCGACGCACTGCTGCAAGGACATAGCCACGTGAGCATCATGCATAACGGCGAGACGTATCAGTTGCGCGCCACGCGTCTGGGCAAGCTGATTCTCACCAAGTAGTTCGTACAGGGTATTGTGGGGACCACCTCTTCGAGAGGTGTTGGGCATTAGCCAGCCACGACGGCTTGCACGTGAGAACTAGACCCCTTCGTGCAGAGATAAAGCCAGCCGTCGCAGCCAGCCAGGCCGCTTTTTTGGTTCTCACGCAATGCGGATACACGTCGCAACGTGCATCGCAATCGAGTAAAAGAAAAGCCGTGAAGATGAGCATTCGTCTTCACGGCTTTTTGTTTCAGGAATTCACTTCGACGCCCAGCCCCAGAACATCAGCCACCAGGCGCTATCTACCACGGCCAATGCCGCGCAGAACCACATCATCGCCAGTCCACGTCGAACGATGCGCTCACTATAACGGCGCGTCACCAGCCACGCGAGCCACGCGCTCCACAGGTTCGCGACCGCCAGAATCGCGATGCGCAGGTCGGTCGCCCACCACAGTGCGACGTGCTCCGCGCGCAGCAATGCCAGCGTGGTCGCCGACAGCCCGAGAAACACGCCGGCGCCCGCGATGGGAATCAGTCCCTGCGTCAGATGGTGCAGACGCACGCCGCTGAATCGCCCTAGCATGCGCGTCGCGCCCATCAGCAGAAACAGCAGGACCGTGCCGTATGCGAGCGCAGTGGCGAGGATATAGCCGATCACCATCGCGCCGTCGAGCCACGAAAACACGTCGTTCTGTTCGGGGTAATGCGTGAATAAAAACCATGGCGCGTTCGTGTCGAGCGGCCAGGTGATGTCGTGATCGATCAGCCACGTGGCGAAGAAGGTTTTCAGCTCGACGAACCAGCGCGACGCCGTCCAGTGGAACGCGCCAATCGCAATGCCGAGCAGGCCATAGAGAATCAGCGCGGTGTCCCATGGATTCGCCTGCCGGTCGCCGAGTTGCACGACTTCTTCCGAGGGCGCGCGCCACGTCAATGCCACCGCGTCGCGATGACCGCTGCAGCGGCCGCACATATGACAGTCGGCCGCGCCCTTCATGTTACGCAACGGGACCAGCGGCGCGCAGTTGATGGGCACGACGCGGTGTCCGTGCTCACCTTCCTTGTAGGAGCGCCGCCATGCCTGTTCGTCGACCCGGTAATGGAACGGTGCGAGACGTGCCAGCAGCGCAAACACCCCGTTGACGGGGCAGAGATATTTGCACCACACGCGCTTCTCGCGCCCGTACAGCAAACCGATGACGATCGCCGCCAGCGTCGAGCCGCCCAGCACCAGCAGCACGGCTTTCGGATACTGGTAGACGCTGACCATCTGGCCGTAGATGGTGGTGATGCCGAACGCCGCGAACGGCCAGCCGCCCCAGCGCATCCAGCGTGGAATCGCGCGGCCGCGGCCGTGTTTGCTGGCGAATTCGGCGAGCGCTCCTTCGGGACATAGCACGCCGCACCAGACGCGGCCGAGCATCACCATCGACAGCAGCACGAACGGCCACCAGATGCCCCAGAACACGAATTGCGCGGCGAGTGTCAGGTTGGTCCATAGATGGGCCGTGTCGTCCGGCAGCGGCAGCACCGCGGGCACGAGGATCAGCAGCGCGTAGACCGCGACCACGACCCACTGGATTGCGCGGATCGCCGCACCGTGGCGCTGCATCCATTGCCCTGCGGCAGCGAGGCGCCCCGCCCGGCTCACGACGGTGCTCATGCTGCGCGCCCGGCGGCGGTCTGCCGTGCGTTCGGCTTGCGGTTCGCCCGCCGCACCAGCAGATAGACGACGGCCCAATAGACGGCGTAGGCGATCAGATTCATCAGCGCCGGATGCGCACGGTAACCGGTGAGCGTGGCGACCAGCGAGCCCAACGTGCTCGAATCGTCGAGTAACGCAGACGAGTTCCAGAGCTGATCGACGACGGTCGGCAGGACTTCCTTGTCGATCAGCTTGTCGACGCCGGTCTGGAACAGAGCCGCCCCGAGAAACAGCAACATGATTTCCGTGACGCGGAAAAACAGCCGCCAGGAAAAATACTTGCCGCCCAGTTGCAGCACGTAGAACGTCAGCAGCGCGAGGCCCAGTCCGATGACCACCGCCAGCAACTGGCTGCCATCCACGTGACCGGACTGACCAAAGCCGAGGCCGTACAGGAAGATGACCGTCTCGCTGCCTTCACGAGCAATGGCCAGCGCGACCAGCAGCGCCACGCCCCACCAGTTCGAGTCGCGCCGGCTTGCTTGCAGCGACTGCTCCATATCGCGCTTCAGCGTGCGGCCGTGCTGCTTCATCCACAACACCATCTGCACGATCAGCACGCAGGCGACCAGCACCATCGCGGTCTGGAAATAATCCTGCGCGTCGCCGGACAACACTTCCGTGAATCCGACCAGCGCCGCGCCCAGCGCAACCGCCGCCACCAGACCGGCCACCACCCCGCCCCATAAATACGGCAAGCCGCGACGCGCGTCGTCGTCGCCGTTTTTCAGCCAGGCGTACAGAATGCCGACGACCAAGAGGGCCTCCACGCTCTCCCGCCACACGACGAATAAAATCTGCCCCATCGAAAAGCTCCTTTGCTTAGCGCTACTTCGCGACGATCACGCCCTGCGCCTGCTGATGGAAATCGTCGAAGAATTTGTACTCGCCCGGTTCCAGCGGCGCGATGACGACGAAAGAATCCGCGCCCGGCGCCAGCACCTTTTCTTTGCGCAACTGCACGCTTTCGAATTCGGCCGCGCCTTTGCCCACGTTGTGCACTTCGATCTTGATGCGCTGTCCCGCGGGCACCACGATACGCGCGGGATTCAGCTTGCCGTCGTTCATTTCCAGTTTGAAGGTCGGCAGATCGGCGGCATGCGCGGTTCGAGCGCCGCACGACAGCCATGCGGCGCTCGCGAGAAGCGGAAGCATCGCGAGCCCGAGCCTGATCTTCCTGAGGACGCGGCCCACGCTCAGTACCCGCCCTTCTTGCCGATACCCGCGAAGGTGAAGTCGTAGTCGAGCACGAACGGATTGAACCACGGGCCTACGCCGGTCTCCTTGTCGACGTGACGGCCGAACGACTGGTGGCCCATCTGCATGGGCGGCTGGATAAACAGCTTCAGGTGATATTTGCCCGGGCCCTGCAACTTCACGTTGTCGCCGTAATGGGGACCGTCGCTCGCGACCATCGGCATCATGTCGCCTTTCAGGCTCTGCGTGGAGCCGGCTTTGGTCAATTCATACTTCACTTGCAGATACGGCATCCAGTCGCCCTCGGCGAAACCGGTGGGATTGTTCTTGACCGCGTGGATGTCCGCTTCCAGATGGACGTCCGAGTCCGACGCCTTGCGCATCATGCCTTCGGGTTCCATCGAGATAGGCTGCAGATAGACGGCGCCGACTTCCATACCGCTCTGGATCTGCTGTTTGCCGATCGGGTATTCCGCCGCCGTGACCGACCATGCTGCAAGAACTGCGAAAGCCGCTACGCCGCCGCGGACGAGTGAGGAGATCTGCATGGAAAAATTCCTGTTTTGCCGAGTGAAATCGAAGTGCCGGACCCGCTCGTTGTTATCTCTACTTCTTACTTTTATTGGTAATGAGAACGATTCTCAATAGTTAGGAATTTTATCATCGATTGTAAGGTTCGACAAACGACAAACGCCCGCCGTCCTGCTGTTTTCACAGCGGCGGCGGGCTCGGGCTCGTTGAAAATTTTTTGGTAAGAAAGACGGCGATGCGTTCCGCGGTGGGCGCGGAAGCAATTTGGAAAGCGGTGCGGCTTAACGTCGCCGCGCCGCTATACGAACAGACAGAAGAGGCGGTTACACGCCGGAAACGTGATCGCCGACATTCGCGCCAAACACACGTTGCCGCAACAACGACAACTGGTCGCGCGTCTGCGCGGCCTTTTCGAACTCGAGGTTCTTCGCGTGCTCCATCATCTGCTTCTCGAGCCGCTTGAGTTCCTTGGCCAGTTGCTTCTCGGACATGTCCTCGAATTTGGCACGGGTCTGCTGCTCTTTGAGCTCGGCGCGCGCGTCGTCGACGTTGTACACGCCGTCGATAATGTCGCGAATCCGCTTGATCACCCCGCGCGGCGTGATGCCGTTTTCAAGATTGAACGCGATCTGCTTGTTGCGCCGCCGCTCGGTCTCGTCGATTGCCCGGCGCATCGAATCGGTGATGCGGTCGGCATACAGAATCGCCTTGCCGTTCACGTTGCGCGCAGCCCGGCCGATGGTCTGGATCAGCGAACGTTCGGCGCGCAGGAAACCCTCCTTGTCGGCATCGAGAATCGCCACCAGCGACACTTCGGGAATATCCAGCCCCTCGCGCAGCAGGTTGATCCCGACCAGCACGTCGAACGTGCCAAGCCGCAGATCGCGAATGATTTCGACTCGCTCGACGGTATCGATGTCGCTATGCAGATAGCGCACCTTGACGCCGTGATCGGCCAGAAACTCGGTGAGCTGCTCGGCCATCCGCTTGGTCAGCACGGTCACGAGCACCCGGTCGCCGACCTTGACGCGCTCGTTGATCTCGGCGAGCACGTCGTCGACCTGCGAGCGCGCCGGACGCACCTCGATTTCCGGATCGACCAGTCCGGTAGGACGCACCAATTGCTCGGCCACCTGGCCGGCGGTCTTCTGCTCGTAATCGGCCGGCGTCGCCGAGACGAACACGACCTGGCGCATCTTGCGTTCGAACTCGTTGAACTTGAGCGGCCGGTTATCGAGCGCCGACGGCAGCCGGAAACCGTAGTCGACCAGATTCTCCTTACGTGCACGGTCGCCGTTGTACATGCCGTTGAGCTGGCCGATCAGCACGTGCGATTCGTCGAGCATCATGATCGCGTCCGACGGCAGGTAGTCGACGAGAGTCGGCGGCGGTTCGCCGGGCATCGCGCCGGAGAAGTGCCGCGAGTAGTTCTCGATGCCTTTGCAGAAACCCAGTTCCTGCAGCATTTCCAGATCGAAGCGGGTGCGCTGTTCGAGCCGCTGCGCTTCGACCAGCTTGCCGCCGCTATAAAAGAATTCGAGGCGCTCGCGCAACTCGTTTTTAATCGTTTCGACTGCCCGCACGACCGTGTCGCGCGGCGTCACATAGTGGGAGGACGGGTAGACGGTGAAACGCGGGATTTTCTGTTTGACCCGACCCGTGAGCGGATCGAACAGTTGCAGCGTTTCGATTTCATCGTCGAACAGTTCGAGCCGTACGGCCATCTCGGCATGTTCGGCCGGGAAAATATCGATCGTGTCGCCACGCACGCGGAACGAGCCGCGCTGGAAATCGGCTTCGTTGCGGTTGTATTGCATCGCGATGAGCCGCGCGATGATGTCGCGCTGGCCGAGCTTGTCTCCGGTGCGCAGCGTCAGGATCATCTTGTGATATTCGGACGGATTGCCGATACCGTAGATGGCCGAGACGGTCGCGACGATCACCACGTCGCGCCGTTCCAGCAGGCTCTTGGTGGCCGACAGACGCATCTGCTCGATATGCTCGTTGATCGACGAATCTTTCTCGATGAACAGGTCGCGCTGCGGAACGTACGCTTCCGGCTGGTAATAGTCGTAGTAGGAGACGAAATACTCGACCGCATTACGCGGAAAAAACTCGCGGAACTCCGAGTACAGCTGCGCGGCCAGCGTCTTGTTCGGCGCGAAGACGATGGCCGGGCGGCCCAGTCTCGCGATGGTGTTCGCCATCGTGAAGGTCTTGCCGGAACCGGTCACGCCGAGCAGCGTCTGGAACGACAGACCGTCCTCGACGCCTTCGACGAGCGTGTCGATTGCCGTGGGCTGGTCGCCGGCGGGTAGATACGGTTGGTACAGCTGGAACGGCGAGCCGTCGAACGTGACGAACTTGGATTCGTCCAGCGTCTCGTCGGCTTCAATCAGCGGTTGTTCGGACATGGAGCGGCACCGGCCTTAGGCAAAGGATCATTCTAACGGGTTGCGAGAGGCGCAGTTCGAGCGGAGAAACGCCACGACGATGCGGGGACGACGCAAACAGCGACACCCCCCGGCGAGCTGGCCCGGGCGACCGGCGCCGCCTACTCAGAACACCTCAAATTGCGCCGAATTGCCTGTTTTTCAAGCGAAATTCCCGTTCCGCCGACGCGGCCATCCGAAAACAGGCCGCGAATTCGTTACAATGCGAAGCTGCTCCCGTTCGTGACGGATCGCCTCCGGAAACGCGCGAAGCCGCCCTCTTTTCACTACTGCTGCCCACCCAACATGTCTCTGTTCTCCGCCGTCGAACTTGCTCCCCGCGACCCGATTCTGGGCCTGAACGAAGCCTTCAACGCCGACACGCGCACAACCAAGGTCAATCTTGGCGTGGGCGTGTATTTCAACGAAGAAGGCAAGATTCCGCTCTTGCGTGCCGTGCGCGACGCCGAAAAAGCCCGCGTCGAAGCCGCGCTGCCGCGCGGGTATCTGCCGATCGAGGGCATCGCCGCCTACGACGCGGCTGTACAGACACTGCTGCTCGGCACCGACTCGCCGCTCATCGCCGCGGGTCGCGTGGTCACGGCGCAGGCACTGGGCGGCACGGGCGCGCTGAAAATCGGCGCGGACTTCCTGAAACGCCTGAATCCGAACGGCAAGGTCGCCATCAGCGATCCGAGCTGGGAAAACCACCGTGCGCTGTTCGAGGGCGCGGGCTTCGAAGTCGTGTCGTATCCGTATTACGACGCGCAAACGCACGGCGTGAATTTCGAAGGCATGCTGAGCGCGCTGAACGGCTACGCGGCCGGCACCGTCGTCGTGCTGCACGCGTGCTGCCACAACCCGACCGGCGTCGATCTGAACGTCGAACAGTGGAAGCAGGTCGTCGAAGTCGTCAAGGCGCGCAACCTCGTACCGTTCCTCGACATCGCGTATCAGGGTTTCGGCGACAACATCGAAGCCGACGCCGCCGCCGTGCGTCTGTTCGCGGCATCGGACCTGAACGTATTCGTGTCGTCGTCGTTCTCGAAGTCGTTCTCGCTGTACGGCGAACGCATCGGCGCACTGTCGATCATCACTTCGAGCAAGGAAGAAGCGTCGCGCGTGCTGTCGCAACTCAAACGCGTAATCCGCACGAACTACTCGAACCCGCCCACGCACGGCGGCTCGGTGGTCGCAGCGGTGCTGGCTTCACCTGAACTGCGCGCCACGTGGGAATCGGAACTGGCGGAAATGCGCGACCGTATTCGCGCAATGCGCAATGGCCTCGTCGAACGGCTGAAGGCGAGCGGCGCGGATCGCGATTTCAGCTTCGTGAACGCACAGCGCGGCATGTTCTCGTACTCGGGTTTGACGGCGCCGCAAGTCGACCGTCTGCGTGAAGAGTTCGGCATCTATGCGGTGAGCACGGGCCGTATCTGCGTGGCTGCGCTGAACACGCGCAACCTGGACGCAGTGGCGAATGCCATCGCTCAAGTGTTGAAGTGAATCTGATGACTTGATCCTGCTCTTCCGGCAGCGTGATTCTGGTTGAACGCGCTCGTGCGGAAGGGTCGGTGAAAAAACGGCGCCTCGATGGGCGCCGTTTTTCTTTGCTACGGACTGTGTGTGAGGTCCGCGTTAAAGTTAGCGCGAATCCCGGTGGATATCGTGCGTGACAAAGCCCGCATCGTTGGTCGGCATCTCGAGCCAGTCTGGTTGCGACAGCGAATGGCGAATGTCTTCCAGGCCGCTTTGCCAGTGTTCACGCATGGTCGACAGGCCGAACTGGAAGTCCTTGTAATGGCCTTCGTATTCCTTGTGCCGGTAGATCAGGTGAATCACGTTGTAGCGCTTCGAGCAGGACAGGTCCTCGGCCAGCTTGCACCACGGATCGTCGCGCTGTTCGGACGGCACCCGGTCCAGCACTTCGCGCAATACATGCCGGAAACGCTGCGAGCGCTGCAGCATGTCGGTGACCAGACGCGTGCGGCTCGAATACTGAATGTCTTTCATGCGCCCCTGCACGTCGGTGATGTTATCCGGCACCGGCCCGACCGCGCTCCAGAGATCGACCTGGAAGGCGAGCGTGTCGCGACGTGGCGTGGACTGGATCACCTCGTAAAGCGGCGTATTCGACATCAGGCCGCCGTCCCAGTAGTACTGACCGTCGATCTCGACCGCGGCGAAGCCCGGGGGCAATGCACCCGACGCCATGAAGTGCTCCGGCCGCAGCGTTGTGTGCGTGTTGTCGAAATACGCGAAATTACCCGTGCCGCAATTGACTGCGCCGACGGATACCCGCATTTCACGCGAGTTGATCCGGTCGAAATCGCACAGCGCCTCGAGCGTGGCTTTTAGCGGCGTGGTGTCGTAGTAGCTCGCCATTTGTGGCGGTCCTGACACGGTGGGCAGCGGCGGCGGAAAGCGCGGCACGAAAAAGCCTTTCTGTCCTTCGACGATCGCACCTATCGCCTGCGTAGCCGTGAACGCTTTGCGCACGGCTTCGCTGGAATTGAACAGCGCGTGTTCGATGAAGGCCGGCAGCGGCGGCCCGAACGCCGGCTGACAAATCGTCTCCCAGAACTCCAGCAGGCGCTCGACACGCTTTTCAGGCGGATTGCCCGCGATGATGGCCGTGTTCAACGCGCCGATCGAGATACCGGCAAGCCAGTTAGGCGTGATACCGGCTTCGTGCAGGCCCTGGAACACGCCCGCCTGATACGCACCCAAGGCGCCGCCGCCTTGCAGCATGAGCGCGACGGTTTCGTAGTTGGGCACGTGCAGATGCCGACCAGGACGCGCGGATGGCGCCGAACCGGCGCCCGCGCCATCGCCCGCTGCTTCGTCGCAGGAGGCACCGACACGCGCCCGCTTGGGATTGCGTTGCGCCATGGCCGCCCCCTTATTGCATATACCAGCCGTGGCTCACGATAAAGGACTGGCCGGTCAACGCAGCCGTCGGGAATGTAGACAGGAACAGGACGGTTTGCGCCACGTCTTCCACGGTCGTGAAGATACCGTCGACCGTGCCGCCCAGCATGACGCGTTTGACCACTTCTTCTTCGGGGATGCCGAGCTCTTTGGCCTGCTCGGGAATCTGTTTGTCGACGAGCGGCGTGCGGACGAACCCGGGGCAGACTACATGCGAACGTACATTGTGTTTTGCGCCTTCTTTGGCGAGGACGCGCGAGAGGCCCAGCAGTGCATGCTTGGCCGTCACGTACGCGGACTTCAACGGCGAGGCTTCGTGCGAGTGCACTGAGCCCATGTAGATGACGATGCCGCCGCGGTCGTCCTTATACATGTGCTTGAGCGCCGCCTTGGTGGTGAGAAACGCGCCGTCGACGTGAATGGCCTGCATTTTCTTCCAGTCGGAGAACGAATAATTCTCGATCGGATTGACGATCTGGATGCCCGCGTTGGAGATGAGAATGTCGACCGAGCCGAGTTCGGCGACGACTTTGTCGATACCCTGGTTGACCGCGTCTTCGCTCGTGACATCCATGGCTACGCCAATCGCCTTGCCGCCGCCCTTCCTGATTTCTTCTGCCACCGCGTTTGCGCCGTCCTGGTTCAGGTCGGCAATGGCGACCGCCGCGCCCGCTGCGGACAGTGTCAGCGCAATCTGCTTGCCGATGCCGCTCGCGGCGCCGGTGACGACCGCGACCTTGCCATTCAGAGTTGTGTTCGTTGACGACATGCAGAACCTCCATGCAGTTGATGAGCAATGAGACCACGGACCGCGGGTGGCGTGAAGTCGGCCAAACGGCATAGGCCGTTCGGCCGAATGTTGCACTGCGGCCAAGGCTGCTATTGTGCATGAACCCCGTGAATTCCAGAGGTAAAAAGCACATTGAGTTTTATCTCTTTAAACTAGGCGTTTCCGGCGGAATTCCAGCGAGTCCCGCGATAGCGGCGGTATCAATCCAAGGAGGCATGCATGAATTATCGACGTCTAGGCCGTTCCGGCCTGCAGGTCAGCGAACTGTCCATCGGCTCGTGGGTCACTTATGGCAACCAGGTCGATCACCGCGCAGCGCGTGAGTCGCTCGCGGCGGCGCGTGACGCAGGCGTGAATTTTTTCGACAACGCCGAGGTGTATGCGGCAGGCCAATCGGAAGAAATCATGGGCCAGGCGCTCAAGGAACTGGCCTGGCCGCGCGTCAGCTACGTGGTATCCACCAAATTCTACTGGGGACTCGAAGAAGCGCCGAATCAATACCACACGCTCAATCGCAAATACCTGCTCAATGCGATCGACTCGTCGCTCAAGCGTCTGCAACTCGATTATGTCGACCTGGTGTTCTGTCATCGGCCTGATCCCAATACGCCCGTCGAGGAAACCGTCTGGGCGATGAGCGACATGATCACCCGCGGCAAAGCGCTGTATTGGGGCACGTCGGAATGGAGCGCAGACGAAATCCGCGCGGCTCATGACATTGCCGAGCGCCATCATCTGCATAAGCCAGTCATGGAACAGCCGCAATACAACCTGTTCCATCGCAAGCGCGTCGAGCAGGAATACAAGCGGCTGTACGAAGACATCGGCCTGGGTTTGACGACATGGAGCCCGCTGGCTTCCGGCCTCCTGACCGGCAAGTACCGCGATGGCATTCCGGCCGACAGCCGCGCGCAACTGCAGGGCTACGACTGGCTGCGCAAACAGGTCACGGACGCGGGCAAGAACAACGTGGTAGGCAAGCTCGGTGAAGTCGCCGACGAACTCGGTTGCACCGTCGGCCAGCTCGCTTTGGCGTGGATTCTCAAGAATCCGAATGTGAGCACGGTGATTACGGGCGCATCCCGCGTCGAACAGATTGGCGAAAACATGAAAGCCGCCGACGTGGTGGTTAAAATCACGCCCGAGGTGAAACAGCGGATCGAGGACATCATCGGCGACGCGTACAACTGAGCGGAATCGAGACGCAAGGCAACAGAGCCGGGCACAACGCAGCGGTCGCGTACAATACGCGACCGCGCTACACGCCAGTGTTCCACCCGAGCCTGTAGCCGCATTGCACCCGCAGCACCGGATCGTCTCGAACCGGCATGCCCTCTTTCGGCCTCACCTCATCATGCTCAGCTATCGCCACGCTTTCCACGCAGGCAATCACGCAGACGTTCTCAAACACGCGATTGCGCTGCATCTTCTGCGTTACCTCGGCCAGAAAGACAAGGCCTACTGGTACATCGACACGCACGCGGGCGCGGGCGTCTATTCGTTGAAGGAAGGCTACGCGACCAAAACCGGCGAGTTCCAGAGCGGAATTGCGAAATTATGGGAACGCAAGGATTTGCCGCCGCTGTTTGCCGATTACGTCGACGAAGTCGGTGCGCTCAATCCGGACGGCCAGTTGCGTTTTTATCCGGGCTCGCCGTATATCGCCTGGCGGCAGATGCGCGAGCAGGACCGCATGCGTCTGTTCGAACTGCACACCACGGAAATCGACGTATTGCGCCATAACTTCCGCGATGCGGGCCGCCGCGCAATGCTGTATGCGGGCGACGGCTTCGACGGCATTCTCGCGTTGCTGCCGCCGGCGCCGCGCCGGGCGCTGGTACTGATCGATCCGTCGTACGAAGATAAACGCGATTACACGCGCACCCTGCGCTGCGTCGAAGAGAGTCTGAAGCGCTTTCCGACCGGCACTTATGCGGTGTGGTATCCGCAAGTGCGGCGTCCGGAGTCGGTGCGCTTTCCCGAGCAGTTGAAAAAGCTGCAGCAGCGCAACTGGCTGCACGTCAGTCTGACCGTCAGCAATCCGCCTGCGGACGGCTTCGGGTTGTTCGGCAGCGGCATGTTCATCCTGAATCCGCCCTATACGCTGGCGAAAACGCTGAAGGACCAGATGCCCTGGCTCGTCAAAACGCTGGGCGAGGACAAGGCAGCCGAATTCAAGGTGGAGTATCGCGGCGACTAGGCGCCGCCGCCTCGTGCGCGCTTATTTGAATTGCGCTGCGGCCTTGCGGGCGAAATCGTTCGTATAGGTCGCGTTCAGATCGATTTTTTGCGGATCGAGCCGCTTGTCGAATGAAGACAGCGCACGCAAAGACGTGGCCGGACCGTCCGCGGGCATCATCCCATCCGGCGAATAGGCTTCACGCACGTTGTGGAAGGCCTCCACATAAAGCGGCGAGTCGTTCAGCAGATAGGCCGGGGGCACCATCTTCAGCAGATCGGCGTCGCTTGCGCTCTGCAGCCAGCGATCGGCGTGCACGATTGCATTGGCGAGCGCCTGCGTCGTCTTCGGATATTTCTGGATGAAGCTCTCCGGCGCGTACAGCGTCGCCGCGGGCATGGTCCCGCCGAACACCTCCTGCGTTCCCTTTACCGTGCGGGTGTCGACCAGCACCTTGATTGCACCGCTTCGCGTGAGTTTCGTCATCATCGGATCGACATTGGAGAGCGCGTCAATCTGGCCGCCGCTCACCGCGGCCAGCACGGTGGCGCCGCTGCCCACGCCGATCGCCGAAATCTCGTTGCGCTCGATGCCGGCGTGGCGCAGGGCTACGGTCAGCACGAGATCGGTCGAGGAACCCGGCGCGCTGACGCCGACTTTCGCACCTTTGAAGTCGGCCATCGTCTTTAGTTGATCGGCCTTCGGTTTCAGCACCGCCACGACGATCTGTGGCGCGCGGCCCATTAGCGCGAAAGCACGGAAGCGTTGCCCCTTGGCCTGCATGAACAACGTGTGCTCGAACGCACCCGCACCGACGTCCGCGCTGCCGCCCACGACTGCTTCCAGTGCTTTCGACCCGCCCGCGAAATCTTCGAGCGTGACGTCGAGGCCTTCTTCCTTGAAATAGCCGAGTTGTTGCGCGGCAAGCACCGGCAGATAGTAGAGACCCGGCAGGCCGCCGACCGCCATCGTCAGCGTAGGCTTTTCGGGGGTTTCTTTCGCGAGTGAGGCGAGCGGCGCTGCGGCGAATGTGAATAGCGCGATCAAAGCGCCGGCGGCACACCGCATCCGTTGAATGGGCATTCCAGGTCTCCTTGTTTTTCTGTCGATACGGCTGCTTCATGCCGGTCATCTCGCAATACTTGCGATGGCGGCGATGACTGGAAGGCCGCCGATCGATTGTCGTCGGACGGTTTCGCCCACGCTATGCGCCGAAACCCGAATAGCCGCTCGACGGGCTACTGCGCCCGAGGCGCCACGCGAGGTTGCGACTGCGACGTGCCGCCGCTACCCGGCAGAGAAATGTACGGCGCTACGACGATGGGCGGCGACGACTCGGGCGCCAGTTCGGCAGGCGTTGCGATGGGCCGTGCGCCGACGATCGGTTGGCGTGATAGCGGCGCGGTCTGCAGCACGGTTCCGCTTTGCCCGTCGCTGATACCGCTTTGCGTGTCGAGGACCAACGGCTGACGCGTGTCGCTCGAAGCGGCGAAGCTTGTCGGCGATGACAGAGCGACGGCGGCCACGAGTGCAATGGCGGTGCTAAAGAAGATGCGGTCTGAGCGGACAGGGAGCATGGCAGCGGGTCGGTCGAAGAGGTCGAAGGTCCGGGAGCAGTCTGATCGGGAAAGATCAGTTAGCGCCTTACCATACCGCTACACGGCTGCTACCGCTAGCCGGTATTCGCCACGTCCAGCGTCGGCAGGCCGTCAAACAAAGTTATGCAGTGCCCAGATGTGACAAAGCCCCGTTTGAACGGGGCTCAACACTTTGCTGCTCGGCCGCGCACGTTGCGCTGGCGGGTCAAACAAGCTACCAAAACAGCTTACAGCGAGTAACCATTGGCTTCGAGCGACCGGATGCGCTGTTCGAGTTGGACGATGTCCGACGACGACGCAAGATATGCTTCGCGACGATCGCGCTCTGCAGTTTCAAACCAGATGCTCAGCTTTTCAAGAATGTACGCAAACATGATATTTCTCCAAGGTTCAATTGAATCCCCGGTGAACTGAAAATCAGGGATTTCCCGTAAAAGGGTTAACCCGCATCATATAGCGTCAAGGTGCAACGTTGCTAGTGAAATGCCCGCATGGCGTGCATTCCGTTTTGGAATGATGCATTTAGTTGGTGCAAAATAAACGTTGATTTTCAAAGGAATAATTTGCGTGACAGAGCTCCTTAAGAGACTTTCCAGAATTTTCGCACTATTTCTGTGCGTTTTCCTTTGGGTTTTGATTGAGTTCACTAAAAGGTTGCACCGGTCTTTCAAGCGTCGATCAAATGGCTTTGAAGCTGTCACTAATTTGCTGTCCAGAGGCCGCTAATTGCTCGATAATTGGGCATTCGGGACGGTCGTCGCCATGGCAATGAGTCGCAAGATGGGCCAAGGTCTCGCGCATTTCCGTGAGCTCGGCGATTCGGCGGTCGAGATCCGCCACATGCTCCAGCGCAATCGCTTTCACTTCAGCACTTGCGCGCGAGCGATTTTGCCAAAGCGCCAGCAAACGACGGATATCGTCGACGAGGAAGCCCAAGCGGCGAGCCTGGCGGATAAAGCGCAGCGAGTGGACTTCCTGTGGTCCGTACAGCCTGTACCCTGCGCTCGTACGTCCCTTCGCGGCCAGCAGACCGACGCTTTCGTAGTAGCGGATCATCTTGGCCGTCACGCCCGAGGCGCGGGCCGCTTCACCGATATTCATCACATTCCTCGTATGCCTGGTTCACCACCTTCCCGTCATAGGAGGGCCCGTCTGCTCAGATACGGATTGGCAGGCATAATTCAATGCTCTTTTCACTCGCAATACGGAGGTAGCGCTATGACAATCGAATTCCAAGTTGAGGGCATGAGCTGTCAACATTGCGTAGCCGCGGTCACGAGCGCAATCCGTGAACACGACGGTACGGCGCAGGTTCACGTCGATCTGGCGTCCGGTCGGGTAGCCGTCGAATCGGCAAAGTCTGCGGACACGCTGAAGGCCGCCATCGATGAAGCCGGTTACACCGTGACGGGTATGTCGCGTGGGCCAGCTGGCTAGGCGGACGGGCGTCATGTTCAAGATTGCTGTCATTGGGGCATCCGGGATACTGGGTCGTGCGATTGCCCACGAGTTGGCGCGGCACGAGGACTGGAAGGTGGTGACGACAGCATTTAGCCGACCGGGACCCGACACAATCCAACTCGATATCCGCGATAGAAAGGCCGTCGCGGAGTTCGTCGAACGCGAGGCGCCGGATGCGCTGGTGATCGCCGCGGCGGAACGCCGGCCCGATGTCTGCGAAAAGCACCCCGATCTTGCCCGCGAGTTGAATGTGGATGCCGTGCGTACTTTCGCAGCGGCTGCAGAGCGGCGCGGCGCGTGGACGCTTTCTATTTCGACCGATTACGTGTTCGACGGCAAGCATCCTCCGTATAGAGCCGACTCGATGCCCGCACCGCTTAATGCTTATGGACGCAGCAAGCTGGAAGGCGAACTTGCACTCGAAGCCTCGACCCGGCTCGGTTGTGTGCTGCGCTTACCGCTGCTGTATGGCCCGATCGTCAGTTGGGCAGAATCGGCGGTGACTAGCCTCGTTCCAGCGATTGCCCGCTCGGCCGAGCCCGGCGGCAAAGTGGCTGTGATGGATGACTGGGCAGTCCGCTATCCCACTTTTACTCCTGATGTCGCGTTCGTGATCGGACAGATGCTGGAACGGCATGCGTTTGGCGACGCGATTTGCGGCATCGTGCAGTGGTCGGGCGACGAGCCGATGAGCAAATACGAAATTGCGATACGTCTGGCCGACGCGCTTCGACTAAATGCACAGTTGATGCCGGAGCGCTCGCCTGCCGACGAGACGCCACGTCCGCGTGACTGTCACCTTGTCTCGGACCGACTCGAGGCGCTCGGCATTGGCCGTCGCACAGCATTCGATGACGCGATTCGTCAAGTGCTCGAAGTATTTCCGTGGCGCGGCGTTGTGCCAGATCGTCGTTGAATGGGCGTTGGCTCGTGCGTGCCTAGCAGCAGACAAAAGCACTGGCTTGATGGAAACGGTGCCGGTCGTTTTGGTCTCGTTTTCGGCCTTGTTGACGCTATTGGTCGTTGGTTTTTATCTGGGCCGTTTTTATCTGGGCCGTAAACGCAGAAACCCCACCGTTGACGGGTGGGGTTTCTGTTGCTGCTGGGGAGCCTGACGATTACCTACTTTCACACGGGAATCCGCACTATCATCGGCGTGGAGTCGTTTCACGGTCCTGTTCGGGATGGGAAGGGGTGGGACCGACTCG
>NZ_CAAJGK010000048.1 GCF_900996245.1 Paraburkholderia sp. BCC1886 | reverse complement strand
TTGCGCGTGCGCTTCGTTGACAGGTCCAACCCAAGGCCCAGTTGCGTCATCAGCATTCCCCTTAACTATCCCTCTTCCAGGATAGTTCACACTTACGTCAACGCCAGGACTTTTGCAGACCTTCCCTAACTATTAAGCGGGCCCCGCGCGGGTTCTTTGGTAGTGGTGCATCTGGAATCCGTGTTCCCGCGCACTCCGCTCTTGTGACAAGGCAGTCATTCTTCCGGCGGCGCTTCGCGCGCCCCCGCGTCGTTCTACCCCCCTCGGTTTTTCGCTTTCCGCGGTGTACCCATCCGCGACGCACGCAGTGCGGAGTGGGCGCTGATGAGTGCTTTGTCACTACCGCTTAATGCGCGAGGGACCGGATTCCAGATGCACCACTACCAAGGAAATGCTGCGGGGCCCGCTTAAGAATTAGCGGTGTGAGCCGCTTTCTTTTGCCTACTTTTCTTTGCGGCGGCAAAGAAAAGTAGGTGCCCCCCCGCACAGGGGGAACGCTAATAGACCACTAACAAATCAAGGAGAGGCCAAAGGCCAAAAAGCCAGTGCAACGAAAAAAAGCAGCCCTCGGCACACCCATTGCTCACAAGAGCCCAGCGCAGCCCCCAACCCAAAGCTGTACAAACATACAGTATAGTATCCAGCTACGAGCCGGCGGTCCCACCCGCCGCCCACTGCCACACGAACCAGCAACGCGCCGCGCTGCGCCCGTCCGACGTGGCTCAATCAATCCAGACGGTCGAAAAAATTGTCATCTAACGGTACAAACGGTACGAACGGTAAAACCGGTACGAACAGCGGTAAAACCGCCAAACCCGCCCCCACCGGCGCCGCCGGCAATAGCGCCAAACCCGCCACCCCAAGCCCGGACGGCCGCCACCCCGGTTCGATCAAAATCCGCGGCGCGCGCCAGCACAACCTCAAAAACGTCGATCTCGACGTCCGCACCGGCGAAATGACCGTCGTCACCGGCCCATCGGGCTCCGGCAAATCGAGCCTCGTCTTCGACACGCTCTACGCCGAAGGCCAACGCCGCTACGTCGAAACGTTCAGCGCCTACGCCCGGCAGTTTCTCGACCGCATGGACCGCCCGCAGGTCGATCGGGTCGACGGCGTTCCGCCCGCCATCGCCATCGACCAGACCAACCCGGTGCGCAGTTCGCGCTCCACCGTCGGCACCATGACGGAACTGAACGACCATCTGAAACTCCTCTACGCCCGCGCCGCCGAACTGTTCGACAAACAGACCGCACGACCCGTCCGCCACGACACGCCGGAAACCATCTACGCCGAATTGCTCGAACGCACCGAGCAACAGGAACCCCAGCAACAGGAACCCCAGCAACAGGAACCCCGGCTAGTCGTCACCTTCCCGGTCGAATTGCCGGAATCGGCATCGGAACAGGAAGTCGAGCAATGGCTCTCGGCCAGCGGCTACACCCGCGTGCAAGCCCAGCGCGAAGTCGATTCGCCCACCGGCAAACGCAAACTGCTCGACGTCGTCGCCGACCGCTTCCGTCTGAGTTCGGTCGACAAACAACGCGTCGTCGAAGCCATCGAAGGCTCGCTCAAACGAGGCGGCGGCCGCGTCAATATCTACGTGCTGCCGGCCAGCGCGGAAGCGCCCGAAGCCGAACCCGCGGAGCCGACCATCTGGCGCTTCTCCACCGGACTGCATAGCCCCGACAGCGATCTGCGCTACGCCGATCCGCAACCGGCGCTGTTCTCGTTCAACTCGGCCTACGGCGCCTGCGAAACGTGCCGCGGCTTCGGTCGCGTCATCGGCGTCGACCTCGGGCTCGTCATCCCCGACGCGCGCAAAACGCTGCGCGACGGCGCAATCAAACCCATGCAGACGCCCGCGTGGAAAGAGTGCCAGGACGATCTGATGCGCTACGCGGCCAAAGCGGACATCCGCCGCGGCACGCCGTGGGGCGAACTCACCGACGCCGAGCGCGACTGGGTCATCAACGGGTCGCCGGACTGGAACGGCAAGTGGCAAACGCATTGGTACGGCGTCAAGCGCTTCTTCGAATATCTGGAATCGAAAGCGTACAAGATGCACATCCGCGTGCTGCTCTCCAAATACCGCAGCTACACGCCGTGCGAAACCTGCGGCGGCGCGCGTCTGAAAACCGAATCGCTGTTGTGGCGCCTCGGCAGCAAGGCCAATGCGGACGACGTGCTGCCGCCCGCGCGCCGCTTCCTGCCGCGTGGCGTGCAGTGGAATCGCGCTCAGCTCGAAGCGCTGCCGGGCCTGACGGTGCACGATCTGATGCTGATGCCGATCGACCGCATCCGGCGCTTCTTCGACGAAATCAATCTGCCCAGCGCCTTGCTCGACGACGCGCTCAAGCTGCTGCTCGCGGAAGTGCGCACGCGCCTCAAATATCTGTGCGACGTCGGCCTCGGCTATCTGACGCTGGACCGCCAGAGCCGCACGCTGTCCGGCGGCGAGGTGCAGCGGATCAACCTCACCACGGCGCTCGGCACGTCGCTCACCAAAACGCTGTTCGTGCTCGACGAGCCGAGCATCGGCCTGCATCCGCGCGATCTGAACCGGATCGTCGAAGCCATGCATCGTTTGCGCGATGCCGGCAATACGCTGGTCGTGGTCGAACACGATCCGTCGGTCATGCTCGCGGCGGATCGTCTGATCGACATGGGCCCGGGCCCGGGCGAACGCGGCGGCTCGATCATCTTCGACGGCGCGCCCGAAGCCATTCGCTCGTCGGGCACGCTCACCGGCGAATATCTGAGCGGGAAGCGCCACGTCGCGGACGCGGCGCACTGGTCGCAGCGTCCCGTCGACGCCAGCACGCCGCGCATCGTGCTCGAAGGCGCGACCGAACACAATCTGCGCGACGTGACCGTCGAGATTCCGCTGGAGCGTCTCGTCTGCGTGACGGGTGTGTCGGGCTCCGGTAAATCCACCTTGCTGCAGGACGTGTTGTACCCGGCCATGGCGCGTCATTTCGGTCTGGCCACCGAATCGCCGGGCGCCTTCCGCAGCCTGACGGGCGCGGATCAGGTTACGGACGTGGTGTTCGTCGACCAGTCACCGATCGGCAAGACCGCGCGCTCGAATCCGGCGAGTTACGTCGGCGCGTTCGACGAGATTCGCAAGCTGTTCGCCAAAGCACCGCTAGCAACGCAGCGCGGCTACGGCCCCGGCATGTTCAGTTTCAACTCGGGCGACGGACGCTGTCCGACTTGCGGCGGCTCGGGTTTCGAACACATCGAAATGCAGTTCCTGAGCGACGTGTATCTGCGCTGCCCGGACTGTGACGGCCGCCGCTATCGCGCCGAGCTGCTCGAAGTCAAAATCGAACGCGGCTCGCCGGCCCGCGCGCTGAGTATCGCCGACGTGCTGGAACTGACGGTCAGCGAAGCCACCGCGTATTTCGCCAAAGACGCCGAGGTGCTGCGCGTGTTGCAGCCCATCGTCGACGTGGGTCTCGAATACGTGAAGCTCGGCCAGCCCGTGCCCACGTTGTCGGGCGGCGAGGCGCAGCGGCTCAAGCTGGCCGGGTTCCTCGCGGAGTCGGCGCAGGCGCGCACCGCGCGCAGCGCGAAACAGGCCGTCGCCAAACGTCTCTTCATGTTCGACGAGCCGACCACGGGCCTGCATTTCGACGACATTGCCAAGCTGATGCAGGCGTTCGGCAAGCTGCTGGCGAGCGGTCACTCGCTGATCGTGATCGAGCACAATCTCGACGTGATCCGCGCGGCCGACTGGTTGATCGACCTCGGCCCGGAAGGCGGCGACGGCGGCGGCCGCGTGCTGTGTTCGGGCACGCCGGAAGAGGTCAAGCATTGTCCTGAATCGCATACCGGCGAAGCGCTGCTGCAATACGACCGCGCAATGAACGCGGCGGCCGAACCGGCCTCGCAAGGCATGCCGTTGCAGAAGGCGATCAGCGCGGCACGCGCGCGCCGGGCGATCGAAGGCGAAGACGTGGTGCGTATCGTCAACGCGCGCGAACACAATCTGAAGTCGCTGGACGTGGACATTCCGCATGGCAAGTTCAATGTCATTACCGGTGTGTCCGGCTCGGGCAAGTCCACGCTTGCGTTCGACATTCTGTTTCACGAAGGGCAGCGCCGTTATCTGGAATCGCTGAATGCTTACGCGCGTTCCATCGTGCAGCCGGCCGGGCGCCCCGAGGTCGATGCCGTCTACGGCATTCCGCCGACGGTCGCGATCGAACAGCGGCTTTCGCGCGGTGGCCGCAAGAGTACGGTGGCGACCACCTCCGAGGTGTGGCACTTCCTGCGTCTTCTGTATGTGAAGCTGGGTTTGCAGCATTGCATTCACGACGGCACGCCGGTCACCTCGCAAAGTGTCGAATCCATCGCGGCCCAGTTGCTGCGCGATCACAAAGGGCAGCACGTCGGCTTCCTCGCGCCGCTGGTGGTCAACCGCAAGGGCATCTATACCGATCTCGCCAAGTGGGCCAAAGCGCGCGGCAATACGCATCTGCGGGTGGATGGCGAGTTCGTGCCGGTCGACCCGTGGCCGAAGCTCGATCGCTTCCGCGAGCACACCATCGAACTGCCGGTGGCCGACCTCGTCATCTCCGCGGATCACGAGGCGCAATTGCGCGAGGCGCTCGACCAGACGCTCGACATCGGCAAGGGCGTCATGCATCTGCTGGCACCGCTCGACGGCCTGCACGCCGCGCTGACGGGCGGCCGCGCCACGGCAAAACTGGGCGCCGTCAAAGTGCTGTCGACCAAACGCGCGTGTCCGACTTGCGGCACGAGCTACCCCGAACTCGATCCGCGCATGTTTTCGTACAACAGCAAGCATGGCTGGTGTACGACCTGCGTCGGCACGGGTCTGGCGCTCACGCGCGAGCAACGCGCGGCTTACGACGACACGGTCGTCGCCGAAGACAATCGCGGCCGCGAACAAAGCCTGCCTTCCGAGGAGCAGGAACCGGATGGTCTGGTCGACGCGCCGTGCCCGGATTGCGCCGGCACGCGACTGAACCCGACCGCGCGCGCGGTGACGTTCGACACGCAGGCTATCGTCGACGTCGCGCAATGGACCGTGTCGGATACGCGCGCGTGGGTCGATTCGTTGGAAATGACCGGTCGCGACGCGGAAATTGCGCGCGATGTGGTGAGCGAAATCGGCAGCCGTCTGCAATTTCTGGAAGAGGTCGGGCTCGGTTATCTGAGCCTCGACCGTGCGGCGCCGAGTCTATCCGGCGGCGAAGCACAGCGCATCCGTTTGGCGGCGCAACTGGGCAGCAATCTGCAGGGCGTGTGCTACGTGCTCGACGAGCCGACCATCGGCCTGCATCCGCGCGACAACCAGATTCTGCTGAACGCGTTGCGCAAGCTCGGCGAGAAGGGCAACACGCTGGTGGTGGTCGAGCATGACGAAGACACGATCCGGCGTGCCGATCACATCATCGACATCGGGCCGGGCGCCGGCAAACGCGGCGGCACGCTGGTCGCGCAAGGCAGCGTGGCCGATCTGTCGGCGCAAGCGGACTCGCTGACCGGACAGTTCCTCGCGAACCCGATCGTCCATCCGCTGCAGGCGCGTCGTCCGGTGGTCGCCCCGGGCAAACGCAAGGCCGCGGTGCCCGAGCAGTGGATGACCGTGCATGGCGGCAAGCTGCACAACCTGCAGAACGTCACGGTGGGCATTCCGCTGTCGCGGCTGGTGGCGATTACCGGTGTCAGCGGCTCGGGCAAATCGACGCTCGCGCGCGATGTGCTGATGACCAATCTGCTGGACGCGGTTGGCCGCTCGGTGTTGTCGTCGCCGGCAACCCGGCGCGCGCGGGCCGCTGCGAGCGATGCGCACCCGGCGGCGAACCGTCGCTCGAGCGTGCTCGCACGCACCGCGCCGCGCGCGCCGCTCAACGTCACGCATGCGTGGCAGGGCTGCGATTCGATCACCGGCTGGGAAACCATCGACCGCGTGCTGGAAGTCGACCAGACGCCGATCGGCAAGACGCCGCGCTCGTGTCCGGCCACTTATATCGGCGTGTGGGATGCGATCCGCAAGCTGTTCGCGGGCACGCTCGAAGCCCGGGCGCGCGGTTATACGGCGTCGCGCTTCTCGTTCAACACGGGCGATGGCCGTTGCCCCGCCTGCGAAGGACAGGGCGTGCGCACGATCGGCATGAGCTTCTTGCCCGACGTCAAGGTCGGGTGCGACGTGTGCCACGGCCAGCGCTTCAATCCCGAGACGCTGGCGGTCACGTGGCGCGGCAAGAATATCGGCGACGTGCTGACGATGGAAATCGACGAAGCCGTCGAGTTCTTCGCGCCGATCACCAACATCGCGCATCCGTTGCAACTGATGAAAGACGTCGGGCTCGGTTATCTGACGTTGGGCCAGCCGTCGCCGACGCTATCCGGCGGCGAAGCGCAGCGTATCAAGCTCGTCACCGAATTGAGCAAGGTGCGCGACGACGTGACGCGGCGCGGCCAGAAGCCGCCGCATACGCTCTACGTGCTGGACGAACCGACGGTCGGTCTGCATATGGCCGACGTGGCGAAGCTGATCCGCGTGCTGCATCGTCTCGCGGACGGCGGCCATAGCGTGGTCGTCATCGAGCACGATCTCGACGTGATTGCCGAGGCCGACTGGATTATCGACCTCGGGCCGGAAGGCGGGGTGGGCGGCGGGGCGCTGGTCGCGGCCACCGATCCGGAAGGGCTGGTGCAGGTCGCGGCGAGCCATACCGGCGCGGCGCTGCGGCCGGTGCTGGCGCGAACGCCGAATCCGGCGAGCCATACGGTTAGCTCGCACGGCACGCTCAGCACGGTTGGGACGGACGAATAGACGCGGCGGCCTTAGCGGAATCAGCCGTGCTTCCGCGAGCTCAACCCGCCGGTTGATTGACGGCGGCGGGTCGAGCAGATGCGGCAGCTGTGGCAGCCGCGGTGCCCGCGGACGTTTGCACTGTGCTCGCCGACGTATGCGTTGCGGCCGGCCGGCAGTCCGCGCGATATTCGGCCTGCACTTTCAGCTTCGCCTTTTGCAGGTCGGCCGGATAGGTGGCGTCGTCGTCGGCGGGCTGGTAGCCGGCGGCTTCGAGTTCGCCCAATTCGCGCATCAACTGTTTGTGCGTCACTTCGCCTTGGGTCCGCTTGAACGGATAGTCGTTGCATTGCGCCGCCGTGAGGTGCGGCGCGGCCATGGCGGAAGCGCTGCCGATCAGTAGCAGGGAGACGAGCAGGGATTTCGTTGCGGTGTTCATGGTGTGTTCCTTCCACGGGAAGAGTCGAATCGGGTCGCGCCGTAAAACGACGGCGACATGACCTCACACTAAACGACTGGGCTTACCGCAGCGGCGTCGGCAAGATGAAACTTGCTTTAGGCACTCACCCCGAAGGCCTTTTGCAGGCTTCGGCGTTGGCGAACTTAAATATTTGTTCATGAAACAGAAAGGCTTTCGCTACGGGTGCGCGCGTAGCCTGCAGGCTGGCATCGGGCGTAGCGGCGGCATCCGTCGAATCGCACGCTCATGCAAAAACGCCCGAGCCGACTATGGCATCATGTTCCCTCCCAGATAACCGGCCGCGTCCGCCGCTTGCATCGGTCGAGCGGTTCGTGGCGCACGCAACCAGCATGTCGCGAGTACTCACGATCGAAGATGACGAAATAACCGCGAGTGAAATCGTCGGTGA
Organism: Paraburkholderia sp. BCC1886; assembly: GCF_900996245.1. GTDB lineage: Bacteria > Pseudomonadota > Gammaproteobacteria > Burkholderiales > Burkholderiaceae > Paraburkholderia. The sequence goes on along the minus strand of NZ_CAAJGK010000048.1, from coordinate 101,114 downwards.
ACTGGAAGGCCGGGGTTTTACGGTCGACTGGGTGGCGAACGGCCGCGACGGCATGGCTCGCGCGATCAGTACCGATTACGATGTGATTACACTCGACCGCATGCTGCCGGGTATGGATGGCCTGACCATCCTTACCACCATCCGCAGCATCGGCATTCAAACACCGGTTCTGATGCTGAGCGCGCTCGGCGACGTGGACGAACGGGTGCGCGGCTTGCGCGCCGGCGGTGACGACTACCTCACCAAGCCCTTCGATCCCGAAGAAATGGCGGCGCGTCTCGAAGTACTGTTGCGACGTAGCCAGGCGCCGGCCGCGCAACTCGATACTCACTTGCGCGTCGGCCCGCTGGAACTCGATCTCATCTCGCGCAAGGTGCAGCGCGACGGCGAAGAGATTGCCCTGTTGCCCACCGAATACCGCGTGCTCGAATTCATGATGCGGCACGCCGGCCAGACCATTACGCGCACCATGCTGTTCGAAGCGGTGTGGGGTTATCACTTCGACCCCGGCACCAATCTGATCGACGTTCACATGGGACGCTTGCGAAAGAAAGTCGATCCGCCGGGCGTCCCGCAGATGATTCAGACCGTGCGAGGCTCCGGCTATATCCTCGCATGAACGGACTCCGTTGATGGACATGACTTTTCCGGCCCAGTCCGCGCTCGGGCGGCGCTGGCAATCCACCACCTTCCGTCTGCTGTCGGTCTATGCGGTCGTGTTCTCGCTGTCCGTCATGCTGCTGCTCGGCATTATCGGTTGCGCGTTGACCGGCGACATGGAGCGCGAGATCGACGTGGTGATGGACTGGCAGTTGATCTACTTCGATTCGATGCCCGATTCCGAACTCGCCGGCGCGATTCACCGACGTATCGAGCATGAGCGCATGCATGCCAATTACTACGGCCTGTTCACGCCGCAAGGCCGGTTTCTGGCAGGCGACGTGCTGGTCTATCCCACCGGGCTACCCACCACACGCACCGGCAAGACGCTCGACCTGACGCTTTCGCTGGCCCGCAACGAGCAGACGCCGGTAGTGCGCGCGATGGCCGAGCGCCGCAACGACGGTTCGATTCTGGTGGTGGGCCGCGACCTCACCCATATTCTGCGGATTCGCGAGACCATCATCAATACGCTGGTTGGCGGCGGCATTATCTGCCTGCTTGCCGGCGTGGCCGGTGGACTTGCGCTGAGCGTGCGGCAGATGCGTCGTCTGAAGGCGATACGCCGCGTCACGCAACATATTGCGCAGGGCGATCTCGCGCAGCGGTTGCCGATTGGCGGACGCGACGAAGTGGATATGCTCGCGCACCTGGTGAACCATATGCTCGCGGAAGTCGAGCGGCTGATGCACGAAGTGAAGGGCGCTTGCGACGGTATTGCGCACGATTTGCGCACGCCGCTCGCGCATGTGCGAACGCTTCTGGCTCACGCCGCCGAACGTACCGATGCACTCGACGATGCTGCGTTGTCGCAATTGCTCGAGCGTGCCCGTACCGAGACCGATGCGCTGCTCGACCGGTTTCGCGCGATGCTGCGTATCTCCGAGATTGGCACCTTGCAGCGGCGCGGCGGATTCGGCGAGGTATTGCTGGACACGCTGGTGCAGGAGGTCGGCGAGCTATACGAGCCGCTCGCCGAGACCCGGGCGATTCGCGTGGTGGTAGACGTGCAACCTGTCGATGCGATACACGGCGATCGCGCGTTGCTGTTCGAAGCGTTGAGCAACCTGATGGATAACGCGATCAAGTTCACGCCGGAGGGTGGCGTCGTGCGCATGACCTTGATCCAGACGGCGGCGGGCCCGCAGGTGGATATCGTCGATAACGGGCCGGGTATTGCGCTGGCTGAGCGCGATGCGGTGTTACAGCGGTTTTACCGCGGCGAGAGTACGCGGCATCTTGCGGGTTCGGGTTTGGGGCTGAGCATTGTGTCGGCGGTGATGCGGGTGCACGACTTCACGATGAAGATTGGCAATGCGGAGCCTGGTGCGCGGATTTCTATTGAATGCTGGTCGAGGACGCTGGCATGACGCCTGGGTCTTTCATGTTTATTCAGGAGCGTGAATGCGTGTCCTGTTCGTAGGGCCTTCTCATCCGGAGGCGGCATGGTTGTTCAAAGCGTTGCAGGAGAGCGCGCATAGTTTGCAGCGGGCCGACGATTTGCGGGACGGATTGTTTCTGGCTTCGCAGGAGCCTTTCGATGCGATCGTTCTGATGGTGATCGAGGCGGGGCTTTATTCGGAATTGCAGGGGTTCGTTACCGAGCTGGCCGATGTGACGCGAGGGGCGTCGATCGTCGTCGTGTTGGGGGCTGCTAATGCGCAGGACCGGACGAGGGTGTTGAGGGCTGGTGCCGATGCGTGTTTTTGTCAGCCTTATTCGTTTATCGAAATGCATGAGAGGTTGTTGGCGTTGCAGCGGAACAAGGGGGGGGTGGGGGCTGCGGGCGCTGCTGTTTTTGATTTGCCTTCGCTCGATGGTGGGACTCGCGAGCTCGTTGTCGGTGTGCGGCGGGTTGCCGTTACGCGGCGGGAGTTTCTTTTGCTCGAGTGCCTGTTGAAGCAGGTTAATGCGCCGGTGGCGAGAGAACAGTTGATTCGGTATGCGTGGCCCGAGAAGGAAGATGTCGATCCGGCTAGTGTCAATCTTGTTGTTTCGAGGTTGCGGCGGAAGATTGCCGCTAAGGTTAGTGTGGTTAGGATTGAGACTGTTAGTCGGTTTGGGTATCAGGTGGTGGTTGAAGTTTGATGTTTATCGTTGCACTGGCTTTTTTGGCCTTTCCTTGCTTTGTTAGTGGTCTATTAGCGTTCCCCCTGTGCGGGGGGCACTTACTTCTCTTTGCCGCCGCAAAGAGAAGTAAGCAAGAGAAAGCGGCTCACACCGCTAACTCTTAAGCGGGAACCGCAGCATTTCCTTGGTAGTGGTGCATCTGGAATCCGTGCCCTCGCGCATTTGACGTTAGTGACAAAGCACTCATCAGCTCCCACTCCGCACTGCGTGCGTCGCGGATGGGTAAACAACGGAAGGCAAAAAAAACGAGGGTTCCAAGAACGACCCGGGGGCGCGCGAAGCGCCGCCGGAAGAATGACTGCCTTGTCACAAGAGCGGAATGTGCGAGGGAACGGATTCCAGATGCACCACTACCAGAAACCGCGCGCGGGACCCGCTTAAGAATTAGCGGTGTGAGCCGCTTTCTCTTGCTTACTTCTCTTTGCGGCGGCAAAGAGAAGTAAGTGCCCCCCCGCACAGGGGGAACGCTAATAGACCACTAAGAAAGCAAGGAAAGGCCAACCAAACCCAAAAAAAAACGTACCAACCTCAAGACCCAAAATAAACATCACAAAAACTAACAGGCCCAACGCAGTTGTCCGCAGTACTAGCACTACTTGCCGGCTTGCCGGCCAACCCAGCGCATCCGCTCAACATCACCGCCAGCACCGCGCCCGCCACCCCCAACCACACAATCCGCCTCACGCAGTGACCCTCCGCACGCTCAGTGCGCATAAATGGTCGAGTCGAGATAAGCCAACTGCCCATCCTTCTCGGCGTGCACCAACTCCCGATAAACCTGCGCACGCGTCTTCTCAGGCGCAACCGACGGCGCGACCCACGAGCCCGCGCCCATCCCCGAGCCGCTGCCAGTCATCGCCATCGTGCTATTAGAAGCCACCTGCATCGACGGAGCCGCACTCAATTGCGCCGCAGGTGCCGTCGATTGAGCAAAAGCCGAAGCCGTCGCGGTAACACCAACGAATGCGACCATCAAAGTAAGAGATTTCATATCGGGATCCTCATAAACAAGTTGAATGAACCGATCCGCGAGTCGTCGTGATTTCGTGCATCGGTTGAGATCAAGAATAGCCAACCACCGTTAGCGGATCGGCGATGTACGCATGAAAAGATTTTCATCCGTCATAACGTCGGCAAGCCCATCGCCAAAGGGCTCGCGCACTCGTGTCGTCAACATAAAAAACGTTTCATGAAACACGCTGTTTTGATCACGGGCCTGTCACCGCGCAAATCTACATTGCGGCTACCCGTACGGTGTGCGGGATCGATCCGTCATCGCGCGGATCGGCGCCTTCTCTTATCCGGATCAAACATGAATAAAGCCTTGGTAACCACACTCTTCGCGCTCGCCGGTACGCTCGCGTCGTCCGCGTACGCACAAAGCAGCGTCACGCTCTACGGCACACTCGACACCGGCCTCGATTACGTCAGCAACCAGAAATCCGGCACCGGCGGCAAAAGCAACTGGATGATGGAAAGCGGCAACCTCAGCACCAATCGATGGGGCCTGCGCGGCAACGAAGATCTCGGCGGCGGACTCAGCGCCGTATTCGATCTGGAAAACGGCTTCAATATCGATAACGGCAAGTTCTCGAACGGCGGCGACGAGTTCGGCCGGCAAGCCTGGGTCGGCATCGCCAGCAAGCAATGGGGTACGGTCACGCTCGGTCGTCAATACGATTTCCTCGTGGACTTCGTCGCGCCACTGTCGGCAACCGGCTCGGGATTCGGCGGCAATATCGCCGATCATCCGTTCGATAACGACAACCTCAACAACGATCTGCGCCTGAACAACGCAATCAAATTCCGCAGCGCGACCTACGACGGTCTCTCGATCGGCGGCGCCTACGCATTCAGCGGCTCGGCCGGCAACTTCAGCAATAACAACGCCTACAGCCTCGGCGCGCAATGGGCCGGCGGTCCGTTCAATCTCGCGGTCGCGTACCTGCAGATCAACCAGCCGGGCGGTGTCGATCAACCCAACAACACGGGCGGCGCAGCAAGCAGCGGCGACGGCGACGCGACCCTCACCGGCGCGCGTCAACGCACGCTCGGCGCAGCAGGACGCTATACGTTCGGCGCGGCGACCGTCGGCCTCGTATTCACCCGCACCATGCTGAACGATCCGGCACAGATCACCCAGGGCGGTGCTTACTCGACGGTCAACGGCCATTACCTGAGCTTCAACAACTACGAGTTGAACGGCCGCTACGCGCTCACGCCGGCACTCTCGCTCGGCGGCTCCTACACATTCACGGACGGACATTTCAGCGACGCAGGCCGCAGCGTCGCGCCGAAGTGGAATCAGTTCATGGTGCAGGCGGACTACTCGCTGTCGCGTCGCACCGATGTCTATCTGGAAGGCGTGTATCAACACGTGTCCGGCGCGGATGGCATCGCCGTGCTCGGCAACGCGTCGATCTACTCGCTGGCGTCGTCGTCGAGCAATCGTCAGGCGGTCGTCGCTGTGGGCGTGCGGCATAAGTTCTAAGTGCTCGCGCAGCAATGAAAAAACGTCGCCGGGTCGTTCGATCGACCCGGCGACGTTTTTTCGTGCTGCGGTGTCCTCGCCATTCAGTTTGCGGAGGCGAGCTTTCCCGTAGTCTTTCCAGCAGGCGCTGTTTCCGTTCGAACCACATCGGCGCGAGCGGCCCCGCTCTGGCCATTCGCCGACCATCCGCCACCCAGTGCCTCGATTAACCCAACCGAGGCCAGCAGACGCCGCGTATTGAGGTTCAGTGACGTGATCTGCGTGGAGAGTTCGGTCGTCTGCGCGGTCACGACGTCGAGATAGCTGACCACGCCGTCGCGATAGCGCGACATCGACAGTTGCAACGTGCGCTGCGCGGCGACCAGCGCCTGATCCTGTTGCGTCGCCTCGTCGCCGAGATGATGCAGTTGCGCCAGATTGTCTTCGACCTGCTGGAACGCCTGCAACACGGTCGCCTTGTATTTGGCGCCGTTCTCCGCGAGTTTCGCGCGCGCCTCGTTGGTCATCGCTTCGCGACGTCCTCCGTCGAACAGCGTGAAGACCAGACTCGGTCCGACCGACCAGATTTCGTTCGGCGCCATCAGCCACGGCGACAGGCTGTCGCTCTGATAGCCGCCGTCGAGTCCAAGCGAGAGGTCGGGGAAGAACGCGGCCTTCGCCACGCCGATCTGCGCGTTGGCTTGTGCGACCCGTCGTTCCGCAGCGGCGATGTCCGGCCGGCGTTGCAGCAAAGCGGCCGGCACGCCGCTCGGGATGGCGGGCAGGTAGCCGGCGTCGGCCACCGGCGCAAGCGCGAAGTTCGACGCGGGCGTGCCGGTTAGGCTCGCAATCGCGTGTTCGTACAGCGCGCGGCGCGCGGCGATGTCGTCGACAGCGGCGCGCGCCGTGTCGAGTTGCGTCTGCGCGCGCGACACGTCGAGGTCCGAGGCGATGCCCCCGGCGTGACGACTCAGCGTGAGCTTGAGGGCGCGCTGATACGTGTCGATCGTGTCGTCGAGGAGTTTCTGCTGCTCGTCGAGTCCGCGCAGATTGAAGTACGCATCGGCGAGCCTCGCCTGCAAACTCAGGCGCACCGAGTCGAGATCGGCGTCGCTTGCCTGCATCGCGGCGCGGCCGGCGGCGACCTCGTTGCGAATCTTGCCCCACAGGTCGAGGTCGTAGCTGATCCCCACATCGACGGTCCCGGTGTTGTACACCGACGGTTGATCCGCACCGCGCAGCGGCCGGTTGTCCGATTGCCGCTGACGCTCCACCGACGCGTCGGCGCCGATGGTGGGAAAGAATCCCGAACGTGCTTGCGACAGGTCCGCGACGGCTTCGTCATGTCGTGCGATTGCGGCGGCGACATCGGGGTTCGCACTGGCCACCTTCGTTTCGAGTCGATCGAGCACCGGGTCGCGGTAGACGGTCCACCAGTCGTCGCGCGGCACCCGGTCCGCCGGTCGCGCCAGTTGCCAGGCGCCGCCTTCCTTGAAGTGGGTGGGTAGGCTGGCGGCCGGCGCGTGATAGGGCGGCGCGAACGAACAGGCGCTCAGCACTGCGGCGCCCGTCAACGCGATGCACAAGCGGCGCTTATCCATGGGTGTCCTCCGAAGCTCGCCGGGTCGCGAGCGCGGCCGTGCCCGTGCCCCTGCCCGTGCCGGCGGCGTTGTCCTGAAGACGAACGGGATCGCCCGATGCAAGCGAGTCGGGCGGATTGTCGATCACGCGATCGGTCGCGTTCAGGCCAGTCGCGATCTCGACGTGCGTGCCCAGGTCGGTGCCGATCGTGACCGGCTTGAGCACCGCGCGATTGTCCGGACCGACGACCGCGACCTGCAAACCCTGCTGCCGGAAGATCAGCGAACTGGCGGGAATCGACAGGGCGTGCGCGTCGACCGGCAACGCGAAATGCACTTCGGTGTACTCGCCGGGAATCAGCAGACCGTCTTTATTGTCGACGGCCAGTTGCACGAGCAGGGTGCCGGACGAGGCTTCGATCGAATCGTCGGTATCGACCAGTTTCGCGTCGAACTTCATGCCCGGGCGTTCAGGCACGCTCAGCGTGGCGGTCATGCCGGGTTTGATGGCGGCGGCTTCGTCCTGCGGCACGCTGACGTACACCCGCAACTGCTTCGCGTCGGACACGGCGAAGAGTTCGGGACCGCTGCCGCCGCCCGCATCGATGAGCGCGCCGATATCGGTCTTGCGCGCAGTCACGACGCCGTCGAACGGCGCGACGATGCGCTTGAACGATTCGAGCGCATCGAGGCGGCGCACGTTCGCTTGCGCAGCGTCGACCGTGGCCTGCTTCGCGACCAGGTCGCTGGTCTTCTCGTCGGCGTCCTGTTGCGACACCGAGTCCTGCTTGAGCATCTCGGTCCAGCGGTGCGCGGTGGACGCGGCGAGCTTCTCGTTGGCCTGCGAGTTCTGCAGATCGGCACGGGCCTGCTGCAATTGCTGATCGAGGTCGGGCGTGTCGATCTGGCCGAGCAGTTGTCCCGCTTTGACGTGCGTGCCGATATCGGCGTACCACGCATGCAGATAACCCGACACGCGCGCATAGATCGGTGCGTTGACGAAGGCGGACAGGTGACCGGGCAGCACCAGCGACTGCGCGTCGGTATCGCGTTTCGGGGTGTAGGCGACGACGGTCGGCACGGCCTGATCGGCGGACCAGGTCGTCAGTTCGCGCTTCGCGTGCAGACGGCTCGTCACGCCGCTTGCCACGATGCCCGCTGCGACGAGCAACGCGACGATACCGACGAGCTTCAGATGACGCAGCCGCTTCGGCGAATTGATTTCGATCTCAGTGGACATGTTGCACTCCGGGTTCGGATGATGATTGATCGTCAGGCGATGTGGGGTCGGGGCCGTGCTCGGGCGCCGCGTCGTGGCCGGTTTTCGACTCGTTCCGGTGCACGAGGCTGAACACCACCGGCACGAACAGCAACGTGGCGAAGGTCGCGCACAGCAGGCCGCCGATCACGGCGCGGCCGAGCGGCGCGTTCTGCTCGCCGCCGTCGCCGAGACCGAGCGCCATGGGCGCCATGCCGATGATCATGGCGAGCGCGGTCATCAGCACCGGACGAAAACGCGTGAAGCCGGCTTCCATGGCGGCGACCAGCGCATTGCCGGTGGCGGCCAGCCGTTCGCGCGCGAAGCTCACCACGAGAATGCTGTTGGCGGTGGCTACGCCCATGCAGAGAATCGCGCCGGTCAGCGCAGGCACCGAGAGCGGCGTATGCGTGGTGAACAGCATCCACACGATGCCCGCGAGCGCCGCCGGCAACGCGGTGACGATCACGAACGCATCGCTCCACGAATGGAAGTTGACGACGATCAGCAGGAAGATCAGCAGAATCGCGCCGGCGAGACCGAGCAACAGACCGGTGAACGCGCTGTTCATGGTCTGCACCTGACCGCGCAAGGTCACGACGGAGCCCTTCGGCACGTCCTTCGCGGTGTCCTTCACGATGCTTTGAATCTTCGTCGCCACCGCGCCCAGATCCTGACCTTGCGTGGTCGCGAACACGTCGTACAGCGGCTCGATGTTGTAGTGCGAAACCACCGCGCTGCCCACACCGCGCGTAATCGTTGCGATGCCGCCGAGAATCTGCGACTGGCCGCTCTTGCCGGTCACCGGCAGATTGTCGAGATTCGACAGCGACGTCATCCGGTATTGCGGCGTCTGCGCGACGATCGGATACGACACGCCGTTGTTCGGATTGAGCCAGTACGTCGGCGACACCTGACTCGTACCGGAGAGGCTCGCCACCACCGAATTGGTGACGTCCTGTTCGGTGATACCGAGTTCGTCGGCACGCGAGCGGTCCACGTTCACGCGCAATTGCGGGTACGTCGACGCCTGCTGGATGCGTGTGTCCGCAATGCCCGGAATCAGGCGCATGCGGCGCATGACTTCGGTGGCGTAGCGCTGGTTGCCGGCGAGGTTCGGTCCTGCCACTTGCAGATCGATTGGTGCGGGCGCGCCGAAATTCAGAATCTGGCTGACGATGTCGGCGGGCAGGAACGCGAAGGTCGTGCCGGGGAACCGGCGCGGCAGCGTTTCGCGCAGTGTGCGCACGTAGTCGGCGGTCGGTCCGTGATTCTCGTTGAGCGAGATCAGGATGTCGCCGTCCTGCGGCCCGATGGTGCCGCTATTGTTGTACGTCAGGTTGATACCGCTATTGGGCAAGCCGATGTTGTCGACGATGCTGCGCAACTGGTCGGGCGGAATCGCGCGACGCACCGCGTTTTCGATCAGATCGAACTGCTCGGCGGTATCTTCGACGCGCGTGCCGATCGGCGCACGCACGTGAATCGCGATTTCGCCCGAATCGATGTTCGGGAAGAAATTGCGTCCCAGCCACGGCGCGAGCAGGAACGATGCGCCCACCACGATCAGGAAGCCGGCGATGAAGCCCTTGCGATTCGAGAGCGCGAGTTCGAGCACGACCCGGTAGCCGCCGCGAATGGTTTCGAAGCGTCGTTCGAAGCCGCGCTGGAAACGCACCAGCGGATTGCGCGACGGCCCAGCCGCGGCGGTTTCACCCGGCGCGTGGCCGCCCGGCGCATGCGGGCGCAGCAGGTATTGCGCCATCATCGGCACGAAGGTACGCGACAGGATGAACGAGGCGACCATCGCGAAGATCACCGCTTCGGCCATCGGCACGAACAGGAAACGCGCGATGCCGTCGAGCAGCAGCATCGGCACGAACACGATACAGATACAGAGCAGCGAGACGAAGGCGGGCGCGACGATTTGCGCGGCGCCGTCCATGATCGCGTGACGGACCTCCTTACCGTGTTCGAGATGCCAGTTGATGTTTTCGATCGTGACGGTCGCATCGTCGACCAGAATGCCGACCGCGAGCGCGAGGCCGCCGAGCGTCATCACGTTGAGCGTTTCGCCCGCCGCCGCGAGTCCGGCGATGGCGGCGAGCACGGCGAGCGGAATCGACGCGGCGATGATCAGCGTGGAACGCCAGCTGCCGAGGAACAGCAGAATCATCAGCGACGTAAGCGCCGCCGCGATGATGCCTTCGCGCGCCACGCCGCTGACCGCGCCCTTCACGAAGGTGGACTGATCGCCCATGGTGACGAGTTTCAGGCCGGGCGGAAGCGTGGCCTCGACGCGCGGCAACTGCGCCTTGACGCCCGCGATGATGTCCAGTGTCGAGGCCGATCCGTTCTTCAGGATACTCATCAGTACCGCGCGATGCCCGTCGACGCGCACCACGTTGCCCTGCGGCGGATAGCCGTCGCGAACGTGCGCAACGTCGCGGATGTAGATGGTCGCGCCGTTCACCGTCCTGATCGGCAGCGCGTTGAGTTCGTCGAGCGAGAGCGGGCTGTTGTTCAGTTTGACGTTGTATTCGTAGCGGCCGATCTTCTCCGTGCCGGCCGGAATGATCTGGTTCTGCTGCGCGAGCGCGGTGGCCACGTCGTTGGCCGAGAGCTTCTTGGCCTGCAGCGCCTGCGGGTTCAGGTCGATCTGTACTTCGCGGACCTTGCCGCCATACGGGTTCGGAATCGCGACGCCCGGCACGCTCAGCAATTGCGGACGAATGAAGTTGGTCGCGTAGTCCGACAGCTTCTGTTCGTCGAGCGTGTTGCTGGTGAGGGCCAGTTGCAGCACCGGCACGGTCGAGGCGTTGTAGTTCAGGATCTGCGGCGGCGTGGTGCCGGGCGGCATCTGCTTGAGCACCGTTTGCGAGACCGAGGTCACCTGAGCGGTCGCCGTGCGAATGTCCACGGTCGGCTGGAAGAAAATCTTCACGATGCCGTAGCCGCGAAACGATTGCGACTCGATATGCGCGACGTCGTTGACGGTCGTGCCGAGCGTGCGTTCGTAGTAGGTGACGATGCGCCCGGACATATCGTCCGGCTGCAGACCGGCGTAGTTCCAGACCACGCTGATCACGGGAATGCGGATGTCGGGGAAGATATCCGTGGGCGTACGCAACGCGGCAAGCGGACCGATCAGCAGGATCAGCAGGGCAAGCACGATGAACGTGTAGGGCCGGGTCAACGCTAACCGGACTATTTTTAACATCGAAGGCTGCTCCGTTCAGAGGCGCGATTGAATCTGCGCGGACATGTGGCGATTGGGGCAGACACGCTGGGTGCAACGCCCGGTATCGGCATTCTGGGGAGCAGGGCCTAACAGTGACCGGCTAAACAAATGAAACTACATTTAGGTAGCGGCGTAGAGGGTGAGGCGAGTTGTCGCAGCGCCGGTGAAGACCGGTCAGCCGAACAGATAGCCGGAGCCGCGAATGGTGCGGATCAAGGGACGTTCGCCGGGGATGTCGACCTTTTTTCGCAGACGACCCACGTGCACGTCGATCAGATTCGTGCCGGGGTCGAAGCGGCAGCCCCACACCGCTTCGAAGATCATCGTGCGCGTCAGCACCTGACCGGTGTGACGCATCATGAATTCGAGCACGCGGAATTCGGTGGGTTGCAGGTTGAGTTCGCGCTCGCGATAGGTGACGCGGCGTCGTACCAGGTCCAGCTCAAGAGCGCCGCTGCGCAGCAGCGTTTCGGCCTGCGCGTGACGCGGCCGGCGACGCAGCAGCACTTCGATGCGCGCGGACATTTCTTCGGGCGAAAAGGGCTTGGTCAGATAGTCGTCGCCGCCCGCGCGCAGTCCCTGCACGCGCTGGTCCACGTCGGACATGGCGCTCATCACCAGCACTGGCGTTTCCATGCCGACGCCACGCATGGTCGCGACGATCGTGAGGCCGTCGAGGTCGGGCAGCATGCGATCGAGCGTGATCACGTCGTAATCGCCCGCCATGGCTTTGGCCATGCCTTCGCGCCCGGTGCGCGCGACGTCGACGGTAAAGCCGCTGGCGCTCAGGGTACGGACGATGTCGTCGGCGATCAGGTCGTCGTCTTCGATGGTCAGGATTCTGGGCATGGTGCGCGCGCCCGGTTCAAGCGGCCGCCCGCAGTGCGACTGGACGGTCCGGCGCGCGGTACTGGGCGACGGCGAAGTCGATGAAGCTGCGCACCCGCATCGACAGATAGTTGCGGCCGGAATACAGAATCGATACCTGGCGCGTGCCGCCGCTGATCTCGAACTGTTCGAGCACCGGCACGAGCGTGCCGCGCGCGAGATCTTCGGCGATGATCGGCATCGGCAGCAGCGCGATGCCCATGTGATTGAGCGCGGCCACCCGCACCATCGCGCTGCTGCTCGCGGTGAGCGCGCTACCGGTGTTGACGCGGTACACACCGTCGGTATCCGCGAATTCCCATGCGCGCGACGAGCCGTCGGAGACGGTCAGCAACCCATGCCGGCTCAACGCGGCAGGGTCGCGCGGCGAGCCGTGACGGGCGAGATAGCTGGGCGAAGCCACCGTCAGTTCGTCCATGCGAATCAACGTGCGGCTCACGAGCGACGAATTGGCGAGGCGGCGGTCGTCGCTGAAGCTCACATCGAAGCCGCCTTCGACCAGATCGATGGGCGTGTCGTAAGTCGTCACGTCGAAGTCCACGCGCGGATGCTGCGCGCGATAGGCGGCGAGCAGGCCGCCGAGGCCTGCGGTCGCAAACGTCATCGGCGCGGCGATGCGCAACGTGCCCTGTGGATCGCGCGTGGTTTCGAGAAGATTCGACTCCATTTCGTCGAGCTTTTCGATGATCGCGCGACAGCCGTCGAGATATTCGCGGCCCACGTCGGTCAGCGAGAGGCTGCGCGTGGTGCGGTTGAGCAGACGCATGTTCAGATGCGCCTCGAGCGTGCCGACGCTGCGCGTGACCGCCGCGGCCGACATTCCTAACTGTCTCGCGGCAAGATTGAAGCTCGCGAGATCGACCACTCGTGTGAAGACACGCATCGCTTGTAGCTGGTTCATGAGAGCACGGTAGAGAAGGGCGACACGTGCATGATCGGCGATCGCGGATAAAACGGCGCCGCCGCGCGCATTAAGTCTTTTTTAATTTTGTGCAATGTTCATGAACATCGTGCGCCGTCGCTCAATTGAGCATGCCGTGAACTTCTTGCGACGCCTCAAGGTGCTGCGCGAGGGCTTGCTGAAGTTTGGCGAGACTTTCGGTAGGCAGCGCGAAGCCCGCCCAGCCGAGACCCGAATGCCGCAGAAACATGACCGCGCCTTCGTGCAGCGGATGCTTCTCGGTGTGCCAGCACGGGTCCACCTCGATCACGTATTGATGCGTGCGCAACGGTTCCTTCGGCACCTCGGGACGCATCGCGGCGCGCAGCACGCCGAGGTGTTCGATCAGCGCGTCGAGCTCGGCGACCTCCACCAGGACCGCGTTGCTGTCGATGGCGATGCGAACAGCCTGTTGTCCGTATTCATTGACTCTTTCAATGCTCATGGGGCGTGACATGTCGAGACTCCTTGGCGGGTAGCACGGTCCAGGAATTATCGTGCCGCCACGCGCGCGGAATTCTGAAAGAGCGCGATCCACACATGAAAGATTGTTTAGTTACGAGGCGAGCCGCAGGCCACGTCTGGGCTAACCCGGCCGGCAAACCGCACTCGCCGGCGTTTAAGATTCCGCTTAAGTCAGACGTAATGGCATTGCGATGTTTCAGTTTAGAAACGTTTTTGAATATTCCGGCAATTCTGCTCTTCGATTAATCCGTCGCAATCGAATGCGAGTGGAAATTACCGTACGCTATTTGCGTATAAATTCACAATTTGCGAATGAAATCGCGTTGTCCTGCCATTATGTGCGAAGTTTTTTATTTCACGTTTGAAACAATTCCTTCGCATGCCAGCGTGGCCGGGTTTGTCCGTAGAACCCAGTCCCACATTCCCGCAACAGATCGAATCGCCGTCCTACAAACACCTTTATGCATTTCATATGAAACGCGCAATAAAGGATTTCTTCATACATTGAATTCGTCAAAAATGTTTTGTTTTTAAAATTTACTATATCGAGGCATTCGGCTAACATCACGATTAATCCGTAAAACGGCAAGGCCGGCGAATTCAATCGCGATAATCATTTCAACCAATTCGGCCAGTCAACGGGGGCATCGGGGTCCACAACGTAAGACAGTTTGGGGAAACATCATGCCGCATATGCACCTTGACACTGCGAGGATTACCTGGCTGCACACACCGACCGCCAATGTGCGCACGGCTGCGCGGAGAATCGGCGTGCTGCTGTTCGACGGGTTCTGGCTGCTCGGGCCGGGCACCGTGGTCGAGATGTTCCAGACCGCCAACGAACTTTCGAGTTCACGGGCTGGCGAAGAGCCGCCTTATGAAGTGCAATTTCTGTCGATCGACGGTGGCAGTGTCGCCAGTTCGTCGTCGGCGCGTATCTGGACCGACCGGATCGAACCGCGCTTCGGCGTCGGTTTCGACGTGCTGTTCATCGCGGGCGGCTTCGGCGCGCATGCGGCCGCGCGCGACGAACGTCTGCTGAACTGGCTGCGTACCGTACAGGCGCGCACGCGCGCCATCGAAACGATCGGCGAAGGCCGTCTCGTGCTGGAAGCCGCCGTGCCGGCCGGCCCCGACGCGCTGCAGATCAACCGCTATCTGGGCAGCACCGCGACCGAGGCGTCCTTCAATGCCTCGAACGACCGTCACGACTGTGCACGCAGCGCGTTGATGTTCATCAAGCGCGATCTGGGCGCCGAACTTGCCCGCAGCGTGGCCGACCGCGTGATGCCGGGCATGGCGTCGACGTGGGTGCCGCTGCCGGCCGAAGGCGGCACGCTCAGCGTGGCCGAGAAGATTCGTGCGGCGGCTCGCTGGATGGAAGCGAATTGCGACCGGCCGGTTTCCGTAGCGGATGCCGCGCAGGTAGCGGCAATGAGCGAACGCAATTTTCTGCGCCGCTTCAAGCATGAAATGCAGCTCACGCCTTCCGACTATCTGCTGCAAGTGCGGCTGCGCATTGCCTGCAACTTCCTGACCGAAACCGAGTTGCCGGTCGACAAGATTGCACGCCGCAGCGGAACCGGCAACGGCGACCGTCTGGCGAAAATCTTCCGCAAACGCATGTCGTTGTCGCCCACGGAGTATCGTGCTCGCAGCCGCATCGCGAACGAGGCGTCGTGACAGAACGTCACGCGCGCGGCGTCAGCGGGTAGGTGCATCGCTGACGCATCGTACGAGCAGTATCGTTAGACGCGGCCGCAAGCGGCCGCGTCTTCGTTGGCAGTCTCTTACGAGCAAAGCAGCAATGGCCAACAAGGTGATGGCGACGTCGTTGCCGGACGTAAAGCTGATCGAGCCGGACGTGTTCCGAGACGCGCTCGGCTTTGTTTTCGAGAGCTTCAGTGCGGACGAGTTCGCCGAAGACGTCTTACCGGGTTTCGACTTCGTGCAGGACCGTCACCTTCGCGCGGTACGCGGCGTCCTGCGCGGTCTGCATTATCAGGTGCAGCGACCACAAGGGCGACTCGTGCGCGTCGTGGTGGGCGAAGTGTTCGATGTCGTCGTCGACGTGCGACTCAACTCGCCGCAGTTCGGCAAATGGAGCGGCACGTATCTGAGCGCCGAGAACCAGCGGCAAATCTGGGTGCCGCCGGGTTTCGCGCATGGCTTCGTGGTGTTGTCGGAGGCCGCCGAGTGCTTGTGGAAAACCACCGAATACTGGTTCCCCGAACTCGAGCGCTGCCTGCTCTGGTGCGACCCGGACATCGGCATCGAATGGCCGATCGATTTCGAGCCGACGCTCGCCGCGAAGGATGCGGCCGGGCGCCGTCTTTACGAGGCCGAAAATATTTCCTGAGCGTGAGCGTGAGCGTGAGCGTGAGCGTGTCCTTCTGCGAGACGCTCAGCGTGCACTCACCACCGCGCCGACGCTCGCCGTCACCACCAGCAGCATGCCGGCAATCTGCAGCGAGCCCATCGGCTGATGCAACACGACGAAGCCGGCGAGTGCCCCGATGGCGGGCTCGACACTCATCAGGATCCCAAACGACGCGGCGGGCAGGTGCCGCAGCGCGATCATCTCCAGGGCATACGGCAACAGCGGAACGAGTAACGCGAGACCCGCAGTGGCCGCGATCTGTGCGAGCGCAACGTGGCCGCCGTTCTGCGCGAGTCCGATCGGCGTCGCCACCAGCGCGGCGGCGAGTAGCGAGACCGACAGACCTTCCAGACCGGCGAATAGCGTGCCGGTCTTTTTCATCAGCACGATGTAGCTTCCCCAACCGAGCGCGGCGCACGACGCGAGCAGCACGCCGACCGGCTCGCCGATCCAGCCACCGTGCTCGCGCGAGAGCAGCACGACCCCGGCAATCGCCAGCACGGGCCATAGCAGCGCGCGTAGTCTGCGTACCGATAAGGTGGCCACGGTCAGCGGGCCGAGAAACTCGATCGCCACGGCGAGACCGAGCGGAATACGTTGCAGTGCGGCGAAAAAACACATCGTCATGCCGGCCATGGCCGCGCCCAGCGCACATGCCGCCATCCAGTGCGCGCGCGAATAGCTGAACAGGCGCGGTCGCACCAACACGGCCAGCACCACGGCTGCCCAACTCAGGCGCAGCCAGGTGGTGCTCAGTGAACCGTAACTGGCCATGGTCGGCGCCGACAGCGCCGCGCCGAACTGCACGCTCGACATCGACAGAACGCAAAGCAGCGCTGCGCCGGCGGTAGCAGTTTTGATCGCGGGCGATGGAGCAGTGGAGGTGTTTTGCATGATCGTCGATGAGCGTACGAGCCGAAGCGTGGGCGCTATCTTAACGGCAGGACGATCGATGGATGCGAAGGGATACCGTGAGCTTTCGTCACGTACCGCAGACAGGTCGAGGGAGGGAATCGGCGAAGAAGTGCGAACAACGCGGGAAGGGCGGTAAAAACCCCGCTGCGGGCAGCAACTTTTGCAATCGACAGCAGCAACTTTTGCAATCGATCATGCTGCGCGCAACGGGGCGGTCGGCTGGTCAGCCTATGCTTTCGACCCTACGGTCAGCGTCGCATCACGCCCATCAGCAACGTGACCAGGAAGATCACGACGAAGATGAAGAACAGGACTTTGGCGATTTCCGTCGCGCCGGCGGCAATGCCGCCGAAGCCGAACACCGCGGCGATGATTGCGATGACAAGGAAAATTGCAGCGTATCGAAGCATGGGGCCTCCCACCGATGGATTGCTGGATTGAAGTGAAAAACGGCGACTCGTCACGAGCACCGCGTGCCTTGACGGTTTATTTGCCGGCGAGCGGACTACAGCAATAGGTGTGCCCAACCAGTCGCCGCATGCGGTGGCGGTGAGGTCAGGGCCGGCGGCCCCGGTACAATCGGCGCTCCGAATTCCCGTGTCGCGTCGTCGCGACGCTGCATCGATATGCTGAAGATTCTGGTGAGTGCCTGTCTGCTTGGCCATCCCGTCCGTTACAACGGCCGGGCGAAAACTGCGCGCGATGCGTGGCTCGCGCAGTGGCGCGATGAAGGACGACTGGTGGTGGTCTGTCCGGAAGTGGCGGCCGGATTGCCGACGCCGCGTCCGCCCGCGGAGATCCAGTGGCGCCGCAGCGGCGCCGACGTGCTGGCCGCACGGGCGACGATCCACGAGAACACGGGCGCGGATGTCACCGCGCAGTTCGTGGCCGGCGCCCGGATTGCTCTCGCGCGTGCCCAGGCGGAAAACTGCCGCTATGCGCTGCTCGCCGACGGTAGTCCCTCATGCGGCAGCACGTTCATCTACGACGGAGAGTTCAGCGGCGCGACGCATGCCGGGGCGGGTGTAACGGCCGCCTTGTTGCGACAGCATGGAATTCAGGTGTTCGCGGAGGCGCAGATCGCCGAACTCGCACGCGAACTCGCCGGCGCGAGCGGCGCTTAAAGAAGAATCACCGCAACTGGGTGAACGCCAGCAGCAACACCATGCTGCCGATCGCGCCATCCAGTACCCGCCACGCGCTCGCGCGGCGAAACAATGGCGCCAGCGCGCGCGCCCCGTAACCCAAACCGATGAACCAGCTCACGCTCACCGCCATGGCGCCCAGTGCGAAGGCAACGCGGGCGCCGTCCGGCTCGCGAGCGCCGGCCGTGCCGATCAGCAGAAAGGTGTCGAGATACACGTGCGGGTTGAGCCAGGTGAAGGCCAGCGTCATCAGCACGATGGGTAGTGCGCGCTGCGCCGGCGGTGCGCTGCCGCCGTCTTCTTCCGTATCGAGCACCGCATGCTGCGGGCGTACGGCGCGGCGTAGCGCGTTTAGACCGAACCACACGAGATAGGCGAGTCCGACATACAGCATGGCGTGGACGAAGACCGGGTAACGCTCCACCAGCACCGATGCGCCGCCCACGCCCGCGCCGATCAGGATGCAGTCCGACAATGCGCACAGCGCGACGATCTTGACCACGTGCGAGCGCATGATGCCCTGGCGCAGCACGAAGGCATTTTGCGCGCCGATCGTCACGATCAGCGAAGCGCACAGCGCGGCACCATGCGAGAAGGACAGCCAGTTCATAGTCGATCCAGTAGACGAGGACAGCGAAGGGCGCTAGTCTGCGGGCTGGCCGCTCATAAGAGAAGCTAATTACTCTAACGCCGATTAAGGAACGCTAATGCTCGACTATGCGCTGCTCGACGCGCTCGCCGCCGTGGTGCGCCACGGTTCGTTCGACCGCGCGGCGAGCGAACTGAACGTGACGCCTTCGGCGGTCTCGCAGCGCATCAAGCTGCTCGAAGAGCGGGTTGGCAGCGTGCTGGTGAAGCGCGGTCAACCCTGTGTGGCGACGCCGTCCGGCGCGCTGTTGTGCCGTCATACCGAGCGGGTGCAACTGCTGGAGGCGGAACTCGGCGGCCAGTTGCCGGCGCTGCCCGGCACGCTGGTCGAAGCATGGCCGGCGCTGCGCGTCGCGGTGAACGACGATAGCGTCGGCACCTGGTTTATCGACGCGGTCGCGCCGTTCTGTGTCGAGCGCGAGATGCTGCTCGACCTGGTGATCGACGATCAGGATCACACGGCCGAGCGGATTCGCGACGGCAGCGTGCAAGGCGCGGTCACCACGCAGGCCGAGCCGGTGCAGGGCTGCCGGTCGACCCGGCTCGGGCGTATGCGTTATCTGGCGGTGTGTTCGCCGGACTTCCTCGCCCGTCATTTCGCCGACGGCGTGGCGCGCGAAACATTGCGGCGCGCGCCGTGCATCGACTTCAATCCGAAGGACCAGTTGCAGAAGCGTTTCATGCGCCGCATCACGCGGGCGGAACTCGACCCGCCGTTGCACTGGATTCCGCACGTCGCCGGATTTCTGCGCGGCTGCGCGACCGGGCTCGGCTGGGGGATGTGCCCCGAGCGCATGATCGCCGCCCAACTGGCCGATGGCGAACTGGTGGAACTGGCACCCGGCAAGCCGATCGACGTCGATCTGTACTGGCAAAGCTGGCGACTGTCGATCGGCTGGCTGGACGACTTCGGCGCCGAGTTGCGCCAACGCGCGGCGGAATTTCTCGACTGATTTTTCGCGGAGCGTCCTGCGAGACTATCACCACGGCTCCCATCGAGCGGGCCACTAAGCGCGTCGCGGCACGCGCAGCGACAACGGGCTCGCCACGCGCCGCGGAAACCGCAGCGTGAACGTGGTCTGCACGTGCGCGATGCTGTCGACGCTGCAATCGCCGTGGTGCTCGTTCATGATCGACTTGACGATGGCGAGACCCAACCCAGTGCCGCGCGCGGAATTGTGCCGCGCCGGATCGACGCGATAGAAGCGGTCGAAAATCCGTTCGAGATGCGGTTGCGCGATGCCTGGCCCGCAGTCGGAAATGGTCAGCAGCACGTCGCGTACGCGCTCCACGCAACGCACCTCGACGATGCTGCCGCGCGGCGCATGCGTGAGCGCATTCGCGAGCAGATTGCTCAGCGCGCGCTGCACCAGCAGCACGTCGCCATCGAAGCGGGCGTGGCCGATGACGAGAATCTTCACGCCCGCATCCGCGGCCATGCTTTCGTAGAAGCCCGCCACCCGTAGCGCCTCGCCGCGCGCATCGACGGTTTGCACCTGCAGACGCCGTTGTGCGCTGTCGGCCCGCGCGAGAAACAGCATGCTGTCGATCAGCCGCGAGAGCCGCTGGAATTCGTCGACGCTCGACTCGATCACGGAGCGGTAGTCGTCGGCGCAACGCGGCTGCGACAGCGCGACTTGTGCTTCGGCGAGCAGATTGGTCAGCGGCGTGCGCATGTCGTGCGCGAGATCGGAGGAGAACTGTGCGAGCCGCGTGAAGGACTCGTCGAGGCGCGCCAACATACGGTTGAAGGCGTGGCTCAGGTCCTTCAACTCGCCGGGCATGTCGCGTTCGGGCAGCGGCTGCGCGAGACGGCAACTGGAAATCTGCTCGGCGCGCGCGGTGAGCCGCGCCAGCGGACGCAAGCCGAAGCGCGCGATCCACCATGCGAGCAGCGCGTTCACCACCGTGCCGATCACGCTCACCAGCAGCACGGTCAGCGCATAGGCGCGCAGCAGCGCGCTCTCGCCGCTGGCGTCGTACTGCACGACCAGACGCACCGGTTCACCCGAGCGTCCGCCGAGCGGCGCCATGGCCACCAGGAAGCGCCGCTGTAGACCCGTGACGGCGACTTGCACCGGCACGAGACTCGTGCGTACGGCGAGCGTTTCCACGTTCGGCCAATAACCCTTGGTGCGCGTGAGCGGCGTGCCGCGCATGTCGAATAGCGCGATGTCCAGGTTCGGATGCCCGTGTAGCAGGCTGTACCAGATGTCCTGATTCGCACTGATCGCGCCGAGCCCGTCCATGGTTTGCAGATCGAGTTGAAGACCGGTGAGCGTCGCGTTCATCTCGCGCGTGGCGGTCGATTCGATACGCGTTTTGAGGCTGTGATAGAGCAGCACGCCGTTGAAAGCGAGCAGCAGCGAGGTCGAGATCGCGAACAGCATGGCGAGGCGCGTGCGCAACGTGTGCGGCATGAACGGCGCGAGCGGCTTCAGAAGCCGCCGCAAGGCGCGCGACAACCCGGGACAGGCCAGCTTGCAGCGGCTCATCGGACGGGCGAGCGGCGTTCTTCGAGCACATAGCCCATGCCGCGAACCGTGTGGATCAGCTTCGGCTCGTAGTGGTCGTCGACCTTGGCACGCACGCGACGAATGGCGGCATCGACGACGTTCGTGTCGCTGTCGAAGTTCATGTCCCACACCTGGGCTGCGATGGTGGAGCGCGGCAGTATCTCGCCCTGACGACGCATGAGCAGCCAGAGCAGTGCGAACTCCTTCGCGGTGAGCAGAATGGTGTCGCCCTGACGCGTGGCCTTGCGGCGGGTCAGGTCGAGCACCAGGTCCGACACGTGCAGCGAGGCGGCGTCGCGGCCGTGTCCGCGCCGCAGGATGGAACGCACGCGCGCGAGCAGTTCGACGAAATCGAACGGCTTGGCGAGATAGTCGTCGCCGCCCATTTCCAGGCCGCGCACCTTGTCGTCGACATCGTCGCGCGCGGTGAGCAGCAGCACCGGCGTGGAGCGCGTGAGGCGCAGATTCTTCAGCACGGTCCAGCCGTCCTGACCCGGCAGCATCACGTCGAGAACGATCAGGTCGAAGTCTTCGGTCAGCGCGAGATGTTGACCGGTCACACCGTCCACCACCCAATCGACGACGAAGCCCGCTTCGGTCAGTCCCTTGCGCAGGTAGGTGCCGGTCTTCGCTTCATCTTCGACGATCAGGATTCGCATGGACTTTCTCCGGGGCGCGAAGGGAACGGCACGCGGCCGGGCAGTTGAGCGCGCCCGCGCAGCGTACCGGAACCCGCGCGATTAACGAAGACGTGAGCGCTTCAATACTCTTTTTCATTTCAGTCGGAGGTGTCGTGAATGACGCCGGGGCGGCAGCCATCAACGGCGTGCGACGACCGGTACGACCGAATGCGGTCCATAGGACCGCTTGTCGCAGGAGAACGGGTCGCCTTGATGAGCCGCTTGCTGCCGACCGCGGGCGCTCACCGTTGCGCCGCCGTTGAACAGCGTGGCCGGCTGGCTCAACCAGAAGGCGAGCGAACTGACGGCGATGGTCGTGAAGGCCGCAGCCAGTGAAACGGTTTCCCGGTTGCAAGGTGGAAGCCGCATCGCGCAGGAGGAAGTGAGAGCCCTCACGCGCGCTGCGAACTCCGCTACGTACCGGGTGGGTTGAATACGTCGCATGCTGTTCGGGTCCGATGTGGAGTGTTCCATGTTACGAACGCATCGCCGATATCTTCATGAGACGAACATGACAATTCTGTCATGCAGTGCTTCGCGCACTGACACCCCTTGCGGCAATTACAGCAGCAACTCGATCGAATGAAACAGGCGGCGCTGTTCGGGGTCCGTCGAGCGCGCGCCTTCGTCGATCACTTCGCGCAGACAGTCGAGAAAGCAGGCCGCCGCCGGACTGGTCGGCGCACCGCGTCGCGAGGTGATGCTGACGATGGTCTCGTCGACGGTTTCGCGCAGCGGCAGCGCCCAGAGCTTCTCTTTCGCGAGCGTCACTTCCGCGAGCGGCCACGGGAAGATGCTGAGCATGTCGGTTTGCGCGAGCAGGCCGAGCACGACGGCGAGCGAGTGGGCGAGATGAATGGTTTGCGGCACTCGCATGCCACGTTTGCGAAACAGGTTGTCGGAGATGGATTCGCGGCTCGCCGGGTCCCAGTTGAGCACCCACTCGGCGTCTTCGAGGTCGAGCAGGGTGCGGCAGCCCGCTTTCGGATGATCGTGTCGCGCGACGACCGCCGAATGGGTCGAGAAAAGCGGCACGTTGTGAAATTCCGATTGCGGCGAAGCGGGCGGCGGCCGGCCGATCGAGAAATCGAGGCTGCCGTCCCGCAGGCGCGGTTGCACGACAGCCAGCAGGCCTTCGAAGAATTCCAGTTGCACGTCCGGCAGGCGCTGCCGGAAGCGCTTCACGGCGGGCGGCAGAAATGTCAACGCAACCCAGGGCGTCACGCCGATCGACAGCTTGCCGGCGGCCGCGCCGCGTAGTGCTTCGATCTCCGCTTCCGCGCGTTGCAACTGGCCGAGCACGAGTCTCGCGTGAACGACGAGCGCGCGGCCGAACTCGGTGAAGGCGACACCGCTCGCGCTGCGCACGACCAGCGGCGCATGCAGATGGGCTTCCAGTTCGCGCATGGCTTTGGTGACGGCGGCCGGCGAAAGCCCTAGCGAACGTGCCGCTGCCCGGATACTTCCGGTATCCGCGATTGCCGCCAATGTGCTGAGTTGATGCAGTTTCATCGGACCAAGGGTTTAGGAGCATGACAACCAGCGGTTGCCGGCGCAACGATTTTACGCCTGCCCGGGCAATATCGGCGTCGCTATGCTGGGTTCCGATTCAATCAGCGGAGACGATACGTGAACACCATGACCATTCCGGCGGGCATCGCCGAACTCGAAGACGAAATGATCGCGCTGCGTCAGCGTATTCATGCAAAACCGGAACTGGCGTACGAAGAGTTCGCGACCGGAGATCTGATCGCGGAACGGTTGCAGGCGTGGGGGTATACCGTGCATCGCGGGCTCGGCCGCACCGGTGTGGTCGGGCAACTGAAAGTAGGTAAGGGCAGCCGCAAGCTTGGACTGCGTGCGGACATGGATGCCTTGCCGATCCACGAGACGACCGGCTTGCCGTATGCGAGCACGGTGCCCGGCAAGATGCACGCGTGCGGTCACGACGGTCATACGGCGATGCTGCTCGCGGCGGCCAAACATCTCGCGCAGGAAAAGCATTTCGACGGCACGTTGAATCTGATTTTCCAGCCTGCCGAAGAAGGGCTCGCCGGCGCGAAGCAGATGCTCGAAGACGGTCTGTTCGATTTGTTTCCGTGCGACGCCGTGTTCGCGATGCACAACATGCCGGGCTTTCCGACCGGCAAGCTGGGTTTTCTGCCGGGCTCGTTCATGGCTTCGTCGGACACCGTCGTGATCAAGGTGACGGGGCGCGGCGGTCACGGCGCGGTGCCGCATAAAGCCGTCGATCCGGTGGTGGTGTGCGCGCAGATCGTGCTGGCGTTGCAGTCCATCGTATCGCGCAATATCGCGCCGCTCGACATGGCCATCATCACGGTCGGCGCAATTCACGCGGGCGAAGCGCCCAACGTGATTCCCGAGACTGCCGAGATGCGTCTGTCGGTGCGCGCGTTGAAACCCGACGTGCGGGACTACTTGCAGGAACGCATCACAGCGGTGGCATGTGGCCAGGCCGCGGTGTTCGGCGCGCGCGCTCACGTGGATTACCAGCGCCGTTACCCGGTCCTCGTCAACGACGTGCAGATGACTGGGCTCGCGCGTCAGGTCGCCCACGACTGGCTCGGCGACGACGGACTGATTGCCGATATGCAGCCGCTCACGGGCAGCGAGGATTTCGCGTTTTTGCTGGAGCGTTGTCCCGGTAGCTATCTGATCATTGGCAATGGTGACGGTGAGGGCGGCTGCATGGTGCACAACCCCGGCTACGACTTCAACGACGCGTGCCTCGCGACCGGTGCGGCGTATTGGGTGCGGCTTGCGCAGACCTTCCTCGTTTGAGGGATTGCGCGGCACGCTTCGATTTCTCCACGGAGACCTGAATGGACTATTCCGCCACACCGCAAACCGTTAGCCCCGACCTGTCGAACAGCGAGCCGTTGCCGGTGCAACGCGCGAGCCATGTCAAGGCGATTGCCGCGATTACTTTGGGCAACGGTCTCGAGTTTTTCGACTTTACGATTTACAGCTTCTTCGCGACGATTATCGGCAAGCTGTATTTTCCGGTGGAGGGACAACTCGCGCAATTGATGCTCGCAGTGGGGACCTTCGGCGTCGGCTTCATCATGCGGCCGGTGGGCGGCATCGTGCTCGGCGCGTATGCGGATCGCGCGGGCCGCAAGGCGGCGATGAGCCTTACGCTGTGGCTCATGACGCTAGGCTCGGCGATCATCGCGTTTGCGCCGACGTATGCGGCGATCGGCGTCGCTGCGCCGTTGCTGGTGATTCTCGCGCGGCTGATTCAGGGGTTTGCGTTGGGTGGCGAGATTGGCGCGTCGACTTCGTTGCTGCTCGAATATGGGAGCAACAGGACGCGCGGATTCTATGGCAGCTGGCAGTTCGTGAGTCAGGGCTTGAACACGGTCTGCGGGTCCTTGCTCGGTGTGGCGCTGGCGGCGGCGTTGTCGACTGCCGCGCTGGAGAGTTGGGGATGGCGTGTGCCGTTCGTGATCGGCATGGCGATGGGGCCGATTGGGATTTATATCCGGCGGCATCTGGATGAGACTTTGCCGGGTGTCGAAGAAGCGGACGGGTCGCGGCGCGTGGAGGCGGCTTCTGCGCAGCCGGTGCGGACGCTGTTTCGTGAGCATGGGCGCTCGATTACGACTGGGGTGTTGACGACGATCGGTGGGACGGCGGCTAACTACATCGTGCTGTTTTATCTGTCGACTTACGCGATCCGGATTTTGCATATGCCGATGTCGTCGGCGTTGTGGGCAGCCTGGACGGCTGCGGCCATGACGGTGGTGTGTTCGCCAGTTGCGGGGGCTTTGTCGGATCGGGTTGGGCGCAAGTGGGTGTTGGGGGTATCGCGGGTGCTGCTGATTCTTGCCGTTTATCCGGCGTTCATGGTCATTAATGTTTGGCCTACTGTGCCGGTTCTGCTTTCTGTCGTTGCTGGGTTGGGGGTGTTGGTTGCGTTTACCGCGGTGCCGAATATCGTCATGCTGCCGGAGATGTTTCCTCGGGAAATTCGGGCTACCGGGATGTCGGTTGTTTATTGTCTTGGGGTTTCTATTTTCGGTGGGTTTGCGCAGTTTTTTGCTACGTGGTTGATTCAGGTTTCGGGGAGTAATCTCGCGCCTGCGTGGTATTTGATTGGGTGTGGGGTTGTGTCGGTGGGGGCGTTGCCGTTTGTTCGGGAGACTGCTGGGAGGGATATAAAGTAAGGGTTTTTCGTTGCACTGGCTTTTCGTTGCACTGGCTTTTTGGCCTTTGGCCTTTCCTTGATTTGGTAGTGGTCTATTAGCGTTCCCCCTGTGCGGGGGGGCACCTACTTTTCTTTGCCGCCGCAAAGAAAAGTAGGCAAAAGAAAGCGGGCTCAAACCGCTAACTTTTAAGCGGGCACCACGCGCGGTTTCTGGTAGTGGTGCATCTGGAATCCGTGCTCTCGCGCATTCCGCCCCGGTGACAAGGCAGTCATTCTTCCGGCGGCGCTTCGCGCGCCCCCGGGTCGTTCTACCCCCTCGGTTTTTCGCTTTCCGTGGTGTTCCCATCCGCGACGCACGCAGTGCGGAGTGGGAGCTGATGAGTGCTTTGTCACTACCGTGTAATGCGCGAGGGGCCGGATTCCAGATGCACCACTACCAAGAATTTCGCGCGGTTCCCGCTTAAGAATTAGCGGTGTGAGCCGCTTTCTCTTGCTTACTTCTCTTTGCGGCGGCAAAGAGAAGTAAGTGCCCCCCCGCACAGGGGGAACGCCAATAGACCACTAACAAAACAAGGAAAGGCCAAAGGCCAAAGAAGCCAGTGCAACGAAAAAACCCTATCCCTCCTCAGCCGCAGGCTGAACCACTTCCCGTGTCTCCGGCATAGCCGCCCACACCAACAAAACCGCCAACCCCCCAGCCGCAGCCAACCCAAAGAAGCTCACCGCATTCCCAAAATGATCGGCAACAAACCCAGCCGCAGTGGTACTCAAAGTAGCCCCAATCCCAGCCGCCAACCCGAACAACCCGATGCAGAGGTTATACCGCCCCTTCCCCCCCGCGACATCCGCAGCGATCAGCGGCAACATCACCCCGAAAACCGCAGCACTCAACCCATCGAGCATCTGCACGGGCACCAGCAAATACGGGCTGCTAATCCCGGCAAACAGCAACGCCCGAATGGGCAAAGCAGAAAACCCAAGCAGCAGAATCGGCCGCCGCCCCCACCGCTCGGCAGAGCGCCCAACCCAAGGCGACATCATCGCCACGATCGCCTGCGGCACGATAATGCAAGCCGCAATCACGAGCTGAACGTTATCGCCCATACCGGCAGTCACCTCCCCAGCAGCCAGATTCAACATCGCCGCATTGGAAAGATGAAACAGCACGATACAAGCCGCAAACAGCAACATCCGCTTGTCGCGTAACAACTCGCGCAAGCTCTCGCGTCGTTCGACCTGCTGGGGCGTCAAGGCCTGCGGTAATTCGACCGTATCGGTACGCTGGATCATGGCCAGCGCGAACAACGCCGGCACCGCCAGCGCAGCCGTCAGCCAGAACACCGCGCGCGGCGAATAGTACTCGCCGAATACGCCCATCAAGCCAGCAGCCACCGCGCTCCCGATCGACGCCCAGCGCGCATTGCGCCCAAGCCGGTCACCGAGATTCGCGCGTCCAACGAGCGCGAACGAAATCGCAGCAAGCGCCGGCGTCAGCATGCAACTGGCAAACCCGTGGAACACCTCGGCGGCAATCACCGGCAACACCGTCGGACTCACCGCCAGCAACACCGCACTCAGAATGATCGCGATGATCGCCCAGGCCGCCGCGCCTTTCTTGTTGCGCAACGCGTCGACCGCGGCGCCGCCCGGCACCTGACTCACCATCGCGCTGATCGTGCCCACCGACAACGCCATGCCGATCTCGCCCTGCGTCCATTTGTGCGACGCGAGATACGAAGCGATGAACGGCCCAAAACCCGTCTGCACGTTGGCGACGAAAAAATTCATCCAATCGAGCGCGCGCAAACTGCGCGCAGTAACCAGCGTGCGTCCCATCATCGGGCCGCCCGTGCGCTGGAACCGGCGTTATTCGCGGGGGCCGGCGCCGCGGCTGGCGCAGCGGCGGCAGGTGCGGCCGAAGGCGCTGCGGGCGCAGCCGGCGCGGGGGGAGGGGCGGGCGACACGGCGCGAATCGGTTTGTCGTTCGCATACGGCGGCGTGGCGTTGATCTGCGCGTCGCTCAGATCGATCTGTGGATGCAGTTCCTTGTCCTTCACCACGAAGTGCAGCGCCGACCAGTTCGCGGCAATCGTGCGCCGCTCGGTGCTGACCATGCCGTTCACATCGAGCACGACCGCCTGAGGCTGCGCATTGGCATCGATCAGCACGTCGATCACGCGGCCGACCTTGGCGCCGTTCGAGCGCTCGATGGTCGCGTCGATCATCGGCAGTTGCACGGCGTTGGATTTGGCAGCGGGCGTCGGATTGGTGCCGGTCAGCGTAATCGGCGCGGCTTTCGCGGTCGGCGTGAAACGGAACGCGCCCCACGGGAAATTCACCTTGCGGTCGCCGACGCCGAGAAAGCCTTGCAGATTCACAACCATCTCGCGCGCCTTGCCGGCGGCGTCGGCGATCAGATCGACCGCGCGGCCGACGACCTTGCCGTCGGGCTTCTGCACCTCGGCGTCGAGCAAAGTGCGCGCGTCGCTGCGCTCGATGGTGCGCAATACGATCAGCGGGGCGGGCGGCGGCGAAGGCGGTGCGGGCGTGGCAACGACGGGCGGCGGGGTCTCGACCTTGTGCGGCTTGACCACCGGCTTCTTCGGCTTGCGCGGTTGCTCGGGCGTATCGGCGGCTTCGGTCTCCACCGGCTCGGGGCCCGACGCGGCCGCAGGGGCACTCGCCGGTTCCACGGGCATGACGGTGGCATCGACGATCGGCGCCTGCTGCGGACCCCACAACAGGCTGCAACCGGACAACGCGACGAGCGCGAACACAGCAAGAACCAGCAGACGCCAGGCAGGACGCGAAAAACCGCCGCTCATCAAGAAGGACTCCAGGGCCAGTGCGGACGGGCGCGATAAGCCGCCGCAGTTAAGACAGGTACGGGCCAGAGTGTAACCCGCGGCGTAGCGCAGCCCGGTTTTAGGGAGCGTTCTGGCCGCTCTGCGATAAGCACGCTTCGTGCCGCGCTTTTCCGAACGGCCGCAAGTTCGGCATCGAGGTGCGCCTGGGGGCGCCTAGGTGTATACACGCGCACCGCCTCCCCATCGCACCGTCCCGTAAAAGTTATACGCATCACGACATGTCCGGCATGCCATTCATGCGATGGGAGATATATTTGTGGTGCCCTACATTCCGAGACAGCAAAAAAAGTCCTACCCGTGCAGCACCCCACCACTAAACCAACTCAACGAGACGAACCTGATGACGGCCGCATCGACGGCCGTTTCAGCACGCTGATAAAGGAGCCACTCTCATCATGATGGAACCCCACGCCCAGCCGATTTCCGAAGTCGGCGCCGAGTTCGACACCAAGGGCTTTCTCGACCGTTATTTCGACATCTCCGCGCGCGGCAGTTCGCAGCGTCAGGAAATCGTCGCCGGTATCACCACTTTTCTCGCGATGGTCTATTCGGTGTTCGTCGTGCCGGGCATGTTCGGCAAAGCGGGCTTCGACACCAGCGCGGTATTCGTCGCCGTCTGTCTGACCACCGCGTTCGGCTCGCTGCTGATGGGCGTATGGGCGCGTTTGCCGATCGCCATCGGTTGCGCGATTTCGCTCACGGCGTTCACCGCGTTCGGGCTCGTGCTCGGCAAAGGTCTGCATCCGACCGTCGCGCTCGGCGCGGTGTTTCTGATGGGCGTGGTCTTCACCGCGATTTCGGTGACTGGCGTCCGCTCCTGGATTCTGCGTAATCTGCCGACCGGCATCGCGCACGGCACGGGCATCGGCATCGGTCTGTTCCTGTTGCTGATCGCGGCGAACGACGTCGGGCTGGTCGTTAAAAACCCGGGTGCGGGTTTGCCGGTGTCGCTCGGCAATATCACCGCGCTGCCGGCCTTGATGTCGGTGGCGGGACTGGCGGCCATCTTCGGTCTGGTGCGTCGGCGGGTGCCGGGCTCTATCCTGATCGTCATCGTCGTGATCTCGGCGATCGCGCTCGCCATCGATCCTGCCGTGTCGTTCCACGGTGTATTCGCTGTGCCGTCGCTGAGCGCGCCCGGTCACGCTTCGCTGATCGGCGCGATGGACATTCGCGGCGCGTTGTCGATGTCGGTGCTGCCGAGCGTGCTCGCGCTCGTGATGACCGCGGTGTTCGACGCGACCGGCACGATTCGCGCGGTCGCCGGGCAGGCAGGACAACTGGACGAAGACGGCCGCATCATCAACGGCGGCCGCGCGTTGACCGCCGATTCGCTCAGCTCGATTTTCTCGGGACTGCTGGGCGGCGCACCGGCCGCAGCCTATATCGAATCGACAGTGGGCGTGGCGGCCGGCGCGAAGACGGGCATGGCCGCCGCGGTCGTCGGTCTGCTGTTTCTGGTGGTGATGTTCTTCTCGCCGCTAGCCGGGCTCGTGCCTTCTTACGCAACGGCGCCCGCGCTCATGTACGTGGGTCTCCTGATGCTGTCGAACGTCAGCAAGCTGCATATGGACGACATGGTCGACTCGATGTCCGGCCTGATGTGCGCGGTTTTCATCGTGCTCACGGCGAACATCGTGACGGGCATCATGCTGGGCTTCGCGACGCTGGTGATCGGCCGGGTGGTGAGCGGCGAGTATCGCAAGCTGAACGTGGGCACCGTGGCGATCGCCATCGTGCTGGTCGGTTTTTATCTGGGCGGCTGGGCAATCTGACTGGCGGCCCTCGCCTGAACGGTCGTTCCGGCGGGGCTGCCTGCAGGGGTGCCTACAAGGTTGCCCGCAGGCCCGCCTAAAGCGACATTTCGAACGCGGGCTTGAAGAACCACTCGATCGCCATCACGGCGAGTCCCATCGCGGCCGCTGACAGCGTCAGCGTGCCGTACTCGTCGTAGCGCGCGTCGTAGAGACACGCGACGACGAAAAGTATCGCCATCAGGTTGGTCAGCCAGTCGAAATTCAGCGCCAAGGTCGTCGGTCCAGTCCGGGCTCGAGTGCGATCCGCCAGGTGGGATCGCATGCTCGAGTCGGGCGGATTCTAACGGGCCGAGCTTACGGATTTGCTACGCGCTGGCTTACACGGCTTACATGCTTAGGCTTCCTGCTCAGCCAGCATGTGGTGCTCGATCCACTCGATCACCGAGGTGCGTCGAGGCTGCCAGCCAAGCAGCGAGCGGGCACGTTCGCCGCGCACGCGGCTGTTCGAACCGAGTCCGTACGACGCCATTTCGTAGCCCCATTCCTGCTGCGCGTCGGCGAGCGGCCAGTCTTGCGGCGCGCCCAGTTTCATCGCACGCGCGATCGCGGCGCTCATGTCGCGAAACGACGCTTCGCCGCTTTCGACGAAGTAGAACGTGCCGGCCGGCGTCTTCTCCAGCGCGAGTCGGTAGAGTTCGGCGACGTCGTCGATATGTACGTTCGACCAGATGTTGCCGCCGCTGCCCACGTGCCGCACGACCCCGCTCTTCTGCGCCTGCCGCACGAGTCTCGGCAACTGTACGCTCGCGCTGCCGGGCACGGCGCCATGACCGTAGATCAGCGTATTGCACAGCACGGCCGAGCGAATGTTCTGCTGCGCGGCGGCCAGCACGAGATTGTCGATGACCACGCGCGGCGCCTTGTCGGCAGTGGGCTCGGGCAACGCGTCTTCGTGATAGATGCGCGCCTGACCCGCTTCGCCACCCGACGCATCGCCAACGATGCTCGAGCCACTCGTATGCAGGAACGGTTTGCCGGAACCGGCGAGTCCTTCGATCAACGCTTTGACCGCGCCTTCGTGGTCGCTGCTCGCGGCGTTGATGACGGCGTCGGCGGCCCGCGCTTCGGCGCGGAGCAGATCGCCGTCGTCCAGCGTGCCGATGACGGGTTCGATACCGAGCCGTTGCAAGGCTTCGCGATGCTCGGGCTTGCGGATCAGACCGCGCACGGAATGGCCGGCGCGCACGAGATGCGCCGCAATCGACCCGCCGATGAAACCGCTAGCGCCAGTAATAAAAATCTTCAAGACGTTCTCCTGAGTGGAAACCTGAGGACAGGTGACAGGCATGCAGTATCCGCCTTCCGGATTCTCGCAAAAACCGTGTTAGTCTCAAATCAATCTTGATCTGAAATCAACAATGAAGACTTCCACGGATGAACTGCTGGTTTTCGTCACGGTGATGGACAGCGGGTCGATCACCGCGGCGGCGGAAAAATTGCAGCAGACGGTGTCGGGCGTGAGCCGCGCCCTGACGCGCCTCGAAAAAAAGCTCGACACGGCGCTGATCCGGCGCACTACGCGGCGGCTGCATCTGACGGAAGAGGGCGAGGCGTTCCTCGGCCGGGCGCGCGCGATTCTCGTCGCCATGGAAGAGGCCGAGGAATCCGTCGCGCGCGGCCGCGAGCGGCCATCGGGACGCTTGCGGGTCGATGCCGCGTCGCCTTTCATGCTCCATTGCATTGCCCCGCATATGTCGGCGTTTTCCGCGCTGTATCCGGACATTCGTCTGGAACTGACCAGCAACGAGCGTATCGTCGATCTGCTGGAACAGAAGGTGGACATCGCCATTCGCATCGGCGCGCTGCAGGATTCGACCTTGCATGCGCGAACGCTGGGCAGCAGCCGGCTGAGAGTGCTCGCCAGTCCCGCGTATCTCGCGCAATACGGCGAGCCGGACTCGGTGGAGGCGTTGCGCGCGCATCGGCTGATCGGCTTCACGGCGCCCGAGCATCTGAATCGCTGGCCGCTGCGCGCGGGTCCCGACGGCCAGCAGGAACTGCTGAAAATCGCGCCGGCCATCACCGCGTCGAGTGGCGAGACGCTCCGGCAACTGGCGCTATCCGGCTGGGGCATCGCGTGTCTCGCCGAGTTCATGAGCGCCGACGACCTGCGCGACGGGCGGCTGGTGTCGATTCTCGACCCCGTGCTTGTCGACGAGCGGCAGCCGGTCAGCGCGGTGTATTACCAGAGCGCGTCGCTCGCGGGGCGAGTGCGCTGCTTCCTGGATTTCATCGAAACGCGGGTGCGGTTGTAAGGGGCGCGGCGGCGTTCGAAGTTAAAAAAACAAGTTGTATATACAAATTGACGCCGCTACACTTGCCCCCGACTTGTATAGACAGGAACCACCATGATCACTCTGAAGCCCGGCCAGTTGACCCTCCCGCAGTTGCGCCAGATCGCGCGCCAGCATGTCGCGCTGCAACTCGATCCTGCCAGCCATGCCGCCATCGACGCGTGCGCGCAAGCCGTCGCCGATATCGCGGCGAAGGGCGAACCGGCCTACGGTATCAATACGGGCTTCGGGCGTCTCGCCAGCACGCATATCCCGCATGATCAACTGGAACTGCTGCAACGTAACCTCGTGTTGTCGCATGCGGTCGGCGTGGGTCAGCCGATGTCGGCTCCGGTGGTGCGTCTGTTGATCGCATTGAAGCTGTCGAGTCTCGGCCGTGGTCATTCGGGCATTCGCCGCGAAGTCATGGAAGCGCTCATTACGCTGTACAACGCCGACGTGCTGCCGGTCATTCCGGTCAAGGGTTCGGTCGGCGCATCGGGCGACCTCGCACCGCTCGCGCATATGTCGGCCACGCTGCTGGGCGTCGGCGAAGTGTTCGCGAAGGGCGAGCGCATGCCGGCTACCGAAGGTCTCGCGCTGGTCGGTCTCGCGCCGCTCACGCTGCAGGCGAAGGAAGGTCTGGCGCTGCTGAACGGCACGCAAGCCTCCACTGCGCTCGCGCTCTACAACATGTTCGCCATCGAAGACCTGTACCGCACCGCGCTGGTCGCAGGCGCGTTGTCGGTGGATGCCGCCGCGGGTTCGGTCAAACCGTTCGACGCGCGCATTCACGAACTGCGCGGCCATCGTGGCCAGATCGACGCGGCCACGGCCTATCGTTCGTTGCTGGACGGCTCGGGCATCAACGTATCGCATGCCGATTGCGACAAGGTGCAGGACCCGTACAGCCTGCGCTGCCAGCCGCAGGTCATGGGCGCGTGTCTCGACCAGATGCGCCACGCCGCCGACGTGCTGCTGCTCGAAGCCAACGCCGTCTCCGACAATCCGCTGATTTTCCCGGACACCGGCGAAGTGCTCTCGGGCGGTAACTTCCACGCCGAGCCGGTCGCGTTCGCGGCCGACAATCTGGCGCTCGCGGTCGCTGAAATCGGCGCGTTGGCCGAGCGGCGCATCGCGCTTCTGATCGACGCGACGTTGTCGGGCCTGCCGCCGTTCCTCGTACGCGACGGCGGCGTCAACTCCGGTTTCATGATTGCGCACGTGACGGCCGCTGCGCTTGCATCGGAGAACAAGACGCTGGCGCATCCGGCGTCGGTGGATTCGCTGCCGACCTCCGCGAATCAGGAAGACCATGTGTCGATGGCGACCTTCGCCGCGCGCAAGCTCGGCGATATGGCCGAAAACACCGCGAACATCCTGTCGATCGAACTGCTCGCCGCGGCTCAGGGCGTCGATCTGCGCGCACCGCACAAGACCAGCCCGAGCCTGCAGAAAGCGATGGACGCAATCCGCAAGGACGTCGATCACTACGAGCTCGATCACTACTTCGCACCGGACATCGCCGCGGTCACACGACTCGTGCAGGACGGCTCGATCGCGACGCTGAGCCCGTTTTCGTTTGCGTCGGAACAGTAAGATCACCCCGGCGACCCCGACACTCATGAACGCACCCGCCTATCAGGGCATCAAGGACTTCATCCTGTCGCGCATTCATGCGGGCGAATGGTCCGAGGGCGACCAGGTGCCTTCGGAGAACGAGTTGGCGCGCGAGTTCAACGTGGCGCGCATGACGGTCAACCGTGCGCTGCGCGAGCTGACCTCGGAACAGGTCCTCACGCGCGTGCAGGGGTCCGGCACCTTCGTGGCCCGTCCCAAGTACGAATCGACGCTGGTGGCGATCCGCAGTATTTCGGACGAGATCGTCGCGCGCGGTCATCGCTATCACGCGGAGGTGTTGCAACTCGGCGCGAGCATCGCCGATGCCGCGCTGGCCGAAGAAATGCAACTCGACGAGGGCAGTGCGATTTTCCACTCGCGGGTGCTGCATTTCGAAAACGGCGAGCCGGTGCAACTCGAAGAGCGCTGGGTCAATCCCGCCGTCGCGCCCGACTACGCGTTGCAGGATTTCACCCGCACCACGCCGAATCAGTATCTCGTGCGCGTCGCGCCGTTGCAGCGCGTGGAGTACCGCATCGAAGCGCTCGCCGCCGACGCCGGCACGCGCGAATTGCTGAGCATGGACGAACTCGAGCCGTGTCTCGTGCTGCATCGCCGGACATGGTCGCAAAGTCAGGTCGCCTCGATCGCCAACCTGTGGCATCCAGGCAGCCGCTACCGCTTCACCGGACATTTCTGACGCGCCGCGCGTGTCTGTTTTTATCGTCTTTATCGACCACCTTTCCGTCTGTCGAGGTCCATCATGAACAACCCGAAACACATCGACCCGCGTCTCGATCCCACCCGTACGATTCGCGCGCCGCGCGGCGCCGAGAAGACCTGCAAGACGTGGATCGCGGAAGCCGCCTATCGCATGATCCAGAACAATCTGGACCCGGAAGTGGCCGAACATCCGAATGCGCTGGTGGTGTATGGCGGCATCGGCCGCGCCGCGCGCAACTGGGATTGCTTCGATCAGATTCTCGCGTCGCTGAAAGACCTGGGTGAAGACGAAACGCTGCTTATTCAGTCGGGCAAGCCGGTCGGCGTGTTCCGCACGCATGCCGACGCGCCGCGCGTGCTGCTGGCGAATTCCAATCTGGTGCCGCATTGGGCGACGTGGGAACACTTCCATGAACTCGATCGCAAGGGCCTGATGATGTACGGCCAGATGACCGCGGGCAGCTGGATCTACATCGGCAGTCAGGGCATCGTGCAGGGCACCTACGAGACGTTCTTCTCGGTGGCGAACCAGCATTTCAACGGCGACCCGAGCGGCCGCTGGATCCTCACGGGCGGTCTCGGCGGCATGGGCGGCGCGCAGCCGCTTGCAGCCACCATGGCCGGCTTCTCGATGATCGCGGTCGAGTGCGACGAGTCGCGCATCGACATGCGCCTGAAAACCCGCTACGTCGACAGGAAAGCCCGCACCCTCGACGAAGCGCTCGCGCTGCTCGACGCCGCGAAGCAGGCGGGCAAGCCGGTGTCCATTGGTCTCCTGGGCAATGCGGCCGACGTGTTCGCCGAGTGCGTGACGCGCGGCATCACGCCGGATTGCGTGACCGACCAGACCAGCGCGCACGATCCGATTCACGGTTATCTGCCGCAAGGCTGGAACGTCGCCGACTGGCGCGAGCGCATGAAAACCGCGCCCGACAGCATCGTGCTGCCGGCCAGGCAGTCGATGGCGAAACAGGTGCAGGCCATGTTGACGCTGCAGGAACGCGGCGCCGCCACGCTCGATTACGGCAACAACATCCGTCAGATGGCGCTGGAAATGGGCGTCGAGAACGCGTTCGATTTTCCCGGCTTCGTGCCGGCGTATATCCGTCCGCTGTTCTGCGAAGGCAAGGGGCCGTTCCGCTGGGTCGCGCTGTCGGGCGATCCCGAAGATATCTACAAGACGGACGCGAAGGTCAAGGAGCTGATCCCCGACGACGCGCATCTGCACAACTGGCTCGACATGGCGCGCGAACGCATCGAATTCCAGGGCTTGCCTGCGCGCATCTGCTGGGTCGGTGTGAAGGATCGCTATCGGCTCGGGCAGGCGTTCAACGAGATGGTCAAAAACGGCGAGCTGAAAGCGCCGATCGTGATCGGCCGCGATCACCTGGACACGGGATCGGTCGCGAGCCCCAACCGCGAAACGGAGTCGATGAAAGACGGTTCGGACGCGGTGAGCGACTGGCCGTTGCTCAACGCGCTGCTCAATACCGCGGGCGGCGCGTCGTGGGTGTCGCTGCATCATGGCGGCGGCGTCGGCATGGGTTTCAGTCAGCACTCGGGCGTGGTGATCGTCGCCGACGGCACGGACGCCGCGAAGGAGCGCCTCGGTCGCGTGCTGTTCAACGACCCGGCCACCGGCGTGATGCGTCACGCGGATGCGGGCTATGAACTCGCGCAGAAAACCGCGCGAGAAGTGGGCCTGAATCTGCCGATGCTGGGTCGCTGATCATGGCGGCTAGCGACAGCGTTTCGGCCACGCTGGCGGCCGGCGTCACGCTGATTCCCAGCGCGGACCTGGTCGCGTCGCCGTGGAAGAACGGCGGCGGCGTGACGCGCGAAATCGCGGCCTACGTACCGCAAAAGCCGGACGGCACGACGGCGCTCGATGCGTTCGTCTGGCGAGTGAGCGTCGCGGACGTCGCGCAAGCCGGGCCGTTCTCGCGGTTTCCGGGCATCGACCGCACGCTCGTGTTGTTGTCGGGCGCGGGGATGTGGCTCGACGAGCCATCCACGGACGACACGCAGCCGACGAAGACGCATGCGTTGAACCAGCCGCTCGACATCGCACGATTCACGGGCGAAGCCAGCATCGACGCCCGTCTGGCCGACGGCGCGACACGCGACTTCAACCTGATGGTGCGGCGGGACGCGGCGCACGGCGAGATGGACGTGTGGCGCGGCGCGCGGCAATGCACGCTCACCGCCGACGCCGTGTTGCTGTACTGCGCCAACGGACCGGCGTTCGTCAGGCTGGGCGACGCGCAAGCGGTGCAGATGCAAACCGGCGACACCTTGCGCATCGACGCGCCGAAGGGCTTGCAGTGCGAGGTAGAGGGAAGCGCCAATACCGACGCACCGGGCGCACTGCTTGCCATCACGCTGCGCTACACGCCACGTTCCACGCCACGTTCCACGTCACGCTAATCAGGTTTCGCGGACAATCGTCACGATACGCGCCGCGACCCTTCGATTTCACCGACCTGCCTCCAGCCGCAATGAGTACGCCATGAAGCAAACCGTCTGGCATCACCTGAAACTGTGCGCCGGGGGCGACCCTCGCCACACGCTGCCCGATGCCGCGATCGCCGTCGAAGACGGCAGCATTGCCTGGCTCGGCGCGGCGTCCGACCTGCCCGCGCGTTACGCCGCGTGGCCGCATGAAGACCTGCAGGGCGGGTGGGTGACGCCGGGTCTCGTCGATTGCCATACGCATCTGGTGTACGGCGGGCAGCGCGCCGACGAGTTCGCGCAACGTCTGGCCGGCGTCAGCTACGAGGAAATCGCGCGGCAGGGCGGCGGGATTCTCTCGACCGTCCGCGCGACGCGCGCCGCGGATGAAGCGACGCTGTTCGAGCAATCCGCGGCCCGCCTCGAACCTTTGCTCGCCGAAGGCGTGACGACCGTCGAGATCAAATCCGGTTACGGACTCGACCTCGTCAACGAACGCAAGATGCTGCGCGTTGCGCGTCGATTGGGCGAACGCTATCCGGTGACCGTGTACACGACCTTTCTCGGCGCGCATGCGTTGCCGCCCGAGTTCGCGGGCCGCGCCGACGCGTATATCGACGAGGTTTGCGAGACCATGCTGCCCGCGCTCGCCGAAGAAGGTCTGGTGGATGCGGTGGACGTGTTCTGCGAGCGCATCGGCTTTTCGTTGCGGCAAAGCGAGCGCGTATTCCATGCGGCCAAACGCTACGGCCTGCCGGTGAAGATGCACGCGGAGCAGTTGTCCAATGGCGGCGGTACCGCGCTGGCTGCGCGTCACCACGCACTGTCCGCCGATCACCTGGAATTTCTCGACGAAGCGGGCGTGGCCGCGATGAAGGCGGCCGGTACGGTCGCCGTGTTGCTGCCGGGGGCGTATTACTTTATCCGCGAAACGCAGCTGCCGCCGCTGGAACTGCTGCGGCGTTACGAAGTGCCGATCGCGATTTCCACCGACTGCAACCCGGGCACGTCGCCCACCACCTCGCTGCTGTTGATGATCAACATGGCCACCACGCTGTTCCGCATGACCGTGCCGGAAGTGCTGCTAGGCGTGACGTCGCACGCGGCGCAAGCGCTCGGCAAGGCGGACACGCACGGCATGCTGGCGGCTGGCCGCGCGGCCGACTTCGCGGTGTGGTCGGTCGACTCGCTGGCCGAGCTGGCTTACTGGATTGGACGACCGCTGTGCGCGCGGGTCGTGCGCGCGGGCGAGACCGTGACCACGCTCCGACCACAAGCACCGCTTACACGCGGTACAGATTGAGCTGAGACCACCAAGATGACGCAATCGAAGCACTCGCTGTTCGCCGACCACGCTTATCTGCCCGAGGGCTGGCGTCGTCATGTGCTGCTGGAGTGGGATGCCGACGGCAATCTGACCGCGGTTACGCCGGATACGACGACCGTTCCCGCGGGCGTGCCGAAAGCGGCGGGGCCTGTTCTGCCGGGCATGCCGAACCTGCATTCGCATGCTTTTCAACGTGCGATGGCCGGGCTCACCGAATACCGCGCAGCATCCGGCAGCGGCGCCACCGACAACTTCTGGAGCTGGCGCGAACTGATGTATCGCTTCGCTG
Organism: Paraburkholderia sp. BCC1886; assembly: GCF_900996245.1. Classification (GTDB taxonomy): domain Bacteria; phylum Pseudomonadota; class Gammaproteobacteria; order Burkholderiales; family Burkholderiaceae; genus Paraburkholderia. The sequence continues at coordinate 61,660 of NZ_CAAJGK010000048.1, read as the reverse complement.
CACGCATCACGCCGGAAGGACTCGCGTCGGTTGCGCAGTGGCTGTACATCGAAATGCTGAAAGCGGGCTACACGTCGGTGTGCGAATTCCATTACGTGCATCACACGCCGCAGGGCGAGCGGTACGGCTATCAGGCGGAACTCGCGCAGCGTGTCGTGGATGCCGCGGCACAAAGCGGTATCGGCATGACGATGCTGCCCGTGTTGTATCAGTACAGCGGCTTCGGGGCGAAGCCGCCGCGCGAAGATCAGCGGCGCTTCATCAATACGCCCGAGAGCCTGCTCGACCTGCTGGGCACGTTGCGCTCGGCACGCCCCGAAAGCGGTGCGCTTCGCTATGGCTTGGCGCCGCATTCGTTGCGCGCGGTGTCGGCGGACTCGTTGCGCACGCTGCTCGCGGGTCTCGACGCGAGCGCGCCGATCCATATTCACATCGCCGAGCAAACCGCCGAAGTCGACGCCTGTGTCGAGACCGAAGGCGCGCGTCCCGTGCAGTGGCTGCTCGATCGTTTCGATGTGGATAGCCGCTGGTGCCTCGTGCATGCCACTCATGTCGATGCGAGCGAAACCCTGGCGCTCGCGAAGAGCGGCGCGGTCGCCGGTTTGTGTCTGACCACCGAAGCGAATCTGGGCGACGGCCTTTTTCCGGCGCAGGAATATCTCGATGCGCGCGGGCGGATCGGCGTGGGTTCGGACAGCCACATCGGCGTCGACTGGCGCTCGGAATTGCGCCTGCTCGAATACGGTCAGCGGCTCACGCGGCGTCAGCGCAATGTGCTGGCGTGCGCCGAGGGCGCGCAGTCCACGCGCACGACCCACGTCGCCGATCGTCTGTTCGATGCCTCGCTCGAAGGCGGCGCGCTCGCCACCGGCCGTGCGGTCGGCGCTTTGCAGGCGGGCCGGCGGGCCGACTGGCTGGTGCTGGACGCCGATCATTCGAGCATCGCCGAGCACGCGCCGAACGCGTGGCTTTCCGGCGTTGTATTCTGCGAGCACGGCGAGACGCCGATTCGCGATGTCTATACCGGTGGCGACAAGGTGGTCGACAACCGCAGGCATCGTGACGAAGAGGGCGCTTACGCGCGCTATCGCGTGGCGCTTGCCGAGTTGCTCAAGTAGTGACGCAGACGAGCGAGCCGGCCATTCCGGCGACCTCGACCACCTGAACCTTTTTTCGCCACACTCGACTCCGGACTGACATGACTGCTTCGAACCTGCCGCCGGTTTTCTCGCTGCATCGGGGAAGCCTGCCGTTACTGATCTCGATCCCACATCTGGGCACCCAGATTCCCGCCGACATCGCCGCGACCATGACGCCGGTCGCGCAACGCACCGACGATTGCGACTGGCACCTCGACCGTCTCTATGCGTTCGCCAAACGCATGGGCGCGTCGATTCTCACGCCGACCTACGCGCGTTACGTGATCGACGTGAACCGGCCGCCGGACGGCGCCAACCTGTACCCCGGCCAGGACACCACGGGTTTGCTCCCGGTGGACACCTTCGACAAGGAGCCTTTGTATCGGGACGGCCAACTGCCGACCGATGCGGAAGTCGCGCGGCGTCGCGACGCGTACTGGAAGCCGTATCACGATGCGTTGACCGGCGAGATCGCGGCACTGAAGGCCGAGCACGGCAAGGTCTTGCTGTGGGAGGCGCATTCGATCCGCTCGCACGTACCGCGCTTTTTCGACGGACGTCTGACCGATTTCAATTTCGGCACGTCGAACGGCGCGAGCGCGGTGGCGGGCGTGGCCGAAGAACTGGCCGCGATGGTCGAGCAGCATGGCGGCTATACCGCGGTGGCGAACGGACGCTTCAAGGGCGGCTATATCACGCGGCAGTATGGGCAACCGCTGGAAGGTGTGCACGCGGTGCAACTCGAGCTGTCGCAGATCACGTACATGGAAGAGCAGATGCCTTACGCGTACGACGAAGCGCTCGCGGGCAAAGTCGAACCGCTGCTTGAATCGCTGGTACGCACGGCGCTCGCCCGGGTCGAGGCGGCTTGAATGGAAACCGACTTGCCACCTGGGCTTGCCCGCTAACCGGAACGCCCAGAAGATTACCCAGGCCAGTCCAGCCAAGGTGTAACAGCATGTCACCACGATTGCATGCGACCGGCTTCGCGTGGAACGTATAGCCTGCGACCGGCCAAGAAAAAGCCCCGCGCGAAGCGGGGCTTTTTTCGATGCTGCTTCCCCGAGGGAAGTCCGCTCATTAATGGCAGCGGGTTTCCCAATGATGATGAACGCGCACCTTGTGGCACTCGCGATGATGATGCTCGTACGCCTGCGCGGGAGCGATCGCGCTCAGGGTGACGGTGGCAGCAGCGATGGCCAGGATGATCTTCTTCATTGTCGAATCCTCTTGAGTGTGTGGAGCTAGCTGTTAAGCACGGATCGTGCCGCAGCAGATAAGAGCATCGCACAACGTGATGACAGGCTGGAGGCAGCTAATTTCGGCCACGGGCGGGACCTGTCGGAACCCGACTGGTCGACTTTGGCCGTCCGGCAACGGCTCCTTGTGCCGGTCATCTTTACAAACCGATGACGCAGCCTGAGCGCGTCGTCTCTCTACAGCGGGGTGAAAGATGGACAACCCAGCGATCCAGCCATGCGACGAGCTGCTGCCGGTCTGGCGAGCGAACCTCGTGCTGTTGACCGGGGAGCTCGGCGCGGCAAGCCGTCTGGCTCGCATGATGACCTTCTCCGAGAGCTATCTGAAACTGATGCTGTCCGGCCAGCGTGCGTTTAGCGAGGAGTTCGTGCGCGGCATCGAAGCCGTGACGGGTTTGCCGGCCGGCTGGATGAACGCGCCGCACGGCAGCGATGAAATTCCCGCGGCGGCGCGTGAGGCGATCGACAACGAACAGCCGCTCGCCCGGTTTCGCGGCACTGCGCATCCCGTGCGCAAGAAGACGGTGTTGCGGCCGCCCGAACCGATTTTCGGGCAAGCGGCGCCGGCCCGGCGGGTCGAAGAAGAGAGTCTGGATGTCGAGGCGCATCGACGGCAGTTGCATGTGCGCCAGGTTCGCGAGCTGGCTATCCAGGACGTGCGCCGTTTCGAGCGGCATCTGAGTCACGGTCCAGTGGAACTGGCGTCGATGCGTACGAGGGTGGAGGAAGTGATCGCCTGTGCCGATCTCGACGATCCGATTCAGGCCGACCTGGCCGGACGACTGGAGCAGATCGAAAAGCATCGCGACCTGTTGCTGCGGCACGTGGAGCGCTTGCAGTCGCTACTCGGGCAGCTCGGCGAGGGCGAATGATGCGGGTGTTCTAGCGCTCGCCTTGCTGACGCAGCAACTCTTCACGCAGGCGCAACAGCGGCGCCTTGGTGTCTTCGTCGGCCCACGTGTCGAGATCGTCGAGCGCGCGCTGGCAGCCGTCGAGTACCAGGTCGATATCCACCGGCACGCCGTTGTTCAGCGCGAACTCGATGGTTTCCGCGAACTGCTGGCACTCGTCCTCGCCATACGAGATGTCGAGATTGTCCGCGATGACTTCGGCGATGTTGCTGCGTGCCTTGTCGTCGGGCGTGACCATATCGACGATGCCGCGTGCCACGGCCGGCGAATAGTACAGCGCGATGTCGAGCCACTGGGTCGGATCGAAATCGTTCTGGTCGAACTGGTTTTCGAAGAACTCGATCGCTTCCTGCTCGTGCGCCTCGTCGGCGTCGACGCTCATGCACAACTGCTCAAAAAACTCTTCCCGCTCGCTGCGGATGTAACCGTCCATCGATGCCTCGTCTGCTGAATGCCGGATGACGCGTGACTGGCCGGATGCTTCGGTCACGCGGCGAGCATTATAAGTGGCCGGCGCCGTATGGCTTTTACACGGACTCCGCTGCCCATGCATCGAACCATTCACGCGGCTGGGCGATGTCGCTTTGCGCCGCGACCAGTTCCAGTTCGTAGCGCCCGGCTTGCCAGGTGGTCTTGACCACCGCGTTGACGGCGGCGAGCGTGTGCTCGAAAGCCGCGCGGATGGAGTCGCCGAGCAGCGTGCGCGCGACGAACACCGCGCTCGTCAGATCGCCGACACCCACCGGCTGCCGCGCGAACGGGTAGAGCGGGCGCTGTCCCATCCACGCTTCGCGCTCGGTCACGACCAGCATGTTGAAGCGGTCGGCCGGGCTGTTCCGGTCGAGCAGGTGTTTGACCAGCATCAGTTTCGGTCCGCGTGCGATGACTTCGCGGCAAGCCTTGACGGCTTCTTCCAGCGTTTCGATTTCGCGGCCCACGAGGCGCTGCAACTCGGTGTGATTGGGCGCCATGGCATCGGCGACGCCCGGCATGGTGCGGACCAGAAACTCCTGAATGCCCGGCTCGACCTTGCAGCCGCTGCTCGCGCCCATGACCGGATCGCAGAAATACCAGGCGCGCGGGTTGGCGGATTTGACGGCTTTGACGATTTCGATCACCGATTGCGCCTGTTCCGGCGTGCCCAGGTAGCCGGAAAGCACCGCGTCGCAACGTGGCAGCATGCCGATCGCGCCGATGCCGTCCACCAGGTCTTCCATTTGCGCGGCGTCGATCGCGCTGCCGCTCCAGTGTCCGTATTGCGTGTGATTCGAGAACTGCACGGTGTTGAGCGGCCAGACATTCACGCCGAGCCGGCGCATCGGAAACACGGCGGCGCTATTGCCGGCGTGTCCAAAAACGACATGTGACTGGATGCTCAGAACGCTTTTCGTCATGGTGGGGCCCGCGCAACGCTCGTGCGCGATCAGTGAAAACGGGATGGATGCGCCGCGGCCGGAACCGGCCCGACTGTTCGGGGCCGGCCGCCGGTGCGGCTGACGGTTCGCCGCGTGCCGGACCACTGCACGCTTTGCGGTGTGGGGAAACGATACAGGAGTTTGCCGCGCGCGAGTCGATGCGTCCCCAACTTGTTGCATCGAACCATCACCCGCGCGAAAAGTCGGCCCGGGACGCGGGCTTCGGCTTCGGGGTTCGGGCTTCGGCTTCGGGGTTCGGGGTTCGGGCTTCGGGTTCGGGCTTCGGCTTCGGCTTCGGCCCTCAGCCCAGCTCGCGGTACAGCGCCAGATAGCGCTCCGCCGACGCACCCCAGCCGAAGTCCTGCCGCATCGCGCGGCGCTGGGTCGCTTTCCACTCGGTGCGGCGTCCGTAGAGCGCGAACGCGCGGCGAATCGCAGCGGCAATGCCTTTGGGCTCGAAGCGCTCGAAGACGAAGCCGGTGGCGAGATCGTCGGCGAGATTTTCAAGCGAGGCGTCCGCGACCGTGTCGGCGAGACCGCCCACGCAGTGCACCAGCGGCAGCGAGCCATACGCGAGCGCATACAGCTGGGTCAGCCCGCACGGCTCGAAACGCGACGGCACGGCGATCACATCGCTGCCCGCCACGATGGCGTGCGCGAGCGTCTCGTCGAAACCCAGTTCCACCGCGACCGACTCCGGATGCGTCTGCGCGACGCGCTTCAGGCCGTTCTCGAGCGCCGGGTCGCCGGTGCCGAACACGGCCAGCTGTCCGCCGTGCCTGACGATCTCCGGGACCGCTTCGAGCAGCAGATCGAGGCCTTTCTGCTCGGTGAGCCGGCTCACCACGCCGAACAGCAGCGCATCGCTTTTCTGCGCGAGGCCGAAGCGCTTCTGCAGCGCTTCCTTGCAGGCGATCTTGCCCGCCAGACGCGTGGCCGTGTAGTGGGTGTCGAGCAGCGCATCGCTGGCGGGATTCCACACGGTGTAATCGACGCCGTTGAGAATGCCGCTCAGATCGTGCGTGCGGTGTCTGAGCAAACCGTCGAGGCCGCCGCCCTGCGCGAGCGTCTGGATTTCGCGGGCGTAGGTCGGGCTGACGGTGGTGATGCGGTCGCTGTAGTAAAGGCCCGCTTTGAGAAACGACAGTTGCCCGTAGAACTCGATGCCGTTCACACCGAAAAAGTCGTCCGGCAGGCCTAACTGGCCGAATTGATGAGCCGGAAACACACCTTGATAAGCGAGGTTGTGGACGGTGAAGACGGTCTTCGCGAGCGCCCGCCCGAGTTGCCGCTCGGCGGCTTTCAGATAGGCCGGCGCGAGTCCCGCATGCCAGTCGTGCGCGTGCACGACATGCGGCAGCCACGCCGGATCGAGTTGCTGCGCGAGTTGCGCGGCGACCCAGCCGAGCAGCGCGAAGCGCTGGGCATTGTCGCCGTACGGCACGTGTTCGTCGTTCAGATACGGATTGCCCGGGCGGTTGTACAGCGCATCGGCCCGGATCACGTAGACGACCAGGCCGTTCGCGGCCAGCGTGCCGCGTTCGAGCGTCATGGCCGTCCCGCCAGGCAAACCGCCCAATGGCGGATGACCCAGCGGCGCGACCGGCCGCAGATCGCTCAAGCCGGCCAGCACCGACGGAAAACCGGGCAACAGCACACGCACATCGGCGCCGCGTTCGATCAGCGCGGGTGGTAACGCGCCCGCCACATCGGCGAGACCGCCCGTTTTGAGGAGGGGATACAACTCGCTTGCGACGTGCAGAGCGCGGATCGTCATAGGCTCGGTTTCGGTTCGTTCTTGTTGAAGAGAGTGGCGTATGCCGGCTCAGCCGAGTTGCCGCAGCGCGTCTGGCGTCACTAGCACCACGCCGTCGTCGGTGCGATAAAAGCGTTCGGCGTCGGCGAGCGGATCTTCGCCGATCACCATGCCCTCGGGAATCGCGCAGCCGCGGTCGATCACCACCTTCTGCAAGCGACAACTCGCGCCGACGGTCACCTGCGGCAACAAGACTGCCTCACTGATGTGACAGAACGAGCTGACCTTCACGTTCGACGACAGCACCGAGCGCGAAATCTGCGAGCCCGAAATCACGCAGCCGCCGCATACGATCAGGTTATTGCCCGAACCCTGCAGGCCTTTCAGGTCGCGCACGAACTTGGCGGGGGGCAGTTGCTCCTGGTAAGTCCAGATTGGCCAGTTGCGATCGTACAGGTCGAGCGTCGGGATGGTCGACGCGAGGTCCAGGTTGGCCGCCCAGTACGCGTCGATCGTGCCGACGTCGCGCCAGTACGGTTCCACGTTCGGGTCCGACGACACGCACGACATACTGAACGGATGCGCGATCGCCGTGCCTTGCGTGACGACGCGCGGCAGGATGTCCTTGCCGAAGTCGTGGTCGGTATCGGCGCTGGAAATGTTCTCCTCGAGCAGCGAATACAGGTAATCCACGCTGAACACGTAGATACCCATGCTGGCCAGCGCCATGTCCGGACGACCCGGCATCGCGGGCGGATCGGCGGGCTTTTCGACGAAGCCGGTCACGCGGCGGTTTTCGTCCACCGCCATCACGCCGAAGGCCACCGCGTCCATGCGCGGCACCTCGATGCAGCCGACCGTGCAGTCCGCGCCGCTGGCCGCGTGATCCGCGATCATGCGCGTGTAGTCCATCTTGTAGATGTGATCGCCCGCCAGGACCACCACGTATTTCGGGCGAATCGAACGGATGATGTCGAGATTCTGGAACACCGCGTCGGCGGTGCCGCGATACCAGTGAGCGCCTTCCACGCGCTGCTGCGCGGGCCACAGATCGATGAACTCGCCGAATTCGCCGCGCAGAAATCCCCAACCGCGCTGCATGTGGCGCAACAGCGAATGCGCCTTGTACTGCGTGACCACCGCGATACGCCGGATGCCCGAGTTCAGGCAGTTGGACAGCGCGAAGTCGATGATCCGGTATTTACCGCCGAAGTGCACCGCCGGCTTCACCCGCTTGTTGGTGAGCGGCCCGAGCCGCGTGCCTCTTCCGCCCGCGAGGACGATGGCGAGTGTCGAGCGTTGCAGATCGTTCAGCCGTTCCGGCGTGTGCATGTCCGTCTCCTCGATGTTGTCTGCCCCTGGGGCTGGTTCGTTGCTGCTTCCGGTGATGCGGGTCGTGATGCTTCGCAAGTGGGCATCCGTTACTTCTAGCACCGATCCAGCGCGCCTGAATATTGTCGATTGTGCGGACGCCGCGGTCGCACGCACCTTGCGCACGATCAACCCTTGCACCGCCAGTCTCCGTGCGCCACTGCACATAGCCGGGTGAGGAGTTGGGGAGCAATACACGTGCCAAAGCGCCCCGAGCCTTTTTGGTCGGGGCATGACAGGTCGGGAAGAAAGGCGATGGAAGGAGGCGTCGCTCCAGAGACCGGCACTCGCGCGGGCGATTGGCTTGCCGTGCCGGCGCTCACGGCCAGCCGGCATTCATTTGATTTATTTTCTCGTAGAGCCGCTGTAGCACGGCCGCTTTCATGCCGATGGCGCCAGAACTGGCGCCGTGGCGCTAAACGCTCTGCGTGGCCGACTGGTCGTCGTGCTCGCCCGCCTGCTCGCGGCTCAACTCGTCGCGAATCTGCGCGCCGATCTCGAACGATCGCAGGCGCGCGGCGTGGTCGTAGATCTGGCCGGTGAGCATCAGTTCGTCCGCGCCGGTCTGCGCGATGATCGACAGCAGGGCTTCCTTCACCGCCTCGCGATCGCCGATCGCCGTGCACGAGAGCGAATGCGCGACGTTGTTCAGTTCACCCGGCGACGCTTCGATCCGGTCGACCGGCGGCTGCAGTTTGCCCGGCGTGCCGCGGCGCAGGTTGATGAACTGCTGCTGTAACGAGGTGAACATCCGCCGCGCCTCCTCGTTGGTGTCGGCCGCGAACAGATTCACGCCGACCATTGCGTGCGGCTTGTCGAGCGTGGCCGACGGCCGGAACTGTTCGCGATAGACCTTCAGCGCGGTCATCATGTAATCCGGTGCGAAGTGCGACGCGAATGCGAACGGCAGACCGAGCGCCGCCGCGAGTTGCGCGCTGAACAGCGACGAGCCGAGCAACCACAGCGGCACGTGCAAACCGGTGCCCGGCACTGCGCGAATGCGCTGGCCGGGGACGGCATCGGCGAAATAACGCTGCAGCTCGACGACGTCGTCCGGGAACGAGTCGGCGCTATTTTGCAGATCGCGGCGCAATGCGCGTGCGGTGCTCTGATCGGTGCCGGGCGCACGGCCGAGACCCAGGTCGATGCGGTCGGGATACAGCGAGGCGAGCGTGCCGAACTGTTCCGCGATGACGAGCGGGGCGTGGTTCGGCAACATGATGCCGCCCGAACCGACGCGAATTTTCGTCGTGCCGCCGGCCACGTAGCCGATCACCACCGACGTCGCCGCGCTCGCAATGCCGGTCATGTTGTGATGCTCGGCGAGCCAGTAGCGCTGGTAGTTCCACTTCTCGGCGTGCTGCGCGAGATCGAGCGTGTTCTTGAAGGCCTGGGCGGGCGTGGCGCCGGCCGTGACCGGCGAAAGGTCGAGTACCGAGAAGGGGATCATGTCTGTGAGCTTGCTATTTGTGGCGCTTTCACGCGATGGCGCATTGTGGCAAAGCTTTCCGTTTCCTGCTGACGGCGCCGGGATGTCCACGTCGCGGGAGGGGGATTGACCGGTGCGCGTTTGCAGGCCGTCTAAGGTGTGTCCTGCGCAGCGTGGCTTGAAATTTGCGCATGCTTGGGTAGCCGCGCGGACATCGCGGCGACGTTCCAGCGACGTTACGGCAGCCGTCTCCATATCCATCACGCGAGCAAGGCTTTTTTTGCCATCGCACGCCGATCGGATTTCGCGTGTACGGTGCAAAAGCTACGCTGCCCAATCGATATTCCCAGCGACTCGAGCATGGTCTTGCGAACTGCTGGAATGCTACGAAGGAGTGTCCGATTTCATGAGTTTCGTCAAAGAGTTGCGTACCCGATCATTCGAAGACGTGCGCCATGCGCTGCTCGATCGCGAGGAAGTCGCGCTTGTCGACGTGCGTGAGGAAGAGCCGCATGCCCGCAGTCATCCGCTGTTCGCGGCCAATCTGCCGCTGTCGCGTCTGGAACTGGATGCACCCGTCGTCCTGCCGCGCCTGAACGTGCCGATCGTCGTATTCGACGACGGCGAAGGACTCGCGGCGCGCGCTGCCGCTCGATTCGAAGACATGGGCTATACCGGAGTCGCCGTGTTGCAGGGTGGCTTGCAAGGCTGGCGCGAAGCCGGCGGCGAACTGTTTCATGAACTCAACGTACCGGGCAAGGCGTTCGGCGAACTGGTGGAAAGCCGGCGCCGTACGCCTTCGCTGCCCGCGTCGCAGTTACAGGCGCTGCTCGACGAAGACGCCGATGTCGTGGTGCTCGACGCGCGTCCGTTCGACGAATACCGGACCATGAATATTCCCGGCAGCATCAACGTGCCGGGTGCGGAGCTGGTGTTGCGTATCGCGCAGCTTGCACCGAACCCCGCCACGCGGATCGTCGTGAACGGCTCGGGACGCACGCGCGGCATTATCGGCGCGCAATCGCTGATCAATGCGGGCGTGCCGAATCCGGTTGCGGCCTTGCGCAACGGCACCATCGGCTGGACGCTGGCGGGTCAGCCGCTTGCGCACGGCAGCACGCGGCGTTTCGAACCAGCGGGAAAAGACGCCGGCGATGCGGCGAACACCGCGCGCCTCGCCGCCGCCGACGCGGCTCGTGCGGTGGCCGGGCGTGCCCGTGTCGGTCGCACTTCACGCGATGAAGCACGTCGCTGGGCCGGCGAAGCCGTCCGCACGGTTTACCGCTTCGACGTGCGCTCGCTCGAAGAGTACGAAGCGGGCCACGTGCCGGGTTTTCGCAGCGCGCCGGGTGGCCAGCTGGTGCAGGAGATCGAAGTGTTCGCGCCGGTGCGCGGCGCCCGCGTGATTCTCGCGGACAACGACGGCGTGCGCGCCAACATGACGGCGTCGTGGCTCGCCCAGATGAACGTCGAGGTGTACGTCGTGGACGGATTGGGCGCTGCGGATTTCGCCGAGAAAGGTCCGGCTCCGGCGGCGCGCAACGTGCCGACGCCACCGGTTGTCGACGAGCTGTCGGCGGCGGATCTGGTGACGCTGTTGCAGGCGCCGGGAACCGTCGTGCTGGATTTCACGCGTAGCGCGCGCTACGTGAGCGGCCACATTCCCGGCGCGTGGTTCGCGCTGCGCGGGCAACTGGAAGATGCGTTGCGCCGGTTGCCGGACGCGCATCGTTACGTGGCGACTTGCAATTCGAGTTGGCTGGCGCGCTTTGCCGCGCCGGAATTGGCGGCGTTGACGGGCAAGCCGGTGCAGGTGCTCCGCGGCGGCACGCGCGAGTGGGTCGAAGCGGGTTTGCCGCTCGAGCATGGCGAGACGCGCATGGCGTCGCCGCGTATCGACCGGTATCGGCGGCCGTATGAAGGCACCGATCATTCGCTCGATGCACTGAATGCGTATCTGGAGTGGGAGTTCGGCCTGGTAGCGCAGTTGGGGCGTGACGGCACGCATGGTTTTCGGGTGATCTGAACGTGTCGCCGGCGCGATCGATGCCGTGTGCAGCCGGTCCATAATCGTCTGCCGATTCGGTGTAAACGCGCTCTCGTGCAAACCGGCCGCTGCGATTAAATTAGTCGCACCTGAAAGCTCATAGAGGGGACCAGGGCGGCCAAAGCCAGCAGCGGTTTGCGAATGCAACGACAGACCGCTGCGAGTCGCCCGCGCCGATGTCGGGCTCGATGCTTGGCTCGATGTTCGGCGTCTTGTGCGCACTGTATGTTTCTTGCCGGACCACGGGTTGCGAGCATGGACTCGCGCGCCGGGGCCGCGCTTTCCGATTGCGGCCGACCGTACCGCCAACTGGCGACGCTTTTTTCCGGCGTCGCTTTTTTGTTTGCGCTCCTTCCTGCAACTCGTCCCTGACATTGCTCGCCTTTGCGGCCTGGCGCCGCTTTGCCGCGCTCGCTCGCGGTTTTGTCTGCTCGCGGTTATCCTGTAGCACCCATTTCACACTGAAATGCGGGCGCGCTGCCGGCCGTAACCGGACAGGAATTCGCCGTGAGTTTCAAACTGCTTACCGTCGCGCTGCTGGCTGCGTGCGTATCGCTGGCTGCTTGCGACGACCAACAGAGCGAGCACGCCGTGCAAAAACTCAAGGACTTTTTCAATGCGGTCAAACCGGATGCGTTGTTGCTGAAGGACCTGACGCCGGGCGTCACGACCGAATCGCAGATACGCGAGCAGATGGGCAAGCCTGAAACCGAGCGCACGTTCACGGACGGTTCGCGGCGCTTCGAGTATCCGCGTGGACCGGAGGGCTTGAATACCTACATGGTCGATATCGATCGCGATGGAAAGTTGCAGGCCATCACGCAGGTGTTGACCGCCGAAAACTTCGGCAAGATCCGCATCGGCATGAGCGATGACGAGGTGCGCCGTCTGCTTGGCAAGCCTGGTCAGGTGGCGGTGTTTCCGCTGAAGCCGGAGACCGTGTGGAGCTGGAAGTGGCGTGAGCGGGGCGTGACGGAGGAGGGCATTTTCAATGTTCACTTCGATCAATATCACAAGGTGTATACGACTTCGCGTTCGGACGTGGTGCGCGGGCGATAGACAACAGGAAGGCGGGGAAACGGATGATACGTCGACGTCGATCCAGCCGGATCGGGCTGGTATTGGGGGGTGGGGCGGCACGCGGCTGGGCGCATATCGGGGCGATTCGCGCGCTGCACGACGCGGGCATCAAGCCCGACGTGGTGTGCGGGACATCGATTGGCGCGCTGGTCGGAGCGGTGTATGCCAATGGCGATCTGGACTGGCTGGAAGAGTGGGTATCGCGGCTGACCTGGCAGACGGTGGTGCGCCTGCTCGACTTGCGGTTATCGGGCGGCTTGCTGGGTGGACGCAAGGTGATTCAGGTGTTCGCCGAGAAGTTCGATGGACGTTCGATTGCGCAATTGAACATGCCGTTCGCGGCGGTCGCGACCGAACTCGATTCGGGACGTGAGAGCTGGATGCAGGATGGCAGCGTGGTGGACGCGGTGCGCGCGTCGATTGCGATTCCGGGGATTTTTACGCCCGTGTGGCACAACGGGGTGTGGCTGGTGGATGGTGGGTTGAGCAATCCGGTGCCGGTATCGGTTGCGCGTGGGATGCGGGCGGATTGTGTGATTGCTGTCGATCTGAACAACGACATTCTGAATGGGCGGGATTTTGGTGGGGCGGTGGTGGAGACGCCTGCCATCGATCCTGATGCACCGGCGCCGGTTGCTTTGCGCAGGAATGGCAAGCCGTGGCCCAAGTGGCTGGCGCCGCCCGATTCACCGGTGACCGACGATGTCAGGGTGCCGCCTGCGCCTAGTGGGCGGGTGCCATCCATGTTGAGCGCGGTCGCGCAGAGTATCGATATCATGCAGGTGCGGATTACGAGGAGCCGGTTGGCTGGGGAGCCGGCTGATATTCTTATTCAACCCCGACTCGGGGGGATGGGGATTTTTGATTTTCATCGGGCGGGGCCGGCCATACAAGAAGGCCGTGCGGCGGTGGAGGTTATGTTGCCGGCTATTCGGGATCGGTTAGGGGGTGGGTGATGCCTTCGGCGGCTGTTTTTTTTTGGCCTCTCCTTGTTTTGTTAGTGGTCTATTAGCGTTCCCCCTGTGCGGGGGGGCACCTACTTTTCTTTGCCGCCGCAAAGAAAAGTAGGCAAAAGAAAGCGGCTCACACCGCTAATTCTTAAGTGGGAACCGCGGTGAACCACCGGTAGTGGTGCATCTGGAATCCGTGCCCTCGCGCATTACGCGGTAGTGACAAAGCACTCATCAGCTCCCACTCCGCACTGCGTGCGTCGCGGATGGGTACACCACGGAAGGCGAAAAACCGAGGGGGGTAGAACGACGCGGGGGCGCGCGAAGCGCCGCCGGAAGAATGACTGCCTTGTCACTGAGGCGGAATGTGCGGGAGCACGGATTCCAGATGCACCACTACCAGAAACCCCGCGCGGGGCCCGCTTAATGGTTAGCGGTTTGAGCCCGCTTTCTTTTGCCTACTTTTCTTTGCGGCGGCAAAGAAAAGTAGGTGCCCCCCCCGCACAGGGGGAACGCTAATAGACCACTAACAAAGCAAGGAGAGGCCAAAGAAGCTAGTGCAACGAAAAAGCCAGTGCAACGACGCCCCCTTATGCATCCGCCCCACCCAAAGCCCGACTCTCATCCACATCTTCATCCCGCCCATCATTCCCATACTCGACGAGCCGGTTATAAAGCGTCTTCAAACTAATCCCAAGAATCTCCGCAGCGCGGGTCTTAACCCCTCCACACTGCTCCAGCGTCGCCAATATCAACTGCCGATCGGCTTCAGCCAAAGAAGTCCCAAACGGAATCGTAATAGCCGTCCCAGCCGCAGGCTTCGACAACGTAATCTGCAAAGGCACCGTCGCCGTACTATCGGAATCCGTCCCGGACATAATGTGCGCGCGCTGCACGTAATTCTTCAACTCACGCACATTCCCGGGCCACGGATACGACATCAACATTTCCTTCACCGCCGCAGGAAAATGCTTCTTGCTGCTATGCCGCTCGTTGAGCTCATCCAGAAACGCCTGCGCCAGCAACTCGACATCCTTGCCGCGGTCACGCAGCGGCGGCAAGCTGATCGGAAACACATTCAACCGGTGATACAAATCCAGCCGTAACTTGCCCTCGAGCACCGCCTGCTCAGGATCGCGGTTCGTGGCCGCAATCAGTCGCACGTCCGTTTCGATTTCCTTCGTGGTCCCCACCCGCATGAACATGCCGGTTTCCAGCACGCGCAACAACTTCACCTGCAACTCAATCGGCATCTCGGTGATTTCGTCGAGGAACAACGTGCCGCCATTCGCGCGCTCGAAATAACCCTTATGCTGCCGGTCCGCGCCAGTGAACGAACCGCGCTCGTGCCCAAACATCTCGGATTCGATCAGGTTCGGCGAAATCGCCCCGCAATTCACCGCCAGAAAAGCGTGCTTGCGACGCAAGCTCAATTCATGCAGCGTCTGGGCAGCCACCTCCTTGCCCGTGCCCGACTCGCCCACCAGCATCACCGAGGCCGCCGTCGGCGCCACGCGGCCAATCTGGTCGTACACCTCCTGCATCGCCGGTGAATTGCCGAGCATCAATCCGAACCGGCCCATACGGCGCAACTCGCCGCGCAACGTGCCAATTTCCGCTTTCAGGTCGCCCGCGCGCGGCAAACGCGACAGAATCGCCTTCACGCGCTGCATGTTGATCGGCTTGACCAGATAATCGGTCGCGCCCATCTTCAACGCATTCACCGCCGACTCCACCGTCGCATGACCCGTAATCACAATCACCTCGACGCCGGATCGCGGATCGAGATCCTCGAACAGATCGACGCCGCTGCCGTCAGGCAACTTCAAATCCGTAAACACGACATCCGGCATTTGCCGAACCAGTTGAATGCGCGCCTCGCGCAAATCGCCCGCCGTGGCGGTAGTCAGGCCGTCTTCCCCGATGATCGCGGAAAGCGCCTCGCGGGTACTCGCATCGTCATCGACTATCAGTACATGTGGCATCGCGTCTCGAAAACCTGGAGCGTGGGTAAAAAAGAAGAAAGCGTGCGAAAAATCTGGTTTCACCGGGTATCGCCCCGCCACGCGTCAAAACAGTCGGCGAAGATCAGGGATACGATATGGCAAAAACTACCGAACTCTCAGACTTAAGTCAATACCGCAACAATGCGCGGAAAAATTGACTTGTCGACCGGGGCATTGTTGTGAATTTGCCCATTATACGGACTTATCGGGACAAGAATAACAACACGGGCCGGGTCGCCCGCAAGGCGAGCGCCCGGCCCGTCGGTTTCGTCACAAAAAACTCAGCTTCGTGGAAATGGCCACGCGCCACCGTTTCCGTTGGTATAGGCAGCGCCGTTATGTCCGGCTGCAGGTGCGTTCGTCACGCTGCCTGCCGGCGTCGCCGGCGCGGCCACCGCGCCGCCCTCGTCCTCCCAACGGCTCAGTTCCCGCGCCACCGGAATCTGCTGCGCGCGATTGCGTTGCACGTAGCGCACTGCGAGGAAGCCGCCGAGCGCCATCAACGCGCCGAATAGACCAATTTTGGGTCGTGCCATCGTGAACTCCTTATCGTTTGAAGCTGAAAGACGTCGCATTGCATCGAGCGGTTCGCACGTTAGCGGGTCGTGAGGATGCCGAGCAGAAAACCCACGCCTACCGCGGCACCAATCGACTGCCATGGATTGCGCCGTACATAGCGTTCGGTCGTGACCGTGGCCGTCCGGTAGCGGCGGTGGGCATTCTGCTGCGCGTCGCCGAGTGCGGACTGCAGCGTCTCGACATGGGTGCCGAGCTTGTCGCGCAATGCGTCGACGCCCTCGCCGGGTACATTTGCCGCGAGCCGCAGCATTTCTTCCGAGTCCTTCAGCAGCACTCGCAGGTCCTCGACAATCTTCTGGCCGCCGAGTGCGAGCTGTTGCGTAGTTTCAGTCATCATTCACTCCTGTCTGAGTTCGGCGTTCGCGCGGGCTTTCATCGATAAGATTCCCAGGTGGAAAGCACGCGCGTGTCGGATCGAAGTCGCAGACGGCGTGCCCGGTAAAACTTCCGCCACGGCAGCCGCCCGGCCCGGCTTCAGGCAGTTTCGACCGACCCATCATTGCGACGCGCGCCGATCGCCACATCGATTGGCGAAAGCGCCGTCAAAGTGGTTAAATCGACCTTTGTGAGATATTGCGATCCGCATCTCTCGTTCCCAGGCCTGCGCGCCGCAACAACCTAATCATTTGCACAGGACTCCCCGTTTATGGCGTCAATCGATCTCGACTCGCCCTCCGTCTCAGCCGGCGGCAATGGCTCGGCACAGGCGAAGCAGCGCGTCGCGGACGGCATCGCGGGACTGAAATCGTACGGCTTGCTGTACGGCTCGTCCCCGGTGATGCTGGACTTGTACGAGCAGATCGAACGAGTCGCCTGTACCGACGCCACGGCGTTGATCATCGGCGAATCCGGCACCGGCAAGGAACTGATCGCCCGCACGATCCACGACAAAAGCGGCCGCAAGGACGCGCCCTTCGTGGCCGTGAACTGCGGCGCGATTCCCGACGAACTCATCGAAGCCGAACTGTTCGGCCACGAAAAAGGCAGCTTTACAGGCGCGGTAGCGGGCCGGCTCGGGTATTTCGAGCACGCGAACGGCGGCACCCTGTTCCTCGACGAAATCACCGAAATGGCGCCCGTGCGTCAGGTCAAGCTGCTGCGCGCGCTCGAGACCGGCACGTTCTATCGGGTTGGTGGCAACGATCTGATCAGCGGCGACGTCCGCGTGATCGCCGCCACCAACCGCGACCCGGCAGTGGCCGTCAAGGAAAACGGTCTGCGCGAAGACCTGATGTACCGGCTCGCGGTGTTCCCGCTGCGCGCACCGCCGTTGCGCGAACGCGATAGCGATCGCGAACTGCTCGCACAACATTTCCTCGCCCTGCTGAATCAGCAGGAAGGTGCAAGCAAGAGCTTCAGCAAACGCTCGATCGAAACGCTGCGCACCTGGTCGTGGCCCGGCAACGTGCGCGAGTTGAAGAATGCGGTATATCGCGCGTTCATTCTGGCGGAGAAGACGGTGGAGTTGCCGCATCCGCATCTGGCGTCGCGCGTGAAGAAAGCCGTGACGCAAGGCGATGCGATGAGCGTGTGGATCGGCACGCCGCTCGCCGACGCGCAGAAGCAGATCATCCTCGGCACGCTGAAATACTGCGGCGGCGACAAGCGGCGCGCGGCCAAGGCGCTCGGCGTCAGTCTGAAAACCTTGTACAACCGCCTGAGCGCCTACGGTGGCGAGGAAGGCGCGGAAGAAGAAGTCGAGCAGTCCTAGTCGAGCAACCAGCAACTGGTTGTATGAAGCTCGCGCGACATCGTCGCGCGAGCGCGGCGCCATCCCGATCCCCTCCCCTTCGTTTCCGCCTGACAGTCCCGTCGGAATGCTTCATCGCACTCTGACAGACGCACGCGAAGACCGCGCATTGTTCAGCAGAAACCGTTTTCGCCCGCACCATGTTTTGCAATTGCTTGCATTTTCGCTCTGCCAATTACAAATGGCATCCTGCAAAATGCGGCAGCAGCGTGACTTGGCTTCAAGTCCAATGAAAGGCAGTTGCAGGATCAGGGACAGGGAAATGCAAAAAAGTACGAATTGGGCCGGCAGCGTCGACGACGCGGTTCACTGCGCGTCGACCTATCAAACTCGCCGCCAGCGACCCGGCGCGATGACCATCGTCGCGTTGGCGTTGGCACTGTCGGCCACGTTGAGCGGCTGTAGTTCGCTCTATTCGGAAGGCGCCACCGCCGGCGCCGGTATCGCGGGCGCCGCGCTCGCGGCGAAGGTCACCAGCAATGCAGCGGTTGCAACCGGTATCGGCCTGGGCGCGGTGGCCGCGGCGCGCGCCGGCGTGCAGTACTCGGAGCGCGTCGTCCATACGAATACGCAGGACGGCATCGCTAAAATCGCGGGGCCGCTCGACGTCGGCGCCATCGCGCCGTGGAGCGTCACGCACTCGATGCCGATCGAAGACGACGAGCACGGCCGCGTAACGGTCAGTCGCGCTATCAGTACCGGCGCGCTCGACTGCAAGGAAATCGTGTTTTCGGTCGATCACACG
Organism: Paraburkholderia sp. BCC1886; assembly: GCF_900996245.1. Lineage (GTDB taxonomy): Bacteria > Pseudomonadota > Gammaproteobacteria > Burkholderiales > Burkholderiaceae > Paraburkholderia. The sequence continues at coordinate 43,223 of NZ_CAAJGK010000048.1, read as the reverse complement.
GCCACCAAAAACGTGCCGGCCAGCAGCGCGTTTTACGTCGCGTCCATCTGCCGCGACGGCGACAACTGGAAATGGGCGTCCGCCGAACCCGCCACCGAACGTTGGGGTGCGCTGCAATGACGGCGCGTTCTTCGGCGGATTTGCCGACCACCGGGCGGTCGCGCTATATGCAGCCTCTGCGCGCCAGCCTCGGTCTGCGCGGCGCAATGCCATGGCGACTCATGCTGGCCGGCGCGGTGTGCGTCGGTGCGAGCGTACTGACGAGCGGCTGCTCGTCGGTCGGCGCGGCAAGCGGTGCGGCCGCTGGCGTCGCGTCGGGTCTCGTCACGTCGAACCCGGCAATCGGCATCGGCGTGGGTATCGCCGTGCAGGCCGCGACCGACGAAGCGGTCGGCCGCTTCATGCGCTCGATGCACACCGATCAGCAGGACCTGATTGCCGCGCTGGCAGGCGGCATGTCGGTCGGCGAGACGAAACCCTGGACCATCAAACACACGTTGCCGATCGAGAACGGTCACGGTCAGGTGCGTGTTACGCGCGCGTTCGGCTCGGCGCTCGCACTCTGCAAGGAGTTCGTTTTCTCGGTGCAGGAAGGCGAAGGTCAGAAAGCACACGAAGACTGGTACACGGCAAGCGCCTGTCAGCAGGACAAGGGCTGGAAATGGGCGTCGGCCGAACCGGCGGTGGAGCGCTGGGGCAACCTGCAATAACACGCAGCAAAACAAAAACGGCCGGGTGGATGAATCCACACCGGCCGTTTTTATAACGGGCGCCCTGCTTCGCAGCGAATCAGGACTCCACGTCTTCCAGGCTGAAAATTTCGGTCTGGTCGTTGTACGAGAAGATCTCGCCATAACGGCCCCAGTTGATGACCGCGTCGAGCGTCTCTTCCGCCGCGCTATCCGACAGAAAATCTTCCAGCTCCTGTTCGAAGCGCACGCGCGGCGCGCGATGTCCCGGACGTTCGTTCAACACTTTCTTGATTCGCGCGGCGAGCGGCACGTGACGCAGCAGATGCTCGGCGAACATCATCTTGCGTTCCTGAGTGCCGAACTCGGCGAACACGCGAGCCGGCGGCGTCAGGAAAATATCGCCTTCGCGCACATCGGCGAAACCGAGATGCTGCAGCACTTCGGCCACCGGAAACAGATCGTCCACCTCGAGATGCAACGAGCGCGCAATTTCCGGCATGTCGGCGCGGCCATGGTACGGCGCGGCGGCCAGCGTCTCGATCAGACCCGCCATCAGGTTGGTCGACACATGCGGCAACCAGCTATGCAGCTCGAGGCCCTTCTTGGTCTTTTCGTCAGTCTGACGCGCGGTCATCTTCGCGTAGATATCGTCGACGAGACGTCGGAACGCCGGGTCCAGACGATTGCGCGGATGCTTGAACGGCACCTTGATCTCGGCGATCACGCGCCCCGGATTGGACGACAGCACCAGAATGCGGTCGCACATGAACACCGCTTCCTCGATGTTGTGCGTGACGATCAGCACCGCCTTGATCGGCATGCGGCCCTGCGTCCACAGATCGAGCAGATCGGTACGCAGCGTTTCGGCGGTCAGCACGTCGAGCGCGGAGAACGGCTCGTCCATCAGCAGCAGCGTCGGGTCGACCACCAGCGCGCGTGCGAAGCCGACACGCTGACGCATACCGCCCGACAACTCGCGCGGGTAAGCGTTTTCGAAACCGTCAAGACCGATCAGATCGATTGCCGCGAGCGCACGCTCGCGACGCTCACGAGCCGCCACACCCTGCGCTTCGAGCCCGGCTTCCACGTTTTGCAGCACGGTGAGCCACGGAAACAGCGCGAAGGTCTGGAACACCATCGCGACGCCCTTGGCGGGACCGTCGAGCGGCTTGCCCATATAGGTGACTTCGCCGTCGGTCGGCTCGATCAGCCCGGCGATGATGCGCAACAGCGTGGACTTGCCGGAGCCCGAGCGACCCAACAGTCCGACGATCTCGCCTTCGCGCAACGACAGGTTCGCATCGTCGAGCACCAGCAGTTCGCCTTGCGACTTGTTGAAGCCGCGGCACACGTCCTTCACGCACAGGATTTCTTCGCCGAGGCGCGGCGGCTTCGGCGGCGTGGAAATCGGCGCGGCGGTCATAGCAGCTTTAGGATTTTGCATCGCGTTTTGCCTTCAGTTTTTCTCACTCGACTACCTGCTCAATCCAGCCGGAGCTTGGCTTCGGCGTAGGCGTACATGGGACGCCACAACAGCCGGTTGAACAGCGTCACGAACAGGGACATCACGGCAATGCCGACGATGATCTTCGGATAGTCGCCCGCGGCGGTGGACTGCGCGATGTAAGCGCCCAATCCGTGCGCGACCACTTTGGTATCGCCCCACTGCACGAACTCGGCGACGATACTGGCATTCCACGCGCCGCCCGACGCGGTGATCGCGCCCGTGACGTAGTACGGAAAGATGCCCGGCAGCATTGCCTGACGCCACCATTGCCAGCCGGTGATATGGAAGTTCTTGGCCGCTTCGCGATAGTCGTTCGGGTACGACGTCGCCCCGGCGATCACGTTGAAGAGGATATACCACTGGGTTCCGAGCACGATCAGCGGCGACAGCCAGATGTCCGGGTTCAGGTGAAAGCGCACGATGGCGATCACGAAGACCGGGAACAGCAGGTTGGCCGGGAATGCCGCGAGGAACTGCGCGAGCGGTTGAAATTTTTCGGCGAGCGCTGGACGCAAGCCGATCAGCACGCCGACTGGCACCCACACCACCGAAGCCAGCGCGATCAGCACGACCACGCGCAGCAGTGTGATCAGCCCGAGCACGAACACGTGCCACACCTCTTCCAGCGACACGCCGGTGCGCACATACAGGAACACGCGCGACACCACGTAGACCGTGGCGACCAGCACCAGCACCGCCCACAAGCGGTCGCCCCAGCGCGAGTTTTTCTGGCTCTGCGGAATCTGGAACTTCGGGCCTTTGAAAGCGGGCAAGCGCAAGGGTACGCGCGCGGCCTTCGCGAACATCCAGCCGAGCGGCACCAGCAGACGGTGAATCAGACGCGTGCGGCGAATCAGGTCGAGCAGCCAGGACTCCGGCGCGTCGCCCGAGCTGGTGTTTTCCATGCGGAATTTATCGGCCCATGCGACGAGCGGGCGGAACAGGAACTGGTCGTACGCGAGAATCACGACGGTCATCGCGAGGATCACCCAGCCGATCGCATGCAGGTCTTTGACCGAGATGGCCTGCGCCAGATAAGCGCCGATACCCGGCAACGTAATCGTATTGTTGCCGACCGTAATGGCCTCGGAAGCGACCACGAAGAACCAGCCGCCCGACATCGACATCATCATGTTCCAGATGAGGCCAGGCATCGAGAAAGGCACTTCGAGTTTCCAGAAGCGCTGCCATGAAGTCAGATGGAAACCGCGCGACACTTCGTCGAGATCGCGCGGCACCGTGCGCAGCGACTGATAGAAGCTGAACGTCATGTTCCAGGCCTGGCTCGTGAAGATCGCGAAGATGGCCGCGAGTTCGGCGCCGAGCACGCGCCCCGGAAACAGCGCGAGAAAGAACGTGACCGTAAACGAAATGTAGCCGAGCACCGGCACCGACTGCAGGATGTCGAGTATCGGCACCAGCACCAGACCGGCGCGACGGCTCTTCGCCGCGAGCGTGCCGTAGCCGAGCGTGAAGATCAGCGAAGCGACCATCGCCGCCAGCATGCGCAGCGTCGTACGCATCGCGTATTCCGGCAACATGGACGGATCGAGCGAGATGGCTTGCGTCTTGAGCGTCGACATCGGCGCGAGCGTTTCGTGAAAGCCGACTGCCGCCATGGCGATCAGGCAGATGATCAGCGGAAACGCCACGAAGTCCCAGCGATTGGGCAACACCCGCCATGCGGACGCGTTGGCGGTGCGCTTCAGGTTGAAGCTGAAATCCATCAGACGCCCTCCCCGTGACGAGCGGCGCTCGCGGTCGCAAAGCACGCCGGAGCTTCGGCGCGGCAGTCTGAGAATGAGTCCGGAAAACGGAAATCAGGCATGGCAAAAACGCGTGTGCGCGGTAATTCGTTAGCGTTGGAGACACGTGGCCGGCACCGGCAGTGTTCGCGGACGAGACCGTCCAGAACCACCACCGTCGAGCCGGACTCCTGTCGCCGCAGGCGCCGCCCGTAGGCTGGCGGGCTTTCCTCGTTTTGGACGGCACGACACTACACCATCCTATGTTTCAGGCACAACCTTTAGCGCCAAATCGTGGCAAATAGCGTAGCGAGTGGTTCACAGCCGGGTTGTGCCAGCAGGATCGTCGCGTCCCTGCTGCATGGCTGTCGCATTCCGGTCGCGCTATTGCCGCATTACCGTATTAACGATGGCGTCTGGCCCCCTGCCGGTTAAAATCGGGAATCCATGCATCCGGGGTGAACCCCGGGGCGATTATCCCGGGCCCTGGCGGCGACGCATCGCCGGGCGCTCCCAGAGAAGTGGCCGGGCGCCCGCGCGCTGCCACGAACGAGTCAGGTGCATGTCACAGCCAGACGGATCAGAGGGTCGATGAACAGGACAACCTTGCGCCAGGTAATCGGACCGGTCAGCTTCTTGCTGATCGTCCTGATTTGCTGGTTCGTGGCCGGCATGGTCGCGGACCGGATGGTACAGCAAGAGCTGGACGCGACCCTGCGTGCACAGCGGCAAATGTCCACGTCGGTGGTCGACAACATGGCCGAGGTGATTGCCAGCGACCTTGCCATGTCTCGCGCCATTCCCGCGACCATGGCCAAACTGGACATGGTTCAGCATGCGCTGGTGCAATCCCGGAATTATGCCGCGAACGGCGACACGGCGGAACCCGCCCGGCGCGCCGCCTTGCTAAAAGATTCGCAGCTCATCGAGGTGAGCAATTTCCTGCACGACGCGCAGGGCTTCTCCGGTCTCGACCAGATCTGGCTCGTCAACGCCAACGGCATCTGCGTGGCATCGAGCAACTGGACAGCCAATCCCGTCGCGGCGAGCCGCTCTTTTATCGGTGTCGATATGCGCGTGCGCGGTTATCTGAGCAGCGCGCTGCTCGGCGCGTTCTCGGAAGCGTACGGTGTCGGGCGGCAGAGCGGCGAGCCGGGCATCTTCATCGCCGCGCCGGTTTACGCGGACGGTCTGCTGGCGGGCGTGGTCGTCGCCAAGGTGAGCCTCGCGCGCTTACGGCACTGGGTCGCGCATGCCGGCACCTTCGTCGCCGACGAGAACGGCGTGGTCATCATGGCGCACGACAGCACGCTCGAAGGCAGCGCGCTGCCCAACGGCCGCGTGACGCAGATGAGCGCGGCCGACCGTCATGTCGTCTACCGGCACGACAGCTTCCCGGAACTGCGCATCCACGCCGATCCGCAAGTGCGCGAAGCGGCGCCCTGGGTGCCGCCGGCCGCGGCCGCCCAACTGTTCGGCATGGGCCGGCAACCGCTGCCCTCGCTCGTGGAATCGCGCAGCGGCCTGAATTCGGGGCTCTCGGCGCATCTCGTCGATCCGCTCGCGGGCTGGCCCGAGTTGCTGCGCAATCACAAGCGCGACCAGTTGCTGGTGTTCCTGACGATGGCCGGCACCGTTGCGCTGGCCTGGGTGATCACCGTGTCTTATGTGCGCGAACGGCGCCATCACCGCGCGACCCGCGACCTCGCCGAGCAGTTGCAATCGGCCAATGCGCTGCTATCGGCCGAAGCGCGCCACGACGCGCTGACCGGCGCGCTGTCGCGCCGCTATTTTCTCGACTTGCTGCGCCATGAGATCGAACGCGCGCGCGCCGCGCGGCAACCGCTCTGTATGGCGATCGCCGACCTCGACCACTTCAAGCAGATCAACGACCGCTTCGGTCACGCCACGGGCGACCGCGCGCTCGAACATTTCGTCGAGACCTGTCGTACGGAATTGCGGGGCGCCGACGCGGTCGGCCGCCTCGGCGGCGAAGAGTTCGGCGTGTTGCTGCCCGCCACCGATCTCGCGAGCGGCCGCGAGGTGGTCGAGCGGCTGCGCATGCGTCTGAAGGCGGTGCCGTCACCGCAACTGCCGGCGTCGGTGGTGTTGAGCGTGAGTATCGGCATTACCGAGCTATCGGCCGACGATCTGCCCGAGCGGATCATGAGCCGTGCCGACATGGCGCTTTACGCCGCGAAGTCGGGCGGGCGCGATCGCACCGAAGCGGTGCCGCCCGACGACGACACCGCGCCGCCGGCGCGCACTGCGGTGACGGCATGGTGATGACGTGACACAAATGCGGCCAGGCCTCGGGCCTCGCCCACCGAAGCAGGTATCATCGACCCTGATCTTTAGGTTGCCGCTACCGCTCTAACGGGAGATTCGCATGAAGGGAAATCTGGTCATCGTGTGTCGCGATCAGGATGCTGCCGCATTCGACCATTTGCTGGCCGAATATGGCGCGTTCCAGACGCGCCTGTCGTCCACGACGTGGTATCTGAAACTCGCCGTCGCGCCAGAACTGATTCAGGAGGAGATACTGGCCCGCCTCGGCAAATACACTACGCACTATATTTTCGAGGCCGAAACCGTGACGTGGAATACGGTAGATAGCGATGCGGCGAACGCGTTGAACACGCTGTTTTCAGACTAGCCGGCGCTCCACATCGCGACCCGGCTAGCGGGTCGATCATGACGATGCGCGCAACGCGCATCGCTTTTTTCAAACCTCGACAGTCAACTCCAGACACTCTCCGACACCGCCTCTGCGCGCGGTACGACATCGAACGGAAAGGTCATCAGGATCCGCAAGCCCCGTCCGCCGTAATTGCCGATCTCCCACTCGCCACCCGCACGCCGGACGAGCCGCTCGACGATTGCCAGTCCGAGCCCACTGTGTCCATTGCCGCCACGCGCCGGATCGAGCCGCACGAACGGCCGGCTTGCATTGATCAGATCCTGCGCGGCGATGCCTTTGCCGTTGTCGCGCACCGACAGCGTAAAACCCTGCGCCGTGCGCGCGGTCGCGACGACGATGGGCGGCGCGCCGTACGCATGCGCGTTATCGATGAGGTTCGACAGAATCCGTTCGAGCGTTGCGGCCGGCAGCAGAAAAGCGGAGCCGGCATCGAGTTCGGTCTGCACGGCCGGCGCGGCGTCCGGGTCGGCGACCGCGCGATAGCTGCGCACCACCCGCTCGCATTGCGTGTCCACCTCGACCGGTTCGCTGCGGTCCGCGCCGTCGTGCGCGAACACCAGGAACTGCTGGACGATGTGCGTCATCGAATCGACGTCGCGCACCACGCCGTCGCGCATCTTCGCTTCGTCCATCATTTCGGCGCGCAGACGCAGGCGCGCGAGCGGCGTCTTCAGATCGTGCGCGACGCCCGCAAGCATCACCGCGCGATCGTTTTCCGTGCGCGCGACTTCCTGCACCATCTGGTTGAAGCCATGCGTGAGCTGGCGCAATTCGCGTGGACCGCGCTCGGGCACCGGCGGCACCGGCAGCCCACGACCGAAGCGCGCGACCGCCTGGGCGAGCGAGCGCAAAGGCTGCTGCAACGCCCACGCGGCAAACAGCGCGGCCATCACGGCAAACGAGAAAATAATGGCGAGCCACAGCACCGTGCGATCGAGCGAACGCGGCGGCGGACGCAACAGTTGAACCGGTACGACGATCCAGCTTTTATCCGACGGCCCGCGCACCCAGATGGAGGGCGGCCGGTTGGGCAGACCCGCGCGCACCTGCGTGCCGGAGGGCATTCGGTCTTGCGCATCGTCGATGAAGCGCGCGAGCGGCGGCGGCAGGTCGGCGTTCTCCGGCGGCACGTCGGGGCTCGCCGGATCGACCAGCTTCACGCGTGAGGGCAACGGTTGATCCGGCGAGCGGGCCACGTGCTGGCGCACCGCGTCGACGAGAAACACCGCTTCCTCGACTGCATAGCGTGTTTGCAACTGGCTGCGCTCGAGGCGCATGAGCGCGTACCACGCGAAATGCGACAGCAGCAGCACTGCAACGACTAGCAGTGCCAGCCTCCCGAACAGCGAATCAATGGGCCGACGCATGCTGTTCGCCATCTGGAACGAACACGTAGCCGCGCCCGCGCACCGTCTGAATAAAACGGGGGGTGGACGGATCGGTTTCGAGAATGCGGCGCAGGCGCCACACCTGCACGTCGATACCTCGGTCGGTGCCGTCGTATTCAGGACCGTGCAGCAGTTCGAGCAGACGTTCGCGCGTGAGCGTGCGCATGGGGTGATTGACGAAGATTTTCAGTAGCGCGAACTCGCTGCCCGACAGCGTGAGCGGCTTGTCTTCGAGATGCAGCGTGCGCGACTGGAAGTCCAGCGTGAAGCGGCCGAAATTGAACGGCTCGCGCTGCTCCGGCGCCGCCGCCGACGGCAGCGTGCGACGCCGCCGCAGCACTGCCTGCACCCGCGCGAGCAACTCGCGCGGATTGAACGGCTTGCCGAGGTAGTCGTCCGCGCCGAGTTCGAGACCGACGATGCGATCGACGTCGTCCGCGCGCGCGGTGAGCATGATGACGGGAATGTCGTCGCCCGACGCGCGCAGCTTGCGCAGCGCGGTGAGCCCGTCGACGCCGGGCATCATCAGGTCGAGCACGATCAGATCAGGACGCTCGCGTTCGAGCCTGCGCTCGAGCGAGCCCGCGTCGTGCAGCACCGACACTTCGATACCCTGGCGGGCCAGATAGTCGCGCAGCAGGTCGCGCAATTCGACGTCGTCGTCGACAACAAGTATTTGAGTAGCCATGGGCTGGAGTTTAACGCGCAGTAGAAAGGCTGTTGAATTTCAAACCGCCCTCAAGGGTTACCGGGTGTTACGGTGAAAGGTGCACGTAATGACTCGTAATAGCCGCACCAATCCGCGTAACACAGCGTCGGGCGGAGATCTCTACGCTGTGTCTTACCGAATGCAGGCCTTCCCCGTAGTCGCTTGCACCGTCGGCTATTCCATTACAAGGAGCCTTACATGTCCATCAAAAAGATGTCGCGCGTTCTCGCCGTTGCTACCACCGCTCTGGCCATCGGCGCCGGTGCAGCGTATGCTGCCCAACCCGCTCACGAAGCGCATGGCGGCCCCGGCGGCTGGCACGGCCACTTCATGAAGGAACTGACGCAACTGCACGACCAGTTGAAGCTGAACGCGGACCAGGAAAAAGACTGGCAAGCCGCGCTCGGCACGATGAAGCAGGACCACGAAGCAATGCGTGCGAATCACGAGCAGATCAAGAACCAGTTCAAGTCGGCGCAGCAGCAGCCGATTCTCGATCTGAACGCGATGGCGGCCGCGCATCAGCAGGTCGAGCAGAAAGACGCGCAGTTGCGTCAGCAAACCACCGACGCATGGCTCAAGTTCTACAACGGCCTTAACGACCAGCAGAAGACCACCGTCAGCACCGCGCTCAAGCAGCGCTTCGCGAAGATGGAGTCGCGTCACGAGAAAATGCGTGAGCGCTGGCAACATCATCACGATCAAAAGGGCGCGGCTTCGGCACCGGCTGCGACCAATCAGTAAGCGGATTGCTTTGAACAGGGCGGCGGTTCACGCCGTCCGCTTTCCCTCAACGAATGCGACAACGCCACGGCAAATTTGCCGTGGCGTTGTCTTTTTGCGTGACCGCTTCTACGCGTTTACCCGTTCAACTGGCCCAGGTCGAACAGCAGCACTTCGGCGTCCTCGCCATGCGACAGCGTCACCGTAGCGGTGTCGCTGAGCTTGGCCGCGTCGCCTGCCTGCAGCGCTTCGCCGTTCACGGTCAGCGAGCCGCGCGCGACATGCACGTAAGCGAGCCGGCCCGGCGGCACTGCGAACTCCGCTGTTTCCGCACCGTCGATCAACGCTGCATAGATCGACGCATCGGAATGGATCGTCACGGAACCGTCGCGGCCATCGGGCGACGCGACCACACGCAGGCGACCGCGCTTCTCGGTGGCGTCGAAGCGCTTTTCCTCGTAGCCGGGCGCGTCGCCCGCGCGCTTCGGCAGCACCCAGATTTGCAGCAGATGCACCGTCTCGTCCTGCGACGCGTTGAACTCGCTGTGCTGCACGCCCGTCCCCGCGCTCATCCGCTGCACGTCGCCGTGACGGATGGTCGAGCCGTTGCCCATGCTGTCGCGATGCGCCAGCGCGCCGTCGAGCACGTACGTGACGATTTCCATATCGCGATGGCCATGCGTGCCGAAACCTTGACCGCCGGCGACGCGGTCTTCGTTGATCACCCGCAACGGGCCGAAGTGCACGTGCTCCGGATCCCGATAGTCGGCGAATGAAAAGCTGTGAAACGAGTCGAGCCAGCCGTGGTTGGCGTGGCCGCGCTCGGCGGAACGGCGAATCTCGAGCATGGGGGACTCCCGGTGAATGTTGGCGATGCCCGCAATAGTGGGGGCGCACGGCCCGCTACACAATCGGCAGGCACGCACCGGACCGTTCCATGAATTCGCGCAATCGGCTGCCGGCCCCGCTCCGCCGGCTCGCCGGGTGTTAGAGGTGCGCGAGGCTGGTGCGCAAAACCGGTTCGGGTAAAATACCGCGCTTTTCGGCCGGCGCGGCCGCCCGCTGGGCGCCAGAAGCGCCGTCCGGCAAGGCTGCGGCCGGGTCCGTCCGAAGCTGGCATGGGAGCGGGCATGGTCACGGGCATGGTCACGGGCATGGCCACGGGCACGGTGGCGGGCATGTCCGCAGTCGATCCGATCGCCCAGGCCGCGCCGACGGGGCACGACAATTTTGACCGCCTAGAATAGCGACGGCCGGCCACAAGCCAGCGGTCGTCGAGATCGAACTACACGACGATCGCTTGACTCAGGAGAAACATGAAGAAGCTCGCACCGCGCGTCTACGGCATCTATCCGGGACTTTGAACCGGCAAAACACCACGTAGCAGACGCCAAACCCGGGACTCACCCGCATGGGCTTTGCGGATGCTTCGTAATAGAGTCGGCACTGGCCGCATCGCTTTCCCGCGGTCGGCCGGCAATGTATCGTCAAGGACCCCCTTATGCTCCTTCAAGGCTACGGCCCGCTGCTTCTCAACGGAACCTGGCAGACCATCAAACTGGCGATCCTCTCGCTGGTGTTCGCTTTCGTGCTCGGCCTGCTCGGCGCGGCGGCCAAACTGTCGAAAAACCGCATTTCCAACGGCGTCGGCACCGTCTATACGACGCTCGTGCGCGGCGTGCCCGACCTGGTGCTGATGCTGCTGCTGTTCTATAGCCTGCAGATCTGGCTGAACAATCTGACCGACCTGCTCGGCTGGGAACAGATCGACATCGACCCGTTCGTGGCCGGCGTCGTCGTGCTGGGCTTCATCTACGGCGCGTATTTCACCGAGACCTTCCGCGGCGCGTTTCTCGCGGTGCCGCGCGGCCAGCTCGAAGCGGGCGCGGCCTACGGCATGACCGGCTGGCAGGTGTTCACCCGCGTGATGTTCCCGCAGATGATGCGCTTCGCGCTGCCCGGCCTCGGCAACAACTGGCAGGTGATGGTGAAAGCGACCGCGCTGGTGTCCATCATCGGCCTGGCCGACGTGGTCAAAGCCTCGCAGGACGCCGGCAAGGGCACGCTGCGGTTCTTCTTCTTCACCCTGCTTGCCGGGGCTATCTATCTGGCCATCACCACGGTCTCGAACTTCGTGCTGATATACCTCGAAAAACGCTACTCGACCGGCGTACGCAAGGCGGATCTATGATCGAGATCATTCAGCAATACTGGCGCAACTATCTGTTCACCGACGGCTACCGCATGACCGGCGTCGCGGTCACGCTGTGGCTGCTGGTGGTGTCGATCGGTCTGGGCTTCTGTCTGTCGATTCCGCTGTCGGTTGCGCGCGTGTCGAAGAAGAAGTGGCTCTCGAGCCTCGTGTGGCTCTACACCTACGTGTTTCGCGGCACGCCGCTCTACGTGCAGTTGCTGCTGTGCTACACGGGCCTCTACAGCCTCGAGATCATCCGCAATCACGAACTCACCAACGCGTTCTTCCGCGACGGCATGCACTGCACGTTGCTCGCGTTCACGCTGAACACCTGTGCGTACACGACCGAGATTTTCGCCGGTGCGATCCGCGCGACGCCCTACGGTGAAATCGAAGCGGCGCGCGCGTACGGCATGTCGTCGTTCACGCTGTACCGTCGCGTGATCCTGCCGTCGGCGCTGCGCCGCGCCCTGCCGTACTACAGCAACGAAGTGATCCTGATGCTGCACTCCACCACGGTCGCCTTCACCGCGACCGTGCCGGACATCCTGAAGATCGCGCGCGACGTGAACTCGGCCACCTATCAGTCGTTCAACGCTTTCGGCATCGCCGCGCTGCTCTATCTGTGCATTTCGTTCGCGCTGGTCGCGCTGTTCCGCCGCGCCGAACGTCACTGGCTCGCCTATCTGCGGCCGCAAGGCAAATAAATCACGAAGGGCGCTGCGCCCCCAGCAAGTCAGCTCGCCAAGGATCCTGATGAACACCAAGAAGCAAAAGCTCTTCGTCGACGAGCTTCACAAACAGTACGGCGATAACGAAGTCCTCAAGGGCGTGTCGCTGAAGGCCAATGCCGGCGACGTGATCAGCGTGATCGGCTCGTCCGGGTCGGGCAAGAGCACGATGCTTCGCTGCATCAACTTTCTCGAGCAGCCGAACTCGGGGCGCATCTTCGTCGACGGTGAAGAAGTGCGCACGCAGATCGGCAAGAACGGCGCATTGCGCGTGTCGGACCCGAAACAGTTGCAGCGCGTGCGCACCAAACTGTCGATGGTGTTTCAGCACTTCAATTTGTGGTCGCATATGAACGTGCTCGAAAACATCATCGAGGCGCCCATCAACGTGCTGGGTCTGAAGCGCAAGGAAGCCGAAGACCGCGCCCGCGAGTATCTGGAGAAAGTGGGCCTCGCGCCTCGCCTGGAAAAACAGTACCCGTCGCATCTGTCGGGCGGCCAGCAGCAACGCGTGGCGATTGCGCGAGCGCTGGCCATGCACCCGGACGTGATGCTGTTCGACGAGCCCACTTCCGCGCTCGACCCCGAGCTGGTCGGCGAAGTGTTGAAGGTCATGCAGACGCTCGCCGAAGAAGGCCGCACGATGATCGTCGTCACGCATGAAATGGCCTTTGCGCGCAACGTGTCGAATCACGTGATGTTCCTGCATCAGGGACGCGTCGAAGAAGAAGGCCATCCCGACGAGGTATTCAAGAATACGAAGAGTGAACGGCTCAAGCAGTTTCTATCGGGTAGCCTGAAATAAAGGACATCGAATAACCCGTTATTTGGGCTGTAGTGGAACTAACGTTACAGGGCGCTTTCGAGCGCCCTTTTTCGTCTCATGCCCCTGTCCGTGCCGGCCATTCGCCCGTGAAATATGGCCTTCCGCGTTATTTCCCCCACCTCGTTTCGCCATACCTTGCCGTCATCCGAGCGTCAATAGTGGCAATCCTTGAGCGTCCTCGCGCTGAACCCCACTTCCCTTTGCGCACAAGGGTTTAAGGGAATCCGGGCGTTGTTGCAATGGGACGTTGCACACATTGGTATTGCAATTTGGAGACACCTGACAAGGCAGGTCCTAATTTCTTCTCCCTGGTAAGGGTATTTTTGATAAATTAGTAACCAAAGTAGCAAAACAAAGTTCATTAAAAGTAGTTTGACTTCAAAGCACAGAGGAGAACCGGTCGGCGAGGGATCGGCATGGCGACCAGATAGCCTCCAGGCTACACGTCACGGCAGGAGACCCAATCCACCCGCTAATCTCCCTGGTACCGATTTCTGTCCGGCCCGCATTTCGTCCGGGCACCACTCGCAGTACTAGGTTTCACTTTTTGACAGGGTATGGAGGAGATGATGAAGAAAGCTTTGCTCGCCGCTGCGCTGATGACAGCCGGTGTTGTTGCGCACGCCCAAAGCAGCGTGACGCTGTACGGCCGCCTTGACGCTGGCCTGGAATACATGACGGGCGTTCCGCAAGGCGTAGGTGCAAATGGTCAGGCAACGGGTAGCACGAACCGCTTTCGCGCAGAAAGCGGCGACTGGGGTACCAGCCTGTGGGGCATGAAGGGCGTCGAGGACATCGGTGGTGGTAACAAGGTCCTGTTCCAGTTGGAAGGCTCGTTCAACACGATGAACGGCTCAGGCCCCGGCGGTGGTGGTCTCTTCAATCGTTGGGCGACGGTCGGCTTGTCGAACGACCAGTACGGTACGTTCACGATGGGCCGCATGCTCTTCATCTCGAACGGTGACTGGGACTTCGACCCGTTCGGTCAATCCAACTGGTCGTCGGCATCGCTGGTGCGTGGCCGCAACTGGCCGCAATCGAGCAACAACGTTGCTTACCAGTCGCCGAAGGTTGCTGGCTTCGACTTCTACGGTCAATACGCACTGTCGAACGCGACGAGCTGGAACGGTAACGGCACGACCCCGCAAGGTCGCGAAGCTGGCGCTCAGATTACCTACACGAACTCGCTGTTCCAGGTTCGCGGTATGTACGACGAAATCCGCAACCCGGCTAACGGCGCACTGTACGGCCCGGCTTCGACCACCGGTCTGGTCAATACGGCTAATGCAGGCAACGGCGTATTCGCGGCATCGCGTGAATACTCGGCGTTCGTGAACGTGTTCCTCGGTCAGTTCAAGGTTCAGGGTGGTTACCAGGCCATTCGTTCGGCTGGTGCGACAGGCGTTCTGCCGGGTCAACCCACCACGCTCGATCACGAATGGGGCGGCGTAACGTGGCAAGCCACGCCGGCTGCTGCGCTGATCGCTGCGGTCTACCACGTCAACGGCAACAATGGCGCGGGCAATGCGACGATCTACACGGTCGGCGGTTCGTACAATCTGTCCAAGCGCACGCTGCTGGACATCCAGGTTGCCACGACGCAAAACAGCAAGACGGCCAACTATGGCCTGAATGCGAACAACGCAGGGACGGCCGCTTCGACGGACAACCCGCTGCCGGGTCATAGCCAGACTGGCGTGTATGCAGGTATTCAACACTCGTTCTAATCGAACGGTGTCAGGAACAGATCTTTAAGAGAATCTTTTTCACGCTGCTGCGAGAGGCGCGTATCGGTGCGATGTCCGAAAGGGTATCGCACCGTTTTTTATTTGTAGTGCGTCAAACAGCGGCTTCGTTTTCTTCGCCGGTGCGGATGCGAATGACGCGCTCCACGTCCGCCACGAAAATCTTGCCATCGCCGATCTTGCCGGTGCGCGCCGCGCCGATGATCGCGTCGATCACCTGATCGCATTGCGAGTCTGCAACGACCACTTCGATCTTCACTTTCGGCAGAAAGTCGACCACGTACTCTGCACCACGATAGAGCTCGGTGTGACCTTTCTGGCGGCCGAAACCTTTGACTTCGGTGACCGTCAGTCCGGTCAGTCCGACTTCTGCGAGCGCCTCGCGCACTTCGTCGAGTTTGAACGGTTTGATAACTGCAGTGATGCGCTTCATGGCGAACCTCGTCTCGTGTCTGGAAGAGTGAAAGGGAAATGGATGGTTTTTATTCTACGCTGCGCCGGAAGCATTTCGGCAAACCGGCCTGCGTGGAGAAGCCGCGTCGAATGAGCGGGCGGGCTTCACTAGGCCGCTGATTTTACCGGTTCCCCTCGCAAATCCTCCCACGTTGCGAAGACGGCTTCCCGCATGAACGCCGTCGAAAAGCCTTCGGCGCATCCGCGAAAATCATTGCAGGATTGCCGGAGCACCTCAACAATACGACCATCGCGCTATCCGGTATTGAGGGGGATTCAAGAATGCTGCGTGCGGGTTTATCCGAACTCAATGCGTTTGTCGCCGTCGCGGACAGCGGCAGTTTCAGTGCGGCCGCGAGGGCGCTCGACGTCTCGCCGTCCGCACTCAGTCACTCGATGAAAGGACTCGAAGCGCGACTCGGCGTGCGCCTGCTGAACCGGACAACGCGTTCGCTGTCACTGACCGAGGCCGGCGAAAATCTTCTGGTCAGAGTGCGTACCGCACTCACCGACCTCGACGAAGCGCTGGAAGAAACCTCTTCGCTGCGCTCGCGCCCGTCGGGTTCGATACGCATCAGCGCGGCCGAGTCCGGCACGAAGCTTCTGCTGCAGCACGTGTTGCCGGCGTTTCTCGCGAAATATCCGGACATTCACGTGGAATTCGTCATCGACAGCCGCATGGTCGATATCGTGAACGACGGTTTCGACGCCGGCATTCGCGTCCTCGACGATGTGCCGCGAGACATGATTGCGGTGCGCTTCGGCCCGGACGTCCGCTTCGCGGCCGTGGCGTCGCCCGAGTACATCCGCGAGCATTCGAAACCGGAAAAGCCGGCAGATCTGCTCAAACACCGCTGCATCCGGTTCCGCTTCGAAAGCGGGAAGATCTATCGCTGGGATCTTCGCAAAGGCGGCCGCGAAACCTCCATCGACGTGCAGGGACCAATGACGCTAGGCAATATCAACATGATGGTCGAGGCCGCACTGCAAGGTATCGGCATTGCGTGGATTCCCGAGTACGCGATTAGCGAGCATCTGGCGAGCGGCAAACTCATCGACCTGCTGCCCAAATGGAGTCCGTCGCTCTCGGGGCTGTGTCTGTATTACCCGGCTAACCGGCATCCGCCAGTCGCCTTGCGCCTGTTCAAAGAAGCGATTCGCGAGTGGGCATCGACCCAGAAACTGCCCCGCTGATCAGTGTGACCGGCGGGCCGGTTCCAGGCGCGCCCGAACCTGCTAGCAACGCTCGGGAATGTTCTTCAGGTCGTCCATCCAGACCGTCGCTTCCGAATCGCTAGGCGCTCTCCAGTCTCCACGCGGAGAAAGCGAGCCGCCCGTTCCCACTTTCGGCGCATTGGGCACGCACGAGCGCTTGAACTGGCTGATCTTGAAGAACCGGAACAGGAAAATGCCGAGGTTCTTTTTGATCGCCTCGATGTCGTACTCGCGATGTTCGAGCGTCGAGTCGGCCGGCCAGTCACCCGTCGACTTGTCGCCCCATGCTGCCAGCGAGAGGAACGCGACCTTCGACGGCCGGAATCCGAATCGCAGGATCTGGTAGAGGTTGAAGTCCTGCAGTTCATACGGTCCGATGACGCTTTCGGTCTTCTGTTCGAGTTTGCCTTCCACCTTGCCGGGAACGAGTTCGGGACTGATCTCCGTATCCACGATCTCCTGCAACACGGTGCCGCCGACATCGCCGATCTGTTTCGTGTCCGCGGCCCAGCGCACCAGATGCGTGATCAGCGTCTTCGGCACGCTCGCGTTGACGCTGTAGTGCGACATGTGATCGCCCACGCCGTAAGTACACCACCCCAACGCCAGCTCGCTCAGATCGCCGGTGCCGATCACGATAGCGCCGCTGTAGTTCGCGAGCCGGAACAGGTGATTGGTGCGCTCCCCTGCCTGCACGTTTTCAAACGTAATGTCGTATTGCGGTTCGCCGTTCGCGAACGGGTGACCCAGATCTTTTAGCATCTGGATACAGCTCGGGCGAATGTCGACTTCCGACGCGGAGCAGCCGACGGCTTCCATCAAACGACGCGCCTGAGCCAGCGTTCTGTCGCTGGTCGCAAAACCCGGCATCGTGACGGCAATGATATTCGTGCGCGGCAAGCCGAGCCGGTCCATCGCTTTCGCGCAGACGAGTAGCGCATGGGTCGAATCGAGTCCGCCCGATACGCCGATCACGACCTTGGACAGATTGCTGGAGGCCAGCCGCTGAACCAGCGCGCTGACCTGAATGTTGTAGACCTCGTGGCAACGTTCATCCCGCTTACCGGCATCGGCCGGCACATACGGGAAACGTTGCACCTTGCGTTGCAGCGGCAGACGCCCTGTCGTTTTGACGGCCACGTCGCAACTTACGACGCGGAACGTCTCCACTTCCAGTTTGTGTCTGCGTGCCGATTGGGCGAATGTGGACTGATGCATGCGTTCTCGCGACAGACGCTCGACATCGACATCGGCATAAACGACGTGCGACGCATCGCTAAAGCGCTCCGACTCCGCGAGCCGCTCGCCGTTTTCGTAGATGAGCGCCTGGCCGTCCCACGCCATGTCGGTCGTCGACTCGCCCTTGCCGGCGGACGAGTAGAGATACGCCGCGAGACAGCGTGCCGACTGCTGACTGACCAGCTGATGACGATACGCGGACTTGCCAACCACGATATTCGATGCCGACAGATTCAACAGAACGGTTGCACCGGCAAGCGCGGCAAAAGACGAAGGCGGGATAGGCACCCACACGTCCTCGCATATCTCCACATGAAACCTGAAGTACGGCACCGACGGAATGTCGAACAATAGCGACGAGCCGAAGGGCACATCGGCGTCGAACAGCCGGACGCTATCGACGACGGCGCAATCCGCGGATGTGAATTGCCGGGCCTCATAGAACTCGGCGTAGTTCGGAAGATAGGACTTGGGCACGATCCCCTGAACCTTCCCGGCGGCGACGACGGCCGCGCAATTGAACAGCGCATGATTGACCCGCAGCGGCAGCCCGACGACCATCGCCAGGTCGAGCTTTTTCGATTCCTCGACCAGTGCGCCGAGCGCATCCAGGCTGGCAGACAGCAGCGCCTCCTGATGGAACAGATCGTCACACGAGTAAGCGGAGAGGCCGAGTTCGGGAAACGCAATGAGCAATGCGCCGTTCTGAGCCGCCTGCCGCGCGAGCGCAAGGGTCTGCCCGACGTTGTAGGCCGGGTCGGCCACCCTGCACTCCGGAACGCCGACCGCAACGCGCGCGAAACCGTGGCTGTACAGGTTCAAGAACTCTTTTTTCTCTTTTGTCATTTCACATCCTTAGAGACTGCGATCGTGCATACGCTGCGGTTTCTTGCCCTCGGGCGACCGGACTCGAAACGGCGCCCCGGACTTTCCGGCTGTGCCCGCAGTTTACAGCTTTCCGCTTCCGGACCTCGTGGCCGCCGACGAGCCGCGCCCGATCGGCGCGTTTGCTTTACCATGGCCGTGCGGCAAGCCGGATGGCTTGCTGGAAGCGCGGCCGAGTCGAATCGCGACAGGCTCGACGGCACGGCCAAACCGGATAACCGAACGACGCACGGCACCGCGTCGCTCATTGGGAACAGTCACTCAGATTGAACCAGGAACACATCGATTATCGTACGGGCATTCTGGCGTCGCCTGCCGAGGTGGACGCAAGCGTGTGGAATGCCCTCCTTGCGCAGCAGTCGCAAGCCACGCCTTTTCTACGGCATGAATTCCTGAGCGCCCTGCACGCGACCAGGTGCGCCGTCGCCGATACGGGTTGGGCGCCGCAATTCGTCACCCTGACCGATACCCGCACGAACACGCTCGCGGCAGCCGCGCCCGTCTATCTGAAAGGCCACTCGTACGGCGAGTACGTGTTCGACTGGGCGTGGGCGGACGCATACAAGCGCAACGGCCTGCCCTATTACCCGAAGCTGCTCTGTGCGGTGCCGTTCACACCGGTACAAGGCAACCGCTTGCTGTCGACGGACGAGCATGCGCTCCGGCATCTGGTCGCGACACTGATGGCGTTCGCGGAACAGGCCGACGTCTCGTCGCTGCACGTGCTGTTTCCGACCGCGACCGAAGCCGGCGCGCTCACCGACATGGGCATGATGCAACGCGAGGGCGTGCAGTTTCATTGGCTCAACGACGGCTATCGCGACTTCGACGACTTTCTCTCCACACTCGAACAGAAGAAGCGAAAAAACATCCGCGCGGAACGCCGCAAAGTGCAGGAAGCCGGCGTCACGATGCGGCGGATTCGCGGCGAAGACATCCAGGACGCCGACTGGCGTTTCTTCAGCAAGTGCTACCGGCAGACCTATCGCGAGCATTTTTCGAGTCCGTATCTGAATCTGGACTTCTTCCGGATGATCGGCGCGTCGATGCCGGAGAACCTATTGCTGGTCATTGCGGAATTCGAAGGCAAGCCGATCGCGAGTTCGCTCGTCGTCTATCAGCGCGATGCAAAAACCGGCGGCACGCTGTATGGCCGTTACTGGGGCGCGCTGGAACACGTCCCCTGCCTGCATTTCGAAACGGCTTATTACCAGCCGCTCGAATTCTGCATCGAAGAGAAGCTCGGTGTGTTCGAAGGCGGCGCTCAGGGCGAACATAAAATGGCGCGCGGGTTCCTGCCGACGGTCACGCGTTCGGCGCATTGGCTCGCGCATCCCGCGTTCGCTGACGCGGTGGGCCATTTCCTCGATAACGAAAAGAACAGCATCCACGCTTACGTGGACGAGCTGCGCGAACACAATCCGTTCAAAGGCTGAGTCGCTGTCATGGCGTGGTTTCTCTATCTGCTCGAATGCTCGGACGGCAGCGTCTATACCGGCATTGCCGTCGACGTCGAGGCGCGTTTCGAGAAGCACTTGAGCGGCGCAGGCGCGCGCTATACCCGCTCGCGCAAGCCGGTCCAGATATTGGCGTCGTTCGAACTGGCGGACCGCTCGAGCGCGTCACGCGCGGAGTATTGGGTCAAGCGGCTCACGGCTGCCGAGAAACGCGCATTGGCCGCAGGATTGCGCACGCTCGAATCGGCGATGCCTGTGCCGGTGCTCGAACCTGAAGCCGAAGGCGAAACCCAAACCCAGGCTGCCGGCTAAACCCGCGCTTCCCGCAGCCGCTCCGTCAACAAGCGGCGCATCAACGCAATCTCTCCGACCGCGTCCGCTTCCAGCGAAGTCAGCCGGTCCCGCGCCGGCAGTTCATGCCGCCCGGGCCGCGACGTGCGATCCAGCGCGCTCTCGATATCCGCGCTCATCGCGTCGATCCAGTTCACCAGTTCGTCGTGCAGATCGCGCCGGTTGCTGCTGAAACGCAACTGCGTCGCCGTGCCCGCCATCTTGCGCAGCAAACTGAGCACGGTCAGCGTCACGGTATCGACCATCGAGTCTTCCAGCTTTTCGAGGCGTATCCGGCCAATCGCCTCTTCCGCGTTATTGCTGCCGAGTCCGGCGGCGCGGCGCAGGCGCTCCATGTCCTTGTCGCTGTGCGACGGCGCCGACAAAGCGGCACGCAAATAGGCCAGATTGGCGCGCACGGCGTCGCCGAGATACGCGCGGTAGTCGAACTTCTCGCGCGTCGGCCACAGCCAGAACGTCGCGATCAACGCCAGCACGCAGCCCAGCACGTTGTTACCCAGTCGTGTGACCGCATAGGCGACCTCGTTCACGCCGGGCGTCGCGAAATCGGCGACCAGTACGAAGGTCGGCGTGAGGAACAACACGAACAGGCTATAGCTCACCGGGCGCAACGCCATGGTCGCCACCACCAGCGGAAACACCGCCAGCGAAATGCCCAGCGGCGAGTGGATCGCGTAACCGATCGCCGCCGCCAGCACGCCACCGACGATGCTGCCTGCCGCGCGTTCGATACTCCGCGGCCAGGTCGCGGCAATCGACGGTTGCAGAATCAGCAAGGTCGCCATCGTCGCCCAGTAGCCGAACGGCAGCCCCAATGCGCGGATCACGAGGAAACCGGTGGTCGTGGTCACGCCGACGCGCGCGGCGTGCCGCAAGCCGACCGAGTCGGTCGACAGATTCGCCTTGAAGGTTTCCCAGACCCGCGTCAGCGATCGGGCGGCGCTTCTCGCCCACGGTTCGGCGCGTTCGGACGACGGCGTGAAGTCGACCAGTTCGAAATCGGAGCGCAGCGTGACCGGTTCCAGCAGCGCGGTTTCGAGGCGCCGCGCAAGACGCCGCACGCGTGCCTGCAGATCGGCGAGACGGTCCCACTGCTCGTCACTGGCGGCCGCGCCGATGCGCCGCAGCACGTCGCCCGTCCCGTTCAGCAGACGCGCCGCGCGTTTGACGCGGCGAGGATCGTCCGGCGCTTTCTCGCAGGCGCCGGACACCGCGATCAGATACGCGAACACCGCTTCGCTGTCGGCCAGCAAGCCGAGCAGCATGTCGTAGGTCGGCCGGCCGCCGCTTTTCGACGCTGGTACGTTTGCCAGAATCTTGCGCGAACGTTCGAGCGCGGCGCGCGTGTCGGCGCGGAATTTGGCGGCATGGGTCGCCCATTCGCGCGGCGGCGCACGACGTTCGAGCAGACGCGCACTGTCCATCGCGAGGTCGGCGAGTCGCAAATAAACCGCGCGCAACGAAGCGCGGCTCGTGCCGAACGGATGAATACGCCACACGGTCAGGCTCAGCGCAATCGCAAACAGACAACCGACCAGATAGATACCGAGAAACGCCAGGCCGTTGCGAATATCGTGAATGGGCCGGTCGACCATCACGACACATGCGGTGGCCGCCAGAATCGTCACCTGTGACGTGGCCGCGCCCCAGACGCGGCCAAACGCGCCGAGCGTCGTGAAGACCAGCACCGCGAGCGTCGCGGCGAGCGCGCCGCTGCCCGACGCGAAGGCGGACACGCCGCCGCACAGCGTGGAGAGCAACGCGAATCCCATCATCGATGCGAAGCGCGCGCGATTCGAGCCGGCCGCGTCGGCGAGACATGTCCAGAACGCGCCGATGGCTGCCCACGCGAAGATCGGATCGTGCAGGAGATTGCCGAGCGCCAGCATCGCCGTGGACGCGCACGCGGCCCGCAACCCTTCCGACAGACTGGCCTCGCTCGCTGCGAACGACACCATCCACACCGGCCGCTTGCGATAGATAGTGGCAGCCAGCGCGGCGGCCAGCGCGTAAGGCCGGCTCGACCAACGCGAGCCCGATGAGTGGGGAGTGCGATTCGACATCCGGACTACATGCTCCTGGCAACACCTCGTGGCGACGCGGTCATCATAAGGGTTAACACTTAACGATAAAAATAGCGTGACACTCTGAAAAAACCCATGAAAAAAACCGCGCGGTCCCTGCAGACTCGCGCGGTTCTTTGACGGCATGGAAACCGGGAATTGAGCAGCGGCTTACTTCGAGAAGTTGGCCACGCCTTCGGTGATTTCCTTGTGAGCGGCTTCGATGCCGGCCCAGCCTTCGACCTTCACCCACTTGCCTTTTTCCAGCGCCTTGTATTGCTCGAAGAAGTGCTTGATCTGGTCTTTCAGATATGCCGGCACGTCGTCGATGGATTTCAGGTCGGCCGTCATCGGGCAGACCTTGTCGTGCGCAACGGCGACGAGCTTCGCGTCGACGCCCGATTCGTCGGTCATCTGCAGCATGCCCAGTGCGCGTGCGCGAACCACGGAGCCGGCCAGCAGCGGGAACGGCGTGATGACCAGCACGTCGACCGGGTCGCCGTCGCCCGACAGCGTTTGCGGAATGTAGCCGTAATTTGCCGGATAGCGCATGCCCGTGCCGATGAAGCGGTCGACGTGGAGAAGACCGGTTTCCTTGTCGGCTTCGTACTTCACCGGATCGCTTTGCGCGGGGATTTCGATGATGACGTTGAAATCTTGCGGAAGGTCTTTACCAGCGGGGACGTGATTGAAGCTCATGGACGCTCTCTGATCAGGATGGAATTCGAAAGACACGGTGTGCGGCGCGCGCCGACGTCGGACCTGCGGCCCGACCGGACGGTGCTGCGGCCGGACAGTGTGGAATGCCGCATTATAGCCAATCGGCCTCGGTGTTTTCCCCCAATCCCCGCTCGCCATGCCAAACAAGGCGCCTCGCGGGACTAGAATCGGCTGATGTCGATACGTAAGCTTCGTCGACTCGACTTAAAAAAATATCAGGAGACAACATGGCAAGTCCCGCTAATCCGCTGCACCATCCCGGCGCCGGCGCGCCGTCTTCCAGTTTCGAGGAGGCGACCTATCGCAAGGTCACCTGGCGGCTCGCGCCGCTCCTGATGCTGTGCTACATCGTCGCGTATCTCGACCGTGTGAATGTCGGCTTCGCCAAGCTGCAGATGACCACCGACCTCGGCCTGAGCGACGCGGTCTACGGCTTCGGTGCGGGGATTTTCTTCGTCGGCTATTTCCTGTTCGAAATTCCGAGCAACGTGATTCTGCACAAGGTCGGCGCGCGGGTGTGGATCGCGCGGATCATGATCTCGTGGGGCGTCATCTCCATGGCGACGATGTTCGTCACCACGCCGACCATGTTCTACGTGATGCGCTTCCTGCTCGGTCTCGCCGAAGCGGGGTTCTTCCCCGGCATCATTCTGTATCTCACGTACTGGTATCCGGCGCATCGGCGTGGCCGCATGACGACGTGGTTCATGACGGCGATTGCGTTGTCCGGCGTGATCGGCGGGCCGGTGTCGGGTTATATCCTGAAGAACTTCAACGGGGCCAACGGCTGGCACGGCTGGCAGTGGCTGTTTCTGCTCGAAGGCATTCCGTCGATCATCGTCGGCGTGATGGTGTTCCTGCTGCTCGACGACCGGATTTCCAAAGCCAGATGGCTCACGCGTGAAGAGCAGCAACTGCTCGAGAGCCAGGTGTCCGCGGAGGAAGCGACCAAGCACGACATGCCGATCCGTCAGGTGCTGACGAGCGGGCGCGTGTTGATGCTGAGCCTCACGTACTTCTCCTTCGTGATGGGCCTGTATGGCGTGAGCTTCTGGTTGCCGACGATCATCAAGGCAACGGGGGTCACGGACTCGCTGATGATCGGCTTGCTGTCCGCCGTACCGTTTGCGGGCGCGGTGATAGCGATGGTGTTCGTCTCGCGCAGCGCCGACCGCAAGCGCGAACGGCGCTGGCATATCGCGCTGCCGGCTTTTGCCGGGGCGATCGGGCTGGTGCTGTCCGTCGTCTGGACGCATAACACGGTGCTGGCGATGGCTTCGTTGACGCTCGCCACGATGGGCATTCTCACTACCCTGCCGCTGTTCTGGAGTTTGCCGACCGCGATTCTGGCGGGGACGGGAGCGGCGGCCGGGATTGCGATGATCAATTCGATCGGCAATCTGGCTGGCTTTCTGAGTCCTTATGCCGTGGGCTGGTTGAAGACGGCTACAGCAGCGAACGATTCGGGCATGTACATGCTGGCTGCGTTCATGGTGCTCGGCGGATTGCTGGCTATCAGCGTGCCGGCGAAGATGGTCAATAAGTGACGGGTTGAGTGTATGAATCGAAGGCCTTGGCGGTGTGGACCGCCAAGGCCTTTTTTGTCGACCTGCGCTGCTTAATCGGGTGGACGCGAGCAGTCGGGGGGCGGACCTTTGGGACGTCCGTTATCGTCGTGGTGCGGGTCCTGATCGTGATCTTGATTGTGATCGCGCGGCGGCCCTGGCGGATGATCGGAATCTCCCGGAGGCGGACCCGGCGGATGATCGAAACACGGCGGCGGCGGTCGATTGTCGGGGCCGCCACCATTGGCCTGGGCGTGTGCCATGAGCGGCAGGCTGAACGCCCATGCAGCGAGCGTCAGCGCGATAACTCGTGATTTCATACGGTGGTCCTGGTGGTTCGTGCGTCGCCGATGCGATGGCTTTCAGGACGATAAACGCTGCGAAGCGCAATGACGTGCTGCCGTAAACTTCGGGAAGTTTTGCGGAGTGCTGGCGCTATCTATTTCGCTGCGCAACAACGGCAACAACATCGCCGCCTCAGGCCGCGTTGCGCCGCACAGTCTGCGGCGGCTGACCGAGCGTACGCAAGAAGGCGCGGCGCATGCGCTCGCGATCCGCAAAACCGGTCTCATACGCGATGGTCTCGATGGTGTGTCTGCCTGCCTCCAGCATCTGCCGCGCGGCCTCGACACGCAGTCGCTCCACCGCCTTCGCGGGCGTTTGACCCGTCTCGTCGCGAAACGCACGGCTGAA
Organism: Paraburkholderia sp. BCC1886; assembly: GCF_900996245.1. Taxonomy (GTDB): domain Bacteria; phylum Pseudomonadota; class Gammaproteobacteria; order Burkholderiales; family Burkholderiaceae; genus Paraburkholderia. The sequence goes on along the minus strand of NZ_CAAJGK010000048.1, from coordinate 17,621 downwards.
CTGCCGCGAACTCAAGCGTGCCGCGTCGGCCAGCTCGTCGAGCGAGAGTGAGTTCTTGAGATTCGAACGGGCGTAGGTCAGCGCGTTCTGAATACGATCCGAGCGGGGTGCCAGTTCGAGCAGCGTCGAATGCTGCGATTGGCCGCCCGCACGGCGATGGTAAAGCACGAGCTGACGCGCGACGGCTCGCGTGATTTCGACACCGTGGTCGTGTTCGACCATCGCCAGCGCCATATCGAGCCCGGCGCTCATTCCGGCGGAGGTCCAGATCCGGCCATCCTGTACAAAGATCCGGTCGGCTTCGACCTGCACGTCGGGATAGCGTCGCTGCAACTCGGCAGCCATCATCCAATGTGTGGTGGCCCGGCGATTCGCCAGAAGTCCCGCCTCGGCAAGAATAAAAGCACCGCTACAGATAGCGGCGATTCTCGACGTAGCGTCGGTTGCACGCCGAAGAAAGGCGCCGATCGCCGCCGACACCTCCGGAATCGCGGCGCCGCCGCAGACGATGACCGTGTCGAAGGACTCGCTGCCCACCGGCTCGCTCAACACGGTCACAGCCGTCGTCCCGCGCACCGCGCCGCCTGCCTCCGAACGCACCGATACCTCGTAGTGCGGGCTGCCGAGCACGCGATCTGCGATTTCGAACACCGTGCTGGCGGCGAGACACACGAGCTGGAAACCCGGATAAACGATAAAGCCGACTCTGTGCATGGCGAACGTCCCGATGGCGAGAAAGGTGGCAATTATGACATTGGCGCCACGGGCGTGAAGCTTCAGACTGTCGAGACACAGAACCGACCGGATCGATTTTTCCATCGATCGAGCGATACCTGTTTCACTCCAGACCCACTCAAAGGAAGCGAACATGCCATTGGTCCGCATCAACCTCTCCCAGGCCGCCACGGCGGAAGTCGTCCGCACCGTGAGCGACGTCGTGTACGAAGCCATGCTCGCCACCGCGAACGTACCCGAACACGACAAGTTTCAGATCATCTCGCGTCATGCGCCCGACGAACTGGTCTATCCCAGCGAGGGTTATTTAGGGGTGACTTACACGCCGGATATCGTCTTCATTCAGGTGACGTGGAATAGCGGCAGAACCACCGAAACTAAAAAGGCGTTCTATCGCGCTGTTGCCGATGGTATTCATTCGAGAGCGGGGATCCGCAAAGAAAATGTCTGGATCAGTCTCGTCGAGGTCGATCGCGAAAACTGGTCGTTCGGCAACGGCGAGATGCAATACGGACCCAAGTAGCCCGAGTGCGGTGACGAGCGGGTGACGGCATCGTGCGAACTCAGGTCAGAAGGACGTCCCACGTAACGGCCTGGCGCTCCGGCATCTTCACGATGACGGGACGCCAGGACCGCCGCATGCATCAGACCCGTTCGGTCGGGAGCAGATAGCGCGGTGCAGGATTCGCATTCGCGAACTTCGGCGTCAGCGCGCGGCGTGCCGCTTCCCAACGCGTCCAGTCGTCGCCGTCCTGCAGGGTCGGGATGGTCACCAGTTCGCCCTGATCGAGCCCGGCAAGCGCCGAGTCGACGAGATCCTCCGCCGTCATCGTGCTGGCCGCTTCTTTCTGTTGCGCGTAACCCGCGACGTCCCAGAACTCGGTGGCCGTCGCGGCAGGCAGCACGGTCTGGATGCGCACGCCCTTATCCGCGAGGTCGCGCTGCAGCGTATGCCCGAAGCTCAGCACATACGACTTCGACGCGCTATAGACGCCGTTCAGCAACTCGACGGCGATGCCGACCGCCGAACTGATATTGATGATCGTGCCCGCCCCCTTGCCCGCGAACACCGGCGCGACCGCGTAGGTCAGACGCGTCAGCGCAGTGATGTTCAGACCGATCATCGCTTCCATCTCGTCGACGTTGTCGTTGAGTACCGACGTCACCGAACCGACGCCCGCGTTGTTCACCAGCACAGTAATGCGCGAGTCTTCGCGCAAGACGTTTTCGATCTTCGCGAGCGCAGCCTTGTCGTTGAGGTCCGCGACGATGGTGCTCACCGAGCGGCCGGTCGCGGCAGTCAGGCGCGAGGCTAATGCGTTCAGGCGCTCGGCATTGCGTGCCACGAGAATCAGGTCGTAGCCGCGTTTGGCCAGCCGGTCGGCGTAAACAGCGCCGATGCCGGAGGATGCGCCGGTGATCAGCGCGGTGCCTTTCGTGGAGATAGTGGATGCAGTCATGGTCGTTTCTCTTTGGAGTGTCTTCCCGACGGAATGTCTGGGTTGAGGGCATTCTGACCCTGCCTCTACTTATCCTCAATGACATAGATGCAATGATTTATGCCATTGCATGTCCTGCCGGCTCCGCTGCACCCGCGTCTCAATCGTGGTATATCCAATGTTTTCCGCCAGTCTGGTGAGGACGGTCATGCACACAATCGGGCTCGTCGTTTATCCGAATTTTCAGCCGTTGGGGCTCGCCGTTGCGAGCGTTTTCGAATACGCGAATCTCGTGCGCGGCGAGCGGGTGTATCAGTTCAAACTGGTTTCTGAAGACGCCGGTCCGGTGATGACGTCGCAAAGCTTTTCCGTCAACACCGAACGGCTGCGGGATGGGACGTACGACACGCTCATCGTGGCCGGCGACAACGAGTGCCGTCTGCCGCCCGCCAGCCTGATCGACTACCTGCGCGATGCGCCGGCCCAAAGCCGGCGAGTCGCCGCCGTCTGCACCGGCACGTTCGTGCTGGCCGCCGCCGGATTGCTCGACGGGAAGTCTGTCACGACGCACTGGTTTCATGCTCAGGTGTTCAGGAAGCAGTACCCCGATGTCAATCTCGACGACGACCGGATTTTCGTCGTGGACGGACAGATCTGGACGTCGGCGGGAATGACAGCCGGCGTCGACCTCGCGCTCGCGATCGTCGAAAAGGATTTTGGCTTGCAGACCGCGCGGAGCGTCGCGCGCAAGCTGGTCATGCATCAGCGGCGCGGCGGCGGGCAGTCGCAGTTTTCCGCGCTCCTCGACATGGATGCGAAGTCCGATCGCGTGCAGATGGCGCTCACCCATGCAACCGAAAACCTGGCGAGCGATCTGTCGGTCGAGGCGCTCGCCGAAGTCGCAAGCCTGAGTCCGCGTCAGTTCAGCCGGGTGTTTCGCGAGGAGACGGGGCAGTCGCCCGCCAAGGCCATCGAACGTCTGCGTGTGGAAGCGGCTCGCCTGATGATGGAGACGACCCGGCACCCGATAGAAGTGATTGCGCGCGAAACCGGTTTCGGCGATCGCGAACGCATGCGGCAAGCGTTTCTCCGCGCGTTTGGGCAGCCGCCGCAGTCGATACAGCGGACTTCGGCGAGAGCGGCATTGGGCGTGTGAGGATACCTGCGCCGCCTCTGCAACGCTTCAGTCGTCCTGGAACTTCATCACTCTTTCAGATCGACTCCGCGAGCGGTTTTCATATACCGCTTCCACCGCGCCATCAGCGCCGCACGCCGCTCGCCGTGGCGTTCGTCGAGATAGTCCACAGCCACGATGCGATCGGTTCTGAAGTGCCGGAATTCGCTTCGTAGCTCACACCACGCAGCGCACAGCCGAACGGCCTCGGCATAACCTAAGAGAAGCGGCCAAACCGTGCGCTCACTCACCTGCCCTTGCTCGTCGCGATAGCGAATGTGCAGCTTGCGGCCTTCGCGAATCGACACACGCAAACGGGTGACATCCAGCGTATCCACTGTGTTCGTCAATGGCCCCATCGTTCTGATCGTCGGTTCGGCGATGAACGGACGCAGCCGCTCCGGTACCGACGCCGCAATCTTGGCGATCAGATCTTGCGCCGCCCGTGCGAGAACAGGGTCGCTGCGCTGCGCCACCCACTGCGCGCCGAGCACCGCGGCCTCCAGTTCATCGGCAGTCAGCATGAGGGCCGGCATGTCGTAGCGACGATCGAGGACATAGCCCGTACCGGCTTCACCGCGAATGGGCACGTGTTGCGCCATCAGATCGGCGACGTCGCGATAGACCGTACGCACCGAGACTTCCAGCTCTTCGGAAAGACGACTCGCGGTCAAAGGACGCGTCGAGCGACGCAGGATTTGAATGATCTGAAAAAGACGATCGGATCGGCGCATATCGGGTTCATTGCTGACAGAACGGTGTCAGCAGGCCTTTCGTAGTATGGGCATGGCGGCGGCACATTGCCTTATGGCTCATCACACAAGGGACTGAAAATGGACTTCGTTTCAACGCGGATTATCACAGACGACATCGTTCGACTCGTCCGATTCTACGAGGCGCTCGGGCTCGAGGCCAAATGGCTCGGCGAAGAATTTGCAGAGCTGGCGTCGCCGACGTGCACACTGGCGATCGGCAGTCAGCGCACGATGGACATGTTTTACGGCGGCGCTGCGACGGCTGGAGGCAATCGCTCGGTTATCCTGGAGTTTCTCGTAAAGGATGTCGATGCGGAATATCGAAAGATAAGAACGTTGGAGGCCGAGGTCGTGCAGGAGCCGACGACTCAACCTTGGGGGAATCGCTCGTTGCTGGTTCGTGATCCGGATGGGAACCTGGTCAATTTTTTCACGCCGGTGACGGCGGAGGCGATGCGGAGATACAAGAAGCAATAAGCTGCGAACCGTTCTCTTTCCTGCTACGTCCCGTCATTGAAAACACGCGAATAACGCCTACAGTACGACTTATCTCGTCTTCGGCGTTATACAAGCCTGAGAGGCCGGGACGCCCTGAGGGAGACTGCGACCATGGCTAAATTCATCACGATCGGATATGGCGATCAGCAGGGATACGACCGCACCGATGCAAACATCCGGGACGCGGCCCACGCGCATGACGCAATGCTGCGCGAGTCCGGCAATCTGATGGGGGTGGCCGGAATCCCCGTTCAGGTTCGTAACCCCGATGCGAGAGGTGTCGAAACCAGAACGGGGCCGTTCATGTCCTCTTCTTTGCCCGTAGCCGGTTTCGCCATTATTGAAGCCTCGACATTAGCGGAAGCAGTGGAGAAGGTGTCGAAGACGCCCTGCGCTGTAGCGCATGGTGTAGTCGAGGTTTGGCCACTCGAGTCGACGTAGTCATCACAACGCACCGGGTCGCAACTCATAGCAATCGGCATGACTCACGCGTTCCAAGCATGGCGTTGGTCCATCCGCGCGTTTGCTGCCGATGCACGGCGCCAACCGCTAGAATTGCAGCTTTAGCCCGGAATACGCCAATGTCTTTTGCCTCGCTTGGCCTGATCGATCCCTTGCTGCGTACTCTGCAGGACCTTAATTATCAGACGCCTACGCCGGTGCAGGCCAAGGCAATTCCTGCTGTGCTCAGCGGCAAGGACGTCATGGCTGCGGCACAGACCGGCACTGGAAAAACGGCGGGTTTTGCGCTGCCGCTGTTGCAGCGGCTAGTGCAAAACGGGCCGCCGGTATCCAGTAATCGGGCACGCGTCCTGGTGCTGGTGCCCACGCGGGAACTGGCCGAACAGGTTCTGCAGAGCTTCGTCGATTACGGCGAAGGCCTCGACCTACGGTTTCTCGCGGCCTACGGCGGCGTGAGCATCAACCCTCAAATGATGACGTTGCGCAAAGGCGTGGACGTGCTCGTTGCGACGCCGGGCCGCCTGCTCGATCTGAATCGTCAGAACGCCGTGCAATTCGATCAGGTACAAACGCTGGTGCTGGATGAAGCCGACCGCATGCTCGATCTCGGCTTCGAACGCGAACTCAATGCCGTGTTTGCCGCCCTTCCCGCCCGGCGCCAGACCCTGTTGTTCTCCGCTACGTTCTCCGACGAGATTCGCGCGATGGCCGCGGGCATTCTGCACGCTCCGGTCAATGTCAGTGTCAGCCCGCCCAATTCCACTGTCGGCAAGATCAAACAGTGGGTAGTGACGGTCGATAAGAAGAACAAACCCGATCTCTTCATGCATCTCGTCGCCGAGAACAAATGGCAGCACGCCCTGGTGTTCGTCAAAACCCGCAATGGCGTGGATTACCTCGCAGCCATGCTGAATGACGCGGGTTACGCGGTCGACACGATTCACGGTGACAAACCGCAACCTGCACGACTGCGTGCGCTGGAACGCTTCAAGACGGGCGAAGTCCGCATGCTGGTTGCCACCGACGTCGCTGCTCGCGGTCTGGATATCGACGACCTGCCGCTGGTGATCAACGTCGATCTGCCAATCGTTGCGCAAGACTATGTGCACCGTATTGGCCGCACCGGACGAGCAGGGGCCAGCGGCGTGGCGGTGTCCCTCGTATGCGCCGATGAAGCGCCGCAACTGGCTGCAATCGAAGCACTGATCGGACAGACATTGCGTCGTGAAGAAGAGCCGGGGTTCGAGGCGGAACATCGCGTGCCGCAAACCAGCGCAGCGGGCGAGCTCATCAAGAAGCCCAAAAAACCGAAGAAGCCGAAAGCAGCGCAAACCGCTTCTGCCTCTGCGCAAGTGCCTAATAAAAAGTCACGCCCTCAAAGTGGCGAGAACAAGCGCAAGCCCGCAGCGCAACGCACGGTATCCCAGGAAAAAAGTAATGGCTTTTCCAACGGCAGTCCATTTAGTGTTCAGAAGCCCCGCGCCAAACGCCAAGCTTGATTGACGCAAGCAGCGCGACGCGCGTTGCAAGGAGTCCGCGGAAGCCGAAAACGGCGGCAGTTCGATCGTGCCGATGGTGATTGCCGCGTGTGAGGCGGCAGAGACGGACCGCATGACTGCAGTCATCGCGTCCTGTCGCGGACACTGTGGTTAAGCAATCGACAGAAGGCTCCCTGCGCACGACAACTGATACTATTGGCTGCCTTCGCGCGCAAGAACGAATACCGTTGTCGAATTGCTATTGGAAACCACATGAGAGCAATCATTCTGGCGGTCTTGTTGTGCCTGTGTGTGCCGGTTTCACGAGCCGCGGGAATCAGGTTCGTTCAAGTCCCCGCCGATGCAAATGGCCCTGCGTTAAAGGCTGTCGTCTGGACCCCGTGCGCGTCCGTCGCTCACCAGCTGTCTATCGGACCTTATCTGCTGAAAGCGAACCGTGACTGCCCGACGATGGGAACGTCGCTTCCCTTGATTGTCATTTCGCACGGACATGGCGGGACGTTCCTCAATCATCACGACCTTGCAGAGACGTTGGCCGACGCCGGGTTCGTGGTAGCGGCGATCGATCACCCGGGCGACACGCTCGCCGATATGAGCCTTGCCGCCGACTTGTCCTCGTTCGTCGAGCGCCCAACGGATATCAAGCGCCTTATCGATTACATGCTCGGTGCAGCGTCCGATTCGTCACGTATCAACCCGGCATCGATAGGTTTCTTCGGCTTTTCACGCGGCGGCTATACAGGCCTCGTGCTGGCCGGCGGCAATCCGGATTTCCTCAACGCCAACGTACCCTGCCCCGACTCGACTCTGCCGATTTGCGATCAACTTCGCCGCAAACAGATTCCTCTGCAGCCACTGACTCACGATCCACGGATCAAGGCCTACGTTATCGCCGACCCGGTTGACGAGTTCCCAACGGCAACCAGCCTGAAAGACGTGAAAGCGCCGATTCAACTCTGGGTCTCACAGTATGGCGGCGATGGTGTGCTGCCTGAGACGGGTATGGACCTTGCGAACGCGCTGCCGCAGAGACCCGACTTTCATCCTGTACCCGATTCTGCGCATTTTGCTTTTCTTGCGCCTTGTCCGCCGGAACTATTGAAAAACACTCCCGGGATCTGCGTCGACGAAAAGGGATTCGATCGCACTGCGTTCCATGCCGAGATGAACAGGCAAGCGCTACGGTTCTTCCAATCTCGTCTTCAATAGTCGCGAATCGTTCGGGCCGCACCGGCCATGGAGCCCTCGAGTCCGGCACCCACCATTTACCTGCAATTCAGCGGAGCCCTCACCAGATGAAGTTCCTCATGCGTTTCTTTTCGCTTATCCATGGGCTAATGGCTGTTCTCTTCACCTGCGCGGCACTGCTGTTGATTGCCATTGCCGCTCGTGTCGGCTGGGGCGCGTTTACGGGTCAGTGGGACGAGGCCGGCGCACTGTCCGTTATCGAAGCGTTGGGGTTGCTGGCTGGAGCGGTTGTCGCTTTGCAGATCGCCGAGACGATCGTGGAGGAAGAAGTCATTCGCGAGGCCGATGTCAGCGCGCCCACCCGAGTGCGGCGGTTTATGTCCCGGTTCCTCGTGGTGGTGGTCGTTGCGCTGGCTATCGAAGGGCTCGTTGCGACCTTTAAAGCATTGCATCAGGATCCATCGCAGCTTCGATACGCGGCGTGGCTGATCGCCTCTACCGGCCTTCTACTTGCATGCTGGGGCGTATTCATCCATCTGAATCGGTCCGCGGAGGAGTTGGAGCCTGAGGCAATGGAGGACGCGAAGCGGGAAGATAAGAAGATGCGGTAGTCAGGCTGGGAACGATGAAATCGTTCCCACGCGTCCTCATGAGCGACGACGCTCAGCCGATACCGACGACGGCCCTCAGAATAACGGGCTGTCCGCCGCGCAGAGAAGACGCGCCGAATACGGATCGCGAGTGAATCCCGACGTTGCCCAGCACCTCGACCAACACATCGGATGCACCGTCCAGCACTTTCGCATGATCCTCGAAGTCCGCGGTCGCGTTGACGAATCCTTGTAACTCGACGAACTGCTTGATCCGATCCAGACTGCCGAGCTCGTCGCGCAGCACCAGTAACAACTCAAGGGCGACCTGCCTCGCAAAGCGTTGCCCATCCTCCACCGTGAACTCCGCGCCCAACCTTCCCCGGACCGACTCGCGTAACGATTTCCCAGACAGAAAAATCAGATCTCCCCAGCGGGTCGCATTCTGATAATTCGCGGCAGGCGCACTCGCGCGCCGCTCACTGCCGATAAGGTCTTCAAGTTTCTTGTCTGCGCTCATAAGCTTTCCGTTTGCTGGAGGGTTGTCAGGTCGTGATGGTAAGGCACCATCCACTCATGTCGATCTTCGATGAATCGATGAATATTCCGCACTATTTTTTTCATAACGACACCGGGATACTTCATTCCATCGCGCAACAGCCAAGACCGGTGACATCAGGGACGCGACTTCTGCAGGAGTTGGCTGATGGTGCTGGAGAGCAGTTCGCCGAGAATGCGCGTGGCCGTGGACGGGCTTTTCTCCGCGTATTGAAGCGATAGGCCAGCCAAGGGTAAGTCTGGAAATCCATCGTTCGCAGTCAACGGGACGAGGTCGTCTCTCAGGTCGCCTTCGCAGATCAACGAGATGGCAATGCCGGCCTTCACCACGGACAGGACGCCTTCGAGACTCGTGCAGGTCATGATGGGATGCCACTCGATTCCTGCCGATTCGAGCAGTTTGATTGCGGTCGTTTTATAGGAGCAGGAGCCGTGCACGAACGCGACGGGTAGTGGCCCCGTCGACGGACGGCGCCAGCCTTTTTGTGCGATCCACACCAGATTTTGCGTAGCGAGATTCGATCCGTCGGTGCGTACCGGAATATCTCGCAAGAGCACGACGTCCAGGTTTCCCGCTGCCGCACTTGAAAGGAGATCCTGAGACATGCCCGCGATGATTTCGACGGCCATGCGGGGCTGTTCTTTCGAGAAGAGGAGTATGGCTTCGGATAAAGGCTTGAACAGATGAACGTCGTCCGGAATGCCGGCCCGAACGATACCCGATATGGCAACGGGATTGAACTTGGCCTCGACGTCTTCGGCGAGCTTGATGATCTTGTGCGCGTCGCTGGCGAGTATTCCGCCCCATTGGGTCACGTGGCAAGTCCGCGTGGTCCGGACGAAAAGTTTTTTGCCGAGATGCTCTTCGAGCCGGGAGACCTGATGGCTGATAGTCGACTGAGTCAGATGCAAACGCTCTGCGGCCTTCGAAAAGCTCCCGCACTCGGCGATCATCACGAAGGTTCGAAGCAGGTTGATATCCATGAGGATGGAAGGTGCGGCCGCGTCTTACGCGCCTTAATAAGCTAACGAAATTGAATATGCAACCAAAATACGATGTGATTGAATTACTCGCGAAACTCGTGGGCCATGATACCGCAGACCCTCCGGGCAACGAAGTTGAAATTGCGCGGTTCATCGTGCGCTTTCTCGAAGAAAACGGCGTGGAATCCGAACTCGATGAATTCCTTCCGGGCCGCGCCAATGTACTGGCGACGATCAAAGGAAAACGGTCCGACCAGGCGTTGGTATTTTCTTCTCACCTGGATACCGTGCCGGCCGGTACCCAGAGGTGGGCCACGCCTCCTTTGACGCCGACTATCGTCGACGGCTGGATGTACGGGCGCGGCACGTCCGATATGAAGAGCGCACTCGCGGCCATGATGATGATGGCCATCGAACTCAAGCAGGAGCAGGCGATATTGCCGCACGACGTCATTCTGGCGTTTTCCGCGGGCGAGAGTTCGAATTGCCTCGGCTCCAAACGCTTCATGCAGACCGACGCCTTGCAGCAGGCAGGCGCGGTTGTCGTGGGTGAACCGTCGTCGCTCGACGTCATCGTCGCGCATATGGGCGTGGTGTGGGTGAGAGTCATCGTGCACGGGAAGATGGGCCACGTGTCCGGTTCGGCCGGTGAAAATGCGATCGACAAGATGGTGGATGTCATCCGCCAGGTCAAGCAACTGCAAATACCTTATGTCGACCATGCGCTCTGCAACGCGCCTACCATCAATATCGGCAAGATCGTAGGCGGCACTGCCGTCAACGTCACCGCCGACCGATGTGAAATCGAAGTGGATGTGCGCGTGCCGCCGGGGACGGATCTCAAGGTCGTGGCCGACACGTTTAACACCCTTGCTTCCGGCTCTATCGAAGTCGAAATTTTCGACGAGAAGCCTGCCGTGGAAACATCAGTGGAAAGTCCGATCGTGAAATTGGGCGTGGAAGTGTGCGAGCGGATCAACGGACGCGCTGCGGAAATCTCAGGTGTTTCTTATTACAGCGACGCCACTATTTATTGCCGAAACAACGATCTACCGTTCGTGATCATCGGACCGGGTGAACTGGGCATGAGCACGCAAGTGGATGAATGCGTCGAGCTCGATAAAGTCCGGCGCTGCGTGTCCATCTACAAGCAAATGGCTTTGTCCTGGCATGGCGTGGACCAGTCGCAAGTACTCGATCGGGCGTAACGAAGTGTCCCCGACGCAGCGCAAGCCCCATATCGCACTTCTCGGCACCGGCGGAACAATCGCGGGGAAAGCCCGAGGCGACGACCCACGCGTGGCCTACGATTGCTCATCGCTCTCTATCGATGAAGTGCTCGCCATGTGTCGTGGAATCGAGCAGAAGGCGACGATCTCGGCGAATCAGATTCTCCAGAAAGGCTCGGAGAACTTCTCCTTTACCGACTTCATAGCCATCGCCCGTGAAGTGTGGACTTACGCTTTCGACGACTCGTTCGATGCGGTCATCGTTGCGCAGGGAACCAACACGATCGAGGAACTGGCTTACTTCCTCAATCTGACGATTCCCACATCGAAACCGCTGATCGTCACCGGCGCCATGCGGCCGCCGTCCGCGATGGGGAGCGACGTGTGCCCGAATTTATACGATGCGGTCTGCGTCGCGGCCCATTCCGATTCGTGCGGAATGGGAGCGGTCGTCGTGATGAACAGCGAGATACACGCCGCGCGCGATGTCATCAAGTCGAACAGCTTCAAACTCGATGCATTCGAATCTCAGTTCGGACCGCTCGGCTATGTGGTCGACGGCGCGCCGCGCTATTACCGAAGACCGTTTCGAAAGCATACGACGTCGAGCGAGTTCGACATACGGCATCTTCAAGCTCTTCCCATGGTCGAAATGATCCCGGCTTATGAAGGACTGACGGCGCGCGTCGTGAGCGAGGCTGCTTCGTCATCGGCGGGCCTCATCGTGATCGGGACCGGAGGCGGCTCCATTCCGGAGTCGTTGATCGAACCGATTAAAGATGCGCAAAGCCGTGGGGCGTTTGTGATCCGGGCAAGCCGCTCGCCAGAAGGCGTGGTCGTGCGCAACGCGGCGCATCCCGATGACGAGTACGAATGGCTCGTCGTGGACGATCAACAACCTGCCAAAGCGCGCATTCTGCTCGCGCTCGCGTTGCAAAACGATCCAACGAAAACTGCGTTACAGCGCTGTTTTCACGAGTATTGAATGACCGGCGGATTTTCGCCGATTGCAAAATCAAAACCAGTTCGAGTGTGTGATATGGATCAGATGCGACGACCCACGCCAGACGATGTAATCGCTGCCGCGGCACGTTTAAAAGGAATCGTCGTCAAGACGCCGTTGGTCAGGTCCGATGAACTGGATCGGCTGACCGGGGCGAAGGTGTTCGTGAAGCTGGAGAACCTGCAGCATACCGGTGCATTCAAATATCGCGGCGCGTACAACACGTTATCGCAACTCGATCGCGTCGAGTTCAGCGACGGCGTCATTGCGTATTCGACCGGCAATCACGGGCACGCGGTGTCGGCAATCGGAAAGCTGCTCGGTATTCCAGTGACAGTCGTCGTGCCGTCCGACGCACCGGCGAACAAGATTGAGAAGGCTCGATTGAACGGCGCGCGAATCGTCTTGTTCGATCGCACGACTGAAGTGCGCGAAGAGGTCGCCGCACGCCTGGCTTCGCAGGGCCGCTATGCAGTGGTGCCACCGGGTGATCACGTCGACGTGATCGCAGGACAGGGATCCGTGGCGCTCGAGGCCTTCGACGATCTTGGCGCCGAAGTAATCGATGCGTTCGTCGTTTCGGCCGGAGGCGGAAGCCTCGCCGCTGGTACGTGTCTGGCGACCCAGGCGGTCGGTTCGAATGCTTCGGTTTGGGCCGCCGAGCCCGACGCTTTCGACGATACACGCAAGTCTCTGCTTTCCGGCGTGCGGGAAAAGAATTCGCTCGCGGCCACGTCTATCTGCGATGCGTTGATGACCCTGATGCCCGCGGAGTTGCCGTTCTCGATCAACCAGACCGGCTTGGCCGGCGTACTGACCGCAACCGATGCAGAGGTCCGCGCTGCCATGCGCTTTGCCTTCGAGAACTTTCGCGTGGTGCTCGAACCGGCAGCGGTGGTCGGTCTGGCGGCGCTTCTGTCCGGCCGGGAATCGCGCTTCGTGGGCAAAACCGTGGTCGTGTTCGCAACCGGCGGTAACGTTGATGCGGCGCTTTATGCAGATGTTATTAGCGGACGGGATTTTGATGCAGTAGTTTGACCGGGTTCGTCCGACTATCGATCAAACGATGCATGTTCCGGTCCTGAGATGTTATTCGATCTATAGCGTTGCGGTACTCAAACAAAAAACAGAACATTTTTCGTTAATTAGTTATTCGAACCGAAGGGAGAATTCAGTGAATAAAGCCAACAGCTTGGGGTTGTCCGGTCTGATCGCGGCGAGCGTACTAGCCATCGCCGTTCCGACTAGCGTGCGTGCCGCCGATGAAACCGTGCTCAAGATCGGGGTCATGGGTCCGGTCACAGGATCACAGGCAGCGGTCGGCAAGGACGACGAAAACGGCGTCCGTCTCGCGGTGGAAAAAGTTAACGCACAGAAGATCATGGTCGACGGGAAGCCGCTCCGACTCGATCTTACGTCCATGGACGACGCGGCCGACCCGCGCACCGGCGTGACAGTGGCGCAGATGATGATCGATCAGGGCGTCAAGGTCGTTTTGGGTCCGTACAACTCAGGCGTCGCGATGGCCACCTCTAAAATGTTCGACAGCGCCGGCGTGATCAATGCAATCGTCGCGACCAATCCGCAGATCACCGCGCAAGGGTTCAAATACGTGTTCCGCTTTGCCGCCAGCGATGCGCAGATCGGCCCGCGTGTGGCGCAGTTCGCCGCGACCCAGCTCAAACTCAAGCGCATCGCGATCATCGACGATCGCACGGCCTACGGTCAGGGCGTTGCCGATTCGTTCGTGGCCGCCGCGACCGCGGACGGTATCACGGTGGTGGACCGGGAGTACACGTCGGACAAGGCGATCGACTTCAATGCCGTGCTCACGAAACTGAAGCAGACGCGGCCCGAAGCCATTTTCTTCGGCGGTTACTACGCTCAAGCCGGTGCGCTCATCAAGCAAATGGCGCGGCTGGCGATGGATCAACCGGTGCTCGGCGGAGACGCGCTGTGCGTGCAGGAGACGGTAGATCTCGCCGGGCCTGCCGCGAACAACAAGCTCTATTGTCCGCAGGGTGGCTCGGTGCTGGAGGCATCGAAGCGCGGTCAGGCATTCAAGGCCGAGTATGTGAGCCGCTTCAAGATTGCGCCGCTCACTTTTAGTTCTTCCCTCTATGACGGCGTGATGCTTCTGACGTCGGCGATCAAGAGCACGAACTCGGTCGATCCGGTCAAGCTTCGCGATGCGCTGCAGCAGTCGGATGTGGAGGGTGTCGCGGGCTACTACTCGTTCGACGACAACCGCGACCTGAAGCATTCCCCGATTACCATGTACACCGTTAAAAAGGGTGCATTAGCTGAGTTGCCTGGGGCGCAGTAGTAGCGGTTTGGTTTTTGCTCTTCGAAAGGCTACCTTCGGGTGGCCTTTTTTCTCTGAATGAGCGATGCGAACTCAACACGTAGAGGCTCACCGCTCTGAGCCTGCAAAAGCCGAAACCAGATAGTCGATGAACACCCGAACCCTCATCGGTACACGGCGGCCGGCTGGGTAGACAAGGTGAATCGGCACGCGCTCGGGTTGGAGTTCCGGCAGCAACACCTGGATTTCGCCGGACTGAATTTCTTTTGCCATCAGCCAGAACGGCGCCTGAACAATGCCAAGTCCGCACAGTACGGCCGCGCGAATGTGCTCGGCGTCGCCAGTCAACAGCGACCCGTGCGGCACATAGGAGACGCGCTCCTTCCCGACCTTGAGCGACCAGGGATAGCGCTCGCGGCCATTCGCAAAGACGACGCAAGTGTGCTTGTCGAGGTCCGCGATCCGCGTCGGAACACCATGAGTCGCGAGATAGCCGGGGCTCGCTGCAAGCACGAAGTCCGTCTCGGACAGTTTTCTTGCGGTGAGAGACGAGTCCAATAATCGCCCATGGCGAACCGCCAGATCGACGCCGTCCCCGACGAGGTCGACGTGCCGCTCCGATACTGACACTTCGATCGCGACGTCCGGATACTGCCGGAAGAACTCCGGTAGCAGCGGTGTAATACAAAGCCGGCCATGCGCCGGAGCCGTATTGATTCTGACCACACCTCGTGGCGACTGCTGGCGCTCGCCTACCGACGACTCGAGCGCGTCGAAGTCATCCACCAGTTGCCGGGCCGACTCGTAGAAGATCTGTCCCGCGTCCGTGATCACGACCTGGCGCGAGGTGCGCAAAACGAGTTGAGCGCCGAGATGCCGTTCCAGCGCGCCGATCTGCTTGCTAACGGCGGGTTGACCAATCCCTTCCTCACGCCCCACCGCGGAGAAACTGCCGCTTTCGACGAGGCGTACAAAGAGGCGAATCGCGTTCACTCGGTCCATATGGGCTAGCGTATCAATTCCAGAATGGAATGGATGGTATGCCCTGAGTCAGCGTTTCGGCAATTGATGAAATTGCTTATCTTGCGGGTCGTACACGCACCGAAACCTGAACGAGAGGAACTGAAAGATGAAAGCAATTTGTGTAACGCCTGGCCGTGAGTTAGAAGTTCGTGACATTCCGACTCCGGCCACGCCTGCGCCAGGTCATGTGCTGATCGACATGGATGCCTCGGCGATCAACCACGGCGACAAAACTTTTCTGAGGCTGCCCACGGCAGCGGGTAACCCCCTCGCACTGGGTCAGCATGACGTATGGGGCGCGTCCGGGGCCGGGCGCGTGGTTGCGGTGGGCGCGGGCGTACCGGAGGAATATGCGGGCAAGCAGGTGGCCGTCTATCGGTCGCTCGACAGAAGCGCGGAGAGTGTCGGGCTTTGGAGCGAGCGGGCACATGTACCTCGTACGGCGTGTCTGATCTTGCCGGACCACGTTCGTCCGCGCGACTATTGTGGCTCGCTCGTCAACGTCATGACGGCTTATGCCTTTCTCGAAGAGATAGTTAGCGCGGGCCACAAGGGCGTGATAGTCACGGCTGGGAATTCGGCCACCGGTGACGCGCTTGCTTCGCTCGCGCGCAGCAGGAACCTACCGGCGATTTTTCTGGTGCGGACTACGGCAGCGCGGGATGCGCTGTCGCGTGCAGGGGTGGAACATGTCATTGTCACCACCGAGGGATTCACCGACACGCTCGCCGCGCTGTCCAACGAACTGGAGGCGACGGCGGTGTTCGATGGAGTTGGCGGCGACCTGCTTTCTACGATCGGCCCTACCCTGCCGATGAATTCGACGATCTATATTTATGGCTTTTTGGGCGCCGCCGCACCGGTTTCCGTTCCGTCCGTGCTGTTCATGATGAAGAATCTGACCATGAAGCGGTTCAGCAATTTTGAAAGCCGGACGGTGAAGGAGCGGGCGAATCTGATCGCCGCGCTGAAAACGCTGGAGGGTGTGATCGACGATCCTATGTTGATGACTAGAATTGGTGAGGAATTTAGTCTTGAGCAGATTGAGCTCGCGATGGCGTATGAGTCGACGGATGGTGCGAAGGCTGTGCTTGTTGCATAGGGCGGTTGCGAACTCCTGGAAACGTTGAATTGCGCCGCGTTGATGAGATCCAGTAGGCTATACGTTCTTTCGCTATCCGCTACTTTTGCATGGTTAATGTTCGCCTATTGGATCCGCAGGATGCAGCGCAATTCAAAGCATTGCGTCTGCTCGCGGTCGACAACGCTCCCACCGCTATATGGCCCACCCGTCAGGAGGAAATGACACGCTCGATTGAGGAGATCGCCAATCGTGTTCGTTCGACGCCCACACAGGCCGTCTTCGGTGCGTTCGATGGCGACGTGCTGGTTGGAATCACGGGTGTTCGTCGGGAACCGCTGTCTCAGGTGAATCACAAGGCCACGATTTGGGGCGTGTTCGTCAACCCTTCATACCGTGGACGAGGAATCGCACAGACGCTTTTGTCGGCAGCGACAGGGCACGCGGTTGGAGAGTGGGACGTCGTTCAGTTGATGCTGTGTGTAAATGCGGAGAATTTGGCAGCGAAAAGGCTTTATGTGTCGCAAGGGTTTCAGACGTTTGGGTTGGAGCCGAGGGCGATGAAGGTGGGTGAGCGGTTTTATGATGAGGAGCTTATGTGTAAGCGATTGGGTTAGTGAGCTATAGCGCGTTAGATCCGGTTCGACCATAAAGTGGCCAGTCGATGCAGTACATCGTTCGTTGACGCGAAATCCCCATTCAATCCTGAGCTCGGAATATGGTCGTGATCATAGTACTGCCTGTCCGAACTCTTTTCCCCTTGGTGGCTGCATAATTACTCGATCAAAACATTCTCGACTGCGCATATTTTTTGATTGCCTGATCCTCAAGCGGAGTCGTGCAGGACATTGGGAACAGCGAGAAGGTTACGTTGACTGCGTGTCCGAAGGTCATAGTCGCCAGCGAAACGACTTATAAGTGACATTCAAAAAATAGCTCGCTACTTCGCCTTTCTAGCTGAACAATCTGCTAGGGAAGGTCTGCAAAAGTCCTGGCGTTGACGTAAGTGTGAACTATCCTGGAAGAGGGATAGTTAAGGGGAATGCTGATGACGCAACTGGGCCTTGGGTTGGACCTGTCAACGAAGCGCACGCGCAA
>NZ_CAAJGK010000047.1 GCF_900996245.1 Paraburkholderia sp. BCC1886 | reverse complement strand
AGCGAATCACCGGAGACGATCTGTCCATTGCGGTTCGAGAGTGTTCGCGCATTGATAGTCAGCGGACCACCAGAGGACAGCATGCCCCGATCGTTGAGCAGCATCCCGGCAGCGCGTACATCCAGCGCTCTTCCTGCGACGATCGTGGCGTTCGAGGCCGCAAGATCGCCAGCCGTTGCGGCGAGCCTGAGGTCGCCATTCGCCGACGTGTTACCACCTGCGAGATTGACCGATGCTCCCTGTAGCGCAGCGTTACCACCCGCCACATTGCGCCCCGTCGCCGTCAGCGCACCCGTCGCATCGAGCCGCAGTTCACCCGCCTGCGCCACCGAACCGTCGCCATTGATCCCCGCACCAAGCGTCCCATCTGAAGCAATGCTGGCGGCTTTAACCGTCAGGTTCTTCTCAGCCGCCACCACGCCACTATTCGTCAGCGCACCGGCCGAGGCCACCGTCACATCCCGTTGCGCGTAGACCGTCCCGCTGTTCCCGACACCCTCGCGCCCGGAGAGCCTGATGTCCCCACTCGCCTGCGTCTGTCCGGTGAGGATGAGCCTGCCCTCCGCGGTCACGGTAAAGTCACCCGCCTGCGCCGCCAGCACGCCTTTGGACGAAACACCCACACCGTCTTCCGTGCCCA
Source organism: Paraburkholderia sp. BCC1886 (assembly GCF_900996245.1). Classification (GTDB taxonomy): domain Bacteria; phylum Pseudomonadota; class Gammaproteobacteria; order Burkholderiales; family Burkholderiaceae; genus Paraburkholderia. Next base: position 113,272 of record NZ_CAAJGK010000047.1, on the reverse strand, counting down.
CCAGCACGATACTGTTCGCGTACATCCCGCCGATCTGGCTGACGTCGATGGAGATATACGGCGTCAGACCTTCACCGGCGATGGCCGTCGCATCGAGCGCGTCATGCCCGACCCGGTTAGCCCCCGCGATAACATTCAGGTTCTTCGCATGAATCGCCGCGTTCGCGTGCATGACGCGCGACAGCAGATCGATCTGATCCGTCGCACCTGCATCGAGTCCCGCACCGTGAACATCGATGCTGCCGCCTCGCACATCGAAGCTGGCGACAGACCCATCGGCCGCATAGTTCGGCGTCCCCGTCGTCAGGATCGCACGCGAGGTGTTGATGAACCCACCACCGTTCACACTGATGCCGGACCCGTTGGCAATCACCACCTCGGCCCGCTGCCCGGCAACTTCAACCTGCCCATTGATCTGACTCGCCGCGCGGCTATTAACCTGATTAACGATCACTCGCGCCGCCTGCCCGGTGCCCAGATTCGGATTCCCGTTAATCAATCCAGCCTGCTGCGTCTGCACGACTACCGGCGAGTTGTTCAGCACCACCCCACGCGAGGGCACATCGAACTGCCCATACGTATTAACCGAAACCCCCGCCCCCGAAGGCCGGTTGATATCCACCTGCGGCAGTCCATTACGCGTCTGAACGACCGAAGGCGCATGCTCACCAGCAGGCACGATCTGCGCCCCACCCCAACCCGGCCAAGCACCAACCGATAGCATCACGGCACGGCTAACACCTCGCAGAGCAAATCCCGGCACAAGCCTTGCGCCACTCAACCCAACCATTCCTCGTCGCATTATTTTTATATTACGAATCAATGAAGACTTCGTAACCTATCGCAACGTTCGTGGCGAATTGTCAAAGTTAGTCAAAGCCCTACCCAACCCATCACCAACCCCAACATTCCCCTAAACTGCACACGAAGCCCAAACCCGGAGCCCCCATGCCCTCCACCAAAAAATCCCCCAACATCCGCATCGGCATTGGCGGCTGGACCTACGCGCCCTGGCGCGGCGTCTTCTATCCCGAAGGCCTGACCCAGACCCGCGAACTCGAATACGCGAGCCAGCACCTCACTTCGATTGAAATCAACGGCACGTTCTACGGCTCGCAAAAACCGTCGAGCTATGAGAAGTGGTTTCAGGAAACGCCGGACGACTTCGTCTTCTCGCTAAAAGCCCCCCGCTACGCAACCAACCGGAAAGTACTCGCCGAAGCCGGCGACACCATCGAGCGTTTCTTCTCGAGCGGCGTCCTGCTGCTCAAAGAGAAACTTGGCGCGATCAACTGGCAATTCGCACCGACGAAAAAATTCGATAGCGAAGATTTCGAAGCTTTCCTGAAACTACTGCCCGCGAGCATCGAAGGTCAGAAACTCCGGCACGCCATCGAGGTTCGCAACGACAGCTTCAAGACTCCCGAGTTCGTTGCGCTCGCACGCAAATACAAAGTGGCGATCGTACTGGCAGGCGACGGCGATTACCCGCAGATCGCCGACATCACCGCGCCGTTCGTCTACGCCCGCATCATGGGTACGACCGACAAACAGGCCAAAGGCTATTCGACCAAAGCACTCGATGCATGGGCCGAACGCGCGCGTCGACTCGCAACCGGCACCACGCCCGGCGACCTGGAGTCGCACGCTACCGCGCCGGCAAAAACCGCGACGCGCGACGTGTACCTGTACGTCATCAGCGGCTTCAAGGAACGCAACCCGGCGGCCGCCATGGAACTGATCGAGCGCGTCAGCGGCAAATAGTCCGCCTGCGGCAGGCTACGGCAGGTCCACCGCGGGTGTCATAATCCCGGGCAGCGAATCATCGCACCGACACCCGTCCCGCCATCCGACACACCGTATGAGCCCAAACGAGGCCAAAGGAGTCGGGGCGTGAACTCCCCACCAGACAAGTCCCGGAGAATATTTTGAGCGCCATCGACCATCCTCTGCACGATCAGGAAGTCGGCTCGGCCGACGCCACCCAGGACACCACCCGTATCGACGACGTGCGCATCGGCGCCGTTCGTCCGCTGATTTCTCCCGCGTTACTGCAAGACGAATTGCCGGTGCCGTCCACGGTGCAAACGCTCGTCGAAACCACCCGCGTCGAAATCGCCGACATCCTGCATGGCCGCGACGACCGCCTCGTCGCCATCGTCGGTCCGTGCTCGATTCACGATCACGATCAGGCCATCGAATACGCGCACAAGCTCAAGACCGCGGCCGCCGCCTATCGCGACGATCTGCTCATCGTGATGCGCGTCTACTTCGAAAAACCGCGCACGACGGTGGGCTGGAAAGGCTATATCAACGACCCGCGTCTCGACGGCAGCTTCCGCATCAACGAAGGGCTGAAGCTCGCGCGCCAGTTGCTGCTCGACATCAACGGGCTTGGGCTGCCTACCGCGACGGAGTTTCTGGACCTGCTTAGTCCGCAGTACATCGCCGATCTGATCGCGTGGGGCGCCATCGGCGCACGCACGACGGAAAGCCAGAGTCATCGGCAACTGGCATCGGGGCTGAGTTGCCCGATCGGTTTCAAGAACGGCACGGACGGCGGCGTGCAGATCGCCGCCGACGCCATCGTCGCGGCACGCGCGAGTCACGCGTTCATGGGCATGACGAAAATGGGCATGGCGGCAATTTTCGAAACCCGCGGCAACGACGACGCGCACGTCATTCTGCGGGGCGGCAAGCAGGGACCGAATTACGATAGCGCGTCGGTGGAAGCCACCTGTGCAGCGCTCAGAAAGGCAGGATTGCGCGAGCAGGTGATGATCGACTGCTCACACGCCAACTCGGGCAAATCACATCTGCGTCAGCTGGATGTCGTGCAGGATCTGGCGCAACAACTCACGCAACGCGAGCGCCGCATCATGGGCGTCATGCTGGAAAGTCATCTGGAAGAAGGCCGGCAGGATCTGCAGGCCGGGGTGCCGTTGCGTCACGGCGTGTCGATTACGGATGCATGCGTGAGCTGGGCGCAAACCGAACCGGTTCTGGACACGCTCGCCGCGGCCACCCGCAAACGCCGCGCGAGTTGATCTCGCGCAAGCCGTCGCAAGGTAAAACACACGCGCCGCGCCAGCCGCCGAAACATCACGGGGTTGGGCAGCGCGTGATTTCCACACCCGGCGCATCCCGCGCCGCGCGCTGCGATAGCGCGCTGAGGAACACCCGGTGTGAAGCGCGTTGCATTACGACGCGTTGACTGCTTCCTTGAATGCCTTGCCGGCGGTGAACTTCACCGTCTTGGCTGCGGCGATCTGGATTTCTGCGCCCGTCGACGGGTTGCGGCCCACGCGTGCTGCGCGCGCGCCGGTCGAGAAAGAACCGAAACCGACCAGTTGCACCGTATCGCCACTCACCACTGCCTTCGTTACTGCTTCGACGATTGCGTCGATGGTCTGGCCGGTGGCCGCTTTGCTTTCGCCCGTCGCTGCGGCGACTGCATCAATCAGTTCCTGTTTGTTCATAGCACTTCCCGTATGGTGATCATGGAACCGGCGCCACATCTGTAGCGCCGGGACCGACACACTAACGCATAGGCGCCGGTTCGCGCAAACCTTGGCTGTAAGCCGTGTATCACCCGCCCAGCGGGAATTTGACGATTTTTTGTTGCAAACGACGGTAAGAAACTCATATCAATCTTGTCTGTCCGCTTTCAGAAATCACTGTCAGAAAAAGAAACCGTTGCAATTTCAGTGCTTTAGCGCGCCTTGAATGCCATCTTGAAACGTCGCACGGCGTTTAACCTTTGCGCTAAACGCAGCCAGAGAATGTGAAATAGACCGTTGCACGATGTTTCAAGCGAGCGAATTCAGAAACGATTAAAAATTCAATTTCGCTCTGATGCAACATGCGCGCAGCGCGCCACGCATCGGAATCTGGACCGGCACGCAGTTTGCAAAGCTCTGTCGCCAGGCAGCGCAGGAAGCGCTAATCGGCGCTAACCGGGCCGACACACAAGCAGAAATGACCGTGGACCGCAGGCGGTCAGGTAGCACTTACCGGGCCAAAGGTTAGCCCCTACGCGGCTCACTTCCTCAAGGTCACGGCATCGCAGCCGATAAATATCCTTGCGTGGGCAGCGCAAACGAGAAGAACAGATAGGAACGGGAATGGTTCGGTTAGGCAGATTAAAAGAAGCACTGTCGGTGGCGGAAGGCGACCCCGAACTCGTGCGCGCGCAACTCCAGGCCTTCGCACGCCAGGTGCCGCTGCTCTATTTCATCCTTCTCGTGAACACGGTGGCGCTCGCGCTGACCCATGCAAATTCGCACGTGAATCGCGCGCCGGCATGGCTGGCCGTCTATGTCCCTACGATGCTGTGCATCGTATGCGTGATCCGTTGCATCGGCGCATGGCGCCGCCATCGCGCGATGACGCGCGACAAGGCGGTGCCCGAACTCCGGCGTCTGATCCGCCTCGCGGGACTGCTGGGCATCGCCTTCAGCCTCTGGGCTCTCCTGCTGTTCCCTTACGGCACGGCCTACGAACAGGCGCAGGTCGCGTTCTACATCGCGACCAGCGTGATCGGCTGCGTCTTCTGTCTGATGCATCTTCGGGCAGCGGCGCTGGTGCTGTTGTCGGTGGTCAGCGTGAGCTTCGCGGGGTTTCTCGTCTTCACGCACGAGCCCGTGTTCATCGCGATCGCCATCGACATGGTGCTGATGGGCATCGCTCTTGCCTTCATCGTCGAGCTGTATCACCGCACGTTCGTCGGCCTCGTGGATGCGCAGCGGGATTTGCAGGAGAGTCAGCAGAAAACCCAGCGACTGAGCGACGACAACTTCCGGCTCGCCAGCATCGACAGCCTGACCGACCTGCCCAACCGGCGCAGTTTCTTTGCTTCGCTGCGCGCGCTGTCGGAACAGGCGCTCGCCGATGGCGGCGGCTTCAACGTCGGCCTGATCGATCTGGACGGCTTCAAGCAGGTCAACGATATCTACGGGCACGCAAGCGGCGACCTCGTGCTCCAGGAAGTCGGCTTGCGTCTGCTGGCGCTGGCCGACCCGCAAATCTTTTTCGCACGCCTCGGGGGCGACGAATTCGGTGTGCTCGCGCAAAAGAAACTGCCCGATGAGGCGCTGGTGGAACTCGGGCAACGCATTTGCGCAGCGCTTTCGCAGCCGTATCAGTTAGCAGGCAATGTCGCCGAGCTCTCTGGCACGATAGGTTGGGCGACGTTTCCCGAGGCCGGCGCGACGGTCGCGCAAGTGTTCGAACGCGCCGACGCCGCGCTTTACGTGGGCAAGGAAAGCCGCCGCGGCACACCGATCATTTTCTCGACCGAACACGAGACGCGCATCCGCCGCTCGAGTTTGCTGACTCAGGAACTGCGTCACGCCAATCTCGACACGGAGCTGTTCCTGGAATTCCAGCCGATCCTCGATGTGCTGACGCATCGCGCTCTGGGATTCGAAGCATTGGGCCGTTGGCACAACACGCGCCTCGGCATGGTCGGTCCCGAAGAATTCATTCGCATCGCCGAGCGCACCGAACTGATTCTGAATGTCACCGAGGTACTGCTGCACAAAGCGCTCGTCGAAGTCGCCCGCTGGCCGGCCGGGTTGTATCTGTCGTTCAATCTGTCCGCGATCGATATCTCGACTTCGCCGCGCGCGCGCAGGTTGATCGATATCGTGCTGGCGAGCGGCGTGCCGCCGCATCGCATCTCGTTTGAAATCACCGAAACCGCCGTGACGCGCGACTTCGAACAGGCGCGCAGTGCGCTGACGATGATCAAGCAGGCAGGCTGCCGCGTCTCGCTCGACGACTTCGGCACCGGCTATTCGAGTCTCAGCTATGTCCACCGCTTGCCCTTCGATACCATCAAGATCGATCGCGGCTTCATGACGGACGTGGATACCAATAGCGCGTCGATGAAGATCGTGAAATCGGTGCTCGACCTGTGCCGCAATCTGAACCTCGAATGCGTCGTGGAAGGACTCGAAACCGAGTCGCAGGCCCAGACGGTGAAGGCGCTCGGGGCACGCGCGGTGCAGGGCTATCTGTTCAGCCGGCCGATGCGTGCCGGGGCCGTTGCCGAGTGGCTCGCCGCGGCTCGCGAAGCGGCGCCGGTCGACGCTGCGGAGTCATGGCGCTAGCCAGCGGGTGTATCGACTCGACGGGTCGACACCTGGGCGAGAATGTCGAAGCCAACGCGTAATTGCGCCGGTTGTGCTTAAATCCGGCTTCGTATCGCGTTTCTTTCATGTTCGTCATGGGTCACGGTTCCTCGCAAGTTCATGGTTTCGCGGGAATAGAACGTGCTCGACCGATTTCGTCAGTCCGCGTTGCACCCGCGTTGCACCCGCGTTGCACTCGCGTTGCGTCACCCTTAGATTGCTTATCAGGAGCACGGTTGTGTGGCATTTCCCAATTGCGATTCCACCTTCGCTGGGCGTGTGGGCAGTATTCATGAGCGTGCTGGTCACGCAACTCGGTCTGCCAATTCCCGCCGCGCCCATGCTGATTCTGGGTGGAACGATGGCCGCCATGGGACAGGCCTCGTATGCGAGCGTGCTGGCTGCAGCAATCGGCGCGACGCTGCTGGCCGATTCAATGTGGTTCTTCACGGGCCGCGCGTATGGCCGGCGTCTGCTGAATTATCTGGTGCGCTTCTCGCTGTCGCTCGACACCACGGTACGCGTGACCCGCAATACTTATGAGCGTTATGGCGCGCCGATTCTCACCATCGCCAAGTTTCTACCCGGGCTCGGTCTTATTTCGGCACCGCTGCTCGGCACCACGGCCATCAATCTCGGCGTGTTCCTGTTCTGGGACTTCATCGGCGCGGCGTTATGGGCCAGTGTGTGGGTCATCGGCGGCGCAGCGCTGCACGACCAGATCGTGCAACTGGTGCTGCTGGTGCGCCAGAACGGCGGCACGATCGTCGATGCCTTCGCGGCGATCTTCGTCGCGGTGCTGCTGTATCGCTGGGTCAGGCGCTGGCAGTTTCGCCGTTGGCTCGCGCATGTGCGCATTTCACCGGATCAGCTCGACGGCTTGATGAAGTCGAACGAGCCGCCGCTTATTTTCGATGCCCGGCCGCAAAGCGTGCGGGCCAAAGAATCGCACCGGATCGCCGGCGCCCTGCTACTCGACCTGGATTCGCCAGAACCGATTCCCGATGAATTACTGAAGCGCCCCATCGTCGTCTATTGCGTATGCCCTAACGAAGCGACGGCCAAGCGCATCGTCAGTCAGTTGCATCGCAAGCATCTGCATCAGGTGAAGGCGCTCAAAGGCGGACTCGATGCATGGGAAAGACACGGTTATCCGGTCGAGCCGCTGCCACAAGACTTCGAGACCTCAATGGCGCATCTGACCGAAGAAGAAAACGATGCGGATCATGAAGGCGAATACACCGTGCGGGCACGGCTTGCCAAATAACGGATGAGGGCAATGTCGGGAAAGCCCTGAGCATGGCGTGACGAAATTGATTTGACGGCATTATTGGAACGTATAAGCTGGATGTCAGGCGATCGTCAGGACGAGGTCGCCGCGCTTCAGGTGCGAACGTTTTAGTATCGCCCTCAACATCGTTAATCGAGTGTCATCGTGAAAGCCCGAGGACCTTTGGTGAAATGGAATCGTAGCCGGCCGGGCACTGCTCGCGTCGAATGCGCCATCGCCGACGGCAGCAACGGCAGCGTCCGCCACTTCCTGACCGTCTCCACAATTCTGTCCCGCCGTTCCGTTCGACGTCACAACTCCACCGCCGCGCGCGCCTTCATTGCGGTGCGTACCGACGAAGTCGCTTCGCTGCTGCCGTAGCGCCTCTCTCTATTCGCCCTCCGTTTCATCCATCTGCATGAGCATGAGTACGCGCACGCGTTGACGCGCGTGCGGCTCGCGCAGGTGCGGCGACGCGCGGCATTTCATTTATCGACGAATTCCATCAATGTGGCTCGACGCATCGCGTCCGGCTGCGGAGTCGTGCCGCGCCGTCATTAACGTTGTTCGTGAAGAATAGAGAGAAGCCTCATGCACGACATCGACGAATTTCTGAAGAAGAACCGCGTAACGGAAATCGAAGCGATCATTCCGGATATGGCCGGCATCGCGCGTGGCAAGATCATTCCGCGCAGCAAGTTCGAGTCGGGCGAGTCCATGCGCCTGCCGCAAGCGGTGATGATCCAGACCGTCACCGGCGACTATCCGGCGGACGGCTCGCTCACCGGCGTCACCGATCCCGACATGGTGTGCGTGCCCGACGCCAGCACGATACGGATGATTCCGTGGGCGATCGATCCGACCGCGCAGGTCATCCACGATTGCGTGCATTTCGACGGCACGCCCGTCGCGATCTCGCCACGCTGCGTGCTGCGCCGCGTGCTCGATCTGTACAAGGCCAAAGGCTGGACGCCCGTCATCGCACCGGAGCTGGAGTTCTATCTGGTCGATATGAACCGCGATCCCGACCTGCCGTTGCAACCGCCTATCGGCCGCACGGGTCGGCCGGAAACCGGCCGCCAGGCGTATTCGATCGAAGCGGTCAACGAATTCGATCCACTGTTCGAAGACATCTATGCGTACTGCGAGGTGCAGGAGCTCGAAGTCGATACGCTGATTCACGAGGTCGGCGCGGCGCAGATGGAAATCAACTTCATGCATGGCGATCCGCTCAAACTCGCCGACAGTGTGTTTCTCTTCAAGCGCACCGTGCGTGAAGCGGCGCTGCGCCACAAGATGTACGCGACGTTCATGGCAAAGCCGATGGAAGCCGAACCAGGCTCGGCCATGCATATGCACCAGAGCCTGATCGATGCGGAAACGGGTTTGAATGCGTTCACCGGCGCAGATGGCAAACCGACCGCGCTGTTCACGCGCTATATCGCCGGTTTGCAAAAGTACACGCCGGCGCTCATGCCGATCTTCGCGCCGTATATCAACTCCTACAGAAGGCTGTCGCGCTTCATGGCCGCGCCGATCAACGTTGCGTGGGGTTACGACAACCGCACGGTGGGCTTTCGCATTCCGCATTCGGCACCTGCCGCGCGGCGTATCGAGAACCGTATTCCGGGCGTGGATTGCAATCCCTATCTGGCGATTGCCGCGACGCTGGCGGCCGGCTATCTCGGCATGACCCAACGACTCGACGCAACCGAGCCGCTGCTGAGCGACGGTTACGCACTGCCCTACCAGTTGCCGCGCAATCTCGAAGAAGGCCTGACCTTGATGGCTGCGTGCGAGCCGATTGCCGACGTGCTCGGCGAGGCATTCGTGAAGGCCTACCTCGCGCTGAAAGAGACCGAATACGAAGCGTTTTTCCGCGTGATCAGTTCATGGGAACGGCGGCATCTGCTGCTGCACGTGTAGGCGCGTGCCAAACCAAAACCGGATTCTGGAGGCTTTATGAGCATGACCACCGAAGCATTCTCCGATGTGCATTTGCCTGACTACCCGGCTCGACGCACTACTGCCGAGTACCGTGCGCTCGACGCCGCACATCATCTGCATCCGTTCTCCGACATGGCCACGCTGAATCGCACGGGCAGTCGCGTGATTGTAAAAGGCCAGGGCGTGTACGTATGGGATTCGGACGGCAGCAAGATAATCGACGGCATGGCAGGTTTGTGGTGCGTCAATGTCGGCTATGGGCGCAAGGAACTGGCCGACGCGGCGTATCGGCAGATGCGGGAATTGCCGTACTACAACACCTTCTTCAAGTCCACGCACCCTCCGGTCATCGAACTGTCGGCTCTTCTGGCCGAGCTTGCGCCTGCGCCCTTCAACCACTTCTTCTACTGCAATAGCGGCTCGGAAAGCAACGACACCGCGCTGCGTATCGTCCATCGATACTGGGCGACCCGCAACAAGCCCGCGAAGAAATTCGTGATCGCCCGCAAGAACGGTTACCACGGGTCGACCATTGCAGGCGGCACGCTCGGCGGCATGGAATGTATGCACGAACAGATGCCCTCCAGGATGGAGAACATCGTGCATATCGAGCAGCCGTATTTTTTCGGCGAAGCCGAAGCCGGTCTAACGCCGGAAGAATTCCCATTGTCGCGCGCGCAACGACTCGAAGCGAAGATTCTCGAGATCGGTGCGGACAATGTGGCGGCGTTTATCGGTGAGCCTTTCCAGGGAGCCGGCGGTGTGATCTTTCCGGCTGTAACCTACTGGCCGGAAATTCAGCGCATCTGCCGCAAGTACGACATTCTGCTGATTGCCGACGAAGTGATCGGCGGATTCGGTCGTACCGGCGAATGGTTCGCTCATGAGCATTTCGACTTCGAGCCCGATCTGATCACACTAGCCAAAGGCCTCACCAGCGGCTATATGCCGATGGGCGCAGTGGGTCTGCACGATCGCATCGCGCGCGCCGTCATCGAGAACGGCGAGTTCAATCACGGGCTCACCTATTCGGGCCATCCGGTTGCCGCGGCGGTCGCGCTCGCCAATCTGAAAATCTTGCGTAACGAGAACATCGTCGAACGCGTGAAGTGCGATACGGGTCCGTATTTTCAGCAGCAACTGCGCGAGACTTTCGCGAATCATCCGATCGTCGGAGAAGTGTCGGGCGTCGGACTCGTGGCCGGACTGCAACTGGCCGACGACCCGGCCACGCGCAAACGCTTCCAGAATGGCGCCGAAGTGGGCACCGTCTGCCGCGATTTCTGTTCCAGCGGCAATCTGATCATGCGCGCGACGGGCGACCGCATGCTGCTGTCGCCGCCGCTCGTCATCGAGAGGCAGGAGATCGACGAGATCGTTTCGAAGGCCAAAGCTGCCATCGACGCAACGGCCCGGCAGTTCGGCCGCCTGTGACGATGGTTCTGCGGTTTGTCGACGGATGTTAGCGACGCTGCGGCCCGAACATCCGCCCGACCGCCCGCGCGAGTTCCTTCACGACGTCGTCGGCCGTCGGGCGGTGCAGCAGCGCGATATCCATCGTTTCGATGGCCGGCAAACCGCTCTTCGGCGTGAGTACGACATGCTCCGGCGTCACCGCGCGCGCGGGCAAGAGACTGATGCCGAGCCCATCGGCGACGGCTGCCTGAATCCCGCTCAGACTCGAACTGATGAAACTCATCCGCCACCGTCGACCCATTGCTTCGACGGCCTGGGTCATATCGTCACGATACAAACCACGCGGCGGAAACGCGACCAGTGGAATCGGATCGAGTTGCAACGACGGGTTGCTCGCGCTGTCTATCCAGCGCAATTGCTCGCGCCAGCACGCTACGGACTCGCGGCTGTTACGCCGCTGCTTGACGAGAATCAGATCGAGTTCGCCACGGTCGTAGCTGCTGGTCACGTCGCGGCACAAACCGCTGGTGACTTCCAGTTTCACCTGTGGGTGCTTGCGGTTGAACGCGGCGAGCGTATGCGTGGTCGGGCCGCCGACGAAATCTTCCGGTACGCCGAGCCTGACCGTCTGTCCCACGGTTGCACCGGATAGCGCTTCGAGCATGTCGTCGTTGAGCGACAGCATGCGACGCGCGTACGCGAGCAAGGTTTCGCCCGCATCGGTCGGAGTGACGTCGCGCGTGCCGCGTTCGAGCAGCTTGTGGCCTGCCATGTCCTCGAGCCGCCGTACTTTCTGGCTGACGGTCGACTGCGTGGAATGAAGCCGCGCGGACGCGGCGGTAAAGCTGCCGCAGTCGGCCACCATCACGAGGGTTTTCAGAAGATCGAGATCGAACAGCGGGGTCCGGACGGCGGCGGCGGGTTTCATGGGCGTTTGTCGGACCCTGTGCAAGGCGGATGGCGGGCTAGCGTGGCGTGTCGAGCGTCAGCTTCATATGGCGATTGACGTCTTTATACAGCAGGTAGCGGAAGCGGTCCGGTCCGCCGGCATAGCAGGCTTGCGGACAGAACGCGCGCAACCACATGAAGTCGCCGGCTTCCACTTCGACCCAATCCTGATTCAGGCGATACACCGCCTTGCCTTCCAGCACGTACAGGCCGTGCTCCATCACATGCGTTTCGGCAAACGGGATCACGCCGCCTGGCAGGAACGTGACGATGTTCACGTGCATGTCGTGACGCATGTCGGCCGTATCGACGAAACGCGACGTCACCCAGCGGCCTTCGGTACCGGGCATGGCAATCGGCTCCACGTCCTGCTCGTTCGTCACGAAAGCCTCGGGCAGCCGCACGCCGTCGACCGCCTCGTAGTGCTTGCGAATCCAGTGGAAACGCGCGGCGTCCTGGCTTCGATTGCGCAATGACCACTCGCTGCCGGGCGGAATGAACGCGTAGCCGCCTGGCGTGAGCGTGTGCAGCCTGCCTTGCAGCGTCAAGTCGATCTGCCCTTCCACGACGAACAGCACGCCTTCCGCATTCGGATTCTGCTCGGGGCGTTCGCTGCCACCGCCGGCGCCGACTTCCATGATGTACTGCGCGAAGGTTTCGGCGAAACCGGAGAGCGGACGCGCCATCACCCACAAACGCGTCTTCTCCCAGAACGGCAGACGACTCGTGACGATATCGCGCATCACGCCTTTGGGAATGACCGCATACGCTTCGGTGAACATCGCACGATCGGTCAGCAGTTCGGTCTGCGCGGGATGGCCGCCGTGCGGCGCATAGTAGGGGGCTCGTGACATACGACACACTCCGGGAAGGTTGACCGGCACACGATATCGGAGCGACACCCTATCGACAAATTAAATGTTGGAATGTCAGGTATTCGTTTTTCAACTGGGCGGGGCCGTCGGATGGCCGATGGGGTTCGAACTAAAGGCATAATTTGCCCGTGAATCGTCGATAAAATGCCGCCGTGGATCACACCTCGAGGAAACGCCATGTCCCTGCAACTCACGCCCGAATTCGCGTCCCGCTTCGCCAACCTCGCGCTGGCCCACCTCACGCGCGAATACCCGAACAAGCTGACGCACTCGCTCGCCGGCCCGCAAGACGTGCAGGGACCACGCGACCTGCATCCGATTTTTTATGGCAGCTACGACTGGCATTCCTGCGTGCATGGTTACTGGCTGATCCTGCATCTGCTCGAACGCTTTCCGGATTTGCCGGAGGCCGAACGCATCGTCGCGGTCGTCGACGAGCATTTCACGCAGGCCAACGTAGCGGGCGAACTCGCGTATCTCGCCCTGCCGCACAATCGCGGCTTCGAGCGTCCGTATGGTTGGGCGTGGCTGCTCGCACTGAGCGCGCAAATCAACTCGCCGGCACTCGCGCGGACGCACCCGCAGGCGGCACGCTGGTCACACACCTTCGCGCCGCTCGCTGCGGTCTTCGTCGAACGCTTCGAAGAGTTTTTGCCGAAAGCGACCTATCCGCTGCGCGTAGGAACGCACTTCAATATGGCTTTTGCCCTGTCGCTCGCGCTGGATTTTGCGCGGCAGGGTTCGCACGAGTCGTTCGAGTCCTTGCTCGTCGATACCGCCCGGCGCTGGTTTCTGAACGACGTGGCGTGCCAGGCATGGGAACCTGCGGGCGACGAGTTTTTGTCGCCCTCGCTCATGGAAGCGGAGTTGATGCGGCGCGTGTTGCCGTCCGCGCAATTCGTCGAATGGTTCGGACGTTTCCTGCCGGAGATCGCGGCGCGGCAACCGGCGACGCTATTCGAGCCCGTCACTGTGACGGACCGCACAGATGGCAAGATCGCGCATCTCGACGGTTTGAACCTGAGCCGCGCGTGGTGCCAACGCTCGCTAGCCGGCGCGCTACCCGAAGACGATGCGCGTCGCCCGGTACTCGTCGATGCTGTCGAGCGGCATCTGCACAGCGCACTCGAGCATGTGGCCGGCGATTATATGGGTGAGCACTGGTTAGGGACGTTCGCCGTACTCGCGCTGGAAGCGTAATCGCAGCAGACGTGAAAAAGCCGGCCTGATGCAAAGGGGCCGGCTTTCTGACATTCTGCTTGACTGCTACACCGATGCACCGCTTTACTGTGCCGTGAGCTTCTTCGGCTTCGGCGGCGATTGCACCTTGTTGTACTGGAATTCCGGCGTGGCCTTCAAGGCCGCCTTGCTGGCGCCGGCCAGATAGAAATTGCCCGAGCGGATATCGAGTGCGGCGATCGGCACCGCGACGTCATGCGATGCAACGCCTAGAAATCCACCCGCCGACACGACCGCTGCGGACAGCGAGCCGTCCGGTGCCACCACCAGATCGCGGATCGAACCGATCTTCTCGTTCTGGTCGTTGTAGACCGCCTTGCCCAAGATGCTCTTCTTGACGCTCCAGCCGCTCAGCAGCGCGTTGGACTGTTCGACCGTGACGCTCAGCGGTTGTGATCCGGCCACTTGCGCATGCGCGCTGAGACTGCTTGCTGCTACGGCAACCGCCACGAGAAGTTTGCCCACCGTCATATCGTTCACTCCGTTCCTTGTTGAATCCTGGTTGATTCCGGCTCGACCCAGGCGGCGCAAAAGTTCGCGCCGAAAAATTGGGTGCAGACCGATCATACAGACTGCCTGTCATTGCTGCACCGGACCTGCCCGCTCTGGCCCGCGGTAAAATCGCGCAGGGCGCCGACGCCCGCTTAAAGGTGGAAGTTTGACTGAGCTTGAACAGGGTTTCATATTGACGCGGCACTGGCGGGACACGCCCGCCGGCACGGAGGTCGATTTCTGGCTGGCAACCGATACCGGGCCGCGCCACATCCGCTTGCGGCCACAACCATCGGTCGCATTCATTCCCGCCGAACAGCGCGAGCGCGCCGACACCATCCTGCGTCGCGAAGCGCCGCTCGATCTGCGTGAGCTGGCGCTGTGCGACTTCCAGCATCGTCCGGTACTCGGTCTTTACTGCCAGCAGTACCGTCAATTGACCGGCTTCGAAAAACGCCTGAAACAAGGCGGCGTCGACGTCTACGAAGCGGACGTGTTTCCTCCCGAGCGCTACATGATGGAGCGCTTCATCACCGCGCCCGTCTGGTTCGGCGGCGAGGACCAGCAGAACGGGCCATTGCTGAACAGCGAGTTGAAGCCGGCGAGCGATTACCGTCCGCCGTTGAAACTCGTGTCGCTCGATATCGAAACGAGCGCTCAAGCCGAACTCTATTCGATTGCGCTGGAAGGCTGCGGACAGCGGCAGGTGTATATGCTCGGGCCGCCGAACGGCTCGCCCACCAGGCTCGATTTCGACCTCGAATATTGCGACTCGCGCGCCGCGCTGATCGAAAAGCTGAATTTCTGGCTGGAGACGTACGATCCGGACGCGATCATCGGCTGGAATGTCGTGCAGTTCGATCTGCGGGTGCTGCATCAGCATGCGCAGCAATACCGCGTGCCGCTTCGGCTCGGCCGCGGCGGCGCGGTGATGGAGTGGCGCGAGCATGGCCTCAAGCAGAACCATTTCTTCGCCGGCGCCGCGGGACGGTTGATCATCGACGGCATCGAGGCGCTGCGTTCCGCCACCTGGAGCTTTCCGTCGTTCAGTCTCGAGCACGTGTCGCGCAGCGTGCTCGGCGAAGGCAAGGCGATCGATAACCCGTATCAACGCATGGATGAGATCCAGCGCCGCTTCGACGAAGACAAGCCCGCGCTCGCGACCTACAACCTGAAGGATTGCGAGCTGGTCACGCGGATCTTCGAGAAGACCGAACTGCTGTCGTTTCTACTGGAGCGCGCCACCGTCACCGGTTTACCGGCGGATCGCAGCGGCGGTTCGGTGGCGGCGTTCACGCATCTGTACATGCCACGCATGCATCGGCAGGGTTTCGTCGCGCCGAATCTCGGCGACGTGGCCGGCGCGGCGAGTCCCGGCGGCTTCGTGATGGATTCGCGTCCCGGTCTGTACGACTCGGTGCTGGTGCTCGACTACAAGAGCCTGTATCCGTCGATCATTCGCACGTTTCTGATCGATCCCGTGGGGCTGGTGGAAGGTCTGCGTCAGCCGGACGATGCGCACTCGGTGCCGGGTTTTCTCGGCGCCCGCTTCTCGCGCGAGCGCCATTGTTTGCCGTCCATCGTCGGACAGGTCTGGCAGGGCCGCGAAACGGCCAAGCGCGAACGCAACCAGCCGCTGTCGCAAGCGTTGAAGATCATCATGAACGCGTTTTACGGCGTGCTCGGTTCGACCGGCTGCCGTTTCTTCGATCCGCGACTCGCCTCGTCGATCACCCTGCGCGGCCACGAAATCATGCACCGCACGCGCGAACTGATCGAAGCGCAAGGTTACGAGGTTATTTACGGCGACACGGATTCGACCTTCGTCTGGCTCAGGCACGCGCACAGCGAGACGGACGCGGCGCGCATCGGCCGCGAACTCGTGGCGGGAATCAACACGTGGTGGCGCGAGAATCTGCTCGAACGTTTCGGTCTGGACAGCGCGCTGGAACTGCAATTCGAGCGGCACTACCGGCGCTTTTTCATGCCGACGATTCGCGGCGCGGAAGAAGGCAGCAAGAAACGCTATGCGGGCCTCACCGTGCTGCCGGACGGCCGCGAAGACATGGTCTACAAGGGACTGGAAACGGTACGCACCGACTGGACGCCGCTCGCCCAGCAGTTCCAGCAGGAACTGTACGGACGCATATTCCGCCAGCAACCGTATCAGGACTACGTGCGCGATTACGTGCGCGACACGCTTGCCGGCAAACTCGATGAACAGCTCGTGTATCGCAAGCGCTTGCGCCGCCCGCTCGACGACTACGAACGCAACGTGCCGCCGCACGTTCGGGCGGCGCGCGTGGCCGACGAATTCAACCGCCGCCAGGGCCGGCCGCTGCAATACCAGAACGGCGGGTGGATCAGCTACGTGATGACCGTCGCGGGACCGGAGCCGCTGGAAACGCTGCGTTCCGCGATCGATTACGAACACTACCTGACACGCCAGTTGCAACCCATCGCGGACGCGATTCTGCCTCTATTGCGCGACGACTTCACGACTTTGATGTCAGGCCAGAAACAGTTGTTCTAACCCTCCGGCCTCGCCCTACTTCGAAATCTTCTCGAGTTCGAGGCCTTTTGTTTTCGGACCCATCAGCCCGATGGCGAGCATCACGATCAGCATGGCGCCGGCTATGAAAACGAACACGCCGGTCGTGCCGAACTCGCGCAACACGAACGCGATCAGAAAGGCCGTAAAGATGGCCGAGAAGCGGCTCCACGAGTAGACGAAGCCGACGGCGCGCGCGCGAATGCTCGTCGGAAACAGCTCGGCCTGATATGCGTGAAAACTGTACGAAATGATATTGCCCGCCAGCGTCAGACACACGCCGAGACTCACCAGCAACACCGCGCCCGAGGCCCGGCTGAACCACAAGCCGCAAACGATGTTCGCCGCCGCCATCACCACGATCACTGTCTTGCGCTCGAAGCGGTCGCCGATGAACAGACCGATGATCGGACCGATCGGTGCGGCCAGTGCGATCACGCTCGAATACATGAGACTGGTCGTGATGGTGATGCCCTGCTTGATCAGCAGCGTCGGCACCCAATTGGCGAAGCCGTAGAAACCGATGCCCTGGAAGATGTTGAAGATCGTCATCATCAGCGTGCGGCTGCGGTAAGGCGCCACCCACATATCGCGAAAGCTGCCGCGCGGCGCGACCGGCACCGGCGGTGCGGGCGGCGGCAATTCGCGGCCGTATTCGCTGCGCACCTTCGCTTCGAGTTCGCTCATCACGCGATCGGCTTCGGCGAGACGTCCTTGCTGCGCGAGCCAGCGCGGGCTTTCCGGCAACGCGCGACGAATCCACCACACGAACAGCGCACCGTGCGCGCCGATCAACACCACCCAACGCCAGCCGTCGAAACCGAACGGCGCGCGCGGCACCAGCAGATACGACAGAAACGCCACCACCGGCACCGCCGTGAAACCGACTGCCTGCTCGCAGGCAAAGGCACGGCCGCGAATCTGCTTGGGCACCAGTTCGGAGATGTACGTGCCGATGGTCACCAGTTCCACGCCGATGCCGATGCCTGCAAGGAAGCGCCACGAGTTCAGCGCAATGGCCGATTGCGCGAAGGCCATCAGCACGTTTGCCGCGGTGTACCACAGCAGCGAGTACGTGAAAACGGCGCGACGGCCGAAGCGATCGGCGAGAAAGCCGCACGCAATCGTGCCGATGAACAGACCACTGAACAGCGCCGCGATAAAACTCGCGACGCCGGTCGAGCCGAACAGACCATGCGTCGTCGCGGTCAACAACCCGCTCTTGACGAGACCCGGCGCCACGTAGCCCGAGTAAAGCAGATCGTAAAGTTCGAAGAAAAAGCCGAGACTCAGCAGCACCACCAGTTTCCAGACGGAACGCGTGGCGGGCAAACGGTCGAGGCGCGCGGAGATGCTGCCGGCGTCGAGCGGAACGGCCGCGGCCGCGCTTGCAGCCTCGCTTACAGCCGTGCTTGCAGCCGCGCTTGCGCCTGATGAAGACCCCGCGCCGCCAGCACGCCGTGCGGCGGACTCCGCTTGATGAGGGGATGCCATATTGTCTGTCTCCTGATGTGGCCGGCGAGACAGCGTCATCGCCCAAGCCGGTCTGTGCCGGTCTTGTGCCGGCCTTGGTACTGCTCGCGCTTCATGCGCACCACGATGCCGGACCGAAGGTCCGGCCAGCATTCTAGCGGCGCACGGCCTTCAATTGTTCGAAGGTCGTGATTTTTCCGGCCAATGCGCTCGCCGCGACCGTGTACGGACTCGCGAGCCATACATCGCCCGGGCCCGAGCGGCCCGGGAAATTACGATTGATTGCGCTAATGGTCACCTGATTCGCGTCGGCGGACTGGCCCGGCCCACAGTTCGCGCACGAACCGCAGCCGGGCATGATCAGCGTGACACCCGCCCGTTCGAAGACCGGCAGATAGCCCCGTTCCTCGCAGTACGCACGCACCGCCATGGTGCCGAATTGCAGATACAGACGCGTGCGCTCGGGTACGCGCAAGCCCTGCTGCACGCCCCAGCTCAGCACCTCGTGATAGAAATCGAAGTCTTCGCGCTTGCCTGCCGTACACGATCCGCCGTACGCAATGTCGATGGCGACGTCCTGCTCCAGTTGCGGCGCACTCACGCCGTTGCCCGGGTCGCCGGGGCGCGCGAGCATCGGTTCGAGCGAGGCGGCGTCGATGCGGATGGTGTCGCGATAGATCGCGCCCGCATCGCTTTTCATCCAGCTTTCAAGTGCGAAATCGACGCCGCGCCGCTCCTTCAGGAATGCCACCGTGCGCTCGTCCGGTTCGACGATGCCGGTGAATCCACCGAGTTCCGCGACCATGTTCGTGAGGGTCGCGCGCTCGTCGATCGACATGGCGCGCACTGCCGGGCCGCCGTATTCGAACACGAGACCGATGGCGCCGCCCGAGCGGATCGCGTCCATCTGCAGCAGATGCAGCACGACGTCTTTCGCGGTCACGCCGTCGCGCAGGCTGCCGTCGATCTCGATACGCAAGGTCTCCGGCACTTTGCAGCGCACGTAGCCCGTCACCCAGCTATTGGCAATTTCCGTTGCGCCCGCACCGAACGCGAGACAGCCGAGCGCACCGGAATGCGGCGTATGCGAGTCGGTGCCGCACGCCACCTGTCCGGGCAACGCGTACTGTTCGGCCATCAGCGCGTGACAGATGCCTTCCGAACCCGGCAGAGTGTCGAGCGCGCCATGCGAGCGCACCGGATAGTCGCGCGAAAAGGTGGTGTGGCCTTCCATCAGATTGGCGACGCCCGGCAGCAAACCGTCGCGCACGTGCGGAATACTTTCGGCCGCGAGCACCAGGTGATCCTGGAACGCGATGATGTGATCCGGCGCATGCAGCGGCGCGGGCTTGCCGAACGCGCGGTGCATCAGATGCGCGCACATGCCGGTGAAATAATCGTGGCTGAAACGCCAGTCGGCCGCGATGAACACGCCGTCGCCACGTTCCGCGCTGGCAACGCCCGGATGCAGATGCCGGTCGATGATCTTTTCCACCAGCGTTTTCGGCGCGGCGGGTTGCGCCGCGCCCGCGCTGTCGCGCTCACGCGGCGCGGGCCAGTCCGCAAATTTGCTATACGCAAGCAGTCCGCCGCTGCGGATGATCTGCTGCGTGAGTGCGTCGCGTCCCTTGAGAAACTCGTCGATGGGCACGGCTTCACCCGCGATCAGCCGGTCCAGCACCGTGAAATCCGTGGTGGTGAGAATGCCGATGTTGTCGCAGTTCTGCTGATAGATGCGCTCGAAACTTTCCGCGACGATCAGCCGGATACCCGCCGAGAGTTCGGCTAGCGGACTCGATTCGCGCGACGACCCCTTGCCGTAACGCTTGCCCGCCACCGTCACCTGAAAGCCGCCGTTTTTCACGGCATGGCGGCCGATCGGCATGCGCTCGCCAGCCTTGAAGCCGACATACGGGAACTGGCCGAGGCGCTCGTCGTAGGTCAGCATGACCGTGACGGGCGTGATCTCGTCGGTCGAGACGTTATCGCGCAGCGCTCCCGCCGCAGCGCGCGTGATGTTGTCACCCGCCAGTTGCGCCTCGACGACCGCGGGATCTTGTGACAGGTACAGCACGCGGCCGTCCAGACGAATCGTATCGCTCATGATGCTTTCTCCTTGCGCCCACTATAAGCGGCACAGGAGGCGGCCCGAAGTGCTGGTCGAGCAACGCAGACCTCTCGTTTGGCGAGTTCGCCGTGGCATTGCGTGTTAGCGATGCGTTGTGCGCCGCAGCGAGCGCCGCAGCGAGCACGCCAGTCAGGCGCGATTGCCGAGGAACCCGACCAGCGCGGCCGCGCTCGCGCTCAACTGCTCGCGCGCCTTGAAGATCAGCACCAGCCGGCGTACGGCCCACGCGTCGCTCAGCGGCAGCAGACGCACATCGAGCGCGTTCAGATAAAGCAGCCCGACCTGCTCCGGCACGATCGCGATACCCAAGCCGGCGTGCACCATGCGGCACAACGCGTCCAGACTGCTGACGCGAATTTTCACGTCGAGCGGCCGTCCCGCACCGGCCGCTTGTTGTGCGAGCAACTGGGTGAGTGCGCTCTCGCTGCGCAGGCCGACGAAACTGTCGTCGAGCAGGTCGACAAAGGAGACCGGCGTGACCGACGACCGGCCCGCAAGTCGATGGCCGCCGGGCACCAGCACGGCGAGCCGGTCCTGCCGGTAAGGCACCTGCTCGAACGCATCGCTGCCGGCGACGGGAATACCGGCGACAGGATTGCAGATACCGAAGTCCGCGCCATGTTCGCCGACTATCCGCACGACGTCCGTGCTGTTTTCTTCTTCGAGTTCGATCGAGACGTCCGGGAAAACCCGCCCGAACGCGGCGACGTCTTCCGGCAGGAACTGCACGATCGACGACAGGTTCGCCACCACCCGCACGCGCCCTTTCGCGCCCGACGTGAAGCGCGACAGCTCGGCGCTCATCTGCTCGATATTGCCGATGATGGCGAGCGCGTAACGCAGCACGGTTTCGCCGACGGGCGTCACGGTAATACCGCGCGACTGCCGCTGAATGACCGGCAAGCCGATCGCCGCCTCGATCTCGGCGATGCGCCGGCTTACCGCGGACGACGCGATGAACTCGCGCTCGGCGGCCCGCGCGATGTTCCGCTCCTGACACACGGCGACGAACAGACGCAGTGAAGTGAGATCGAGTTTCTTGAGGAGAGTGTCCATGGCATCGCGTCACGTTGAAGCGCACATTGTGACGCGTGCCGTGCGAAACGCCTAAGGCGGCTTCAGTGGATGGCGGCGCTGCTGTCGTCCTCGCGCGGTCCGGCGATCACTCGGGCGTCGTTCAGAATGCCGCTCGGGTCCAGCAGGCCCTTCAGCTTGCGCATCAGATCGGTTTCGGCCGGCGAACGGCTCAGATGAAGGAATTCCTGCTTGATCACGCCAATACCATGCTCGGCGGAAATGCAGCCGCCCGCGTCGCGAACCTGCTCGTACACGCGTGCCTCGACCTCATGCATGGCCGCGGGGTCCGCGTACGGGCCCGACAGCAGATGCAGATTGCCGTCGCCGAGATGGCCGAAGAACAGATGCGTCTGCTCCGGAAAGCGCTTCGTCAGCGTCGATTTCATGGTCGTGACGAAGCCGTCCATCGCGGTCATCGGCAGGCCGACGTCGAACGCGGCGTGCGGCTTGAGCTTGCCGAGCAACTCGCCGACGGTCTCGCGATACGCCCACAATTGCCGCGCATGATCGAGCGATTGCGCGACGATCACGTCGTCGACAATGCCGTTTTCCAGCGCGGCTTCGAGCACCGCTTCGAGCGCCTGGCGCTCGCTCTCTTCGGCCGCGCCGAGCGTTTCGACGAGCACGTACACCGGCGAGCGCGTCGCGAACGGCGCCTTCAGGCCGCCGACGTCCATCGCGGCCGTGATGAAGTCGTCCCACATCAACTCGAACGACGACAGCGCCGGCAAGCCGCGCCGCAATTCTTTCAGCAGCAGCGTGGCGGACTCGAACGAGCCGAGCGCGCACAGCGCGGTATTGGATACCGTCGGCTTCGGCTCGAGCTTCAGCACGAGCCGCGTGATGACGCCGAGGATCCCTTCCGAGCCGATGAAAAGCTGCTTCAGGTCGATGCCCGTGGTGTTCTTGGTGACCTTGTTCATCATCGTGAGCACGGTGCCGTCGGCGAGCGCCACTTCCATGCCGAGGATCAGATCGCGCATCACGCCGAAGCGCACCACCCGGTTGCCGCCCGCATTGGTCGCCGCGTTACCGCCGATCTGGCAGGAGCCGCGCGCGCCGAGATCGAGCGGAAAGAACCAGCCTTGCGCTTCCACATGGGTTTGAAGCTGCTCGAGCGAGAGCCCCGCTTCCACCGTGATGGTGCCGCCGAGTTGATCGAACTCTTCGATCGCATTCATTTTGGCGAGCGACATCGCCACTTCGCCCGCTTGCGGCGTCGCGCCGCCGGCGAGGCCCGTGAGGCCGCCTTGCACGACGACTTTCTGCTTGAGTCGGGACAGCAGGCCGAGCGCGCGAGCCACGTCGGCCGGCGTGCGTGGCGTAAGCACCAGTTGCGGAGAGCGCCGCGGTGCGTCGCTCCAGTCGCCCGCATGGGCTTCGAGAACGCCGGCGTCGAACGACACGCACTGGTCGCCGAGTTGTTCGATGAGTGTTTGCTGCAAGTCCGTCATGAGGTCAGCCTGGATTTCGTTGAGCGATCGAGAAGCCGCATTGTCAGGCTCGCCCCGCGTGTGAAGGCAGGGGCGATGTCTCCCGACCGTGATCTTGACATTCCCGAAGACTACCAACAATTGAGTTTTTCGAGTGAGCGCATAACCAATGGTTATTCGATTATCCGGTCAGGCGGCGAGGCGCTTAGGGAAAGCACCAAGTGGAAGCCGGTAGGCCCCGCGTCGCTATACTGAGCGCCATTCAACCCGTCGAACCGCAAGTCGAAGCCGATGACCGATAACACCCAGCAGAGCATCGCTATTGCGCGTGCGTCTACGAGCGGCAAGAGCCTGCTTCTGAACCTCGCACAATTGCGGGTGTTCCGGCTGGTCGCCGAAGTGGGCAGCGCCACCCGTGCGGCCGCCGTGCTGTTTCGCGCGCAGTCGGCTGTCACGCGCTCCGTGCAGGAACTGGAAACGGCCCTCGGCGAGCCGCTGTTCGATCGCGAGCCCGCGGGCATGCAACCCACGCCTGTCGGCCGCGCGGTGCTGCAGCGCTGCGAGCGGATTTTCGCCGAACTGGAAGAACTCGCGCAGTGGTGCGCGGCCCGCCAGACGCGTCGTCGGCCCGCCGTCGAAGGCGCATTGCCGGCATATCTGCTCAATACGCGGCGCCTGCAGTTGCTCACGGCGCTCGCGCGTCACCGGCACATGCCGAGTGCGGCGAAGACCTTCGGCATCAGTCAGCCCGCGGTCAGCAGCGCGATTCGCGTGCTCGAAAGCGGTTCCGGTCTCAGCCTGTTTCATCGCAGCCCACGCGGCATTCTGCTGACCGCCGATGGCGAAACGTTCCTGCTGCACGTGCGTCGCGCGCTGAACGAATTGCGTCACGTGCCCGACGATATCGCCGCCTTGCACGGCAAGATTCAGGGCTCGGTGACAGTCGGCGCGTTGCCGCTCGGGCGCACGCTGATTCTACCGAGCGCCATCGCGAGAATGAGCGAGGCGCATCCGGGCGTGCGGGTCGTCACGGACGAAAGCGCCTACGAAACACTCGTTGCGGCCTTGCGGGCCGGCGACATCGACTTCATTCTCGGCGCGTTACGCGACGACGATGCCGCGAGCGGACTCAGGAACGAGCGCCTGATGTCCGAAGACATGGTGGTGCTCGCGCGTCGCGATCATCCGCTGACGCAGGCGCGAAACCTCAGCATCATGGATTTGCGCGACGCGAAATGGATCTTGCCGCGCAGCAACGCGCCGGCACGCGGGCTATTCGAAGCGCAATTCAAGCGGCTCAAGACGAAACCGCCGTCGGCCACCGTGGAGACCGCGGACCTCGCGGTGATTCGCGGACTGCTGTTGGGGTCCGACATGGTGGCTGCGTTGTCGGCGCAACAATTGCATTACGAAGTACAGTCCGGGCAACTGACGGTACTCGATGTACCTTTGCACAACACGCGGCGCGAGATCGGTCTGACCTTGCGCGCGGCGGCGACGCCCTCGCCTGCCGCGCGCGCGTTGATCGACGCGATCCGTTTGTCGCTGGTGGATATGGCGCGCACGCTCGGTCCGGCAGGCAGTCCGACCGCGACGCGGCGGGCGAAGCGGGTATGAGTTCCGGGAGCCGTGGTTCGATGTCGTGCATCCAGGACATGCCGCGCTTACCGCGCTTACCGCGCATACCGCGCATACCGCGCATACCGCGCATACCGCGCATACCGCGCATACCGCGCATACCGCGCATCAGGCAGGAAAATCCGTGGCGACGATGCTAGAATCGCCCGCGTCTTCGCTCACGATCATCATGACCTCACGCTCCCGCAACCGCTCGACCGCATGGCTTGGCCTCGTCGCCATGTGGCTCGTCGTGTTCGCGCCGCTGGTGAGTCAGTTGCTGGCGTCGGCTCAGGCGAACGAGCCTATCGCCGCGTTGTGTTCGGCGCTTCAGCCGGGCGGTGTGGGCGCGGCTGCAAGCGCGGCTGCTGGCGCGGCTGCAAGCGCGTCGGCGGACAATCTGACCGCGCCGGTTCACCTCAGTCATGACGACGCATTCGGCGCCTGCGGGTATTGCCATCTGCTCGAGCATCACGTTGCCGTACCGACGCTCGCCGTCGTTGCACCCCCCGCCGCACTCACGCTCGCCGGCACCCTGCCGCCCGAGCTCTCCACCCGCTTCACACCGCTTGGCGCGTTCCCGTCGGGACGCCCCAGAGACCCGCCTGCCGTTTCCTGACCGTCGTTGTTCCTGATCGCGCCACGTTTGCCGTCGTAGACGCAGCACCCGTCGTGGGCGCGCGCGATCGTCTGTTCAATGCATCGAGGAAACCATCATGTTCAACTTCGCCTTGCGAAGGATGCCTACGCACGCGCGTCGCTTCGGTTCGCTCATCCCGGCTTTCGTGCCGGCCTTCGTTTGCGTGTCCGCTCACGCGGACAGCAGCGCCGATTCCACCTTGCCGACGCTCAGTGTCAAGGCGAGCAGCGCAACCGACACGGCCGCGAGCGCCACGCCGCGCGCCGTCGATCCGAATCTGCCGGCCACCGTGGAGACCGTGACCCGCGACCAGTTCGCCAACTGGAACGTCACCAATACCGAAGACGTCCTGAAGTACATGCCGAACCTCGCGGTGCGCAAGCGCTTCATCGGCGACCTGAATTCGCTGATCGCGGTGCGCGGCACCAGTAATAGCCAGAGCGCACGCGGTCTCGTCTATGCAGACGGCCTGCTGCTGAGCAATCTGCTCGGCAACAATTTTTCGTTTCCGCCGCGCTGGTCGATGGTGTTCCCCGACGAGATCCAGCAGGTCGATGTGATCTATGGGCCGTTTTCCGCGATCTATCCGGGGAATTCGCTTGGCGCGACCGTACTCATCAGCACGCGCATGCCGAAGCAGTTCGAAGCCGATGCCGACGTCAAGGCGTTCACACAGCACTTCAGCCTGTTCGGCGTGAACCAGAATTTCAATGGCAGCGAAGCGAGCGCGACCATCGGCGACCGGATCGGCAAGTTCTCGTACCGGCTCGGCGTCAATCATCTGGAGAACACGAGTCAACCGCTGCAATTTGCGACGCTCAACCAGTCGACCACGCCCGCGAAAGCCGGCGATACGCCCGTTACCGGTGCGTACTTCTACAACAACCAGACTAACGCGCCGACCGCGGTGCTCGGCGTGAACGGCGAAGGCATCGAGCACACCGTGCAGGACCAGTTCAAGCTGAAGATGCAGTACGACTTCACGCCGACACTGCAGGCGGGCTTCACGCTCGGCTACTGGCACCAGACGTACGATAGCCAGACATCGACCTTCTTGCGCGACGCGAACGGCAATCCGGTATACAGCGGTACGGTCGCGATCGGCGGGTACGAATACACGATTCCGGCCGCAGCCATGGCGCCGAGTCTCGGTCACAGCGAAAACTGGCTGTACGGGCTCACGCTCAAAACTCACAACGCCACCGGCTGGAATGCCGAGGCAATCGCCTCGTATTACGACATCGGCGATAGCGTGGCACGGACCGCGAATTCGGGGGCGCCGGGCAACGGAGCGGGCACGGTGATTTTCGGCGACGGCACCGGCTGGAAAACGCTGGACCTGCGCAGCACGTATACGCCCGCGACGAAACAGGCCGGCTGGGCGAACCATGCGTTGAGTTTCGGTTACCACTACGACAACTACTTCCTCGACAACCAGAGCTACACCACGCTGAACTGGCGCGATGGGGCGGCCAACGCGTTCGCCAATGCCTTCGTCGGCAAGACGCAGACCCAGGCGCTCTACGCGCAGGACGCATGGCGTTTTTTGCCGCGCTGGACTTTCGTCTATGGCGCGCGATACGAGGACTGGCAGGCGTATGGCGGAGCGCAAACACTGCCCGGCACGTCGATTCCGTATAGCGACGCGAGCGACCAGCACGTGTCGCCGAAAGCATCGCTGTCGTTCGACGTGACCGACGAATTGACCTTGCGCGCGTCGATCGCTCGCGCGTACCGCTTTCCCACCGTTAGCGAACTGTTCCAGGGGCAAATCAACGGCTCGTCGATCGTCAACAACAATCCGAACCTGAAACCGGAAGACGACCTCTCGAAAGAACTCACTGCGGAATGGGCGCACTGGAACGGCGTGTTCCACTTCTCGCTGTTTCAGGACGACGTGAAGAACACGATTTTCAGTCAGACCGATACGACCGTTATTCCCAACGTGACGAACTTCCAGAACATCGGCAAGGTGCGCTCGCGCGGCGTGGAGACGAGCTACTCGGGACAGGATGTGTTCGTTCGCGGTCTCGATCTGCTGGGCAGCGTCGCTTATACGCAATCGAAAATCATCGCCAATGCGCAGAATCCGGCCAGCGTCGGCAAGTACTTCTACCGCATTCCTTTGTGGCGCGTCGATCTGGCCGCCACCTGGCACATCGACGAACGCTCGGCGCTCACGCTCGCGGCGCGCTATTCGGGTCGTCAATACAACACGTTGACCAATACCGATACGAATCCCGATGTGTTCGGCGGCACCAGTTCCTACACGGTCGCGGATGCCAGGTTCACTTTCCGGCCGACGCCGAAGAGCGAGATTGGTATCGGCGTGGACAACCTGTTCGACGCGCGGTACTTCGTCTATCACCCGTATCCGGGGCGCACGTTTTACGTCGATGCCAAATTGAGGATGTGAGGCTTTTCTACGTCTCGAGATTCGAACCGAACGACCTATTCCGATTCAGGAGGATTTCATGTCCACTCTTGCCCATCACGCTACGCAGGCGACCAGCGCCGCGACCCAGCCAGGCTACCGGACGCTATGGCGATGGCACTTCTACGCAGCGCTTTTCGTCATGCCGTTTCTTATCGTGCTGGCGATTACCGGCACGCTCTATTGTTTCCAGCCGCAGATCGAACCGCTGCTTTATCCGCAGCGGCTGGTGGTCGTGCCACAAGCCGCGCCGCGAATCACCGAAGACGTTCTGCTCGCCACGGCTCGCGCCGCGATGCCGCGCAATGCGCGCGCCGTGACCGCGGTGATCGCGAATGCGCCGGATCGCAGCACGGAATTCGTTTTCCGTCTTGCCGATGGCGAACAACAGAGCGTCTATCTCAATCCGTATAACGGCACGGTGTTGGGCACGCTGAGCGTCGACCATCGCTTCATGCAGGTGGACCGGATGCTGCATCGCAAACTGCTGCTGGGTAAAACCGGCGAGTTGTTGATGGAGCTTGCCGCGTGCTGGACGCTGGTGATGATCGCGACTGGTATCGCGTTGTGGTGGCCCGGCGCGGCCGGTTCGTTGGGTCGTGCGCTCGTGCCGCGCTTCGCGCTACGAGGGCGACCACTGTGGAAGAATCTGCATGCGGTGATGGGCATCTGGCTCGCACTCGGTGCGCTCGCCTTCGTGCTGACCGGACTGCCGTGGTCGGGTTGGTGGGGCAAGCAGTTCAAGGCACTCGCGACAACCGCGAACCTCGGCGCGCCGCCGGGCTCGTGGGGCGAGTTGCCGTTGCGTTCCGCGCTGCCTGCAGGGATGACTGGAACCGCGCATGAAGAGCACAGCGCTCACGTGGATTCGATGCCCGGTATGGTGATGGACGATCTGCCGTTGCCGCTCACGCCATGGGCCGTCGGCGACGTGCCGGTTCCGGCCTCTACGCGTGACGGTTCGCATGCGACGAGTGCGCTACCGCTCGGACGGGTCGTCGCGCTGGCGGCTTCGCTCGGGGTGACGAGCGGCTACGACGTCGCGCTGCCGGGTTCGGCGAGTGGCGTCTACACGATCTCGTACTTTCCACCCGATCCGCGCGAAGAGCGCACGTTGTATATCGATCAATACAGCGGTGCGGTACTTAAGGACATTCGTTACGCGGACTATGGCGCGGTATCAAAGGCCGTGTCGTACGGCACGTCCTTGCATATGGGCCGCTACTTTGGGCTCGCCAATCAGCTGATCTGCGCGGCGATTTCGATTGGACTCGCCGCTATGGCCGTCACCGGCTTCGTGATGTGGTGGAAGCGGCGCCCGCGAGGCTCGGTCGGGGCGCCGTCGCGCGAACGGGCAAGCCCGCCGATGCGTGGATGGAAAACCGGCCTGGTGCTGCTCGGCATCGTGTTTCCGTTGATGGGACTCACGCTGCTGGCTGTGTGGCTCGCCGACCGGATGGTGGCAACCCGTGTGAGGCGGCCAGCCTGATCGGCGACCTCGCCATCCGCAATTTCGGCGTGAACCGGGGTATCGCATGGGGCGGACTGATCAGCGTTCGGCGGAAGATCGTGCGCCGCACTTGAGCCGTTAGTGCAACGACGGCGTTTAAATCCGCTTGTCCCCGCTTGTCCCAGTCAAGCAGCCGCGATCACATCGATGCGCAAAGCCGGGCCGCCGGCCGCAATCTCCAGCAGATGATCGACATTGGGATGGGCGCCCGGACGGTTGCGCGCATCCGCGGTATGTTCGGCGAACACTGCGAGGCCATGCTCGGCCGCTTTCGCGTCGAGCGTGCCGAATGTCTTTTGCAGGTAGTGGTACACCGCCACCGAACCCTGCTTGCCAGGTTTGTTCTCGATATCCGCCACCACGGCGCCGCCACCGTCGACCAGATCGATACGCTCGATCCCGTCGATGGCGGGCAGTTGTGCGAGGTTGTCCTTGAATACGCTGCTCGGCTGAATCACTGAACTACTCCTTCGATTCGAAAAATGACGTGGGTCCGTATCTTATCGAATTGCTCGAAAGATGCAGCCGCCGGATCGTAGCGCCCGCATCTGCCTGCCCCCTCGCTCCGCCCTTCGCTTCCAGAAACGTAAGCATGCAAACCGTTGTCATCGGCGATATTTAGTGTAATGATATAACATCTCTTAAATAGGGGGATGCTCGGGAATCAGGCATCGACCAGTCGCCAACATCACAAACCAATAACGATGAAAAACCGCACGCGTGTCTCACAGGCAGCATTGCTGCTGTTCGCCATTTCCGCTCATTCACATGCCGCCACCGCAGATTCCGCCGCCACCGCTACCGTCGACGGCAGCGGGACGCTCGACGTGCAGGTGAATGCAAAACGTCTCGACCGCGCGCGTAATGGCTTGTCTCCGGAAACCGGCAGCAGCGTGTATCGCTTCAGCGAAGCCGATATCAATGCGCTGCCTGCCGGCCAGGACACACCGCTGAACCAGGTCCTGCTGCAAGCGCCTGGCGTTGCCAGCGATTCATACGGACAACTGCACGTGCGCGGCGATCATGCGAATCTGCAATACCGTATCGACGGTGTGCTGATTCCCGAACCGATTAGCGGCTTCGGCCAGACACTCGACACGCGCATCATCGACCAGGTGAACCTGCTGACTGGCGCGTTGCCGGCGCAATATGGCTACCGCACGGCCGGCGTGGTCGATCTCCGCACGAAGAACGGCGATGGAGACAGCGGCGGCTCCATCGACGTATTCGGCGGCAGTCACCAGACGCTCAAGACGAGCGCGGACGTGTTCGGTAGCAAGGGGGCGTTCAGCTACTATTTCAGCGGCTCGCTGGGCGTGAACAATCTCGGTATCGAAAACCCCACCGCCAGTGCCGACGCCGTGCACGACCACACGCGTCAAGGCGATGCGTTCGGTTATATGTCGTACATCATCAATCCGCTGACACGCGTGAGCCTGATGTTCGGCACCACCAGCAACCAGTTCGAAATTCCGAATACACCGGGCCTGCAAACCAGCTTCACGCTCAACGGCAACAGCACATTCGACTCGAGCCAGTTGAACGAAAGCCAGTCGGAGTTGAACAACTTCGCGGTGATCGCGCTGCAGGGCACCAACGGCGCAGCGCTCGATTATCAGTTCGCGCTTTTTACCCGCTACACGCGCACGCAATTCAATCCGGACCCCGTGGGCGATCTGCTGTTCAACGGCGTCGCGTCGCAGGACTTTCACAGCAACTCGGCCAACGGCGCGCAACTGGACACCACGTGGCGTCTGAACGACAAACACACGATCCGCTCCGGCATTTTCTTCGAGCAGGAACATGCGGTGTTCAACGACAGCGTCAATGTGTTTGCTGCGGACGCCGACGGCAACCAGCTGTCCGATCAACCGTTCAACATTCAGGACGCCAGCAGCAAAACCGGCTACCTGTATAGCGCTTATGTGCAGGACGAGTGGAAACTCACCGACCGGCTGACGCTGAACTACGGTCTGCGCTACGACAAGATGGACGAGTACGTGAGCGCGAGCCAGTTGAGTCCGCGCGTCGGCCTCGTCTATGCACTCACGCCGAGCACCACGTTTCACGCCGGCTACGCGCGCTATTTCACGCCGCCGGCGTTCGAGCTGCTGTCGGGTTCGACCATCAATCGCTTCAACGGCACGACCAACCAGAGTCCGTCGAGCCAGAACGACCCGGTGCAACCCGAGCGAAGCCATTACTTCGATCTCGGCGTGACGCAACGACTCGGCTCGACCATCACGGTCGGCGTGGACGCTTACTACAAGAAGTCGACCAACCTGCTCGACGAAGGCCAATTCGGTTCCGCGCTTATTTACACGCCGTTCAACTATCAGGACGGACGTGTCTACGGCATCGAGTTCACCGCGAATTACAGGCAGAACAATGTGTCCGCTTACGCGAATCTCGCCATCAGCCGCGCGCAGGGCGAAGACATCGACTCGGCGCAATTCAATTTCGATCCGGCCGAGCTTGCGTACATCAACAGTCACTGGGTCTATCTGGATCACGATCAGCGCATTACCGCGTCGTTCGGCGGCACTTACGAACTGGGCCGGACTACGTTTACGTTCGATGGCATCGTCGGCAGCGGATTGCGCAGCGGCTTCGCGAACACCGACCGTCTACCGGTCTACACGCAGATCAATCTCGGCGTCATCCAGCATTTCAACATGGCTTTGCTGGGCAAATTCGACGCACGTGTTCTGTTGATCAACGCGTTCAATCGCGTCTACGAACTGCGCGACGGTTCCGGGATCGGCGTCGGCGCGCCGCAGTATGGTCCGCACTTCGCGGCCTATGCTGGCGTCACGAAACATTTCTAAAAGCATCGATAGCCACGAGGTCGGTCATGGATTGGACAGGTATTCTCACGGCGTTGCGCGTGGGTGGATGGGTCGTTTATCCGCTCGCGGTACTCGCCGTGCTCGCGGTCGCGATCATTCTGGATCGCGCGTATGTGTTCGTTCGTTTCGGGCGCCTGCCGATCGCGCTGCACGCTGCGTATGAAATCGATGCGGCCCGAACAGTCACGCCCGATTGGGTTCAATGGTTGCAGGCATGCGCCGGGCAGCATGTTTACCGACGCATGGCCACGGTCTGGACGCCGACCACAACCACACCGCTGTGGCTGCGCGAAACGCAGGCAGAGTCGCTGGCTGCGCAAATCGAGCGCGATTTGGGCAAAGGCTTCTGGGTGCTCGAGACGATCGTCACGGCGGCGCCGTTGCTGGGGCTGCTGGGCACCATCGTCGGCATGATGCACTCGTTCCAGCTATTCGGCGGCAGCGGCCTCGTGAATCCGGGCGGCGTGACGAGCGGCGTCGCGCAGTCCCTGGTGGCAACCGCCATCGGGCTCGTGGTCGCGTTGATCGCGCTGTTCGCCTTCAACTATTTTTCGCGTCGACTTGAACGTCTGATGGACGAACTCGAAGTGTTCGCGAATGCACGACTCGGTGAAATGCGTCTCGCGCAAACCCACGCAACGGACACGGCCGCCAGCGAAGTGATGGGAGCGCGATCGTGAAGTTCAAACGCACGCGTGCCGCGCGGCGTGGTCGCATCGAAATCATTCCGATGATCGACGTGATGTTCTTTCTGCTGGCCACATTCATGCTGGCATCGCTCGCGATGCAGCGGCTCGACGCGGCCAACATCACGCTGCCGTCGGGCCACGCGCAGCCGATGAGCGAACACGATCCGCTGACCATCTCGGTCGATCGCCGCAATGCGGTATTCGTGAACCATCTGCGCATACCGGCGGATCAGGTCGAGCCGACCGTGAAGCGTCTGCTGCAACCGGACGGCAACGTCGTCATCGCCGCCGACGACACCGCTGCTCACGGCGTCGTCGTGCAGGCGATGCTCGCCGCACGGCGCGCGGGCGCGGCGCATCTGCTGATCGCGGTACATCGTGGTGAATGAGAGGATGCCGGGGACCAAGATCGCCGCCGCGTTCGACGAAGCGCCGAAGGCGCGCATGGCGCTCGCCGTGCTGGCGGCGTCGATGCTGTGGCTCGTTGCGCTGCTGTCGTCTCCGTCGATCAATGACTCGCCACACACAACGGCACGTCCAATACCGATCCCCGAGCGAGCCCTGGACATGCGCATGGTCGAGGTAGATCCGGTGCCCGAGCATGTCGCCACGAATGCTACAGCCAGTAAAGCCACACCTTCAAAACCCACGCCGATACAAGTACATGGCCATGGGCCGAAGCCCAACCCCGTTACTCGGCCCATGCAAAACACAGCACAGCCGAGCGATCCGCAAACCGCAAAACAACCCCCACAATCGCAGCCAGCCGCCGCACAGAGCGACAGCCCCACCCCCAACGCGCCGGCCCGACCCGACTCGCCCGTCGACTCCTCACCGCCCGCACCATCGGACTCCACCGGCACCAGCGCCGCGCACGCGCTTTCACAACCATTACCCGACTTACCCGACGACCTGCGCGAAGACAACTACCAGACCGTTGCCACGGCCCGCTTCACGATTCACCCGGACGGTTCGACCGACGTCGAACTCATCAGGCCCACCGCCAATCCGCGTCTCAACCAGATACTCGTGCAAACCTTGAAACGCTGGCGCTTCTCCCCCGCGATGCAAAACGGCCACACCACCGAAAGCCGCCAGGACGTGCGCGTCCATTTCAACGTCGACTAGGCCGCGGACGCATCCTGGAGTTGCGGCGCAATGGCAAGATCGACCCCTGCCTCGCGAATGCCCACCGCCGCCGCTTCGGTCAAGCCTTCGTCGCTGATCACACGATCGAAATGATCGAGCGCCGCGACCTTGTACAAGCCGAACGTGCCGTATTTGGAACTGGTGGCCAGCAACACGGTTTGCGACGCCCCCTTCATAGCCGCCTGCTTCACTTCGACCTTCGGAGCGGACGGCGTCGTCGCGCCGCGCCGCAGGTCCCACGAACTGGCCGAGATGAACGCGACGTCGATGCTCAGTTGACGCAACGTCGCCGCCGCAAGACCGCCAACGCCCGAGCGATTCGCATGATCGAGCACGCCGCCGGTGTGAATCACGGTCACGTGTGCCGCGTCGGCGAGTTCCTGCACGATCGAAAAGTCGTTCGTCACCACCGTCATGTCGCTCAACGCGAGGATATGCGGCACCAGCGTCAGCGTGGTGGTGCCCGCGTCGAGATAAGCCGTCATGCCCGGCTGTAAAAAACCGGCCGCACACGCGGCAATGGCCTGTTTCTGCGGCTGCTCGATCAACGCTTTCGATTGATGGCTCGGCTCGCTATTCAGATGACTCGCGATGCGCACGCCGCCCGGCACCGTATAGACCAGTCCAGCCTGCTCCAGTGCGGCAATATCGCGGCGCACCGTCATATGCGAGCAGTCGAACATTTCCGTCAGTTGATGAACGCTTAGCACCTTGTAGCGCCGCAACTGGCGCACCATCGACTCGCGCCGCTGATCGGGAATCAGCGGGACGTCGGATGCGGCTGAAGGGCCGGGAAGATCGTTCGGAGAAGGCATGGCAAATCCTGGGGAGAGGCTGAATGCGCGGCACGGTGCGCGAAGGCGGCGCACATCTTAACGGATAGCGCGCTGGACCCGTGGCCGGCAACCTCGGTTCGGCGACGGACGTTCCTCGACCGCAAAACCCTAACAATTTTTACCATTATCGTCAAATATTTAACACAGATTCACACAGCAACTCAGTTGATCGCTACAATCGAGCCAAAGGAGATCGCCATGACCCAACCCTCTCGCCCGCTGCTGGGCTGCATTGCCGACGACTTCACCGGCGCGACCGACCTCGCGAACAT
Organism: Paraburkholderia sp. BCC1886; assembly: GCF_900996245.1. GTDB lineage: Bacteria > Pseudomonadota > Gammaproteobacteria > Burkholderiales > Burkholderiaceae > Paraburkholderia. The sequence continues at coordinate 78,293 of NZ_CAAJGK010000047.1, read as the reverse complement.
GCTGGTCCGCGGTGGCATGCGCACCGTGCAGACCATCGGCATTCCGGCCGACAACGCGCCCATTCAGGCCGACGCGCTCGTGGTCGCGCTCAAATCGCGCACCATCGACGCTGCCGACGCGGTCGCGCAATCGCTTGCCTCGCTGGACTGGCTGCGTGCGCAAGGCTGTCAGCAGATCTTCTTCAAATACTGCTCGACCTTCGACTCCACCGAGGCGGGCAATATCGGCCCCGTCGCCGACGCCCTGCTCGACGCGTTGACGGACCCCTCGGCGACTTATGAAGGCAAGGAAAGCGGCGCTCACAAACATTCACACCGCTTCACCATCGCCTGTCCGGCGTTTCCGGAAAACCACCGCACGGTTTACCGTGGCCATCTGTTCGTGGGCGACGCGTTGCTGAGCGAGTCCGGTATGGAAAACCATCCGCTCACGCCCATGACCGACGCGAACCTGGTGCGCGTGCTGCAGCGGCAAACGCAATCGAAGGTCGGCTTGCTGCGTTACGACACCATCGCGCGCGGCGCGGGGGCGGTCCGGGAAGCCATCGCAAAGCTGCGGGCCGAGGGCGTCCATATCGCCATCGCCGACGCCATTAGCGACGCCGATCTGTACACGCTCGGCGAGGCATGCAACGACCTGCCGTTGATCACCGGCGGCTCGGGCGTCGCGCTCGGCCTGCCGGCCAACTTCCGCGCTGCGGGCAAGCTCGAATCGGACGGCCCCGCCGCCGCTTTGCCTGCCGTCGAAGGCAGCGCGGTCGTGCTGGCCGGAAGCGCATCGAAGGCCACTCAGGCGCAAGTCGCCGCCTGGCTCGCCGGGCACCCCGGTTTCAAGATCGACGCACTCGCCCTCTCGCGCGGCGAACCGCTGGTCGACCAGGCGGTCGCTTTCGCGCAGCAACATGCGGCCGCGGCACAACCGCAAACCGTGTTGATCTACGCGACCACCTCCCCCGACGAAGTCAAACGCGTGCAGAGCGAACTGGGCGCCGCGCGCGCGGGCGAACTGGTGGAAGCAGCGCTGGCGTCGGTGGCCCGGCGTCTGCGGGACGCGGGCGTGCGCAAGTTCGTGGTCGCGGGTGGCGAGACATCGGGTGCAGTCGTGCAGGCGCTCGACGTGCGCATGCTGCGCATCGGCGCGCAGATCGACCCGGGCGTGCCGGCCACTGCCAGCGTGCCGACACGGGACGGCGAAGCCTCGGTCGGGCTGGCGCTGAAATCGGGTAATTTCGGCACGGTCGATTTCTTCGAGAAAGCGCTCGCGCAACTCGACGGAGCCCGCGCATGACCGGCACGATGGTGAATGTCGGCGCGGCGGAAGCGCGCCTACGCGAAGAAATCTGCGACGTCGGCGCGAGCCTATACTCGCGCGGCTATACGGTCGGCAGCGCCGGCAACATCAGCGCGCGCCTCGACGACGGCTGGCTGATCACGCCCACCGACGCCTGCCTCGGCCGCCTCGATCCGGCGGCGATCGCCAAGGTGAATCTGAACGGCGAAGCGGTGTCCGGCGCGAAGGCCTCCAAGACGCTGGCGCTGCATCGGAATATCTATGCGAACAATGCGGACACGCGTGGCATCGTTCACACGCATTCCACGCATCTGGTTGCGTTGACGCTGGCCGGAGTCTGGCGTGAGTCCGACGTGCTGCCGCCCATCACGCCTTATTACGTGATGAAAGTCGGACATGTGCCGCTGATCGGCTATCGCCGCCCCGGCGACCCGCAAGCCGCCGCGGAAATCGCCGCGCTGGCGTCGCAGGTACGCGCGGTTCTGCTGGAACGGCTCGGTCCGGTAGCGTGGGAGCGTTCGGTCTCGCAGGCGTCTTACGTGATCGAAGAACTCGAAGAAACCGCGCGCCTGTGGCTGATGTCGTCGCCACGTCCCGAGCCGATGGACGACGCTTCCATCGACGAATTGCGCACGGTGTTCAACGCGCGCTGGTAAGCAGGCACGACGAGATCGAGAGGGAGCGTAGCGACGCTACCCCTTGGTCGCCCCGAAAGTCAGGCCGGCCACGAAATGCTTCTGCATCGCGAAGAACATCGCGACCGAAGGCAACGCGGCCAGTATCGACCCAGCCGACACCAGGTTCCACGCCGTCGTCCATTGCCCCTTCAACGCGGCCACGCCGACCGTAATCGGCGCGGCGTCGTCGCCGGTCGTGAGACACAGCGCCCAGAAGTAATCGTTCCACACGAACGTGAACACGAGAATCGCCAGCGCAGCCAGAGCCGGACGGATCAGCGGCAGCACGATCCTGAAGAACACGGTCCACTCGTTCGCGCCTTCGATGCGCGCCGCCTCGACCAGTTCGAACGGCAACTGCTTGATGAAGTTACGCAGAAACAGCGCGCAAAAACCGGTCTGAAACGACACGTGAAACAGAATCAGCGCGCCGACCGTGTTGAAGATACCCAACTGCAGCGACAGGTCTCTCACGGGAATCATCAAGACCTGCACCGGCACGAAATTGCCCGCCACGAACGTCGCGAACAAGGTCGAGTTGCCGCGAAACCGGTAAATGGCCAACGCAAAACCCGCCATCGCAGCCAGTGCGATCGAGCCCACCACCGCCGGCACCGTAATCAACACGCTGTTCCAGAAGTAATGCAGCATCGGCGACGTCGTCAATGCTTCGCGATAGTTGTCGATCATCGCGAAGTGCTTCGGCCAGCCCCAATAATTGCCCTCGCTCAACTCCTCGGTGGATCGCACCGACGTGACCAGCACGGCGATCATCGGCAACAGCCAGATGAGCAACGCGACCGGCAAGCTCAGCTTGTACATGCGGCGCGAGACCGGCTTCCATTTATCGATTGAAATCGGAAACATGCATGGCTCCTATTGCTCGGTGCGCAGCATGCGGCGCAGGTGATAAACGATGTACACCAGCATGATCGCGAACAGCACGACCGCTACCGCCGCCGAATAACCGATCCGGTAGTACTTGATGGCCTGGTCGTACATGTAATAGGCGAGCACGGTCGAACTCTCGAAAGGACCGCCGCCGCTCATCACGGAGATCAGATCGAAACTGCGCAACGCGCCGATCACGGTGACGACGATCGCCATGAACGTCGTCGGCCGCAGTTGCGGCAGGATCACATGCCACAGCATCGACCAGCCGCGCGCGCCTTCCATTCGGGCGGCCTCGATCTGCTCGGCATTGAGCGACGTGAGCCCGGTGAGATAAAGAATCATGCAATACGCGGTTTGCGGCCACAGCGCCGCGAACACGATGCCGAGCGTCGCGTAGCGCGGGTCGCCGAGCACCGGCACGCCGTGCCCGAGAATCAGCGCGAGCAACCCGAAGGTCGGGTCGTAGAACCACGAGAAGATGAGCCCCACCACCACGCCCGACAACACGAATGGCGCGAAGAACAGCGACTTGACGAGGCGGATACCGGCCACCGCCTGGTTCAGATACAACGCGACCGCGAGACCGGCGGGCGGGGCGAGCAGGAACATCAACAGCCAGATGAGATTGTTCTTTAGCGCCGTGTAAAAGGTCGCCGTATGGAACAGTTCCACGTAGTTCGCGAGCCCGACGAACGACGGGTCGGTCATGCCGTCCCAGTTGAAAAAACTCAGGCGGATGGTCGACAGGATCGGCCACACCACGTAGATCGCCACCATCACGCAGGCGGGCGCGAGAAACAGCAAGGCCGCGCGACGTTGCCGGCGCGCGGTGGGCGACGGTCCGCGCCGACGCGGCACGGCACGCGCCGGGCCGCGCAACGCGCCGCCGCTGGCGGGCAGGCCGGAACCGCCCGGTTCGGCGGAACCGCCCACGGTGTGACGAGTGACGGATTGCGACACGATCATTCTCCCGGTCTCTTCAGAGACGAGTTGCGGCAAGAAAAATGCGGTAAAACCGCGGCGGCCTGCGAACAACGTAAAGCGCGAAGACCGCCGCTCACGACTTACTTCTTATAGATACGCTTGCGCGTCTGTTCGAGTTGCGCGAGCACATCGTCCAGCTTCGAAGGATCGGAGACGAACTGCTGCATGCCCTTCATCCCTTCGTCGGCCATTTCCTTGGTCATGTCGCGGTCGTAGAACTGCGCAATGCCGCCCTTCGTATTCGCGAGAATCTGAAAGCCGATTTTGGAAATCGGATCGTCCGGCTCCGGCGACTTGCTGTTCGCCGACAGCGAGCCCAGACCCACGGCAAGCTTTGCGCCGATGTCCGGCGTTTCGACGAACGCGAGGAACGCATGCGCGTCGGCCTTATTCTTCGCCTTCGTCGGAATATGCAGCGATTCGACCGGACCGTCTTCCGCCGTCGGCACCTTCGCGTCGATGATCGGGAACTGGAAGTAGCCCATTTCCTGCTTCACGTTCGGCGGGAAGCCACCGGTGATGAAGGTACCCATCAGCATCATCGCGGCCTTGCCCTGGAACAGGAACGGCTGCACCGCATCGAGATCGTAGGACAGCGAGTTGTCGATGAAATAGCCCGCGTCGATCAACTGCTTCCACGTCGTGTAGACCTTCTTTACGCGCGGGTCGGTATACGCAATCTCACCGGCCATCAGCTTCTGGTGGAATGCGTTGCCGTTCAGGCGCAGGTCGAGATAATCGAACCAGCCTGCGAGCGTCCATGCATCGCGGCCCGCCACGGCAATCGGCGTAATGCCCGCGGCTTTCAGCTTCTTGCAGTCGTCGAGAAACTGGTCCCACGTTTTCGGTTCGCCGCTAATGCCGACTTTCTGGAACAGGTCCTTACGATAGAACATGCCCCACGAGTAGTACACGGTCGGCGCCGCGTACTGTTTGCCCTTGTACGACGACGCTTCCTTGGTGGACGCATACATGTCGTTCCAGCCGTTCTTCGCCCAGTCGCCGCTCAGGTCGTCGAACAGATTGCGCTGCGCGTAATAGGCCATGCGCTCGCCGTCATGCCAGTTCACGATGTCGGGCGCCACGGTCGAGAGCCAGCCGGGCAATTGCACCTTGTAGGCTTCTTCGTCGATGAACGAGACCTTCACGTCGGTGCCGGGATGCGCTTTCTTGAACTCGTCGATCACCGTCTGCCAGACCGCGCGCTGGCTCGCGCCCTTGAACGCGATGTTGACCGTCAGCGTGCCGGCTTGCGCCGTGCTCGCGACCGACGAGCCGGCCGCCGCCGCGGCGAGCGCGAGTGCCAACAGAATCTTGCGTGGTTTGAATGTCATGCTGCTGTCTCCTTGGCGAATCAGTGCGTTTGTTGTTGGTGCGTCGTTGGTGCGTCGTTGATGTTGCTTCAAAAAACCCGCTCTTCAAACCTTCGACCGATACACCGCGACGCCCTGCGGGGCGATGCTGCGCGAACCGATCACGAACGCATCGTCGGCGACTCCGGCCAACGTGTGTGGTGTGTCGCCGTAGTTGAACGTGTAGGTCAGCGCACCGCGCCGGCTGACTCGCACGGTTTCGCTGGCCGGCATCGTGTCGAGACCTGTTTGCGCCGCAATCCGCTCGAAGAGTTGAACCGTGAACGCATCGTCGAACAGGCTCGCGAAATAGTGGAACGCGCCGCTCCGTACATACGCCGGGTGGCCGTCGGCGAAATGCGCCTGCACGTCGAGCACGACGTCCGTCCCGCTTTCGATGAAATCGCGCCAATGACGCGCCACGCCCGCGGCGCTAGCCGTAGCTTCACCCGCACTCGAACCGTCCGCGAGCCATACCGCTTCAGTCACATTGGGCCGCATCGATTCCACCCGCCACACGCGCAGCGGCAACACCGACGCCAGCGCACCAGGCGGCAGATTCGCCGGAATCTGCACGTCCGCGGTCTTCGAACCGGTACGCGGACCGAGCACGACCTGCGCGCCCGACGCAGCGAGCCGCGCGGCAAAATCGGCCGGCACCACGGGGAGCGGCGGCACCACGATCAGACGATAACCGTCGAGTGGCGCATCCACCGGCACGACATCCACGTCGAGACCCAACGTACGCAACGCCGAGTAATACTCGAACGCAAAGCGCGGGTAATGGAAGTCGGCGCCCTGCGGATGAATCTCGAACAGCCACTTTGCCTCGTAGTCGTAGACCAGCGCGACCTTCGAGCGGATCGACGCATCGGCGTCGGCATTGGCGGCGAGCACCGCGCGAATATCGTCGGCGACTTGCGAGGCCTCGCGACCGCCCGCGTCGAGACGATTGTCCGGCGTGTTGAGCCCCGCATGCATCTGCTCCTGCGCGAAAGGCGCCTGGCGCCAGCGGAAATACGACACGCAACCGGCGCCGTGCGCGAACGCTTCCCAGCTCCACAAACGCACCATGCCCGGCAGCGGCGCCGGATTCCACAGTGCCCAGTTCACCGGTCCGGGTTGCTGCTCCATCACCCAGAACGGCAGCTTCGACATGCCGCGGTACACATCGTGATTGAACGACGCGAAATCGGGATGACCGGTGCGCAACCAGCGCGCCTTGATTTCCGGCGCGAACCATTGCTCTTCGAGCGCGCCGAGCGGATAGCTGTCCCACGCGGCGACATCGAGGTCGGCTGCGACCTTGTAGTGATCGAACTCGGTGAAGAGTTGCATGAAGTTGTGCGCGACCGGCCGCCCGGGCGAATGCGCGCGGATGATCTCGACCTGCATGCGGTTGTAGCGCGCCACTTCGTCGGAAGCAAAGCGGCGATAGTCGAGCCGATGCGACGGATGCGCTTCGGTGACGGTCGCCACCGGCGCGTCGATCTCGTCGAAACTGCGGTACTCCATGCTCCAGAACACGGTGCCCCACGCCTCGTTCAATGCGTCGACGGTTTGATAGCGCGCTTTGAGCCACTCGCGAAAACGCCCGACCGCTGCCGGCGAATAACTGACCACCGTATGATGGCAACCGAACTCGTTATCGGTCTGCCAGTAAGCCACCGCAGGGTGCTGACCGTATCGCGCGGCAATCGCGGTGCAGATTTTTTGCGAAGCGGCGAAGTACGACGGCGACGAAAAATCGTAATGACGGCGCGAGCCGAACGCACGCGGCCGGCCATCGGCGCCGATCGGCAGAATGTCCGGGTGACGGTCGATCAGCCATTTCGGCGGCGTCGCGGTGGGCGTACACATGACCACCTGCAGACCGGCCGCGCCGAGCACGTCGACCGCGCGATCGAGCCAGGCCCAATCGTATTCGCCGGGCGTCGGCTCGATGCGGCTCCACGCGAATTCAGCAATCCGCACCTGCTCGATGCCGAGCGCCTTCATGCGGCGCGCGTCGTCTTCCCACATCGACTCCGGCCAGTGTTCCGGGTAATAACAGACTCCAAGGCGCATCCGTTGGTCCTCTACGCGTAATGTTCGACGGTTTCGATTGAAGCGGCCGCAAAGCCGTCTTCGGTAAACAGGTGGCAGGCGTGCGGCGGCACGCGCAGGCTCGTGCGGTCGCCCGAGGCGAGGCGCGTGTCGCCGGGCGCCTTGGCGATCAGCACGGCCCCGCCGGGTTGATCGAGATGGACGTAGCTGTGTTCGCCGAGTTGCTCGACGAGCGAGACGGTGCGGGTCAGCACACCGGCATCGTCGTCGGTGCCTGCCTCTGCGAATTCAAGATGCTCGGGTCGCACGCCGAGCGTGACGGGTTGCGCGGCTTGCAGACCATCGGCCCGCACCGGTACGCGTACGTTTTCCAGCGTGTGATCGAGCGTGACGACGACGCCGCGCGCATCGACCGATGCGATCCTGCCGGGCAGAAAATTCATCCGCGGCGAGCCGATGAAGCCGGCCACGAAGCGGCTCTTCGGCCGGTGATACAACTCGAGCGGCGCGCCGATCTGCGCGATGCTGCCGTAGCGCTCGGTGTCCTTGCCGGCATGCAGCAGCACGATCTTGTCGGCGAGCGTCATCGCTTCGACCTGGTCGTGCGTCACGTACACCACGCTGGCTTTGGCGAACTGCTTGTGCAGGCGCGCGATTTCGATGCGGGTCTGGCCGCGCAGCGTGGCGTCGAGATTGGAGAGCGGTTCATCAAACAGAAACACGCCCGGCTCGCGCACGATGGCCCGGCCGATGGCGACGCGTTGCCGTTGTCCGCCGGAGAGTTCCTTAGGCCGCCGTTCAAGCAGCGCTTCGAGTTGCAGCACGCGCGCGGCTTCACGCACCTTGCGGTCGATGTCGGCTTTGGGTGTTTTGGCGAGCTTCAGGCCGAAGGCCATGTTCTCGAAGACCGTCATATGCGGAAACAGCGCGTAGCTCTGGAACACCATCGCCACGCCACGCTGCGCAGCCGGCACGTCGTTGACGAGCCGCCCGTCGATCGACAGATCGCCGTCGGTCACGTCTTCGAGACCGGCGATCATCCGCAGCAAGGTCGACTTGCCGCAGCCCGATGGACCGAGAAACACACAGAACTCGTGCTCGCCGATCTCCAGATCGACGTCGCGGATCACCAGTGCGCCATCGCCGTACGCTTTCTGCACGCCTCTTAACGAAATGCTCGCCATTGCATCGACTCCGTGATTAAATCGGCCCGAAGTCGGAGATTAAGCGCTTAATCAGCAGGGCCTAAAAAATCGATCGCATGCGATCGTCAGCCCTTGCCTGTCTCCGATATCGTTTTGTTAATGCGAGAGATGGTGCCGTGCCTTCGACAGCGACGCAAATGCCGGACACCCATCCCAAATAATGGAGACACCATGCCCACCCTCAGTGAAGTCGCGCAACATGCCGGTGTCACGCCGGCGACCGTCTCCAACGTGCTGCGCAATCGCGGCCGGGTCGGTGAGACGACTCGACAACGCGTGCTCGAAGCAGTCGAAGCGCTCGGCTATCGTCCACACCTCGCGGCTCGCGCGCTGGCCGAAGGCCGCGCGCCGACGCTCGCGTTGATGGTCTCGAGCATCGCCAACCCGTTCTATCCGGAGTTCGCACTCGCCGTCGAACGGGCCGCGCGCACGAGCGGGCATTTCGTGATCATCTGCAATACGAACGAGGAGCCGCTGACCGGACGCGCGTACCTGGACCAGATTGCCGGCACGCTCTCGGAGGGCGTGCTGGTCACCAATGCCAACCTCGATTTCGCCGATCTTCACGCGACGCAAACGCGTGGCACGCCAGTCGTGCTGTGCATGTGGGAGCGGCCCAACGAGCCGCCGGGTCTGCCTTGCGTGGCGGTCGATTTCCGGCTCGCCGGACAACTGGCCGGCGAGCATCTGATCGAACTGGGGCACCGGCGGATCGGCGCGATCGTCGGCAGCAAGGCTGCGGGCATCCACGCGGCGCGTTACGCAGGCTTCGTCGATGCGCTGCGCGAGGCGGGCGTGCCCAGAAGCCGCGTCCGTTACGAGCCCGACACGATACAGGGCGGCTACGACGCGGCGCGCGAACTGCTCGAGGCCGATCCGCAACTCACCGCCATTTTCGCGACCAACGACCTGCCCGCGCTGGGCGCCATGCACGCCGCCGCCGATCTCGGCCTGAACGTGCCGGCGGATCTCTCCGTGATCGGCATCACCGACATTCAACTGGCGCGCGAATCGCGTCCGGCGCTGACCACGGTCGCCGTACCGACCGTCGAAGTCGCCGACCTCGCGGTGAGCTTGCTGCGTGAACTGATTGAGTCGTCGTATGGGCAGGCGGGCCACGACCCGGCGACCGTGCCGATGCGGATTTCTTCCGCGCCGCAACTGGTGCTGCGCGCGTCCACCGGCGCGCCGCGAGCGCGGTGAAAGTGCGCTGAGGTGTGTCCGTAACACCCCCGGCGACGTTACGTAGCGAACGCTCCATGCGGCGCCTTCGTGCCCGCTCGGAAGCTCGACCACTTCGGTCTGCACACCCCGCCCTGCGCCACTTCCCGGCCAATCCCGGCTTGCCCTGCTCACAGTTGGCACGGACTCTGCAATGACCCGGTTAAAGGCCGAGCGCCGAGCCGACTTACCCACCGTCCGCGCGCTCCCGCCAACCCGGCGAAGGCCGTCACGCATGGACAAGACAATGAGCGCAGACCTCCTTCTGGAAACCGCAGTCGCCGATCAGGCCCACTACGCCGAATCGAGCCGCGACGCCGACGCCGACGCCGACTACGCCCAGCATCATCCGCTGCAGATCGCGGTGTGTCTGCGCCATCTGGTCGCCGGTCAGGACTTCGTGACCGTGGAGTTCGATGGCCGCCAGATCGTCACGCAAATACTCGACGTGGACTCGCGCAATGCGCGCTTCGTGTTCGACGCAGGCAGCGTCGCCGACGACAACGACGCGCTGCCCGACGCGCCGCAACTGACTTTCCGCAGTCTGCCGGGCGGCATTCGCACCGAGTTCAGCACGAGCGCTGCCACGCCGGTCATGTTCGAAGGACTGCCTGCTTTCGAAGCGCCGTTCCCCGCCCTGCTTTACTACGTGCAACGCCGCGAGTTCTTCCGCGTGCAGACGCCCGTGCTCGATCCGTATGTCGCGAGCGGCCCGTTCGTCGACGGCAGTCCGTTCCGGGCCGAACTGCAGGACATTTCGCTGGGCGGCGTTGCGTTGAAGACCGGCGAAACGCGCCTGGGCTCGGTGGCCATCGGCACGATTCTGCGCGACGTGTCGCTGCAACTCGGCAGCTTCGGCACCCTGCAACTCGATCTGGAAGTCGTCGCGCCGCGTCAACTCACGACGCAAAAAGGCGACCAGCGCTTCGTGCTCGGCTGCCGGTTCGTCGAAACGCCCGGGACGGCGGAACGCACTTTGCAACGCGTCGTCACACAACTCGAAACGAAGCGGACGCTGTCGACGCGCCGGTAAGCATCCAGTAATTTTCTCCACGGAGGCCGCCGTTCGCGCGGCCTCCTGCACGTCGGGACTTTCCCGAAGCCCGCTTCGCTCACCTTGCAGCGCACCACGTCATGCCTGCCTTGTCGGGTAGGGCGAGGCGTGTTTTCGCGCGGATTATTTCGTCATCCTCCGTTCGGCTCGTCTGCTTGACGGGTCTCGGCACGCCTGCTGTACTAAATCAACGCGAGTGATTTACTCCGCGAAAAAAACATCAGGAGGAGCGTCCCATGAAGCAACCTGCCCGCAGGCATCCTGTTGCCGGCACCGCCGTCAGAACCGTCGTGTCCCTGTGCGTCGCCGCATTCTCGATAGGCGCCGTCGACACGAGCCTCGCCGCCGACGCGCCGGTCGTCGGACTCATCACGAAGACCGACACCAACCCGTTCTTCGTGAAGATGAAACAGGGCGCCGAAGCGGCCGCCTCGAAAGACGGCGCGAAGCTGATCAGCGCGGCGGGCAAGTTCGACGGCGACAACGCGAGCCAGGTGACCGCAATCGAAAACATGATCACGGCCGGCGCCAAGGCGATTCTCATCACGCCGAGCGATACCAAGGCGATCGTGCCGAGCATCAGGAAAGCGCGCGCGGCCGGCGTGATGGTGGTCGCGCTCGACACGCCGACCGATCCGCAGGACGCCACCGACGCGCTCTTCGCCACCGACAACTTCAAGGCCGGCGTGCTGATCGGCCAGTACGCGAAAGCCGCGATGAACGGCAAGCCCGCGAAGATCGCCACGCTCGATCTCGCGCCCGGCGTGTCGGTCGGCGTGCTGCGTCACAACGGCTTCCTGCAGGGCTTCGGCGTGAAGGCTGGCGACCCGTCCATCGTCTGCAGCCAGGACACGCGCGGCGATCAGGCCAAAGGTCAGACGGCGATGGAAAACTGCCTGCAGAAGTCGCCCGACATCAACGTGGTGTACACCATCAACGAACCGGCCGCGGCCGGCGCGTATCGGGCGCTCAAGGCGGCGGGCAAGGACAAAAGCGTGATGATCGTGTCCATCGACGGCGGCTGCGAAGGCGTGCGCAACGTGAAGGCCGGCGCGATTGCGGCGACCTCGCAGCAGTATCCGTTGAAGATGGCGGCGCTCGGCGTGGAAGCAGGCGTCGCGTACGCGAAGAGCGGCAAGAAAGTGTCCGGCTACCAGGACACCGGCGTCACGCTGATCACCGACAAGCCGATGTCCGGCAGCGACAGCAAGGACACGAAGTTCGGCCTCGACAATTGCTGGGGCAACAAGTAGTCGCTTATCGGGCCACATAACGGGCCGCAACGCAGCGCTCCGCTCGAGAGGCGGAGTCGCCGCGCGGCCAGGCCGCATGTCGACGCGCTCACGCGTCGACACGCTCAGCTCCGAGGACTCTCATCATGTCGACGCCATCCGTGCCCGCCGTCCCGTCACGCAAGCTCTCCGAGCGCCTGCCTTCGCTCGCCGAAATCGGGCCGCTGATTGCGCTCGTGCTGGCCTGCGGGTTTTTCATTTCGCAGAGCAACCGCTTCCTGTCGTTCCAGAATCTCTCGCTGATCCTGCAGCAAACCATGGTGGTCGCCGTGATCGCCATCGGTCAGACGCTGATCGTGCTGACCGGCGGCATCGACCTGTCGTGCGGGATGGTGATGGCGTTCGGCTCGATCATCATGACCAAGTTCGCGGTGACGCTCGGCGTGCCGCCGGTGCTGGCGATCCTGTGCGGCATCGCCGCGAGCACGCTGTTCGGCGCGCTCAACGGCGTGCTGATCACGCGCATCAAACTGCCCGCGTTCATCGTCACGCTCGGCACGCTGAACATCGCCTTCGCGCTCACGCAGATCTATTCGAATGCGGAAAGCGTGTCGAATCTGCCGGACGCGATCATGTTCTTCGGCAACACTTTCAAGCTCGGCCCCGCCGATGTCACCTACGGCACCGTGCTGACCTTGCTGATGTACCTGGCCACCTGGTTCGTGTTGCGCGACACGGTGCCGGGCCGGCATCTCTATGCGCTCGGCAACAACGCCGAAGCCGCGCGGCTGATGGGCCTGTCGTCACAAAAAATTCTGCTGACGGTGTATTCGCTGGCGGGCGCGATCTACGGTATCGCGGCGTTGCTGTCCGTATCGCGCACCGGCGTGGGCGATCCGCAAGCCGGCCAGACCGAAAATCTCGACAGCATCACGGCGGTGGTGCTCGGCGGCACGAGTCTGTTCGGCGGACGCGGCTCGATTGTCGGCACCTTGCTCGGCGCGCTGATCGTCGGGGTGTTCCGCAACGGCCTCACGCTGATCGGCGTGTCGTCGGTGTACCAGGTGTTGATCACCGGCATGCTGGTGATTCTCGCGGTCGCCGCCGACAAACTGTCTCATCGTCGCGGTTGAGCGTTCAACAGGAGTTCGTCATGTCGACACCTACCCTGCCGGTTCTTCAGGCGCGCGGACTGGTCAAACGCTACGGCAACGTCACCGCGCTCGACGGCTGCGATTTCGAAGTGCTGCCCGGCGAGATCATGGCCGTGATCGGCGACAACGGCGCGGGCAAGTCGTCGCTGATCAAGGCGCTCTCCGGCGCGACCGTGCCCGACGCCGGCGAGATGCTGCTCGACGGCAAGCCGGTGAAATTCCGCAGTCCGCTGGATGCGCGCGCGCAAGGTATCGAGACGGTCTACCAGGAACTGGCGGTCGCGCCCGCGATGAGCATCGCCGAAAATCTGTTCCTCGCGCGCGAGCTGGTGAAGCCCGGCTGGCGCGGCAAAATCTTCCAGATGATCGACAAGCGCCGCATGCTCGTGGAAGCCACCGCGCACATGAAGGACCTGCAAATCGGCATCCGTTCGATGCGCCAGGCCGTCGAAACGCTCTCGGGCGGTCAGCGCCAGGGCGTGGCGGTTGCACGCAGCGCGGCGTTCGCGCGGCACGTGGTGATTCTCGACGAACCCACCGCGGCGCTCGGCGTGAAGGAAGGCAACATGGTGCTGGAACTGATCCGCCGCGTGCGCGATCGCGGGCTGCCGGTCATCCTCATCAGCCACAACATGCCGCACGTGTTCGAAGTGGCGGACCGTATTCATATTCAGCGGCTCGGGCGGCGGGCGGCGCTGGTCAACACGAAAGACATCCACATGTCGGACGCGGTGGCAATCATGACGGGCGCGAAAGAAGCGGACGTCAAGGCGATTGCGTGATGCGCTCGTCTTCCTGACCGGTCGCGCGACGATGTCGACTCCGCGTGTGCGCTCGCCGCTCGAACGCTCGGTCGGTTCGAACCAGGTCGGCATGCGGCAGTTCAACGAACGCATCGTGCTGCAGGCCATCCGTCTGCATGGGCCGCTGCCGAAAGCGGACGTCGGCCGTCTGACGCGTCTGTCGATGCAAAGCGTATCGACCATCGTCGAGCGTCTGATCGACGATGGGCTGCTGGAGAAACAGGCGCGCGTGCGCGGCAGGATCGGTCAGCCGTCCGTGCCGATCGCGCTGCGCGCCGAAGGCGCGTACACCGTCGGCATCAAGGTGGGACGGCGAAGTCTCGACTTGCTTGCAATGGATTTCGCGGGCCACGTGGTGTGCCGCGAAGTGCTCGAGTACGACTACCCCGATCCGCGGACTTTGTTCGCCGCGCTCGACGAAAAACTCGCGCGCGTGAACCGGACGCTCGGCGCCAGGGCCGATCAGGTGGTCGGGGTGGGCGTCGCGGCGCCCTTGTGGCTCGGCGGCTGGCACGACTTTCTGGGCGCGCCGCCCGAGGCCTTGCAAGCGTGGCACGAGATCGATCTGCGCACGCGTATCGCCGGGCTCACCGGCTTGCCGGTCGAGTTCGCGAAGGACACGACCGCGGCTTGCGCCGCCGAACTCGTGATGGGCCAGGGCCGGGCGATCCACCATTTTCTGTATCTGTTCGTGGGCACCTTCATTGGCGGCGGCCTCGTGATCGACGGACGTCTGCATAGCGGACCGCACGACAATGCCGGTGCGGTCGGCTCGATTCCATTGCGTGAAGGTGGATCGTCCCGGTCCGCGCAGCAGTTGCTGCATGCGGCGTCGGGCTTCGTGCTGGAACAGCTGTTCCGGGACGCTGGCGCACCGGCCGCTGCCGCGCACGATCTGCGCGCGTTGTCGCCGGCCTTGTGGGCGATCACCGAGCAATGGCTCGATCGCGCGTGTCCCGCACTGGCCGCCGCGCTCACCAATGCCGCTGCTTTGCTCGATCTCGAAGCCGTGGTGATCGACGGTGAACTCGACCGGCAACTGGTGCGCGAGATCATTCGCCGTACCGGGCGCGTGCTGGATCGCTACCAGTGGGAAGGGATGGTGCGCCCGCAACTTCTGGAAGGCACGATAGGCGCCGACGCACGCGCGATGGGTGGCGCGATTCTGCCGCTCTATGCGCATTTCGCCCCGACGCACGAGCTCTTTCTGAAGCCCGCCCTGGAGGCGGTCTGTTAAAAAAGAAGCGGGCTCAACCAGACCCAGGGCATGGCCGACTTTCGAGATCGACCCGCGCCCGGACCTGGCGATAACGAGCCCGCCCCAACATGGTCCATGGGCCCGCGAGCGATGGTCTCCCTGCTCCGCGTGGCCCCGCTGCCGGCAGTTCAAATGCATGCCCGTGCAACGACCCCCGTCCCCGCACACACCCCAGTGTCCGTCGGCCGGCAAGCCCGGCCCTGCAGCCATATACGTCGTCGCGGCAACCGTGGATGCACCCCGTGGATAAAAAACCTCATATAAGGTCGCGAAGAAATTGCGTAACATAGGCCCGCAAGTTCACCCTGACTTCCTCCATGACCGCCAATCCTCGAGAACTCACGCCGGAAACCCTCGCCGCGCTGCTCGAACGCGTCGCCAAAGAAGACGGCGCAGCACTGCGCGAACTTTATGATCTCGCCGCACCGAAACTGTTTGGCCTCGCGCTCCGTATATTGAGCAGACACGAGTGGGCCGAAGAAGTATTGCAGGACAGCTTCGTCAATATCTGGCGCTTCGCCGGCGATTACCGCCGCGCGCTCTCGGCGCCAATGACGTGGATGTCCGCAATCGTTCGCAACCGTGCTCTCGATCACCTGCGGCGGGTCAACTCGCAGGAAACAGAATGGAGCGACACGTTGGACGATCTCGTGGCAAGCGGCGATCCGGATCCCGAGGCGCTGACCGCGGTCAGTCTGCAGGCTCGCCTGCTGGCCGGCTGCATGCAGCAACTCGACCCGGCGCAACGGCAAGCGGTTGCACTGGCCTACCTGCGCGACCAGAGTCATAGCGAAATCGCCGACGTGCTGGCGGTGCCGCTCGGCACCATCAAATCGTGGATCCGGCGTGGCCTCGCCAAGCTGAAGACCTGCCTGGGAGGCGAGTGATGAATCTCGATCGCTATCCACAACTCGTCGATCTGCTGGCCGCCGAATACGTGCTGGGCACCTTGCGCGGCGGCGCACGGCGGCGCTTTCAACGCTATGCGGAGCACGATTCGCTGGTGCGCCGCGCGGTCGACGAATGGCAGCGGCGTATCTCGCCAATGGCCGAGCTCACCGAGCCGCGGATGCCGCCGGCCACTGTGTGGGAAGCCATCGAACGGCGCCTCGACCTGAGCGCGGCACGCGAAGCCGCACGGCCGCGCATCGTGGGCGAACGCGCGGGCGACCTGACGCCGACGCCGGCCCGTCCGTCCCGCGGCCTGTTCGAGAATCTTGCGTTCTGGCGCGGCTGGGCGATCGGTGTAACCGGCTTCGCCGCGGTCGCGGCGGTGGTCGCCGTGCGCTCGCTGCTGCCGTCCGGCACCGCGCCGGTTCAGGTGGCGAGCGTCGCCGGGCAACCCGCCACTTCCGTTTCGCATGTCGCCGTGCTGAACGACAAGGAAGCGCATCCGGTCATGCTCGTCGCGTGGGACGAAGCCCGTTCGACCATGACGCTGCATCCGCTCGGCAAGGTCGATCTGCCGGCCGGCCGGGCGATGGAACTGTGGGGTATTCCGGCAAGCGGCCATCCGGTCGCGCTCGGCATGTTGCCCGACAGCGCGAACGGCAAGGTCACGGCCGGCGTGCAGAAGCCGGAAAGTTACGCGGCGCTGGCGGTCTCGATCGAAGCGCCGGGCGGCTCGCCAAACCCCAACGCGCCGAGCGGCCCAGTGGTGTTCTCCGGCAAGCTGTTGCCCGTGACCTGAGCGCGCCAGCGTCTCCATTGCAAGGATCGTGACGTGGCATCGGGAACCGCGCGGCCTTCTGTCCGCGCGGTTCTTCAAGCGCCGCAGCCTTGCGCGGCGCGGTGCAGGCTCGCGGTTTTTGCCATGCTAGAATGCGCCGTCACTGCCGCTCGATTACACAATGAAAAAGGGAAGCAAGGCCGCCGAGCCTGATACCAACGGCATCGCGTCCGATACCCCGCGCCCCGACGTGCGGCGCAAGTACGATCCGGAACAGACCAAACGCAATATTCTCGACGTCGCCACGCAGGAGTTTTCGGCGATGGGTCTGACAGGCGCGCGCGTCGATGCGATCGCGGAACGCACCAACACCACCAAACGCATGCTGTACTACTACTTCGGTAGCAAGGAAGGCCTGTATCAGGCGGTGCTGGAAAAAGTTTACGGCGACATTCGCGCGCTCGAGCAGGACCTGCACGTGACCGAGCTCGATCCGGTCGAGGGCATGCGGGCGCTGGTCGAATTCACCTTCGACTATCACGACCGCCAGCGTGACTTCGTGCGCCTCATCAACATCGAGAACATCAATGACGCGAAGTACGTCGAGAACATCAAGACTTTCAAAGGCCGCAACGTCACGATCATCCACACGATCGAAGACCTGCTGGCGCGCGGCATCGCGGCGGGCCAGTTCCGCAGCGACATCGACGCCATCGACCTGCATCTGATGATCAGCTCGCTGTGCTTTCACCGCATCGGCAATCGCCATACGTTCGGCACCGCGTTCGGTCGCGACCCGTCGCATCCGCGTTTGCGCACGCGGCATCGCGCGATGATCGTCGACAACGTGCTGCGGTTCGTGCGCAAGGACGCCTGACGCGGGTCAGTCCACCAGCACGATCCGCTTGATATCGCCGACGATAAAGATGTACGACAGCGCGCCGACCAGCGCGATGGCGCCGATGAACACCAGCGCGCCCACGAACGATCCGGTCGCCGCCACGATGAAGCCCACCACCAGCGGCGTCACGATGCCGGCGAGATTGGCGGCGAAGTTGAAGATGCCGCCTGTCACGCCGAGCAGGCCTTCGGGCGCGATGTCCGAGACCAGCGTCCAGCCGAGCGCGGCCATGCCCTGCGCAAAAAACGCCACCGACAGGATTGCGATCACCACCACGTTGCTTTCCACGTAGTTGGCAAGAATGATCGTCGAGGCGAGCAGCAGGCCGGCAATGATCGGCAGCTTGCGCGCAACGTTCGCCGACACGCCGCGACGCAGCAGCCAGTCCGAAAAAATCCCGCCGAACATCACGCCGATCGACGCGGCAATAAACGGCATGATCGCGAAGAAGCCGATTTTCAGCCACGCCATATGACGTTCGGTGGCCAGATACGTCGGGAACCACGTGAGGAAAAACACCAGCGTCGAGTTGCCCGCGAACTGACCGAGGCAGATGCCGGTGAGCTGGCGATGCTTGAGCAGGCGGCCGATGGTGCGCCATTCGAAGCCGCTTTTCGCCGGCGTAACCGCTTCTGCCTCCGCTTGCGTTGCCGGTTGCGAGGCGGTGGCGCTTTTGCTGTGCGTCAGGCCACCGCCCTCGGCGATGTAATCCAGTTCCGCCTGATTGACGCTCGGGTGCTCGTGCGGCTCGCGATAGAAGCGCCACCAGATCAAACCGAATACCACGCCCACGCCGCCCACCACGTAGAACAGCGAACGCCAGCCGAATGCGCCCATTAGCATGAACAGAAACGGGCTGAAGAACGCGAGGCCGATATATTCGCCGACCGTGTACGTGCCGGTCGCCATTGCGCGTTCGCTCTGCGGGAACCACGTGGCGACCACGCGGCTATTGGTCGGAAAACACGGCGCCTCCGAAACGCCGAGGCCGAGCCGCAACGCGAGCAACGCGCCCATGCCGTGCACGAGACCCTGTGCGAGCGTGCATAAGGACCAGAAAGTCATCGACAGGAAATACGTGAGCTTGCTGCCGAAGCGGTCGAGAAACAGACCGCCTGGAATCTGCGAGGCCACGTAGCTCCACGAAAACACCGAGAACAGCAGGCCCATTAGCGCAGCGTTGATACCGAGTTCTTTGGTCAGTTGCGGCGCGGCGATTCCGAGCACCGTACGGTCGAGGTAATTGATCATCGTGCCGATGGCGAGCAGCGCGAGAATCTGGAAGCGGGCTTTCGAACGGCGAGTCGTGCCTTGTGCAACGGCTTTGTGTGCAGCGTGCTGCGCGCCGGTCGAGCCGGATGGAACGGGTTGGGGCATGGCGTGCTCGTCTCCTCTGTGAGTTATCGACCCGGCTGCGTCCAGCGCAGGGGTCGTGCAGCTTTAGCGTGGCAGCAACGACTGGAAATGCGTGTACACGCGTTCGGCGTCCGGTTCGAGGCCGGTAAAAATGCGCATGGCGTCGACCGCCTGATACACCGCCATGCCGCCGCCGCTCAGCGTGCGGCAGCCGAGCGCTTCGGCGGCCTGCAACAGCGCCGTGCGGATCGGGAAGTACACGATGTCCGCGACCCACAGATCGCGATGCAACAGTTCGACGGGCAACGGGAGCCCGGGCAGCTTCGCCATGCCGGTCGGCGTCGCGTGGATCAGGCCGTTGGCGGCGGCCAGCGAATCGGCGAGCGACGTGCCGGTGCTGATCACCGAGTCGGGAAAGCGATGCTGCAACTCATCCGCCAGCGACGCGGCGCGCGCGGCGTCAACATCGAACAGCGTGAGCGTGCGCGCGCCCATCGTCAGCGCCGCGTGCGCGACGGCCGCGCCCGCACCGCCCGCGCCGAGTTGCACCACGCGTTCCAGCGAGACGTCGGGCAGACCGCGCCGGAACGCACGCGCAAAACCGGACCAGTCGGTGTTATGGCCGATCCGCTTGCCGTCCTTGAACAGCACGGTGTTGACCGCGCCGAGCGCACGCGCGTCGTCGGAGAGTTCGTCGAGCAGCGGAATCACCGCCTGCTTGCAGGGATAGGTGATGTTCAGGCCGTTGAAGCCCATGCGTTCGGCGGCGATGAGCAGGTCCGGCAAAGCGGCGCTGTCGAGCGACAACGCTTCGAGGTCGATGCGCCGGTAAACGTAATGCAGTCCGAGACGGCTGCCCTCTTCCTCGTGCATCGCTGGCGTCAGCGAGCCGCCGATGCCGGCGCCGATGAGTCCGACCAGGAAAGAACGAGGCGTCGCCTGGGCGTGAGTTCGTGCGGGTGTGCTCATCGTGCCGCCTTCCTGTCGAGGAGGGTCGCCATCCGTTCCAGCGCGAGCACGTAGCCCTGCGTGCCGCAACCGACGATGATGGCTTCCGCCACCGCCGACACGTACGAGTGATGCCGGAACGCTTCACGCCGGTGGACATTCGAAATATGCACTTCGATCACCGGCTTTTCGATCGCGGTCAACGCATCGGCGATCGCCACCGAGGTGTGCGTATAAGCCGCCGGGTTGATCACCACGCCATCGATGTCCGTGCGCGCGGCGTGCAGCCAGTCGATCAATTGATGCTCGGCGTTCGACTGGCGAAAGTCGATCGACAGGTTCAGCCGCTCGCCCGCCGTGCGGCAGAGCGCCGCGACGTCGTCGAGCGTTTCGGCGCCGTAGATGGCCGGCTCGCGTGTGCCCAGCAGGTTGAGGTTCGGTCCGTTGAGGACCAGTACCGACGCAAAACTCATGACAACACTCCTGCGAAGTGAGCGGCGCCGCTTGACGGATAGTCGGCGGGTAGTCCGCAGATAGTCGACGGATGGGTGCGCGAACCTGTGCGCGGCGGCGGCTCTTTTAACGTCGCCGAAGTGTGCGCGCATTGACGCCTCACGTCAGTGGGGGTTTCTACGAATTTGTACCATCTAGTTAGTTTGTGTAGACTCACGACAATCCCGGTTATGGTGGGGCAATCTGGTCTGCGGCTTGCTTAAGCACCCGGACACCTGCGCGGCTCCACCGCCGTTCACTGTTTTGCAGGAGTCGTGCATGCAACACTCGATTGCCACCGTGTCGGTGAGCGGAACCCTGGTCGAGAAGCTGGCCGCCATTCGGGCGGCGGGTTTCGAAGGCGTCGAAATTTTCGAGAACGACCTGCTGGTGTTCGACGGCTCGCCCGCCGACGTGCGCCGGATTGCCGACGACCTCGGTCTGAAGATCGTGCTGTTCCAGCCGTTTCGCGATTTCGACGGTGTCAGTCCGGAGCGACTGGCGCGCAATCTCGAACGCGCGAAGCGCAAGTTCGACGTGATGCATGAACTGGGCACGGACCGCATTCTGGTGTGCAGCAACGTGTCGCCCGACACCATCGGCGACGATGCGCTGATGACCGACCAGTTGGGCGCGCTGGCCCGCGCAGCCGAAGCCGCCGGGGTGATCGTCGGTTACGAGGCGCTGGCGTGGGGCAAGCACGTGAATACCTACCGGCATGCATGGAAGCTGGTCGACGCGGTGAATCACCCCAACCTCGGCCTCGTGCTGGACAGTTTCCACACACTTTCACTCGGCGACTCCGTCGACGGGATCGCCGACATTCCGGGTGAGCGCATCGCCTTCGTGCAGATTGCCGACGCGCCCAAGCTCGCGATGGACGTGCTCGAATGGAGCCGCCATTACCGCTGCTTCCCCGGTCAGGGCGACTTCGACCTCGCCGGTTTCACCGCGCAGGTCGTCAAAACCGGCTATTCCGGGCCGCTTTCGCTGGAAATTTTCAACGACGGTTTTCGCGCGGCGCCGACCACGGTCACCGCCGCGGACGGCCATCGCTCGTTGCTGTTTCTCGAAGAACAGACGCGTGCGCTGCTCGCGAGCCAGAATAATCCCGCCGGCGACCTGTATCGCTCGCCGGCCGCGCCCGCGCACGTGGGCTACCAGTTTCTCGAATTCGCGGTCGACGCGACGACGCGCGCGCAACTGGTCGACTGGCTGGGCAAGCTGCACTTTCGCCAGGCCGGCCAGCATCGTTCGAAAGACGTGACGCTGTTCCAGCACGGCGCGGCGTCGATCGTGCTGAACGCCGAACCGGATTCGTTCGCCAACGCTTTTTATCAGCAGCACGGCCTGTCGCTGTGCGCGTCGGCCTTTCGCGTCGATGACGCGAAGCAGGCCTTCGAGCGCGCCGCCGGGTTCGGCTATGCGCCGTTTTCCGGGCAGATCGGCCCGAACGAACGGGAATTGCCGGCCGTGCAGGCGCCCGACAGCAGCCTGAACTATTTCGTCGACGAAACGCCGGAGCAGCCCACGCTGTTCGAAGCCGATTTCGTGCTCACCGATATGAACGGACCGAGCGAAGTGGGGCCGCTCAGCCGCATCGATCACGTTTGCCTGTCGGTGCCGGCGCATTCGCTCGATACCTGGGTGCTGTTTCTGCGCACCGCGCTCGGTTTTCAGGCCGAGGCGAGCGTGCTGGTGCCGGACCCATACGGACTCGTGCGCAGCCGTGCGCTGCGCAGCCAGGACGGCTCGGTGCGTATCGTGCTGAACGCGTCGGTGGATCATCACACCGCGGTGGCCGAAGCGTTGCACCGGTATCACGGCTCGGGGCTGAATCACGTCGCGTTCAGCACGGCCGATATTTTCAGCGCGGTGCCCGAGTTCGTGGCCGACGGTTTGCCGGTGCTGCGCATTCCGCGTAATTACTACGACGACCTTGCCGCCCGTTATGCGCTGGCCGAGCCGATGCTCGAAGCGCTGCGCGCGCACAACATCCTGTACGACCGCGATGAGCGGGGCGGGGAGTTTTTCCAGGCTTACACGGAACAGCTGGATCAGCGCTTCTTCCTCGAAATCGTCGAACGGCGCGGCGGGTATGACGGCTACGGCGCGGCCAATGCGTCCGTGCGACTGGCGGCGCAGGCGCAGCGGCGCAAGTAGGGGGCGGGTGGGACAGGGCTCGGCGATGGCTCGGCCAAGCTGCTGACGACGCGGCGGAACAGGCCGGGCACGCGGTGTGCAGCCCAGATTCGGGCTAGTTCGCCAGATCGATATAATGGCGCCTGATTGACGGCCGGCTGCAGGCCGGCCGAACAAAACGCCTGGAGAGATATGAAGAAGTTAGCCGTTGTCCTGTCGATTCCCCTCCTTCTCAGCGCCTGCGCGTATTTCCAGAAGAACCCGGATGCCGGCGAGCCCGTCACGGACTCGAACACGCAGCGCTCGGTCAACGACGTCGTGGCCTGCATGACCCAGCTCGCCACCAAACACGACGCCGCCTTCAAGTCCACCGCGATTCCGCAAGGCCAGATGCTCGACTTCGGCGATTCGAACATCGTCAAGGTCCGCAGCGACAACGGCGCGACCACTTACTGTTTCTATGCGGGCAAGCGTCACGTGAACAATCTGTGGATCGAAGCGGCGGGCAAAACCTGCGCCCCATAAAGCTTCAAGGCGGGCAGGCGCCGCTCGACGTGATATTCGGTAACGTGTCGGGCTGCAATGTTGGTGTCATGGTGTTACAGGACAATGCGGTCTTAAGAATCGTTTAAGACTTCGTCCGCATCATCCCCCGACACGAACCCGCACAAGGTGCGACATGAACCTGCCCAATGACAACACGAACGTGACACAGGCGACCACGCCTGCCCGGCGGCCCACTATCCTGCGCCGCCTGCTGAGCCATCACGAACTGGCGACGCTGCTGCTTCTGCTGCACGCGCCGATCGACGCCTCCGCGAAACCCGAGATTCCGCAACTCCACGAAGCCGGCCTGATCGAAACGGTCGCCGGCGACGCCGGCGATTCGCACATCCGCCTGACGCCGGAAGGTAATGCGGTGCTGCGCGGACTGGGCATCAGATAAATCGACGAGCCGCTAGACATCGGCTAACCCGTCGGGCTTTTGCCCGCTATCGGCCTGCCCTCCGCACCCGCCCCGCTGCACCTGAATCAGGCTTGCCACACGCCATACCCCGCCTCGCGCAGCCCGATTCCCAACTCCACCTCCATCTCCTGTGCGGCGCCGTAAGGCATGGGATTGAACACCTCGTATAACTCGGGCACGAGCCGCAGACCGTAATCGCGTACATAGCGATTCGACTGAATCCCGGCCTTGTGCCGGTCGAAGCGCAAATCCGGGTCGAGTCCCGTCATGCCCACGTAGACGCACGGTTTGTCGAAGCGATAGTCCGGGTTTGCACGGCGAAAGCGCGCTTCGTTCCAGACCCGGTCGTCGAGCGCGACGACGTAGACGTAGTAGTGATGCCTGCGACGGACCATGGGCGGCGGCTCAGTGGCGCGCTGGCGCCGGTCTGAACGGTTTCAGGGATGATAAGTGCCGTCGATTATAGGGTCCGGGGTCGCCACCCGAACTGCGCGCCGCCCGAACCCGCTCAGGCCGCCTGCTTCTGCTCGACCGCTACGGCGAGCGGTAGGGGCACCGTTTCCACTGCGGTTTCGCTTTGCCGCAGATGCAGCAGCCGGTAACCGCTCTTGTACACCGGTTGCAGACGAAATTCGTTTTGTGGCTCGATTTCGAGCAAACACCTTAGACGTGAGACATGGCTGTCGATGGTACGGGTGAATTCGCGAAACTCCCGCCCCCAGACCATCGCGAAGATGTGGTCGCGCGACATGACGCGACCGATGTTGGAAAAGAACAGCGCGGCGAGCCGGTACTGGGTGCCGGACAACTGGACCGGCTGGCCGCGCAACGTCACGATCTGGCGATGGGTGTCGAACCGGTACGGTCCGACGTCGAAGTTCGTCGTGCCGAAACGATCGGGATAGGAGCGCCGCAGCAGCGCTGCGACCCGCTCGCGGAATTCGGCCGGGCGCAGCGGGAGCACCACGTAGTCGTCCGCGCCGCCGGCGAGCGCGCGCACCATGCTTTCCTCGGTACTGTCGCGCGAGACGAAGACCACCGGCAGCCGGTCGCTGCCGACCGCGCGCACCGAGCGCAGCACCTCTGCGCCGGACAGGCGCATGCCCTGCCAGTCCAGCACCAGCAGATCCACCGTGGACCGGGCAAGCGACTTCGACATGGCAAGGCCGTCGTCGTAGGCGAGGCAGGTATGGCCCGCGCTCATAAGGATCTTTTCGATCGACTGACGCATGATCGGGTCACGCTGAAGAATGGCAATGCGCATGGAACACTCTTAACAAATAGCTCCGACGCATTCTCAGAGTCGCGCCCGTTTCGTCCCATAGGAGCAATCCTAAATTGCACGCGCTTCGGCTCTTCCTGACCGATGGACACCAACTTTCCTACACGCGGACGCCCGCCATCCGCGGGGCAGCGCCTTGACGGTTCTCAAAAAAACGACGCCAACCGGAACTTTCTTCAATCTAATTAAGCACTTCCCGAAACAAATCGCTTTCATCCTGTAAAATCGCGACCTTGGCCTCCGTCGTCAGCGCCTCGACCCTACCCGGGCCGACGCGCCGGTGTCCTTCGCTCTACCCAGCGCCAGCCACACTTCCCGCCTGACGACCGCCGTATGTCCGCGCACTGTCGCGCGGCTTCCAATTCAAGAAAACGATCTGGCAATGCAAGCGACAAATCTGGGTGGAGCGCAGGCTGTCACCCCACGCCCTCTTGGGCGCAGCGATTACAAGACACTCGGCCTCGCCGCTCTGGGCGGCGCACTCGAGTTTTACGACTTCATCATCTTCGTGTTTTTCGCGCCGGCCATCGGCCAGCTGTTTTTCCCGGCGGCCATGCCGGACTGGCTGCGTCAGGTGCAGACTTTCGGCATTTTTGCCGCGGGTTACCTGGCGCGTCCGCTGGGCGGCATCATCATGGCGCACTTCGGCGACCTGTTCGGCCGCAAGCGCATGTTCACGCTGAGCGTGCTGCTGATGTCGGTGCCCACGCTGATGATGGGCCTGTTGCCCACCTACGCGAGCATCGGCGTGATGGCGCCGGTGTTGCTGCTGCTGTTCCGCGTGATGCAAGGTGCCGCGGTCGGCGGCGAAGTCCCGGGCGCGTGGGTGTTCGTTTCCGAACACGTGCCGCAGCGGCACGTCGGCTACGCGTGCGGCACGCTGACGGCAGGCCTCACGGCCGGCATCCTGCTCGGTTCGCTGATCGCCTCCGCCGTGAACCGCAACTTCGCGCCGGCGGAAATCTCCGCTTATGCATGGCGCATTCCGTTCCTGGTTGGCGGTGTTTTTGGCATGTTTTCGGTGTATTTGCGCCGCTGGCTGCACGAAACGCCGGTTTTCGCCGAACTCAAGCAGCGCAAGGCGATCGCCGCGGAAGTACCGCTCAAGGCCGTGTTGCGCGACCACGGCCGCACCGTGATCGTGTCGATGCTGCTGACGTGGATGTTGTCGGCCGCTATCGTCGTGGTCATCCTGATGACGCCGACGCTGTTGCAAAAGCAGTTCCACATTGCACCGGCCACCGCTCTGCTGGCGAACTGCGTCGCGACGCTGTGTCTGACCATCGGCTGCGTGCTGGCGGGTTCGATTGCCGGGCGCATCGGCGCGGGACCGACGATTTTCGTCGGCGGACTGGCGCTGGCCGTGACGTACTACGTGCTGTTCCAGCAACTGGCTGTCGATCCGTCGGTGCTGGTGCCGCTGTACGCGCTGGCCGGACTGTTCGTCGGCGTGATCGGCGCGATTCCGTTCGTGATGGTCAAGGGCTTCCCGGCGGTCGTGCGGTTCTCGGGCATTTCGTTTTCGTATAACGTTGCCTACGCCGTGTTCGGCGGACTCACGCCGATCGCCGTTTCGCTGATGATGAAATCGAACCCGATGGCCGCGCCGATTTACGTCGCCGCCATCTGCGTGCTTGGCGCGCTGACCACGTTCTTCATCAAGGACGCGCAGCCGGCGACGCGCTGAATGCGTTTGGCTGGCCACGGTGCGGTGCGCCGTGGCTGGCGGTTTGGTTCGTGGAGCGTGCGGCGCGCTTCCGGGGCGAGCGGGTCGCGCCGGCTAATAGCCATAGCCACACGCAGCCACACGCAACCACACGCGACACTTCACGCGGTCACGAAGCATGATGCGCTGCGTCGGGCCTACGATGTCCGCATGAACTCACTCCCTCCCCATCGCCCTTCCACGCCCGGCCGGCTGCTCGCCACCGTGAGCGTCGGCTTCGTCGTCACGCAACTCGACGTGACCATCGTCAATATCGCGTTGCCGGAAATCGGCGGGGATCTGCAGGCCAGCGTCGCCGGACTCCAGTGGGTCGTCGACGCCTACACGCTCGCGTTCGCCGTGTTGATGCTGTCCGCCGGCGCGCTCGGCGACCGGCTCGGCGCGCGGCGGATGTACGCGGCCGGCATCGTGCTGTTCGCGCTGGCGTCGCTGGCTTGCGGTCTCGCGGCCCAAGCCGCCGGCCTCGTGGCCGCCCGTGCCGTGCAAGGCATCGGCGCAGCCGCGATGCTGCCCAATTCGCTGGCGCTGCTCAACCAGGCGTACGGCCACGACCCCAAGCTCAGAGCTCGCGCCGTCGGACTGCGGACCGCGGCGGGCGCGATCTCGATCGCGGCGGGACCGGTAGTGGGCGGCGTGCTGATCGCGGCGTTCGGCTGGCGCAGCATCTTTCTCGTCAATCTGCCGATCTGCGCTGCCGGTCTGCTCGCGACGATCCAGTGGGTGCCGCGGCCCGACACGGCGCGGCCCGACAAGGCGCGAGCCGGCACGTCGCGTGGGCTCGACATCGGCGGACAGGCGCTTGCCATCGTGACCCTGACGGCCTTTGTAGCGGCTGTGATCGAATGGCGGCCGCTGGGCGTCGGCCATCCATTCGTCGCCGGCAGTCTCGCGCTTGCGCTGATCGCGGGAGGCGCTTTCGTCGCGCTGGAGTCGCGCGTGGCGTCGCCGATGCTGCCGCTCACGCTTTTCAGACAACGCACGTTCAGCGCGGCGGTGCTGTTCGGGATCTGCGTGAACCTGACTTACTACGGGATGGTGTTCGTGCTGAGTCTGTATCTGCAGCGGGTGCGCGGTTACACACCGCTCCAGGCCGGGCTCGCGTTCCTGCCGCTGACCGGCGGTTTTTTGCTCTCGAACGTGGTGAGCGGTTGGGTAGTGGGCCGTTTCGGCGTGCGCGTCCCGATGATCGTCGGCGCGCTCACCGCGTTTGCCGGCTACACGGCACTGCATTTCGTCGATGCCGCCACGCCGCTCGCCGTCCTGCTCCTGCCGTTCCTGCTAATCCCCTCCGGCATGGGACTCGCCGTGCCGGCGATGACCACGGCCGTGCTGGCGTCGGCCGACGCCAGCCGCGCGGGAACCGCTTCCGCCGTGTTGAACACCGCGCGGCAAGCCGGTGGCGCGGTCGGCGTCGCGGCCTTCGGCGCGCTGGCGAGCGGTGTGGCCGCGCAGCTCGTCACCGGTATGCACGTCGCGACCGCGATTTCGGCGGCACTGCTGGCGCTCGGCGCAGTGCTCGGCTGCGTGGTGCATCCGCAGGCGCATCGTTCGGCAACGTCCGCCACGCCTGAATCGGGCGCGGCAGCAAGCCAAGCGCAGCAATCGCGCTGAACCGACACTTCTGAAAAGACAAACCCCTGCGACGCTTGCGGGCCGCAGGGGTTCGAATCGAACAGGCGAGTCGATGATGCCGCTCACCCGCCGCACGATAGCTTAAAGCGCGGCTTCCTGAATCGTGCCGGTGTCGATGGCGCGCTCGATCAGGCCTTCGCTTTGCGCCTTGACGATGGCGTCGGCGAGCAGCTTTTCCGGCTCTTCGATCTCGGCCTTGATCGCGCTGATGAAACCCGACGCGTCCAGCACGACGAGCGTCTTCGCCGAGTCGGCCAGACTGATGATTACGCGATGCGGCGTAGGCCCTTCGCCGAGACTCGCGCACAGTTGCGTCACGTTACCGCCAATGGTTTGCTCGAAACTTTGAATCATAGTTGCTCCCTTAATGACAGCCAGAGTCGAAAACGACCGCAAAGACTACCTCAAACGACGCGTCAGAGACCCAGTCCGCTGCGCGGCGCACGTGCGCCGTCGATACTGATACGACCCGCGCCCGTCACGAACAACAGCAGGAAACCACCGGCGATGCCGATGTTCTTCCAGAAGTGAATCACCATGTCGCGCTGCAGGGCGGGATCGGTCACGTTCCAGAAATCGTGGCCGAGCACGGCGGTGGCCACTGTGTAGACCGCCATGACGAGCGCGAGCGGCCTGATCTTGAAACCGACGATCAACAGCAGACCGCCGAGTGCTTCTACTGCAGTGGCGATCGGCGCGGCGATCTGCACGAACGGCACGCCCTTCCCGTGCAGGTAGCTCACGAAGCCCGCGTAACCCAGCAGCTTCATCACACCGCCCCATAAAAACAGAACTGCGAGAGCAAGACGTGCAATGAGAATTACGCCGGAATCGACGGGACGCGTCATGAGGGTCTCCTGTAAATGAATAAGCAGCAGACCCGGCAATGCAGCCGCAGTTCCCCGCTTTGCACGTCAGGATAGGTGCATTGGCTGTCTTTTCCAAGCGTGCCGGCCACGCGGATTTATACAGACGGATAGCTGGCGACCTCGATCAGATTGCCGTCGGGATCGCGGCAATACACCGAAGTCATCTTGCCGCGCGCACCGTCGCGCTCAACCGGGCCGGCCTCGATATCGACACCTTCGGACAACCAGTAGGCCTTGACCTCGGCCGGACTGGCCGTCGTGATGAAGCAGAGATCGGCGCTGCCCGGCACCGGCTCGCGGCCGGTGAACCACGCGACGGTGTCGGCCGCCGCGGGACGCAGGTTGATCTTCTGGTTGCCGTAGGTCATGGCCACGCGTTTGCCGGTGCGCGACTCGAATTCGCTGCGTTGCATGCCCAGCATGCGGGTGTACCAGTTCGCACTCAACTCGACGTCGGCGACGTTGAGGACGAGATGATCGAGACTGTCGACAGAAAAACTCATGAGGGCCTCTCCTGATCTTCGTAGCGGGATGCCATGAACTGGATGGAACGGACCGGCCTGGCGGCCCCGGTCAGCCCTGTGGGGCGTCGGGCGCCAGCAGCACGCCCTTCGTGAAGACGAAGCAGCCATAGCCTCGCTCCTCGCCCGTGGTGATCACGCAGAACGCCCGCCGCGCCCGTTCGTAAAACGCAAAGCGTTCGATCGACGCAAACGGCACGGCGCGCCCTTCGGCGCGATCCACCTCCCGTTGCGCCTCGCGTTGTACAGCGGGAATCGTGCCCGGCTCGCCCACGACTTCCATGCGTGAAGCCGGATGCGCGATGAACGTATCCAGCGGCATGACCGACAACACCGCGCGCACCGCTCGCGGCGCGCTGCCGCCGTCCAGACGAAGCGGCTTGCCCAGCACCGTGCCGCTCGCCACCGCGACGGCGGGAAAGTTCGCGTCGCAGATCACCACTTCGTCGCCATGCCCCATCGAACGAAGCGCATGCAACACGTCGGCATTGAGCAGCGGATCAAGATTCTTCAGCACGGTGTCTCCTTGTTGGTATGGACGGTCGATTGTAACAAGCAACCCCGGCCGACCCTTCGGGCCGGGCGCACGGATTAGCCATCTGGCCGAATCGTCATCAGCCGCTCTCAAAGCTAACCTTGCACACGCAATGAAGGGCGCGCGAAGGGCAAGAAAGCCTGCGCGCGTGGGTCGACGAATCGAAAGGGGAAAGCGAAAAACATCCGCTTTATTGATATGGAAATTGCACTTGCGGATACGTATCCACAAGGATACACTCCTCAGCAAATCGGCTCGACTGCCGTCTACACAGTCAACCGTACAGACAACTTCGACTCGTGGCTTGCCGGTCTCAAAGACTTGCGAGCCAAGGCAAAGATTCTGGTCCGGGTACGGCGTGCCGAGCGCGGGCATTTCGGCGACGTCAAGTGGCTGGACGACGGTGGGTCCGAAATGCGTATCGACTTCGGCCCGGGCTACCGGGTCTATTTCGCGCGCGAAGGGAGCGTGGTGTGTCTACTGCTCTGCGGTGGCGACAAGTCCACTCAGGCCGCCGATATCAAGCATGCCAAAGCAATGTGGGAAAACATCAGAAAGGAACTGTCATGAGCAAGGTCAAAGCCGCACGCTTCGACGCGTCGCACTATCTCGACAGCGAAGAAATGATCGCCGAATACCTCAACGCGGCGCTTGAAGAAAGCGACGCCGATCTTCTCCTCGCGGCCATCGCCGACATCGCCAAGGCACGCGGCATCGCCAAGGTCGCCGCAGACGCGGGACTCGGGCGCGAAAGTCTGTATAAAACGCTGGCGCCCGGCTCCAAACCGCGCATGGACACGATGTTCAAACTACTGCGCGCGTTGGGCGTGAAGCTGAGTGCCGTACCGGCAGGCGCGGCAATCGCCTGATTCGCGGCCTCTTTCTGGCCTCCAGGGCATGCCGGCTGAGGGCCTGCGCCAAGGCCGCCCGGACCTGCCTTAGGCGGCGGCCAGTTGCCGCAAGTCGCCGGACCGATGTCGTTTCCGACCTCTTCCAAAGGTCCGTTAGCGCGCGGACAGCCTGTTCAAACACGAAATTCGCAAGAAGTTACAAATCCTTGCCGCTTTGTAACTGGTGTCACACCAATCTGTTACACCTATGATGCGTCCCCAAACCGTTCACAAGAAGCGGTACTTATTGCCGCAACCTAAAATGGTGTTCACCGTTTTTTCTTACGCAAGTTGCGAATCAGCAGTTTTACAACAGCGCTTTCTGTATTCTCATACAGATTAATTAAACGCCCGTCCGACAAGGGTTTCCATGGATTCGCCACCACGCTAAAACCGTGAAAAATCCACTTCGCATGACCCTTTTCCAAAGCCCGAAATATTTACCGAAATTAAATGTATCTTTTTGGGATATTTTTTTGAGAAGGGATTGATTTCTACTTTTACCCTTCATACAATTCGTCCCAGCTGTTACGAAATGTAACGCGATGTATCAAACAGTCGCAGTCTGAAGTTGGGCCGCGACATGTAGCCGGAGGACCGCGTTTCCGGCGAGGCAAAAAAAAGACATAACGGCAAAATGCCGACATAGCAATTCGGGGCTTCGGAAACACAAAAATGGACCGTAGCAGCGAGACGTTGGATTCAATCCGCGAAATCAACTTGTCTTACATCATGCTTGCGCAGCGTATGTTGCGCGAGGACAGAGCAATCGGCATGTTCCGGTTGGGACTGTCGGCGGAACTGGCCGATTTGCTGGCCGGGCTGTCGCTGGCTCAAATCGTCAAGCTGGCTGCTTCCGATCAGCTTTTGTGCTTCTTCCGTTTCAACGACCACGCCATGCTGTCGGCGTTGACGCAAACGACGAAGCACGCAGCAGTGGCACCGACTCACGCGGCGATCCTGCTTGCAGGTCAGCCCGCCGAGCAGTTTGCTTAACCCAAGGTGACTGCGATGCTCAAGCGTAGCCTGACGGAAGACGCACAAGAAGTATTCCGCGCCATTGCGCTGATCGAACTCGGCGCACGCATGCAAGTGCTCGAGAGCGAACTGACGCTGTCGCGCGATCGCATGATCCGCCTGTATCGTGAAGTCAAGGGTGTATCGCCGCCCAAGGGCATGCTGCCATTCTCGGCGGACTGGTATATGACGTGGATGGCGAACATTCACGCATCGTTGTTCTACAACACGTACCTGTTCCTGAAGAACGAAGCGCGCTGCACGCATCTGGACGCGCTGACCAAAGGTTATCGGCTGTATCTGGAGCATTGCCAGCACAGCGAAACCGAGCCGGTTCTGGATTTGACGCGCGCATGGACGCTGGTGCGTTTCTTCGACGCCGGCATCCTGCAGCAGACCAAGTGCTGCCGCTGCACCGGCAAGTTCGTGGCGCACAAGCACGATCTGCAACACAACGTGGTGTGCGGCGCCTGTCAGCCGCCGTCGCGCGCCGGCAAAACCAAGAAGGCCGCAGCCGCTCGCCAGGAAGCGCTCGAAAGCGCTCAACTTGAGCAAGTGGCGGTAGCCGGGCGGATGGAGCAGCTCGAACCGGTTGCCCAGGCCGCCTGAACGATCCAAAACGATGAGGCCTGGTCCGGCCAGATTCGTACCGAAGCCTGAAGAAAAAAGTCCGCCTGCGAGCGGACTTTTTTTCGTCATGCCGGCGCAACTCGCGTAAAACAGCGCGTCACCCCACCCACCCCACCGTCTGCACGACCAGCCAAAGATTCGCCGCGGTAATCACCACGAACAGCCCCCACACGACCAGACGCGTGAGCAGCGTATTGGCGAACTCGCCCATCAGCGACCGGTCGCTCGTCATGCGGATCAGCGGATAAAGCGCGAACGGCAACTGCAAGCTCAACACCACCTGACTCGCCACCAGCAGCTTGCCGACCGCTCCGTTGCCCATCATCTGCACGCCGATCAGCGCCGGGATCAAGGCTAGCGCGCGCGTGATGAAGCGCCGCTGCCAGCACGGAATCTTCAGTTTCAGAAAGCCTTCCATGATGACCTGCCCCGCCACCGTGCCGGTAAACGTCGAGCTTTGCCCGGACGCCAGCAACGTGATCGCGAACAGCACCGCCGCGAAACCCGTCCCGACGATCGGCGCGAGCAGCTTGTAAGCGTCTTCGATTTCGGTGACCTGATTGTGGCCGGTCTCATGAAACGCGGCGCCGGCCAGAATCAGGATGGCCATGTTGATCGCCAGCGCGAGAATCAGTGAAACGATGGTGTCGATACGCGACAGGCCGATAGCCGAGCGGATGCTCGCCGGGTCGCGCTTGACGGCGCGCGTCTGCACGATCGACGAGTGC
This sequence comes from Paraburkholderia sp. BCC1886, assembly GCF_900996245.1. Taxonomy (GTDB): domain Bacteria; phylum Pseudomonadota; class Gammaproteobacteria; order Burkholderiales; family Burkholderiaceae; genus Paraburkholderia. Next base: position 44,817 of record NZ_CAAJGK010000047.1, on the reverse strand, counting down.
AGGTAGAGGTTATGCGGCATCACCGTGGCGCCGAGAATTCCGATCGCGAGATACATGGGTTCGCGGCTGTCGAGTGCCTGCCACGACGGAATCAGCCCCTGCGCGACCGACGGCCAATGCGGATGCACCAGCGCCAGTTCGATGATGTAGCCCACGCCGATGGTGGCGATCAACCCCAGCATGATGGCTTCGAGGTCGCGAAAATTCTTGCCCTTCAGGCCGAGCACGATCAGCGTATCGAACGCGGTCAGCAACACGCCGGTGGTCAGCGAACATTTGAAGAGCAGATGAAACGCGAGCGCGCCGCCCAGCACTTCCGCCAGATCGCAGGCGACGATCGAGATTTCCGCGAGCACCCACTGAATACGCGCGACCGCCGGCGAATAACGGTCCCGCGACAATTCCGCGAGATCCCGGCCGGTCGCGATGCCGAGCCGCATGCTCAGACATTGCAGCGCCATTGCCGCGAGGCTCGACAGCAGCACGACGAACAGCAGGCTGTAGCCGTAACGCGAACCGGCTTCGATGTCGGTGGCCCAGTTGCCGGGGTCCATGTAGCCGATCGAGATCAGGAGACCCGGCCCCGCGAACTGCAGAATTTTTTTCCAGAAAGGCGCGCCTTGTGTGACGGCGACTGAGCCTTGAACCTCGGAGGGGCAAAACGGCGCCGTAGCGGTGGTGGGTAGTTTGAACTGCAAGCCGGAGGTCTCTCGAGGGGAATAAAACGCGGCGCCCCAAGGAGGGCGCCGCGAGCCGCCTCAAGTGTACAAAGAAACCTCGGGCAATGTCCCGTTTAGCGCGTAGCGGCCGACGTCCCGCAAGCGATAGTCGAGCGGATCGTGCAGTGTATGCACGCGCGCATTGCGCCAGAAGCGGTCGAGCGCCAGCGGAGCGTGCGTGGCACGGGCGCCGCAGGCGTCGAACAGTTTCTCGCTGACATCGAGCGCGGCCCGATGCGCGACGATCTTCGCCTCCGACGTCGCGAGCGCCACGTGCGCACGCGTCTCGGCGGACAGCGACGGACCTTGCTGCCACGCGTCTTCGAGCGCGTACGCGGCTCGCGTGGCGAGCGCTTCGGCGCTCACCGCCTGGATGCGCATCTCGCCGAAACGCTGGATCAGATAGGGATCGTCGGTGGCTTTCTCCAGACCGGAATTGATCCAGGCCTTGCCATGCCGTGTCACGTAGTGTCGCGCTTCTTCGAGCGCACCCTGCGCGATCCCGACGAACAGGTTGGTCAGAATCTGCTGCGAGATCAGCGTGCGCAGGCTGACGAAAGGCGTATCGGTCTTCTGCAGCACTTCCTCCGCCTCGACGCGAACCTGCGCGAACGCAACGCTGCCGCTATCGGTTTGCCGTTGACCGATCGGATTCCAGTCCTCGCGCACGGTGATGCCCTCGCGGGTCGTCGGCACGGCCGCGAAGACCGATTTGCCGGTGAGCGGGTCGAGCGCGGAAACCGTCATCATCGTCGAGCCGCGGGTGCCCGAGCAAAAACCTTTCTCACCATTCAGAAGATAGCCGCCGTCGACGGTTGCGCTGGCAACCAGTCGCGTGTCGAGCGGGTTGACCGCATTGCCCCACCACCAGCGCCCTTCTACCGTGCCGCCGAGATAACGGGCGCGTTGCTCCGGATTGCCCCACACGTTCACGCTGACTACCTGCAACGAAGTGAAGCCGAGCAGATGCGCGAGCGCGCTGTCCACCTGCGCGATCTTGCGGATCGTGTCGTATATCTCGGGCCAGCGCGCGCCGAGGCCGCCGTATTCGCGCGGTACTGCGAGCGTCAGAAGGCCCGCGTCGGCGATCCATTGTTTCTCCTGCGCGGCGTGCCCGCCGTCGCGGTCGCGCTGGGCGGCGCTCGCCCGCAGTGCGTCGAGCAGACCGTTCAGGTCGCGCACCGCCGGCGGCGTGTTGTTCCCGAGCGACTGCGACGGCGCGGGATAACGAGGTTCGTTCATGCCATATCCACGTGAAAAAATTCGCGCCTCATCGACGCAATGAGGCGCGAGCGATCATAGAACGCGGACCGCGCCGCGTCTACGAAGGGATTTTCGCAAGGAAAGCGGGAAAAACGATTAGGCAAACGCTTGGGCAAACACTTGGGCAAAAAAAACCGGGCCGCACTGCTGTGCGGCCCGGCGTCTTACTCACTACGCGATCTTTAGAGAAACTACTGCCTGGCGATCTGCTGCACCGGCGCCGGCGACGACGCGGGACTCGTCGAGCCCACCGTTGCATCCGCCCCGTTCACATCACCCCAACCGCCGCCCAACGCGCGAATCAGATTGACCGTGGCCACTGCCTGAGTTCCCTGCAAATGGCTCGCCTGCAACTGCGAAGTAAGAACCTGCCGCTCACCGTCGATCACGTCCAGATAACTGACCGCGCCCTCGGTGTATTGCGTGCGCGACAGATGCGCCGCGCGCTGCGAGTCCTGCACCGCTTCGTTCTGCTCGCGCATCTGATCGTCGAGCAGACGCAGATCGGCCAGGTTGTCTTCCACTTCACGGAACGCCACCAGCACCTGCTGCCGATACTGCGCGACGTCCTCGTCGTATTTCGAGCGGGCCTGCGCGAGATTGGCCTTGCGACGGCCGCCGTCGAACAACGGCAAGGTCAACGCCGTGCCGGCGAACGGGCCGAGAATGAACGCCCGGCTCGACCACATGAACAGATCGCCGAGCGTGGCCGACTCATAGCCGAGTGCGCCGGTTATATCGAGCTTCGGAAAAAACGCCGACTTCGCCAGACCCACACGCGCATTCGCTGCGACCATCGCGCGCTCCGCCGCCGAAATATCCGGGCGGCGCTCCAGCAGCGCGGACGGCAAACCAGCCGGCACGCGCACCGCCACCGGCGTCAAAGGCGCCTCGGCGAACGAGAAGTCCGCCGGCGGCTTGCCGAGCAGAATCGCGAGGCTATGCTCGGAGGCCGCGCGTTGCCGCGCGACACCGACAGCATCGGCACGCGCGCTCGCGAGTTCGTTGCGTGAGCGCGAAACGTCGAGTTCGCCGATATCGCCTTCCTTGAAGCGCCGTTCCACCAGTTTCAGCGTGTTCTCACGCAGCGCGACGGTACGGCGATACAGATCCTGATCGGTGTCGAGCTCGCGCAACTGGAAATAGTTCTGCGCGACATCGGCCTGCAACGACAGTTGCACCGAGCGGAACAGCGCTTCGCTTTGCTGCTCGTCCGCCCGCGATGCGTTCACGTTCGAGCCCACGCGGCCAAACAGATCGGTCTCGTAAGACGCGCCAACCTGCGCGCGCCAGATCGTGCCGTTCGTGCCGCCCGCGCTATCCGGCTGGAATTGCGATGCCGCCGACGCACGCTCGCGAGTCGGGCCAAAGCCCGCGTCGAGCTTCGGGAACCAGTCGGACTTGGCCGCCTGGGTCACCGCGCGCGCCTGTTGCACGCGCGCCGCCGCGGCTTTCAGGTCCTGATTCGCGGCGCTCGCCTGTTCTTCCAGCGCGTTGAGCTGCGGGTCGCCGAACACTGTCCACCAGTCGCCGCGATGCGCGTCGTCGGCGGGTTCGGCCGCCTTCCAGGTGCCGACTGTCTGCGCCGGTGCTGCTGGGCCCGCCGCCGACGCCGCCGACGCCGCTGCCGCCGAACCCGTTGCGGACGCACCCACCGGCGCTTCCTTGAACGCGACCGGCGTATCCACGTCCGGGCGCTTGTAGGTCGGCTCCACTGAACACGCCGCGAGCAACGCGAGCAGCAAACCGCTCGCTGCCGCACGGCCCCAGCCGTTCATCCGTTCAAAGCGAAAATCAAAGGATGTCATGATTGTTTTTCTCCTCAGGCGTCCGTTACCGGCTCGCCGAAGTGCGGCGAATCTTTCTGCGCAACGTGAATCGTCCCGCCCGCCAGCGTCCGCAGCACCACATAGAACACCGGCGTGAGCATCAGGCCGAACAGGGTCACGCCGAGCATGCCGAAGAACACCGCGATCCCCATCGCGTGACGCATTTCCGAACCCGCGCCGCTCGACAGCACCAGCGGCACCACGCCCATGATGAAAGCGATCGACGTCATCAGGATCGGGCGCAGACGCATGCGGCTCGCTTCGATTGCCGCCGCCAGCGGCGTGCGTCCGTCATGCTCCAGTTCGCGGGCGAATTCGACGATCAGGATCGCGTTCTTCGCCGACAGCCCCACCAGCACCATCAGACCGATCCGCGTGAAGATGTTGTTGTCGCCGCCGGTGAGCCACACGCCGGTCAGCGCGGACAACACGCTCATCGGGACGATCAGGATCACCGCGAGCGGCAGCGTCAGACTCTCGTACAAGGCCGCCAGCACCAGGAACACCAGCAGCACGCTGATCGGAAACACCCACATGCCTGCATTGCCGGCCAGAATCTGCTGATACGTCAGGTCGGTCCACTCCAGCTTCACGCCGTGCGGCAACACTTCCGCCGCCACGCGTTCCGCCGCCGCCTGGGCCTGCCCCGACGAGAAGCCCGGCGCCGGACCACCGTTGATGTCGGCCGCGGTGTAGCCGTTGTAGCGCACCACCATTTCCGGACCGTAGGTCGGCGTCACCGTCACCAGCGAAGACAACGGCACCATATCGCCCGCCGCGTTACGCGTCTTCAGTTGCAGGATGTCGTCGGCGCGTTGACGGAACGGTGCGTCCGCCTGCACCCGCACCTGATACACGCGGCCGAAGCGGTTGAAGTCGTTCACGTACAGCGAGCCCAGATAGATCTGCATCGTGTTGAACACGTCCGTCACCGGCACGCCGAGTTGCTTGGCCTTGACGCGGTCGAGGTCGACATTCAGTTGCGGCACGTTGATCTGATAGCTGGAGAAGGTCGGCCCGAGTTCCGGCGTTTGCGCGGCCCGTTTGACGAACGCTTCCGCCGCCTTGTTCAGTTCCGCGTAACCGACCGCACCGTGGTCTTCCAGTTGCATCTTGAAGCCGCCGAGCGTGCCGAGACCGAGCACCGGCGGCGGCGGAAACACCGCGACGAACGAATCCTTGATCGCACCGTACTGCTGGTTCAACGCACCGGCGATCGCGCCGGCCGAGAGTGTCTTGCCGTGACGTTCCTTGAACGGCTTGAGCGTGACGAACAACACGCCCGCGCTCGAACTATTCGTGAAGCCGTTCACCGACAAGCCGGGGAACGCCACCGCGCTCTCCACGCCCGGTTGCTTGAGAGCGATCGCGCTCATATCGCGAATCACCTTTTCCGTGCGATCCAGCGACGCGCCGTTCGGCAACTGCGCGAAGGCGATCAGATATTCCTTGTCCTGCGCCGGCACGAAGCCGCCCGGCACCACGCGCGAAATCAGCACGGTTGCGCCGAGCAGGATCGCGTAGACCGCGAGCATCGCGCCCTTACGACGCAGCACACCCGTGACGCCCTGACCGTACGCCGTCGAGCCGCGGTGAAATACCTTGTTGAAGCCTCTAAAAAAGCCGCCGAGCACGCGATTCATGCCGCGCGTGACGAAGTCTTCCTTCGCACCGTGACCGCGCAGCAGCAACGCGGACAAAGCCGGCGACAAGGTCAGCGAATTGAACGCGGAGATTACCGTCGAGATCGCGATGGTCATCGCGAACTGTTTGTAGAACTGGCCCGTCAAACCCGTCATGAACGCGAGCGGCACGAACACGGCCACGAGCGTCAGCGCAATGGCGATAATCGGCCCGCTCACTTCCTGCATCGCCTTATAGGTCGCGTCTCGCGCACTCAGTCCGCTTTCGATATTGCGCTCGACGTTCTCCACCACCACGATCGCATCGTCCACCACGATCCCGATGGCGAGCACCATCCCGAACAGCGACAACGCGTTGATCGAGAAGCCGAACGCGAGCAACAGCGAGAACGTTCCGACAATCGACACCGGCACGGCAATGAGCGGAATGATCGACGCGCGCCACGTCTGCAGGAACACGATCACCACGATCACCACCAGCGCGATCGCTTCGAGCAGCGTGTGAATCACCGCCTCGATACTCGAGCGGACGAACTGCGTCGGGTCGTACACGATCTTGTATTCGACGCCGGCGGGCATGTCTTCCGACAGTTCCTTCATGGCCGAACGAACCTGATCGGAAATCGCCAGCGAGTTCGCACCCGGCGCCTGGTTGATGGCGAGCGCCACCGCGGGCTTGTTGTCGAGCAGCGAACGCAAACCGTATTCCGACGCGGCGAGTTCGATCCTGGAGATATCGCGCAGATACGTGACCGCGCCATCGGGCGCCGTCTTGACGACGATGTCGCCGAATTCACCTTCGGTCCGCAAGCGGCCGCGCGCATTCACCGACAACTGCAATTGCGTGCCCGGCACCGACGGCGATGCACCGATCACACCGGCCGCCACCTGCACGTTCTGCTCGCGAATCGCATTCACCACTTCGGTCGCCGTCAAACCACGCTGGGCGACTTTTGCCGGATCGAGCCACACGCGCATCGCGTAATCGCCCGAGCCCCACAATTGCACTTCGCCCACGCCCTGAATGCGCGCGAGGCGATCCTTCACGTTGAGCAGCGCGTAATTGCGCAGATACGTCATGTCGTAGCGATTGTTCGGCGAGATCAGATGGACCACCATCGTCAGCGTCGGCGAACTCTTGATAGTCGTGATGCCGAGACGCTGCACATCTTCCGGCAGGCGCGGCAGCGCCTGGTTCACGCGGTTCTGCACCAGTTGCGTCGCGAGGTCCGGGTTGGTGCCGAGCTTGAAGGTGACGGTCAACGTGAGATTGCCGTCGCTATTCGCTTGCGACTGCATGTACAGCATGTTCTCGACGCCGTTGATCTGCTCTTCGAGCGGCGCGGCGACTGCCTCGGCAATCACTTTCGGATTCGCGCCGGGATACTGCGCGTGCACCACCACCGAAGGCGGCACCACTTCCGGGTACTCCGAGATCGGCAGCTTGAAGAGCGAAATAATGCCCGCCAGCAGAATCAGCACCGATAGCACGCCGGCAAAGATCGGCCGATCGATAAAGAATTTGGATATGTTCATGGGAAGCTCTCAACGTTGGAGCATGCGCGTGCGACGCAGGGCCATGCCCTGCAAACCGTCGACGCCGCGCATCAGGCTCACGAATTCTTGTCCGCTGCTTTGGTACGCGTTTGCGCGATCGGCGTGCTGTTCGGATCCTGGTCGGCGGTCATGGACACCATGTGCGCACGCACCGCATCACCCGGCCGGACGCGCTGCACGCCGTTCACGACGATGCGGTCGGTCGGCTGCAAGCCGCTCTTCACGACCCGCAGGTTGCCCTGCATGTTGCCCACCGCGATCTCGCGATAGACGACGTGATTGCTCGCGTCGACCACCAGCACGAACTTCTTGTCCTGATCGGTGCCGACCGCTGCATCGTCGATCAGCAGTGCCGGATGCGGCGCACTGCCGCCCACTTTCACACGCGCATACAGACCCGGAATCAGCGCCCCGTCCTGATTGTCGAAACGCGCCCGCACGCGGATCGTGCCCGACGACGTATCGAGCCGGTTGTCGACCGACTCGATCGTGCCGGTGCGCGAATAGCCCGATTCATCGGCGAGACCGAGTTCGACCGGCACCTTGCCGCCTTCGGTCGCGCGGCTCAGGTATTGCAGGTAGGTCTGTTCATCGGCGTCGAACGATGCGTAGATCGGCGAGACCGACACGAGCGTGGTCAGCGGCGTCGAGCTTGCGCCTGCGGACACCACGTTGCCCACGGTGATCTCCGCACGCGACACGCGGCCCGACACCGGCGCGACGATCTTCGTGTAGCCCAGATTGATGCGCGCGGTTTCGACGGCGGCTTGCGCCGCTTTCTGATTCGCGCTCGCTTCACGCGCCGCGTTCTGCTTCTCGTCGTAATCGCGCTTCGCAATCGCGTTGTCGGCAATCAGGCGTTGCGCGCGTTCCCAGTCGCTCTGCGTATAACCGGTGCGCGCCTGAGCGGCCGCGAGTTGCGCTTCGGCGCGATCCACCTCGGCTGCGTACGGACGCGGATCGATCACGAATAGCGTGTCGCCTTTCTTGACCAGCGCACCGTCCTTGAAATTGACAGAAACGATGGTGCCCGGCACCTGCGAACGCACGTCCACTTTTTCGACCGCTTCGAGACGGCCGGAATAGCTCTGCCAGTCGGTGATGGTCTTTTGCACCACCGTGGCCACGTCGACTTCCGGCACGATGGTGGGCGCGGCGGGCGAGCTGGCGTCGACGCGAATCGCGCCGAACGTGCCCAGCCCGGCCACCACGACGACGGCGAGTACGGCCATCGCCACGCGGCGACGGGAAAGAGGAAGGATAGTCATGAGAAGCTCCCGGTATCGTTGATTGAATTGTTTTTTGGTTATCTAGCGTTCGGTACGTGTGTCGAAGCGGCACTGAAAAAAGCGCAGGGCTTCGTGCAAGGCGGGCGGGTGATCCGCCAACGCGGCGTGCGATACGCTCGGATAGCGGACCACCTGGGTCAGCACACCGGCATCGATCAGCCTGCTTGCGTATTTCTCCGCCTCCACGTGCAATACGTCGTTCTGCGCCGTCACGATCAGCGTCGACGGAAGGCCCGCCAGTCGCGACGATTCGAGCGGCGCTGCATACGGGTGCATGCGCTGCGAGGCTTGCGGCAGATACGCGCGATAACACGCCGCGCATTCTTTAGCCGTGATGTCCGAACCGAGACGCTCTTCGTCGCCCAGTCGCGTGAGACTCGGGTCGAGCATCGGCGCGAACAGCGCTTGCGCGGCAATGCGCACATCGCCACGATCCCGTGCGATGAAGGCGAGACAGTTCGCCAACTGGCCGCCCGCATCGTGACCCGCTACGCCAACTTTCTTGCTATTCCCGCCAAATGCCCGCGCTCGCGTCTGCACCCAGAGCGCCGCGCGATGCGCGTCTTCCGGCGCGGCGGGAAACGGGAATTGTGGCGCCAGCGAATAGCCGACCGACACCACGAGCGCGGGTAAGTGTTCTGCGAAATAACTCGCTGCGTAGTCGGCCTGATCGATCGAGCCCTTCGTAAATCCACCGCCGTGAAAATAAAGCAGTACCGGTAATGCGGTCTTTTCGTGCTGCCGATACAGGCGCAACCTGATGTCTTGCGCGTGCCCTTCTATTTCCACGTCGGTGATGTCGAGCGCTGCGTGCCCGGCCTGTGCCGGAGCGTTGCCGGTCGGCACGAAGGAGTACGGGGGTTTGGTTGCTTCCATGTCGAGCCGCGCAATGCGCATAGAACTTCAATGCTGCGAATTGTGGCGTCGGCAGAGTCGCAAATAAATGCCTATAATCCGGCAACACAATTCGGCGCCTCTGAACAATCGAATTCGATTGGTTCGCGGATTCGCGACGAATCCGTTTTATTCCTCAGTGCGCCCGCTATTCCGGAGGTTTGCAATGGACCGGCTTCAGGCCATGCAAGTGTTCACGCGTGTCGTCGACACCAACAGCTTTACCCGTGCGGCGGAAACGCTCGACCTGCCGCGCGCATCGGTCACCACGATCATTCAGAACCTCGAAGCGTTTCTCGGCACGCGTCTGATGCACCGAACCACGCGGCGTCTGTCGCTGACGCCGGACGGCGCCGCTTACTACGAACGTTGCGTGCGCATCCTGGCCGACGTCGAGGAAACCGAAGCCAGTTTCCAGAGCGGCAACAAGAAGCCGCATGGCAAGCTGCGCATCGACATGCCGGGCTCCATCGGCCGTCTGGTGGTGATCCCGGCACTCTGCGATTTCCACACGCGTTATCCGGACATCGATCTGCAACTGGGACTCTCGGACCGGCCGGTGGATCTGCTGCAGGAAGGCGTGGACTGCGTGGTGCGCGTGGGCGCACTGCAGGATTCGTCGCTGGTGGCGCGGCGTATCGGCCTCTTCGAGGGCATCACGTGCGCGGCGCCGAGTTATCTCGAACAGGCGGGCATCCCGACTTCGCTGGACGATCTGGAGAATCACAAAGCAGTCAATTATTTCTCGAGCCGCACGGGACGCACGCTCGATTGGGCGTTCAAGGTGAACGGCGAGGAAGTGGAAGTGAAGATGAAGGGCATCGTGTCGGTGAACGACGCCGACGCCTATGTGACCTGCGGCGTGGAAGGTTTCGGACTGATCCAGCCGGCGCTGTTCATGGTGCTGCCGCATCTGCGTTCGGGACAACTTGTTGAAGTCCTGCCAGAGTTGAAGCCTTTGCCCATGCCGATCTCCGCCGTTTATCCGCACAGCCGGCACCTCTCGCCGAAGGTGCGCGTTTTCGTCGACTGGATTGCCGAACTGTTCGACAAGTGCCCGTTGTTGAGCGGTCGCGGCAGTCTGGATGCGACCTGCACGAAGCGCACTTTTGAAGAGCGCGAGTCTGCTCCAATGCTGGATACGCCAGTTATCACGGAATGGGTGGCGTAACGCGCGTTCAATTCCAACGCTTTGAAGTACTCGTATTGAAACAGTGAATTCCAACCGCGGCGCTAATGCCGCGGTTTCTTTTTCAGCACCGCTTTGACAACGATTGTTCTGGAATCGCGACAATTCATTTCGCTAAAGCGCGATTTATCCGCGTGACCTCGAAGCCCTACATTTCACCCTGTCGCGGCGCTCCATGCGCTGCCAATGAGTCGACAGGAGTGAATCATGAAACGCAATCTTTTGGCTGGTCTCGCTGTTTCGTTGCTGGTGAGCGGTACTGCTTTTGCACAAGGTAGCGGTGGCGGTATCGGTCGCGCAGGGAATTACCAGACGCAACCGCAAACCGGAACCACTGCAACGGCGACGACCGGAAAGACCCGCGCCGAAGTCAAAGCCGAACTCGTCGAAGCTTATCGCGACGGTTCGCTGCCTGCACTCAACCGGACGAGCTATCCGGACAAAGGCCTGATCGGACAAACTCAAGCGGCACGTCTCGCTCTGCAGGAAGGCGACGGCGGTGTGACCCGAGTGGCCGAAGGCCAGTAAATCCCATTGGACAAGGAGAATAACGTGAGCCCTTCCGAACTCGATCACTGGGATAGCGATGTGGCGGTGTGGGTGCCGTTTCGTGGCGGCAGCAGTGCGGGCGACACTTCCTTATAATCGAACGCTCGCCCCCCGGCATACCCACTTAAGGAAGCCTTCAAATGGACTACATCAAACTCGGCCGGACCGGCCTCGACGTCTCCCGCCTCTGCGTCGGTTGCATGAGCTATGGTGTGTCCGAGCGGGGCAACCATCCGTGGTCGCTCGATGAAGAAACCTCGCGGCCGTTCATCAAACAGGCGCTCGACCACGGCATCAACTTCTTCGACACCGCAAACGTGTATTCGGACGGCACCAGCGAAGAAATCGTCGGTCGGGCGCTCAAGGACTTTGCCAAACGCGACGAGATCGTGCTGGCTACCAAGGTGCACGGCCGCATGCATCAAGGGCCGAACGGCGCCGGCCTGTCGCGCAAGGCCATCCTGTCGGAAATCGATAACAGCCTGCGCCGCCTCGGCACCGATTATGTCGACCTGTATCAGATCCACCGCTGGGACTACGAGACGCCCATCGAAGAAACGATGGAAGCGCTGCACGATGTGGTCAAGGCCGGCAAGGCGCGCTATATCGGCGCCTCGTCGATGTACGCGTGGCAGTTCTCGAAAGCCTTACACGTCGCCGATAGCCACGGCTGGACGCGCTTCGTCACCATGCAGAACTATGTGAACCTGCTCTATCGCGAAGAAGAGCGCGAGATGCTGCCGCTGTGCGAAAGCGAAGGCATTGGCGTGATTCCGTGGAGCCCGCTGGCGCGTGGACGTCTGACCCGCGACTGGAACACCGAAAGCGCGCGCTCCGAAACCGACGAATTCGGCCGCACGCTCTACGCACATACGGAAGACGCGGACCGCCGCATCGTCGAGCGCGTGAGCGAGATCGCCAAAGAACGCGGCGTGCCGCGTGCCCAGGTGGCGCTCGCGTGGGTGCTGCAGAAAAAGCCGATCAGCGCACCGATTGTGGGCGCAACCAAACTGCACCATCTGGACGGCGCCGTCGCCGCGCTTTCACTCAAGCTCAGCGACGAAGAAATCCATCGGCTCGAAGAACTCTACGTGCCGCACGCGGTGACGGGTTTCAAATAAGACGTTCTTCTACACCGGCCGCTGATCGCGCGGCACTTCGGGTTCGAAAAACACCCAGCGGACTTGCGGGAACGTCGCCTGCAAATCCGCTTCGACGACGTTGATGGCATCGACCATTGCGCGGCCGCTGGGATAGTCGATCATTTCGGCTTGCACCGCCACCACGACTTCGCGACCCCACTGCAGCGTAATCAGATTGACGATGCTGCGAATCTCCGGCCGCGCGAGCAAATGCTTTTCGATTGCGCGGCGCACTTCGGGACTCGCCGATTCACCGACCAGCATCGACTTCACCTCGCGAGCGACGAACCAGGCAATTGCCATCAGCAACACGCCGACGGCAATCGAACCCAACGCGTCGAACACCGGGTTACCCGTCACCAGCGTCAGCAACACCGCGACGAAGGCGATCGCGAGACCGGCCAGCGCGGCAATGTCCTCGCCGGCCACCACCAGCAGATCCGATTCGCGCGTCTCGCGAAACCAGCGCCACATGCTTTTGTCGGGATGCGTCTTGCGAATCTCCTTGACGGCGCCCCACAACGAAAAGGCTTCGAGCACCACCGACACACCCAGCACGGCGAGCGCGACATACGCGTACTGCAAAGGCTCGCGCGCGAACAACCGGTGCACGCCTTCATAAACCGAAAACGCGCCGCCGACAAAAAACAGCAGCAAGGCTACTAGCAGCGAATAAAAATTGATTTCGCGGCCACCGCCCATCGGGTGCAATGGCGTGACGGGTTTGCGCGCTTCGCGCAAGCCGAACAGCAGCAGAAGTTGATTACCGCAATCGGCGGATGAGTGAATGGCCTCGGCGAACATGGAGCCGGAACCCGTGAACGCAGCTGCGGCGAATTTGCAGATGGCGATGCCGAGATTGGCGGCGAGCGCATAAATGATGGCTTTCGGCGATTCTTCTTTCATCGTCCTGAGGGCGTCCGTTAGATTTCAGTGAGCTTTCGACTGGCGAAGCTCCGTATTATGGCCATGCGGGCGCCCAGCGTCCAACTTGGGGCGCGATCTCGGCCGATTGCATCCGACTGCAGCCGACTGCATCGACATGCAGCGTTACGAATGGGCGAGCCACTCGCTGATCCGCCCGCTCATCCAGCCGGGATCGTCGTGCGGCAGGTCGTGCCCCGCCCAAGGATGCACGCAATGAGCGGCACGCCAGGCGGCCGCGAGTTTCACCGAACAGACCGGGTCGACCAGACCATCGCCGCTGGAAGAAAGGATCAGCAATGCACATGCCGGGCGCGTCGGAGCGGCGGTGAAGCGCGCCGCCGCCCATAACTGCCACAGCGCATTGGCGCGGCTGACCGGCGCGTTATGGCGGATACCGCACCACGCTTCGAGGTCCGCGCTCAACGTCGTTACACGCTTGCAGGTCAGCCGATGGATGCCCCGTTCGACGCGCAGCGCATCGCGCCAATGCACGGCCACCGCAAGCAGGCGAGGCCACGCTCGCGGACGCAGGCGCTCCGTCATCCGGCTGAACGGGCGCATGCTCGTATTCACCAGCACGAGCCGCTCGATCTCGCCGGGATACCGCTGCGCCCACTCGGTCGCCACCATCCCGCCGAGCGACATGGCGAGCACACGAAACGGCGCGACGGCGCCCCGCGCGGCCGCCGCGTTTCTCACGAACTCCACCATTGCGCCTACCGACGACGGCGCGGCCAGGTGCGAGAACTCGCCATTGCCCGGCAGATCCAGCAATAGCGGCGCGGTACTGCCCAGCGTGCGCTGCAGCGTATCGGGCAACGCACCCCAATGGCGCGTTTCGCGCGTCAATCCGCGCAGCAGGATCCATGTGCTCATACGCGTTCAGTTCCATACCACTGGTCGATCGCGCTTTGCAGCATCTGCTCGCGACGCTGGCCTTGCGGCAACCAGCGCTGCGAGGAAAACGCCGCGCGCGCCAGAAAATCGAGCAGATTCGCGTGACGCCGGAGCACCCGCGCGGTGCGATGCGCCATGACCGGATTGAACATGCCCTGCCGCGAAAACAGTTGCCGCGGATTTTTCTTGATCCACAACCATGAGCCGAGTTCGAGCGTCATCGGCAAAAATACATTGGGCGCGGGCGTTCTGTCGTATGCGAAGTCCCACAGATCTCCATGCAGCAGATACTGATGACTCTGCGGTTCGAACGCGTAGCCATGATGCGGATGCGCGCGTTCGAACATCGTCTTCAGCGCATACATTTCCGGCAGATGCGGCATGCGCTCGCGCGTGCGCGCGTACGGAAACCAGATGCTGTCGCTCCACCCATAACCCGAGTGGCAATCGAGTGCGATGGAGAGCGGGCGCGTCGCCAGTTCGGTTTCCACCACGCGCAGCAATGCGAGGGCTTCCTCTTCCATCGGCTCGCCCTCTTTCCCGCGATACCAGGGCAGCCACGCACCCAGACGCTGACCGCCGGCCAGCGGCGGCACGCGCTCGTCGGCATTCTGCGGCGCATTGCGCATCAGGTCGACACCGTTAGGGTTCGCACGCGTTGCTGCCCACATGCCGCCCGGATTCACGATGGGCATGAAGATCAGGCGGATCGACTGCAACTGCCGGACTAACAGTTCGTCCCATTCGAGGCGTGCGAGCAGCGCGCGCATATAGTCGAGCACGAGTTGCGAGCCGATTCGTTCGAGCCCGTGAATGCCGCCGAAGAATCCAATTGCAGGCGCACGCGGATCGGTCGAACCAATGCTCGCGGTGAACACCGAAAAGCTTCGGCCGCGTACCGTCGTCTCGCACACGGAGCGAATCTCGAAGTTGGCGCTGCCCTGCTCGAGGACCGCCTTGAGGTCTTCATACTCCGCAAAACTATCGGGAAGGAAACTCAAGGGCTGCATGACGGCTTCTGAAAGGATCGCAAGAAGTGGGCGGGATTGGGGGGCGGCATCGCGAATCACGCAATATAGCCTGGGTACTCGCACTCATGCGGATACGGCGGTCTTCATGCAGAAACTGTCATACAGGTGTCACTTTTCGATAAAACATCTGACACCGTTCTGACTTCTCTCCGACGCAAAACTGACATTGATTCATATAGTCGTCTAGACGTTGCGACGCCTTCACTCAACCGTCACAGAGGCTTCCTAGAATCAGTCCCATACATGCCGGCATCGGCCGGAGACATGAAGGGAGTCTTATGGAAGCAATCCGCGAAGCGATTCGTATCGAACGCCTGAGCAAGACGTTCGGCAACGGCCGACGCGTGCTGGAAGACATCGATCTGCGTGTCGAACCCGGTGAGATGGTCGCGCTGATCGGCGCGTCGGGCTCGGGAAAATCGACGCTGCTGCGCCACATTGCCGGCTTCACGGCCGCCGACGCGCAGCCGTCGCGAATCGAAATTCTCGGCCGGCCGATTCAGCAGAACGGTCGCATCGTGCGCGAGGTACGCAGCATTCGACGCGATATCGGCTTCGTGTTCCAGCAGTTCAATCTGGTGAACCGGCTGTCGGTCGAAACCAATGTGCTGATCGGCGCGCTGTCGCGTCTGTCCTGGTGGCGTCGTCTGACCGGCCGCTTTCCGGGCGAAGAGCGGGCGTTGTCGATGGCAGCGCTCACCGAGGTCGGTATCGGCGAACATGCGCACGAACGCGCCGCCAATCTGTCCGGCGGCCAGCAGCAACGTGCGGCATTGGCGCGAGCGCTGGTGCAGCGCGCCCGTATCGTCCTTGCCGACGAACCGATCGCCTCGCTCGATCCCGAATCGTCGCGCCGTGTGATGGACATGCTGCGCAAGCTGAATCGCGAGCACGAACTGACCGTGCTGGTATCGCTGCATCAGGTGGAAATCGCGATGGAATATTGCCCGCGCACCATTGCGCTGCGTCGCGGCAAGGTCGTCTTCGACGGGCCGTCCACCGCTCTCACACCGGCTTTGCTCAAACAGCTTTATGGCGACGACGCCCGCGAATGGCTCGATGAAAACGAAGCCGACGCGCCCGATGCCACGCAGCCTGACGACGACAAAAGCGTAGCAATACAGCCAGGAAATGCGTCGTCGGCGTCGTCTCTCTACGCCTTCGCGTTGAAACCCGCGCACACCAACTAAGCGCACTTCCAAACCGCCCGAACCAACCGGATTTTCATCGATGACATTCCTGCGCTCACTCATCTCGCTGACCGTCGCGGCCGCCGCCCTCGCCGGCCACGCTGCCGCACACGCCGAAGACATCAACCTGGGCATCATCTCGACCGATTCGTCCTCGGTGCTCAAACAACGCTGGGACCCGCTAATCCAGGACATGGACAAGCAGACCGGCCTGAACATCAAGGCGTTCTTCGCGACCGACTATGCGGGCATCATCGAAGGCATGCGCTTCAACAAAGTGCAGGTCGGCTATTTCGGCAATGCCTCGGCAATCGAGGCGGTGGATCGCGCGCAAGGCGAAGTGTTCGCGAAGCTTCTGTATGCGAACGGCGAAGCAGGTTACCATTCGCTTTTGATTACGAACGTGAACAGCCGCTTCAAGACGCTCGACGACGTGTTCAGGAATACGCACGACGTCACGCTCGGTTTCGGCGATCCGAACTCCACGTCGGGAACGCTGATTCCCGCTTACTACCTGTTCGCGCAGCACGGCGCGCCGGTCAACACGTCGTTCAAGGCGGTGCTGCCGTCGAGCCACGAAGCGAATCTGCTGGCCGTGGTGAACAACAAGATCGACATCGCGACGAACAACACCGACCTCGTCAACACGTTGCAGAAGCAACATCCCGACCGGTTCGCGCAAGTGCGCGTGTTGTGGACTTCGCCGGTGATTCCGTCCGACCCGCTGGTCTGGCGCAAGGATCTGCCGCAGGCGACCAAGGACAAGCTGCGCAAATTCTTCCTGAACTACGCGAGGACCGATCCGCACGAAAAGGCCGTGATGGCGGGCATTACCGGATATAGCGGCTTCGCCGGCTCGTCGGATGCGCAGTTGCTGCCCATCCGCAAGGTCGTCCTGTTTCAGCAGAAGCAGAAGGTCGCGACCGACACCCATCTGTCCGATGACGAACGCAAGACGCAACTGGCTGCGCTCGATGCGAAGCTCGCCGCGCTCGACACGACCGTTGCCAAGCAATGAAGGCGGCCGACCCTCTCCTCCCGTCTGCACTCGCCGCAAAAGCGCGCGACAAAATGCGTGGCAGTGCGCCCGCGTTGCCGCGCGCCGGCAAGCGTAGCTGGTGGTCGCTGCTCGGCTGGATCGCGCTGATCGCGGTGCTCGGCGGCACGTGGCATAGCGCCGACATGCGGCCGCTCGACCTGCTGAGCGACGCCGGCAACATGGGCCAGTTCGCGCGGGACTTTTTCCCGCCGAACTTCACCGAGTGGCGCACGTACCTGCACGAAATGGTGGTGACGCTGGCCGTCGCGGTTTGGGGGACGGCGCTGTCGCTGGTATGCGCCGTGCCGTGCGGGCTGATGTCCGCGCACAACATGGCGCCCGTGTGGATCGTCCAGCCGATGCGCCGGATGATGGACGCGTGCCGCGCGATCAACGAGATGGTCTTTGCGATGCTGTTCATCGTCGCGGTCGGACTCGGGCCGTTTGCCGGTGTGCTCGCGCTGTGGGTGCATACCACCGGCGTGCTCGCCAAGCTGTTTGCGGAAGCGGTCGAGGCGATCGATCCACGCCCGGCTGAAGGCGTGCGAGCCACCGGCGCGACCGGTCTCGACGAGATCGTCTACGCGGTGTTGCCGCAGGTGTTGCCCTTGTGGATCTCGTATGCGTTGTATCGCTTCGAATCGAACGTGCGATCGGCGATGGTGGTCGGCATGGTCGGCGCGGGCGGCATCGGCGTGGTGCTGTACGAGGCGATCCGCTCGTTCGATTATGCGCAGACGGCAGCGATCATGATCATGGTGATCGTCGTGGTAACCGCCATCGACCTGGGGTCGGCCTGGCTAAGAGAGCGGGTCACTTGAGCGCGGCGGACGCAACGCGGGTCGTCCGCCACAAATGTCCTCTTTTTTCCACATAAAGCCCCTTTGGTTTAGTCGTGCAATCCGTCGATTCCAGCGTTCTACTGGAATAATCACGCGCTTGAGGCCGCGCGCGCGGCCTTCCTCCCTACTGCGCGATCTTCGATGGCAACCTTTGTGCTCCTGCTGGTGCTGCTCTCGGCACTGCTACACGCGACGTGGAACGCGTTTCTGCATCTATCCGAAGATCGCGTCTGGCTGCTGGGGATGATGGCGATTCCGTATATCGCCGTGAGCGCAGTCGGCGTGATCGTGCTGCCGCTGCCCGCGCCGGGCGCCTGGCCTTATATCTTCGCGTCGGTGGTGCTCGAGTTCGGTTATCTGCTCGCGCTGATTCGCGCGTATAAGAGCGGCGACTTCGGCCAGATCTATCCGATTGCGCGCGGACTGTCGCCGATGCTCGTGTTCGTCGGCGCGCTGGTGTTCGCGCATGAATCGCTCAAGCCGCTAGCGGCCGTGGGCGTGGCGCTGGTGTCGCTCGGCATCGTCTCGCTGGCATTTCGACGCGGCCTGCGTTTTTCAGGCGAGAGCGTGCCGTTCGCGCTGTTGACCGGCTTTTTTATCTCGACGTATTCGGTGGTCGACGGGATCGGCGCACGCGTGGCGGGCAACGGTCTGAGCTACATCATGTGGGTTTATCTGATCTGGAACATTCCACAGTTTCTGCTTGCGTGGCATTGGCGCGGCGGCGCCCGTGGGCTGTTCATCGGGCGCGCGGTGGTGCTGAAGGGCATCGCGTCGGGGGCGATCGCGTTGACGGCTTATTGCCTGATCATCGAGGCTTACCGCTACTTGCCTATCGCGATGGTGTCGGCGCTGCGCGAGCTCAGCTCGATTTTCGCGGTGCTGATCGGCTGGCTGTTCATGGGGGAGAAGTTGACGCCGCGGCGCATCGTGGCGTGCGCGCTGGTGACGCTGGGGGCGGTGTTGATCAGGATTTGAGGGGGGGAGACGGTATAGGGTGTTCGTTTCGTTTATTGCGATTTCGAATATTTCGATTTAGAATGGCGCGATTGTCAAGGAACGCCATGAACGCCTCTCTCCATGCCACGCAGTTACCTTCCGAACAGGAAGCCGAACTTGCCCGCACCTCGAGCCGCAATCTTTCCGTGGTGTTGTCGAGTCGCGCACAAACGCAGCAATTCGATTTCAAGGACGACAAGGGTAAAACGCGTAGCGTGGAATTGCCCACTTCCGTCGTACGGCTAATCGTGGATGTGCTGGCGGAAATCGGTCAGGGCAATGCCGTATCGATCATTCCCATTCACGCCGAATTGACTACGCAGGAGGCGGCAGACCTGCTCAACGTTTCGCGGCCTCACTTCGTCAAATTGCTTGAGAAAAAAGCGATTCCGTTCAGAAAGGTCAACACCCATCGGCGCGTGCGCTACGAAGATGTGATCGCGTACAAGGATCGAATCGATACGGAGCGCCGTAAAGCTTTGGACGAACTCGCAGCACTGTCACAGGAAATGGGATTGGAATAATAGATGTCGTCTCATTTCACCGTAGTCTATGACGCTTGTGTGCTGTATTCCCAGACGTTGCGCGACCTGTTGATGCGCCTGGCGCTCACTGATCTTTTCAGGGCTCGCTGGACCAGACGCATTCACGATGAATGGACTTGCAATCTGATCGCCAAACGACCGGATCTCGCCCCCTCCAGAATTTATCGCGTCCGCGATCTCATGGATGCGCATGTTCGCGATGCATTGGTCGAGGACTACGAACACCTGATCCCCGCTATCGCGCTACCCGACCCCAACGATGCACACGTGGTCGCGGCTGCCGTGCAATGCCGCGCGGAGCTTATCGTTACATTCAACCAGAAAGACTTCCCGCCCGATGCGTTGAGAAACTACAACGTAGCAGCACAGCATCCCGACGACTTCATTGCCGACCTGTTCGATCTTAATCAGGCCAAGGTTCTGGAAGCGATGGCCGCACATCGGCAGTCTTTAAAAAATCCGCCCAAATCCATTGACGAGTACCTGACCGCTCTATTGGGACTTGGGCTCACGCAGAGCGTTTCCGTCGTTCGACCCTACAGCATTGCGATTTGAGTTGCACGTCGCGCACAAAATTTCGTATCGCACACCAAGCCCCCCCCATACACAACAGCCCCGTTTCACTCAGAAGCGAAACAGGGCTGTCGAAAAACACCAACTTCCAGATCAACTTTTCAACACTGGCAAAACGCGACGACGCTCGAACTCTTCACCGCGCCACCAGTTGACAACTCGATTAACGACCTACGTTCACAACCGGTGCCGAATACGTGCTCACGGTCGAATCAGTGCGATAGCCGGCTTGCGACGAACCATTCGTGGCCGAACCATAACCACTGTTTTGAGCATTGCCATTTTGTGCAGCAACGCGTGCTTCAGCAGCCTGAATATTCGCAGGGTAATCCACGTCGTTTTGAATGGACGGGTTATAGCCGGCTTTTTCCAGTTGAACCAGTTCCTCGCGCACTTGAGCGCGGGTCAACGGTTGGTTCGATTGGGCAAATACGGCGAGCGGAGCGGTGATGAGTGCAGCGATAACAGCAGCTTCGATAAGCGATTTCATGATACCAACCTCAGATTTTGTTTTGTGTCGCGCTGGGAACCGACCGGTTAGCAGCGAATGGCACAGAGTCTAAAATCTTGGTCGATTGGGGTAAACCCCCTATCAGCTAATTCACTGTTGCGTCGATCGTTACAATAATGAAAATGAAAGCTTTGGATTGCCAGACCATCGACATGATGCATAGCGAGTAGTCCACTGCGTTCTGTTGGTTGACCCACTGAGTTAATCCCCCTTGCAATCGACACTTCTCCCCGACGAAAGCACAGCCGTCCATCGTGTCGATGCAACCGGCGCCGCGCTTTGTCACGCGCAGTTTTCACTCCGATAGCCACACGGCCCTAATCCCCAAGAGAATGGAATATGCCTTCCATCTTCGGAGGGCATGTGTGGTTGCCACATGCAACCGTTCCTGCAAAAGGAAAATCGTATGTTGATGCGAGACGCAATCCCCCACGCGCTGAGCCGCGAATCCGTACTGCTGTCGGAAAGCCCGGTTCCCGCGGTATCGCCGAAAACCTTCCAGCACAGTTTCGATATTTATCTGAAAGACTCGAACGCTTTCATGAATACCTATTTCTCGCGCTATTTCGAATGGCAAGGAGTCTGTCGAGAGCGCTGGTTTCATGAATGCATCCACAACGATCTGCTGGGATCGGACGGCATGTTCGTCACCAAACGCGCGCACCAGGAATACGTCCACGAAACGTTTCCGTTTCAACGCGTGGATTGCTTCCTGAACACCGTGCAGGTCAGACATTGCTCGGCGTATCTGCTATTTCGCTTTTGCGTGGACGGTCGCGAAGTGTCGCGCGGCTATCAGCAGATTCTCTATTCCGGACGGGATCGCAAGATCCGGCGCTTTCCGGACGGCATCGTGGAGCGCGTCAAAGAATACGAATTGCCGGTCTCCGCGCTCACCAACGCATGACGACGCTCGCGCATCGTCGTTCACGCTTTAACGGGCTCTAATACTCTGAAGCCGGCGCCGGGCGCGCACCGGCGGCTCGCGCAATGCGCGGTCCGCCGGCGTGCCCGGCGCCGGCAATCGCACGATGAACGTGGTGTGCGAGCCGCGCGTCGATTGACATTCGATCGTGCCGCCCAGCATCTCCGTCGCGCGCCGGCAAAACGCGAGACCCATGCCCGCGCCGCTTCCGTGGCGCTTGGTCGAGAAAAACGCATCGAAGATATGCGGCAGCACGTCGGGCGCAATACCGGGTCCGGTGTCGCGAAACCGCAGCACACAGAAATCCTGCTCCGCCACCGCGCTGATGGTGATGTCGCCCGCGCCGCTCACGCGAATCGCGTGGAATGCGTTTTTCAGCAGATTGAAAAGAACGAACACCAGCAACGTATCCGAGCCCGAAAACCGCAACGTCGCGTCGATCGGCAATACCGTAATGCGCGCGCGCTCGTCGCTGCGAAACGGATAGCGCTCGAGCGCGGTCGTCACGCAATGCTCGACCGCGTGCGGAACGAAACGGCTGCGATCCATGCGATCGAGCGTGAACGACGCCAGCGCCATCTCCACCATCGCACTGGTGCCCGATACCTCGCGCCGGATCGACGCGGCCAGTTGACTGATCCGTTCGGACTGACCGCCATGGTCGCCGTCGGCATAAAGACCGTGCGCGACCGCCATCCGGTAGCCGTCGAACACATGCGTCCAGACGCTGGCGATTTCATCGGCATGCATGCCGATAGTGGCGAGCGGCGTGGCGATCTCGTGCGCGATCGTCGCCGCCAGCGCATAGGGATGAATCAGGTGATACCGCACGATGGTGATTGCCAGCAGCCCAAGACTCAGCGCGATGAACAGAACACCAGGCGGATAGAACGGATAGCCGTAGTTGACCGCGTAATCGACCGCGGCGAACGAATAGAGGCCAAGACTGGCCAGACACAGTTCGAGCCGGCGGCGCGCTTCGCCGCCGGCCGCCTTGCGTGCGGCGATCAGCAGTTGCGCGCTGCGTGCGGACAGCAACACGGTCTGCGCGACGTGCAGAGGATGCAGCGGTCCGGCTTCAGGATAGTAGCCAAAGAAAAATTGCCGGTAGCCGGCAATCACCTCGTGACCGGGGAGCAGCCCGGCAAGCACCACGCACAGGCCGTACGACGCGAGCAGATACGGTTGCTCGCGGCGCCGCGCGGAGACTTCGGTGACGAAGTGATAGAACGTAGTCGGCAGAAACAGAATGAACAGATAGCCGACCCTGACCAGCACGGCGGCGATCTGGGGACTATCGGTCTGGAACAGCAAGGTCCACGTGCCCTGCCACGCGAAGGTGGTGACGCACATCATCAGGAACGGCATGGACAGCCGCGTGACGCCCTGAGTGATGACGACATACAGGCCGAACACCACGAACATGGCCGACACGAACGCCGTGGGAATCGCGTACATGTGGCTCAGCATGTCCGACGGCATCAGGTGTTTTTGTCGTTACGCCATTGTGAGAACGTCGTGACTTCGGAACCGACCTCGGCCGGTTCGATCCGGCTCCAGACGTAGAACGCGTCGTTCCAGCCGGGAATCTGGCGCGGCTTGAGCGTCTTGAACGTGGCGCCCGACCGGTAAGCCATGTCCGGCCAGAACAGCGGCATGCTCTCGCGCGTCGCCATTTGCCGCAACAGTTCGGCGGGGCCGCTTTCGTCCGCGACGATTTCGCCTTGCGAGATCCAGTCGTTCTCCGCCCACGCGACGAACACGCTGGCTTGCCCGCTCCGATCGAACATCAGAATGGCGTTCTGGTCAGGCCGCCAGTAATACTCGACGATGCCTTCGGCCGCGACCAGATCGTCGATGACCTTCTGCGTTCTCGAATCGCAATAGGTCAGCCCGTTTTCGCCGAGCGCCAGCCAGCCGGCTTCGGAACAATGCCTGTTCTTGGCATCTTTCAGAAAATGAACGAGCCGGTTGGCCGAATCCATATCCGTTTTACGCAGATATAAATCGACGATGCCCGCATTGAATGCCTTCACCGCGACGGTTTCGTTCGCGACGCCGGTGAGCAGCACCTTGGCGCAACGCAAATGCGAAATGGATGACAGAAATTCGACGCCGCTCAAACCCGGCATGTCGTAGTCGACGACCACCGCGGCGACTTCCGAGAAGCGCGAGTGGCGCGCCAGCATGTCCCGCTCGGGCGAGGTTTCGACGAGCCGCTCGAAGCCCGGCTCGCTGACGCAGGCCGACGCCGGAGAAAAGCCCAGCGAATGCTCGCGCGCGTGCTGACGAATGAACGCCAGCGCGGTTTGCGGCCGCGTGAAAAAAAGATTCGTGGAAATATCCGGAAAGAAACGGCGCAATGCGTCGAGATAACTATCGCTGTCATCCACGAACACAACCGTTGTCGGATAAGAAACAGGTGGTCTATTAAAGTTGTTCATCTTTTTTTACGTGGTTCGTCACGCCGCCTCTCTCAGCATCAGGCGCGCGGCAGGCTGGCCGCTGGTAAAAGACGCATTTACGTGACGGGGACGCGATGGCCTTCTGTTCGCAAAAAGCAGTCGTCCTGTAGTTTATCGAGGTCGGCCGATTCTCGCTGAGCCATATAGTACAGGGGTATCCGCGCGAAAAGTACAAACTCGCACGGCGTTATTCATGTCGTATGCGGATTGAATTGCAAACGTTGAAACGGGCGATTCAGCCGGCAATCCAGCAGCCTGACGGCGAAGTTAGCGGCGAAATTATTGCCGGATCTGGCGGCAATCTCGAAGCCGACTCGAAGCCAGACTCAGCGCGATTTTCCACGCGCGCTTTTCGCCGGACTCTTCACCGCGTTTTTTACGCTGCTTGCGGCGCGCGGTGTGTCTTTGACCGGCGCAGCCGCGCCGTTGATCTGCTCCATCCACGACAACGCGTCGGTGTAGGCAAGAAAGTGCTTGAGATAGCCAGGCGACAGCTCGCGCATCAGCGACAACGAGCGATGCACGAGACTGCTCGAATTGAGCGGCCCGGCATTGCCCGGCACCTGTTCGAGCGCTTGCTGGAATTGCTGTTCGGCGCGCACGCGCGACCAGACTTCGCGGAAATAATCGAGCGCGGCCAGTTCGGGATAAGCGGAAGACGACGTCGAAGCAGGCCGGTTATTCGCGATGTAGCGGGTCAGGCCTCCAAGCGGGCCGGGACCTTTTTCGTCGGGCGATGCGGGCGACTCCGCGGCAATCGCGTTGCCTGCTACGACCTCTGCATACTCGTCGAGCAGCGTGCTCAACCGCTCGTCGAGCAACCCACGCAGCGCGCCGGTATGACCGGCAGCGCGCCGTTCCAGCGCGTCCATGAAATGAAACCGCACGGGGTCCAGCCGGTCCGCCCCGCACGCGCGCCACGCGTCGAGCCTGCCGCGCGCCGACGCCTCCACGCCCTCTCGCGCGTCGCTGCCGCTATTCACGCGGCTTCCCCGAGGTCGCAGCAGGACGCGGAATCGGCGCGATTTCCACGCGGCGGTTTTTGGCTCGCCCGGCGTCGTCGGCATTCGGGCTCACCGGCTGCTGCGAGCCGAATGCCGCCGCGAAAATCGAGTTACCCGGCACACCGGCGTCGATCAGCGCGCGCGTCACCGTCAACGCGCGCTGCGCCGACAGTTCCCAGTTGTCCGCAAAGCGTCGATTGCCTTCGCGCAACTGCTGGTCGTCGGTAAAACCGCTCACCATCAGGATCTGATCGTTCGCGCGCAGATAGGCGGATAAAGGTCCCGCCAGACTCTTCAGAAGATCGCGCCCCTCGGGCTGCAAGCGATCCGAATTCAGCGCGAACAGTACGTTGCCGCTAATGCCGATGCGCCCGTTGACGAGCGTCACGCGCCCAGCGGCCAGCGGACCGGCGAGCGCCTGCTCGAGCGTCTTGCGGCGTTGCGTTTCCTGCTGCCGCTGCTTGACCTCCTGATCGAGCCGGCTCGACAGTTCGAGTTGCAAGCCGATCACGCTGACGAGTATCAGCACGAAAGCGCCCAGCAGTGCCGACATCAGGTCGCCGAAAACCGGCCAGATGGGTGCCGACGGCTCGACGCCGCCATCGATGTCCTCGCTCATGCCGGCTCGGCCCCCGCCGACGCCGGCCGCCCGGCCAGCTGCTGCAGTTCTTCGACGATCTGCTTCTGCGACAGCATGCTGAGATCGATCACCTCACGCGCCTGCGCGACGTAGTAAGCGAGCTGTTCGTCGCTGCGCGCGAGCGACTTGTCGAGCGCACCTTCGATGCGTTCCAGATGGCCCACCAGCTTGTCGTTCGACTCGCCGAAACGGTGCACCGCCGCGCCGAACGCGTCGCCGAGGCTTGCCACTTCGATCGCGCCGCCGCTGACCTGCACCGCTGCCGCACCGAGCTTGCTGCTCTCGCGCTCGACCTGATCCGCGAATTGCGAACCCACCCGCTGCAATAGATCCGCCGATGTGGCGACCAGCGCGTCGACGGCGCCGCGTTGTTCCGTGGATGCGTGGTTGACGGCGTCGAGCAGCGTTTCGAGCGTCTCCAGCAGACGGCTGCGTTCCTGCAACATCGCGGTGTCGCGGACCATGCTGTCGGAGAGCTTCTGACGCAATTCGGCGACCACTTCGGCCGCGGCTTTCGGCGCCTCCGAGGCGGCCTGCACGAGGCGGCCGATTTCGGCCAGCGTGTCGCTCGCGTGCGCCTGCGTTTGCGCCGAGATTTCGCTCGCGGTGCGCTCCAGCACGTCGCAGATTTCCTGCTGACGACTCGCGGCCTGCGCGCTGGACTGTTGCCATTCGGCGCTGAGCGTCGCGGCCATCGCGGCGAGCGACTCGGTCCAGGCCGTCAGCCGTTGTTGATCGCGCGAGGCCAGATCGGCTTGAAGATCGGCGGCGGCTTGCGGCGCGGCGGCGGCCGCCTGCACGAGCCGGTCGATGTCGGCGAGGGTCTTGCTGGCATGCGCCTGAGTCTGCGCGGCGATGTCGCGCGCGGTTTGCGCGAGCGTCGCAGCCACTTCCTGTTGCAGGCTCGCGCTGCGCTCGCCCGCCTGGCTCCACTGCTCGCTCAGGCTGGTGCCGAGCGAAGCGAGCGTGTCGCGCCATACGGTCAGACGCTCGTCGTCGCGGGCGGCGAGTGCCGTCTGCAAATCCGCTTGCGACTGCGCCACCGTGCCGAGCAATACCGTCTGCGACCGGCTTAGCGTGCCGAGCAATTCCGCCTGCGATGCGCCGACCGTGCTCAACACCTCGGCCTGCGATGCGCCCGCTTTTTCCAGCACCTCCGCCTGCGATTCCTTCACGGCACCGAGCAAGGCGGCCTGCGTCTCCCTGAGCGTGCCGACCAGGTCGGTCTGCGACACACGCAGCGTGTCGACGAGTTCCGTCTGCGACCGGCTAACCGTGCCGAGCACCTCCGTTTGCGACAGCCGCAACGTGTCGACCAGTTCTGTCTGCGACCGGCTCATATTGCCGAGCACCGCCGTCTGCGATGCCCCCAGTGCGTCGAGCAACGTCGCCTGCGAAGCGCTCACCGTGCCGAGCAAGGTCGCGGCATGCTGCCCGAAGCTGCCGGCCGCGGCCAGCAACGCCTGCTCGTTGCGCGCGGCCAACTGCTCGCCGGCGCTCTGCTGACGTGCGAGCGCGTCGTTCCACACCTGCGCTACGCCGTTCGCGGTCGTGTCGAGCCGCGACGCGATGCCGTCCACCAAAGACGTGGAACGTTGCTCGAAGTGTTCCGTGAATCCTTCCAGCGCTGAACGCAGATGCAGCGTCTGTTCTTCGTTTGCGCGATGCTGCCCCGCCAACGCCTGTTGCCAGATCTGCGCGACGCTCGCCGCGCTGCTTTCGAACCCGGTCGACAAACCATCCAGCTGACGCTGCACCGACTGCGTGACGGTCTCCCGCAAGTGGGCCGACTCCCGTTCCAACCCCGCAAGCGTCGCCTGCATGACCGGCTGCAACGCCTCGCTGGCCGCGCGGGCGCTATCGGCGACGCTCTCCTTGAGCGAGCGCTCCACCGACGCCGCCAACCGGGTGTACACCGCCTCGGCCTTGCCATGAAAGTCCGCCTGACTGGCCAGCTGACGTTCGCCCAGCGCGTGATGCTGCTGTTCGATCGCGGCCATCATCGCCTGCAGGCGGTCGACCAGCGTCGGCATCAAGGCGGTTTGCTTCTCCAGAAGCTGGAAGGTCGCGTCACGCTGATGCGCCTGCGAGTAAATCCGCAAAGTCGTGGCGATGCGCACGTCGAGCCTTTGCCCGGCCAGCAGCCGTTCGCGCCGGCACAGCGCGGCCAGCAAGCCGAGCATGGCCGAACCGGCCACGCCGGCAATCGAGGTGCCGAAGGCGAAACCCAGGCCCTTGACCGGCGCGGCAAGCGACGCGCGGATCGCCTGCAGGTCGGTTGCGCTCTCCAGCGCGAGGCCGGTGCCGCGCAAGGTCGCGACCATGCCGAGCAGCGTCCCGAGCATGCCCAGCAACACCAGCAGACCGACCAGATACGGCGCGAGCGCCGGTCCCGGCAACGCCACGCGCTCGCCCTCGACGCGCAACCGCACCGCGTTGCGCAGACTCGGATGCAGCGCGTCCAGCCACACGGCCAGCTTGGGCGCGGGTTGCGATTCGGCCAGACCGTCGACGGCGCGGGCCAGGGTGGCCGTCGCTTCGCTGTAGCGTCGCAATTCGAGCGCACCGGCCACGTAACACGCGCCGATCAGCAAGGTGACGGCGAGCGCCAGCGGATTCGAGCCGAGATACCCGGCGGCGATCCAGCAGATCGCGGCCAGCCCGGCAAAAAACACCACAAATTCAATACGAAATCGGGACATAGTGCGCCAGTTAGCAGGTCCGAAGGGCGGCGATCAGCCCTTCGACCGGTTGAAAACGAACATCCAGTTCGGCGAGCACCACGCTTTGCATGTCCTGGCGGAACACGCTCAGCCAGGCAGTGTGGGCGGCGGCATCGGGCGAGGTCTTGGTGGCAGCGGCGGCCGCTTCATTTGCCGAGACGGCGGCGGGGCCGGCGGCAACCGCGGCGGCAACCGCGGCGGCATCGGTAGCGCCCTCCCCAGCCGAAGCCGCCTTCGCTTCGGCCTGCGCCCGCAACCGTTGAAAATGCCCGGCCAGCAAGCCGGGCACCGTGGCCAGCACGCTCCTTTCGCGCTCGCCCAACGCGCGCTCCATCACCGCGTCCAGCACGGCCAGCCGGGCCAGAGCCGGCGTTTGCGTCGCCAGCATCGCGCGCAGCCGTCCACGCAAGCTGCCAATGCCGGTTTCCATGGTCTGCTGCATCGCCGTGTAGCGTTGCCGGAAAACCGCGTAATCGACGGGCGCCTCCACGGCCGCGCCATGCAACGTTGCGCCGCGCCGGCGTGCGACGGCAAACGCGCTATCGCCGGCGAGCGTCTGTGCAAGCCCGGCGCGCACGCGGGCACATTCGCGCTCTTCCGCACTGCCGAAAGCTCGTGCGACACCGGCGACCGCGGGCGGCGGCCCGCTTAGCGCGGTGGACAGCGCAATGGCGTCGGTCCAGCCGAGCCACTGGCTGAGCCGGTCGGCCAGGGATTGCCGGGATTCGGGCACGTCGGCTTGCGTCAGCCGGGCGAGAAGACGGACCAGCGCCGGGCCGCTGATCGCTGTGCGCTGAGGGGGATGCACCATACCGCCAGAAGCAAAAAAGTCAGCAGTTTACACGGTGGCGCTCCGAAGAGCCGCGGCGTTCCGATTCGAGGGGCGATGTGCGGGGTTGCTCAGGAATGGATGGGCGCGCTCGATGGAGAAAACCGGAGCGCGCCGCAGGGGAAAGACTTGAAGAAAAACGGTGACCTGCCGGGACGGCGCCGCCATCGACCCGGCGGCGCCTGTTCAAACGAACTCAACCCGTTATACGGAGACCACGACGATCAGATCAGACCAGACCAGATCAGATCAGATCAGACCAGATCAAACCGCGACCGCCGCACGGCGCGGCGTCACGATCGAGATCGCCAGACTCACGACGATATTCGCCGCCAGCGCGATGAGCCCGATATACAGCGGATAAACTGCATCGCCGAGGTGCAGCGCGTAGACCGGCTTGAGACCCTGCGAAATCGCGAGGCCGGTGCCGAGCACGATGCCCACCAGCCAGCCGACGAACAGTCCCGGCGTATTGAAGCGCCGCGTGTACAGCGAAAACACGATGGCCGGGAAAATCTGCAGAATCCACACGCCGCCGAGCAGTTGCAGATCGATCGCGTATTGAGTCGGCAGGAACACGATGAACAGCAACGCGCCGAACTTCACCACCAGCGACACCATCTTCGCCGTGGACGCTTCGCCTTCGGGCGTGATCGACGGCGAGACCAGCGGGCGCCACAAATTACGGGTGAACAGATTGGCCGCGCCGATCGACATGATCGCCGCCGGCACCAGCGCGCTGATCGCAATAGCCGCCGCTGCAAAGCCGACGAACCACGACGGGAACAGCGTGTTGAACAGCGCCGGCACCATGTCCGAAGCCGACTTCACGTGCACGCCGGCCGCGATCGCCATATAGCCGAGCAGCGCGATCAAACCGAGCAGCAACGTATAAGCCGGCAGGAAAATCGCGTTCTTGCGCACCGTGTTCGCCGACGAGGACGACAGCACCGCCGTCATGGTATGCGGATACATGAAGGCCGCCAGCGCCGAACCCAATGCGAGCGACGCATACGCGGTGAACTGCGTCGGCTTCAGGATGATGCCGGTCGCGCCGCCCTTCGCCTTGAAATACGTGTCGGCTGCGTCGAACACATGCGCATAGCCGCCGAGCTTCGACGGAATCAGCCACACCGCCGCGATCACGACGATATAGATCATGATGTCCTTCACGAAGGCAATCATGGCCGGCGCCCGCAGGCCGCTCGCGTAGGTGTACAGGGCGAGAATCACGAAGGCCACGATGAGCGGCATTTCGCCGGTCACGCCGAGCCCCTTGATCACGACCTGCATGCCCACCAGTTGCAACGCGATATACGGCATGGTCGCGACGATACCGGTCAGCGCGATGGCCGCCGGAAACCACTTTCCGCCGTATTCGCCCTGCACGTAGTCCGCTGCCGTGATGTGGTTTTTCGCATGCGCGATTTTCCACAGCTTCGGCATCACGGCGAACACGAACGGATAAACGATGATCGTGTAAGGCAGCGCGAAGAAGCCATACGCGCCCACCGAATACACCAGCGCCGGCACGGCGATGACCGTATAAGCCGTATAGAAGTCGCCGCCCACGAGGAACCACGAGATCACCGTGCCGAACTGACGGCCGCCCAGACCCCACTCGTGCAATTGCGTCATGTCGCCGCGCTTCCAGCGTGCGGCGAAGAAACCGATCACCGTGACGAGCACGAAAAACGCGATGAACACGGTCATGGCGACCGGGTTCACGGGAGTCAGATCGTTCATTTAACACCTCGATACACGACGTAAATCAGCAGCGAGGTCAACGGCACCCACAGGAACTGATACCAGTAGAAGAACGGAAAACCGGCAAACGAAGGCCGCGTGTCGTTATAGAACGGCAACCACAACAGCGCGATATAAGGAAGCAACAGAATGAGCCAGAGCCATGAACGGCCGGCGGATGGGGAGGTCTCCACGAACTTCTCCTAAGTCTATTATCGACACCGCGCACCGTGGCTCGTGGCCCGGTGCGGCGGACAACCGGCTGCCGGCTATGAACCGGCAGCCCGTCGCTGGCTTGATGCGCGCCGCGACACGCACCGCGCGCGGGGATGTAGTATTCGCCTTCGTCAGCCACCTTACAAGCGCGCAATTACGTACGTGGGCTACGTAGTTTTACGTAGCCTGCCCGAGTACTTACATCGCCAGCCGGCCGTGTTTTAACGATGAAACTCAAAGCGAAGATCGTCCTGCTGGCAATCGTGCCCTTCCTCGCTGCAATCGCCAGTATCGAAACGGGCGTGCGCGGCGAAGCCACTGCGCTCGCCGAGCGGCAGCATGCGGCCACCCAGGCCGCGTACATGGCGAGCAAGGAAATCGAACTGCGGCATTACGTCGAACTCGCCACCACCGCCATCGCGCCGCTCTACGAAGCGGGCGGCGACGACGCGCGCGACGACGCCTTACTGCGTCTGCGCGCGCTCGACACGCTGGAAAAGATGGACTTCGGCCGCGACGGCTATTTCTTCGTCTACGACCTGCACGGCCGTTCGCTGATGCATCCGCGGGAACCGGATCTGGTGGGCCGCGACCTGTGGTCGTTGCGCGATCCGCAAGGTGCGCCGACCATCCAGCAACTGCTCGCCGCCGCTGCGCACGGCGGCGGCTATGTCAGATATATGTGGCATCGGCCGTCCACCGGCAAGCTCGCGTCCAAACTCGGCTACGTGGTGCCGCTGCAGCGCTGGGGCTGGATGATCGGCACCGGCATCTACCTCGACGACGTGGACAGCACCCTCGCGCAGATCGACGCGGACGCGGCGGCCAATATCGCGCGCACGATGAAGTGGATCGACACCATCGCCGTAGCCGGTTTGGCCGTGATCGCACTGTGCGCGCTGGTGCTCAACGTGACCGAATACCGCAGCGCCGACGCCAAGCTCAAACGGCTCGCGCAGGAAGTGGTCGAGTCGCAGGAGCGCGAACGTGCTCGTCTCTCGCGTGAATTGCACGACGGCATCAGTCAGATGATGGTGTCCGCGAAACTGCTGCTCGAATCAGCACTTGCGCGTTTCGAACGCAGCGCCGTGCGCGAGCCGGCGGCGGAAGCGGCGCTGACGACCAGCCTCACGCGTCTGTCCGACACCTTGCGCGAAGTGCGCCGTATTTCGCACGCGTTGCGCCCTTCCATGCTCGACGACCTCGGCGTCGCGGCCGCGCTGGAACAACTGGCCCGCGAACTCGGCGACGAATCGGGCATCGACATCGGCTTCACGCAAATACTGCATACGCACGCCGCCGTGTTGCCCGAAGCGGTCAATACCGTGCTGTTCCGCATCGCTCAGGAAGCGCTCACCAACATCGTGCGTCACGCCCAGGCGTCGAACGCGTCGCTGGCGCTCGAGGTGTCGAGCGACTCGGTTAGCCTGAGCATCGCGGATAACGGGCGCGGCTTCGACGTCACGCACGCTTTTGTCGGTCGACGTTCGGGCGTGGGTCTGCGCAACATGAGCGAACGCGTGGAAGCACTCGGCGGCAAGTTGTCGCTCAGCTCGCAAACGGGTCACACGCTCGTCACGGCGCGCGTGCCGCTGAGCACGCCGTCGGGTATATCGACGGGCGCGCAGCAGACTTCAACGACTGTCATGCAGGGAATCGAATCATGAACGAAGCTTCGCTGGCCACGCTGCCTTTGGACGGCACGCAGCCTGCCATCGCCCGCCTGATTCTCGTCGACGACCATCCCTTAGTCCGCGACGGACTGCGGGCGCGGCTCGAAGCCGTGCGTCATCTCGACATCGTCGGCGAAGCGGGCAATGCGCAGGAAGCGCTGACGCTAGCGGCACGCGAGGAACCGCATCTGGCGTTGATGGACGTGGGCATGAGCGGAATGAACGGCATCGCGCTTGCGGGGCTTTTTCACGAGCGCTTTCCTGCCATTCGCGTGTTGATGCTATCGATGCACGACAACCTCGAGTACGTGACCCAGGCGGTACGTGCCGGCGCCAGTGGTTATGTGCTGAAGGACTCGCCCGCGACAGAAATCATTCAGGCCATCGACGCGGTGCTCGCGGGCAAGACGTTTTTCAGCGCGGGCCTGGGCGCGCGTCTGATTCAGGCGTCGGCGACGCAATCGCCGGTGGACCGGCTCACGCCGCGCGAACGCGACATTCTCGACGCGCTCGCCGAAGGCCTGTCGAGCAAGCAGATCGCACAGCGCAACGGCCTGTCGGTACGAACCGTGGAGACGCACCGGCTGAACCTGAAACGCAAGCTCGACATCGAAGGCCAGGCCGAGCTGATCAAATTCGCGGTGGAGAATCGACGCACGAGCCGCTGATTGGCTAGCGGCTCGCCGTTACGGCGAGCTGCGTCGAAAACGTTGCGCGTCAATCCGGCAGCTTTTCGAAGCCGCGCGGTTCATGCATCGGGCAACCGTTGTGCTGACCGCGGAAACCCGCCGACATTTCGTACGCCGGTTTACGCGAACGCATCACGCCGCCTAGCGGCCGATGCGCGCTCAACCCGTGCCACGGACTGAATGCCAACTGGTCGTCCACCACGCCGGCACGCGCTTCCGTCCACGCAGGTTGCGGCGCGACGTCGATGCGCGCGACCGTCACGTACGGGCTTTCGTCTTCCGGCCATTTCACCGACGCATCTTCGATCGGCATCTTTTCCAGATCGGTTGCGAGTTGAATCCGCACTTCCCATTGCGCGGATTCCGTCGCGAAGAATTCGTTCACCGCTTCGCGCAGACCGTTCGGTTTTCCATTCACGTTGAGCGGCGCATCGGTCAGCGCGGTCAGATTCGGCGAGACCGGGGCAATGCTCAGCTTTGCATAGTACGGGCCGTAAAGAAACGGTACCGACGTGTAAAAGCTCTCGCCGAGAATGTGCGTTTCGGGGTGACCTCCGAGGCTCTTCAACGTCGCGCTCTCGCCGCCCAGAGCTTCGACGGCGGACTCGGCGCCGCGCAACACCGCGGACAGGGCTTTCTTCATGCCGTGCGCCTTGTCGGTTGTTTTTGCGAGCATCTTCAAGGTACTGAGGAATTTCTTCGGCGTTGCAGCGCCGAACGCAGGCGCATTCTGCATGACGAAGTCTTGCGTGACCGCGCCTTCGCTGCCGGGCAAACGCTCGCCTTCCACGCCGATAATCTTGACCGCGAGGCCGCGCGGCGTGGACACGCTGTCATCGAGAATATCGCCAGGGTTAGTCGAGAAGCGAAGCACGACGGGGAGTTTGCCTGCGCGTGCGAATGCGCCTTGCGCGTAAGCAGGCGGCAGGTTGTCCAGCACCGTCAGTTCGCCTTGCAGCAGGCCATGGCTTTTTGCATGGACGCTGCGCACGGCATGGCCATAGTCCTTGTAGGTCGTTTCGATAATGCTGTGCAGCGTCTCGACCAGTTCGCGGGTCGTCTCGGCTTCATCATCGGGAATCTGCTCAAAGGACGGTTCGAAACGCAAAGGCTGGATCGACAGAGGGTCGGTCATTTTGATCTCCGGCTAACGGTTTTTGTGGGGATATCGCAAGGGCCGTTGGCACGGCGCGATACACAAAACCGACAGCAAGCAGTGTTCCTTCGCAATCGACGAACTATTTCCGGCGCTGGCGCCGTCAGATTAGCGTCGGTCTGGTTTGCCGCTTGCACGACCGCCGCCATACCGAAGAGATCGGTCGCGACAATCCGATTCTATGTGGATGAAGCGACGAGGCCTGCACATTATGTGCAGGCCTCCAATCACCTGACTCGCCGTTGTTTTCGAAAATCAATCCGGTCTGAAAAGCTCGAGCTCCAACCCCTGCTTCGATCCGCCGGTTTTCGATACCGCATCGCGCAGCGCGGTCTGAAGAAGCTCTTCTACCGTCGGGTGATAGAACGGCATCTGCAGCAGCGATTCGGCCGTTTCCCCACGCTGTATGGCCAATGCGAGCAGATGCGCGAGATGCTCGCCGCTACCGGAAAAAACCGCAGCGCCCAGCAGTTTGCCCGTCTCGGGCTCCGCATAAAGTCGCACTACGTTGTCAGGCTGCTGCGCAATACTCGAACGCGCATTGCTGTCGGCTTTGCTTTCCGCGACGAGCGTACCGGCGGGAAGTTTGTCGAACGGACACCCAATCGCGCCGATATCCGGATTCGTGAACGCGATAGAAAGCGGCACACGACGTTTCCACCGATCGTTGGTGTGATGCCGCGCGGCGTTCCATCCGGCGATGCTGCCTTCGTCGGCCGCTTCATGCTTTAGCGGCCGCTCGTTGTCGACGTCGCCAGCAAGATAGAAGTTCGAATCGCCGATCCGCATCGTCTGCGCATCGAACTCGACTTTGCCGTTTTCATCGACATCGATACCGGCATTGTGCAAGTGCAGTTCCGCAAGCGTCGAGCGGCGCCCCAGTGCAACGAGGACACTTTCGACTTCGGCCCGTCGTTCTTCGTTCTCGCCTGACAGCAGTTCGAATTTGCCGTTGCCATGACGTTTGACGTGGACCGGCGCGTCCAGCCAGATCGTCAATTCACGGCCGAGACTTCGACGCGCTGTCGACGCAATCAGCGGATCGCGGATGCCACCCACTATGCTGCTTTTGTCCGCGCCCGTTACACGGACGCCGAGGCGACTCAGCGCCACGCCCATTTCGAGGCCAATAGCACCGAGGCCAACGAGGCCGATGCTCGACGGCAGCGTATTCAGATCGAACAGCGAATCGGTCGTCAGGACTCCGTCGCCCAACGTTTTGTACTCATCCGGCAAGACCGGTGTCGAGCCCGTTGCGATGACAATCGCTCGCGCGCGAACCAGCTGGGCGCCTACCTGAATTTCATTTGCGCTGACAAGGCGAGCGTCCCCGGGAATGAATCCTTCGGCGGCCAGTTCGAGGGTTTCTTTCGCCATGGCGTCGGCCGAGCGATCACGGACTTCGCGTGCCTGTTGCCAGAGCCGGCTCGCCAGTTCGGCTCTCCGCGCTGCGGGCATCGCGTCGTCGAGAGCCGCCGCCGTATGGATCAATTCGCTGGCGTGCAGCACCGCTTTGGAAGGAATGCAGCCGACGCGCGCACACATGGTCCCCAGTTCGCCACGTTCTATCAGCACGAAGGATTTCCCCGCGGCCTTCACCTGCCGGAGCGCGCCGAGCCCCGCCGTGCCCGCGCCGATAATCGCAACGTCGACTTCGATGGTTTTTGGCATGCGTCCGAACCCTTCCCGACAGGTGCACCGCCAGCAGGAGATTCCGGGATGACCTCCACCGACTGAAGCAGCACATACGGCTCTGCTAGCAGGATTCGTACCGCCCTCGTTTCAGGCGCATACGGGGGTTAGTCAGCGCTGCCGCTGTGCAGACGTTACAGTTGGGTGTCGAGTAGCGGAACGAATTTTTCGAGCAGCTTTTCCGTGAACGGACGATGCTCCCAAATGTCGAGCGTGATCTGCTCGGAGCGGCGCAGGTCGTCGGCGAAGGTCGCCGTTTGCTGCTTCGCGAAGTCGCGATCGTAGATGTTCAGATTGGCCTCGTCGTTCAGCTTGAAGGAACGGCTGTCGAAATTGGTCGACCCGACCGAGACCAGGTACTCATCCACCACCAGCAATTTGCAATGGAACATGGTGGGCTGATACTCGAATATCTCCACGCCCGCTTTCAGCAAATCGCCCCAACAGGCGCGCGATGCTTCCCGCACGGTGTGGGTGTCGATACGTTTTCCCGGGGTGATGATCTGTACTTTTACACCGCGTTTGGCAGCTTCGACAATGGCATTGATAGTCAGCTTGTCCGGCACGAAATAAGCGCTGGCCAGGTGGATGGTATGCGTGGCCGCGGTAATGGCCATCAGGTACATCAACTGCATGTCGTCGCTGCCGCCGGAAGGCGAACTGCTGAACATATGAGCGAGACCGTCGCCGTCCGGCTCGATATGCGGAAAATAGTCGGGACCGTGCAGCACGTTGCCGGTGGCCTTCACCCAGTTGTCCATGAACACGGCCTGCATATGCCCAACCACCGGCCCCGACACGCGAAAATGCGTGTCGCGCCAATGCTTTTCATTCTGGGCGTGACCGGTCCATTCAGGTGCAATGCCTACACCGCCCGTAAAGCCAATATGCCCGTCGATGACGAGCAGTTTGCGGTGGGTACGGTCGTTCATTCGACCCAGTCCGGTCCAATGCGGCTTGTGATATTGAATGACTTCCGCACCGGCGTCGCGCAGCATATTCAAATAGTGCTTGTCCATTTTCGACGAGCCGACCCAGTCGAGCAGAACATGCACCGCAATACCTTCGCGTGCTTTATCGGCCAATGCACTGGCAATCTGCTCGCCGATTTCGCCGGACCAGTAGATGAAGGTTTCGAACGTAATGGTTTTACGCGCGGAGCGAATGCCTTCGAGCATCGACGGAAAGATGCGGTCGCCATTGAGCAGCATTTCGAAGCGATTGCCGGAGATGACCGGCGGTCCGAGCAGCAATCCCATGGAGCGCAGGAATTGCGGATCGTCACTGGCATACAGCCGGTCGATCTTATGTTCGATCTTCTTCTCGCCCGTCGAAAGATTGGCGATCAGCAGAACGATAACGAGCGTAACGATGGCGGTAATTGAAATAGTCAGCATGCGCGGCCTCGATGCGAATCGCGAGGACGCGCTCGCGCGCCCTGCATGGATAACCATGAATCAGCCGGGTGCAGAACGCAATGCGCGTGCCTGTTGCGGACCGCGCATTGCTGCCGGTCGTCTGTGGCACGACTGCTCGTATAGAAAGCGCAGCTATCGGACTAGCGAGAAGGCTTCCCGAATGGCGATTTCACCCGCGCCATAAACGCCGACGACCGTGTAATCGGAGGCGACGCATTCGAATGTAGCGCCATCGAATGTGATGACGAAATGGCGTTGCGCGACCGTTGCCGCGACGTGAGCGAGTGCCGAGATCTCCGCTGCCAGAGAAGAATTCACGACCTCATGGACCGAATAAGCGCTCAAACCCGACTCCGCGAGCGGATGGATGTCGAGATCGGACTCGCCCGGCGGCCCCAGACGATGAAATACGGTGTCGGGAAAGAGCACCGCGCAGAATGGATCGTCGTCGGGATCGAACGGGCCGAAGCGATCGAAATCCGCTTCTGCAATCGGATAAGCCAGAATGACCCGACGATCGCTCGTCACGATAAAAGGTTCGGCGGCGTCCGCCGCCGGATGAGGAACATCGTCCAGCAGGACGACATGATCTTCCTGCTGGCGTGACTCGCTGTAACTCGTCATCGACTTCGACACTCCGCGTGGGCTTACGCTTCTGCGGGCGCGGCGGCGGCAGCTTGCGGCGCGGGTGCGGCTACCGGCGTGCTGGCTGTTTTGGCAGCCGCCTTACGACCCGGCGCCTTCTTCGCCGGGGCTTTTTTGGCGGCGGGCTTCGTTGTGCTTTTCTGCGCAACCACTTTCTTGACGGCCGCGACTTTCTTAGCCGCTACTTTCTTGACTGCTGCTTTCTTCGACGCGACTGCCTTTTTCGCCACGACTTTTTTAGCCGCGGCTTTCTTGCTGACTGCACCGCTCGTGGCCGACGCTTTTGCCTTGCCGGCCTTGGCCGCGGACTTTGCCGCGGATTTGACATCCGTCGCAGCAGCCGCAGCGCTATCAATCAGGAAACGCGTGCGGTCTTTGGCCGAAGCGAGCCATGCCGGCGCCGGACCACGGCCGCTCCAGGTCGCGCCGCTTTTCGGGTCGCGGTACTTGGGCGGTTGTGCGCCTTTGGGCTGGCCGGTACCACGCTTGGTGCCGGTTGCGGTTTTGGCCTTGGTCACCACGGCCCTGGCTGCGGACTTCAATTCACTCGCACCATCCACCAGGAATTGAGTACGGTCTTTTACGCTGGCAATCCAGCCCGGCGCACGGCCGTGGCCGGTCCAGGTGGCGCCGGTTTTGTGGTCGCGGTACTTGACCGTGCCACTCGATTTAGCGCTATGACCGGCGACTTTGACACCCAGGCCTTTTGCCGCGCGTCGCGCTTTTGCTTTGGCCTCGATATCTTCGGTGGTCAATCCATGCTTGATCATCAAGTCGCGAATCTGGTCCACCGCAGCCTGCGCTTTTTTTGCCAGGAGAACATCGGCTTGCGCCTGGAGCTTCTTAAGCTTTGCCTGAATTTGCTCTAAAGTGGGCATGGTGTTCCTCCTAGTGTGGTAATCGCTCGAACTATGCCATGAATAGCAGAAGAAAAGCACATTCCGTCTGTTACTTCTTGTATTAAACATCGTGTTGCGTTGCTTTCAGGGGAGTACTGATTCAGTCTTCTCGCGATTCGCTCCCGGCTCTCTCACTTCTCGTGTTCTTTCTCGCTATTGAAATAACCCGGAATGGCGCCCACATCCGGTGGACTCACTCCAACGGGACTCTCAAATGAAAGCTGGTTTTATCCAATCCGTTCTGGCCGCGCTGGCATTCAGCGGGGCGGCACTCGGTACCGCACACGCGGCAGGATGCATGAAAGGCGCGGTAGTCGGTGGGGTCGCCGGTCACTATGCCGGACATCATGCGGTTGTCGGAGCAGTAGGCGGATGTCTGGTGGGACGGCATATGGCAAAAAAGCATGCGCAGGAACAGGCGGCCCAGGCGCAAGCCGCGCAGCACCAGGCGGCAATGCAATAGCGCGGCCTGGGTTCTTCTCTCTCTTCATGAGACGCCTGGGTAACCGGCGTCCTTCTGCTTTAGATCTGCGACAAACGGACAGCAGGTATTAACTGTTATTACTTGCGGCGGTCCAATGCTCGTCTATCCTTCGTTCCGACGGAAGCCATTCGTAATGGCGTCGCGGCAAAGAGGCCGCATCGTCATTGCGACCCTCGGGGCAACGCACCACCTTGCAAAGGATAGTGTCATGAAACTCGATCGCCTCAGAGAAAACATCACGCCGGAACGCCGCAAGATGATCAATAGCAAGCTTCATGTGTTGCTTGCAACGGTCGGCACACTCGCTTCGGTAGTCGGAATCTGCATAGCAATAGACGGCGGACTGGAGTTCAACCGAACCAAAGTATTCGTCGGTGTGGGACTGACCGTGGTGTCGACCATCGTCTATATCGCCATGCTTTTTACGCCAGCCGAAGAATAAACAGTCGAGAAAAAGCCCCGCTCGAGAGAATCGAGCGGGGCTTCTTTTCGTGCGCGCTACTGGCTAACAGGCCTTATTTGACGATCGCAACCAGTTCGACTTCGAATGTCAGATCGCTATTCGGCGGAATGGTGCCGACACCGCGATCGCCATAAGCGGTTGCCGCCGGGCAAGTGAGTTTAGCCTTGCCGCCAACCTTGATCTTCTGCACGCCTTGCGTCCAGCACGGAATCACACGATTGAGCGGAAACGTGGCCGGGCCGCCGTGTTTGTCCGAACTGTCGAACTCGGTGCCGTTGGCGAGCGTGCCGCGGTAATTCACCTTCACGACATCCGTCGCGACCGGTTGGGGACCCGTGCCCTGCGTCAGATGTTCGACGACGACGCCGGACGGCAGCTTTTCCGTGGCGGGAGCGGCAGCCATCGCCGTCGACGAAAGAGCAGCGGCGGCAATCAAAGCAACGATGGATTTCAAAGCGTGTCTCCAGATGGATAGAGCGGCTGATTGTAACGGATCGATCGAAACGGACCTCCTCCGTTTCACGGTGAAGTGGCTCCGGTGGAGGTAGGCACGAGTAGTGCGGGCGAAGCTTGCTGAACCACTCCCCCATTCGAGCGGTCCACCTGAATAACCCGCCCCTGGCACTTCCAATGACCGAGCCGGCCCGACCTGACGATTCCGACGATAGTGAAAACAGCGAAACCGGCACGACTGCGGCTTCGCCCGTGTCGACACGCCGCACACCGCGTCCGCGACGTATTCCGCGCAGCCGCGAGAAACAGGCCCGCCTCGACGCTCGCGGGCCGGGCTTCGAAACCATTCCGTTCGCGATCGACGAGAGCATCGCTCAGCGTCCGTTTGCCGATCGGCTAACGGACTGGTTTCACGCGCGCCAGTGGGAACCGTTCGAGTTTCAACGCGAAGTGTGGAAGGAAATCGGCCGCGGCGCGAGCGGTCTGCTCCATGCAACGACGGGTGCGGGTAAAACCTGGGCTGTCTGGTTCGGCGCGCTGGCTGCGTTCGCGAATGCGCCACCATCGAAGTCTCGCGGCCGGGCACCGGTGAAACCTCGCACGCAGCCGGAGCCGCTCACCGTCCTCTGGATCACGCCGATGCGCGCCCTCGCCGCCGATACCGCGCGCGCCTTGCAAAGCTCGGCCGTCGAACTCGCGGTGCCATGGAGCGTAGGACTGCGCACCGGCGATACCGGTTCGGCCGAACGCGCGCGGCAAAATCGCCGGATGCCCTCTGCGCTCGTCACGACACCGGAGAGTCTGACACTGATCCTCACGCGACCCGACGCGCGCGAAGTCCTGGCTCATGTGAGACTGGTGATCGTCGATGAATGGCATGAGTTGCTCGGCAACAAACGCGGCACCCAGACCCAACTCGCGCTCGCCCGGCTCGCGCACTGGCATCCTGCGTTACAGGTGTGGGGATTGTCGGCGACGCTCGGCAACCTGCCCTTCGCCGCCGACGTATTGCTCGCGCCGGTCAATACGCCGCGCGCTAACGTGCATGGCGCCCTTCCCAAAGCGCTGGTCGTCGACACGATCATCCCCGAGACTATCGAGCGGTTTCCGTGGGGCGGTCACGTCGGCATGCGCCAGGTTGCGGCGGTGGCCGACGCGATCGGCGAGGCGCAAACGTCGCTCGTGTTCACCAATACGCGCTCGCAATGCGAGGTCTGGTATCAGGCCTTGCTCGAAGCGCGCCCGGAATGGGCCGGTCTGATCGCGCTGCATCATGGCTCGCTCGATCAGCAGGTGCGCGAGTGGGTCGAGCAGGGTCTCAAGAGCGGTCTGCTGAAGGTGGTCGTGTGTACGTCGAGCCTCGACCTCGGGGTCGATTTTCTGCCGGTGGACCGGGTGTTCCAGATCGGTTCGCCGAAAGGGGTGGCGCGTCTGATGCAACGTGCGGGACGCTCGGGTCATGCGCCGGGGCGGCCATCGCGCGTGACTATCGTGCCCACGCATGCACTCGAACTCGTCGAAGCGGCGGCCGCGCGCGAGGCCGTCGAGCAGCGGCAGATAGAAGGCCGCGACACGCCGGAGAAACCGTTCGACGTGCTGGTGCAGCATCTGGTAACGGTCGCGATAGGCGGCGGATTCGATCCGCGTGAGCTCTATGACGAAATTCGCGGCACTTATGCGTACCGGCAATTGACCCAGGCGGAGTTCGACTGGGCACTCGGATTCGTGGAAGGTGGGGGCACGGCGTTGCGGGCTTACCCGGACTATCATCGCGTCGCGCGTGAAACCGATGGACTGTACCGCGTCCCGCGCGAAGATCTGGTCCGCCGGCATCGCAACAACATCGGCACGATCGTCGCCAATGGCACGCTGAACGTCGCGTATCTGTCGGGCGGGCGGATTGGCGCGATCGAGGAATCGTTCGTGTCACGCCTTAAACCCGGGGATATTTTCACCTTCGGCGGCCGCGCACTCGAACTGATTCGCGTCCAGGACATGACGGCATGGGTACGGCGCGCGACGTCGTCGCGTGGCGCGATGCCGCAATGGGCCGGCAGCCGGATGCCGCTGTCTTCCGAACTCGCCGATGCCACGCTGACGATGCTGGCGCGCGCCGCCGACGGCATCTACGACGAACCGGAAATGCGTGCGGTGCGGCCGTTACTCGAATTGCAGCAGAAGTGGTCGGCGCTGCCTGAGCCCGGGGTGCTCGTGGTGGAACTCGTGAAGTCGCGCGAGGGACACCACTTCTTCTGTTACCCGTTTGCCGGACGGACCGCGCACGTGGGTCTGGGCGCGTTGCTCGCATGGCGCGTCGCGCGCGAGCGTCCCGGTACTTTCTCGATCTCCATGAACGATTACGGCTTCGAGTTGTTGTCCGCGCAACCGTTCGATTGGGCCGCGGCACTCGAAGGCGGTTTGCTCGCGCCCGAGGAACTCGAACACGACATCGTCGCCAGCCTGAACTCTTCCGAACTCTCGATGCGGCGTTTTCGCGAGATCGCACGCGTGTCGGGCCTGGTGTTTCAGGGGCATCCTGGACAGCAGAAGAGTGCGCGTCAATTGCAGGCGTCGAGTGGACTGTTCTACGAGATCTTTCGCAATCACGACAGCGGTAATCTACTGCTCGGTCAGGCCGATGCCGAAGTGCTGCTGCAGGAACTCGACGCCCAGCGTATTCGTATCGCGCTCGAGCGGATGAACGCGAGCCGCGTCGTCATCATGCGGCCGAAGAAGCCCACGCCGTTCGCGTTTCCGCTGATTGTCGGACGCCTGCGAGAAAAGATCAGTACCGAGAAGCTCGCGGATCGGGTCGAACGGATGCTGGCCGAACTCGAAAAGGCGGCGCGCTGATGAAGGCCGGTTCCTTGCCCGTCGAGGTAGCGGGTCATCCCGTGGTGTTGTCGAGTCTGCGTGCGATGTTCGATCCGGCGCTGCGCTGTCTGTTCGTCGCCGATGCGCACTTCGGCAAGGACGCCGTGTTCCGGGCACGCGGCATTCCGGTCCCGGTCGGGTCGACCGCCGACAATCTCGCGCGGCTCGATAGACTGATTGCCGGGTTCGAACCGGACTTGCTGGTGTTCCTCGGGGATTTGCTGCATGCGCGCGAATCGCATGCGCGGGAGACGCTCGATGCTTTGCACGCCTGGCGCGCGCGGCATGCGTTGCTGCGGATCGTGCTGGTCGAGGGGAATCACGACCGGCATGCGGGCGCGCTGCCGGAATCGCTCGGTGTGGAGCTGGTGCAGGAACCCTGGCGTATCGGACCGTGGGCGTTGTGCCATTACCCGCAGCGGGTCGATGACGCCTATACGCTCGCGGGGCATGTGCATCCGGTGTATCGCGTGTCGACGCGGAGCGATTCGGTGCGCGTGCCGTGTTTTCGCTTCGG
Source organism: Paraburkholderia sp. BCC1886 (assembly GCF_900996245.1). Taxonomy (GTDB): domain Bacteria; phylum Pseudomonadota; class Gammaproteobacteria; order Burkholderiales; family Burkholderiaceae; genus Paraburkholderia. The sequence continues at coordinate 678 of NZ_CAAJGK010000047.1, read as the reverse complement.
TGTGCATGGTGGGGTGCTGCCGGCTTTTGGCAGTTTTACGGGTGGAGCACGGGAAGATGGGTGGGTGACGGGAGAAAAGGTTTTTCTCGTGGCGCAGGAGCGGGTGTTTGAGGTTGTGCGCTGAGGGGAGGTTGGTTCTGGTTTGAGGGTGCTGGTTGGTTGGGTTGGTTCGGCTGAAAAAAATGCCCCCGGTTCGGACGATGTGTTGTCCTTGCCGGGGGCATTTTCGTTGGCGCTGGGGAGAGCTAAGCGCAAGCGCTCCCTGGCCGCGGAATGCAGGCGGGTTTAGTGCGAACCGCCGCTGCCACCACCGCCACCACCGCCGTTACCGCCACCACCATTTCCACCGCCGTGGCCGCCACCATGGCCACCACCGCTGCCGCTGCCATGGCCGCCGCTGTTGCCGTGACCACCGCTGCTGCCCGGGCCGCCGCTGCTGCCTTGGCCACCGCTGTTGCCCTGGCCGCCGCTGTTGCCCTGGCCGCCGCTGTTGCCCTGGCCGCCGCTGTTGCCATGACCGCCGCTGTTGCCATGACCGCCGTTGCTGCCTTGACCACCGTTGCTGCCTTGGCCACCGTTGCTGCCTTGGCCACCGTTGCTGCCTTGGCCACCGTTGCTGCCTTGGCCACCGTTGCTGCCTTGGCCACCGTTGCTGCCTTGGCCACCGTTGCTGCCTTG
>NZ_CAAJGK010000046.1 GCF_900996245.1 Paraburkholderia sp. BCC1886 | reverse complement strand
CTTCGCGACGAGGGCGTCGTGAAAGCGGTGGGACTGGGCGTGAACGAATGGCAGGTCGCTCATGAAGCGATCCGTCAGCAGGACTTCGACTGCCTGCTGCTTGCGGGCCGTTACACGCTGCTCGAGCAGGATGCGCTGGATGGCTTCCTGCCGCTGTGCGAGAAGAACCAGGTTTCGGTGATTCTGGGTGGCGGCTACAACAGCGGCATTCTGGCGACGGGTGCGGTGCCTGGGGCAAAGTACAACTACTCGCCGGCCCCGGAGGCGATTCTGGAGCGCGTGCGCAAGATCGAACAGGTGTGCCGCGAGTACTCGGTGCCGTTGAAGGCCGCGTCGCTGCAATTCGTGCTGGGGCATCCGGCGATTCCGACCAACATTCCGGGCGTGCGCACGGTGGCCCAACTGGAAGACAACCTGAACACTTTCCGGGCCGATATTCCGGCGGCGTTCTGGGCGGAACTGAAACGCCGCCAGCTGATTCGCGAAGACGCGCCGACGCCGCAATAACGCGCGATCGGACCGTTGCCGCGCGGTTCCCCTCTGCGCCGTTCGCTACCTGCCCAACGCGCCATGCCGCCACAGTCCGCCGTGGCGCAGGGGCCGTTGCGTCCCAGCATCCACCGTAAGCGAGAAAGCCATGAAAGCTGCCGTACTAGTCGCGCCCAGGCAATTCGAATTGCGTGATGTGCCGATTCCCGAATGCGGTCCTTCCGATGTATTGATCAAGGTGGAGCGCTGCGGTATCTGCGGAACCGACCTGCATATCTACAACGGCAATTATTCGGCGGATCGCTTGCCGCTGATTCCGGGTCACGAGTTCTCCGGGACGATTTCGGAGATCGGCGCCGACGTCGAAGGGCTGCAGGTTGGCCAGCCGGTGACCGCCGATATCAATCTGGGTTGCCGTAGCTGCTTTTACTGCCGCAAGAACGAAATCCTCAATTGCACGCAGATGGTTCAACTCGGCATTCACGCGAACGGCGGCATGGCCGAATACGTGCGGGTGCCCGCATACGCAGTCGTGCCGTTGCCGCCGTCGATGCCGATCGAGGAAGGCACGATGGTCGAGCCTCTGTCGTGCATCGTGCGTGCGTTCCGCAAGAGTCATCTGCGACTCGGTGAGAGCGTGCTGATCATCGGTGCGGGTCCGATCGGCCAGTTGCATCTGCAGCTTGCACTGCGCTCGGGCGCTGCGCCGGTCATCGTGATGGAGCCCAACGTGCAGCGCGCGCGGCAGGCCAAAGAATCGGGCGCGGACTTCGTCGTGACCGATGCCGCGGAACTGGAGTCGGTCGTGCGCGGTGCCACCGATGGACGCGGTGTGGATGTCGCGATCGAAAGCGTCGGTTTCACCGAACTCTACGAGCGTGCGCTTGCGCTGATCCGTCCGGGTGGCCGGGTGATTGCCTTCGGCATCGCCAAACCGGGTCACACGTTCCGTATCACGGCGCTCGACTTCGTTCTGCGCGAGCAGGGCGTTCAGGCGAGCGTCGCGGGGATGGGCGACGACATGCACGAGGCAGCCACGCTGCTCGGCTACAAGCGCATCGGTGTCGCGGCGTTTCTGACGACCATCTACAGGCTCGAGGACGTCGACGAGGCTTTCGAGCGTCTGGCCGAAGACAGGAGCGTCCTGAAGATCCAGTTGCAGGTGGCCTGAACGCGCGGCTTGCCGACATCGGCCAGCGTCGTCAACTCAAGAGGTGCGCCATGAATGCCCTTGAAGTTAGAGGAATCAGCAAGACTTACCCTGGCGTGCGTGCACTCGACCAGATTGCTTTCACGTGCAACAAAGGGTCCGTCCACGCATTGGTGGGCGAGAACGGAGCAGGCAAGTCGACACTCATCAAGATTCTGAGTGGCGCGATTGCTCCGGACGGGGGCGAACTGCTGCTCGAGGGCCAACCCTACGCGCCGCAGTCGCCGAGCGAAGCGGCTATCGCCGGTGTCTCGACCATCTATCAGGAGTTCAACCTGATCCCGGGATTGAACGTCGCGGAGAATATTTTCCTCGGGCGCGAGCGGGTCGAAAAAGGCCTGCTCGACAGCCGCTTCATGCGCAAGGAAGCCGAGGCGCTGCTCAAGCGGATCGGTGCACCGATCGACGTGCGTCGACGCGTCGGAACGTTGTCGGTGGCGGAGCAGCAACTCGTGGAAATTGCGAAGTCGCTGGCCATCTCGGCCCGCGTGCTGATTATGGACGAGCCCTCGGCCACCTTGTCCGACCACGAAATGACGCTGCTCTACAACGTGGTCCGGAAGCTGTCCAGCGAGGGCGTAACGATCATCTATGTCTCGCATCGCATGGACGAAATTTTCGATCTTTGCGATACGTGCACGGTCATGAAGGATGGCCGCTCGGTCTGCACGCGGCCGGTCGGCGAGTTGAGCCGGGACGCGCTGATCCAGTTGATGGTCGGTCGCGAACTGGATACCCGCTTTCCCGACAAGAGGCCGCCGGCGACCGGTGAGATCGTGCTCGAGGTCGAGGGCCTGTGTCTCGATCAACGCGTGCGCGACGTCAGTTTCAACGTTCGTGCAGGCGAGGTCGTTGGACTGGCGGGACTTGTCGGTGCGGGTCGAACCGAAGTGGCGCGAGCGATCTTCGGTCTCGAGAACGTGACGGGCGGGCGCATTTCACTGCAAGGGCGCGGTCATCGGCCCGAGTCCCCTTCGGAAGCGATCGAGGCAGGCATCGCACTCGTTCCCGAAGATCGTAAGAGCCAGGGGCTCGTGCTGGGTCTGAGCATTCGCGAGAACGCCATCCTGCCTACGCTGAAAAGCATCTGCCGGTTCGGATTCGTCGACGCCCGCAAGGAGCGCGCGCGCGTGTCGAAAGTCTGCAAGCAGCTCGCCGTATCGGCATCGAGCGTCGAAGTGCCTGTCGTGACGCTTTCCGGCGGGAACCAGCAGAAAGTCGTGTTCGGCAAATGGATGGCCCATTCGTTCTCGTTGCTGATTCTCGACGAGCCGACCCGCGGTGTCGACGTGGGCGCGAAAGCGGAGTTCTACAAGCTCATCGATGAAATTGCACGCTCGGGTAAAGCCGTGCTCCTGATCTCTTCGGAATTGCCGGAACTGATCGGCATGGCCGATCGCATCGTCGGCGTGCGCGACGGTGTGGTGACCGGCGAGGCTGTTGCGCTCGGCGCTACCGAAGAGTCCGTCCTACAAATGATTGCGAGGTAATCATGGCTATTGCCGAGTCGATATCGAATCCCAGTTCCACCGAGCGCTTTTCCAATAATGCATACCGACGAATCGAACTCGTCCAGCGGTACGGCATTCTGGCGATCTTTCTGCTGCTCTGTATTACGGCGGCTGTGTCGTCGCCGTTCTTTCTCACTGCGGACAACCTGCTCAACGTCGTGAGACAGGTGTCGGTCGTCGGGCTCACCTCGCTCGGCATGACCTTCGTCATTCTGACCGCGGGTATCGATCTGTCGGTGGGTTCCATTCTTGCATTGACGACGCTTGCCGTGGCGGGACTGAAGCCCTACGGTCCGTTCGCCGCGCTCGCTGGCGGCCTGGCGGTATCCATTGCATGTGGATGGCTCAACGGTTTCATCACTACGAAAGGACGTATCCAGCCGTTCATCGTCACGCTCGGCATGATGACGGCGCTGGTCGGGGTAGGCCTCGCCTATTCCGATGGACAGCCGGTTATCGGCGTACCCGTCTCGCTCGGCTGGATAGGGCGCGGCCGGGTCGGCGGCGTGCCGGTGCAGGCCATTCTGTTCATCCTGATGGCGCTGGTGTCGATGGTGATCCTGAAGAAGACACGTTATGGCCGCCATGTCTACGCGGTAGGCGGGAACATCGAGGCGGCCCGTCTGTCGGGTGTCGCGGTGGACCGGGTTCGCGTTATCGCCTACGTGCTGTCGGGTCTGTTTGCGGGACTCGGCGGCATCGTCATGGCCGCGCAGTTGAACATTGGCGAAGCGAATCTCGGCAAGGGACTCGAACTCGATGCGATCGCGGCAGTCGTGGTTGGCGGAACGAGTCTGGTGGGCGGCGCCGGTGGCATTGGCGGAACGATCATCGGTGTGCTGCTGATCGGCGTGCTCAACAACCTGCTCAACCTGTTGAATATTCCCGCTTATACGCAATTGATCGTGAAGGGCGCCATCATCGTGATAGCGGTCCTGATTCACGCTCAGCTTAGTCGTTCCAGAGGCCGATAGGCTTTCCGATACAAAAGGAGACAACATGAAAACATCAGGAATTACGCTGGCCATGACTGCTGCTGCACTGTGTTTCGGTGCAATGAATGCCGCATGGGCTGCGTCGGAAACCATCGGACTGTCTCAGGAGAGTCTGGATCACCCATGGCTTGCCACGCAGCGCAAGCAGATCGAAGCCGGTGCCAGCGCGGCGGGTGTCAGGCTGCTGGCCACCGACGGACAGGGCAACGTGGCGACGCAGATTGCCGGCATCGAGGACATGCAGTCGAAGGGTATCAAGCTGCTGCTGGTGCAGGCGGGCAAGGCGGAAGGCTTGCGCCAGGAGCTGCAGAGTCTGAAAGAGCGCGGCATTCCGTACATGTTCGTCGGCAAGCCGATTGAAAACGCAGGCGCGATCACGATGGTGTCGGGCGATAACCGGGCGCTGGGCGTCGACGCGGGACAATTCATCGTCGACAGCCTGACGCAGAAAAACGGCAAACCCAGAGGTAACGTCGTGGTGATCGAAGGGATTCCAGGCGACGAAACGTCGTTGAACCGGGTCGGCGGCGCAGTGTCGGTACTCAAGAAATATCCAGACATCAAGATCGTGGCGTCGCAGCCTGGCGATTACCGTCGTCCTAAAGCGTACTCGGTGATGCAGAACATCCTGCAAGCTCATCCGGCGGGCACGATCGACTTCGTCTTTGCCGCGAATGGCGAAATGGCACTTGGCGTGATCCAGGCCATCAAGGAAAGCGGGCGCTCGAAGGAAATCAAGGTAACGGGCCTTGACGGACAGAAGGAGGAGTTCGACGCCATCCGTGCCGGCGATGAAGCGGCCACCTGGCTCTATCCGCCGGCAGGCACCGAGGGGATTGCAGTCGCACTCAAGATTCTGAAGGGTGAAAAGGTGCCCCCCAAAGTCATGCTGCCGACGGTGCGCGTGACGAAAGACAACGTGGATTCGGTTAAGCCGGTCTTTTAGGCGTCGCGACTTCGATCAACCAGAAACGATTCATTGGGCGGAAAAAACACGATGACATTTTTTGGCATGGAACACGTTGGCTTCACGGTCCCGGACCTCGACGAAGCCGTGAGTTTCTTCGAACGCGCTTTCGGCGCGGTCACAGCGCTGGAAACGGGACCGGTCGTCGCGGACAACACGTACATGGTGCGGCGACTGGGTGTGCCCGAGCATACCCGCATCGAGAACATCAAGGTGCTGCGGGTCGGTAACGGCGCCAATCTCGAACTGTTCGAGTACTCAGGCGAGAGCGGGCCAACGACGCTCAAGCGCAATAGTGAGGCGGGCGGATTTCACATGGCTTTTCAGGTGGAAGATGCCAACGCTACCGCCGCGCATCTGCGGGAGATCGGCGTGGATGTGCTCGATGGACCGACCTATGTGGACGCCGGTCCGATGAAAGGGTTGACGTGGGTGTATCTGCGCACGCCCTGGGGACAGTTCCTGGAGGTGGTGAGCAGAAGCGGCCCGCTCGGTTATGAAGAGGCGGGTGGCCCGGCGCTTTGGGCACCGGCCTCCGCGTAAGCGCGTCAGAGCTTATCCGCACGACCGTCGCCGATTGGGAGTTATCGAATGCAAGAGATGGAAATCTGCTTTCCCGCGAAAGAGCAATTCGTTCTGCAGCCCTGCGAGCCGTGGGGGCCTTTGCTTCCGAACGAGGTCCGCGGGCGCACGATTGCCACGCTCGTGAGTCCGGGAACGGAACTGGCCTGGGCGAGCGGAGAAGATTTTCCTGTGAGGCCGGGCTATTCCGCCGTGTTCGAAGTTCAGGAGCGCGGCGCAGAAGTAACCGGGGCCGCGGTTGGCGACCTGCTGTTCTGCATGGGCAACCATCGGACCTACCAGCAGGTCGACGTCGCCCATACGGTTGCAGTGCCGTTCGGCATGGCCCCGGAAACCGCATTGCTGGCCCGCCTGGTGGGCGTATCGATGACTACGTTAATGACGACCAAAGCGCGGCCAGGTGACCCCGTCGTGATCTGCGGAGCCGGGCCGGTCGGGTATCTGGCCGCCCATATTTTCCGGATCGGCGGATATGAAGTCATCGTGGTCGAACCCGATGCGAAACGGCGTGCGCAGGCAAGAGACTCCGGATTGCAATCGGTGTTGCCGTCGTTTCCATTCGACCGTCCCGATCTTGCGGGGCACGTTGCGCTGGTGGTCGACTGCTCGGGCCACGAGCAGGCGGTGCTGGACGGCTGCCGGATCGTTCGTCAGAACGGCGAGGTGGTGCTGGTCGGTGTACCCTGGCGACGGCAGACGGATCTCTCCGCGCACGATCTGCTCAGTGCGGTATTCAATGGTTTCGTCGAGTTGCGCAGTGGCTGGGAATGGGCGTTTCCGCTGGTCTCGCGAAGTTTCAGATGGGAGGAACTGCTGGAGGGCTACAACAACAGTGCGCAAAGCATCATGGCCGGTTTTCGGAAGGCGATGAAATGGCTCGTGGAAGATCGCATTCCTCTCGCGGGGATGGTGCGGGTCGAGACGCCCGATGTGCCCGGGAAGATCTACCGTGCGTTGCTGGCGCGCAGCGTGGATGAGCCGTTTGTTGTTTTCGACTGGCGCAACTTTGCGCTCCGGTATTGAGTCGCACGGCATTCAATCGACCGCTTCAGGGAGCAAGCGTTTGGAAAGCGATTTCTATCTGAAGGTAGGCGACGAAGTCGTTCTGACGAAGACGGTGACGACGCAAGCTATCGACGATTTCGCGCGGATAAGCGGCGACTTCTCTCCCGCTCATGTGAGCACGGAGATCATGTCGCGATCGCCGTACAAAAAACGCATCGCCCATGGTGCGCTGCTCGTTGCCTGGATGTCGCACTGTTCGACGGAAGTGGTCGAACGCCTGGCGGGGTTGCGGGATGCGGGAGAAACTCCGGTCTCACTCGGTTACGACCGGGTCCGTTTTCTCAAGGCCGCGCTGATAGGGGACACCCTGACCTACACGTATCGCGTGCAGGCCATCGACACGAAGACGCGGCGTTCGGTGGCAAAACTGGATGTGGTCAATCAGGCGGGCGAACTCGTCTGCGTCGCCGAACACATTCTGAAGTTCGTCCCGCTGGCCGGCTAGGCGCACCCAGTCCTCTATTTTTTATTAACTTCTACCGGATCGCGGACCCGCTCCGCTCATATCGCCATGACTATTGCCGAAGACCTGCAGTTGATTGCACAACAGGAAAAGCTGCTCGTCGTACCTCGTTTCGACGCCGACTTCGGCTGGCAGATCGGGGCGCACCTGCATGAGATTGCGAGAGCGCGAAGCTTGCCGATTGCAATCGACGTGCGTACTTTTGGCCAGCCGATTTTCTACAGTGCACTTGCCGGAGCGACGCCCGACAACGCCGATTGGGTGCGGCGGAAAAGTAATACCGTTGCGCAGTTCCGTTGCAGTTCGTACGCCGTCGGCCTGCGTCTGGCGGAGTCCGCTGCGACACTCAGCGAGAAGTTCGGACTGTCCAACGCCGACTATGCAACGCATGGCGGGGGCTTTCCGCTGACGGTTCAGGGCGCGGGTGTGATCGGCTCGATTACCGTGTCGGGTTTGCCGCAGCGCGACGATCACGCGTTGATCGTCGAAGCGTTGTGCGCGCTACTGGATCACGATCCGGCGACGTTGCAGTTGGCCTATGCGGAAGATGCCTGAACATTCTCTGGTTGCGCCGTTAGCGCTCGTAGGTCTAGCGGCCCTTGCGCCAGTCCAATCCATTGCGTTCCGACGCAACCCGTGAGTCCTTCAGTTAGTTGCCGCCCCACTTTTTCTATCGTCTGACGCGTGCTTCGGCCGCCTTCCAATTGCCGGGAAGAGCATAGTGTCTCAATAAAATGTGTACAAAAATTAGGTGGATTCCCGAATAAATCCGAATTCAAGTGCATGGTCACCGCTGAATTGTGTACATTAAAGCCGCTGCGACGCGATCTACCGATGTTGCGGAGCGGCAAAAACACATCATGGCGGAGACAGCGAAATGACGACGCAAAGTGTTATGGCGGGACCGAGACTCGACCGGATGCCGCTGAGCGGCTTTCATACGAGGATGCTCTGGCTCGTCGGTGGGGGCCTGTTTCTCGATGGCTTCGATGTGTACCTGGCGGGCGGCGTGCTCGGTTCACTTCTGAAAAGCGGCTGGTCGACGCTCGCCATGAATGCGCTGTTCGTGACGGCAACTTTCGCAGGCATGGTGGTGGGGGCGTTCATGTCGGGCGTGCTCGGTGACCGCTACGGCCGACGATTCTCATATCAGGTGAATCTGGCGATCTTTGGACTGGCGTCCATCGCGGGTGCCTTCGCCCCTTCGATGCAGTGGCTGATCTTTTTCCGCCTGCTCATGGGTGTCGGGCTCGGCGCAGAACTCGCAATCGGCTATGCGACGCTCAGCGAATTCGTTCCGGCGAGCAAGCGCGGCCGCTGGATTGCGCTGCTAGCTCTGATTGCCAATGCCTCGTTGTTTGCGTCCGCGCTGCTCGCGTGGCTGATCATTCCGAGTTTCGGCTGGCGCCCGATGTTCCTGATCGTCGGTGTGGGCGCCGGGATTATCTGGGTGCTGCGCAAGAAGATGCCCGAGTCTCCGCGCTGGCTCGAAGACCAGGGCCGTTTCGACGAAGCAGAAGCCGTGTTGCAAAGCATCGAACTGGAAAGCGAGCGCGCGACGGGCAGGCCGTTGCCGCCACCCGTCCCGGTTGCGACCGCCGCTACTGCACAGAGACGTCAGTCAATCTTCGTACTGTTCACGCCGGCGGTGATTCGTCGCACCTTTCTCGGCGTGACCTTCAGCGTGGTGCAGGGCTTGTCGGTCTACGGGCTGGTCGGCTGGCTGCCGAGTTTCTTCGTCAAGGAAGGCGTGAGCGTGGCTTCCTCGCTCGGCTATACCACGGTGATGAGTCTCGGTGGTCCGCTGGGTGCGCTGATCGGTTTCCTGCTGTCGGACCGCATCGGCAGGCGTCCCTTGATGGTCGGCGCTTCGGCATTCACCGCACTGTTCGCCTTCGTCTATCCGCTCACCGTCCACAACACGCCGTTGCTGCTCTGCGTCGGTCTGTTGCTGGTGGCCTCGATCTTCGTCTGGCTCACGATCGGCTATACGCTGCAGACCGAGCTTTTCGCGACCGAGTATCGTCTGCGCGGCACCGGGTTTTGCCAGACGATGGGACGACTCGTCACCGCGTTCGTGCAGTTCATCGTCGTGTCGTTATTCACGTGGGGTGGCGTGACCGCCGTGATTACGTCGCTTGCGGGTGTGCTCGTCGTGCAGGCGCTGATCTTCCTCGTGGCCGGCATCGAGACCAAGCGCAAGCCGCTCGAAGCGCTGACACCGGACGCCATGGACGGCGACGCCTTTGCGCACGAGATGGCGCTCAACGCGGAGGGCAAGACGCGATGAGAGACTTCCTCGGCTCGCGCTGCATGTTTGGGATCCCGACGCCCTCGGTCAATACCTGCGTGCAGCCCGAAAGCGACGACATGCGTCCGGCGGGCGTGACGAACCACATTGCGCGGATGCACGTTCCTGACCTCGCAGTGCACTCGAACGAAGACTTCGAGCGCGGCATCGAGGCGCTGTTCGGCGCGCTGGACGATGCGGTCGACCAGGTGATGACCTGTGGCCCCGATCATCTGATTCTCGGTATCTCGGCGCTGTCGATCTGGGGCGGTTCACGGGCGTCGTCGAATGCGCTGAAAGCGCGTATCGCCACGCGCGCAGGCCTCGCGGGGCGCGAGGTCGGGGTGACGCTAGCCGGCGACGCGGTGCTGGAGGCGCTCGCCGCTCACGGCGTGAAGCGGCGCATTGCAATCGTCGAGCCGTATTACCCGGTCATCCAGCAACACCTCGAATCGTTTTTTGGCGAAGCCGGCTTCGAGGTCGTCAAATTCAACCATCTGCAGGGCAAGCAGTTCACGGGTTACACCAAAGTCGACGCGAAGTATCTGATCGACGCCCTGCGCGAGACGGATACGCCCGACGCTGAAGCCATCGTCCAGTTCGGGGCGAATCTGCCGATGGCGTCGCTCGCCGCAGAGGCCGAGCGCTGGCTCGGCAAACCCGTGATCGCAGTGAACATCGCGAATTACTGGCACGCCCTGCGTCACAACGGCATCGACGACCGCGTGCAGGGCTGGTCGACGCTCCTGTCGCAGTTCTGACGCCAACACGACCCACGGGATGGATGTATGAAAGCACTTTCGAATATCGTCATGCTCGATTTCACGCATATGTTGTCGGGGCCGTACGGAACCATGCTGCTCGCCGATCTGGGCGCGCAAACCATCAAGATCGAGCCGCCCGGCACCGGTGAAGGCACGCGCCGGCTGCTCGCGAACGATCCCGATCACTCCATTGAAGGCATGGGCGCGTACTTTCTCACGCTCAACCGCAACAAGCGCAGCGTGTGCATCGACCTGAAAACGGAGCGCGGCCGCGCGCTGCTGCTCGAGCTCGTGCAGCAGGTCGACGTGGTGTTCGACAACTTCAGCAGCGGCGTGATGACCCGTCTCGGTCTCGGCCATGAAGAGCTTGCGCGTATCAACCCGCGCATCGTGACGTGCTCGGTGACGGGTTTCGGCGAAAGCGGCCCGGCGCAGCATCGTCCGGCATTCGATCTGGTCGCGCAGGGCATGGGCGGTGGAATGTCGATCACGGGTGAGGAAGGCGGCCGCCCCATTCGTGCGGGCATTCCGATCGGCGATCTGGGCGGCGGCCTGTTCGGCGCCATCGGTGTGCTAGCCGCGCTCATGGCGCGCCACGAAACCGGACGTGGCCAGCACGTCGATATTTCGATGCTCGACTGTCAGGTGTCGATGCTCAACTACATGGCGACCATGTATGCGATGTCGGGCAAGAATCCCGGACCGCTAGGTAACGGGCACTTCGTGCACGTGCCCTACGACACGTTCCGCACGTCGACGCGCCATGTGATCGTTGCGGTGCTGACGGACAAGTTCTGGGAGTCGCTGGTCGACCTGCTCGATATCGACGCACTGCGCGATGCCGCCTACAAGAACCAACCGGGGCGATATGCCGCGCGTGAGCGCATCAATGCGCTGGTGCAAGAGAAGTTCGAGACGAACACCTGCGAGTACTGGCTGGAACAGCTTTCCGCGCGGCGTATTCCGTGCGCGCCGGTGAACGATTTCGAGCACGTATTGGGCGATCTGCAGGTTCGTAGCCGCAACATGTTCGTGCCGGTACGCGCGCCCGACGGCCGTATGGTCGAGATGCCCGGCAATCCGGTGAAGCTGTCGGACACGCACGAAGATACTTATGCGCCACCGCCGACGCTGGGTGAACACACCGCCGAAGTGCTCACGCAGTTCCTCAAACTGAGCGAGGCCGACCTGGCCGCGCTCGCGCAGGACGGCGTGATTCAGTGAGGTAACGATGCCGGACACTATTCGCATCACCGAAGTCGGGCTGCGTGACGGCTTGCAGAATCAGCCCGTCGCCGTGCCGCTCGAGGGCAAGCTCATGCTGCTGGAGGCGCTCATCGAGGCAGGTTTGCGCCATGTTGAACTCACGAGTTTCGTGCGTCCGGACGCGGTGCCGCAACTCGCCGACGCTGGCCGGTTCGTCGAAGCGGCCATTCATCAGGGACTCACCGCCCGGCTCGACGACTGCATGGCGCTGGTGCCGAACATGAAGGGCTATGAACGCGCCCATGCCGCGGGAGTCCGGTCGGTCGCGCTGGTGCTTGCCGTGTCGGAGACGCTCAACGTCCGCAACATCAACATGACCCTCGAACAGGCAACCGTCGTCTGCGAAGCCGTTACACGGCGCGCGGCCGATGACGGCGTGCGCGTGCGGGTCTACCTGGCTGCCGCGATGGGGTGTCCGTTCGATGGGCCGAGTTCGCCCGCGCGCGTGCACGCGCTGGCCGCGCGGATGATCAACGTCGGCGCCGAGGTGATCGCAGTGGCGGACACGATCGGAGCGGGGCATCCGGCCGATGTGCCTCTGCTATTCGAGCCGCTGGTCCGCGCCTACGGTGAGAAGCGTATCGCCGCGCATTTCCACGACACGCGCGGGCTCGGCAGCGCGCTTGCGTGGCAGGCGGCGCTCTCGGGTGTGCGTCAGTTCGATGCCTCCATTGGCGGTCTCGGCGGGTGTCCGTTTGCGCCGGGCGCGTCGGGCAATGTCGCGACCGAAGATCTCGCGTTCGTGTTCGAACAGGCGGGTTTCGAAACGGGTATCGACCTCGACCGTCTGCTCGGTGTACTCGACACTGTCGAGCGGCTGCTCGGCGTGCGCCATCAGGGGCGCGTCACGCCGTGGCTCGTGACTCAGCGAAAGAAGCGTGACACACGCGCTTCTTCAACCGCTACTCTTTCTTCCTGAGCGACCATGACCAACACAGGTTTCTCCTCACCGCTCGCTGAACCGTTCGTATTGCCGGGCGGCACGCACCTGCGCAACCGCGTCGTGCATGCGTCGATGAGTACCTTCATGTCCGACGACTCGCACGTGACGGACCGTCTGATCCGCTATTTCGCGAATCGCGCCCAGGGCGGTGCGGGCGCGGTCGTGACCGAGCCGCTTTCGATGGCGCGACACCAGCGGGTGTGGGACCGCGTGCGGGTATGGAACGACGATAATCTCGACGGCCTCAGCCGATGGGCCGATGCTGTCGAGCGCTACGATTCGCGGCTCTTCGGTCAGATCCAGGACCCGGGTCGCGCGCGTCACGAGTCGGGCCGCAGCTTCAACGCAATCGGGCCATCGCGTCTCGCCGACGATCTGAGCTGGTCGATGCCGCGTGAACTGGCCGCCAGCGAAATCCGTGAACTGATCGACGATTTCGCGGCATCTTCGGCGCGACTGCATCGCTGCGGTTTCGCGGGCGTCGAGTTTTCGGCGGGACATGGGCATCTGTTTCATCAGTTCCTGTCGCCGCAATCGAACGTGCGCACCGACGAATACGGCGGCGACTGGCACGGCCGAACGCGTTTTCTGCGCGAACTGATCGAGGCGATTCGCGCATGCTGCCCGCGCCGCTTCGCAATCGGCCTCAAATTGCCCGGCGACGACGGCGTGCCCGGCGGTATCGATCCCGACGCAGCGGCGCTCGTCACCTCGATGCTGACCAGCTCGGGCGATGTCGATTACGTGTGCTTCGCACAGGGTTCGCATGCCCGCTCGCTGGAGATGCACGTGCCGGACCGGTTCGGCGAGCGCGTGCCGTACGCCGCCCTGATCCGGCGCTTGCGCGAGTCCGCTCATGGCGTACCGGTGATGGCGCTCGGCCGCATCACCGATCCCGCTGAAGCCGAAGCCATTCTCGAGCGCGGCGACGCCGAACTGATCGGCCTCGGCCGCACGCTCATCGCTGATCCCGCATGGCTCGACAAGGCGCTGCAGGGCCGCACTCACGACATCCGCTACTGCGTATCGTGCAACACGTGCTGGGACACCATCATCACGTATAACCGGCCGCTCGCCTGCATCAACAACCCGCGCGTCGCCGAGCCCGACGAAGTCGATTTCAGGCCGCAGCGTGCGCCGGTGAAGAAGCGGGTGGCGGTGGTGGGCGCAGGCGTCGCCGGGCTGGAGGCGGCTTGGGTTGCGGCAGCGCGTGGTCACGACGTGATCGTCTACGGGACGAGCCGGGAACCGGGCGGCAAGGCGCGTTTGCGCTCGTACCTGCCTGGCGGCGAGACGATTAGCAGCGTGTACGACTACCAGTTCGCCGCGGCAGAGCGCGCGGGCGCGCGCTTCGAGTTGGGGCGCAAGGCGGGCATCGGCGAGATTCGTGAATTCAGGCCCGACGAGGTCATTCTCGCGACCGGCGCAACCCATAGTGTGCCATCCTGGGTGCCAGCCGATTACGCCGACGCAGGGTTGATTCCCGACATCAATACAGCGATGGCCGAGCTCCTACGTCACCCGTCGCGCCAGCCGGGGAGCGCCGTGCTCTTCGACATGGATCAGGGCGAAGGCACCTACGCGGCCGCCGAACTGCTGGCGACGATCTTCGGGCGTGTCGCCATCATCACGCCACGCGAAGCGATTGCCCAGGAAGTGGCGCTGGTCACGCGGCAGGGATTCCTGCGGCGGCTCGCACTCGCACGCGTGCAGGTTCTGACACTGAGCGAGCCCGTGATTAGCGAATCGTTCGAGACGGAAGGGCGGCTCGAATACCGGAATGTCTACAACGGCGATGCCGGCTTTATCGACGATGTCGCGTTTCTCGCCTATGCGACACCGCGCGTGCCCGATATCTCGCTCGTCGGGCCGCTGCAGCAGCAGGGCATTCCCACCCGGCTGGTCGGCGACTGTCGAACGGGACGTGGCATTCTCGCGGCGACCGCCGACGGTCACGAGGCCGGCAACGCAGTCTGATCAATCGCCAATACAAGGAGAAGCTTCACATGGCCTCGATTTCACTGTCCAGTATCGACGCGGCAACTGCGCAGGCCGCCATTGCCGCTGCTGCCGAACACGCCCGCTCGAAGGGTCTGCAGATGTCGATCGCAGTGTGCGATCACGCGGGTTTGCTCAAGTCGTTCCTGCGTATGGACGGCGCGTCGCAAATCTCGCTCGGCATCGCGCAGGACAAGGCCTATACGTCCGCGGCCACGGGCCTTGCGACCCATCGCTGGCATGATTTCATCAAGGACGATGCGCCACTTCTGCACGGTTTCGTCCATACGCCGAGGCTGGTGGTGTTCGGCGGCGGCTTTCCGATCTTCGAAGACGGCGCGGTGATCGGGGCGATCGGTCTGAGCGGTGGTCACTACTCACAGGATATGGAATGCGCGCGTGCGGCGCTCGAAGCGATCGGCTTTACGCCCAACGACTAGCGCAGACTAGAATAGTGCTCCGGCAACGCAACCACCATCACGATCCAGAACTATGACAAGGGCCGTAGACAAGGCTTACGAAGCGATTCGCGAGGCCATTCTTTCGCGCGAACTGCAGATTGGTGCGCAACTCACCGAGACGGATCTCGCGGCACAACTCGGCGTCTCGCGCACGCCTGTGCGGGAGGCGCTGCGGCGGCTTTCCAGCGACGGGCTCGTGCAGTTTACGTCGAGCCAGCGTGCTTCGGTGGCGTCGTTCGATGTCGACGACGCCGTCGAGATTTTCCAGTTGCGCGCAACGCTCGAAGGCATGATGTGCTCGATCGCGGCCACGCGTATTTCCGACGACGAAGTCGCGCTTCTGGAGGGGCTGGCCGACAGCATGGAACGCGAAGCGCGCGAGCGGGAGGAGGGCTTTATCGAACGCATCTCTTCCTTGAACAGCGAGTTTCACCGGCGCATTCTGGAAGCGGCGGGAACGAAGCGGCTCGCGAGCGTACTCGCGGGCATTATCGAACTGCCGGTGGTGTTGCGTACGTTTCATCGCTACGACGACAGACAGCTTGCGCGCAGCCTCGGACACCATCGCGAGATTATCGACAGCTTCAAGGCGGGGGACGGCGAGTGGGCGCGCAGCGTGATGCAGGCGCATATTCTGGCGGCGCGTGCGAGCTATCTGAAAAGTGGAATCGATGGGGGAGCAGGATAAAAATTCGCGGGCGTGAAACGGGCGCACGAATTGCGAGTGTCCGCATGGATCGTCAACGATTACCGACCGCAGATCGGAATGCTTTCGAAATCCCAATACACGAGTTTCCCCAGTTCGCGAGCTAACCGAACGTCTTCGTCCGCTCCCCTGGATTCGCCTTCGATGCGAAACACCGCGTCGCACCGCTCGAGTAGCTGATGAGCAACGGGATAAAGAAATTGCTCGCTGATCGCATCGCCCGGCTCATTCGAGCCTGCCGCGGCGGCCAAAGGCAATGCCACCCATTCGCCGATCATCGGCATGTGTCCTCGCCGGTAAACGTGCAGTGCCGCTTCCTCCAGCCGCCTGAGGTTTAACGCGATGCGTGCAGGATCGCCTTCTGTCCCGCTGCGATACGGTCCGGCGATCAGGATGAGTTGAGCGTTCATCGTATTTACCGCGTATTCAGTTCGCGCAGCGCAAGATGCTGCAAAAGCATGATGGTTTTCCCATCGACGATTTCACCGCGCTCCACCGCCATCAATGCGTCGTCCAGCGCAAACTCCAGTACTTCGACATCTTCTCCTTCGG
Organism: Paraburkholderia sp. BCC1886; assembly: GCF_900996245.1. Classification (GTDB taxonomy): domain Bacteria; phylum Pseudomonadota; class Gammaproteobacteria; order Burkholderiales; family Burkholderiaceae; genus Paraburkholderia. The sequence goes on along the minus strand of NZ_CAAJGK010000046.1, from coordinate 114,673 downwards.
CTTCGACTCCGCCGCCGTCTCCGATACGGGTCGTCGCGTCATAGTCCGCAATATAAAAATGCAGCTTTTCTGTCACCGACCCCGGGCTCATGTAAGCCTCGAAGATTTTCTGTACGTCGTGCACCCGGTAGCCCGTTTCCTCCTCGGCCTCGGCACGAATGCGCTGCTCCGGCGATGCGTTGTCGAGCAGCCCAGCAGCCGCTTCGAGCATCATCCCATCGTGCCCGTTGACGAACGCAGGCAGCCTGAACTGCCGGGTCAATATGACCGTCCGTTGCGCACGATTGAACAGCAGAATCGTCGCACCGTTGCCGCGATCGTAGGTTTCCCGACTCTGCCGCTGCCACGTACCGTCGCGCCGCAGGAAGTCGAACGTCGTCTTCTTCAATACGTACCAGTCGTCGGATAGCACTGTCGTATCGACGATGCGTACACGGTCTCGCGTTGCAGTCATGCAGGGCTCCAATTCCCGAACAGGAGCGCTCATGATATCGTGCGAATTCGTTCAATATCAAGAAAAAGCGTGCAATCAATGCTGACGACGCAGCGCAAGAAGACCATTCTCGAGTGGCTAGCCCGGGACGGGCAGGTACTGGCGGGGCCGCTTGCCCTACGCTTCGGTGTCTCGGAAGACACGATACGGCGCGACCTCCGCGAACTGGCTGCGGAAGGATTGTTGCAGCGGGTTCATGGCGGAGCCTTGCCCGCTTCGTCGGCCGTCGTGCCGTTTGCGGAAAGACGGGCGCTGGAAACATCCGGCAAACGTGCGATCGCAATCGCTGCCGCGGCCATGATCGAGCCGGGCCAGATCGTCATCATCGACGGCGGCACCACGTCCGCGGAGCTGGTGAAACATATTCCTCACAGCTTGTCCGCGACAGTCGTGACGCATAGCCCGACAGTCGCCGTTGCACTGGTCGATCACCCGTCGATCGAAGTAATCATGATTGGCGGCAAGCTGTACAGGCATTCGATCGTGAACGTGGGTGCCGCGGCCATCGAGGCGATGTCGCATATCAACGCCGACATTTACTTCATGGGTGTAACCGGTGTGCATCCGACGGCCGGGCTCAGCACGGGCGATCTCGAAGAAGCCTATGTGAAACGTGCGCTCGCCGCACGGTCGGCCGAGACCGTCGTTCTGGCATCGATGGAAAAACTCAATGCAGCGTCAGCGTATGCTATCGGCGATCTGACGCTTGCGCAGACGATCGTGGTCGAAGGCTCGACCGATGCCGCGCTAACGGTAGCGTTGGAGACTGCCGGCGTGAGCATTGTGCGTGCGAGTCCATAAGTTCCAGTAAAGAAAGAGACGTCATGAAGAGACGAAGCCTTTTAAAAGGCGCTGCCGCCCTGCCTTTCCTCCCCGCCACCACGGTCTTTGCCAGGACGATTCCGGTCTTGAGTAGAACGGGCCGCGTTCGTCCTGGCGATCCGGCGTGGCCGGCTGCAGAGGAGTGGGAGGCGCTGGATCGCGCAGTCGGCGGCAATCTGTTGCGACCCACGACCCTCTGGCAGGCCTGCGCGCAAGCGTCCCGTACGCCCGATTGCGTGGCTCGCCTGGAGGAAGCGCGAAACCCGATTGCGCTCGGCGACGACCCTGGCGGAACCCAGATATCGGGTTGGCTCGACGCCTGGACACCCCATGCGAGCGCTTACGCGGTGGCGGCCCGTTCTACCGCCGACGTAGTCGCAGGCATCGATTTCGCCCGTCGACACAATTTGCGTCTGGTGGTGAAAGGCGGGGGGCATAGTTACCTTGGCGGCTCGAACGCGCCGGATTCCATTCTGATCTGGACACGCGCGATGAACCGCATCGATCTGCACGATGCGTTCGTTCCATCGGGTTCTTCGATGCCTCCAATGCCGGCAGTGACGGTAGACGCCGGCTGTATGTGGATCGACGTCTACACGGCCGTTACCACCCGGGCGGGACGATACGTCCAGGGCGGCGGCTGTACCAGCGTGGGGGTGGCGGGCCTCGTCCAGGGAGGCGGTTTCGGTTCGTTCTCAAAGCGTTACGGATTGGCCGCCGCGAGCCTGCTTCAGGCCGAAATCGTCACTGCTGATGGTGTGATCCGCACCGTCAACGCATCGCGCGAGCCCGATCTCTTCTGGGCGCTGAAGGGCGGGGGAGGTGGCAGTTTCGGCGTAGTCACCCGGCTTACTTTGCAGACTCACGATCTGCCTGAGTACTTTGGTTGGGCCGAGTTCAAGGTCAAGGCGTCATCGCGTGAGGCTTACCGGCGACTGGTCGAGCAGCTCGTCGAACATTACGCCGCGAATCTGTTCAACCCCGAATGGGGCGAGCAGCTTATTTTTAGCAACGACGAAGTTCACGTGTCGATGGTGTGCCAGGGCCTCGACGACGGACAGGCCAGATCGGCCTGGGCGCCTTTCATTGATTGGGTACGCGCGTCACCGTCGGATTTCACTTTCGACACGGAGCCGCATATCGGCGCCGCGCCCGCACGTCGCTGGTGGGATCTGGAGGCGAACCCGGGACTGGTGCCCGACCCGCGGGATGGCGCGGCCAGTCACCATGGCTGGTGGCGAGGCGATGGAGAGCAGGCCTCGCTGTTCCTCTACGGCTACGAGTCACAATGGCTGCCCGCAGCGCTTCTCGAACCTACGTCGCGCGGCCGGCTTGTTGACGCGCTCGTGGAAGCTGCCCGCTTTCATACCGTGGAACTGCATGTCAACAAAGGACTTGCCGGCACCCCGCCAGAAGTGAACGAGCAGGCGCGCCATTGCTCGATGAATTCAAAGGTTGCCGACGCCTTCGCCCTGATGATTGTCGCGACAGGCGGTCCCCCGCCGTATGCGGGCCTCCCGGTGACGTCGGCCGACACGGCGGAAGCTCATCGGCAGGCCGGACGTGTGGAGAAGGCTGCGGCTGTTCTTAAAGCATTGTCGCCAGAAGGAGGCGCCTATATTTCGGAAACGGATTATTTCCGTGACGATTGGCGCGAAGCGTTCTGGGGGGCGAATTATGCGCGACTGAAAGCGATCAAGAACCGCTACGACTCCGAGGGATTGTTTATCGTCCATCACGGGGTAGGCAGCGAGGACTGGAGTTCAGATGGTTTTACGCCGGTGCGGTTGTGATACCTCGGTAGCGAGGTGGGAGACACGTTGGAGGCGGCGGAGCAAACCAACCTGTGAAGCAGGAGCGCCGCACCGACGCCGCCCGCGGTAGGCGGCCAGACGACACACAGGCAACCACACCGCACAACGGGCACCGTTAGCAAGAACGTACAAGCACGCAGCGTCTCGTCGCGATACGCTGCTTCGCGCTGATGCACATGTTCGTTTCTCAATCTGGAGCCGCGATGAGCGCACTACTGAACTCGGTTGTCGAGGCGATTGGCGGTACGCCGTTGGTGCGTCTCGATCGTCTTACAGAAAGCCAGGGTGTCGAAGGCACCATTCTGGCCAAGCTTGATTATCTCAATCCCGGCTTTTCGAAGAAAGACCGTGCGGCGCTGGGCGTCATCGAGGAAGCCGAGCGAAGCGGCGCGTTATCGCCAGGACGGACCGTGGTCGAGCTGACGTCGGGCAACATGGGCACGGGCCTCGCCATTGTTTGTAGCGTGAAGGGCTACCCGTTCGTGGCCGTCATGTCGAAGGGAAATTCCGAGGAACGCGCCCGCATGATGCGCGCGCTTGGCGCCGAGGTGATATTGGTCGACCAACTGTCAGGTGGTGTACCCGGGCAGGTCTCAGGTGGCGACCTCGAACTGGTGAATCTGGAGGCGCAACGCGTGACCGACGCGCGGGGTGCTTTTCGGGCCGACCAGTTCCACCGTGACGGCAACTGGCTCTCGCACTACCGGACCACGGGCCCCGAACTGTGGGAGGCAACGTCCGGTGCGATCGATGGATTCGTTGATTTCGTTGGGTCCGGAGGGACTTATGTTGGAGTAAGCAAAGCGCTCAAGGAGAGGAATCCGGCAATCCGCTGCTTTGTGGTTGAACCCGAGGGTGCAGCAGCGCTTGCCAGACTGCCGGTCACCGACCCTGGTCATCCCATTCAGGGCGGCGGATATGCGATCGGCGATCTTCATTTCATGGAAGGTATTGCCGTCGACGGCTACCTCCAGGTGTCAGGAGCGGACGCGCGCAGCGCTGCTCGCGTGCTTGCCCAGCGTGAAGGCATCTTTGGAGGTTTCTCCTCCGGTGCGAATATTGCGGCGGCGCTCCATCTGCTCGGGAACGAGATGCGCGGGAAGACTATCGCGGTGCTGATATGCGATTCGGGGCTGAAATACGTCTCGACGGATTTATGGACGTGAGGTCGTCGACTGCGGTTGTTTGACGGCGTGTGCGTGAATGACCGTTCTGCGTGGGCGAACGGTCATTCAAGGCCCCTGCCTGGACGATGCCCATTGGCATTTTCAAAAAGAACTTGCCGAACGCGCCATATCTTCTCGCCCCAATGGCTCAACCGTGGTCACCTACTATGTCCGGGTCATCCAACGAAATCGGTTCTGGATCGCAGAACACCGGACTGTACGAAGGGAAGCCGGGTGGGCCTGGCATCAGGTGTACCTGGATTTGACGGGCTAATCCTGTTCGCGCTGTTTCTGGCATGGAGAAAGTCGAGAACTCCAATACGCGTGCAATCGGTCAGGGGTTAGGCAAAGCGTCATGCCTCACTGATTGCGGCTGCGCAAGAGTATGGGTCTGTCTGTCATCAAGCGCTTCGGCCCGGGCATTCCGGCGCAACACATCCGCAGGCACGCCGAAGGTCCGCAGGAAAGCGCGGCGCATGCGCTCCCGGTCTGCAAAACCTGTTTCATTCGCCACTACGTTAATGGTGTGGCGCCCCTGTTCAATCATGAACCGGGCCGCCTCCAGACGGAGCTGCTCTACGGCTCTGGCTGGCGGCAGACCGGTCTCGGCCAGAAACGCACGGCTGAACTGGCGCGGGCTGAGGTTCGCCACCGCAGCAAGCTCGTCGACGCTCAGTGCGTTGCGCAAGTTCCGACGGATATGCGCCAGAACCGATTCGATGCGATCGGATTTGGGCGTCATGTCGAGCAGCGCCGAATGCTGCTTCTGGCCGCCCAGCCGGCGTTGGTTCATAACCAGTAGCCGGGCGACCATCTTTGCGGCGTCAGGACCGAGGTCGTGGTCGATCAGTGCCAGCGCGAGATCGATACCAGCCGTCATTCCTGCCGAGGTCCAGAGCGGACCATCGTTGACGAAAATGCGGTCCTCGTCCGTCGTGACGTCGGGAAAACGGGCTCTGAATTCGGCCGCGTGAGCCCAGTGCATCGTCGCTCGCCGGCCATTCAGCAGGCCCGCTTCGGCGAGAACGAACGCTCCGCTACAGATGGATGCCGTCCGTCTGGATGCTTTGGCGGCTTCCTGCACGAACGCAATCAAGGGCGGACCAAAAGGCGGCATCTTCAGTTCGGTGATGGAGCCGACGATGATCGTGTCGAACGATGGATCCCCGAACTTTTCGGTCTCCAATGTCATGCCGGCCGACGACTGAACCGGACCTCCGCGCTCGGAAAGCAGATGAATTTCATAGCACTGGCCTGTGGGGGGCAGGTTCGCCAACTCGAATGCTGTCAACGCGGCAAGACTCATCAACTGAAACTTGTCCGGCACGATAAAGCCGATCCGATGCATGCCTGGCTCCTGCAAACGGGATTCACGGATTGCGAACGCGATGTCACTGGATTTCGCGCGCTCGATAGAGGGCCAACGCCTGGTGCGGCGATGGCATAAATGGTGGCAATAACGACATACATGCTAGCGGGCCGGCGCGGTAACGTACAAGCGCTTTCCCCGTTACTGCACATCGAGCGAAAGGAACACCGCCATGTCGAAAATCATTCGTGCTGCAGCCGTTCAGATTGCGCCGGTCCTCTACAGTCGGGAAGGCACGGTCGATAAGGTCGTCCGCAAGATCCTCGACCTCGGCAAAGAAAGGGTTCAGTTCGCGACGTTCCCCGAAACCGTTGTTCCTTATTACCCTTACTTTTCGTTCGTCGAAGCACCCTATGCGATGGGAGCCGAGCATTACAAGCTGCTCGACCAGTCAGTCGTGGTGCCGTCCGACACGACCACTGCGATTGCCAACGCGGCGCGCCAGGCGGGTATGGTCGTGTCGATCGGCGTGAACGAACGCGACCGCGGAACGCTCTACAACACGCAACTTCTGTTCGACGCCGATGGCAAGCTGGTGCAACGTCGCCGCAAGCTATCGCCGACGTATCACGAACGCATGGTATGGGGAATGGGAGACGGGTCAGGGCTGCGCGCCATCGATACCGCCGTGGGTCGCGTCGGCCAGCTTGCGTGCTGGGAGCACTACAACCCGCTTGCGCGCTATGCGCTAATGGCCGATGGAGAGGAAATCCATTCGGCGATGTACCCCGGCTCGTTCGCGGGTGACATCTTCTCCGAACAGATTGCCGTCAATATCCGCCAGCATGCGCTGGAAGCCGGTGCTTTCGTCGTCAATGCGACCGCCTGGCTGACGCCCGAACAGCAGCAACAGATTCTGCTGGATACCCGTACGACCAACCTCGACCCGATCTCCAGCGGCTGTTTCACCGCCATTGTTTCGCCAGAGGGAGAGTTCCTGGGTGGGCCGCCGTTGAGAGAGGGCGAGGGCGAGATTATCGCGGATCTCGACTTCTGGCAGATCGACAAACGCAAACGCATGATGGATTCGCGCGGCCATTACAGCCGTCCGGACGTGCTCGCCCTCCTGATCGACCGCACGCCGAGGAAGCATGCCTTGGAGCGACAGCACCCCAACCATGCCGATGAGGCAGTCAACGGCCTCGAACTGCCTGGCGAGGCACCGTATCGAGCCACCGTCTCCGTGCCAGATCCAGGTGTGCTTCTACCGTGACGTCTTCGGCCATATTCGTCGCTGCGGATGCGCCCGATACTGCGATCCTGATGTTCCATATCCTCACATTCCGGGCGTTTCTGCCCTCGACTTTTCACTCATCGCGCAGGAGTAGAGAGAATGGATTTTCATGAGGTAATGCTCGAACGTAATGCCAATTTCGCCAGAACCGACTTCTCCCCTGAACTCAAGATGATGCCGTCGACGGGGACGATCGTAGTCGGCTGCGTCGATCCTCGCGTCGATCCTGCAACCGTGCTGGGATTGAAGCTGGGAGAAACGGCGGTAATCCGTAACGTCGGTGGCCGCGTCAGTCACGCACTGATAGAAACCCTGGCGGTATTGAGTGTCGTTGGCGCAGCAGCCGGACGTCCCGGCGGTGCCCGCAACCTCGTTCTGCTTCAGCATACTGATTGCGGCATCATCGGATGCCATCGACATGCGCCTGCATTGCTCGCCAGATACCTGGACGTCGAGGAAGCCGCTCTGGACACCATGTCGATCCCCGACCCGTACGAAGCCATTGCCCTCGATATCGCCGCGCTCAAAACCAACCTCGATCTGTCCGACGGGTTGATGGTGTCGGGTCTCGTCTACGACGTGACGACCGGCCAGGTGCAGACCGTCGTGCCTCCGACACGTTTGCGAACGCCGTCCAACTAACAGCGACCGCGGACCCAGGTCGTACCGTCTGCCGCTAGTGCAGTTCGACTTCATCATTTCCGTTCTGGAGCATGAGATGAACCACGATCTTTACCTGATCACAGGCGCCACCGGCGACACGGGTGGCGCTGCCATCACGGCTCTGCTCTCGAAGGGCGCCCGGGTGCGCGCCCTCGTCCATCGCGACGACGCGCGAGCCTCTGCGCTGCGCGCCAGAGACGTCGAGGTCGTCGTCGGCGACCTGTTGGACAGCCGCGCTGTTCAGGCCGCACTGCAAGGCGTTACCGGTGCGTATTTCGTGTACCCGGTCACGCAGGCTCGACTCATCGATGCCACCGCCTATTTTGCGCATGCCGCGAAGCTCGCTGGAGTTCGCTCGATCGTCAACATGTCACAGATTTCCGCGAAAGTCGACGCTCAAAGCGAGGCTGCACTTGCCCATTGGTATGGCGAGCGTGTGTTCGATTGGGCGGGAATTCCAGTGACGCATCTTCGTCCGACGTTCTTCATGGAATGGCTGACCTACGGTTTCCAGTTGCCTTCGATTGCGAATGACGATCTGCTCCGCGTGCCCGCCGCAAGCGGCAGACACGCGCCGATCGCCGCCGTCGATCAAGGTCGTGTAATTTCCAGTGTCCTGCTGGATCCTGCGCCTCATGCAGGCAAGACGTATCCGTTGTTCGGTGCAGAAGAAATGGATCACGAAGAACTTGCGCAAGCCGTAGGCCGTGCGCTCGGCCGGCCGATCCGTTACGAAGCCGAGAGCCTGGAATCGTTTGAAGCCCGGCTTGCACAGCTCGGATTGCCTGAACACTTCATTCAGCACATCGTGTCGGTGTATCGCGCGTATCAGGCGGGCGAGTTTGCGGGCACGAACGACATCGTCGAACAGATCACCGGACAAAAGCCAATGCAGGTACGCGATTATGTGATCGCCAATCTCCAGCTCTTCCAGCCGGAAGTTGTTGAATAGTCTCGCGGAGCCGGTGATTGGCGGATAGCGTATCTCCCACGTCGCACTTGCTACGTGACGGGCCGAGGTGCATGACTCGCTCCCTGGTTTCAATCCAACGTCCGACTACAGTCGCACCGCCGCATTGGCGGGATCTGCACAAGCCGTCTTTGAAACTGCCCCCGCGCCTGTCGACTTCCCTGTCGATCGCTCAGGTCCGGGCAGCTTTCTTCTTCCGGGCATGAACCAGCGCCCCCGTTTCGACCGGGAGAAACGGCGCCTGAAAGTGATCGACCAGGAAATCGATGAATGCCCGCGCACGGGCTGTCTGGTTCCGCTGACCAGGGTAGTAGACAAACAGATCGGCGGAAGGCAGCGGCGTTTCGGGCAACACGAGCTTCAACCTTCCGCTCTGAACGTATTTCGCCAGGTCCCATTCCGAGCGAATCAGGATTCCATGTCCGTCGAGCGCCCATCTCAGGACGATATCGCCATCATTGCTCGACAGAGCGCCTTTGACTTTCAAGGCTTCCACGTGGTCGCCCTGGATGTATCGCCAAACGCCATAGGCGTCGTCATTCTGACGGTGGATGATGCAACGATGCTTCACCAGATCTTCAACGCGCTCCGGGCTGCCAAAACGTTCCAGATACTTGGGCGACGCGCAAAGGAAGCGTCGATTGCTCATGATGCGCCTGGCGCTTAACCGGCTGTCGGGGATTTCGCCAAACCGGATCGCCATATCGAAACCTTCCGCGACCAGGTCGATCGGCCGGTCGGTGACCTCGAACTGGATTTCCACTTTCGGAAAGCGCTTCGCGAAATCGGACACCAGCGGTGCAAGGGTTGTGCGCCCGAATCCGAGCGTTGCGTTGACGCGCAGCAGACCATGAGGATCGGTCCGCGTGCCCGATATCTCTTCCTCCATCTGTTTCACCTGCCCGACGATTTGTGTGGCGTAGCGCAAATAGGTCTCGCCCTCGGGAGTCAAACTGATGTTCCGGGTCGTCCGGTTCACGAGCCTCACGCCCAGTCTCTGTTCGATCAATCCCAGGCGTTTGGTCGCGGCCGGCGGGGTCAGGTCAAGCGCGCGAGCGGCGCCGGACATACTTTTCAGCCTGGCGAGCAGGATGAAAAAATCGAAGTCGGATGCAATGTCGGTCGCCACGCAGATTTCACTCAGGGTAAAAGGTGTAATGAACTGAGGTGAAGTATAGCCGCCGGGTTTGCGGATAAGCTGCGTTCCATTGCAGCCGATGCACGTCGACGCGCGCCGATACACGCACCACGGGCAACACGTGCCCAATTCCGAGGAGACCCCGTCATGAGAATCGTAGAAATCCGCGAAAAGACCGTTCCTATCAGTTCACCCATTCGGAACGCCTATATCGACTTCAGCAAGATGACACTGAGTCTCGTCGCCGTGGTGACGGACGTCATTCGCGACGGCAAGCCGGTCACCGGTTATGGCTTCAACTCCAATGGCCGTTACGGGCAGGGCAAGCTGATGCGGGAGCGGTTCATTCCTCGCCTTCTCGAAGCCGATCCCGCGAGCCTCGTCGACGATGCCGGCACCAACCTCGATCCGCACAAGATCTGGTCCACCATGTTCACGAATGAGAAGCCAGGCGGACACGGCGAGCGCTCGGTCGCCATCGGTACGATCGACATGGCCGTGTGGGACGCCGTGGCCAAGATCGAAGGTAAGCCGCTATTCCAGTTGCTCGCGGATCGTTACGGCAACGGCGAGCCTGAGCGCAAGATCTTCGTGTACGCAGCCGGCGGTTATTACTATCCCGGCCAGGACCACGGCAAGCTGAAAGACGAAATGCGCAGCTATATCGATCGTGGGTACACGGTCGTCAAGAAGAAGATTGGCGGCGCTTCGCTCGATGAGGATTTGCGCCGGATCGACTCGATCCTCAGCGTGCTTCAGGATGGGCAGAAGCTCGCCGTCGACGCCAACGGCCGCTTCGATCTGGACACGGCCATCCAGTACGCCAAGGCGCTGTCGCAATACGATCTCTTCTGGTACGAGGAGCCGGGCGATCCGCTCGATTTCGAGTTGCAGGCGACGCTGCGCAATTACTACGACAAGCCGATGGCGACCGGCGAAAACCTGTTCTCGATGCAGGACGCGCGCAACCTGATCCGCTACGGCGGCATGCGTGCCGACCGCGACTGGCTGCAATTCGACTGCGCGTTGAGCTACGGACTCGTCGAATATCTCCGCACGCTGGACATGCTGCGCCAACACGGCTGGTCGCCTGCCCGCTGCATCCCGCACGGTGGCCATCAGATGTCGCTGAATATCGCGGCGGGTCTGGGCCTCGGCGGCAACGAGTCTTATCCGGACCTGTTCCAGCCGTACGGCGGTTTTCCCGATGGCGTGAAGGTGGACAACGGCTACATCACCATGCCCGACCTTCCTGGCATCGGTTTCGAGGGCAAGGCGGATCTCTTCGCCGAGATGCAGAAGTTGTCGGCATAGAAAGTGGTGCGTCGACCGCGCCGACCGCTACAGCCGTGAATCCGGACTAAAGGCTTTAGCCACCCGCCAAAGCCTCCGGGTCTCACCCCTCCGGCAGATTAAACACGGCAATCGCGCCGGCAAGTTGCCCGGTCTGCGCTCTCAACACATCGGCCGATGCGCTCGCTTCCTCCACCAGCGCCGCGTTCTGCTGGGTCGTCTGGTCCATGCTCGCCACCGCGATGTTCACCTGCTCGATGCCGGAGCTTTGTTCGGCCGATGCCGCGCTGATTTCGCCCATGATGTCGGTCACGCGACGCACGGCGTGCACCACTTCCTCCATGGTCTGGCCCGCGCGGTCCACGTATTGCGAGCCGCCTTCGATCTGCGCGGCCGACTCCTCGATCAACGCCTTGATCTCCTTGGCCGCGGCCGCACTGCGCTGCGCGAGGCTGCGTACCTCGCCGGCCACGACCGCAAAGCCGCGGCCTTCGTCGCCGGCGCGCGCTGCTTCGACCGCTGCATTCAGCGCAAGAATATTGGTCTGAAACGCAATACCGTCGATCACGCCGATGATGTCGCCAATCCGGTGCGACGACTGCGAAATCCTGCGCATCGTCTCCACCACCTGACCCACCACTTCGCCGCCGCGCGCAGCGGTCTCGGAAGCGTTGTGCGCGAGCTGACTCGCCTGCCGCGCGTTATCGGCGTTCTGTTTGACGGTCGACGTGATCTGCTCCATGCTCGACGCCGTCTCGCCGAGTGCGGTCGCCTGCTGTTCGGTGCGGCGCGACAGATCGGCGTTACCCGCGGCGATTTCGTTGGACACGTTCGAGATCAGCGTGGCGCCGCTGCGAATCTGCGTGATCGCCTGCGCAAGACGAAGCTGCATGCGTTGCATCGCCGCGAGCAGGCTCGTCTTGTCGTCGGCCCGGGTCGCCACGATCACGTCGAGGTCGCCATCCGCGATACGTGAAGCGATCTGCGCCGCGTAGGCCGGTTCGCCGCCGAGCTGCCGCAAAATGCTGCGCAAGATAACGCCGATCACGAGCGACATCAGCACACTCAGAATTAGCGCGGCACCGACGTATTGCACGAGCGTCGTGTAGAACGCGGCGTTGATATCGTCGGTGAAGACACCGGTAACGATGGTCCAGTCCCATGGCTTGTAGAGCCGGACGTAGTTGATCTTGGGCGCCATCCGGTCGGAACCCGGCTTCAGGAACTGCAGATGGATGAAGCCTTCTCCTTCGCGTTCGGCGAGGTCCGAGCCGTCCTTGAACACGTGGCGGCCTTCGGGATCCGTGAAGCCGCTCATGTCCTTGCCTTCGAGATCGGCCCGCACGCCGTGCATCAGCACTTTGGCATGCGCGTCTTCGAGGACGAGATAGCCGCCTGCGCCGTCATAGCGCATCACGCGCAGGTCGGCCATGGCCGCGCGCTGGGCGTCCGCGAGCGGCATCGTGCCGGCCGCGACCAGGCCGTTGTAGCGATCGAGCACGCTATACGCCGCGCTCACGACGCTTTTCAGTTCGGCCTGCCGGCCCGCGATGAGCGTATCGCGCGTTTTGAACGCACCCCACAGGCCGATCGACAGAATTCCTATGCACATGACCGCCAGCGCAAGCCATAGCCGAACTTTGAGGCGAAAGCGTTCCATCTCCGTATTCCTTTGTCCCTGTTTTAGACGGCCCCGAGGGCGGGCGCCGTAGACATCGATGTCTGTGGACGGAATAACGGCGGCAGGCGGGAAAACTTCAGGGGTTTATGGCGTGCGGCCGCCGATCGCCGTCAGGCGTGCCGGTGCCGATCAGAAGGCGGTTTGAAAGGCGGCGGATACTCGGCGATACTTGCTTCCGTTGTGCTATCTGTTCGGGCCTGCTTCGATGGGTAAAAGGAGTTCTTCGAGATGACCACCAATACGATCTGCCTATGGTATGAACACGATGCGCAAGAGGCCGCCACCTTCTACGCGAAGACCTTCCCGCAGAGCAGCATTGGCGCGATCCACCACGCGCCGACGGATTATCCTGGCGGCAAAGCGGGCGACGCGATCACCGTCGAATTCACCGTTGTGGGTATACCCTGTATCGGCCTGAATGGCGGTTCGCAATTCAGGCACAGCGAGGCCTTTTCTTTCCAGATCGCAACCGGCGATCAGGAAGAGACCGACCGGTACTGGAACGCGATCGTTGGCAACGGCGGCCAGGAAAGCCACTGTGGATGGTGCAAGGACAAGTGGGGCATCAGTTGGCAGATCACGCCACGCGTGCTGACCGATGCGCTCGCGACAGGCGGCGACGTGGCGAGACGCGCGTTCGAGGCGATGATGCCGATGACGAAAATCGACGTCGCCACGATAGAAGCGGCGGTGCGCGGCTAGCTGATTCGGTCTTCGCCGGCGCAATGGATCCGGCCTGATCAAAAGTGGACCGACAGCACCTGAGGTATAGTCCTAGCTGACTCAAAAATGTTAAGGAGACGTGGCTTGAATGTCCTGTTTGTTGACGACAATCGTGCCTCGGCGGATGCATTGGCCGCTCTCGCGGTAACCATGGGACACCAGGCATCCGTTGCCTATGATGGTCACTCGGCGGCCGACATCGCTCGCACCACCGCTTTCGATCTTATCCTGCTCGATCTCAAGCTCGGGGAATCGGACGGTCGGGAGGTGTGCGCGAATATCCGGCGCGAAGGCGCCTCGCGGCATTCTCACATCCTTGCCATGACGGGCTACGTCGGATTGGAGCAGGGCGTGAGTCTCGGTGATTTCAACGGCTACGTGCTGAAGCCGTTACGTTTTGACCGGCTCGAAGACCTGTTGACGGGATAAATACCGGTCTTCGGACTAATGCAGCACGGCCTCTTCGGGGGCGGCGACACACTGCAAACCGTCCTCTGCGGCCGCGAGTTCCAGCTTCAGTCTTGCCGCGGCCAGCGCGCGCAAAACATCCGCGTCGATAATCAGTTCGTCCACCGCCATCAACATCAGGTCGGGATAATCGCGGAACTGCGCGAGCCGCGCGAGTTGCCCCTGCATGTCGCAGCAAAGCTGCCTGACTTCGTCGTTGATGCTCGCGGGTGAAACCGCCCGGCCCGGCGACATGCAATCCTCCAGTCCTCCAGTGGCCAGAATTTCCAGAAGGGCCGTCTGATATCTGCTCATCGTTAATCTGCCTCGTCACAAGTGCATTCACTTTAGCTCGTAACCAGACAGGCAATTTCTGGAATAGCCACGCCAAACCGGCCTTATTCACCCGCTTCGCTGGTTGGCGCGAAGAGGGCGGTTCGATGGCGGATCAACGCGTCGTGCGATACATAGCCATTGCCTACCCAATACTCCGCCTGCGCGCTTTGCGAAGGCCCGGTGGTGCCACTCTGCCAGAGCTCCGGTTGCACCAGCGATTCGGAAGAATTGCGCGACGCATGGATGCCGAGGAAGGTGATGAGAAATCAACGGCGGCACGTTACGTTACGCGGCCCTGTGCAGCTGAGGTGTTCCGGGACACGTCGAACGTCGGGAACGGGGTCGGGTTTTTTAACGGATTTTCAAGTGATTGATTTTGCAAGGATAAACCAAACTCATACTGCCGCTTTAAAAATGGCATAGGCCTTGCAGTTGGTCTCCCCCACACACTTCAAACTACGGGGGACCCAAACCATGAAGACTACTTTTAAACCGACGGCAATCGCCCTCTGCGTGGCGTCGATGATCGCGTTGACCGGATGCGGAAGCACGTTGACCTCGCCGGGTCTGCAGAGCGGCGGCGGAGGTGGGGTGACGCCGACTCCGACACCGACACCGACGCCCACTCCGACGCCAACCCCAACGCCTACTCCGACGCCGACGCCCACACCGACGCCGACTCCGACGCCCACCAGCGCGAACCCGATCGGCACGGTCGTGCAGAACGGCGGCAACGTCGTCACCGCCGCTGGACAGACCGTCTCCGCCATCGGCAACCAGATCGGTCTCACGCCGATTCCGGGTGCGAATGCGGCGACTACGTCGTCGCTGGGCGGCGTGGTCTCGAATCTCGGCAACGGCGTTACAGCTGTTGGGACCGGGCTGGCGAATGGCCTCGGCCAGCTCGGCAACTCGACCGATCCGCTCGGAACGACGCTTGCGAGCAGCGGCAACCTCGTTTATGACGCAGGTCAGGCCGTCAACAGCGCAGGCCAACTCGTGACGAGCCTGGGCTCCGGACCGACGGCGCCGCTCGCACCGCTCACGACACCGCTGGGCGGCGCGGTTTCCACGCTCGGCAACGCCGTCAGTGGAATCGGCACTCAGCTTACGTCGCAACTGACCACCGGGCCGATCCAGCAGGTTACGCAAACCCTCAGCACCGCGATTACGCCGATCACTACCACGGTCGCGCAGACGACGCAGACTGTCGGCGATACCACCGGCCTCGGTGCGCCTCTGAACGGTCTGCTCTCGCAACTCGGCGGCGGCTTGGGTACGGCGGGCGCCACGATCAGCTCGGCTACGGGCAATGCGATCGGCCAGAACCTCGGCAACGTGGTGACGAAGCTTGGCAACACGGTGACCTCAGCGGGTGGCCTGCTCACCGCGGGTAGCGCGAGCAGCGGTAATCCGCTGGCTCCGTTGACGGGGCTGCTGTCGTCGTTGCCTTCGACGCTGACTGGCGGACTTGCTGGCGGCAGCAATCCGCTGGCACCGTTGACCAGCATCCTGACGTCGTTGCCTGGCACGTTGAGCGGTGGGTTGAGCAGCGGCAGCAATCCTTTGTCGCCGGTCACCAGCCTGTTGACTTCGTTGCCCGCAACGCTGAGCGGTGGCTTGAGCAGCGGTAGCAATCCTTTGTCGCCGGTCACCAGCCTGTTGACCTCGTTGCCCGCAACGTTGAGCGGCGGCTTGAGCAGCGGCAGCAATCCTTTGTCGCCAGTCACCAGCCTGTTGACTTCGTTGCCCGCAACGCTGAGCGGCGGTTTGAGCAGCGGCAGCAATCCTTTGTCGCCGGTCACCAGCCTGTTGACCTCGTTGCCCGCAACGCTGAGCGGCGGCTTGAGCAGTGGTAGCAATCCTTTGTCGCCGGTCACCAGCCTGTTGACTTCGTTGCCCGCAACGCTGAGCGGTGGTTTGAGCAGCGGCAGCAATCCGCTCGCACCCGTCACCGGTGTATTGACCACCGTCACTGGCGGCCTGGGTGGCGCAGCCATCAGCGGCAATCCGCTCGCACCGGTTACGTCAGCGGTCACGACTATCACCAGCACGCTGACGGGCACGCTGAACACGGCGGCGACCAGCGGATCGGGCGGCACCATCAATCCGGCGGCCCCGGTCACCGGTTTGCTGACGACCGTTTCCGGCACACTGACCACGACGTTGAACACGGTCGGTACCTCGACGGGCGGTTTGCTCGGCGGCCTCAACGGCCTGGCGTCGAAGAAATAGTCACAGGCAACGGCGTGAGCCAGGAGCGCCGAAGGGGACGGCGAGCCGGGTCGAACCGGCTCGCCAGAGATTTTTGAAAGACCTACTCACTCGCGGCGCCAGCCGGGGCCATTACGCCTGAAGCGCTCTGACAGGCGGCTCTTGCGGGCACGTCATACACGTCGTCCGAAAAAGCACGCCTTGCTGCCTGCCGAGCAGAGCGCGCGATCAGTCTCGCGCTAACGCTGCTTGCCTTTGAGAGGCTCTGACTCGTCCACGGAAAGATCTTGCAACTGATCTTCGGGCGCAAGCCGCCCACCGCGCTCGCGGTCTGACGATTGGTCCGCACCGCCTTGCGGCCCGTCGGACTGATCGTCGCCTTCAGCTTCGATCTGCCGCTGTGCCTCGTCCCAATGCTTTTGAGCGTCACCGTCGGACGACGGATCGTTTTCCCAGATGTGATACGCGCGAGTACGGATGCGGGTTTCGAGATCACTTGCCATACCGATGCTCCATCAAAAGTCCGCGAAGAGTGGCTGGTGAAGCTGGCGGAGTACAACGGCGCACTCGCCGGCATCGTATTTGTCAGTTGCCCGATGCAATTGCATCGGGTGCCCAATCTGCCGCGGCTGTTCCTGCGATTGAAAACCACGCCTTTTCAAACGTGGGGCGTGACTCTAGCAGCAAGCGATGTTCCACTTCGGGGACTAAGCGCATGAGAAGGGGGACGAATCTCCACCCTGCGGTTGAGAGCTTCAGCCGAGCATGGCCAGAGCTGTTGTCAGAACGGCCCGCTTGAATTCCTTCGCGCGCCGCGGCAACGAAGAAAACGGACTCAGCACCTGGCTATAAGCGACCGTTTTGCTGATGGCATTGGCGAGCATCATGAACAGGATGTCGGGATCCTGCCGCGCAAGCGCTCCCACTTCGATCGCGTCGATCAGCAACGGGACGAAGGCGTCGCGAAACGGGCGCACCACGCGCTCGATCAACAGTTCGAGCCGTTCTCCACTTTCGGTTGCCGCGGTCGAAAAAAACCGGCCGACGTCCGGCGTCAGAAACACCTGATCGATCAGAATCGACACGGCCTGCTCGACGCGCGCATGCGATGTCAAACCGGGCGTTTCACGCAACGCGGCGGTCCTTTCGACCATGCTGGCGGCTTCCTCGGCGATCTGGTCCACCACGGCGATCCACAGCGCTTCCTTAGAACCGAAATGATGCGCAACCAGTGCGGGATCCACGCCCGATGCCCTTGCGATTTCGCGCACGCTGGTCGCTTCGTAACCGCTTCTTGCGAACGCCGCGCGGGCGCTGCGAAGTAATGCCTCGGCGCCGCTCGCATCGCTGCACGCCGGACGGCCACGCGGCCGGCGCGACGAAGACGTGGTCGTGGCGTGCGGGGATCGATCTTCAGGGTGTTTCATCGGTGAGGGGAGAACGTGTTGCAAAAAGCCCTGATTTTAGCGGCTGAAATACGCCGACAACCGGCCTGGATCGCCGCACTAAGGGTTTGACATGACATCGGCGAAACTTTAGTATCGCATTAATTCATCACTCGTAGAATATTCGACCATGAGCAAGACCACCCGGATCGTCATCGTGGGCGGCGGTATTGCTGGACTGCTGCTTGCGACCAGATTGGGCAACACGCTCGGGCGCAGTGGCCGCGCCGAGATCACGTTGATCGACAAAAGTCCGACGCACATCTGGAAGCCAATGCTGCACACGATCGCGGCGGGCACACGCGATGTCCAGCAGCAACAGGTCATCTATCTTGCTCATGCGCGCGACCACGGCTTCAACTATCAGCCAGGCGAGATGGAAGGGCTGGATCGCACTGCGCGCTTCGTCAAGCTGGGCGCGCTCCATTCGAAGTCGGGCGAAGTCGTGATGGGCCCGCGCACGGTCGGGTACGACGTGTTGATTCTTGCTCTCGGCAGTCGCGCCAACGACTTCGGCACGCCCGGCGTGCTCGATCATTGTCACTTCATCGACAGCCAGGCGCAGGCCGATGCGTTCAACGAAGCACTACGTGTGCGCATATTTCAGAGCGTCGTCAACAAGAGCCCGTTACGCGTGTCGATCGTCGGTGCCGGCGCGACCGGCGTCGAACTGGCGGCGGAATTAAGCCGCCTGCTCGAAGTGGCGTCGAGTTACGGCGACCCCCATATCCGTTCGCGTCTGAATCTCACGCTCTACGAAAGCGGCCCGCGCATACTCGCGGCGTTTCCGCCGACGGTGTCGGCATCCAGTCAGGCCCAGTTGCAACATATCGGCTTCACCGTGCGAACGGGCACCCGAGTGACGGCGGCCGAACCCGACGGACTCCGGCTGGGCGACGGCAGTTTGCAGCCGGCGGATCTGATGGTTTGGGCGGCCGGAGTCAAGGCACCCGACTTTCTCGGCAAACTCGAAGGTATCGCGAGCAACCGTTCCGGCCAGATCGCCATCAAGCCAACGCTGCAGACACAAGACGACGACACGCTGTTCGCGCTGGGCGATTGCTCGACGTTGACGCTCGAGGGCAACGAGCGTCCTCTCGCCCCCACCGCGCAAGTGGCCACGCAACAGGCGCAGCATCTGGCGAAGCATCTGCCGGCCTGGCTCGACGGCGGCGCGTTGCCGGAGTTCGCATTTCACGACTTCGGCTCGCTGGTCTCGCTCAGCGACTACAACGCGTTCGGCACGCTCGGGCAGTTTGGTTTCTTTCGTGGCGGCTTTATCAAAGGCCGATTCGCGCAGCTCAGTCACGCGATGCTCTACCGGCAGCACCAGCAGGCGTTGCACGGTTTCGGCAAGTCGATGGCGCTGTGGACCGCCGAGCGTATCAACGGTCTCGTTCAGCCAAAGATACGGCTGATCTAGGCATCACTCACTCATGACGGAGTTCCGATGGATCGATGCGTGACGAGCCACCTGGCCTGGCAGCGCACGGTTGGCCAACTCGATGCGGGATGCGCGCAGCAGTTGACGGCCCGAGTCAGACGTATCGTCGATTCGCAGCGCCCGGGCAGTTTGCCGGTCCGGGTCGGCGGCATTGCGGTCGCGCTGCTCGACCGGCCCAGTCCCCGAACGGTCACGGTCTCGTGGAGCGACCCGCGTGGATGTAAATACGGCGAACAGGTCTGGCGCACGGCGACCGCAAAGCGCTCGGGTGTCTGCGCGCTGAGCGGGCAGAGCATCGTCAGAGGCGCTCCGATCTATCGCCCTACCAAGGTCGAGCCGCCTCCGGCCAACGCCGATGCGATGATTCTTGCAACGGTCGTCGACACCGCGTTCGCCGATCCCCTCGTTGCCGGAACCGACAGTTGAGGCCGTCTGCGCACGGTCACAGAATTTCGAGCGCGAGAGCAATGCCCTGGCCGCCGCCGATACACAGTGTGACGATGCCACGCCTGAGTCCGTCGCGCTGCATCGAGTGAATCAGTCGCGTCGTTAGAACGGCGCCGGTTGCGCCGATGGCGTGACCATGTGCGATAGCGCCGCCCTCGACGTTGACGATATCGTCGGGGATGCCGAGGCTTTTGATGACTGCGAGCGGAACCGCGGCAAACGCTTCGTTGATTTCGAAGCGCTCGACATCGGGCAGACGCCATCCTGCCCGTTCGAGCGCGAGTTGCACCGCCGGCACCGGAGCAATACCGAAGATGCCGGGCTCGACCGCACTAACGCCAAAAGAAACAAGCCGGGCGGCCGGGCGAACCCCGATCTGTTCCGCGACGGAGCGTTCGAGAACGATTGTCGCCGCTGCTCCCGAGTTCAAGCCCGGCGCATTGCCGGCCGTGATGGTCCCCTCGGAGCGGAATGCCGGCTTCAGTTTCGACAGAATCTCGAATGTGGTTTCGGGTCGCGGCTGCTCGTCTTTTGAGAACTGCCGGACACCTTTCTTCTCCTTGAGATCGAGCGAGACGATCTCAGCCTGAAAATGACCGGCAGCCATCGCCGCAGCAAATCGAGATTGCGAACGTTCGGCCCATCGGTCCTGCGCCTCGCGCGTGAGCCCCGCTTCCTTGACCAGGTCTTCGGTGTGCCAACCGGAGTGTTCTCCTGAGAACGCGTCGTTCAGGCCGTCAAACAACATACTGTCGATCACTTCGGCATTGCCCATCCGGTAGCCCCAGCGCGCTTGAGGCAGGAGATAGGGCGCGCGGTCCATGTTTTCCATTCCGCCGGCGATCGCTATCCGCGCGGAGCCGATAGCGATTTCCATTGCCGCCGACACGATCGCCTGAGCACCGGACCCGCAAACCCGGTTGACCGTCATGGCAGGTGACGACACGGGAATGCCGGCGGTTATTGCCGCCTGACGCGCCGGATTCATGCGGTTGCCGGCCTGAATGACATTGCCGAGTACCACGGTGTCGATGGCCGATGGGGAAAGCTCCGCGCGCCGGATGCTCTCGCGAACTGCGGCCGCGCCGAGTTCCGTTGCAGGGGTATCTTTCAGCGAACCGTTGTAGGCGCCGATTGCGGTGCGCACGGGCGCGGCCAGTACGATTTGCGTGGATCCAAACATGGCGTTTCTCCTGGTGAATGTGTCGTACGTTTGCAAAGTTACTTAGCTGTCGATATGTAACTCGCCGTCATCCGGAGATTGGGCGATAATCCCGGTCATGAAAAAGAACGCTCCCTCTGCTCCCGAAACGTCGACGTCAGGCTTGCGCGGAAGTGTGGAACACGAACGGCATAGTCAGATCATCGCGGCGGCCGACGAGCATTTCCGCCTCTACGGCTACCGTAAAACGTCGGTTGCGGATCTCGGTAAGGCCATCGGCGTTTCCAGCACCTATCTCTACCGCTTTTTCAGTTCGAAGCAAGCCATCGGCGAGGCCGTTTGCACGACGGTCCTGAACCGGATGGAAAACGAGTTGCGCCGGGTAGTCGACGGTCCAGGCACGGCGACCCAGCGCTTACGCCGCTTCATGCAACTCACGCTGCAACGCAGCCTCGAAATCTTCTTCGACGGAACCCGTCTGCACGAACTGGTCGTATCCGCCATGGAAGAATCGTGGAAGACCGCGACCGCTCATGAGGCGGAGTTGTTAGCCATGACGCGCGAACTGGTAAAAGCGGGTCGCGAGACCGGTGAGTTCGAGCGCAAGACGCCGCTCGACGAGGTGGCATCGGGCATCTCCGAAGCGCTTCGCTTATTCGCCCATCCAGTCGCTCTCCAATACAGGCCGCGCGAGGAACTCGAGGCGGCGCTCGCCGCTGTCGCAAGTCTCGTTTTGCGGAGTCTGGCGCCGTAGATTCCGAGTCGACCATTGCCGCCGGGTTCATTGCGCAACGGGTCCGTCCTGCTGTGGTCGCACGGCAGAAAACGGCCACCCGCCATTGAAGTCGATCACGGCTCCAGTCAGAAACCGCGCCTGAGTCGATGCCAGAAAACCGACAAGTTCTCCGATTTCGTCCGGACGTCCCAAGCGTCCGGCCGGCACGGTAGTAGACACGTAGTCGCGGCCCTCAGGACTATCGACAAAAATCGAGCGAGGGTAGTAGGCCTCGCTGTACAGGTAGTTCGGCGCAATCGCGTTCACGGCGACTTCGTGTGGAGCAAGTTCGACGGCAAGCGATCTGACCAGCGCATTGGCTGCGGCGCGCGCCATGTCTGGAATCGCGCCTCCGGGAATCGGAGCAAGCGTGCGACAGGATGTGATCATCACGATGTTGCCGCCTTGCTGCGCCTTGAAATACGGAATTGCCGCCCGGATCAAACGGAAAGGGTCGACCACGAGCCGTTCGAGGGTCGCGCGCAGATCCTCTACGGATGCGCTCCCGGTTGGATTTTGCACGGCGGGGTAGTGGTCGTTGCTAACGATCGCCGTGATTACTTCTCCAGTCTCCCAAGCCGCCGACGCGAGCGACTCGACATCTTCGGCCAGCAATAACTCCGCGCCTGGATGCGCCGCACTGAATTCGCTCCACGAGGTGGCTACGTCGAAACAGCGATCGTGGACGAGTACACGGAAGCCGGCCTTCGTCAGCGCATCGACCGATGGTGGTCCCGCATATCCGGTAACGTTGGTAACAAGGACCGTTGGTTGTCGAGCCATGGAGGTGCACCGGAAGTTAATCGCAGGGAAGCACGAAGGTTCTGAATGTGTATATGCACAAGATAGTGCATGAAAACAGATCGCGCTACAAAAAACCCTGCATTTAATAGGTGATTCGGTGTGCAATCGCTCGCGGCCACTCATCGTTTCAGTCGACCACGTACACCGGCGGCGAATAGGAACTTGGCACAAATTCCCGCCGACGCCCCGACGCGGAGCGGCTGGTGTTGCCATTGCCATACGACGCAGAGCCGTTCGCCTTTGCAGTAGTTCCAGGGCTTTCAGAAGTCCCGGACGGCGTAGTGTCAATGGACGGTGGCTCGACCGTGGCCTTAGCGGCGGGTGACGCGGTTTGCGCGTGTGCAGCGCAGATCGCGATAGTCGAGAGTAACGCGATCAATGCTTTTGCGTGGGTTTTCATATCAGTCCCGTTCGATGTGGATTAAGCGTGCAGCCTGTCGTCAGCCTTAAAACCGGGCTTCTTCGATCACCTTCATCTCGGCTCGTCTGCTGCCGGAAGAGTCCGCATCCCAGCCGCCGCCGAGTGCCTTGAACGAGGCGATAGCCGAACGCGCGGTGGCGGATTGCGCGAGAATCCGCGCTTCCTGTATCTGTTGAAGCTGCGCGTCGGCTTGAATGACGTCGAGCTGGCTGTTTCTGCCGTTGTGGTAGCCGGCAGCCGTGGAAGCGCGTGCTTTGGCGAGGGACGATTCGCCGTCCTTCAGGATGCCGGTTTGCCTGTCGTACCCGGCGAGGGCCGAGAACGCGTTCTCCACATCTGCGCTGGCCTGGAGAACGCTTTGACGATAAGCGGCGAGCGCTTCTGCGTTGCGTCCGCGTGCGGCCTTGACCTCGGCGTCGACGCGCCCGAAATCGAACAGTCGCCAACGCAGCCCGAAAGCGCCGAGCGCCTCATTCGCGGGAGACTCGAACAGATGACCGCCGACCGTGGTGGTCGAGCCGGCAAGGGCGGACAGCGAGAACTTCGGGTAATAGTCGGACAGCGCTTCGCCGATCCGCGCATTCGACGCGGCGAGGTGTCGCTCCGCCACGAGTATGTCGGGGCGACGACGCAGCAGTTCGGCCGGGCCGGTGGCCGTATCGATAGCGGGCGCATCGGGGATGGGTGCTATGGCATCGAGATCCGGGTCGGGGGTGCCGGGATTTCGTCCCATCAAGACATCCAGCGCGTTGCGGGCGTTTATCAGACCCGCTTGCAACGCGGGTACGGAAGCCGAAGTGACCGCGAGGGCGCCCTGTGCCTGGCGAAGTTGCAGGTCGGGCGCGAGACCTCGCGCGGCAAGCAGGCCGACGAGGCGCACACGTTCCTGCTGGGTAGCCGTTTCCTGCTGGGCTAACTGCAGCCTCGCCTGCAACGTACGGGTGAGCACGTAGGTATCGGCCGTCGATGAGATGACTTCTAGCCGCGCGGCCACCATTGCCGCCTGAGAACCTTCGTAGTCTGCCCGCGCGGCCTCGGCACTGCGGCGCAAGCCGCCTGCGAGATCGATCTCCCACGTCGCGCCGGCCGCGACGTCGTATTTGTACGTGTTGCGGTTGTAGTCGGGCAGGGACGCGGCTTGCGCGGCGACGTTGGGGTCTTCCAGTGACAGGTGTGCGCGTGCAGCCTGGGCATTCAGGTCCGCAGAGGGCAACAGTGCAGAGCGGGCGCTCTCGACGCCTGCCCGCACTTCATCGACACGGGCCATGGCCTGCGCCAGATCGAGATTCTGCGCGAGCGCCACCTCGATGACGCGATTCATTTCAGGATCGTCGAAGCCTTGCCACCATGCAGAGAGCGAAGGAGCGCGCTGCTGTGTAGCTCTGCTCGCTACGTCGCCCGCATTCACGAAACTGGCTGGCAACGAAACCGTTGGGCTGTGGTAGTCGGGACCGACTGCGCATCCCGCAAGCAGGATGGCGGCAGCAGAGACTGCCGCCGCCGGGATAGTGCTGAATTTGAGCGATGCGGGCATGGTGAGTGGACTGGAGAAATAAGAGTTACAGTTTCAACAAATGATAACTCGTTGTCAATGTCTGATTTCACTCGTGTGTTACGTCATGGGCAAGACGTCGAGCCAGTCTCACGGGTCTTGATTTCGAATCAGCCTGCCAGTTCGGGTATGAATGATTCAATCAGATTATCGCTTGATGTGCAGCTTATCGTCATATCAGCTATGAAGGAATGAAGTCGTTCCTGAGCGATGCCCCCTAGTTGCAATGCGAGAAGTGACTGCTAGTGGTCACAGGCTTCACGGTGTGAATTCTGATCCAGTGAGTTGCTAAGTTACGAATTGACAAATACGTAATGTAACAACAGAATGCCGCTTTCTTTCATTCCTGGACGGAGTGCCATCATGCATAGGTACGTTCTGCACCGCGCTGCGGCGCTTGGCGTCGTCGGGGTACTTGCCGGTTGCGGCCAGTCGAACACGGCCGATCCGAGAACCGGCCCACCGCTCGTCGAGTCCTATACGGTTCAGCCCGCGGGCACGGCCGAACGCAGCTTCACGGGCGTGATCGCCGCGCGCGTCGAAAGCGATCTGGGGTTCCGGGTCGGCGGCAAGATCATTCAGCGTTTCGTCGATGTCGGACAGCATGTGCATCGCGGCGATCCGCTCATGCGTCTCGATCCAGACGATCTGTCGCTGGGCGTCACGGCGCAGCAGGGCGCCGTGGAAGCGGCCCGTGCGCGCTCGGTGAAGGCCGACGCCGACCTTGCCCGGCTTCAGGGGCTCGTGCAGCAGGGCGCGGTATCCGCGCAGGACTACGACCTCGCTGTCGAGGCGGCCCGAAGTGCCAGGGCGCAGCTCGACGCCGCGCAGGCCCAGTCGGGCCTCGCACGCAATGCCGATCAGTACGCCCTGCTTCGGGCCGATGTAGACGGTGTCGTGCTGAGTCGCCAAGCCGACGCGGGGCAGGTCGTGAATGCCGGGCAAACCGTCCTCGTGGTCGCACAGGATGGTCCGCGCGAGGCGTTCGTCACCTTGCCGGAAATGGTCCGCCCTTCGCTCGGCTCGGATGCGACGGCGACGCTTTACGGTGACGGCAAAGCGACCTACCCGGCAAGGCTGCGCGAGCTTTCGCATTCCGCCGATCCGCTTACGCGTACCTATGCAGCCCGTTACGTGCTGAGCGGTGACGCTGCGGATGCGCCATTCGGCGCGACGGTCACGGTCAACCTTCCGCAAGCGGCCAACACGAACGCCATGACCGTGCCGCTCGGTGCGATTCTGGATCGCGGCCGCGGTCCGGGCGTCTGGCTCATCGGAGCCGACGAGCATTTGACGTATCGCGCAGTTCAGGTGAGTTCGGCCGGCGCCGAGACGGCGACCGTGACCGCAGGTCTTGCCGCTGGGCAGAAGATCGTTGCGCTCGGCGCGCATCAGCTGAACGACGGCGAGCAGATCCGGGTCGCCTCGCAACAGTGGACCGACGCGAGTGCCAGCGGGACTGCCGACGCGGGTGCCGACGCGGGTACCGACGCGAAAACAGGCGCCGGTGCGCAAGGGGACAGTCAATGAGCGGCTTCAACCTCTCTGCTGTCGCGGTGCGCGAGCGCGCGGTCACGCTGTTTCTGATCATTGCGCTGGTTCTGACCGGCGTCCTGACGTTCCTGAAACTCGGGCGCGCGGAAGATCCGGCCTTCACGGTGAAGGTGTTGACCGTCACCGCCGTCTGGCCGGGCGCGACCGCGCAGGAAATGCAGGACCTCGTCGCAGAGCCGCTCGAGAAGCGAATGCAGGAACTGGACTGGTACGACCGCGTCGAGACCATCACGCGGCCGGGACTCGCGCTCATGCAACTGACGCTGAAAGACACGACTCCGCCCAAAGATGTGCCCGAGCAGTTCTATCAGGCGCGTAAAAAACTGAGCGACGAAAGTTCCAAACTGCCGCAGGGCGTGCTGGGTCCGTTCGTCAACGACGAATACTCCGACGTGACGTTCGCGCTATACGCACTCGAGGCGCCTGACCTGCCTGCGCGACTGCTCACGCGTGAAGCCGAGAGTATCCGTCAGGACATGTTGAAGGTGCCGGGCGTGAAGAAGGTGACGATACTCGGCGAGCGACCCGAGCGCATCTTCGTGAACTTCTCGTATGCGCGCCTCGCTAATCTCGGTGTCAATCCTGCCGACGTCTTCGCGGCGCTGCAAAAGGAGAATGCGGTGACGCCCGCCGGGTCGATCGATACGAACGGCCCGCAGGTTTATGCGCGGCTGGACGGTGCACTGAACGACCTGCAGAAAATTCGCGATACGCCTATCGTCGCGAAGGGGCGCACGCTCAAGCTCTCGGATATTGCGGAAGTGTCGCGCGGTTACGAAGACCCGGCAACTTCTCTGATTCGTCACAACGGCGTGCCCTCGCTTGCGCTCGGCGTGGTGATGCAGGACGGCTGGAACGGACTGGAACTGGGCAAGTCGCTGCAACAGGAGCAGACGAAGGTTTCGGCCTCACTGCCGGTCGGCTACCGGTTCAGCAAGATTACCGACCAGGCCGTCAATATCGCCGATGCCGTCGACGAATTCATGTTGAAGTTCTTCGTCGCGCTCGGCGTGGTGATGCTGGTGAGCATCGTGAGTCTTGGCTGGCGCGTGGGGATCGTGGTGGCTGCCGCGGTACCGCTTACGCTTGCCGTGGTGTTCGTGATCATGAGTCTGACCGGACGTATTTTCGACCGGATTACGCTCGGGGCGCTCATCATCGCGCTGGGGCTGCTGGTCGACGACGCGATCATCACCATCGAGATGATGGTGGTCAAAATGGAAGAGGGCTACGACCGGGTCAAGGCGGCGACGTACTCGTGGAATCACGTGGCGCCCGCGATGCTGGCCGGCACGCTGACGATCGTGATCGGCTTCACGCCCGTGGGTTTTGCGCGTTCGACGGCAGGTGAGTACGCGGGCAACATTTTCTGGATCGTGGCGTTCGCGCTGCTCACATCGTGGTTGGGGGCGCAGACGTTTACGCCGTATCTCGGTGTCAAACTGCTGCCCGCCATCAAGCCGCTCGCGCATGGCTATGACTCGATCTATCACACGCCGAACTACGAGCGTATGCGGCGGCTAATCAGGAAAGGCGTGGATCACAAGTTCTGGGTGGCGGGCACGGTGGTCGTGCTGTTCGTGCTGTCGATCCTCGGCATGGGCGTGGTCAAACAGCAGTTCTTCCCGGAGTCGGACCGTCCCGAGGTGCTGGTCGAAGTGCAGATGCCGGAAGGCACGAGTATCGAGGCGACGCAGAAGGCCACGATCGAAGTCGAGCAGTGGCTCAAAAAGCAGCCGGAAGCGAAGGTCGTGACCAGCTACATCGGGCAGGGCGCGCCGCGCTTTTTCCTCGCCTACAACCCTGAGTTGCCCGACCCGTCGTTCGCGAAGATCATCGTGCTCACGCCCGACGCCAACACGCGTGAGACGCTGAAATTGCGGATGCGCAAAGCCGTCGCCGACGGTCTCGCGCCCGGTGCGCGCGTTCGGGTGACGCAACTGGTTTTCGGCCCATATACGCGCTTTCCGGTGGAGTTCCGTGTAATGGGTCCCGACGAAACGCAGGTACGGGCCGTTGCGCAACGCGTGTTCGCAGTCATGCAGGCTAACCCGCACATGCGTCAGGTGAATCAGGACTGGGCGGAGCGGGTGCCGACGTTGCACTTCGTGCTCGACCAGGACCGGTTGCAGCAGATGGGGTTGAGTTCCGGGGATGCCTCGCAACAGATTCAGTTCCTGCTCACGGGCATTCCGGTCACGCAGGTTCGCGAGGATATCCGTACGGTCGAGATCGTGGCTCGCAGCGGCGGCGACACCCGTCTCGACCCATCGAAGATGCAGGGCATGAACCTGGTGAATCACGATGGCCGGGTCGTGCCGATCAGCCAGATCGGGCACATCGAAATGCGTCCGGAAGACCCCATCCTCCATCGTCGCGACAGACTGTCGACGATTACGGTGCGCGGCGATATCGACGAGAAGATGCAGCCGCCACAAGTGTCGATGGAAGTGATGCGGCAGTTGCAGCCGATCATCGCGTCGCTGCCGCCTGGCTACAAGATCGAGATGGGCGGTAATATCGAAGAGGCGGGCAAGGCCAATGCAGCGCTCGCGCCGATCTTCCCCGTCATGCTGGTGCTGATTCTGCTGGTGCTGATCGTTCAGACGCGCTCTTTCCCGACGATGGCGATGGTGTTCCTCACAGGCCCGCTCGGGATTATCGGCACGGTGGCGACGTTACTGCTGTTCCACCAGCCGTTCGGCTTCAACGCGATTCTCGGGCTGATTGGTCTTGCCGGTATCCTGATGCGTAACACGCTGATTCTGATCGAGCAGATTCGCAACAACGTGCACGACGAGAAGATGGAGCCGTACCACGCCGTGGTGGAAGCGACGGTCCAGCGTGCGCGCCCGGTGCTGCTGACGGCGATGGCGGCAGTGCTCGCGTTCATTCCATTGACGACGTCCGTGTTCTGGGGATCGATGGCCTATACGCTAATTGGCGGGACGGCGGTGGGTACCGTGTTGACGCTGGTGTTTCTGCCGGCCCTGTACGCCATCTGGTTCAAGGTGAAGCCACCGGCTGCGGGTGAAGAGGCGGGTGAGGTTGTGCAAGACAGCCCCACGCCCCAAGCGGGAATCTGAGACCTGACGCAACAGCGAACGTGCGCCGATGCCAGTGCTGAACGGCATCGGCGCCCGACGAAGGAAGCGGGGCGAAATACCTCCGATATCGGTGCGACTACAACGACTTTTCCATCGCCTGCCTGAGCAGGTCCAGACCCAGGTCGATTTCGTCCTCGCTAACGGTCAAAGGTGGGGCGATGCGGAACACGCCGCCCATTCCGGGCAACTGCACGATGTTCATGCTGAGTCCGAGCTTCATGCACTCGCGCGTGATCTTCGCGCCGAGACCGTCCGCGGGTTCTTTCGTGCGTCGATCCTTGACGATCTCCATACCAAGCAGAAGGCCTCGTCCGCGAATGTCGCCGATGCAGTCGAAGCGTTCCATCAGATCGTGAAGCCCGCGCCTCAGTCGCGCGCCCATCACGTTGGCGCGCTCGACGAGCCCTTCTTGCTGCACGACATCCAGCACGCGCAGGCCGACTGCGGCCGGCAGCGGATCGGACACATGGGTCGTGTAAAACAGATAGCCCAATTCGTGAGCCCGTTCCTCGATCCTGGCGGAAGTGACAACGGCGGCGAGCGGCAGACCCGCGCCGAGTGTTTTCGACAGGGTAAGAATATCGGGCGTTACGCCGTCACGCTCGCAGGCGAACATCGTACCGGTCCGTCCGACACCGGTTTGCGCTTCATCGAGTATCAGCAGCATGCCGCGCTCTTCGCATTTGCGTTTCAGTGCGGCCATATAGCCCTCGGGCAACTCGATGATGCCGCCGGAACTCAGGATCGGCTCCGCGATGAAGGCGGCGAGATTGCCGCTCGACTGTCGGTCGATCAGATCGAACGCGTAGTCCAGTTCGGCAAGGTAGTCATATTCGCCGTTGCGCTCGAAACGCGGCCGGTAAGCGAACGGCGCCGGAATCGCGAATGAGCCCACGGCGGCCGGACCCACACCTTTGCGGCCCGCGCTGTAGGTGGCCGACGCCGCGGCGCCCGTCATGCCGTGCCATGACTGGGCGAAGCCGACGATTTCAAATTTTCCGGTGACCAGCTTTGCCATGCGAATGGCCGCTTCGTTCGATTCCGCGCCCGTGCTCAGCAACAGGGCGCGGTCGAGTCCCGCTGGTGTGATGTCCGCGAGGCGCGTTGCCAGGTCGACTACGGGCCGCGAGAGCATGCCGCTGAAGAGGTGGTCGAGCTTGCCGGCATACTCGTTGATGACCGATACGATCGCCGGGTGGCTGTGCCCCAGCACCGCGCTCATCTGCCCCGAGGTGAAATCCAGAATGGCACGACCGTCCGCGTCATAGACGAAACTGCCCTTCGCGCGTTCGATGATAAGCGGCTCGAACGTGCCGCCGTAGCGGATCAGATGCTGCCGGGCATGGTGCCAAAACACTGCGTCATCGTTTCTGGACATCTCGTTGCTCCTCTACTGTTGTTCAAAGCCCTTGCAGTCTAGGAGGCTTTCTGATTTCATAGAATCGAATAGTTCTAATGGATGATAGAAGCGAGCCTAATATCTTGAGCCTTTCTCTCGACATCGATCTGCTGCGGTCCTTTATCGTCATTGCGGAAGTTCGCGGCCTCAGCCGGGCGGCGAATCGCATCGGGCGAACCCAGTCTGCACTCAGCCAGCAGATGAAGCGTCTCGAAGAAATCGTCGATCAGCCGCTGTTTCAACGCACCGGTCGAGGGGTACTGTTGACGAATCCCGGCGAGCGTCTGCTGATTCACGCGCAACGTATTCTGCGAGTGCACGACGAGGCCATGGCCGATCTATCCGGAAACGGGCTGACAGGGACAATCCGGTTCGGCTGTCCGGACGATTACGCCACCGTCTTTCTGCCGCATTTGCTGCGGCAATTCTCGATTCAACATCCTCATGCGCTGGTCGAAGTCATGTGTGCGCCTACGCCGCGATTGCTCGAACACCTCGACATGCACGCGCTGGACCTGGCGCTCGTGTCGGTGCCCGGGAATGACGGGAACAGCGACATCATCCGTCGCGAACCGCTGGTGTGGGTCAGCCATCCGGGCATGGAGTCCGCGCAATTCGACCCATTGCCGCTCGCGCTTTCCGATGCCGATACGCTCGACCATATCGCCGCGTGCGAAGCGCTGCAGGATGCGGGTAGAAACTATCGCATCGCTTATGCGAGTAGCAGCCTTGCAGGATTGACGGCGCTGGTTCGCTCGGGACAGGCGTTTGCTGTCATTACACGAACTGCCGTCGCTCCTGATTTGCATATCATTAATGACGATCCCGCGTTGCCGCTGTTGCCTACCATCGGCATTACCCTTCGCTTCGAGCGGAAACGGCCCGCTCATCTGACGAAGGTGTTTGCGGAGCATTTGAGGTTGACGTTGCCGTTGCTGTGATCTATTGGATAACGGACATGCTTCCCTAAAAAGAGTTTGGCGGACGCGGTTCAGTTCTATTCGGCGCATGACTTCGTCACGAGTGAATCTAGCGGTGTTTTATTAAGTCATACGGACCAACCTATCTGCTAAGCTGAATTGCTTGCTTTCGTCGATGCAGCGCTTTGCGTCGATGAATCAGTCCCGTGGCAGGCGAAGTCGGACAAGGAGGCTATATGTCGATTCGTTCACTCCGTCAGCCCAGCTCGTGGGCTCCTGCCACACGACATCGCGGGGCGATACGCCTGCTGCTTCTCGGCTTGCCCGTCATTGGAATGGCCCCTGCGTTGCCGACGTTCGCTAGCGGCGTGCTGCCGCAAGGCGGCCATTATGTGAGCGGCCAAGGTGCAATTGCGAGCAGTGGCAACAACGTCGTGATAACGCAAGCCGCGGGAACGCGCGGCGTGATCGACTGGAGAAGCTTTTCGATCGGCAATCGCAATACGGTCACTTTCGACGACAGCGGGGGAGCGATACTCAATCGCGTGACTGGCAATTCGCCAACCGCCATTCTCGGAAGACTCAACGCCAGCGGCAGCGTCTATCTGATCAATCCGCAAGGCATCGTCGTGGGGCCGTCCGGCGTGATTACGACAGGAGGCCGTTTCGTGGCTTCTACCCTCGATGTCTGTAATTGCGAATTCATGAATGGCGGCAATCTCACTCTGACGGGACAGTCGAACGCAGCGGTCGTCAATCTCGGCAAGATCAGTTCGAGCGGTGGCGACGTGTTTCTCGTCTCGCGGCGCGCCGTCGCGAACACGGGTGAGGTGAGTGCACCGAACGGCACGGTGGAATTCGGAGTCGGGCAACAGGTTCTGTTGCAGGATTCGTCCAGTGGCAGACAGGTATTCGTGCAGACGGGCAACAAGGGCAGCATTGTCGATACGGGCACGGTCAGCGCGGCGCAGATCAATCTCGAAGCCGCGGACGGCAATATCTATGCGTTGGCCGGGGGCGGGTCGCGTTTGCGCGCCAACGGCACGGCTGATCGTGACGGTCACGTGTGGCTGGTTGCCGATACGGGCCTCGTGCAGCAACGCGGCGAGATCGATGCGAGGAACGCCGATGGCAGTGGCGGGACGGTCGATACGCAAGCAGCGCGGCTGGCGTACAGCGCTGCTGCTGCGGTGCATGCTGGCCAGTGGAATCTCACGACGCCAATGTTCACCATCGATGGCGGTGCAGCGGCAGCGTTACAGCGAAGCCTGAATGCGGGTACTTCGGTCGACGTCATCACGACCGGCGCGAACGGCGCGACGGGCGATCTCGCCGTCGCTTCTACGCTTCGCTGGAGTGGACCGGCGTCGCTCACGCTCGCGGCCTTTCACAATCTGTCCGTTGCAACCGGTACAACGATTGCAAATACGGGCAACGGTAACCTCACGCTGCGCGCCGACTCGAGCGGCATCGACAATGGCGGCAGCATCGCGAATCCCGGCACGATCGACTGGTCTGCAAGTACCGGCACCGTGGGCGCGTTCTACGACATGAACGGAACCTATTCCGGCGGGGTGCAACTGGCGAATACTGCATGGACGCCGGGGAGCTATAGCGGGCTCGTCACGCAGATCACCGCTTATCAACTGGTCAATTCGCTTGGCGATCTGCAGAACGTTTCGAAGAATCTTGCAGGAAACTACGCGCTCGGCAAGAACATCGACGCTAGCGCGACCAGCGACGGTTCCTACATGCCGATTGGGAACGCGGTAACGCCGTTCACGGGGCAGTTCGAGGGTCAAGGCTATGCGATCGATTCGCTGACGCTCGGTGCATGGTCCCCGGCCGCTCCGACTACTCCGCAATTGATCGGCATGTTCGGCACCATCGGCGGCAATGGCGTCGTTCGCAATCTGAGCGTTAGCGGCACGGGCGTCAACAGCCAGACGAATCCGCTGTTTGGCGGTCTCTACGCCTACATGGGTATGCTCGCAGCGGAAAACGACGGGACTGTCGTGCACGTCAACACCTCGGGCACGCTCAGTGGCGGAAATTTTTCGACTGTCGATGAGGGCGTGGCCGGGGGGCTCGTCGGCGGCAATGCCGGCACGATCGTGCGTTCTTCGAGCAACGTCGCGGCGACGACAGGCGGCACGATGGGCGGGCTGGCGGGCGCCAATGAAGGAAGTATCGTTCAGTCGTTCGCTACTGGGAGTATGCAGTCGGCGGGCTATATCGCTGAAGGAGCGGGTGGCCTGGTCGGCAACAATTCCGGCTCGATTGCCCAGTCCTATGCGACGGGGCCGACAACGCTACAGGGTTATTGCCGGGGCGCTGCCGGCACGCCATGCGGTGGCGCCGCGCTGGTCGCTATCAACAGTGGGACGATCAGCCAGTCGTTTGGGACGGGGCCCGTCACGCAACCTTTCTATACGCCTATCGGTGTAGCACGGACGAACACCGGCACCATTGCCAGCGACGTGTACTGGAATAAGGACACGACGGGGGCAACGGTCGGCGTCGTGTACGGTACGACTATCCCTGCCGCGAATGGATTGAGCACCGCTCAAATGAGCACGCCTGCTTCGTTTCAAGGTTATGACTTCAGTGAAACAGGCGTATGGGCGATGCCCGCGGGCGCGACGAATCCAGTGTTGAAGTGGCAACTGGCGAAGTGAATCGTGAACCCGCACGAACGGACTCTAGCAGCGGCGCACCCCGCGCCGCCCTCCGCCTAGAAATCCGTCGTCACGGAGAACCACGCCGTACGCGGCTGCGCCTGCGTCAGGTAACCGCCGAGCGACGACGACCAGTACGAGTGGTTCGCCAGGTTGGTCACCATCACCTTGAAACTCGTATCGTGTCCAGCCACTTTGGTCTTATAACGCGCGCCGACGTCGAAGCGGGTCCATGACGGAACCTGCATCGTGTTGGCGGTGTCGAGGAACTGGGTGCTCGTCCACAACGCACGCGCCGTCAGTGTGAGGCCGTTCGTACGCGGCACGTCGTATTCGACATTGGCGTTGGCGGTCCATGCCGGCACGCCGATCGGACGATTACCTTCTTCGGCGCTGCTGCCGGTGTCTTCGAGCTTCGCGTTGATGTACGACACGCCGCCAATCAGGCGCACGCCCTTCAACGGTTCGCCGTACATCGAGAATTCGATGCCGCGGTGCTGCTGCACACCATCCGCACCGTAGATGTTGGTGATCGCATTGGTGTACGCGACCTGCTGCTTGATCTGGTAGACAGCGAGCGCTGCGCCGTAATGGTTCGCGTCGTACTTCACACCGGCTTCGTACTGCTTGGCGCGAAACGGTGCGATCACTGCGCCGGAGTTCGCCGCGCTGGTCGGTGCCGTGCCGCCCTCGACCAGACTTTCCGCCCGATTCGCGTAAACCGACAGATTCGGCTGAATCTTGTAGACGAGCCCGACGATCGGCGTAGTCGCCGAAGCGGAGTACGCCGCATTCTGCACTTCCGTGCCATAGCCGTAGCCGTTTTCGAGCAGATCCTGATGACGTGCGCCGATCGTGAACAGCAGGCGATCGTTGAAGAAGCCCATCGTGTCCGACACGACGAAGCTGCGCATCAGTTCGACGCTGGTCAGGCCCGGGTCGGCGAAGTTGCCGGTGGTCGGTGCCGCGGGTTCCGCTACGACGGGCGTGTCGTACAGACTGGTGGAATAGCCCGAGCCGAAGCCATACGCGTTATAGCCCGCTACGCGATTGATCTGCCAGCCGGCATTGAACTGATGCGAGACCGGACCGGTGTCGAACTTGCCGCGCACGCCGACTTGCGCCGAGATCGCGTTTTCCTTGTGAATAGACGGGAACGGGTAAGCGGAGCCCGCACCGTCGAAATCGTAGACGCTCGAGGTCGTGCTGTTCTCGGTCGTGTGACGCGAGCCAACACCTGCATAGAACGTCCAGTTGCGTGTGATGTCGTACTCGCCTCGCAGCATGCCGATGGTGTCTTCGGTCTGGTAGTACGTCCACGGTTGTCCGTAGTTATAGCTCGCCGAAGGCGTGCCGGGCAGCACGTCGCCGGTTTCGAAGACTACCGGACGGTTCCCCGACTGATGCTCCTTCTGATAAAGGAAGTCGGCATACAAACGCAGCTTGTCGCCGCGGTAGTCGAGCGAGACGGCCGTCTGCTGCGAATGATCCGTTTCCTTCTGGATCGCCGCGTCGCCGCCTTCGACCGTCTGGTTCACGCGGATACCGAACTGATCGTTATCGCCGAAGCGTCGGCCCACGTCGACCCGTGTGCCGATCTCGCCCGACGCACTGCCCTCGACCGTCACGCGGGTGAGCGGCTTGTCGTCGGCCACCTTGGTCTGCACGTTGATATCGCCACCCACGCCGGAACCGCCCGGTGCGGCGCCGTTCACGAACGCCGTTGCGCCCTTGAAGATGTCCACGCGCTCGATCGCACCGGTGCCCACCATCTGGCGCGGGGTGAGGCCGTACATGCCGTTCAGGGCGACGTCGTCGGAATAGACTTCGAAACCGCGGATGATGTACGTCTCAGCGATCGTGCCGTAGCCCAGTGCGGTACGCACGGCAGGGTCGTTGGCGACGACGTCGGCTAGCGTGTGCGCCTGCTGGTCTTCGATCAGTTTCGACGTATAGCTGGTAACCGAGAACGGTACGTTGATGAGCTTTTGCTGACCCAGCACGCCGATTTGTGCGCCGCTCGCGACCTGGCCACCGGGCAACGCCGGCGAGAGACTGCCTGGCAGCGGTTCTGCCGAGCCTTGCACCTTGACTGTGGGCAGCGTGGATGCGGCCTGGGCGTTGTCGGATACCGTGCCTTGCGCATCGGCCGCGTCCGCAGCGTAGGCATGAGCCGAAAAGCCGGCGAAACACACTACCGTCACGGAGAAAGCGTGCCGGGCGGCGGCCGCAAGGGGCGCAAGCGGAAACCGTTGCGTGCTCAGGTGTGAAGTCTTTTTCATCGTGGATTGCGGCCGATAGGGGGCATAAAACATAACGGCCGCAATCATACATGCAAATGCGAATTATTCTTTTTTAGGTGCGAAAAAGATACATTTCGCATTATTATAAGGTAACTGTTACCTGTTTTGGGTCTGAGCAGATGGCAAATCTACTGCATTGCCCGTCATGTCGCCCTAACCGACGTGTACCTGATTCCTACAACGTCAGCTGCCCTCATCGGGTTTCTTAAAGTTGAGCCACGCATTGACATTCGCCACCGACTCAATAGCTAGCCCCTCGGCAAATAACCGCTTCTGGTCGGAAGACGGCAGGCCAAGCTGGCTCATCGAAAGACAGTCCAGCCATTTTTCGAGAAGCTGCTCGTCCGTCATGGGATCGGCAAGCGATCCGGGTGATTTCGTTACCGTGCAGGTAAATTCCCGGCCATCGTTGTAGGTGAGCGTGACCGTGACAGGTGCGTCCCCAACATCGCTTCCCTTTCCTGGCGTCTCCCCGACCTCTTCGAGACGAACGCGGCGTAACGCCTGCTGTATTTCGGACCGTAGAACCGCTTCGTCTTTAAAGCTGCCCAAACCGATGTGGCCATCCTGCAGGCTTGCAATCACGGCATACGTCCCGCTGAACTTCGCGTCGAGTCCCGTTTCGGGAGAGTGATGAATGAGTGCTTCGCTGCCGCCACGGCAGGTCGTGACGAGTGCACGCTCCAGACCTTGCAAGCCGAGGTCGTGCTGATTGCGCAACTCGAGCGTGGCGCAGATGATTTTGTGCATTAGATAGCAACATGGAAAGCGCTTCTGCTCGAAGCCGGGATGACTGATCGCGTAGGGCCTGCCGAGTTGCACCCCTTCGGGCCATTGGCTGACACTGCCACCCGAGAACGCGTGCAGCCAACCTCGGTCCTGCATGATGTCATCTGCGCCGAGTAAGCCTGCTGTGGCAAGACGCACGCTTTTCAGACCATTGGACGCGGCGAAGCCGACGTGAAGCGACTTGACCATGCTGCCGAAATTACGCTTCAATCCCGCCGATTGACTCGCCGCGATCGCCAGGGCATGACGGGTCTCCTGTACATCGAGGCCGGCGGCGCGAGCGCACGCTGCGGTCACACCTAGTACGCCCAAGGTGCCCGTCGAGTGAAAGCCGAGTCCGTAGTGCGCGTAACCCAGCGCTTCGCCGCAGCGAATCATGATTTCGGTTCCGACGATATAGCTGGTAATGAAATCCTCTCCGCTGATGGGTAGGCTCCGGGCGAGAATCTGCAACGCTGAAAAAATCGGCGCGCCTGGATGCAGAATAGCCAGCATGCAAACGTCGTCGAAGTCGAGGATGTGCGATGCCATGCCAGCCAGAAGGCAGGCGTCGTCTTCCCGGAAGCGGGTCGGCGTCCACGGCAGATCAATTCCGTCGCTGTGACCAGCCAGCGACTTTTCGAGGCGCTGGACAGCGGGGTCACGCGCACCGGCCAGTGTGACGGCAAAGGTATCGACTACGTAACGAACGGCGCGCCGCCTGACAATGTCGGGGATATCGGGGGATTCATGGGTGATGAATTCCGCAAGCAGTTGAGTGGCGTTCATGGTCGATCACCGGTTCGACCAGCGAGGCGCTCGACGCTCGTTGAAAGCAGCCACGCCTTCGAGCCTGTCCTCGGATGCGGCAAGGGTGTTGTAGGCCGCAATATCGAGCGCATAGCCGGTGTGAAAGTCGACTTCGACACCACGGCTGGCAGACATCTTGACCGCCCGTGTGGCTAGCGGGGCACCGCTTGCGATCCGCCGGCCGATCTCGACGGCTTTCGCCCGGGCCTGCCCTGGGGCGGTGACCTCGGTCACGAGTCCCCATTGCAATGCTTGCTCCGCGAGAATCGGATCGCCTGTCAGCAGATAGCGCTTGGCCCGTCTGACTCCGATTGCACGAGAAAGATTCTGCACGCCACCCCCGCCTGGCATGATGCCAAGACGCATCTCGGGGAGCGCAAAATGGGCGGTCTGCGACGCAACGATGAAATCAGTCATCATGGCGAGTTCGAAACCGCCACCATGCACATATCCTTCCACCGCCGAAAGGACGACGGCCGGAAAATCCCTGATCGCGAGGAACGCTTCTTCGATCAGTTCGTGCTGGCGGCGCCAGGTGTCGTTGGGCATGCCATTGCGCTCCTTCAGATCGCCGCCGACGGAGAAGGCCTTCTCTCCGCCGGCGAGAACGACGACCTTTACGTCGGGCTCATCGCGCAACTCGCGAAAAACGTGGCGCAGTTCCGTGAACATCTGGGTGTTCATGGCATTGAGCAGCGCCGGCCGGTTTAGCGTAATGACGTACAAGCCGGCATAGTCCGGGTCGCGCTCGGCAATGATGGTCGAATAGGGCATTCCTGAGTCCATTGATCACCTGTGTTCTGGTTGTGGCAATACGGAAAAGACTTATCGTTGAAATTGCGAGTCCTGCCCTGACTGAACGCGCACACGCATTCCATACTGAAAACGATCGGCGGGATGAAGCGTGCGCGACACCTCCAGCAAGTCGCCATTGCGTCCAAAGTAACGCCGCTCCATACACATCATGGCTTCTCCGGTCGCAACGCCGAGCGCGTGCGCATGAAGTTCGTCCGCAAAGGCGATGCAGATGTTCTGCACGATCTCGGTAATCGACTCACCCATCCTGCGTTCGATCAGCGAGAAGATTGCTTCGCTCGATTTCTCGACCTCCGTCAGGACCTGGCCGAAAACGTACGGCAACAGAATGATGGAACTCGCGATGGGAGAAACCGAGTCCGGTGAAACGCGCACAGTGTGGACCTCCCACCAGACTTCGCCCGGCTTGCGATCGAGCCACGTGGCCTGTTCGCCGGTGAGCGTGATTTCCCGACGCGAAATCATGCGCACCTGGGTGTCATTGGCGTACTGCAGAAGATCCCGGATTGAATCGAATGTGTAGCCAAGCCTGGTTGACGGGGCGCCCGCTTTGACGAAGCTGCCCACACCTTGTGCACCGGCGATGAGTCCGAGGTCTCGAAGATGGCGCAATGCGACCCGGATAGTCTGCCGGCTCACGCCGAGCGACAGGGCGAGTTCGGGTTCCGACGGCAACTGCGTACCGACCGGATACTTGCGGCTAACGATATCCTGCATGAGAGCACGCGCAATGACCGCGTGCTTGGTATTGCCCGAAATAGCGGACGGAACCTGTGTGAGATCGCTCATGATTGACTGTCGGTATTCATGCCTGCGTGGCGGAGACTGCGCTTAATAGGAGCGAGGCATGCCAAGAACATGCTGACCTATGTACGCGAGGACGAGATTGTTGGAGATAGGCGCAATTCGAAACAGACGCGCTTCCTTCCATTTGCGCTCGACATTGTATTCCGACGCCATACCGTTGCCGCCGTAGGTGAGCATCGCCGCCTCGGCGGCTTCCCACGATGCTTCGGTCGCCAGATATTTCGCCATGTTGGCCTCGGGTCCGCACGGCTTGCCGGCACTGAACAGTGCCGCAGCCTTGTCGCGCATCAACGTGGCGGCTTCCAGATTCATATGGGCTTTCGCAATCGGGAATTGCACGCCCTGGTTGGCGCCGATAGGCCGGTCGAACACAATCCGTTCACTCGCGTATCGTGAGGCCTGTTCGATGAACCATTTGCCGTCGCCGATCGACTCGCTCGCAACCAGAAGCCTTTCGGCGTTCAGCGAGTCGAGCAGGTAGTAGAAGCCCTTGCCTTCTTCGCCGATCCGGTCGGCTTCACTCACATGAAGATCATCGATAAACACCTGATTCGTGTGGTGATTGAGCATCGTGTCGATGGGTGTCGAACTGAGCGACTTGCCCGCCTTTTCAATGTCAATGAGAAATAAAGTAAGTCCGTCAGTCTTCTTCGTTACTTCCTCGTAGGGCGTGGTTCGGGTGATCAAGAGGTACATCTGCGATTGCTTATAGCGCGATGTCCACACCTTTTGTCCGTTGATCACGTAGCCGTTGTCCACACGCTTCGCAAAGGTTTTGATGCGAAGCGTGTTCGACCCCGCATCGGGTTCGGTGACGCCGAATGCCTGCATACGCAGAGAGCCATCGGCGATGCGCGGCAAGTAGCGGCGCTTCTGTTCCTCGCTGCCGTGATTGAGCAAAGCGGCCATGGTGTACATCTGCGCGTGACAGGACGCGCCGTTCGCACCGGACCGGTTGACCTCTTCGAGAATCACGCAGGCCTCGTACAGCGATAGGCCCGAGCCCCCGTATTCTTCGGGAATGAGGGCGGCGAGCCAGCCGGCCTCGGTCATGGCCACGACGAACTCTTCGGGGTAGCGCTCTTCGCGCTCGCATTGCTGCCAGTAGCCGGCCGGAAAGTTCGCGCAAAGTGCCGTGACGGCGCGACGGATGTCTTCTACCGGTGCGTGCTGTTCCAGTTCCATGAAATACCTCGGGTCGATTAGATAAAGCGCCTAGCGGACGACGCCTTGCTCTACGAGTTGGTCGATGTCGTTCTCGCCATAGCCGATTGAGACGAGCATCTCACGTGTGTGCTGTCCCAACGCAGGCGGTGCCGCATGCTGGCTGCGACGCAGGCCGGCGATGGTGAACGGCAAGCCGACGACCCGATGCGTGTCGTCCGGTGCCATCGGCAAGGCCTGCACGATGCCCGCTGCGTTGACCTGTTCGCTGGCGAGCATCTGCTCGACGTTATTCATCGCGCTGCATGGCGCGCCGTGGGCATGCAGCCGGCGCTCGATATCCTGCGTAGTCAGTTCTCGGGTCCGCTCTTCAATCAGACGATGCAGGTCGTTGCGGTGCGCGACGCGTTGCGGGTTATCCGCAAAACGGGCGTCAGCGGGAAGATCGGGAAGTGTCAGCGCCTCGCAGACTTTTCGGAAGAGCCGATTGTTTCCCGCAGCGATGAACACGGCGCCGTCGGCGGCTTCGAACAGTTCGTACGGAGCCGTCATTGCCACTGCCGTACCCATCTTTTTCGGCAGATTCCCGCTTGCGCGATAGTTGGCAATGAACAACGTCATCCAGCCGACGCCTGTTTCCATCAGACTTGCTTCGACCGTTGTGCCTACGCCCGATCGCTCGACTTCGCGAAGGGCAGCGAGAATGCCCATCGCCGCCCACATGCCCGTCCCCATGTCGATGAGCGATACGCTGACGCGCGCTGGCGCATCGCCTTCGGAACCGGTGACACTCATGATCCCGGTAAAGGCTTGCATCAGCGGGTCGTAGCCGGGCAGGCCTCGCATCGGCCCTTGTTGACCAAATGCGCTGATCGCGCAATAGACCAGTTTTGGGTTGATCGCCCGCAGATCTTCGTACCCGAGGCCGCGCGCTTCAGCACTGCCCGGCTTCAGTGAATGCACGATCACGTCGCTGTCGCGAACCAGCTGCTTGACGATTTCCCGTCCGCGCGCCTGATCCAGGTCGACGCTCAAGCTTTTCTTGTTGCGGTTGAGCGCCAGGAATGTCGCCGATTGCTCGCCGCATGCGGTCGGCATCCATGCGCGGGTATCGTCGCCGACGACCGGGCGTTCGATCTTGATCACCTCCGCCCCCATGTCACCCAGGATCTGGGTGCAATACGGTCCCGCAACGTTCTGCGTCAGATCGATCACGCGGACTCCGCGCAAGACCCCATTCACCGGCGTAGCTACGTCTAACGTCATCGCGATTCTTCCTCCGGACCACCTATGTGCTTGCTATCAAGTCTGGCGCCCAGCTCGCCCGTTGTCTTTTGGGGTAAACATGTATTGTTGTACGTACAAGCTAAAAATATAGTCAATTTCAGGTTGGCCCGGATGTTCGGCACGTGTGTGATCGGGCTGTGGCGCTGGACCGGGCAACTTGCAGGCCGACTCGAGATCGGCCGATCATGTCAGGAGACAATCGATGGCTTCTTCATACCCCGCATCCGGTGTCCAGCCAGGTGTTACGACTGCTCACGCCCTGCATGCCGGGATCAGCGCAGGCTCCATTTCTGCCCGACTCGACCGGCTTCCCGCGACCCGTTCGATCTGGATTCTCATCGTTTTGCTGAGCCTGGGTTTCTTTTTCGAGCTTTACGATCTTCTCTATACGGGCTATGTCGCACCGGGTCTCATCAGGAGCGGCATTCTTACCGCGACGACGAAAGGACTGTTTGGGGCGACGGGCGTGGCCAGTTTCATCGCTGCACTTTTTTCGGGTCTTTTCATCGGTACGATCGCCTGTGGCTTTCTGGCGGATCGCTTTGGGCGGCGCGCCATTTTCACGTATTCGTTGCTGTGGTACACCGTGTCCAACGTAGTCATGGCGTTCCAGTACGGGCCGGTAGGGCTCAATTTCTGGCGCTTCATGGCGGGTCTCGGTATTGGCGTGGAACTGGTGACCATCGGGACATACATTTCCGAACTGGCGCCGAAGCACGTTAGAGGGCGCGCATTTGCGTGCGAGCAGGCAGTTGGCTTCGCGTCGGTACCAGTCGTCGCCTTTCTCTCCTACCTGTTGGTGCCGCGCACAATCCTTGGCCTGGAAGGCTGGCGGTGGGTCGTGCTGACTGGCGCACACGGCGCGCTGTTCGTCTGGTGGATCCGTCGGAAGGTGCCGGAAAGCCCGCGCTGGCTGGCGCAACAGGGTCGTCTGGACGAAGCCGATCGCGTCATGTGCGACCTCGAGGCACGCGTCGAAAAAGATCTGGGGCACGCGCTCTTGCCGCCCGGGCCACCTGCGGCGGTCGCCGAGCGCGGCCGCTTCCGTGACATGTGGGCAAGGCCTTATGGTTCGCGCACGCTGATGCTTTCAATTTTCAATCTGTTCCAGACGGTGGGCTTTTACGGTTTTGCCAACTGGGTACCGACGCTGCTCGTCAGGCAGGGCATTACGGTGACGACCAGTCTCGCGTTTTCGAGCCTGATCGCAATCGCTGCGCCGGTAGGACCGCTGATTGGTTTTTTCATCGCCGATCGCTTCGAGCGCAAAACGATGATCGTGCTGATGGCGGGAGCGATCGTCGTGTGTGGTCTGTGTTTCGCTCAGACAACCAATATTGTGTTTCTGGTGGGACTCGGTGTTTGTCTCACACTGGCGAACAACATCATGTCGTACAGCTTTCATGCGTA
The DNA here is from genome assembly GCF_900996245.1 of Paraburkholderia sp. BCC1886. GTDB lineage: Bacteria > Pseudomonadota > Gammaproteobacteria > Burkholderiales > Burkholderiaceae > Paraburkholderia. The sequence continues at coordinate 71,237 of NZ_CAAJGK010000046.1, read as the reverse complement.
TCAGGCGGAACTCTTCCCGACGGGTATCCGCGCCCAGGCTGTCGGCTTCGTCTATTCGTGGAGCCGGTTCTCCGCTATTTTTACGGCCTTTCTGATCGCCTTTGTGTTGCGCGAGTTCGGGGTGGCGGGCGTGTTCACGTTTATTGCGGGGGCAATGTGCGTGGTCATGCTTGTCATTGGTCTAATGGGCCCACGCACCAAGGGCATCGCTCTCGAGGACATATCCCGGTGACAGGTTCGGGAGAGCAGCACTGCGCCCCTGCACATCGCCCGGAGGAGTCCACGAAGCAGGGGCCGCCGCTTCGCTGCCGTTGCCGACGGCCCGGGGCGTCGACACCGCGGCAGGATGTGCAATCGGTTGTCTGGTCCATTTCGCATCGACCATGCGACGCAAGCGGATCGAGCCACTAGCCGACGTGCTCGAGGATATCTGCGGCGCGCTTACGTTGCTGAAACGAGGCGAGCTGGTTTCGGAGCGCGCACTTGCCGCGCGTGAACGGTTGCAAGCCGTGTTGTTCGAATCCGTCGACGCATTCGACTCGCGCAGGGGTTTATTTGCGTCCCATGAACGCGTGCTGCAAGACCGGAAATTGCTTGATGCCACGGAAAGGCCTGGTTACGCGACGCTGAGCTTATTCTGGGTGCTGGGCGATGTGCGGTTAGCGCGCGAGACTATAAGCCCAACACTCTTCGGGCTCCGCCAGTTGCGGGTGCAACTGGCGGAGCCCGAAGAAGGTTTGCTGATATCGCAAATCGAAGCGGCAAACCGGCACTTGTGCGGCGTGGTCGGCCTTATCTGGCATCCGGCTAAGCGGGGCCGGGACGTTCGCGATCAGGGCTGATATCAGCGCGGTCGCGCACGTGAGATTTTAGTTGCCTTGCTAACCATATTGGTATTTAATGGCCCCATGTTTGATCATTGTCTCTACTTCAATTCATCGGCACTGGCGCGCCTCGTCGAGCGTGAATGGGCTGCCGTTTATGCGCCATTCGGGCTGACACCGGCGCAGGGGTTCGTGTTGCGTGTCGTGCTTGCCACTCCCGGCTGCCTGAGCAGTCAGGTTGCGGACACGTTAGGCATTGCTCGTCCCACAGCCACCCGACTCCTCGACAGTCTTTCGGAAAAGCAACTGGTCGAGCGTCGTCAGGCAGAGTCGGATGGCAGGGAGTGGGGGGTCTACCCAACCCGCTCAGGAAAGGCGCTCGACCGGCCTATCAAAGAGGCTAGCGCGGAGATTGCGAAGTCACTGCGTACGAAGGTTGGGCCTGCGTTGTTCGAATCGGCGGTCTCCAGCATGCACGGCGTAAGAAAAGCGCTTTCCTGATGCCTGATTTTTTCAATTCAAATAGTTGCCATGCTAACTAACGGAGAATATTAAATGAGAGACGTATCGGCACGGCATGCGCCTTCCGCGGAAAGTTTGCATCGAGCATCGTGGAAGTCGGGGGATGCGGCGCGATGGACACTCGGCATCGTCATTACGGTAGTGGCAATTGGAGCGTTGCTCCTGGCGGTCGTGCTGGCGCCGGCAAGCATCCGCGCGAATAACAGCCTCTGTCTGGAGCAGATCGCGAACGATGAGCACATAAATCTTGAAGCGTTTTTCCAAAGTCCCGTTGAACAGGACGCTTTTGTGCAAGCCGTCGCGGTGTGTTCGCGTTGAACAAGCAAAGTCTTGACGCGAACGACGATATTACAAAGCGTCCGACATCTATTCCGGTCGTGGTCGAAGTCGACATCGGCTCGACGCCCATCCATGCTCGAACGCCGAGGCACGGACGGGAACCTTAAATAACCAGACTACGGACGAATAACCGGTGCACCTGCCGCGTCGCTTGCAAGAACGCCAGGCGATGAACCTTCGACCCGTTCAACCTCGACCTTCGTTCCCTTAAGTGTCTCGTTGATCGTCTCCGTGCGTTCCGACGCCACCTTGCCAACCGTAACTTCCTCGACCACGTGCGCGGTCTTGTCCGGATCCACGCCGTCGTGTTCCGGAACGTAGGGACCCTGTTCAGGGTGGTCCTTCCCTTTTGGTACAAGCGTCTCGTCCATGTTCCCGTGCGGGCGCTGTTCGATCGTACCGTCCGCTTTCTCGGTAACGTCGCCGTTACCGACTGCCTGGCGACGTTGGTCGGCGCGCTCGACCGGATCTGAGGGTTCGGGGTTCATGGTTTTCTCCTTGAGTGTTTACGTTTCAGCGCAACACGAGTGCCTGGAGACCACATGATTTTTCTGCATTGCGCCCTGACGTCCACGCCCGACCACTTCGCTCCACCAAGCCCGCCTTCAAATCGCAGCCTTATCCGTTCTTTCCCGATAGAACATCTATTAATTCGTTTGTTCCATTGACGATACATTCTGGCGCTTTTATCGTCGGCGCCATGAAAACAAAGCGTCTTCCCGACATGTGTCCCGAGCATCGTCCCGTTTGGCGCGAGTAGTTCCGTCATAGCGCCCGGCCACTAGACAGCAACTGTTGCAAACACTCTCCCGAGTCCGTCAGGCCCCGGGTGGGACACGTGCACCCCGGTTTTTCGTCACTTCGATTTTCGTCAACCAAAAAGGCAATCTAGACCTATGAAACACAAGCTAATCGGCGGTCTGTGCGGTGGGCTGTTCGCGACATGCATGGCTTCTCAAGCTAATGCGCAATCGAGCGTTACGTTATACGGGGTGATCGAAGCGGCGATCGTCTCGCAGAACCATGCGAGCCCCGGCGGCGGACACGTGCTGTCGTTGAACCAGGCCGGTGAGGGGTTCCTCTCTGCGAGCCGGGTGGGCTTTCTCGGTACCGAAGATCTGGGCGGCGGCATGAAGGCGCGCTTCGTGCTCGAAAACGGCTTCCAGTCGAATAGCGGCCGCTTCGACCAGCAAGGTCAGCTGTTCGGCCGCCAGGCCTTCGTCGGACTCTCGGGCCACTGGGGCGAGTTCGACTTCGGCCGTCAATACAACGGCGCGGTGGTCGCCATTTCGATGGTCGATCCGATCTTCATCGGTGCGCCGCCGACCAACTCCTGGCTCGTGTTCCTGACTGGCCAGCGCGACGACAATACGATCGCGTACACGAAAAAGTTCGGCGCGTTCGGCGTCAACCTGCATTTCTCGCCGGGCGGTGTGGCCGGCTCGTGGAACGCGCGCACGTCGTTCGCGGGCGGTCTCTCTTATGAAGACCACGGCGTCGTGGCGACGAGCGAATTCCAGCAGACCCGCGACTCGCAAAGCCGTACCGCCAAGACCTGGTCGGTCGGTGCGAAGTACGATCTCGGCACGGTGCGTCTATATGGCGACTATCTGCAAAGCCAGCGCGATGCCGGCTTCGATGTATCGAACGGCGGTACCGACTACGGCTCGATTACCAACATGAGCACCGCCGCGACGCCGACTACGGTGGCCGCGATGGGCTCGGTGTTCAGCGCCGCGCGCCGCGACCAGTTCGCGACGCTGGGTGCGAGCTACAACTTCACGCCCGCCTTCATGCTGCTGGGCGTGTTCATGTACGACCTGACCTCGGCCAGCAACTTCAGCGGCGCGCGCAAGACCGGTTACGCGGTCGCCGATTACTCGCTCTCCAAGCGCACCGACGTGTACTTCGCGGCGGCCTACGAGCGCGTGAATGGCGACTGGTCGGGTCTGTTCGGCACGACTACGACGAACTGGACGGGCGGCTCGAGCGCACGGCTCAATGGCGCGAGCAGTCAGACGAGCTATTACGTAGGCCTGCGGCACCGCTTCTGAAGCCATCGTCGGTCGGGTTGGGAAAGGGGTGAGCGGCGTGTCCGTTTCATGGCAAGCACGGTAGAACATTTAGGTGTTTTCCATATAGAACAATTTGCAGGCTTATTTGTTCTATTGACCGAACATTAAGACACTTTTAGAGTGAATGTCATGGAAACGACGCTCCCCCTACCGAAGTATCACCAGATCTACCTCGTGTTGCGCGAGCAGCTTCAGGAAGGACGTTTCGACGACGAGGGCGTGCCCGGCGAACATCTGCTTGCCGAGCAGTTCGCGGTGGCGCGCATCACGATTCGCAAGGCGATGGAAATGCTGGTCGCCGACCGGCTCGTCACGCGCCGTCCCGGAGTCGGCACCTGGCCGTTGCGCGCGGAGGCCAGCAAGAAGCAGGGCGAGGCCAAAGGCGCGCCGGTATCGCGGCAGAAAGCGCATCTCACCGGCCTGCTCGAGAACATCGTCAACATGGGTTTGCGCACCAGCGTGGAGGTGATCGACAGCAGCATCGTGCTCGCCTCGGACGCGATCGCCGAAGCGCTCGACGTGTCGATTGGCGACCCGGTCTACAAGAGCATGCGCGTGCGTAGTACGTCGACGGGACCGGTCTCTTTCATCACGACGCACGTGCCCCAGGCGGTCGCCGAAATCAACCGCAAGGACCTCAAGCGCAAGCCCTTGCTGATGCTGCTCGAGGAAGCCGGCGTGCAGCTCGGCGGCGCCACGCAAACCATCACCGCCCGTCTCGCGGACGCCCAGGTGGCGCGTCACCTTGACGTGGCCGTCGGTTCTGCACTGCTCGCGGTCACGCGACTCGTGCGCGATACCGACGAGCGTCCCGTGCAACTGTTGCAAGGCCTTTACCGGCCCGACCGGTATCAGTATCAACTGCAGCTTTCCCGTGTCGGCGACATCGACGCCAAGGTCTGGGTCAGCGAAGAACTGTCCGCCACATTCAACTAAAACATCCAACCAAGCATCCAACGGAGTTTCCATGAGTTCGCGTCGCACATTCCTGCGTCAGTCTTCTGCCGCGGCCGCGCTGGTTGCAGCCCCCTGGGTCGCGCGTGCCGCCGGCGCCAAAACGATCAAGGTCGGCGTGCTGCATCCGGTGACGGGCGCGTTGGCCTATTCGGGCCAGCAGTGCCGCCTGGGTGCGTTGCTGGCCATCGAAGACATCAACAAGGCGGGCGGCATCCACTCGCAGGGCGGCGCGCTGATCGAGGCGGTGCTGGGCGACGCGCAGTCGCGCCCCGAGGCGGGCTCGGCCGAGGTCGAGAGAATGAACGAGGCGGGCGTCTCGGCCATCGTGGGCGCGTTCGCGTCGGCCATCTGTCTGGCCACCACGCAGACCGCCGCGAAGTACGGCCTGCCGCACGTGGTCGACGTCGGCGTGGCCGACCAGATCGTCGAGCGCGGCCTGACCAATACATTCCGCTTCGGACCCGGCTACAAGATGTGCAGCTCGCGCGCGGTCGAGAATCTCAACGCGCTGAACACGGCGGCGGGAAAGCCCGCGAAAACCGTGATGATCGTGCACGAAGAGTCGCTGTTCGGAACCGGCACGGCGAATCTGCTGAGCGCCGAGTTGCCGAAGTACGGGTTCGAAATCAAGGAAGTCGTCAAGCATCCGAACCCGACGCGTGACTTCAACAACATCGTGCTGCGCATGCGCGCGGTGAATCCCGACATCGTGATTCCCGCCAACTACTACAACGAATACGCGCTGCTGCTGCGTGCGATGAAGCAGCAGAAGATCCGTCCTAAAGCGATCTATTCGGTGCTGGGCGGCGCGGCATCGAGCTACAAGTTCCTGAAAGAGTTTCCGGATATCGCCGACGGCATCATCGACTGCAATCACTGGTTCAATCCCAAGGACCCGCGAGCGCTGGCGCTGCGCAAGCGCGTCGAGGCCCAGGGCGCTTACTTTTCGTACGAGGTGTTCATGACCTACACGGCCATGACGCTGCTCGCGGATGCGCTGGAGCGCGCGAAGTCGGGCGATCGCGCGGCGATCAACGCGGCCCTCTCCGCCAGCACGTTCAAGGATCACCTGATGCCTTACGGGCCGACCCATTTCGTCAACGGCCAGAACACCGGCGCGCAGCCGTTGCTCACGCAGGTAGTGGGCGGCGATATCCAGGTGGTGCTCCCGCCGAACTACCGCCAGGTTGCGCCGGTCTTCCCGCTCAAGAGCTGAGGCACAGCATGTTCGATCCTGTCATCCTGCTATCGGCGTTGCTGAACGGACTCACGACGGGCGCGGTGTATGCGCTCATCGCGCTCGGTCTGACGCTGATCTACGGCGTGCTGCACATCATCAACTTCGCGCACGGCGCGGCGCTGATGGTGGCGTTGTACGCGGTCTATCTGCTCAAGGAACGCCTCGGCATCGACCCGTACCTCGCGCTGGCGATCGTGGTGCCCGGCATGTTCGTGTTCGGCTACGCGCTGCAGCGCTTCGTGATCAACCGGGCAAGTCATGGCAAGGACGAGAACATCCTGCTCGTCACGCTCGGCCTGTCGATCGTGCTCGAGAACCTCGCGCTGGTGTGGTTTCACTCCGATACGCGCAACATCGAAACGGCTTACACGCTGTCGACCATCGACGTCGGCCCGGTGATGATCGCGCTGCCCAAAGTCATCGCGTTCTTCGGCGCGCTGGTGGTCGCATTGCTGCTGTTCTTCGTCATGCGCTTCACGGATCTCGGCCGCGCGATCCGCGCGGTATCGCGAGAAAAGCACGGGGCGAAACTGATGGGCATCGACGTCGAGCAGGTCTATGCCATCTCGTTTGGCATCGGCATGGCCTGCGTGGGCGCGGCCGCGTGCTTCCTGTTGCCGACTTACTACGTGAATCCGCAGGTGGGCGGCGGCTTCGTGCTCGTGGCGTTCACCGTGGTCGTGCTGGGCGGCATGGGCAGTTTCGCCGGCGCGCTGCTCGGCGGTCTGCTGATCGGCGTGGTCGAGGCGCTCGGTGGTCTGTGGTTCGGCGACTCGCTGGGACAGATGGGCATCTTCGCGATTTTCATCGTCGTGCTGCTGCTGCGCCCGCAGGGTCTTTTCGGTGCGAGGGTCTAGGCGATGCGTGACGTCCGTTTCATCCTGATCTTCGGCGTGATCCTCGCTGTGGCCGCGGCGCTGCTGCAGTCCGGCGTCGTGCTCACGTTTCTGATGATGTCGCTGTATGCGGTACTGCTCGCGCAGTCCTGGAACATTCTCGGTGGCTATGGCGGGCAGCTGTCGTTCGGCCATGCGCTGTTCTTCGGCGTCGGAGCTTACGTGCAGGCGATCGCGCAGTTGAGCTGGGGCTGGAATCCGTGGCTCGCGCTGCCGGTCGCCGTGCTCGGCGGTGTCGTCGCCGGTCTGGTGGTCGGGCTGCTGACATTCCGCGGCGGCCTGAAAGGCTCGTACTTCGCACTGGTGACCCTGGCATTCGCGGAAGTCGCGCGCATCATCGCGGTCTCGGTGCCGTTCACCGGCGGCGGAGTGGGTCTGATGGTGCCGCTGCATACGGGCGCCGCCAACCTGCAGTTCGGCTCGCGGCGCGGCTACGTGTACCTGTTGCTGGTTTTCGTGATGGCCGCGCTGTTCGTCACGGCGTGGCTGCGTCATTCGCGCTTCGGGGCATACCTGCAGGCGGTGCGCGACAACGAAAGCGCTGCTCGCGCGATCGGTGTCGACCCGGTGCGCGTCAAGCTCGGGGCGATCGTGTTGTCGGCGGCGTTCATGAGCGTGGCGGGCGCCTGTTATGTGCAGATGTTCCAGTACATCGATGCCGGCATTGCGTTCGGCTCGACCATTTCCATCGAGGCGCTCGTCGGCGTGATCGTCGGGGGCGTGGGGACGTTGTGGGGGCCGGTGCTCGGAGCGGCGGTGTTGTACGCGCTGGGCGAGGTGACCCGTAACCTGTTCGGCGAGTTGCCCGGCATCAGCATGGTGATCTACGGCGTGGTGCTGGTCGTCATCGTGATGTTCCTGCCGCGCGGCATCAGCGGGATGGGGCTGTCCGTGCGCCGCGTATTCAGCCGGCAGCTTGCCCCGGACGCCGCTAATGGCAACCCTTCCACCCAATCCAGCGTCGGCAAGCGCAAGGAGAAAGTCCGTGTCTGACGCGCTATTGCAGGCTCGCGGTCTGTCCATCACGTTCGGCGGCCTGAAGGCCGTGCAGGACGTGACGCTCGACGTGATGCCGAACACGCTCACCGCGCTCGTCGGTCCGAACGGCGCGGGCAAGACCACGCTGTTCGCATTGCTGTCCGGCTTTCTGAAGCCGGGTGCGGGCCGCGTGCATTACCTGGGTCGTGACATCACCGGCATGGCGCCACATGAATCGGCGCGGCTCGGACTTACGCGCACGTTCCAGATCGTGCAGCCGTTCGGTGCGCAGACCGTGCGGCAGAACATTGCGGTCGGCGCACATCTGCATGAGCCGGATCGGCGCGCGGCGCTGGCCGCCGCCGAGGAAGTCGCGGTTCGGGTGAACCTGCAGAACAGTCTCGATCAGCCCGCCGCGGACCTCACCGTTGGCGGCCGCAAGCGTCTCGAACTGGCGCGCGCGCTGGCGACCAAACCGCGCCTGCTGCTGCTCGACGAAGTGCTCGCCGGACTGAACCCCAGCGAGATCGACGAAATGATTCCGGTGATTCGCGGCCTCGTGCAAAGCGGCGTAACGGTGCTGATGATCGAGCACGTGATGCGCGCGGTGATGAGCCTCGCCGAGCACGTCTGGGTGCTGGCGCAAGGTCGGCTGATCGCGGGCGGCACGCCGCGCGAGGTGACGTCCGACCCGGCGGTGATCGAGGCGTATCTGGGCCACGGCACGGCCGAGCGGCTCGCACGCGAATCCGCACCGTCGTCGGTGGCCGCACCCGACACGGCACACAAGCCGCACGGCGGAGTGCATCAGGGAGGCCGGGCATGAGCGCCTTGCTGGACATCACAGGCCTGCGCACCGGCTATGGCCGGACCGAAGTGCTGCGCGGCGTGGATCTGCGCGTCGACGAAGGCGAAATCGTCGTGCTGCTCGGCAGCAACGGCGTGGGCAAATCGACGCTGAACAACACCGTGTGCGGCATCAATCCGGTCTGGCAGGGGGACGTGCGCTTCGACGGCCACGAACTGACCGGGCGGCACTATCGCGACGTAGTCAAAGCCGGCCTGATTCAGGTGCCGGAGGGGCGCCGCATTTTTCCGAATCTGAGCGTGCGCGAAAACCTCGAACTCGGTTCGTTCTCGCGCGGCAGGCCGAATCGCGAACGCAACCTCGCCCGGATGCTGGAGATCTTTCCGCGCCTGGGCGAGCGGATCGATCAGGCGGCCGGCACGATGTCCGGCGGCGAACAGCAGATGCTGGCAATCGGCCGCGGGCTGATGGCCGAACCGCGTCTGCTGATTCTCGACGAACCGTCGCTGGGTCTGTCGCCCCTGATGGTCGAGGAAATGTTCACGCTGATCCGTCGCCTGCAAGGCGAAGGACTCGCGATCCTGCTGGTCGAGCAGAACGTCGGACAGTCGCTGGAAATAGGCCAGCGCGGTTACGTGCTGGAAAACGGTCTGGTCCGTTATTCGGGCTCGTGTGCGGAATTGATGGCGAGCGACGACTTGCGTCGCGCCTATCTGGGGATGTAGTCGAATGGCAGTAGCACAAACACTTGCGCAGAAACTGATTGCGGCCGCCTGCGGCCGGCCGCAGGTCGAAGTCGGAGAAATCGTCACGTGCGATGTCGACCTTGCGATGTTCCATGATTCCAGCGGCCCGCGCCGCCTTCAGCCGATGCTGGAAGACCTCGGCGCGACGCTGTGGGACAAGTCGAAAATCGTCCTCGTGATCGATCACTACGTCCCGGAAGCCGACGACGAGTCGCGCCGCATCGTGCGCATTGCCCGCGACTGGGCCAGCGCGCAGCGCTTGCCAAACGTGTACGACAGTGTCGGCATCTGTCACGTCGTTTTGCCGGAGCATGGTCATCTGCGCCCGGGCATGTTCTGCGTGGGCGGCGATTCGCATTCGCCCACGGGCGGCGCGTTCGGTGCGTACATGTTCGGCATTGGCAGCACGGAGATGCTCGGCGTCGCGGTGTCGGGGCAGATCTGGGTGAAGGTGCCCGAGACCTTGCGGATGAACTGGCGCAACCGTCTGGCGCCTGGGGTAACCGCCAAAGACATGATGCTGCATATGATCGGCCGCTTCGGCATGAATGGCGGCCGCTATCAGGCCGTCGAATTCGGCGGCGAGGCGGTCGCCGCGCTGTCGATGCAGGAACGCATGACCCTCTCGAACATGAGCGCGGAATTCGGCTCGCAGGTCGGCCTCGTCGCGCCGGACGACGTGACGCTCACGTATCTGCGCGAGGTTGGCGTGGAGTCCGACATCGACGTCGGACGCTGGCAGAGCGATCCCGACGCCCGCGCAGAGGACTACGAGTTCGACGCCGCCTTGCTGGCGCCGCAGGTTGCCGCGCCGCACAGCCCCGCGAATACGCAGGACGTGAGCACGTTTACAGGTGTGCCCGTGCAGGTCGCGTATATCGGCGCGTGCACGGGGGCCAAGCTCGAAGACTTGCGGGCAGCCGCCAGCGTGCTGCGTGGCCGGCGGGTCGCCGATGGCGTGCAACTCGTCGTTGCGCCAGCCAGCCGGCGCGACCAGACGCGCGCGGCAGAGGAGGGCGTGATGGCCGTGCTCGAAGAGGCCGGTGCGCAATTGCTGGCCACGAGTTGCGGCGCCTGCGCCGGATACGGCGGCTCGATTCCCGAGGGCAGCACCGTTATTTCGAGCACCGCACGCAACTTCAAGGGGCGCATGGGCGCGGAATCGGCGAGCGTCTATCTGGGCTCGCCCTTTACCGTGGCGGCGTCCGCGTTGCGCGGTTTCATCACCGATCCTCGCGAGGTGCTCGCATGAATGACGACGCCTTGCAACCCGCAGCGGACACCCAGGCGCCGGCAGGTCATCGCGTCTGGCGTGTCGGCGCGGATATCGATACCGATGCACTCGCTCCCGGCGCGTACATGAAATTCGGCATCGACGAGATTGCCCGTCATTGCCTGCAGAACCAGCGTGCCGACTTCGCGGCGGGCGCACGGCCGGGAGACGTGGTCGTGGCCGGACCGAACTTCGGGATTGGCTCGTCGCGCGAGCAGGCGGTGGCCGCGCTGGTTCACCTCGGCATTCGCGCGGTGATCGCCCCCGCCTTTAGCGGGCTGTTTTTCCGCAACGCCTTCAATCTGGGTCTGCTGCTGCTGACCTGTGCCGACGCCGGAACGATCGGCGAGGGCGAACGGGTCACGATCGATGCGCGCCGCGGCCTGATCGGCCGCGCCGACGGCGGCGAACTGACCTGCGAACCCTTGCCCGGCTTTCTGCTCGACATGGTCGATGCGGGCGGCCTGCTCAAGCTGCTCAAGCAGCGCTACCCCACACAACACGGAGTCATCTCATGCTAGATCCGGTCACGCTGGCGGTCCTCAAAGGCCGGCTGGAACAGATCGCCGACGAAATGGACGCGACCCTGTACCGCAGTGCCTTCAATCCGATCATTGCCGAGGCGCACGACGCCTGCCACGGCATCTACGAAGCCGCAACCGGCGCGACGCTGGTGCAGGGCAAGTCGGGGCTGCCGGTGTTCGTCGGCGCGATGGCGTTCGCGGTGAAAGCGGCCATCCGCGTCGCCGCCGAGCGTGGCGGCATGGTCGACGGCGATGTGTGGCTTTTCAACGATCCGTACGAAGGCGGCACGCACGCGAACGACTTCAAGCTGGTGCGTCCGGTGTTTCGCGACGGCAAGCTGTTCTGCTTTCTGGCCTCCGCCGCGCACTGGCACGACGTGGGCGGCGCGGTGCCGGGCAACTACAACCCGGCCGCAACCGAGTGCTGGCAGGAAGCGGTGCAGATTCCGCCGGTGCGTATCGTGCGGCGCGGCGAACTCGACCAGGATGTGCTGGCCATCCTGAAGGCCAATACGCGTCTGCCGGACAGTCTGTGGGGCGACCTGAACGGGCAGCTGGCTGCGCTGGAACTCGGCGCGCGCCGCCTTGCCGACCTGCTCGACGACTACGGCGACGCGACCGTGCTCGAATCGCTTGCCTTGCTGCGCGAGCGGGCGGTCAAGCTGATGCGCTCGCACGTGGCCGCGTTGCCCGATGGCGAGTATGCGTTCGACGACATGCTCGATAACGACGGCGTGCGCGACGAACCGCTGAAAATCGCACTGCGCATGCGGGTCGCCGGCGATACGCTGACGCTCGACTTCACCGGCACGTCGCCGGCCTGCGCGGGTCCGGTCAACATCTCGCGCGCCACCGCGATTGCCGCCTGTTACGTCGCGCTGAAGCATCTGTTTCCCGACGTGCCCGCCAATGCCGGCGTACTCGACGCGGTGTCGTTCGTGCTGCCCGACGGTCTCGTGATTTCCGCCGACCGGCCGCGGCCCGTGGGCGGCTACACCGAAACGATCCTGCGCATGATCGACGTGATCTTCTGCGCGATGGCGCAAGCCGCGCCCGAACTCGCGATGGCGCAGGCCTACGGCACCATCAACGCGTTGTCGATTGCGGGGCATCGCAGCGACGGTCCTCGCAAAGGTCAGCGCTGGGTGATGTTCAGCTTCTTCGGCGGCGGTCACGGCGGCCATTCGCAGGGCGACGGCCTCAGTCACGGTAACGCGCCGATTTCGACCGCCACCATTCCGCCGCTGGAAATTCTCGAAGCGGCCTATCCGGTGCGTTTCACGCAGTGGGCGTTGCGCCCCGACTCCGGCGGCGACGGCAAGTATCGCGGCGGGCTTGGCGCGATCTACGAGATCGAATTGCTGGAGCAGGAGGCCGAAGCGTTCATCTTCGGCGAGCGCGGCCGTTCGGCGCCCAAGGGGATTGCGGGCGGCGAGGCATCGGTGCGTAACGTGTTTCGCTACGAGCAGGACGGCGAATGGCATACGCCGCCGATGGCCTCGAAGATGCTCGGCATCCGCCTCAGGCACGGTGAGCGCGTACGGCTGGAAACGCCGGGCGGCGGCGGCTACGGCGCGCCGCAGGAACGTGCGGAGGCAGCACGCCGGCGCGATCGCGAAATGGGTTATGTCACGAATGGTGTTACCGCGGATTTGAAGGAGCAACAAGCATGAAGGCTGCTGCACAGGGTTCGCTCGTCGTTGGCGTCGACGTCGGCGGCACGTTCACCGATCTGTTCGTCCTCGACGAAGCCGCCGGCACGGCGCGCGTCGTCAAGGTCCCGTCCACGCGCGGCGAAGAAGCGCGCGGTTTCATGAACGGCATCGAGCGGGTGGCCGAAGCCGATGCACGGGATCGGGGCGAGACGGCGGGTGCGGGTGCCGGTGCCGGGGCCATCGCGACGATCGTCCACGGCACCACGGTGGGCACCAACGCCCTCCTGGAGCGCAAGGTTGCGCGTACCGGCATCATCACCACGACCGGCTTTCGCGACGTGCTCGAAATGCGTCGTCGCGACCGGCCGCGCACGTGGGGACTGCGCGGCAGTTTCGAGCCGGTGGTGCCGCGCGATCTGCGTCTCGAAGTCGACGAGCGCGTGCTGGCCGACGGCACCTTGCATACGCCGGTGGACCTCCAGCAGGTGGAAGCCGCTGCGCGCCAGTTGCTCGAACGCGACTGCGAAGCGGTGTGCGTGTTCTTCATCAACGCCTACGCGAATCCGCAGAACGAAGCGCAGGCGGTAGCGGCGGTGCGCAAGGTATGGCCGAACGCGAACGTCACGGCGGCGACCGAAGTCCTGCCCGAGATCCGCGAGTTCGAACGCTGCTCCACGGCGACACTGAACGCCGCGTTGCAACCGGTAGTGGGCAGTTATCTCACGCGGCTGGAAAGCGATCTGAAGGCGCATGGCTTCGGCGGCGAACTGCTGGTGGTGCAGAGCAACGGCGGCATCATGTCGCGTCAGACGGCCTGCGACGTGCCGGTTCGCACGGCGCTGTCCGGGCCGGCGGCGGGCGTAATCGCGTGCGCGGCGATCGGCCGCGCGGCCGGCTTTCCGAACCTCGTCACGGGCGATATGGGCGGCACGTCGTTCGACGTCTCGCTGGTGGCGGGCGGCGAGGCATCGCTCTCCGCGCAGACATCGATCGACTTCGGCATGGTGGTGCGCGCGCCGATGATCCAGATCGAGACAATCGGTGCGGGCGGCGGCTCGATTGCCTCCGTCGATGCGGGCGGCCTGCTGCAGGTCGGGCCGGAATCGGCCGGCAGCATTCCGGGCCCGGCGTGCTACGGACGCGGCAATACCCGTCCGACCGTGACCGACGCCAACGTGCTGCTCGGGCGCATCGCGGCCGAGCGGCCGCTGGGCGGCGGCCTGCTCGCCCGCATGGACGCCGGCAAGTCGCGCGACGCGATCGACCTGCATGTGGCCGCTCCGCTGGGTCTGGACACGTATGCCGCGGCCGAGGCGATCCTGACCGTGGCCAACGCGAAGATGGCCGGCGCGATCCGGCTCGTCTCGATCGAGCGCGGTCACGATCCGCGCGAATTTGCCTACATGCCGTTCGGCGGCGGCGGTGCGCTGCACGTGTGCGCGATGATGCGCGAAGTGGGCACGACGACCGGCATCGTCCCGCGTTTTCCGGGCGTCACCTCGGCGATCGGCTGCGTGATCGCCGACATGCGTCATGACGCGGTGCAGACGCTCAACCGCGGCCTGGCCGAACTCGATATCGACGATCTGCGCGCGCGAGTCGCGAGCATGGCCGAGGCCTGCCAGCAGCGGCTCGACTCCGCGGGCGTCGCGTTCGAGGCGATGCGCGAGTCGATCGAACTGGACATGCTGTACGTCGGCCAGAGCCACACGGTGCGCGTGGAAGTGCAACGCGACGCGCTGGATCGCGCCGCGCTCGGCGCCGCCTTCGAAGCGGCGTATCGCGCGGAGTTCGGGCGCGCGCTCGACGGCATGGCGGTACGCATCATGAACCTGCGCTACGCGCGCATCGGCGTGCGGCCGAAGTTCGATCTCGCGGTGCTCGCGCCGAAATCCACCGTCATGCCGGAATCGCTCGGTACGCAGGCGGTTTTTCATGCGGGGCGATGGTGGGATGCGGTGCGCTTCGCGAGGCTCGACCTGCCGGTGGACGCGGTCGTGGCAGGCCCGGCGATTCTCGAACAGGCCGACACGACCATCTGGCTGGAGCCCGGTTTCGAAAGCCGGGTCGACGCGCTCGGCAATCTGCTGATTACCCGTCAGGCGAGCTGAGGAGACTGTCATGAGCACTTCCGGCACGACCCTCGACGCGCGACGCACGGCGCTTGTGATCGTCGATCTGCAGAACGATTTCGTGAGTCCGGGCGGCGCGTACGATCGCGGCGGCGCGGTTTCGGCGGCGGCGCGATCGTTGCCCGAGCGCGTGGCGCCGGTTGCGCGCGCACTCAAACAGCGAGGCGGTCTGGTCGCCGCGAGCCAGTTCACGCTGTGGCCCGACGCGCACGGCGAGCCGATGATCTCGCCGCATCTGAAACAGCTGCGGCCGTTTCTGCGGCGCGGCGATTTCGTCGCTGGTTCCGAAGGCCACGCGACGGTCGGCGGGTTAGCCGCATCGGTCGATGTCGCGGTACTGAAGGTCGCGTATTCGGCGTTCTTCAACACGCAACTCGACTGGGTGCTGCGCCGGGCAGGCATCGAGACCGTGGCCGTGTGCGGCATCGTGACGAATGGCGGCGTCGCCAGCACGGCGCGCGATGCGCATATGCGCGACTATCGCGTGCTCGTGCTGGGCGACGGGTGTGCGGCTTCGACCCAAACCGCGCACGATGCAGCGCTCGCCGATCTGCAAACCGTCGGCGAAGTCACCACCTGTGACGCGTTCACGCACCGTTTGCAGGGAGGTGATGCATGAGCGCGCCGCTGATCCGGACCGGTCCGTTGCCGGAGGTGAGCGGACAACCGGTGCCGCACGTTCCGGTGGTGATCGTCGGCGCGGGCGCGTGCGGGTTGACCGCTGCGCTGCATCTCGCCGATGCCGGCATCGAGGTCGTGGTGCTCGAGCGGGACGGCGTGCCGAGCGGCTCGACGGCCCTGTCGTCCGGTTTCATTCCGGCGGCGGCCACCGCCGCGCAGCGCAGCGCCGGTATCGACGACAACGCAACGTGGTTCGCCGACGACATCATGGGCAAGACCCACGGTACGGCCGCGGTGCATCTGGTGGACGCCTATGCGCAGGCGTCGGGTCCGGCGCTCGACGAACTGGCCCGGCACGGGCTCGACTTCGAAGTGCTGGACGGGTTTCTCTATCCGGGCCACAGCGTGCGCCGCATGCACAGTCTGCGCGAGAAGACCGGCGCCGCGTTGATCGCCGCACTCGAGCGGGCCGCGCAGGCGGCAGGCGCCACCATCATGACGCACGCGCTGGTGCGTGAGCTTTGGCTCGACGACGACGGCCGGGTGACGGCCGTCGGCTTCGAGCGGCCCGATGGCGAACGGGAGTCTCTGCGCTGCGACGTGCTGCTGCTCGCTTGCAACGGCTTCGGCGGGAACCTGTCGATGCGCGGCGAACTGCTGCCGGAAATGGCGTCGGCAGTCTACGGCGGGCATGAAGGTAACGATGGCAGCGCGATTGCGTGGGGTCGGCAGCTCGGCGCGCGGCTGGCCGACCTCGGCGGCTATCAGGGCCACGGGTCGTGGGCGAGTCCGCATGGCGTGCTGATTTCGTGGGCCGTGATGATGGATGGCGGCGTGCAGATCAACTCGCTCGGGCAACGCTTTCACGACGAGACGCTGGGCTATTCGGAAGCCGCCGTGCATGTTCTCGCGCAGCCGGGTGGCGTCGCGTGGAATGTGTTCGACGACACGACGCTGGCTCTGGCGCGAAGCTTTCCCGACTTCCGCGATGCGGAAGCGGCCGGCGCGCTGAAAACCTGCGCGGATACCGCGGCGCTTGCAGCGCTTATTGGCTGCGACGACTCTGCACTGCGCACGACGCTCGCTAGCATCGCGCCCGGCATCGCGGATGCGCACGGCCGCACATTCACGCGCAGCCTGAGCGCGCCGTATTACGCGATCAAGGTGACCGGCGCGCTCTTTCACACGCAGGGCGGGCTGGATATCGACGCCGCGTGCCGCGTGCTGCGCGAAGACGGCACGCCGTTTCCGAATCTGCTGGCGGCCGGCGGTGCGGCCCGCGGGGTGTCGGGTAACGCGGTATGGGGTTACCTGTCGGGTAACGGACTTTTGAGCGCGGTAGCGGGCGGTCATATCGCCGCTCACACCGCACGCGCGACGCTGGCTGCGGCGGATGTACCGCCCGGCCGCTCTTCTGAATTGCAAGGATGATCGTCATGGCTAAGCAACCCGTTCCACTCAACACGCTTCTTTCCCAAGGTCCGGTGCTCGCGCCGGGCGTATTCGATGCGCTCAGCGCGCTGGTCGCCGAACAGGCGGGTTTTCAGGCGCTGTATCTGTCCGGTGCGTCGATCGCGTACACGCGGCTCGGGCGCTCCGATGTCGGCTTGACCACGTATCCGGAAGTCGAGGACACGCTCGCGCGCATCACGGAGCGCGTTGCGCTGCCGCTGATCGTCGATGCCGATACCGGCTTCGGCAACGCGTTGAACGTCAAGCGCACGGTGCGCGGTTTCGAACGCGCGGGCGCCGCAATGATCCAGCTCGAGGACCAGACATTTCCAAAACGCTGCGGGCATCTGGACGGCAAGTCCGTGATCCCCGTGGATGAAATGTGCGGCAAGCTGCGCGCCGCACTCGACGCGCGCACCAGCACCAATACGCTGATCCTCGCGCGCACCGACGCGGCCGCCATCGAAGGACTGGACGCCGCGCTCGAGCGCGCCGAGCGTTATCTGGAAGCGGGCGCGGACGCGTTGTTCATCGAGGCACTGCGTTCGGTCGAGCAGATGGAAGCGGCCTGCAAGCGCTTCGCGGGACGCGTGCCGCTGCTGGCGAATATGGTCGAAGGAGGCAAGACGCCCGTGCAGAATGCCGACACGCTCACGCAGATCGGCTTTCGCATCGTGATTTTTCCGGGCGGCACAGCGCGCGCGGTCACGCATACCCTGCAGGGGTATTACGGCAGTCTGCGCGAGCATGGCACGACCGCGCCATGGCGCGACCGGATGCTCGATTTCGATGGCATCAATGAGGTGATCGGGACGCCGGGGTTGATGGAAGAGGCGAGGTTGTACGAGTAGGGCATTATTCCCCGCTGTTTGCGAAAACGATTTTCGCGGTGAGTGACCGCGCTTCGATCACGTGGAACGCGCGCTACGGCCCGAGCGGGCCATCGTTGCGCTGCGCCAGAACTTGCGGCGATTTGCGAGCGCGAGGCCGGTGTGGATAAAGGCAGCGTTAGCCGATTGCAGATTCACGCCGACGTCGAGGCGGTCGACAGGCGCGCGACCATGCGCCCGGACCACCCCGTCTCTCCGTCTGACACCGCCTCAAAAAGCGATCACGGTCTTTAATCCAGCGACCGCCACATTGCTGTTGCGCGATGTACCGCCGGGATGAACGATGTACTGGAAGTCGGGCTGCAGGCTGACGGACGGCACGACCTGCCAGTTATAGAAAATTTCGTACGTCATCTCATAGCCGTTGCCGACCGCGGACGCATCGTCGGGATGCAGTGCGTTGTATTCCATCTGATATTCCGCCGCGCGACTGCTCGAATGCGTGGCGGCAAAGCCGATACCCACGCGGTCGCCGGCGCGGTGGAACGGGTTCTGATACTCGAAGTCCAGTGTCATCTGCCGGTCGAGCGAGGAACTCGCGCGATCGCCGAATACGGTACGCAGGTTCATCGTCACGCCTTCGCCGCCGTTCTGTCCGCTCAGGCGTTGCGATACCGACAGATAGCCGTTGTAGCTGCCGCCCGTCTGCTGTGCGGCGAGTCCCGTGACCGCGCGCGCGTTGCCGTTGACGTCGCGCACGAGATCGGGCTGGCCGCCCGTGTTGTACATGAAGCCGATCCGGTAAGCGCCTTCCAGGCCACCGAGCTTCGGCGTCCAGCCCAGTTCGACCGGTAGCACGACGCCGTTGCTGCCCGGCGCGCCGCTCGGGGTCCATGCGTTGTGCCGCTCCCAGCTGTTGTCGTAGTAAGTCGGGCTTTGCTGATACACGCCGAATTGCAGATACGTGTCGGCGGTGGTGTTGACTTTGGCGCGCGCCATCCACACGCTGCCTGGCCAGCTCATGAAGTAATTGCCGTACAGATTCGCGCCTTGTGGTCCACACAAAGCAAGATTCTGGAAGTGACAGTCGCCGGCGTCGAAGGCCTGACCCTCGCTGTCGCGTCCGACCGACACGAGCACACGTCCGTCGAAGAACGTTCTATCGAGCGTCATGGCCGTCAGCCAGACGGTTTGGCCGCGACCGTATATTTCCTGCGTCTGCTGACTGGTGTTGAGATTCGCATCGGTATCCAGACTGCGGCCGAAGCGGTCGGTCAGCACGAAATGAAACGTCGTGTTCCGGATGCCCCACAACTTGTCCAGATTGGCCGTGACGCCGGCTGCCAGCTGCTGGGCCGCGCGGGTCAGATGCTGGTCGCCGCCGCTGAAATTGTGCGCGGCTTCGTTGGTATAGCTGAAGTCGAAATCGACGCCGCGTTCGGCCAGCCGGCTGCGCTCGCCGCCCCAATCGCCGAGCAGATACGGACTGGTCGTCAGATAGTCGAACGGCCCGGCATGGGCGGCCGGCGCGAGGGCGACGCTCGCTAGCGCCAGCGTGCGCAGCATGCGACGGGAAGGGCGGTAAGTCGTGGTGACTGTCATGGTAGAGCTCGACTCGCAGGAGAGCGTGCAGCCGGCGCGCCGGCTACGAAGAATCGGATGATCGAAGACGAAAGACGTCCGTGAATTTGACCCGGCCGGCACGTGATTAAACGTGCCGGCCGGATTGGCGCAAAGCAATGCGGTGTCGGTTTCAGTTCCCGATCCACGCCTGCGCGCCGAGCTGACTGCGCGCCTTCTGGACCGTGGCGCTATCGACAGCCGGCGCAGCATTGTTCCACGTATTGCGGATATAGGTCAGCACGGCGGCTACCTCGTCGTCCGAGAGCTTCCAGTCGAAGCGCGGCATGCCGGCGCCGGTCGGTTCGTCTCGGTCTGCGGACCGTCGCCGCCCTGTACGAACTGCGAGCTGTCGCCGCCGAGAAAATTCTTGCCGGTATGGCAAGCCGCGCAATGGCCGGAGCCTTCCACGAGATACGCACCGCGGTTGTACTCGACGCTCTTCGCAGGGTTTTGCCTGGCGATGTGGTGATATCTGGCGGCTGATGCGGCGGACACGCAGCCATTGTGACGCGTGCTGAAAGGAACCGGCGCGGCGCCCGGTTGCGCACGGCGATGCAGTAGCGATGCTAAAATTTTATCTTTGCCCGAGGAATGTCGGCCAACAACGGACGTTCGACACGGTGGTCAAGTTCGGTGACAATTCCCGGGGCGACCGCCTACAGTGTACGGTCACGGATACAGCCCTAGAGACCTTAACGGTTCCCGCCTAAACATGAGCCACACTTCTCCCGTCGTATTCGTTCACGGCTTCATCGGCACTCTGGACATCACTGGCTACGAGTTGCCTCACGCAGCCCCCGATCTGCTTGGGTACGGCGAGCACCGAGACGTTCCATTCGATGCCATATCCCTACCCAGTCAAGTCGAACATCTGCGATCGTTCGTAGACGCCCGCTTTGGAAATGGACCCGTTGACGTGGTTGGTCATTCGGTTGGCGGTGCGATCGCTATGCTGTTCGCCGACGCCTATCCGGAGTACGTCCGCAGGATCGTGAATATCGAAGGGAACTTCACATTGGGCGATGCGTTCTGGTCAGCATCGGTAGGACGGATGAGCCAGAGCGAGGCTGACGCAATGATGGAAGATTTTCGTGCTGATCCATTAGCCTGGATCAGCAGTTCCGTTACCGCGCCAGCGCCGCATCTAGGTCCGATCGCGGCCCGCTGGCTTGCCCACCAGCCAGCGTCCACGCTTCGTGCGATGGGCAAGTCGGTTGTCACAACAACGGGCAATGATGACTACCCTACGTTACTCGAAAAGGTTTTCGACCGGCATCCGGTGTATTTACTGTCCGGTGAGCACTCCCGCGAAGGCTGGAACGTACCAGACTGGGCACTGGAAAAATGCGCTGGAGATCACACGCTGGCCAACTGTGGCCATCTGATGATGCTGGACGATGACGTCGCCTTTTCAGCGGCGATCAAACGATTCCTGGCGGAATAGTTTTGCCGCTGTCGATTGCGTGAGACCGGCGCCCGCCAGGAGGAGACAATCGACGGTGCGGGCAATATAGTCGACAACCTCGTTACTGCACCGACGAGCGCCCTGTTGCTGATGTTTTCCTTCTACCCGGCCAGTCACACCAGTGCGCCGACACCACGGTGCATGCGATAAGGCACGGAGGGCGCTGGCCCAGAAAGCCGTCCGGCACAACAACCCCGCGGTGTCGATCCCCTTCACCGATACACCACTCCCGTTTCTGCCGGGCCGCGTCTGCTGTTCTGCGCTATCAGCACGAGCATCACTGCGGCGGCTGCGAAGAGCGCATAGCCGAGGATATAAAAGCTGCTTGCCGCGTTCGACCCCGCCGCAAAGTAGCCCACTGCCATCGGCCCGACAATGCCGCCAAAGCTCGCAAAAATGTTCATCAGCCCGATCGCGGCGCCTGCCTGATTGCGCGGGAACATGCTGATAGCCCAACTCCACCAGGTTCCCGCCCCCGAGTAGAGGCCGGCGCCGGCAATGCAGAACATTACGATGGCGTAGCCGAGCGTCGGCGGTCCGTAATGCTGCGCGATCAACGCGATGCCGGCGATCACGCTGGGCACCGCGACGAACCAGCCACGCGACAGGGTCGACTGGTCTGACAGGCGCGCGTTGAAGTACATCGAGATTGCGCCGGCTACGAAGGGCAGAGCGGTGAGGGCACCCGCCACCGTATAACCGTTCGCCACAAATTGCTTGATAAGGCTCGGCATCCAAAGGCCGAAGCTGAAGATCGTCATGATCCAGCAGAACGATGCAACGCCAAGCAGCCATACGACCGGGCTGCGCAGCACGGTTGCAAAGCTGGCGTTTTCGCTCGTATCCACGTTACGGTGACGCATGATGAACTGACGTTCTTCTTCGCCGATGCGCCGGTCGGTGGCGGGATCGTCCGAAATCAGCCACATAAAGACGATTCCCATCGCGATGGCAGGTAGGCCTTGCAACACGAACATGGCTTGCCAGTGTACCTTGTCGATTAGCCAGCCAGCGATAGGCGCCATCAGGATCGACGAGGCCGGCATCGCGAACTGCGCGACGCTCACCGCGCGACCGCGCTCGTTGCCGGGAAACCAGCGCACGAAGAGCACGGCGAACGATGGCCAGATTACGCCCTCGGCGATGCCCAGGACTACGCGCACGGCGAGCAGAGCCTTCAGATCGGTAATGAGGCCAGTCAGGCAGGCCGCGATGCCGGTGACGATCAGCGCGCATCCCACCACGCGCGTCGGTCCGATTCGCTGCGCGATCCATCCTCCTGGAATCTGCGTGAGTACGTAGCCCCAGAAAAACGCCGACAGCAGCGTGCCGATGATGCGCAGATCGAGCCCGAGATCGTGCGCGATCAGCGGCGCGGCCACGCCAATATTCGAGCGGTCCGCAAAGGCGACGAGATAACTGACAAAAACGATCAGCCCGACGCGACGCCATCTTGAGTTACCGACCGTCGTGCTTTCATGAGCGAGTTGCATAAGGTCTCCGTATCGTTTTATAAGTGCATTGTCGGCAATGCTGCCGCGAGCACGCTACCGTTGTGAAGCGATGGGCACCTGCAAATTTCGACGCCAGTGCACGGGCTCGAGGCCTGCGATGGGGCTCTCGAATACCCGTATGCAGTCGTCCAGCAGACAGCCTAGATAGGCCGTCCGCAGATTCGCTCCGCCGAAGGCGAGGCTCGAGATATTCCCGAGACGTGAGCGGCCTGCCGTGCTCATGTCGCGTTGCGTGAGCGTGTTGCTGCGCAGCTTCTCGCCTAGCTGCCGCGCGTAATCGGTGTCGGTATCGGCGAGAACGACCTGACGCTCGCCATCCGGGCGCAGCACAATTAGCCGGTTGCTGCCAATGCAGGTGATCCACGCGCCGCCGTGCGCGTCGAACGTGAGTCCATCGGGGAAATCCGCGCTGTCGTATTGCGCGACCACTTCCTTCGGGCCGAGCGTGGCACCAGTGCGCAGCGGAAAACGACTCGTGCGCTGGTTATAGGTTTCGTTGACATACACCCATTGGCCGTCGGGCGAAAAGGCTATTTCGTTTGTATAGCCGAGACCATCCGCGACGATCCGCGCGCCACGCTCGTCGAGCACCGCAATATAACCGTCGGCAACATCGTGGCTCCACGCCGCGGTGCGCGGAAGGCGGCGCGTGCTGATCGTGAACCAAAGCCGTCCGTCGCGATCATTGACGAGGAAATTGCTCGGCGGCAGCGGCTCTCCGTCGAGCGTACCGAGTACCGTTTCGAGCAGACCGTCGCCATCGAGCGAGAAAAGGCCGCCGACCTGCGTGCCAAGATCGGCGAACAGCACATGGCCGGTCGACGCGAGCGCGATGCCGTTAGGCAAGTATTGGCGGTTGCCGTCGGTTTGCGCCAGCACGTGTGTAACACCGCCATCTGGATCGATCACCGAATAGCCGCCTCTTCCATTGGCCGCGACGAGCCGGCCGTCGGCGAGAGCGAGCAAGCATTCGGGACGGGTCAGACCACGGGCGACGATGCGCAAATCGTCGAATGCGATCTGAAAGTTGCGAGACAGTGGATAAGGCATCGTGATCGTCTCCGGTGTTGTGGTCATGTGTCGGCGACTTTTGTCGGCAATTTTGTCAGGCGGCGCGATCTGCTTTCGGCTGGATCGCATCCAGCCAGCCGAGACTGTCGAGCGTCGCAGCCGAAGGCAGATATTCACAGCCGATATGGCCGGCATAGCCACTTGCCTCGATCGTGGCGAACACGGCATCGAAGCGGATTTCGCCGGTGCCCGGTTCATGGCGGCCGGGGTTATCGGCAATCTGCACGTGGGCGGCATACGGCAGCGACGTCTTCATCCGCTCGATCAGATTGCCCTCGCCGCGCTGCAGGTGATACAGGTCCAGCATGATTTTCACGTTCGGCTGCGCGACGGTGCGGATCACATCCAGTGCCTGCGCCTGCGTGTTGAGCAGATAGTGCGGACGATCAATCGCGTTAAGTGGCTCGATCATCACCGTCACGCCGTGCCGTTGCGCTTTTGCGCTCGCACTCGCGATACAGCTGACATAGTGTTTCCAGGCAGCATCGCGCCTGTCCTGAGCGGTGTCGGCTGGAGGCTGGCCGGCCATTACATGAACGCACGGACAGCCGATCCCTTCGGCATAGGCGAAGGCCTCGTCGACGCTCGCCTCGAATTCCGAACGGCGGGCGGGGTCGGCCGCGAGACCCCAATCACCGCTTTTCACGTCGCCAGCCGGCGTGTTGATGCCCAGGCAGCGCAGTTTGTGCGTGGCCAACAGGGCGCGCATGTCGGCAACGGGTATTTCATACGGAAACCACAGTTCGACTGCTTCGAAGCCGGCGCGCGCCGCGGCTTCGAAGCGGGCCACGAGGGGCAGGTTCTGAAACAGGGTCGACAGATTGGCCGAGAAGCGCAGCATGCAAAGTTCTCCGGATTACGGGGCGGTCGTTTCGGGTTGCTGGCGGGCCAGCAGTTCGCCGCATGACAGTTGCCAGTCTTCTACGATCTGTGCGGTATGCTCGCCGTGGCCGGGAGCGGGATGGCGCACGCGGCACGGCGTTTCCGACAGCTTCACGGGGAAGCCGAGCATACGCACCACGCCGTGACCCGGATGCTCCACCGGCAGCACCATTTCCCGGTGCAGAACCTGTGGATCGGTGAACGCCTCGGCGAGATTTTTGACGATGCCGCATGGAACGCCTGCGCGATTCAACCGCTCCACCCAGTTCGCCTGGGTATCGGCAAGCACGCGCGTATTGATAAGGGCATTCAGCTCGTCGCGGTGCTTCATGCGCAGCGTGTTGGTCGTGAAGCGCGGATCATGACGAACATCGGCCAGACCGATTTCCGCGAGAAAGCGCTCGAGCACGGCTTCCGTGCTCGGCGCAACAGCGATCTCGCCGTCACTCGCGGTGAACTGACCGTACGGTGCGGTGATCGGATGGTCGTTGCCGCTGCGCACAGCGGCTTCGCCGGTGGCGAGATGATCGGACGCGTACCACGCGAAGAGACTCATGATCGAATCGACCATGGCCGCCTCAACGCGCTGGCCACGACCAGTCAAATCCCGAGCGCGCAGTGCGTTGACGATGCCAAACGCCGCGTAGAGACCGGCAACGAGATCGCAGGCAGGAATGCCGGTGCGGATCGGTGTGTCGCCTTCGCTACCGTTCAGGCTCATGAAACCGCTCATCGCCTGTGCGATGAAATCGAAAGCCGGACGTTGCGCGTACGGGCCGCTCGATCCATAGCCATTGATCGACGCGACCACGAGGCGCGGATTCAGCGCATCGAGCCGCGCCACGTCGAAGCCCATTGCGTCGAGCACGCCGGGCCGGAAGTTCTCGACCAGCACATCGGCTTTTTCGAGTAGTGCCGCTAGCACCTGTTTGCCTTCGTCGCTGCGCAGGTCGAGTGCCATCGAGCGTTTGTTGCGATTAAACGAGGCGAAGTATGTCGACAGTCCTTTGATGATTGTGCCCTGACGGCGGATCGGATCACCTTCGCCGGGCGACTCGATCTTTACCACGTCGGCGCCCATGTCGCCGAGCAGCATTGTGCAGAACGGGCCCGACAGGATGCGGGTCAGGTCGACGACCTTGATGCCCGAGAGCGGCAGCGTACCGGATACGGTCATGGGCTTACCCCGCTGCCGTTGCGACGGTGTCAGCAGCGTGCAGGTTCAGGCGCGGACCGGCGCGCATCACCTGGCCGACCAGCCGCTTGCCGAGCGATGCCTCCATTTCGTGCGCGACGGCGATCGCCGCTTCGAGATCGACGCCGGTGTCGAAGCCGGACTCATCGAGCAGGAACAGCAGGTCTTCGGTGCAGATATTGCCTGTCGCACCGGGCGCGAACGGACAGCCGCCGAGCCCACCCACTGACGAATCGAAGCGGCGGATACCTTCCTCGAGCCCGACTATCACGTTGGCGAGACCGATGCCTCGCGTATTATGCAGATGCAGCGCCAGTTCGACTTGCGGGGGCACGGCATCGCGCATGGACCGCACCATGCTGCGGATATTCAGCGGCGTGGCCATGCCGGTGGTGTCGGACAACGTGATCTCGGTCACGCCGGCAGCGACATAGGCACGCGCGATCTTCAACACGTCGTCGACTGCGATATCGCCTTCGAACGGGCAACCGAAGGTCGTCGCGATGGCGCCGATCAGCATCTTCGGCGCACGTCCATCGACGGATTCGCTCAGACATGCGGCGATTTCCGGCAAACCGGCGAGCGATTCGTCGACAGTGCGGTTCAGGTTTTTGTGGTTGTGCGTGTTCGACGCCGAGCACAGCAGCACTGCTGCGTCGACTGATGTGCGCATTGCGCGCTGTGCTGCACGCAGGTTCGGCACGAGCGCCGAAAGCCGGGTGTCCGGGCGGCGCGTGATGCCGGCCAGCACTTCCTCGGCGTCCTGCAGTTGCGGCACGGCTTTAGGCGAGACGAACGATGTCACCTCAATGCTGGTCATGCCGGCCGCAATCATCCGGTCGATCATTTCGATCTTGCGGGCAGCGGGAATATACGTGCTTTCGATCTGTAGACCGTCGCGCGTGCCGACTTCGGTCACGGTAACGAAGGGACGTGGCGAGGCGCGATCGCGGCTGTTCATGAGGGCTGTCTCCGGCTGTACCCCGCATGAGCAGGGCTTCTCGTTTGGGCCGCGCTTTGCGGCTGGGTGTATGTTGGTTATCATGGCCCCTTCGCCGTATGACAAAAAGCGATCAATGAAGAGGGACCCCCTCTCGAAATGCGATGGCTCGATGCGACAACTTGATATTCGTTCCGCCCGGATTTTTCTGACCATCGCCGAAGAGGGCAGCATTGCCCGAGCTGCGGCACGCGAGCACATGGTTGCATCGGCGGTAAGCAAGCGGCTGCAGGAGCTCGAAGCGTCGGTCGGCCTGGAACTGGTGGAGCGCAGTCAGAAGGGCATTCGCCTGACCCCCGCTGGCGACGCGATGGTGCATCACGCCCGGCTGGTGGTGCAGGCGCTCGACCAGATGCAGGCTGAGATGTCCGAATACGCGAAGGGCGTCCGCGGACATGTTCGGGTACGTGTGAGTGCTTCGGCGCTCGCCGCAGGGGTGCCGGCCGAAATTCAGGCCTTTATGGCACGCCATTCAGATATCAAGCTGGAACTCGAAGAACACGAAACGCCGGTGATCGTGCGCGACGTAATCGAAGGCCGCGCCGACGTCGGTCTCGGGCCGAACCTGTTCGTTCACGATCAGCTGCAACTGATCCCGTTCAAGCGCTACGACCTGGCCGCCGCAGTGCCTGACGGTCACGCGCTCGCGCAGCGTGATGCGCTGCGGTATGAGGAAACTCTGGCCTACGAACACGTCGAACAGAACCAGTCGAGCGCGCTGACCCAGCTACTCGATTACGCGGCCAAGCAGAGCTCGCTCACCAAGAACACGCGTATCAGGGTGCGCGGCTTCGATGGCGTGTGTCACATGATCGGGCTCGGCATGGGCATTGGCATTGTGCCGTCGTTCCTGGCGAGAACGTATGGGCCTGCCTACAACCTGCGCTTTGTCCCGCTCACAGATTCATGGGCGCGTCCGCTCATCTGCATCATGGTGCGCGACCGCCTGAATCTGCCGTCCGCGGCGCGCGCGCTCGTCGAACATCTCGAAGCGAACCGCGATCCAGCCGCAATGGCCTGAAAGGTGGCCTGATGCGCATGCGCCCCCGGCTTCCGGCCGGAAACCCGCCGCGAGAAAGGGTGCTGTTCGCCTGACTGGCTGATTTTGTCGAAGAAGGTAGTGACCGTGAGTCACTCATCCTGCATGTGGATCCGCCTGGACAGGAAAATTCGCAGTGAGAAAGCCGGAAGTTGTTTGAACGACCATGTGCCAACGTGCAGCATGGAGAGGATAACAATCTGAATTGTTTCCGCCTCTGCTCCTCACAGGTCCAGTGGTTCTGTTATCCAGTTCGCGGCGGTCTCTCAACGTGTACTATTCCGAAAATTGCTCCGGGATTAGCCAGCGATACGGGCAGCGCGTTAAATGACGTGCTTTCCTATCAGGGCTGCCCACAAAATCAATCATTGCGTTGGATTTGCGCTTCTTGCGAGGAAGATGGGCAAGAAAAAGCTGATTGCCGAAACCGGTGCGGGACAACACGGTGTCGCAGTTGCTCGACGTTCAGAAGCAGCGTTTCAATGTCGGCCGCATGCAACTACTGAGTGCCACGGTAGTGGTGGCAAGCGCCGGCCAATCCGCACTCAAGGAGGCGAGTGACTCGGCGTTGAACGCTTATGTCGAGCAGCGGGATCGTGCGCTTTATGCTATTGCTTCGGCCATCGGACCTCATCCGTTTCCAATGCTCGTGCGGGACTTTCAATCCGTAGTCGGGAAGGAAGGCCGAGAGCAGTTCCTTTCCATAACAAGGGGTGCTCTTCCGGACACGCAGCAACCCTTTCATTCGGCAGAATCGGAACTCTGCATGGTGCGCGCTCCGTCGTCCTGCAGGACAAGGACGGCGTGGCTGCAGCGGTTTCTTCCATCGCATCGGGTCTGGTCTATCCTGGTGTCGGGCCGGAGATTGCAATGCTTCATGACTCCGGCCGTCTCTGCGTGAGTACCGTCACCAACGACGAAGCAATCAGAACCTTTCTCCAGATCACCCGAAACGAGGGGATCACCCCGGCACTATAAAGCTCGCACGCGCTCGCCTTTGCGATCCGTCTTGCGGCTCAGCGGCCATCATAAAAGATTCTGGTCAACCTTTCAGGTCGCGGCAACAAGGACGCCGACTATATCCTCGAGAACTACGGAGCGACTTACGGATAGCCTTCATCCGCGGTAAAGGTGTTGCACAAGCAGACTTTCCGCTGCGAAACGATTAAACGGACGGTGCAATCGCTCTTTGCACCGAGCAACAGGAGCGACCTGTCATGGTCTCCAGATTAGCGCCCTGCTTTCAGGTTTGCGGGCTTAAGCCAATGGAGACCAGTGAGCACCTTCCCCTTGAACTGGCATTCGGCCTGTGCGGGTACAACGGTTGAATTGCGTTGATCTTCCATCATCCCGCTCACGGTCACGGTGCTCCCATCCGGCGATGTCTGGAGGTGCGTGACCGACACCAGCGCCGGCTCGGCCTGCGCCTGCATGGCCTCCTCGCACTGATCGGTATTTTTCTCGGCCACGGTTGCGCAACCGGTCACCAGGGCAGCAACCAAGGTCACAGCGGTTACCACAAGGCTGGTCCTTCTCATTTTTCGATCCTTTCGATTTGTACGGATTGTCGTCATTGCGCCAAACTCCGGCGCTGCGATGATGCCTCACCGCAGCCGCCCGTGCCACCGGTAGTAAGCCTGAGCAATGCACCACGTTCATGGCTCGAACACATCTATCCGAATAGCTTGTCGCGAGACTCACAGCCGTAACGCGGGCTTTAGTCGCGACAATCAAAAGGACAAGGACGATCCGGCGGCTCATCGGTGACTTACGCACTATAGGAGAGAGGAACCGCGGCAACGACAGGCGAACGCTATCCGTTTTCGCGGATTAAGGTATCGGCGAATTTGTCGCCGATCCGCATCAGCACGAGCCGTGCATGGTAGTGCGGCAAAGTATCGGGGCGTGAGGTTTGTCGTGTTCGGTAATCCGTTCAAGGCTTCGAATGACACGGTGCGAGCATTCTCATCGACGAAATGCGTAGCCCTGTTGGTTCGCCAATGCCGTCTGCAGTGGGATGATATCGCCACGAAAGTGTTGTTCATCTAAAGCGTTGCAATTACAATCATTGCAAATGCAACGAAGTAACTCGGCAGCGACTAGGGAAACCGGCTGGCAATGGAGAATATGAGTGCGATCTGGTTGTTCTGACGAAACGACGGCGTTGCGGGCAACCCGGGAAGCCGCGAGAGCCTGTCTTAAGGCGTTCGGTGCGCGCGATGGGCTTGAATCGATGCGCGCGCGGTCTCCTTACCATGCGCTAATCGACATGGCGGGATGTCTCATGAAAGACGAGCGCACGAGACGTCGGGTCTGCATTGTCGCGCCGTCTCCAGCCGTTTCTTCCGGACACCCAGGATCAAGTGGCGGATCGGCATGGCCAATGTGGTTTCGAGGCGGAGCCGAGCGGTTTGAACGACCCTTGCTATATTTTCTGGAAGCCCATGCTCTCGGAGAGTTGCTGTCGGTATCGGTTGAATGCGCTGAACGGGGTATTCTGTGCAACAGCGCAGAGCGCCGCCAATCGAGGTGGCCCAAGGGTGTGCGGCCGGAACTGCCACTCTGGCTCCTTTCGCAAACGGCGTGCACGCCGTACGACCCATTTACTGCGGAAGAGGCGCGTACCATTCTTCGGCACGCATTGAGCTCACTCTACGTCGAGAATGAAGCAGGATTTTTCTACCTCGCAACCCACGGTGACGTGGATATCGACGACGCGCCGTTCAACGATATCGATCCTGACTACATCGTCAAGGGCATGTACCGGATACGCAATGACATTGCCGAGGAGGAGCCAACCCGTGTTCGACTTTGCGGCGCGGGCAGCACCATGGTGCAGGTCATCGAGGCTGCGAGATTGCTGTGGGACAGCGCTGGAATCGTGGCTGAGTTGTGGAGTTGTCCCAGCTATACCCGTCTTGCGCGAGATGGAACAGCGGTAGCACGATGGAATTTGCTGCATCCAGAAGCAGACGCAAAGGTCTCGCATGTCGAACGATGTTTGCGTGCAGATGCTTTACCGGTCGTTGCAGTGACCGGCTATACGCGCCACGTCGCGGCCCAGATTGGACCTTTCGCACCCGGACACTTCACCGCGCTCGGTGCCGACAGCGTTTCCTCTATTTCCGGTATGGGTCAGCCGACATCCCCAACCGCGCGGTGGATTGCGCTGGCCGCGCTACATGCAATGGCGAACACCGGAAGCGTCGCGCCAACGGTCGTGCAGGATGCATTGCGACGCTTTGCGCTTTCATGAACGACGCTCGACGGAGTTTTCCGTGAACGATTCATTGGCGGACCGAGCGGCCTCCTGCAATGCGAGCGCAAAGCTTTCCTGTTGACCAGCATCGAATTGAGCGAGAAACAGTTCTGCAACCGCCTTCTCATAGATCTTCCACATCTTCTTGCGCAGCGCGCGGCCGCTAGCCGTGATGGATACGTACGCCGCTCGCCCGTCTTCGGTCGAGCGGAAGCGGGTAACCAGTTTCTCTTCTTCCAGGCGGTCGACGAGACGCGTCAGGTTATAGCGCTCGATTGCCAACACATCGGCCAGCTCGTGCATGCGGCGCGTACCGTCGGCCGCGCTCTCCACGCCCCACAGAAAGTCATACCAGGCATAAGCCGGCAGACCCGCCGCGGCCAGCCGCCGCTCGACCTCGCGGATCATCAGCCGGTGGCTCCTCACGAACGAAAACCAGAGATCTGGTTTGGCTTGAGACATCCCGTTCACTCCATCAGTTGATTGCAGTTGCAATTCTACAATGCGCCGATACAATCGCGTCTTATATACGATTGCAATTGCAATCCATAGCGCGGAATTGCGGTCGAGGATGTCTGCCCGACGTCCGCAATTCATTCCAACTGCCGACTCTGGAGACATGCCGTGAACCGAAGCTTCGAATCCCCCGATGCAGACCCGCAGGAAACACGAGAGTGGTTAGACGCACTGGAGGCTGTCGTGGCCGTGGAGGGACGTCCTCGCGCGCATTATCTGATCGACCAGTTGCTCGATCAGGATGCGGCCCGTCATGGCGACATGCACGGTCGGGTGACCACCGCCTACGTGAATACGATTTCGCGTGAGCGGCAACCTGTGTA
Source organism: Paraburkholderia sp. BCC1886 (assembly GCF_900996245.1). Taxonomy (GTDB): domain Bacteria; phylum Pseudomonadota; class Gammaproteobacteria; order Burkholderiales; family Burkholderiaceae; genus Paraburkholderia. Next base: position 39,478 of record NZ_CAAJGK010000046.1, on the reverse strand, counting down.
TCCGGGCGACCTGCGCCTCGAGCAGCGGTTGAATGCGCTTATCCGGTGGAACGCAATGGTCATGGTATTGCGCGCCGGCAAGCACTCCAATGTCGGCGGCCACATTGCCACCTACGCGTCCGCCGCCGTCTTGTACGACGTGGGCTTCGATCATTTTTTCCGCGGACGCACCGAGCATTTCGATGGCGACCTCGTCTACATTCAGGGACATTCGGCGCCGGGAATTTATGGCCGGGCGTACCTCGAAGGTCGGATCACCGAGACGCAACTGGATAACTATCGCCGTGAAGTCGATCGGGACGGTTTGTCGTCCTATCCGCACCCGAGGCTGATGCCCGAATTCTGGCAGTTTCCGACTGTATCGATGGGGCTCGGACCATTGACGGCAGCCTACCAGGCGCGCTTCATGCGCTACCTCGAATACCGGGGTCTCAAGCAGCACCAGGGCCGCAAGGTCTGGGCATTCCTCGGCGACGGCGAGATGGATCAACCCGAGTCGCTTGCGGCGATTTCCGTTGCTGGCCGCGAGCGGCTCGACAACCTCGTGTTCGTCGTGAATTGCAATTTGCAACGGCTCGACGGACCTGTGCGCGGAAACAGCAAGATCATTCAGGAACTGGAGGGTACGTTCCGCGCGGCGGGCTGGAATGTCATTAAGGTGATCTGGGGAGGCGGCTGGGACGACCTGCTCAAACGCGATCGCACCGGGCTCCTGCGTCGGCGAATGATGGAGTGTGTCGATGGCGATTATCAGACGTTCAAATCGCAGAATGGCGCATACGTACGCGAGCACTTTTTCGGCAAATATCCCGAGTTGCTTCAAATGGTCGAGCACATGTCCGACGACGAAATCTGGAAGCTCGCGCGCGGCGGTCACGATCCAGAGAAAGTTTATGCGGCCTACGCTGAAGCTGTGCACACCGAAGGCCGGCCAACCGTGGTCCTTGCGAAGACCGTCAAAGGCTTTGGAATGGGCGAAGCGGGTGAGGGCCAGAATATCAATCACCAGTTGAAGAAAATGAGCGCAGATGCGGTGCGGGCGTTTCGCGACCGATTTGCCCTGCCTGTCCCAGACGGCCAACTGGAGGAAATGCCCTATCTGAAGCCGGAAAAGGATAGTGACGAGGCCCGATATTTCGTCGAACGACGGCACGAACTCGGTGGTTACATCCCCGCGCGTGTCGCGAAGGGGCCGACATTGACGGTTCCGCCGCTCACTGCGTTCAGTGGTCAACTCAAAGATAGCGGCGAGCGTGGCTCATCCACTACGATGGCTTTTGTCCGCATTCTCGGCACACTTTTGAAGGATCCGGAGATCGGCAAGCTGATCGTCCCGATCGTACCGGATGAATCGCGCACCTTCGGCATGGAAGGCATGTTTCGCCAGGTCGGCATTCATTCTTATCTCGGCCAGCTATACACGCCTCAGGATGCGGGCCAGTTGAGCTACTACAAGGAAGCGAAGGACGGCCAGATCCTGCAGGAGGGTATCAACGAGTCTGGAGCCTTCTGTTCCTGGATCGCAGCCGGTACCTCTTACAGCAATCATTCAGTTCCCGCGATCGCGTTCTACATTTTCTACTCGATGTTTGGCCTGCAACGGATCGGCGATCTCGCCTGGGCTGCGGGCGATGCACGAACGCGAGGCTTTCTTCTGGGCGCAACGTCGGGCCGTACCACGCTGATGGGAGAGGGATTGCAACATGACGACGGGCATAGTCATGTGTTGTCTTCGGTGATTCCGAACTGTATCTCCTACGATCCGACCTTTGCCTGCGAATTGGCGGTCATCGTGCAGGATGGCTTGCGCCGCATGTATGTTGAGCAGGAAGACATCTACTACTACATTACGCTCCTCAACGAGAACTACCCGCACCCCGCGCTGCGTCCCGGCACGGAGGAAGGGATTGTAAGGGGGCTGTACCTGCTCTCCGAAGGGAATAGCGCAGGCGTTGGCCAGGCCCACGTGCAGTTGATGGGCAGCGGCTCGATTCTTCGGGAAGTCATCGCAGCGGGCGAGTTGCTGATGCGGGACTTTTCCATTTCAAGCGATGTCTGGAGTGCAACGAGTTTGACCGAAGTCCGGCGTGACGGCCTCTCGGTGGAGCGATGGAACCTGTTGCATCCGGAAGCCGAACCGAGAATACCGTATGTGTGCCAGTGTCTTGGTGATCGCGAAGGCCCCGTTGTCGTGGCGACCGATTACATGAAGGTCGTCGGCGACCAGATCAGACCATTTATCAACGACCGTCGATTCGTAGCGTTGGGCACAGACGGGTTCGGTCGTTCCGACACGCGTGAGGCACTTCGCTCGTTTTTCGAAGTAAACCGTTTCTTTATCGTCATCGCGGCGCTTAAAGTACTGGCTGACGATGGCAAGATTGCCCTTGAACGTGTGACTGAGGCAATCAAGCTGTACGGCATCGACGTCGGCAAGCCAGACCCGGCAACGATCTAGCTGGCCATGTCGCTGCCTTCGGATCGTGTCGGCCGGCGCAACCTGGTTGTTGCGCCGGCATGATTCCTGTCAGGCGTTGCGGGTCTGCCTTCAGAAGACTGTCGATATGCCCGCGCGTACAAGCATCTGTGTGCTCGAGGAAGACGGCTGCAGAGTATTGATCCACGCATTAGTGTCAGGCAGATCGCCTGCGGCGTGCTGGTAAATCAGGGAGAAGGACAACGTCGTACGCTTCGATAACGCGTAGCGCAAAGTCGTGGCAACCTGAGTAGCGTGGTTGTCGGTTAGCTGCGCGTTTCCCTGCATGTACTGGTAGGAGGCGCCGAACGTCAGTACGGGAGACATGCGATAACTTTCCGATACTTCGTACACGTTGACGGCGGCTCGAGTAAGGGTGTTGCGTGTATTGGTGTAAAGCAGATAAACGGTCAGATGGGAGAAAGCGTAATGAGCGCCCATGCCGAATGTCCGGATGCCGTCGTGGCCGTTATTGAGCTCGGCATATTTCGATTCGGAGTAAGCAGCGCCAATGGCAATTGGCCCGTTGGAGTAATCGGCGCCGAATCCGTAAGTACTATCGGCTGAAATCGAGCCCGCCACGTCGCCGAACCCGTACAAGGCCGTGAGACTGAGACCGTCGCTCACAGGGGTTTTGTATTTGACGGCGTTTGAGATGCGCATCGACCCCGATACGTGATCGAAATCGGACGACCCGCTGGGATTATTGGGAATGCGCAGCGCGGCGAAGGGCCCCTGGCGTGCGTCGTAAAAGGTGCCGAAATAAAGTGAGGCGTCGAACGACAGGAGTTCGTCCGTCATGACATCGTACTGGTCGCCGAGCGTTAAGGTGCCGTATCGGGGATTCTGAAGACCCACGTACGCCTCGCGACTGAAGAGTGTGCCTGGGCCAGGAATTGTCGTGCCGTTCGTCAAATTGAATTGCGACACGAGCTTGAAGATTGCCCGTGTGCCGCCGCCGAGGTTTTCCGTGCCGGTCACGCCAAACAGATCAGGCGCCATCATTCCGCTATCGGCGGCGGTGGTGCCATGTCCAGCCTGGTTGGGCACATACAGAATACCCGCGTCGAGCAATCCGAAAAGCGTGACTGAATTGCCATTATCGGAATCGGCGACCTGGGCATGAGCGTAGCCAGTCGTCAGGGCGCAAGCTAGCGCGAGCGTCGAAACTCGTTTCATTGAAATTGTCTCCAGCATATTGTTTTGATTTAATGCAATGAGCAGGACGGATTACATGGAAGCAGGGAATTAAATGAGGGGCGCCGCCTCATGCCATGGGGTAATGAGCGGAGAGCGGCTATTTCATGATGCGGCGGATCAGACCGATCCGCCGCGCCGGTCTCGGGGCCGTTCTGTCAGGCAGAGAATGAAAGCTGGCAGTAGCGGCCGCTGTAGTGAACAAGTGGTCGTCCGCCTGGCTGCTCCGCGCTGATCACGTGTCCGACGAACAGCGAATGGTCGCCGCAGTCGTACACGTACTCGGTTTGCGCAACGACCCGGGTAAGTGCGTCATGAAGAACGGGCGCACCCCGTTGCACTTCGAAGGCCGGCAAGGTATCCGTTTGCGCCTGCCCGGCGAAATGCTGACTGAGTGCCTGCTGCTCGTCGCTGAGAAAGCTGACGCCGAATGCACCTGCATGGACAAGGTGTTCATGCAGGCGCGCGGACTTGCCTATGCAGATAACGATCATCGGCGGATTCAGCGAACCCGACATCACAGCGCTCGCGGTCATGGCACGGATACCTTCGGGACTTTCGCAGGCGATTACGGTGATGCCGGTCGCAAAGGAACTCATTGCACGCCGGAACGCCATACCATTGATATCGGTAGTCATTTCAGCCCCGCTTGTGCGCGCCGGCAAACAGGCTGACGTCGCCTGAGTTCACCAGATCTGGTGCGGTCCACCCGTTGAGGTCGTACTCGTCCATGCACGAATCCACGAACGAGCGCATCCGGGTCGAGAGGCCGCTATGTTCGGCAACCATCAACGGGTCGAGCCGGCTTTGCTCGAAGCTGCCCGAATAATTCATCTCATACAGTTCGTGGCGCGACGCAAACTCCGATCCCACTGCGTCCCAAAGCAGTTTGAGCAGCTTGACGCGGCTCTCGGCGTCCGCACCATTGGATCCTCTGACGTAACGGTCGAGATAGGGACGCAGAGCGGGCTCCTTGAAATCGAGCGCATGCGAGGGTAGGTAGATGAGCCCGCTCGCAACGGTCTTCTGGATGAGGTTGCGAATCCGCGAATACGCGTCGGCTTGAATGGTGCGATAACCGAGCGCCGCATTCACGTCCGGCAATACGTAGCCATCGCCCCATGCGCCGCCCGAGCGTGCCATGGCGTCCGACAGTCCCCACATGACGTGACGCAGCCCGATTGCTTCGCCCACCGCTGCCTGCACGCCGCGAAAATCTTTCGTGCCAGTGACTTCTACGGCTTTCAGGAACAGACCGACGATGAAATCGAGTTTGACCGCCAGTCGTGTGCAGCCATGCATCAAGGTGCGTCCGAGGAAACCCGATTGGCGGATGAAGGTATTGGATAGTTCGACCCCGTACATCAGCACGTTTTCCCACGGCACGTGTACCTTGTCGAGAATAAGGATCGAATCGTTCTCGTCCAGACGGCTTGACAGCGGCGCGTCGAAGGGCGACCCCATGACGCTGGCCATCTGTTCGTAGGAGTTGCGGCAGATGAGCTTGACACCCGGGGCGCCGGTAGGGATCATGAAAATCGGCGAGAACTTCTTGTCCTTATGCACGACGCCGTAATGTCCGACGAATGTCCATTGCGTCAGGGCCGCACCGGTAGCGACCACCTTCGCGCCGCTCACGATAAGCCCGGAATCCGTTTCGCGCTCCACCCGAACGAACACATCGGAAGTCTCGACCGGCTGCGCGCGATCGAGCGGCGGATTGACAATCGCATGATTGATATACGGCACGCGCTGGCGTGCGATGTCATACCAGCGGTCCGCGTTCGGTTGATATTCCTCGTAGACGCCACGGTTCGCGCCCAGTGTGCCGACCCACGCAGCTTTGTAGTCCGGTGTGCGTCCCATCCAGCCATATGACATGCGCGCCCATTCAGCGATGGCGTCGCGACTGGCCACCTGCTCTTCGATCGAACGGGGAGCCTGAAAGAAGCGGTGCGTGCGTTGCTCCGGTGCGTTGTCGATGGGTATGGTCAGTAGGCTGGTGCGGGCGGGATCGTGCAACGCGTCGTAAAGTCGCGCTGTCATCCGTGCGGAATTCCTGAAGGCCGAATGATTCACCACGTCTTTAACGCGCTCGCCGTTGATCCAGACTTCGCGGCCGTCGTTCAGACTCTGCAGATATTCGTCGCCAGTGTATGGCGCGGATGGGGTGACCGCGGAATTGGCTTTTTGCTGGCCGGCAGCATGGGGCGCCTCGGCGCTCGCCGAAATCGTGTCGCTCATTGAAGTCTCCATTCTCATGTTAGGAAATCGCCTGCTGTGCTGGGCGACTGATGAATATAGTACGGCACACGTACTATAAGTCAAGCGTATTTACCCGGAGCGTGACGGTGTACCGCGAAGCAGAAGAGGAGGGGCGAGGGGTACGGAGGAGTGGAACCGGTGCTTCTGCGTAACGCGAGCCTCGTGAAGCGCGCGTTACGTCATGGCGCGAAAAGCGCGGAACGGTGAATGAGCGGCGTTGCTCGGCCCATTAATACGATGCAGGCAGACCTATTGCGGGTTGTGCTTGAGTTGATGCCAGACCTTGCCAAGTGCCTTTTGCAGCAGGTCGCATTCGTCATCGTCGAGTGCCGACACCAGATTTTCGCAACTCTTCCAGAAACCGGGCAGCGCCTCGTTAAGGAGCGATTGTCCCGTTTCGGTGAGTTCGAGCGTCAGGCTGCGGCGGTCCTGTGCGCTGGCTTGGCGCGCAAGCAATTGCCGGTTTTCCAGCCAGTCGAGTAACCCTGTCACGCTGGAACGCGTGACGCCGAAGTAGTCGGACATATAGGACGGTGTGAGGATATCGACTTCGAGAAAGCCTCGCTGAGCGAGACCGAACAGCATCAGCACGTCGAATTTTTTCTCCGAGACGCCGTATCTGGCGAGACTGCGATTGACGGTTTGGGTGATGTCGTCGCTTAGCCACAGCATGAGCAGGCCAATGCCTGCTTTCTTTCTGTCCGTATTGCGCGGCGCCGTTTTCTTCATCAGTTCGAGATGCGGATGCGCTGCCTGTTCAGCCGTCCTTGCAGTAGCGGAGGGTTCTTTTTTGTTGCGATTCTCGCGAAGCGGTTTATTCATGGGAAATTCGGAAGGGATTGGGGCCAACGTTCCAAAATAATACCATTGACAAATAGTACGTGTGACGTACTATGTCGACGTCGGCTACGCGCAGGCAGGAGTGCAAGCCGCGAAGGTAGCCCGATTCGCGATTCGAACAAATAGATCAGGAGATACTTATGTCGATCAAGGTAGTTGAACTACACCACGTTGGCTTCGGCGTGACGAATGCAGTCGCCGATCAGATGCTCGACTTCTATCGTGACGTGCTCGAGCTTCCTCAAGACCCGACTCGCTGGAAAATTCCGGGCATCTACGGTTCGTGGATCAATCTGCCAAACGGCACGCAATTACATATTCTTGGCAGCGATGGCCCATCACCCTACGCAAAGGGCCCGGGTCAGGATCCGGTCCAGAACCACATTGCGCTTGCGGTAGAAGACGTGGTGGCCGCGGAGCAGGAGTTGATCAGCAAGGGCATCCGGTACTTCACGCTGGACAACGTCGCATCGCCGACCTTGAAGCAACTGTTCGTACACGACCCTGCAGGCAACATGGTCGAAATTCACCAGAAAGACGCCCGGCGTCCCGGCGTAGAGAAGGCCGAGGCATCCAGCGGCGTTGCTCGGAATTACTGACGCGGGGTATCCATGCCGGCTGCGCGATCTCCCCTGGAAGGGCGACGTCGCCGGCCAATCGAATCAGGATAGGCCATGTATTTTTCGATGAGTGATCTTGACGGGCCACATCGCAACAAGTTGCTTCATTCCACCGTGGTGCCACGGCCTATTGCGTGGATTTCGTCACTGGATGCAACAGGCTCGGTCAACGTAGCGCCGTTTTCATTTTTCAACCTGATGTCCGGTGACCCACCGTTACTGGCGGTGTGCATCGGCTCGCGCGCCGGCGTGCTCAAGGACACCGGCCGGAACATCGCCGCGCGCGGCGAGTTCGTGGTGAATCTCGTGTCCATGGCGCAACTCAAGCAGATGAATGTCACGGCCATCGACTTCGACGAGGACGTCGACGAAGCCAATGAGGCCGGTCTGGAATTGCTCGCAGGTCATGCCGTTTCGGTGCCGCGTATTGCCGGAAGTCCCGCATCGCTCGAGTGCCGTAATCGCACCCTGATCGACATCGACGGACGTCGCACGCTCGTGATCGCTGACATCGTCGGCATGCATCTGATCGACGCTGCGGTGTTGGACGCGAAAAACCTCTACGTCGATCCCGAACCGATGGATCTGGTGGCACGTTTGCACAACCCCGGCTGGTACTGCCGGATTGAAAATCCCTTCCGGCTGACCACGCCCACTGTCGAAGAATGGAACGCCCTCAAGCAGACGGGTGAAGCACAGACATTTCTCGGCAAGTAGTGGTCGCGCCGCCCAGTGGCGTTCACAAGTTGCCGCCAGATACGGGAATCATTGAGGAAAGTAATGAAACTATATTTTGCGCCGGGAACGAGTTCGTTCGCGGTTCGGTTGGCCCTTGCGGAAGCCCGGCTGGAGGCCGACTTCATTGCCGTAAATCTGGAAGACGAATGGCTGCGCGATCCGCAGCATCCGTTCTATCAGGTTAATCCGCTCGGATATGTGCCGGTGCTTGCGACCGACGAAAGCTCGTTTCTGAGAGAGGTGCCGGCTATTCTGTGTTTCATTGCGGACAGGTGGCCGGGAGAGGGCGAGCGTGCGCGAGGCGAGATGGATCGCTATAAGCTCTACGAGATGCTGGCGTTGATCAACTCGGAATTGCACAAGCCCATCGGGCTGTTGTTGCGTCAGATGATGAACGAAGGCGGGCGGGTCAAGAGCGTGTCGCGTATTGCCCGTATGCTCGACTGGCTCAACCTGAAAGCAACGCAGGATGAATTCGTGTTGGGGCCGGCACTTTCGGTGGCCGACCTGTATCTGTACACGGTGCTCGGCTGGCTAACTTACGTTGGGCTGGATCTTGCACGATGGAAGGCCTTGAGCGCCTTCTTCGCCAAAATCGACAAACGGGAATGCGTGCAAGCCGCGAGGCTTGCCGAAGCCGCGTGATCGACCTCAACCTTATATTCACGACATCATGCTCGATCCGTCAGTCATAGAGGAGTCAGCACGCCGCCTGCATGCGGCGGAGCGATCCAGAACGCAGATATCGCAGTTGTCGCTCGCATATCCGGAAATCGGGATTGCCGACGCTTATGAAATCCAGCGACGTTGGATCGATACCAAGATTGCCGAGGGCCGCACGACCATTGGGCATAAGATCGGCCTGACCTCGCGGGCCATGCAAATGGCGTCCCAGATCGCAGAGCCCGATTACGGCGTGTTGCTGGACGACATGCTGTGGTTCGACGGCAGTACCATCCCGCGCGATCGATTCATCGTGCCGCGTATCGAGGTGGAGTTGGCGTTCATTCTCGGCAAACCGCTGAAGGGGCCAGGCGTCACGCTGTTCGACGTTCTCGATGCGGTCAGGTACGTCACGCCCGCACTGGAAATCATCGACGCACGTTCGCATCAGGTCGATCCCGGTAGCGGTCGCGCGCGTAAGGTTTTCGACACGATTGCCGATAATGCGGCGAACGCCGGTGTAGTGCTGGGTGGTCGGCCCGTGTCCGTGAACGAGGTGGACTTACGCTGGGTGGGGGCAATCTTCTCGCGTAACGCAGTGGTCGAGGAAACGGGACTTGCTGCGGGCGTGTTGAACCATCCGGCCAACGGTGTGGTGTGGCTGGCCAACCGGCTTGCCGCCTATGACGTGTCGCTGCTAGCCGATCAGATCATTCTGAGCGGCTCGTTCACGCGTCCTGTCTATGCCGAAACCGGGGATACATTTCACGCCGATTACGGCGCCTTGGGTTCGGTCAGTTGCAGATTCATATAACCGGCGAAACCGGGGGGCGTCCCACGTAGTACAGGTAAGCCAATCTGTGAAAATATTCGTCGCAGGGAGGATGACCTGGTCTCCTTCAACGATGTGTCGACAATATTCTGGCCGATGACACTGCCGGATCTCAATCTTCTGTTCGCGATCGACGCGCTACTCGAAGAAGGCTCAGTCGTGGCCGCGGCGCGGCGGATGAATCTGAGCGCCCCTGCAATGAGCCGCACGCTTGCGCGCATTCGCGGGGCTATTAATGACCCGTTGCTGGTGAAAGTCGGACGCAGGATGGTCCCGACGCCGCATGCGATCGCGCTGCGCGAACAGGTCCGTCACTCGGTCGAGAGCGCCCGGCGATTACTGGAACCGGAGCCTGAAATCGATTTGCCTTCGTTGACGCGCAGTTTCGTTCTGTATGCCAACGACGTTTTTATCAGTGCGTTCGGCCAGTCTTTGATGGAGCGGGTTTGCGCGGAGGCACCGCACGTGCTGCTGCGGTTTTCTCCAGAGCGTGAAAGCGAGACGAGAATACTCGAGGACGGCAACATCGACCTGTACATCAGCGCGATGCGTCCAATGGGAGCGGAAATTCATGTGCAGTCGCTCTTTACGACAAAGTTCGTTGGCATGGCAAGACAGGATCATCCCATCTTCGAACAGGACATTACGCCGGAACGTTTCGTCGCTTACGATCAGATCAGCGTATCGCGGCGTGGCCGCGCAAACGGACCGGTCGACGAGGCGCTGCAACGCCTTGGACTTGCACGGCGAGTTTCGCTGGTGGCGCCGACGTTTCATTCCGGCATCTTCATGCTTTTTGGCGCTGATCTTGTTCTGACCGTTCCGGAGCATGTCGCCTGGGCCGTTCGCGACATGGGGTTACGCGCGCGTTCGTTTGAACTGCCTGTTCCTCTCGAGACCGTGGTGGTGGTGCAGGCATGGCATCCCCGATTCAAGAGTGACCGCGCGCATCAGTGGATACGTCGCATCGTCCGCACCTTATGTCATGGCGGAGGGAGCGGCGATCTTGCGTAAGGAACGGCAACACACGATCTAACACCCGCTCATCCGGGAAGCTGGCCTCGCAGGCCCCGGAGTATTCGCACTGGAAGCTGGCTCACGACGCGCGGGAAGGATGAAGCGGCTCTGTTCCGTGTCGACTATCGCCCGCCTGAAAACGTCCTTGAACCAGTCGATAAACACTCGCAGTTTGTTCGGCATGTACCGGTTCGGATAATAAACAATACTCACCGGCGTCGTAGCTGCAGGAATGCTCTGCAGGATTTCGCGCAGTGATCCATCTTCCAGGTAGGGCTGCAGCGCAAAGCGGTAGCCCGAAATGATCCCTAATCCCGACAGCGCGCAGGAAATGAACGAATCTGTATCGTTCACCATCACGCGGCTTTGCATGGTGACTGGCGCAACGTTGCCCGCGATCCCGACTTCCCACGCCTTCAGGCCGGTTCCATCGTTGCGTGCGCCTGCCACTGCCACGTGTCTTCCCAGTTCAGCCAGCGTGCGTGGTTCGCCATAGCGCGCGAGATAGGAGGGAGACGCGCACATGATGGGCGCAGTGCGCCCAACTTCCCTGGCGATAACGCTATTCTCGCGAATCTCGCCGATCCTGAGCGTGCAATCCACCGCTTCCTTCGCGAGATTGAACTGGCCGTCGGAAATCGTCATCTCGACATTGAGCTTCGGGAATTTTTCGAGCAGCTCGGGCAGCGCCGGAATCAGTACGCCCTTCGCGATCGCCGCCGATAGTCCGACCTTGATGCGGCCTTCAGGTGTACGGCCGGCGTTCGCCGCATCTTCATTCATGCTGTCTATCTGCTCCAGCACGCGGACGCAGGCGTCGTAGTATGCACGTCCTTCTTCAGTCGGGCTCACGTTGCGGGTCGTGCGATTGAGCAGGCGCACATTGGTCTGCTTCTCGAGGCCGTGAATGAAGCGCGAAACGGTACCCGTCGCAAGATGCAGATGGTCAGCAGCCTGCGTAAAACTCAAACAGTCGACGACCTGAACAAAAGCTCTCATTGCGTCAACGCGATCCATAGCGTTCCTCTTTATTTCTGTGCCAAACAGCGCGCCCATTCGGCAGGTTCAGATCGGCTGCATCACCGTCCGCCTCTTTTCCGGTTGCATCAAAGCGATGGTAAGCCACGACACAGGCTGAGCGTGGCAGGCAGCGCTGCGTTCTGCGCACGTCTTGAATGCAAGTAGCGGCATTTACCTACCCGTGCGTCATCAATGAGAATCATTCGCATTGAAAGTGAATTATTCCAACGGACTCTCTGATGACTGACACATGCACCGGACCATTGATCGCAGCTTTGGGTATCGCATTGGCGTCACCGTCGACGTTATACGCGCAGCAATTCGTCGACACCGCCGAGCGTGAAATGACGGGCGGCTCGCGTGAATCGAGCGACGCGAGTGACTCGGATGAAAGGCCGGCGCGTTCGACGTTACCCGCCATCAAGATCAAGGCGGCTGCGGACCGGACGATTACTGAAGATACCGGCTCCTACACCACGGGCGCGACCCGCGCCGCCACCGGCTTACCGCTTGCGTTGCGCGATACGCCGCAGTCGGTCACCGTCATCACGCGTCAGCGGATGGACGATCAACAGATGAACTCGGTCACCGAGGTGCTTGAGAATACGACGGGTGTCTCATCGTACGCGCAGGATGGACAGGGCGGCCGGGTGACGTTCTACTCACGCGGATTTGAAATAACGAACTTCGAGTACGACGGCATTCCGACCACCAATCTCCCGAACACCTTCGTCCCCGGCGAAGGAGTTCAGGATGGCGCGTTTTACGATCGCGTCGAAGTCGTTCGGGGTGCGGCAGGACTGCTGAGTGGAACCGGCAATCCCTCCGCTACGGTGAACCTGGTCCGCAAGCGACCAGGCAAGGCGTTCTCGGTTTCCGGTTTGGTGGGTGGCGGTTCCTGGGACGACTATCGCGCGGTTCTCGATGTGTCGACGCCGCTCAGCAAGGACGGACGTATTCGAGCCCGCGTAGTGGGCGCCTATGAGGATTCGCACTCGTTTCTGGATCACGCTACGTTAAAGCGAAAGTCGTTCTACGGCGTGATCGACGCGGACCTGACGAGTCACACGACATTGTCACTCGGCTACGAATTCCAGAACGCCAATCCGAAAGGCCTGCCTTGGGGCGGCCAGCCACTTTTCTTCAGTGACGGCTCACTGACGCACTGGTCCCGGTCGACCAATGCGGCCGCTAGCTGGAATACGTGGAAAAGCACGGCAAAAACCGTATTTGCCGATTTCGACACGCACTTCGACAACGGCTGGACCTTGCACGGCGAGCTGACCCAGAAGCGCGCCGACTCGGATGCCCGGCTACTGTCGACGCTCGGATATGTCGACAGCAGTACTGGCGCAGGACTGATCCCGGTGGCGACGCACGGCATCGTTCAGTCGAAGCAAACCAGCGTGGACCTGATGGCATCGGGCCCATTCAGACTGCTCGGCCGGCGTCATGAACTTGTGTTCGGCGGGATGGCTTCGCGGCGTACTTCGGACGATCGCGAAACGGGCTTTGTTTTTCCGAGCGACCCGATTGCCAATTTCTATAACTGGAGCGGCAATTATCCGGAGCCGGCGTTCGATTCGCTGCCGCACACGCTGACGCAAACGCGGATCAATCAGGGTGGTGTGTATGGAGCGGGGCGTTTGTCGCTGGCCGATCCGTTGAAGCTGATCCTCGGTGGACGCGTCAGTTACTACGATGTCGATCAGAACACGGCGGGCAGCGCGTTCCACGACCGGAAGTCGGCGAGGTTCGTGCCGTATGCAGGCATCGTCTACGATCTCAATGATATCTACTCGGCCTATGCGAGTTATACAGAGATCTTCAACCCTCAAACGTCGCGCGATAGAGGCGGGAATATTCTCGCGCCCACGACGGGGAAAAACACCGAAATCGGTATCAAGGGTGAATACCTGAATGGCAGGCTCAACGGCTCCCTCGCGCTTTTCGAAGCAAAGCTGGACCACGTTGCGCAGATCGACACGGGTCATCTTCTGGCGGACGGCACGCAGTCCTATTACGCGGCGAACGGGACCACGTCGAAGGGCGTCGAATTCGAGTTGCAGGGAAAACTCACGAACCGATGGAACGTGTTCGCCGGGGTGTCTCATTTCACGGCATCGGATAACACAGGTAGCCGTTTGAGCAGCCAGATTCCGAGAACCACCGCGAGAGTATCGACGACTTATCGCCTGGCAGGCGAGTTGACAGCAATGACCGTGGGCGGAAGCGTCAACTGGCAAAGCCGCTTTTACCAGATGGCGACGAGTTCAAACGGAGTGGTAGTAGTAGGACAGAACCCCTATGCGATCGCTTCTTTGATGGCTCGCTACGACGTGTCGAAGAACGCCGCCGTTCAGGTCAACGTCAACAATCTGTTCGACAAAAGCTACTACACGATGACTGGCTTCTACAACCAGGCGCTGTTCGGCGAGCCCCGTAACTTCATGGTGACGCTCAGCTACAAACTTTAGTCGAAGCCCGGCGTTGAAGATTGCGCCAGCCTTAGTCAAATCAGGAGATTGTGAGTGATGAGCCTTAATCCAAATACCTTCACTGTGCACGACATCAGTGACTTTCCTTTCGTTCTTTTTAATTCAGAGGCGGCACAACCGGGGTACGCGAGTCAGTGGGAAAGAGAGATGATCTTGCTCGCGAAGAACGATAAGGCGTTCGTCATCGTGTACGATCAGCACAGGTCCGAAGAGGACCATGACGACCGGAAACATCGCGGTATCTGGCTGAAACACAACAAATCAGAGCTGGGCCGACTTTGCAAATGCCTGATCAGTGTCGAACCGGACGAGGCTCGCCGGCACGCATTGAAAGCTTTGTCGGAAATGGCAACCAAGGCGTTTGGGATCCCACATGAAGTCGTGGCCACGCGTGACGATGCTCTCCAAATTGCACACTCGTCACTAGGTCGGCGCTCCGGCTCCTGTTGAGACAGTGGCGGATGGCTGCTAGGTACCGGTGGAGTACTTCCCGGGCATACTCGCCTCCCCGACCTTGAGAGACACTCGAGCACCAACAATCAGGTTGTGTTTTCGCCGGATTGACCCATCTCCTTCGAGGTCCCCCAAACATCGCAACACATTGGCCGGCTGAAGCTGAACTGCGATGATCGTCATCCGGCGGGGCGTGCATGCCAACCACGTGCTGGCGGCGAGTGTGCTCATGAAAGCATTCTCACCATGACGGGTGCCGTTGCGACCGCAAATGCCCCACTGCACACCATCGTCACACTTGCCATTACGTCATTGGGAGTCCCGCGGTCATGCGCCCGCGCGACTCCCGCTACCAGGGCAATGGCGCCGAGCGTGGTGACTATTTTCAAGGTCGTCGACGGACACTGGAGAGGCGTCGGGACCGCGGCAGTCGCCAGATAGCAAACGTTGCGACGCTAACGTTTCGTTCCGGCCTGCACGATTACCTGTGCCAATATGTCCAGCTGACCATCGGTCTCTTCCTGCGCAACGTCGAAGAGCCCGAACAGACTCATCCCGCGAAGCGAAGCAAACACGAATCCGGCGAACTGTTCCGGTGCCGGGTGATTCGATCTGATTTCGGGAAAGCAGGTGATGAAGCGGGCAAAGAAGACCGGATCTGAATTCGCACGCGTCGCGTCGATTCGCCTGAACAGTTCGGGCGAGGCCTTGCAGCCGAAGAAGAGGCTCCAGGCGGCGACGTAACCCGGTACGCCATAGATGGTTTGCCAGGCGAGACGGACGAATTCACGCGCGCGCTCTTCCAGCACGAGCGCCGATGGCGGCCAGACTACGCCATCGTCCGACAGCGGTGCCATCACTTCGTCGATGAGCCGCTCCATCAGCACCTGCCGGTTGGCGAAATGGTGCTGAAGCGCTCCGAGCGTGACTTTCGCACCGCGCGCGATGTCCTGAAGGTTGGTTGCCTGGAAGCCTTTTTTCTGCAGCAGGCGCATTGCCGACTGGACGATCCGGCGTCGCGTAGCGTCGCTTCGTTCTTCCTGGGTTCGACGGGTCGCCTTGCGGCGGGGCTTTTCGGTCTTGATTTCGGTACTCATGATCTGACGGTCATTGGCGTGCGGGCAGAGTCTATACCAGATGGCCTGAACAGCCTGAGCCAACCGTCTGGCAAGGGATAACATTGTACAAGTAACAATTAATTTTTATTGTTTATCATTGTGCCTGTACTTATACTGTCGTCAAGCACGCAGCGAGGTCAGCCTCCGTCTATCCCTCTGGAATCTTCGCGTAGCAGATAGCGTGTCGAAGACCGCGGCGGCGCGGCCAGAAACAATAATAATTTATTGTTTGTTGGCGGTGCGGCCCTGGCTGACCGGCGCAGTGAAGCGCTTGACAGTCAGCGCATGAACGAACTCAACCCCTGTTTTTGTAGGCCATCATGACCGCAACGACGCAAGCAACCACGCAAGCAACGAAAGCGACCAGCTACCTGTTCACGTTCCAGTGTCCCGACCGCCTCGGTATTCTCGCCAAAGTCTCTACCGCGCTCTTCGAGCAGGGCGCGTATGTCACCGAGTCGTTTCACTATGGCGACCCGCAGACCGAGCACTTCTTTGCGCGCATGGTCTTCGACGACCATGTCCTGAAAGGCGATATCGCGGACGTGCAGGAGAGCCTGACGTCGCTTGCCGGCGAACTGGACCTGCAGTTCGCCATCCGGCCGGCCGCTTACCGGCCCAAAGTGCTCATCGCGGTTTCGAAGCACGACCACTGCCTCAACCTGCTGTTGACGAAGTGGCGAGCGAATGCTCTGGCGATCGATATCGTCGGGGTGGTGTCGAATCACGACGACTGCCGCAGCCTGGTGGAGTGGTACGGCATTCCGTTCCATCATTATCCGATCACCCCGCACACCAAACCTCAGCAGGAAGCCCAGATTCTGGATCTGTTCGCGACGACCGGTGCGGAGTTGCTGGTTCTCGCGCGCTACATGCAGATTCTCTCGGATGACATGAGCCGCAAGCTCGAAGGGCGAGCCATCAACATCCATCACTCGTTCCTGCCCGGCTTCAAGGGCGCGCGCCCCTACCACCAGGCGTACGAGCGCGGTGTCAAGGTGATCGGCGCCACCGCGCATTTCGTTACGAGCGACCTGGACGAGGGTCCCATCATCGCTCAGGAGGTCAAGCCGATCGACCATGCCTACACGGCCGAGGATATGGTTCTCGTCGGCCAGGACACCGAAGCGGTTGCGCTCGCCAACGCCGTGCGTCTCTGGAGTGAAGGCCGCATCTTCCTGAACGGTCATCGCTCGGTCATTCTGTAATTCTCGTGACAGAGGTTCGCATGGAAAAGTACTCTTTTTTGTCTCTTGCGAAGCATGCGCTAAGCGGTCATCGCAAATGGACTCCGGCGTGGCGTTCGAGTGAACCCGGAAGCCGTTATGACGTAGTCATCATCGGCGGCGGCGGGCAGGGTCTTTCGACGGCTTACTACCTCGCGAAGAACCACGGCATCACGAACGTTGCGGTGATCGAGAAAGGATGGATCGGTGGCGGCAACACGGGCCGCAACACGACGGCCATCCGCTCGAACTATTTTTACCCGGAGAGCACTCGCTTCTTCGAGC
This sequence comes from Paraburkholderia sp. BCC1886, assembly GCF_900996245.1. GTDB lineage: Bacteria > Pseudomonadota > Gammaproteobacteria > Burkholderiales > Burkholderiaceae > Paraburkholderia. Next base: position 22,230 of record NZ_CAAJGK010000046.1, on the reverse strand, counting down.
GCTCGCTGCAGCTCTACGAAGGCTTGAGCAAGGAGTTCAATTACAACGTCATGTTGAGTCAGCGCGGCGTGCTGACCCTGGCTCATAGTCCGCATCAACTCGACGGTCTGACCCGCTGGTCGAACTCCATCCAGTTGCAGGGGATCGACGCGGAGATGCTCGATGTCCAGCAGATTCACGCTTATCTTCCGCTACTGGACGTCAGTGCGCGCGCCCGTTTCCCCGTCCTCGGCGGATTCATCCAGCGACGCGGCGGCGTTGCCCGACACGATGCGGTCGCGTGGGGCTATGCACGCGGGGCGGATGCAATGGGTGTCGACATCGTGCAGAACTGCGAGGTGCTCGGGCTCGATATCGTCGACAACCGCATACGTGGCGTCAGAACCAGCAAGGGGGCGATCGCTGCCGACAAGGTCGTGATTTCGGTCGCCGGCAACTCTTCCGTCGTCGCGAAGATGGCCGGGCTGTCGCTGCCCATCGTTTCGATGCCGCTGCAGGCGATGGTCAGCGAACCGGTCAAGCCGATCATGGATGGCGTCGTGAACTCGCCTGCCGTACACGCTTATGTCAGCCAGTCCGACCGCGGCGAGATCCTTATTGGCGGTCGCACGGACGCCTATCCCTCGTACGGACAACGCGGGTCCCTGCCGGCACTGGAAGACACGCTGAGCGCCGCGCTGAACCTGTTCCCCGCGTTCAGCCGTCTGAAGCTGATGCGGCAATGGGCCGGTATCGTGGATATCTCTCCGGACTCCAGCCCGATTCTCGGCAAGACGCCCATTCGGTCGATGTTCATCAGCACCGGCTGGGGCACCGGCGGATTCAAGGCTATTCCGGTCGGCGGCGAGACGATGGCCTACACCGTAGCCCACGACCGTCCGCATCCTCTTATTGAACCTTTCGGCATCGACCGGTTCGCCAGAGGCCGCTTCGTGAACGAAGCAGCCGCGGCCGGCGTCGAGCATTAAACGGAACGAGTCATGTTACGGATTCCATGTCCCTACTGTGGCAGCACACGCGACGAAGAGGAGTTCACCTTCGGTGGCCCGTATCAACGCGTACGTCCTGCAAACGTCGATCAGATGAGCGATGAAGCGTGGAGCACCTACCTGTTCCGGCGCGAGAACGTTCGAGGCCCGAGCCTCGAGCGCTGGAGGCACACCTTCGGGTGCCGGCAATGGTTCGGCATCGAGCGCGACACGGTGTCCCACGCGCTGCTCAAAGTTTTCAGATTTACAGATGTGCCGCGTGGCGGGCCGTCCGCTTTAAAGCAGGAAGGAGGTTTGCATGAGCCGGTCTGAGCGCGTCACGGTATTTGGTACCGCCGGCCAGGCGCGTCGCGAAGAGGTCCAGTTCACGTTCGATGGTAAGCAGTACGCGGGGCTCGAGGGGGACACGCTCGCTGCAGCACTACTCGCGAATGGCGTCGATGTGGTCGGCCGGAGCTTCAAACTGCATCGGCCGCGCGGCATCATGGGAAAAGGCGTCGAAGAGCCGAATGGCCTCGTGCAACTGGAACGTGCCGGATTCGACGAGCCGAACGTCCGCTCGACGCTCATGCCGCTGTATCCGGGGTTGAACGCATGCAGCCAGAACGCCTGGCCCAATGCAAAACACGATCTGATGGGCGTGCTCGACCGGTTCTCGAGCCTGCTGCCGGCATCGTTTTACTACAAGTCGATGATCTGGCCGAACTGGCATTTCTATGAGCGCTTCGTGCGTCCCATTGCAGGGCTCGGCAAGTCGCCGACCGTACCCGATGCGCAGAAATACCAGAAGCGCAATACGCATTGCGACATCCTCGTCGTCGGCGGCGGCGCCGCCGGTCTCGTCGCGGCGCTGAGCGCGGCAACGTCGGGTCTGCGGGTCATCCTTGCCGACGATGCCGATCAGTTCGGTGGCTCGCTTCTCGGCGAGCGCTTCGAAGTGAACGGCGTCCCGGCGTCCGTCTGGGTCCGCAAGACGCTGGAAACCCTGCGGAAGATGCCGAACGTTCGCCTGCTGCCACGCACGAACGTCTGCGGCTATTACGAACACAACGTGGTCGCAGCGCAGGAGCGGGTCACCAATCATCTGGGTCCGGCCGGCCAGGCAGGACGGCTTCGCGAACGGCTGTGGAAAATCCGCGCCCGCGAAGTCATCCTCGCGACGGGCGCACTCGAGCGCCCTCTTGTTTTCGCCAATAACGATCGCCCCGGCATCATGCTCGCGTCCGCAGTGCGCACCTATCTCAACCAGTACGGCGTGGTGCCCGGCAGTCACGTCGTCATCGCAACGAATAACGACAATGCTTACCTGACTGCGTTTGACCTCCACGCGGCAGGCGTGGGCTCGCTAACTGTCGTCGACACGCGTTCGGCAGTCGACATCCTGCTCACGGCCCGCACGAAAGCGGCCGGCATCGTTCATCTGGTCGGCCACGGCATCGCAGCGTTGGAAGGAACGCGAAAGGTCAAATCGGTCAAGGTCGCCGCGCACTCCGGCGGCGGAGTACTCACTGGGGCGACGAAGACCTTGCCCTGTGACCTGGTGGCGATGTCGAGTGGCTGGACACCTACTATCCATCTGTACAGTCAGGCAGGTGGGTCACTCAGATTCGACGACGTCCTGCAATGCCTCGTTCCGGATTCGTGCGCGCAGAACGTCGCTGTCGTGGGAGCGGCAAACGGCGCGTTCTCGCTATCGAAATGCTTCGAGGAAGGGCTGTGCGCGGCATCGGATGCCTTGCGCAAGCTCGGGGCGAAGAACCCGCCGAATGTCCAGGTCCCGGTCACTCATGCGGACGACGCTGAGACGTTGCGCATCGAGCCCTACTGGTACACCAGAAGCGCGCGTACCGACAGGCAATGGCTGGATTTCCAATACGACGTCAAAGTGTCGGATATCGAACTGGCCATGCGGGAGAATTTCGTATCCGTGGAGCACGTGAAGCGCTACACGACTGGCGGCATGAGCGTCGACCAGGGCAAGTCGAGCAACTTCAACATTCTGGCCGTCATGGCCGCGCTTGGCGGCCGGCCCATCCAGACGGTTGGAACGACCCGCTTCCGGCCACCGTATCAACCCGTGACCATTGGGACTTTTGCGGGCGAAACCGTTGGAAAGCTTTACGCGCCCTATCAGAGTCTGCCTGCACACGCGGCGCATCGATTGAAAACATCGTGCTTTGGCGACTATGTCTGGCAGCGCCCGGACTACTATCCGCAGGGCTCTGAAAGCCTCACCGAGGCCACCTGGCGGGAAGTGGCCGCCGTACGTAATAACGTCGGCATGTTCGATGGCTCACCGCTGGGCAAGCTGGAGGTACGCGGACCCGATGCGGCGAAGTTCCTGAACCGGATGTACGTGAATAACCTCTCGACGGTCAAACCGGGGGCGGCGCGTTACGCGATGCTGTCGAACGACAACGGCGTGCTCATCGACGATGGCGTTGTGGTGCGCCTGGCCGACGACCACTATCTGGTCCACACGACGAGCGCCGCATCGGGCCGGGTATTCCAGCTGATGGAAGAGTACCTGCAGTGCGAATGGCCAGACCTGAAGGTCCACGTGAACAACGTGACCACGCAATGGGCGAACGTCACTCTGTCCGGACCCAAAGCTCGGGACGTGATGCTGCTGGTCGAGTCCGATATCGATTTCTCGGCGGCCGCTTTCCCGCACATGCAATGCCGCTCAGGCAGTTTCGCTGGGGTGGACGCCCGTATATTGCGGGCGAGCTTCACCGGAGAGATCACGTATGAGATCGCCGTACCGGCGCGGTATGGCCGTGCGTTGTGGGATCTCATGGCAGAAGCCGGCAAAGCATTTGGCATCACCCCCTATGGCGTCGAGGCACTCGAAGTCCTGCGCACGGAAAAAGGGTATCTCCACGTCGGTGCCGACACCGATGGTTGCTCCAATGCGCTGGACATTGGCTGGGGCAAAGTCATCGAGAAGAAGACGGACGACTTCATCGGCAAGCGCTCGCTTCAGCGTCCGGAAGACAGGCGCAGTGGCCGTCTTGAGTTCGTCGGTCTCGAAGGTCTGGACGCGTCGCTGCAGTTGCCGGTGGGCGGCCACTTCGTGGATGGCTTCACCCGCGGACAGTCTTCGCCGACTCATGGTTATCTGACGTCGTCGTGCCTGAGCCCGACCCTGAAAAAATCGATCGGGTTGGGGATTCTCCGCGATGGAGTAAGCCGTATCGGTGAGGAGGTGAAGATCTACTCCAACGGCAGGATAGTGACCGCGCGCGTGGTACCCACCGCACATTTCGACCCGAAGGGGGAGCGACTCAATGCTTAAGCTACAGGCACGTACGGCTATCACGCCAGACTTCGTGGCGGGGCGAGCTTTCCCGGTCGTGGCGCCGGCGCTAAAGATCGGCGAGGAGCCGCGTCACGGCCTCATCCGGATTCAGGCGGATGCGTGGGCGACTCATACGCGCGCGGATATCGAAGCCACGCTGCAACTGCAACTGCCGCTGGCGGAGAGCTTCACAGCCAACGGCGATGTCCGTCTTGCATGGAGCGGTCCGAACGAATGGCTCGCTTTCTGTTCGATCCAAGACGAAGCTTCGATCGTGCATTCGCTCCGGGAACGGTTTGCTGAAAAGTTTGCCACCGTGACGCTGATCTCGGACAGCCGGGTTGGTTTCAGCGTCGCGGGGCCCGACGCCGCAAGCTTCATTTGCAAAGGCTGCGCAATCGATGTCGAGGCTGACTATTTCTCCTCAGGCACGGCGGTCACCACGCGCTTCGCCGGGTTGCCGGCTATGCTTGTCTGTCGCGAAGTTTCGGATTACGTCCTTTACTTCGATGTATCGATGACGGGATTCGTGCTGGACTGGCTTTTGGATGCAGTTGAGGAATTCCGAAGCTGAGGCGAGGTTGCCAGACCGGTGACGGTCTGGCAACTGGTTAAGCTCGCAGAGCATGTAAGCGGTCAAGACCAGGCATGTGAGTTATCGGATCACACGAGCGAACGCTTCTGCTACGTAGTCGACGTTCGAGTGGTTCAGACCAGCCACACAGATGCGTCCACTCGAGACCGCGAACACGCCGAAGTCCGACTGCAGCGGAGCGACCTGGGCAGACGACAGACCCGTGTAGGCGAACATGCCGCGTTGTTTGACGATGTAGTCGAAGTCGCGGCCCGGCGCCGCCGAGGTGAGTACGGAGTGAAGGCGCTCGCGCATGGACGCGATATGCAAGCGCATCCCTTCCAGTTCGCCTGCCCACTGTTGCCGGAGTCGCTTGCCGAACAGTGAAAAGATCTTTGAGAATGAACTGCTGCTGGTCGAGCATGAACGGGCGCTGGAGTCTTTCGTCAATTTCCTGCCGCGGCGAGGAAATGATGCCCTTGCGCGAGCCATTGGGCGTGTTCGTGCACTGCGTGCGCTGCGTGAGCTGGACCGGTTCAAGGCAGGTTAGTCACCGGTCGCACAAAGCCTCCACCAGGTCGAGCTTGACGAAGCCGATGCTGTCTTTCTTGGCGAGGCGCTTCACTGCCGACGCGGCAGCGCTAAGCTCGGCGGCGCTGCGAGCAGCGAATGAAGGAACCGCGATCGCCCCGACGGACATTCGCACGAAGCCAAAAAATGCCTGACGGCCCGAGCGGTCTTCGCCGCCTATCCCACCCGCGATTTTGTCCTCCGCCGAGTAGAAGTCGGTGACCGAGAGGTTGAACGACTGGATAGCATGGTGAAGCCTGATTTCCCAGTCGTCGCTCTGGAACAGAGCCAGAAAATCATCTCCGCCGATGTGGCCCAGAAAGTCCCGCGTCGGCTCGCACGCCGACGCAAGGGTGGTCGCTGCCATCTTGAGCAGTTCGTCGCCTTGCCAGTATCCATACCGGTCGTTGAACGGCTTGAAATGATCGAGGTCGGCATAGCAGGCAACGAATGTCGCGCCACTGGCGATGAGCCTGTCGATATGAGCGCCTAGCGGAAGGTTGCCGGGCAGGAAGGTCAACGGGTTGGCATGCCGGGCCGACTCCAGACGAAGCTCGGTCACCGCGCGAACCACGCTGATACCGGGCACGAGTCCAAGGTACCGTTCCTGCTCGATCACGATAAAGCCATCGGACAGCATGTGTTGCTCGTCGCCCGTCAGGAGTCGCGCTACCTGATCGATGCTTGCCGTACGCTCGAGCACGACCGGCTCGCGATTCGCAAATTGCATGCACGGGCGTCTTCCGAACAGTTCCCGATGGTAGGGCAACGCGTATTGATCCATGAAAGAGCGACGGTTGATCAAACCAACCGGTTTGCCGGCGTCGAGGACCGGCAGCGCGTGAAGCGCGGGATGCAGGTTGAACAATTGCACGACATCGTCGTTGAGCGAGCGAACCGTCAAAGGCGGCGCGTCGACGAGGACCGAGTCGAGAAAACTGTGCACCTTGTTCGCGCGAATATCGGAGTGCGCTCGCCCCGGATAAACTGCAATCTGCTGCGAATCGAGTGTGCTCGACGCGTCTCGCGAAATCTCCAGCGCCGGTCTCGCGGCAGGGCGTCCGAGCAAAAAACCCTGACCATAAGATATGCCGAGATCGCGAATTATCCGGAGATCGGCATGGTGTTCGATGCCCTCTGCGATCAGTTGCGAACCGCTTGCTCGTGCAAAGGCGACCATCGACTTGACTGCCTCGAACTTGAGTGCGTCCCAGGCAATCCCATGAATGAAAAACCGGTCGACTTTAACGAAGTGAGGCGCGAGGTGAACCCACAGGCTCATCGACGCATTCTCGACGCCGTAGTCGTCGAGCGCGACTTTATAGCCCGCGCCGCGCATTGCCTCGATGACGGTGCCAAATTGTTGCAGGTTGCCGATTTCACTGCGCTCGGTCACTTCGATCACCAGCGGGTGCGCCACCGCATCGATCAGGTTCGAAAGCAGCCTGTCATGGTCCGGTGACCCGAGTGAGCGAATCGCGGGCGCACTGTAATTGACGAACAGAAGGAGGTCTCGCGGCGCGGTTGCATAGGCGGTGATCCCGAGATGCGCCGCGACGTGTTCCAGTTCGATGGAAAGTCCTTCGCGTTCGGCCTGCGAAAAGAGTGAGTGGGGCTGTTCGAAAGGTGTTCCGGCAGGTCCGCGTAACAATGCTTCGTGGCCAATGACAGCACCGTCCGCGAGCCTGACGATAGGTTGGAAAAAGGCCGACAGTTGCTTTGAGGCGATCAGCCGGCCAACACCCAATGTGTGAGTCATCCCCTGTGGGAGAAGTTGAGCTGAGGGCATGTACGGGAGTCAAGTGTGCGGTTTGGAAGTCTTTAAGCCAACTCGGTAAATCGCCACTTGAATCGCACTTCATCGGTGTATCTGGACGTAACCTTTGTGCGAAGACAATGACGCATCAAGCGTCATACCGGAACATCGTGACAGAATTGCGAAGAGTCGCAAATGCGGGCGGTTCCCGACCATCATGCCACCCCGAGGTACCTTCCAGGCACGCCGTGCGTTCCAGGAAGCCGACGACTTTGAACCGGTGCCGACTCGGCGCGCAACTTGAATACCGACACGGCTTCGCGAAGCGAATGAGCCTGCTCCGCGAGGGCCTGGGCAGCCGCTGAAGCCTGTTCCACCAGCGCGGCGTTCTGTTGCGTCACTTCGTCCATTTGCGTCACCGCGGTGTTGACCTGTTCGATGCCCGTGCTCTGCTCCTGCGAAGCCGAGGAAATCTCGCCGACGATAGTCGTGACTCGTTGCACCGACTCCACGATATCCACGATGATCTGCCCGGCGCCGCTGACCAGCGCCGAGCCGGCATCCACGCGCTCGGTCGATTGGGCGATCAGTCCTTTGATTTCTTTTGCAGCCGTAGCGCTGCGCTGAGCGAGGGTGCGTACCTCGGCGGCCACGACGGCGAACCCGCGGCCCTGTTCGCCGGCGCGAGCCGCCTCGACCGCCGCGTTGAGCGCGAGAATGTTGGTCTGAAACGCAATTCCATCGATCACCGCGATGATTTCCGTGACCTTGTTCGAACTGTCGGCAATGCCGTGCATCGTCTGGATCACATCGTCCATCACGTTGCCGCCGCGTGACGCGGTGCTCGATGCGTTCTCGGCAAGCGCGGAAGCGTTGCGCGCATTCTCGGCGTTATGACGCACGGTTGCGGTCAGTTCCTCCATGCTGGCCGCCGTCTCCTCCAGCGAAGCCGCCTGCTCCTCCGTGCGCGATGACAGGCTGAGGTTGCCCGCCGCAATTTCAGCGCTGGCAACAGCAACGCCCTCGGCGTTACTGCGTACTCTGGAAACCACTTGCGAGAGACTCGACTGCATGTCCTTCAATGCGTTGAGCAGTTGTGCAATCTCGTCCTTGCCGCTCGAGTCGAAGTCGAGCGAGAGATCGCCGGTCGCGACCGCACGCGCGCAACCGAGTGCACGACCTAGTGGACGCGAGACCGAACGGCTGAACAGAAACCCGCCGATCATTCCCAACGCCAGCACGGCCAGCATGATCGATATGCTGGCCTCGGTCGCGTGACGCGCGTCGATGGCGGCGGTGGCCGCGACTTGCGCGCTATCCGCCGAGATTCTGTTCGCGGCCTGTTCGAGCAATGCCGCCGGTTCCCGGTCTACGCCGGCCACCGCCTGATCGCCCGCTGACGGCTCGAAGCCGGACGACTTGAAAGCTTCGAATCCCTTTCGATACCCGTCGCCCATGGAGACATGCGCGGTCGCGAACTGGTCGATCAGGGCGCGACTGTCGCCTACGGGCAGCGTCGTCTTCAACTCCGCTGCAAGCTTATCGACAGTTTTCTCGCGGGTCTGGAATGCGCTCCAGTATTGATCGAGTTTGGCCGGATCCTTGCCGCGCAGGAGGGTGTCTTTCCACTCCTGCACTTGCAACTTGAAGGCGACCAGCGTCGCTGCGACCATCCGTTCGTTGGCAACGTTTTGCTGCACCGTGGTGCTGTAGGCATCGAGAGAGCGGTTAAGGGCAAAAATGCCGTAGAGCGCGCCACTAAACATGAAAAGAAGGACGGCGGCAAAGGCCAGGGGGATTTTCAGGCTGAGTTTCATGAAGGCTCGCGAAGGGGGCAACCGCGATACATTGCGCGGGCTGACCACGGCTTAACGGCAGCAGCGAAGAGATCTGTAGAGATGCGGTGACTTCCGATTCGACAATGAAACAGCCAAAGCCGGACGGGTTCATCTGCAGATTTCGCTTCGTGCCCGTTATGGCGAGCTTTCGTTATTCTTTAGACAAATTCCCGGGCGTTGCTTTCTTGTTCAAATCCTTCTCGAACAGCACCCCCGGCGGCTCTTCCTCACCGAAGTCATGTGAAGACAGCAACGTATAGCCATTCGCCAGATACATGGCGACCGCTTCGGGTTGACGCGGTCCCGTGCCCAGATACACGCGCGTATAACCCTGGCGACGCGCCTGACTTTCCAGCTCCGCCAGCACGCGGCGCCCCAATCCCTGACGGCGATGCGCACGGCTCGCCCAGATGCGTTTGAATTCGGTCGTGCCGGCATCCTCGTGCGGCATGAAGGCGCCGCCGGCAATCGGCTGCCCGTCGCGCAACAGCAAAACGAAGGCGCCTTGCGGCGGCGTGAAGGCCTCGGCGGGATAGCGCTTCATCTCTTTGGCGATTTCCTCCAGATCGATCAGCCCTGCGTAACGGCTCGAGTATTCGTAGGCCAGATCGTCCAGTAAAGGACGGGCCAGCGGATCGTGCACCGATACATACACGAAGCGGTCATGGTTCTCGTCCGGCGCTGGCGTCTCCGGCTCCCTCTCACTGTCATCCTTGCGCGTGGCCAATTGCACGTCCATCGGTCTGTTCCTTCTGTTGTTCGGTGTCTTCGTCATGCGGTGCATGCGACTATGTCCGCCACGGCTACGCGGCGATGATTCCGGGAGCGGCCGTCGGCCGCCAGCCGAGTTCCGGCGCGATACGGGTAATAAAATCCTCGATGATCTGCTGGTAGTTCTCGAACGGCAAGGCGTAGGGTAATTCGAGCCGCAGTTCGCCGACCTGCGCGAGCACCGGATCGTCGAGCAGGCGGCTCACGATTTCGTCGGACGAGCCGACGAGGTCGGGCACGAACAGCGTGCGCCTGTCGCCTTGCGGTGCCAGCGTGCGGGCATGTCGGCCCGCTGCGAAGTCGCGGTAGCGCTGCCGTGTCGCGGCATCCGCGCCGTCCGTCGGCACGATCACACGACCTAAGGCCACACGCGGCACGCGTGACTTGTGGGCCTTCTGAGCCTCATCGGCCTTGCTCCACTGCGAGCGATACAGGTCGAGCTGACGCAATTGTGCGTCGCGATAGTCGTCGGTGCCGTCGCCCGTGGTGATGTTGCCGATCAACAGATTGAAGCCGTTGCGACCGGCCCATTCGACGGAACGCAGCGAACCGCCCCCATACCAGAGCCGCTCGGTCAGGCCGGACGCATACGGCGTCACGCGAGGCCGCACGCGGCCTGCGGCGGATTCGACGAAGGCATCTTCATCGCCCAGCCAGTCGCCCGCCAGATTGCGCCGCAAGCGCTCGACGCGGGCATACGAGAAGTCGACCAGCTCCGGATTCGAATCGAACAGGCGGTCGCCGAGCAGAATGCCATGCGCCGGCGCGCCCGCACTCAGCCCGACATTCAGACGGCCACGCGAGAGCACGTCGACGGTGGCCAGGTCTTCGGCGAGACGGAACGGGTTCTCGTAGCCCATCTGGATCACGGCCACGCCGAGTCCAATGCGCGAGGTCCGTTGACTCGCCGCCGCCAGAAACGTGGCCGACGACGACACCGCGCGCTCCAGATGACGCTGGCGCACCCACGCACTGTCGAAACCCAACGCTTCGCCGGCGGCGAACAGCGCAAGGGTCTGTTCGAAGCCGGTGTAGGGGGCGTCGTCTCCGGCGGTGGGGTCTTCCGGATAATTGCCCGGGCTCAGGAAAGCAACGTGATCGATTCGCACGGCACACATACGGCAGTTCTCTCAGGTTCTATTGATTCATCACGGCGCACTAGTCGACACGCGCGGCGAGTCAGGCGTCCGGGTATCCCGGCGGATTGGTTTCGGAACGATCGACCGCCTCCGACTGCAAACCCCAACGGGCTAGCGCCGTGCGATATTGGCCGTCGTGAATCAGCGTGTTGGTGGTCTGCGTGAGCACGGCGGCAAGGCCGCTGCCTTTACGCGTCGCAATGGCGACGTCGGCCTTCAGTGGCCAACCCGCGTTGACCGTGCCGACCTCGCGGATTTTCCCTTGCGTCGCGGCCTCGTAAGACAAGGGGCCATGCGGATCGAAGATGGCATCGGCACGGCCCGACAGCAGCGCGAGCCGCTCGGAAGCCCGGTCGTCGTAATACTGCAAGGTGGCCTCCTTGAGCCCCTGCGCCGCATTACGCCGGTTCCATTCGAGCAGGATGCGCTCCTGAATCGTGCCCGATCCGGTGATCAGGCGCAGCCCGGCAATATCGCGCGGCTCGCGAATCGAGCGGATCTTGCTGGTCTGTGCCACGAAAAAGCCGTGCACGCCCTGCCGATACGTCGTGAAATCGAACTTCTGCTTGCGTTTTTCCGTGATGCCGACATTGGAGATCACCGCGTCGTATTTCCCCGATGCGAGGCCGAGCGGCCAGTCCGGCCACGCGACCGGTACGAGTACGAGACGCAGGCCCAACGAATCGGCGATGAGCTGCGCGTAATCCGGGTCGGCGCCGACAATGGTGCGGGCGTCCGTCGCGTAAGTGGCAATGGGTGGGGCGAACGGCGCGACCGCCACCGTGAACACACCCGCTTCGACGAACCGGTAGTTCGCGAGAGAGCGGATGGCCTGCGGGTCTTTCGGCGCATGCACGCGGCCCGTCTGCCCAGCGCTGAAATCGTACGATTGCGTCACTGCCTGCGCGAGGTCGGCGTGCCAGCTTACGGGCAACGCGAGCAGGGCGGGCAGGTCGAGTAAAAACCGTCGGCGCGTTTTCACGGACCGGATCGCTTCGGTGGCTTGTCGTCTTCGTTCTTTGCGCATGGGATCAGAGCACCTTGGAGAGGAATTCGCGCGTGCGCGGATGAGACGGATCGCCAAGGACACGAGCGGGCGTGCCCACTTCGACGACGCGACCGCCATCCATGAACACGACCGTGTCCGCCACCTCGCGCGCGAAGCCGATCTCGTGCGTGACGACGATCAGGGTCGTGCCCGAGCGCGCGAGTTGACGGATCACGTCGAGCACCTCGTTGACGAGTTCGGGATCGAGTGCCGAGGTGGGCTCGTCGAACAGCAATACCTTCGGCTTGAGCGCGAGCGCGCGGGCGATGGCCACGCGTTGCTGCTGGCCACCGGACAACTGCCGCGGCCACGCATCGGCCTTACCCGCCAGTCCCACGCGCGCGAGCAGGGCCCGTGCTTCCGCTTCGGCCTGACCGCGCGGCACGCCGGCCGCGAGCGGCGCTTCGACCACGTTGTCGAGCACGCTCAGATGGGGAAACAGGTTGAAGCTCTGGAACACCATGCCGACGTCGGCGCGGCGCCGTTGCAGAATGTCGCGCTCTTTCAGTTCATACAGCGTGCGTCCTTCGCGGCGATAGCCGACCAGTTCGCCGTCGATATCGATGAAGCCCGCGTCGATGCGTTCGAGATGATTGATGGAGCGCAGCAGCGTGGACTTGCCCGAGCCGGACTGCCCGAGAATCACCGTGACGCTGCCCGACGGGAAAGCCAGAGACACATTGTCGAGCACCTTCAGCGGACCGAAGCTCTTGCTGACGTTGCGGATCCCGACCTTGCCGCCCACGCGTCGCTGGGCCCAGCCGCCTGCGCCGGTAGCCGTTCCGTTCTCCGCCTGCTGCGAAGGCGAGGTGGCGGCGACTTCCCGGCGCGCCGCCCGCGCGCTGCGCCAGCGGCCGAACAAAGCGGCAAGCGGCGCGGCCGTCACCGGCTCGCGGGTCGCGCCGCGCGCGTAGAAGCGCTCGATATGCACCTGGATGGCCGACAGCACGGTGAGAATGACGAGATACCAGACCGTGGCGACCATCAGCAGGGGAATCACTTCGAGGTTACGGTGGTAGATGATCTGCACCGTGTAGAACAGGTCCGGCATCGCGAGAATGTAGACGACGGAGGTGCCCTTCGCGAGACCGATCACGTCGTTGAACGCGGTCGGCAGAATCGCGCGCATGGCTTGCGGCAACACGATGCGGCGCACCTGACGGCGACCCGGCAGACCGAGCGCGGCGGCCGCTTCGCGCTGCCCGTGATCGACGGACAGGATGCCGCCGCGAATCGCTTCCGCCGAAAACGCCGCGTGGTTCAACGACAGGCCGAGCACAGCGGCGAAAAACGGGCTGATGAGGTCGGTGGTCGACGCATTCAGCAACGTGATGTGCGTGAACGGCACGCCGATCCAGATGGTCTCGTACAGATAGCCGACGTTGTTCAGCAACAGCAGGAGCACGATCGGCGGAATGGAGCGGAACAGCCAGATGAAGGCCCACGCGCAGGCCGCGAGCAAGGGCGATCCCGAGACCCGCGCGAGTGCCAGCGGCACGGCAAACGCAAAGCCGAATAGCGCACTGATCGCAGTCAGCAACAGCGTGCGGCCGAGCGCCGAGAGCACCGGCTCAGCGAAAAACCACTGCACGAACACGTCCCAGCCCCAGCGCGGATTGCCGAGCACCGATTCGAGCACGATGCCGATAACCACGACGGCCAGCACGGTGCCGGCGGTGCGCCCGTGATGTTTCGCCGGCACGATGCGGTATTGCGCGTATTCGGGTCCGTCGGACCCGGCGGGTGGATGGCCGCCGTGCGCGTGAGAGCCCAGCGGCTGAGTCGTGTCGTTCAAGATGCGGTCCTCCTGCGTGGCCAGACGTGGGTCATGCCGTTTCTGCCGTGGCGTAACGGCTTTCGCGTCGCGGCAAGCCGAGGTGATCGCGCAGCGTCGTCCCGCTCAGCGTGCGGCTGTAACGGCCCCGCGCTTCCAGAACCGGAATCACGTACTTGACGAAGTCCGCGAAACCTTCCGCCTGCACCGGGAAGCCCAGAATGAAACCGTCGGACGCTCCGGCATCGAACCAGCGAATGAGTTCGTCGGCCACCTGCTCGCCCGTGCCGATGAACTGCGTTTTGGGGGTCGCGACTTCCAGCGCGACCTCGCGCAACGTCGAGCCGTTGCGCCGTGCGTCGGCCTTGATGCGATCGGTCGTCGAGCGGAAGCTGTTGGTGCCGAGTTCGCCGAGTTCGGGAAACGGTTCGTCGAGCGGGTATTGCGTGAAGTCGTGGTGTTCGAAGAAACGCCCGAGATAGGCCAGCGCTTCGTCGATGCTCAGCAGGTCGCGAATCGCCCGATATTTCGCTTCGGCTTCGGCCTGGGTTGCGCCGACAATCGGTCCGATGCCCGGGAAGATTTTCACGTCGCTCGCCGCGCGGCCGTGTTCGACCGCGCTCTGGCGGACCGTGTCGGTAAACGCCTTTGTTTCCTCGAGCGACGGCGAATGCGTGAACACCGCGTCGGCATACTTGCCGGCCAGCGCAATGCCGGAATCGGAAGCGCCCGCCTGGAAGATTACCGGCTGTCCTTGCGGCGAGCGCTGAATATTGATTGGCCCCGCCACCTCGAAAAAGCGCCCCTTGTGATTCAGCGTGCGCAGTTTGTCGCGGTCGAAGAAGCGACCGGTGTCGCGCTCACGCACGAAGGCGTCGTCGTCCCAGCTGTCCCACAGGCCTTGCACCACTTCCAGATATTCGTCGGCGATCTCGTAGCGCAACTCGTGATCCGGATGCTCGCCGCCGTAATTTTTCGCGGAGCCTTCGAGCGGCGAGGTCACGACGTTCCAGCCGGCCCGCCCGCCGCTGATCAGATCGAGTGAGGCGAACTGGCGCGCCACCGTGAACGGGTGGCTATAAGACGTGGAAAGCGTGCCGGCAAGACCGATCTTCGAGGTCGCGGTGGCGAGCGCGGAGAGGATCGAGATCGGCTCGAAACGGTTCAGGAAGTGCGGGATCGACTTCTCGTTGATATACAGGCCGTCTGCGACGAATGCGAAGGCAATGCCATTGGCTTCGGCCTTCTGCGCGATGCCGGTGACGAAGTCGAGATTCACGCTCGCATCGGCCGGCCCGGCCGGGTGCTTCCACGAATTCATGTGGCCGCCTGCGCCGTGCAGCATGATGCCGAAGGTCAGATTTTTCTGGGTCATGGTGTTGTCCGTTTTGCGGGAATAGCGGGACTGAATGTCGGGAATGAATTCAGACCTGGGCGGCCTGCTGCACACCGGCCAGCGCTTCGATCGACGTGAGACGCAGCGCGTAGTCGGCGACCGGCGTGTCGATGACGAATTCTTCGATGCCGAAACGCTCATGCAGCGCATCGAGTTCCTGCCGCACCTCATCCGCCGTGCCGGTCAGAAGATGCGGATGCAACTCGTCGAGGCGGTAATCGCTCACGCCGGTTTGCCGCGCGAACTCTTTGGCCGCTTCCGGGCTCGGCAGATTCACGCTTTGCCCGGTCGCGAGCTGCAGCCTGAAAATGCGCAGTGGGCCGACATGACGCTCGGCCTCGGCCTTGGATTGACCGGCCAGCGCATAGAGCGCGAGCAACGGCGTGCGTCCCGTCGCACTGCGATAGGTGTCGATGGAGCGCGCGAGATTCTGTTCGTCGCGATTGAAGTGGCCGGCATAGCAGAAATGCCAGCCCTGTTTCGCCGCCAGCGCAGCGCTCCCGGGACTCGCACCCAGCAGCACGCCCTGAACCGGCTCGGGCGGCGAGGGCAGGGCAATTGCACCCGCGAGCGGATGATTCTCGTCGACGCCGGTATGGAGAAACGCATCCAGTTCGGCGAAACGCTCCGCGAATTCGGCCTTGCTGGTTTTGTCGTGATGCGCTTGCAGCGCCCGCGTGGTGAGCGGCAATCCACCCGGCGCCTTGCCGACCCCGAGATCTACGCGGCCCGGCGCGAGCGAGGCCAGCACGCGGAACTGCTCGGCCACCTTGAACGGGCTGTAATGCTGAAGCATCACGCCGCCCGAGCCGACCCGGATGCGCGAAGTATGCGCGAGCAGATGCGCGACCACGATTTCCGGTGCCGAACTGGCGAGGCCGGGCGCGCCATGATGTTCGGCGATCCAGTACCGCGCATATCCC
The DNA here is from genome assembly GCF_900996245.1 of Paraburkholderia sp. BCC1886. Lineage (GTDB taxonomy): Bacteria > Pseudomonadota > Gammaproteobacteria > Burkholderiales > Burkholderiaceae > Paraburkholderia. The sequence continues at coordinate 6,151 of NZ_CAAJGK010000046.1, read as the reverse complement.
AACGCTTCGGCACGCTGCGCGAGCCGTGTCGTGAAGCGCAACGCATCGGCGGCAGTCGTGCCGTCGGCTATCGGACTCTTGTCGAGAATCGAAAGTGAGTAGGACATATCAGCCCCTTTCGCTGCACTGCAAGCGCAGCGAAGAAAAATTTGCGGAAATCCGCCGAGCTCCACCGCCTGGCCATTATCGCTACGGCCACACGATTTCGTTCGAGCGAATTTTGCTATGCATATAAGGAAAAAATCAGAACGCGTAGCGAGCGCGTGCGTAATAGAAGCCGCCGTTCACGCCGATGGTCGAGCCGAACGCATCGTATTGCGCCCCTTCGAGCTGTGCCGCATAAGGCAGCTTGCTCGGGTACACGTCGAACAGGTTGTTCGCACCGATCGCGATCTGGAATTTCTTCGTGACGTCGTAGCGGACTTCGACGTCGGTGATGTAGCGCGCGGCGTTCGTGAAATGCAGGAACTGCGTCGTCGAGAACGCATTCGGGCCGACGATGTAGGTTTCCTCGGCACTGGTCGAGCCATAACGCGTCTCGTGCAGCGACACGCCCCATTTGTCGAGTCGCCACGTGCCGCCGATGATGATCTTGTTCTTCGGCGTCGACGTGCTCAGCCATGACACCTGCTGCGCGTTGAGTTCGGGCTGGCCATTCGCGCCGGTCGCCACGTGCGTGACCGAGGTGGTGTTGACGTTCACGCCGAAGTCCCAGTCCACCTGACCGTAGGCGCCGAAGCCGGTGTGATAGGTACCGGTGAGATCGAGACCGCGGGTTCGCGTGCTCGCGCCGTTCGTGAAGTAACTTGCCGACACCGCGGAGAGCGGCACCGTGCCCGGTATGGAGAGTCCGGCCGCGTTCATCGCAGCGATGGCGTCGGCGCCCGACGCTGTACCGCCTTCCACGATGCGATTGCGGATATCGATCTGATACGCGTCGAGCGTGAGGTGCAGATCTTTGGCCGGCGTCAGCACGAAGCCGATGTTGTAGTTGGTCGACTTTTCCGACTGCAGCGGTTGTGCGCCGATCAGCCGGGCCGCCGCCGAATTGGCCGCCAGCAGGCCGCTCACCGAAGCCGGCGACTCGTTCACGTTGCTGTAGTACTCCTCGGCGAGCGACGGCGCGCGAAAGCCCGTGCTGACGCTGCCGCGTATCGCGAAGGCCGGCGTGAAATCGTAGCGCGTCGAGAGCTTGCCGTTGGTCGTGCTGCCGACGTCGCTGTAGTGCTCGAAGCGGCCCGCCACGTCGACCGTCCATTTCGGCGCGAGATGGGTCGAGAGGTCGATATAGGTGCCGAGCACGTTGCGCGAGTTGTCGCTGCCGCTAACCGGTGCGAGACCCGGCAAGGCCTGCGAGCCGCCCTCGATATACGACGCGTAATCGCCCGGGCCGACCGAGTAGGTTTCGCGACGCTGCTCCGCGCCCCACGACACGTTGACCGGTGCCGGCAACAGCGGCAACTGGAACGCTCGCGAGAAGTCGAGGTTGTTGGTCAGTTGCGTGTTGCTGACGGTCGACAGATGGAACGTGGACGGTGTGTAGCCTTGCACCGCGTACAGCCCGGTATTGGCCGAATTCTCCATGCCGACCACCTCGTGGTCGCCGCCATAGGTCGTGCTCAGGTCCCACGACCAGCCGAACAGGTTCTGACCTTTGATCCCCGTGGTGACCGAGTAGTCGTTCTCGTTGATCGTCTCGCGCGGCACGAAACCGTCGGGATAGACGCTCGGCAGGACCGTTGGCGGGCGGTAGTTCTGGTACGCCTGCGCATTGCGGTGCGCATAGGTGCCGAAACCGTACAGCTCGACGTCGTCGCCGATGTAATAGCCCGCGTTATAGCCGATCGATTCGCGCGTGCTGGCCGGGTCGCCTTCGATCGGATTGTAGTAACCGTGGCCCGGCTGGAAGGTGCCGAAATAATCGTCCTGGCCGGTGCGGATCGTATGGTTCTGGCGGTCGTATTCCGCGCTCAGGTCGAGAAAGCCCTTGCCGCCCAGGTCGAGACCGATGGTGGCGGACTCGCTGTTCTTCAGGCCGTCGCCACCGTAGGTTTGCCCGGTGGTCGACTGCACTTCGCCGCCGTGCGAGTTTCTTTTCAGAATGATGTTGATCACACCGGCAATCGCATCGGAACCGTATTGCGCGGCGGCGCCGTCGCGCAGCACTTCGATGTGATCGATGAGACCGACCGGAATCATGTCGATGTCGACGCCCGTCGAACCCTGGTTCAGGCCGCCATCGAGCGCGATATTTGCCGTGGTATGACGGCGCTTGCCGTTCACCAGCACGAGCACGTGGTCCGGGCTCAGGCCGTGCAGCGTGAGCGCGTCGGTCAGCACGGCCGCGTCGCCCGCATAACTCTCGTGGGTGATGGAGGGCGAGAGTTGCGTGAGCGCGTCGCGCAGATTGGTCTGGCCGGTCGAGCGCAACTGCGCGCCGCTGATCACGTCCACCGGCGTCAGGCTCCTGCTCGCCTTCGTGTCGGTGCGCGTGCCCGTCACGACGACGGTGTCCTGCTGCACCGTATCTACCGTGCCCGTGGACTTCGCAGGCGACGGCGTAGTCCCCGAAGAAGCGGTGGCATCGCTCGCCTGCACCGGCGCGGGCGCGCTCTGTGCCCATGCCGCGCCGTTGCACGTGATGGCCAGCACGGCAAGAGACAGCATGGTTCTACGAACTTTCAGCGTTGGCTCTACGGCTTGATTCCCTGTTTGCTTCGCACGCATCGACTGCCCCGTTAGTTATGTGTGGATACACCGCTCCAGCACACGGGCCGACAGGCAACCGTGCGCCAGACCTGCTTCAATCGTTGGAAAGGAATAACCGGCTTCGACGAACGGCAGCGCTGCGCTGCCGCTCTCTCAGCTCTTCGGCAACCCGGGCGGGTTGGTTTGCGCTTTATCGACTGCTTCGTCGCCGAGATGCCAGCGATTCAGCACCTGGCTATATTTGCCGCCCTGAATCAGATCGTTCAGCAACAGCGTGAGCGGCACGTCGAGTCCGCTGCCCTTGCGCGTCGTGATGGCGACGTCGGCCTGAATCGGCCAGCCGCCGCTGATCGTGCCCACCGAACGGATGCCGCCGCGTTGCGCGGCCGCGTAAGCGAGTCCCGAGTTGACGCTGAGAATCACGTCGGCGCGCCCGGAGCGCAGCGCCACGTCGCGCACGGCCGGGTCGTCGTAATACTGGATCTGCACCGGCTTGAGTCCGTGCGCCACGTTCTCCTTGTCCCACGCGAGCAGGATCTTTTCCTGATTCGTGCCCGAGTCGGTAATCACGCGCAGACCGGCGACGTCTTTCGGCGCCTTGATCGACCGGATCGGACTCGAGTCGGTCACGTAAAAGCCCAGCACGTCACGGCGGTACGTCGAGAAGTCGAACTTCTGCTTGCGCTCTTCGGTGACGGTCACGTTCGAGATCACCGCGTCGACCTTGCCCGACTGCACGGCGAGCGGCCAGTCCTCCCACGCCAACGGGACGATTTTCAGCTTGCGACCGAGACTGTCGGCCACCAGTTGCGCGAGCTCCGGGTCGAACCCGACCACGGTTTTGCCGTCGGTCGCATACGTGCTGAGCGGCGGGAAGGCGACGGCCATGCCGACCGTCAGCGTGTCCTTGTCGACGAAATGGAAGCCGGCGGGCACCGCCTTGATGGCGGCGGCATTGGCCGTGGCGCGCACGAGATCGTGCTGGTCTGCACTCAGGTTGTAGGTGTTCGTGCTAGCGGCCGCGAAAGCGCTGCCGGCGAGTCCCATGGCGAATACAGCGAACGCTGCGGCGAGCGCCGGGCGTAGGGTGCGGCTTGGTTTCATGAGTGGGCGTGCCCTGTTGAAATGCGTTGTTGTAGTCAAGCGAAGCGCGGGTCAGCGGTTCGCAGGTCTGCGGCACCGAGCGGGCAGTCGCCGGTCGGTGCCGCGAGGGGCGTGTGAATCAACGCTGCCCGAGCGGCTCGGCGCGCGTCAGGTCGCGCAGCGACTCCACGCGACCGGGTTCGAGCAAGTCCTTGCCGAACGGCAGACGGAAATGGATCTCCGGGGCAATCGCGCGGTCGAAGAGCGGTTCGTAACCCAGGCTGGCGTAGAGTCCGGCCGCCTCCGGCTGCTTGAATCCGGTGGTCAGATACACGCGGCGATAACCTTGCTGCCGCGCACGTTTTTCGAGTTCCTCCACCACGCGACGCGCCAGTCCCTGCCGGCGTTCGCCGGCGTGCGTCCAGATGCGTTTGAGTTCTGCGGTGGTGGCGTCGTAGCGTTTGAAGGCGCCGCCTGCGATGGTTTGCCCGTCGCGCACGATCACGATGAATGCGCCTTCGGGCGGCGCGAACAGTTCGGCGGGATAACGCAATAACTCTTCACTGGCCGACGCCGCGCTGTCTTTTCTGAATTCGCTATAGCGGGTGGCGTATTCGATTTCCAGCGCTTTCAATAATGGCCCGGCCACGGGCGCCAGCAACGTAGTATCGACAATCTCGTAGGTCATGGAAAATAACGATTAACGCATTAGCGGTTGATGCCGTTATCGAGGCCAATAACAGGGTCCCGGACGGGAAGAAAGATAACAGCCAGTCAATCGCGGCAGAACCAAACAATTAGCGAATCGTTATTCCCGTAAAACCGTATATCTAATTCTCTGGAATTGCGGCGACAACGCAGCGGATTATTTTCCAATATCCGCTTTAAATTATTTCAATAGACTTTCGAATATTAATAAAGCTTTACGAAGCGTATGCGGTTTATATTCAAACCGGCTCGGCCAGATGAAACAGGCAGTCGCCCCGTTCGACCGCTGCCGGTACGCGTTGACAGACCACCACGCCATTGCCTGCAAAGCTGGCCGTCACCGGTTCACGCAGCGGAGTATCGGGGAAGTGGATGCGTGCGGCCGGCTGACCTGCGCTGACCTGCTCACCGAGTTCGACGAGCGGTTCGTACACCCCGCGCTCGTACGCATAGACGTAGTGGCGCGAACCCGACACCTTGTAGAACTGCGTCGTACCCGGCGGCCCGTCCGGCACGAGGGGACCGCTCAGCAGACCGATGAACGACAGCAGATTCAGCAAGCCGTGCCGCGCATCGCGCAACAGGCGCGCTTGCACGGTACCGCCGCCGCCGAGTTCGGTCAGGATGGAAATGGCGCCTTGCCGGCGCGCGGCGCTGGCCGCATGAACCGGATTGGCCGGGTGCAGGAAAGCCCGCGGCAAGCCGAATGCCGCCAGCAAGGCTTTGAGCCGTTGCGCTTCGTCGGCATCGCGCGGCTCGATGGCGAGCATGTTAGCGCCGTCGTAGAGCAGCGAACTGCCGCCCGAATGCAGGTCGATCAGATACTGTGCGCGCGCGAGCAGCGTGTTTTCGATGTAATCGGCAATCGCGGCCGTCGGCGGCCCGGCTGGATCGCCGGGAAAGCTGCGGTTCAGATTGCCGCCGTCGAGCGGCGACGTTCTGAGCCCCGCGGCGGCGGCGGGAAAATTCGCCATCGGCAGGAAAATCAGTTGTCCGCGCACCCATTGCGGCTCGATGTCGCGGATCAGGCTGGATACGAGGACCTGTCCTTCGTATTCGTCGCCATGGTTGCCACCCATCACCACGACGACCGGTCCCTCGCCGTTGCGGACCGACGCGATGGGAATCGGAATCCATCCATAGGCGGAGCGGTGAACCGAGTAAGGCAGGCGCAGATAGCCTACGTGACGACCGTCGGCATCCAGATCGATTTCGTTATGGAGGGTGCTCATGGCGTTTCCCGGTCACGCTGCTGGCGAAGGGTGGATTGGCGTCGTGTCAGTGCACGCGATACACCTTACTGCACGTACCGTTCATTGCCGACCAGTCCGATTTTAGTCGCGCCCTCGCGTTGCGCGGCGGCCAGCACGGCGGCGACGTCGCGATACGCCGCGAGCCGGTCGGGCAGCAGATGGATTTCCGCCTGCTGCGGCTGTGCCGCGACCCCGGCCATATGCCGCTCGAGATCCGCGCCCACCTTCACAGGCGCGCCGTTCCACGTGAGGCTGCCGTCGGCATTCACGTTCACCTGCACGACCGGCGGCGGTGCGCTCGGCGGCGGCGGATTGTCCACCGGCAGATTCATCTTCACCGAGTGCATCTGGATTGGAATCGTGATGATCAGCATGATCAGCAGCACCAGCATCACGTC
>NZ_CAAJGK010000045.1 GCF_900996245.1 Paraburkholderia sp. BCC1886 | reverse complement strand
ACCGTCGTCAGCGCGCCGACCTGATCGGTCGTCAAGGCCGCGACCTGGGTCGTCGTCAGCGCTGCAACCTGCGCCGTCTTAAGTGCTGCGATATCCGACGTGGACAGCGCGCCCAGTTGATCCGTACTCAGCGCGGCCACGTCTTTCGTCGACAGCGAGCCAATCTGCGTCGTCGACAATGCGCCGATTTGCGCGGTGCTCAGAGCGCCCACTTGCGTCGTCGTCAGGACGCCAACCTGCGTAGTCGTCAACGCGCCGACCTGGTCCGAGGTCAGTGCGCCGACCTGCGTCGTCGTCAACGCAGCGACCTGCGCCGTCTTCAATGCAGCGATATCCGCGGTGCTGAATGCGCTCAGTTGATCCAGACTCAGTGCGGCCACGTCCGCATTCGACAGCGCGCCGATCTGGCCGGTCGTCAGTGCGCCCACCTGCACGCTCGACAAAGCGCCGACTTGCGACGTCGACAGCACGGCGACCTGCACGTAGGTCAATGCGGCGAGCTGACTGGTCGACAAACCCTGAATTTGCGAGCTGGTCAGCGCGCCGAGTTGGGAAGTCTTGAGGGACGAGATGTCCGAAGTGGACAAGGCCGTCAATTGAGACGACGACAACGCCGCCAATGCCGCGCTGCTGAGGCTGACGATATCGGCCGTCGACATCGCCGCGATCTGATCGGTGCTCAGTGACGGAGCCTGGAGCGTGGATAACGCTGCGATGTCGGACGTCGACAGGTGGCCGATCTGGGTGGTCGTCAACGCAGCGATTTGCGCCGGCGAAAGTGCCGATACGATTGAAGTCATGAATCTTCCCGTAGCTTTGGTTTTTTAAGCGGCGTCCATACAGCGCTGTCGTTATTCGAACCTCGATCCCCGAGTCGACGCCTGGTTCTGGTTTGTTATCGGCGAACCCTTACCAAAACTTTAGAAAACTTACTAAAACAATTTCTCCTGCAATGCGGCGTGTATGCAGGCTCGTGACCCGTCGTCGAAACGGCGTCGAACAAACGTTTGCGTGACGCCTTTTCATGTCAACGTCGCGAGCCTGCGCACTGCCTTCCGCGCGATTCGTCTCGTCAGGCAAATCGTCAGAACAATATGTCTTCATACGACTGCAGCATGGCGGCTGCACCCGTCATGCCATACCTCGCGTCGTGCGAACGAGGTGTTACGCTGCACCAGGACGCCTTCGCGGGAGTCGGAGTGAGCCGCCGTTCACGCGGCCACAGCCGGCCAGAATGGATAGCACCAGAAAACACGCGAAGCGCGATTGCCTATAAAAAGGCCTACATCGCTGCGGGAGCGACTGCGATGGGTTACAAGACCTGTATTGCATTGACACTAACGCTGGTCAGCCAGGCGGCACTCGCCTGGCAACCGCTCGTTTATCCGATTCGAAGCCAGACCGCGTACCAACGCAGCATCGACACGGCCACCTGTTATGCGGCGGCCAACAAGCAGACCAAAGTCAACATCGCGCACGAGTCGCAATTGCCGCCGCGTCAGCCGGTCGCGACTAAAACCTCGACGACCGGCACGCCGGCGCGTCCGCCTTTGCCGCCGAGCAGTTTCTCGGCCGTGCCGCCGGGCACCGGCATGCCGGCCGCCGCGAGTGGAGCGACGGCGGCCACCGCGGCGCCCGCCTCGTCGACTGGCGTGGCCGACTCGCACAGGTCTCAGACGGCACAGGGAAGTCAGGCGAACCAGCCGGGCCATCCCGCCCAACCGGCGACGGCGAACGCCGCTTCTGCGGCCACCGCCACGCCCGGCAGTTCGGAAACAGCTATGGCGAGCGCGGCCGGGACCAGCGCGGCGGCATCGAGCGTGAACCTGCCGCCGCTGCCCGCCCCCGAACCACCCATGACCCAGTACTGGGCCGCATACGGCGCATGTATGCAGGCACGAGGCTACGTCGTCGCGCAGTAAGCACGCGCAGCGGCAGGCCCGCTCTTCGGCAACACGGCGCCGGCCACGGCGCCACTTTGCGAGACGGCCATGCTTAGCGATAGCAGCATCGATCAACGCGATTTCTCTCTCTGCGGGCACTGCGGCGCCACGCTGCTGAGCCGTTTTGCGTTCTGTCCGGGCTGCCACGGCCGCACGCCGGTGGCGCAAAGCATGCGCTTCGAAGCGCCGATGGGCATGCCGATGATGTTCAGCGAAGCATCGGCGTTATCCGTGCCGCGCGCGCCATCGCACACCGGTCGCAGCAGTAGCCGGTCACTACGCGAGTTCGCGTATCCGTATGCCGTCGTGGAGGAAAGCGAACTCGACCGGCCGCTTCGTCAGAGATTGCGTCAACCGCTCGCGCTCGCGGTCTCGGTGCTGGTCGCGACGAGCGCCGTCTACCTCGGCTTCATTCATCGCGACGACGCCGGCATCGGCGAACCCATTGGGGTCTCCGGCGCGGTCAGGACTCAAACCCCGGCGCAAACCTTCAAGCCGGGCGCGAGGCAGGCCCTCAAGCCAAGCGTGACACCGGCCCAGCGCGGCGCGGCCACGCTCACCGCAAAACGGATTGCCAGCGCGGTTGCGGCGCCCGCCCCGCTCGTCGCGACGTCGTTCACTTCGCGCAGCGACACGCCGGCCGCAACCGGCAATCCACACACTCAGGCGCCGGAAAAAGCCCGCACGGAGATAGACGTGTCGCGGCACCTTCGCGCCGCGCGCGCCAATCTGCAAAACAACAATCTGTCGGCGACCCGAACGCGGCTCGCCGCCGCCATCGCCGCGCAGCCGCGCAACCGCGATGCGCTCAACCTGCGCGCGACGCTGGCCGAACGCGAACAGCAGCGCGACGCGCTGCTGAGTCTGGCCAGAGGATGCGGTTATATCGAACGCTGGAACTGCGTCTCGCACACCGCCAGCGACGCGCTCGCGATCGATGCGAGCAGCCAGGAAGCGCATCGCCTCGTCACGCTCGCGACGCACGAATCGGAACTCGCGAGCGTCCCGGTGGTGGAACCCACGCCGCCGGTTGTGCCGCAAGTCCGCGACCCGAACCAGCATCATTGAAGCGCGCACGCCGCGCGCTATCTTGCCGGTATCGCCAGACGGGACACCTGCTGCGCAATCGCGCGATAGCGGTCGGCCGTATCGCGCAGCGTGAGCCCCGCGAGCGAACGTTGCGTTCGCGCCTGGCCGAGTGCCAGCAGAATCGCTTCGGCATAACAGCGCACGTCGTCGGTATCGACGAGTTGCACGCCTGGAAAGTTATTAGCGAAACCGAACGACGGAATGCGGCTTGCCACGATCGGCACGCCCGAGGCCAACGCCTCCAGAAACGCCACACTGTGTGCTTCGGAACGCGAGGGCATGACGAACACGTTCGCCTCCGACAGCACGGTCGCCACATCGGTGCGCGGTCCCGCAACGAGCACGCGGTCCGCCACGCCCAGTTGCCGCGCCAGCTCGATCACCTCGCGCTGATACGCCGGATCTTCCACGACGCCATACAACGCGAGCCGCGCGTCTTTGACCTGCTTGACGATTTCGCTGAACGCCCGCACCGTCAGCAACTGATTTTTCACCGACGCATAGCGGCCGATCTGCACCACTTGCGGCACGCGGTCCCCGCGATCGGCGCTCTCGGAAAACGCAAACCGGCCGAGGTCGACGCCGTTCGGCACCACGGTCATCGCGGGATGCGGCCCGATGGCCTGCACGTAATCGGTCACGCCCTGCTGCGACACGCCGATCACCATCCGAGCGCGGCCCGACAGGATATGTTCGACGCGCCGGAACAGCGGCCGCTCGAAGTCGTTGGTCGCCGAATGCATCACATACACCACCGGCACGCGCAGCGGCAACGCGCGCGCATAGAACGACGGAATGGTCGCGTGCGCGAAGATCACGTCGGGACGGAAGCGCCGCACGGCATGGAAGAGCGACCAGAGCTTGCCCGGCGGCCCGTGCCGCCGGCGAGGAAACCAGCACTGCACGCCGTGCTGCTGCAACTCGTCTTGCAGCGTCGTGAAGTCGGCATGCGCGGGTAGCAGCGACGCCACGCACACGGCCATTCCTTCCGCGCTCTGATCGATCGCGAGGTCCTTGGCCAGCACCTCGGCACCCGACAGACGCGGCGCCAGCACCAGATGGAATACCCGCATCATGGGTTCCTTGCAGTCAGCGTGCGGAACAGCATCCAGGCCGCGGCACAACCGAGGCCGAGCGTCATCGACCACGCGATGCCGGTCACGCCCCACCCGTGCACCGCGGGCGGTGCGCTGATCAACAGCACCACCACCTGAATCGCCGACGCATGCACGGTCGCCTTCGCGTCGCCGACGGCCCGCAGATAGGCGACCAGCACGGCGATCAATGCGCCGATCGCCATGTTGATGACGAGAATCCTGAACAACGGCACCGCGGGCAACCAGGCCGCGCCGAGAATCAGCGAGAAGAGCGGCTCGGCCACCAGCCGGAGCACCTCGACGAATACCGCGAGCCCCACCGCGATGGCGAGCAGATAGATCTTGATGAGCCGCGCCGCCGCCTGCGGATTACGCCGATGGTGCGCGGCGAAAGTTGGAAACAGGTATTGCGACATGGCGATCGCGGCGTCGGCGAGCAGCATCTGCGCAAGCCGCGACGACATCTGATAGCCGCCGAGTTGCGCCGGTCCGAGCAGCTTGCCGACCACCACCTTGTCGAACTGGTTGAGCAGCAGGTTGATCACGCTGCTTGCCCAGATCCAGCGGCTAAAGCCGACATATTCGCCGATGCCCGACCATACCGCGCGCAGCGGCGGCCTCGGCGTCATGGTGGTCCAGGTAAGCGTGGTCTTCAGGCTCTCGGCGGCGACCAGCCCGATCAGCACCGACGCGGCGCCTGCGCCGTAATAAGCGAGCGCGAGTCCGACTGCGCAATCGACGAAGGACGCCGCTACTTCCACGCCCGCGATGTGCTGGAAGCGGCGCTCGCGTTGCACCAGGTAATAGGTCGGCGACGCCAGACCGCGCAACAGCGGCAGCAGCGCCGCGAGTTGCAGCAGCAACAGCGAACCGGTCAGATGGAACTGGCTGCCGAGCAGCGGCGCAAGCGCCACCAGCAGCAAGGAAATGAGCACGCCGCGCGTGGTCAGCGTGGTCCACACCGCGCCGAGTTGCGGCCGCGACGGCGAGCGTTCGCCCTGAATGACGGCCTGCGCAAGTCCGGTATCGGAGAGTGCTTCGGCAATCGCCACCGCGAGCAGCGCCACGCTGACGCTACCGATCGCGGCCGGCCCGAGCATGCGGCCGATTGCCAGAAACTTGATGGCCACCAGTCCACGCACGGCGAACTGTTGCAGCAATACCCAGGTGGCCGCGCTCGCCCCGAAGCTGCTCGCTAGTGAAACTGCCGGAAGCCTGATCGCCCGCAAGCTGATTCTCCATCGAACACGCTGCGCCGTCGGAACGGTCGCGCGCCACGATACAAACGCATCGCTGCGAACCCCGCCGGCACTTCGTCAAATTGGTTGTGCCAGCATGCCGGCAAGGTCTGGAACGAATTCCATGCACGACCTTACCGCGAGAGATTCGGCGACAACCGCCATCACCCAGGCCGGTTCGGCCTGCCCTTTGGCGGGCTCGTACGGTGACCCACAGAGCCGATCAAATTCGCGATTCTCACGCACGCCGGCGATGCTAACGTTAGTTCGCCAGCGCCACGCGAGCATCGTACGGACGCATCGGCAAGCCGATTCATCCACCCTGAGACGCTCGAGACCGACACCGCGATGGAACCAGACTACGTCCTGATTGTGGAACCCAATCTCACGGGCCATCGCTGGCGTTATGCCGAGTGGACCATGCAGGCCTGCGCCGATGCCGGCTACCCATGCATCCTCGTGACCGAATCGGCCAACGAAGATCACAAGCTCGCGCGGCAGATTACCGCCGCGAATCGCCCGGACCAGCAGATTGCTTTCGTCGATCCGGAAGTGCACCCGCGCGGCGGTCTGCGCGAGTCGAACCAGTACTGGCGCTTTCACCGCTATTTCAAGCGGGTTCATACGATCGTCGGCCGCTTGCAGCCCATCCGGCTCGTGGTCGTGCCGTATGCCGACTACTTCTTTCACGCGCTGCCGTTTCTCGGCTCGCCGTTCGGTACGACGCCGTGGATCGGCATTACGATGCGCGCGACGTTCCATCATCATAAGGTCGGCATCAAGGCGCCCGACCGGCCGCTCGTCAATGCGCTGAAGGCCGCGATGTTCAAACGCTCGCTTCATACCAGCGGATTGCGCACGCTGCTGACGATCGACCCGACGTTGCCGGAATGGGCCGCACGGCATGCATCGAAGCGCAGCGCGAAGGTCGCGTATATCGCCGATCCGTTTCCGGACGAACACGCCGAAGACCCGATGCTGGCGCGCGCGCGTCTCGGGCTCGATCCGGCTCAGCGTTATCTGCTCGTGTATGGGTCGATTACCGAGCGCAAAGGCATTTACGAACTCGTGCACGCGTTGACGCGTCTGGACGAAGCGCCGACGCTGATCGTCGCGGGCGAGCAGGACGCCGGCACGCGCCACTTCATGCGCAACCATATCCGCAGTCTCACGCCCGCGCCGCTCGTGCTCGACGACTTCATTTCCAACGAGGTCGAGCGCGATCTGTTCTCCGCGTGCGACGCGGTCTGGTTGGGCTACAAGGGGCATTACGGCATGAGCGGCGTACTGGTGCAGGCCTACCGCTTCGGCAAGCCGGTGATCGCCACCGAAGATGGGCTGATCGGCTGGTTCAGCCGGCGCTGCGAGCTGGGACCGATTCTGAGCGACCTGAGTTCGGCGTCGATCGGCCGGGCTATTACCGAGACCATGACGTCGTGGCCGCATCCGCACGACGACGGCGCGAGCACTGGCCGCGAAGACCTGCTGTCGTTGCACACGCTCGTTCAGTTCAAGCAGACCTTGCTGCAGCAGATGGCCTGAACAGCGCCCTGAAAACACCGAGGCCGGCTTTGAATCGCCGGCCTCGTTTTTTCCCGCAGAACGTCCCACCCGCCTTACGACAACTGTCCGCCTGCGACCGGCACCTCTTCACGCACGGAGCTGCTGCGCTTTTCGGGGAACAGCGCGTTGCGCATCAGCAGGAACGGATACTCGATGGCCCGCGTCGTCACATAGCCGATCGCGATAGCCAGCGCGAACTGGAACGCCAGTGCGAGCACCCAGATCGCGCCCGGCGCGAGATGCATTGCAGTGGCCTTGCGGATCAGCATGTCGCCGGGCGCGAGCGCCAGCGAATGCCACAGGTAGATACCGTACGAGTAGAGCCCGACCCAGGCCACGCCGCGATACAGCCAGGTCTCCTTGATTCGCCCGGAGTACTGGAGCACGAATACGATGAGCGCCGCGAACCCGAGCGCCTGAATCGTGTAGCCGATACTTTCGTCGAGCACGAGGTTCTTCGTCGCGAACACGAGCCATGCGCACAGCAAGACGACGCTCGTGACCAGCCACCATTTGCGCCGCGCGATCTGCTGATAGACGGCAGGTTTCATCCAGTAGAGCGCCGACAGGATCACGCCGACCAGCAGGCTGTCGATCCGGTATTGGGTGTACGCGAACGCGCCGTCCAGATCGCCGCCCGCCACGGCAAAACAACGCGCGGTGAGCACTACCGCACAGATGCCGCCGAGCAGACTGACAATGGTCCACGCGCCGAGCCGCCAACGCGCGAACAGCAGCAGCAAGGCAGGCAGCACGAGATAGAAATGTTCTTCGACCGCGAGACTCCACGTCTGGGTGATCGACGTGCCCAGATAGTTCTGCAGGTGTGTGAGGTTCTGAATCAGGAAGGTATTCCACGGATGCCGGCCGGCGAGCACATGAAACGCGATCAGCACGTAATACGCGGGCCAGATACGAAACACGCGCCGGATGATGAAGCGTTTGGCGTCTACATGTCCGGTTTCCGCGTATTGACGAAGCAGCAGTCCGCCCACCAGAAAGCCGCTCAACGTGAAGAAGAGATTCACCCCTTCGCGGCCGAAGTTCTTCAACGGGTATTCGATGATCTGAATCAGGAAATTGCCGGTATGGACCGCGTGAAAGTGAAATCCCATCACCGCGATGATCGCTATACCGCGTACGAAATCGAGCTCGATGGCCCGTCCCGCTCTTGTTGGTTCCGCCCCGCCGAACAGCTTCATATTGTTCTCCCCATTGGCCTTTATACGGGCGCGCTGGCCCTGATGAATATTCGTTGGCGACAAGGGCGCCTGTGCGCCAACTTCAAGACATTCACCGACAAGATCGTCGCGTTTGGGCGGATGCCGCACGGAGTGAGCTTGCCCTCGTCGCCAGAATCCAGGTTAGCGAAGACGAAAGGCAGAGAGGCCCGGAGCCGGTACTTTCTTTCAATCACAATTGACCCGATGCGAGACCGTCCGCACCAGACCGACGGCATATCGACGCAACGGGGGAGGAACAGAAATGCGCCACCAGTATGCAACGCCATGGATCTGGATTTTTCTGATTCCGCTCGCGCTCGACTACAAGGCGACCGACGCCAATACCGGGCACTTCGCACAGTTTATTTTCGTCGTACCGGCCATCGCCGCCGGACTCGCGCTTCTGCTGATCGCACCACGTTTTCACGAGCGCTCGCGACTGCGTTCCATCGTCACGTTCAGCATGCTGCTCAGCGTGTTCGGCAGCATCGTCGCGCAACTCATTCAGGACAACGACGGCGGCAATTATCTGCGTGTGCTGCTGCCGTTTCTGCTGTTCCTGCTCGGCTATCTCGTCGCGTGCCGGCCGTGGAGCGAATACCGTATCGCGCAGATCGAGCGCGCACTGTTCGTCGGCAATCTGATCAGTATGATTTTTACGTTCGTGTACGGCATGGCGACCGGCGGCGGACTCGAAGACGTGCGCTTCCGGATTCTCTCCGTGACGCTGCTCGGCCTGCAAGGCGTGTTGTTGCATGAATTCGTGGTGGCGCGCCGCTATTCGTTCTTTACCGTGAGCGTGTTCGCGGCCAGCGTGATCATCGAGTTGCTGAGCGTGACGCGCAGCATCATGGTCGGCACCATCCTGCTGTTCCTGATCGCCATTGCGCTGAGTGCGCCGTCGATCCGTCAGGTCTGGCGCGCGCTCGGGCGCAGCATCGTGGTCGGCGCGCTGCTCGCCGGCGTGGCCGGCGTCGCGGCGCTCGCAGTGCCGACCGTCGCGGAACACTGGACGCAACGCATCTTCGCCTCCGAAGAGACCAGCTCGGGCAAAGACCCGACCACCATCACGCGTCTCGCGGAAATACGCGACCAGTACGATCAGGTCACGGCCGAGCCGGAGTCGCTGCTGTTCGGCCAGGGTTATGGTCACTACTATCACTACTCGCCGGTCTACCTGCCGGATCTCGCCGGTCAGATCAGCGCGAAGGATTTCTACGCGATCAACGAATGGGCCGCGGGTCACAACTTTTGGGTCTATCAGTTCTTCGCAGGCGGCCTCGTGTTCGGCATTGCAATGCCGCTCGCCACGCTCGCCGCGCTGGCGATCTGCATCTTCTCGTATCGCTACTGGCGCACCGTCGTGCCCAAAGCGCCCCTGCTGCCGACGCTCGGCCGCGCCATCATGCTGTTCGCCGCGTTGCCGGCCACCTCGATTGGCGGCAATCCGCTCGGACCGCGTTTTTCCGGGCTGGTGTTCGGCGTCGCGCTCGGTTTAATGGTCGCCACACACGCACGCCTGCAGTTAGCATTGCCGGCCCGCAAGCGAAGGCTGCCGTGGTCGCCGCGCAATCCGCGCGCCGGCATGCCCGACCTGCCGCGCCGTGTCGAGCCCGCGATGGGCCAGCCCGCGATGGGCCAGCCCGCATTGGGCCAGCCCTCGCTCGGACAGTCCGGTTCGGGCCATCCCAATCTCCCTGCCCGGCTCGCTATGTCGCGCCTTGCAAGCGATCCCGCGCAACACGCCAACGGACCGACCCTCGCCCGATGAAAATCCTCCATCTGCTTGCCAGCGTCGATCCTCGCGACGGCGGTCCGGTCGAAGGCGTGCGCCGCAGCGGTCTGGCCATGCGGGACGCCGGCCACGAGATCGAAGTGGCCACCTGCGATGCGCCCGATGCGGCACACGTCAGCGCGTTTCCGTTTGCCGTGCATGCGCTCGGCCCGACCCGCAATCGCTATAGCTACAGCGAACGGCTCGTTCCCTGGCTCGAGACCAACGCCCGGCGTTTCGATGCGGTCGTGGTGCACGGCTTGTGGCAATACCACGGCCTCGCCGCGTGGAAAGCGCTGCACGGCGGCCCGGTGCCCTACTACGTGTACGCGCACGGCATGCTCGACCCGTGGTTCAAGGAAGCCTATCCGCTCAAGCACCTGAAGAAATGGCTGTACTGGCCATGGGCCGAGTATCGCGTGCTGCGCGATGCGCGCGCCGTCATCTTCACCACGGAGGAAGAATGCACGCGCGCACGGCGTTCGTTCTGGCTGTACCGCGCACAGGAACGCATCGTGCCGTTCGGCACGACGGTCCCGCCGCTCGCCGCCGAACCATTGCGCGAAGCCTTCCTGCAAGCCATGCCCGAACTGCGGGGCAAACGCATCGTGCTGTTTCTCGGCCGGGTGCATGCGAAGAAAGGTTGCGATCTGCTGATCGATGCGTTCGCCCGCGTCGCCACGCGTGACCCCGCCCTGCATCTGCTGATCGCGGGGCCGGACGAAACCGGCTGGGCCGCCGCATTACGCAGTCAGGCCGAAGCGGCGGGTATCGGCGATCGCGTGAGTCTGCCCGGCATGCTTCAGGGCGACATGAAGTGGGGCGCCTTTCATGCGAGCGATGTGTTCGCCCTCCCCTCGCACCAGGAAAACTTCGGCGTAGCGGTGGCGGAGGCGCTCGGCTGCGGACTGCCGGCGCTGATTTCCGACAAGGTCAACGTGTGGCGCGAAATCGAAACGGACGGTGCGGGACTCGTGGCAAGCGATACGGTGGAAGGCACGCAGCGCAGCCTCGAACGCTGGCTCGAACTCGACGCGCCCGCACGCGCCGCGATGCGTGCCCAGGCGACGCAAACCTTCACCGCCCGGTTTCGTATCGAGACCATGGTGAGCGCGTTGACCGCTTTGCTGGAACAGAAAGGCAGCGCCGACGCATCGCGGGATGCCGCGCTCGGCGCGTTGCGCGAGATGACCCAGCCGGGTCGTTAGAAAGCGGCGGCTTTGCGTTGCTCATCGTCAGTCATCGTCAGAAAACGGGAGACGGCCGAACCAGCGCCATCTCCCGTTTTTTATTCAGGCCAGAGCCGGGTCGGCTGCGGCCTTCACTGTTCCTTCATCAGCGGCGTTAGCGTAGCCGCGGCAATCGGCAGCGTCTCCACCTGAGGCTGGGGCGCCGCCGACATCGCCTTCATCACGCTCGCCGACGTGTCGTTCCGCGTATGGCCGACGCTATCCGGAAGGTCCAGTTGCCGCACCAGATGCCCCGCGAGCCGCAGCGACAGCGCGGCAATCGTGATAGTGGGGAAGTTGGCGCCGACCGTCGGAAACACCGAACTGCCGCCCACGTACAGATTGCTCATTCCATGCACCTTGCAGTTGCGATCGACCACGCCTTCGCGTGGCGAATCGTGCATGCGGGTAGTGCCCATGTGATGCCACGTGCCTTCGAGTTTCTTCGGCCATGCGCGACCTTCGAGCGGCGCGTCGAGCACCACGTCGGCGACACCGGCCATCTGCAATTCGCGCGCGAGCAACTGGAACGTCTTGTCGAATGTGCGCTTCACCTGGTCGCCCATGCGCCATTCGACTTTGACGCGCGGCATGCCGAGCCGGTCGCGCTGGCTGGTCGACAACGTGACGCGGCTGTCCGGGTCCGGCACCGCCTCGACGATCGCCTGCAGCGTCACATCGGTGATCAGCGCCGGCGATTGCAGCAGCCGGGCCAGACCGAAGCCCACCGTATCCAGCGGATGCGCGGCCATGGTCAGCAGATCGGCCTTGACGTTGCGGCCGGGTTGATCCTTCTGTAACAGCGCTTCCTTGCAGCGGATCAACGCCTCGGATCCGGCGCTGCCTTCGCCATACCAGCGCGAGTACAGCCAGACGCGCGAATTGAGCAACTGCTCGCGCGCCATCCATTCCTCGGTCGGCGCGAACTGTGACGAGATCTTCGTGCCATGCGCGGAAACAGCGGCGTTCTGATAGTGATATTTGATGTCGTAGAGTTTGTTGCGTGCAATGCCGCGGCGGAACTTGAGCCGGCCGGACATCATGCGCGGATGATCCATGAAGTAACGGCCGACGAGGTCGTGGCCGTTGCCGAGTCCCGCCGCCTGCACGTTGTTCGACGTGAGCAGCAGACGCGCATTCTCGATGCCGCCGGTGGCCAGCACGAAGGTCTTCGCCGACACCGAGATCCGCCGTCCGCTGATCGTGCCGACCCGCACACGCGACACGGAAGTGCCCTGCGCATCCGCGTCGATGCTCAACACGTTCGCATGCAGAAACACGCGCACGTGAGCCGAATTCGCGAGGTCGTCGCGATACACCTTACCGAAACGCAGCGGCGGACTGAACTGCGCGACCGTGTCGCGCATGTCGCCCGTCGCGAGCGGAATGCGCCGCACGTCGCCGCGCCCGATTTCCCGCTCCCAATACGCCGGGTCGAACGTTTGCGGACCGAGCTTGAGCAACTCGTGCGTGCGTGCGTAGTACGGCGCCAGTTCGTCGAGACCGAACGGCCAGCCGCTGTGCGCAATCCAGTCGCGCTTGTCGAAATCCCACGGATCGAGCGGGCGGCACCAGCCGCCCCAGCAATTGCTGCTGCCGCCGAAATAGCGGCTGCGCGAACCGTCGGCGAACGTGTACGGCAGCCCGGCATTCTCGCCGCGATAGAGGTCGCGGGTTTCATCGTCGGGACCGAAGCCGCCGCTTTCGAGCAGGCAGGTATCCACACCGGCACGCGACATTTCCAGCGCCAGCGTGATGCCTGCCACACCTGCGCCGATGATGCACACCGTCGTCTCAACGACCGTGTTCTGTTCGAGCGTGCGAGTATCGATGAACATCCCAACTCCCATCATGTGCAAGCATTGCAACGTGCAGCCGGTCTCTTCAGATTAAGAATCCGCCGCCGGGATGTCTGTGGTTCAGGCCACGGACATAAAACGTTTGCGGATGAAGCGGCACGGATTGCCCCCATACACGCCTTCCGCATCGAGCGAACGGTGCACGACGGACAATGGCGTCACCACCGCGGAACGGCCGATCGTCACGCCCATCTGCACCACGCATTTCGAGGTGATCCACACGCCGTCTTCGATGACGATCGGCGCGACGTGCAGGTCCATGGTGTCGCTCATATCGTGTGAGCCCGCCGTGAGAAACGTGCCTTGCGAGATGCAGACGTTCGAACCGATACGGATCAGCGCCTGGTTGTAAATCCACACGTCGACGCCGAACCAGCACTTGTCGCCCACTTCGAGATTCCATGGCGCCTTCACGCGCAGCGGATGAACGAAGCGGCAGCCTTCGCCGATCTTCGCGCCGAACAGACGCAGCAACGCGACGCGCACGGCGGAGATCGGCAGCAGCTTGTTGTTGATCACACAGGCTTCGATGACGAACCACAGCAGTTCGATCAACGCGCCGCGCTTCGCGACGTAATTGCCCTTTCCAGCGAGGCTCAGATCGATGACGGGGCCGACATCGACGGTGCCTTCAACGGGTGATGCATGTGCGAATTGCGGATCGTCGGCAACGGTACCCATCACGGTTTCTCCTCTGGCTTCATTATGTTGTGGACACTCCACTCACTCGACGCCGTGGCCGCGAGGGCAAGCGTTTTGGCGGCTGCACGTGGGCAGCCTGGCGCACGATGACTCAACACGGGAGCACTCCTACGAGGACCACGATGAACCACCACTCCACTCCAATGCTTCGCTTCACTTGTACCTATGCGACGCGTTGCGCGTGCATCGCAATAGCGGCTTGCACGATGCCGGCTTTCGCGCAGAACGTCACGCCCGCAGTACCCACCGCCAACGGCTACGGCGCGCTGACGAACGCCCCGGCCAACACTCGCAACGATGCGCGCATGAAGCAACGCACCAGCGAACAGCAACTGCTCGGCGGACCGGGCGCATACGGCGATATCGGTGCACAAGGCAACGGTGACGATCCGCAGCGCGCGGCCCTGCTCGACGAACGACGCATGACCGTGCTCGGCGGCGATCAGCCCGCACCCGCCGCGCCCGGCAAACGCAAAGTGGCGCGACCGGCCAACGGCGAGATGCGCGTCGCGGCCCAGCCGGGCACGCCGAATGGCGCCGGCCAGCAAGCAGCCGGCACGACGAAGAACGCTTACGCCGATCCCTACGCCGCGGGCAAGCGGGGTGTCTACCGTTCGCCGTGGTGAAGTCGCAAGCATGAACTGGCCGCGTGCCGGATTACTCCGGCGCGGCTTCCTCCACGGTGCCGGGTTCGACGGGCGTGACGGGAATAGCAGCCGGGTTCACACCGAACGACGTCGCCTTGCGCCGCACATGCAGAACCCGCCTGACCTGTTTGACTCGCGCGTCGGCCGTCTTGCGGCACAGTAACGCGAGCCGCTCCTCGAACTCCGACAAGGTCGCCTCCGGCGACAACGCACGCACCGCGTAGAGTCGTGCGGCCTTGCCGAGTGCCGCGCGACGCTCGGGGTCGCCCGCCAGCACCACGATCGCCGCCGCCAGCGCCTTTGCGTTTTCCGGCGGCACGACGACGCCGCGCGGCGCAACGGCCTCGTAGAGCGCGGTACCGCGGCGCGCCATCGCGACGGTTGCGCGTCCGCTGGCGAACATGCCGGTCAGCTTCGAGGGCATCACGAGATCGGCGGCGTCGCCGCGTTGCGGCAGCACGTGGATGTCGGCGAGATTGAGCAGATCGTTCAGACGCTCCATTGGCTGGAGCGGCATGAAGACGCAATTGGTCAGCGCGGCGCAGCGCTCGAGCAGCGTTTCGCGCGCCGCGCCGCTGCCGCAGAACACGAACGTGATGTCCGTGCGCGCGGCGAGCAACGCCGCCGCATCGGCCAGTGTTTCGATCCCCTGCTTGGAACCCATGTTGCCGGAATACAGCACCACCTTCTGCTGCTCCGGCAGACCCAGCAGGCGGCGGTAGTCGCTCGGTTCCGTCAACGGGAAAATGGCCGATACGTCGACCCAGTTCGGCAGACAGACGACGCGTGCCGGATCGACGCCTTTGGTCGTCGCGCGCGCGCTCATCTGCCGCGTGATCGACGAGACCGCATCGAAGCGGCGCAGCAATCCGCTTTCGAGCCAGCGTGCGATTTTTGCCGCGCGCGAGTTCTTCAGCAAGCCCAGATCGAACGCGGCATCCACCTCGTAATCCTGAATGTGCAGCCACGCATTCGCACGCGTGACACGCGCCAATGTCAGCACGCCGGGCGCGCACATCAAGGTCGGCGCAATCAGCATCACCGCATCGGGACGCCACAGCGCCTGCCATGCGAGCACGGGTAAAGAACTCAGCGCGAAACTCGCCAGATGCAGCATTCGCTTCGCGCCACCGGGACGCTTCGGCACCCACAGCGGCGCGCGCCACAAGGTCACGCCGTCGCGCTCTTCACGCCGGTAGCGCCATGCCGCGAAGCCCTTCGCCACCCGCCATTCCGGATAGTACGGCGGTGCGCAAACCACTCTCACCTCGTGACCCCGGCCCGCCAGCAACGCGGCCATTTCCGCGGTGTATTTGCCGGCCCCGGTCAGTTCGGGCGCGTAATTGAGGCCGTAGATCAGGATCTTCATGATGGCTGCCAGAGCGAGTTAAGGCTTCGCATACTCGATGCGGGTTGTCGGTCGAAGGGGGTATTTAACTGGCTGAGCAGGCGGTCTCTTCGCCCGTTCAGTCGTTCAGTCGCTCAGCATCAATGCGCAGCCGCGGGCGATACTCGCCGCGGCCGACGGCGGATCGAACCGGCTGATCACGTCCATACAGCGATGCGCGGTGCCGGCGGTGTCGGCGAACGCCTCCATCGCCTTCAACATCGTGCGCTGCAGACCGGCGACGTCGCCCGCGGTGAAGGCGTAACCGCTCACGCCGTCGATCACGAGTTCCGGCACGCAACCACAACTTTCGCTGACGATCGTCGGGCAACCGTGCGCGAGCGCCTCGTTGACGACGAGTCCCCACGGCTCGCTGTAGCTCGGCAACACCATGCAGGTAGCGCCGTAGTATTCGCGCGTGAGCGGTTCGTCCTGCAGACTGCCGGCGAAGGTGACCGCATCGCCCAGTTCGAGTTCGGCCACTTTCGCGTGCAGTACGTCGGCCATCGGCCCGGTGCCGACGATGCGCAGACGCGCCGCCGGAATGCGCCGGCGCAAGCCGGCGAACGCTTCGATCAGCGTGCCGATGCCTTTCTCTTCGGAGAGCCGGCCGACATACAGAAACACCGGCGGATTACCGGCGCGCGCCGCCACCCGTTCGACGAGCGCACGCTCGGGCGAGAACGAACCCGGCAACGCGGCAGCCTGACAGGGGACGAAAATCTTTTCGCGCTTGGCGCCGAGCGACATCAGATATTCGCGGCTGCGCTCGCCGAAACCGAAGTAGCCGTCGCACAGCGAGAAGAACACCCGCTTCGGAATCGACGTGAGCAGCTTCTTCGGCCGGTCGCGCGCGGTCGAGTCGCAGAACACCGCGCGCCGTTTGCCGGTGACGATGCACGCCGCCAGCATCGCCCAGTATTCCGGCCGGTGATAACCCGGCAGCACGATCAGGTCGGCTTTGGCACGCAGCACTTCCCACGTGAGCCGCGCGATCAGCGTGGTGGTCGGCACGTCTTCGTAGCAGCCGTCGAAGAGCTTTTGCATCGGGTAGCGGTGGAACGAATAATCGACATCGGAGAAGCCGACCCGATCGTGCTCGGTATCGGCAATCTGCACCATCGAGTAGCGAATCGCGCCCGACGCGGAAATGTTATGCAACGCGGAAAACACCACGCCTTTATGGCGCGACCACACGACGTTGTGGAAGATCTTGACTGACGCTGTCATTTTTATTGGGCTCCTCGATTGATCGTTCCTGCCGGCGTGGCCCGCACGGGCTCACGCACAGCGGTCGGATTCCGTTGCGTGTGTGTTTGTCGGCTGCCGTCTACGCCTGCAGCGCCGCGGCGCCCGTACTCGCGTAGGTCTCCACGAAATCGCGATACGTCGCCGCGATACCCTCCTCCAGTCCGATGCTCGCGCGCCACCCCATCTGCGCGAGCCGCGAGACGTCGAGCAGCTTGCGCGGTGTTCCGTCGGGCTTGGACGCGTCGAACACCAGCTCGCCTTCGAAACCCACCACCTTGCAGATGCACTCTGCGAGTTCGCGAATCGCCAGGTCTTCACCGACGCCGACGTTGAAGAGCCCGTCCGTGATGTCGTTCTCGAGCACGAACAGCGTGGCGGCGGCGAGATCGTCCACATGCAGGAACTCGCGGCGCGGGGTGCCCGAGCCCCACACCATCAGCGACGGAAAACCGTCGAGCCGCGCTTCGTGCGCCTTGCGCAGCAGCGCCGGCAAGACGTGACTGCTGTTCAGGTCGTAGTTGTCGTTGGGGCCGTACAGATTGGTCGGCATCAGCGACACGTACTGCGTGTTGTATTCGCGGTTGTACGCCTCGCACAGCTTCAGCCCGGCAATCTTGGCAATTGCGTAGGCGTCGTTGGTCGGCTCCAGCGCCGAGCCCAGCAGGTACTCTTCGCGAATCGGCTGCGGACACAGCTTCGGGTAGATGCACGACGAGCCGAAGAACACCAGCCGCTCGACGCGCGCCCGATACGCCGCATGAATCACGTTGGTTTCGATCACCAGATTTTCGTAGATGAACTGACCCGGCTGCGACGCGTTGGCGAAGATGCCGCCCACGCGCGCCGCCGCAAGCAGCACCACGTCGATCTGCTCGACCTCGAAGAAGCGGTTGACGGCGGCCTGATCCGTGAGATCGAGCTCGGCCCGGGTCCGCGTGACGACGTTGGAATACCCCTCGGCGGCGAGCCGCCGGACCAGCGCGGAGCCCACCATGCCGCGGTGGCCCGCCACGAAAATGCGTGCTTGTTTGTTCATCGCGTTTACTCGTGATGTTCCAGCGCCGTGAAACCGGCCAGCGTCACCAGCGCGTCGCGTCGCGCGAGCTGGTAATCCGAGCGCACCATCTCCTTGACGAGCGAGGCGAACGAGGTGGTGGGCTGCCAGCCGAGCCGCGCGTGCGCTTTGGACGGGTCGCCCAGCAGCGTTTCCACTTCGGCGGGGCGGAAGTAACGCGGATCGACGCGCACGATCACATCGCCGGGCGACATCTTGATCTCGCGCCCCTCGACCTTCTCGACGATGCCGATTTCATCCACGCCCGTTCCTTCGAAGCGCACGGTCACGCCCAGTTCGGCCGCCGCATGCTGAACGAACTGACGCACGCTGTACTGCACGCCGGTGGCGATGACGAAGTCTTCCGGCTGCGGCTGTTGCAGCATGCGCCACTGCATCTCCACGTAATCGCGGGCATGGCCCCAGTCGCGCAGCGCCGACAGATTGCCCAGATACAGCGTCTTTTGCATGCCGACCGCGATACGCGCAACGGCGCGCGTGATCTTGCGCGTGACGAACGTCTCGCCACGCACCGGCGATTCGTGATTGAACAGAATGCCGTTGCACGCATACAGCCCGTAGGCCTCGCGGTAATTGACCGTGGTCCAGTAAGCGAACAGCTTGGCGACCGCATACGGACTACGCGGATAGAACGGCGTGGTTTCCGACTGCGGGACCTGCTGCACGAGACCGTACAGCTCGGAGGTCGAGGCCTGATAGAAACGCGTCTTCTCCTGCAGCCCGAGGATGCGGATTGCCTCGAGAATGCGCAGGGTGCCCAGACCGTCCGCGTTCGCGGTGTACTCCGGCTCTTCGAACGACACCGCGACGTGACTTTGCGCCGCGAGGTTGTAGATTTCGTCGGGCTCCACGCGCTGGATCACGCGCAGCAGGCTGGTCGAATCGGTCAGATCGGCGTGATGCAGAAACAGTCTCTGTTCGGGATCGTGCGGATCGCGATAGAGGTGATCGATACGATCCGTGTTGAACAGCGACGCCCGGCGTTTGATGCCGTGCACGTCGTAACCCTTGGCGAGCAGTAGCTCGGCCAGATACGACCCATCCTGCCCGGTAATCCCGGTAATCAGCGCGACCTTACGTTCCATGGAACCTTCTCCTCGTTGAGCTTGGCAAAACCCCGTGCGTCGGCACGGTCGAACGTCCGGTCAGAGGCCGGCTGGTTCAACCGGCCACGCTGTCGTATCCGTAATACCCTCCCTGATAACCCGAGCCGAGGAAGGCGCCTTCCTGCGGCACATCGGTGAGCAGCACGCCGCGCAGCGCGACACCGCCGTTGCGCAGACGCTTGGCCGTCTCGTTGATTTCGTTCAGCGGATGGCGGCCGTGGCGCACCACCAGTAAAGTCGTGCCGGCGTACTTGCCGATCAGCGTGGAGTCGGTGACCGCGAGCACCGGCGGCGTATCGACGATCACGATGTCGTAGTGCGACTTCAATTCTTCGAGCATCGTTTCGAAGCGCTTGCTCGACAGCAGTTCGGCCGGGTGTGCAGGCAGCGCGCCTTTGGCGAGCACGTCCAGGCCGGGCAGCACGTCGCGCTGGATCATCGCGCTCAGGTCGCCGCCGCTCAATACGTCGGACAAGCCCGGTTGATGGCTGATGCCGAAATGCGAGTGGACATCGCCGCGCCGCATATCGCCGTCGATGATCAGCACGCGCTTCTGTGCCGAAGCGACCAGCGCCGCGAGGTTCACCGAGAGGAACGACTTGCCGCTGTCGGGCCGCGAACCGGTGATCATCACGACGTTGTTCTCGGCGTGATCGAGCGACAGTTGCAGCGAGGTGCGCAGATTGCGCACGCCTTCCACGGCGATGTCTTCCGGCGCCTGCTGGGCGAGCACATGCAGACCGCGCCGGCGCAGCATCACGTTTTCCTGCAGGCGCAGTTGCGTCTGGCTGCGCGGCACGACCGCGAACACCGGAATGCCGAGCATGGCTTCGAGTTCGTCGGGACGCTCCACGCCGCCATACATCGCGCGCTTGAAGAAGGTCAGCAGGATGCCGAGCACGAGACCGCCGCCCAGCGCGATCAGGATCGCCAGCACGCGTTTCGGGCGCACCGGTTCGTCCGGCGCTTCGGCGAAGTCGACCACGCGCACGTCGCCCACCTGCCCCGCCTTCGCCACGCGCAGTTGCTGCGCGCTGTTCAGCAGGTTGGTGTACAGGTCCGTGTCGACGTGCACGTCGCGCAGCAGACGCAAGGCGGTCTGCTCGGTGTCGGGCATGACCGACACGCTGCGGTTCATGTTGTTCTGCGCGCCCTGCAAGGCGGCGATCTGCGCGTCGAGCGCGGCAACCGCCGGGTGATTCGGCGTAAAGCGTTGCGACATCTCGGCGCGTTGCTGTTGCAGGTCGAGCAGCTTGGTCTTGTTATCGACGATCTGTTGCAGCAGCAACCGGCTTTCTTCGCCGAGATCGACAGTGCCGTGCGTGTTTCGGAATTTGTTGTAGCGTTGTTCGGCGTCGTCGAGTTCCTTGCGCAGGCCGGGCAGTTGCTGGTCGAGGAACGCCAGCATGTGCTCGGCTTCCGTCGAGCGGCTCGCCACGTCCTGGCGCACGAACTCCTGGGCGATGCTGTTGACGATCGCCGCGGTCAGCGCGCTGTCGCCGCCTTCGAGGCTCGCGCGAATCACGCCCGATTGCAGCGTGGTTTCGGCAACCACCAGTTGTTTCTGCAGACGGTCCACCGTGCTGAGCGTCGAGGCGCGCGTCAGTTCGAAACGCGAGCCTTCGGTGCCGACCAGCTTGTCGACGTGCAGGCTGATCGGACCATCGGCCGTATCGGTCTGCACGGTTTCGCCGACCTTGCCCGACAGCAGGGCAATGCCGTTCCTGTCGCGCAGCACGTAGGTGTCGCCGCCGCCGGCGATCAGCGTGAAGGTGGTGTCGTACATCTCCTTGGCCGTATCGAACTGCGACACGGCGATGCTCTCGTCACCCCACGCATAGCCGGACAGATTGATGAAGTGCGGCAGTTTGAAGCCCCACTGCCCGTTCACCAGCCCCGCCAGCAGTCCGCCGACGAACGGCAGATAGCGCGGCGTGGCGGTGATATCGAGGTGCAGCTTCTTGACGGTGTCTTCCGTCACGAGGCGCGACTTCAGCAGCTCGATCTCGGCCGCCGTCGACGGCTTGGTGTCGAACATGCCGGTGAGCGGCGGCAAGGAATCCTTGCCGTTCGCGTTGCCGTTGGCCGTCTTGTCTTCGACGTGGAACAGCACGTCCGCACGATACGTGGGCGGCGCAAGGAACGCATAGGCGCATCCCAGCGCCAGTGCGATCAGCGTCACCGTGAGAATGGTGCGCCAGCCGCGCACGATCGTGCGCAAGTAGTCCGACAGGTGCAACTCGTCCGGTCCGGACACGTCGGTGTAGCGGTTTTCAAAATTGATAGCCATTTTCTTCACCCAACAAAGCCCGGCGGTTCAAGTTGACGATGCGCGATCTTTACTTCGCCAGCACGGCACCCGTGACGGCAGCGTTGATCGCAGGCAACAGCAGGTTCAGGACACGGTTGAAGCGCACCAGTCCGCCCTGGCCGACGTACACGACGTCCTTCGGCTGGAGTTCGAACTGATTGGCGAGCACCATCGACACCGGCGAGGTCGCGTCGAGGTGATAAACCTGCGGCGAAGCGCTCGTCGAGTTGCGGATCACGAACAGCTGACGCGCCGCCGCGGTGTTCGAATCGAAGCTGCCGCCGTCGGAGATCGCCTGCGACAGAGTCAGCGAGCCGTTGCGCATCGGCAGGATGGTGGCCGGCTTGTTGACTTCGCCCATCACGTACACGCCGCTGTCTTCACGCGAGGCCACGCGCACCATGTCGCCCGGTCGCAGATACAGGCTCGACGGGTTATGGCCGCGCTTGATCAGGTCGTCCATGTTCAGCGGATAGGTGACGCCGTCGCGAATCAGGTCCACGCGGCTACGGTCGGCGTTCGACGTGAAGCCGCCGCCCTGGCTGATCACGCTGGTGAGCGTCATCGGAATATCGTTGAGCGACAGCGAGCCGGGCGTGCGGACTTCGCCGTCCACGTACACCTGGGCCGCGCGGAACGACGCCACCCGCACCGTCACTTCGGGCTTCTGGTACACGGTGGACAGACGACGGTGCAGTTCCTTCTGGATCGTCGCGACATCCTTGCCGGCCACGTGCACGGTGCCCGCGTACGGGAACTGCACATCGCCGTTTTCGTCGATCAGGAAACCCGGCGCCGCATCCGACGTCCTCGAGTCCTGCGGCGGCTGACCGAGCGCGGCGGCGAGTTCCGGGTGATCCCACACGACGATCTGCAGCACGTCGCCGGGGCCGACCTTGTAGGCGGTCTGCTTGCCGAACAGCGCGAGCGTTTGCGGCGGCAGCGCCTGGGCGCTTTGCGCGGCGTTGAGATTGCGCACCAGCGCCAGATTGATGTCCGTGATCGGAATCTGGGTCTGTTGCGAAGGCTCGGTACTGTAATCGCCTCCGGTGTCCTGCAGCGTGGCTGGTGTCACCATCCGCTGACCCGGGACGCTACCGCATCCGGACAGCAGTGCGGCCGACGTGAAAACCAGCAATGTTCCTGCGCGTAAACCTAGCGAGCTCATGATCCTTCCTCCTTGTGCCACGGTCACTGTCCTCGGAGGAGGGAGTGCCCAGCGTGCTTTTAAAGTACTTAGTAAGCGTTCCGATGCGCCAGTCCTGCAGCGATCGTTGCGCCGATGATTCGCATGTCGAGCGAGAACGACCAGTGACCCAGGTAATACAGGTCGTGTTCAACGCGTCGTTCCATCTTTTCGATGCGATCGGTTTCCCCGCGAAACCCATTGATCTGCGCCCAGCCGGTAATGCCGGGTTTGATCCGGTAACGATTGATGTAGCCCGCCACCACCTTCTGATACAGATCGTCGTGTTCGAGCGCATGCGGACGCGGCCCGACCACCGACATATCACCCAGCAACACGTTGAAAAACTGCGGCAGTTCGTCGAGGCTCGTGCGGCGCAGGAACGCGCCGACGCGCGTGACGCGTTTGTCGTTGCGCGTGGCCTGGCTGAGCGTGCCGTGCGCTTCGGTATGGACGTGCATCGAACGGAATTTGTAGATCGTGAATACGCGTCCGTCCGCGCCCTTGCGCTTCTGTCTGAACAGCACCGGTCCGCGCGACGAGAGCTTCACCGCTATCGCAATCGCGATCAGGACCGGCGCGAGACCGAACAGCGCCAGCGCGGCGAACAGCCGGTCGAACGCTTCTTTTTTCAGCAGCGAACTGGCCGACAGCGGCGAGGCGACCAGATTGATCGCGGGCACGCCGAGCAGATCGATCACGCCGCTGCCTTCGAACAGCGCAATGCTGCGCACGTCCGGCATGAAGCGGATATTCACCAGGTCGTCGCGGAACGCCGCCACCAGCGAGCAGATCAGCGGTTCCTCGGCGAGCGACAGCGTGAGCCAGATTTCATGCACGTCGTTCGCGCGGATATGCGCGACCAGTGCGTCGAGCGTGTCGAACGCCGGCACACGCGTACCGACGAGCGGCGACTCCTGCGGCCGGGTGTTGAACACCGCGGCAGCACGAAAGCCCGTGCTCGGCGCGGACTCGATACGGCGAATGATCGTCTCGCATTGCGAGCCGCTGCCGACGATCGCGACCTGATGCAGATTCAGCCCGGCCCCACGCGCCCGCGCCAGCGCCGCATGCGTGAGCAGCCGGTAGGCGATCAGCAGGCCGCCGGTGACCGCGGTCCAGTACGAGAACCACAGGCGCGAAACGAGATCGATACGGTGCAGCGAATACATCAGCACGAGCGCACTGCACTGCACCATCAGCCACGCGAGCGACACCTGACCGGCGAGCGTCAGCTTGGAGCGGCCGCGCCACGATTCATAGACCCCGAACGCCGGGAAGATGGCCAGCGCGAAGGCAGCAGAGAACATCACCAGCGCCCAGTAGAAGCCGGCTTGCGTCATGTCGTCGAAGCGGATTTTCGATGCTAGCGACGCCCCCGCCAGTACCAATGCGACATCCCCGACTCGCGCGAGTAAATCCTGAAACCTGCGCATCTTGCTTACCTCGTTCTGGCCGTTTTTTGTGTGCGAAGCGGTGTTGACGGGCGGCTCAGGAGCAACGCCCGTAGTTGTCGTCGAACCTCACGATGTCGTCTTCGCCGAGATAGGCGCCTGACTGGATTTCAATGATCTCGAGCGGTACCTTGCCCGGGTTTTCGAGCCGGTGACGGATGCCGAGCGGGATATAAGCCGATTCGTTTTCGCTCAGCAAAAACTGCTCGTCGCCGCGTGTGACGAGCGCCGTGCCGCGTACCACCACCCAATGTTCGGCGCGGTGGTGATGCAGTTGCAGCGACAGTTGCGCGCCCGGCGTGACGACGATGCGCTTGACCTGGAAACGCTCGCCCTGGTCGATCGAATCGTAGAAACCCCAGGGGCGATGCACCTTGCGATGCGCGTCGGCCTCCGGTGCGTGCTGCGCCTTGATGCGCGACACGAGTCCCTTCACGTCCTGCACGCGCGAGCGGTCGACCACCAGCACGGCGTCGGCGGTTTCCACCACCACGACATTGGTCGTGCCGACACAGGCCACGAGCCGTCCTTCCGAGTGCGCGTAACTGGAGACCGCGCCTTCGAAGGTCACGCGGCCGCGCCCGGCGTTGCCGTTGGCGTCCTTGTCCATCGCGGCCCAGACGGCGTCCCATGAACCGAGGTCCGACCAGCCCGCGTCGAGCGGCAACACGACACCGGTGGAGCGCGGCTCGCTTGCGTCGTCCGTTTGGGTGGCGCTGTCGGCGCTTGCGCCAAGACGCTCCATCACGGCATAGTCGATCGAATTGGCCGGCGTGCTCAGGAAGGCTTCCAGCAACGGACGGAACACCGCGCCTTCGCTGCGCCCGCCGGCGAAAGCGCGCGCGCAGGCCGCATGCATGTCCGGTTGCAAATGCTGCAGGGTCTCGAGCCAGACGCTCGCGCGCACGATGAAGATGCCGCTGTTCCACCAGTATGTGCCGGCCGCGACGTAGCGCGCCGCGAGTTCTTCTGCCGGCTTCTCGACGAAACCGTCGATCGCATACGCGCCGTCCGGCAGCGCCGCGCCGAGACGGATATAACCGAAGCCCGTGTCGGGACGCGTCGGCGGGACGCCCAGCGTCGCGATCGCGCCTCGTTGCGCATGGCGTGCGGCGTGTTCCAGCGCCTGCTGCAGGCCGTTCACGTCGGCGATGGCGTGGTCGGCGGGCATCACGATCAGAATCGCGTCGTCGCCCTGGCTGCAGGCGAGCGCGGCGGCGAGTGTCAGCGCGGGCGCCGTATCGCGGCGCGCCGGTTCGACGACGAGTCGCGCGTCGACGCCGTGCTCATGAAGCTGTTCGGCAATCACGAAACGATGTTCTTCACCACAGACGATGATCGGCGCCGCGTCCACCTGCCAGCCCGCGGGAAAGCCCGTCATCCGCCGGGCGGTCGCTTGCAGCAGCGAGTCGGAACCGACCACGTCGATCAGTTGCTTCGGATAGTTCTCCCGCGACACCGGCCACAGGCGCGTGCCCGAGCCGCCCGCCAGAATCACCGGGACGATGCGCGTGCAGGCCGCGCCGCTCATCTCGGCACGCGCGTCGTCCGGGCCGGCCGAACCGGCCGCACCGAACGAAACGGCGCTCACATCCCCGTGATTCAACATGTTCGTCATCCTTACCGTGGTCCAAGGTCCGCGAAAAACGTGGTTTGCCTGCGCTGCCTGTATTGCACCGTCACTCTGCGGATTCGTTCACCAGACGACGGCTCTGGATACGGAATTCGGTCGGAGAAATGCGCATCCGCTTGCGGAACACTTTGGCGAGACGGTCGCCATTGCCCATGCCGGTGCGCCGCGCGATCTTGTCGACCGGCAGTTCCGATTCGGTCAGCAGGCTGCAGGTCACGGCGAGCCGCTCGTGCAACAGGAAGCTCGACGGCGTGATGCCCATTTCCATCTTGAAGCGGCGCAGGAAGTTGCGTTCGCTCATCGCGGCGAACTGCGCGGCGTCCGCAATCGAAATCGCCTGCTGGCAGTTTTCCTGCAGCCAGCGCGCCGCGGCACGCACCTTGTCGCCCGCGCTCAGTCCGCCGTCTTCGCCGAGCAGCGGCGCGAGGTTCGAACAGGAGTCGGCCATCAAACGCTCCGCGACCGTGCGCGCGGTGGCGCTGCCGAGGTCGCGCTTGATCATGGCGAGCGCGCTGCGCATCGATTCGAGCCGGTCGTTCGCGTCGCCCGGTTGCTCGGGCTGACCCGGCTGACCCGGCTGACCCGGCGTCAGCACCGACTGGATGAAGCGGTTGTGATGGCGAACGTCAAGGCCGTCTCTCGTGTCCGACAGCCAGGCCGCGTCGAGCACCGCGCGACCTTCCGCGATCGGGCGGATCATGCCGGTGTCGTGACGCACGCGGCGCAACCAGGTGATCACCCGGGAATCGTTCGCCGCGGCGCCGGCGCCTTTGCCGCCCGCGACATACAACGCATCGAAATGGGCCACGCGGCGCGCGTCGAGTCCTTCGGTCCAGACCCGCAGCGCCGACGACGACGTCACCATGCCGCCATCGGCGGACAGGAACGACACGTCGTAGATCGAGTTGCCGGAGCCCGAGCTGGCCAGTTCGTTCGCGGCCTGAAACACTTCGGCGACCACCCCCGCGCCTTGCAGCGAGCAGTCGTTGAACATCAGTATCGCGATGCGGCGCATGCCCTTGCTGGGCGCATGCGCCCAACGCAGCACGGCAGACTCGAGAGTCGCGCAGGTCATAGTCATCCTCTCAGCAAATAACGGATCTACGTGTCACGTTGGAGAGCCGCGTCCGCGAGTGCGGCACAGCGCCATCATCACGACCGGTGAAACAAGCATTTAGCCGCCACGACCTGAAACATGGACATGCCGGCCTCGTGGCAATCGCCCCGCCCAGTGCATTTCGGAAACATCGCAATTATCGGAATTCCGATTAACCGCGGATCGCTTCGACATAGCCTGGAGTTGACGTTCTGCGAATGTTAATGCAAAGGAAAAATGGATTTCGTACGCCAGCACACATACCATCGCGACTCGAAACCGGCGCGGAACTTGGTGGTTCACCGCCCGCTACGACGCTGAATTCAAGTGACTTTTTGCACTTCGCTCAGCAGAATCAAAGCGGCGGCATCGCGCCTACGCGGGCATTTTCACGATTGGCCGCGAAAGATTTGTTATGAAGATAGCGGGCGCTTCGGCGATATGAAAACATGCAGCCAATTTAAGCGATTTACTGAATGCATAAAGTATTTATTTTGTTCTAAATGGAACAGAAGAATTTAACTCCGGCCATTAATGTTTCAAACGTGAAACATCGCAATTAGACAGACGGCGCAGTGCAGGGCCGCGTAGCACCGATGGCGGATGGGTAAAGGACTTCCAGGGCCCTTTCCGCCATCGTGTTGCGCAAATGCACTAGCCGGCTCGGGCCTCGCGGCCCTTGCGCGCCGTCGAAAACACACGGGGAACCCAATGTCGACCGATAGAGACTGTGTCACGCGACGAGCCGTGCAACATGCGCTGGTCGCCGGCGGGTGGGTGCTTGCGTCGATGTTCGGCGCGGGGCACGCGTTCGGCGTCGCGATGAATTCCGCCCCGCGCGCATCGGGCGACAGTCCGGTGGCCGCTTCGAAGATTGCGCCGGGCGATGGCTTGCGATGTTCTGCACCGGCCTCTCAAACAGGCACGAGCGCAGGCGCGCCGCTCCTCGAAGCCGACACACCCGGCGACGGAACCCGCCTTTTCCCCACCGGCAAACCGTTCGCGTTGACGTTCACGACGCGCCCGGCCCAAGCCGACACGCTCACGTGGCAAATCCGCGATACGTGGAATGCCGTACGTGCCAGCGGCCGTTTCGCCGTTCCGGCGGGCGCGACGCTGGCCACGCTGAATTGCGCGTCCAGCATCGCCGGTTACTTTGCCGTGTCGGCGTCGCTCGAACGCGCGCATGGACAACTCGATGCGCGCGGCACGCGCCCCGCCGGCATCGCGACCTTCGGGATTTTGCCGGACACGGTCGCCACATTGCCCGCGGTGCGCTTCCCGTTCGCGGACCGGCATCGATTCGGCGGCCAGGGCACGGCCTATCTCGCGCCCGGCCAGCATTGCTGCGACGGCGACGGTTATCGTCCGGTTTATACGGCGCTCGGTCTGACGTGGGTCAACGACAATCGCAACTGGTACGTCGAGGAGCCCGACAAGCCGGGCACCTTCAACCCGGCCACGCCCTCGCTCACGCCGTTCTTCCAGCGCGGCGACCTGTTGCGTCTGATCCAGCTCGACGGCATTCCCAAATGGGCCAGCCCCACCGGCAAGGAGACCCACAGCTACGCGCCCAGCTCGCTCGCGCAGATGAAGGACTACATGGCGAAGGTCGGCGCCGAATCGAACCGGGTCCGCACGACCTACTTCCCCGCTCAGCGCGACAACTACTATCAGGTCACGTGGGAGCCGGACGCCGACGGCGGTCTGCCCTGGCGCGATACGGACGCGCATCTCGTCGCGATGTATCAGGCGGTCTATGAAGGCATCCACCGGAACGATCCGCACGCGGTGGTGATGGGTCCGACCTACGCGTCGGTCCAGGCGAACGTCGTCGCGATGCGCCGGCTGGGCCCGCAGGGCATCGGCCGATATATGGACGGCATGACCATCCACGGTTATTACGACATCGGCACGACACCGTCCCATCCGCCCGAACGGGTCGCCGATACGGCCAGCCAGGGCACCGTGCAGGGCGCGCTCGCGGCATCGATGCGCGCGCTGCGCCACGAAATGCGCCTTTATCTGAAACCGGGCGCGCCGCTCTTCGTGACCGAAACCGGTATCAGCTACGACATCGGCGCGTCGTACGGCAAGCAGTATCCGGATGCGAACGTGCTGTACGCGCAGGCCGCGGTGGTCGCGCGCACTCATCTGATCCTGCTCGGCGAAGGCGCCGACATGAGCTATGTGTTCTATCTCGCGGACATGCCGGACGCGGCGCCCGGTTATGGCGTGTTCTTCGAACTCGATCATCCGCAAGGTGCGTACGGCGCGGTGCATATCAGCCCGAAGCCGGCCGCGCTGGCCGTGGCGGCGCTGACCCGCATCGTCGACGGCACCATCACGCTCGGTCCGCTCAAGGGTTTGCCGCAAGGCGTCTATGCGTATGCGTTTCGCCGGCTCGGCGGCGGCAAGATCGTGACCGCGCTGTGGACGCATGACAACGACCGCTGGAACGCGAAGTCCGGCTTCGATGCGAACGCCACCGCGAACTACCGCTTGCGTGTCGACGCGGCCGGCACCGCCGGCACCGTTACCGCGCTCGACATGATGGGTAACGCCAGCAGCGTGCCGTACCGCGACGGCGTCGCCGATCTGAAACTGTCGCCCGCGCCGCTTTACGTGGTCTCGGGCAACGCCGAGGTATTCGCTCCGGCGGTCACGACGCCGGAGGGGTATGCGCCCCGCTAACGGCGGATTACGGCGATAATCCGGCGTGAAGTAACGGGGCCCGGGATAGCTGCCGCACAGAGCGGCTCCGGGGTGAGATTTAGCATGATCAACAATGCGCTGGAGCCGAGAGATGAACGGCCTTGCCTGGACGATGCTGGTGCTGGCCGCGCTGACCGGCGCATTCCTGTTCGCCGTCATCGGCGTGCTGCTGCTGGTTCTGCTGTTCGCCAACGTCTCCGACCGGCTCACGCGCAACGACGAGGATCATCGCGACTGACACATGGCCGGGCCATGTGGGCGGCTCGCGCACGGTACTCCACCCAACCGCGCGGCCCGCGCTTCATTCGCTGGAGAACCCTTCATGCTGACCGAGATCGACTTCCTCGACGTAGTCCGTCTGACGCCGCTCGTCGCAATCGATCTGATCGTGCGCGACGCCAGTGGACGCGTGCTGATCGGTCACCGGCGCAATCGTCCCGCGCGCGGCACCTGGTTCGTTCCGGGCGGCCGCATTCTCAAGGACGAAACGCTCGATGCAGCGTTCGTGCGGATTACCGACGCGGAACTCGGCGTGGCGAAACTGGCTCGCGACGGCGCGCGCTTCGAAGGCGTGTTCGAACATCACTACGCCGACAACTTCGCCGGCGAACCCGGCGTCTCCACACACTACATCGTGCTCGCGTACGCACTGCAATTGACGGGCGACGCCGCCGTCGGCCGGCCCGACCAGCACAGCGACTATCTATGGCTCATGCCTGCCGAACTGCTCGCGCGCGACGACGTGCACGAGAACACCAAGGCGTATTTCCGCTGATCCCGCCGCGCTGCGCCTCGACATCGCAGAACGCTGCGAACTGTGAGTTCGCCAACGTGGCGCGCCCGGGTGCTCCAGTAAGATCGGGCTCACTTTCGGGGCTCGACTCACCATGCGGACATCCATAACCAGATTCGTTCGGGGATTTTTCTTCGCCTGCGTCGCGGTGCTCGCCGGGGTGTTCACGCCGGGCGCGGCCAACGCGGTCGGCACAGTCGGCGCGGCCAGCGCCGCCAGCGCCGCGGAATGCGCGGCAGGCAAGCTCGTCACGGTGGTCGCGCACCTCGACGACGACCTGCTGTTCGTCGACCCGGCCATCAGCGAACGGCTCGACGCCGGATGGTGCATCACCACGGTCCATCTGATCGGCGGCGCGAACGGCGCGAACTTCGCCTACGTGCAGACTCGAGAACGGGCCTCGCGGCTCGCCTATGCGCGGATGGCGCATGTGCCGGACGTGTGGCTCGAATCGAACCGGACGATTGCCGGCAAGCTCGTGCATCGGATGGTGCTGAAGGCGAAGCCCCAGGTGCAACTGCTCGAACTGCGTCTGCCGGGCGGCGCCGTG
Source organism: Paraburkholderia sp. BCC1886 (assembly GCF_900996245.1). Classification (GTDB taxonomy): domain Bacteria; phylum Pseudomonadota; class Gammaproteobacteria; order Burkholderiales; family Burkholderiaceae; genus Paraburkholderia. The sequence goes on along the minus strand of NZ_CAAJGK010000045.1, from coordinate 111,526 downwards.
CGCGGCGGGCGCGCCCCGCTCGCGCTGCTGTGGGATCAGCGGGCGATTCTCTCGACGTATCCGATGAACGTGGACGGCTCGTCGCGCATGCGTTACGACCGGGACACGTTGTCCGCGACGCTGAAGGCGATCCTCGCCGAAGCCACCGAGATCTACACGCTCAATCCGGATACCGTGCCGTTTCTCGAACATCCGGACCACATTTACGCGGCGCGTATCACGCGTCACGTCGCCCAGACGTTGGGGCGCAGCGTGCCGATCGTCTATCACGTCACCTATCCGACCGGCGACTGGCCCGCCAATCTTCCCGCCGCCGAAGTGCAACGCAAGCGCGATATCGTCGCCAGCTATTTTTCGATCGACGGCAGCGATTTTTCGCATGTGTTCGGCGAATTCCAATGGGACGGCAACTGGGTCGCGCGGCGCTACGCAGTCGCCGATCGCAGCGAGCATCGCGTGCCGGATTTTCAGGTTCATCCCGTGGTGCTGTTCAATGCGGCGGCCAACCGCTGTGCGAGTTCCACGCGCCCAGGCGAAGCGCCGACGCTCGCGGCGTGCAACGGTTCGTCGGCGCAGCAATGGCGCTGGGAACCGTTGACCGTGTATCCCGGCAACACGCGCAATGCCGCGCTCGTCAATGTCGCGACCTCGCAATGCGTCGCCGAACGCGACGGCTTCCTGCTCGCCGAGACCTGCGATCAATGGGATATGGCGCAGCGCTGGACGCCGTGGGACTTCGGCCTCGTCTACACGCCGCAACGACATTGCCTCGGCGAAAACGATGGCAAGCTCACCGAGCGCGGCTGTACCGCGCTGACCACGCGCTACCGCTGGTCGACTACGCAGCACACCCAGGCCAACGACCTGCGGCTCGCGACCGCGATGTTCGGCGATCTCGGGGGCAACGGCGAACAGGCCGCCGTCTACGTGCAGCGACAAGCGGACGGCCCCGGCTTCAACGTGTACGCCGCGTCGCTCACGGGCGCCGGCCGGCCGGTGCTGTGGTATGCGAACAAGGTTGCCTTCGATCCGCTCGCCAGCGCGCCGAGTTGCGGGAAAGACTCGCTGTGTTTCGATAGCGCGCGCTTCCTGCTCGGCGACTTCGACGGCGATGGCAAAGCGGACCTGATGGTCGTCACTGCACGCGAAGACGGCACCGCGTTCTGGTTGCTGCGCGGCGCCGGCGACCGGTTCGACGCACCGCGTCTGTGGCTGCAAACCGGACCGGCGTTCAAGCCCGCGACCGCGCAACAGTATGTGGCGGGAGATTTCACGGGCAGCGGTCGCGCCAGTGTGTTGATCGCGCAGAAGCGGACGGATCGGGGACTCGATTTTTGGCTCGTTGGGTCGGCCAAGGGACGAGCCAACGGGTCGGCTAAAGGCGAGGAAGATGGCGCCGCGCCGCGACTCGTGGCGCAAGCGCCCGACCTGCAGCAGAACGCCGAATTGCTGACGCGTGGCGCAAGCGAGGCAGGTGGCAAATCACCGCGCACGTCGCTGGTGGCGCTCGAACGTATGGCAGACCGCGTCGCGCTCACCCCGATCTCCAACGACGGCACACGTCTCACGTCGGGAGCGCGTCGCGTGCTGCCGCCGGGCATCGGGCCTGACTTCGTGAAGGCCGCGATCGAAAGCGGGACCGCCGCGAACGACAATCTGCTGGTGCTGCTGACACCGCATCTCGACAGCACGAGCGACGACGCGACGATCGACGTCTCGACCGTCGACCTGACGCAAACAGCCGGCGTGGCCACGCGCACGGCGAGTCTGCGAGGGATGTCGTGGTCGGATGTGTTCCCGGCGGTGGTGCGGGACAGCCACGGCACGGCGCTCGTGCTGTATCGCCGAACCGATGCGATGCTCGGCGATTTCTATTTCACCGGCGGCTCGCCCGCGCTCTCGCGTTATGCAATGGGAGAGGGATCGACGCTGGGCGCCGCGCAGCAACTCGGCGCGTTGCCGGGCTTATTCACGGAGACCGTTCGTATCGACCGGCTCGCACAGTAGCCAGTCCGGTCGATACGACGCCAATCCGTTTCACGCAGAAGCGTGGAGCGGATGCGCGAACTTGCGCGCGATCGACATATAGCGGTCCGCCGTATCGTGCAGCGTATAGCCCGCCAGCTGACGATTCGCGCGCGGCGTGTCGAGCGCGTTCAGCAAGGCCCGGCTATAGGCTTCGGCATCGGTCGTATCCACCAGACTGACGCCCGCGAAGTTACCGGCGAACCCGAACGAAGGAATGCGGTTCGCCACCACCGGAATGCCCGACGCCAGCGCTTCCAGAAAACCGATGCTCTGCGCTTCGAACTGCGAGGGCATCGCGAACACGCGCGACGAGCGCAGAATCGCGGCGACGTCCGACCTCGGCCCGCATACCGTCACGCGGCTCGTCAAACCGAGCCGTTCGACGAGCGACAGCACCGCCTCGTGATAGGCGACTTCCTCGACCACGCCGCATAACAGCAGACGCGCCTCGGGCTCGCTCTGCAGTACCCGCTCGAACGCGCGAACGGTGTCCAGCTGACTCTTGCCTTCGATATAGCGGCCGAGCTGAACGATCTGCTTCGGCGGCACTTCCAGATCCGGCACGTGGGCGTCGCCGTCTTCCGCGAACATCGACGCGTCGACACCGTTCGGGATCACGACCATCGCCGGATGCTTGCCGATCTCGCGCAGATAATCGTCGATGTTCTGCTGCGTCACGCCGATGATCGCCTGGGCCCGGCGCGACAACAGCCGCTCCGCGCGCTTGAGCGCGCCGTTCTCGAAGTCGTTGACACCCGAATGCATGACCCACGCGATAGGCGTGTTCACCGGCAGCAGGCGGATATAAAGACCGGCAAGGGTCGCGTGCGCGACGATGAAGTCCGGCCTGAACTGCCGCACCACGCGATACAGGTGCAGCAGTTTGCCGACCCGGCCGTGGCGCACTTCGGGAAACATGCAGGTGACGCCTGCCGCTTCCAGTTCGGCGCGAATGTCGAGAAAGTCGTCCTGCTGCGGTAGCAGCGACGCCATGCCAACCTCGTGCCCCGCGCGCTGATGATGAATGGCGACGCCTTTCACCAGGATTTCCGCGCCGGAAAGGCGCGGTGCGTGAACCAGTTGAAGAATCCTCACGATTTATCTCTCTGGATAACCGCTTTTTTACGCAGCGACTGGACACGCCTGGCCGGCGGCTGCCGACCCCAAACCCCGTTGGCCTGTCTCTTCGTCGATCTGGGCGCGCCGGTGGACAACGCGCCTGGCCTCCTGATACCGCAACAGTTCCGCTGCGAAGTGACTGCTGCCCGGAAACCTTACTCCGAAGGTCCAGCACTTTTACGCCAACTCCCAGAGTTCCGCGGCTGCCCAATGAGCGCCACCGCCCACTTCGCAGCAAATGCAATGTTGCCCGCCTGGCTCGATGGCCGATTAGCTGCCGGTTGCCTCGTCATTAGCTGCCACCGGCCAAGATTTTCAACCGCGCCGGCGGATTTCAGCGCACACTCGCGTATTGCTCCCACGGGGAGCAAGCCAGCCAATTGGAGTCCATGATGGCAAAAGGTCAAATGCGCAGTAACCGCGAAGTCAAGAAGCCGAAGCAGGCGAAGAAGCCCCAACCGGCCACGTCGCCTTCCGGCTCGCCGCCAATCCGGGTTCAGCCGAGCGCTTCGGCCACCACCAAGAAATAATCCCAACACGCCCGCCGCTTTCGGCGGGCGTTCGTTTTTCCTGTCGTTTTTCGCTGCGACATCGGCTTCCGCCGGGCTGCTTCCTGCTCACCGTCCAGTTGCGTCGACTTCACATGTCACTGATCGATCTGTTTGTCACGTCTGCGGGTGTCGGCCTTGCCATTGCCGCGCCGGTCGGCCCGATGGGCATGCTGTGCATCCGTCGCACGCTGGGCGGCGGCCCGCGCGCCGGACTTGCAATCGGTTTCGGCATTGCCAGCGGCGATGCGTTTTACGGTCTGATCGCGGCGCTTGGCCTCGTCGGCATTTCGCATTTCATGCTGGCCTATGACCGGCCTTTGCATCTGCTGGCCGGGCTGTTCCTGCTTTATCTCGGGCTGCGCGCCCTGCTTCAGAAACCGGCCCCGGCATCCGCAAACGCCGACGCGGAATCGGCCGCACCGGCCATGCGAGCGGGCGCGCTGCGCGCCTACGCGAGTTCGCTGCTGCTCACGTTGACCAACCCGCAAACGGTCATCATGTTCGCCGCGCTGTTCACCACGCTTGCGCCGCGTGGCGCGTTTTCTTCGAGCATCGCGTTGACCACCGTGGCCGGCGTGTTCTGCGGATCGATTGCGTGGTGGTGTTGCCTCGTCACCGTGGTGTCGCTAGCGCGGCATGCGATCGGCAGCAAGCTGCGGCTCGTGATCGACCGGGTGGTCGGCATCACGCTGGCGGCGTTCGGTCTCGCCGAAATCCGCCGCGCGCTTTGATGCGGCGGGTTCGGGCGCTTTCGCGTTCCAGTTGGGATTGCCCGCAACGGGCATGGTCCTGATCGCCGCCGGCGCTTCGTACGCACGAGCAGCAGTTTTGCGACAATAGCGCCTTTCGTCGTTCCCACGCTCCCCTCCGGCAATAGCAGCGCGCCGCCATCACACGGCGGCTGCGTACTGCGTCGGCTCCTTGCGACCTGGACGATACGCCGTTCAACCCACCCGACCGTCGACGGTCTGCTCAATGGCTCTTCCTCATATCGAACTGCTGTATTCCGTTTCCGGCCTGTTCGTCGGCTTTCTGGTCGGCCTGACCGGCGTCGGCGGCGGATCGCTGATGACGCCGATCCTGGTGCTGCTGTTCAACGTCCACCCGGCGACTGCCGTCGGCACCGACCTGCTGTATGCCGCCGCGACCAAGGCGACCGGCACGCTGGTGCACGGCCTGAAAGGCTCGGTCGACTGGCGCATCACGCTGCGCCTCGCCTCGGGCAGTGTCCCGGCCGCCGCCGTCACGCTGGTCCTGCTGCACCGCTATGGCATGGATACGCCGGGCACGGGCCGGCTGATCCAGATCGTGCTCGGTGCGGCATTGCTGATCACCGCGGTGGCCCTCGTGTTCCGGCCGCAACTCGCGGCGCTCGGCGCACACCGTCGACGCGCGCCGCGCGAAGGCCGCACGCTCGCGCTCACGATCCTCACCGGCGCGGTGCTCGGCGTGCTGGTTTCGTTGACGTCGGTCGGCGCGGGCGCGATCGGCGTGACGGTGTTGCTGCTGTTGTATCCGCTGCTCGCGACCACGCGCATCGTCGGCTCCGACATCGCGCACGCCGTGCCGCTGACGCTGCTGGCGGGCGCCGGTCACTGGCTGCTGGGTTCGATCGACTGGACGATGCTGCTGTCGTTGCTGGTGGGTTCGCTGCCGGGCATTGCGATCGGCAGCTACCTGTCTTCGCGCGCGCCGGAGAAGCTGCTGCGCAATCTGCTGGCCGCCACGCTGACGCTGGTCGGCGCGCGGCTCGTGCTGGCCTGAGTCTGAGTCTGAGTCTGAGTCTGAGTCAGAGCGAGCCGAAGCGCTACTTGAAGAAACGGCAGGTCAGATCGGTTTCGAACTGGCGCACCCATTGCCCCGCACGGTCGTGATAGGACTGCGCCCAGCCCGCGCGGCGCACGGTGACCAGACGTCCCGGCGTGGCATCGGCGGGATAGTCGGGATCCTGGGGGCCGGCAAGATCGGCACACACGCTGACCTCGAAATGCGCCGGCGCGAAACCGTGCCGCGCGCACACCAGTTCGAAGGCGGCCCGATGGCCGATCGGCAAGTCGGTATAGCGTAAAAGCGTGGCTTCCATCGCATTGACTCCGGTTGCGCTGCATGCCTGAGAGTCCGCCTGAAACGTGTCGAGCGGGTGTCGGTGCTACCCGGAACCCACCTTCGAAAAACGCGGCGTCGTCGACGGCCGGTTGCCCGGCGCGTTGCCTCATCATCACCGTGTCAAAAATCGCCGCGACGAAAAATTAATCGAAAAAAAACGCCGGCTGACAGCCGGCGTCCGTTCTGCGTCTCGCGATGCGGCGAGCGTGCTAGCCGTCCGTGACGGAACCCGTGCGACGCTCGCCCGGGCAGCTTACTGCTGCTCCACCGTCAGCTTGTTCGACACCGACGTCACGCCGGCGACGCTCTTCGCAGCAGCGCCTGCGGCATCGATCTGGCCTTGATCGGGCACCGTGCCCGTCAGCGTCACCGCACCGCCGCGCGCACGCACGGCAATGCTCGACACGTCGACACCTTGCGCCTTGCCGATCGCCGCGCGCACCTTGCGACCAAGCTGGCTATTGGCCTTCTTCGTGGACTTGCTGGTGGCCTTGGCGCTAGTCGCCGGCGCAGCCGTCGCACCGCTTGCTGCGGCATCGCTGGCCTGAGCGTAGACATTGCACGCGACGACCATGGCCACGACCGAGCCGAGCGTTTTCAGAAAACCGACCGATTTCATAATGCTTTTCTCCTTTACTTCACACATTGGACCGCTTATAGAAGCGGCTTCGTTACGACTACCCGCGACCGCGCGCGAGCCGACGCCACGATAGGCGCGACCCGGCGACGGCCGACTAAGGCTGAAACACGATGTGCGAGAGGCGAGAGAGGCCGGTTGCCGATGACCGCCGGCGCAGCGCGCGCGGCAAGATGGCGGAAAAACCGGCAAGCCGCGAGGCCGGAGGGCGCGCCCGGTTCTTGTGTGTCGTGCCGGGTCACGCCGCGCCGAACGTCGGTTCGCGGCAGCGATGCACAATTTAATCCACGCGAGCCGGAATCGCAAAGGGTTTAGTCGTTGGCCGGGCGGCTGGCGGGTCGGCCGATGGCATTCGACCCACTATGTAGGCCGCGGCCGCGCCACGCCCGTCATCCAACCCGACGCGCCCTCACCCAGGCCTTCGAAGGCACTCACCTTTTGTTACGGGTTTCTCCGTGCGCGCAGCCGTCAGGCGTTGGGGCGTCGTGCGAATCTCGGGTACCATCGGCGCGAAGCGCTGAGCGCCGGCCATGCGCTGCAAAAGCTGCAAAAGCCGCAAAAAAGCGCCGTCACTTCTTTCCCTGCGAGCATCGCCGTCACCTGATCCGATGAAGCCTGGTCCCGTCGATAATCTCAAGCGTCCGCCCCGCCTCGTCGCCCGCTTCGTGGCGATTTCCTGGCGCGATCTGGCGCTGTCGTTCGGCCCGATCCTGCTGATCGCGGCGGCCGCCATCTGGGTCGCCGTGCGTCTGATCCAGCCCGCCCCGCCCAGCACGTTGACGATCAGCGCCGGCCCCGAAGGCAGCACCTTCTGGAGCGCCGCGCAAAAGTACAAGGCGATTCTGGCGCGCAACCGCATTACGTTGAATGTGCTGGCCTCGGAAGGCTCGCTGCAGAATCTCAAGCGGCTGGCCGATCCGAACTCGAAGGTCGATGTCGGTTTCGTGCAGGACGGCGTCGCGCCCGGCCCGGCCAGCGACGGACTCATGTCGCTCGGCAGCGTGGCCTATGTGCCGCTGGCGATTTTCTATCACGGCCCGAGCGTGACGCGGCTCTCCGAATTCAAGGGGCAACGCCTCGCGGTCGGCGCCGAAGGCAGCGGCACGCGCGAACTCGCGCTGGCGCTGCTCAAGGCCAACGGCATCGTGCCGGACGGTGCGACGCGGCTGCTGCCGCTGTCGGGTGACGACGCCGCCAATGCGCTGGTCTCGGGCAAGGTCGACGCCGCTTTCCTCGCCGGCGACTCGGCGCAACCGGCGGTCATGGGCAAGCTCTACCGGACGCCGAACGTGCAGTTCTACGACTTCACCCAGGCCGACGCGTACACGCGCCGCTTCCCGTATCTGACGCAACTCGTGATGCCGATGGGCGCGTTCGACCTCGGCAAGAACCTGCCGTCCGCGCCGATTCACATGGTGGCGCCCACTGCCGAGCTGGTGGCGCGCGACTCGCTGCATCCGGCGCTGTCCGATCTGCTGATCGAAGCCGCCCGCGAGGTGCACGGCAAGGCGAACATCCTGCAGCGCGCCGGCGAGTTTCCTGCGCCGCTCGCGCACGACTTCCCGATCAGCGACGACGCCGCGCGCTACTACAAGTCGGGCAAAAGCTTCCTCTACCGGATCCTGCCGTTCTGGCTCGCCAGCCTCGCCGACCGTCTGCTGGTGGTCGTCGTGCCGCTGATCGTGCTGCTGATTCCCGCGCTGCGGCTCGTGCCGTCGCTGTACGCCTGGCGCGTGAAGTCGCGCATCTACCGCTGGTACGGCGCACTGATCGCGATCGAGCGCAGCGCGCTCACCGACCACTCCGCCGCCGAGCGCGCATCGCTGCTCGACCGGCTCGACGCGATCGAGGAGTCGGTCAACGGTCTGAAGATGCCGCTCGCGTATGCGGATCAGTTCTACGTGCTGCGCGAGCATATCGGCTTCGTGCGCGCGCGGCTCACGCAGGGTCGCGAGGCGGCTGCCGGGACTGCTGGCGAAGGGGACGACCCGAGCGGCGAGCAGCCGAACCGCCAGCCCGACGACGGTCCGCCGGAATCGGCGGACGGTTTACGAACAAGATCGGCGTGAGGCTGTTCGAGCACCTCGCGCATCGACCTCAATTAACCGCGCGGCGGCCGCACCGCGTAAGATCATCACAATTTCGCCGGCGCAGCAGACGCGTGTTCGCTCACGTCTCGCCAGCCGCCGGCCGCAAGGGCAATCCGGGAGACATTTATGACCATTGGCATCGACGCCAGGCAACCTCTGTGGTTCTACGATTTCGTCTCGCCGTTCACGTATCTGTTGCTCGAGCAACACGACAAATGGCCGGGCTTCGATTTCGCGTTCACGCCGGTGGTGCTGAACGAGTTGTATCGCCACTCCGGCCAGGTGCCGGCGTATAGCCTGCCCACCAAGCGGGTGTTCATGTACCGGCACGCGCTGTTTCGCGCCGAGCAACTCGGCATTCCGTACAAGATGCCGCCGGCGCATCCGTTCGATTCGACCAAACCGCTGTTGCTCGCGACCGCCGCCAAAGGCGACGTGCAGTTCGTGCGCGAAATCTTCCGCTTCATCTGGCGCGAGGGACGCGACCCGTCCAGCGACGAAGCCTTCGCCGAACTGTGCGAACGCGTCGGCATGCCGGACGGCCCGGAGCTGATCAAAAGCGCAGAGGTGCAGGCCCAGTTGCAGCGCAATACCGCGGATGCGGTCGGCCTCGGCGTCTACGGCGTGCCGACGTTCCGGCTCAACAATCAGCTGTTCTGGGGTGAAGACGCGCTGCCGATGGTGCTGTACTGCGCGCGCACGCCGAACTGGCTCGAGTCGCGCGAAGTGAAACGGGTAAGTTCGCTGCCTTCGGGTCTTCCGGGGAAACAGGCATGAGCAACCGCAGGCAGCGCGGCTGATGCCGGCCATACCCCGCCTGCTATGGCCGGCGGGGGGCAAACAGGCCTAAGGTGGTGCACTTTTTTGCCGTTGGCGTTTTGCCATGCCTGGGTCCTTCACGATGGAAGACACCGCCGCCTCACTCGATATCTGGCTCGTCCGCGTGCTGCGCACGCTACTGGTCGAGCGCAGCGTCACGCAAACCGCGCTGCGGCTGAATCAGACCCAGCCTGCCATCAGTACGGCCTTGCGCAGACTGCGCGAAGCGCTGAACGATCCGATTCTGGTGCGCGGCAAGTCGGGCATGGTGCCGACCGAATACGGCGAATCGCTGCTGGCCTCCGCGCAACGCGTGCTGCGCGAAGTCGACTTCGTCGCGACGCCGCACGGCGACTTCGACCCGGGCCGCTCGCGCCGCACGTTCCGGGTGGCCGCGCCGGATTATCTGAACGACTTCTTCATGCCCACCGTGATCGCGCAGTTTCGCGAGGCGGCGCCCCATGCGCGGCTCGAAATCGATTCGCTGAGTCCGATGCTCGATCATCACGCGGCACTCGAGGCCGGCGAACTCGATCTGGTGATCGGCAACTGGCCGAAACCCGATCCGCGCTTCGAGCGCAGCGATCTGTTCTCGGACACCGTGGTGTGCATGATGCGCGCCGACCATCCGCTGGCCCGCAGGCCGTTCACGCGCGAAGCGTATCTGGCCGCGCCGCATCTCGCGCCGACGCCCTACAGCGGCGCGCGCGGCGGTGCGATCGACACCGGCTTTGCGCGCGCGCGCGCCGACCGGCGCATCGTCACTACGCTGCCGTATTTCGGCCTCGTGCCGCAGACGCTGCTGCAATCGGATCTGATTTTCACGACGACTCGCCGCTTCGCGATGCACTACGCGGCCATGCTGCCGCTCGCGGTGGTCGAGGTGCCCATTCCGTTTCCGCGCATCAAGTGCTATCAGCTCTGGCATCCGCAACCGGATCGGCCGAGCGATGTCGGCTGGTTGCGCGCGTTGATGTCGCGCGTGTCGGATGGACTGGTCGCGCAAAAGGTGCGCCGCGTGAAAGCGAAAACGTCAGCGGGTTGAGCTGACTGGGCTTGCGTTGCGGATTTCACGCACCACTGCGTTCAAACCTAGACGCTCGCCCGCAGCGTGTTCGCCACCGCCTGTGCCGCCCACACCGCTGCGCCTTGCCGCGCGCGAATCTGCAACAACTCCGCGCACACCGCGACCGCGATGGCCGCAGGCGCCTTGTCGACGATACCCGCCACGCCGATCGGGCAAGTCATCTCTGCAAGCCGGTCCAGCTCGACGCCGCGCTCCAGCAAACGCCGCTCGAACTTCACCCGCTTGGTCTTCGAACCGATCATGCCGAAGTAAGTGAAGTCGCGCCGCCGCATGATGCGCGCGGCCAATGCGAAATCGAGCGCGTGGTTGTGCGTCATCACGAGAAAATAGGCGCCGGGCGGCGCGGTATCGACGATAGCTTCCGGCGTATCGGTCGCTTCGATCTGCACGTTGGCAGGCGTTTCGTCGGGGAACAGTTCGTCGCGCTCGTCGACCCAGTGGACCACGCAAGGCAACGCGCCGAGCAGCGTGACGAGCGCATGACCGACGTGTCCGGCGCCGAACAGCACGATGTGCAAAGGCGCCGGACGCGGCGTCTGAACGGCGCTGCGGCGGCCGATCTGGATGGGCGGGGTATCGTTCATGGCGATCGTCATGGTGAGGTTCGGGTTGCGCACGATGAGCCCGCGATCAGGACCGGCGCGCCGGTGCGGGCGGCGCCGTTGCCGCGCGCACCGCGCCGACGGCCTTGAGAATTTCCTCGCTGGTCGCGGGCGCATTCAGCGGCGGATTGACCTTGTGGCCGCCGACCGCCGAGACCGCGTCGCGAATCGCAAAGAACACCGAGAACGGCAGCAACAGCGGCGGCTCGCCAGTCGCCTTCGACCGGTGAATGCTGTCCTCGGCATTGCGATTCTTGAACAGACGCACGCGGAAGTCCGGCGGCGTGTCGTTGACGGTCGGAATCTTGTAGGTGGACGGCGCGTGCGTCATCAGCTTGCCGCTCGCGTTCCACCACAACTCTTCGGTCGTGAGCCAGCCCATACCTTGAATGAAGGCGCCTTCCACCTGGCCGACGTCGAGCGCCGGATTGAGCGACGCGCCCACGTCGTGCAACGCGTCGGCGCGCAGCACGCGCATTTCGCCGGTCAGCGTGTCGATCACCACTTCCGCGACGGCCGCGCCGTACGAGTAATAGAAGAACGGGCGGCCTTGCAGCTTCGCCTGATCCCAGTACAGCTTCGGCGTCGCGTAAAAGCCGTCCGACCACAACTGGATCCGCGCCAGATAGGCTTTCGCGACGATCTCTTCGAACGGCACGACGGTCTCGCCGATCACCACGCGGTCGTGCACGAAACGCACGTCCGCGGCGCTCACCTGTCCTGCGCCGAAACGCTCGGCGGCAAACGCCGAGAGACGCTCGCGCAACTGGCGCGCCGCGTCCTGCGCCGCCTTGCCGTTCAGATCCGAACCGGTGGAGGCCGCCGTCGCCGACGTGTTCGCAATCTTGCTGGTATCGGTCGCCGTCACGCGAATGCGGTTGAAGCCGACGCCGAGTTCATGCGCGACCACCTGCGCGACCTTGGTGTTCAACCCCTGGCCCATTTCCGTGCCGCCGTGGTTCACCAGCACCGAGCCGTCCGTGTAGATATGCACGAGCGCGCCGGCCTGGTTGAAATGCGTCACGTTGAACGCAATGCCGAACTTCACCGGCGTGAGCGCCAGGCCTTTTTTCAGGACCTCGTTGTTCGCATTGAATTCGTCGATCGACGCGCGGCGCGCGCGGTAGTCGCTGGTGGCTTCGAGCTCGTCGATCAGTTCGTGGATCACGTTGTCTTCGACGGTCTGCCCATACGGCGTGAGATTGCGCTCGGTCTTGCCGTACAGATTGCGTCGCCGCACATCGAGCGCATCCGCGCCGATCGAGCGCGCGACGTCGTCCATGATGTATTCGATCGCGAACGCGCCCTGCGGTCCGCCGAAGCCGCGGAACGCGGTGTTCGACTGGGTGTTGGTCTTGCCGCAGAACCCGTCGATGCTGACGTCCGACAGCCAGTAAGCGTTGTCGAAGTGGCAGACCGCGCGCGTCATCACCGGACCGGAAAGGTCGGCCGAGAAGCCGCAGCGCGAGGTCATGTCGACGCTCACGCCGTCGATCACGCCGGTGTCGTCGTAGCCGACTTCGTAGGTGTAGTGGAAATCGTGGCGCTTGCCCGTGACCATCATGTCGTCGTCGCGGTCCGGACGCAGTTTCACCGGGCACAGCAGCTTCCATGCGGCCAGCGCCGCACAGCACGCGAACAGGCCCGATTGCGATTCCTTGCCGCCGAAGCCGCCGCCCATGCGTCGGCATTCGATCAGCACGTTGTGCGACGCCACGCCCAATGCGTGCGCGACCATGTGCTGCATCTCGGTCGGGTGCTGAGTCGAACAGTAGACGTGCATGCCGTCGTCGTCTTTCGGCACCGCGTATGAGATTTGCCCTTCCAGATAAAACTGCTCCTGGCCGCCTAGCAGCATCTCGCCGTCGGTGCGATGCGCGGCGCGGGCGATCTTCGCCGCGGCTTCGCCGCGCGCCAGTTTCATCGGCGGCAGCACATGCTGGTTGGCCGCACGCGCCTGCTGCGCGGTGAGAATGGCGGGCAACTCTTCGTAGACGATTTCAGCGCGACGCGCGGCGAGCCGCGCGGTTTCGTGCGAGGTCGCGACCACGATGAAGATCGGCTGGCCCACGTACTGCACGATGCCATCGGCGAGAAACGGATCGTCGTGGATGATCGGGCCGACGTCGTTGACGCCCGGCACGTCCTCGGCCGTAAAAATCGCCACGACGCCGGGCGTGGCGCGCACCTTGTCGAGCGACATCGAGACGATTTTCGCGTGCGCTTTCGGCGACAGGCCGAGCGCGGCGTGCAGCGTGCCGGCGAGCGTGGGGATGTCGTCGGTATAGGTCGCGCGGCCGCTCACGTGCAGATGCGCCGATTCGTGCGGACGCGACACGTGCACCTGGGTGAAGTCGTCGAGTTCCTGAAGGTCTTTCAGGAACGGTTCGGCTTGCTGATTCATCGTGGGTTCTCCGTATCCTTGTTGAGCGCCGCGTCTTAAGCGGTCGCGCCGGCCGGCGCGCAGGCCGCGGCGACCGCACGGACATCGAGCGCGCTCTTCGGCAGCGGGTTGTGCGGACGCGTTTCGAGCCAGAAACGGTACAGCGTGTTCTTCGCGGCTTCGAGGCGGTAGTCGCTGGTCGCGCGCATGTCGGACAAGGGCGCGTAGTCGTTGCCGAGCGCGAGCATCGCGGCCTGCGCGGTGGCTTCGTGCCACTCGGCATCGCGCAACACGGCTTCGGCCTGCGCCGCGCGTCTGGACGTCGCCGCCATTCCGCCGAACGCGATGCGCGGCTCGCGGATCAGGTTGCCGTCCGCGATGAACGAGAACGCCGCGCACACCGCGGAGATGTCCGAGTCGAAGCGCTTCGAGAGTTTGTAGGTGCGGAATTGCAGATGCTGGCGCGCGCCGGTGCGCGTCGGCACTTTGAGGCCGACCACGAATTCGTGCTCCGCCATGTCTTTCTTTTGATACGCGAGGTACAGGTCTTCGAGCGGCATCTCGCGTTCGATCTCGCCGCCGCGCACGATCACGCGCGCGCCCAGCGCGATCAGGCCGGGCATCGAATCGCCGATCGGCGAACCGTTCGCGATGTTGCCGCCGAGCGTGCCGGCATTGCGAATCGGCAACGACGCGAAGCGTTGCCACATTTCCGTCAGTTCGGGGTAGTGCCGTGCGATGGCCGCGTAGGCTTTCTCGACGCTGACGCCCGCGCCTATCTCGATCCACTCCTCGCCGCTTTCGAGCTTTTGCAGTTCGGCGATCTGCCCGACATACACGATGTTGCCGAGTTCGCGCATCTGCTTGGTCACCCACAAGCCGATGTCGGTGCTGCCCGCGAGGATGCGCGTGGCCGGTTCCGCCTGTTTGATTTGCGCCAGTGCCGCAACGGTGCGCGGTGCGGCGAATTGCTGCCCGCGGTTCTGATAGACGAAGGTGTCGGGGCGTTGCAGCGTGGCGAGTCGGGTTGCCAGCGCCGCGACATCGACCGGCGCTTTCGGCGCGGGCGTTTCGAACATCCGCACGGCCGCGTCGACGATCGGCCGGTAGCCGGTACAGCGGCACAGATTGCCCGTCAATGCGTTGCTGAGGTCGTCGCGCGACGGGACGGTCCGGTTGGCGCAACTGTGTTCGTGACCGTGCTTTTCGTACAGCGACCACATCGACATGATGAAACCCGGCGTGCAGAACCCGCATTGCGAGCCGTGGCATTCGACCATCGCTTCCTGCACCGGATGCAGCGAACCGTCCGGTTGACGCAGGTCTTCGACGGTGTAGAGCGCTTTGCCGTCGAGCGTCGGCACGAACTGGATGCACGCATTGACCGCCTTGAAGTCGACGCCGCCCGCCTCGTTGCGCTCGCCGATTACCACCGTGCACGCGCCGCAGTCGCCTTCGGCGCAGCCTTCCTTGGTACCGGTGCAGTGCGCGTCTTCACGCAGATACTGCAGCACGGTGCGCGTGACGGGCGCGTCGTGGATCTCGCGGATGGCGTTGCGGTGGTAGAAGCGAATCGGCTCGGTCATGTCTCGTTACTCTCGAATGTTCTGTGTCCGTGGGGACGTCCAGCAATGATGGGTCGAAAACTATCATCGTCAATAAAGACAACCCATAGCGGGGACCGCATGGGGGACATATTCGGAGAGCGATATCGAGGCGGATTCTGGTGATGGGCGGCTTATATCGGGGTGGCTATTTTTAGTGATTTTATGACTTGATGCGGTCTTTCTGCCATTCTGGCATGCGGTGATTTTGGCTTTCTGGACGTTTTTATCCCCCAGTAGCAGGCCACTATATGAGTTTCATCAGGCGTTTTGAACACAGGGAGTCTTAAGCGAATCCTGCAAGCGACGCGTTTCCATGGGAAAATCACGCCTTTCCGCCGTTTTCAAGTCTCGTTTTCCCCATGTCCACCGACTCAGCGACACCTCGCAGCGACTTTGCGACGACCATGCAGATCATTCCGGTCGTCTTTTTCACCTTTCTTTGCTACCTGACCATCGGGATCCCGCTCGCGGTGCTGCCCGGTTACGTCCACGACGACCTCGGTTACAGCACCGTGCTGGCGGGCGCGGCAATCAGCGTGCAGTACCTGGCGACGCTGGCGTCGCGGCCGCTCGCCGGACGCACGGCGGATACGCTGGGACCAAAGCGGACTGTTTCGATTGGCCTGACGGGCTGTGGCGCGAGTGGCGTGTTGCTGTTGCTCGCGGTGTTATCGGCTCCGTGGCCTTTGCTGAGCATGGTTTTGCTGGTGTTGAGCCGGCTGCTGCTGGGTTTCGGTGAAAGCC
Source organism: Paraburkholderia sp. BCC1886 (assembly GCF_900996245.1). Lineage (GTDB taxonomy): Bacteria > Pseudomonadota > Gammaproteobacteria > Burkholderiales > Burkholderiaceae > Paraburkholderia. Next base: position 95,753 of record NZ_CAAJGK010000045.1, on the reverse strand, counting down.
TGTGCGGTACGGGGGCGATTTTGTGGGGTATCGGGCGAGTCGGCACGAATCACAACGCCAAGGTGATTTCCTGGAACGGCATTGCCACTTATGGAGCGCTTGCGATTGGTGCGCCTTTGGGCGTGGCGATCCAGCATATGGTCGGGTTTGCTGCACTCGGTATTCTCGTTATTGCGCTGGCGGTGCTGGGTTTCTATCTCGCGCGGCCGATGTTGCCGGTGCCAGTGGTGCATGGCGAGCGGATGTCCTATGGCAGCGTGTTCACGCGGGTGCTGCCGCATGGGATCGGGTTGGCTTTGGGCTCCGCCGGGTTTGGGTCGATCGCTACGTTTATTACGCTGTTTTATGCGGCCAGGCATTGGCCTAATGCGGCTTTGTCGTTGACCGTGTTTGGGACGCTGTTTATCGGCGCGCGGTTGTTGTTTGCTAATACCATCAAGACCTATGGTGGGTTTCGGGTGGCGATTGCTTCGTTTTCGTTTGAATGCGTCGGGTTGTTGATGTTGTGGCTGGCGCCTGAGCCTAATGTTGCCCTGGCTGGCGCTGCTTTGACCGGGTTTGGGTTTGCTCTGGTGTTTCCGGCGCTTGGGGTCGAGGCTGTGGGGTTGGTGCCGCCTGCTAGTCGGGGAGCCGCCTTGTCGGCGTATTCTGTTTTTCTCGATCTCTCTCTTGGGATTACCGGGCCGCTGGCCGGGTATATCGCCGGGGAGTTTGGGTATGGGTCAGTATTTCTCTTTGCCGCTCTCGCGTCGGCTTTGGCTGTTGGGCTTTCGGTTTTGCTTTATATGCGGGATGTTAAGGGGGCTAATTTGCCTGCGGCGCTTTGAGGGCTTTTTCCTTATTTTTTTTCTTGCGTTTGTGGTCTATTAGCGTTCCCCCTGTGCGGGGGGGCACCTACTTTTCTTTGCCGCCGCAAAGAAAAGTAGGCAAAAGAAAGCGGGCTCAAACCGCTAATTCTTAAGCGGGTCCCGCGGCATTTCTTTGGTAGTGGTGCATCTGGAATCCGTGCCCTCGCGCATTATGCGTGAGTGACAAAGCAGTCATCAGCGCCCACTCCGCACTGCGTGCGTCGCGGATGGGTCTGCCTGGGAAGGCCGGCCGGGGCGGATGGTCAGGGGCAGCCTCCCTTGGCCCTCTACTTTACCGGGCGCCCGACAGGCCGCGTTCCAGTGCGGCGACGCCAGCCGGTAAGTCCACCCTTACGCCCAGGTCCACCATCGTGCGGCCCAGTGCGTGAACCGTGCGAAACAAGTTGTGCTCGCGGCATTGCTCGCCCATCTGACCAATTCGCACAATCGGCAAACCAAACGAACCCGATATCTCCACCTGGTGCTGTCGCGAAATGTGCGAGCAGACATCGCCTGGACTCAGGCCCACCGGTACCTCAATGCCCACCACGGAGTTCAGGCGGCACGCGGCCGGTGCATATAACTTCAAACCCAATGCCGTGACGCCGTCCTGCAACGCCAGCGAACACTTCAAGTGGCGTGCAAAGCGTTTTTCCAAGGTCTCGGCGCAGACGAGCCGCAACGCCTCGTGCAAAGCCAACACGCCCGATACCGGGGCCGTGTAGTGGTAGCCGGCGTTGTGCCAGAAATTTTCCGCCAGCGACGCGTCCAGGCACCAATGCGCATTCGCTGCCGTGCGGCCCTTCACGCGCGCCCACGCAGCGTCCGAAAACGCAATCAGCGAGACACCCGGAATCGACGACAAACCCTTCTGGCCGCCCGTAATCACCGCGTCGATGCCCCAGGCGTCCATCTCCAGCGGCATCGTGCTCAACGTACACACCGCGTCGACAATCACCAGTGCGCCAGCAGCTTTCGCCAACGCGGCGATTTCCTTCAACTGATAATTCCAGACCGTGTTCGATGTCTCGCCTTGCACCACCGTCACGATCTCAGGACGCTCGCGGCGAATCGCATCGGCAATCTGCTCGAGACTCGCCACCGACCGGTCGTCCACGTCCAGCAGACTCACCCGCGCGCCGACGCGGCGTCCCATCTCCGCCATCCGCTCGCTAAAAAAGCCGTTCTTGATGCTCAGTACCCGCGTGCCTTCCCACGCCAGATTCGAAATCGCCATCTCCATCGCAGCCGAACCCGGGCCCGCGACGCCCAGCACCCATTTCGAATTCGTCTGGAACACATAGCGCGCCATCGTCTTCACCTGACCGATCACCTTCACCATCGTGGCGCCCAGGTGGTTGATCACGATCGTATTGGCCTTGGCCACGGCCGCGGGAATCGGCACCGGGCCCGCGCCCATCATCAGCAAAGGTTCTTCGGGAAGAATGGCGTCGAGCGATTCGACGACGGGACAGGGCACAGCGCGCACAGCAGCAGAAGAGGAAGTCGGCATGGTCGATACGTGAAGGTCGGGACGCAAAGGAGCAAGCGGCCTCGCTGTCATGACACCAGCGAGGCCGTTCGTCCGATCATTCACTGATTGGCGCGATTGCGCAAGTTTTTTGACTGTGCTTCGCGCCCGGACGTCACTTCACCTTGGTCTTATCCAGATTCTTGCCGGTGGCGGCATTGAACCGCTCGACGTATTCCTCGATCAGCCGGCGCAACGCGCGGCCGATCAGCCGGTAGTCCGATTCGTTCAGATTCGCGAGCGACACGCGTCCCGACGGATGCTGCGTACCGAAACCGCGCCCCGGCAGCAGCACCACCCGCGCCTCGCGCGCGAGCCGGAACAGCAGTTCGGACGGCTCGGTGTTCTTCAGCAGCCAGTCGACGAATTCGCGCCCGTACATGCGCGAGCCGAGAAATTCGATATCGAGGATGGTGTAGTAATCGACCTGGTTCGGATCGTCGTCCTCGAACGAGATGCCGACCTCTTCGTACAAGGCCTGCTTGCGGCTGCGTATCAGCCGCTTGAGTGCGTTCTTGTACGCATCCGGCGTGTCCATCAGCGAGAACAGTGAAAACAGCACCATCTGCACCTGCTGCGGCGTCGACAGACCGGCAGTGTGGTTCAGCGCGACCGTGCGGCTGTCGGCCACCAGACGGTCGATGAACTTCAGCTTGTCCGGCTCGGTGGTGATCGACTCGTAGCGCTCGTGCAACTGCTTCTTCGCGTCCTTCGGCAACCCGGCGATCAGCCGGTCCATCACGTTGTCGCGATGCGTGGCGATGGTGCCGAGCCGCCAGCCGGTCGCGCCGAAATACTTGGAGTACGAGTACACCAGAATCGTGTTCTTCGGCGCGAGCGCGAACAGCGAAACGAAGTCGTCCGCGAAGGTGCCGTACACGTCGTCGGTCAGCAGGATCAGGTCGGGCCGTTCCTTGACGATATCGGCGATGTACTGAAGGCTCTCGTCGTCGATGCGCACCGAAGGCGGATTGCTCGGGTTGACGAGGAAGAACGCTTTCACCTTCGGGTCGCGCAGCTTGTCGAGTTCCTGCTTCGAGTACTGCCAGCCGTTGGCGACGTCCGCTTCGAGGTTGACGACGTTCAGGCGATAGTCGTTCAAACGCGGAATCTCGATATACGGCGTGAAGATCGGCATGCCGAGCGCGATCGTGTCACCCTCCTTGATCAGATGGTTCTCGCGCATCGTGTTGAAGATGTACGTCATCGCCGCCGTGCCGCCTTCCACCGCGAACACGTCGAACTCGCCGACGAACGGATGCTTGCCGATCATCTCGCGGCGCAGATACTGGCCGACGATCACCTCGGAAAGCTTGAGCATGCGGTCGGGCACCGGATAGTTCGACGCCAGAATGCCTTCGCACATTTCATACAGAAAATCGCCGGCGGAAAGACCGAGCTGATCGCGCACGTACGACACCGCGCCGCGCAGAAAGTCGATACCGTCGACCCCTTTATGCTCGCGCAGAAAGAGGTCGAAACGCTCTTCGAGTCCGTCGCGGCGCGGAAAGCCGCCCACGCCTTCGGGCAGATACGCGAACGAACGCTCCGCCTCGCGCATGGCGAACAGTCCCAGTTGCCAGAAGCCGTGGCGCGGAATCGTCGCGAGGAAATTCGGATTGCCGCGACCGGCATTGAGCATAGAGACGTTGGCGGGCCGCTCCACGGCGCCGCCGCCCGCGGCCTTGATGAGTTCGTCTTTCAGTTCGAACGGACTGAGCGCGGCGAGGCCCGGTTGGTCCATATCCGCGTGTTTCTTGCCGTTTTTCTCTTTGGCCATGATGTCGTTCTCCAATGGATGGATGGATCGGTACGCGCTACACGAGGCCGACTACCAGCGGCCCGAGCAGCGTCAAAGCAACATTCGCGATGGCGTAGGTGATGGCGAACGGCACGGTCGGCACGGCGCTTTCCGCCTTGTCGAGCACGCCGCCGAACGCCGGGTTCGCGCTGCGCGAGCCGCACAGCGCACCGGCCAGAATGGCCGCGTTGTCGTAGCGCAGCACGAAGCGGCCGAACAGCATGGTCAGCAGCAACGGGAACAGCGTGACGAACGCGCCGAGCAGGAAGATGGTCATGCCGCTCTGCTTGACCGTGACGACCGCTTGCAAGCCCGAGTTCAGCCCGACCACCGCGACGAACGCGGCGAGCCCGAAGTCCTGCAGGAGCCGTGATGCCGCCGACGGCATCACGCCGTACATCGGATGCTTGCCGCGCATCCAGCCGAACACGAGACCCGCCAGCAGACAGCCGCCGCCCGAACCGAGCGTGAGCGGTATGCCCGCGACGTTCACGACGATCAGGCCGATCAGCAAGCCGATCACGATGCCCACGCCCATGTAGATGAAGTCGGTCTTGATGCTGTACGGCAACTCGTAGCCGGCGGCGTCGACCGCGCGCTTGGTGTCTTTCGGCGAGCCGTAGAAGCTGACGACGTCGCCATGTTCGAGCTTCGTCTCGGGCAGGATCGGCAGCGGCTGACCGGCACGCCGCGCGCTCTCGAGGAACACGCCGTGGCGCATGTTGCGATCGACGCTCTGCCGCACTTCGGCGATCGTCATGTGGTTCATGCCCTTGCGCGTGAACACGCCTTCGCGGGTCTGCATGACGAGACTCACGCCGTCCGTGTCGGCCACTTCCACGCCGATCAGCGGGGCGATGTCCACGACCCCGCCGCGCCGGCCGACCACCATCACCACGTCGTCCTTCTCCAGCACGAAGTCGGGTACGGGCTCTTCGGCCTTCCCGTGCCGGCGAATCCGCTCGATCGTGATGGTGTCGTTCTGGCTCATCTCGAGTTCGGAGACCGTGCGTCCCGCGGCCTGTTCGACGCGAAACGCGCGGCCGACCAGTTCGGGCAACGCGGACAACTGCCCCGCCGCGCGCGCGGGCACGGAACCGGACAGCGCTTTCTCGGCTTCGAGCGCGGCCTCGCGCAGGCCCTGCCCCATGAACTTCGGCAGAATGTTCACGCACACGATGATCGCGCCGAGCGAGCCGAACACGTAAGTCACCGCATACGCGATTGCCACGTCCGATTGCAGCGACTTCACCTGATCGGCCGGCAGACCGAGCCGCGCAATGGCGTCGCCGGCCGTGCCGATAATCGCGGACTGCGTGAGCGCACCGCCCGCGAGTCCGGCGGCGAGGCCCTTGTTCAGATGGAAAAGCTTCGCGCACACCACCACGGTGACGAGCGCGGAGACGGCGAGGAAAATCGCCATCGCGATTTCGCGCAGCGTCTTGCGATTCAGCGAATTGAAGAAGCCCGGCCCGGAGTCGTAGCCCACCGCGTAGATGAACACGGCGAACATCACCGATTTCACGCCGTTGTCGATGGTCACGCCCGCCTGACTGATGACCACCGCGGCGAGCAGCGAGCCGCCCACGCCGCCCAACTGGAACTTGCCGAAGTTGATCTGCCCGACGAAATAGCCGACCGCCAGCGACAGGAACAGCGCAATCTCGGGTGATTTGTGAAAGATGTCATGTAGCCAATCCATCATGCCCTCGCTGGATAGTGATGCTCGTTATGCGCGACTGCGCGATGCGCGATTACTGCGGTGCTAGCCGAACTTGCCGGCAAGGCCCACGACGACCGGGCCCATTAACGGAAGCAGGATGTTCGAGAGCGCGTAGGTGATCGTGTAGCCGATCACCGGCGTCGAGTTGCCGGTCACGCCGACCAGCGCGCTGATTGCCGGTGTGCTGCATTGCTGGCCGGCAATCGCGCCGAGCAGCATCGGCGCTTCGAGCTTGAGAAACACGCGGCCGATCCACAGCGAAAGCAGCCCTGGCACGAGCACCATCAGAATGCCGGCCACCGGCAACGCGAGCCCGTATTCGCGCACCAGCCTGATGGCGTCCGGCCCCGCCGAGAGACCCACCGCGGCGATGAACGTGGCCAGCCCGAAGTCCTTGAGAATTTGCGCGGCGGCGGACGGCAGCGAGCCGATCAGCGGATAGCGCGAGCGGATCCAGCCGAATAGCAGGCCCGACAACAGACAGCCGCCGCCCGTGCCGAGCGCGATCGACACGCCGCCAATGCGCGCGCCCAGATGTCCGATTGCCATCCCGACCAGCACGCCCAGCCCCAGATAGACGAAGTCGGTTTTCTGGGTGGCCGCCAGCACGTAGCCGAGACGGCCGGCGCCGCGCTCGATGTCGGTCTTCGCGCCCACCAGCGTCAGCACGTCGCCGCGATTCAGTTCGGTTCCGGGTAGCGCGGGCACCGTCGTTTCGAGCCGCGTCACCGCTGCGATGTAGACGCCGCGCCCCTCTTGCGGCACGGCCCGCGCGCGCAACTGCGCGAGCGTCAGGCCGTGGGCCTCGCGGCGCGTCAGCACGACGTCGAGCCGCGCGGCCAGCACCTGCCCGAAACTCGCCCCGTCCACTTCTTCGCCGAGAAAAGCAGCGGCGGCGACGATCGCTTCGCGTCGCCCGCCGAGCAGGATCTGGTCGGCGGCACGCAAGGCCAGTTGTGGTTCGACCGGCAGTTCGGCGCCGTCGCGCCGGACCTGCGCGACGTTCAGGTTGAAGCCGTACTGCTGCTCCAGCGCGGCCACCGTCGTGCCGTCCATCTCCGCGCCGACCCGGAAGGCGCGGCCGACCAGCGCCGGCGCGGCGGCCCGTTGTCCGTCGCCGAATGCGCCGTCGCCGCCGAGCGTGCGCCACACCCGTTCGGCTTCGTCGCGCAAATTGACGCGCAGCAACAGCGGCGCGAACTGGCTGGTGAACAGCACGATGGTGATCAGCCCGAACAGGTAGCTCACGCTGTACGCGGTCACGATGTTGGCTTGCAGACGCAGCGTTTCCGTCGCGCCGAAGCCGAGCTTGCCAATGGCCTCGGAGGCGGTGCCGATTACCGCCGATTCCGTCGCGGCGCCCGCCAGCAGACCGGCGGCGGTGCCGACGTCGAGCCGCATGACGACGACCGCGATCATGATGAGCGCCAGCACCGAGACGATCTCGACGATCGACAACACGCCATAGCGCCAGCCGCGGCCAATGTTCGCGAAGAACTGCGGGCCGCCGGTGAAGCCGAGCGCGAAGATGAACAGCGCGAACGCGATGTTCTTCAGATCGGCAGGCAGGCGGGCGCCGGTTTGCCCCAACAGCAGCGCGACGACCAGCGTGCCGCACACGCCGCCCAACTGAATGGGGCCGACGCGAAACGAGCCGATGAAATAGCCGATTGCCAGACTTGCGAACAGCGCGATCTCGGGTTGAGACCTCAGCAATTCACCGATCATATTGTCTCGCGGTCGTTATCGATTAATTAAAAAAGAACTGAATACCCAATTACCGGGCGCGTGTCGATCCAGCCGGCGCCATTATGTCCGGTGAATTAATCAACCTGCATCGATTATTGGGTGAAAACAGAATTGACTGAAAATGGGAACGCGTAAAGAGCAAAAACCGCACGCGGCCGGACATAATGCCGCATTGCGACAGCGGCGCGCAGGCGCCTTCTGGATGGCTCGACAGTCATACTTTCCTCGCGAAGTTGCCTAACGCCTTGAAAATGACATTTGCGGATGGCCAATCTTTTTTGCATGAATGAACATGCTTTTCTTAAATTGCAGCGTTTAATAAATATGGCATTTCGGCGCAGCTGTCAATATTATTTGCAGTTGAGGCGAATCTATTCTCGAAAAAGGCAGCATCTGGCTGATGCCAAATGTAATGTGCATATGCAATAAGATTTGGCGAAACGTCGGGAATAACATCTAAGCCTTCTTCCGAAGCCTTGCGGAGTCCGCCATGCGCATCATCCTGTTCAGCAGCCGCCAGTACGACCGCGACACGTTCACCGAAGCCAACGCCATGCACGGCTATGAGTTGCATTTCCAGGATTCGCGTCTCGACGAGGAAACCGCGGTCCTCGCGCGTGGGTACGAGGTGGTCTGCCCGTTCGTCAACGACCGCGTCGACGCGGCCGTGCTTGCCCGGCTTCACGAAGGCGGCACGCGCATGATCGCGCTGCGCTCGGCAGGCTTCAATCACGTCGATCTCGCCGCGGCGGCCGCGCTCGGCATGCCGGTCGCACGAGTGCCGGCTTACTCGCCGCACGCGGTCGCCGAACATGCGGTTGGCCTGGTCCTCGCGCTGAACCGGCGTTTGCCGCGCGCTGTCGCACGCACCCGCGAAGGCGACTTTTCGCTGCATGGGCTGCTCGGCTTCGATCTGCACGGCAAGACGGTGGGCGTGATCGGCACCGGCATGATCGGCCGCGTGTTCGGCCGCATCATGGCGGGCTTCGGCATGCAGGTGCTCGCGCACGATCCCGGCACACCGGCCGACGACCTGCTGGCGCTCGGCGCGCGCTACGTGCCGCTCGATACGCTACTGGCCGAGTCGGACGTGGTGAGCCTGCACTGTCCGCTGGTGCCGTCCACTTATCACCTGATCGGCGGCCCCGCGCTCGCGAAAATGAAGCGCGGCGCGATGCTTATCAATACCGGTCGCGGCGGTCTGGTCGAAAGCCAGGCGCTGGTCGGCGCACTGAAAGACGGCCAGCTCGGCCATCTCGGGCTCGATGTGTACGAGGAAGAAGGCGGCCTGTTTTTCGAAGACCACTCGCACGCGCCGCTGCAAGACGACGTGCTGGCGCGGCTTCTGATGTTCCCGAACGTGATAGTCACCGCGCACCAGGCGTTCTTCACGCGCGAGGCGATGAACGAGATTGCCCAGACCACGCTCGGCAACGTGGCCGCGTGGCGGGCGGGTGCGCCGCGCAACGAGGTGAGCGCACGGAGTTAGGCGGCGCCTTTGCCGGGCTTGCCGCCCGCGCTGCCCGCGGCGCCCGGCTGGGGCACCGCCGGCAACGTGACCGGGCGGATCGCCGTGCGCGCATCGTCGGCGGCACCGCACATTTCATGCAGCAACGCGGCTTCGCGTTCGTGAACCTCCACCGGAAACCAGCGCGCGCCCGCCCCCGCCAGATAGCGCGCGCGATGCTGTCCGTTGCGAAACGCCACCACCCCTTCGCGCTCCAGTCCGAGCCAGCCCAGCAGACCGGACGCGCGACGCGTCGAGATGGTCACGTAGGGCATCGGCGGAATCCGCGGGTTCTCCGGATCGAGAAACTCGCGGATGCCGCGCACCTTGCCCGAATGCCATTCGGCGACCGGCTTGAGCACGTAGTCCGTATTGTCGCGATCCGCGCAGACGAGCAGCTTGCGCGCGTCGACGAGCACCACCTGATGACGCGTGCCGTCGGTGACGAACACCCGTTTCAGGCACACGTGGTCGTACCAGGGATGATCGGGCAGCGGCACGGTCCAGACGGTTTCGGGAACGGGAACGGCATCGGCCAATGGGTTCGTGTGCAATGGACCGGACGAAAAGGGCGGAATAACGGGCAAAGTCGGGCTCGAAAAACGGAACAGGCTGGGCAGGCTTGAAAGGCTTGGAAAGCCAGCAAAAAGCCGGCAAAGCTGGCAGGCGACGCCAGCGCACGAATAGACCGCCCACGCTACGAGGCGATTGTGAAACCTGGATGACACGTGTGTGTATTAACCGCCATGCATCGACGGACCGGTGTGCGCGAGCGCACGTTTTGCAGCCGGTCATGCACGGTATCACCCGGTGCCGCTGCCCGGCAGGCCCATTTCGACCTGGGTAGAATTCCCCACTGCCTTGACCTCGCAAGGTGCCTGCATGCTCATCCCGACCATGCGCACCTCCCGCGCCGACGCTTCCTCGCTCACCATGCCCCTACCCCTGCTCGCTCTTGCCGTAGCCGCGTTCGGCATCGGCACCACCGAATTCGTGATCATGGGTTTGCTGCCCGATGTCGCGCGCGACCTGTCGGTCTCCATTCCCGCAGCGGGCATGCTGGTCTCGGCGTATGCGCTCGGGGTCACGATCGGTGCGCCGATCGTCGCGATCGCCGTCGCCAATCTGCCGCGCAAGAAGGCGTTGCTGAGCCTGATCGGCGTGTTCATCGTCGGCAACGTGCTGTGCGCGACGGCGCCGGGTTATGCCGTGCTGATGGCCGCGCGCATCGTCACGGCGTTCTGTCATGGCGCGTTCTTCGGCATCGGCTCGGTAGTGGCCGCCGGACTGGTCGCGCCGAATCGCCGCGCGCAAGCGATTGCGCTGATGTTCACCGGCCTGACGCTCGCCAACGTGCTCGGCGTACCGCTCGGCACCGCGCTGGGCCAGGCGGTCGGCTGGCGCGCGACTTTCTGGGCGGTGACCGTGATCGGCGTGCTCGCGGCCATCGCGCTCGCCGTGTGTCTGCCGGCCAAAATCGAGATGCAGAAAGCGAGTCTGCTGCGCGAGTTCGGCGTGCTGAAAAACCCGCAGGTGCTGATGGTGCTCGCCATTAGCGTGCTGGCCTCGGCGAGCCTGTTCTCCACCTTCACCTACATCACGCCGATTCTCGAGGACGTGACCGGTCTGACGCCGCATGCCGTCACGCTCGTGCTGCTGCTGTTCGGGCTCGGCCTGACGGTCGGCAGCACGCTCGGCGGCAAGCTCGCCGACTGGCGGCTGATGCCGTCTCTGGTGACGTTTCTGTTCGCCATCGTGATGATCCTGACGATCTTCGCCGGCACCATGCACGCGCGCATTCCGGCAATGATCACGATCTTCGTGTGGGGCGTGCTCGCCTTCGCCATCGTGCCGCCGCTGCAGATCCTGATCGTCGATCGAGCGAGTCGGGCGCCGAATCTCGCCTCGACGCTGAACCAGGGGGCGTTCAATCTCGGCAATGCGACCGGCGCGTGGCTCGGCGGCCTGTCGATCGGCGCGGGTGCGCCGCTTACGCGCCTGCCTTGGGTGGGCGTCGCGATCGCGATCGGCGCACTGTTGCTGACGCTGTGGTCGGTGCTGATCGAGCGGCGCACGCAACGCATGGCCGTGTCCGGCTGAGCTTCTGCACGCTCTCTAATTTGGGAAATTTCGCACACCAATGCGGCGATTGAATGAGGCAAACTTATCGATAGGTAATCCTATGTTCATCTAAAAAATTCCTATAAGTCATGAGAGACGTCCTAGTTACGCAATCCGAATCGAGCGTTGCTGCATCGCTCATCACGGGTGGTGACCGCACCGGCCTCGCGGCAACCACTGCGCATTTTCCTGTCGATCCTGTCGATCCTGTCGGTCCTGTCGGTCCTGTCGGTCCTGTCGATCCGTCCAGCACCGCTTCCGGTTCAGAACCCCTTCTAGCCGTCACCAGCCTGCTGCGCGCCGCGCTCATGGAATGCGCGCCGCCCGCCGCCACCCGCAGAATCTTCGCGCATCCCTGCTTCGCGCTTGCCTGCGTCGACGCCTATGAAGACCTCACGGCGTTCGTCGTCAAAGACCCCGCGCAACAAGGCTCGTGGAACGTCACGCTCACCGGCTCGACGTCCTACAAGGCCATCCTCCACTACCGGCTGGCCAGCGCTTTGATCTCCATGGCGAATGCAGACCCGCACGGCGCGGACGGCTTCGAGTCGTATGCGTTGCTCGTGTCGAATCGCGGCAAGCTGCTCTCGGGCGCGGAAATCCATCCGCGCTGCACGATCGGCAAGCGCTTCGTGCTCGATCACGGCTGGGGCACGGTGATCGGCGAGACCAGCGTGCTGGGTGACGACTGCTATCTGCTCGGCGGCGTCACGTTGGGCGCGGCAGGCATGGCGGGCAATCCATCGGTGCGGCGTCATCCCACGCTCGGCAATCGCGTGCAGGTCGGCGCCTTCGCGCGCGTGTTCGGCAACATCCTGATCGGCGACGACGTGTTCATCGGCACGCACTGCTGCGTCACCCAGACCATTCCGGCCAATTCCGTCGTCACGCTGCGATCCGAAAACCAGGTCGTTCGCGCCGCCACGGCCGGCTGCCGCGCTTAAGGCGCTCTGCTCAACGCGAGGTTCTTTCAACCATGCTGTCCATTTCCCGTTGTACCGAGCGGCTTTATTACTCGGACGCTTTTTTGTACCAAACCAGCTCCACCGTGACGAAAGTCGGCAGCGATTACGTCGAGCTGGCCGCAACCGTCGCCTACCCCGAAGGCGGCGGCCAGGAAGCGGACGTCGGCACACTCGAGCTTGTGAGCGGCGAATCGATCCGATTTATCCACGCGCGCAAGATGTACGGCAAGCGAGCGACTATCCCAGGCTTTCCGGACATTCAACTCGACGGGGTGATCGAACATGTCGTTCATCCCGACGACGTGCCTTTGCTCGCCGGGTTGAAAACCGGCGACGAAGTTCAGATCAGTATCGACGTGCTCCGTCGCGCGCAACTGTCGTTGAGTCACACCGCATCGCATCTGCTTTATCTCGGGGTCGCGCAAGTTCGCCCCGACGCTATCGACTGGACGCTCGGCTGTCATATCCGGCCCGACGGCGCGCGCTTCGATTTCGGCGTCGAGCAGCGCTTCTCGCTGGACGAGGTGCGGGCCGTCGAGCAGATAGCGAACGAGTTCGTCGCACGAGGCAACGCGGTGCTCACGTATGCACATCCCGAGCATATCGACGCGCGCTACTGGGAGTGCGAGGCTCACACCATGCCTTGCGGGGGCACCCATATCGGCAATACCGCGCCCATCGGCCGTATCGCCGTGCGCCGTAAAAGCATGGGCGCCGGCAAGGAACGGCTGTCGTGTCAGTTCGAGCAGGCGGCTTTCGACATTGCGCCTTTTCATACCGGGCATGCAGGGCCGCAGCCTGGTCATTCAGGCGGAGGGACATCGTGACCGGCGCGCCGCTTTCTCCGCTCAACGCGTCGTTGGAGTCCGGCAAATTACCCGGTGCGACTTACCTGCTCTCGCTGTGCCAGGCCATCAACCTGACCGCGGCCGTGGTGTCCGTCACGATCGCCGCATTGGTGGGCGGCAAGCTGGCCCCGAGCCAGGCGTGGGCCACGGTTCCCTACGGCGTGCAGTTCGCGGCGGTCGCCATTGCCACGTATCCGGCGGCCAGCTTCATGCGTCGTCGCGGCCGCAAGCCGGGCTTCCTGATCGGCGCACTCTGTCTGATGGCGGCGGGCTGCATCGGCTACGACGCGATCGCGCGCGCCAGCTTCACGCAATTGATCGTCGCGCACGCGCTGCTCGGCGTATATGTCGCATTCGCCAACTTCTATCGCTTCGCTGCCGTCGACGGCCTCGCGCCGGATCTGCGCGCGAAGGGCCTGTCGTTCGTGGTGGGAGGCGGCGTCGTCGCGGCTATCACGGGCCCGCTCATGTCGATGGGACTCAAGGACGTCGCGGGCTTTGCAGCATTTTCCTTGTGCTATGCATCGTTCGTGCTGCTCGGGCTGGCGACGATCGGACTGATGGGGCTCTGGAAGCCGGCTGGGGTAAGTACGGCGACTGCTTCCGGTTTCTCCAGCTTGAAGGCTGCCGCTTCGTCAGGCGTAGACGGCGTGGCCACGCGACAGGCCCCTGTGACCGTCGCCGTCATCGCGTCCGCGCTGAGCTATCTCATCATGAACATGCTGATGGTTCAGGCGTCGTTGCTGATGGAATCGATGTGCGTATCGTTCGACAGCAGTTCGATGGCGATTCAGGGGCATGTCGTCGCGATGTTCGCGCCGTCGTTCGTGACCGGCGCGATTCTGGTCCGCGCGGGTCATCGCAACACGCTGATGGCCGGTTATGTGCTGCTGGCCGCATCGGCGGCGTTGGGCGCATGGGGCACCGGCTTCGAAACGGTCGTCGTCGGCCTGATCCTGCTCGGGGTCGGCTGGAACTTCGGTTATGTCGGCGGCGGTGCACTGCTCGCCAGCACGTTGACCGACGCCGACCGCCATCGTCTGCAAGGCATCAACGACTGCATCATCGCGATCTGCGCGACCATCGGCGCGTTCGCCCCGGCCATACTGCAAGCCGCGATCGGCTGGCGCAACACCAATCTCGCCTGTCTGGCGCTGTGCGTCGTCGCGGCGGGCATGACGTGGGCAGGTCTGCGCGAAAACCGCAAACCGGTTCGGGAGGCGTTGGGATCATGACGCCCGCTTTAATGGATAGACATGACGCCTCGCCCGCGTTCGAGATTCAGGGCGACACGATTACGCCACTCCGCGAAGTACAACCCGGCATGCTGCTCAAGTTCGAAGGCGACAACGCGGGCGGCAGTCACAAAGTCCGGGCTGCGCGCTTTATCGTGAGAAGCGGGCTCGACAGCGGCGAGATCGTGCCGGGACACACCACCGTCATCGAAAAAACGGGCGGCAACTTTGGCTTCGGCCTGGCGATTGCGTGCCGGGCGCACGATGTCCCCGTCGAACTCGCGGTGGGTTTGAGCTTCAGTCCCGTCAAACGCCGCTGCCTCGAATTGTTCGGCGCGCGGCTGATCGGCCTCGAGATGCTGGAACGCGGCGCGTCGCCGCGCGAGGTCGTGGAATGGCATCTGCAAAACCAGCAGGAATTGCAGCGCAGCTATTTCTACACCGACCAGTTTCGCAATGCCGCGAGCGTCGCCGCGCATGAACTGGAGACCGGTCCGGAAATCGTCGCACAACTCCAGGCCTGGCCGCGCGTCAAGAAACTGACATTCGTTGCGTGCGCGGGCACCGGCGCGAGCCTGGTTGGAATCGCGAAGGCATTGAAGTCGGCGGGTTATACGGTGGAAGTCGTGCTGGTCGAGCCGCAAGGCTGCGACTCGCGCCGCGGCGTCTTCACTGAACACAAGCTGGAAGGTATGGCGGTTGGCGTTGCGCCACCGTTTCTGGACTGGAGTCTGATCGACGACGTCAGAACGGTCGACTACGAAGCCGTGCTGGATACGCGCAAAGCGTTGGCGCGCAGCACGGGTTATCTGGTGGGCAATACGACGGCCGCGTGTCTGGCGGTCGCAAACACGCTCGCACCGGGCGCGGCCGAGGACGCGAAAGTGCTCGCCATCCTGTATGACCATGGTCTCTGGTATGCGCGCTAAACCCGCACAGCAGAATGACAATGCAAAAAAGGCCGGCAAAACCGCGCCGGCCTTTCTACTGCGTCAACAAGCTTTAACGGCGGGCCGGCAGAATCTCGCCCACGCAGGTGCCGAAGCCCACACGGTAGCCGTCGCCCTGGCACCATCCGGCGAGCGTCAGTTCGTCGCCATCTTCAATGAAGCTGCGCGTGCCGCCTTCCTGCAGTTCCAGCGGCTTCTTGCCGTTCCAGGTGATTTCGAGCAGGCTGCCGAACGAATCTTCTGTCGGACCGCTGATCGTACCCGAGCCCATCAGGTCGCCCACGCGCGTATTGCAGCCCGACACCGTGTGGTGAGCGAGTTGCTGCGCCATCGTCCAGTACATGTACTTGAAGTTGGTCAGCGCGATCGTGCTCGTCTTCGAAGCCGCTTGCGGACGCAGTCGCACTTCCAGCGAGATGTCGAACGAATGCGCGCCTTCGTGCCGCAAGTACGGCAGCGGCTGCGGATCCTGCGCCGGTTGCGCGACGCGGAACGGTTCCAGTGCGTCGAGCGTCACGATCCACGGCGAGATCGTGGTCGCAAAAGTCTTCGCGTTGAACGGACCGAGCGGCACGTATTCCCATTGCTGGATATCGCGCGCGCTCCAGTCGTTCAGCAGCACCATGCCGAAGATATGTGCTTCGGCATCCGCGCACGCGATCGGCTCGCCCAGTTCGTTGCCGCGGCCGATCACGAAGCCCGTTTCGAGTTCGATATCCAGCTTGCGGCACGCGCCGAATACCGGGCGCTCCTGGTCCGGCAACTTCAACTGTCCGTTGGGACGGCGCACCGGCGTGCCGCTCACGACCACCGACGAGGCCCGTCCGTTATAACCGACCGGCAACTCGGACCAGTTCGGCAGCAGCGCATTCTTCGGATCGCGGAACATCGAGCCGACATTGGTCGCGTGTTCCTTCGACGAGTAGAAATCGGTGTAGCCCGGAATCTGCAGCGGCAGATGCAATTGCGCGCCGGCCTGCTTGACGAGCGCTTTCGAGCGCAGCGCGGCGTCGTCGCGCAAAGTTGCGGTATCGCGGGCCAGCAGATTGCTGAGTTGCACGCGCACGCTGCGCCATGCATCGCGGCCCAGCGCGATGTAATCGTTTAGCGTGTCGCGCGAGAAGACATCGGTGGGAGCGGAAGCAGATGCCGAAGCCTTCAACAATCCCGCCGCCTGCAGAACGGCCAGGTCGACGATCTCATCGCCGATCGCCACGCCGACGCGACGCGCCGCGTTGCTCGCGTCGCTGAAAATGCCGAACGGCAGGTTCTGGATCGAAAAATCGTTGGTCGAATCGTTGGCCGATTCGACCCAGCTCTTGCGCGACGGATCGAGCGTCGCCTGAAGATCGCTCAATGCGCTCATCGTTGCTCCGGGTTGAAGTGTTTGGTGAGACCTTGCCAGCACTCGTAGTAATGCGCCTGCAATTGCGCGGTTTCGAGCGCGAAGCGGGTCGGCTTGATCAGCGTACGGGTTTCGAACATGAAAGCCATCGTGTCGCCGACTTTCTTCGGCGTCGAGGTATCGCCGTTCGAGGCTTTTTCAAAGGTATCCGCGTCGGGGCCGTGGCCCGACATGCAGTTATGCAGACTCGCGCCGCCCGGCACGAAGCCTTCGGCCTTCGCATCGTAGACGCCATGCACGAGTCCCATGAACTCGCTCGCCACGTTGCGGTGAAACCAGGGCGGGCGGAACGTGTCTTCGGCGGCGAGCCAGCGCGGCGGGAAAATCACGAAGTCGATCGTATCGACGCCCGGCGTGTCGCTCTGCGATTGCAGCACGAGGAAGATCGACGGATCCGGATGATCGAAGCTGATCGAACCGATGGTGTTGAAGCGGCGCAGATCGTACTTGTACGGTGCGTAGTTGCCGTGCCAGGCGACCACGTCGAGTGGCGAATGGCCGATGTCGGCGCGCCACAGGTTGCCGTTCATCTTCGCGACGAGTTCGAAGTCGCCTTCACGGTCTTCATACGCGGCCTGCGGCGTGAGGAAATCGCGCGGATTGGCAAGACCGTTCGAGCCAATCGGACCCAGGTCCGGCAAGCGCAACAGCGCGCCGAAGTTTTCGCAGATGTAGCCGCGCGCCTGGCCGTCCGGCAGGCTCACGGCAAAGCGCACGCCGCGCGGGATCACCGCGATCTCGAACGGCGCGACGTCGAGCACGCCCAGTTCGGTGGCGATGTGCAGGCGGCCTTCCTGCGGCACGATCAGCAGTTCGCCGTCGGCGCTGTAGAAGAAGCGGTCCTTCATCGAACTGTTGGCCGCGTACAGATGGATCGCGCAACCGTTCATCGACTCCGCCGAGCCGTTGCCGGCCATCGTGGTCCAGCCGTCGACGAAATCGGTCGGCTCGGCGGGCATCGGCAATGCGTCCCAGCGCAACTGGTTCGGCGGCGTCGGCGGGACTTCCGCGAAGTTGGCGACCAGGCGCTCCGAAGGCAGCAACTCGAACGGCATATGCACGGCGGCCGGGCGAATGCGGTATAGCCACGAGCGACGGTTGTGGCCGCGCGGCGCGGTGAACGCCGTGCCCGACAGTTGTTCCGCATACAGGCCATAGGCCACGCGTTGCGGCGAGTTGCGACCTTCCGGCAACGCGCCCGGCAATGCCTCGGTGGCGAATTCGTTGCCAAAGCCGGATTGATAGCCCGGCTCGATCTCGAGCCGTGAACGCTCGAGGTTCGGTGTTCTGGTGAGGGCAACCATATAAAGGTCTCCTTGGATGATCGATCGGTGTTCCAGCCGCGGGTTTGAGCCGCCGGTTCGAGTCGCGGCTTCTAACCAGATGTCCGGACGGCGTCAGACGGTTTGCGTCGTCGCCGGGCCTCGCTGACGCGTCGTGCCGGCGAGCAGTATCACCAGCAGCGCGGAACACAGCACCGGCAACGCGGCTGCATGAAACAGCGACTCGTTCGACCAGTTCAGCGCAATCAGCTGGCCGCCGACCAGCGGCCCGATCACCGAGCCGATGCGGCCGATGCCGAGGCTCCAGCCAATCCCGGTCGAGCGCAGCGTGGTCGGATAAACATGTCCGGCGAGCGCGTTGACTGCCGGCTGTCCGCCGACCACGCAGAAGCCGCCGGCGAATACGGCGATCAGCAGCCACGGCAACGCATGCGCGACCGTGCCGATGGTGCCGACCGCCACCGCCGCAGCGGCGAAACAGACGAACAGCACGCGTACGAAGCCAAACCGTTCGATGAACCACCCGAGCAGCAGCGTGCCGATCACGCCGCCGGTCTGCAGCGTCGTGCCGACGATCACCGCGGTGCCCGGCGAGTAACCCGCGTCGCGCATCACGGTGGGCAGCCAGTTCGACAGGAAATACAGATCGATCAGGTTCATGAAGCTGATGGCCCACAGAATTAGCGTGAACGGACCGCGACCGGCGCGGAACAGTTCAGCGACCGGCGCGCCTCCATTGCCCTTTTCTCGCACGACGAGGCGCGTGGCCGCATCGATCGGCAATGCCGGATTGAATTTGCGCAGCCAGTTCAGCGCGCGGTCGGTACGGCCTTTGAGCACGAGAAACTGCAGCGACTCCGGCAGCAGCGCGAGCATCGCCAGGCCCAGCAGCAGCGGCACCGTGCCGCCGACCCAGAACACCGCGCGCCAGCCGTAAGCCGGAATCAGCGCGGCGCTGACGAAGCCGCCGATCGCCGCGCCAAGCGTATAGCCGCACGACACCAGCATCATGCGCTTGACGCGATGCGCGGGCGTCGCGAATTCGCCGACCAGCGCCATCGCGTTCGGCATGATGCAGCCGAGCCCGAGGCCCGTGACGAAGCGCAGCCCGATCAACGTAGGAATCGTCGTGACGAACGGCGTCACGAGCATCGACAACGCAAAGAAAAACGTCGCGCCAATCAGCACCGGGCGCCGGCCGATCCGGTCGGCCAGCACCGACAGGCCCAGCGCGCCGAGCAACATGCCGAACAGACTGGCGCTGAACACCGGGCCGAGCGCGGCCTTCGACACATGCCACTCGCCGATCACGCTCGGCGCGACATAGCCCATGGCCTGAGCGTCGAAACCATCGATGACCAGACACAACCCGCATAGCGCGAGCAATAACAACTGGAATGCCGGGTGATGCGTTTCGCCGAGCACGCGCTCGACTTCGATCACATTGGCGCTGGCGCTGGCGGCGGCCGGTTTGGCTGTCACGGGGGTCTCCTCGGTCTCGACGGCTTGTCTGGTGAAGCGGGTGTATTGGTATCGGCAGGTATGCGGCCCACAAGATTTACGCATTGTAAAATCAATTTCGAATAGTGAAACTAACGTAAACCCGAAGCGAAGCAGTGTGACAGCCCGAAGAGCCCGGCGGACAAACGTTCGGCCGATAACGTTATGAGCATTTTGTCCAAGCCCGCGCATCGCGGACTGCTACCATCCCTGGATGCGGCCATTGCGCCGCGTTGTCCAGCGCCTGACGCGCGTTCTTCGAATCCATCCGCCTACATGATTCCGCCGACCATTCCCAATCTGATTGCCCGTGCCGCCGATCATCCGTTTCTCGGCGAACATCTGGCCATGGGAACCGGCGCGCATCGCGACGTGGCGCTCGCGCGATTCGGCGATATCGAACTGGCCAGTGCGTATGAACCCATCTTCGATATCAGCGTGCATGCACTCGCGCAATCGCTGACTTCGGGCGCCGAGGGCGTGGATCGCTTCGGCGACGAACTCGGCTTTCAGGCGGTGACGCAGCGGCCGGATGCGACGCCGTTCGACGTGGCCGATCCGTTCGAGCGTATCGCCGACGACCGCGAACTGGTCGCGCTCGACCGCATGTCCCGCGCGCTGCATGCGATCAACTTCTTCGGCGCTCAACGGCATGGCTTGCTGTTCCTGCGCGTGCACGAGCGTTTGCTCAAGAGCGTCAAATACGACCACGGAAAGCATTTCTCGACCGTGCTCGTGTCGTTCGGGCTGAACCCGGCGCGGGTGGTGATCGAGTTGCCGGCCGCGGCCGTCGCCCATAAAACCTTTCTCGGCTATCTGACCACGAGCTATCAGCGCTACGGCTTCAAGGTGGCGGGCAATCTGTCGAACGCGGGGCAGATCCTGTCGGTGTCGGAAACCGCGCGGCTCGATTTCATCAAGATGGATGCGGGCATTGCGTTGCGCGATGCGATGGTGAAGCCGCTAGTCGGCTATGCGAGCCGGTTGCGGATTCCGCTGATTTTCAATGGCGTGGCGGATGAGTCGCAGTTCGTCGCGCTTCAGCAATACGACGTGCGTTTTGTGCAGGGGCCTTTGTTCACGGCTCATTATCATGAGCGGCCGGCTTGAGGTTTGAGGCTTGAGGTTTGAGACTTGAGGTTTAAGGTTTAAGTCCGAAGCGCAAGGTCAGCCGGCATCTCCAAGGCGCCGCGCCAGTGCCTTCAACCGGGGCGCGACGCTGTCGCGGAACACGGCCTCGCCCATCGACGAAGCCGGCCCGCTGCAACTAAGTACCAGCCAGCGCCCTTCGCGCGGCTCGCGAAACGGCACGGCGACCGCGTTCACATCGTCGTGCCACGCGCGAAACGAATAGCAACAGCGCTCCGTCGCGAAGGCGGCGATCTCTTTTTCCGCTTCGGCCACCTGCAACGCTGCGTGCTTGCCCGCCGCTTTACGCAACTCGGCCAGCAAGGCCTTGCGTGCGTCCTCGGGCTGAACGGCCAGATAGGCGCGGCCCATCGAACTCGTCAGCATCGACAGTTTCGAACCCGACGCGAGCCCGAGCGTCAACGCGGTCTCGCTGCGGATCGTTTCCAGATAAATCATGTCCAGCCCGTCGCGGCAACCGAGCGACACCGCCGCGCCGACCTCGCGCGCAAACGTGCGCAGATGCGGGCGCGCCAGTTCGAGCGTGTCGGTGCCGGACAGCAGCGCGAAACCCAGCGACAGTACGCCCGCGTCGAGCGCATATTTGCCGAGCGATTCGTCGAGCCGCAGGTAACCCAGCACGGTCAGCGTATAGGCGAGACGATTGACGGTCGCCTTCGGCAAACCCGTGCGTTCGACGAAATCGCGGTTGCCGAGCAAGGTCTCGCCCGGCTTGAATGCCCGCAGCAAGTCGAGGCCGCGCGCCAGCGCGACGACGAATTTGCGCTCGTCGAGCGGCTCGGAGGGAGTGGAAGCAGTCGGCATGGGGTGATACACTCGGGCGTGATTTGCAAAACATTGTTTCGCATAGCGGAACTCACGTCAAGCGCAGTCGCACTTAATTCAAGCAAGGAATCAGGAGATCAGTCATGGCCGAGGCCGCGCAGTTTCATTGGGAAGACCCGTTGCTGCTGGATCAGCAGCTGACCGAAGACGAACGCATGGTGCGCGACGCCGCCGCGGCCTACTCGCAGGACAAGCTGCAACCGCGCGTGCTCGAAGCGTTCCGTCATGAAAAAACCGACATCGAAATTTTTCGCGAGATGGGTGAGCTCGGTCTGCTCGGCCCGACGATTCCCGAGCAGTACGGCGGCCCGGGTCTGAACTACGTCGCCTATGGTCTGATCGCGCGGGAAGTGGAGCGCGTCGATTCGGGTTACCGGTCGATGATGTCGGTGCAGTCGTCGCTGGTCATGGTGCCGATCAACGAATTCGGTTCGGAAGCGCAAAAGCAGAAGTATCTGCCCAAGCTGGCCACCGGCGAATGGATCGGCTGTTTCGGTCTGACCGAGCCGAACCACGGTTCGGATCCGGGCAGCATGGTGACGCGGGCGAAGAAAGTCGACGGCGGCTATTCGCTGTCGGGCTCGAAAATGTGGATTACCAATTCGCCGATCGCCGACGTGTTCGTCGTTTGGGCAAAGCTCGAGGAAGACGGCCGCGACTCGATTCGCGGCTTCATTCTGGAGAAGGGCTGGAAGGGTCTGTCCGCGCCCACCATTCATAGCAAGGTGGGTCTGCGTGCGTCGATCACCGGCGAGATCGTGCTGGACGAAGTGTTCGTGCCGGAAGAGAACCGCTTCCCCGACGTCAGCGGCCTGCGCGGTCCGTTCACCTGCCTGAACTCGGCGCGCTATGGCATTGCGTGGGGCGCGCTGGGCGCGGCTGAAGCATGCTGGCATACGGCCCGTCAGTACGTACTGGATCGCAAACAGTTCGGCCGGCCGCTCGCCGCGAATCAGTTGATCCAGAAAAAACTGGCCGATATGCAGACCGAAATCACGCTCGGCTTGCAAGGCGTGCTGCGCCTCGGTCGCATGAAAGACGAAGGCACGGCCGCCGTCGAAATCACGTCGATCATGAAGCGCAATTCATGCGGCAAGGCGCTCGATATCGCGCGACTCGCGCGGGACATGCTGGGCGGCAACGGTATTTCGGACGAGTTCGGTATTGCCCGGCATCTGGTGAACCTGGAAGTCGTGAACACGTACGAAGGCACGCACGATATTCACGCGCTGATTCTCGGGCGCGCGCAGACGGGGATTCAGGCGTTTTTCTGACGCGAAGTCCGCTTAAATTGAAAAAGGCCGGTTCGAATCGAACCGGCCTTTTTTTGGAGCGGCGATCGGCACGTGCGTGACGTCCGTTGCCCGCTTACTTGTTCGGCTGCGGCGTCAGACGCAGATACGGGCGCAACGCCTTATAACCCTTCGGGAATTTCTGCCTGATCACTTCCTCGTCCTTCAGCGACGGCACGATCACCACGTCGTCGCCCTGCTTCCAGTTGCCGGGCGTGGCGACCGAGTGACTGTCCGTGAGTTGCAGCGAGTCGATCACTCGCAGCACTTCGTCGAAGTTACGACCGGTGCTGGCCGGGTACGTGATGATCAGCCGCACCTTCTTTTTCGGATCGATCACGAACAGCGAACGCACGGTGAGCGTTTCGTTCGCGTTCGGGTGAATCATGTCGTATAGCTCGGCTACCTTGCGGTCGCCGTCGGCGAGAATCGGGAAACCGACGTTGGCGGCTTGAGTCTCGTTGATGTCCTTGATCCACTCTTTGTGCGACTCGGCGCTGTCGACCGACAGAGCGATGGTTTTGACATTACGTTGCGCAAATTCGTCGGCGAGTTTGGCAGTCAGACCGAGTTCGGTCGTGCAGACCGGCGTGAAGTCCGCCGGATGCGAGAACAGCACGCCCCAGCTATCGCCTAGCCATTCATGGAATTTGATCCGACCGACACTCGACTCCTGCTCGAAATCGGGTGCGATATCGCCAAGACGTAAACTCATGATGCATCCTCCTTAGGGTTCGAAACTTTCTGCGCGGGCAGTCTCCTCGCAGCGCCTGCAACGATAAAGCATACGGCAACGGCATGGCGTGACGAACGAACATCGCGTCACTACTTTATGCGTTTTTGTAATTTTCACCGATTTAGTGGAAACTTTGCGGGACAGATCAACTCCATCTCAGGCAAAGATTTCCTGCTTCGAGTTGCGGGCGATCGCGCTTGCAAGGCTTCTCTCTTTGCCGGGAACGGTTCGTGCGTCTGCTTGAATCCACCGGACCCCACGCTCGCCAGCAACCTTTAGTTTGGTTAGGATTCACGTGGCGTGAGACGAAGGGGAGCTGTCAATGTCGGAAATCAACAAGGAGAGATTGATGTCGGATATCAAAACCGTCCTCGCGGACGCAGAAGATCTGCTGAAACAGGCCGCGAGCGCCACTGGCGAGCGTGCTTCGGAACTGCGTGAAACGGCGCTCACGCGTCTGAAACAGGCGAAGGAAAAAGCCGCCGACGTGCAGGTCGTCGTGGTCGAAAAAGGCAAGAAAGCCGCCCGTGCGACGGACGATTACGTGCATGAGCATCCGTGGGCATCTATCGGCATTGCTGCCGGCGCAGGCGTGCTGCTTGGCCTGTTGATCAACCGCAAGTAAGCGGTAACGCCGGACATCGCCGGACCTCGCGGCTCGGCAGTCCGGTGACTCGAGCCGACCGGCGCATCTCCGGCGGGTCTGCTCATCTTGGCGCGCCCGTCCGCGCGCGCCGGTTCGGCCCTCACGCGCAACGCCCACAGTTATGACGATCGACAAACAACCGCCGCGCGGAGAACACAGCCCGCTGCGCCGCATCATCGGCTCCGTGTTTGCGATATTGCAGACGCGGCTTGAACTGGTGGGCATCGAGCTCGCCGAAGAGAAAGATCGGCTGATCGGCGTACTGTTTCTCGGCCTCGCCGCGATGATGCTCGCCACGATGGCCCTGATCTCGCTAACCGTACTCATCGCGATCGCCTTCTGGGACACGTACCGGTGGCAGGCGCTCGCCGGCATTACGGCTGTCTACGCGATTGCGGGCATAGCCTGCGCGCTGAAAGCGCGCAGCGGCCTGCGCAACGCACCGATGGTGTTCGAAGCCACCATTGCCGAGTTCGAGAAGGACCGCGATACGTTTCGCAAGCCTTGATCGAACCGCTCCACACTTTCACCGCTGCCTACCCGCCATGAGCTCCAGCCAATCCGATACCGCGTTTCGCAACAAACGTCGCCAGGCCAAAGATCTGAGCGCCCCGCACCTGCGCGCACTGCGCAAGGAATTGCTGCTAGTGCGCGCGGACGTCGAGCGCATGGAGCTTGCTCAGGCGACCACCGACCTGCGCGAGGCCGTGACCCACTTCAGCTGGCTCAAGATGATCGTGCCCGGTATGGGCGGCATGCGCGTAGGAGGCAGTGGGCCGAAGGGCGGCAACAATGTGTTCAATGCAGGCACCATCGGTACGCTGCTCAAGCAATACCCGCTGATCAGTTCGATCGCCTCGATGCTTCTCGCCAAACCGCTGCGCGCAAGCGTCGCTGCCGGTGCAAAACCTGCTCTCAAATGGGGCGGCCTCGGGCTTGTCGGATGGGAAGCGTATCGGATCTGGCAACAGATGAAAAACGAGCGCGCTTCGAATGGTGAAGGTTGAGTCCATGGATTGCGTTTAGCGAGGCATCGGTGTTTGCTTCCGCTCGTTGAGTCTTGCTTTCCGGCTTCATTGAGCCTCACTTCGTGTTCCAGCAATCGGCGCGCACGGGTGCCGTATCCGCCGCATTTGCATTACCTCCCCCACTTCTATTCGTACGTTGCCCCGTCGCGTCCAGCGTGAATACGCCGCATGGGTCATCGCGCATCGGACCTGAATCGCTCGGCGTTGCCTCTATTGCGTAGCCGCCGTTCGAGTCGTCCCCGGCCAGCACTCGCAGACGGTAGACCGGTGTGCCGGACTGCGGCGCCTGGTCGAAACCCGGCGGCAATGCCGGCATAGCGTCGCCGGTCGCACCTTCCACGAATTGGGCCGCCCGATACAGCGCTGACGATGCGTCGATACGGTAGCTTCTCGCGATATGACTCCGGTACGACGGCACGGCAAAAACCGCGAGTGTGGCGGCGATGGCCAGCACGATTATTAACTCCAGCAGCGTGAATGCGCGGATGCGAAGACTGGACATTGCATCTCCTCAGAACGGCCGTGCGGCCACACGCCGCCAATGGCGCTCGACTTTGCCGCCCTGAACGACCAGTTGCATCTGCAACCAGACTTGCGACTCCTGCGTGCGCCCCATGCCGCGCGCGGTAAGCAGATAGGCGCGGACATCGGCCCGGCTGGCCGGCCTCCACGCTTCGATCAGGCACTGCGGCGCGCGCCGCGAGCCTGGCCATTGCGTGACGAATGTGGTCGCGCCCGCCTCGAATGCCGCTTCGAGCTTCCACTGCTGAGGCTCGCCTGCAGCAATCGGCAACGTTCCGCTCGACTCTTCCGATGCGATGACTCGGCGCGCGCACGAAGTCAACGCCGAATCCGCCGCCTGAAACGCTTGCAGATAGTCGCGCACATTGGCCGCTGCGCGCGCAGCCGCTATCGTGGTTTCGAACCAGGCCGCAGTCGTTGCCAACAGCATCGCGGAAATCAGCAGGACGATCGGCAGCACGGCGCCCTTGCTGCGCTTGCCTGTTTTTTTGGCACCGCCGCCGCTGCGTTTTGCGTGGTCGGGCCACGGACGCGATGGCCTGAACCTGCCCTCTGCGCGGCTGCACCTGGTATATCCGACCGTCATAGCGCGTTTTCCGTCTGATTGCGTATTGCCACACGTCGCGAGAACGCCTGCCGGGCCCGATAATCGGCGCCGAGTCCGCTGACTCCATCGCAATCGACATAACGGCTGCGCTGCCCCGCTGGCGCGCCACGCACGAGCACGCACACGTCGACCGCGACGACCTTCGCCCATCGATCGGTCGGCACCGCGGATGCCTCGAGCGCGCCACCCGCACCGCTCACCCAGTATTTCAGTCGAACCCGCTCGACGCCCTCCACCAACGGTTGCGCCGAGCCCGCCTTGCCGTTGCCTTCGCAATAGAGTTCGGGCTCGCCGGTCGAGCCACTCGCCCGCGCGAAAAACCGATTGACGACCGGTACCCCTTGCGCGCCGAGCGCGGCGTTACTTGCCGTAATCACCTGACCGAGACAGTCGGTGGCCTGCCCACTCGCCGACGGCCAGGTCGAGATCACGTCGCCGACGTAGCGGACGACGACGCCATCCGAGCGTCCGACCAATGCTTCGCAGCCGGGACTATCGTCGGCGCCGGTGGGACGGCCGCCCGAACAGCCGAACAAACCGGCCGGCGCCGCGTAGCCCATGACATCCGCTGGCACGAAGCCCGCCATCTGCAATTGCTGACCGATCAGCATCAGCGAGGTCAGACCGGCCTCACGAATCCGCATGGCGTCGCCGGCGTGATCGAACGCCGCGCGCTGCGATCTGTAGAGCGCGATCACGCCCGCTGTCACGATCAGACCGAGCGCCATCGCGATGACGAATTCGATCAGCGTATGGCCACGGACGGTGTCTTGACGGCGACTCATTTCGCAAACGCCAGTGCAACGCATGAGAACCCGGACGGAACGTCGGCGCCACCGCACGATTCCGGTTTGTCGATGAGTTCGTTCGTACGCGGCATGTCACGCACCGATAGCCAGGTCACGCGCGCCGCGGATACGCCGCCGCTTTCCACGACCGTCACCTCGGCATGCGGCAACAGCGTCGATGCCCGGGCGCTCCATTGCCGCATCGCAGCTTCGCCTGCCGATAACGGACAGGCTCCGCACAGTGTCTCCGCCACGGAATCGGCGACCCATGCCGCGTGCTCGCGCAATGCCGTCGCGCGAGCCTCGCGAGCGGTCCACAACTGGGCTGCGATCAGGCCTAGCGCCGTGACAGCCATTAACGCGACGGCCAGCATGACTTCGATCAGGGAGCTACCGCTATCCCCGGCGCCCTTGCGTTTGCCGCTCGTCTCCCGAAGAACGTGGCTCATGACGACGCTCCACATGCACCTTCGACCATGCGCGCCCGGCCGCCCGCCGCAATGTGGATACAACGGCGCCACCGGTCTCCCTGAGTGAGTCTCGAAGACGTGCGCGGCGCGATCTCGAAGCTGCGAAACGTGCCGATCAATTGTCCGGCCGGCGGCGTGAAGGTCAGGTTGGTCTGGGTTCCACTGATGCTCACCGCAGCGAGCAAAGGTTGCGCGCGCAGCACGGACGACTTGCCGCCCCGCTCCGCCAGCACGGCCCAGCCGCACGACCAGTCGGCGACGCCGTCGCCACAGCTCTGTCCCGCGGCAAGACAATGCCGCGCCGCGTCGGTCCGGCAAACCGTTACCCGTGCGCCACGTCGCAATGCTTCGCTGCGCGCATAGACGAGCGTAGCGGCAAGCGTCCGGGCCCGGGCATCCACCTGATCGCGCATACGCCACGCCACGAACGACGGCGTCGCCATGACGGCCATCACGCCAATGAGCGCGATCACGCACAACGTTTCGACAAGCGTGAAGCCGCGGCCTTGCCGCCAGCAGATCGAACTGAATTTCATTGGCATCCCTGATCGTCGCGAAGAATGTTCGCCAATCTAGCGACTCGCGAACGCCGCAACAATCAGCCGAATGGCCAGGTGGCACTCAGACGCTATCCCGCGCAAAAATGCACGCGAAGATCAATACGAGGAGCAGGCGATGAGAATGCGCGAAGCAACCCGGTCGAAAAAAGCGACTCGGGCGCTGCGTAAGATGCGGCGGAAAGCGCAGTACAGAGCGCGGCGCGAAGGGCGGCGCACAGGCCGGCCGGAATCAACGCTTGCGCGGCGGCTTGGGAGGCGAAGAAGCGCGGCGGAATTCTTCGATCACATCTTCGAATTCAGAGACGTCTTCGAAACGCCGGTAGACCGAAGCAAAACGGACATAAGCGATGGTGTCGAGCGCGCGCAATTCGTTCATCACGAGTTCGCCGAGGCGCTCGCTCTGCACCTCGCGCTCGCCGCTACCGAGCAACTGGTACTCGATGCGGGCAACGGCCGCGTCGATTGCGTCTGCTGCAACCGGGCGCTTGCGCAGCGCCAGTTGCATGCTCGCGACAATCTTGCGGCGGTCGAATTCAGTCCGGCTGCCATCTTTCTTGACGACCGACGGCAACGCCAGCTCGACCCGCTCATACGTCGTGAAACGCTTGTCGCAGGCCGGGCAGCGGCGGCGCCGGCGAATCGTCGCGCCGTCTTCCGATACGCGGGAATCGACAACCTGCGTATCGGCGTGGCGGCAGAAGGGGCAATGCATGAGGGCTTAGCCGTAGACCGGGAAACGCCTGGTCAACTCGGAAACCTGCGCGCGCACACGTTCGATCGTGGCGGCGTCTTCCGGGTTGTCCAGCACGTCGGCGATGAGGTTACCGACCTGCTCCGCTTCCTTGACGCCGAAGCCGCGCGTCGTCATGGCCGGCGAGCCGAGCCGCACGCCGCTCGTCACGAACGGCTTTTCCGGATCGTTCGGAATGGCGTTCTTGTTGACGGTGATGTGAGCGGCGCCCAGTGCGGCTTCTGCTGCCTTGCCGGTAATCTTCTTGGCGCGCAGGTCGACCAGCATGACATGGCTTTCGGTGCGGCCCGAGACGATACGCAGACCGCGCTTGACCAGCGTTTCAGCCAGCACGCGTGCGTTTTCGACGACCTGCTGCTGATAGCTCCTGAACTCAGGCGACAGCGCTTCCTTGAAAGCGACGGCCTTGCCGGCGATCACGTGCATCAGCGGACCGCCCTGGATGCCCGGGAAAATAGCCGAGTTGATCTGCTTTTCGAACTCGGCCTTCATCAGGATCACGCCGCCGCGCGGGCCACGCAGGCTCTTGTGCGTCGTGGTGGTGACGAAGTCGGCGTGCGGCACCGGATTAGGGTAGACGCCCGCGGCGATCAGGCCGGCGTAGTGCGCCATGTCGACCATGAAATACGCGCCTACCGACTTGGCGATTTTCGACAGACGTTCGAAATCGATACGCAATGCAAACGCGGAAGCGCCGGCGACGATCAGCTTCGGCTTGTGTTCCTGAGCGAGCTTCTCGGCGGCTTCGTAGTCGATGTCTTCGGCTTCGTTCAGGCCGTAGCTCACCACGTTGAACCACTTGCCCGACATGTTGACCGGCGAACCGTGCGTGAGGTGACCGCCATGCGCGAGGCTCATGCCCATGATCGTGTCGCCCGGCTTGAGCATCGCGAAGAACACGCCCTGATTGGCTTGCGAGCCGGAGTTCGGCTGCACGTTGGCGGCTTCCGCGCCGAACAGCTGCTTGACACGGTCGATCGCGAGTTGCTCGGCGATGTCGACGTATTCGCAACCGCCGTAGTAACGCTTGCCGGGATAACCTTCCGCGTACTTGTTGGTGAGTTGCGAGCCCTGTGCGGCCATCACGGCCGGGCTCGTGTAGTTTTCCGAGGCGATCAGTTCGATGTGCTCTTCCTGACGGCGGTTTTCCTGCTCGATGACCTTCCAGAGTTCAGGATCGACATTGGCGATGGTGCTTTGGGCTCTGTCAAACATACGGATTCCGTTGAGTGTTTTCAGGTTGACCGGCTCGTGCGCCGAATCTTGCGTAGGGGGTACGCAGCGCTGCTGGCGGCTGGGCCAGCCCTGACGTGGCGGATAGAAGGTCGCCGCACACGCGAGGCAGGACAGCCACCGTCAGCGCAGATCGATGCGCGCGGATCACGGCTGCCCAGGCGAACGGCAAAACGGCACCCTGCGCTTCACGGTGGGTTGTTCCACCTTGAACCCGATTGCTTGAACCGGTTCTATCGCCAGTCACGCAGGGATGAGCGCGTTAGTTTATTGGAACGGGGTCGAATAGGCAACCGCCTCGACGCCGCGTCCACCGGCGCCTGGCGGGCCGCAGGCGAAGACGCTCTCGGCTCTCGCCGGAATGGCGTTCGGGCACGCTCGCAGGTCGGGCCGCCGCTTCCCGGCACCGGCCGGTTTGCCGGTCGGCCGGTCTTGCTTTCATGGCGCCTAGCGCACTCGCGCCGGTCTTGCCGCAGCGCCGCATTGGAAGTAGGCTGGGGGCCTTTTTCTCCTACCGACCAGGAAATTGCCATGATCGTGCTCGTCACCGGAGCGTCTGCGGGATTCGGCGCTGCTATCGCTCGCGCCTTCGTCAAGGGCGGCCATCGCGTCGTCGCTACCGCGCGCCGCAAGGATCGTCTCGATGCGCTCGCCGCGGAACTCGGCGACGCCCTTCTTCCCTTCGAACTCGACGTGCGCGACCGGGCGGCGGTCGAAGCCATGCCGGCGGCACTGCCGGCCGATTTCGCGGCAATCGACGTGCTCGTCAACAACGCAGGCCTCGCGCTTGGCGTCGAACCGGCGCACAAAGCCAGTCTGGACGAGTGGAACACCATGATCGAAACCAACTGCACGGGGCTCGCGCAAGTTACGCATGCCCTGTTGCCAGGCATGGTCGAGCGCAATCGCGGACATATTTTCAACCTGGGCTCCGTGGCTGGCCGCTGGCCCTACGCGGGCGGCAACGTCTACGGCGCGACCAAAGCGTTCGTGCGCCAGTTCAGCCTGAACCTGCGCGCCGACCTCGCCGGCACTGCGCTGCGCGTCACCGACATCGAACCGGGCCTGTGCGGCGGCACCGAATTTTCGAACGTCCGGTTCCGCGGCGACGACGACAAAGCGTCCAAAGTGTACGAAAACGTCCAGCCACTGACGGCGGAAGACATCGCCGACTCGATCTACTGGATCGCGACGCGCCCGGCTCACATCAACATCAACACGATCGAACTCATGCCGGTAGCCCAGTCATTTGCCGGATTGTCGATTCACCGGGGCTAAAAAACGCGATTCGAAATCCCTTGGGTAATGAACACATCTTGAAACAGACCTGGGGGTAGGCGTTCCGGTAAAATGCGCCGCATGAATCTGTCGACCAGCCCGCCCGACGCGGAAATCGGCTCTACGTGGCCGATCCGCGTGTATTACGAAGATACCGACGCCGGCGGCATCGTCTTCTACGCGAACTACCTGAAGTTCTTCGAACGGGCGCGGACCGAGTGGCTGCGCGGCTGCGGCGTCGATCAGAATCGCCTGGCGGAAGAAACCGGCGCCATTTTTATCGTGCGCAGTACCGCGGTCGACTATAAAGCGCCGGCGAAACTCGACGACCTGATCCGGATCGTCAGCCGGATCGAACGGCTGGGCCGGGCTTCGGTCGACTTCGTGCAGGAAGCGTGGCGCGACGGCACGCTGCTTGCTAATGGCTCCATCCGGATTGGGTGTGTCGAGCGGACCGGCTTACGACCCGCCCCGATTCCTACGTCGGTTCTGGCTGCGTTAAAGCGTGGCCCGGGCGCCGACAACATTGACGTGTCAACGGATTCAGCCTGAGCGCCGTTGTTACGGGGCCAGTGAATTCGTATCGATCAGGCAACATTCAGCATCACAAAGCATGGTTCGGCTTGCCTCTTTCGCTGAAGCTTCCGTTTTGCTCACGGCAAGCCTCTAGCGAGCTTGCAACCGGACGCCCCTTCCGGGACGTTAATACGAATCTTTATGAACACTACACAAGATCTGTCGATCGTTTCACTCGTACTCAATGCAAGTCTGCTGGCACAAGCCGTCATGGCGCTGTTGCTGCTGTTGTCCCTGCTGTCGTGGACGTTCATCTTCCGCAAGTGGTTTGCCATTCGCCGGGCGCGCGCGCAAACCGAACGTTTCGAACGCGATTTCTGGTCGGGCGGCGACCTGCAGGCGCTCTACCAGAGCGCCGCGAACAACCGCCATACAATCGGCGCACTGGAACGGATTTTCGAGTCCGGCATGCGCGAGTTTCTGAAAGGCAAGGAAAAGCGTCTGAACGATTCGGGCGCAATCCTCGACGGCGCCCGCCGCGCCATGCGCGCCGCGTTCCAGCGTGAAATGGACGTGCTCGAAGCGAATCTCGCGTTTCTCGCGTCCGTCGGTTCGGTCAGTCCGTACATCGGTCTCTTCGGCACGGTCTGGGGGATCATGAATGCGTTCCGCGGCCTCGCCAACGTGCAGCAGGCCACCCTCGCCAACGTCGCGCCGGGTATCGCCGAGGCGCTGACCGCCACCGCCATCGGTCTGTTCGCCGCCATTCCGGCCGTCGTCGCCTATAACCGTTACGCGCACGATATCGACCGTCTGGCCATCCGCTTCGAGACCTTCATCGAAGAGTTCTCGAACATTCTGCAGCGTCAGGCCCAGTAAGGACGTCACCATGGCAGGCTCATCCAACTCCAGCATGCGCGGCAGCCGTTCACGCCGCGCCATGGCCGACATCAACGTCGTTCCGTATATCGACGTGATGCTCGTGCTGCTCGTGATCTTCATGGTGACCGCGCCGCTGGTCGCGCCTTCGATCGTCAATCTGCCGACCGTCGGCGGCGCCGCGCCGCAACAGCAAACGCCGCCCGTCATCGTGAACATTCGCGCGGACGGCAACATGAGCGTCAAATACAAGGACGACGCGGGCGCGCAGCAACAGGAAGACATGAGCAAGGCCGATCTGAAAGGCTTCATTTCGGACCGCGCCGCGTCGCATCCCGACCAGCCCGTCGTGATCGCCGCCGACAAGACCGTGAAATATGAAATCGTGATGAACGTGATGTCCGAGCTGAAAGCCGAGGGCGTCAAGCGTGTGGGACTGCTCGTCAAATCGCAATGATCCGTCAGAATTCCGACTATCCGCTTCAGCCACCGCGTGAACGTGGCACCTGGCGAGCCTTCGTGTTCGCCCTGGTGATGCACGCGCTGCTCGGGTTCTTCCTGTATCACGGCATTCAATGGCAAAACAGCACGCCGGCCGGCGAGGAAGCAGAGCTTTGGACCGAAGTGCCGGACTCGGCCATTCCGCGTCCCGTGCCGCCCCCGCCGCCCGCGCCGGTCGTCGCCCCTGCTCCTCCGGTCCCGGACGAACAGGCCGACATTGCGTTACAGGAAAAGAAGCGTCAGCAGCAG
The DNA here is from genome assembly GCF_900996245.1 of Paraburkholderia sp. BCC1886. Classification (GTDB taxonomy): domain Bacteria; phylum Pseudomonadota; class Gammaproteobacteria; order Burkholderiales; family Burkholderiaceae; genus Paraburkholderia. The sequence goes on along the minus strand of NZ_CAAJGK010000045.1, from coordinate 62,257 downwards.
CAGGCGGCTCGTCAGGCGCAGCTCGCCGAGCAGCTTCGTGAGCAGAAACTGCAGGCGCAACAGGAAGCCGAAGCGAAACGTCAGCAGCAGTTAGCCGCCGACCAGGCCGCTCAACTCGCCGCGCAAAAAGCTGCTGCAGCCAAGCAGAAGCAACTACAACAGCAGCAGCAGCAACAAGAAGCGCAACAGGAGCAACAGCAAAAGCTGGCCGACAAGCTCAAACAGAAGCAGTTGGCCGAGCAGCAAAAACAGCAGCAGCTGAAAGAACAGCAGCAGGAACAGCAACAGAAGCAGGCCGAAGCCGACGCGCAGAAGAAAGCCGATGCGCAGAAAGCGGCTAAGGCCAAAGCGCAAGCCGACGCCGCTGCGCAATCCAAGAAGCTCGACGCGGAACGTCGCGCGCGGCTCGCGCAGATGCAAGGCGCGGTCGGCGGCAACAGTTCCAGCAATAATGGCCTCAGCAAGAGCGGTACGGGTAGCGGTTCGGGCGGCACGTCGGCATCGCCGGGTTACGCGGACAAGGTCCGCCGTCTGGTGCTGCAGCACGTAACGTGGGGTGGCGAGACGGCGGGTCTGGAGACGGTCATCGCCGTGCGTTGTGCGCCTTCGGGCACACTGCTGGACGCGACGATCTCGCGGGGCAGCGGCAACGCTGCATGGGACGATGCGGCGCTGCGAGCCGTCAAGAGTTCCAACCCGATGCCTCAGGACATCGACGGCAAAACGCCTGGCAGTTTCACGATCACGTTGCGCCCGGCAGGTTAGCGAGGAAGAGGGGAAAGACGGTAGACAAGGTGGGGCGGCACGAACCGTGCTATGTCCCCGGAGTGCTCGGGAACGAATTAGTTCTTTTCGGGTCTGTCTGCTGTCTCGAAGTGTTAGTAAAACCGTTTTTGGGGAATCCATACAGCATGAGTTTGATGACCAAGCTAGGCCTGCGGACACTTGTAGCGTCGTGCCTGATCGCCACCGGCGGTGCCGCCCACGCACAACTCAACGTCCTCGTCACGGGCGTCGGGTCCACCCAGTTTCCCATCGCCACGGCGAATTTCGCCAATGAGGCGAACTCGCCGCAGCAGGTCAGTACGATCGTGCGTCAGGATTTGCAGCGCAGCGGCAAATTCACCAATATCGATGCCGGCGGCACGCCGGTTTCCGAAACCGATTCCGTCGACCTCGGCAGCTGGAAGGCCAAGGGCGCCAACGCGTTCGTGTCGGGCAGCGTGAACCGTCTGCCGAACGGCCAGTACGAAGTGCGCTTCAAGCTGTACGACACGGTCAAGCAGGAAAGCCTCGGCGGCCTCGTGCTGGTCAGTCCGGAAAGCGGCCTGCGCATGAGCGGCCACAAGGTCGCGGACTACATTTACGCCAAGTTGATGGGCGGGCGCGGCGTGTTCGCCACGCGTCTGTCGTACGTCATCAAGACGGGTGGCCGTTATCAGTTGCAGATTTCCGATTCGGACGGCCAGGAGGCGCACATCGCGCTGTCCAGCCCCGAGCCGATCATCTCGCCGGCATGGTCGCCGGACGGCACCAAGGTAGCTTACGTTTCGTTCGAGAAGAAGAAGCCGATCGTCTACATCCACGATCTGCCCACCGGTCGCCGGATCGTCGTGTCGGACCAGAAGGGTAACAACAGCGCACCGGCGTGGTCGCCGGATGGACGCACGCTGGCCGTCGCGCTTTCGCGCACCGGCAACACGCAGATCTTCGCCGTCAACGCAGACGGCAGCGGCTTGCGGCGTCTCACGCAAGGCAGCTCGATCGACACCGAACCGTCTTTCTCTCCTGACGGCCAGTCGATCTACTTCACCAGCGACCGCGGCGGCCAGCCGCAAATCTACAAAATGTCGGCACAAGGCGAAAGCGCCGGCACCGCACAACGCGTCACGTTTACCGGCAGCTACAACACCAGCCCGCGTGTGAGCCCGGACGGTAAGCAGCTCGCTTACATCTCGCGCGTCGGCGGCGGGTTCAAGCTTTATATCCAGGACCTGCAAGGCAATAGCGCCACGGGCCTGACGGACACGACACATGACGAATCGCCCAGCTTCGCGGCGAACGGTCAGTACATTCTTTACGCCACACAGGTGAACGGCCGTGGCGTCTTGGCCGCAGTATCGACCGACGGTCGCACTCGGCAGGTCCTGTCCGTTCAGGGTGGCAGCGTACGCGAGCCATCCTGGGGCCCGTTTATGCAATAACGTTGATGCAATAACACAAGGAGAGTAACCAAATGATGTCTAAACTTCGCTTCGTATTTGCCGTACTGATGGTCGGTGCGCTGGCCGCGTGTCACTCGGGCGTCAAGCTCGACGAAAACGCTAACAAGGGTGGCACGGTGTCCACGCAGCCGAACCCGAACGATGTCGCACAGGTCAACGTCGACCCGCTGAACGATCCGAACAGCCCGTTGGCGAAGCGCAGCATTTACTTCGACTTCGACAGCTATTCGGTCAAGGACGATTACCAGTCGCTGCTGGGTCAACACGCGCAATACCTGAAAAGCCATCCGGAACGTCACGTCCTGATTCAGGGCAACACCGACGAACGCGGCACGAGCGAGTACAACCTGGCACTCGGCCAGAAGCGTGCTGAAGCCGTGCATCGCGCACTGTCGCTGCTGGGCGTGCCGGACTCGCAAGTCGAAGCCGTGAGCCTGGGCAAGGAAAAGCCGCAAGCTACGGGTCATGACGAATCGTCGTGGGCACAAAACCGCCGCGCCGACCTCGTGTACCAATAAGCAACAGTCACGCAACAGTAACGGGTGATGAGCCGAATGACGCATCGTTTCTCCTGGCTGCGGCTTGCCGCAGCGACCTGCATCGCAGGCACGGCCTTCGCGGCCCTGCCCGCGCATGCAGGCATCTTCGACGACGATCAGGCCCGCCAGGCCATTCTCGATCTGCGTACGAAGACCGATAGCCTTTCGAGCCAACTGTCGGCTGCGCAGCGCACGATCCTCGATCAGTCCAACCGTCTCGACCAGCTGAACCAGCAGGTCGCGACATTGCGCGGACAGAACGAGGACATGGGCAACCAGCTCGCCACGCTGCAAAAACAGCAGAAGGACTACTACACCGACCTGGATACGCGGCTGAAGAAATTCGAGCCGCAGCAACAGACGGTGGACGGGGTCCAGGGCGAAGTTCAGCCGGGTGAAACGGATTCGTTCAATGCGGCCTCACAGCAGTTCCGCAACGGCGACTTCAAGAATGCGGCGGCATCGTTCCGCAGCTTCATCGCCAAGTTCCCGCAGAGCCCTTATCAGCCGACCGCGCAGTACTGGCTCGGCAACGCGCTCTATGCATTGCGCGATTACAAGGGTTCGACGGCGACGTGGCAGGGTGTGGTGGCGAAGTATCCGCAGCATCCGCGTGCGCCGGAAGCGCTGCTTGCCATTGCCAACAATCAGCTCGAGCAAGGTCAGAAGGCAGCCGCCCGAAAGACCCTCGATCAGGTTGTCGCGCAATACAGTGGCACGGACGCCGCGCAATCGGCTCAGAGCAAACTGGCGCAGATCAAGTAGCGATCGACGCCACGCGTGCCTCGCGATAAAACGGCTGGACAGGAATGTCCGGCCGTTTTTATTTGCGCATGCCTGATGCAAGCAACGCAAAGTGCGTTGAAACTTCGAACCTATCGCGGTCGACACCAGCGGGTTGACAGCACTTCCAGGCTATCGCTATAATCTTGCTTCTCTTTTGGGTCGTTAGCTCAGCTGGTAGAGCAGCGGACTTTTAATCCGTTGGTCACAGGTTCGAATCCCGTACGGCCTACCAAAGATACGAAGGGCCTAGCGTTCGCGCTAGGCCCTTTTCTTTTCTGCGCGCTCACTCGTGTGCGCTCCTTTATTAGCCCATTCATCCGAATTCATCGTGCTGCGGCAGATCGTCGGTGATTGAATACCACGGCGCTTTCGAACCCACGAAAATATGGGCACTGGGGCGAATAGCGGGCGCGTCGGCAAGCGTTCCCAAAGTCACATGAACATAGTGACCGTCGCGAACCACCGAAAACAAAAGACTCCCACATAACTTGCAGCGCACATCGTGCGAAGCATCCACGTCGCCGACAATCAACACACTGTCTTCGCCTTGCGTCACACGCAACTTGCCGCGTTCAATGCCGGCAAACGGCTTGAACGCCGACCCCGTCGCGCGACGGCAATTAGAACAATGGCAATTCAACGCATAGACGAATTCGTCCTTCACCGAATAGCGGACCGCGCCGCAAAGACATCCACCGGCGAGCATTGGTTTCATGGCTGCCTCCGTCAACTCCCACACGCATGAATCAAAAACTCCTGGAACGCGTGCGCCGGCGCCTCTAACGTCGCGCCCTTACGCCACAACATTCCCACGTCCATTTGCGGAATCGCGTTCAGAATGGGCCGCGCTTCGATGCGCTTGCCCTCCAGCGACCACGGCCGGAACACCATATCCGACAGAATGGTCACGCCAAAACCATGCGCGACCAACCCACGCAACGCCTCCATCGAACCGGTGCGAAAAGCGGTATCGGGCACGAGTTCGTTCTGCTTCCAGTACCGCTGGGTCGACTGCTCGCCCTCGTCCACGTTGATCTGGATGTACGGATAACTTGCAATATCCGCGAGCGAGGGCGCCGCGAGTTCCGTCAGCGGATGCGACGGCGATGTCCATAACTGCCTGCGTGAGCGCATCAACACGTGATGCCGGAAACGCCTGACATTCTCGACATTCGAGAGCAGCACGATACCCAGTTCGATGTCGCCGTCGAGCACCGCCTGTTCGATCGACGGGCGATCCAGATCGAGCAGGTCGATCACCACGTCGCGATAGGTCGCGCGAAACCGCGCCATCAGTTCCGGCAGAAAATAGCCGAGCACCGTGTACGAAGCGGCAAGGCGCACAGTACCTTTCAGATCGTGCGAACGGAACGGCGCCTTGTACACCGCGTCGCGCACCGAGTCGAGTATGTGTCTCGCGTGATTCAGAAAATCGTGACCATCGGGTGTCAACGTCACGCCTTGCGGCAGTCGTTCGAACAGCCGCGTGCCCAGGGTTTCCTCCAACGCGAGGACCGCATTGGTAATCGCCGATTGCGACACATGCTCGACTGTCGCCGCCATCGAAAACTGGCCGCTCTGAGCGGCCGCCACGAAGTAACGCATCTGCCGCAGGGTGACGTCTTTTGACATGTGTTTTTCGAATAGCAGGATTCGGTATTCGTGATTTTACGATGGAAATTCCGCTTCCTATACTCGCGTTCAATAAAGCACACGGAGACTTCCCCCATGAACGCCCCGCTTTCGCCGTCGCTACGCGACGCCCTCGCCAACGTCTCGCTCGACGACAAATACACGCTCGAAAAAGGTCGCGTCTACATGAGCGGGACTCAGGCGCTGGTGCGCCTGCCGATGTTGCAGAAGGCGCGCGACCGCCGTGCCGGCCTGAACACCGCGGGCTACGTATCGGGCTATCGCGGCTCGCCGCTCGGCGCGCTCGATCAGGGTCTGTGGAAAGCGAAGCAGCATCTCAAAGAGAATGACGTCGTGTTTCAACCGGGCGTCAACGAAGATCTGGCCGCGACCGCCGTGTGGGGCACGCAGCAATTGAATCTCTGGCCGGGCGCAAAAGTCGATGGCGTGTTCGGCATGTGGTACGGCAAAGGGCCGGGCGTCGATCGCACGGGCGACGTCTTCAAGCACGCCAACTCCGCGGGCACCGATCCGAATGGCGGCGTGCTGGTTTTGGCCGGCGACGATCACGCGGCGAAGTCGTCATCGGTCGCGCATCAGTCCGAGCACATGTTCGTGGCAAGCGGCATCCCGGTGCTGTATCCGGCGAGCGTGCAGGAGTATCTCGACTACGGTCTGCACGGCTGGGCCATGAGCCGCTACGCGGGCCTCTGGGTCGCGATGAAATGCGTGACGGACGTGGTCGAGTCGAGCGCGTCGATCGAACTCGATCCCGACCGTTTGCAGATCGTGCTGCCGGAGGACTTCGAGATGCCCGAGGGCGGTCTCAACATCCGCTGGCCCGATCCGCCGCTCGCACAGGAAGCGCGTCTGCTGAACTACAAGTGGTACGCCGCGCTCGCCTATATTCGCGCGAACAAACTGAACCGCGTGGTGATCGACAGTCCGAACCCGCGTCTGGGCATCATGACGGCAGGCAAGGCCTATCTCGACGTGCGCCAGGCCCTGACCGACCTCTCGCTCGATGAGGAAGCCTGTGCGCGCATCGGCATCCGCGTGCTGAAAGTGGGCTGCGTGTGGCCGCTCGACGCGCAGAACGCACGCGACTTCGCGACCGGTCTCGACGAGATTCTGGTGGTCGAGGAAAAACGTCAGATTCTCGAATACGCGTTGAAGGAAGAACTGTATAACTGGCGCGACGACGTGCGGCCGAAAGTTTTCGGCAAGTACGATCAACGCGACGATGAAGGCGGCGAATGGTCGGTGCCGCGTGGGCAGACGCTGCTGCCCGCGCACTACGAACTGTCGCCCGCGCTGATCGCCAAAGCGATCGCGCGCCGCCTTGCCAAGGCGGATCTTCCCGCCGATCTGCGCGCGCGTATCGAAGCCCGCGTCGCGGTCATCGAGGCCAAGGAGCGCGAGGCCGCCATGCCGCGCTCGGTGACCGAGCGTCAGCCGTGGTTCTGCTCGGGCTGCCCGCACAACACGTCGACGCGCGTCCCGGAAGGCTCGCGCGCGCTGGCGGGCATCGGCTGCCACTACATGTCGATGTGGATGGACCGCAATACCGAGACCTTCAGCCAGATGGGCGGCGAAGGCGTCGCGTGGACCGGCCAGATGCACTTCACGAACGAGCGTCACGTGTTCGTCAATCTGGGCGACGGCACCTATTTTCATTCCGGCTTGCTCGCGATTCGCGCGTCGATTGCGGCGGGCGCGAACGTCACCTACAAGGTGCTCTACAACGACGCGGTCGCAATGACCGGCGGCCAACCGGTCGACGGCGTGCTGACGGTGCCGCAGATCGCGTTTCAGGTCGTGGCCGAAGGCGCGAAGCAGGTGTTGATCGTCACCGACGAGCCGGAAAAATACGATGCGCAAGTCCGGCTGCCCGACGGCGTCGTGGTTTATCACCGCGACGAACTCGACCGGCTGCAGCGCGAGTTGCGCGACGCAACCGGCACCTCGATCCTGATCTACGACCAGACCTGCGCGACCGAAAAGCGGCGACGCCGCAAACGCGGTACCTATCCGGATCCGGCGAAGCGCGCGTTTATCAACGACGCGGTATGCGAGGGTTGCGGCGACTGCTCGGTACAGTCGAACTGCCTGTCGGTCGAACCGCTACCCACGCCGCTCGGCACCAAGCGCAAGATCAACCAGTCGTCGTGCAACAAGGACTTCTCCTGCGTGAACGGTTTCTGCCCGAGCTTCGTCACGGCTGAAGGCGCGCAGGTTAAAAAGCCCGCGAAGCCGGCGGCTTCGGCGGCGTTGCCCGACTTCGCCGCGCTGCCGCTGCCGGTCGTCGCGACGCTCGACAAGCCGTGCGGCGTGCTGGTGACCGGCGTCGGCGGCACGGGGGTCGTGACCATCGGCGGCTTGCTGGGGATGGCGGCACATCTGGAAGGCAAAGGCGTCACTGTGCTGGACATGGCCGGTCTCGCGCAAAAAGGCGGCGCCGTACTGAGTCACGTGCAGATTGCCGCGACCCCCGCCGATCTGCACGCCACGCGAATCGCGACCGGCGAAGCGCGCGTGGTGATCGGCTGCGACGCGATCGTTTCCGCGTCGGCCGAGGTATTGGCGCGGACCCAACGCGGCGTCACGAAGGCGGCGATCAACAGCGGCGCGACGCCGACCGCGCAGTTCGTGCGCGATCCGCAGTGGAGTTTTCCGGCCGAACAGACACAACTCGATTTGCGCGCCAGCATCGGCGACGACTGCGATTTCATCGACGCGAACCGGCTCGCCCTCGCGCTGCTCGGCGACACGCTGTATGCCAATCCGCTTCTGCTCGGCTTTGCATGGCAGCGCGGCTGGCTGCCGCTCGGCTACGCGAGTCTCGATCGCGCGATCGAACTGAACGGCGTGGCGGTCGAGAAAAACCGGCTAGCGTTCGAGTGGGGCCGTTATGCCGCGCAGCACGGCGAGGCGGCTGCAAACGCATATGCGCCGCAAGCGGTTAAGCCGCAGGCGATCGTCGTGCAGATGCCCGAATCGCTGGACCGGCTGATCGGGCGCAACGTCGAACGTCTGAGCGCTTATCAGAACCCGCGTTACGCGGCGCGTTATACCGAGGCGATCGAGCGTCTGCGTGTGACCGAGTCGACGCTGGCACCTGGCGCGAAGCTGCGCCTCACGCCGGTGGTCGCGCGCAACCTCGCGAAACTGATGACGTATAAGGACGAGTACGAAGTCGCGCGTCTCTATGCAGACCCGGCTTACCTGGACAAACTGCGCGCGCAATTCGAAGGCGAACCTGGCCGCGATTACAAGCTGGCATTTCATCTCGCGCCGCCGCTTCTAGCCAGAAAAGACGAGCACGGTCACCTGACAAAACAGCGCTTCGGTCAGTGGACGCTGACGATGTTCCGCGTACTCGAAAAACTCCGCTTCCTGCGCGGCACGGCCTTCGATGTGTTCGGCAAGACCGACGAGCGTCGCAACGAGCGGGCGTTAGTCGAACAGTATTTCGCGTTGATCGACGAATTCTGCGCGACGCTCGACGCCGCACGTTTCGACGCAGCAATGAAGCTGGCCAACCTGCCCGATGAAATTCGCGGCTTCGGTCACGTCAAGGAGCGCAATGTGCACGCGGTGGCGGCGAAGCGTGAACGCTGGTTGAATCGTTACCGGACTGGAGCGAGTGAAGACACGCACGCCGATCTTACGAAGACCGCTGTCTCCGGCTAAAGCTCCTGGTCAAAAAACGAAGGCTGGTGAAGCAAACGCAAACGGCCGCTCTTTCATCGAAGAGCGGCCGTTTTTCATTGTCGGCCTTGGCCGGCAATTTATATCACAATCACATATAATCCAACATTCGCTCTGGTCGGAATCTCCGGCCAGATTGCGCCCCAATACATCACGTCATGATACAAATAGCCTTTTTCACACCTCTCATCTGGAAATGAAAAAACCACCTCGCGAACTGGAAAAAGCCGACTTCGAGCAACTGTCGGCGTTCCGCTACCAGATGCGCCGCTTCGAGCGTTTCTCCGAACAGGCCGCGCAATCCGAAGGCATCACGCCGTTGCAGTATCTGCTGTTGCTGCATATCAAAGGCTATCCCGAACGCGACTGGGCCACCATCGGCGAACTGGCCGAACGGCTGCAGGCGCAGCATCACGGCGTGGTGGCGCTGGTGTCGCGCTGTGAGGCACTGGGTCTCGTCAAACGCAGGGTGAGCGAAAGCGATCGCCGTCAGGTGGAAGTCTATTTGCTCAAGCCCGGTGAGAAAACGCTGGCCAAACTCGCCGCCTTGCATCGCGCGGAGTTGAAGTCACTGCAAGGCAGTTTCAACGTGCCGCAAATCGATCTGTAAGGCCGACCATGACCACCGACACCCACAAACGCGACTTCGCCGCCAATCGCCGTTTGCCCGGCATCGCCCTGCTCGCCGCTGGCATCGGCGTCGTCAGCACGCTGGCGGCTTTCGTGCTGCTGAGTCTGATCCACCTGTTCACCAACCTGTTCTTCTTCGGCACGTTGTCTTTCGCGGATCGCTCTCCCGCGCACAACACGCTCGGCGCGTGGGTCGTGCTGGTGCCGGTGGCGGGCGGTCTCGTCGTCGGACTGATGGCGCGCTACGGCTCGGAGAAAATTCGCGGCCACGGCATTCCGGAAGCGATCGAAGCGATCCTGTTCGGCAAGAGCCGCATGTCGCCCAAGGTCGCCGTGCTCAAGCCGCTTTCGTCGGGCATCGTGATCGGCAGCGGCGGACCGTTCGGCGCGGAAGGTCCCATCATCATGACGGGCGGCGCGCTGGGTTCGCTGATCGCGCAGTGCTTCCGGGTAAGCGCGGCGGAGCGTAAGACGCTGCTGGTCGCGGGCGCCGCCGCGGGCATGACGGCCGTGTTCGGCACGCCGGTCGCCGCCGTGCTGCTCGCGGTCGAACTGCTGTTGTTCGAATGGCGGCCGCGCAGCTTTTTGCCGGTCGCCCTCGCCTGCGCGGTCGCGGGCTTCGCGCGCGGCGCGCTGTTCGGTACGGGTCCGCTGTTTCCGCTGCAGACCGCCGTGCCCGATACGTGGTCGCTGCTGTCGTGCGTGATCGCCGGGTTGCTGTCCGGCGCGCTGGCAGCGGGGTTATCGGCGGCGCTCTACAAGACCGAAGATCTGTTCGGCAAGCTACCCGTGCACTGGATGTGGTGGCCGGCACTCGGCGGCCTGGCCGTCGGTATCGGCGGCTTTCTGCAACCGCGTGCGCTCGGTGTCGGTTACGACGTGATCGGCGATCTGCTGAATCTGCATCTGGCTTTGCAGGCGGCGCTCGCGCTGCTGCTCGTGAAGGCGGCGATGTGGGTGGTCGCACTCGGTTCGGGGACCTCCGGCGGCGTGCTCGCGCCGCTGCTGATGCTGGGCGCCGGGCTCGGTGTCGTGCTGAGTCATCTGTTGCCGGGCAGCGATCCGGCCGTCTGGCCGCTCGTCTGCATGGCCGCGACGCTCGGCGCAACGCTTGGCGCGCCGCTCACCGCCATCGTGTTCGCGTTCGGTCTCACGCACGACAGCAATGCGCTGCTGCCGTTGCTCGCCGCCACGCTGGTGGCGCATGGCTTCGCCACCGTGGTCATGCGCCGGTCGATCATGACGGAAAAGATCGCGCGACGCGGATATCACATCTATCGCGAGTACGGCGTCGATCCGCTGGAACGGCATTACGTGGATGAAGTCATGACGCGCGACGTGACGACGATCGAAGCGCGCTCGAGCGTCGATGAAACGCTTGCCGCTTATTTCGGCGCCGCGCAGAAACACCGTGCGTATCCCGTGATTCACGACGGCGGCGTGATCGGCATGATCGATCGCACGATGCTGGAGCAGGCGCTGAGCGAACGGGCGGGCGCGAAGGCGGCCATTTCGCTATTCACGTTATTCGAACTGCGTGCCCCCGTCGTCGCGCTGCGCGACGAAACCTGCCGCGCGATCGCGACGCGGCTCGCCGTGCATGGACTGGAGCGCATTGCCGTCGTGGACGACGTCGATACGCGTCGGCTGCTCGGCATCGTTTCGCGCAGCGATCTGGTGAAACCGTCGCTCGCGCATTTCGATGAAGAACACAAGAGGGAACGCTTCCGGCGTATCCGAACGCGCCCGGGCCGGCGTCGTTTGACGTGACGTCCGAAACGGACAGAGTGTCGTAACCGGCGGACAAGAAGGGCGTGAAATTCCGCTGAGCGAAGCACGTCCTGGAGATGCGCGAGTGCAGCATCCTTACGCTTAACTTCATTGTTTCCGATAGCCGATTTCCTGTCTTCCCAGCCCGCTCGGCTAATGTCTCCTACACGATCCGACAATCGAAAAACCCCGGCATTTATTGAGACATAAAGACGTGCAATGATCGCCGCCGGTCGGGCGAGCCACGCTGCGACTCCGAGAGTTCGCAACGCCGGCAAGCTCGCTGCAAACCCGCTCTTTCATTGCGCCGATATGACCCATTTCCTGTTCGATCTCGTTTCGAACCTCGTGTTGCTGGCCGTCGTGCTGACGCTATGCGCGATGTACAACTGGCTATGCAACCGGCTGCGCAACCAGCCGATTCCCGGCACCACGCTCGACGGCGCGCTGATCTTCGTCGCGCTGGCCTTGGCCGCGTTACTACTGGATGCCGCTTTGACCTTCCTGGTTTTCGCCGACGCGCAAAACCGCTACGGTCAGTTCGCCTCGCCCGCCGCGTTCTATGAACGGGCTGCGGCTTACGCACTCGCCGCATTCGTCGCACTGGGCTGGCGCGCTATCTCGCGCCGGGTCTTCGTACATAACGGGCATAGCGGGCATAGCAGGCACTCCACGAAACGACGCGGCGGCGAACCGTTAACGATCCAGACTTCGCCGTACTCGGAATCGCATCTGCCGATGTAGGCCGACGCTTAGCGCCATGCCTGTTTTTTCCCGCCACGTAGCGCGTTTTCCCGATCGGAACGTGCCTTGCGAATGGATGCGCCGTCATCTATAACTCCCCAACACCGGATGTTCCCGAAAGCTGTTAGCCGCGCCCCCGTCGTTCAGACAACAGAAGGCCACTTACCCAGCGAGGAACATCTTGGATCTCGAAACCGTACGTGTCTTCGTCATGACCCGAGGCATCGACCTCGGCACCAAGGTACTCGGCGCGATCGTCTTATGGATCGTGGGACGCTGGGTGATCGGCATGATCACCGGTCTGCTTCGCAAATTGCTGGCGCGCAATGGCCGCGTCGACCCTACGCTCGCTCACTACCTCGGCTCGATTCTCGGCGCGCTGCTGAACCTGCTGCTGATCCTCGCGATCCTGCAGGTGTTCGGCGTTCAGACCACCTCGTTCGCCGCGTTGCTCGCCGGGCTGGGGCTTGCGATCGGCACCGCCTGGGGCGGCTTGCTGGCGCACTTCGCGGCGGGGATTTTCATGCAGGTGTTGCGACCGTTCAAGGTCGGAGACTTCGTGACCGCAGGCGGCGTGACCGGCACGGTGTCGGAGCTGGGTCTCTTCGGCACGACGATCGTGACGCCGGATAACGTCACGACCATCGTCGGCAACAACAAGATTTTCTCGGACACCATCTCGAACTACAGCGTACTGCCGGTGCGGCGCGTCGAGTTGACGGCGAAGATCGCGAACGGCGTCGATGCGACGGACGCGATGAATCGGCTGAAAGCGGCGGTGATGCAGATTCCGAACGTGGCGGAAAGTCCGGCGCCGGATATCGAGGTGCTGAGTTTTACGCCGGAAGGACCGCTGTTATGCGTGCGGCCTTACACGCATAACGAGAACTACTGGCAGGTCTATTTCGACACGAATCGCGCGATCATCCAGACTTTCAGGGAGGCCGGCTATCCGACGCCGGAAACACCGCTCGCGCCGCGCGCGGTGACCTGATCAACGCTTGCCGGGCGCGGACGTGTCCTTGTGCAACATCTTCCACACCGCGCCGAGTATGACCGGCACCACGGCCGCGCCGATCCCGACCAGCACGATCACGTTCAGATATTGACGGATGAACGGAATGTTGCCGAAGAAATACCCGAGCAGCGTCAGCAGCAAAACCCAGAACAGCGCGCCGATCACATTGAATAGTTGAAAGCGGCTGATGGTCATGGCCGATGCGCCGGCGACGAACGGCGCGAAGGTGCGCACGACCGGAATGAAACGCGCGAGCACGATGGTCTTGCCGCCGTGCTTCTCGTAGAAGTCGTGGGTCTTCTGCAGTGCCCGGCGATCCAGAAACCGCTCGAGCAACGGGATGTGCGAATTGAACACGCGTGGCCCGATGGCCCGCCCGATCGCGTAATTGAGCGTGTTGCCGCCGGCTGCCGCGACCACCAGCAGAACGATCAGCAAGCCGATGCTCATCTGTCCGCTCGCGCAGAACGCGCCGCCGATGAACAGCAGCGAGTCGCCCGGCAAAAACGGCAACACCACGAGGCCCGTTTCGCAGAACACGATCAGAAACAGCACCGCATAGACCCACGCGCCGTACACGTGAATGAAATCACCCAGGAACTTGTCGATGTGCAGGACAAGGTTGACGAAGTGGAGCAGCGTGTCCAAATGGATCCTTTATTGAGCGAAGGTGAACGAAGGACATGACCCGACGAGGCCTGCGGGCAGGGTGGCGAACGTACGCTCGCCGCCGCAAATTGACCGCGTCATGATACAGAAAGTGCCCGGCGACAACGGACATTCTCTGGCCAGAATTCGGGCAGCCAGCGCCGCGCCGAACCAGCCGCGACTGCACGCGACGACGCCGCGCGGCTTCCGGTCGGTCGCATGCCGTTAAATGCGTCGCCGCCGGTGCAGGGACGCCGACTCGTTATAATTTCGCCATGTCAGAATTTTCCGAAACGCCCGCCGAACTCAACGCCGCGCCCGCCGGGTCCGCCGCGCCTGCTCTGTCGGATTCCGCGGGCGACGCGCCGCTCGCGCCCGTCGCGCGTCCTATGCGGGCGATCCAGCCGCTTCCCGACCAGTTGATCAGCCAGATTGCCGCCGGCGAAGTGGTGGAACGGCCCGCGTCGGTCGTCAAGGAACTGCTGGAGAATGCGCTCGATGCCGGCGCGCAAACGCTGCGCATCCTGCTCGACGAGGGCGGTGTGAAGCGTATCTCGGTCACCGACGACGGTTGCGGCATTCCCGAAAGCGAACTGGCGCTCGCGCTGATGCGCCATGCGACCAGCAAGATCCGCTCGCTCGCCGAACTCGAAGCGGTCGCGACGCTCGGGTTCCGCGGCGAAGCGCTGGCATCGATTGCGTCGGTTGCCCAGATGACCATCACGAGCCGCACGGCCGATTCGCAGCATGCGATGCGCGTGGATGCCACGACCGGGGTGTTGAGTCCCGCTGCCGGCACTCAGGGCACGACGATCGAAGTCCGCGAGTTGTACTTCAACACGCCCGCCCGCCGCAAATTCCTGAAAAGCGAACAGACCGAACTCGGGCATTGCCTCGAACAGATTCGCCGCGCGGCATTGGCGCGGCCGGATGTGGCGATTTCGGTGTTGCATAACGGCAAGGCGGTCGAACACTGGAACGCCAGCGAGCCGCCAGTGCGGGTCGCGAAAATTCTCGGCGAGACTTTCGCCACCGCGCATCTGCCGCTCGACGAATCGGCCGGCCCGCTCGCCGTGTACGGCTGCGCCGGGCTGCCGACCGCGAGCCGCGGGCGCGCCGACCAGCAGTATTTTTTCGTCAACGGCCGCTTCGTGCGCGACAAGCTGCTCACGCATGCCGTGCGCGCCGCTTATGAAGACGTGTTGCACGGCGACCGCTATCCGTCGTACGTGCTGTTTCTCGATCTGCCGCCGGAAGGCGTGGACGTGAACGTGCATCCGTCGAAAATCGAGGTGCGCTTTCGCGATTCGCGGTCGATTCACCAGTTCGTGTTTCATGCCGTGCAGCGGTCGCTCGCAAGGCATGCGGGCGCGTCGCCGGAAACGACCGCGGGCGGGCACGCCGCGCATCTGGAAGCGGCAACGGGTGGACCGGCTTCGTTCGGGGGGACGCCGTTGGGCGGCGCGGGTGCGGGGAACGCGGGTGGCGTGGGCGGCGGCTTTGGCAGCGGCGGGTTTGGTGGTGGCGGGTTTGCTGGTGGGAGCGGCGGCAGTGGCAGCGGCTTCAGTGGCGCCGGCTCTTCGCAACCCGGCAACACGTGGATGCGCCAGGCGCGCATGACGCAAGGCACGCTGCCAGTCGCTCAACCGCTGGCGTTCTACGATGCGCTGTTCGGTCGCCGCGAACAGCAGGCCGGTACGGTCGAAGGCGCCACGCTGTTCGAAGCGCGTGATTCCGGCGCGGAAGGGTCCGCGCCGTACAACACGTCCACCCCGCCATTCCACGTCAGCGACGATCAACCGCTCGGCTTCGCGCTCGGCCAGGTGCACGGCATCTACGTGCTCGCGCAAAACGCGCACGGCCTGATCATCGTCGACATGCATGCGGCGCACGAACGCATTCTGTACGAGCAGTTCAAGAACGCGCTCGCCGACCGCGCAATCGCCGTGCAGCCGCTGCTGATTCCGCAGACCCTGCAGGCCGATCCGATCGAAATCGGCACCGTCGAAGAAGAACGCGACACGCTCGATGCGCTCGGCTTCGACCTGGCGGTGCTGTCGCCAACCACGCTCGCGATCCGCGCGGTGCCCGCGTTGCTCAAGGACGCCGATCTGCAGGCACTGGCGCGCGCGGTGCTCGCCGATCTGCATGCGTTCGGCGGCTCACGCGTGCTGACCGAGCGGCAGCATGAACTGCTCGGCACGCTCGCCTGTCACCACGCCGTGCGCGCGAACCGACGCCTGACGCTCGACGAGATGAACGCGTTGCTGCGGCAGATGGAAGCGACCGAACGCGCCGACCAGTGCAATCACGGCCGGCCGACGTGGTATCAGCTGACGCTGGCCGATCTCGATCGGCTGTTCATGCGCGGGCAATGAGCCGTGCGCTCGACGAACCTGCTTCACCTTCGACGCCCGTGAGCTTGCCAATGACGAGCCCACGCACCGCCAGGCCGGTCCCTTGCCTGCTCGGCCCGACGGCTTCGGGTAAAACCGCCGCCGCGCTGGCGCTGGCCGCGCTGCGCCCGGTGGAAATCGTGAGCGTCGATTCGGCGCTGGTCTATCGCGAGATGGATATCGGCACCGCCAAACCGACGGCCGAAGAGCGCGCCAGCGTCCCGCATCATCTGATCGATATCGTGGACCCACGCGATGCTTACTCCGCTGCCGAGTTTCGCGCCGACGCGCTACGGCTGATCGGCGAGATCGACGCGCGTGGGAATCTGCCATTGCTCGTCGGCGGCACGATGCTGTATTACAAGGCGCTCACCCAGGGGCTGAACGACCTGCCCGCCGCCGATCCCGACGTGCGCGCGACGCTCGACGCGGAGGCTGCGCGGCTCGGCTGGCCGGCGCTGCACGCGCGACTGGGCGAAGTGGATCCGCTCACCGCCGCGCGTCTCGCGCCGAACGATTCGCAGCGCGTTCAGCGCGCGCTGGAAGTGTTCGTGCTGACCGGACAGCCGATGTCCGCATTGCTGGCCGCGCCGGCTCGCGTAGACGACAGCGCGGCAGGTTGGCGCTTCGTGCCGATCGCGCTCGAACCTTCCGAGCGCAGCGTGCTGCACGCGCGTATCGAACGGCGTTTCGATGCGATGCTGGCCGGCGGTTTCGTCGATGAAGTGGCGAAGCTGCGCGAGCGCGGCGATCTGACGCCCGACATGCCGTCGATGCGCTGCGTCGGCTATCGGCAGGTCTGGGAATATCTGGACGGCGCGGTCGATTATCCGACCATGCGCGACAAGGGCATTTTCGCAACGCGGCAATTGTGCAAACGGCAACTCACGTGGCTGCGCAGCATGACGGAACGGATGGTGGTGGATTGCTGCGATGCCGCGGCGACCGGGCGAGTCGTGGGCTTGATCGAAGAACTGCTGGGGTGAGATCGACTGCGGGTCGACGGCGGGGTCGACAGCTGCGCAGCGCTTCTGATTCAAACGCTGCGCAGGGGCCGACTGAACCGCTTACTGCTTGTTTTTAAACCACCACTGTTTGAGCTTCACCGGCCGCGCTTTCGCGGATCACGCCGATTTTCCAGACCTGCTCGCCGGCAGCGGAGAGCAAACCGATAGCGGCATCCGCATCCGCCGCCGACACCACGACAGCCATACCGATACCGCAATTGAACACGCGATGCATTTCCGCATCCGCCACGCCGCCGTGTTTCTGCAGCCAGGCGAACAGCGGCGGCAGCGGCCAGCCACGGTGATCCAGCTCGGCCGTCAAACCTTCGCGCAACACGCGCGGAATGTTCTCGACCAGCCCGCCGCCGGTGATGTGCGCCATGCCTTTGACGGCGATCTGCTGCATCAGCGCCAGCAACGGCTTCACATAAATATGAGTAGGCGCCATGAGCGCGTCGGCGAGCGTTCGGCCGTCGAAATCCGCATTCAGGTCGGGCTGGGCGCGCTCGATGATCTTGCGCACCAGCGAAAAACCGTTCGAATGAATACCGCTCGATGCCAGACCCAGCACCACGTCGCCCGGAGCGATCGTGCTGCCGTCGATAATCTTGCTTTTTTCTACCGCGCCGACCGCGAAACCGGCCAGGTCGTATTCGCCGTCCGGGTACATGCCGGGCATTTCCGCCGTTTCCCCGCCGATCAGCGCGCAACCCGACAGTTCGCAGCCATAGGCAATGCCCTTCACCACTGTCGCCGCCGTTGCGACATCCAGCTTGCCGCAGGCGAAATAGTCGAGGAAGAACAGCGGTTCCGCGCCTTGCACCAGAATATCGTTCACACTCATGGCCACCAGATCCTGGCCGACCGTGTCGTGCTTGTTGAGTTCGAACGCGAGGCGCAGCTTGGTGCCCACGCCGTCCGTGCCCGACACCAGCACGGGTTCCTTGTATCTCTTCGGCACTTCGAACAGCGCGCCGAAACCGCCGATGCCGCCCAGCACGCCGTCGCGCATCGTCTTCTTGGCAAAGGGCTTGATGGCGTCGACGAGCGCGTCGCCCGCGTCGATGTCCACGCCGGCGTCGCGATACGACAAACCTTGGGCGTCAGGGGCGGATTTCGGTTGATTCATGGGGAAGAGCAAGAAGGTCGGTAAAATGCGATTTTACCCGATGCCGGCCTGCTGGCCGGAATTTGAATCATCCGCTTCGAATCCGCGCCGACGACACCCGGGAAACCTGCCTGCATTCGCGCGAATGGCGGCAGAACTATCTGGCGAGCACGCTTTATAACAACTGACCGGCTCATGGCTGCTCGACGCCGCAGCGAGGCCCGAAGCCGGGCCACTTGCGGACCCGGCCTCATTTTCAGGCATTAACCTACTGTGCTTCGTCAACTGACGCTCGATCTCGGCACCCCGCCGCCATCGACATTCGACAATTTCTTCGCCGGCGCCAACGCGGAACTGGTGACCCGGCTGCGTGAGCTCGACAACGCGCTCACCGCCGGCCCCGTGCCCGACCGCTCGTTCTACGTCTGGGGCGAGGCGGGCAGCGGCCGCACGCACCTGCTGCAGGCGCTCGTGCACGAAGCGCCGCCGGGGCATGCGCGCTATGCCGGCCCGCAGAGCAGCCTCGCGGCGTTTTCCTTCGATCCGCGCGTCTCGCTCTATGCCATCGACGATTGCGACGGCCTGTCCGCCGCGCAGCAGATCGCCTTATTCAATCTGTTCAACGAGGTTCGCGCCCACCCGACCTGCGCGCTGGTCGCCGCCGGCAACGCGGCACCGATCGCGATGACGGTGCGCGAAGATCTGCGCACACGCCTCGGCTGGGGGCTCGTATTCCATCTCGCGCCGCTGCCCGACGAAGGCAAGGCCGCTGTGCTCAGACACGCGGCGCGCGAGCGCGGCCTGATGCTCGCCGACGACGTCCCCGCTTACCTGCTCACGCATTACCGGCGCGACATGCCGAGCCTGATGGCGCTGCTCGACGCGCTCGACCGCTTCTCGCTCGAACAGAAACGCGCAGTCACGCTGCCGCTGCTGCGCACCATGCTGGCCTCTCCCGATGCCGAAGAACGGCGCGCCGGCGCGCCCTCATCCGCATCCTTCGCCGCATCAAGTAAAATAGGCCCCCATGGCTAATCTCGCACTCTTCGACCTCGATCACACGCTCATTCCCACCGACAGCGACCACGAATGGGGCCGCTTCATGGTGAAACAAGGCATGGTCGACGCCGACAATTTCGCCCGTGAAAACGACCGCTTTTTCGCCGATTACAAAGCCGGCAAGCTCGACATTCATGCTTATCTGAACGCCATGCTCACGCCGCTCGCCAACTACTCGCGCGCGCAGCTTGCCGACATTCACGCGCAGTACATGCACGAGGTCATCACACCGACCATCCAGCAGGTCGCGCTGGACCTCGTGAAGCAGCATCAGGAAGCCGGCGACC
This sequence comes from Paraburkholderia sp. BCC1886, assembly GCF_900996245.1. Classification (GTDB taxonomy): domain Bacteria; phylum Pseudomonadota; class Gammaproteobacteria; order Burkholderiales; family Burkholderiaceae; genus Paraburkholderia. Next base: position 42,697 of record NZ_CAAJGK010000045.1, on the reverse strand, counting down.
TGTGCTGCGTGGTCACCGCCACCAACGAATTCATTACGCGCCCCATCGCGCTGGCCTTCGGCGTCGACACGCTGATCGCCTGCGAAGCGGAAACCGTCGACGGTCACCCCGACTCGCCCTACACCGGCCGCCCCACCGGCACGCCGAGCTACAAGGAAGGCAAAATCGTGCGCACCGAGGCGTGGCTCGCATCGCTCGGCAAAAGCTGGGCCGACTTCGAACATAGCTATTTCTACAGCGACTCGCACAACGACATTCCGCTGCTGGAAAAGGTCACCGACCCGATCGCGACCAATCCCGACGACACATTGCGCGCCCATGCGCAGGCCAAAGGCTGGCGCATCCTCGAACTCTTTCAACCCTCGTGATAAAAAAACTCATCCGCAAGCTATTCGGCCAGGACTCGGCGCCCGCTGACGACATTCCGCCCGGCGACGCCGACGCCGACACCGATACCGGCGACGCCACGGCGCGCCCGGCCTCGAGCACCGGCAGCACTGCCCGGGCACGCCGCAAACCCGCCCGCGGCGAGCACTCGACCAAAACCGTGCGCGACCCGGATGTGCCGGTCATCATTCCGCACGACGTCCACGGCATCGATCAGGCGCTGATCTCGCGCAACGCGATTCGCGTCACCGAAGGCCTGCAACAGGCGGGGCATCGCGCGTTCATCGTCGGCGGTGCGGTGCGCGATCTGCTGCTCGGCATCAAACCGAAAGACTTCGACGTCGCCACCGACGCGACGCCCGAACAGGTGCAGAAGCTGTTCCGCCGCGCGCGCATCATCGGCCGGCGTTTCCAGATCGTGCACGTGCAGTTCGGTCAGGAAATCATCGAAACCTCGACGTTCCGCGCGCTGGTCGATCCGCCCGCGGCAGACGCCGCGCCGCCGCGGCGCCTGAAGCGCGACGAACTCGACCGCCGCACGCACGCGGTGGACGCGAGCGGCCGCGTGCTGCGCGACAACGTCTGGGGCGAGCAGCACGAAGACGCCACGCGCCGCGATTTCACGATCAACGCGATGTACTACGATCCGGCCACGCAAACCGTGCTGGACTATCACAACGGCATGGCCGACATGCGCGCGCGTCTGTTGCGCATGATCGGCGACCCGGCCACGCGCTATCGCGAAGATCCGGTGCGCATGCTGCGCGTGGTGCGATTCGCCGCCAAGCTCGACTTCGAGATCGAAGATGCGAGCCGCGAGCCGATCAAGGGCATGGCCGACCTCATCAACAACGTGCCGGCCGCGCGTCTGTTCGACGAGATGTTGAAGCTGATGCTCTCGGGTCATGCGCTCGCGTGTTTGAAGCGCTTGCGCCAGGAAGGCCTGCATCACGGCCTGCTGCCCTTGCTCGACGTCGTGCTGGAACAGCCGATCGGCGAAAAATTCATCACGCTCGCGCTGTCGAACACCGATGCGCGCGTGCTGGCCGGCAAACCGGTCTCGCCAGGCTTCCTGTTCGCCACCTTGCTGTGGCACGACGTGCAGCAGCGCTGGCAGAAATTCGAAGCGGACGGCGAATATCCGGTGCCCGCGTTGCATCGCGCGATGGACGAAGTGCTCGACATGCAAACCGAGAAACTCGCTATCCACAAGCGCTTTTCGTCGGATATGCGGGAGATCTGGGGGCTGCAGTTGCGCCTCGAGAAACGTTCGGGAAGAGGCGCGCTGAAGCTGCTGGAACACCAAAGATTTAGAGCGGGGTATGATTTCCTCCTTCTGCGCTGCGAGTCGGGCGAACTCGACGAAGCGGTGGGAACATGGTGGACGGAGTTCATCGAAGGAGACGTCGCCGCGCGTGAGACTTTGCTCACGCAGGGCGGGAAGGACCGGAGTCCCAGAAAACGACGGCGGCGCGGTGGCGCCAGAAACCGCAATACGGGCGACGGATTGGAGGGCGGCACGCCAGCCGAACGCACAGCCGACAGTACGGGCCCGAGCGGCCCGCACGAAGACTGACGCAGCGTTCGCTCGCGCCGTCGAACGACAGTTGCAGGAAGTGATGCCATGACGGTTGCCTATCTCGGCCTCGGCGCGAATCTCGGGGACGCGCGCCAGACCCTGAAAGACGCGGTGGTGTGTCTCGCACAACAGCACACCATCAACGTGCTCGCCAAGTCGAGCCTGTATCGCACTGCCCCGATCGACGCGGGCGGCGACGACTATTTCAACTGCGCCGTGAAGCTCGACACGACGCTCCCCGCGCGGCATCTGCTGGCCTTGTGCCAGAAGATCGAACATCACTTCGGCCGAGAGCGGCCGTTTCGCAATGCACCGCGCACGCTCGATCTGGACATCTTGCTGTACGGCGATCAATCGATCGACGAGGCCGATCTGATCGTGCCGCATCCGCGTTTGATCGAGCGCGCGTTTGCGCTCGTGCCGCTGGTCGAGATCGACGCGGCGCTGGACATTCCCGGGCACGGCCGCGCCGCTGCGCTGCTCGACGGCGTGAGCGATCAGCGGATCGAAAAAGTGCAGCCGCCCTGCCAGTGTCCAATGCTCAATGCGTTGAACAATGCCCGCGCGGGCGTCGGCAAAGGCCGCTGCGGATGAACTCGCCGCCGCTCACCGTCACCGCGCCGCAACTGCGCCCGCCGTTCCGTTATCTTGCGATCGAAGGACCCATCGGCGTCGGCAAAACCTCGCTGGCGCGGCGGCTGGCGCAGCGCTGGTCGATGCAGGAACTGTTCGAGCGCCCGCAGGACAATCCTTTTCTCGAACGTTTCTACCGCGACACCGCACGCTATGCGCTGCCCGCCCAGTTGCACTTCGCGTTGCAACGCGCCCAGCAGGCGCAGGAGGTCGCGGCGGCGCATCTGTCGGGCACTGCGCTGATCGCCGATTTCATGACGCAGAAGAACGACATCTTCGCGCGTCTGACGCTGCAGGAAGACGAGTGGCAGTTGTATCGCGCGCTCGCCGCGCGGCTCGAAGCCAGCGCGCCCGCGCCGGATTTCGTGGTGTATCTGCAGGCGAGTCCCGAAGTGCTGTTCGCGCGCATCCAGAAGCGTGCCGTACCAATGGAACTGCAGATTTCCGATGCGTATCTGCGTGCGCTGTGCGACGCGTACAACGAGTTCTTCTATCACTACGACCGCACGCCCGTGCTCACGGTCAACGCCGAACATCTGAATCCGCTCGACTCCGACGCGGACCTTGCACTACTGGCCGATCGCATCGAAACGATGCGCGGTCGCAAGGAATTCTTTGTCAAAGGCACGTCGCTTTAAAGCGGCGCGGCCACCTCTTTTTTCCCCGAACGGATTTGCCCATGACTTATTTGCAGGAAGCGAGCCGCAAGGCCGTCACCGTGCCGAAACTGCAGGCGATGCGCGAGGCCGGCGACAGGATCGCCATGCTCACCTGTTACGACGCGAGCTTCGCGGCGCTGCTCGATCGCGCGGGCGTCGACGTCCTGCTGATCGGCGATTCGCTCGGCAACGTGCTGCAAGGGCAGACGACGACGTTGCCTGTGTCGCTCGCGGACATCGCGTATCACACGGCTTGCGTGGCGCGCGCGCAGACGTCGGCGCTGGTGGTGGCCGATCTGCCGTTCGGCACTTACGGCACGCCTGAAGAGGCGCTCAAAAGCGCCGTGGAATTGATGCGCGCGGGCGCGCAGATGGTCAAGCTCGAAGGCGGCGAATGGCTCGCGTCAACGGTGCGCTTCCTGGTCGAACGCTCGATTCCGGTGTGCGCGCACGTGGGTCTAACGCCGCAATCGGTGCATGCGTTTGGCGGCTTCAAGGTGCAGGGCAAGACCGAAGCCGCCGCGAGCCAGGTGCTGCGCGATGCGACTGCGGTGCAGGACGCGGGTGCGCAACTCATCGTGATCGAAGCGATTCCGACGCTGCTCGGCAGCGAGGTCACCCGGCAACTGAAGATTCCGACGATAGGGATCGGCGCGGGGCTGGATTGCTCGGGTCAGGTGCTGGTGCTGCACGACATGCTGGGGATTTTTCCCGGTAAGCGGCCGCGCTTCGTAAAGGACTTCATGAACGGGCAGACCAGCATTCTGGCCGCGGTGGAAGCGTATGTGCGGGCGGTGAAGGAGAAGACGTTTCCTGGGCCGGAGCATACGTTCTGAGTTCGGGCTCGGCGCTTAGCGCTTAGCGGAGGATTCGTGCGGGTAGCGCGCCCCGTAGTGCGTTGCAGATCAGCAGGGCTTCGGCGTTGAGCACGTCCGCGCGGGTCAGGATTCTTTCTTCGGGCTGCAGGTCCGCGTCTTCCAGCAGGACGGCGCGCATCACGCCGGGCAGCACGCCCGAAGTCAACGGCGGCGTCCACCAGCGGCCCGCCAGTTTCACGAATACATTCGAGCGGCCGCCTTCGGTCAACTCATCGCGCTCGTTGAAGAAGAGCGTGTCGAATGCGCCTCTTTTCTCCGCCTCGCGCCAGCCGCGATCGTAGTCGGCACGCTGGGTGGTTTTGTGTTGCAGCAGTGGGTCGTGAGCGACGGTATTTTTGAAACCGTGGTCTGGTGCCAGCAATACATTCACGACGTCCCCGGCAAGCGGCGTGAGCACTGCGCTCGTGATGCTGATTGTGCCGCTTTTGTTCAGCGTCACTCGCATCCGGTGGGGTGTTTCTTTGGCAAGCCCGGCGCACTGCCGGGCTATCTGCTGGCAGAGTCGGGATGCGTCGTCGAAGCCGAATGCGAAGCCGAACGCTTTGGCGCTCGCCGCCAGTCTTGCCAGATGACGCGACAGATGTCTGACGCCCGCTTCGTTCGTCGCGTGCAGGGTTTCGAAGAGTTCGAAACCTGGGTCGGCGGCGGTCAGAAAACGCGCCTTCAACTGACACTCCGCGTATTCCTGAGCGGCGATGCTGTCCAGCACGATGCCCGCGCCTACGCCCATCTGGCCTTTGAATGCATCGCGCTGCGAGGTCGGTGTCAAGGTCAACGTGCGGATGGCGACCGACAAACAGAAGTCACCGCAGATGCCGTCGGTAAGCGGTGTGGCCTTGTTAGTGGCCTTGTTCGTGGCCTTGTTAATGGCCTCGTTCGTGGCCGCGTCGAGCCATCCGATCGCGCCGGTATAAAGACCTCTCGGCGTGCTCTCGAGCGAGTCGATCAACTGCATCGTGCGATATTTCGGCGCGCCGGTGATCGAGCCGCAAGGAAAGAGCGCGCGCACGATTCCGGCGAAGTTCGTGCCTTCTAGCAGTCTCGCCTGCACGGTCGAGGTCATTTGCCACACGGACATGTACGGCTCGATCGAGAACAGCGCCGGCACCGTGACCGAGCCGATCTGTGCCACGCGCGAAAGATCGTTGCGCAGCAGGTCGACGATCATCAGGTTTTCGGCGCGGTTCTTCGAGTCGTTGGCGAGGAACTCGCTGGCCGCGCGATCCGCGGCGGGATCGTTCGAGCGCGGCGCGGTCCCTTTCATCGGCCGCGCGCGCAACGTCGCGCCCTCTTTCTCGACGAACAGTTCCGGCGAACAGGACAGCACCCACTGGCCGTCCGGCAACGCGATCAGCGCGCCGTAAGGCACGGGCTGACGCGCGCGAAGCCGCCGATACAGCGCGACCGGTGGCCCGAACACATCGAAATCCAGCCGATACGTGTAGTTGACCTGATACGAATCGCCCGCGCGCAGAGCGTGGTGGATGGCGTCGATTGCCGCGCCGAATTGCGTCTGATCGACGCTCGCCTGCATGTTCAGCGTGCCTGCGACCGACGGTTCCTCGCAGGCGTCGCGTGATGGGTTGTCTGCCGGACGGTCTTGCGCGGCGAGCCAGGCGTCGACCTCATCGCGTGCGAGTTTGTCGCAGCGTTCGAACAATAAAAAACGCAGCGTGGCATTGCCACACTGCGTTTTCTGTTCCGGACCGGCCGCTTGCGCGAGATGCCGGCCGAATTCGAAGTCGGCGAGCACGATGGCATGCAGGCCATGCTGCATGTCGACCTGCGCCGCGTTGCACACCGATTCGAGTTGCGACGCGTCCACACAGCGATGTTCACGCACGAACTTCGTGTATAGACGGCTCGACCGACGCGCCGCCGTCGCATGGCTGTCGTCGAGCAGCGCGAACACCGCGCTGGGTTCATCTACTGTCATGCGAACCGCCAACTACTTCATTCACCGCGTCAGTCGAAAAAGCTCTTCACTCGATCGAACCAGCTTTTGCTTTGCGGGCTATGCCGCGAGCCGCCTTCCACCAGCGCCTTCTCGAACTGCTTGAGCAGATCGCGTTGCGGTTCGGTGAGCTTGACCGGCGTTTCGACCTGCACATGAACGTACAGATCGCCGGCAATACTCGAGCGCAAACCCTTGATGCCCTTGCCACGCAGACGGAACGTCTTGCCCGACTGCGTACCTTCCGGCACCGTGAAGCTGGCGCGGCCGGCGAGCGTCGGCACTTCGATTTCACCGCCGAGCGCGGCCGTCGTGAACGGAATGGGCATCTGGCAATGCAGGTCGTCGCCGTCGCGTTCGAACACCGAGTGCTGCTTGATATGAATTTCGACGTACAGATCGCCGGACGGACCGCCATTGATACCCGGCTCACCGTTGCCGGCCGAACGGATCCGCATGCCGTCGTCGATACCTGCGGGAATCTTGACTTCCAGCGTCTTGGTTTCCTTCACCTTTCCCGCGCCGTGGCAGTGACCACAGGGCTCGGGAATAAAGGTGCCCGTGCCGTGGCACTTCGGGCAGGTCTGCTGGATGCTGAAGAAGCCCTGCGACATACGCACGGAACCCGAACCGCTACAGGTCGGGCAGGTTTCCGGTTTGGTCCCGGGCTTGGCGCCCGAACCATGACAGATTTCGCACGACACCCAGCTCGGCACGCGGATTTGCGTGTCGTAGCCGTGCGCGGCCTGTTCCAGCGTGATTTCCATGCTGTAGCGCAGGTCGGCGCCGCGATACACCTGCGGGCCCGCGCGGCCGCCACCGCCGCCTCGGGCCGCGCCGCCGGCTGCCTGACCGAAGATGTCGCCGAAAATATCGCCGAACGCATCGGCAAACCCGCCGAACCCTTGTGCACCGGCTCCGCCCATGTTCGGATCGACGCCGGCGTGTCCGTACTGATCGTACGCACCACGCTTTTGCGAGTCCGAGAGCATTTCATAGGCTTCCTTCACCTCTTTGAATTGCTCTTCCGCATCCTTGTTGCCCGGATTGCGGTCGGGGTGGTGCTTCATCGCCAGCTTGCGATAAGCCTTCTTGATTTCGTCGTCGCTCGCGTTCTTTGCGACGCCCAGAACCTCGTAGTAATCCCGTTTCGCCATGTCGGTTCAACGCCACTTGCGCAATGGGGCGCAGTGGCTCCTCTTGAATGCTGGAGTCTCACGACTCGTCCGGCCGCCATTCTCAGCCGCGTCGACGCGGCTCAAAACAACGTCCTCCATAAAACAAATGTGCCCGGCGAGCCCAAAAGGCTCGCCAGGCGCGATTACCGCTCTTGCGTTTTCCGGTTGCCCCGAACGGATACAGAGTCCGCAGCAGCCCGGACAGCCAGGCCGCACACGTTGTTTCCGGGTGCGGCGCCGTGGTCCATTTGCGCTCGATTCGTAGTCAACGTACCGCCGCTATTCGACTCGACCTCAGTCCTTCTTCACTTCCTTGAAGTCTGCGTCGACCACGTCGTCCTGCTGGCTCGCGCCACCGGCCGATGCACCCGCGCCTGCCGCACCGGCTGCCGCTGCTTCGGCACCCTGTGCTGCCTGCATGTCCGCGTACATCTTCTCGCCCATCTTTTGCGAGGCGGTTGCCACGGCTTCGATCTTGGCTTCGAGTTCGGCCTTGTCGCTCGAGCCGCTCTTCAGCGAGTCTTCGAGGTCCTTCAGCGCGGTTTCGATCTTGGCCTTCTCGTCGCCTTCCAGCTTGTCGCCGTACTCGGTGAGCGCCTTCTTCGTGCTGTGGACCAGCGCGTCGCCATGGTTACGGGCATCGGCCAGCTCACGCGCCTTATGGTCTTCTTCGGCGTTTGCTTCGGCGTCCTTCACCATCTTCTCGATTTCGGCTTCGGACAGACCCGAGTTCGCCTTGATCGTGATGCGGTTTTCCTTGCCGGTTGCCTTGTCTTTCGCGCCGACGTGCAGGATACCGTTCGCGTCGATGTCGAAGCTCACTTCGATCTGCGGCGTGCCGCGCGGTGCCGGCGGAATACCTTCGAGGTTGAACTCGCCGAGCAGCTTGTTGCCCGCTGCCATTTCGCGTTCGCCCTGGAACACCTTGATCGTCACGGCGCCCTGATTGTCGTCGGCCGTCGAGTAGACCTGTGCGTGCTTGGTCGGGATCGTGGTGTTCTTGTTGATCATCTTCGTCATCACGCCGCCGAGCGTTTCGATGCCGAGCGACAGCGGAGTCACGTCGAGCAGCAGAACGTCCTTGCGGTCGCCCGACAGAACCTGACCTTGAATCGCGGCGCCAACAGCGACGGCTTCGTCCGGGTTCACGTCACGGCGCGGGTCTTTGCCGAAGAATTCCTTGACCTTGTCCTGCACCTTCGGCATACGCGTCATACCGCCGACCAGAATCACGTCGTCGATTTCGCCGACCTTGACGCCCGCGTCCTTGATGGCCACACGGCACGGCTCGATGGTGCGTTCGATGAGTTCTTCGACCAGCGCTTCCAGCTTCGCACGCGTGATTTTCAGGTTCAAATGCTTCGGACCCGATGCGTCGGCCGTGATGTACGGCAGGTTGATTTCGGTCTGCTGGCTCGACGACAGTTCGATCTTGGCTTTTTCAGCCGATTCCTTCAGGCGTTGCAGGGCCAGCACGTCTTTCGACAGATCGACGCCCTGCTCTTTCTTGAACTCGGCAATGATGTAGTCGATGATGCGCTGGTCGAAGTCTTCACCGCCCAGGAACGTATCGCCGTTCGTGGACAGCACTTCGAATTGCATTTCACCGTCGACGTCGGCGATTTCGATGATCGACACGTCGAACGTACCGCCGCCCAGGTCATACACCGCGATCTTGCGGTCGCCCTTTTCGGCCTTGTCCAGACCGAATGCCAATGCGGCTGCGGTCGGCTCGTTGATGATGCGCTTGACTTCCAGACCAGCGATGCGGCCTGCGTCCTTGGTAGCCTGACGCTGGCTGTCGTTGAAGTACGCGGGAACCGTGATCACTGCTTCCGTGACCGGCTCGCCAAGATAGTCTTCAGCGGTCTTCTTCATCTTGCGCAGGACTTCCGCCGAGATTTGCGGCGGCGCCAGCTTCTGATCGCGTACGTCGACCCATGCGTCGCCGTTGTCGGCCTTCATGATCTTGTACGGCATCAGGCCGATGTCTTTCTGCACTTCTTTTTCTTCGAAGCGGCGGCCGATCAGGCGCTTGACCGCGTACAGCGTGTTGCGCGGGTTGGTGACCGACTGACGCTTGGCAGGCGCGCCGACGAGAATCTCGCCGTCTTCCATGTAAGCGATGATGGACGGCGTGGTACGCGCGCCTTCCGAGTTCTCGATCACTTTGACCGAATTACCTTCCATGATCGCCACGCACGAGTTGGTCGTGCCGAGGTCGATACCGATGATTTTGCCCATTTTTTTAAATCTCCTGACTTTGATCGCTGCGGGAATCGCCTTGTTTTGCCATCTGGCGGAAAGGCGATCCGCTCTGAATTCCTAACCTGCACTCAACATAAGTGCGACCGCATCGTTTTCAAGACCTCTTTTGCGATGCGGTCTTTAATTTTTTTCAATCGTTCGAAGCTGGATGACGTCGCGGCCATAAGCCGGACGCCGGCATGTCGAAGACTGGGAGACCCGCGGGCTCAACGGGCGACAAGATTGACGGGCTTGCTGGAGCCGATCGCGGGCTAAGCCGCCCCGATGGCGAGGCTGGCTCAAAAGGAACCGCCCTGGCAAGCCTGCCTGAAACGACGCCCTTACACGCCCTTACTTCGGCGCTGCGACGGTCACGAGCGCCGGACGCAACACCCGGTCGGCGATCACGAAGCCCTTCTGCAGCACGGCGACCACGGTATTCGGCTCCTGCTCGGCCGGCACCATGGAAATGGCCTGATGGCGATGCGGGTCGAACTTCTCGCCGACCGGGTTCAGGGCAACGACGCGCCCCTTCTCCAGAGCGCCGGTAAGCTGGCGCAGCGTCAGCTCGACGCCTTCGCGCACCTTCTGCAGGTCGTCGGACGAGTGGGCGACCGCGGCCTCGAGGCTGTCGATAACCGGCAGCAGATGCTCGGCGAAACTTTCGATCGCGAACTTGTGCGCCTTGGTCACGTCTTCCTGAGCGCGGCGACGTACGTTTTCGGTTTCGGCCTTGGCGCGCAGGAAGCTTTCCTGCAATTCCACAATTTTCGACTGGGCTTCGGCCAACGCGGCTTCCACGCCAGCTGCGGGTGTCTCAGTCGCACCGCCGGCTGCCGGGTCCTGCTGGGATGCTGCGGCCTCGGCGGCCTGACGCGCGGTTTCGTCGGCGGGCGTGGGATTCTGGCTCGTCGGGTTCTCTTGCGTGTTTTCCATGTCGCTGAAAGTCGGTAAAAGGTAATTGCCAATAAATGCCAACGTGGCGGCAACGCGCCAAAGCAGGGGCGCATTGTGCGTTGCAAAAGAGCTACAGACAAGGCGCCGCGTTGCCGCGTATCGAAACGGCAGGTGGGGCCGGAAAGACCCATTTCAAGCGCCTTCGCGAAGTTTTCGCCATTTCGGCCAACACGCGGAAACGCGCCGTTACAACCATTATCGTGGCGCAATCAGATAGAGATTGAGTGCTATCTGCAACTGGCCTATGCTCCACTAAAGCTTCAAAACGGCGTGTTAACCCTGATCTGACAGCCGCCTTTCCAACACCTTGCAGTTCCCGCCGATTCGCCAGTTCCTTTTGCACCTTCCCGAGGGGAGTCCCGTGAAACTGACCTTTGCAATCTCGGTGGTCGCATTGGTCTTGATTGCGGGCACCACGACCATCTGTATGTCCGGCGCCGTCAACGACCACACTACCGAGTACGGTGGCGTGCACGCCACCATGGAACAGCTCTTCAATCCCCACCTGAAAGTTTGTCGATAGTGCGCCGGTCGCGTTTAGTCGGCCGGCCGTGCAATGCGGCCGCCGGCTCCCGATAAGTTTTACGGCGCTCCTGCTCGACCTGCCGCTTTACCTTGCTCTCTTCGGTTTCTGCGTAAAGCGTCTGTGCAATGCTCGCCGGCCCCCGCACGTCGCATACGCCCAGCACCTCGATCTGCCAGACGATCCGCTCGATCTCGACCTCGACCAGGTCGCCCACCCGCACGTCTTTCGCCGGCTTGACGCTGGCTCCGCCAATCCTCACGTGACCTTTCTCGACCGCGTCGGCCGCGAGCGAACGCGTCTTGAAAAAGCGCGCAGCCCATAACCATTTGTCGATACGTAGTTTCGCGCCCGGTTCGGTCGAAATTTGGTAGTTCATGGCGGGTTCAGGCTCCCGTGGTGTGCGGCACCGGCAATGCCTGCACTGGCCAGCCCTGCAGATTCTGCGCGACGATTTCGCCCAGCGCGGCTAGCCACACGGGCGACGCGTTCAGGCAGGCAATGCGGTGAAACTCCTTGCCGCCCGCGTGAAGAAACTCGTCGCGCACTTCCATGCCGATTTCCTCGATCGTTTCGAGGCAGTCGGCGGTAAAGCCCGGACAGAACACATCGGCACGCCGCACGCCCGCCGCCCCCAGCTCTTTCAGCGTGGGCGCGGTGTAGGGTTGCAGCCACTCCGCCTTGCCGAAACGCGACTGGAACGTGATCCGGCATTCCACCGACGTCAGCTCCAGTGCCTGCATCAGCAATGCACCGGTTTGCTGACACTGCTCGTGGTACGGATCGCCGAGATTCATCGTGCGCTTGGGCACGCCGTGGAAACTCAGCACCAGCTTGTCGCCCGCCGCGAAGTCCGGACGGCCGTGCTGCTGCCAGTATTGATGCACCTGCGCGGCCAGCGCGCCGATATAGGCCGGATGGTCGGCGTAGTGCCGCACCGTGCGGATTTCCGGCTGGTTGCGCATGCGCTTGAGCGCAGAGAACGCGTCGTCGAAAGCCGTAGCGGTCGTCGACGACGAATATTGCGGATACATGGGCACGAGCAGCACGCGTTCGGCGCCCGCCAGCTTCAACTGGTTGAGCATCGCCGGAATGCCTGGCGTGCCGTAGCGCATCGCATAGTCGACCAGCACCGTGTAGTCGTTCAGATGCAGCAGGTGACGCAGACCTTCAGTCTGCTTTTCGGTGTGAACCCGCAGCGGCGAGCCTTCGGGCATCCACACCGCCGCGTATTTCTTCGCCGACGCGCGACCGCGGAAAGGCAGGATGAGCAACCGCAAGATGATCTGCCAGAGCAACGCGGGAATTTCGACGACGCGAGGGTCGGACAGGAACTGCGCGAGATAGCGGCGGACTGCGCGCGGCGTCGGCGCGTCGGGCGTGCCGAGATTGATCAACAGCACGGCGACGCGGTGCGACGTGGCGTTCTGCGATGGCCGCTCGAGGTCGAAGCGCATAGGCAGCAGGTGCGCCGCGGCAAGCGGCGAGTCGGTTCAGGAGGAAATCATTATAGCGGCGGGGTCGCGGCGAATTTCGCCCGTCGTCCTAGGCCATTCGGCCGATTGGCAAGCCGCGTGGCGTATCGCATCATTTGCGGCATGGGACGAAAGCGCGGCAGCCGGGCTCACGCTTACTGCTGGCTAAGCGTGAGCGAGAGCAGCCGCGCGGTAATGTCGACAATCGGAATGACCCGGTTATAGGCCATGCGGGTCGGCCCGATCACGCCAAGCGTGCCGACGATCTTCCCATTCACTTCGTACGGCGCCGTGACCACGCTCATTTCTTCGATGGGCACGAGATTGGACTCGCCGCCAATGAAAATCTGCACCCCCGCGGCGTGACTCGACACGTCGAGCAACTGAAGGAGACTCGTCTTTTGATCGAACACATCGAACAGTTTGCGCAAGCGCGCCATGTCCGACGAGAGGTCGGCGACTTCGAGCAGATTGCGCTCGCCGGAAATCAGCACGGTTTCGCCCGTGTCGGCTTCGTCCGTGCTGGCGGTAACGGCGGCGTGCATCAGCGTGGTCATGTCGCCGCGCAGTTCGTCGATTTCCTCGCGCAGGCGGCGGCGCACGTCGTCGAACGAAAGTCCCGCAAAGTGCGCGTTGATGTAATTCGACGCCTCGACCAGTTGCGACGGCGAAAAGTCGCGCTGGGTGGCCATGATGCGGTTCTGCACGTCCCCTTCGGGCGTCACGATGATCAACAGGATGCGCTTGTCGGACAGGCGCATGAATTCGATCTGCTTGAACACGTGGCTGCGCCGCGGCGTCAGCACCACGCCGGCAAACTGCGACAGGTTGGAGAGCACGCTGGCTGCGGCGGCGACGATCTTTTGCGGCTCACCGGCTTGCAGCGTCGTCTTGATGGTGCGCATCACCGCTTCTTCGTCGGCGGCGGATTCGACCGTCAGCATGGTGTCGACGAACAGACGATAGCCGCGCGGAGTCGGAATGCGGCCCGCCGAAGTGTGCGGGCTGATGACGAGGCCGAGGTCCTCGAGATCCGACATCACGTTGCGGATGGTGGCCGGACTGAGTTCGAGGCCGGAATAACGTGACAGCGTGCGCGAGCCGACCGGCTGACCTTCGGCGATGTAGCGCTCGATCAGCGTTTTGAGGAGGGTTTGTGCGCGAGGATCTAGCATGACGGAAAATTTTAGCTCAATGACAACACGAACAATACGACCGCGAGCGCCGGCGACGCCCGCCACAGACTATCGCACGACCGCCCGGCAAGATGGGATTTTGCGAAAAGGATGGCGTCCTGTCCGACGCCGCGCCGCCCGCTTCCCCGTGACTTCGTGCCTGGCCAGCCACCCCTCGGGCGACCCGTCTGGCAGCGCACGAGCCCACTGTCGGCGGCGCGCCTGTCATCGAGGCGTCACCATTCTAACGATAATCGTGCGATCGGCCGGCGGCCCGTGTCTGCCAGCGAGCTTACAGGGACTTCGGCCCGCGCCTCGGCAAGCGTCTCGGCCCGCGCCTCGGCCATCAACCCGGACATCAACCTGGCCATTAACCTGGCCATTAACCTGGCCGGCGCGGCAGCCAGGACCACAGCCACCGTCGCGGCCGGCACCACAGCCAGCCTCCCGACCAAGCTGCCGCAGTCGCGCGATCGACCCGCTGCGCCGTTCTTTTCAGGCCCTACCTATGGTGTAATGCCGGCATGCAAGTGACCAGTCAGTTCAAGACCGTCGCCCTCGTGGGGCGCAACAACACGCCCGGCATCGGTGAGCCGTTGACAGCGCTCGCCTCGTGCATCGCCAAACGCGGTTTCGACGTCGTGTTCGAAGCCGACACCGCCGCGGAAATCGGCATCACCGATTACCCGGCGCTGCGTCCCGCCGAAATCGGTGCACGCGCGGACGTCGCCGTCGTGCTCGGCGGCGACGGCACGATGCTCGGTATAGGGCGTCAGCTGGCGCCCTATCGCACACCGCTGATCGGCATCAACCACGGCCGGCTCGGTTTCATTACCGACATTCCGATCTCCGATATGAGCGAGATCGTGCCGCAAATGCTGACCGGCAATTTCGAGCGCGAAGAACGCGTCCTGCTGGAGGCGCGCATCATGCGCGACGGCAATGCGATCTATCACGCGCTGGCCTTCAACGACGTCGTGGTGAACCGTAGCGGCTTCTCGGGCATGGCGGAATTGCACGTGTCGGTGGACGGGCGTTTCATGTACAACCAGCGCTCGGACGGGCTGATCGTCGCCACGCCTACCGGTTCGACCGCCTACGCGCTGTCGTCGCAAGGGCCGATTCTGCATCCGCAACTGCAGGGCATCGTGCTGGTGCCCATTGCGCCGCACGCGCTGTCTAACCGGCCCATCGTGTTGCCGGACGACTCGAAGGTCAGCATCCAGATCGTCTCGGGCCGCGAAGTGAACGTCAATTTCGACATGCAGTCGTTCACCTCGCTCGAACTGGGCGACACGATCGAAGTGCGCCGCTCGCGGCATACGGTGCCAATGCTGCATCCGGTCGGCTACAGCTACTACGCCACGCTGCGCAAGAAGCTGCACTGGAACGAATACCCTTCGCACGAAGAAGATCCGAAGCCTTGAGCGGACCCGAGCCACTGGAGCGCGGAGTCCGCGCCGCCACGCCAAACCGACCACCCAGTTCACCAGACGACCTCCATGCTTCGCCACCTCTCGATTCGCGACTTCGTCATCGTCGCCGCGCTCGACCTCGAATTCGATAGCGGCTTCACCGTCTTTTCAGGCGAAACCGGCGCTGGCAAGTCGATCCTGATCGACGCGCTGGCGCTCGCACTCGGCGCCCGCGCCGACGCCGGCGTGGTGCGCACCGGCGAAAGCCGCGCCGACATCACCGCCGAATTCGAGACGCACGAGCAGGTCGACCAATGGCTCGACGAGCAGGCGCTGGGCGCGCCGGCCGACGACGGCCACCATGGCGGCACCGTGATGTTGAGGCGCGTGGTGGACGCGAACGGCCGCTCGCGCGCGTTCATCAACGGCACGGCGGCGACGCTGTCGCAATTGCGCGAAGTCGGCGAAATGCTGGTGGATATACACGGCCAGCATGCGCACCAGTTGCTGATGCGCCCCGACGCGCAGCGCGAACTGTTCGACACCCACGCAGGCCTGACCGACACCGCCGCCGCCGTCACCCGCGCGTGGCGGACGTGGCGCGAAAAGGTGCAGGCCGTCGAGCATGCGAAAACCCGCGACCGCGAATTGCAACTCGAACGCGAGCGCCTCGCCTGGCAACTCACGGAACTGGACAAGCTCGCGCCGCAAGCCGGCGAGTGGGAAGAGGTGAACGCGGAGCATCACCGTTTGTCGCATTCGGCGAATCTGATCGACGGCGTGCAAGGCGCGCTCGGCGCCCTATCCGAATCGGACGAGGCGATGATCACGCATCTTGCCGCCATCGTCACCAAAGTGCGCGGCCTCGCCGACATCGATCCGGCGTTGAACGACGTACTCGCCGCGCTCGAACCCGCCGAAATCCATTTGCAGGAAGCGGCCTACTCGCTGAGTCACTACGCGCAAAAGCTCGAACTCGATCCCGAACGGCTCGCTCAAGTCGAAAAGCGGCTCGACGCCTTGCACTCCGCCGCGCGCAAATTTCGCCTGCAGCCGGAAACACTGCCGGAAGAACACGAGGCGCGCCGCGCGCAACTCGCCGCACTGGACGCGGCCGCCGACCTCGACAGCCTGAACGCTGCCGAAGCCAAAGCCCGCGAAGCGTTCCTCGCCGAGGCGAAAAAACTCTCGAAAGCACGCGCCAAAGCCGGCAAGGCGCTGGGCGCCGCGGTCACTACCGGCATGCAGGAACTGTCGATGCAAGGCGGCAGTTTCGACGTGACGCTGGTCCCACTCCCCGAGGGCGGCGCGCATGGGCTCGAACAGGTCGAATTTCGCGTCGCCGGTCATGCAGGCGTGCCGTTGCGGCCGCTCGCCAAAGTCGCATCGGGCGGCGAACTGGCGCGCATCAGCCTCGCGCTGGCGGTCATCGCCAGCGCGGCCAGCCCGACTCCCACGCTGATTTTCGACGAGGTCGATACGGGAATCGGCGGCGGCGTCGCCGAAGTGGTCGGGCGTCTGCTGCATCAACTCGGACAGGCTCGCCAGGTGTTGTGCGTCACGCACTTGCCGCAGGTCGCCGCGCGCGGCGATCATCACTTCCAGGTGGCCAAGGCCGGTAACGGCAAGGGCGGCACGACCAGCAGCGTGACCGCGCTCGACCGCGCGAGCCGCGTCGAAGAAGTCGCGCGCATGCTGGGCGGGCTGGAAATCACGGCGACCACGCGCAAGCACGCGAAGGAAATGCTGGCCGCCTGATTCAGAAACGCGGCTGGGTGTTATATAAACGGTCGCCGCTTACGACGCCGGTGTATAACGCCCGCTTGCGAGGCCAGCACAGCCCCGAAGCCCGCAACGCCCTCACCCAAAAACCCGCTTCCACAAAGCCAGCACCGCTTCCCGCTCGGCGCTCACCAGCGCCGGATCGACGCGTGCCTTTTCCATCCCGTCCAGCCGCAGCTTGTGCTGCAGACGTCGATAAGTCCGGTACGCCGCGCCGACGGTCTCCGCTTCCGCCTCGCTCATCAGGCCGAAGCGCGACACTTCGCGCAGCAGCGCGATATTGCCCGTATTGCGGATCAGCTCGGGATCGCTGGCGGCATGCAACAGCACCCAATACTGCACGGTGAACTCGATATCGACCATGCCGCCGCCATCGTGCTTCAGATCGAACAGCGCCGTGCGGTTCAGGTGCCCCGCTTCGACGCGCGCGCGCATCTCGACGATCTCCCGCGCGAGCGGTCCGGCCTCGCGCGGCGTGGTCAACACCCGCTCGCGGATCGTCTCGAAGCGCGCGCCGATCTCCGCATCGCCCGCGCAATATCGCGCGCGGCTCAGCGCCTGGTGTTCCCACACCCACGCGGTGTTCGCCGCATCGCCTTCACGCAGTTGATAACGGCGGAACGCGTCGAGGTCGGTGACGAGCAGGCCCGACGCGCCGTTCGGCCGTAGCCGTAAATCGACGTCGAACAGGGTGCCGGCGCCGGTCGCCATGGTGAGCCATGTAATCAGACGGCGCGCGTAAGTGGCGTAGACCTCGGCGGCGGCATCGTCGGGGTCGTCGTAGAGAAAGATCACGTCGAGGTCGGACGCGTAGCCCAGTTCCTTGCCGCCCAGCTTGCCGTAGGCGATCACCGCGAAGCGCGGCACCTCGCGGTGCCGCTTGGGCAGTTGCTGCCAGACCGCTTCGAGCGTGACGTCGAGCACCGCGTCGGCGAGTTCGGACAAGCGGTCGCTAACCCGCTCGACGCTGAGCTTGCCATCCAGATCGATCAGCAGAATGCGGAACACTTCGGCCTGATGCGCGTGGCGCAGCAAGTCCATCTGCTGCTCGACGCCGTCGGCGGCTGCGAGACGCAAGCGCAGCGAGCGCTTGAACTCGGGCCAGTCGAACGGGCTGTCCATCGCTTCGTCGTCGAGCAGTTCGTCGAGCAGTTGCGGATGGCGGATCAGATACCCGGCCGCCCAGCGCGAGCCGCCCAGCACCGACAACACCCGATGCAGCGCCTGCGGATACTCGGTCAGCAGCGCGAGATAAGCGCCGCGGCGGCTGACCGCTTCCAGCAGATCGAAGAACCGCGCCACCGTGTCGCCACGCCGCGCCGGCGGTTCGAGCGTGCGTGCGGCTTCCAGCGCGCGCTGCGCGACGATGTCGAAACGTTGCCGGCTGCGCTCCGCCAACCCCGCATAGCGCGACGACTGCCAGACCGCACGCAGCCGCGCGAGCAACTCGCCGGGCTCGTCGACGCCCAGTTCGATCAGTCGATCGCGCAACGCGTCGTCGGCGCTGTCGTCGGCGAGCGCGCTGCTCCACACCCACGCGGCGGCGCCGTCTTCCGGCGCGCCGCAGCCGTCGCGGCCGTTCACCTTGTCGGCGAAAATCTGGTCGAACTGCCGCTCGACGAATTCACGATGCGCGTCGAGCTTCGTCATCAGCGTGGCGTAGTCGTCGCAGCCCATCGCTTCGGCCAGCGCCGCCCGCTCGTCGGGATCGACGGGCATCGCGTGGGTTTGCGCGTCGTTGCGATATTGCAGACGGTGTTCGAGTTCGCGCAGGAAACGGTAGGCCTGCGAGAGTTTCACGCACACCGACGTGTCGATCAGCCCATGCGTGGCCGCATGCCGCAGCACGGCGAGCGTCGGCCGGATGCGAAAGCCCGCGTCCTGACCGCCGCGGATCAGTTGAAATACTTGTGCGCTGAATTCGATTTCGCGGATGCCGCCGCGCCCCAGCTTGATGTCGTCGGCCTTGTCGGGCCGCATCGACGCGCGCCGCTGCGCTTCCTGCCGAATCTGCAGATGCAGCGCGCGAATCGCGCCGATCACGCCGAAGTCGAGATAGCGCCGGTAGATGAACGGCGTGACGATCGCATCGAGCTGCTTCTGCATGCGCCCGGCCGCCTCGCTCTCGCCTTCGGACACGATCCTGCCTTTGATCCACGCATAGCGTTCCCACTCGCGGCCCTGCACGTAAAAATATTCCTCGAGCATGCCGAGACTACACACCAGCGGTCCGGAGTCGCCGTTCGGCCGCAGCCGCATGTCGACCCGGAACACGTAACCGTCGGCCGTCACTTCGGCGAGCGCGCCGATCAGCCGTTTGCCGAGGCGCGTGAAAAACTCCTGCGTGGCGATCGGCGAGCGCTGGCCGCCGGCCGTCTCGCCATCCTCCTCGTAGATGAAAATCAGGTCGATGTCCGACGACACGTTCAACTCGCGCCCGCCCAGCTTGCCCATTCCGACCACGCCGAGCGCGAGCCGCTGGCCCTCCGCTCCGCGCGGCTCGCCGTAGAGCGCTTCCAGCTCGGCGGACAGCACCGCCAACGCACGCTGGATCGTCGTTTCAGCCAGATCGGTCATCACGCCGGTTACTTCGGTGACATCGGCCTCGCCAGCCAGATCGCGCTCCATCACGGCGCAAAAGACCTCGGTGCGCAGCTGGCGCAACGCCCGTTTCAGTGCATCCTCGCCGAGTGCCGCGCCGGCCACGCCACCCGCCGCTTCCACGCACAACTCGTCGAAACGGGCGTCGATGCGCTCGCGCGTGAGCGGCGCCGAGGCCAGCGTCTCCACGAGTTCGACGAGCGCCGGCCGGGCTGCCACGGCGCGCGCTGCGTAATGCGAATAATTGGAACTCAGGAGGGTGGCATCGGTCATGAATGGTCTGGCTCGCTCGTTGCTTGAACAGCTTGGTTCAGATCGCCGTAGCACCGGGTCCGGCACCCTCGCGCAACGCGTGAGGCGGTTGGCCGTCAGGCTTGCAGCAAGGCTCGCCGAGACATCCCCGTGTGTTACATTTCGTCGTTAATTCGCAAAACTACCATACGCCCACCCGCCGCAGCATGTCCGAGCGAAACGAATCCGCCGACCAGCACGAAACCGGGCTGGTCCGGCCTGTGAGCGGAAGAGACCACATCGTGCTGCGTCGGACCTTTCACGTGGTCTTCGGACTGGCACTCATCCTGTACTTCGTTGCAACCGGGCTCTTTCTCGGCTTGCGCTATCTGCTGCTGCCACGTATCGACACGTTCCGCCCGCGCATCGAGGCGATCGTTTCGGAGAAGCTGCACGCGCCATTTACGATCGGCAAGCTCGCGCCTTACTGGAGCGGCTTTCAGCCTGGCGTCGACGTCACCAATCTGGTCATTCGCGATGCGTCGGGCAAACCTGCGCTGACCATTCCGCACGCCACGGCGACGCTGTCCTGGCAATCGTTGTGGCAGTTTCATCCGGCACTCTCGAGTCTGATCGTCGACGAACCGGACGTGCTGGTCGCGCGCGCTGGCGACGGCGTGCTGTCGGTTGCCGGGGTGCCCGTGCCGACCCGGCACAGCGGTAACGACGTGCTGTCCACCTGGCTTTTGCGGCAACAGGCGATCGTCGTGCGCGGCGGCGTGCTGCGCTGGCGCGATGCCCAGCACGATGCGCCGGAACTCGCGTTGCGCGACATCCGCATCGCCATCCTGAACGGCGGCTTCGATCACCGTATGGCATTGCAGGCGCCGGCCGACGGCCAGGTGCTGCGTGGTCCGGTCGATTTCCGCACGCATTTCCGGCACTCGCCGCTCTCCGCGATCGGCAAGCCGGTCAACTGGACCGGTCAGGCTTATGTATCGACTGGCCCGGTCGATTTGCCGGCGCTCGCGCGCTACATCAATTTGCCGATCGAGATGTTCGCCGGCCGCATCGACAACGCAATCTGGCTGGACTTTGCCGATGGCCGGATGAAGTCGGCCGGCGGCCAGCTCAGAGGCGCCGACGTCGCGATGCGGGTGCGCTCGACGCAACCGAAGCTGCTGGTGCCCAACGCGCATTTCTCCTGGCAGGTGGAAAACAAGGACGGCGATTACCAGGTGCAGTTGAAGAACCTGGAAGCCGAACTCGGCCAGCCGCCGCTCGACGACGGCACGCCGCTCGTGCGCACGCTGTCGTTCGAGACGCTGGACGGCCGCTACCGCACCGCCACCCGGGAACACGGCCAGTTGATCAGCGTGAGCGGCGACCGCGTGGACCTCGGCATCCTCGCCGACTTCAGCCGCGCGTTGCCGCTGCCGAGGCGCCTTCTGAACAATCTCGTGCGCTTCAATCCACGCGGGCAAGTGGCCGACTACGTGATCGAAGTGGAGCGCGGCAAGCTGGAGTCGCCACCTCCAGCCGCCGGCGCGAGTGCCGGTGCGGATCGTCAGGCGGCCGCGAGCGAGCCGATCGAGCGCTATCGCTTCAAAGGTCAGCTGCAGGGCATCAGCTTCGCCGCGCAGGAACCGCCGCCCGGACTCACGCCGCTGAATCACCCGCGCGCCGGGATTCCGGGCATCGAGAATTTGTGGGGCAGCGTGGATGCCGACGAAAATCGCGGCAGCGCGTCGTTCGAAACCGCGAACCTTGCCATCACGCTGCCGGGTGTGTTCGACGATCCGCGTCTTAAGCTCGACCGTCTGCATGGCCGCGCCGACTGGACCATCACGCCGAAAGCGCAGGGCGAAACCCACCCCGCTTTCGCCGTGAAGCTGACCGACTTCGGTGTGTCGAACGCGGACGTGGCGGCCACCGCCACCGCGAACTACAGCAACCCGGGCCACGGGCGCGGCTCGCTCGATCTGAAGGCCGACTTCCAGCGCGCGCAGGTGACGCGCATCGCGCGCTATCTGCCGACCAGCATCACCGAGAAGCTGCGTATTTATCTAGGCCACGGCTTGCAGGCCGGCACCTCGCACGGCGCGACGCTCGAGATTCACGGCGACCTGACCAAATTCCCCTACTCGCGCGATCCGTCCGCCGGCGTGTTCCATATCGTCGCGCCGTTCAAGGGCGGCAAGTTCGATCCGTCGCCGTTCCCGCCGCGCCGCATGCGCAACGGCACGCCGAACATCTGGCCGCCGTTCGACGATATCGACGGCGTGTTCGAGCTCAAACAGAATGTGTTGCGCTTCGAGATCGATCGCGCGCATTACAGGCAGGTCGCGCTGACGGGCGTCACCGGCAGGATCGACGACCTCGGTACCAAAGCGTCGAGTCTGATCATCAAGGGCGATGGGCGCGGGCCGCTCGCCGACATGCTCGCCTACGTCAACGACAGTTCGCTCGGCATCATGGCAAAACACCAGACCGAGAAAGTGCGCGCCGAAGGGCCCGCGTCGCTGGCTTTGAAGCTGACCGTGCCGCGTACGCCGATGCCGCATATCGGCGTGGAAGGCGCGGTCGGTTTCCAGAACAATCGTCTGACGGTCGACAACGTGCCGCCGCTCTCGCAACTGAGGGGCAAGGTGCGCTTTACCGAACACACGGCGCAGGTCGACCGGCTCACCGGGCAATTCCTGGGCGGGGACGTGCACGCCGACGGCGGCCTGAAGCAGGACGGCACTTATGCGCTCGATCTCGGCGGCCACATTGCCGTCGATGCCGCGCGTGGCCTCGGCCTGCACGGCCCGGCTAACGAAGTGCTCACGCGCATGAGCGGCACAGCGCCTTATGCGCTGAACGTGCGTGGCGCCAAAGGCCAACTGCCGGAAGTGAGCGCGAACTCCGATCTGACCGGTCTCGCGCTCGACTTCCCGGCCCCCTTTAACAAACCTGTCGGCACGCCGATGCCGCTGCATTTCGCCGTCAGCCCGTCGAAGGACGCCGGCGAAGCGGGACTCGAGCGTGCCGATCTGAACTTCGGCCCGATTGCCGCGACCTATCTGCTGCGCTACGCGCCGAAGACGCCGCCTACCGTCGTGCGCGGCTCGGTCGGCGTCAACAAACCCGCCGATCTGCCGTCGCAAGGTGTAGTCGCCGCCGTCGATCTGGCAGCGTTCGACGCCGATGCCTGGCGCGCGCTCATCACTCAGATGCGGAGTAAGGAAGCGCCCACGCCGGCGCCCGCTGCGACGGCAAGCGCGGCTGCAAGCGCGGCTGCAAGCGCGGCTGCAAGCGCCGCGTCCGCGGTGCCCGCCGGGCCGAACCCTACGGTTGCGCAATTCCTGCCGAGCCGCTTCGCTGTGCACGTCGGCACGTTGACGCTGCTCAAGCGTCACTGGGAGAACGTGGTCGTCGGCGCATCGCAGGCGGACCGCACCTGGCAGGCGAACATCGCGTCGGATCAGGTGTCCGGCCACGTGTCCTGGCTGCCTGGCGCCACGCGCGGGTCGCCGGGCACGCTGCAGGCGCGCTTCGCCCGCGTGGTGATTCCGTCGGTGACGGACAAGGATCTGCTCGGCCAGGCCATCTCGGCACCGGCGCAAAACATGCCGTCCATCGATCTGGTCGTGAACGAACTGATTTTCCGCGATCGCAATATCGGGCGGCTTGAAGTCGACGCGCACAACTTCGACGAAAACGGCGTGCCGGTCTGGCAACTCGACAAGCTCGACATCACCAATCCGGCCGCGAGCCTGACGGCCACGGCCAACTGGCGCACGTCGGTGGACCTCGGCAATACCGCGGACGCCGCCACGCCGCGGCGCACCGTGTTCGATTTCAAGCTGGACATCAAGGACGCCGGCGCCCTGCTCGAACGCTTCGGCCAGCCGCGCACGCTCAAGGCGGGCAGCGGCTCGCTGTCCGGCAAAATGGTGTGGCGCGGCGGCCCGACCGCGATCGATTACCCGACGCTCAACGGCAATCTCGCGGTCGACTTGCGGCACGGACAGATTCTCAAGGTCGATCCGGGCGTCGCCAAGCTGCTCGGCGTGCTCAGCCTGCAAAGTCTCGCGCGTTTCGTCACGCTTAATTTCCGCGATGTGATCGGCGAAGGGCTGCCGTTCGAGAAGGTCAGCGGCACGGCGCAGGTGACCAACGGCATCGGCCGCACGGAAAACTTCCAGATGATCACGGCACCCGCGCGCGCGGCCATGACCGGCTCGGTCGATCTCGCCCAGGAAACTCAGGATCTGCACGTGCAGATCGTGCCGACCGTGAGCGCGGGCGCCGCCGTGATCGCGGCGACGGTGATCAACCCGTTGATCGGACTGGGCGCGCTGGTCGCGGATCTGGCGTTGAGCAAGTCGGTCTCGCATGCGTTCGCGCGGGAATACGCGATTACCGGCGCGTGGTCGAAACCGCACGTCGAGCGGGTCAAGGGCGATCGCGGTAAGATGGGCGCTCCGGCTTCGACCGTGGAAGCGAACTGATCCCACGGCCTGTCACGAGCTGCCCACGCAGCCTCAGCCGCCGGAATCAGCCAGCCTTGAACGACGTCCGCGGCGCACGCAGTTCGCGCCGCTCTGCCGGGAGTTTTTCGAAACGCTCATGAGCGAAACACACGTCTCTTCAGTCCCAGCCGCCGCGGCGCCCAGCGCTTTCTCCGAGAGCCTGTTTCGCGTCGCCGCACTCCAGATGGTGAGCACGCCCGATCGCGAGCGCAATCTCGCGGAAGCCGGACGTCTGATTGCCGAAGCCGCCGCCGATGGCGCGCAACTCGTCTTGCTCCCCGAATACTTCTGCTTCATGGGTTTCAAGGATACGGACAAGCTCGCGATTCGCGAGCCGTATCGGGACGGCCCGATCCAGCGCTTCCTGGCGGATGCCGCGCGCCGCCACAAGATCTGGGTGATCGGCGGCACGCTGCCGCTGACCGCGCCGGAAGACTCGCGCGTGCTGAACACCACGCTGGTGTTCGATCCGCAAGGCACGGAAGTGGCGCGCTACGACAAGATCCATCTGTTCAACTTCGAGAAAGGCAGCGAATCGTTCGACGAGGCGCGCACCATCTGTCCCGGCGGCGAAGTGCGCACGTTCGCCGCGCCGTTCGGGCAGGTCGGCTTGTCGGTCTGCTACGATTTGCGCTTTCCCGAGCTGTACCGGCGTATGGGCGATTGCGCGCTGATCGTGGTGCCTTCGGCGTTCACCTATACCACCGGCCGCGCGCACTGGGAGATGCTGCTGCGCGCCCGTGCGGTCGAAAACCAGTGTTACGTGCTCGCCGCGGCGCAGGGCGGCAAGCATGAAAACGGCCGCCGGACCTGGGGGCACAGCATGCTGATCGACCCGTGGGGCGAAATCGTCGCGGTGCGCGACGAAGGCGCCGGCGTGGTGGCCGGCAATCTCGACCGGGCGCGTATCGACGAAGTGCGGCAGAGTCTGCCCGCCTGGCGTCATCGCGTGCTTGCATGACGTCCAGCACACGAGGCTTGCCTCGGCACCCTCCCTGCACCGGAATCCACCTCACCCAACGCGACATTGAAAGCGCGGCACTCACCACTCACATAGTGGACGTGGCGCTAACCGAATCCTTCGTCTCGAGCAGAACATACTCCGCATGAACATCATCGAACCCGGTATCCGTAATCTCGCCACCGCCAAGGACATTCTCCTGACGCCCTACGGTCTCGACGAATCGCTTCTCACGCGCACGCTCGCCGAAATCTTCACGCACAAGGTCGACTATGCGGACCTGTACTTCCAGTACACGCGCAGCGAAGCGTGGAGTCTGGAAGAAGGCATCGTGAAGTCCGGCAGCTTCAGCATCGACCAGGGCGTCGGCGTGCGCGCCGTCGCGGGCGACCGCACGGCTTTCGCGTATTCGGACGATCTCTCGCCCGAAGCGATCCGTCAGGCCGCCATCGCCACGCGCGCGATCGCCAAGGTCGGCGGCGGCAAGCAGAAAATCAAGGTGGCCTCGTCGCTGACCGGCATTGCCGGGCGCGATCTGTATCTGCCGTCCGATCCGCTGCATTCGCTCGACGCGACCGCCAAGGTCAAGCTGCTCGAGCGCGTCGAACAGATGGCGCGCGGCCGCGATCCGCGCATCCAGCAGGTGATGGCCGGCCTCGCCGGCGAGTACGACGTGGTGCTGGTGGCGCGCAGCGACGGCGGCTTCGCGGCGGACATCCGCCCGCTGGTGCGCGTGTCGGTCACGGTCATCGCCGAACAGAACGGCCGTCGCGAGATCGGCAGCGGCGGTGGCGGCGGCCGCTTCGACTACGGCTATTTCACCGACGAAGTGTTGTCGCGCTATGTCGACGACGCGGTTCAGGCCGCGCTGGTCAACCTCGACGCACGGCCGGCGCCGGCCGGCGCGATGACCGTCGTGCTCGGCCCGGGCTGGCCCGGCGTGCTGCTGCACGAAGCGATCGGCCATGGTCTGGAGGGTGACTTCAACCGCAAGGGTTCGTCGGCGTTCGCAGGACGGATCGGCGAGCAGGTGGCGGCCAAAGGCGTCACCGTGGTCGACGACGGCACGCTGCCGAACCGTCGCGGCTCACTCAATATCGACGACGAAGGCAATCCGACGCAGTGCACGACACTGATCGAGGACGGCATTCTGAAGGGCTACATCCAGGACACGCTGAACGCGCGGCTGATGAAAATGCCGGTGACCGGCAACGCGCGCCGCGAGTCGTACGCCGCGCTGCCGATGCCGCGCATGACCAACACCTACATGCTCAACGGTGACAAGGACCCGCAGGAAATCATCGAATCGGTAAAGAACGGTTTGTACGCGGTGAATTTCGGCGGCGGTCAGGTGGACATTACGAACGGCAAGTTCGTGTTCTCGGCTTCCGAGGCGTACATGATCGAGAACGGCAAGGTCACGTACCCGGTGAAGGGGGCGACGCTGGTCGGAAGTGGCCCGGAATCGCTCAAGTTCGTCAGCATGATCGGTAACGACATGAAGCTCGATTCGGGCGTGGGCGTCTGCGGCAAGGAAGGCCAGAGCGTGCCGGTGGGTGTCGGCCAGCCGACGCTGCGCATCGACCGCATGACAGTTGGGGGCACGGCTTAAAGACGGCGGCTTGACCGCATACTTCGTGCATGAGATGCGCGAAGTATGCGGGCTTCCCGCATTTTTAAGCGTTACAGCTTGCCAGCCGCGCTTGCCCGGGTTATAAAGTCACTCACCTTTTTCGACCAGCACACCATTTCGCCATGTCCGCCAAGTTTTACTTTTACTTTTTTTGGCATCTCAGACCGCTGGCGGATCGAGAGGGGTGTTAGTGCACGCAAGACACCAGAATTCACGAAAAACCGCCAGCCAGCCTGGCGGTTTTTTTTCGCCTCATGCCTTTGAAACTTTGCCTTCGAACTTTTAATTGCCGTCCGTCGCGTCCGTCGTCGTCCCGCTGGGTGATCGCCATGCGATCCCAGCCTTCGGAAGCGACGCGGACAGGCTGAAAACCCGACTCAGGAGAACCCGCATGCCCCCGCACAACACCGACGATGTCCGTATCCGCGAATTGAAAGAACTCACGCCGCCCGCCCATCTGATCCGCGAGTTCGCCTGCGACGAACGGGTTTCCGACGTGATCTACAACTCGCGCAACGCGATGCACCGGATTCTGCATGGCATGGAAGACCGGCTGATCGTCATCATCGGGCCGTGTTCGATTCACGATACGAAGGCCGCCATGGAATACGCCGGCCGGCTGATCGAGCAGCGCAAACGCTTCGCGGGCGAACTGGAAATCGTGATGCGCGTGTACTTCGAAAAACCGCGCACGACCGTGGGCTGGAAAGGGCTCATCAACGATCCGCACATGGACAACAGCTTCAAGATCAACGACGGGCTGCGCACCGCGCGCGAATTGCTGCTGCGTATCAACGAACTCGGTTTGCCGGCCGGCACCGAATACCTCGACATGATCAGCCCGCAGTACATCGCCGACCTGATCTCGTGGGGGGCGATCGGCGCGCGCACGACCGAGTCGCAGGTGCATCGCGAACTGGCTTCGGGACTGTCGTGCCCGGTCGGCTTCAAGAACGGCACGGACGGCAACGTGAAGATTGCCGTCGACGCCATCAAGGCCGCTTCGCAGCCGCATCATTTCCTGTCGGTCACCAAGGGCGGCCATTCGGCCATCGTGTCGACCGCCGGCAACGAGGACTGCCACATCATCCTGCGCGGCGGGAAGACGCCGAACTACGACGCGGACAGTGTCAATGCCGCCTGCGCGGATATCGGCAAGGCCGGTCTCGCCGCACGTCTGATGATCGACGCGAGCCACGCGAACAGTTCGAAGAAACACGAGAACCAGATTCCGGTGTGCGCCGACATCGGCCGCCAGATTGCTTCGGGCGACGAACGAATTGTCGGCGTGATGGTGGAGTCGCATCTGGTCGCCGGCCGTCAGGACCTGCAGGAAGGCTGTGCGCTGACCTACGGCCAGAGCATCACGGACGCGTGCATCGGCTGGGACGAAAGCATTGCCGTGCTGGAAGGTCTCGCCGATTCGGTCAAGCAACGACGGGTCGCGCGCGGCAGCGGCAACTGATCTGAATTCAATCGATTGCGCCGGCGGTTCCGGCAACGTTAAAGCCCGGCTCGCAGCCGGGCTTTTTTTTCGTTAGCCGAACGGACGAATGGTGCGCCGCGCGGCGTCTCTGTACCGTATCACCTTGTTGCCGGACTCGAAACGCGTCGGAAGTGCGCTTGACGAGGTAGGGAGGCCGGTATAATATTTTGTACAAAAGGGCGGCTATGGAGCAGGAAAAAGAAATCCGCTGGATGGGTTCCAGCTATCGCGATTTGCTCGCCTTTCCCGAAACGCCGCGCCGTCGCGCGGGATTTCAACTCAGCAAGATTCAGGCAGGACTCGACCCTGACAACTGGAAGCCGTTCGACTCGATCGGCGCCGGTACGCGCGAAATTCGCATCAAGGAAGCCGACGGTATTTATCGCGTCATCTACGTGACCAAATTCGTCGAAGCGTTCTACGTGCTGCATTGCTTCCAGAAGAAAACGCAGAAGCTGCCGGCGCACGACAGACTCATCGCCGAAACACGGTACCGCGCTATTCGCGACATTCGCGACATTCGCCTTCATCACGAAGATTCGCGGCATCACTAACGAGAGGAAGACTTAACAAAATGCCGACCGATACCCGCATCAGTCATATCAGCAAACCCGGTTCGAATCTGTTCATCGAACTCGGCTTTTCCGCTGCCGAAGCGAAGCGCCTTTACGCGGCCTCGCAAAAACAGATCAACGACACGAAGCTGCTCAAGGAGCAACTCATGACTGAACTGTCCACGTGGATCGAGCAGCATCATCTGAAGCAGGCGGAGGCCGCGGAAATTCTCATGGTGTCGCGCCCGCGCGTATCCGACGTAGTCAACAAGAAAACGACCAAGTTCACTATCGACACACTGGTCGAAATGATGAGCCGGATCGGCAAGCCGGTCAGGCTGGCAATCGGTTGAGCGGATTTGTCAGGAAGCGGGTTTATTCAGCCGCCACGGTCATGTCGCCACAACACGTCCGAGCCGCCATCCACGCGGTTGAGCACACGAGCAAGAACGAACAGCAGGTCGGACAAGCGATTCACGTACTGCCGTGGCGCGGGGTTAATGGTTTCATCCTCGCCGAGTGCCACGATCGACCGTTCGGCTCGCCGGCACACTGTCCGGCAAACATGCGCAAGCGCTGCCGCCCGTGAACCGCCGGGCAAAATGAATTCCTTGAGCGGCGGCAAGCTGGCGTTGTGGTCTGCGAGCCAGTCGTCGAGGCGACCGAGGTGCGCATCGGTAATCATCGTGTGGCCGGGAATGCAGAGTTCGCCGCCGAGGTCGAACAAATCGTGCTGAATGGCCAGTAGCGCTGTGCGCACCGGTTCGGGCAAAGACTCGCACAGCAGCACGCCGAGGTTCGAATTGAGTTCGTCCACGTCGCCAATCGCGGCAATTCGCGCGCTGTCCTTGCGCACGCGGCGGCCGTCGCCGAGGCCGGTGGTGCCGTCGTCGCCGGTACGGGTGGCGATCTTGCTCAGGCGGTTGCCCATGGTGTCGTCCTTGTTCAGTCGATGCGCGCGTGTAGAGCGCAGGAATGGGTCGTGAGAATGGTGGTGGAAGAACTGCGGTTCGAACGACGGGGCCCGGATTTGCCGGCCCTGAGCGGCCCCCCGCGTTTATCCATATTGCGCGCCTCATCGGGTCGCAGCCATTATAGGAGCGCGAGCCGGCCTCGACGTCGGCTGACAGGCGATCGGCGTAAAATGTAGCGTTTACTGCAAAGCGGCCGGCATCAAGCCTTTACGCCACTCGCTGCGCCTTTCACTGCGCCTTATATGTCAGGAGACATACGTGAATCATCCCGTGCCGCCGGCCTCGTTGCGCCGGCCGTTCCCCGCCGAATTGCTGAGCCTGCTCAAAGCCGCTTTCGGTGAACGTGCCTCGGTCGCCGAATCCGTGCGCACTCACCACGGCCGCGACGAATCGCCGTTCGACCCCCAGTTGCCCGACGCCGTCGTGTACGCCCGCACGACTGAAGACGTGCAAACCATCGTCAAACTCTGTGGCCAGTTCGACGTGCCCATCATCCCGTACGGCAACGGCTCGTCGCTGGAAGGCCACCTGCTCGCCGTGCAGGGCGGCGTGTCCATCGACCTGTCGGAAATGAACCGCGTGTTGTCGATCAACGCGGAAGACCTGACGGTTACCGTGGAACCCGGCATCTCCCGCAAGCAGTTGAACGAAGCCCTGCGCGACACCGGCCTGTTCTTCCCCATCGACCCGGGCGCGGATGCGAGCATCGGCGGGATGACGGCCACGCGCGCGTCGGGCACCAATGCCGTGCGCTACGGCACGATGCGCGAAAACGTGCTCGGCCTGACCGTCGTGCAAGCCGACGGTCGAGTGATCAAAACCGGCTCGCGGGCGCGCAAGTCGTCAGCGGGTTATGACCTGACGCGTCTGTTCGTCGGCTCCGAAGGTACGCTCGGCGTGATCACCGAGATTACCGTGCGTCTGTATCCGCAGCCCGAAGCCGTTTCGGCCGCGGTCTGCACGTTTCCGTCGATGGGCAACGCGGTTCGCGCCGTCATCGAAACCATCCAGATGGGTACGCCTATTGCCCGCGTCGAGTTCGTCAGCGCGCTGGCAATCCGCGCGATCAACCGTCATTCCAACCTCACGCTGCGCGAAGCGCCCACGCTGTTCTTCGAATTTCACGGCACCGAAGCCGGCGTGAAAGAGCAGGCCGAACTGGTTCAGGACATTGCCACGCAGAATGCCGGCGAAGGTTTCGAATGGGCGAGCCGTCCCGAAGACCGCAGCCGCCTGTGGAATGCACGGCACAACGCGTACTTCGCCGCGCTGCAACTGAAGCCCGGTTGCCGCGCGGTCACCACCGACGTTTGCGTGCCCATCTCGCGTCTGGCCGAATGCGTCGAGGAAACCGAGCAGGACCTGAACGCTTCGTCGTTGCCCTGCCCGATCGTCGGCCACGTCGGCGACGGCAACTTCCACGTGCTGATCCTGCTCGACCCGAACAAGCCCGAAGAAATGGTCGAGGCCGAACGCCTGAACCATCGCATCGTGCAACGCGCGCTGCGCATGGACGGCACCTGTACCGGCGAGCACGGCGTCGGTTTGCACAAGATGGGTTTTCTGCTCGAAGAACACGGCGAAGCCGCCGTCGACATGATGCGCTCGATCAAGCACGCGCTCGACCCGCGCAATCTGATGAACCCGGGCAAGATTTTCAGCTGGGCGGCGTGAAGTAACGGCGAGGAAGCGGCGAAGTCACGGCGAAGTAGCGGCAAAAGTCGCACCAGAATCCGTCGCGCCCCACCGGCACTACGTCACCGGCAAAACCCGGGCGAGAGACACGAGGAGACGAATCACATGAACGCACCCGCCGAACTGACGGCCGACGTGCTCGCCCAGCGCCAGCGCGAAGTCGTGCAGGCGTTGATGGCCGTGTTGCCCACGCACTGTTTGCTGCATCGGGAAGAAGACACGGTCGCGTACGAATGCGACGGCCTCGCCGCTTACCGGCGCTTGCCGCTCGCCGTCGCATTGCCCGAAACGGAAGCGCAGGTGCAGCGCATCGTGCAGATCTGCCAGCGTCTCAGTGTGCCCATCGTGCCGCGTGGCGCAGGCACCGGCCTGTCGGGCGGCGCCATGCCGATCCGTCACGGCGTAGTGGTGTCGCTGGCGCGTTTTCGCAAGATCGTCGAGGTCGATCCCTACGCGCGAACCGCCACCGTGCAACCCGGCGTTCGCAATCTGTCGATCTCTGAAGCCGCGGCCCCCTATGGGCTGTACTACGCGCCGGACCCTTCCTCGCAGATCGCCTGCACGATCGGCGGCAATGTGTCGGAGAACTCCGGCGGCGTCCACTGTCTCAAGTACGGGCTCACCGTGCATAACGTGCTGCGCGTGCGCGCGGTGACCATGGAGGGCGAGGTCGTCGAATTCGGCTCGCTCGCGCCGGATGCGCCCGGGCTCGATCTGCTGGCGGTGCTGATCGGCAGCGAAGGCATGTTCGCCATCGTCACCGAAGTCACCGTGAAACTGATCCCCAAGCCGCAAACTGCGCAGGTCATCATGGCAAGTTTCGACGATGTCGTGAAAGGCGGCGAAGCGGTCGCCGGCATCATCGCGGCCGGCATCATTCCGGCGGGTCTGGAGATGATGGACAAGCCGGCAACCCGCGCCGTCGAAGAATTCGTCAAGGCTGGCTACGACCTCGACGCGGCCGCCATTCTGCTGTGCGAATCCGACGGCACGCACGACGAGGTCGCCGACGAGATCGTCCGCATGACCGCGGTATTGCGCGAACAGGGCGCGACCCGTATCCAGATTTCGCGCTCCGAAAGCGAGCGGCTGCGCTTCTGGTCGGGCCGCAAGAATGCGTTCCCGGCGGCCGGCCGCATTTCGCCGGATTACTACTGCATGGACGGCACCGTGCCGCGCCGCAGTATCGGTCCGCTGCTCGCGCGGATCGAAGTCATGGAAAAGAAATACGGGCTGCGCTGCATCAACGTGTTCCATGCCGGCGACGGCAATATGCACCCGCTCATTCTGTTCAACGGTAACGACCGCGACGAGTGGCATCGGGCCGAAGCATTCGGCTCCGACATCCTCGAAGCCTGCGTCGAACTGGGCGGGACGGTGACCGGCGAACACGGCGTCGGCATCGAAAAGATCAACTCGATGTGCGTGCAGTTCTCGCCCGAAGAACGCGACGCGTTCCACGCGGTCAAGCGCGCCTTCGACGCACCGGGCCTGTTGAACCCCGACAAGGGCATCCCCACCCGCGCACGCTGTGCGGAGTACGGCAAGATGCATGTGCGCGGCGGCTTGCTGCCTCACCCCGACCTGCCGCGCTTCTGACACAGGCCTGCGCGCCACGCATCGCGCATAGCCCGCTGATGAGCGGGTGCGCGGCTCTGCGAGTGCCCGGCTACACGGCTCCACGAGGCCGGTCACCCTGATTACCCGATGCGGGTCCGAGCCTGGTTACCGGCCGGGCCCCGCCCGGTACAATCAAACGCAAATACGACGAAGCAGGACACCATGGAAGAGGACGACATCGTCGCCGTTTGGTCCGAACGCGTGCGTTCGGCCAGCGCCGAAGGACGCGCGTTGCGCATTCGTGGCGGCGGGACGAAAGACTGGTACGGCCAGACGCTCGAAGGCGAGATTCTCGACACCCGCGCGCATCGCGGCATCGTCGCTTACGACCCGGCCGAACTCGTCATCACCGCGCGCGCCGGCACGCCTCTCATCGAGATCGAGGCGGCGCTCGCCGAGCACGATCAGATGCTGGCCTTCGAGCCGCCCCACTTCGGTCTGCAAGCCACGTTCGGCGGCTGCATCGCCGCCGGCCTCGCCGGTCCGCGCCGCCCCGCGGCCGGCGCCGCGCGCGACTTCGTGCTGGGCGCGGTCATCATGAACGGCCAAGGCCAGACGCTGCACTTCGGCGGTCAGGTGGTGAAGAACGTCGCCGGTTATGACGTCTCGCGTTTGCTGGCCGGTTCGCTCGGCACGCTCGGGCTGATCCTCGAACTATCCGTCAAGGTCATGCCGCTGCCGCAGGCGGAAACCACGCTTAAATTCGACATGAACGGCACCGACGCGGTCCGCAAGCTCAATGAATGGGGCGGCCGGCCCTTGCCGATTACCGCCAGCGCATGGCGTCACGGCACGCTGGCGGTACGCCTCGCCGGGGCGGAAAGCGCGGTGAAATCCGCGCGTGCCGCGCTTGGCGGCGAGGTGGTCGACGCGGTCGAGGCGGAACGTTTCTGGGCGGGTCTGCGCGAACAGACCGATCCGTTCTTCACCGCGATTCCGCCGAAATCGGCGCTGTGGCGTCTCGCGCTGCCCTCCATCACGGAGCCGCTGCCCTTGCCTGGCGCGCAACTCATGGAATGGGGCGGCGGCCAGCGCTGGTGGATCACCGACGCCGATCCGCAAACCGTGCGCATCAGCGCGAAACAGGCCGGCGGCCATGCGACGATTTTTCGCAGCGGCCACGGCTACGATCGCAGCGCCGGCGTATTCACGCCACTCCCCACGCCGTTGATGAAAATTCATCGCGGCCTGAAGACTGCCTTCGACCCGGCCCGCGTGTTCAATCGCGGCCGCCTCTACCCCGACTTCTGAGCGACGCGATGCAAACCAACCTCGCGGACTTCATACGCAACACGCCCGATGGCGACGAAGCCGAAGCCATCCTGCGCAATTGCGTGCATTGCGGTTTCTGCACCGCGACGTGCCCGACCTATCAACTGCTCGGCGACGAACTGGACGGCCCGCGCGGCCGTATCTACCTGATCAAGCAGATGGTCGAAGGCGCGCCCGTCACGCGTTCCACCCAGGTTCACCTGGATCGCTGCCTGACCTGCCGCAATTGCGAAACCACCTGCCCGTCCGGCGTGCAATACGGGCGCCTGGTGGAAATCGGCCGCAAGATCGCCGAGGAAAAAGTCACGCGTCCGCTCAGACAACGGCTGGTGCGGCGCATGCTCGCGAGCTTCGTGCCGAACAGCGCGCTGTTTTCGCCGGCCATGCGGCTCGGCCAGCGCATTCGCCCCTTGCTGCCGAAGAAACTGCGAGACAAGGTGCCCGCGCGCCAGCGTCCGCTCGAATGGCCGAGCGCGAAACATCCCCGCAAGATGCTGATGCTGGCAGGCTGCGTGCAACCGTCGATGATGCCGAACGTGAATATCGCCACCGCGCGGGTGCTCGACGCGCTCGGCGTGGAAACCGTGGTCGCGCCCGAAGCCGGCTGTTGCGGCGCGATCCGGCTGCATCTCGGCTACAACGACGAGGCGCTCGACGACCTGCGCGCCAACATCGACGCATGGTGGCCGTATATCGAGCAGGGCGTCGAAGCGATCGTGATGAACGCGTCCGGTTGCGGCGCCACGGTCAAGGAGTACGCGCATCTGCTGCGTCACGATCCGGCGTATGCCGAGAAGGCGCGCCGCGTCGTGGCGTTGACGCGCGACATCGCCGAAATCCTGCCGCAGTTCGAAGAAGCGCTGGTCGCCATCACGCGACGTCGTGCCATTCATACGGTCGCGTTTCATCCGCCGTGCACGCTGCAACACGGTCAGCAGGTGCGCGGCACGGTCGAACAGTTGCTGGGCGCGCTCGGCCTCGATGTGCGACTGCCCGCCGACAGTCATCTGTGCTGCGGCTCGGCCGGCACGTATTCGCTCACGCAGCCGAGGCTCTCGTATGCACTGCGCGATCAGAAGCTGACCCGCTTGCAGGCGCAGGAGCCGCAGATCATCGTGTCGGCCAACGTGGGCTGCATTTCGCATCTGCAAAGCGGAACCACGACGCCGGTCGCGCACTGGATAGAACTGGTGGAGCACATGCTGGCGGCATGAGCGCGCGAGCGGCGGCGGCGTCCGTATAATCGGGTGCATCGCTTTCGCTGGACTTCCGGTTCCGCTCTCATGCCCGATCTGATTCATCACCTCGCAGCGGTGCAGCAACGCATCGCCACCGCCGCGAACGCCGCCGGTCGCGACCCGCGTTCCATCACGCTGCTCGCGGTCTCCAAAACCTTTCCCGCTGAAGACGTGCGCGAAGCTCATGCCGCCGGTCAAGGCGCATTCGGCGAAAACTACGTGCAGGAATCGCTCGCCAAAATCGAAGCGCTGGCCGACCTGCGCGATTCGATCGAGTGGCATTTCATCGGGCCGTTGCAATCGAACAAGACGCGCCCGGTCGCCGAACGATTCGACTGGGTGCATTCCGTCGATCGCCTGAAAATCGCGCAGCGGCTTTCCGAACAGCGCCCGGACCACCTGCCGCCGTTGAATGTCTGCCTGCAGGTCAACATCAGCGGTGAAGCGTCGAAGAGCGGCGTGAGCGTGCCGGAGGCGGTCGAAGTCGCGCAACAGATCGCCGCGCTGCCGAGGCTGCAACTTCGCGGGCTCATGGCGATTCCCGAAGCGGCCGGCAGCGTCGACGAACAACGTGTGCCGCACCGTCATTTGCGCGAACTGTTCGAGCGTCTTTGCAACGACGGCCTCGAACTCGATACGCTTTCCATGGGCATGTCGAGCGACCTCGAAGCCGCCGTGCTGGAAGGCGCGACGATCGTGCGCATCGGCACCGCGATTTTCGGCGCGCGAGATTACTCCCACTGACATTCCCAACTGATCCGCTCGCGCCCGTTCGGGGCGCGCCAGCGGGACCACACTCGAAACCATCATGAAAATTGCTTTTATCGGCGGCGGCAATATGGCCGCGGCGTTGATCGGCGGTCTCATCAAGCGCGGCGTCGCGCCCGCCGATCTGTACACGATCGATCCCAATGACGATGCGCGCGAGCGCAACGAGCGGCACTTCGGTATTCGCACTGCCGCGTCGGCCGACGCCGCGCTCGCGTCCTACGACGCGGTCGTGCTCGCGGTGAAACCGCAGGTGTTGAAAAGCGTCGCCGAAGCGCTCGCGCCGCATCTGCAGGCGTCGCAACTGGTGATCAGCATCGTCGCGGGTATCCGCATGCAGGACATCTCGCGCTGGCTCGGCGGTCACGCGCAGATCGTTCGGGTCATGCCGAACACGCCTGCGCTGATCGGCATGGGCGTGACCGGACTCGTGGCCACGGCCGACGTCGACGAAGCCGGTCACGAACTGGCATCGCAGGTATTGGGCGCGGTGGGCGAGACTGTCTGGGTCGACGGCGAAACCAAAATCGACGCCGTGACCGCGATTTCGGGCAGCGGTCCGGCCTACGTGTTCTATTTCATCGAAGCGTTGCAGGAAGCCGCGCGCCAACTCGGTCTGGACGAAGCGCAAGGCCGCGCGCTGGCAGTAGCGACCTTCACGGGCGCGGCGCAACTGGCCGCGAATTCCGACGAAGCGCCGGGCGTGTTGCGCGAGCGGGTGACCTCGAAGGGCGGCACGACGGCGGCGGCGCTGGCCTCGTTCGAAGCGAGCGGGATCAAGGAAGCCATCGTGCGCGGCGCGCTCGCCGCCGATGCGCGTGCGAAGGAAATGGGCGACGAAATCGGCAAGCAGTAAGCCGCCTGGCGGCGGCGTCCGGCGGCGTTAAATCAGAACGTCAGAACGACGCCGCCGCGTAATGCGCGGCGATGCCGGCAAACAGCGCGCCGCCCAGCCAGTTGTTATGGCGGAACGCTGCGAAGCAGGCCATCCGCTCGCGATGGCGGATCAGCGTGTAGTGATAGATCGCGCAGCCCGCGGCGCCCGCCCATCCCAGCCAGTACAGCACGCCGTAGCCGAGCAGCACGCCGATTCCCACGTAGATTCCCAGCGTCACCGCATAGCACAGCATGATCGCAGCCACGTCGAACCGGCCGAACGTCAGCGCCGAAGTGCGGATGCCGATCTTGATATCGTCGTCGCGATCGACCATCGCGTATTCCGTGTCGTACGCGACCGACCAGAACACGTTGGCCAGCAACATCACCCAGGCGAGCATGGGCACGTGGTTCTGGATCGCGGCGAAAGCCATCGGAATGCCGAAGCCGAACGCGATGCCGAGGTAAGCCTGCGGAATTGCGAAGAAGCGCTTGGTGAACGGATAAGAGCCGGCGACGAACAACGCCGCCACGGACAGCTCCTTGGTCAACGCGTTCAGCGGCAGGATCAGCAGAAAGGCCAGCAACGCGAGGCCCGCTGCCAGCGCCACCGCTTCCCATGCCTTGACCTTGCCCGACGTGATCGGCCGGTTTTCCGTGCGCTTCACGTAGCGATCGAAATCGCGATCGGCGTAGTCGTTGATCGCGCAACCCGCCGAGCGCATCAACACCGTGCCGATGGTGAAGATCACCAGCAACGGCCACGACGGGTGACCGTCGGACGCGATCCACAAGGCGTTGAGCGTCGGCCACAGCAGCAACAGGCTGCCGATCGGCTTGTCCATGCGCACGAGGCGCAGATACAGGGGAAGTCGGGCGAACATGGGCAAATTCGGGGAGTGCTTGAACGGTGCCGACATTTTACGGGATGCCCTGTCCAGGCCATCGCGAATCCGCACCGGAAAAAACAAAGCCTCCGCGAGGGAGGCTTTGTCGGGGTGTCGTGTCTGGCGAGGCGCTGCTTAGGCCAGCATCGAGCGCAACATCCACGCGGTCTTTTCGTGAATCTGCATGCGCTGCGTGAGCAGGTCGGCGGTCGGCTCGTCGTTGGCGGCTTCCGTCGACGGGAAGATCGCACGCGCAGTACGCACCACGGCTTCCTGACCTTCCACCAGTTGGCGGATCATTTCTTCCGCGGCCGGCACACCGTCCGCTTCGGGAATCGACGAGAGCTTCGCGAAATCGCGGTAGCTGCCCGGCGCGTGAACGCCCAGTGCGCGGATGCGTTCAGCGATCGAATCGACCGCGAGCGCCAGCTCGTTGTACTGCGTCTCGAACATCAGATGCAACGTGTTGAACATCGGACCCGTGACGTTCCAGTGAAAATTATGGGTCTTCAGGTACAGCGTGTACGTGTCGGCGAGCAGACGCGACAGGCCGTCTGCGATCTTCTTGCGATCTTTGTCGCTGATCCCGATATTCACATGCGGTGCGGCTTCTTTCTTGGCCATGATGACTCCTTTGAAGAGTGATACGAACCGGTCGGCAAGGTCATGGTTTGCACCGTGCAAACCCGCCACTTTTGAACGCCCGACAGTTTAGCCTGGAAAGCGCGCGCGCTCGTGCCCCGGCGCCTTGACGGGAGGCACTTCGCGTACGTTACGACCCGGCGTGGCGACTCATCCGCCGAGCGCGTGCTGAACGGCTTGCGCAGCGATCACCGCGAGTCCGCTCGTGAGGATCGCGAAGCCGACGACCTTGCGCATCATCGCGGCCTGCTGGTGTTGCACGGCACGTGCGGCCGTTGCGCTCTTCGATCCACCCTCCACTGCGACTGCCTTCATCATCCGGATCATGATCCTGCTCCCTCGATTCGTATCGTTGCGGGGCGCCGTTGCGCCCCGCTTGACTGCATTGGCTAAATTGGCTAAACGCCTGACTTCCTGTTGCGCTCGGCCAGGTCGGCGAGCGCGGCGATGACGCCTTCGGCGTAAGCCGGATCGGCGCGGCGGAAATGCTCGATCTGACGCGCGACGATCTCGTGCGGCACGCCGTCGATGTGACGGGCAATGTTGCCGAACAGCCGCTCGCGCTCTGCCGCATCGAACAGCGCAAACAGCATACCTGGCTGCGTGTAGTAGTCGTCGTCGGCGCGATGGTCGTAGCGGTCCACCGTGCCGGCCGCGAGCGGCGGTTCGGCCGCGTTGGCGTCCTGAGCGAAGTCGCCGAAACGGTTCGGCTCGTAGTTCACCGTGCCGCCGAGGTTGCCGTCCGCGCGCATCGCGCCGTCGCGATGGAACGAACGCGGGTTCGGCACGCGCGTTGCATTCACCGGGATCTGATGATGATTGACGCCCAACCGGTAGCGTTGCGTGTCGCCGTACGAGAACAGACGCCCTTGCAACAGCCGGTCCGGCGAGAAGCCGATACCCGGCACCACGTTAGCCGGCGTGAACGCGGCCTGTTCCACTTCCGCGAAATAGTTGGCCGCGTTGCGGTTCAACTCGATCGTGCCGACGTCGATCAGCGGATAGTCCTTCTGCGACCACACCTTCGTGATGTCGAACGGATTGAAACG
This sequence comes from Paraburkholderia sp. BCC1886, assembly GCF_900996245.1. Taxonomy (GTDB): domain Bacteria; phylum Pseudomonadota; class Gammaproteobacteria; order Burkholderiales; family Burkholderiaceae; genus Paraburkholderia. Next base: position 2,851 of record NZ_CAAJGK010000045.1, on the reverse strand, counting down.
ATACGCGGCCGCTTCCGCTTCCGGCATCACCTGAATGGCGAAGCGCCATTGCGGGAAATTGCCGTTGTCGATGTTCGTGACCAGATCGCGCTGTGCGCTTTCGCGGTCTTGCGCCACGACTTGCGCGGCTTCGGCATCGGTAAAGTTCTGAATGCCTTGCATCGACTTGAAGTGGAACTTCACCCAGAAGCGTTCGTTGTTCGCGTTGATGAACGAGTATGTGTGCGAACCGAAACCGTGCATCTGACGGTAATTCTGCGGAATGCCGCGGTCGCTCATCAGAATGGTGACCTGATGCAGCGATTCGGGGTGACGCGACCAGAAGTCCCATGCCGCGACGTTGCTGCGCATGTTGGTGTACGGGTCGCGTTTTTGCGTGTGAATGAAATCGGGAAACTTCAGCGGATCGCGGATGAAGAACACCGGCGTGTTGTTGCCCACCACGTCCCAGTTACCTTCTTCCGTGTAGAACTTGATCGAGAAGCCGCGCACGTCGCGTTCCGCATCGGCTGCGCCGCGCTCGCCGGCGACCGTTGAAAAACGCATGAACAGCGGCGTTTCGCTGCCAACCTGCGCGAACACTTTCGCCTTCGTATAGCGGGAGATGTCATGCGTGACCTTCAACGTGCCGAACGCGCCCGACCCTTTGGCATGCACACGGCGCTCGGGAATCACTTCGCGATCGAAGTGCGCGAGTTTTTCGAGCAGCCACACGTCTTGCAATACGACCGGGCCGCGAACGCCCGCGGTCATCGAATTCTGGTTATCGGCGACCGGTGCGCCGGCGGCATTGGTGAGTTTCTGTTCGGACATGCGTAACTCCAGGTGAGTTTTTTCTTCGGAAGCGGAAAGGGGTGGAGCGGCGCGGGGATGGCTGACGCCTCAAGCGGACAAGGCCCGGTCGACCAGTAGGGAGAAGGCGACCGTGCGAAGGCGTTGGAGCGTCGATGCGGCAGCCGTCGAAATGGGCTGGGCGACGGAATGCGTTTGCGGGTTGGTCATGCTGTCCTCCGGGTCTGTCGGATCGGGCGATCCATGGAGGCGACTATAACAATACTATCGAATAACCGCGTTTGATTAATTTTATCTATTCGATAGAGGCCGCCGCGATGGGCGGCCTTTTTCCGGCGGATGCGGCGGATGCGGCGGATGGGTCTAGCTGATTGCGACGGGCAGATCGAGTTTTTTGACGCCGGGTAAATCGCAGGCGTTGATGGCGTCGCTGATTGCTTCGATGGCGGGCATGCGGGTGAAGCTTTTGCGCCAGGCGAGCACGACGCGGCGATCGGGGACGGGGTCGTCGAATGCGACGTAGCTGAGCAGTCCTGAGTCGATGCCACCGGCGTGCGGCTTGACCTCGTGCACGGACATGCGTGGCAGGACGGTGATACCGACGCCGCTGGCGACCATGTGGCGGATGGTTTCCAGCGACGAGCCTTCGAAGGTTTTCTGAATGCCGTCGGCGTTTTGGGAGAAGCGCATGAGTTCGGGGCAGACGCCGAGGACGTGATCGCGGAAGCAGTGGCCGCTGCCTAGCAGCAGCATGGTTTCCTGCTTGAGGTCTTCGGCGTCGATTTTCGGGCGGTTTTCCCAGGCGTGGCCGGACGGCAGCGCGACGACGAACGGTTCGTCGTAGAGCGGGCGTTGCATGAGGCCGGTTTCGGGGAATGGGAGGGCCATGATGGCGACATCGATTTCGCCTTGCTTGAGGAGTTCGATCAGTTTGACCGTGTAGTTTTCCTGGAGCATGAGGGGCATCTGCGGGACGCGCTTGATCATCTGTTTGACTAGCGTGGGGAGCAGATACGGTCCGATGGTGTAGATGACGCCGAGGCGTAGCGGTCCGACTAGCGGATCTTTGCCTTGTTTGGCGATTTCCTTGATGGCGAGGGTCTGTTCGAGGACGCGTTGGGCTTGGGTGACGATCTGTTCGCCGATTGGCGTGACGCTGACTTCGCTGGTGCCGCGTTCGAAGATCTGCACGTTGAGTTCGTCTTCGAGCTTTTTGATTGCGACCGACAGGGTTGGCTGGCTGACGAAACAGGCTTCGGCGGCCCGGCCGAAGTGGCGCTCGCGGGCGACCGCGACGATGTATTTCAATTCGGTGAGCGTCATTGGGGGACCAATCAGTGCTGTGAATTCGATAGGTTCTAGTTATACACCCGATGGGGTCAATTCGACAATGGCACCTGGCGGTGCGGGTTGGGTTTGGCGTTGCACTGGGGTTTTTTTGGCCTTTTTGGCCTCTCCTTGTTGTGTTAGTGGTCTATTAGCGTTCCCCCTGTGCGGGGGGGCACCTACTTTTCTTTGCCGCCGCAAAGAAAAGTAGGCAAAAGAAAGCGGCTCACACCGCTAATTCTTAAGCGGGTCCCGCGGCATTTCATTGGTAGTGGTGCATCTGGAATCCGGTCCCCCGCGCATTACGCGCCCGTGACAAAGCACTCATCAGCTCCCACTCCGCACTGCGTGCGTCGCGGATGGGTAAACGACGGAAGGCAAAAAAAACCGAGGGTTCCAAGAACGACCCGGGGGCGCGCGAAGCGCCGCCGGAAGAATGACTGCTGTGTCACGAACGTGGAATGTGCGGGAGCACGGATTCCAGATGTACCACTACCAGAAACCGCGCGTGGTGCCCGCTTAATGGTTAGCGGTTTGAGCCCGCTTTCTTTTGCCTACTTTTCTTTGCGGCGGCCGGTGTGTGTCAAGGTAGTTGTCGCATGAACCGTTACGCCACCTGCTGATACATTCGGGCTGAGGCGAGGGCGCGCTCCGGATTCAGATAGACCACGTCTTCCAGATGCCAGTTACGGATGGCTCCTGACCAGCGCATCGGATTCTGCAGGCGTGCGCT
>NZ_CAAJGK010000044.1 GCF_900996245.1 Paraburkholderia sp. BCC1886 | reverse complement strand
CGAGTCGGTCCCACCCCTTCCCATCCCGAACAGGACCGTGAAACGACTCCACGCCGATGATAGTGCGGATTCCCGTGTGAAAGTAGGTAATCGTCAGGCTCCCCAGCAGCAACAGAAACCCCACCGGCCAACGGTGGGGTTTCTGCGTTTACGAAGGGACTGGTTTCACTTTATTTCACTATATAAGTGAGAGCTTTGGGTTTGGAACGGCCGTGCAGGTCTTGACAGAAAACGGTTGTTCCCCCATAATCATCAGTTCTCTACGGAGGGGTGCCCGAGTGGCTAAAGGGGGCAGACTGTAAATCTGTTGGCTTACGCCTACGTTGGTTCGAATCCAACCTCCTCCACCAGAATGCATGCTGTAGTAGTTGGGAATCGGTTGGTCCTTGCGGGTGTAGCTCAATGGTAGAGCAGAAGCCTTCCAAGCTTACGACGAGGGTTCGATTCCCTTCACCCGCTCCAGCAACAGAAGTAGCGCCCATGTGGCTCAGTGGTAGAGCACTCCCTTGGTAAGGGAGAGGTCGGCAGTTCGATCCTGCCCATGGGCACCAGAAGTACTCGTTGATTGTTTGCGCGCGGCGCAACGTACGGATAAATCCTCTTAGGAGTCGAAAATGGCCAAGGGTAAGTTTGAGCGGACCAAGCCGCACGTGAACGTCGGCACGATTGGTCACGTTGACCACGGCAAGACCACGCTGACGGCAGCGATCACGACGGTTCTGACCAAGAAGTTTGGTGGTGAAGCGAAGGCATATGACCAGATCGACGCGGCGCCGGAAGAAAAGGCACGCGGTATCACGATCAACACGGCACACGTCGAGTACGAAACGGCTAACCGCCACTACGCACACGTCGACTGCCCGGGCCATGCTGACTATGTGAAGAACATGATCACGGGCGCAGCGCAGATGGACGGCGCGATCCTGGTGTGTTCGGCTGCAGACGGCCCGATGCCGCAAACGCGCGAGCACATCCTGCTGGCCCGTCAGGTTGGCGTTCCGTACATCATCGTGTTCCTGAACAAGTGCGACATGGTGGACGACGCCGAGTTGCTGGAACTGGTCGAGATGGAAGTTCGCGAACTCCTGTCGAAGTACGACTTCCCGGGCGACGACACGCCGATCATCAAGGGTTCGGCAAAGCTGGCCCTGGAAGGCGACGCGGGCGAGCTGGGCGAAGTGGCGATCATGAATCTGGCCGACGCGCTGGACACGTACATCCCGACGCCGGAGCGCGCAGTTGACGGCGCGTTCCTGATGCCGGTGGAAGACGTGTTCTCGATTTCGGGTCGCGGTACGGTGGTGACGGGTCGCGTCGAGCGCGGCATCGTGAAGGTCGGCGAGGAAATCGAAATCGTCGGTATCAAGCCGACGGTGAAGACGACGTGCACGGGCGTGGAAATGTTCCGCAAGCTGCTCGATCAGGGTCAGGCTGGCGACAACGTCGGTATCCTGCTGCGCGGCACGAAGCGTGAAGACGTGGAGCGTGGTCAGGTTCTGGCGAAGCCGGGCTCGATCAACCCGCACACGCATTTCACGGCTGAAGTGTACGTGCTGAGCAAGGACGAAGGCGGCCGTCACACGCCGTTCTTCAACAACTACCGTCCGCAGTTCTACTTCCGTACGACGGACGTGACGGGCTCGATCGAGCTGCCGAAGGACAAGGAAATGGTCATGCCGGGCGACAACGTGTCGATCACGGTGAAGCTGATCAACCCGATCGCGATGGAAGAAGGTCTGCGCTTCGCTATCCGTGAAGGCGGCCGTACGGTCGGCGCTGGTGTGGTTGCCAAGATTCTCGAGTAACGCCAGATAGTTCTCGTTAATCGGTAGTTTCGGGGTTGGCGGTGTCGTCAGCCCCAAAATGGTTTAGGGGTATAGCTCAACTGGCAGAGCGTCGGTCTCCAAAACCGAAGGTTGGGGGTTCGATTCCCTCTGCCCCTGCCAACTCTCGCGTCGCACGTGGCGCTCGTTAAGGTGTTATGGCGAATCCTTCCGTCGAAACTGTAAATACATCCGGCGACAAGCTGATGCTGTCTGCTGGGGTATTCTTGGTCTTGGCCGGGTTCGTGGGGTTCTTCTGGCTCAGCGGCCAAGAATGGTACGTCCGCGGAGCTGCCTTGGCTGTTGGAGTGATAGCCGGCGTCGCAGTAAGTCTTCTCTCCGCGCCCGGTAAGGGATTTATCGCATTCGCCAAAGACTCGTACAAAGAAGTTCGTAAGGTTGTCTGGCCGACTCGCAAAGAGGCAACCCAGACAACGCTCGTGGTGTTCGGCTTCGTGTTCGTCATGGCAATCTTTCTGTGGGTGAGCGACAAATCCATCGAATGGGCGATCTTCTCGGTGATTCTGGGTTGGAAATGATATGAGTGATACTCCGGCATCTCCGAGTGGCAAGCGTTGGTATGTAGTGCATGCCTATTCGGGCATGGAAAAGAGCGTACAACGTGCACTTCAGGAACGCATTGAGCGGGCCGGCATGCAAGACCAGTTCGGCCAGATTCTCGTGCCGACTGAGGAAGTGGTCGAAGTTAAAGGCGGTCACAAGTCGGTGACCGAGCGTCGTTTCTTCCCGGGCTATGTGCTTGTCGAGATGGAAATGACGGACGAAACCTGGCATCTCGTCAAGAATACGGCAAAGGTGACCGGTTTCGTAGGTGGTGCGCGCAATCGTCCCAGCCCGATCTCTCCGCGTGAAGTGGAGAAAATCATGTCGCAAATGCAGGAAGGCGTGGAAAAGCCACGTCCGAAGACCCTGTTCGAAGTTGGCGAGATGGTGCGTGTAAAGGATGGTCCGTTCACGGATTTCAACGGAAGCGTCGAAGAAGTGAATTACGAGAAGTCGCGAGTCCGGGTTTCCGTTACAATCTTCGGCCGCGCAACGCCGGTCGAGCTCGAATTTGGGCAGGTCGAGAAGCTGTAAATTCCAGATACTACGGAACGCACCATACGGTGCGTTCCGTATTTCGCGCTTACGGTCCGCGTAATGGCCGTTGAGGAGCGTCACTAGTCGATTCGTCGGCGAACGCGCGCTACTACTCACTGAACGCTTGCAGCTGTCAACGCAGCGTTCCACAGAGGTTTCCAACATGGCAAAGAAAATTATCGGCTTTATCAAGCTGCAGATTCCTGCAGGTAAAGCCAATCCGTCGCCGCCGGTCGGTCCGGCACTGGGTCAGCGCGGCCTGAACATCATGGAGTTCTGCAAGGCGTTTAACGCCCAGACTCAATCGCTGGAGCCGGGTCTGCCGACTCCGGTCGTGATCACCGCGTTCGCGGACAAGAGCTTCACGTTCGTTCTGAAGACGCCGCCGGCAACGGTTCTGATCAAGAAAGCAGCGAAGATCGACAAGGGTTCGGCCAAGCCGCACACCGACAAGGTCGGCACCATCACCCGCGCTCAAGCCGAAGACATCGCCAAGGCAAAGATGCCTGACCTGACGGCAGCGGACCTGGACGCAGCGGTTCGTACGATCGCTGGTAGCGCCCGCTCGATGGGCATCACCGTGGAGGGCGTGTAAATGGCTAAGCTTTCAAAGCGTCTGCAAGCATTTGCAGCCAAAGTCGACAGCCAGAAGCTGTACGCAATCGAGGACGCACTGTCGATCGTGAAGGAATGCGCAAGCGCGAAGTTCGACGAGTCGATCGACGTCGCAGTGCAACTCGGCATCGACGCGAAGAAGTCGGATCAAGTGGTTCGCGGTTCCGTCGTGTTGCCGGCAGGTACGGGTAAGTCGGTCCGCGTGGCAGTGTTTGCACAAGGCGAAAAGGCCGAGCAGGCACGGGCAGCGGGCGCAGAAGTCGTCGGTATGGAAGACCTGGCCGAACAGGTTAAGGCGGGCAAGCTGGACTTTGACATCGTGATCGCTTCCCCGGACACGATGCGCGTCGTCGGTACGCTCGGTCAGATTCTCGGCCCGCGCGGCCTGATGCCGAACCCGAAGGTCGGCACGGTCACGCCGGACGTTGCGACAGCAGTGAAGAACGCCAAGGCAGGTCAGGTGCAATTCCGTGTCGACAAAGCCGGTATCATCCACGCAACGATCGGCCGTGCTTCGTTCGAAGCAGCGGCTCTGCGTAGCAACCTGAACGCTCTCGTCGACGCGCTGCAAAAAGCGAAGCCGGCAACGAGCAAGGGTGTCTACCTGCGTAAGGTTGCACTGTCGAGCACGATGGGTGTCGGCGTCCGCGTCGACCAGACGTCGATCGCAGCACAGTAATCAAATTCATCGCCTCGTCGTAAGTCGGGGCGGTTTTATGGGCTTTGGGCGGTTGCAAGATGGCAGTCTGCATCGGGCAACCGGTTGTCAAAGACCGTTGGCGAACGAGCAGCAGGCAGGCGAGTTCTTAATGTAAAGCCAACGCAGATGGCGAACCCGAAAAAGTTTTGTAGTGATGAAGCCGGTTGAACTCCGCAGCAATGCGGGTCTCAGGCGGTCGAAATACTCCTGACTGGTCGGACGCCGTTATTGAACGCGGTACACAAGGCGCACGCTGCGTGTATCGAATCTGGAGGTTAACCGTGCCACTTAACAAAGAAAGCAAGCAGGCCGTCGTCGCTGAGGTTGCCGCGCAAGTCGCGAAAGCCCAGACCGTGGTTCTGGCTGAGTATCGTGGAATCGCGGTTGGCGATCTGACCAAGCTGCGCGCGAAAGCGCGTGAGCAACAGGTTTACCTTCGCGTGTTGAAAAACACGCTGGCGCGTCGCGCTGTCGAAGGTACCCCGTTTGCTCCGTTGGCAGAGCAGATGACTGGTCCGTTGATCTACGGCATCTCGGAAGATGCCATTGCTGCTGCCAAGGTCGTCAACGACTTCGGCAAAACCAATGACAAGTTGATCATCAAGGCTGGTTCCTACGAAGGCAAGGTGATGGACAAGGCTGGCGTGCAAGCGCTGGCAAACATCCCGAGCCGCGAAGAACTGCTCTCCAAGCTGTTGTACGTTATGCAGGCACCTGTTTCCGGCTTCGCGCGCGCTCTGGCCGCGCTGGCAGAAAAGAAACAAGGCGAAGAAACCGCTGCTTAACGCACTTCAGCCGAGCGTAATTGATCGCTGGCTGTATCCGAATTCAATTTAGGAGTATTTCAAATGGCAATCGCAAAAGATGACATCCTCGAGGCAGTCAGCTCGATGTCGGTTCTGGAACTGAACGAGCTGGTCAAGGCGTTCGAAGAAAAGTTTGGCGTGTCGGCAGCTGCTGTTGCAGTGGCAGGCCCGGCTGGCGGCGGCGCTGCTGCTGCTGCTGAAGAGCAAACCGAATTCACGGTCAACCTGACGGAAGTCGGCGCGAACAAGGTTTCGGTCATTAAGGCTGTTCGTGAACTGACGGGTCTCGGCCTGAAGGAAGCGAAGGACCTGGTCGACGGCGCACCGAAGCCTGTTAAGGAATCGGTACCGAAGGCTGCTGCTGAAGAAGCCAAGAAGAAGCTGGAAGAAGCCGGCGCGAAGGCTGAAATCAAGTAAGTTTCAGCGCGCTGTGCGAAGGCTGGCGGTTTTCCACCGCCGGCCTTTTTGTGCTTTGTGGGGACGCCGTTTTTGCACGAGATTTTCGGCAAGAACGCCGGACCCAGAAGCCAAAGAAAACCGTCTTTCGGTAACATCGACCGGCGCTTCTCTTTGTCTTCTGAAGCGACTGCAGAAGGCAAGTTTGGTCGGGTAGCGGGCAACATAGGCATCCGCTGCCGTCAGCCAGCGGTTGGTAGCGGCCAACCACCAAGCTTCTAGGCTCGTTCAAGCCATCGGACGGCCATCGGGTCTCAGTCGGTGAACACTCGGGTTGTCTCATCCAGGTATCCTGCCTCGACAACAATGCCCGCCGTGATTCGGAGATCGTATGCAATATTCCTTCACCGAGAAGAAGCGCATTCGCAAGAGTTTTGCGAAGCGCCCCATCGTTCACCAAGTACCTTTCCTGCTGGCTACCCAGCTTGAATCTTTCAGTACGTTCCTGCAAGCAGAGGCGTCATCCACGCAGCGCAAGCCCGAAGGCCTGCAAGCTGCATTCACATCCGTTTTCCCGATTGTTTCGCACAACGGGTTCGCTCGTCTAGAGTTTGTCAGCTACATGTTGTCGCCCCCGGCGTTCAACATCAAGGAATGCCAGCAACGTGGCCTGACGTACTGCTCGGCTCTGCGCGCGAAAGTGCGCCTGGTGCTGCTCGACAAGGAATCGCCGAGCAAGCCGGTCGTCAAGGAAGTGAAGGAACAGGAAGTGTATATGGGCGAAATTCCGCTCATGACACCCACCGGTTCGTTCGTCATCAACGGTACGGAACGCGTGATCGTTTCGCAGTTGCACCGTTCGCCGGGCGTGTTCTTCGAACACGACAAGGGCAAGACGCACAGCTCGGGCAAGCTCCTGTTCTCGGCACGTATCATCCCTTACCGCGGTTCCTGGCTCGACTTCGAATTCGATCCGAAGGACGTGCTGTACTTCCGCGTCGACCGTCGTCGCAAGATGCCGGTCACGATCCTGCTGAAGGCCATCGGCCTCACGCCGGAACAGATCCTCGCCAACTTCTTCGTGTTCGACAATTTCACGCTGATGCCGGAAGGCGCGCAGATGGAATTCGTGCCGGAGCGTCTGCGTGGTGAAGTCGCACGTTTCGACATCACGGACCGTGAAGGCAACGTGATCGTCCAGAAGGACAAGCGGATCAACGCCAAGCACATTCGCGATCTCGACAACGCGAAGACGAAGTTTATCTCGGTGCCGGAAGACTATCTGCTCGGCCGCGTGCTGGCGAAAAACGTCGTCGACGGCGATACCGGCGAAGTGATCGCGAACGCGAACGAAGAAATCACCGAAACCGCGCTCGAGAAGCTGCGCGAAGCCAAGATCAAAGACATCCAGACGCTCTACACGAACGATCTGGATCAAGGTCCGTACATCTCGTCGACGCTGCGTATCGACGAAACCGCGGACAAGATGGCCGCTCGCATCGCGATCTACCGCATGATGCGTCCGGGCGAACCGCCGACCGAAGAAGCAGTCGAGGCGCTGTTCAACCGTCTGTTCTATAGCGAAGACGCGTACGACCTCTCGAAGGTGGGTCGTATGAAGTTCAATCGCCGTGTCGGCCGCGACGAAATCGTCGGTCCGATGACGCTGCAGGACGACGACATCCTCGCGACCATCAAGATTCTGGTCGAGCTGCGTAACGGCAAGGGCGAAGTGGACGACATCGACCACTTGGGCAATCGTCGTGTGCGTTGCGTCGGCGAACTGGCCGAAAACCAGTTCCGCGCCGGTCTCGTGCGTGTCGAACGTGCTGTGAAGGAACGCCTCGGCCAGGCCGAAAGCGAAAACCTGATGCCGCACGACCTGATCAACTCGAAGCCGATTTCGTCGGCGATCCGCGAGTTCTTCGGTTCGTCGCAGCTGTCGCAGTTCATGGACCAAACGAATCCGCTGTCGGAAATCACCCACAAGCGCCGTGTTTCGGCACTTGGCCCGGGCGGTTTGACGCGTGAGCGCGCAGGCTTCGAAGTGCGCGACGTGCACCCGACTCACTACGGTCGTGTCTGCCCGATCGAAACGCCTGAAGGTCCGAACATCGGCCTGATCAACTCGCTCGCACTGTACGCGCATCTGAACGAATACGGCTTCCTCGAAACGCCGTATCGCAAGGTCGTGGACAGCAAGGTGACCGACCAGATCGATTACCTGTCGGCAATCGAAGAAGGCCGTTACGTGATCGCTCAGGCGAACGCGGCGGTGGCTGCCGACGGCTCGCTGACCGACGAACTGGTGTCGTCGCGTGAAGCCGGCGAAACGCTGATGGTTACGCCGGACCGCATCCAGTACATGGACGTGGCGCCGTCGCAGATCGTCTCCGTTGCGGCTTCCCTGATTCCGTTCCTCGAACACGACGATGCGAACCGCGCGTTGATGGGTTCGAACATGCAGCGTCAGGCTGTGCCGTGTCTGCGTCCTGAAAAGGCCGTGGTCGGTACGGGTATCGAACGCACGGTGGCGGTCGACTCGGGTACGACGGTTCAGGCATTCCGCGGCGGTGTGGTCGATTACGTCGACGCAGGCCGTATGGTGATCCGCGTGAACGACGACGAAGCCGTTGCTGGCGACGTCGGCGTGGACATCTACAACCTGATCAAGTACACGCGTTCGAACCAGAACACGAACATCAACCAGCGCCCGATCGTGAAGGTCGGCGACATCGTGTCGCGTGGCGACGTGCTGGCTGACGGTGCATCGACCGACCTCGGCGAACTGGCTCTCGGCCAGAACATGCTGGTCGCGTTCATGCCGTGGAACGGCTACAACTTCGAAGACTCGATTTTGATTTCGGAAAAAGTGGTTGCTGACGACCGCTACACCTCGATCCACATCGAAGAACTGAACGTCGTTGCTCGCGACACGAAGCTCGGACCGGAAGAAATCACGCGCGACATCTCGAACCTGGCTGAAGTGCAACTCGGCCGTCTCGACGAGTCGGGCATCGTCTACATCGGCGCTGAAGTCGAAGCAGGCGACGTGCTGGTCGGTAAGGTCACGCCGAAGGGCGAAACCCAGCTGACGCCGGAAGAAAAGCTGCTGCGCGCCATTTTCGGCGAGAAGGCTTCGGACGTGAAGGACACGTCGCTGCGCGTGCCGTCCGGCATGAGCGGCACCGTGATCGACGTGCAGGTGTTCACGCGCGAAGGCATCCAGCGCGACAAGCGCGCGCAACAGATCATCGACGACGAACTGAAGCGCTATCGCCTCGACCTGAACGACCAGTTGCGCATCGTGGAAGGCGACGCATTCCAGCGTCTCGCCCGTATGCTCGACGGCAAGGTCGCGAACGGTGGTCCGAAGAAGCTCGCGAAGGGCACGAAGATCGAGCAGGCTTACCTGCAGGATCTGGATCATTACCACTGGTTCGACATCCGCCTCGCGGACGAAGAAGCAGCGGCCCAGCTCGAAGCCATCAAGGACTCGATCGAACAGAAGCGTCACCAGTTCGATCTGGCGTTCGAAGAAAAGCGCAAGAAGCTCACGCAAGGCGACGAACTGCCGCCGGGCGTGCTGAAGATGGTCAAGGTGTATCTGGCTGTGAAGCGTCGTCTGCAGCCGGGCGACAAGATGGCCGGCCGTCACGGTAACAAGGGTGTGGTGTCCAAGATCGTGCCGATCGAAGACATGCCGTACATGGCCGATGGCCGTCCCGCCGACGTCGTTCTCAACCCGCTCGGCGTGCCGTCGCGGATGAACGTGGGTCAGGTTCTCGAAGTGCATCTGGGTTGGGCCGCGAAGGGTCTCGGCTGGCGTATCGGCGAAATGCTGCAGCGTCAGGCGAAGATCGCCGAGCTGCGCGAATTCCTGACCAAGATCTACAACGAGTCGGGCCGCGCCGAAGAGCTGGACAGCTTCACCGACGACGAAATCGTCGAACTGGCGAAGAACCTGCGCGAAGGCGTGCCGTTCGCGACGCCGGTGTTCGACGGTGCGACGGAAGAAGAAATGTCGCGCGCGCTGGACCTGGCTTTCCCGGACGACATCGCGAAGAACCTCGGCATGACGCCGTCGAAGAATCAGGTTCGTCTGTACGACGGCCGCACCGGCGAGATGTTCGAGCGCACGGTCACGGTTGGCTACATGCATTACCTGAAGCTGCATCACCTGGTCGACGACAAGATGCACGCGCGTTCCACGGGCCCGTACTCGCTCGTGACACAGCAGCCGTTGGGCGGTAAGGCCCAATTCGGTGGCCAGCGTTTCGGTGAGATGGAAGTGTGGGCGCTCGAAGCGTACGGCGCATCGTACGTGCTGCAGGAAATGCTGACGGTGAAGTCGGACGACGTGACTGGCCGGACCAAGGTTTACGAGAACCTGGTCAAGGGCGATCACGTGATCGATGCGGGTATGCCGGAATCCTTCAACGTGCTGGTGAAGGAAATCCGTTCGCTCGGTATCGATATCGACCTCGACCGCAACTAATCGGACTACGGAGAGAAAGCAATGAAAGCTCTGCTCGATCTATTCAAGCAAGTCCAACAACCCGAAGTTTTTGACGCGATCAAGATCGGTCTGGCGTCGCCAGACAAGATCCGTTCGTGGTCGTTCGGCGAGGTCAAGAAGCCGGAAACCATCAACTACCGGACGTTCAAGCCGGAACGCGATGGTCTGTTCTGCGCGAAGATCTTCGGGCCGATCAAGGACTACGAATGCCTGTGCGGTAAGTACAAGCGTTTGAAGCATCGTGGCGTGATCTGCGAAAAGTGCGGTGTCGAAGTGACGCTCGCCAAAGTGCGTCGCGAACGCATGGGCCACATCGAACTGGCCTCGCCGGTTGCGCACATCTGGTTTTTGAAGTCGCTGCCGTCGCGTCTGGGCATGGTGCTCGACATGACGCTGCGCGACATCGAACGCGTGCTGTACTTCGAAGCGTACGTGGTGATCGATCCGGGTATGACGCCGCTCAAAGCGCGGCAGATCATGACCGAAGAGGATTACTACAACAAGGTCGAAGAGTACGGCGACGAATTCCGTGCCGAAATGGGCGCGGAAGGCGTGCGTGAACTGCTGCGCGCGATCAACATCGACGAACAGGTCGAGATGCTGCGCACCGAACTCAAGAACACGGGTTCGGAAGCGAAGATCAAGAAGTACGCGAAGCGCCTGAAGGTGCTCGAGGCATTCCAGCGTTCGGGCATCAAGCCCGACTGGATGGTGCTCGAAGTGCTGCCGGTGTTGCCGCCGGAACTACGTCCGCTGGTGCCGCTCGACGGCGGCCGCTTCGCGACGTCGGACCTGAACGACCTGTATCGCCGCGTGATCAACCGTAACAACCGGTTGAAGCGTCTGCTCGAACTGAAGGCGCCTGAAATCATCGTCCGCAACGAAAAGCGGATGCTGCAGGAAGCCGTCGATTCGCTGCTCGACAACGGTCGTCGCGGTAAGGCCATGACCGGCGCGAACAAGCGTCCGCTGAAGTCGCTCGCCGACATGATCAAGGGTAAAGGCGGTCGTTTCCGTCAGAACCTGCTTGGTAAGCGCGTCGACTATTCGGGCCGCTCGGTGATCGTGGTCGGCCCGACGCTCAAGCTGCATCAGTGCGGTCTGCCGAAGCTGATGGCGCTCGAACTGTTCAAGCCGTTCATCTTCAACAAGCTCGAAGTGATGGGTGTCGCTACCACCATCAAGGCTGCGAAGAAGGAAGTCGAGAACCAGACGCCGGTGGTGTGGGACATCCTCGAAGAGGTGATCCGCGAACATCCGGTCATGCTGAACCGCGCGCCGACGCTGCACCGTCTTGGCATTCAGGCTTTCGAGCCGGTGCTGATCGAAGGTAAGGCAATCCAGCTGCATCCGCTCGTTTGCGCGGCGTTCAACGCCGACTTCGACGGTGACCAGATGGCTGTTCACGTGCCGCTGTCGCTCGAAGCGCAGATGGAAGCGCGCACGCTGATGCTGGCGTCGAACAACGTCCTGTTCCCGGCCAACGGCGATCCGTCGATCGTGCCGTCGCAGGATATCGTGCTCGGTCTGTACTACGCGACCCGTGAAGCCGTGAATGCGAAGGGCGAAGGCCTGACGTTCACCGGCGTCTCGGAAGCGCTGCGTGCGTACGAGAACAAGGAAGTCGAGCTGGCCTCGCGCGTCAACGTGCGGATCACGGAAATGGTCCACAACGAAGACAAGTCGGAAGGCGCACCGAAGTTCGTGCCGAAGATCACGCTGTACGCGACGACGGTCGGCCGTTCGATCCTGTCGGAAATTCTGCCGCCGGGCCTGCCGTTCTCGGTGCTGAACAAGCCGCTGAAGAAGAAGGAAATCTCGCGCCTCATCAACACCGCATTCCGCAAGTGCGGTCTGCGTGAAACGGTGATTTTCGCCGATCAGTTGATGCAGTCGGGTTTCCGTCTGGCAACGCGCGCCGGTATCTCGATCTGCGTCGACGACATGCTCGTGCCGCCGCAGAAAGAAACCATCGTCGGCGACGCCGCAAAGAAGGTGAAGGAATACGACCGTCAGTACATGTCGGGTCTCGTCACCTCGCAGGAGCGCTACAACAACGTGGTCGACATCTGGTCGGCAACGTCGGAAGCGGTCGGCAAGGCGATGATGGAACAGCTCTCGACGGAGCCGGTGGTCGATCGCGACGGCAACCAGACGCGTCAGGAATCGTTCAACTCCATCTACATGATGGCCGACTCGGGCGCACGTGGTTCGGCTGTCCAGATTCGTCAGCTGGCCGGTATGCGCGGCCTGATGGCGAAGCCGGACGGCTCGATCATCGAAACGCCGATCACGGCGAACTTCCGTGAAGGTCTGAACGTGTTGCAGTACTTCATCTCGACCCACGGCGCACGTAAGGGTCTGGCTGATACGGCACTGAAGACGGCGAACTCGGGTTACCTGACGCGACGTCTCGTCGACGTGACGCAGGATCTGGTGGTGGTCGAGGACGATTGCGGTACGTCCAACGGCGTCGCCATGAAGGCACTGGTCGAAGGCGGTGAAGTCGTCGAAGCGCTGCGTGACCGTATTCTGGGTCGCGTGACGGTGGCTGACGTCGTCAATCCGGAATCGCAGGAAACGCTGTACGAAACGGGCACGCTGCTCGACGAAGATGCGGTCGAAGAAATCGAACGCCTCGGCATCGACGAAGTGCGCGTACGTACGCCGCTTACCTGCGAAACGCGTTATGGCCTGTGCGCAGCCTGCTACGGCCGCGACCTCGGTCGTGGCTCGTCGGTCAACGTCGGTGAAGCAGTCGGCGTGATCGCTGCGCAGTCGATCGGTGAACCGGGCACGCAGCTCACGATGCGTACGTTCCACATCGGTGGTGCGGCATCGCGTGCAGCAGTGGCTTCGTCGGTCGAAGCGAAGTCGAACGGTACGGTGCGCT
Source organism: Paraburkholderia sp. BCC1886 (assembly GCF_900996245.1). Classification (GTDB taxonomy): domain Bacteria; phylum Pseudomonadota; class Gammaproteobacteria; order Burkholderiales; family Burkholderiaceae; genus Paraburkholderia. The sequence goes on along the minus strand of NZ_CAAJGK010000044.1, from coordinate 150,670 downwards.
TCACGGCCACCATGCGTTACGTCACCAACGCGAAGGGCGAGCAGATCGTCATCTCGCGTTCGGGCGAAGCGATGATTACCGACGACCACGGTCGCGAGCGCGAACGTCACAAGGTGCCGTACGGCGCGACGCTGTTGCAACTGGACGGCGCGCAGATCAAGGCCGGCACGCAACTGGCGACGTGGGATCCGATGACGCGTCCGATCATCACCGAGTACGGTGGTACGGTGAAGTTCGAAAACGTCGAAGAAGGCGTGACGGTTGCCAAGCAGATCGACGATGTGACGGGTCTCTCGACACTGGTCGTGATCGACGTGAAGCGCCGCGGTTCGCAAGCTTCGAAGACGGTGCGTCCGCAGGTCAAGCTGCTCGACGCGAACGGCGAAGAAGTGAAGATCCCGAACACCGAGCATTCGGTGCAGATCGGCTTCCAGGTCGGCGCTCTGATCACCGTGAAGGACGGTCAGCAAGTGCAGGTCGGTGAAGTGCTCGCACGTATTCCAGTCGAATCGCAAAAGACTCGCGACATTACCGGTGGTCTGCCGCGGGTGGCCGAACTGTTCGAAGCGCGCTCGCCGAAGGACGCCGGTATTCTGGCGGAAGTCACGGGCACGACGTCGTTCGGTAAGGACACGAAGGGCAAGCAGCGTCTCGTTATTACGGACCTCGAAGGCAATCAGCACGAGTTCCTGATCGCGAAGGAAAAGCAGGTTCTGGTGCACGATGGTCAGGTCGTCAACAAGGGCGAAATGATTGTCGACGGGCCGGCTGATCCGCACGACATTCTGCGTTTGCAAGGCGTCGAAGCGCTGGCGCGTTACATCGTGGACGAAGTGCAGGACGTGTACCGTCTGCAGGGCGTGAAGATCAATGACAAGCACATTGAAGTGATCGTCCGTCAGATGCTGCGTCGTGTGCAGATCGTCGACAACGGCGATACGCGCTTCATCATGGGCGAGCAGGTCGAGCGGTCGGATATGCTCGACGAGAACGACCGGATGGCGGCGGAAGACAAGATCCCGGCAACGTACGACAACGTGCTGCTCGGTATCACGAAGGCGTCGCTGTCGACCGACTCGTTCATCTCTGCGGCATCGTTCCAGGAAACGACCCGCGTGCTGACCGAAGCGGCGATCATGGGCAAGCGCGACGACCTGCGTGGTCTGAAGGAAAACGTGATCGTCGGCCGTCTGATTCCGGCCGGTACGGGTCTCGCGTTCCACAAGGCACGCAAGAGCAAGGAACTGTCCGACCGCGAGCGTTTCGACCAGATCGCAGCGGAAGAGTCGTTCGAATTCGGTACGCCGGAAACCCCGGCCGCCGAACAGCAGCACTCGGGCGAGTAAGTCCCGGCGGCGCAAGCCGCCTGGGGCTCACCAGCCAGCGAAGCCGCTCAGTTTCGACTGAGCGGCTTTTTTTATGTGCCTACGTTCTGTGCGTTTGTGTGAAATCGTTGGCCGAACGGCTAACGTTGTCGCAAAGCGCGGGCGCAGCACGAATGGGTTGGTAAAATTCGTGTCACCGGCCACACGCTGCTTCTTTCAAATTCATGTCCCGTCCGCTCGAAATCCTCAACGAAGTCTTTGGTTACCCCGCGTTCAGAGGGCAGCAGGGCGAAATTGTCGAGCACGTCGCCGACGGCGGCGACTGTCTCGTGCTGATGCCGACGGGCGGCGGCAAGTCGCTGTGTTATCAGATTCCGTCGCTGGTGCGTGGCGAACGCGGCTTGGGAGCCGGTATCGTCGTGTCACCGCTGATCGCGCTGATGCAGGACCAGGTGGCGGCGCTCAAAGAGGTTGGCGTACGCGCGGCTTATCTGAACTCGACCTTGTCGAGCGCCGAGGCCATGGCGACCGAACGCGCGTTGCGTGAAGGCGATATCGATCTGCTTTACGTGGCGCCGGAACGGCTCATGACGCCGCGCTTTCAGGAGTTGCTCGAGCGCACGCGCATCGGTCTCTTTGCGATCGACGAAGCGCATTGCGTGTCGCAATGGGGTCACGACTTCCGGCCTGAATATATTCAACTGTCGGTGCTGCACGAACGTTTTCCGAACGTGCCGCGCATCGCGCTCACCGCGACCGCAGACGCGATTACGCGCGACGAGATCATTCATCGGCTGGCATTGGACGACGCGCGTATTTTCGTCTCCAGTTTCGACCGGCCGAACATCCGCTACCGCATCGTCGAAAAGGACAATGCGCGCACGCAGCTGCTCGATTTCATCCGCGCGGAACATTCGAAGGCGGACGGTACGACCGACGCAGGCGTCGTGTACTGCCTGTCGCGACGCAAGGTCGAAGAGACCGCGGAATGGCTCAAAGAAAAGGGCATGCGCGCGCTGCCCTATCACGCCGGCATGGATTTCGAAATCCGCCAGAAACATCAGGAGATGTTCCAGCGCGAAGAAGGCATCGTGATGTGCGCGACGATCGCGTTCGGTATGGGCATCGACAAGCCGGACGTGCGCTTCGTGGCGCACCTCGATTTGCCCAAGAGCGTCGAAGGCTATTACCAGGAAACCGGGCGAGCGGGTCGCGACGGGATGCCGGCCAACGCGTGGATGGCGTACGGCCTGGGCGACGTGGTGCAGCAGCGCAAGATGATCGACGAGTCCGATGCCGACGACGCTCACAAGCGCGTGCAAACCGGCAAGCTCGATGCGCTGCTCGGACTGTGCGAAGCCGCAACGTGCCGGCGGGTGCGCCTGCTCGCGTATTTCGGCGAAACCAGCAAGCCGTGCGGCAACTGCGATAACTGCCTCGAGCCACCGGACACCTGGGATGCGACGCGCGAATCGCAGATGGCGCTCTCGTGCGTATTCCGTGCGCAGCGTGCGAGCGGCTTTCACTTCGGCGCCGGGCATCTCATCGACATCCTGCGCGGTAACCGTAGCGAAAAGGTCATGCAGCGCGGCCACGAAAAGCTCACGACCTTCGGCATTGGCGCCGCACTCGGCGAACCGGAGTGGCGGGCGATTTTCCGGCAGCTCGTTGCGTTCGGCTATCTCACCGTCGATCACGAAGGTTTCGGCTCGCTGGTGCTGACCGAGGCCGCGAAAGCCGTGCTGAAGAACGAGCAGAACGTCACGATGCGCCGGTATGTGAAGCCTACCCGCACACGGCAATCGTCCAGTCGCACGAGCGAGCGCGCCGATCCGACCATTGGTATGGGGCCGCGCGAACGTGCCCGCTGGGACCGTCTGCGTGCCTGGCGCACGGAAACCGCGAAGAGCGACGGCGTGCCGGCCTACGTGATTTTTCACGACGCGACGCTGGCGGAGATTGCCCGCAACGGGCCGGACACCATCGAAGATTTGCGCGGTATTCCAGGTATGGGTGCGCGCAAACTCGATCGCTTCGGCGACGAACTGCTGGAGGTAGTCGGCGCCGACTGACGCTGCAGCGCAAGGAAGGCTCGCAAAACGGCGCAAGCCGTTGACTCCCTTAGTCTTTTCAGAATATCATGCTAGGTTCCGGTTTCTGGGATGCCTGCGCACGGAGTCAATTCGTGCGAGCACACCGGGTCTGGAAGTTCGATGCGCAACCGTTTCTGCTTTGCCCGGAAACAAATGCGTCGATTTTGTTCAATTTCAGGAATAAACAATGCCAACCATCAATCAACTGGTTCGCAAAGGCCGCACGTCGGAAACGACGAAGAGCAAGAGCCCGGCCTTGCAGGACTGCCCCCAGCGTCGCGGCGTGTGCACTCGCGTGTACACCACGACGCCTAAGAAGCCTAACTCGGCACTGCGTAAAGTCGCCAAGGTTCGTCTGACGAATGGCTTCGAAGTTATTTCGTACATCGGTGGTGAAGGCCACAACCTGCAGGAACACTCGGTCGTGCTGATTCGCGGCGGTCGTGTCAAGGACTTGCCGGGTGTGCGTTACCACATGGTTCGCGGCTCGCTGGATACCCAGGGCGTCAAGGATCGTAAGCAAGCTCGTTCGAAGTACGGTGCGAAGCGCGCTAAGGCCGGCAAGTAAGCAGCTGGTCAGGAAGTTTCAGGTCGCCTGCAAGGGCGGTAATAGCGGTGGTACCGGAATCGCCGGTGCTGTCGAGTAAGTGGTCACCCGACCAGGCTGGTAAGTCGCTAGAGATGAATCGGGTTAGTTGGTGGCCGCGGGGCTAAAAAATTAGCTCCAACTGAAAAAGTAAAGGAAGAATCATGCCGCGTCGTCGCGAAGTCCCCAAGCGGGAAGTATTGCCGGATCCGAAATTCGGTAACGTAGATGTAGCCAAGTTCATGAACGTGCTGATGCTGTCCGGCAAGAAGTCGGTTGCAGAACGCATCGTTTACGGCGCTTTCGAACAGATCCAGACCAAGGGTGGCAAGGACCCGCTGGAAGTGTTCACGGTAGCGCTCAACAACGTCAAGCCGGTGGTCGAAGTCAAGAGCCGCCGCGTTGGTGGTGCGAACTATCAGGTTCCGGTCGAAGTGCGCCCGTCGCGTCGTATGGCATTGGCGATGCGTTGGTTGCGTGAAGCCGCGAAGAAGCGCAGCGAGAAGTCGATGGCCCTGCGTCTGGCAGGTGAACTCTCCGAAGCGGCCGAAGGCCGTGGCGGCGCGATGAAGAAGCGCGATGAAGTTCACCGGATGGCAGAAGCCAACAAGGCGTTCTCGCACTTCCGTTTCTAAGCTTCCCGACCCCGGGTTTAGCAGAAAAAGCGGAAAGAAATTCCGGGCGGGTGCGCTTACAAAGCGCCTCGCCCGTTTGTGTTACAGCGCGATGGGTATTTTCTCGCATCGCGTCATCCCAATAGAGGATCAAAGTGGCTCGCAAGACACCTATCGAGCGCTACCGTAACATCGGTATTAGCGCTCACATCGACGCCGGCAAAACGACGACGACCGAGCGCATCCTGTTCTACACCGGCGTGAACCACAAGATTGGTGAAGTTCACGACGGCGCTGCGACCATGGACTGGATGGAGCAGGAGCAGGAACGCGGTATCACGATCACGTCCGCTGCTACCACGGCGTTCTGGAAAGGCATGGCCGGCGATCGTGCTGAGCACCGCATCAACATCATCGACACCCCGGGTCACGTCGACTTCACGATTGAAGTCGAGCGCTCGATGCGCGTGCTCGACGGCGCGTGCATGGTTTACTGCGCTGTGGGCGGCGTGCAGCCCCAGTCGGAAACCGTGTGGCGTCAGGCTAACAAGTACAAGGTTCCCCGTCTCGCGTTCATCAACAAGATGGACCGTACCGGCGCGAACTTCTTCAAGGTCTACGACCAGCTCAAGCTGCGTCTGAAGGCCAACCCGGTTCCGGTCGTGGTGCCTATCGGCGCCGAAGAAACGTTCACGGGCGTGGTCGATCTGCTGAAGATGAAAGCGATCATTTGGGACGAAGCGTCCCAAGGCACCAAGTTCTCGTACGAAGACATCCCGGCAGAACTCGTCGACACGTGCAATGAATGGCGCGAGAAGATGATCGAAGCCGCGGCTGAATCGAGCGAAGAGCTGATGAACAAGTACCTGGAAGAGGGCGAGCTCTCCGAAGCGGAAATCATCAAGGGTCTGCGCGACCGTACGATCGCCTGCGAAATCCAGCCGATGCTGTGCGGCACCGCGTTCAAGAACAAGGGCGTGCAACGGATGCTGGACGCCGTGCTCGATTTCCTGCCGTCGCCGATCGACATTCCGCCGGTTACGGGCGAACTCGAAAACGGTGAGAAGGCCGAGCGCCGTGCTGCGGACGACGAAAAGTTCTCGTCGCTCGCATTCAAGATCATGACCGACCCGTTCGTTGGCCAGCTGATCTTCTTCCGTGTGTACTCGGGTACCACGAAGTCGGGCGACACGCTGCTGAACGCGACCAAAGACAAGAAGGAACGTCTCGGCCGTATTCTGCTGATGCACGCAAACCAGCGCGAAGAAATCAAGGAAGTGCACGCCGGCGACATCGCGGCTGCGGTTGGCCTGAAAGACGCGACCACCGGCGACACGCTGTGCGATCCGCTGCACCCGATCGTGCTCGAACGCATGATTTTCCCGGAGCCGGTGATTTCGCAGGCCGTCGAGCCGAAGACGAAGCCCGACCAGGAAAAAATGGGTCTGGCACTGAACCGTCTGGCTCAGGAAGATCCGTCGTTCCGCGTGCAAACCGACGAAGAGTCGGGTCAAACCATCATTTCGGGTATGGGCGAGCTCCACCTCGAAATTCTGGTCGACCGGATGAAGCGTGAGTTCGGCGTCGAGGCAACGGTTGGCAAGCCGCAAGTGGCTTACCGCGAAACCATCCGCGGCAAGGCAGAAGACGTCGACGGCAAGTTCGTCAAGCAGTCGGGTGGTCGCGGCCAGTACGGCCACGCGGTCATCACGCTCGAGCCGAACGAACAGGGCAAGGGTTACGAGTTCCTCGACGAGATCAAGGGCGGCGTGATCCCGCGTGAGTACATTCCCGCAGTCGACAAGGGTATCCAGGAAACGCTGAAGGCTGGCGTGCTGGCAGGTTTCCCGGTCGTCGACGTGAAGGTTCACCTCACGTTCGGTTCGTACCACGATGTCGACTCGAACGAAAACGCGTTCCGCATGGCCGGTTCGATGGCGTTCAAGGAAGCAATGCGTAAGGCTCAGCCGGTCATTCTTGAACCGATGATGGCTGTGGAAGTCGAAACGCCGGAAGACTACATGGGCAACGTGATGGGCGATCTGTCGGGCCGTCGCGGTATCGTCCAGGGCATGGACGACATGGTGGGCGGCGGCAAGATCGTTCGCGCGGAAGTACCGCTGTCGGAAATGTTCGGCTACTCGACGTCGCTGCGTTCGCTGACCCAGGGTCGTGCGACGTACACGATGGAGTTCAAGCATTACTCGGAAGCACCGCGCAACGTGTCTGAAGCGATCATCAACGCGAAGTCGAAGTAAGCGCGCGGCAAGTCATTCAACGATTAACTTTTGAAAGAAGAGAAACATGGCTAAAGGTAAATTCGAACGGACCAAGCCGCACGTGAACGTCGGCACGATTGGTCACGTTGACCACGGCAAGACCACGCTGACGGCAGCGATCACGACGGTTCTGACCAAGAAGTTTGGTGGTGAAGCGAAGGCATATGACCAGATCGATGCGGCGCCGGAAGAAAAGGCACGCGGTATCACGATCAACACGGCACACGTCGAGTACGAAACGGCTAACCGCCACTACGCACACGTCGACTGCCCGGGCCACGCTGACTATGTGAAGAACATGATCACGGGCGCAGCGCAGATGGACGGCGCGATCCTGGTGTGTTCGGCTGCAGACGGCCCGATGCCGCAAACGCGCGAGCACATCCTGCTGGCCCGTCAGGTTGGCGTTCCGTACATCATCGTGTTCCTGAACAAGTGCGACATGGTGGACGACGCCGAGTTGCTGGAACTGGTCGAGATGGAAGTTCGCGAACTCCTGTCGAAGTACGACTTCCCGGGCGACGACACGCCGATCATCAAGGGTTCGGCAAAGCTGGCCCTGGAAGGCGACGCGGGCGAGCTGGGCGAAGTGGCGATCATGAATCTGGCCGACGCGCTGGACACGTACATCCCGACGCCGGAGCGCGCAGTTGACGGCGCGTTCCTGATGCCGGTGGAAGACGTGTTCTCGATTTCGGGTCGCGGTACGGTGGTGACGGGTCGCGTCGAGCGCGGCATCGTGAAGGTCGGCGAGGAAATCGAAATCGTCGGTATCAAGCCGACGGTGAAGACGACGTGCACGGGCGTGGAAATGTTCCGCAAGCTGCTCGATCAGGGTCAGGCTGGCGACAACGTCGGTATCCTGCTGCGCGGCACGAAGCGTGAAGACGTGGAGCGTGGTCAGGTTCTGGCGAAGCCGGGCTCGATCAACCCGCACACGCATTTCACGGCTGAAGTGTACGTGCTGAGCAAGGACGAAGGCGGCCGTCACACGCCGTTCTTCAACAACTACCGTCCGCAGTTCTACTTCCGTACGACGGACGTGACGGGCTCGATCGAGCTGCCGAAGGACAAGGAAATGGTCATGCCGGGCGACAACGTGTCGATCACGGTGAAGCTGATCAACCCGATCGCGATGGAAGAAGGTCTGCGCTTCGCTATCCGTGAAGGCGGCCGTACGGTCGGCGCTGGTGTGGTTGCCAAGATTCTCGAGTAAAATCGCGGGTCGAATTTGTTGTAAGTGGTGCCCGGAGCCGGGCGCCCGTCTCTTGCAGGTGCCCGGCTCTACGTTCTTTTACTGTCTGGCGGCGCAATACCGCCTCGCTCTTTCCAAGGAATTACCATGGCTAACCAGAAAATCCGCATTCGCCTGAAGGCGTTCGACTATCGCCTGATCGATCAATCGGCTGCCGAGATCGTCGAAACGGCCAAGCGGACCGGCGCAATCGTTCGCGGTCCGGTGCCCCTGCCGACCCGTATTCAACGCTTCGACATCCTGCGTTCCCCGCACGTCAACAAGACGTCGCGTGACCAGCTCGAAATCCGTACGCACCAACGTCTGATGGACATCGTCGATCCGACGGACAAGACCGTTGATGCACTGATGAAGCTGGACCTGCCGGCTGGCGTGGACGTCGAAATCAAGCTGCAATAAGGCCTGCAAGCGTTGCCTGTTATACCGGGCAGCGCTAAGTCTTTGATTGCTTGCGGAAAACGAAAAGCCTCGCTATAATGCAAGGCTTTTCGCGCATTTGCGCAAAAAAGTCGGTGTGCTGCAGCGTGATTTCACGCCCGAAACGGCACCGGCATTTTGTAAATTAGCCCCGACCAATCGCAGTCGGGAATGGAGAAAACGATGAGCCTTGGACTCGTAGGTCGCAAGGTTGGCATGACCCGTATCTTCACGGCAGAAGGGGATTCGATTCCCGTTACCGTGCTGGACGTGTCCGACAACCGCGTGACGCAGATCAAGACTGTTGAAACCGACGGCTACACGGCCGTGCAGGTTGCGTTCGGTACACGCCGTGCATCGCGTGTGACGAAGCCGTTGGCCGGTCATCTCGCCAAAGCCGGTGTTCAAGCCGGTGAAATCCTCAAAGAATTCCAGATCGATGCTGCCAAGGCTGCCGAGTTGTCGAACGGCACCGTGGTCGGTCCCGACCTGTTCGAAGTAGGCCAGAAGGTCGACGTGCAAGGCGTGTCGATTGGTAAGGGCTACGCCGGTACCATCAAGCGTTACAACTTCGCATCCGGCCGTGCATCGCACGGTAACTCGCGCTCGCACAACGTGCCGGGTTCGATCGGTATGGCGCAGGATCCGGGTCGTGTTTTCCCGGGTAAGCGCATGACCGGTCACATGGGTGACGACACGGTAACGGTGCAAAACCTCGAAATCGCTCGTATCGACGCTGACCGCAAGCTGTTGCTGGTCAAGGGCGCCGTTCCGGGTGCCAAGGGTGGCAAAGTATTCGTTACGCCGGCCGTGAAGACGCGTGCCGTGAAAGGAGCGAAATAATGGAACTTAAGCTCCTGAATGCCAATGGTCAGGAAGGTGCAGGCGTTAGCGCGTCGGACGTAGTGTTCGGTCGCGATTACAACGAAGCCCTGATTCACCAGGTCGTGGTGGCGTATCAAGCGAATGCCCGTAGCGGCAACCGCGCGCAGAAAGATCGTGAGCAAGTCAAGCACACGACCAAGAAGCCGTGGCGCCAGAAGGGTACGGGCCGCGCCCGTGCCGGTATGTCGTCGAGCCCGTTGTGGCGCGGCGGTGGCCGGATCTTCCCGAATTCGCCGGAAGAAAACTTTTCGCACAAGGTCAACAAGAAGATGCATCGCGCAGGTCTCTGCTCGATCTTCTCGCAGCTGGCCCGCGAAGGCCGCATTTCGGTGGTCGACGAGCTGACGCTCGAAGCGCCGAAGACGAAGCTGCTGGCCGAAAAATTCAAGGCGATGGGTCTCGACTCCGTGCTGGTGATTACCGACACGGTTGACGAAAACCTGTACCTCGCGTCGCGCAACCTCGCCCATGTGGCAGTTGTCGAGCCGCGTTACGCCGACCCGCTGTCGCTGATCTACTTCAAGAAGATCCTGATCACGAAGGCTGCGGTCGCCCAGATCGAGGAGTTGCTGTCATGAGCGAGATTCGCAAGAACGATCATCGTTTGATGCAGGTCCTGCTCGCGCCGGTGGTCTCCGAAAAGGCGACGCTGGTGGCCGACAAGAACGAACAGGTTGTGTTCGAAGTCGCGCCCGATGCCACGAAGCAGGAAGTGAAAGCTGCAGTCGAGCTGCTGTTCAAGGTAGAAGTCAATTCCGTCAACGTGCTGGTCTCGAAGGGTAAAGCCAAGCGCTTTGGCCGCTTCATGGGTAAGCGCAAGGACGTGAAGAAGGCGTATGTCTGCCTGAAGCCCGGCCAGGAAATCAACTTTGAAGCGGAGGCCAAGTAATCATGGCAATCGTTAAAGTTAAACCGACTTCGCCGGGTCGCCGCGCGATGGTCAAGGTGGTCAACAAGGATCTGCATAAGGGCAAGCCGTACGCACCGCTGCTCGACTCGCAATCCTCGACCGCCGGCCGTAACAACAACGGCCATATCACGACCCGTCATAAGGGTGGTGGTCACAAGCATCATTACCGCGTCGTCGATTTCCGTCGCACGAAGGACGGCATTCCGGCGAAGGTCGAACGTCTCGAATACGATCCGAACCGTAGCGCAAACATTGCGCTGGTTCTGTACGCAGACGGCGAGCGTAAGTACATCATCGCTCCGAAGGGTCTGACGGTTGGTCAGCAACTGCTGTCGGGTTCGGAAGCTCCGATCCGCGCAGGTAACACGCTGCCGATCCGCAACATTCCGGTCGGTACGACGATCCACTGCATCGAAATGCTGCCGGGCAAGGGCGCGCAAATGGCGCGTTCGGCTGGTACGTCGGCGATGTTGCTGGCTCGTGAAGGCATCTACGCACAGGTCCGCCTGCGCTCCGGTGAAATCCGCCGCGTTCACGTCGAATGCCGCGCGACGATTGGTGAAGTTGGCAACGAAGAGCATAGCCTCCGTCAAATCGGTAAGGCTGGCGCAAACCGCTGGCGCGGTATCCGCCCGACGGTGCGTGGCGTTGCAATGAACCCGGTCGATCACCCGCACGGTGGTGGTGAAGGCAAGACGGCTGCAGGTCGCGATCCGGTGAGCCCGTGGGGCACGCCTGCTAAGGGTTATCGCACCCGCAGCAATAAGCGCACGACGAGCATGATCGTCCAGCGCCGTCACAAGCGTTAAGGAGTAGGCAATGGCACGTTCTGTAAAAAAAGGTCCGTTCTGCGACGCCCATTTGCTGAAGAAAGTTGAGGCGGCAGCAGCTTCGCGGGATAAGAAGCCGATCAAAACCTGGTCGCGCCGTTCGACGATTCTGCCGGATTTCATCGGTCTGACGATTGCCGTTCACAACGGCCGTCAACACGTCCCGGTGTATATCTCGGAAAACATGGTCGGCCACAAGCTTGGCGAGTTTGCATTGACCCGGACGTTCAAGGGTCACGCAGCCGACAAGAAGGCTAAGAAATAAGGGGCTCATGATGGAAGTGAAAGCAATTCATCGCGGTGCCCGCATCTCGGCGCAGAAAACGCGTCTTGTGGCTGACCAGATCCGCGGTTTGCCGGTCGACAAGGCGCTGAACGTTCTGACGTTCTCGCCGAAGAAGGCTGCGGGAATCGTGAAAAAGGTCGTGCTGTCGGCGATCGCGAATGCGGAGCATAACGAAGGCGCCGATATCGATGAGCTCAAGATCACGAGCATCTACATCGACAAGGCTGCCTCGCTGAAGCGTTTTACCGCGCGCGCTAAAGGCCGCGGTAACCGCATCGAGAAGCAATCCTGTCACATCACTGTGACGGTCGGGAATTAAGGAGTCATACGATGGGACAGAAAATTCATCCGACTGGCTTCCGTTTGGCCGTCAGCCGCAATTGGGCGTCGCGTTGGTACGCGAACAACAACAATTTTGCGGCGATGTTGCAGGAAGACATCGGTGTTCGTGAATACCTGAAGAAGAAGCTGAAAAACGCTTCGGTTGGTCGCGTCGTCATCGAGCGTCCGGCGAAGAATGCGCGCATCACGATTTATAGCTCGCGTCCGGGTGTGGTCATCGGTAAGAAGGGCGAGGATATCGAGCTGTTGAAGTCGGAACTGCAACGTCGCATGGGCGTTCCGGTCCACGTCAACATCGAAGAGATCCGCAAGCCGGAAACCGATGCGCAACTGATCGCCGACTCGATCACGCAACAACTCGAGCGCCGGATTATGTTCCGCCGCGCGATGAAGCGTGCGATGCAAAACGCGATGCGTCTGGGTGCTCAAGGCATCAAGATCATGAGCGCCGGCCGTCTGAACGGTATCGAAATCGCCCGCACGGAGTGGTATCGCGAAGGTCGCGTGCCCCTTCATACGCTGCGCGCCGACATCGACTACGCAACTTCGGAAGCGAAGACCACGTACGGCATCATCGGCGTGAAGGTGTGGGTCTACAAGGGCGACACGCTCGGCCGTAACGACGCACCGGTGGTCGAAGAAGTCACCGAAGAAAAGCGTCCGCGCCGTAACGCACGTCCGGGTGGCGATCGCCGTCCGCGTCGCGATGGTGAGGGTGGTGGTCCGGCAGGTGCACGCCGCGGCGCTGCTCCTCGTCGTCCGGGTGGCGACGGGAAGACTGGAGAATAACGATGCTGCAACCGAAACGTAGAAAGTATCGCAAAGAGCAGAAGGGTCGTAATACCGGTATCGCCACTCGCGGCAACGCGGTGTCGTTCGGTGAATTCGGCCTGAAGGCTATCGGTCGTGGTCGTCTGACCGCGCGCCAGATTGAAGCGGCACGTCGTGCAATGACGCGCCACATCAAGCGTGGTGGCCGCATCTGGATTCGCATTTTCCCGGACAAGCCGATCTCGCACAAGCCGGCTGAAGTACGGATGGGTAACGGTAAAGGTAACCCTGAGTACTACGTCGCAGAGATTCAACCGGGCAAGATGCTGTACGAAATGGATGGCGTAACCGAAGAGCTGGCACGCGAAGCGTTCCGTCTGGCTGCAGCTAAGCTGCCGCTTAAGACGACGTTTATCGTGCGTCAGCTCGGCGCCTAAGGAGCAAATGATGAAGGCTTCCGAACTTCACCAGAAAGATCAGGCCGCGCTCAACAAGGAGCTGACGGACCTGCTTAAGGCGCAATTCGGCCTGCGCATGCAACTCGCGACCCAGCAGCTCACGAACACGAGCCAGCTGAAGAAGGTTCGTCGCGACATCGCACGCGTGCGGACCGTCCTGACTGAGAAGGCGAACCAGAAATGAACGATAGCGTAAAAACCTCGCTCAAGCGGACGCTGGTCGGCAAGGTCGTCAGCAACAAGATGGACAAGACGGTCACTGTGCTGGTCGAGCACCGCGTGAAGCACCCGATCTACGGCAAGTACGTTGTGCGTTCGAAGAAGTACCACGCGCACGACGATGCGAACACGTACAACGAGGGTGACCTCGTTGAAATCCAGGAAACGCGTCCGATTTCGAAGACGAAAGCTTGGGTTGTGGCTCGCCTGGTCGAGGCTGCTCGCGTCATCTGACGCCGCAAAGTTGTAGAAGTAATTGAAATCGCAGTAAGTTTCGCTTGCCAGACCGAAATTATTTGATATAATTTCGGTCTTCCCTCTTTTATGGGAGCCCCGTCGCGGGCGAAGTTGGTGGGGGAAGCGGTCCGGGCGCCAGTCCGTTCCGTAGGATTCACCGGATTGCGATGGCGGGTTTCGTTTGCCGTCGCTGCTGTTCATACCCAAGCAGCCGATTGGCTGACGGGACCAAGACTGACCGGGTACGCCATGGTGGTGTGACCGGATTAAGTTGGGAAAGATAAACCATGATCCAGACCGAAACTCGGCTTGAAGTGGCCGACAACACGGGTGCGCGTGAAGTTTTGTGCATCAAGGTGCTCGGCGGCTCGAAGCGTCGTTATGCCAGCATTGGCGACATCATCAAGGTGACCGTCAAAGAGGCAACGCCGCGCGGGCGCGTAAAGAAAGGCGAAATCTATAACGCCGTGGTGGTTCGCACCGCCAAGGGCGTTCGTCGTCAAGACGGCTCGCTGATCAAGTTCGATGGCAACGCCGCTGTGTTGTTGAATGCCAAGCTCGAACCTATTGGCACCCGTATCTTCGGGCCTGTCACGCGCGAGTTGCGCAGCGAACGATTCATGAAGATCGTTTCGTTGGCACCTGAAGTGCTGTAAGGAGTCGCGATGAACAAGATTCGCAAAGGTGACGAAGTTATCGTCATCACCGGCAAAGATAAAGGCAAGCGCGGCGTCGTGCTGTCCGTTGGCGAAGGCAAGGTTATTGTCGAGGGCATCAACCTCGTCAAGAAACACGTCAAGCCGAACCCGATGAAGGGTACGACGGGCGGTGTGGAAGCCAAGACGATGCCGCTGCAAATTTCGAACGTCGCATTGGTCGACGCGAATGGCAAGGCGTCGCGTGTAGGCATCAAGGTCGAGGGAGACAAGAAAGTCCGTTTCCTTAAAACGACCGGTGCCGAGCTGAGCGCCTGACGCTGCGGAGTAAAAAAATGGCTCGTTTGCAAGAGTTTTACAAAGAAAAGGTTGTACCCGGCCTCATCGAGAAGTTCGGTTACAAGTCCGTGATGGAAGTGCCGCGCATCACCAAGATCACCCTGAACATGGGCCTTGGCGAAGCGGTTGCTGACAAGAAGATCATCGAAAACGCCGTCGGCGACCTGACGAAGATCGCAGGCCAGAAGCCGGTGATCACGAAGGCACGCAAGGCAATCGCTGGCTTCAAGATCCGTCAAGGCTATCCGATCGGTGCAATGGTCACGTTGCGTGGTCAGGCAATGTACGAATTTCTGGACCGTTTCGTGACGGTTGCGCTCCCCCGGGTGCGTGACTTCCGTGGCGTGTCGGGACGTGCGTTCGACGGTCGCGGCAACTACAACATCGGTGTGAAAGAGCAGATCATTTTCCCCGAAATCGACTACGACAAGATCGACGCATTGCGTGGGCTGAATATCAGCATTACGACCACTGCGAAGACCGACGACGAAGCAAAGGCTCTGCTCGCCAGCTTCAAGTTCCCGTTCAGAAACTGAGGTTACCGTGGCTAAACTGGCACTGATCGAACGTGAAAAGAAGCGTGCTCGCCTGGCTGCTAAGTACGCTCCCAAGCGTGCTGAGCTGAAAGCGATCATCGGCGATACGAGCAAGTCGGACGAAGAGCATTACGCAGCACGTCTGGAACTGCAACAACTGCCGCGCAACTCCAATCCGACCCGTAAGCGCAATCGTTGTGCAATTACCGGTCGTCCGCGCGGCACGTTCCGTAAATTCGGGCTGGCGCGTAACAAGATTCGCGAAATCGCGTTCCGCGGCGAGATCCCTGGCCTGACCAAGGCGAGCTGGTAATAGGAGAAACGTAAATGAGTATGAGTGATCCTATCGCCGATATGCTGACTCGCATCCGCAATGCGCAGATGGTTGAGAAAGTTTCGGTGACTATGCCCTCGTCGAAAGTCAAGGTTGCGATTGCGCAAGTCCTTAAGGACGAAGGTTATATCGATGATTTCGCAGTGAAGTCTGAAGGTGCGAAATCTGAATTGAACATCACGTTGAAGTACTACGCTGGCCGTCCGGTCATCGAGCGCATTGAACGCGTTTCGAAGCCTGGTCTGCGTGTGTACCGCGGCCGTAACGACATCCCCGTGGTCATGAATGGCCTCGGCGTGGCAATCGTGTCGACGCCGAAGGGCGTGATGACGGACCGCAAGGCGCGTGCAACGGGCGTTGGCGGCGAAGTCATCTGCTACGTCGCTTAAGGCCGAAAGGAGAGAAACATGTCTCGAGTAGGTAAAAGCCCGATCGCGCTGCAAGGCGCAGAAGTGGCCCTGAGCGACGATAGCATCACCGTCAAGGGTCCGCTGGGTACGATTACGCAGGCAGCGAACCGCCTGGTGAAAGTGGTGAACGACAACGGCACGTTGAATTTCGCGCCGGCTGACGAAAGCCGCGAAGCGAATGCGATGTCGGGCACGATGCGCGCACTGGTTGCAAACATGGTGAACGGCGTGACGAAGGGTTTCGAGCGCAAGCTGACGCTGGTTGGCGTCGGTTACCGCGCACAGGCGCAAGGCGACAAGCTGAATCTGTCGCTGGGTTTCTCGCACCCCGTGGTGCACCAGATGCCGGAAGGCGTGAAGGCCGAGACCCCGACGCAAACCGAAATCGTGATCAAGGGGATCGACAAACAGAAAGTTGGCCAGGTCGCTGCAGAAGTGCGCGGCTATCGCCCGCCGGAGCCCTACAAGGGCAAGGGTGTGCGTTACGCCAACGAGGTTGTGATCCTCAAAGAAACGAAAAAGAAGTAAGGGTGCGCAATCATGGATAAGACTCAATCTCGCCTGCGCCGCGCTCGTCAGACGCGTATCAAGATCTCCGAGCTGCAGGTCGCGCGTCTCGCCGTGCATCGCACGAACACGCACATTTATGCGCAAGTGTTCTCGCCGTGCGGCACCAAGGTGCTGGCTAGCGCGTCGACGCTCGAGGCCGAAGTGCGTGCGCAACTGGCTGATCAAACCGGCAAGGGCGGCAACGTCAATGCTGCGACCTTGATCGGCAAGCGCATTGCAGAAAAGGCTAAGGCTGCCGGCATCGAATCCGTCGCCTTCGACCGTTCAGGTTTCCGTTACCACGGCCGCGTGAAAGCGCTGGCTGATGCGGCGCGCGAAGCCGGACTCAAGTTCTAAGGGAAGAATTCGTCATGGCAAAGATGCAAGCGAAAGTTCAGGCTGACGAACGCGACGACGGCCTGCGCGAAAAGATGATTTCGGTCAACCGCGTGACCAAGGTCGTGAAGGGTGGCCGGATTCTCGGTTTCGCCGCACTGACCGTGGTTGGCGACGGTGATGGCCGCGTCGGTATGGGCAAGGGCAAGGCGAAGGAAGTGCCGGTCGCTGTTCAGAAGGCGATGGAACAGGCTCGCCGCAACATGTTCAAGGTGCCGCTGAAGAACGGTACTCTGCAACACGAAGTGCACGGTAAGCACGGCGCATCGATGGTCCTCCTCGCCCCGGCGAAGGACGGTACCGGTGTGATCGCTGGCGGCCCGATGCGCGCAGTGTTCGACGTGATGGGCGTGCAGAACGTTGTGGCGAAGAGCCACGGTTCGACGAACCCGTACAACCTCGTTCGTGCAACGCTCGACGGTCTGCGCAAGCAGTCCACGCCGGGCGATATCGCGGCGAAGCGCGGCAAGTCCGTCGAAGATATTCTGGGCTAAGGTGGACACCATGTCTGATAAAACTGTCAAGGTCCAGCTCGTCAAGAGCCTGATCGGCACCCGTGAAACGCACCGTGCTACGGTGCGTGGCCTGGGCCTGCGCCGACTCAACTCGGTCAGCGAGTTGCAGGACACGCCGGCCGTGCGCGGCATGATCAACAAGGTTTCGTACCTCGTTAAGGTCATCAGCTAAGCGGCTGACCAGGACTCAAGGAGTTGATAATGGAATTGAATAACCTGAAGCCGGCTGAAGGCGCGAAGCACGCAAAGCGTCGCGTTGGTCGTGGTATCGGCTCTGGCCTCGGCAAGACTGCTGGCCGTGGTCACAAGGGTCAGAAGTCGCGTTCGGGCGGCTTTCACAAGGTTGGCTTCGAAGGCGGTCAAATGCCGCTGCAACGTCGCCTGCCGAAGCGCGGTTTCACTTCGCTGACGAAGGAATTCATCGGTGAAGTGCGTCTCTCGGATCTGGAAAAGCTGCCGGTCGACGAAGTCGATTTGCTGGCTCTGAAGCAAGCCGGCCTGGTCGGTGAGCTGATCAAGAGCGCCAAGATCATCGCGACGGGCGAGCTGAAGCGCAAGATCGTTGTGAAGGGTCTGGGTGCGACGAAGGGTGCGCGCGCTGCTATCGAAGCAGCCGGCGGCTCTTTTGCCGAGTAACGTGCAAGTTATTTGCCGTCACTAGCATTTGCATCGGAGAAGGTACTTGGCTAACAGCCCGAGTCTCGCAAAACCCGGTCGCGGCGCGGCGAAGTTCGGCGATCTGCGTCGGCGTGCAGTATTCCTGCTGCTGGCGTTGATCGTCTACCGTATCGGCGCGCATATTCCGGTGCCGGGTATCGACCCGGACCAACTGGCTAAGCTGTTCCAAAGCCAGTCGGGCGGCATCCTTGGCATGTTCAACATGTTTTCGGGTGGCGCACTTTCGCGGTTCACTATTTTCGCGCTTGGGATCATGCCGTACATTTCGGCGTCGATCATCATGCAGTTGCTGGCGATCGTCTCGCCGCAACTCGAAGCGCTGAAGAAAGAAGGGCAGGCGGGTCAACGGAAGATCACGCAGTACACGCGTATCTTCACGGTCCTGCTGGCGACGTTCCAGGCTTTCGGCATTGCCGTAGCTCTGGAAAATCAGCCTGGCCTCGTGATCGACCCGGGAATGGTGTTTCGGTTGACGACGGTCGTGACGCTGGTAACGGGCACGATGTTCCTGATGTGGCTGGGTGAGCAAATCACGGAGCGCGGTCTCGGAAACGGTATCTCGATCATCATTTTCGGCGGTATTGCGGCTGGTTTCCCGAACGCAATCGGTGGTCTTTTCGAACTGGTGCGAACCGGCTCGATGAGCATCATCTCGGCGATTATCGTGGTCGCGCTGATTGCTGCAGTGACGTATCTGGTGGTGTTCATCGAACGCGGCCAGCGCAAGATTCTTGTGAATTACGCCAAGCGGCAGGTCGGCAACAAGATTTACGGCGGTCAGTCCTCGCATTTGCCGCTGAAGTTGAACATGTCGGGCGTGATTCCGCCGATCTTCGCATCGTCGATCATTCTCTTCCCGGCAACCATCCTGAACTGGTTTAGTTCGGGGTCGCGTACCGGCTGGTTCGCAGACACATTGCATAACGTAGCCGAAGCTCTCAAGCCCGGCCAACCCGTGTATGTGTTGCTGTACGCGTTGGCGATCGTCTTCTTCTGTTTTTTCTACACCGCCTTGGTGTTTAACAGCAGGGAAACGGCCGACAACCTGAAAAAGAGTGGCGCTTTCGTTCCAGGCATCCGCCCGGGCGATCAAACGGCGCGATATATCGACCGTATCCTCACGCGTCTGACGCTGGCTGGTGCGATCTACATCGTCTTCGTTTGCCTGCTGCCCGAGTTTTTGGTACTGCGCTGGAACGTGCCGTTTTATTTTGGTGGTACGTCGCTGCTGATCATTGTCGTCGTCACAATGGATTTCATGGCACAGGTGCAGTCGTACGTAATGTCGCAACAGTATGAATCGCTGCTGAAGAAGGCCAATTTCAAAGGCGGCGGCGTCCCGATGCGTTGAAAGGACTTATGGCCAAAGACGATGTTATCCAGATGCAGGGTGAAGTCATCGAAAACCTGCCTAATGCTACCTTCAGGGTGAAGCTGGAAAACGGCCATGTCGTATTGGGACACATATCCGGCAAGATGCGGATGCACTACATCCGAATCTTGCCGGGCGACAAGGTGACGGTTGAATTGACGCCTTACGATCTGTCGCGTGCGCGGATCGTGTTCCGGGCGAAGTGATTTGAAAAAAGGGTAATATCATGAAAGTGATGGCATCGGTTAAGCGCATTTGCCGCAATTGCAAGATCATCAAGCGCAAGGGCGTTGTGCGCGTGATTTGCAGCTCTGATCCGCGCCACAAACAGCGTCAAGGCTGAACGCCGCGCTTTTTGCTGCGCTTTTTGTTTGAGGAAAAACAATGGCTCGTATCGCAGGGGTTAACATCCCGAATCACCAGCATACCGAAATCGGCTTGACGGCTATTTACGGTGTAGGCCGCACGCGCTCGCGCGACATTTGCGTCGCTGCTGGTGTGGCATTTTCGAAGAAGGTCAAAGACCTGAACGACGCAGACCTCGAAAAGCTGCGTGAAGAAGTCGGCAAGTTCATCGTTGAAGGCGATCTGCGCCGTGAAACGACGATGAATATCAAGCGCCTGATGGATCTCGGCTGCTATCGTGGCGTGCGGCATCGTAAGGGCTTGCCCCTGCGCGGCCAACGTACGCGTACGAATGCCCGTACGCGCAAGGGTCCGCGTCGTGCAGCGCAATCGCTGAAGAAGTAAGCGGAACTGACAGTTACAGGAAAACGTAATGGCTAAGGCTTCGAACAACTCCGCGGCGCAACGCGTTCGCAAGAAGGTCAAGAAGAACGTCGCCGAGGGCGTGGTTCACGTTCACGCGTCGTTCAACAACACCATCATCACGATCACCGATCGTCAAGGCAATGCACTCGCCTGGGCAACGTCAGGTGGTCAGGGCTTCAAGGGTTCGCGTAAATCGACCCCGTTTGCAGCTCAGGTGGCCGCCGAATCGGCTGGCCGCGTGGCGATGGAATACGGCGTGAAGAACCTCGAAGTGCGTATCAAGGGCCCCGGCCCGGGCCGCGAGTCGGCGGTGCGCGCGTTGCATGGTCTTGGCATCAAGATCACCGCGATCTCCGACGTCACGCCGGTACCGCACAACGGCTGCCGTCCGCCGAAGCGTCGTCGTATCTAAGACGCTGTTTTCGCAAGCGCCTGTTGCCGCTGGGTGGTAGTCCGGCGACGGCAGGCCGCTTGCGTTATTGAATTGACTAAGCCCACCGTTCGACCCAAAGGGTTCGGACTAGCGCGAGTGCAGGCATTCGCGTGATCAATCAACGAAGGAACCAACGTGGCACGTTACATCGGCCCTAAGGCCAAGCTCTCCCGCCGTGAAGGCACTGACCTCTTCCTGAAGAGCGCCCGTCGTTCGCTGGCTGACAAGTGCAAGCTTGACAGCAAGCCCGGCCAACATGGCCGCACCTCGGGTGCACGTACGTCCGACTACGGCACGCAGCTGCGCGAAAAGCAAAAAGTGAAGCGCATCTACGGCGTGCTCGAGCGTCAATTCCGCCGCTACTTCGCTGAAGCCGACCGCCTGAAGGGCAACACGGGTGAAAACCTGCTGCAGTTGCTCGAATCGCGTCTGGACAACGTCGTGTATCGCATGGGCTTCGGCTCGACGCGCGCTGAAGCGCGTCAGCTGGTTAGCCACAAGGCAATCACGGTGAACGGCGTGGTGTCGAACATCCCGTCGATGCAAGTGAAGGCTGGCGACGTCGTCGCTGTCCGTGAACAGAAGAAGAAGCAGGCTCGTATTCTCGAAGCGCTGTCGCTCGCCGAACAAGGCGGTCTGCCGAGCTGGGTTGCCGTGGATTCGAAGAAATTCGAAGGCACGTTCAAGTCGAAGCCGGAACGCAGCGACATCGCTGGCGATATCAACGAAAGCCTGATCGTCGAATTGTATTCGCGGTAATCGGATTAACGGCCGGGGCACCCCGTTTGCATTGCGCAAAGGGGCGTCCCGGCTGTTTATTTTCAGGTTGTTACCGGTCAGCCTTATCGGTGTAACGAGCCGAGGGTATTGAAAAGGAAAACCTATGCAAACCAGTTTGTTGAAGCCCAAGATCATCGCTGTTGAATCGCTTGGCGAGAGCCATGCGAAAGTGGTCATGGAACCGTTTGAACGCGGTTACGGCCACACCTTGGGTAACGCGCTCCGGCGCGTGCTGCTGTCGTCGATGATCGGCTATGCGCCGACCGAAGTGACGATCGCAGGCGTCGTACATGAATATTCGACGCTCGACGGTGTGCAAGAGGATGTCGTCAACCTGTTGTTGAACCTGAAGGGCGTGGTCTTCAAGCTGCACAACCGTGACGAAGTGACGGTGACGCTGCGCAAGGAAGGCGAAGGCGTTGTCACCGCTGGCGACATCGAACTCGCGCACGATTGCGAAGTCATCAATCCGGATCACGTGATTGCGCATCTGTCGAAGGGCGGCAAGCTCGACGTGCAGATCAAGGTCGAAAAGGGCCGCGGTTATGTACCGGGCAACGTGCGTCGTTATGGCGAAGAGTCGGCCAAGATCATCGGCCGTATCGTGCTGGATGCGTCGTTCTCGCCGGTTCGCCGCGTGAGCTACGCCGTCGAAAGCGCGCGTGTCGAACAGCGTACCGACCTCGACAAACTCGTGATGAACATCGAAACCAACGGTGTGATTTCGCCGGAAGAAGCGATCCGTCAATCGGCGCGCATTCTGGTCGATCAACTGTCGGTGTTCGCTGCCCTGGAAGGCACTGAAGCTACGGCGGAAGCGCCGTCGCGTGCGCCGCAGATCGATCCGATCCTGCTGCGCCCGGTCGATGACCTCGAACTGACGGTTCGTTCCGCGAACTGCCTGAAGGCCGAGAACATCTACTACATCGGCGACCTGATCCAGCGTACGGAAAACGAGTTGCTGAAGACCCCGAATCTGGGTCGCAAGTCGTTGAACGAAATCAAGGAAGTATTGGCGTCGCGTGGTTTGACGCTCGGCATGAAGCTCGAAAACTGGCCGCCGGCAGGTCTGGACAAGTAATCGGGCGAGCCGGGACATCACTCCCGCCGCTGCAGTGGCAAAGACGCGGATTTTCCTTTAGAATCCGCGTCTTGTCTTTTTTCACTACCGGCCCGTGCACTGGCTACCATGGTTCCCGAACACCGGAACCAACAGGCAGCGTTAAGACAGTGCGATAGAAGAGCTGGACCAAAACTTTGAATCGAAGGAATTAACATGCGTCACCGTCATGGTTTGCGGAAACTGAACCGCACGAGCAGCCACCGTCTGGCAATGCTCCGTAATATGTCCAACTCGCTGATCGCGCACGAAGTCATCAAGACCACGCTGCCGAAGGCCAAAGAACTCCGTAAAGTCGTCGAGCCGCTGATCACGCTCGGCAAGAAGCCGTCGCTGGCAAATCGTCGTCTGGCGTTCAACCGCCTGCGCGATCGTGACTCGGTCACGAAGCTGTTCGAAGTGCTGGGCCCGCGTTACGCTACCCGTCCGGGCGGCTACCTGCGCGTGCTGAAGTTCGGTTTCCGCGTTGGCGACAATGCACCGATGGCACTGGTCGAACTGCTCGATCGTCCGGAAGTCGAAGAAACCGAAGTGCAAGAAGCTGAGTAAGCTTTTAGCATCGCGAGAAAAAGCCAGGCGCCAAGCCTGGCTTTTTTTATTCCCGCCCCCCAAACGCGGCGCCGCCGCGCAAAGCGCAAAGCTCACCGGCCTGCGTCCAGCCAAGCCTGAGTGATACGATATCGCCACCTCGACCGAGCCAGTCTGGAGTTATCCGTGAGCGTGAGCAGCAGCGTGACGTTAGTGTTGACCACCGTGCCGGACAAAGCCGTGGCTCGAACGCTTGCAGATGGCGCGCTGGCAGCAAGACTCTGCGCATGCGTCAGCGAACTGGGACTGGTGCAATCCAGCTACCACTGGCAAGGCACGATCGAAACCACCGAGGAAATCCAGCTCCTGTTCAAGACCAGCGCGGCCCGCGTCCACGAACTGGAGCAGTACATCCAGGCGCACCATCCCTACGACACTCCGGAAATCCTCTCATGGTCCGCGACGGCATCCGCCGCGTATGGCCAGTGGGTCGCCACGGAAACTCAACGCACTCTCCATGTTTAACGGCTTCGACCGACGCGTACGCAATGCGCTGCGCACCTTCTTTCTCGCGCTCGTGTGCATCACGTCGACGCAATTCGGCACGCTCGCGCGCGCCGCGGACGACTTCCTCGATCCCGCGGTAGCGTTCAAATTCAGCGCGACCGAACAGCCGGGCGAAGTCGACGTGACGTACAGGATCGCGGACGGCTACTACATGTACCGCGAGCGCTTCGCATTCGTCACCCGCAACGCTGGCAACAACGGCACGGTGACGCTCGGCGAGCCGAATCTGCCGGCGGGCCACGTCAAGTTCGACGAGACGTTCAACAAGAACGTCGAAACGTATCGCAACCAGCTCACCATCCGGATTCCCATCAAGCAGGCGGCCGGCCCGTTCGATCTGGCCGTCACATCGCAAGGTTGCGCGGACGCGGGCATCTGCTATCCGCCGATGGAGCGCGTCTATCACGTCAGCGGCGCGGCCTTGCAGCCGGCCGGCAGCGCGACGGCAGCCGCAGCAAACGCCACGCAATCGGCAACGACCGGTAGCACGCCGTGGTACGAGCGCGCTACCAACGCCGACTATGCGCAATCGCTGCTGCAAAGCGGTGGCTTCCTCGCGATCATCGGACTCTACTTCGCGGCCGGCGCCGTGCTCAGCCTGCTGCCGTGTTCTTACCCGATGATCCCGATCCTCTCGGCCATCATCATCGGCGAGGGGGCTCGGGTGACGCGCACGCGCGGCTTCGCATTGTCGCTCGCGTATGTGATCGGCATGGCGCTCGTTTACACGGCCTTGGGCGTCGCCGCCGCGCTGGTCGGCCAAAGCCTGGGCGCCTGGCTGCAGAATCCCTGGGTGCTGGGCGCGTTCGGCGTCCTGCTGACCGCCTTTGCATTGACGTTAATCGGCGGTGTCGACATTGCGCTGCCGCAGCGCTGGCAAGACGGCGTCTCGCGCGCATCGAACGGCCGTTCCGGAGGCAAATTCGCGGCGGTCGCCGTGATGGGCGCATTGTCGGCGCTGGTGGTGGGCGCCTGCATGACCGCGCCACTTTTCGCTGTGCTGGCTTTCATCGCGCACACCGGCGATGCCGTGCTCGGCGGCGCCGCGCTTTTCGCGATGGGCCTGGGCCTCGGCGTTCCTCTTCTGATCATCGGACTCGGCGCAGGCACCTTGCTGCCGCGTGCCGGCGCATGGATGGACGGCGTCAAGGTGTTCTTCGGCGTGGTGTTGCTCGGCGCAGCGTTGTGGATCGTCTGGCCGGTGCTCGGCGCGAGCGCCGTCATGCTGTTGAGCGCGTTATGGCTGTTGATCGCCGCCACTTCGCTCGGACTGTTTTCGGGCCTGGTCACCGGAGCAAGCGGTGCATCTCTATGGCGACGGCTCGGCCGTGCGGTCGGGGCAGCGCTCGCCGTGTGGGCGGTCGTGCTGCTGGTCGGCGTGGCGGCGGGTTCGTCCGATCCGCTGAGGCCATTAGCCGTCTTCGCTGCCCGAGGTGCGGGCAACGCGACCGGCGCCAATTCTGTCAACGGGTCGCAAACCGCTGCATCCGCCGATCTGGTCTTCGGCTCGGTGCGCTCCTCGCCCGAACTGGATCAGGCGGTGAAAACGGCCGCCAAACCCGCCATGCTCGATTTCTACGCGGACTGGTGCGTCAGTTGCAAGGAAATGGAGAAGTTCACCTTCAGCGACGCCCGCGTTCAGGCCAAACTGAAGCAGATGAACTTGCTGCGCGCCGACGTAACGGCCAACAATCCCGACGACCAGACCTTGCTCAAGCGTTTCAGCCTGTTCGGACCGCCGGGCATTATCTTTTTCGATCGGAACGGTAAGGAAGTGCTGCGGGTGGTTGGCTACGAGTCCGCCGACACGTTCCTGCGCTCGCTGGAGCGCGTCGGCACGCCGGCAGCGTAACCCTCACTCTGCAGAGCAAAGCAAAGCCGCAATAAAAAAGAGGCGCGACCCGAAGGTCCGCCTCTTCATCTGGCCTAAGCCATCACGCGCCGGACATCGAGCGCCCGGCCGCCGCGCGCTACTTCTGCGCGCGCAAAATCCGCGCGGCATCCAGCGCGAAGTAAGTCAGAACACCATCCGCGCCGGCGCGTTTGAACGCCAGCAGCGACTCCATCATGGCCTTGTCGTGATCGAGCCAGCCGTTCTGCGCGGCCGCCTTCAACATCGCGTACTCGCCGCTCACCTGATAGACATACGTCGGAAAACGGAACTCGTCCTTCACCAGTCGCACGATGTCCAGATACGGCATGCCTGGCTTGACCATCACCATGTCCGCGCCTTCGTCGATGTCGGCCTGCACTTCACGCAGCGCTTCGTTCGAGTTGGACGGATCCATCTGATACGTCATCTTGTTGCTCTTGCCGAGATTCGTCGCCGAGCCGACGGCATCGCGGAACGGACCGTAGAACGCCGAAGCAAACTTCGCGGCGTAAGCCATGATGCGCGTATGCACATGGTCTTCGCTCTCGAGCATCTCGCGGATCGCGCCGATGCGGCCGTCCATCATGTCCGACGGCGCCACGATATCCACGCCGGCTTGTGCCTGGGCTCGCGCCTGTTCGATCAGGATATCGACGGTTTCGTCGTTGATCACGTAACCGGCTTCGTCGAGCACACCGTCCTGGCCGTGGCTCGTGTACGGGTCGAGCGCGACATCGGTGAGCACGCCCAGATCGGGGAAATTCTTCTTGAGTTCGCGAATCGCCCGCGGAATCAAACCGGCCGGGTTGGTCGCTTCACGGCCATCGGGCGTCTTCAGCGAAGGTTCGATTGCCGGAAACAGCGAGATGACCGGCACGCCGAGTTCAACGCATTGTGCGGCCACGCCCATCAGCAGATCGACCGATACGCGCTCGACGCCGGGCATCGACGGAACGGCTTGCCGCACGTTGGTGCCTTCGACGACGAACACGGGATAGATCAGATCGTTGGTGGTGAGGATGTTTTCTCGCATCAGACGGCGCGAGAAGTCGTCACGGCGCATACGGCGCGGACGGTGGTGCGGGTAGAAGCTCATAGGGGAATCGAAGAGGTGGATGGGGGGAGTGGACAAGTCACGCCTGCCTCCGCTCGCGGAAACTTTTCGAGACAATGGTATATCATACCGATCGAGCAAGGCGCCTCGCGCTGACCTCCCCGCTTCTCCTCCCTGAGCGGGTGCCTGTCAGTTTTTTGATTAGGCTGTTTGACCCGCCGTTCAAGCGGCGGGTTTTTTTATGGGCGGCCGCAAACGCGTGTTTGCACGGGCCGCAACGGCGGGCGCCGCTGTTACTGCGCTTCGTCCACTTCGCCGGATTCCTCGCTAGCCTTGGGAATCAACCAGCTTTCGATGAGTTCGTGAGCGTCGTCGAGGCCCACTCGCTTGAGCGCGGAAAAGAGTTGCGCGGTCAGTTCACCCTGATAGCCCGCGGCGCGATATTCCGCCAGACCCTTCTGCGTGGCGCGCAAAGCATTGGTGCTTTCCTGACGCGACAATTTGTCGCTTTTGGTGAGCAGCGTGTGAATTGGCTTGCCGGTCGGCGCAAACCACTCGATCATGCGGCGGTCCAGATCGGTCAGCGGGCGGCGCGAATCCATCATCAGGATCATGCCGCGCAGTTGCGAGCGCGTCTGCAGATACGTCGACAGCAAGGCTTCCCAATGCGCTTTGGCGGCGCCCGGCACTTCCGCATAACCGTAACCCGGCAGATCGACCAGATGCGCGGTGGGTTCGTCTGCTTTGCCGACGGAGAAATAGTTGATGTGCTGCGTACGGCCCGGCGTCTTACTGGCGAAGGCCAGACGCTTCTGGTTGCAGAGAATATTGATGGCCGTAGATTTACCCGCATTCGAGCGCCCCGCGAAGCAGATTTCGGGTTGCGCAGTCGCCGGCAGATCACGCAAGTGATTGACCGTGGTGAAAAAGCGGGATTGGTGGAGCAGGAAGGACATGTTCAGGCCAGGATTCGAGACGCCGGGGAACCCGGAGCGGGGACGGGTCAAGCCCGACTGGCGTCTTAGCGATTAGCGAGTTATTGTACAATACGACGGTTTACTGAAAACCTGAGGGGGCCAGCCCGCGTGCCTTGGCGGCTCCTCACGGTCACCCGGTCGCCGTCGTGATTTGCAAAGCCTTCAAAAGAACGCCGGGCCGTCCCAAGCTTTTCGCATCGCAGTAAGTCCTCGTCGGGGATCGCCCCCTCTGAGGGCCAAGCGCAAGTGCCACTGGCGATGCGCCGGGTTTGGGGGCTCTCTAAAAAATCCCACAAGACGAGACAGGGTGCGCGAATGAATCGACTGAGCAAGACTCTGATGGTGCTTCAGGTGGCGGCAGGTCTTTCAGGTTTGACAATTCAGGCACGAGCAGCAGATCCGGCCAAACCGGACGTCAATCGGGGGCAGGCCATCGCGGTGCAGGTGTGCGCGTCCTGTCACGGGGCAGACGGCAACAGTACCGGCGGTGCCTATCCCAAGCTGGCGGGCCAGCATCCCGAGTACCTCGTCAAGCAGCTGATGGATTTCAAAACGCAGCCGGGCTCGAAGCAGCCGGCGCGCAACAATGCGATCATGGCGGGCATGGCTGCGGCGCTCTCCGATCAGGACATGGTCAACGTCGCCGCGTATTTTTCGACGCAAACCCCGAAACCCGGTTACGCGCACAACAAGGACACGGTCCCGCTCGGTCAGAAAATCTACCGGGCCGGCCTCGCGGACAAGGGCGTACCGGCCTGTGCCAGCTGCCACGGTCCGACCGGTCAGGGGATTCCGTCGCAGTATCCGCGTCTGTCGGGCCAGTGGGCCGACTACACGGTCGCGCAGTTGACCGCGTTCACGCAGGGACCGGGCGCGCGTAATAACAACGACGCGATGCATGCCGTAGCATCGCGTCTGTCGGACAGCGATATCAAGGCTGTCGCCGACTACATCGCGGGGCTGCATTAAGAGGCCCGCACGCAGGTGCAACCGGTCCGTCGAGATCGGTACCAATAAGAAAAGGGTGGAGGCGTCGTACGCACGACGGCCGGTCACCCTTTTTTGCTGTTCAGCCGGAGTTTGAATGAGCGTCACCACGTCGGGTCTGCAGTCGAAGTCGGGCAATCGCCTCACGCGCAGCGTCATCGAAGTCATGAGTTCGATGCGCTTCGCCATCGCGCTGCTCGTGATTCTGTCCATCGCCAGCATCATCGGCACCGTCCTCACGCAGGACGATCCGTATCCAAACTACGTCAACCAGTTCGGCCCGTTCTGGGCCGACATCTTCCGCTCGCTGAGTCTGTACACCGTGTACAGCTCGTGGTGGTTCATGCTGATCCTCGCTTTCCTGATGGTGTCGGTGTCGCTCTGCGTAATCCGCAACGGCCCGAAAATGGTCGCCGACGCAAAGAGCTGGAAAGACAAAGTCCGCGAAGGCAGCCTGCGCGCGTTTCATCACAAAGGCGAATTCGCGGTGCAAGGCACGCGCGCTGAGACTTCGGCGGTGCTGGCCAGGCTCTCCGCGCGACTCGGCTACAAGTTCGTTACGCGCGAATCGGAAGGCGCGACGCTGATCGCGGCCAAGCGCGGCGCGCTCACCAAGTTCGGCTACATCTCGGCTCATCTCGCGATCGTGGTGATCTGCCTCGGCGGTCTGCTCGACAGCAATCTGCCGATCAAGCTGCAAATGTGGCTGTTCGGCAAGTCGCCGATCAGCGCGAACACGGTCATCAACGACATTCCGCCGGAACACCGTCTGTCGCAGTCGAACCCGTCGTTCCGTGGCTATGCGTGGGTGCCTGAAGGGCAGCACGTGTCCACCGCGATCCTGAACGAGCCGAACGGCTCGCTGATCCAGGACCTGCCGTTCTCGATCGAACTCAACAAGTTCATCGTCGACTACTACTCGACGGGCATGCCGAAGCTGTTCGCAAGCGACATCGTGGTGGTGGATCACAAGACCGGCGCGCGCGTGCCGGCGCGCGTCGAGGTGAACAAACCCTTCACCTACGACGGCGTGTCGATCTACCAGTCGAGCTTCCAGGACGGCGGCTCGCAGATGCAGATGACGGCCTACCCGATGAGCGGCAATAGCGCGAAGACCGCGCCGTTCGGCGGCATTATCGGCGGCAATGCGCCGTTGAGCACCGCGAGTCCGCTGGCCGACGGCCAAACCGTCGAGTTCACCGATTTCCGCGCGATCAATGTCGAGAACATCTCGAACGGCAGCGGCCAGAACGACGCGCGCGGCGTAGCCGCGCACAGCACGCTGAAAGAAGCGTTCGACGAACGGCTCGGCTCGGGCGCGAAGACCTCGAAGCCGCTCGATCTGCATAACGTCGGGCCGTCGGTTCAATACAAGGTGCGCGACAAGGACGGCCAGGCGCGCGAGTACAACAACTACATGCTGCCGGTCGACGTGGCCGGCGAACGCATGTTTCTCGCCGGCATGCGCGTGAATCCGGACGACCCGTTCCGCTATCTGCGCATTCCGGCCGACACGGGCGGCACCGTCAAGGAATGGATGAACCTGCGCGCCACGCTGGAAAACCCGGCGATGCGCACCGCGGCCGCGCATCGTTTCGCGTTGCGCTCGGTGCCGGGCTCGAATCCCGAGTTGCAGCAGCATCTGGAAGAAAGCGCGTTGCGCGTGCTGACGCTGTTCGCCGGCGCCGACACCAGCATCAAGACGCCGAACGGTCAGACCGTCGGCGGCTTCCAGGCCATCGCCGGTTTCATCGATCACTCGGTGCCCAAGGCCGAGCAGGAAAAAGCCGCCGGCCTGCTGCTGCGCATGCTGGAAGGCTCGACGTGGGACCTCTGGCAACTGTCGCGCGAGCAACTCGGCGAGCCCGAAGCCGCAGCGAGCGCCGACGCGAGCCGCTTCATCCAGAGCTCGATCAACGCGATTTCCGACAGCTTTCTGTATGGATCGCCGGTCTATCTGCAACTCGACTCATTCAAGCAGGTGCAAGCTTCGGTATTTCAGTTGACGCGCGCACCCGGCAAAAAAGTCGTGTATCTTGGCAGCCTGCTCCTCGTGTCAGGCATCTTCTCGATGTTCTACGTCCGCGAACGGCGCCTCTGGTTCTGGCTGAAAGACACCGACCTCGGCACGACCGTCGTGATGGCGATGTCGAGTGCCCGCAAGACGCTCGACTTCGAAAAAGAATTCGTGCAAACCCGCGACGCAGTGAGCACCGCCCTCGGCGCGACACTCATCGAAGCACCCGATGCCTCCGACACAGTCGGCTCCCGCGCCGAGCCGTCCACTCGCTCCCAAGATTCGACACGGTAAGATCATGGACCTGACTCAAGCATCCTCATCCTCGGCCTCGCGGCTTAGAAAAACGCCCGCGAGCGAAACGCTCAACGTCGAACAGTTCGACGACCGCCCGTTTCTGAAACGGCTCGGTATCGTCGACTGGCTGTTCGCTCTCGCCATGGTCGCCGGAGCGGGTTTTGCGCTGACGCGCTATCACCCGTTCATGAACTACTACGACAAGCTGGTGCTGTGCTGCGCAGTTCCGGTGTTCGTGGTGCTGGGCTGGCGCTGGAAGCCGGTGCGACCGCTCATGGTGGGTATCGCCGCGCTGTCGCTGCTGGCCATCCAGATCTATCACGGCGATCTGGCGCGCGCGGACACCGCGTTCTTCCTGAAGTACTTCCTCTCGAGTCAGTCGGCCATCTTGTGGATGAGCGCGCTCTTCGTGTTCGCCACGGTGTTCTACTGGATCGGGCTGCTGTCGCGGTCGCCGACCGGCGGCGCGATCGGTTCCACCATGACGTGGGCCGCGGTGGTGATGGGCTTCGTCGGCCTGATGGTGCGCTGGTACGAGTCGTATCTGATCGGCGCGGACGTCGGCCATATTCCTATCTCGAACCTCTACGAAGTATTCGTGCTGTTCAGCCTGATTACCGCGCTTTTCTATCTGTACTACGAGCAGCACTACAACACCCGTGCGCTCGGCGCGTTCGTGCTGCTGGTGATCAGCGCGGCGGTTGGCTTTCTCATGTGGTACTCGGTATCGCGCGATGCGCAGCAGATCCAGCCGCTGGTGCCGGCGCTGCAAAGCTGGTGGATGAAGATTCACGTGCCGGCGAACTTCATCGGCTACGGCAGCTTCGCGCTGTCGGCGATGGTCGGGGTCGCCTATCTGGCCAAGGAGCGCGGTGTACTGGCCGACCGCCTGCCGCCGCTCGAAGTGCTCGACGACCTGATGTACAAGTCGATCGCCGTCGGCTTCGCTTTCTTCACGATCGCGACGATTCTCGGCGCGCTGTGGGCGGCCGAAGCGTGGGGCGGCTACTGGAGCTGGGACCCGAAGGAAACCTGGGCGCTGATCGTCTGGCTGAATTACGCCGCCTGGCTGCATATGCGTCTCATGAAGGGCCTGCGCGGTGCGGTGGCCGCGTGGTGGGCGCTGACCGGCCTGCTGGTGACGACCTTCGCGTTCCTCGGCGTGAACATGTTCCTGTCGGGCTTGCATAGTTACGGCAAGCTGTAAGAACGGCTTTCCGCTGTCGATCGAAACCGCCGTGTGCCTCAGCCCCGGCGGTTTTTTTTATGGCGGGCGGAATATTTGCTGCATCCAGAGTGTTCGCCATCACAGTATCTATCGATGTCGGGATGGCCCGTCTATCACTATGACCGCACGGGGTCGATGTAGCCGCGGTCCGGTCAGGAGCAGCATCATGTGGATCAAACGAAACGAACGGACTCGACTGCACGGCGACGATATCCCGCGCAGCGAGATCACCCCGCAACATGTGTTCGAGAACCGCCGGCGCATTCTGCAGGCGGCGGGCGCGGTGGCGCTCGGCAGTCTGGTCGGCGTGAACGGCGAGGCGCTCGCCGCGTATTCGTCGCCCGACCCGAAGGCGCAGAAGCTGACGGCAAAGACCAACGCGAAGTTCGTCGCGCTCGACAAGATCACGCCGTACAAAGACATCACCACGTACAACAACTTCTACGAGTTCGGCACCGACAAGGCCGACCCCGCGCACAACGCCGGAACCTTGCGTCCGCGACCGTGGAAGGTGAGCGTGGAGGGCGAAATCCGCAATCCGAAGGTCTACGACATCGACGAGCTGCTGAAGCTTGCGCCGCTCGAAGAGCGCATCTACCGGCTGCGTTGCGTGGAAGGCTGGTCGATGGTGATTCCGTGGATCGGCGTGCCGCTCGCGGAGCTGATCAAACGTGTGCAACCGACGGGCAATGCGCGCTACGTGCAGTTCATTACGCTGGCCGATCCCTCGCAGATGCCAGGTCTCTCGACACCGGTGCTCGACTGGCCGTATTCCGAAGGCCTGCGCATGGACGAGGCGATGAACCCGCTCACCTTGCTGACGATGGGCCTCTACGGTCAGGTGCTGCCGAATCAGAACGGTGCGCCGGTGCGTGTGGTGGTGCCCTGGAAATACGGTTTCAAGAGTGCGAAGTCGCTCGTGAAAATCCGCTTTATCGACAAGCAGCCGCCGACCAGCTGGAACGCGTACGCGTCGAACGAATACGGTTTTTATTCGAACGTGAACCCGAACGTCGATCACCCGCGCTGGAGTCAGGCGACCGAGCGGCGCATCGGTGAAGACGGGTTCTTTACGCCCAAGCGCAAGACGCTGATGTTCAACGGGTACGGCGATCAGGTCGCGTCGCTGTATCAGGGCATGGACCTGAAGAAGAATTTCTAGGCGGCTCGCTCATGGCTTCTGACTCACAACCTGGAACGCAACCTCAAGCGAAAGCGGCACCTCGAACCGCCGCCACGGGTCGTCGTCCGGCGGGCGGCGTGCGCTGGATCGTGCCGGCAAAAATCGTGGTGTTAATCGCGGCGTGGTATCCGCTCGCGCGCATCGTACTGTTCGGTCTGACCGACCGGCTGGGTGCGAATCCGATCGAGTTCATCACGCGCTCGACGGGTCTCTGGACGCTGGTGTTCCTGTGCATCACCCTGGCCGTTTCGCCATTGCGCAAGCTGACCGGCGTGCCGGCCTTGCTGCGGTTCCGGCGAATGCTCGGGCTTTACGCGTTCTTCTACGCGACGCT
Organism: Paraburkholderia sp. BCC1886; assembly: GCF_900996245.1. GTDB lineage: Bacteria > Pseudomonadota > Gammaproteobacteria > Burkholderiales > Burkholderiaceae > Paraburkholderia. Next base: position 117,229 of record NZ_CAAJGK010000044.1, on the reverse strand, counting down.
GCACTTCACCACGTATCTCTGGTTCGACAAGTGGTTCGACGTCGGCGAAATTCTCAAGGACATCGGCAAGCGGCCGTTCATTACCGTCGGCTTCGCGGCGTTCGTGCTGCTGATCGCGCTGGCCGTGACGTCGCCGCGCGCCATGGTCCGCAAGCTCGGCCGGCGCTGGCAGACCTTGCATCGCGCAATCTACGCAATCGGCGCGCTCGCGATCCTGCATTTCTGGTGGATGAAGGCGGGCAAACACGATCTGCTTCTGCCGAAGATTTACGGCGCGATCATGATCGCGTTGCTGGGCTGGCGGTTGATCGTCTGGCTGCGTGAGCGCCGCGGCTGACCGCCAATAAAAAAGGCGATGCCGTGTTCGGGCATCGCCTTTTTTTCTCGCCTGCAGTTAGCGCTACGTTTACGCCGGCAGAATCGATTCGCCCGCGAAAAGCTGCTGCACTTCTTCCCGAGCGCGGACCACATGCACCTGTGTACCATCCACCATGACTTCGGCGGCGCGCGGACGGGTGTTGTAGTTGGAGCTCATCGTGAAGCCATAAGCGCCTGCCGAACGGACCGCCAGCAGATCGCCGGGCTCGATGGCCAATTGACGCTCACGGCCTAACCAGTCACCGCTCTCGCACACCGGCCCGACCACGTCGTACACCTGTGTGGCGCCATCGCGCTGCACGACCGCATCGATTGCGTGATAAGCCTCGTACATCGCGGGACGCGCGAGATCGTTCATGGCGGCGTCGACGATGGCGAAGTTCTTCTCCGCGCCCGGCTTCAGAAACTCGACGCGCGTCAGCAGAATGCCCGCGTTGCCGACGAGCGATCGACCCGGCTCGAAATACACTTCGCGATGACCGTGGCCGCGTTCTTCGATCCGGTCAAGCACCGTGCGCACGAACGCGCCGATTTCCGGCGGCGCTTCGTCGGCATACGTAATGCCGAGTCCGCCGCCCACGTCGATATGGCGAATCGTCACGCCGTCCTGTTCGATCTGCGCGACCAGTTCCAGCAGCTTGTCGACCGCGTCCAGATACGGCGCGACCTCGGTGATCTGCGAGCCGATATGGCAGTCGATACCGACCACTTCGAGATTGGCCATCGCGGCAGCCGCACGATAGGTGGCGCGCGCATCGTCGAACGCCACGCCGAACTTGTTCGACTTCAGGCCGGTGGAAATGTACGGATGGGTTTTCGCGTCGACATCCGGATTCACGCGCAGCGAAACGGGCGCGCGCTTGCCGACTTCGGCCGCGACCGCGTTCAGACGATCCAGCTCGGGAATGGATTCGACGTTGAAGCATTTGACGCCGGCCGCGAGGGCCTGCCGCATTTCGTCGGCATGTTTGCCGACGCCGGAAAAGACGGTGTTTTCCGCTTTGCCGCCCGCTGCCAGCACGCGCGCCAGTTCGCCGCCCGACACGATGTCGAAACCGGCGCCGAGGCGGGCGAACACGTTCAGCACGGCCAGATTGCTGTTGGCCTTCACGGCCACGTGCACGGTTGCGCGGCGGCCTGCGCAGGCACCGGCGTACGCGCTCCACGCATCGGTGAGCGCGGCGCGCGAGTATACGTACAACGGCGTGCCGAACTGGTCGGCGAGCGAGACGGCGGACACGCCTTCGGCGTGCAGTACGCCGTCGACGTAATCAAATGCGGATCGAGTCATACGGAAGTCTTATTGAGCGGGAGGAACGTCAGAGGCAGCGGAGGCAGCAGCGGGCGGACTGGCGAGTTCGGTTTCCGGCGCGAGCGAGAGTGGCGTACCAGAGGTGTCGGGCACGTCGCCCACTTCGGCCGGCGCGGATGCAGGCGCGGGCGTGATGGTAGCCGGAGCCGCCGTGCGATCTGCCGGCTTCGCGGGCAGCGGCGGCACGTTGGGCAAATAGAGCGAACCGCGTTGACCGCAACCGGCGAGTGCACAACCTGCCAGAATGACTAAACCCGCTACAATCGCGCGGCCGGTTGCCGCCGTTCGTAGTGGCGACTGAACCCGCGATTGCGCCTGCATTGGCACCCGCGTTTGCACCCGCGTTCGCACGCGGTTATCGACTCGCATGACTGTCCCTGAATAAATAATCGATGGAGTTTAGCATGGCCGATAGTGATTACCTGACCCGCGCGGAAGCCGCGCTAGCCGCCATCGAACGCGCGCTCGACGACACCACGGCCGACGTCGAAGCCGAGCGCAGCGGCAACGTTCTCACCCTCGAATTCGAGAACCGTTCGAAGATCATCGTCAACCTGCAACCGCCGATGAGTGAGATCTGGATCGCCGCCAAAGCCGGTGGTTTTCACTTCCGTTTCATCGACGGCGAGTGGCGCGATACGCGCAGCGGTACGGAGTTTTTCGCCGCGCTCTCGGAGTACGCGACGCAACAGGCGGGCGAGCCTGTTCGCTTCGAAGCGTAAGCGGGAAGTAGCGGAAGCAGCGGAAGCAGCGGAAGCAGCGGAAGCAGCGGAAGCAGCGGAAGCAGCGGAAGTGACGGGGCACAGCGAGCGGGCCAGGGCTTTTCAAGGCCTCGGCCCACCAACCCGTCAATGCCCGCGGAACAGATTCATGATGTCCTGCTTTTCCTGCTCGCCGACCTGCTGCGGCGCGACGCCGGATGCGCCGCTCGCATCGGCGTCGAGCGCCGCCTGACTGACACCCACCGTCGAGACGAATCCGTTGCCCGGGGTAAAGTCCTCGAAGTACAGTTCCGAACCGATTTCGACCACGCCGTCGGGTTTCGGCATCTTGTACTCGGGCACGCCTTTTAGCGCCCGAGCCATGTAGTCCACCCACACCGGCAACGAAAGTCCGCCGCCGGTTTCCTTGTCGCCGAGACTGCGCGGGTTGTCGTAGCCGATCCACGCGATGGCCGTCAGCGTGTGCTGATAGCCGGCGAACCATGCGTCGCGCGAGTCGTTGGTCGTGCCGGTCTTGCCGCCGAGATCGGTGCGCTTCAACACGTTGGTCTTCGCGCCCGTGCCGCGTTGCGCGACGCTCTGCAGGAGGCTGTTCATCACGTAGGCATTACGCGGCGTGATCGCGTGCGGCGCGCTTTGTGCGGCAACCAGCGGCTGCGCATGAGCGACCACCACACCACGCTGGTCGGTCACCTCGGCGATCAGATACGGATTGATACGGTAGCCGCCGTTGGCGAACACCGAGAACGCGCCGGCCATCTGCAGCGGTGTGACGAGACCCGCGCCGAGCGCCATCGGCAGATAGGCTGGATGACGGTCCGCGTCGAAGCCGAATCGCGTGATGTATTGCTGCGCGTACTTCGTGCCGATCTGGTTGAGGATGCGAATCGACACGAGATTCTTCGACTTCTGCAAAGCGGTGCGCATGCTCATCGGACCGTCGAAGCCGCCGCCGTAATTCTTTGGCTCCCACGCCTGACCACCCGTTTCCGCGGCGCTAAAAAAGAGCGGCGCGTCGTTGATGATCGTCGCCGGCCCGAGTCCCTTTTCGAGCGACGCCGAATAGATGAAGGGCTTGAAGCTCGACCCCGGCTGACGCCACGCCTGGGTCACGTGATTGAACTTGTTCTTGTTGAAATCGAAGCCGCCGACCAGCGCGCGAATCGCGCCGTCCTGCGGGATGACCGAGACGAACGCGCCTTCCACTTGCGGCAGTTGTGTGATCGACCAGTCGCCGGCGTCGTTCTTGATGACGCGGATGATCGCGCCCGGCCGCACCCGCTGATTCGGCTGCGCCCGCGCGCCGAGCGCAGCTTGCGCGAAGCGCAGTCCATCGCCCTGCAGCGTCGCGGTATTGCCGTCGATGAACGTGGCCTGCACCTGCTTAGGACTCGCCGACGTGACCACCGCGGCGATGATTTCACCGTTGTCGGGATGTTCGAGCAACGCGTCGTCGATCGCCTGCTCGCGGTCGTCGGCTTCCGCCGGCAAGTCGATGAACGCTTCCGGCCCGCGATAGCCGTGCCGCCTTTCATAGTCCATCAGCCCGCGGCGCAGCGACCGGTATGCGACGTCCTGATCGGCCGAGTCGATCGTCGTCACCACGTTCAGACCGCGCGTGTACGCTTCTTCGCGGTATTGCGCGTACATCATCTGCCGCACCATTTCGGCGACGTACTCCGCGTGCACGCTGAACTCCTTGCCGGCGCCCTTGACCACGAGCGGCTGGCGCGCGGCTTCGTCGTACTGTTGCTGCGTGATGTAGTGCAGTTCGTACATGCGCTGCAGGATGTACTCCTGGCGAATTTTCGCGCGCTTCGGGTTGACCACCGGGTTATACGCCGAAGGCGCTTTCGGCAGACCCGCGAGCATGGCCGACTCTGCGAGCGTCAGGTCTTTCAGGTCCTTGCCGAAATACACGCGGGCCGCGCTGGCGAAACCGTAAGCGCGCTGGCCGAGGTAGATCTGATTCATGTACACCTCGAGAATCTGATCTTTCGACAGCTTCGACTCGATCTTGTACGCGAGCAACATCTCGTAGACCTTACGTGTGTAGGTCTTTTCGCTGGAGAGGAAGAAGTTTCGCGCCACCTGCATCGTGATCGTGCTGGCGCCTTGAGTGGCGTGGCCGTTGGTCAACGCGACGAGGCCCGCCCGCGCGATGCCGGTCAGGTCGACGCCGCCGTGATCGTAGAAGCGCGCGTCTTCGATGGCGAGCACGGCTTTCTTCAGACTGTCCGGCACGTCCTGAATGTGAACGATGTCGCGCCGCTCCTCACCGAATTCGCCGATCAGCACGTGGTCGGCCGTATAGATGCGCAGCGGCACCTTCGGCCGGTAGTCGGTTAGCGCGTCGAGCGACGGCAGGTTGGGCGTCGCCACGACGAGTGCATAGCCGAGCACCAGCAGCACGCACATTACGCCCGCGACGATGAGCCCGAACAGACCGACTAGCAGCTTCAGCCATAGCGGACGTTTGCGCTTCTGCGGCGCGGGCGGCGGGGACGTAGGAGACGTGGATTGCATAGGGGCACCAAAAAACAGTCCCGCGATTATAGCCGTCTCGCCTGCTGGCTTTCGACATGCTTACTGGCGGTTGCGGATACGCCGCTCACATGGTGCGGGGGTGACTTTACTGTAGCTGTTTCGACGGCCGCCGACGCGTGCATCTCGCAACGTTAGCCATTCGGCCGAGTGTCGCCCGACGGCCGCTCTGAGCACAATTCCTCTCCATGACTCGCGTTCGAATGGTTCGTCGCTTGAGTGAGAGGGAGGGCGTGATGACGTTTAAAAATTCATGGTTGCAGAACCTGCAACTGGGCACCCAGCGTTTCGCCGCGGGTATCGATGTCGCGACGCAAGCGGTGCGTCTCGTGGTGGTGAGTCAGCGTTCGCGCGAGAGTGCCGTGCTGCATATCGAGTATGTGTCCACGGTGCCGCTCGCGCCGGGAGCGATGGCCGGCACGGAAATCAGCGACCGGCACGCGGTGGCCCGTGCGTTGCGCGAAGCCTTCGCCAATCTGCCGCGCGCGTGTTCGAGCCAGGCGTTGCGCTGTGCGATGGCGCTGCCGGCGTCGGCCACATTGACGACCACGGTGCCGCTCACGCGTCTTGCCGCGCTTGCCGGCGGCGCAGAAGACGGCGGCCACGAACTCGCCGAACTCGAACCGGCCGTCATGAACGAGGTCGAGCGCATTGCGGGCCTCGAGCGTCATGCGCTCGCGGTCGACTGGTCCGTCGACGAAAGCCCCGCGCCTATCCGCACCGTGACGATCGCCGCGACCGCGCGTCAGCATCTCGAAGCGCGCATCGAGTGCGCGGCGACCGCGGGCATCTCGCTCACGGCCATCGACGGCGAGCCGCATGCGGCGCTGCGCGCCATGCGCTATGCGGCGAGCCACGAGCTCGATCCGAACGAGCCGTATGTCGCGCTGTGGATCGGCACGGACGGGGTGTACGGGTGGCGCATGGTCGACGACGGCATCGTGGGCTCGATCCACTATCCGGCGCCGGAGCATGCTGACCTTGCCGACGCATTGCGCGATCTGGTCCACGGGCCGGTGCTCGACTGCGCGTTGCTGAGCGGCGAGGTGGATCTGCTCGACGGCGTGGGTTTCACGCTCGCGGATATCGGCGACGTGCTGGGCTGCACGGTGTTGCCGTTCGAGTGTGCCGCGCTCGGCGGATTGGCGCGGCGGCTCGACGATCCTCTGCTGCACGAGCCGGCCGGTGTGGTCGCGTTCGGTCTTGCACTGCGCGGGGTGCTCGAATGATCGGCGCAAAGGTTTTTCATTCTGCGCTGGCCGTGCCGGGTGGCGAGCGTGGCGAGCGTGGCGAGCGTGCGGTTCGACCTTGGCTCGGCGGTTTCAATTTGCTGCCGTACCGGCAGCGCAATGCGCAACTCGCCCGACGACGCAGGTTCAAGGAATGGCTCGCGGCGGCGCTCGGCGGCGGCGCGGCGTTGCTGGCCGTGATCGGCTGGCAGGCGGCAGCCAAGGCGCGGGTCGATGCCCAACGCGTGTCGCTCGAACACGCCCTCTCTGATTTGAGTGCGCCGCTCGCGGAACACGCGCGATTACTGCAAGCGCAGGACGAGCGGCATCAAGGCGAAGCGCGAGCGAAAACGCTGTCCGAGCCGCTCGCGCATTTACGCGATCTGCTCGATGCGCTGAGCGTCGAGCCCGGCGATGGCGTCGTGCTGCAGCAACTGCGTCATCGCGAGCACGAGACGGCGTTGCTGGCGACCTCGCGTGCGCATATCGCTTCGGCCGAATGGCTCAAGCGGCTGAGCGCGGTTCGCGGCGTGAAGGGCGCGGACGTCGGCGACCTGCATCGCTCGCCTTCGCGGGGTAATGCGGCAGCCGGTGGCGCGGGCGGGTCTGTGGAGTTCGGCGCGCATCTGCGTTGGAGCGATGGGCCGCCGAACGCTCCAACACGACGTCCTGTGAAATCCGACACATCTGGAGGTGCGAAATGAGTACGACGTCCGTTGGGTTGGGGAGCGCGGCGAGCGCGCAGCTTTCGGTATCACATTGGCTCGCCGTGCTGCGCGTGCCGCTCGGCGCATGGAGTGTGCGTCGCCGCCTGGCGGTGGCCGGGCTGATCGCCACGTGCGTGTTCGTCATCGGTTTGCAGGCCTCGCTGGCGACCGACTTCGGTGGGATCGAGGCTAGTCGGACGACACTGGCGGCTACCACGCGCCAGTTCGAAGAAGCCCGGCGTTCGCTCGCGCAACTGCCTGCTTTGCGCGAGCGAGCCGCGGCATTTCCTGCACGGTTGAAGGCGGCGTCGACCTCGGCAGACGACGTGCGCATGGTCTCCGAACTGGCCGCGCAAAGTAACGTCGCGCTGCTCGCGGTCGAACCCGGCGCGCTCTCTGGCACCGGTCCGCAAAGCATGCGTGCGCTGCAACTTACCGCGCACACCGACTTCGTGCATCTGATGGCGTTTCTGCATGCGCTGGGCGAGTTGCCGGTGCTGGTCGTTCCCGTCGACGTGACGTTGAAACGCGAGGCTCATGCGCTGGCAATGAGCGCCACGCTGCACGTATTCCATGCGCTGCGGCCGGTGGCTGCCAGTGCCACCGCAGGCGGTGTGTCCGACGACAGCCTCGACGCCGACGATGAGGACGACGTGGTGTTCTTCGACCCGTTCCTGTTGCCGCAGACATCGGCCTCGGGCAATCTCGCCGAACTGTCGCAATTGCGGCTCGCGGGCCTGTTGCACGATCGCGCTCGTGGGCTGGCGTTGATCGATACGCCAGACGGCCCGACGACGGTCGCGCAGGGGCAGCAGATCGGCGCCGAACGGGTGACGCGGCTCGACGGGTTCGGCATTACGCTCGTCGATGGTGCGGCGACGCGCACGCTGGCGTTTGCGGAGGCCTTATGACGAGATCCGCGCCGCGCTGGCGCGCCCGGGTGACGACATGCCTGGCTGGGACGATCGGATTCGCCACCTGGACTGCGTTCGCGCAGGCCTCGACGCCGCCACTTCCGCCCTCCATGCCGCTCGACGAAACTACGGCGCCTTATCACGCGTTGCCGTTGCCGGGCGGCGGCGAGGCTGGCGCAGAGGCCGCTGCCGAGCTGGCCGCCAATCCGTTTCGAACCGTTCAGACCGACGATCCATCCGTCGCTGGCAACACAACAGCAACCGCCGCCATCGACGGCGACTCCGCGGACAATCCCTTCCTCGACGCCGACGGTTCGGTGCCGCTGCGCAGCCGCCCGGCTTCTGCGTCGGCTCGCGAGAGCGCCGCCTCGTCGACGCTGGAAGGTCCGCCCGTCCCGTTGCCGCCGGCGAGGCGCCTGAGCGATGCGCCGCGAACCGCCGCCGACGCCGGTCTCGCGCCCGACGACAAGCCGATCTCGCTGAATTTCCAGCGCGCGGAACTCGGCGCCGTACTGAACGCGTTTGCGCAATTCACCGGCCTGAACATCGTTGCCAGCGACAAGGCGCGCGGCACCGTGTCCTTGCGGCTCGACAAGGTGCCGTGGCGCAACGCGTTCGATACGCTGCTCGACGTCAACGGCCTGGCGATGGAGCGTCGCGGCAACGTGATCTGGATTGCGCCGGTCACCGAGTTGTCCGCGCGCGAACGGCAACGCTTCGAGGCCCACGCGCGAGCCGCCGATCTGGAGCCGCTCGCGAGCCGCACGTTCCAGCTGCACTACGCGCGCGCGGAAGACGTGCGGCGTCTCTTGACCGGCGCGGGCAACCAGCGCGTGCTGTCCAAACGCGGCGCCGCAACCGCCGATCCGCGTACCAACCTGTTATTCGTCACCGATCTGCAAGGACGCCTCGCGCAGATCGCCGCGTTGCTGGATTCCGTCGACCGGCCGACCCGCCAGGTGCTGATCGAAGCGCGCATCGTCGAGGGCGAGCATGGCTTTTCGCGCAATCTCGGCATCCGTCTGTCGATGGCGGCGACCAGCGCCGACGGCAGCGCGCGCGGCTTGACGGGCGGCGCCGAGGGGCTTCTGTACGATCTGTCGGCACGGCCGATTGCCGGTTTCGATGCGGCTACCGCCGGGCTGACGCTGTTCGCGGCCGGCGCGACGCGGCTTCTGAATCTCGAGTTGAGTGCGCTCGAAGCCGAGGGGCGCGGCGAGATCGTGTCGAGTCCGCGCGTGGTCACGGCCGACCGGATGAAGGCGGTGGTCGAGCAGGGCACCGAGCTGCCTTATCAGGCCAAGGTCGGGCAGGGTGTGTCGGGCGTGCAGTTCCGCCGCGCCACGCTCAAGCTCGAAGTCGAGCCGCAGATCATGCCGGACGGCCGGGTGGTGCTCGACCTGGACGTCGCCAAGGACAGCGTCGGCGAGCAGACCGACGCCGGCCCGGCGATCAACACCAAACACGTGCAAACGCGCGTCGAAGTGGAGGATGGTGGTACGGTGTCGATCGGCGGCATTTATGCCACCGACGACCGGGACGATGTGACTCGCGTGCCGCTCCTGGGCAAAATACCGCTCCTCGGGGCGCTGTTTCGCCATCGGGCGCATCGGGACCAGCGCAGCGAACTGGCGGTTTTCATCACGCCGCGCGTCGTTCAGACGAATTAGGGGCACGCGTGCGGCGCCTGCCGGCGGCGGCCCGCAGGCTCGACAAGCCGGCCGCTTTGCCAGTAAGCTGCGGCACGAACCATACCGGATTAGCCAGAGGAACACCGTTGCAAGCGCGGGACGCACACGCCAATGTATTTTTCGTAGGGCTCATGGGGGCAGGCAAAACCACCGTGGGCCGGGCCATTGCGCGCCGTCTCGACCGCCCGTTCTTCGATTCCGATCATGAAATCGAGGCCCGCACGGGCGCGCGGATCCCGGTGATTTTCGAACTGGAAGGCGAGAGGGGGTTTCGCGATCGCGAAGCGCACGTCATTTCCGACCTTACCGGGCGCGACAAGATCGTGCTGGCCACCGGCGGCGGCGCGGTATTGCGGCCGGAAAACCGCGAAGCGCTGCAAAATCGCGGCGTGGTCATCTACCTGCGCGCGAATCCGCACGACCTGTGGCTGCGTACGCGGCGCGACAAGAATCGCCCGCTGCTGCAAACCGAAGACCCCAAAGCGCGGCTCGAAGCGCTCTACGAAGTGCGCGATCCGCTGTACCGCGAATGCGCGCATTTCGTCATCGAAACCGGCCGGCCTTCGGTCAGCGGGCTGGTCAATATGGTGCTGATGCAGCTCGAGATGGCCGGCGTCGCCAAACACCCTGCGTCATAATGCTCCGTATGATTACCGTCAATGTCGAACTGGGCGAGCGCGCCTACCCCATCCATATCGGTGCCGACCTGATCGGCCAGACCGCGTTGTTCGCCCCGCATATTGGCGGCAGCTCGGTCACCATCGTCACCAACACCACCGTCGATCCCCTGTATGGCGACATGCTGCGAACTGCGCTCGCGCCGCTCGGCAAGCAGGTGTCGACCGTCGTGCTGCCGGACGGCGAAGCGTATAAGAATCTCGACACGCTCAATCTGATTTTCGACGCGCTGCTCGGCTCGCGCGCCGATCGCAAGACGACGTTGATCGCACTGGGCGGCGGCGTGATCGGCGACATGACGGGGTTTGCGGCAGCCTGCTACATGCGCGGCGTGCCGTTCATCCAGGTGCCCACCACCTTGCTGTCGCAGGTGGATTCGTCGGTGGGCGGCAAGACCGGTATCAACCATCCGCTCGGCAAGAACATGATCGGGGCGTTCTACCAGCCGCAAGCCGTGATCGCCGATATCGGCGCACTGCGTTCGCTGCCGGCGCGCGAACTCGCGGCGGGCGTCGCGGAAGTCATCAAGACCGGCGCGATTGCCGACGCCGGTTTTTTTCGCTGGATCGAAACGAATGTGGACGCGCTCAATCGCTGCGAGCCGGCGGCGCTGGCGGAGGCGGTCAAGCGTTCGTGCGAGATCAAGGCGTCGGTGGTGGCGCAGGACGAGCGTGAAGGCGGCTTGCGCGCCATTCTCAATTTTGGCCACACGTTCGGTCATGCGATCGAAGCCGGTCTCGGCTATGGCGAGTGGCTGCATGGCGAAGCGGTCGGTTGCGGGATGGTGATGGCGGCGGACCTGTCCGTGCGTCTGGGCTATCTCGACGAAGCCGCGCGCCGGCGTCTGGTCGACGTGATCGTCGCCGCGCACCTGCCGACCCGCGCACCCGCGCTCGGCGATTCGCGTTATGTCGAACTCATGCAGGTCGACAAGAAGGCGGAAGCCGGCGCGATCAAATTCATTCTGTTGAAGCGTTTCGGTGAGACGCTGATCACCCAGGCGCCCGACGCTGACGTGCGCGCCACGCTGGCCGCCGCCGTCTGATCGTCGGCGCAGCCAACGCAAGGCAGCACGCACGCGCAACTGAGGCGCCGCCCATGTTTCGGAGATTCCGGTGACTGACAGGCGCAGCGAAGATGGACAGCATGACCCGGCAGCCCCGGCCTTAGCCACCGCGACCGCGGTGAGCGGCGAGCTGTCGCAGGAAGCGCTGGAGGCGCACCTCGCCCCCTACGCGGCGCATTCCGCGCAGTCGCGCGGGCGGCGCTATCCCGAAGGCGCGCCGAGCGCGCGCACCGAATTCCAGCGCGATCGCGACCGCATCGTCCATTCGACGGCGTTCCGGCGGCTCGAGTACAAAACCCAGGTCTTCGTGAATCACGAGGGCGATCTGTTCCGCACGCGGCTCACGCATAGCCTCGAAGTCGCGCAGATCGCGCGCTCGGTGGCGCGTAACCTGCGCGTCAACGAAGATCTGGTCGAAGCAATTTCGCTGGCACACGACCTCGGTCATACGCCGTTCGGCCATGCCGGACAGGACGCGCTCAACGAATGCATGCGCGAGCACGGCGGATTCGAGCACAACCTGCAAAGCCTCGCGGTGGTGGACGATCTGGAAGAGCACTACGGCGCGTTCGACGGTCTGAATCTTTGCTTCGAGACGCGCGAAGGGATTCTCAAGCATTGTTCGCGCGAGAATGCGCGGCGCCTGGGCGCACTCGGCGAGCGCTTTCTGGAAGGGCGTCAGCCATCCATCGAAGCGCAAATCGCCAATCTCGCGGATGAGATCGCGTACAACAACCACGATGTCGACGACGGTTTGCGCTCGGGGCTGCTCACGATCGGGCAGCTTGCCGAAGTCGAGCTGTGGCAGACCCACTACGAGGCCGCGCAACGCGATTTCCCGCGGATCGAAGGACGCCGGCTGATTCACGAGACCGTGCGGCGGGTCATCAATACGTTGATCGTCGATCTGATCGACACGACGAGGCTCAATCTGCAGCGCCATGCACCGGCGTCGCTGGACGACGTGCGGGCCTCACCGATGCTGGTCGCGCACAGCGAAGCGATTGCCCGGCAGGCGAGTCTGCTGAAGCGGTTTCTGTTCACGAATCTGTATCGCCACTATCGCGTGATGCGGATGGCCAACAAGGCACGGCGCGTCGTATTGGGGCTTTTCGACGCGTTCACGGAAGACCCGCGGCTACTGCCGCCGGGATATCAGGCAGAGGATGTCGCCAATCAGCCGAGGCTGATCGCTCATTACATCGCGGGAATGACGGACAGGTACGCGCTGAAGGAATACCGGCGCCTGTTCGTAATGGACGACAACTAGGGATTGGGGCGGAATGGGCCGCCCCTTCGCGAGGCAGGAACGGGCAGCCGGTCCAGCTGCCGCCCCACCCTCTACACGCTGCGCTTAGCGCAGGCGCGACGCGAACAGCGCGCCGGCAATCAGCGCCACGCCGCCGACGATCGCAATCGTCTGCCACGGATTTTCGCGCACGTAATCGTCCGCGTCGGAAATGGCGACTTCGGCGCGTTCGCGCACGGCTTCGCGCGTGTCGTTCAGACGGGCGCGGGCGGTCTCGATCTGTTTGCGCAGCTTGCTACGCAGTGCCACCGCGTCGGCTTGCGTGCCGTCCGTCAAGGTGGATTCCAGTTCCGACATCAGCGTACGCAGTTCACCTGCAATGTCTTCGGCCGCATGGCGGCTGTGGCGAGCAATACGCCGCGCACGGCGGCTGGTGCTAGTCCAGGATTCGCCGAGGGCGTCTCGCGTATTCGGAAGTGTTGTCATGGTCGCTCCGTCGATGAGGGTGAAATGGACCCGCGCCGCCGCGCTCAGCTATGCGAAGAGACGTGGGAAACACCAAGCGGACGCAACTTCGGTGCCAAAGGCGGAAAACCTTGCTACATAGGCGCTTCGGGCTTGAAACGCCGCTCTGATCGCCGGCATATCGTGCACGGACCTGCAATTGGCGGGTCAGATTTACAACAGTCAGGATTGGCCAACGCCGCCTGCGCCGGAATGCAAAACGCCGTCATCGATCCATGACGGCGTTGTTCAAGCGGCGAAAATTCGACTACCCTAAATCAACCCACGTGGACGACCCTAAATTTCAGCGTTATCGGCCGGAAGCGTTAGAAACGGTAACCGATGTTGACGTAGGTGACGATCGGGTTCAGCTTGATCTTGGTTTGCGATTGCACGTTCAGCGTTCCGACCGGCGTCGCAGCCGCACTGTTCAGTTTGGCGGTGGTGCTAAGCGGCAGGTAGGACACCGACACGCCCGCGAACCAGTGCTGATTGAACGCGTAAGTGAAGCCCGCATTAAAGACCGGCTCCCACGAACTATCCGTAGTGACGCTGGTCGGACCATGCAGCACGTTGGCCTCGAAAACGCCATTGGTGATTTTTTCGTCGGTGAACCAGATCCGGCTCACACCGACACCCAGGTAAGGGCGGAACGAGGCGGTCGGCTTGTTGAAGTAGTACTTGAACAGCAGCGTCGGGCTCCATTGTTTGGCCTGGCCGAGCTTGCCGAACTGCTCCAGGTTACCGGTGCCGTTCAGATCGAACGACGGCGGGTAGCCAATCACGAATTCCGTCGCAATGTGGTCGGTAATGAAATAACCGGCGGTGAGGCCGATGGTGTCGGCAGAACCCAGCGAGGCGCCGGTGTTGGGTTCGGTGATACTGGTCGGGCTACCGCCGATACTCGTCACCTGCAGCGGCTGGCTGCTCGATTGCGGTGCGAGATGGAACCAGCCCGTGGTGACGTAGAAAGTTCCGGCCGATTGTGCGTGTGCTGCTGTCGACATGCAGGCTAACGCTGCGATCCCCGATACGGCCTGTTTTAAATTCATGTGTGCTCCTCCAGAAAAGGCCCGCTCATTATGACCAGAACGTTTGAAACAAACCATATGCGCCAATTAGAGCTTTCGCCCTAAGCCCCGCGTGGTTTTTCGCCGGGCCGCGCCGCGCCGTTCCGGGCGAAGCGGTTCTTCGGACCTTCGGGTATGTACCAACGTGTACCAACGCGACAATCGGATATTCCAGCATGGCACGGCTTGCACGTCTCTATGTTCCTGACCAGCCGCAGCACGTCATCCTTCGTGGCCTGGATCAGCAGCCCGCTTTCGTCGACGACCAGGACTACGAGCTGTTCATCGACTGTCTGAAAGCGGCTTCGCGCGACCACCATCTTTCCATTCACGCCTACGCGCTGATGCCCGGCGCGGTGCAACTGCTGGTGACGCCCACCGAAGAGTCGAGCCTGCCCAAAGCGATGCAGGCCGTGGGCCGGCGCTACGTGGCGCACTTCAACCGCCGCTACGCGCGGCGCGGCACGCTGTGGGAAGGTCGCTACCGCGCCACGGTCATTGAAGGCGAGCGTTATTTTCTGCTGGCGAGTCGGGTCGTGGAAATGTGCCCGGTGCGCGCCGGACTCGTGAATTCACCCGAAGATTACCGCTGGTCGAGTTACCGCCACCATATCGGCCTGACGCTCGACAGTCTGATTACCGACCATCCTCTTTACTGGTCGCTCGGCAATACGCCGTTCGAACGGCAGCGCGCGTATCGCGAACTGTGCGAGCAGCCGCTCGACGAACGCGAAGCCAGCCAGCTCCAGCAGGCCACGCTAAAAGGCTGGGTGCTGGGCAGCGAAACCTACCGCGAATGGGCGGCGCGAGCCGCCAACCGCCGTGTGTCGCCGCTGCCGCGCGGGCGGCCGCGCAAGGTGCGCGAAACGCCGCAGACGCAATAAAACGGTTTCGCATCAACGCACTATCTAAGAACGGCATCTTCGCATGCCGTTTTCTTTTGCACGTTTATAATATGGCACTATTAAAAATGATGCCCGATGCACCAACCTGATAATTGGGGATCGACCATCACGTTTTATTTGCTATTCCTTTGATTCGTCGCGTATATTCCGAATTCCGGCTTTTTTGATACGCGTAGGATTCAGCGTACAGAGCGCCGCCGCGGTGTCGAGGTCCTCCGGGCACTTCATCCGCGCACTAGAAAAACGGTTTAACGGCCTGTCCGGCCCCTCACAGACGGTGTCCCCATGAACGACCACCAGCAACCGACTCACCCGGTTCCCGCCGCGCAAGGTCTGTACGACCCGCAAAACGAGCACGACGCCTGCGGCGTCGGCTTCGTCGCTCACATCAAGGGCAAGAAAAGTCACGAGATCGTCCAGCAGGGCCTGAAGATCCTCGAGAACCTCGACCACCGCGGCGCCGTCGGCGCCGATCCGCTGATGGGCGACGGCGCGGGCATCCTGATCCAGATTCCGGACGGCTTCTACCGCGAAGAGATGGCCAAGCAGGGCGTGGTGCTGCCGCCGAACGGCGAGTACGGCGTCGGTATGATCTTTCTGCCGAAAGAACACGCGTCGCGTCTCGCCTGTGAACAGGAGCTGGAGCGCACGGTGAAGGCCGAAGGCCAGGTGGTGCTCGGCTGGCGCGACGTGCCGGTCGACCACACCATGCCGATTTCGCCGACGGTGAAGGCGAGCGAGCCGCTGATCCGCCAGATCTTCATCGGTCGCGGCAAGGACATCATGGTGACCGACGCGCTCGAACGGAAGCTCTACGTCATCCGCAAGACCGCGAGCCACCGCATCCAGGCGCTCAAGCTGCAGCACGGCAAGGAATACTTCGTGCCGTCCATGTCGGCGCGCACGGTGGTCTACAAGGGTCTGCTGCTGGCCGGTCAGGTCGGCGTGTATTACCGCGATTTGCAGGACGACCGGACGGTTTCGGCGCTGGCGCTGGTGCATCAACGCTTTTCGACCAACACGTTCCCGGCATGGGAACTGGCTCACCCGTACCGCATGATCGCCCACAACGGCGAAATCAACACCGTGAAGGGCAACGTCAACTGGCTGAACGCCCGCACCGGCGCGATCGCGTCGCACGTGCTCGGCGACGATCTGCCGAAGCTTTGGCCGCTCATCTATCCGGGCCAGTCGGACACCGCGTCGTTCGACAACTGTCTCGAACTGCTGGTGATGGCCGGCTACCCGCTCGTCCACGCGATGATGATGATGATCCCGGAAGCCTGGGAACAGCACACGCTGATGGACGACAACCGCCGCGCGTTCTACGAATACCACGCCGCGATGATGGAGCCGTGGGACGGCCCGGCTGCGATCGCCTTCACGGACGGCCGCCAGATCGGCGCCACGCTCGACCGCAACGGCCTGCGCCCGGCGCGCTACATCGTCACGGACGACGACCTCGTCATCATGGCGTCGGAAGCCGGCACGCTGCTGATTCCCGAATCGAAGATCGTCAAGAAGTGGCGTCTGCAACCGGGCAAGATGTTCCTGATCGACATGGAACACGGCCGCATCATCGACGACAAGGAACTGAAGGACAACCTCGCGAACGCCAAGCCGTACAAGAGCTGGATCGACGCCGTGCGCATCAAGCTCGACGAAATCGAGCCGAAGGCCGAAGACGTCGCGAACGAGCGCCGCGAACCCGCTGCGCTGCTGGATCGCCAGCAGGCGTTCGGCTACACGCAGGAAGACCTGAAGTTCCTGATGGCGCCGATGGCGCAAGCCGGCGAAGAAGCGGTCGGCTCGATGGGCAACGACTCGCCGCTGGCCGTCATGTCCAACAAGAACAAGACGCTCTATCACTACTTCAAGCAGTTGTTCGCGCAAGTCACGAACCCGCCGATCGACCCCATCCGTGAAAACATGGTGATGTCGCTGGTGTCGTTCGTCGGTCCGAAGCCGAACCTGCTCGACACGAACAACATCAACCCGCCGATGCGTCTCGAAGTGTCGCAGCCGGTGCTCGACTTCAAGGACATTGCGAAGATTCGCGAGATCGATCAGTACACGGGCGGCAAGTTCAGCTCGTACGAACTGAACATCTGCTATCCGGTCGCGTGGGGCAAGGAAGGCATCGAAGCGCGCCTCGCGTCGCTGTGCGCGGAAGCGGCCGACGCGGTCAAGTCCGGCTACAACATGCTGATCGTGTCGGACCGCAAGACCGACCGCGACAACGTGGCGATTCCGGCGCTGCTGGCAACGGCCGCGATTCACACGCATCTGGTGCAGCACGGTCTGCGCACGAGCGCGGGTCTGGTCGTGGAAACCGGCTCGGCGCGTGAAACGCATCATTTCGCGCTGCTCGCGGGCTACGGCGCGGAAGCCGTGCACCCGTACCTCGCGATGGAAACGCTCGGCCAGATGGCGAGCGGCCTGAAGGGCGACCTGTCGGCGGAAAAGGCGGTCTACAACTTCACCAAGGCCGTGGGCAAGGGCCTCATGAAGGTCATGTCGAAGATGGGCATTTCGACTTACATGTCCTACACCGGCGCGCAGATTTTCGAAGCAGTCGGTCTGTCCGAGAACCTCGTGAAGAAGTACTTCGAGGGAACCTCGTCGAAGGTCGGCGGTATCGGCCTGTTCGACGTCGCGGAAGAAGCGATCCGCCTGCACCGCGACGCGTTCGGCGACAACCCCGTGCTCGCGACCATGCTCGACGCGGGCGGCGAATACGCGTATCGCGTGCGCGGCGAAGAACACATGTGGACGCCGGATGCGATCGCCAAGCTGCAACACTCGGCGCGCAGCAACTCGTATCAGACGTACAAGGAATACGCGCACCTGATCAACGACCAGACGAAGCGTCACATGACGTTCCGCGGCCTGTTCGAATTCAAGTTCGATCCGACCAAGGCGATTCCGCTCGACGAAGTGGAACCGGCGAAGGACATCGTCAAGCGTTTCGCGACCGGCGCGATGTCGATGGGTTCGATCAGCACCGAAGCGCACGCCACGCTGGCCGTCGCGATGAACCGCATCGGCGGCAAGTCGAACACCGGTGAAGGCGGCGAAGACGCAAACCGTTACCGCAACGAACTGCGCGGCATTCCGATTAAGAATGGCGACACCATGAAGTCGGTGATCGGCGAGGAAGTGATCGCGGACATCCCATTGAAAGACGGCGATTCGCTGCGCTCGCGCATCAAGCAGGTGGCGTCGGGCCGCTTCGGCGTGACGGCGGAATACCTGTCGTCGGCCGATCAGATCCAGATCAAGATGGCGCAGGGCGCGAAGCCGGGCGAAGGCGGTCAGCTGCCGGGTCACAAGGTGTCGGAATACATCGGCAAGCTGCGTTACTCGGTGCCGGGCGTCGGCCTGATCTCGCCGCCGCCGCATCACGACATCTACTCGATCGAAGATCTGGCGCAACTGATTCACGATCTGAAGAACGCCAACTCGGCGGCCAGCATCTCGGTGAAGCTGGTGTCGGAGTCGGGCGTCGGCACCGTTGCGGCGGGTGTCGCCAAGGCCAAGGCCGATCACGTGGTGATTGCCGGTCACGACGGCGGCACGGGCGCGTCGCCGCTGTCGTCGGTGAAGCATGCCGGCACGCCGTGGGAACTGGGTCTCGCGGAAACGCAGCAGACTCTGGTGCTGAACCAGTTGCGCGGTCGCATCCGCGTGCAGGCCGACGGTCAGATGAAGACCGGCCGCGACGTCGTGATCGGCGCGCTGCTGGGCGCGGACGAGTTCGGTTTCGCGACGGCGCCGCTCGTCGTGGAAGGCTGCATCATGATGCGCAAGTGCCATCTGAATACCTGCCCGGTCGGCGTCGCGACGCAAGATCCGGTGCTGCGCGCGAAGTTCAGCGGTCAGCCGGAACACGTCGTCAACTTCTTCTTCTTCGTGGCCGAAGAAGCGCGCGAAATCATGGCGCAACTGGGTATCCGCAAGTTCGACGACCTGATCGGTCACGCCGAACTGCTCGACACGAAGAAGGGCATCGAGCACTGGAAGGCTAAGGGTCTGGACTTCTCGCGCGTGTTCTATCAGCCGCAAGTGTCGTCCGACGTGGCGCGCAAGCACGTCGACGTGCAGGACCACGGCCTCGACAAGGCGTTGGACCACACGCTGATCGAGAAGGCCAAAGCCGCGATCGAGAAGGGCGAACACGTTTCGTTCATCCAGCCGGTGCGTAACCTGAACCGTACGGTCGGCGCGATGCTGTCCGGCACGATCGCGAAGAAATACGGCCACGACGGCCTGCCCGACGACACGATTCACATTCAGTTGAAGGGCACCGCCGGTCAGAGCTTCGGCGCGTTCCTCGCGAAAGGCGTCACGCTGGACCTGGTCGGCGACGGTAACGACTACGTCGGCAAGGGTCTGTCGGGCGGTCGCATCATCATTCGCCCGACCAACGATTTCCGCGGCAAGTCGGAAGAGAACATCATCTGCGGCAACACGGTGATGTACGGCGCGATCGAAGGCGAAGCATTCTTCCGCGGCGTGGCAGGCGAGCGTTTCTGCGTGCGTAACTCGGGCGCCACGGCGGTCGTGGAAGGCACCGGCGACCACGGTTGCGAATACATGACGGGCGGCACGGTCGTCGTGCTCGGCGAAACCGGCCGTAACTTCGCAGCCGGTATGTCGGGCGGCGTCGCTTACGTGTTCGATCCGGACAACTCGTTCGCGGGCAAATGCAACAAGGCGATGGTCGCGCTCGATCCGGTTCTGCAGCAGGCCGAACAGGAACGCACGGTCGACCGTGGTCTGTGGCACGCAGGCGCCACCGACGAAGTGCTGCTCAAGGGCTTGATCGAGCGTCACTTCCAGTTCACCGGTTCGCCGCGCGCCAAAGCGCTGCTCGAAAACTGGGACGCGTCGCGCCGTCAATTCGTGAAGGTGTTCCCGACCGAATACAAGCGCGCCCTGGGCGAACTGGCCGCGAAGAAGGCGAACAAGGAAGTCATCGCCGCCTGAGCGTTCTGAGTCCGGCCCGCTGGACCGACGTCACATTTAGCCGTACCCGCCGCGTATTTCACCGTTCGGAAGAACGGTCCACGCGGCGGGTCCAGATCACCCCCTAGATACAGATAGAGAAGAGAACCACATGGGCAAGGCAACCGGTTTTCTCGAGTTCGAGCGCCGCCACGAGGCGTACGAAGCTCCGCTCACGCGTGTGAAGCACTACAAGGAATTCGTCGCGGCATTGAGCGACGACGAAGCGAAGATTCAAGGCGCACGTTGCATGGACTGCGGTATTCCGTTCTGCAACAACGGCTGCCCGGTGAACAACATCATCCCGGACTTCAACGACCTGGTGTTCCATCAGGACTGGAAGAACGCGATCGAAGTGCTGCATTCGACCAACAACTTCCCCGAGTTCACGGGCCGCATCTGCCCGGCGCCCTGCGAAGCGGCGTGTACGCTCGGCATCAACAACGACCCGGTGGGTATCAAGTCGATCGAACACGCGATCATCGACAAAGCGTGGGCCGAAGGCTGGGTCGCACCGCAGCCGCCGAAGCACAAGACCGGCAAGAAGGTGGCCGTGGTCGGTTCCGGCCCCGCCGGATTGGCGGTCGCGCAACAACTCGCGCGCGCGGGGCACGATGTGACCGTGTTCGAAAAGAACGACCGCATCGGCGGCCTGCTGCGTTACGGCATTCCCGACTTCAAGCTGGAAAAGTGGCTGATCGACCGCCGCATGCGCCAGATGGAAGCCGAAGGCGTGACGTTCCGCGCCGGCGTGTTCATCGGTAAGGCTGATTCGCTGCCGGCCTATATCGGCAACACGGCGAAGGAAACCATCACGCCGGCCGAGCTGAAAGAACAGTTCGATGCGGTGGTGATTGCCGGCGGTTCGGAAACGCCGCGCGATCTGCCGGTGCCGGGCCGCGAGCTGGAAGGCACGTACTACGCGATGGAATTTCTGCCGCAGCAGAACAAGGTGAACGCCGGCGACAAGCTCGCCAACCAGTTGCTCGCCAAGGGCAAGCACGTGGTGGTGATCGGCGGCGGCGATACGGGTTCGGACTGCGTGGGGACCTCGAACCGGCACGGCGCGAAGAGCGTCACCCAGTTCGAATTGCTGCCGCAACCGCCGGAAGCCGAGAACAAGCCGCTGGTGTGGCCGTACTGGCCGATCAAGCTGCGCACCTCGTCGTCGCACGACGAAGGCTGCGAGCGCGATTGGGCCGTCGCGACCAAGCGTCTGGAAGGCAAGAACGGCAAGATCGAGAAGCTGATCGCCGCGCGCGTCGAATGGAAGGACGGCAAGATGCAGGAAGTGCCCGACTCGGAATTCGAAATGAAGGCCGACCTGGTGCTGCTCGCGATGGGCTTCACGCAACCGGTGTCGCCGGTGCTCGAAGCATTCGGCGTCGACAAGGACGCGCGCGGCAACGTGCGTGCGTCGACCGAAGGCGACAAGGCGTACTACACGTCGGTGGACAAGGTGTTCACGGCAGGCGATATGCGTCGCGGCCAGTCGCTGGTGGTGTGGGCGATTCGCGAAGGCCGTCAGTGCGCGCGCTCGGTCGACGCGTTCCTGATGGGACATTCGGAACTGCCGCGTTAAACGGTTCGATGGTCGCCGCCGCTTGCACGCGGTGGCGACCGGCCCGTCGGCAACAAAAAAGCCGGGCTTCCCATGAGGGCAGCCCGGCTTTTTTTACGACGTCTCCCGCCGAACTCACTTCCGGTAACGCGCCAGCGTCAATCCATCCAGATCGATCCCCGGCTCACGTCGTGCGATCAGATCGGCAACCACTTGCCCCGAGCCCATCGACATCGCCCAGCCGGTCGAACCGTGGCCCAGATTGAGCCACAGATTGTCCACGCCGGAAGCGCCGAGCAGCGGCGCGCCGTCCGGCATCATCGGCCGGCGGCCGACCCAGAAGTGCGCGGAAGTCGGATTGGCCGCGTGTGGAAACCAGTCGTCGAGCACACTCATCAGCGTTTGCAAGGCCTGCTCGCGCAGCGTGTTTCGTCCATTGCCGAGCTCCGCCGTGCCGGCTACGCGCAGATGATTGCCGAATCGGGTGATGGCGGTTTTCAGCGACTCGTCCATCAGCGCCGCGCGGGGCGCTTTCTCATCGTCGGTGACGGGCAGCGTCGCCGAATAGCCCTTGACCGGATAGAGCGGCACCTTGACGCCGAGCGGCGCGAGCAGCGCCGCGCTCTCCACGCCCAGCGCGATCACGATCGCGTCGGCCATCAGCAAGCCGGGGCCGCGCCTGCCTTCGCGCTTGCCCTCGCTCTCGCCTTCACCCTCGCTTTCGATGCGCACGCCGCGCGCCACGCCGCCCTGCACGTCGAGCGCCGTCACCCGCGTGTCGAAGCGAAAGCGCACGCCGATCCGCTCGCACACCGCCCGCAACTCGCGGGTGAAGCGGGCGCAGTCGCCGGCTTCGTCGTCCGGCAGATACAGGCCCGCGAGCGGCGCCTTGCGTGCCCAACGCAGCCCCGGTTCGATCTCCACGCATTGCGCCGCGTCGATCTCGCGATGGACGATCCCGGCATCGCGCAAAACGGCGAGCGCCGGCTGCGCGAGTTCGAGGTCGTACTCGCTGCGAAACAGTTGCAGGTAGCCCTGGCTGCGGCCGTAATCGAACGGATAGCGCGCCCGGAACTCATGCAGACAGTCACGGCTGTAGTACGCGATGCGCTGCATGCGGCGCTTGTTGATGCGAAACCGTTCGAGGTCGCACTCGCGCAGCCAGCGCGCAATCCAGCGCCATTGCGCGGGCTCGAGGGTCGGCCGGAAGATGAGCGGCGAATTCGGCTTGAACAGGTATTTGAGAATTTTGGCCGGCATGCCCGGCGCGGCCCACGGCGTGACGTAACCGGGCGCGATGACGCCGGCATTGCCGAAGCTGGTGGACAGCGCGACGTCCGGCTCGCGTTCGATCACGGTCACTTCGCAACCGTGTTGCCGCAGATAGAACGCGGTGGCCACGCCGATCACACCGCCGCCCAGAACAATCGTTTTCATGTGTAAGGAGGCAGCGGGCTCAGACAGTGGGATGGGCCGCGCCCAGCACTTTGCCCTTGGTTTCCGGCAGACAGACCGCGGCGACGATCACCAGCAGATAGCCGGCCCCGGCGACGATACCCATCGCCTTGACCAGCGTCATGGTTTGCGACAGCGTGCCGACGAGGATCGGGAAGAACGAGCCGAGCCCGCGTCCCAGGTTGTAGCAGAAGCCTTGCCCCGAGCCGCGAATCGCATTCGGATACAGCTCGGACAGATACGCGCCGACGCCCGCAAAAATACCCTGCACGACGATGCCGAGCGGAAAGCCCAGTGCCAGCATCATGCCGTCGGTGATCGGCAGCATCGTGTAGACCATGCCGAGCACGAACGAGCCGATGGCGAACAGCACGAACGACGCACGCCGGCCGATCAGGTCGCACAGAATTGCACCGACGATATAGCCGGTGAACGATCCGACGATCAGCACGATCAGATAGCCGCTCGTATTGAACACGGACAGATGCCGCACGGTCTTGAGATAGGTCGGCAACCACGTGGTAATGGCGTAATACCCACCGAGCATACCGGTGCACAACACGCTGCCGAGCAGCGTCGTTTTGAGGTGCGGGAACGAAAATATCTGCAGGAAATGCGACGTGTCGAAGCCGCTTTCGCGCGCCCGGCGGGTTTCGAGAAAGATGTCCGGATCGCTCACGTTACGGCGAATGTAGATGATCCACGCTGCGGGCAGCAGGCCGATCCAGAAGCAGGCGCGCCATGCGATCTGCTCCGGCAGCAGCGCGAAGAACGCCCAATAGACGATGGCGGCTGCGGCCCAGCCGAACGACCAGCTGCTTTGCACGGTGCCGACCGCCTTCGCCCGATGCTGCGGCGAGCGGATGGTCTCGGCCATCATGATGGTCACGACCGACCACTCGCCGCCGAAGCCGATGCCTTGCAGCGTGCGGGTGGTGAGCAGTTGCCAGAACGAGTGCGTGAAGCCCGACAGGCAGGTGAACACCGCGAACGTCGCGATGGTCCACTGCAGCACGCGCACGCGGCCGTAACGGTCGGCGAGGATACCGGCGAGCCACCCGCCTATCGCAGACGAGATCAGCGAACTGGTGGCAATCATGCCGGCTTCGCTTTTGGACATGCCCCATGTCGCGATCAGCGTCGGAATGAGGAACGAGTAAATCATGAAGTCGAAGGCGTCGACTGCGTAGCCGCCGAAGCCGGCATACAGGGTGCGGCGTTCGCGCTGGGTGAGCTCGGTGAACCATTGGAGAGACGGCATGTTTTTTTGTGGTCTCCGGAGGAGTGGCCTGTAGTCGGCGCCAGGAACGGGGCGTCCCTATTCTAAGGGGACGGCAAGGCGCCCCGCCAGCGGCGCTCAAAATTGCGCGCCGCTGTAATAGCTCTTCTTCAATTCTTACCAACTACTACCATGTAACCCAAAAAATATTGCGCGCCGGTACACTGCGGCCGCAGTGCCGCGGTTCAGCCGCGGACCACCCCCAATCCCAATCTCTTTACGCCTCGCGTTCGCTTCGTTTAATGCCCGTCACCGTCAAACACTGCTCGCCGTACCGCCGCTCCGCGAGCATGAATGTGCGGGCGAGCGAACCCGTGCCGCCCGACGCACGTCAGGGGCGTGGCGCGCCCACGTCGCGCCGGCTGTTCCTCAAACAGTCGGCAGGCGCGTTGTTGACGGCGGGCTTCGGCAGTTCCCTGCTCAGCGCCTGCGGCGGCGACAACCTCGACACCGATCAGCCGCAAACGCCGCGCATGGCGTCCGTGAACAACTTCCGCGATATCGCGGGCGCGGCAGTCGGCTATCCGACCGTCGACGGCAAGCAGATGCGCCGCGGCGCTTTCTATCGCGCGAACACGCTGACCTTCGATGTCGCCGACCAATGCATCGTCGACAAGCTGAGCATCGCGACGGTCTACGATCTGCGCACGCCGTCGGAAGTCTCCCGGGTGGCCGATTCGCTGCCGGCCGGCGCGATCGTCGAGACCATCAACGTACTCGGCATGCGCGACTTCGTGACGCCGCCGTTCGATGCGCCGGGCGCCGCGAACGGCTTCATGGAAAGTCAGGCGCGCAACTACGTGCTCGGCGCCGCGCAGCGCGCCAGCTACGGCGAACTGCTGCGCAGTCTCGCGCAAGGCGCCGGCGCGCAGCTGGTGCATTCCACGGCGGGTAAGGATCGCGCCGGCTGGGTCGCGGCGCTGTTGCTGAGCATTGCGAACGTCCCGCTCGACGTGATCATGCAGGACTATCTGCTCAGCAATGTCTATCTGTCGCCGACCATCGAGGCGCAGACCGAGACGATGCGCGCGCAGGACGGCGATATGATCGCGCGGGCCAAAGCGCCGCTGCTCGGCGTTCAGGAAAGTTATCTGCAGGCCGGCTTCGATCAGGTGCAGGCGAGTTACGGCACGATGCAGAGCTACCTGATGCATGGCCTCGGCGTGCCGCAAACCACCATCGACACCTTGCGCGCCCGCCTCGTCATGTGAACCCGGCGCACCGTGAGCGCGCCTTCCGCTGCTGTCCCGCTCAACCGGCCAACGCCGGTGTCACCGGCAGTTCGATCGCGATGTCGAGGCCGCCCTGCGCATGATTGCGCACGCGGCAACGGCCGCCGCCGTCGTGCGCGAGCCGCGCGACGATTGCCAGCCCCAATCCGCAATGCCCTTCGCCGCCGCGCGCGGCATCGAGCCGCACGAACGGTTTCATGGCGGCGGCAATGCGGTCGTCCGGAATGCCGGGCCCGTGGTCGCGTACGCCGATGACCCAGTGCCGGTCCTGTCGCGCAGTGGAGATATCCACCGGCGGCGCGCCGTGTTCGAGCGCGTTGTCGACAAGGTTGGTCACCAGCCGGTCGAGCAGCGTACGCGGCAGCCTGAACGCCGGGCCCGCGCGCAGATCGAGCGTGAAGAGCGGGGTTTCGTTGCTGTCGGTGGCGGAGAACTGCTCGCGCAAGAAGTCGTCGACCTCGACCGGCGGCCCCGTTTCGGCGGACTGGCCGGCGAACTCGAGAAACTGCTGGACGATGTTGGTCAACGAATCGACATCGCGAATCAGGCCGGCGCGCTCGCTCTCCGCGACCAGCACGCTGGCGCGCAGCTTGAGCCGCGTGAGCGGCGCCTTCAGATCGTGCGCGACGCCGGCCAGCATGACCGCCTGGTCGTCGCCGGCTTCGTTGAGCCGCCGCATCATGTCGTTGAACGAGCCGACCAGATCGCGCAACTCGCGCGGACCTTGCAGCGCGACCGGCTCCGGCCGTCCGCCCGAGCCGAACGCCCGCGCGGCGTCGGCAACGCGCGACAGCGGCCGCTGCATCTGCCAGGCGGCCAGCAGCGACAGGATCAGCGCGGCGAGGAGCATGGACACCGCTTCGACGAGAAAGCGCGGACGCGGCGGCACGTCGACCGGCACCACCACCCAGTTCGATTTGTTCGGAAACAGCACCCACAAGTGCGGCGGGTGCAGGTCGTCGACGGCGATCCGCGTGCCGGCCGGCAGGTTCTGACGCAGATGCCCGCTGAGTTCCTTCAACGGACGGTCGTCGGGCGGCCGCAGGTGGACGCTCGCCGGCATGTTCCAGGTGGGCACCAGATGCACGCGCATTTCGGGCGCGAGGGCCGCGCCTTTCATCGGTTCGCCGTTGATGGCCTGCAGCACCAGCAGAATACCGCGCGCAAAGCCGTCGATTTCATGGCGCGGCGGCTGCATGACGACGATCACGAACCAGCAGGCCTGAATGGCGAACAGCACCGCTGTCGACAGCAACGCCATTCTGCCGAACAGCGTGTTCAGCGGGTTTTTCATGCGAGTGAGGCGGCCTCGTCGGCGAATGGCGTGCCGTCGGCGTCGGGGACGAACACGTAGCCTTTGCCACGCACGGTTTGCACGTAGCACGGGTTCGACGGGTCGTCTTCGATCACGCGGCGCAGGCGCCAGATGGGCACGTCGAGACTGCGATCGCGGAACGCCAGGTTGTCGCGGTGCACGAGATCGTGAATCAGCACGCGCGAAAGCACCTTGTACGGATTGTTGACGAATATCTTCAGGAGCGCGAATTCGCTGTCACGCAGCGGCAGCTTGGTGTCGTCGCGCGAGAGCGAGCGGGTCGCGAAATCGAGCTCGAACGGGCCGAAGCGATAGGGCTTGCGGGATTCCGGCGCGCTGGTGGTGGACGGCCCGCGCCGGCGCAGCACCGTATGGATGCGCGCCAGCAGTTCACGCGGATCGAACGGCTTGGTCAGATAATCGTCCGCGCCGAGCGAGAGCCCGACGATGCGGTCGGCGACCGTGCCGCGCGCGGTCACGAAGATGACGGGGATGTCGTCGCCGGCGGCGCGCAGCGCGGTGAGCGTGCGCAGGCCGTCCGTGTTCGGCATCATGATGTCGAGCACGACGACCGAGGGGCGTTCCCGTTCCAGCCTGCGCTGGAGGTGCGTGCCGTCGTGCAGCACCGACGCGTCGAAGCCGTTCGACTGCAAGAACTTGCAAAGCAGATCGCGCACGACCGGGTCGTCGTCGACAATAAGTACCTGTGGATTCATGGGCGAAATTTTAGTCTGGGTGGCACCCGGCGCGCCCGTCTGTTTTATTACACATGCTTACTAACGGGTGCGGCGTGCGGCCGCCCGGCTGCCTCAACGCCGTCCTGCAAGGCTCCGGGCCTGCTCCGCCTGGGATATTCGGCAACCTGCCGACACCTCGCCGCCTCTGGTTTGCGCGCTTTCAGACCCTCGCCGGAAAATAAATAGCGCGCATTTCGCAACTCGGGGAAATGGATCGCAACAGCTGGTAAGGCCTGCTGAAAAGCGCGCTTTACTTCGTGCATCGCCAGCGCCTGCCCGGCGAGATCATTCGTCGTGCAGTACCGTTGCGCCGCATGCGGGTACAGGCCTGACGTCCTGGGTCTCCGGCAGGCGGCGTGAATTCGTAATCCAGCGCCATGCGAGGCCCATCATGACTGTTTCCAATCTCGGTTCTACTCAATTTTCTCCGATCGCTTCGACTGCGGCGACGCAGCGTCCCGCTCACTCGACCACGGCGACCGCCGCAACCGCGGCCGCCGCACAACCGGCGGCCGCCAGCGAGCTGCCGACGTCGCCGGCCGGCCTCGTCGGTCACAACATCAATACGACTGCTTGAAGCACCGAGGCCCGTGTGTCGACCCCAAGCATGATTCACCGCACGTTACGTGTCGCTGCGTGGTTGACGCTCGGCGCGACGCTGTTGCCGCTTGGCGGCTGCGGCGTCGCGGCGCTGCCGTGCCGGCTGACCTCCGCGACCCTGAAAATCATTCCGGTGGTCGGCCATGCGGCAGCCTCACCGTTCGATATGTGTTCATCCGCGATCGACTGATCATGAATCTCAAACGGCTTGCTTGCGTGCTCGCGTGGTTCGGCGGGCTTACGCCCTGGATGGCTGATGCGCAGACGGACGTGCATGGCGCGAACGTCGCTCGTGTCGCGCATGTCGCCAGTACCACGAACAAAGCGGCGTCCGCCGACGCGCGGCGCCGCGCGACCGATACGCCGTTTGCGTTTCGCGGCATCGCGCTCGGGCTCACGCTCGACGAATTCCGCGCGGGCGGCACGGTGCGGGCGACGCCGGTCGGCAGCGTGCCGGTCTGCGAAACGGATGTGCAGGCGGGCGCGCTCGGCATGCGGCTCAAATCGCACGACAGTCTGACGGTGGCGTGCCGCTGGGCGCATCGCGGCGATGACGGCTGGGCCGTCTCGCAAGCGGTGGTCGACGGCTCGCCGGCCCAGGAGCACGTGCTGCGCTTCGCGCGCGTCGATGGGCAGAGCCCGTTGCGGCTCTATGAAATCTCTTTCGTGGTCGACGAAGTCACCGCCGAAGACCTGCGCGATGCGCTCGCCGACCGCTACGGTGTGCCGCGCCTCGTCAGGCAGAACGTGTCGAGCCAGACCGGCATGCCGATGTATGTGTGGGAGAACTCGGTGAGTTCCATCACGCTGTGTTTTCTGCCGGGCACCCGCAACGGCACGCTCACGTATCTGCTGAAAGGCTCGGATGCGTGGGTGAAGTCGGTGGTGCGGCAATGGCAGGCAAGCGGTGTGGAGGCGGGATGAAAGCCATGGCCAGGCAATTACCGGGCGTCGCGACGACGCCTACTCTCGATCCGGCCAATCTGGGCCCAGGAGCACGCATGACCGCGCTACGTCACACGCTCGCGCTGGGCGCCGCCGCCGCGCTGGCCGGCCTCGCGGCCTGCGCGCAGCCGAAATCGATCGTCGAGACGCCGATGGCGCCGCCGCTCGCCTCGGCCGCGCTGAACGTGAACACGCAAGGCGCGATCTATCAGGCGGGCGCGCCGCTGTTGCTGTACGAAACGCCGCACGCGCAGCATATCGGCGACGTGCTGACGATCGTCCTCTCCGAGTCGTACAACGCGAACAATACGGCGACCACCGCGGCAAGCCGGTCGAGCGCGATTACCGCGACCGCCGCCGACAACACGACCAGTGCTGCGGCGCGGCTCGCCAGGTTGTTCAACATCGGCTCGGCCGCCACGACGTATTCCGGCAAAGGCGCGCTCACCGATGCGACCGGTATGACCGGCACACTGGCCGTGACCGTGATCGACACGATGTCGACCGGCAATCTGGTGGTGTCGGGTGAAAAGGTGATTGCGATGAGCGGCAACACGGACCGGCTGCGCCTGTCGGGGATCGTCAACCCGAAAGACATCGAATCGGGTAATTACGTCGAGTCGAGCAAGGTCGCCAATGCGCGTATCGAGCAGACCGGCGTCGGCGTGGTCACCGACTCCACCACGCTCGGCTGGTTGCAGCGCATGTTCATGAGCGTGCTGACGTTCTGACGTGCTGACGTTCTGAGCGCAGGCGGCAGGGGCAGGGGCAGGGCAAGGAAGGCGTCCCTTGCCCGGCTAGTCTTGGTTCACCTACGAGGCCAGCGGCGACGCACTGCGTTCGGCCGCGCCGATCTCACCGTCCGGGACGAACACATAACCGCGTCCCCACACGGTCTGCACATAACGCGGCTCCGACGGATCGACTTCGATCAGCCGGCGCAGCCGCCAGATGGACACATCCAGACTGCGGTTGCGATGCACCTCGCTATTGCCGTGCAGCTTCTCCAGCAACTGCGCGCGCGTGAGCACGGTCATCGCATGCGTGACGAACACCTTCAGCATCGCGAATTCACTCGAACGCAGCGTGATGCGCTCGCCGTCGCGGCGCAATTCACGCGCCGGAAAATTCACCTCGAAACGGCCGAAGCGATACGGCGCGCGTTGCTCCGGCGCGCTCGGCGCAATCGAGCCGCGCCGGCGCAGCACCGTGCGGATGCGCGCGACCAGTTCGCTCGGCTCGAACGGCTTGCCGAGATAATCGTCGGCGCCGAGTTCGAGGCCGATCACGCGGTCGATCGGATCGGCCCGCGCGGTCAGCAGAATCACGGGGATATCGTCGCCGGCGACGCGCAACGCGCGCAGCGCGCTGATGCCGTCGAGCTCCGGCATCATGATGTCGAGCACGATCAGCGCAGGGCGTTCTTCCTGCAATTTGCGTTGCAGCGCCATGCCGTGCTCGAGGGTGTCGACCTGAAAGCCGCGCCCCTGCAGATAGCTGCTGACGAGCTCACGGACGACGGGGTCGTCGTCGACGACAAGAATGGATTGGTTCATCCAGGCCATCTTAGTGATCCGTTCGCGCGACGAAAAGCGGGCGACGCTTTCGAATCCTTTCCCGCGTAAGAAATGGAAATTCGCGCGCGGATCTAGTTGGCCTGCGAGGTCTGCATCGACTGACGCGCGAAGTCGGTCTGATCGACCAGCATCTTCGCGATCAGGCCGTTGAGCTTGGTCGACGCGGACGAAAAGCGGTCGGTGTTCAGGCCGCCGGTCTGATAACGGGCGGTGACGAGAATGCGGCCGTTCTGGATCAGCGTGAGATCGATGATCGACAGATACTGGACCGCGTCGTCGCTGAATTCGCGGCGGCCGTAGTCGATGGCGGCGTTATACACGAGGCGCGCTTCGCAACTGGCGGGCGAGGTGCCGGGATTGTAGACGTCCGAACGAACCCCGCGCCTGTCGAGCGCGAGTTGCAGCGCCGGCACGAAGTCGCCCACCGACACCATCTGGTTCACTTCGACACACACGTGACGCAGGTCGGCCGGCTTGCCGTTGATGAAGGTCGGCGACGAATAGCCCGACGCGATCGCGTAACCGGCCTGGATCAACGAACCGGTGGCGTCGGCTGCGGAGATGAGCGTCCACGCGCAACCGTTCAGGCCGAGCGCGAGCGTGGCGCCGAGCGCGAGCCATGCGGCACGGCGGCGTGTGAATGCGCGTGTGCCGGGCGTGGCTTGCATGGCTCGCGTCGCGCGGGCGGCAGTGTCAGCGAACGACGGCGGCATGATGGGCATCGGGAAGGGCCGCAAGCCGGGCCGGGCGGCGCTCGGAGCATGCCGCGAAGAACGGCAGACGGCGGCGATCGAATGACATGGGCGGCGGTTCCGGGAACGAGAGGTGGCGTGGCGGAGCCGTCCGAAGATCGGTCCGCACGGCTATCGTCGCCGCTGCGGGGCTTTTTCAAAGCGGGGAACAACTCGGCCGGTCTGGAAATCCTTTCGAACTCTTCTCGGATATTTCCAGGTGTTGCCGTGAGGGGTTTTTCGGCCGCGCTGCGGTCGACTCGTTTCGTCGGTTCAACCGAGCGTGAGGCCGCCGTCGATGTGGATCACCTGACCGGTGATGTGACGCGCCTCGTCGGACAGCAGAAAGGCGATCAGCGCCGCGATGTCGGCGGGTTCCGCGACGTGGCCGAGCGGCGTCGCGGCGGCGGCGCGGGTCCAGACTTCGGCGTTGGCGGCGCTCGGGCCGCGGTCCTTGCGGGTGTAGCCCGGCGCCACGCAATTGACGGTCACGCCCTCTGCGGCAAGCTCGGCCGCCGCCGTTTTCGCCAGCGATTCGAGCGCCGCTTTGGCGGCGGCCGTCGCGGCGAACGGCGCATCCGCGTGGTAACGATGCGCGACGAACGAACTGAGCGCGACCACGCGGCCGCGTCGGGAGGTTTTCAGGGCAGGCGCCGCGCGGTTGACGAGCGCGACGAACGCCCCGGGCATCGCCGAAAAGCTCTCGCTCAACGTGTGCGGATCGAGCGCCGCGAGCGTTTGGCGCTGCGCATGCCCAGCATTGGCTACCAGTTGATCGAGCGCGCCGAACCGGGCGAGGGTCTGGTCGACGATTCGCGCGGCTGTGTCGGGCTCGGCCAGGTCGCCGAAGACCGTTGCGCAGCGTGCGCCTTGGGCGTCGCATTCCATGGCGACTTGCGTGAGGCGTTTGCGCGAGGCTTCGTCGGCGCCGCGCGCGTGCAGCATCAGCATGGTGTGCCGCGCGGCGATGCGGCGAGCGAGCGCCGCGCCGATGCCGGAGCCCGCGCCGGTGATCAGGACGACGCGATCCGCTTCGGCTTGGCCCGGGCTTTGAGAACTGGCCGCGTCGCTCGAGTCACCCACGTCACCCACGTCACCCACGTCACCCGCGTCGCTCATGCCGCCGCAACCTCATCCGAGCGCTCGACGTCGAGCGTTTCGCTATGGAACGCCGCGAGCGACTCGCGATGCGCGACGCTGACAATCGCCGCCTTCGGCAGGCGCTCGGTGAAGAGCCGGTACAGACGGCTTTCGTTTTCCGCGTCGAGCGCGCTGGTGGCTTCGTCGAGGAACAGATAGTCCGGCTTGTGCAGCAGCACGCGGGCGGCGGCCAGACGCTGCTGTTCGCCCGGCGACAGAATGCGCGTCCAGTGGCCCGATTCCGCGAGACGGTCGGCATACTCCGACAGGTGGCAGGCGACCAGCGCTTCACGGCAGGCCTCGTCCGAATACGCGTCGGCGGTGGACGGGTAGGCGAGGGCGGCCTTCAACGGGCCGATCGGCATATAGCTGACTTGCGGGATGAACATCATGCGGGCGTTGACGGGCGCGTCGATAGCGCCGTTGCCGAACGGCCAGAGACCGGCGAGCGCGCGCATCAGCGTGCTCTTGCCCGAACCGGACGGACCGCGCACCAGCCAGCGCGAACCGGGCTGGATCGCGATATCGCGAATGCGCGACAGCGGATGGCCGTTCGGCAGCGCGAGTTCCAGACCCGACGTGGAAAGCTGCGCGGCGTCGATCAGATGCAGGTTGATGCCACCGTGCGCGGTAGCCGGCGAGACCGATTCCTTGAGACGCGGGGCGCCCACCACGCGCCTGAATTCGCGCAACCGGTTCACGGTAGCGCGCCACTCGACCAGCGAGCCGTAACTGTTGATGAACCAGGAAAACGAGTCGCTGACCGTGCCGAACGCCGAGTTGATCTGCATCAGCACGCCGAACGTGAAGGCGCCGGCGAAGTAGCGCGGCGCCGCGACCACGATCGGAAAGATGATCGCGATCTGGCCATAGAAACTGAGCACGAAGGTCAGCCGCTTGGTGTACTTCATCACCTGCCACCAGTTGTCGCGGATGCGGCCGAACAGCGTGGTCGCGCTCGACTTCTCGGTTTCCATACCGTGGTAGAACGCAATCTGCTCGGCGTTCTCGCGAAGGCGGATCAGGCCGAAACGGAAATCAGCCTCGACTTTCTGCGCCTGGTAGTTGATCGGCACGAGCGGATGACCGACCTTCTGGATGATCAGCGAACCGACCACCGCGTACAGCGCCGCCGCCCAGACCATGTAGCCCGGAATCGAGATCGGCGTGCCGCCGAGCGAGAAGCTCAGCGCGCCGGCCAGCGACCATAGGATCGTGATGAACGACACCAGCGTGACGACCGTGGAGAGCAGGTCGAGCGTGAGCGACAGCGTGCTGGTGGCGAACGACTGCAGGTCGTCGCTGATCCGCTGGTCGGGGTTGTCGGCGAGCCGGTCGCGCTCGATGCGGTAGAACGCGCTGTCGTGCAGCCACTCGTTCAGATAGCGGGTGGTGAGCCACTGGCGCCAGCGGAACCCGAGCATCTGGCGTAGATACCGCCCGTACACCGCGAGAATGATGAAGGCGAACGCAAGTCCCGAAAACACCAGCAGCAGGTGCGGGAAATCGTGCACGTTCTTGCTTTGCAGCGCGTTGTAGAAGTCGGCGCTCCAGCGGTTCAGCCGCACGTTGATCCACACCACGAGCAGATTCATCACGATGATGGCGATGAGCAGGCCCCAGGCGGTCTTGCGTTCTTCGGAAACCCAGTACGGTTTGATCAGGCTCCAGGCGGAGACTCTTTCGTCTGGCGGTAGCGCGGGGCTGCTGGCGGTATTGGGTGTCATGAGCATCCTGGTGAGATGTGCTGGCCTCGGGGTAGCCCGGTCTGGCTGGCCCCTGTGCTGTGCCGGGCGGCCGAGGGTCAGATTCTGGCGCCATGCCCTTAAGCGAAAATTAAGTTCGCTGGGGTACGCGCTGGTGCGTCTGTCGTTGCGTCTGTGGTTGCCTGTGTCATTGCGTGCGATGTTGCGTGTTCAGCAGCCTCGCCGGGGCGGCGAAATCCGGTCACGGCATTGTGCCAGAGCCGCCCGGCCCCCTGCCGCGCCGGTTTGCGGCCGTCGCGGCTTTTATGGTCTAATGGCCCTCGACGAAACAGGGGTGCTTTGCCCACGGGCCGCAGGTTTTTCGCGCGGCGGCGGCAAGGCTGAGAGAGACCCTTTGCACCCGATCCGGGTAATACCGGCGCGGGAAGTTTCCGGAAGCAGTCAGTCTTCCCTTCCCCGTCGGGCCGCGCGCGTCATGTCGACGCCTGCATCGCCCGGCCGGCTCACCCGCCGGTTTCGTCCTTGGGTACGTGCGCTTTGTGCCGTACGGAAAGGACTCGATGACCCCCGATTATTTCGTGATGTGTTTTGCTCCGCGCCCCGTCGGCGTTCGTGCCGGTTTTAACGGCCGCTGTCATTCCCGCTCTGGGTTCGCAGTCTGCCGCCCTGAAAGGCGCGGCCGATGACTGCTTCCGTGCACACCGATCGACCGGACTTTGCCGTGATCGGCGGCGGTCTTTGCGGGCGGCTGGTCGCGTGGCGGCTGGCCGGCGAAGGGCATCGCGTGGCGCTCTACGAGCGCGGCGACGCCACCGGGTCGCAAGCCACCGCGTGGGTGGCGGCCGCCATGCTGGCGCCGCTCGCCGAAGCCGCCAGCGCGGAACTGCTGATCACGCGGCTGGGCGCGAGTTCGCTCGACAGCTGGCCGCGCATCCTCGCCGAATTGCCCGAACCCGTGTTCTTCCAGCGCAACGGCACGCTGGTGGTCTGGCATCACGCCGACCGCACCGAGGCGCCGCTGTTCGAGCGCCGGGTGCGTTCGAACGCGCCGGCCGAACTGGTCGACGGCGGTATCGTGCCGCTCGCGGGCGAGCAGGTCGGCGCCACCGAGCTTGCGCTGGCCGGCCGCTTCAACAAGGGCTGGCTGCTGCCGCGCGAAGGCCAACTGGATAACCGTCAGGTGTTGACCGCGCTGGCCGCGGGCCTCGCGCAGCGCGGCGTCGACACGCACTGGAACACGACCATCGACGACCACGCGCTGCCGCCCGCGCGTATCACGATCGACTGCCGGGGGCTCGGCGCCAAGCCGGCGCTGCCGACCTTGCGCGGAATTCGCGGCGAAGTCGCGCGCGTGCACGCGCCGGGTATCGGTCTGACGCGGCCGGTGCGGCTGCTGCATCCGCGCTATCCGCTGTATATCGCGCCGAAGCAGAACGACCTGTATGTGATCGGCGCGACCGAAGTCGAAGGCGAAGACATGTCGCCCATGAGCGTGCGCTCGGCCCTCGAATTGCTAAGCGCGGCGTTTTCGGTGCATCCCGGATTCGGCGAGGCGCGCATTCTCGAGCTGAATTCGCAGTGCCGCCCGACCTTGCCGGACCACCGTCCGGCCCTGTTGTGGGACGGCGCGCAGACGTTGCGCGTCAATGGCCTGTACCGGCACGGCTATATGATCGTGCCCGAAGTCGCCGACGAAGCCGTGCGCTTCGCCGCGGCGCTGCTCGACGGCCACATCGGCAGTGCGGACGCGTTTGCCGACTGGCAGCGCGGCGCGCGCTGGAGCGAGCTGTTTCACCTGAATCACCTGAATTCCACGCGGGAGCCGGCGTGAGCGTTGCGCGCCCCGGCGCGCGACCTTGCGTACAACTCCGTGCCGCCCCCGATTGAACCGTCTCCGAACACCATGAACATTCACATCAATCAGAAGCCGTTGTCGCTGCCCGAAGGCGCGACTGTCGCCGATGCGCTCGCCGCGTTCGGCGCGCGTCCGCCGTTCGCGGTCGCGTTGAACGGCGATTTCGTCGCGCGCAGCCAGCATGCGGCGCGCGCACTGCAGCCGGGCGACAAGCTCGATGTCGTGCAACCCGTGGCCGGCGGCTAGACCGCCCCGCGTTTGCCCCAGACCAGGATCCTGCTCATGACTTCCTCCCAACCCGCCGACGCGCTCACGCTGTACGGCCAGACTTTCGCGAGCCGCGTGCTGCTCGGCACTTCGCGCTATCCCTCGCTGCAATCGCTGTCCGATTCGATCGACGCGTCCCGGCCCGGCATGGTGACCGTCGCGTTGCGCCGGCAGATGAACGAAGGCGGCGCCGACACCGGTTTCTTCGATCTGCTCAAACGCCACGGCGTGCCGTTGCTGCCGAACACGGCCGGTTGCCTGACCGTCAGCGAGGCGGTGAACACCGCGCAGATGGCGCGTGAAATTTTCGAGACGGAATGGATCAAGCTGGAGCTGATCGGCGACGACTACACGCTGCAGCCCGACCCGGTCGGTCTGATCGAAGCGGCGGCGCTGCTCGTCAAGGACGGCTTCAAGGTGCTGCCGTATTGCACCGAAGATCTGGTGATCGGCCGCCGTCTGCTGGATGCGGGCTGCGAAGCGCTGATGCCATGGGGTGCGCCGATCGGCACCGGCAAGGGCGTGATCAATCCCTACGGTTTGCGGGTCTTGCGCGAGCGCTTGCCCGACGTGCCGCTGATCGTCGACGCCGGGCTCGGCGTGCCGTCGCACGCCGCCCAGGTGATGGAATGGGGCTTCGACGGCGTGCTGCTGAATACGGCCGTGTCGCAGGCGACCCATCCGGAAGCGATGGCGCGGGCCTTCGCGCTGGGTGTCGAAGCGGGCCGCCAGGCTTTTCTGGCGGGGCCGATGGCCGAGCGCGAAAGCGCACACGCGAGCACGCCGGTAGTCGGCATGCCGTTCTGGCATCAAGACGGGAGCGCCACATGACGCAGACTCTGGCATTGAACGACCGTGACCTGTTCTGGCCGCCCGCCGACGAACTCACCGAAACGGTCGAGCGCATCCGCGCCCGGCTGGGCGACTGGCCGCCGACCCACGCACCGTGGCGAATCTGCCTGACCGCACCGGACGAGCCGAACGGCGGCGACCTGATCGTGATCGCCAATCAGGAGGCGGACGGCGAGCACGTGGCGCGCTGGCTGGTGCAGGGTGCGGGCGTGATCGAAGCAGCCGAACACAAGGCCACGCTGCACCTGGGCGGCGAGACGTACCGGCTGGAAGGGCATCTGCCCGAGGACTGGATGCCGGCGCTGGCCGCCTTTCTCGACTGCGGTTTCGATCCGCACGACGCATTGGTATTGGCGCTCGCCTGGCGCGACGGCGACGAAACCCGCGCGGACGGCCCGCTCGGCGACGCGTTTCCGTCGGACCTGACGCGCTTTCCGCGCCTCGCCGGCTTGCCGGCTGCGCCTTCGCTCGCGTTTCCGCCATGCCCGGCGCGCCTCGGCCTTTACCCGGTCTTGCCGAGCGCGGAGTGGGTCGAGCGCGTGGCCGGCTTCGGCGTGAAAACGGTGCAGTTGCGCCGCAAGTCGGCCCAGCCCGCCGACGAACTGAAGCGCGAAATCGAGCGCAGTGTCGCGGCCGGACGCGAGCACGAGGCGCAGGTGTTCATCAACGATCACTGGCAGGCGGCGCTGGAAGCGGGCGCTTACGGCGTCCACCTCGGGCAGGAAGACGTCCATACGGCCGACCTCGCCGCGCTGGCGACGGCCGGTATACGGCTGGGTCTGTCGACGCACGGTTTTTACGAGATTCTGAAGGCGCTGCATTTCCGGCCCAGCTACATTGCGTTGGGCGCGGTGTTTCCGACCACCACCAAGATCATGCCTACGGCGCCGCAAGGTTTGAAGCGTCTGGCACGCTACGTGCTGTTGCTCGACGGCGTCGTGCCCCTGGTGGCGATCGGCGGCATCGATCTGCAGGTGCTGCCGGACGTGCTGGCCACCGGTGTTGGTTGCGCCGCGGTAGTCCGCGCAGTCACGGAGGCAGGGGATCCGGCGGCGGCCGTTTCTGCGCTGCAACACGCGTTTACGCAATAATCTTCAAGCTTCGTCAAGGGACAGGGCACCTCACGGCAAATTTTGCATGATGGCCCTATAATTCGGCCTTCCGTGCTTCCGTGTAAAAGGACTGTCAGCTTCGTGTCTTCCCCTTCCGAGACTCTACTCGAGCTGCGCGACGTCGCTTTTGGCTATGGCGACCGGCTCGTTCTGTCGAACCTGAACCTGCGTTTCAAGCGCGGCCAGGTGGTGGCAGTCATGGGCGGTTCGGGGTGCGGCAAGACCACGGTGCTGCGTCTGATCGGTGGACTGGTCCGCGCGCAACGCGGCGAGATTCTGTTTCAGGGGCAGGACATCGGCCGGCAGACGCGCGACGGGTTGTACGCGCTGCGCCGCAAGATGGGCATGCTGTTCCAGTTCGGCGCGTTGTTCACCGATATGTCGGTGTTCGAGAACGTCGCCTTTGCGCTTCGCGAACATACCGATCTTCCCGAAGAACTGATCCGCGATCTGGTGCTGATGAAGCTCAACGCGGTCGGTTTGCGCGGTGCGCGCGAGTTGCTGCCT
The DNA here is from genome assembly GCF_900996245.1 of Paraburkholderia sp. BCC1886. Lineage (GTDB taxonomy): Bacteria > Pseudomonadota > Gammaproteobacteria > Burkholderiales > Burkholderiaceae > Paraburkholderia. The sequence continues at coordinate 78,382 of NZ_CAAJGK010000044.1, read as the reverse complement.
TCGGAGATTTCAGGCGGCATGGCGCGGCGTGTTGCGCTTGCGCGCGCCATCGCGCTCGACCCCGAACTCATGATGTACGACGAGCCCTTTGCCGGGCTCGATCCCATTTCGCTCGGTATTACCGCGAATCTGATTCGCGCGCTGAATCAGGCGCTCGGCGCGACGTCCATCCTGGTCACGCACGACGTGCCGGAGTCGTTCGCGATTGCCGATTATGTGTACTTCCTCGCCAACGGCGGGGTGCTCGCCGAAGGCACGCCGGCCGAACTGCGTGCCTCGACCGACCCGACCGTGCGTCAGTTCATCGACGGCGCGCCGGACGGCCCGTTCAAGTTTCATTACCCCAGCAAGACGCCGCTCGCGGCGGATTTCGGTATCGGCGGAGGTCGATCATGATCAGTGCGATCGGCCGCTCGGTGATCGGCGGGCTCGGCACGGCCGGCTACGCCACGCGCTTTTTCATCCGGCTGGTGTTCGAGTTTTTCCCGCTGCTGCGCCGGCCGCGCCTCGTCACGAAACAGATTCACTTCGTCGGCAACTATTCGCTGGTGATCATCGGCGTGTCGGGGCTGTTCGTCGGCTTCGTGCTCGGTCTGCAGGGCTATTACACACTCAACCGCTATGGTTCGGAGCAGGCGCTCGGACTGCTGGTCGCGCTGTCGCTCGTGCGTGAACTCGGGCCGGTCGTCACGGCGCTGCTGTTCGCCGGCCGCGCGGGCACGTCGCTCACGGCCGAGATCGGTTTGATGAAAGCGGGCGAGCAGCTAACAGCCATGGAAATGATGGCGGTCGACCCCGTCAAGGTGGTGGTCGCGCCGCGCTTGTGGGCCGGCATCATCTCGATGCCGATTCTCGCCGCGATTTTCAGCGCGGTCGGCGTGTTCGGCGGTTACGTGGTCGGCGTGCTGCTGATCGGCGTCGACTCCGGCGCGTTCTGGTCGCAGATGCAAGGCGGCGTCGACGTGTGGCGCGATGTCGGCGCCGGTGTGATCAAGAGTGTGGTGTTCGGCCTCGCGGTGACCTTCGTCGCGCTGTATCAGGGCTACGAAGCCAAGCCGACGCCGGAAGGCGTGTCGCGCGCCACGACCAAAACAGTGGTGTACGCGTCGCTCGCGGTACTCGGACTCGATTTTCTGCTGACGGCATTGATGTTCAGCTAAAACTGCGCTGCCATCGCCCGGCGCCGCGTCATGGACGCGCGCAGCGGGGCGTGCCGGCGGCGCGGCGGATTCACTTTAGGATGACGATGAAAAAGACTGCTCTCGACTTCTGGGTCGGCCTGTTCGTGGTGTTGGGATTCGTGGCATTGCTGTTTCTCGCGCTGAAGGCCGGCAACATGAGCTCGTTGTCGTTTCAGGCCACATACCCGGTCAAGCTCAAGTTCGACAATATCGGCGGACTGAAAGCACGCGCGCCCGTGAAGAGCGCCGGTGTGACGGTGGGCCGGGTCGGCTCGATCGGTTTCGACAGCAACGCCTACCAGGCCGTGGTGACGATCGACCTCGACAAGCAATACCAGTTTCCGAAAGACAGCTCGGCGAAGATCCTGACCTCCGGCCTGCTCGGCGAGCAGTACATCGGGCTCGAACCCGGCGGCGACAGCGAGATGCTCAAAGGTGGCGACACCATTTCCATGACGCAATCGGCGATCGTGCTGGAAAACCTGATCAGCCAGTTCCTGTATAGCAAGGCGGCGGATTCCGGCGCGGCGAAGCCGGGGGCCGCTTCCGGCGCCGCCGCGCCCGCGACTGCGCCCATTGCCGCGCCCGCCGCCGCGCCCGCCGTTACGCCTGCTGCACCGACGCCCACGCCCGCAGTACAGACCTCGCCCGCCTCCGGCGCGGCCGGTCAATAAGGAGAATAACGATGCAGACCTCACACAACGGGGGCGCGCGCGCCTTCCAGTTGGCGAAGCTGGCAGCAGCAGCTTTGCTGCTCGCCGGCTGTACGACGGTGCAGACGCCGACTAAAGGCGATCCGCTCGAAGGCCTGAACCGCACCATCTTCACCGTCAACGACAAGATCGACCAGTACGCGTTGAAGCCGGTCGCGCAGGGCTACGTGTTCATCACGCCGCAGCCGGTGCGCGACAGCGTGACCAACTTCTTCTCGAACATCGGCGACGTCTACATTGCGGCGAACAACCTGCTGCAATTGAAGATCACCGACGGCGTCGAAGACATCATGCGCATCGTGATCAACACGGTGTTCGGGGTCGGCGGTCTGTTCGACGTCGCGACGCTGGCGAAGCTGCCCAAGCACGACAACGACTTCGGTCTGACGCTCGGCCACTACGGTGTACCGGCCGGTCCGTATCTGGTGCTGCCGCTGTTCGGGCCGAGCACGGTGCGCGACGCCATCGGATCGATCGGCAACTATTATGTGAATCCGCTCAGCTACATCGATCCGGCCGGTTTGAGCTGGGCGCTTTACGGGCTGAACGTCATCAATACGCGCGCGAATCTTCTGAACGTGGGTGATGTTTTGTCGGGCGCGGCGCTGGACAAGTACTCGTTCGTGCGTAATGCGTATCTGCAGCGCCGTCAGTATTTGCTCTCGGATGGCAAGCAGTCGCAGGCATTGCCGAATTATGGCGACGAAGCGCCGTTGCCGAAGTACGACGACGTCGACGACGGCGCAGCGGGTGCAGCAGGTGCAGCCGGAGCCGCTGCGGCACCGGCTGGCGCGGTGACCGGAACCGCTGGCACGGCGACGGCGAAGCCCGCGCAGCCGGCCTCGGGCGCCAGCGCGGCAGCCGCTGGCAGCGGTGCCAGCGACGCCGGCTATGCAGTTGCGCCGACGCCTGCATCCGGTGCCGACTCGCCGCCGCTCGACCTGAACGGCGGTCCGGAAACGACGCAGATTCCGGCCGGCCAACTGGTGCCGCCGACACGCTTCAACTTCCCGTCGTTCAAATTGCGTTGAGGGTGCGGCCGTAACAGATCGATACGAATCTCGCAGTTTGCGCATGGATTGCTGCTGAACTCGCGTGCTAATGTCGGCTCAAACCGGTTGCACTATTTTTAAGGCAAGGCTCGAAATGAAAAAATTCTTCCTGATACCGTTGTTTGCGGCGTTGTTCTCATTTGTCAGCGCAGGCGCATCGGCGCAAGCAGTGGACAGCAATGCGCCGGACGCGCTCGTCAAAACCGTCACGCAGCAGGTGATCGACGCAGTCCGCTCCGACAAGTCCATCCAGCAAGGCGACATCTCGCATATCACGCGACTCGTCAACGAAAAAATCCTCCCGTACACGGATTTCCGCCGTACCACGCAACTCGCAATGGGTCGTAACTGGCGCGCCGCCAGCCCCGAGCAGCAGTCGCAGGTAGTCGAACAGTTCAAGATGCTGCTGATCCGGACGTATTCGGGCGCGCTCGCGCAAGTGCGTGACCAGCAGATCCAGTACAAGCCGTTCCGCATGAACCCGGACGACACCGACACGGTGGTGCGCTCGGTGGTGATGAACAACGGCTCGCCGATCGAACTGGATTACCGCCTGTACAAGACGCCGCAAGGCTGGCGCGTGTACGACATCAACGTGCTCGGTGCCTGGTTGATTCAGGCGTATCAGCAGCAGTTCAACGAGCAGATCCAGCAGAAGGGCGTGGACGGTCTGATCCAGTTCCTGACCCAGCGTAACCAGCAACTCGCCGCAGGCAAGCAGTCGTGACTGACTTGCTGAACCCGGTGCAAAGCCCGGCACAACAGCAGGGCGCGAACCGCTTCGACTGCGGCGCGACCCTGACCCACGAGAGCGCGACGGCTGCGCTCTCGGCCGGGCTGCAGCGTATCGCGGCCGGGGCGAACGGCGTGGATTGCACGGCGCTCGCCCAGTTCGACTCCTCCGCGCTAGCCGTTCTGCTCGCGTGGGAGCGTGCCGCCGCGTCACGCGGTACGCCGTTTCAGATCGTCAATCTGCCGGCTGGTCTCGCCAGTCTCGCGCAAGCCTACGGTATCGACACCCTGCTTGCGCCGGCTCACTCCCGCAGCGCCGAACCCGCGCGACATTGACGCTCCCCTAGCGTCGTTCCCACGCCCCCACGCCAGTCGGGGCCGCCGATTTTTGCCCTATAATCAACCGTTTTTTGGGGCGAACAGGCGGACTAACCCCGGCCCCAATAGCGTTCCTCCCAGCATTTTTGCGCCCCCACAGGGCTTCTTTAGGCGCCGCTCCGTACGCGGCCCATTGTCATGTCAGCCATCGAAATTCGTAACGTCAAGAAGCGCTACAAGGATTTGCAGGCGCTCAAGGGCGTCAGCCTCACAGTAGAAGAAGGCGAGTTCTTCGGACTGCTCGGTCCGAACGGCGCGGGCAAGACAACGCTCATCAGCATTCTGGCCGGCCTCGCCCGCGCCGACGAAGGCAATATCGCAGTGCGCGGTCACGACGTCGTCACCGACTTTCGCGATGCGCGCCGCTCGCTCGGCGTCGTGCCGCAGGAACTGGTCTTCGATCCGTTTTTTACCGTCCGCGAAACGCTGCGCATCCAGTCCGGCTATTACGGGCTGCGCAACAACGACGCGTGGATCGACGAGATCATGGCCAATCTCGACCTCACCGACAAAGCCGACGCCAACATGCGCGCGCTGTCCGGCGGCATGAAGCGCCGCGTGCTGGTCGCGCAGGCGCTGGTGCACCGGCCGCCTGTCATCGTGCTCGACGAGCCGACCGCGGGTGTCGACGTCGAACTGCGTCAAACGCTGTGGAAATTCATCTCGCGCCTGAATCGCGAAGGTCACACCATCGTGCTGACCACGCACTACCTCGAAGAAGCCGAATCGCTGTGCGACCGCATCGCGATGCTGCGACGCGGCGAAGTGGTCGCGCTGGAACGCACCAGCTCGCTGCTGCAACGTTTCGCCGGCATGCAACTGTTCCTGCGTTTCTCGCAAGGCGTGTTGCCGGCGGAATTACGGCCGCTCGAAGTGGATAGTGGCGCGGGCAACGGCAACGGCCGCCAGCATCTGCTGCGTCTCGCGAGCTACGACGAAGTGGAGCGGATTCTCGCGCAATGCCGTTCGGCAGGCTGCGTACTGGAAGAAATCGAGGTGCGCAAAGCCGATCTCGAAGACGTGTTCGTTCAGATCATGAACGGTCCGGAAGTCATCGAGGGACTCGCATGAGCGCCTATAGCGGTTTCACCACGCTGTTCTACAAGGAAATCCTGCGTTTCTGGAAGGTGGCGTTTCAGACGGTGCTCGCGCCGGTCATCACCGCACTTCTGTATCTGACCATTTTCGGTCACGCATTGCGCGGTCACGTGCAGGTCTATCCGGGCGTCGAGTACACCAGCTTCCTGATCCCCGGCCTCGTGATGATGAGCGTGCTGCAGAACTCGTTCGCCAATAGTTCTTCGTCACTGATTCAATCGAAAATCACCGGCAACCTCGTGTTCGTGCTGCTGCCGCCGCTGTCGCACTACGAGATGTTCGCCGCCTACGTGCTGGCGGCGCTCGCGCGCGGACTGGCGGTGGGCTTCGGCGTGTTCATCGTGACCATCTGGTTCGTGCCGGTCAGCTTCAGCGCACCGCTTTACATCATCGCGTTCGCGGTGTTCGGCGCGGCGATTCTCGGCACGCTCGGTTTGATCGCGGGTATCTGGGCGGACAAATTCGATCAACTGGCCGCGTTCCAGAATTTCCTGATCATGCCGCTCACGTTCCTCTCGGGCGTGTTCTACTCCACCCACACGCTGCCGCCGGTATGGCGTGAAGTGTCGCGGCTCAACCCCTTTTTCTACATGATCGACGGCTTTCGCTACGGTTTCTTCGGGATGTCGGATATCAATCCGCTCACGAGCCTTGCGATCGTCGCCGGTTTCTTCGTGGTGCTGGCCGTGGTGGCGATGCGCATGCTCGCATCCGGCTACAAACTGCGCCACTGAACAGGAGCATCTCTCATGTCGCAGAACCCGACGCCCGAACAGGTCAAGCAATACATCGCGGCTGGACTCGCTTGCCAGCATCTCGAAGTCGAAGGCGACGGCCAGCATTTCTATGCGACCATCGTTTCGCCGAGTTTCGAAGGCAAGCGTCCGATCCAGCGCCATCAACTCGTGTATGCGGCGCTCGGCGACCGCATGCGCGAAGAAATCCACGCGCTCAGCATGAAGACGCTGACGCCCGCCGAATGGCAGACCGCTTAAGCTGGAAATTTAGTGCGAATTACTCAAGAAGGGCGCGACGCCGGTAGCGGCGCGTCGAACACAGTCAAAGCAGACCCGGCAGCCGTCCGGGCAGATCAGGAACTGACAGGCATGGATAAACTCGTCATTGAAGGTGGCTACCCGCTGTCGGGTGAAGTCGTCGTTTCGGGTGCGAAGAACGCGGCGTTGCCGATTCTTTGCGCCGCACTGTTGAGCGCGGAGCCGGTTCATCTGGAGAACGTGCCCGATCTGCAGGACGTGCGCACGATGCTCAAGCTGCTCGGCCAGATGGGCGTGCGCATCGAAAGCGACCGCGAATCGGGTCGCGTGACTTTGGATGCGTCGAAGGTCGACAACCTGGTCGCGCCGTACGAAATGGTCAAGACCATGCGTGCGTCGATTCTCGTGCTCGGGCCGCTGGTGGCGCGCTTCGGCCATGCGCGCGTGTCGCTGCCCGGCGGGTGCGCGATCGGCGCGCGGCCGGTGGATCAGCACATCAAGGGTCTGCAGGCGATGGGCGCCGAGATCAACATCGAACATGGTTTCATCGAAGCGCGCGCGGAGCGTCTGAAGGGGGCGCGCATCGTCACCGACATGATCACCGTGACGGGTACCGAAAACCTGCTGATGGCCGCCGTGCTGGCCGTGGGCGAAACGGTCATCGAAAACGCCGCGCGCGAGCCGGAAGTGGGCGACCTCGCGAATCTGCTGGTCGCGATGGGCGCGCGGATCGAAGGCATCGGCACCGACCGGCTGGTGGTGCAGGGCGTCGACAAGCTGCACGGCGCGCATCACACGGTGATTCCGGACCGTATCGAAGCCGGCACGTTCCTGTGCGCGGTGGCCGCCGCCGGCGGCGACGTCACGCTGCGCAAAGTGCGTCCGCTGATTCTCGAAGCCGTCACGGAAAAGCTGCGCGAAGCGGGCGTGAACGTGGAAGAGGGCGACGACTGGATGCGCGTGAGCATGAACAGGCGCCCGAGCGCGGTCACGTTCCGCACCTCCGAATACCCGGCCTTCCCGACCGACATGCAGGCGCAGTTCATGGCGCTGAACACCATTGCGGACGGCACCGCGCAAGTCGTCGAAACGATTTTCGAAAACCGTTTCATGCACGTGCAGGAACTGAACCGCCTCGGCGCCAACATCACGATCGACGGCAATACCGCGCTCGTGACCGGTGTCGGGAAGCTGTCCGGCGCGAAGGTGATGGCGACCGATCTGCGCGCTTCCGCGAGCCTCGTGATCGCCGCGCTGCGCGCCGAAGGCGAAACGCTGATCGACCGTATTTATCACCTCGACCGCGGTTACGACCGGATGGAAGCCAAACTCACCGCGCTGGGTGCGAAAGTGCGCCGCGTGGCCGGGAGCCAGGCATGAGTTCGATGCCGCAAACGTCGTCGTCGCCGGCAGTGAGCGCGCCGCTCACGCTGGCTTTGTCGAAAGGGCGCATTTTCGAAGAAACGTTGCCGCTGCTGGCCGCAGCCGGCATCGAAGTCGCCGAAGACCCGGAGACCTCGCGCAAGCTGATCCTGCCGACCACCGATGCGAACGTCCGCGTGATCATCGTGCGCGCGACCGACGTGCCCACCTATGTCGAATACGGCGCCGCCGACTTCGGCGTGGCGGGCAAGGACGTGCTGCTCGAACATGGCGGCAGCGGCCTGTATCAACCGGTCGACCTGGATATCGCGCGCTGCCGCATGTCGGTCGCGGTGGCCGCGGGTTTCGATTATGCGAACGCGGTGCGTCAGGGCGCGCGCCTGCGCGTCGCGACCAAGTACGTCGAGACCGCACGTCAGCATTTCGCCGCCAAAGGCGTGCACGTCGACCTCATCAAGCTGTACGGTTCGATGGAACTCGCGCCGCTGGTCGGCCTCGCCGATGCGATCGTCGATCTGGTGAGTTCGGGCAATACCTTGCGCGCCAACAATCTCGTCGAGGTCGAAGAGATCATGCAGATCTCGTCGCGCCTCGTGGTGAACCAGGCGGCGTTGAAACTCAAGCGTGCCGCGCTGCGACCGATCCTCGACGCGTTCGAACGCGCGTCGAAAGCCGGCGCCGCGACTGCCTGACCGATAGTGTGACCACGCTATAAAAGCGCGCCTTACCGAAACGGAACCCCGTATGTCTATCAAGATTCGCAAACTCGATTCCAGCGCTCCCGACTTTCACCAGTCGCTGCATGCGGTGCTCGCGTTCGAGGCGAGCGAAGACGAAGCGATCGAACGCTCGGTCGCGCAGATTCTGAACGACGTGAAGGCGCGCGGCGATGCCGCGGTGCTCGACTACACGCAGCGCTTCGACCGCCTGGACGCCAGCAGCGTGGCCGCGCTCGAACTGCCCATGTTGGAACTCGAAGCCGCGCTCGACGGACTGGAACCGAAGCGCCGCGCGGCGCTCGAAGCGGCGGCGGCGCGGGTGCGCGGTTATCACGAGAAACAGAAGATCGAATGCGGCAGCCATAGCTGGCAGTACACGGAAGCCGACGGCACCGTGCTCGGCCAGAAAGTTACACCGCTCGATCGCGCGGGTATCTACGTGCCGGGTGGGAAGGCGGCGTATCCGTCGTCAGTGCTGATGAACGCGATTCCGGCGCGGGTGGCCGGCGTGCGCGAGATCGTCATGGTCGTGCCGACGCCGGACGGCGTGAAGAATCCGCTGGTGCTGGCCGCGGCGCTGCTGGGCGGCGTGGATCGGGTGTTCACCATCGGCGGCGCGCAGGCCGTGGCCGCGCTCGCCTACGGAACGCAAACCGTGCCGGCGGTCGACAAGATCTGCGGGCCGGGCAACGCGTACGTGGCCTCGGCCAAGCGTCGCGTGTTCGGCACGGTCGGCATCGACATGATTGCCGGGCCGTCGGAAATTCTGGTGCTGTGCGACGGCACGACCGATCCGCGTTGGGTCGCCATGGACCTGTTCTCGCAGGCCGAGCACGACGAACTGGCGCAGTCCATCCTGCTGTGCCCGGACGACGCGTTCATCGGCCGCGTGCACGACGCGATCAACGAACTGCTGCCGACGCTGCCGCGCCGCGACGTGATTCAGGCGTCGCTGGAAGGGCGCGGTGCGCTCATCAAGGTGCGCGACATGGCCGAAGCCTGCGCGATCGCCAACGACATCGCCCCCGAGCATCTGGAAATCTCCGCGCTGGAGCCGCATCAGTGGGGTCAACTGATTCGCCACGCCGGCGCGATCTTTCTGGGCCGCTATACCAGCGAGAGTCTGGGCGACTATTGCGCCGGTCCCAACCACGTGTTGCCGACTTCGCGTACCGCGCGGTTCTCGTCGCCGCTGGGCGTCTATGACTTCTTCAAGCGCTCGAGCGTGATCGAAGTCAGCGCCGAAGGGGCGCAGACGCTCGGCGAAATCGCGGCCGAACTCGCGTATGGCGAAGGTCTGCAGGCGCACGCCCGCAGCGCGGAATACCGGATGCGGCAGAACGGCTGAACGGGAACGAGGCGCAACGAACCGGAACGTAGCGGTATTCGCCACACCGAATAACGACGAACACAGACCAACTTTTGGGGCGGCGCGCATGCCGCCGACGCCGGGCCGCTTTACCGTGCGGCCGGCCCACACACTATGACGACACCTCAAGACATCATCCGCCGCGACGTGCTCGCGATGACGAGCTATCCGGTTCCGGACGCCACTGGCTTCATCAAGCTCGACGCGATGGAGAACCCGTTTCCGCTACCGCCCGTACTGGCCGCACATCTCGGCGAACATCTGGCCGGCGTCGCGCTGAACCGTTACCCCGCACCGCGCCCGCATGCGCTGATCGAAAAGATCAAGCGCGTAATGGGCGTGCCGGCGGGTTGCGACGTGCTGCTCGGCAACGGTTCGGATGAAATCATCAGCGTGGTGTCGATTGCCTGCGCGAAGCCGGGTGCCAAGGTGCTCGCGCCGGCGCCGGGTTTCGTGATGTACCAGTTGTCGGCGAAGCTGGCGAATCTGGAATTCGTCGGCGTGCCGTTGAAGGCCGATTTCACGCTCGACACCGAAGCCATGCTGGCCGCCATCGCCGAGCACGAACCGGCGATCGTCTACCTCGCGTATCCGAACAATCCGACCGGCACGCTGTACGACGACGCGGACATGGAGCGCATCGTCGCGGCTGCGAGCAAAAGCCTCGTGGTGATCGACGAGGCGTATCAGCCGTTCGCGCAGAAGAGCTGGCTCTCGCGCGCCGACGCGTACGACAACGTCGTGGTGATGCGCACGGTGTCGAAGCTCGGGCTCGCCGGTATCCGGCTCGGTTATCTGGTGGGCAAGCCCGCGTGGCTCACCGAATTCGACAAGGTACGCCCGCCGTACAACACCAACGTGCTGACCCAGGCCGCGGCCGACTTCCTGCTCGACCATGTCGACGTGCTCGACAACCAGGCCGCGCAACTGCGCGAGGAACGCACGAAACTCGAAGAGGCCGTGGCTGCATTGCCGGGCGCGCAAGTGTTCCCGAGTGCCGGCAACTTCCTGCTGGTGCGGGTGCCCGACGCGTCGGTTCTGTTCGAAACCCTGCTCACGGCGCGGGTTCTGATCAAAAACGTGAGTAAAATGCACCCGTTGCTGGCCAATTGCGTGCGTTTGACCGTTGGTTCGCCGGAAGAAAACGTGCAATTGCTCGCGGCTTTGAAGCTCGTGCTGCACTGAGCGCCGTTTGCCCACCCCACCTTACTATCGCTTTCTAGCTCGATTCGAGGAATTACCATGCGCCTTGCGGAAGTCGTTCGCAATACCAGCGAAACGCAGATCCGTGTGAAGATCGATCTGGACGGAACCGGTCAGCAGAAGCTCGCGACCGGCGTGCCGTTCCTGGATCACATGCTGGATCAGATTGCCCGGCATGGCCTGTTCGATCTGGATGTCGAAGCGCATGGCGACCTGCATATCGACGACCATCACACGGTCGAAGACACCGGCATCACGCTCGGTCAGGCGGTGGCCAAAGCCATCGGCGACCGCAAGGGCATTCGCCGCTACGGTCACTCGTACGTGCCGCTCGACGAAGCGCTGTCACGCGTCGTGATCGACTTCTCCGGCCGTCCGGGCCTCGAGTTTCACGTGCCGTTCACGCGTGCGCGCATCGGCACTTTCGACGTCGATCTGTCCATCGAGTTTTTCCGCGGCTTCGTCAATCATGCCGGCGTGACGCTGCATATCGACAATCTGCGCGGCCTCAACGCGCATCATCAGCTGGAAACGGTGTTCAAGGCGTTCGGGCGTGCGTTGCGCATGGCCGTCGAACTGGACGAACGCGCGGCGGGACAGATTCCGTCGACCAAGGGTAGCCTTTAAGCGCCTGACAGCGCGTCTATGCGCCTCGCGGATTCACCCACCCGTTCACCTGTCTGTGCAGTCGGCATCGGCGTTTAACCTGCATCGCCGACGGATTGAAGGCATTGCTGCCTAACCTCAAATGAAAACTTCGATAGCGATTGTGGATTACGGAATGGGCAACCTGCGTTCGGTGGCCCAGGCATTGCGCAAAGCGGCGCCGGAAGCGGAGGTGGCGATCGTCGACCGGCCCGAAGCGATTCGCGCGGCGGATCGCGTGGTGTTGCCGGGGCAGGGCGCGATGCCCGATTGCATGCGCAGTCTCGCCGAGTCCGGTTTGCAGGAAGCGGTCGTCGAAGCCTCGCGCAACAAGCCGCTGATGGGCGTATGCGTCGGCGAACAGATGCTGTTCGACTGGAGCGCCGAAGGCGACACGCCCGGCCTCGGCCTGCTGCCGGGCAAGGTGCTGCGCTTCGATCTCGCGGGACAGGTGCAGGACGACGGGTCGCGCTTCAAGGTGCCGCAGATGGGCTGGAACCGCGTGCGTCAGGCGCAGCCGCATCCTCTGTGGAATGGCGTGGTGGACAACGCGTTCTTCTATTTCGTGCACAGTTATTACGTCGCGCCCGAAAACACGGCCCATACTTCGGGCGAAACGGTGTACGGTGTGCCCTTTACCTCGGCGGTGGCGCGGGATAACATCTTCGCGACCCAATTCCACCCGGAAAAGAGTGCTGACGCGGGGCTGCGTGTGTATCGCAACTTCGTGCACTGGAATCCCTGAGCGGGTTTTTTGCGGCATCCCGAGCGCATCTGAGCGTCGAAAGACTTGTACTAAACTAGCGAAACGGTGCGCGGGCGGGCTGGTTTACCAGCCGCTGCCGCCGACCTTCAACCCCTTCCCAGACAACACCCGATTGCTATGCTGCTGATTCCCGCCATCGACCTGAAAGACGGTCACTGTGTACGCCTCAAGCAGGGCGATATGGACCAGGCGACGATATTCTCCGAGGAACCGGCGGCGATGGCCCGACATTGGGTCGATCGCGGTGCGCGTCGTCTGCACCTCGTCGACCTGAATGGCGCGTTCGCCGGCAAGCCCCGCAACGAAGACGCGATCCGCGCGATCATCGAGGAAGTGGGCGGCGAAATTCCCGTGCAGCTCGGCGGCGGCATTCGCGACCTGAATACCATCGAACGCTATCTCGACGACGGTTTGTCGTATGTGATCATCGGCACGGCGGCGGTCAAGAATCCGGGCTTTCTGCAGGACGCGTGCACGGCGTTCGGCGGTCACATCATCGTCGGGCTGGATGCGAAAGACGGCAAGGTGGCCACCGACGGCTGGAGCAAGCTGACGGGTCACGAAGTGGCCGATCTCGCGCGCAAGTTCGAAGACTATGGTTGCGAGTCGATCATCTACACCGACATCGGCCGCGACGGCATGCTGCAGGGCATCAACATCGAAGCGACGGTGCGCCTCGCGCGCGCGGTGAAGATTCCGGTCATCGCGAGCGGCGGCCTGTCGAATCTCACCGACATCGAAGCGTTGTGCGAAGTCGAAGCCGAGGGCATCGAAGGCGTGATCTGCGGACGCGCCATTTATTCGGGCGATCTCGATTTCAGCGCGGCGCAAGCGCTCGCCGACAAGCTGCGCGAAGCGGACGACGCCTGAAGGCGACGCGCCCGAGGCGACGCGCCTGAGGCGCCACTAAGGCGATCCTCGAGCGGCCTGCGGTTCGCGCAAGCAGGCCGGCCTGCTTTCAAGCCTGCCGAGCCTGCTTTCCCCGTTGCCCGCGCATCCGACACAGTGCCGCTCGTCGTCGATTCGAGCGAGCGGCCTCATCAGCGGTATTGGCAGAATTGCAAGATCATGGCTCTAGCTAAACGCATCATCCCCTGTCTCGACGTCACCGCCGGACGCGTGGTCAAAGGCGTCAACTTCGTCGAACTGCGCGACGCGGGCGACCCGGTTGAAATCGCCCGCCGCTACGACGATCAGGGCGCCGACGAACTCACCTTTCTCGACATCACCGCGACCTCGGATCAGCGCGATCTGATCCTGCCGATCATCGAGGCAGTCGCCTCGCAGGTGTTCATCCCGCTGACGGTCGGCGGCGGCGTGCGCGCCGTCGAAGACGTGCGCCGCCTGCTGAACGCCGGCGCGGACAAGATCAGCATGAACTCGTCGGCGGTCGCGAACCCCCAACTCGTGCGCGACGCGACCGACAAGTACGGTTCGCAATGCATCGTGGTCGCGATCGACGCAAAACGCGTCTCGGCCGACGGCGAACCGCCGCGCTGGGAAGTCTTCACGCATGGCGGACGCAAGGCGACCGGCATCGAAGCGGTCGAATGGGCGATGAAGATGGCCGAACTCGGCGCCGGCGAAATCCTGCTGACCAGCATGGATCGCGACGGCACCAAGAGCGGCTTTGACCTTGCGCTCACGCGCGCGGTGTCCGACGCGGTGCCGATTCCGGTGATCGCCTCGGGCGGCGTGGGCTCGCTGCAGCATCTGGCCGACGGCATCAAGAACGGTCACGCGGACGCGGTGCTGGCCGCGAGCATCTTTCACTACGGCGAGCACACCGTAGGCGAGGCCAAGCGCTTCATGGCCGATCAGGGCATTTCGGTGAGGTTGTGACGTGGTGAACCCGACAGCGGTGAACTGGCTCGACAAGGTCAGGTGGGACGCGAATGGCCTCGTACCGGTCATCGCGCAGGAAGCGTCGACCAACGACGTGCTGATGTTCGCGTGGATGAACCGCGAGGCGCTCGCCAAAACGGTCGAAACCGGCCGCGCGGTGTATTTCTCGCGCTCGCGTCAACGGCTGTGGTTCAAGGGCGAAGAGTCCGGCCACGTGCAGCACGTGCACGACGTGCGACTCGATTGCGACGAGGACGTCGTTCTGCTGAAAGTGGAACAGGTGTCCGGCATTGCGTGCCACACCGGCCGCCACTCCTGCTTTTTCCAGAAATTCGAAGGCTCGGTGGACGACGGCGACTGGGTCGCAGTCGAACCGGTGCTGAAAGACCCCGAACATATCTACAAATGACGCAATCCAATCAAGCCAACCAGGCGGTCGACGCGCCATCCGCTATATCGACGAATGACACGCTGCTGCGTCTGGCCTCGGTGATCGACTCGCGCAAGGGCGGCGATCCCGACGTGTCCTATGTATCGCGCCTGTTTCACAAGGGCGACGACGCGGTGCTCAAGAAGATCGGCGAGGAAGCCACGGAAGTCGTGCTGGCCGCCAAGGACACCCGCCATGGCGGCGCGCCGAAAGCGCTGGTCGGCGAAGTCGCCGACCTCTGGTTCCATTGTCTCGTGATGCTGTCGCACTTCGACCTGAGCCCGGCGGACGTGCTCGCGGAACTCGAACGCCGCGAAGGGTTGTCCGGCATCGAGGAAAAAGCGCTGCGCAAAAGCCGCGAGCGCGAGCAGAACGGCGACTGAGCGCTCTTGAACTGGCGAGGGTCCGCGCCCACATTGGGCTGAACGTAGCCGTTCGAATTTGTGCACGACTCGTTAGCACCCGGCCGCATTCGTTCGCACCCTTAGGAGGACGCAAGCATGGAACAGTCGCACGACAGTTATCCGCCGCCGGTCTACCGCAACGCTATCGAGCCCGAGCGGGAACGCGGGCTGCGCACGCTCACTCACGTGCTCTACGCTCTGTACGCCGTGCACTGGTTGACGGGCGGACTGACCATCCTGATCGCGATCATCATCAATTACGTGAAGCGGGCCGATGTGGTCGGCACGCCCTACGAAGCGCATTTCCAGTGGCAGATCCGCTCGTTCTGGATGGCGCTCGCGGGTTATGTGATTGGCGGATTGCTGCTGTTCGTGGTGATCGGCATTCCGGTCTTGTGGGCCGTCAGCATCTGGATGCTTTACCGTATTATCAAAGGCTGGCTGTATCTGTACGATAACAAGCCGCTTGCGAATCCGCGCGGCTGGGTTTGACCGATCCGCGGATGTCATCTTCGTGCTTTAGCCTTGCCGCATCAGGAATACGATGAGTCACGACCCTAACTGTCTGTTCTGCAAGATCGCCGCCGGCGAGATTCCCTCGACCAAGGTCCACGAGGACGACGAATTCTTCGCGTTTCGCGATATCAACCCTGCTGCCGAGACACACGTGCTGGTCATTCCGCGCCGGCACATCGCCACGCTGTCGAATTGCACCGAAAGCGATGCGCCGCTGCTTGGTAGAATGCTCGTCTTGGTGGCGCGACTGGCCGAACAGCTCGGCGTGGCTTATACCGGTGGCGAAACGGGGTTTCGTACGGTCATCAACACAGGGCCGGGCGGCGGGCAGGAGGTCTATCACCTGCATGCGCACATTCTGGCGGGACCTCGCCCCTGGGCGCGGATGGGTTGAAGCGCCGCGCAGGTCGGGCACGTTGTGATTAAGTTGCAGGCACGTTGCAAGCAAGTTTCAAGCGGCTTTCACGGAGAGTTTTGGTCGGAGAGAATGGCGGTCGTGGTTCCGGCGGGTTTTTTTTGCCGTGATCCGCTGCTTGTAATTTCGTCGACGCGATCGTCTGGCCACAATGACATCCCGTGTCGCAAATCGAACTGGAAGAGCCGGCAGTCACATCGCCAGGCACACGAATTTTGCCGCATCACGGTGCGGTGCTGGGGTTAAGGAGAGTTGTCATGGGTTCGTTAAGCATTTGGCATTGGTTGATCGTGTTGTTGATCGTCGCGCTCGTGTTCGGCACGAAGAAGCTACGCAATATCGGCGGCGATCTGGGTGGGGCGGTGAAAGGCTTCAAGGAAGGCATGAAGGAAGCCGACACGCCGGCAGGCGAAGCGCAGCAGCGCGAACTGCCGCGTAACGGCGCAGTGGATGTGGAAGCAAAGGAAAAGACGCCGCGTTCCGGCGATTACCGCTAAGCTGCGGCTCGACCCGCCGGCCTGGTCCGGCTGGGCTTAACCGCCTTACTGACGGACATTCCACTTCATGCTGGACCTCGGTCTAACCAAGATGGCGCTGATCGGCGTCGTCGCGCTGGTCGTACTCGGGCCTGAGCGCCTGCCACGCGTCGCCCGCACGGCCGGCGCGCTGTTCGGCCGCGCACAGCGGTACATCAACGACGTGAAGTCGGAAGTCACGCGTGAAATCGAACTCGACGAGCTTCGCCGCATGAAGACCGAGTTCGAGTCGGCCGCCACCAATGTTCACAACTCCGTTCAGGACAATCTGCGCCAACACGAAAACGAGCTGAACGAAGCCTGGAACGCCGGGACGTCGGTGTCACCGAGCATTGCCGGCGGTGCGCTGGAAGACGCCGGCAATACGCCATGGCAAAGCAGCACGCCGGCTGCCACGGCGGTTCGCAAGAACTGGCGCGTCAAGCAGACGGCCATGCCCACCTGGTACAAACGCGCCACCACGCGCCGCACACGCGTGCAGTCGGGCGCGGCGCGCGTGGCGCGCCATACGCCGGCCAATCTGCGCCGTCCGACGCGGTTTTTCTGATGATCCGAGCGACAATCCCTAACCGAGGGCCGGTGTGAGCGACCCCCAGCAGACCCAGACCGAAGGCACTGAAGAGACCTTCATTTCCCATCTCGTCGAACTCCGCGACCGCATCATCCGGGCAGGACTTGCCGTCATCGTGGTGTTCGTCGGGCTGGTGTATTGGGCACCCGACATCTTCCGGTTGCTCGCCCGTCCGCTGATGCAGAATCTGCCGAAGGACGGCAAGATGATCGTCACCGACGTCACTGGCTCGTTCTTCGTGCCGATGAAGGTGACCATGCTGGTGGCCTTCGTCATCGCGCTGCCTATCGTGCTGTATCAGATCTGGGCGTTCGTCGCCCCGGGTCTTTATCAGCATGAGAAGAAGCTGGTCGCGCCGCTGGTGGGCAGCAGCTACACCCTGTTCCTGTGCGGGATGGCATTTGCATACTTCGTGGTGTTTCCGACCATCTTCCGCGTGATGGCGCACTACAACGCGCCGCTCGGCGCGGAGATGACCACCGACATCGACAATTACCTGAGCTTCGTGCTCACCATGTTCCTCGCGTTCGGGGTGACGTTCGAAGTGCCGATCGTCGTCGTGCTGCTGGTGCGCATGAACGTGGTGACGCTCAAGAAGCTCAAGGAAATCCGGCCGTACGTGATCGTCGGCGCGTTCGTGATCTCGGCGGTGGTGACGCCGCCGGACGTGTTCTCTCAACTGATTCTGGCCGTTCCGCTGATCGTGCTGTACGAAGCGGGCATCATTGCCGCGCGGTTGATCGTCGGCAAGCAGCCGGCGGTAATCAAGGACGCGGATTCCGATTCCGCCGAGTAGGGCGAAGCCGCTTCATCAGCGGTTTGTCGGTCGAACGCCGGGCAAACAAAAAGGGCAGTCCATCGTGGACTGCCCTTTTTGTTTTCACGCCAGCGCAGTATCAACCGCCGTCGTCGTCCTGCTGATCGCTGCCGCCGCTATCGTCGGCGGGTTGCTTCGGCGGCGGCGGGCGCTTGCCGATGGTCACCTGCAGATCCATCTCGTGATTCTTGCGCACCAGGTGAACTTTGGCGGCCGTCCCCGGCTTGATCTGCGCGATCACGTTCAACAGACGCGTCGTATCCGTAATCTCCTGGTCGTTCACGCTGACCAGAATATCGCCCGGCTTGATGCCTGCGCGATCGGCCGGACCGTTCTTCAGCACGCCGGCGACGATGGCCCCGGACTTCTGCTCGAGACCGAACGATTCGGCTATCTCCGGCGTCACGTCCTGCGGCTCGACGCCGATCCAGCCACGCGTGACCGAACCCGTCGTGATGATGCTCTCCAGCACGCTACGCGCCGTCGACACGGGGATCGCGAAGCCGATGCCGAGCGAGCCGCCCGAGCGCGAGTAGATAGCCGTATTGATGCCCAGCAGATTGCCGTTCACGTCCACCAGCGCACCACCCGAATTACCCGGGTTGATGGCCGCGTCGGTCTGAATGAAGTTTTCGAAGGTATTGATGCCGAGGTGATTGCGCCCAAGCGCGCTGACGATGCCCATGGTCACCGTTTGCCCGACGCCGAACGGATTGCCGATGGCGAGCACCACGTCGCCCACCCGCGTCTGGTCCATGCGGCCGAGCGTGATGGTGGGCAGGTTGGTCATGTTGACCTTGAGCACCGCGAGATCCGTTTCCGGATCGACGCCGATGACCTTGGCGTTGGTGGTGCGGCCGTCGGCCAGCGCGATTTCGATCTGATCGGCGCCGTCGACGACGTGCTGGTTCGTTAGAATGTACCCTTCCGAACTCACGATCACCCCGGAACCGAGATTCGCCGCGGGCTGTTCCTGCTGCTTGCCTTTGTTCTTGTCGCCGAAGAAGTAGCGGAACAGCGGGTCTTTGGCGCGGGGGTCGGGCGGCAGTGAGCCATCCTTGCTGGAAAACACGTTGACGACCGCAGGCATGGCCTTTTGCGCGGCGTCTGCGTACGACGCCTGGGCAGGGCCGCTGCCGATGCCTGGCGCCACTTCCCGAAGGGCGACGATGGGTTCGGCGAGTTGCTTGCCGAATTCTCCCTGGCGCTGCAGCCATTGCGGCTTGAGGGTCGCAATGATGAACATGAGCGCCAACAGCACGGTCACCGCTTGGGCAAAGAACAGCCAAAAGCGTCTAAGCATCTGAAGACTAGAGGTTTATATGGATCGGATCGAACTTGAATTGTACTTGAACAATCTTCTTGAAACCGCGCGCTTCAAGGACTATTGCCCCAATGGATTGCAGGTCGAAGGGCGTCGGCGCATCAATAAGATCGCGACCGGCGTGACCGCTTCGGTGGCCTTCCTGGAAGCCGCGCTCGACTGGGGCGCGGACGCGGTACTGGTTCATCACGGCTACTTCTGGCGCAACGAAGCGCCGCAGATCACCGGTCGCAAACACGCCCGTCTGAAGCTGCTGATCGGCAACGACCTGAACCTGTTCGCGTACCACCTGCCGCTCGACGATCACCCCGAGTTCGGCAACAACGCGCAGATCGGCCAGAAGATGGGCTGGATCAGCGACGCGCGTTTCGGCGAGAACGACCTGGGGTGGCTCGCCACTTTCCCGATGCCGATCACGCTCGCGCACTTCACCGCGGAAATCGAGCAGACGCTCGGTCGCACGCCGCTCGTATTCGGCGACCCCGACCGCGAACTGCGCCGCGTGGCATGGTGCACCGGCGCCGCGCAAAACATGTTCGACGCGGCCATCAACGCGGGCGCGGACGTGTATCTCACGGGCGAAGTGTCGGAGTCGGTGATGCACACGTCCGCAGAAAGCGGCGTGGCGTTTCTCGCGGCCGGTCATCACGCGACGGAGCGCTTCGGCGTGCAGGCGGTGGGCAAGCATTTATCCGAGCAGTTCGATATCGAACACCTCTTTATCGATATCCCTAATCCCGTTTGATTTAAAAATCGGCATTCACGAGAAAATCGCGCGATTAACGCAGAGGGCACTTAAAAGGAGATGCGAAACGGTTTGCAAACCGTACGGACAAACCCTGATTTATCAAGGGCTTCGAACGGTTTTTGGTAATCGACCCTTGTAAATGGCGACTCCATTCGCGCAAACTAGCGTCGGTAGAAGCGACGTGAAGGAAAAATCCAACTCAGAAGTGGGGCGTGTGATGCGAGACAAGGAAGAAGAACGCGTCGACGGCAGCCGCCGTACCTGGCTGATAGCGACGACCGTAGCAGGTGGCATGGGAGGCGTGGCCACTGTCGTACCCTTTGTTAGTTCGTTTGCACCATCCGAGAAGGCCAAGGCAGCGGGCGCCCCGGTCGAAGTCGATATCGGCAGTCTCAAACCGGGCGACATGATGACCGTGGCCTGGCGTGGCAAGCCGGTGTGGATCATCAACCGCACGGACAAAATGCTCGCCGATGTCCAGAAGGCCGATAACGAAGTAGCGGATCCCCACACCAAGAATCCTTTTTCGATGCCGTTGCCGGAGTACTGCAACAACGAATTCCGTTCGCGCACCGACCACAAGAATCTGTTCGTCGCCGTCGCCGTGTGCACCCACCTGGGCTGCACGCCGACACCACGCTTCCAGGAGGGCGCGCAGCCCAATCTTCCCGACGACTGGCCAGGCGGCTTCCTGTGCCCGTGCCACGGTTCGACCTACGACATGGCCGGCCGCGTCTTCAAGAACAAACCTGCGCCGCAAAACCTCGACATCCCGCCTTTCATGTTCACGTCGGCCACCGGCCTCGTGATCGGCAAGGACGAGAAAGGAGAAGCGTAATGGCGATCGAACACGAAGTAGAGACGACCGGGCTGGTCGGCTGGATCGACCGCCGCTTTCCGCTCACCTCCACGTGGAAAAAACACGTTTCCGAGTACTACGCGCCGAAGAACTTCAACTTCTGGTACTTCTTCGGCTCGCTGGCGATGCTGGTGCTGGTCAACCAGATCGTCACCGGCATCTTCCTCACGATGAACTACAAGCCCGACGCGACGCTCGCGTTCTCGTCGGTCGAGTACATCATGCGCGAGGTGCCGTGGGGCTGGCTGATCCGCTACATGCATTCGACCGGCGCGTCGATGTTCTTCGTGGTCGTGTATCTGCACATGTTTCGCGGACTGCTGTACGGCTCGTATCGCAAGCCGCGCGAGCTGGTGTGGATTTTCGGCTGCGCGATCTTCCTGTGCCTGATGGCCGAAGCGTTTTTCGGCTACCTGCTGCCGTGGGGGCAAATGTCGTTCTGGGGCGCGCAGGTGATCGTGAACCTGTTCTCGGCGATTCCGTTCATCGGCCCCGACCTCTCGCTGTGGATTCGCGGCGATTACGTCGTCTCGGACGTCACGCTGAACCGCTTCTTCGCTTTCCACGTGATCGCAATTCCGCTGGTGCTGGTCGGGCTGGTGGTGGCTCACCTGGTGGCGCTGCACGAAGTAGGCTCGAACAACCCGGACGGCATCGAGATCAAGGCGAAGAAGGACGAGAACGGCATTCCGCTCGACGGCATTCCGTTCCATCCGTATTACTCGGTGCACGACTTCATGGGCGTATCGGTGTTTCTGCTGATTTTCGCGGCGATCATCTTCTTCGCGCCGGAAATGGGCGGCTACTTCCTGGAAGCGAACAACTTCATTCCCGCCAATCCGCTGCAAACGCCACAGGAAATTGCGCCCGTCTGGTACTTCACCGCGTTCTACGCGATGCTGCGCGCCACGACGGACCCCTTCAAGATCGTGCTGATGGTCGTGATCGCGTTGCTCGGGCTGCTGGCGTTAGTGCGGGCGCGCGGCAAGTGGAAGCTCGGTCTGCCGGTACTCGCCGTGCTGGTGATTCTTGCGATGGCCTTCACCGAGTCGAAATTCTGGGGCGTGGTGGTGATGGGCGGCGCGGTGATTTCGCTCTTCTTCCTGCCGTGGCTCGACCGCTCGCCGGTCAGGTCGATCCGCTACCGGCCGTTCTTCCACAAGGTGTTCTACGGCATTTTCGTGGCGGCCTTCCTGACGCTGGGCTTTCTCGGCACCAAACCGCCGTCGCCGGTGTCGACCTTGATCGCGCAGATCTGCGCGCTGATCTACTTCGCGTTTTTCCTCGGTATGCCGTTCTGGACGCGGCTTGGCACGTTCAGGCAGCCGCCCGATCGGGTGCGGTTCAAGCCTCACTAATCGCGACCCAGGAGACACGAAGATGAAAAAACTGCTTTCGCGGTGCGCGCTAATCGGCGCCACGCTGCTCGCGCTCGTCGCCGCGCCGCTGCACGCCGACGAGAATTTCCCGCTCGACCGCGCGCCCGATAACGCGGACAATTTCGCTTCCTTGCAGCATGGCGCGCAATTGTTTGTAAACTACTGCCTGAATTGTCACAGCGCGAATCTGATGCGCTACAGCCGGCTCACCGATCTCGGGCTCACACCGGCCGAGATTCAGTCGAACCTGCTTTTCACGACCGACAAGGTCGGCAATACGATGACGGTGGCGATGCATCCGGAGGACGCAAAAGCGTGGTTCGGCGCGACTCCGCCGGATCTGTCGGTGGAAGCGCGGGCGCGCGGCAAGGACTGGCTGTACACGTATCTGCGGAGCTTTTACAGCGACAACACGCGGCCGACCGGCTGGAACAATCTGGTGTATGAAAACGTGAGCATGCCTCACGTGCTGTGGCAGTTGCAGGGGCAACGTACCGCGAAGTTCGGCGACGAAACCGACGAGAAAACGGGGGAAAAGATCCACAAATTTGTCGGCTTCCAGCAGGTCACGCCGGGGACAATGTCGCCGGTAGATTATGATTCTGCTGTGGCCGACCTGGTGTCGTATCTGTCGTGGATGTCCGAGCCGACGCAGCACACCCGAAAACAGCTCGGCGTGTGGGTGCTGATGTTCCTCGGCCTCCTGAGCTTTTTCGCCTGGCGACTGAACGCCGCGTACTGGAAACATATCAAATAATCACGCCGTCACCCGGCGTGGGGCCGGCGCCAGGAAAAACCTGCTGAACGGTTTTTCCGTGCGCTGGCCCTTCAGCTTTTTGAGGAAACGTAAACATGATGGTTCTGTATTCCGGCACAACTTGCCCGTTCTCCCAGCGTTGCCGGCTGGTGTTGTTCGAAAAGGGCATGGACTTCGAGATCCGCGACGTCGACCTGTTTAACAAGCCGGAAGACATCGCCGTGATGAATCCGTACGGTCAAGTGCCTATCCTCGTCGAACGGGACCTGATTCTGTACGAATCGAACATCATCAACGAGTATATCGACGAGCGCTTCCCGCACCCGCAACTGATGCCGGCCGATCCGGTACAGCGCGCCCGCGCCCGCCTGTTCCTGCTGAACTTCGAAAAAGAGCTGTTCGTGCACGTCGGCACCCTCGAAAACGAAAAGGGCAAAGCCGCCGAGAAGAACCACGAGAAAGCTCGCCTCGCTATTCGCGATCGCCTGACGCAACTCGCGCCCATCTTCCTGAAGAACAAGTACATGCTCGGCGAAGAGTTCTCGATGCTCGACGTGGCCATCGCGCCGCTGCTGTGGCGTCTGGATCACTACGGCATCGAACTGTCGAAAAACGCGGCTCCGCTGATGAAGTATGCCGAGCGCATTTTCAGCCGCCCGGCTTATATCGAAGCGCTGACGCCTTCGGAAAAGGTGATGCGTCGTTGAGTTTGGCTTTGGGGCATGGGCGTCGCGCGATCGAATCCGCGCGCGTCCCTGTCCGGTAAGAGGACTGTTGATGCAAGAAATTTCCACCAAGCCCTATCTGCTGCGTGCGCTCTACGAGTGGTGCACGGACAACGGCTATACGCCGCACATTGCCGTTCGGGTTGACAACCAGACGCGCGTGCCGCGCCAGTTCGTGCGCGATAACGAGATCGTGTTGAACATCAGCTTCGAGGCAACCAGCCAGCTGCAGATGGGCAACGAGTGGATCGAGTTCAGCGCGCGATTCTCCGGCAAGTCGCACAAGATCGAAGTGCCGATCGCCAATATCCTCGCCATCTACGCGCGGGAAAATGGCCAGGGCATGGCGTTCCCGGTCGAATCGGCCGGCGGTGAAGCGCTCGATTCGGGTGCCGATGCCGAGCTGGTCGACGACACCGTGGCGCCGGCGCCCTCCGCCAGTAAGGCGCCGCGCGCGGTCGAAACCTCGGCTCCGGCGGCCGATGCGGCCGCCAGATCCGACAGCGCGACCGACGGTTCGTCGCCCGACGACGACGGTTCGAAAGGCGGCGGTAGGGCTCGCCTTAAGATCGTGAAATGAAGTAGAATCACGGCCTCATGCCGGCTTAGCTCATCAGGTAGAGCGCTTGACTTGTAATCATGAGGTGGCGGGTTCGAGTCCTGCAGCCGGCACCAGAAGTACTAAAACGGGTTTCCGAAGCGATTCGGAAACCCGTTTTTTTATGGCTTTTTGTCTACACGAGTGCCCGTGGGATAAGGGTTCCAGCTGCAAAATCACCCAAAAACGCCATATCTCTTTCACCTTGTCTATCGTGGATTTTCCAGTCTACTTTGCTCGGCGACGCGCCTGAAAAGCCTACGCCGTCGAGGTTTCACGGGCGGCAGGTTTTATGAAGCGCGTCGACGAATAGCGCACCGTGAACCGGTGCCACAGAGGTACCATTCGGGCGTCAGCCGGCGGCGCCACTTCGCCGCCGGGCCGCCTTCCTGCGACGCTGCGCCTTGCCACGTCCTCCTGTCACACCCATCCCACCCGATCCATGACCACCGCAACCATCACCTGGCCCGAAGCTGACGGCCCCCGCAGTGCGCATTGGCGCTCCGAAGCCGCCGTGCCCGCACCCAAACGCGTCGTCGTCGCGGACGATCGCACGACCGCCGACTCGGCCTACCGCCTCGCTTGCGAAGGGACCGCGCTGCTGTGGAACGGCGACTTCCAGAACGCCCGCCAGCTATTGCAGGCGGTGACCCGGCGACTCGAACGCAAGCCGCGCAGACAGGGCGAGACGCCGCTCGATGCCTTCAATCTGCATCGTCAGGCGCAGTCGCAGCGCGCGCGCACGCTCGGCATGATCCTGATTCCGCTCGATGCCGCTTACGGCATTCCACTGCGTCGCGCGCCGGACGTGCAGCAGGCGTGTATCGAGACGTACGGCCCGGCGACCGGTGAAGCGTCGGTCGTGTCCTTGCGCGAACTGCTCGGTCTGGTCGGCGCACACGAGTGGCGCAAGAAGGGTGTTGAGATTCCGGCGCTGGACGAGCGGATTCATCCGCATTACGGCGTGTTCTCGCCGGTACGGGGGGAGTACATCGATCTGGTCGCGGGCCAGCCGCTGCCGTCGCTGAACAAGGCGTTCGACGTCGGCACCGGCACCGGCGTGCTCGCCGCGCTGCTGGCCAAACGCGGTGTGAAGAAAATCGTCGCCACCGATCAGGACCCGCGTGCGCTCGCGTGTGCACGCGAGAATCTCGCTCGGCTTGGCTACCAACAGCAGGTCGAGGTGATTCAGGCCGATCTGTTTCCGGAAGGGCGTGCGCCGCTCGTGGTGTGTAATCCGCCGTGGCTGCCGGCGCGACCGGCGTCGCCGATCGAATACGCGATTTACGATTTCGACAGCCGCATGCTGCTCGGTTTTCTAGCCGGCCTGAGCGAGCACTTGTCGCCCGGCGGCGAGGGCTGGCTGATCATGTCTGATTTCGCGGAGCATCTCGGTCTGCGCACGCGCGAGTGGTTGCTGGCCGAATTCGAGAAAGCCGGATTGATCGTGGCCGGGCGCGAGGATATCCGCCCGCGGCATCCGAAGTCGACCGACGAGACCGACGCGCTGCACACCGCGCGCGCGGCCGAAATCACGTCGTTGTGGCGGCTCAAGGCTCGCTAGTGGGTTGAGCCCGAGTCGGGCGTTGGTGCGACGTGGCCTTTCCGCGTGAGCCACGCCCGAGCGCCTTCGCCGGCTACCCGCCCGCTGGCGAAGCACGCTGTCAGCAGATAGCCGCCGGTCGGCGCTTCCCAATCGAGCATTTCACCCGCGCAAAACACGCCAGGCAGACGCTCGATCATCAGATGCTCGTCGAGCGCTTCGAAGGCAATGCCGCCGGCCGTGCTGATCGCTTCTGCGATCGGCCGGGCCCGCAGAAGCCGCACGGGCAGCGCCTTGATGGCCTGCGCGAGGACGGTCGTATCGGCGAACGCTTCCTTCGACAGAATCTCGTGAAGCAGGGCCAGTTTTACCCCGTTAATCCCGATCCTGCCCTGCAGGTGACTCGACATCGAGCGCGAGCCGCGAGGCCGCGTGACCTCCGCGATCACTCTCTCCAACGTCAAGCCTGGCGCCAGGTCCAGAGAAATCGTCACCTCGGAATCAGCCGTAATCCGGTCGCGAATTGCCGCCGACAAAGCGTAAATCAGGCTGCCTTCGAGACCGTCTTCGGTCAGAAGTATTTCACCTTGTCGATTGTGGACTTTATTGTCTACATCGGTGAGTGAAATGGCGACCGGCTTGATCGGCTGGCCCGCGAAGCGCTCGCGTAGATAGGGACTCCAGTGCGCTTCGAAGCCGCAGTTCGCCGGTTGCAAGGGCGCGACCGGCACCGCTCGCGCCTGCATGAGCGGCACCCACGCGCCATCCGATCCGAGCCGCGGCCAGCTGGCGCCGCCAAGCGCAAAGATCACCGCATCGCAGGTGACGGTCACATCGCCGTCGGGCGTCGAAAAGTGCAAAGCATGCTGGGCCGACAGGGCCGCGGGCTCGGCGACTTGCTCCCAACCCGTCCACTTATGCCGCATGTGAAAGCGCACGCCCGCTTCGCGCAGCCGATGCAGCCAGGCCCGCAGCATCGGCGCGGCTTTCATGTCGGTCGGAAACACGCGTCCCGAACTGCCGACGAAGGTTTCTACGCCGAGCCCTTGCAGCCACACGCGGAGCGCGTCCGGATCGAACCCGGTGACGAGCGGCGCGATCTGGGCACGACGCGGTCCGAAGCGGTCGAGAAACGGTTCGAGCGGTTCCGAATGCGTGATGTTCATCCCGCCTTTCCCAGCCATCAGGAACTTGCGGCCGACGGACGGCATGGCATCGTAGACCTCGACCTGCACGCCTTGCCGCGAGAGCGTTTCGGCGGCCATCAAGCCGGCCGGTCCGCCGCCGATGATAGCGACGACGGCAACGCGAGCGGATTCGAGCGGAGATGACATGCGGACCTGCGAGTGGAGGAAAGCAAAAGAGGGGGCGGACGGGCCTAGCACGGCGGGCGAAACGAAACGCGAAACGACAGCTGAAGCGACAGCCGAAGCGAAAAGGCGAAGCGATCAAAGCATGAGCAAACGCCGGAACGAACCGCGAAGCCGCCAGCCGCGAAGCCCAAGCGCTGCGAGAAGCCAAACCGGGGTGACCGCAACAAAGCGCGCTATCTTCCCACGCTGGGCGGTAGAGGGCAAACGCCCCGCGCGGCCTCGATTAGCCGCCCGGGGCATTCGAAAGACTCACCAGAGCGGCGAGCCGGAGAGACCAATCCATTTACGCGACCGCCCGGCAGGCGGACGCGACCTACGCAATCCTACGAGTCACGACCTGCGTCAACCCGGATAAGCCTCGTCGACCTTCAGCCCTGCGAGCTTGAAAATAACCCGCAGCGTCTGCGGCTTGATATCGCGTCGCGAGGCCAGCGTGGTCATCACGAAGTCCAGCACCTTCGCGTACTTCAGCATGATCAGGCAGGTCTCCATATCGACGCTGCCATCGCGCATGACCTCCGCAAGCCGCAGCATTTCCGTGGAGATATCGCGCGCCATCTCGAGTTCGAGTTGCTGCTTTTCCGACCAGGCCGGTGTGGCGATCAGCTTGGTGAGCATTTCCTGAAACTTCTGTTCTACATTGCCGCTGGGTATCGTATCCATGACTGCCTCATCTTCTAATGTCCGGCGCGCGTCCGCTTGGTGTCTCGGCGCGCTACTGGTTACGTAACGTTCGGTCCATGTTCCGGGACCGCCTTCCCCACATGCATCCGGTTCGCGTGATCGACGCCACGGCCGGCAGCTTCTTGTTATGCCCGACCGTGCAAGTGCGCTCGGGCCTGGCCGTCGCGCACAGGGCTCGTACGCGTCGCTGGACACTTCCCACACAGGCCTTTTCGAGCAGGAAGTGGGCCAGGTTGAGGGCGCGAATTGCAGAGTCGGTGCGGCCGCTTCGCTGCAACGGCCGCGCTTTGGGTAAACTGGCAGCAACTTTCCCTTTTTTCCGTCATCTGTCGCACGTTCGCGTCGCATTCACTGGCGGTTTCCCAAGATGTCCAGCAAAACCCACGAAATTCGCCCGAACCAATCCGTCGAGTTGCTCAAGGAACTTCACATCCTCACGCGCGACGGCAAGATGAACCAGGACAGCCGCCGCAAGCTGAAACAGGTCTATCACCTGTTCCAGTTCATCGAGCCGCTGCTGAAAGACCGCAAGGACGAGCAGGGCGCCGTCACGCTAGTCGACCATGGCGCCGGAAAGTCCTACCTAGGTTTTATCCTGTACGACCTGTTCTTCAAGGAGTTTCAGGACGCGGAAGGTGGGGCGTCGCACATTTACGGCATCGAAACCCGCGAAGAACTCGTCAACCGCTCCGAAGAACTGGCCGCGCGGCTCGGTTTCAAAGGGATGTCGTTTCTGAATCTGTCGGTGGCCGAATCGATTACGTCGACGCGTTTGCCGGCGCGCATCGACATCGTGACCGCGCTGCACGCTTGCAACACCGCCACCGACGACGCGATCCGCTTCGCCCTGCAAAAGCAGGCGAAATACATCGTGGTGGTGCCGTGCTGTCAGGCCGAGGTCGCGGGCGTGCTTCGGCAGAACAAGAGTAAGTCGCTCGCTAATGCGCTGACCGAAATCTGGCGGCATCCGCTGCATACACGGGAATTCGGCAGCCAGATCACCAACGTGCTGCGTTGCCTGCAGCTCGAAGCGCACGGCTATCAGGTGAGCGTGACCGAGCTGGTCGGCTGGGAACATTCGATGAAAAACGAACTCATCATCGCGCAGTACAAAGATTTGCCGAGAGGGCGTCCGGCGGAGCGGCTCAACGAGGTGATGCAGACGCTCGGCATCGAAGAACTGAAGGAACGGTTTTTCGTCGCGGCTTGATGCTCAGGCTCGCCTAGCGTTTCATCAGATCATTCCAGCCGGCCAGACCGATGCGCCGCAGCGTTTCCTGATTACGTTCGTAAATCGCTTCGGCATCCGGAAAAGCCTGCACCGCGCGCTCGATACTGTCTTCGCGCAGCAGATGCAGGATCGGGTAGGGCGCGCGGTTGGTGTAGTTCTCGATATCGCCCGCTTCGCTTCCTTCGAACTGATAAAGCGGGTGAAAACTGGCGATCTGGATCGTGCCCTCGAGCCGAAGCTGCCGGAGCATCCGCTCGGCAAAAAACAGGCAATCGTTGAAGTCGAGAAATTCGCCGAACGCGCGCGGCAAAATCAGCAGAGTGGTGTCGACGGTTTCAGGATCGGCGTCGACCAGTGTTTGCAGTTCGGTTTCAAGGTCGAGGAGAACGGCTTCGAGATTCTCCGCCCCGCTCACCACGTAGCGGATCTGTCCTTTAACGTGCACGGCCTTCGCGAACGGACACAGATTCAGGCCGATCACCGCCTGCGTCAGCCAATGCCGGGTTGCGTCGATAACGGTTTCGTGGGGGGCGGGCGTGACGGACATGGAGCGGGCGATCTCAAGGCGAAGAGCGCGCTATTTTAACTGCGGGACAGCAGCCGCGATCAGCATGGCTGAGACCTTCGGCGCGGCCAGAATCGGCCCACATCCCGGGCCATAGGTCTGGCTCGCGGCATAGACGCCCTCGATGATCAAACCCAGCGCATTCGCCAGTTCGGCCGGTTCGTCTGCGCCGGCGGCGCTTGCCAGTTCCAGCAGGCGCGCCATCAAGCGCTGCTTGTTACGGAAGACGAACTGGCGGGCTGGATGCGTCGCGTCCGGAAACTCGACCGACACGTTCACGAACGGACAGCCGCGGTAATCGTCGATCGACGCGCGCGCAGCGAGATCGTCGAAATACTGCTGAAGCTGCCGGGCCGGCTCGCCGGGATGCTTCGCGAAGCTCTTTTCGACGTAGCCGAAGAACTGCTGGTCCTTGCGTTCGAGATAGGCCATGACGAGTTCGTCCTTCGACGAAAACTGGCGGTATAAGCTCATCTTGTTGACGCCGGCGCGCTCCACTACCGCATCGACGCCGACCGAGCGCACGCCCTCGCGATAAAACAGTTCCTCCGCGGCGCGCAGCAGATTTTGTTGGGCCTGCGGGCCGGCCGTGTGCGTGCTGCGCGGGCGCGCGGCTTTCGGCTCGGCATCGGTATGTCGGCTGTGGGACATGGTTCGCCACCTCGATTCGATTAGCGCCTTGACATGTTACCGAGCGGTAACTAACATCGCAACACTATTGTGACCGCTCTGTCACAAATCCTGATACCGACGTATTGAACGACGAGAGGCCGGCCATGTAGCCGGCGCCGATTGGAGAATCGATGAACTGGGCAGCGAGACTGATTGGCGGACGTTTCCACTACGCGTGGCTGACCGTCGCGGTGGTGTTCCTGGTGCTGCTGGCCGCGGCCGGCACGCGGGCCACGCCGAGTGTGATGATGCTGCCGCTCGAGCATCAGTTCGGCTGGAGCCGCGCGACCATCTCGCTGGCCATCTCCGTGAATATCGCGCTGTACGGGCTGATGGGGCCGTTCGCGGCCGCCGCGATGCAGCGCTTCGGCATCCGCCCCACGCTGCTGGTCGCGTTGGCTACGATGGGCGGCGGCGTAGCGCTCTCGTCGATGATGACGCAGCCGTGGCAGATGGTGCTCATCTGGGGCGTGATGGTCGGCGGCTCGACCGGCGTGGCGGCCTTGTCGCTGTCGGCGACGGTGGTTACGCGCTGGTTCACGACCCGGCGCGGTCTGGTCATGGGCATTCTGACGGCCAGCTCGGCCACCGGCCAACTGGTCTTCCTGCCGATGCTCGCCGCTATCGCCGAGCATTACGGCTGGCGTCAGGTGGTCTGGGTGGTCGCACTTGCGGCGGCAGTCGTCCTGCCGCTAGTCGCCTTCCTGCTGCCCGAGCGTCCCGCCTCCATGCAACTGCGCGCCTATGGCGAACCGGACGACGCGCCGCTCGCCACCGGCGGCACCCGACAGAATCCGCTCGCCATCGCCTTCGGCACGCTCGCCATGGCCAGCAAGACGCGCGACTTCTGGCTGCTGTTTTTCAGCTTCTTTATTTGCGGCGCGAGTACCAACGGCTACGTCGGCACCCACCTGATCGCCATGTGCGGCGATTACGGCATGACCGAAGTGCAGGGCGCCTCGCTGCTGGCCGCGATGGGCATCTTCGATCTGATCGGCACGACCCTCTCCGGCTGGCTGTCGGACCGTTTCAACAGCCGCGTGCTGCTGTTCTGGTACTACGGTTTGCGTGGGCTGTCGCTCATGTATCTGCCGCATGCGTTCGGTATCGATTTCTTCGGTCTGCCGCTGTTCGCCGTGTTCTACGGCCTCGACTGGATCGCCACGGTGCCGCCGACCGTGCGGCTCGCGACCGACGTCTACGGCAAGGAAGCCGCGCCGGTGGTGTTCGGCTGGGTGGTCGCGGGGCATCAGTTGGGCGCCGCCTTTGCGGCGCTCGGCGCGGGCATGCTGCGCGCGAGTCTCGGCACCTACACGGTCGCCTCGATGATCTCGGGCGGCTTGTGTCTGGTGGCGGCTTTCATCGTTCTGCGCATCAACCGGCCGGCCAGGGCGACGCTTGCGCAGCCGGTGTGAAGCGGGGCGCCCACGCTTGCCCGGATGGCAGGAACGGACCCATGGACGCACAACTCGGGGACCACGCGCGGCGCAGGCCGGGTATGCTATGTGGCCCCGGGCAGCCGCCCGCCGTTCATGAATTTCGACCAAGAGAAGCGCATGACCAACAAACCCGCACCTACCGAAGTTGCCATTCACGAGTTGATTGCCGGCCGCTGGAGCCCGCGCGCCTATTCGAGCGAGCCGGTGAGCCGGGAGCATTTGCTGTCGGTGCTGGAAGCGGCGCGCTGGGCACCGTCTTCGTATAACGTCCAGCCGTGGCGATTCGTGGTGTTCGACCGCGGCACCGACGAAGTGTCGTTCAAAGAAGCGTTTGCGACGCTGGTGCCGTTCAATCAGGGCTGGAATGCGCCGGCGCCGGTGCTGATCGCGGTGACCACGCATACGCTGACCAGCAAGGGTGAAGTGAACCGCTGTGCGCCCTACGACGCGGGCGCGGCGGCAATGTCGCTGGTGCTGCAGGCCCATGCGCTCGGTCTGGCCGCGCATCAGATGAGCGGTTTCGATCCGAACGCGTTCCGCACCGCGTTCAAACTCCCGAACGACGTCGAAGTGATCGCCATCATTTCGCTCGGCCATTACGGCGACGTCGACAAGCTCGACCCGGTTCTGCGCGAGCGTGAGAAGTCGGTGCGTCAGCGGTTGCCGCTGGCCGATATCGCTTACGGCGGAGGCTGGAAGAAGCCGCTCTAAGCAGAGCGCAACAGGCTTCGACGGCGTTCGAAGAGCAGCAATCAGCGCGCGGCCCCGGTCGCGCGTTTTCTATTCCGCGCCGTCCGCGACACTCGACAACGGCGCCGCGACGTTCTCGAGCGACTTGCCCTCCGCATCCACGCCCCAGATCGCCGCAATCACCGCGGCCGCGAGCATCAGCGCGGAGCCGACCAGATAGCCGGAAAACACCTGGCCGCGCTGATGCGAATCGATCAGCCGGCCGAAAAACGCCGGACCGGCGATGCCGCCGAGCGCCGTGCCGAACGCATAGAACACCGCAATCGCCAGCGCGCGAATTTCCAGCGGAAACGATTCGCTGACCGTCAGATACGCCGAGCTCGCGGCCGCCGACGCGAAAAAAAAGATGACCATCCAAGCGATAGTCTGCGTGACCACGGTGAGCATCTGCTGTTCGAACAGATAGCCGCTCACGGTCAGCAGAATGGCGGACATGCCGTAAGTCGCGGCGATCATCTTGCGGCGGCCGATCACGTCGAAAAGCCGTCCGAGCAGCAGCGGCCCAAGGAAATTTCCCAGCGCAAAGGGCAGCAGATACCAGCCGATATGGTCCCCGGGCACCTGATAGAAATCGGTCAGCACCAGCGCGTAGGTGAAGAAAATCGCGTTGTAGAAAAACGCCTGGGCGGTCATCAGCGACAGACCGACCAGCGCGCGGCGCCGGTGCACGTTGAACAGCGTGTCGAACACCTCGCGCAGCGGCGTGTTGCCGCGTGCGCGCAGGCGCAAGCGGGTCAGGTCGCGATCCTGAAGTTCGTGCCCTTCGTTGCGAAAGCGGGTTTCGATGTTTTCGACGATGGTCCGTGCATCGCGTTCGTCGCCGTGCGTGAGTAGCCAGCGCGGGCTTTCGGGTACCCAGATGCGCATCGGCAGGATGGCCAGCGCCAGCACCGCGCCGATGAAAAAGCACGCGCGCCAGCCCCAGTCGGCGGGCAGCAGGTGCGGATCGAGCAGGATCAGCGAACCCGCCGAGCCAAGCGCCGCACCGATCCAAAACGTGCCGTTGATACCCAGATCGGTCCAGCCGCGCACCCGCGCCGGGGTGAACTCCTGGATCGTCGAATTGATGGCGGTGTATTCGCCGCCGATGCCTGCACCGGTCAGGAAGCGGAACAGCAGAAAACTCGCCAGATTCCACGACAGCGCGGTCGCGGCGGTGGCCGCCAGATACAGGAAGAGGGTGATGAAGAAGAGCTTGCGGCGCCCGAGCCGGTCGGTCAGCCAGCCGAAGCCCAACGCGCCGAGCACCGCGCCCGCGATGTACGCGCTGCCGGCGAGCCCGACCTCGGCGTTGCTCAAATGCAGGACGGGGCTCGACTTCAGCGCGCTCGCCACCGCGCCGGCCAAGGTCACTTCGAGACCGTCCAGCAGCCAGGTGATGCCGAGTGCCACCACGATCAGCGTGTGGAAGCGTCCCCACGGCAAGCGGTCGAGTCGCGACGGCAGGTCGGTTTCGATAATCGCGGCATCGCCGGATTGTTCCTGCGTCTCATGAATTGCGGCGGTCGGCGGCACATTCATTGCGGGTTGTCTCCTGTTTCCAGAAAATTGGCGGCGTATCCTGACGGATTGAGCAATTCCTGTTCCGTCGAGCGGGTGGTGGGCGGAATCCCGCGGGTTGCGGCAGCGTCGGTTGATGCTAGTCGCGCTTTCGTGTTACAAAGCCGCTCCCCTCTTCTGTCCGCGCCAGCCGTGAGCGGCGATTCCAGCCATGAACTATTGCGCGATTGATTTCGGTACTTCCAATTCCGCCGTGGCCGTCCCCGACGGCACGACGCTCAAGCTCGCGCCGGTCGAAGGCGCGTACACCACGCTGCCCACCTCGGTATTTTTCAACACCGACGAGAACACCCGCGAGTTTGGCCGTGCGGCGCTGGCGGCCTATATCGACGGTTTCGACGGCCGGCTGATGCGCTCCATGAAGAGCATTCTCGGCTCGCCGCTCGCGGAGAATTCGACCGACCTCGGCGACGGTTCCGCCATCAAGTACACCGAAGTCATCGCGATCTTCGTCGATCACCTGAAGCGGTCTGCCGAAAAAAGCGCGGGCGACGCAATCAGCCGCGCGGTCATGGGACGCCCGGTGTTTTTCGTCGACGACGATCCGCGCGCCGATCAGATGGCGCAGCAGCAACTCGAAGCGGCGGCGCGTTCGGTCGGGTTGCGGGAGATTCACTTCCAGTACGAACCGATCGCGGCGGCCTTCGATTACGAATCGCATCTCACGGAAGAAGGGCTCGTGCTGGTGGCCGACATCGGCGGCGGTACGTCGGACTTCTCGCTGGTGCGAGTGGGACCGCAGCGAATGCAGCGGATTGAACGCAAGGACGATGTGCTGGCGCACCACGGCGTGCACGTCGCCGGAACGGATTTCGACCGGCGCGTCGAACTCGGGACGATTCTGCGTGAACTCGGCTATCAGACGCTCGACACGGAAGGCCGCGAAATTCCGAGCCGCGTCTATTTCGATCTCGCCACCTGGCATCTGATCAACACGGTCTACGCGCCGAAACGCGTGAGCGAACTGACGCTGATGCGCCACCTGTTCACCGAGGTCAAGCATTACGACCGGCTGATCCGCGTCGTGGACCGGCGTCTGGGTCACGCGCTGGCCGCGCATGCGGAAGAAGCGAAGATCGGCGTGGCGGCCGGCGGCGAGACGCTGATCGACCTCGAAGAAGTGGAGGACGATCTGCGACTGGCTTTCGACGAGGCGCAGCTCATCAAGGCCGGCGAGGAGGAGACGCGCCGCATCGTGCAAGCAGCGCGCGATACGGTGCAGGCCGCCGGGGTGGCCACCCGCGACGTCGGCGCGATTTACTTCACCGGCGGCTCGACCGGCTTGTCGTTCTTATCCAGCGCACTGGCGGCAGCGTTTCCGGAGGCGAAAGCGGTATTCGGCGACCGGCTCGCCAGTGTCGCAACAGGGTTGGGCATTCACGCGCGCCGGATATTCGGATAATCGTTTATCGACGAGTCGCGGATTGCGAAGATAATCGCGGTCGATATATAAAAAAACCCCGCCAAGGCGGGGTTTTTTGCGTCCAGAAGGAAGCTAATACTGCTTGCGGGCTAACTACAGCTTAAGCCGGCTTGATATCTGCAGCTTGCTTGCCCTTCGGGCCCGTCTTCACTTCAAACGTCACTTTCTGGTTTTCCTGCAGCGTCTTGAAGCCTTCCGTGCGGATTTCCGAGAAATGCGCGAACAGATCTTCGCCGCCGCCGTCCGGCGTGATGAAGCCAAAGCCCTTTGCGTCGTTGAACCACTTGACGGTACCGGTTTCCATATTACTTTTTCCTAAAGATGGTGAATAAGGCCGAAGCCCACAGAGCGCATGAAAATCAAGGAAGGGGGTAATAGACCAACCGGAGTACCGTTGATGGGCGAACCACGAAAGACCAATTCACTCGCCGCCTGAAATCCTGCCAGGACGTTATACGGGCATTTTGCGCGAAGGTCAACTCTCTCCCCGTTTCTTTACAAAGGCGCGTCTTTTGGGCGCAGAGTTTGCTAACAAAGCTTTCCGAATGCGCAGATTTTTTCCAGGGACAACCCTTGGTTCCGGTGCAACAGCCGGGTGCAACCGTTAAACTACGCGCCGCGCGTCGGTTGCACCTGATCGAACATGGGCCGTCGCGCAACG
Organism: Paraburkholderia sp. BCC1886; assembly: GCF_900996245.1. Classification (GTDB taxonomy): domain Bacteria; phylum Pseudomonadota; class Gammaproteobacteria; order Burkholderiales; family Burkholderiaceae; genus Paraburkholderia. The sequence continues at coordinate 42,323 of NZ_CAAJGK010000044.1, read as the reverse complement.
CATGCGCGTCACCCCGCTTCCAGCGCCACGAGCGATGTCACGCGGTGCCGTCATGGTTCTGATACAGGAGAAGACGTGAAAAGTTCTATACAACGGAACATCGGCCCGATCGCGCTCATGCTGACCGGCCTGGGCTCGATCATCGGATCGGGCTGGCTGTTCGGCGCGTGGAAGGCTGCAAAAATTGCGGGTCCCGCTGCGATTTGTGCATGGGTGATTGGTGCAGTGGTGATTCTGGCCATTGCACTGACTTACGCGGAACTCGGCGCCATGTTCCCCGAGTCCGGCGGCATGGTGCGTTACGCGCGCTATTCGCATGGTGCGCTGGTTGGCTTCATTAGTGCCTGGGCAAACTGGATTGCGATTGTCTCGGTTATTCCCATCGAGGCGGAAGCGTCGATTCAATATATGAGTACATGGCCTTATCCATGGGCGCATGCGTTATTCGTGAATGGATCATTAACGACCAACGGGTTATTGTTATCCGCGTTATTGGTGATTATTTATTTTCTGCTCAATTATTGGGGCGTCAAACTGTTCGCGCGCGCCAATTCAGCTATTACGGTCTTCAAGTTCGTGATTCCGGGCGCCACCATTCTCGGTTTGATGCTGACGGGTTTTCATAAGGAAAACTTCGGTGAAGTCAGCACGTTTGCGCCTTATGGCTGGTCGGCGGTTCTGACCGCGGTGGCGACGAGCGGTATCGTGTTCGCCTTCAACGGGTTCCAGAGCCCGATCAATCTCGCCGGCGAAGCGCGTAACCCGGCCAAGAGCGTACCGTTCGCGGTGATCGGCTCGATTCTGCTGGCGCTGGTTATCTACGTGCTCCTGCAGATCGCCTACATCGGCGCAGTCAGTCCGGGCGACGTAATGAAGGGCTGGAGCCACTTCAACTTCGCCTCGCCGTTCGCCGAACTCGCGATTGCGTTGAACCTGAACTGGCTGGCCATCCTGCTGTACGTTGACGCCTTCGTGAGCCCGAGCGGCACGGGTACGACCTACATGGCGACCACGAGCCGCATGATCTACGCAATGGAGCGCAACAACACGATGCCGAAGATGTTCGGCAACGTGCACCCGTTCTACGGCGTGCCGCGCCCGGCCATGTGGTTCAACCTGCTGGTGTCGTTCATCTTCCTGTTCTTCTTCCGCGGCTGGAGTTCGCTGGCGGCGGTGATTTCGGTCGCGACCGTCATCTCCTACCTGACTGGCCCGATCAGCCTGATGTCGCTGCGCCGCGCCGCAACCGATCTGGAACGGCCGCTGCACATTCCGGGCATGTCGGTGATCGCGCCGTTCGCGTTCGTCTGCGCGTCGCTGATCCTGTACTGGGCGAAGTGGCCGCTGACCGGCGAAATTATCCTGCTGATGGTCGTGGCGCTCCCGGTGTACTTCTACTTCCAGGCGAAGTCAGGCTTCGCGGGCTGGGGACGTGATCTGAAGGCCGCGTGGTGGCTCGTCGTCTATCTGCCGGTGATGGCGGTGCTGTCGTTGATTGGCAGCAAGCAGTTCGGCGGCAGCGGCGTTCTGCCGTATGGCTGGGACATGCTGGTAGTGATCGCGTTTGCGCTGGTGTTTTATTACTGGGGCGTGCACAGCGGCTATCGCTCGGAGTATCTCGACGAGCGTGGCGAGCACGACGAAGTGCTCGAGGGTATCGGCTCGCATTGAGTCGACGCACGAGTAAAAAGCCCGCCTGAGTTGTCACTCAGGCGGGCTTTTTTATGGACGACGCCGCTAGCGTCACGCTGTGCCGAACACGTAATTCGTCATGGCCAGCGAGCGCTGGTAGGTGCCGAGCGACTGGATGGCGAGCGAAAAATCGTCATCGGCGGCGCCGAGAGCGGCGAACACGGGCAGCAGATGCTCGTCGGTGGGATGCATCAGGACCGCGTGGGGCGCCTGGCGGCGATAGTCCAGCAACGCGTCGATATCGTGCCCGGCCAGCTTTTCCTCGAACCAGTCGGTGAATTCGCTGACGCGCGGGTCCGCATCTTCCGGGCGCGCGGAGAAATCGGCGGCGCGCAGGTTGTGCGTGATCTGGCCTGAGCCGATCACCATCACGCCATCGTCTTTCAAAGCGCGCAGCGCGCGGCCGACGCGGAAATGGTGCGCGGCGTCCATGTGCGGCTGAATCGACAACTGTGCGACCGGCACGTCCGCTTGCGGGAACATCAACAGCATCGGCACCCAGGCGCCGTGATCGAGGCCGTGTGGCTGCGCATCGGCGAGGACGCCCTGTTCGCCGAGCAGCACCGCCGCGCGCCGCGCGACATCGGGCGCGCCTGGCGCGGGGTACTGGATCTCGTAAAGCTGACGCGGAAAGCCGTAAAAATCGTGGATGGTTTCCGGCGCGGCAGACGTGCTCGCGACCGGCCGCGCGGTGCCCCAATGCGCCGACAGCATCAGCACGGATTCGGGACGGGGCAGTTGCGCGCTCAATACGCCGAACCCGGCGGAGGGCAGGGAAGGGTCGATCGGCAGCGTAGGCGCGCCGTGGGACAGGAAAAGCGACGGTAAGCGATTCATGGCAGCAACGCGGCCGGGGGAGCGGCTCGAAAAATTGGGTTGCTTGCACTATAAGTTCGCACTCGCGTTTGATAAACGGGTGAAAACGGAATTGATCGTGTCGCTGGTGTTGTTAATCGGCGCCGCGCAAGCCTTGCCATGCTGGTGACAAAGCCGGGCCGAGTGCAAACAGGTCGAGTACGCGCGCTACCGTGTGATCGACCATCTGATCGATCGAGGTGGGCTGATTGTAGAAAGCCGGCAGCGGCGGGAAGATCACGCCGCCCATTTCGGTGACGGCCGTCATATTGCGCAGATGCGCGAGATTGAACGGTGTCTCCCGCACCAGCAGCACCAGCCGGCGCCGCTCCTTGAGCGTGACGTCGGCCGCCCGCGTGATCAGGTTGTCGGAGAAACCGTGTGCGACGCTGGCTAGCGTCTTCATCGAGCAAGGGGCGACGATCATGCCGTCGGTGGCAAACGAGCCGGACGCGATACTCGCGCCGACGTCGCGCACCGGGTGGACGACATCCGCCAGCGGATGCACGTCGTCTTTCGTCAACTGGAGTTCGTGCTGGATATTCAGCCAGCCGGCGGCCGAAATCAGCAGATGGCTCTCGACGCCGCCGAGCCTGCGCAGCGTCTCGAGCAGCCGGATGCCGTAGATAGCGCCACTCGCGCCGGTGATCGCCACGACCAGCCGGCGTGGCGCCGCCACGCGCGTTTCCATGATTCGCGGCGCTTCTGTACTGGCGCCGTTCAGGCTGCGGCGAACAACTGCTGGAGTTCGCCCGATTCGTACATTTCCATCATGATGTCCGAGCCGCCGACGAATTCGCCATTCACGTACAGCTGCGGAATGGTCGGCCAGTTCGAGAACTGCTTGATGCCCTGGCGGACTTCGTCGTCCTCGAGCACGTTGACCGTCTTGATTTCGCCGACGCCGCACGCTTTCAGAATCTGGATGGCGCGACCCGAAAAGCCGCACATCGGGAACTGGGCCGTGCCCTTCATGAAAAGAACGACGTTGTTGTCGTCGACGAGTTGTTTGATGCGTTGTTGCGTGTCCATGACTGACCTTGCGGTTCTGTGATGTGAGGGGAACTGGCTGAAATGATAGCGGATTTCGGTACAGCCGACCGGGGGCCGCTATGTCCCTTCGACTGGAAAGGCTATCGGGTCGGCGCGCCGACCTGGCCGCCGGGCCGGGCTCGAGCGTTTCTAAAGCATGCCTCGAGCCTTCCACCTTCCGCCGCTGATCCGTTCGATACCGGCGAGATCGCGCGCAGACCGCACCTCGGCAAAACCCTGCGCAACCAGCAGCGCGCGCACGGCTTCAGCCTGGTCGTAGCCGTGTTCCAGCCATAGCACGCCGTTAGCCGCAAGCCGCGCCGGCGCACCGGCCACGATGATGCGGATTGCGCTGAGTCCATCGGCTTCGTCGGTAAGCGCGCCGCGCGGCTCGTAGCGCAAATCGCCTTGCGTCAGATGCGGATCGCCGCTCGCGATATACGGCGGATTGCTGACGATGGCGTCGAAGCGCAACGCCGGATCGAGCGAATCGAACCAGTCGCTTTGTTGCCAGACGAGCGCGCCGCCGGGGCGGTTCGCATCGAGCAGACGCGTGCCGTTGACCGTCGCGACGGCCAACGCCGCAGCCGAGCGGTCGAGCGCCCACACCCGCGCATCGGGCCGGTTTGCTGCGATAGCCACTGCGATCGCGCCGGTCCCGGTGCCGAGATCGAGCACGCGGGCATGCGCGATGTTGTCGATGGCCGCGAGTCCGGTTTCAACCAGCAATTCGGTGTCGGGCCGCGGAATCAGCACGTCGGGCGTCACCGTGAAGTCGAGCCCGAAAAACTCCCGGCTGCCGACCAGTTGCGCGATCGGCTCGCCGCTCGTGCGCCGTGCTTCCAGCGCGAGATAGCGCGCCACCGACACCTCGTCGAGCGAATCGTCGCTGCGCGTGATCAACTGCGTGGGGCGCCAGCCGAGCACGTGCGTCAGCAGAATGCGCGCTTCGAGCGGCGGTAGCGTTGACGCGCGCAACAGCGCGGCCGGCGTGTCGGAGCTCATGAGCGTTTAGTCCGCGTCGCCGAGCGAGGCCAGCAGTTCGGCCTGATGCTCGCTGACCAGCGCCGAGATCAGCTCGTCCAGATCGCCGTCCATCAATGCTTCGAGACGGTACAGCGTCAGGTTGATCCGGTGATCGGTCAGCCGCCCCTGCGGGAAGTTATAGGTGCGAATCCGCTCCGAACGGTCGCCCGAGCCGATCAGGCTCTTGCGGGTCGCCGCTTCCTTCGCGTGCTGTTCCTGGGACTGCTTGTCCATGATTCGCGCGGCCAGCACCTTGAGCGCGCGATCCTTGTTCTTGTGCTGCGAGCGGTCGTCCTGACATTCGACCACGATGCCCGTGGGCAAATGGGTCACGCGTACCGCCGAATCGGTCTTGTTGATGTGCTGCCCGCCCGCGCCGGACGCCCGGAACGTGTCGATGCGCAAATCGGCCGGATTGATCTCGACCGCCGCAATCTCGTCCGCCTCCGGCATCACCGCGACCGTGCAGGCGGACGTATGGATACGGCCTTGGGTTTCTGTGGCCGGCACGCGCTGCACGCGATGGCCGCCGGATTCGAACTTGAGCTTCGAATACGCCGCGTCGCCGGCAATCCGCACGATTACTTCCTTGTAGCCGCCCAAATCCGATTCGCTTGCCGACATCATCTCGACCTGCCAGCGGTTGCGCTCGGCATAGCGCAGATACATGCGCAACAGGTCGCCCGCGAACAGCGCGGATTCGTCGCCGCCGGTGCCCGCGCGGATTTCGAGGAAGATGTTGCGCTCGTCGTTCGGGTCTTTCGGCAGCAGCATCTTCTGCAATTCGGCGCCGAGTTGTTCCATGCGCTCGCGTGCCGCGCGGATTTCTTCTTCGGCGAAGTCGCGCATGGAGACGTCCGCGAGCAGTTCCTGCGCGGTGGCCGCGTCGTTCGACGCCTGCCGCCACAGCGCGTAATGCTCGACCACCGGTCCAAGCTCGGCGTGTTCACGCGTGAGCTTGCGGTATTGATCGAGATTCGCGGTAATGTCCTCGCGGCTCAACAGGTCGTTCAGTTCGGCCAGCCGGGTGGTGAGCTGGTCGAGCTTGCGTTGCATGCTCGTTTTCATCGGACGGTATCAGTAGCGAAGCGGTAGCGGAGCAGGGTAGCGGAGCGAACTCCGCAGAAACAAAGTTGGAATCGGGCATCGGCCCGGAAGTGCTGCGCGCGGTGTCGCAGCCGTTTGGGCTCCGACCGCGGCGGCGGCCACGTTGCGTGCCGCGCCGCTAACGCTCGGAAGGACCGGAGTGTTTGTAGAAGCCGCTCATCAGTTCGATGAGCTTGTCGCGGTTCTCGCTGCTCGCGCGGTTCAGCGCGTGCGTGGGACCGTGAATCAACTTATTGGTCAGCGCCTGCGAGAGCGCTTCGAGCACGGCGGCCGGGTCGTCGCCGCGAGCGAGCATTTTCTGCGCGCGTTCCACTTCGGCGCGGCGCAGCACGTCGGCCTGCGTGTGCATGTGGCGGATGACCGGCACGATGCTGCGCGCGTCGAGCCACTGCATGAAATTCTGCACCCGCGTTTCGATGATGGTTTCGGCCTGCGCCACCGCGGCTTGCCGCGATGCATTGCCTTCGCGGACGATCGCGCCGAGGTCGTCGACGGTGTACAGGAACACGTCTTCGAGCTTGCCGACTTCGGGTTCGATATCGCGCGGCACGGCCAGATCGACCATGAAGATCGGACGGTGACGGCGCGCTTTCACGGCGCGCTCGACGGCGCCCAAGCCGATGATCGGCAACGTGGATGCCGTGCAAGACACGATGATGTCGAACTCGTGCATGCGCGAAGGCAGGTCCGACAACGGAATGGCGCGCCCGTTGAAGCGTTCGGCGAGCCGCGTGCCGCGCTCGGCGGTACGGTTGGCCACCACCAGCTCGCGCGGCTGCTGCGCGGCGAAGTGCGTGGCGCACAACTCGATCATTTCGCCCGCGCCGATAAACAGCACGCGCTGATTCGCAATCTTGTCGAAGATGCGCTGCGCGAGCCGCACAGCCGCGGCCGCCATGGAAACCGACTGTGCGCCGATTTCGGTCGTGCTGCGCACTTCTTTCGCCACCGCGAAAGTGCGCTGGAACAGCTGGTTGAGATAAGTGCCCAGCGCGCCGGCTTCCGACGCCGTGCGCACTGCATCCTTCATTTGTCCGACGATTTGCGTTTCGCCCAGCACCATCGAATCGAGCCCAGAGGCGACGCGGAACGCGTGGCGCACGGCTTCCGACTGCGGCAGCGCATAGACATGGGGCGCGAGTTCGTCGACGGGGAGGTTGTGATAACGGGAAAACCACTGGATGGCGGCTTCGCGAGCCGCCTGGTCGTCTGTCGCGCAATACAGCTCGGTGCGGTTGCAGGTGGACAGAATGGCCGCTTCCGGCGCCATGCGGGCCGTGCGGCTCGCCCAGACACCCTTGAACGTGTCCAATGCCGGCTTGATCTGTTCGAGCGGAAACGCCACGCGTTCGCGCAAGGCGACAGGCGCAGTGTGGTGATTGATTCCGATCGTTAGGAGCTGCATTGAAGGGGGGCTATGGTTTAGCCCGATATTATAGCGTTTTAACGATTCTTACATTGGCGGCCCCGTCAACCCCCGTCAGCCGGACTCCACGACGGGCTGGGTTGACATCGCGTCCAGCTGATACCCGTAGCCGTAAAGCGGCATCAGGCAGTAGCCGTATTCCGGTCGCAATTGCAGTTTGCTGCGCACCCGCGACGCGTGGGTGTCGACGGTGCGTGACGGAACGTCGCGGCCGCGCGACCAGACGTTCTCCAGAATGTGCGCGCGCGACACGGGCCGCGACAGGTTGGCGAAGAGCAGCAGCGCGAAGCGGAACTCTTTCGGCGTCAGGGAAACGGTCTGGTCGCGGAAACTGACCGCGAATTGCGTCGCGTCGAAGGAATAGCCGCTAATCACGTCGCGGCGCCGGGTGGTGGGCCTGCGCAGCGCCGCGCGACGCAGCAGCGCGTCGACCCGCGCCAGCATTTCGGGACCGCGCACCGGTTTGGCCAGACAGTCGTCGGCGCCCGCATGCAATGCCGCGACGATCTGGCTTTCGCGCGGCTCGTTCATCAGCACGATGACCGGCAGGCCCGGCAGAATGGAGCGCGCCAGCGGAATGACGTCTTCGGCGGAACGGTCGCCGGTCCAGCCCTCGGTGATGAGCAGGTCGAAAAATTCGTCCGCCGCCCGGGTGAGGAACTCGCTACTGATAGTGAAGTGTTGACACGCATGACCGCCGGCGAAAATCAGCCGGCCGACCAGTTTGGCGTGTCGCAGATCCGGCTCGATAAGGGCGATGCGCATGGAGCGATGTCAGCCTCGGCACCCACGCGGCTGGGCTTTAGCGGCAAGCCGTCGGCTTGCCTAAGATCACCCCGACCCCTAAACTCAACCGCTATGCGGAAAAGCGCCGTACTGAACTTCTTGGTTAATGAGGCCAAAATGCTAGCTGTCCAATCCCGTTGCGCCCATGAGACGAATCCGAAAGTGCATGGGGTGTTCCGCTAATGGGTTGGACTGGCATCGTTGTGCTCGGCGCGGTCATCGGCCTCGCCGGCTGGTGGTTGCATCCGCTGCGGCGCGCGAATCGTTCTGGCCGCACTGACCGCGCCGGCCGCGCCCGCTGGTGGATCGGCCCGGCGGCCGGCATGGCCGGCGCCGTGCTCGCCGCGATGGCCGGCAATCTCGTCGGCCTTTTCCACGATGGCGACACGCTCGAATGGCCGGTGTGCACGGCCATCGCGTTGATCGCCGTCACTCTGACGGTCGGCTCGCTCTCCCGTCGATGATTCCTTGCAGGTGACCCCATGAACGCCCGACTCCCCGACACCGCTTCCATTCCCGAACGTCTGGCCAGCCTGCGTGCCGCGATGGCGCAGCAAGGCGTGGCCGCCTACCTGGTGCCGTCCGCCGATCCGCATCTGTCCGAATATCTGCCCGGCCGCTGGCAGGGCCGCCAATGGCTGTCCGGCTTTACCGGCTCGGCCGGCACGCTGGTCGTGACCGCCGACTTCGCCGGCGTCTGGACCGACAGCCGCTATTGGGAGCAGGCCAATGCGCAACTCGCCGGCACCGGCGTCCAGCTGATGAAGATGACCGGCGGCCAGCTCACCGTGCCGCATTTCGACTGGCTCGCGCAGAACGTGGCGCGCGGTGGCGTGGTCGGCGTGGACGGTGCGGTGCTGGGCGTCGCGGCGGCGCGTGCGTTGACCCACGCGCTGACGGCGAGCGGCGTGCAACTGCGCACCGATGTCGACCTGTTCGACGCAATCTGGCCACAACGGCCCTCGTTGCCCGACGACACCGTATTCGAGCACAGTGCGCCGCAAGCGAGCGTCGCGCGCGCGGACAAACTCGCGCAGGTCCGTCACGCGATGGCGGAGAAGGGCGCGCAGTGGCACTTCGTCTCCACGCTCGACGACCTCGCGTGGATTCTCAATCTGCGCGGCGCGGATGTGAGCTACAACCCGGTGTTCGTCGCGCATGCGCTGATCGGCACCGAGCGCGTCGCGCTGTTCATCGCCGACGGCAAGGTGCCTGCCGCTGTCGCCGCCGCGCTCGCGCAAGACGGCATCGATGTGAAGCCGTACGGAGAGGCCGCTGCCGCACTCGCCGCGCTGCCTGCCGACAGCACGCTGCTGATCGACCCGCGCCGGATCACCTACGGTTTGCTGCAATCGGTACCGTCCACGGTGAAGGTGGTCGAGGCGGTCAATCCGTCGACCTTCTTCAAATCCCGCAAGACCGAGGCGGAGGCCGCGCACGTGCGCGCCACCATGGAACAGGACGGCGCCGCGCTGGCCGAGTTCTTCGCGTGGTTCGAAAGCGCGCTCGGCCGGGAAACCATCACCGAACTCACGATCGACGAGCGCCTGACGGCGGCCCGCGCGCGCCGTCCCGGCTTCGTGTCGCTGAGCTTTGCGACCATCGCCGGGTTCAACGCGAACGGCGCGATGCCGCATTACCGCGCGACCGACGAAGCGCATTCGGTCATCGAAGGCGACGGTTTGCTGCTGATCGACTCCGGCGGCCAGTATCTGAGCGGCACCACGGACATCACCCGCGTGGTGCCGGTCGGCACGCCGAGCGCGGCGCAGCGGCGCGATTTCACGATCGTGCTGAAAGGCACGATGGCGCTGTCGCGCGCGCAGTTCCCGCGCGGCATCCGTTCACCGATGCTCGACGCGATCGCCCGCGCGCCCATCTGGGAAGCCGGCGCGGACTACGGTCACGGCACCGGTCACGGCGTGGGCTACTTCCTGAACGTGCACGAAGGTCCGCAGGTCATCTCGCACTACGCGCCCGCCGAGACATGGACGGCCATGGAAGAAGGCATGATCACCTCGGTCGAGCCGGGCATTTACCGGCCAGGCAAGTGGGGAATCCGCATCGAGAATCTGGTGCTGAACGTTGCGGCGGAGAAAACCGAGTTCGGCGATTTCCTCCAGTTCGAGACGCTCACGCTGTGCCCGATCGACACCCGCTGCCTCGATCTCGCGCTGCTGCGCGACGACGAACGGGCGTGGCTGAACGCGTACCACGAGACGGTGCGCGAGCGTTTGTCGCCGCATGTGGCGGGCGAGGCGAAAGCGTGGCTCGAACTGCGCACGCAGCCGGTCTGATCGTCGCCGAATCAGGGATAACGGATCACGAATAAAGGAGAGCGCATGGCCATCAAGGCAGTCGTGTTCGATTTCGGCGGCGTGCTGATCGACTGGGATCGCGAGTATCTGTATCGCCAGCTGATTCCTGACGACACCGAGCGGCGCTGGTTTCTTACCCACGTCTGCTCGATGGACTGGGTCATCCAGCAGGACGGCGGTCAGCCGATCGCCGAAGCTACAGCGGAACTGATCGCCCGGTTTCCCAATCACGCCGTGCTGATCCGCGCGTTCTACGAACGCTGGCACGAGATGGTGGCGGGTGTGCTGGAAGACGGCGTGGCGCTGATGGAAAAGCTCGAAGCCGCCGAGGTGCCGCTGTTCGGCCTGACGAACTGGTCGGCGGAGACCTTCCCCTATGCGTGGGAGCATTTTCCGGTGTTGCGGCGGTTTCGCGACATCGTCGTGTCGGGGCGAGTGAAGCTGGCGAAGCCCGATCCGGCGATCTTCGCGGCCATGCGCGAGCGCATCGAAGCGCAACTGCCGGGCGTCGCCGCCGACGAACTCGCGTTCATCGACGACAACCTGAAGAATATCGAAGCCGCGAACGCGCTCGGCTGGCACGGCGTGCATCATGTGAACGCCGCGCAGACCGAAGCGGCCCTGCGTGCGCTGGGCTTGCCGGTCTGATGCTCTAACAGCTAACTCGACTTGCCGGGCTGCTACTGCCCGAGCAGATTCTTCAGCGCGTTCCCCAAGCCTTTGACCGTATCGCCCGCGCCCTTCGCCACACCTTCGACGCTCACGCCGCCCAGCGTCTTCGCGAGCCCTGCGCCGAGGCGCATCAACAAACCTTCCTGTACCGAGAACTTCGGGTCGTGCAGGTTGCCGTCCAGCACGAAGTTCAGCGTGATATCGCCGTTGTGCGTCTTGAGCGCGGCGACCGCCGCCTTGGTCGGAATCGACATGAACGTGTCGAGCGGATTGTCGCTATCGGCGAGCTGCAGGTTGTGGACCGTCACCGTACCGGGCGCGTGCAACCGATAGTTGCTGACCGTCGAGTCGACCGTCAGATCGAGCGTACCGCCGGTCACCTGGGCTTTCGCCCCGGCCTTTTTCAACAGATACGGATCGAGCGTGACGATATCGACGCCGCGCAGCGTGCTGCGGGTCTGCGAGTCCTTGTTGGAAATCCTGATCCAGCCGCCGAATGCAATCGTGCCGGTATGCTGCGGACCTTTGATCGAGCCGGTGAGATTGAGCTTCGTGGGTTCCGCGAGCTCCGGCAATTGCAGATCGTCGACGCTGGCGTTGGCCTCGCTGACCGTTACCTGGAAGGCCGGCGGCCCGACGGTCATATCGTAGAAGTGGAAGTTGCCCTGTTCGAACGCGATGTGGTCGATCTGCTTGTCGCGCGTTTTCGTCACCACGACGCCGCTTGCCTGCTGGTCGGTGTTGTTCACCGATTGCCGCAGATTCGGCAGCAGGCGAACCGCCCCGTCCTTCGAGCGCAGCACCGCCATGTCGAAGCCGCGCACGACCGCGCTGCGAATATGCAGACGCCGCGCGATCATGTCGCCAATATCCGGCGTGATGACGACCTCGTCGGCGCGTAACGGATCGCCTGCCGGCCAGCCGGGCGGCGCCTTCAGCAGAACGTTGGTGAGACGAACCGAGGTGAGGCCGACGTGGATGCTTTGCGCGCTGCCAAGCGGCCCGAGCGCCGCGACCACTCGCGCCTTGACCTCGTGCTGCACGAACAGCACCGCGCCGAGCGCAATCACGATCAACACCAGCAGCACGCTGCCTGCCGCAACGATCCAGCGTTTGCCCTTCGACATCGCCATGTTTATTGCCTCCTCGTCACCGCCTGGCGGGCGGTGTGGCTTTTAATCGGTTCTGATGTCGCTGATTGCACGGCGCGTGCCCGATACCTCTTCCCCGCAACGCGCGCCGTGCGTCCGCTCAACGCGTGATCGGCTTGTAACGCAGACGCGTGGGACGGGCGCCTTCTTCACCGAGACGCGCACGCTTGTCCGCTTCGTATTCCTGGTAGTTGCCGTCGAAGAACGTCACTTGCGAGTCGCCTTCGAACGCGAGGATGTGCGTCGCAATCCGGTCGAGAAACCAGCGATCGTGCGAAATGACCAGCACCGAACCGGCGAATTCCAGCAACGCGTCTTCCAGTGCGCGCAGCGTTTCCACGTCGAGGTCGTTCGACGGTTCGTCGAGCAGCAGCACGTTGCCGCCGGCGATCAGCGTCTTCGCCAGATGCAGCCGGCCGCGTTCGCCGCCCGACAGATTGCCGACCACCTTCTGCTGGTCGCCACCCTTGAAGTTGAAGCGGCCGATGTACGCGCGCGACGGCGTTTCGTACTTGCCCACCGTCAGCACGTCGGCGCCGCCGGAGATTTCTTCGAACACGGTCTTCGAGCCGTCCAGCGCGTCGCGGCTTTGATCCACGTAGGCGAGCTTGACGGTCGGGCCTTGCACGATCTCGCCCGAATCCGGCTGTTCGCGGCCGGTGAGCATGCGGAACAGCGTGGACTTACCCGCGCCGTTCGGCCCGATGATGCCGACGATCGCGCCAGCCGGAATCCTGAAGCTGACGTCGTCGAGCAGCAGACGATCGCCGTACGACTTGCTGACGTTCTTGAACTCGATCACTTCGTTGCCCAGACGGTCGCCGACAGGGATGAAGATTTCCGAGGTTTCGTTGCGCTTCTGGTAGTCCTGGCTGCTCAGTTCCTCGAAGCGGGCGATACGCGCCTTCGACTTTGCCTGCCGGCCCTTGGGATTCTGGCGCACCCATTCCAGTTCTTTCTTGATCGCCTTCTGACGCGCCGATTCCGACGACTCTTCCTGCTTCAGGCGTTCTTCTTTCTGATCGAGCCAGCTGCTGTAATTGCCCTTCCACGGAATGCCGTGGCCGCGGTCGAGTTCGAGAATCCACTCGGCGGCGTTGTCGAGGAAGTAGCGGTCGTGGGTGACGGCGACGACGGTGCCCGGAAAGCGCGTGAGGAACTGCTCGAGCCAGTCGACCGATTCCGCGTCCAGGTGGTTGGTCGGCTCGTCGAGCAGCAGCATGTCAGGCTTTTCGAGCAGCAGCTTGCACAGTGCGACGCGGCGCTTTTCGCCGCCCGACAGATGCTCGATCTTCGCGTCCCAGGCCGGCAGACGCAGTGCGTCGGCGGCGATTTCGATCTGCTGCTCGGCGCTGCCGCCGTCGCTGGTGGCGAGAATCGCTTCGTACTTCGCCTGTTCGGCGGCGAGCGCGTCGAAGTCCGCGTCCGGTTCCGCGTAGGCCGCGTAGATTTCGTCGAGCTTTTTCTGCGCGTTGAACACGTCGCCGAGACCTTCTTCCACGGCTTCGCGCACGGTCTTTTCCGGATCGAGTTGCGGTTCCTGCGGCAGATAGCCGATGTTCAGATTCGGCATCGGCGTGGCTTCGCCTTCGATGTCCTTGTCCACCCCGGCCATGATGCGGATCAGGGTCGACTTGCCCGAGCCGTTCAGGCCGAGCAGGCCGATCTTCGCGCCGGGAAAGAACGACAGCGAGATGTCCTTGAGAATTTGACGCTTGGGCGGCACGATCTTGCCGACCCGGTTCATGGTGAAGACGTATTGGGCCATTTGCTTTGCGATAGACGTTGACGACGCCGGCCGCATGGGGCGGGCGCTCGTGGGTGGATGGAGTAAGCGGTGCTGGGACCGGGCGACGCGTCCGGCGCCGGCCGGCGCGGCAGCAGGCGCGGCGATGGTCTCCGCGATGACCCTGCGCGCACGGCCGGTTCAGGTGGCATTGTACTTCGGCGGGTGGGGGCGACGGCAGGGGGCAACGCCATCCGCCTATGTGCACGCGCCGGTGCGCACGGTTCGGCTCAGTTCACCCGCCGTCCGCTCGACGGATCGAAGAAATGCAGATGTTGTGCGGGCAGCGCCACCGGTAACGCTTCGCCTGCGGCGGGGCGCTGCGTATGCGGCAGCCGGACGGTCACGTCGTGCCGGCCCCAGCGACCGTGCGCGAGATTGTCCGCGCCGAGCAACTCGCAGGAGTCCACCGGCAGCGTGGCCATCGTCGACTGAACCGACTGAGCCCCCTGACCCGGCGTCATATGCTCCGGCCGGATGCCGAGCGTCCACTCCCGTCCGCGTGCGACTTCGCGACCGATCGCCGGCACCCCGACGAGCGGCAGGCGCGGTCCGTTGCCGGCCACTTCGAACGCCGCACCGTCGTCCGACACGCGGCCTTCCAGCAGATTCATCCCCGGCGAGCCGATGAAGCTCGCGACGAACACCGTCGCCGGCTTCTCGTACACATCGGTCGGCGCGCCGATCTGCTCCGCGTGTCCTTTGTTCATCACGATCACGCGTTGCGCGAGCGTCATCGCCTCGATCTGATCGTGCGTCACGTAGAGGCTGGTGGTGGCGAGCCGTGCATGCAGGCGCTGGATTTCCAGCCGCATCTGCACGCGTAGACGCGCATCGAGATTGGACAGCGGTTCGTCGAACAGAAACACGGCAGGCTCACGCACGATCGCGCGGCCCATTGCGACCCGCTGCCGCTGGCCGCCCGAGAGTTCGCGCGGCTTGCGCTGCAGCAGCGCGTCGAGTTCGAGAATCTGCGCCGCGGCGGCGACTCGCTTCGTAATCTGCGCGCGTTCCACGCCCGCGATTTTCAGCGCGTAACCCATGTTCTCGGCGACGCTCATGTGCGGATACAACGCGTAGTTCTGGAACACCATCGCGATGTTGCGATCTTTCGGTTCGAGCTTGTTCACTACCTTGCCGGCAATCGAAATCGTGCCCTCGGAAATGCGCTCGAGTCCGGCGACCATCCGCAGCAAGGTCGACTTGCCGCAACCCGATGGGCCGACCATCACGACGAATTCGCCGTCGGCGACGTCGACGTCGATACCGTGCAGCACGAACTGTTTGCCGTCGTAGGTTTTCTTCACGCCTTGCAGAGTCAGTGCAGCCATGCCGTTTTTGCCTTACGTTGCCTGCCGCGTCGGGCGCGGCGCCCGCTTATTTTTCCGCGTCCACCAGACCGCGCACGAACCAGCGCTGCATCGCCAGCACGACGATCAGCGGCGGCAGCATGGCGAGCAGCGTTCCGGTCATCACCAGATGCCACTCGGTCGCCGTATCGCCGGACGCGATCATGCTTTTGATGCCGACCACCGCCGTGGTCAGCGACTGCTGGCTGGTAATCAGAATCGGCCAGAGATACTGGTTCCAGCCGTAGATGAAGGTGATCACGAACAGCGCCGCCATGTTCGTTTTCGACAGCGGCAACACCACGTCCCAGAAGAAACGCATCGCCCCGGCGCCGTCGATGCGCGCCGCTTCCAGCAGTTCGTCCGGCAGCGTCATGAAGAACTGGCGAAACAGGAACGTGGCGGTGGCCGACGCGATCAGCGGCAAGGTGAGGCCGCTGTACGTATTGCTCAGATGCATCGACGACACCACTTGCACGGTCGGAAAGATGCGCACTTCGACGGGCAGCATCAGCGTGATGAAGATCAGCCAGAACGACAGATTGCGAAACGGAAAGCGGAAGAACACGATTGCGTACGCGGAGATCATCGACACTGCGATCTTGCCGATCGAAATGACCAGCGCCATGACGAGGCTGTTGAACAGCATGCGGCCGAACGGCGCCGCTGCATTGCCGCTGCCGTGCGACCAGACGGTCGCGACGTTCTCGAACAGGTGGGTGCCCGGCACCAGCGACAGCGGCACGCTGAACACCTCGTGCTCGCTCATGGTCGCCGCGCAGAACGCGACATACACGGGAAACACCACCAGCACGACGCCCAGTATCAGCACGGCATGGCAGAACAGGTCGAAGCCGCGACGGTTCTCGATCATGAGTATTGAACCCGGCGTTCGATGAAGCGGAATTGCACGACGGTCAGCGCAATCACGATGACCATCAGCACGACCGACTGTGCGCCCGAACTGCCGATGTCGAGCCCCTGAAAGCCTTCCGCGAAAATTTTGTAGATGAGCGTGCGGGTGGATTGCGCCGGACCGCCGCCGGTCGCGGCGTCGATGACCGGGAAGGTGTCGAAGAACGCGTAGGTGATGTTGATCACCAGCAGGAAGAAGCTGGTGGGCGACAGCAGCGGCAGGGCGATACCGAAGAAGCGTCGCACCGGACCGGCGCCGTCGATGGCGGCCGCTTCGATCAGCGAGCGCGGAATCGCCTGCAAACCGGCATAGAAAAACAGGAAGTTATAGCTGACCTGTTTCCACACCGAAGCCAGCACCACCAGGAACATCGCTTGTCCCGCATTGAGCGCGTGATTCCACACGATTCCGTATTTCGCCAGCGCGTAAGTGACGAGCCCAATGCTCGGGTTGAACAGAAACGACCACAGCACCGCGGCGATAGCCGGCGCGACCGCGTATGGCCAGATCAGCAGGGTTTGATAGGTCCGCGCACCGCGCGTCACACGATCGGCGCAGACCGCCAGCAGCAGCGAGATGACCAGTCCCGACACGGCGACGAGCGCGCAGAAAATCAGCGTCGTGTTGAATGACGAGAGGTACAGCGGATCGGCAAAAAGCTGCTTGAAATTGGCCAGCCCGACGAATTCGCTCGATGTGCCGAACGCGTCCTGACTTTGCGTGGATTGCCACAAGGCAACGCCTGCCGGCCAGATGAAGAACAGCAGCGTGATCGCCAGCTGTGGCGCCACTAGCAGGTAGGGCAGCAGGCTGGTACCGAAGCTGACGCGCTTTTCCATCGGGGATTCCTCGAGTTCGCTGGTGCTGGTCTGAGTCCCCGCGCTTAATTGCCGGCTTTTTCGAAGCGGCGCAGCAGGTCGTTGCCGCGCGCGACGGACGCGTCGAGCGCCTGTTGCGGCGTTTTCTTCTGTGCCCAGACCTGTTCCAGTTCCTCGTCGATCACCGTGCGGATCTGCGGCATATTGCCCAGACGCAAGCCCTTCGTGTACGGCAGCGGCGGTTTGTTGAGCATCTGCTTGATTGCTGTATCGCTACCCGGGTTCTTCTCGTAGAAGCCCTGTTGCTGCGTCAACTGGTAAGCGGCCGTGGTGACCGGCAGATAGCCCGTGTCCTGATGCCACTTCGCCGCGACCGGCGCGGAGGACAGATACGCGAGAAACTTCGCGACGCCTTTGTAGACGGCAGGGTCCTTGCCCGCCAGCACCCACAGACTGGCGCCGCCGATAATCGCGTTCTGGGGCGCACCTTTCACGCTGGCGTCGTACGGCATCATCCCCGTGCCGAAGCTGAACTTCGCATACTTCCGGATGGTGGCGAGCGACCCCGACGAGTTCGTGATGATGCCGCAGTCGCCGCTATAGAACTTCGACACCGGCTCGTCCTTGCGCCCGACATAGGTGAACGTGCCTTCCTTCTGCATGTTCTGCAGGAACTGGATGTGCGCGACCTGCAACGGCTTGTTGAATTCGAGCTGGGCGTCCGCGCCGTCGAAGCCATTGTTCTTCGTGGCAAACGGCGCGCCGTGCCACGCGCTGTAGTTCTCCAGCTGAATCCAGCTTTGCCAGCCCGACGAATAGCCGCATGCCATGCCGGACGCTTTCAGCTTTTGCGCGTCGATCTGCAGTTCGGCCCAGGTTCTGGGCGGCTGGTTCGGATCGAGCCCGGCTTTTTTGAACGCGTCCTTGTTGTAGTACAGCACTGGTGTGGAACTGTTGAACGGCATCGAAATCAGTTCGCCAGTTCTGGCGTCGCTGTAATAGCTGGCGATGGTCGGCACGAACGCCTTCTCGTCGAGCGGCACGCCCGCCTGCCTGAAGACGTCCGACACGGGGAGCACCGCTTTCTTCGCCTGCATCATGGTCGCGGTGCCGACTTCATAGACCTGCAGAATGGCCGGTGCATTGCCGCTGCGATAAGCGGCGATGCCGGCGGCCAGTGTCTGGTCGTAGGTGCCTTTGAATACCGGCACGATTTTGTAGTCGCTTTGCGATGCGTTGTACGCGTTGGCGATGTCGTTCAGGCGTTCGCCGAGCGCGGCTTCCATGCCGTGCCAGAACTGGATTTCCGTGGCGGCGTGAGCGGCCTGGCCGATGCCCAGGCTGAGTACGGCGGCGAGAGTGAGCGAACGGAATAACGGCTTGCAACGCATCGAGGTGTCTCCTGATCGGAATGGACGCGGATCGTAATCGCGCGACTCTATTTGGGTTCGATGACAGTCCGGTGTCGTGCGCCGGACAGCGCGCCCGTGCTGGGCGCGACGAATGCCGCAATTTAACATCGGCTGTCATCGAACGGAAACATTGGGGGACGAGGGCAGGGTTTGCGCCAGGTCAAGCGGCGCGCGCCTAGCGGGCACGCGCGGCGAGCGCTAGGTCATGATGCGGGCGCAGAGGCGGGGCGCTGCGGGTGCTTCGTGCGTCGTGCTTCGTGCGGCAAGGGCGCGGCACGAGTGCGCTATGGATAAAGTTCAGCAAACGGGATTCATCATGCTTGGTTCGGTACGGGTTGGTCTGGTGGGGGTGTTGTTCGGTGTCGTGCTGACGGGTTGCTCGGTGACGCCTTCCGCGAGTGTCATGCCGGGTCCCGGCGCGCGGACCGTTGCGACGTTGCCGAAGATCATCGCGCATCGCGGCGGTACCGGCGACGCGCCCGAGAACACACTCGTCGCGATCCGCGAGTCGGTCGCGCATCGCGCGGATGCGATGTGGCTGTCGGTTCAATTGAGCGAGGACGGCGTGCCGGTGTTGTATCGTCCGGCCGACCTGGCGGCGCTCACCGATGCGGAAGGGCCGGTGTCCGCGTACACCGCGGCGCAACTCGCACGCATGAATGCGGGCTGGACCTTCGAGCGCGACGCAGGTTATCCGTATCGCGCGCAGCCGGTGGGCATTCCGACGCTGCGCGATGCGTTGCGTGAGATTCCGGCTCACATGCCGATCGTCCTCGACATGAAGGCGATGCCGGCGGAGCCGCAGACCCAGGCGGTGGCGCAAGTTCTGAGCGAGGAAAACGCCTGGTCGCGCGTGACGATCTATTCGACCGATGCGCAGTATCAGCAGAGCTTCGGTATTTATCCGCAGGCGCATCTGTACGAGTCGCGCGATGCCACGCGCCTGCGTCTGGCGCGCGTGCTGCTGAACGAAGGTTGCGTGGATGCGCCGGCGTCGCATACATCGGTCGCGTTCGAGATGCATCGCGCGCTGGCTGTCGTCGAGAAATTCACGCTCGGAGAAGGGCGCTCGGAGGTGCGGGCGACGTTGTGGACACCGGCGACGGTAGCGTGCTTCCGGCACGAGCCGGATGTGCGGATCGTCGCGATCGGTGTGAACGATGCGGACGATTACCGCAAGGCGGCGTGCATGGGGATCGACGCGGTGCTGGCGGATTCGCCGTTGAATATGGTAGCGGTGCGCGATGGGATGGCGGTTGGGTTGCGATGCGAGGACCTGGAGAAAACCGTCGCGCGATAAAAGCAAAAAAGCCCGCAATCGCGCGGGCTTTATTGATGGCGGGCGGCGCGGAGAAATGCGCTGCGCTGTCTGCGCTCGAGCTTAAACGTTGAACAAAAAGTTCATCACATCGCCGTCATGCACAACGTATTCCTTCCCTTCCGCCCGCATTTTCCCGGCTTCCTTCGCACCCTGTTCGCCCTTATAAGTAACGAAGTCGTTGAACGCGATGGTCTGCGCGCGAATGAAGCCGCGCTCGAAGTCGGTGTGAATCGCACCGGCCGCCTGCGGCGCCGTGTCGCCGATATGAATGGTCCACGCGCGCACTTCCTTCACACCCGCCGTGAAATACGTTTGCAGACCCAGCAGCTTGAACGCCGCGCGGATCACCCGGTTCAGGCCCGGCTCTTCCATCCCCATGTCGGCGAGGAACACTTCCATGTCGGCTTCTTCGAGATCGGCGATTTCCGCTTCGATCGCGGCGCACACGGCGACCACCGGCGCGTTCTCCGCAGCCGCGAACTTCGTCACGGCGTCCAGATGCGGGTTGTTCTCGAAACCGTCGTCCTTCACGTTGGCCACGTACATGGTCGGCTTTGCGGTAATCAGGCAGAACGGCTTGAGCGTCGCCTTCTCTTCATCCGAGAGGTCGAGCGCGCGGACCGGCTTGGCCTGATCGAGCTGCGCGCGGACCTTTTCCAGCACGGCGGCGTTTTTGATCGCTTCCTTGTCGTTGCCCGACTTGGCGGCCTTCGAATAACGCGCGAGCGCTTTTTCGACCGTGGCGAGGTCGGCGAGCGCGAGTTCGGTGTTGATCACTTCGATATCCGACAGCGGGTCGACCTTGTTCGCGACGTGAATCACGTTGTCGTCTTCGAAGCAGCGCACTACGTGCGTGATGGCATCGGTTTCGCGGATGTTCGCGAGGAACTGGTTGCCCAGCCCTTCACCCTTGCTGGCGCCGGCCACGAGGCCGGCGATGTCCACGAATTCCACGACTGCCGGCAGGATGCGCTCCGGCTTGACGATGTCGGCGAGTGCCTTCAGACGCGCGTCCGGCACTTCGACGATGCCGACGTTCGGCTCGATGGTGCAGAACGGATAATTTTCGGCGGCAATGCCCGCCTTGGTCAGCGCATTGAACAGAGTGGACTTGCCGACGTTAGGCAGGCCGACGATGCCGCATTTGAGACTCATGGGAATCCTTCAGTGAATCAGTAAGTTGCGTGATGCGCTCGACGCTGTGTGCGGGATCGGGAAGCCCGCGCGTTTGACCTGCGGGGGAAACCAGCGGAGCGGGACAGGACACCGGATCGGGCGGAGCCTCGACGATTCCGGGCGAGTTGTGTCACGGAAGGCGCAATTGTAACCCGTCCGGATCGGCGTCCCGCCGCGCCCGGCTGAATTTCCTGGCGGGACCCGGCCCGAAACGGGCGGCCCGGGCGGCGGCTTCCGCGCTGGCCCGATCTCACCGCCTGAGCGCGATCACCCGTGCGCCGTGGTCCGTCCCCCGGCAAACCCGGCGGCTATAATGCGCGCATGAATGCACACCACCAGACCTTCGACGCCGCGGTCATCGGCGGCGGCCTCGTCGGCAAGACCGCGGCGCTGGCGCTGACCCAGGGCGGCTTGCGCGTGGCGCTGCTAGCGCAACCTTGCGCGGCTCCTGCCGCCAACGCGCTTTTCGATTCCCGCGTGTATGCGCTGTCATCGAGTTCGCAGGCCCTGCTGGAGCGCTTGCGG
Source organism: Paraburkholderia sp. BCC1886 (assembly GCF_900996245.1). Classification (GTDB taxonomy): domain Bacteria; phylum Pseudomonadota; class Gammaproteobacteria; order Burkholderiales; family Burkholderiaceae; genus Paraburkholderia. The sequence continues at coordinate 20,955 of NZ_CAAJGK010000044.1, read as the reverse complement.
GTCTGGCAGGCACTCGATCTGTCCCGCCTCGGCCCCGTCTACGACATGCGCGTGTTCGGCGATGCGCATGCCGAACTCCACTTTTCCGCATTTCAGGCTTCAGTGCCGCAACTGGCGTGGATCGTCGAGTCGGCGGTCATCGAGCGTGCGCTGGATGCCGCGTTGCGGTTCCAGCCGAATCTCAGCTGGATCGATACCCGCGCCCAGGCGCTCGACTTTGGCGTGGAAGGCGCGAGCGTCGGTCTGGCGAACGGCAACGTGCTGGCCGCCGATCTGGTGGTCGGCGCGGACGGCGCGCATTCGTGGGTGCGCGCGCAGATCGGTTCGAAGACGAACCGGCGCGACTACCGGCAAACCGGCGTGGTCGCCAATTTCAAAGCGGAAAAGCCGCATGGCGAAACCGCGTTCCAATGGTTCAAGGACGGCGAGATCGTCGCGCTGCTGCCCATGCCGGACGGTCACGTGTCGCTGGTCTGGTCGGCACGCACCGAGCACGCCGAGGCGTTGCTCGCGCTCGATCCGGCACAACTGGCCGCCGAAGTGGAACGCGTGACCGGCGGCCGGTTCGGCGCGCTGGAATGCGTGACGCCCGCGCAGGGTTTCCCGCTGGCGCTGCAAACGGTCGACAGGCTGGTGGCGCCGAACGTCGCGCTGGTCGGCGACGCCGCGCATCTGATCCATCCGCTCGCCGGGCAGGGCATGAACCTCGGTCTGCGCGATGTGGCGGCGCTGGCCGATACGCTCGCCGCCAAGGAGTCGTTCCGCGATCTCGGCGATACGGTGCTGCTGCGTCGCTACGAGCGTGCGCGCCGCGAAGACATCCGCGCGCTGATGATCGCGACCGATGGTCTGCAAAAGCTGTTCGCGACGCCCGGCCCGCTGGCCAAAGTCATCCGCAATACGGGCATGGCGTTGGTCGGCGCGCAGCCGTTCGTCAAGCGCTGGCTGGTGTCGGCCGCGCTGGGTTGAGACGCCGGCCTGGCCAGTCGGGATCGGCGAGACAGGTATCATGAACGGATGGAGACTTTCCCGGCCGGATGCATCGGCCAAGAACGTCAGAAAACGTCACAACGTCACAAGCGTCAAAAACGTCAGGAACGCGCGCCCCGCGCGATGAACCAGGAATTCAGCATGAAAAAGATCTTCCGCATGGCAGCCGGTGCGCTCGCCGTTGCCGCATTCGCGATGGGCTGCTCCGCCCAGGCCGACCAGACGACCGACAAACTCAAGGCCACGCTGCAAACCCGCCTGGGCGACGTCGCCATCAAGAGCGTGGCGAAGACGCCGATTGCCGGGGTGTACGAAGTGAACCTCGGCACGCAGATCGTCTATAGCGACGCCAACGGCGACTATCTGCTGCTCGGCGACATGGTCGAGTCGAAGACCCGCAAGAATCTGACGCAGGCGCGCCTGTCGGAAACCAATCGTATCGATTTCGCCAGCCTGCCGTTTGCGAATGCAGTGAAGGTGGTCAAGGGCAACGGCTCGCGCAAGATCGCCGTGTTCTCCGACCCGAACTGCCCGTACTGCAAGCAACTCGAAACTTCGCTGAAGTCGATCGACAACGTCACCGTCTACACCTTCCTGTATCCGGTGTTGTCGCCGGACTCCACGCTCAAGTCGAAGTCCATCTGGTGCTCCGCCGACCGCGGCAAGGCATGGGAATCGTGGATGCAGAATCATCAGGCGCCGACCGCCGCCGGCACCTGCGACACCGCCGCAATCGACAAGAACCTGGCGCTGGGCCGCTCGATGAACGTCGACGGCACGCCCACGGTGTTCCTCGCCGACGGCCGCCGTCTGCCCGGCGCCGTGCCGGCCGATCAGCTGGACAAGGAAATGTCCTCCGTGCACTGAGCACGCTGGACAGGTCGAAAACGGAGGCGCGTCGTGCGCCTCCTTTCACATTCAGCGTCGCCCCTTCCGCCGCCACTCACCCGTTATCCCTATCCTCCGCCGATGAAGCCGATCCGCTACACCATCGTTCCGAAGCAACCCGCCGCCCATCTGTTCGAAGTCACCGTGACCGTCGCCGATCCCGATCCTGCCGGCCAGCGCTTCATGCTGCCGGTGTGGATTCCCGGCAGCTACATGGTGCGCGAGTTCGCACGCAACATCGTCACGCTGCGCGCGCTCAACGACGCGGGCCGCAAGGTGCGCGTCGACAAGATCGACAAGCACACCTGGCAGGCCGCGCCGGTAAAAGGCGCTTTGACGCTGCGCTACGAGGTGTACGCGTGGGATCTGTCGGTGCGGGCCGCGCATCTGGACGACACCACCGGTTTCTTTAACGGCACGAGCGTGTTCCTGTCGCCGCTCGGGCATGAGGAAGCGCCGTGCGTGGTGGATATCCAGAAGCCGGCAGGCGCGGCGTATCGCACCTGGCGGGTCGCGACCGCGTTGCCGGAAGCGCGCGGCACGAAGCGCTACGGTTTCGGCGAATACCGCGCGCAGAACTACGACGAACTGGTCGATCATCCCGTCACGCTCGGTGAATTCGCGCTGGCGACGTTCAAGGCGCACGGCGTGCCGCACGACATCGTGATCGCCGGCCGCGTGATCGGACTGGACATGGCGCGCCTGAGCGCGGACCTGAAGCGCATTTGCGAAGCGCAGATCGCGCTGTTCGAGCCGAAGTCGAAGAAGGCGCCGATGGACCGTTATGTGTTCATGACGCAGGCCGTCACCGATGGTTACGGCGGTCTCGAACATCGGGCGTCCACCGCTTTGATCTGCAATCGCGGCGATCTGCCGGTGCAGGGCCGCAGCGCGATGACCGATGGCTACCGGACCTACCTCGGCCTGTGCAGCCACGAGTACTTCCACACGTGGAACGTGAAGCGCATCAAACCGGCCGCGTTCGCGCCGTACGACCTGAACGTGGAAAACTACACGTCGCTGCTGTGGCTGTTCGAAGGCTTCACGTCCTATTACGACGACCTGATTCTCGTGCGTACCGGGTTGATTTCAGCGGACGACTATTTCGGTTTGCTGGGCAAGGTGGTCGGCGGCGTGCAGCGCGGCAGCGGCCGCCTGAAGCAGACGGTGGCCGAGAGTTCGTTCGACTCGTGGGTCAAATATTATCGGCAGGACGAAAACGCGGCGAACGCGATCGTCAGCTATTACACGAAGGGCTCGCTCGTCGCGCTGGCTTTCGATCTGACGATTCGCGCGCAAACCGGCCATCGCAAATCGCTCGACGACGTAATGCGTCTGCTGTGGCAACGATTCGGACGCGATTTCTACCAGGGCAAGCCAGTGGGCGTGGAGGCCGGCGAGATCGAGGCACTTTTCACCGAAGCGACCGGCGTGCACTTGGGCGAGCTGTTCGCCGAGGCCGTCAACGGCACGCGCGATCTGCCGCTCGACACGCTGCTGACGCCGTTCGGCGTCACGCTCGCCCCCGAACTGGACCGCAGCGGCAAGCCGACACTCGGCGCACGCGTGCGCGGCGGCGCGGATTGCACGCTGGCCGCGGTGCACGAAGGCAGCGCCGCGCAGAAGGCGGGCCTGTCGGCGGGCGATGTGCTGATCGCGCTCGACGGTCTGCGCGTGAACGGCGGCAACCTCGATGCGCTGCTGTTGCGTTATCAACCGGGGACGACGGTCGAAATTCACGCGTTCCGCCGCGATGAATTACGCAGCGTGCAGGTTAAGCTGGACGGTCCGGAAGTGGCGCGCTACAAGCTGTCCGTCGGCGACAAGCGGGCGGCGGCGCGCAAGGCGCGCGAGCGCTGGCTGGCCAGTTAACCGGAATGTAAGCGTGGCGAGCGCGGCGGATTGTTCTACCAGTGCAACGATCCGTCGCCCTCCGGTGGCTTTTTCCCGGATCGGTAAAAAAACACAATGGCTCCACTCGCGCAGACCCTGCGCTCCCCACTGGAGTCCACCATGACCACGATCCTGCAAATCAATTCGGCAGCCCGCTCGCAAGGCGCAAATTCGACCTTGCTCGTCAACGAACTGACCGCCAAGCTGGAACAATCGAACCCGGGCGCGCAAGTCGTCGTCCGTAACCTGCAAGCCGAACCGCTGCCGCATCTGGACGACGCCGTCCTCGGCGCGTTCTTCACGCCGGCCGATCAACGCTCGCCGGAACAGGCTGCGATCGCTGCGCGTAGTGATGCGCTGATCGCCGAACTGCAAGCCGCCGATATCGTCGTGATTGGCGCACCGATGTACAACTTCGGCATCTCGTCGCAACTCAAGACGTATTTCGACTTCATCGCGCGCGCTGGCGTGACGTTTAAATACGGCGCTAACGGCGCGGAAGGTCTGATCACGGGTAAGAAGGTGTACGTGGTTTCGGCGCGCGGCGGCAAGTACCTGGGCACCCCGCATGATAGCCAGACGCCTTACCTGAAGAGCTTCCTGGGTTTCCTCGGCATGACCGACCTGACCTTTATTTACGCCGAAGGCCTGAACATGGGCCCGGACGCTGCGGGTGCCGCTCTGGCTGCCGCGCGTGAGGCGATCGCCGCTGCGTAAGTCGATTCGACGCTGCGGATTCATGCAGTAGAAACGAAAGCGCCACGAAACATGAGTTCCGTGGCGTTCGTGTTTTTGGCGGGGCGCGTAGGGCGCATTGCATCCTCGGGCCGATGGCCCAACGAGGCTCAAGCCAGCATCTGCGCCACGTCGGGCAAGCGCCAGTCGATAGGCTGGCGGCCGTGTTCGGTCAGATACGTATTCGCCGATGCGAAGTGCCCGCAGCCGAGAAAGCCGCGATGCGCCGACAGCGGCGACGGGTGCGGCGCTTCCAGCACGTAGTGCGACTTGCCGCCGAGCAGCGCGCGCTTTGCCTGCGCGTGCGCGCCCCATAGCATGAACACGAGCCCTTCGTGGCGCACGGCCAGCTCGTGGATCAACGTGTCCGTGCATTTTTCCCAACCGCGTTTGGCATGGCTCGCAGCCGAATCGGCTTCGACGGTCAACACCGTGTTCAGCAGCAGCACGCCTTGCTTCGCCCAACTATCGAGGCAGCCGTGCAGCGGCGGCGTGTGGCCGAGACTCGCGGCGATCTCCTTGAAGATGTTGCGCAGCGAAGGCGGAATCCGCACGCCCGGTGCCACCGAAAATGCGAGGCCATGCGCTTGCGGCGTGCCGCGGTCTTCGCCGTGATACGGGTCCTGCCCCAGGATCACGACTTTGACGTCGTCGGGACGCGTAAGACGCAACGCGCGGAACACGTCGGCGGGATAAACGGTTTTGCCGGCGGAGCGCTCGCCGTCGACGAAACGGCACAGCGGCGCGTAGTCGTCGCTGTCGATAAACGGTTTCAGGTGCGCGCGCCACTCGGCTGGCAGCGCGTCGAACTGGGCTTCGAGCGTGGCCGCGGGTTCTGACGTTGAAGCCGGCGCGACCGGCGTGTCGGCGAACAACGATGTTTGCGACGGATTGGAGCGGGTGCGGGAAGCAGAGGTCATGGCAGGTGCCGGGAGTAAAGAGAGCGCTTATCGCGCCCGCAACTGGTAGCCGCGCTGCGCCTTGCTGATGTCGTCCGGCACGAGACCGGCGACCTCAGCGCTCAATTGCGCGGCGAGCGTGCCGAGTGCCGCCTCGTCGCCGGACTTCAATTCCAGTTCGACTTCGGAGATCGGCGTGCTGTGGCGCTCGCCGTCGACTTCGGCGATCACGTCGCCCCGATCGATGGCGGCTTCCACGACCGAGCCGTCCACTACGATATGCCACAGCGTGCGCGTGAAATTCGTGCGGAACAGTTCGACTAATTGCGGCGCGGCCTGTTCAAGCGAACTGGTGGCGCTCGGCTCGTCGCATTCACGCAGCAATGCGTCGATCTCGAGCCGTTCGCCCGCCACCGGCATTTCCCACTCGTGCCGGCTATGCAAGCCGGCCTTCGCAACGCCCACCGTTTTGAACGTCTGCAGCCAGCCGTCGGGCGTATGCCGCAAACGCAGCGCGCTTTTTGATTTCGCGAGCGCCAGTTCCGGTGTGTCGAAATAGATGTTCGCCAGTTCGATCGGGCGGCCGTTTTCGCCGGTGCGCGCAACGAACCACGCCGTCGCGGCGCTCACCTGCGTCGCCGGCAAGGCCAGCTTGATTTCACGTTCCATGCCCATGACCGGCTCCGGTGTCGAGTCTGTGTGTGCTCAGAAAAACATCCGCGCGAGTTCCTCGCCCGGTTCCTGCGCGCGCATGAACGCCTCGCCGACGAGGAACGTGTTCACGTCCTTCGCCCGCAGCCGCTCGACATCGGCGCGCGCCAGAATGCCCGATTCCGTGACGACGATACGGTCGTCCGGAATCGCTTCGAGCATCCCGACGGTCGTCTCGATCGACGTTTCGAATGTGCGCAGATTGCGGTTGTTGATGCCGATCAGCGGTGTCTTCAACGTCAGCGCTTCGGTCAATTCCTGGCTGTCGTGAACTTCGACCAGCACGGCGAGGCCGAGCGAATGCGCGAGCGCTTCGAGGTCCTGCATCTGCGCGGTGTCGAGCGCGGCGGCGATCAGCAGGATCGCGTCGGCGCCCATCGCGCGTGCTTCGACGATCTGATACGGGTCGACGATGAAGTCCTTGCGCAGTACCGGCAGTTGGCACGCAGCGCGCGCCTGCTGCAGATACGCGACGCTGCCCTTGAAGAACTGCACGTCGGTGAGCACCGAGAGGCAGGCCGCGCCGTGCTTTTCGTACGAACGCGCGATGTCGGCGGGGACGAAGTGTTCGCGCAGCACGCCCTTGGACGGACTCGCCTTCTTCACTTCGGCAATCACGCCCGCGAGGCCGGCGGCTTTTTTCGCGCGCAATGCGCCGACGAAATCGCGGCTGTCGCGGGTGGCGGCTTCGAGGCGCAGCGCTTCGAGCGGTGCGCTCTGTTCGGCGGCGCGGACTTCTTCGCGTTTGACCGCGATGATGCGGTCGAGGATATCGCTCATAAAAGGCTCGCTACGTGGTTACTGCTTGAATTGCTGGGTAAAGCGCACGAGTTCGTCGACCTTCGCGCGCGCGCGGCCGCTGGCGATCGCTTCGCGCGCCAGTTCGATGCCGTTCGCGATCGACGTCGCCACGTTCGCCGAATACAGGGCCGTGCCCGCATTCAACGTGACGATTTCCCGCGCGACGCCCGGCGCATTGTCGAGCGCGTCGAGCAGCATCGCTTTCGACTCGTTCGCGTCGGCTACTTTCAGCGAACGGTTCGACACCATCTGCATGCCGAAGTCTTCCGGATGAATCTCGTACTCGTGGATCTCGCCGTCGCGCAACTCGCCGACCTGGGTCGCCGCCCCGAGCGACACCTCGTCCATGCCGTCCATGCCGTACACCACCAGCACGTGTTTGGCGCCGAGCCGCTGCATGACGCGCACCTGAATGCCGACGAGGTCGCCGTGGAACACGCCCATCAACTGATTGGGCGCGCCGGCCGGATTGGTCAGCGGCCCGAGAATGTTGAACAGCGTGCGCACGCCGAGTTCGCGGCGCACCGGCGCGATGTTTTTCATCGCGGGGTGATGGTTCGGCGCGAACATGAAGCCCATGCCGGTCTCGGCAATCGAGGCCGCGACCTGTTCCGGCTGCAGGTCGATATTCACGCCGAGCGCCTCGAGCACGTCCGCGCTGCCCGACTTGCTCGACACGCTGCGCCCGCCATGTTTGGCGACTTTCGCACCCGCCGCCGCCGACACGAACATGGTGGCCGTGGAGATGTTGAAGGTGTGCGCGCCGTCGCCGCCCGTGCCGACGATGTCGACGAAATTCGAGTTGTCGGGCACATGCACGTGTTTGGCAAACTCGCGCATGACCGTCGCGGCGGCGGTGATTTCGCCGATCGTTTCCTTCTTCACGCGCAGACCGGTGATGATGGCCGCCGCCATCACCGGCGACAGTTCGCCGCGCATGATGAGGCGCATCAGATGCAGCATTTCGTCGTGAAAAATCTCGCGATGCTCGATGGTCCGTTGCAACGCTTCCTGCGGCGTAATCGACATGATGGCGTCTCTCTTCATCAGGCTTGGCGTGTCGGCAGATGGGCCGATGCGGACTTCGACTGCTTCACGAAGTTCTCCAGCAGCGCATGGCCGTGTTCGGACAGGATCGATTCCGGGTGGAACTGCACGCCTTCGACCGCGAGTTCTTTATGGCGCACGCCCATGATCTCGCCGTCGTCGGTCCAGGCGGTCACTTCGAGGCAGTCGGGCAGTGATTCGCGTTCGATCGCGAGCGAGTGATAGCGCGTCACGACGAAGTGCTTGGGCAGATCGGCGAACACGCCTTTGCAATCGGTCTCGATCGTGCTGACCTTGCCGTGCATGATGGTTTGCGCGCGCACGACGCGACCGCCGAATGCTTCGCCGATCGCCTGATGTCCAAGGCATACGCCGAGAATCGGCGTCTTGCCGGCGAACTCGCGCAGCACGTCGAGCGTGATGCCGGCGTGTTGCGGATTGCTCGGTCCCGGCGACAGGCAGATGCGCGCGGGGTTGAGCTTCGCGATGTCGTCCAGCGTGATTTCGTCGTTCCGGTAGGTGCGCACGTCTTCGCCGAGTTCGCCGAAGTACTGCACCAGGTTGTAGGTGAACGAGTCGTAGTTGTCGATCATGAGCAGCATGGTGAGTCTCCGGTCAGAAGTCGCTATCGAGGCCGTCTTGCACCTGTTCGGCGGCGCGCAACACGGCGCGTGCCTTATTCTCGGTCTCCTGCCATTCCGACTCGGGCACCGAATCCGCGACCACGCCCGCTGCCGCCTGCACATACAGATTGCCGTTCGCGATCACGCCGGTGCGGATCGTGATGGCCAGATCCATTTCGCCGGTGAACGACAGGTAACCGACCGCTCCGCCATACAGGCCGCGTTTGACGGGCTCGAGCTCGTCGATCAGTTCCATCGCGCGGACTTTCGGCGCGCCGGACAGCGTGCCGGCCGGGAAGGTTGCGCGCAGCACGTCGAAATTGGTGGTGCCGGGCTTCAGCTTGCCTTCGACCGAACTCACGATGTGCTGCACGTGCGAGTACTTTTCGATGACCATCTTGTCGGTGACGACCACCGAGCCGATCTGTGCGATGCGGCCCACGTCGTTGCGCGCGAGGTCGATCAGCATCACGTGTTCGGCGACTTCTTTTGGGTCGTTCAGCAGTTCGGTGGCAAGTTCGGCGTCGCGTTCCGGCGTATTGCCGCGCGGACGCGTACCGGCGAGCGGACGGATTGTCACGATGCGGTCTTCGCCGCGCTTTTCCTGGCGCACCAGGATTTCCGGTGATGCGCCGACTACGTGGAAGTCGCCGAAGTTGTAGTAGTACATGTACGGCGACGGATTCAGCGAGCGCAGCGCGCGATACAGCGACAGCGGATTGTCGCGATAGGGTTTGCTCAGGCGCTGGCCGACCTGCACCTGCATCAGTTCGCCGGCGGCGATGTATTCCTTCGCCTTGCGCACGGCCGCCAGATAGTCGTCTTTGGCGAATTCGCGATAGGTCTCGGTGCGTACGCTCGCCGACGTGACTGGCGGCTGCACGGTCGTGCGCAGACGCTGACGCAATTCACGCAGACGCTGTTTCGCTTTGGTGTAGGCCTCGGGCTGCGTCGGATCGGCGTAGATCACGAGGTAGAGCTTGCCGGCCAGATTGTCGATGACTGCGACTTCTTCGGTGAGCAGCAACTGGATGTCGGGCAGATTCAGATCGTCTTTCGGGGCCGTGTGCGCGAGCTTTTTCTCGATGTAGCGCACGGCGTCGTAGCCGAAGTAACCGGCCAGACCGCCGGCGAAACGTGGCAGACCGGGACGTTGCGCGACCTTGAAGCGCCCCTGGAACTGTTGGATGAATTCGAGCGGATCGCCTTCGTGCGTCTCGACGACCTTGCCGTCGCGCACCACTTCCGACACGCCGTTGCGGGTGCGCAGCAGCGTGCGTGCCGGCAGCCCGATGAACGAATAGCGACCGAAGCGCTCGCCGCCCACCACCGATTCCAGCAGGAACGAGTTCGCGCCGTTGCGCTCGGGCTGAGCCAGCTTCAGGTACAGCGAGAGTGGTGTTTCGAGATCGGCGAGGGCTTCGGCGATCAGCGGGATGCGGTTGAAACCCTCGTTGGCGAGGGACTGAAATTCGAGTTCGGTCATGGTCCGATCCTGTTTCATGGGTCCGGCGGCGTGCGTCGGATAAAGCGGGGCGTTGCGCGGCCGGTGGTTCGTTCATTCGCTTCGGAGGTCTTCGAACCTAGGTCGAGACGGATTGGAGGCGACGATCTGGACCGGCGCGAGTTGTCCATCGACGCATGCAGGGACTCGGCGCTCGAGCGTACTTTGCGGGCACACGAAAGCCGGATCGACCGATGCAGCGAAACAAGCAGATGGAAAAAACGCGTGAGCGCAGCGAAGTAAAAAACGGTGCCGAAGACAGGCTTCAGCGTACCTCAGGCGAGGTTAGCGCGACCAGCGACGCCAGGGCCAGGCTCCCCGGTCGATGCTAATCAGACTCCGTTTTTTATTCAGAAACATGAGGATGAGGGACTTGATAAGTCGTGGAATGGTGCGCTGCGATCGCCTTGGCGGCGTCCAGCAGCGTGGGAACTATACCATCGGATTTTATTGTTTGTATAGCTTGGCCATGGTTGTAGCCGTAGGGCACCGTGAGCGTTGCCATGCCCGCCGCGCGGCCCGCCAGCGCGTCGTTTTCCGAATCGCCGATGGCGACCGTCGCGCGTGGTTCGACGCCCAGGCGTTCGGCGGCGGTGAGCATGGGCAGCGGGTGCGGTTTTTTCTGCGGCAGGCTGTCGCCGCCCAGCACGATGCTGAAATACTGGCTGAGCCCGTATTGCTGCAGCAGTTCCACCGCGAACCGATGCGGCTTGTTGGTCACGCAGGCGAGCTTGAGGCCGGCCTCGCGCATGGCAGCCAGCCCGGCTTCCACCTCGGGATACAACTGCGTGTGCACACCGTTGATTTTTGCGTACTCGCGCTGGTAGATGGCCAGCGCTTCGTCGAAGCGTGCGTGCGCCTGCTCCGGGCCGAAGCGCGGCGCCAGCACGCTGCGGATCAGATTCTCCGAACCCTTGCCGATGTAGCCCATCACCTCTTCGCGCGACGTCTGTTTCGAGTCGATCTGCGCGAGCATGCCGTTCAGACCGGCGGTGAAGTCGTCGGCGGTATCGACCATGGTGCCGTCGAGGTCGATGATGGCCGCTTGCAGGCGCGGGCCGGTGAAGGTGGGGGCAGGGTACGGAGCGCTCATGGGGCGGCGCTCAGTGCTCGATGTTGGCGAGTGCCGCGCGCATCTGGTCGATGACGGCTTTGTGGTCCGGCGCGCCGAAAATGGCCGAGCCGGCCACGAACGTGTCGGCACCGGCAGCCGCGATTTCGGCGATGTTGTCCACTTTCACGCCGCCGTCCACTTCGAGATGAATCTCGCGGCCGGTCTTCTCCTTATATGCGTCGATGCGTTTGCGCGCTTCGCGCAGCTTGTTGAGCGCCTCGGGAATGAACGACTGACCGCCGAAACCCGGGTTGACCGACATGATCAGCACCAGGTCGACCTTGTCCATGACGTGGTCGAGATAGTTCAAGGAGGTCGCGGGATTGAACACGAGGCCGGCCTTGCAGCCGTGGTCGCGAATCAGCGAGAGCGTGCGGTCGATATGGTCCGAGCCTTCCGGATGGAAGCTGATGAGGTTTGCGCCGGCTTTCGCGAAATCCGGCACGATGCGGTCGACCGGACGCACCATCAGATGCACGTCGATAGGCACTTCCACGTGCGGACGCAGTGCCTCGCAGACGAGCGGACCGATGGTCAGGTTCGGCACGTAGTGGTTGTCCATCACGTCGAAGTGAATCCAGTCGGCGCCGGCGGCGACCACACTGCGGACTTCTTCGCCGAGGCGGGAAAAGTCGGCGGAGAGAATGCTGGGCGAAATGCGGAATTGCGTCATGGCGGGGGCGGGTGGCAGGCGGGAAAGCGCCATTTTACCGGTTTGTGCGGGATTGATCCGGGTGCTCGACGCTTGTCGCCTGGCGAAGCCCTTCGAGTGTCCAGTCGGGCCTGGTCGTCCTCGGCCAGAGGGATTTGTCCGGTTGCGGGCATGCCGCGCATGACGCAGAATGCCAAAGCACTGCCGCGGCTTCGCCAGGACGCCCGCAAACCGCTGGCGTTCGGGCTTTCCCCGCGGTTCTCCCGCGTTTTTTTATCCCCAGTTTCACCACACCGGAATCAGGATGAGCCAGTACGAATTCAGCGTCTCGGCGCAGGTGCAATATCTGCCCGAAGAGTCGGACCCGGAGCGCCGCCAGTATGCTTTCGCATACACGCTGACTATCCGTAACGCCGGGCAGGTGCCCGCGCAACTGATCGCGCGCCACTGGGTGATTACCGACAGTGAAAACAGCGTGCAGGAAGTGAAGGGCCTGGGCGTGGTCGGCCATCAGCCGCTGCTCAAACCGGGCGAGCACTTCGAATATACGAGCTGGGCGGTGATTGCAACGCCGGTCGGCACGATGCGCGGCGAATATTTCTGCGTGGCCGAAGACGGTGAGCGGTTCGACGCGGTGGTGCCCGAGTTCATTTTGCGCATGCCCCGCACATTGCATTGAACCGGGAGCGACGCGGGCGGTCTTTAGAAGGCTTCGTTGCGGCGGGGTGGGTGAGTTTTGGTTGCGCAGGTTTTGGGTGCGCGAGTGGGTGAGTCGGTGTGCGTGCGGCGGCGTTATTGCCGCTGCCGCGGCGGTTGCTGTGATTGCTGCGGTTGCGGCTTTGGCGCTTCGGTGCGCTGAGAAGTTTGCTGAAAAGCGCGCGCTGCTTTCTTCTTCCCGGACGATGTCCACACCACGATAAACACGAGCAGAAAGAGCGCGAGGAGCGACTCCAGCGCGAAGATGAGCATCGGGTATTCGTCGAATAGATCAGACATGGCGGTTTCCATCAAGAACGAACATTGTATGCGTTTTGTCCGCGCGGCCGGCTGGCTCGGCGCGCTTTCGGTTGCGGTCATCCTGGCGTCCTGCGGAGGCGGCGGCGCAATCCGGCAGCCGGTTTCGCCGCCCACGGGCGCAGCGATCATCCCCGGCCAGATTGCAGCGACACGGCTGACGGCGGTCGCCTGGCAACAGGTGCCGGGCTGGCAGGACGACTCGCTGATCGGGGCCACGGCGGCTTTGCGGCAAAACTGCACGAGGCTCGCACGGCAAAACAATTGGGCGCGCGCGTGCGCGGCCGCGGCGCAGATCGACGACCTGGACGTGACTGGCGCGCGGGCGTTTTTCGAAGCTTATTTCACGCCTTTCCAACTGGCCAATAGCGACGGCACACTCGACGGCCTGGTCACCGGGTACTACGAGCCTTTGCTGCGCGGATCGCGCACCCGTCACGGCATTTATCAAACCGCCCTGTATCGCTGGCCGGCCGGTTATCGGGCAGGCGCGCCGCTGCCGGCGCGCGCTCAACTGGAACGCGCCGGCGTGCTCAACGGCAACGAACTGGTCTGGGTCGACGATCCGATCGAAGCGTTCTTTCTGCAGGTGCAGGGCTCGGGGCGCATCGTGATGGAAGACGGCAGCGTGATGCGACTCGGCTTTGGCGGTACGAACAACCAGCCGTATAAATCGATCGGACGCTGGTTGCTGGATCGCGGCGAACTCACGCCGTCGCAGGCGACCATGCAAGGTATCAAAGCTTGGGCGCGCGCGAATCCCACGCGAGTGGACGGGTTGCTGGATACCAATCCGCGCTTCGTATTTTTCCGCGAGACGCCGGGCGTCGAGAGCGCGCCGAGCGGCGGTGCGGACGGCCCGATCGGCGCGTTGGGCGTACCCCTGACGCCGGAGCGTTCCATTGCGGTGGATCCGAGTTCGATTCCGCTCGGCACGCCAGTGTTTTTGCAGACGACGCGGCCGTTGACCAACTCACCGATGAACCGTCTCGTCTTCGCGCAGGACACGGGCTCGGCCATCAAGGGCGGAGTCCGCGCCGATTATTTCTGGGGACTCGGCGACGATGCCGGCGACCTGGCGGGCAAGATGAAGCAGGGCGGCCGGATGTGGTTGCTGCTGCCGAATTCGTAAGGCGTCGGCCGGGTTTGCTGCGGTTCGTTATTCGATAAAAAGGGCGATCCTCCGATAAAGCTGGATCGCCCTTTTCTATTACTGCGCCAACGCGCGAGTTAAATCGCCGCGGTACGTTTGTCGACGACTCGCCGCGCTTTCCCGACCGAGCGCTCGATGCCGTTCACACCCAACACGTTCACCACGGCGCTCACGCCGATCAGCGCCTTGATGTCGTAGGCCAACGCCTGTTTGGCCGTGCTCAAGGCGGTGCCGTCCGGCGCCGTTTCCGGGCAAGGTTCGACGTTCAGCGTGAGGACGTCGAGCGGCCCTTCCTTGGTCAGCACGATCTGATAGTGCGGCGCGAGTGCGTGTTGCTTGAGCAGCAGTTCTTCGATTTGCGTGGGAAACACGTTGACGCCGCGCACGATCATCATGTCGTCCGAGCGACCGGTGATTTTCTCCATGCGGCGCATGGTGCGGGCGCTGCCGGGCAGAAGGCGCGTCAGGTCGCGGGTGCGGTAGCGGATGATCGGCAGCGCTTCCTTCGTCAGCGAGGTGAACACGAGTTCGCCCAGTTCGCCGTCGGGCAGCACTTCGCCCGTTTCAGGGTCGATGATCTCGGGGTAGAAATGGTCTTCCCAGATGGTCGGGCCGTCCTTCGTTTCGACGCATTCGGATGCGACGCCGGGGCCCATCACTTCGGACAGGCCGTAGATGTCGACCGCGTCGATGCCCATCCGCTTTTCGATCGCCTGGCGCATGTCGTTGGTCCAAGGCTCCGCGCCGAAGATGCCGAGGCGCAGCGAACAGTTGATCGGGTCGATGCCCTGGCGTTCCAGTTCGTCGGCGATCGAAAGCATGTAGCTCGGCGTCACCATGATGATGTCGGGCCGGAAATCCTGAATCAGTTGCACCTGCTTCTCGGTCTGACCGCCGCCGAACGGAATCACGGTGAGACCCGCGCGTTCGGCGCCGTAATGCGCGCCGAGGCCACCGGTGAAGAGGCCGTAGCCATAGCTGATGTGCACCTTGTCGCCGCGCCGTGCACCCGCTGCGCGGACCGAACGCGCGACGAGATTGGCCCAGGTGTCGATGTCGCGCGCGGTGTAGCCGACCACGGTCGGTTTGCCGGTGGTGCCCGATGACGCATGAATGCGCGAGATCTGCTCCTGCGGCACCGCGAACATCCCGAACGGATAACTGTCGCGCAGATCCTTCTTGGTCGTGAAGGGAAAGCGCGCCAGGTCGGCGAGGGTCTTCACGTCGTCCGGATGAACGCCGGCTTCGTCGAACTTACGCCGGTAGACGGGCGAATTCTCATAAGCGTGATTCAGCGACCATTTGAGCCGTTCGAGCTGGAGCGCCGCGAGTTCGTCGCGGCTGGCGGTCTCGATGGGATCGAGCGGAAGGGCGGTGGTGGTCATCGAATGGTCTCCTTGCTGCCTTGATGCATGAATCTGATATGGGTGCGCTGGGGTTTGAAAAAACGGGGTCGTGCTGTCTGCTTCTGGCGTGCTATCCGCTTCTGGCTACCGCTGGTTGTGAGTGGCAGCCGGAGACAGTCAATCGCCGGTAGGAATCAGGTTGCCTTTGATTTGCGCCGATTTGCCGCGAAACATGGCGACCGTTTCCTGGGCACGGTTCGTCACGCGAATATCGTAAATGCCGGTGCGGCCGCTCAACGTCTGCTCGGTCGCTTCCGCTGTCAGTTCGTCGCCACGATGAACCGGACGCAGGAATTCGATCGAACAGCCCGCCGCGACGGTGTTGATGTTGTAGGTGTTGCACGCAAACGCGAAGGTCGAATCGGCTAGCGTGAAGATCAGTCCGCCATGGCAGATCTCGTGACCGTTCAGGAAGTCGTCGCGCACTGCCATGCGCAGGCGTGCATAGCCGGCGCGTACTTCGACGATCTCGAGTCCGAGCGCGCGGCTGCACGCGTCGTTCTCGTACATGGCCGCAGCCGTCGCGCGCGCGAGTTCGTTCGGGTTCATTTCGTCGGGGCGCTTGTTTGGGGTCGGCATATCAACGGCCCTCGAAGCGCGGCGCGCGTTTCTCGACGAACGCCTGCACGCCTTCGGCGTAATCGTACGAAGCGCCGAGTTCACGTTGCAGGTCGCGCTCGAGATCGAGTTGCTGATCCAGCGTTTGCGATGTGCCGGCGCGCAAGGCCTGCTTGATTGCGGCGATGGCGCGCGTGGGCTGTTGCGCCAGTTGAGCCGCGAGTTTCGCTGCGGCGTTGGCGAGTTCCGCGTCGTCGACGGCTTGCCAGATGAGGCCCCAGCTTTCGGCTTTCTCGGCGCCGAGCTTGTCGCCGGTCATGGCGAGACCCATGGCGCGCGCCATACCGACTCGTTGCGGCAGGAACCAGGTACCACCGGAATCGGGCACGAGCCCGATCTTCACGAAGGCCTGAATAAAGCTGGCCGAGCGGGCGGCGAGCACGATGTCGCAGGCGAACGCGAGATTGGCGCCGGCGCCGGCGGCCGTGCCGTTGACCGCGGCGATGACCGGCAAGGGCAGTGCCTGCAGACGGCGGATGAGCGGGTTGAAATGCTTGTCGATCAGCTCGCCGAGATCGGTCATCGCACCGGGAGTGAAATCCAGATCGGCGAGGTCCTGACCGGCGCAAAAGCCGCGGCCGGCGCCGGTCAGCACGAGCGCCCGAGCGCCGGACGCCTCGACCTCGCCGATGGCTGCGGCGAGTTCCTCGTGCATCGCACGGGTGAAGCTGTTGAGTTTGTCCGGCCGGTTCAGGGTGATGGTTGCTACCCGGCTCGACGCGTCGATATCGACGCGAATCGCTTCATATGGCATTGCGTGTCTCCTCCAGATCTCTTTGGCCGATTCTTTCGACAGGGTGGCGATCAGAGCCGCTCGATGACCAGTGCAATGCCCTGGCCTACGCCGATGCACATCGTGCAAAGCGCGAAGCGGCCATTGATTCGCTCCAGCTGATAGAGCGCCGTGGTGACGAGGCGCGCGCCGGAAGCGCCGAGCGGATGGCCGAGTGCGATGGCTCCGCCGTTCGGATTGACGCGCGCGTCGTCGTCGCGCAAACCGAGCGAGCGCAGAACGGCCAGACCTTGCGACGCGAATGCCTCATTCAGTTCGATCACATCGAACTGGTCGAGTGTCATGCCTAGCTGCTTGAGCAGTTTCTGGCTGGCCGGCGCGGGGCCGATGCCCATGATGCGCGGTTCGACGCCTGCCGTGGCCATACCCACCACGCGCGCACGGCGGCGCAGGCCGTACTGGTCGGCGGCTTCCTGATTCGCGAGCAGCAAGGCGCAGGCGCCGTCGTTCACGCCGGATGCATTGCCGGCAGTCACACTGCCGTCGGGACGTACTACGCCTTTGAGCTTGGCCAAACTTTCCAGCGACGTCTCACGCGGATGCTCGTCGAGCGTCACGCGCACCGGATCGCCTTTCTTCTGCGCGATTTCGACACCAACGATTTCGTGCGCCAGCGTGCCGTCGCGTTGCGCACGCGCGGCCTTTTGCTGACTGGCCAGCGCGAAAGCATCCTGATCGGCGCGGCTCACGCCGAACTCGACCGCGACGTTTTCAGCGGTCTCGGGCATCGAGTCGACGCCGTACTGGCGTTTCATCAGCGGGTTGATGAAGCGCCAGCCGATGGTCGTGTCGTAAATGTCCGCTTGCCGGGAAAACGCGCTGCCGGCTTTGCCCATGACGAAGGGCGCGCGGGTCATGCTTTCGGTGCCGCCGGCAATCATCAGGCGCGCTTCGCCAGACTTGATTGCACGTGCGGCCGTGCCTATTGCGTCCATGCCCGAGCCACACAGGCGGTTGATCGTGGCGCCGGGTGCTTCCGTAGGCAGGCCGGCGAGCAAGGCCGACATGCGGGCGACGTTGCGATTGTCTTCACCCGCCTGATTGGCGCAGCCGTAAATGACGTCGTCCAGCGCGCGCCAGTCGACGGCCGGGTTCCGTTCGATCAGGGCTTTGATGGGTACTGCGCCGAGGTCGTCGGCACGCACGTCTTTCAAGGCGCCGCCGTAGCGGCCGATGGGGGTGCGAATCGCATCGCAGATGAAAGCGTCGTTCATGTCGGCTCCTGCTGGAACGGATCGGCGAACAGTGCCAATCCGGTGTCTCATGTTAGTTGGGGCGCGCGGTTCGGTCCATTCGACCAAACGTCATAGGACGGAGCCGCGCTTTGTCTTATGTGTTTCTTATGACTTTTAGCCAGCTACCGCGGGCGCTGCTTTCGGTTCAACATGAACGCGGCTTTGTACTACGCGGAAGCGGTTCGAAACGAACGCGGCATCGGCCAGCGCGGCATTTGCCGCCGGGTTTGCCCCGGTGCCGTGGAAGTCGGAGAAAGCTGCGGACTGATTGACGAAGACCCCGCCGGTCAGATTGATGGAGAGCGCGACGCCGCCGCGGATTGATGCTTCGTGCGCTTCCTCCAGAACGGCTTCGTCGGTGCTGTACACCGACAACGTCAACGCGCCGTGCTCGGCAGCGGTCGCGCCGGCCAGTTCGAGAGAGGCTGCCGTCGAGTCCGTGGCAATCACGAACGAAATCGGTCCGAACCACTCTTTGGTGAGTTGTGCGTGGTCGGTGTTGGCGTCCAGTTGCAGCACGAGCGGCGTGCGAACGCGAGCACCGGCGAAGGCGGGATGTTCGAGCGTCTGGCTTTCGGCCAGAACGTGTCCGAGTTTCTTGGCTTCGTCCAGACGCTGAACGACGCCTTCGTTCTGGATCGCGCCGAGCAGTTCGACGGCGCGCGCCGGGTCGGAAACGAGTTTTTGCACAGCACCGGCAATGGCTTGCGCCACTTCGTCGAAACTCAGCGTGCCGTCGGCGGTGCGGATGCCGGTACGCGGTACGTAAATGTTCTGCGGCGCCGTGCACATCTGGCCCGAGTACAGCGCGAGCGAGAACGCGATGTTGCGCGCGACGGCTTTGATGTCGTCGACGGAGTCGATCACGATCTGATTGACACCGGCTTTCTCTGTGTAGACCTGGGCTTGATGGGCATTGCGTTCGAGCCACGTACCGTTCTGCGTGCTGCCCGTGAAGTCGATTAGCTTGATCTCGGGGCGGAGCGCCAGGTCTTGTACCAGTGCGCCGTCGTTTGGCTCGGTTGCCAGCAACGTGACCACGTTCGGGTCGAAGCCTGCTTCACGCAAGACGTCGCGGGCAATGCGCACCGTCAGCGCGAGCGGCAGGATAGCGCCCGGATGAGGTTTGACGATGACCGTGTTGCCGGTGGCCAGATCGGCGAAGAGGCCAGGATAGCCGTTCCAGGTCGGGAAGGTGCAGCAGCCGAGCACGAGGGCGGTGCCGCGCGGCACAACTGTGTAGCGTTTGTGCATGGCGAGCGGCGGGTTCTTGCCCTGCGGCTTTTCCCAATGGGCATCGGCAGGGATTCGGCGCAACTGGTCCCACGCATAGACGACGGCTTCGAGCGCCCGGTCCTGGGCGTGCGGGCCGCCGGCCTGGAAAGCCATCATGAAGGCCTGGCCGGTCGTGTGCATCACGCTGTAGCCAATTTCGAAACTCGCGCGATTGATTCGCGTGAGAATTTCGAGGCTGACGCCGACCCAGGCTTGCGGGCCGGCGGCGCGCCACTCGCGTTGCGCGACTGCGGCTGCCGCAATGAGCGCGTCCGGATCGGCCTTCGGGTAGCGAATTCCAAGCGGGAAACCGAAGGGCGAGACTTCGGAGCCGACCGTTTCGCCGGTCGAAGGCTGGTCGAGCTCGAAGGTCTTGTTCAGGCTGGCTTTGAATGCGGCTTCGCCGTCTGCATTGGCCGTTTCCCCGTACACTTTCGGACTGGGCATCTCGACGAACGGCGTCCAGTAACCGCGCGTTTCGACTGCGGTGAGTGCCTTTTGCAGCGTGTCTTCGTGCTTGGTGAATAGCGGGTGTGTCATGGCGGAGGGGCTCGGCTGTGCGTTGGGGAAAGCCTGTCGAATAATTGACCGACCGGTTGGTTGGTGAATGGTAGCATTATTAAGACGGCCACGCGAAGCGTTTTTCGCGTGCGAATTCATCATTAGGAGGTGATATGGCGTACGAGAACATTCTGGTTGAAACGCGCGGACGAGTCGGGTTGGTAACGTTGAATCGTCCGAAGGCGTTGAATGCTTTGAACGATGCATTGATGGATGAGTTAGGTGCCGCGCTGCGCGAGTTCGATGCGGACGACGCGATTGGCGCCATTGTCATCACCGGTAGCGAGAAGGCATTTGCGGCCGGTGCCGACATTGGCATGATGGCCACCTATACCTATATGGATGTCTACAAGGGCGACTACATCACTCGCAACTGGGAGACCGTTCGCTCTATTCGCAAGCCGATCATTGCGGCAGTCGCGGGCTTCGCGCTTGGCGGCGGCTGCGAGTTGGCGATGATGTGCGACATCATTTTCGCTGCTGATACGGCGAAGTTTGGGCAACCAGAAATCAAGCTCGGTGTCATGCCCGGTGCTGGCGGAACGCAGCGTTTGCCGCGAGCCGTCTCCAAGGCGAAAGCCATGGACCTCTGCCTGACCGCCCGTTTCATGGATGCGGCGGAGGCAGAGCGGTCTGGGTTGGTATCGCGTGTCATTCCGGCGGCCAGTTTGCTCGATGAGTCGATCGCGGCCGCAGCGACTATCGCCGAATTCCCTTCGCCAGCCGTCATGATGGTCAAAGAATCGGTCAATCGTGCGTACGAAACGACACTCGCCGAAGGTGTGCATTTCGAGCGACGCCTCTTCCACTCGCTGTTCGCTACGGAAGATCAGAAAGAGGGGATGGCCGCGTTCGTTGAGAAGCGCAAGCCGGTTTTCAAGCATCGGTAATACGCTTGTCAAAATAACCCTTGCAAGGCCTGCGTGGCCTCGCTAGAATCTCGCTCTTTCGTGCTTCGGACAGCGGGGCACGGGGAGGCGGGGAGCCAGTAATGGCGGGGGTTTGCGGCACGCTGGACGGGTTGGAAAAGTTAGAAAAACCTG
>NZ_CAAJGK010000043.1 GCF_900996245.1 Paraburkholderia sp. BCC1886 | reverse complement strand
GACGCGGTCGCAGCCGAAGGCGGCAGCGCGACGGTCGAGAAGATCGAAGCCGCAGCCGACAGCGGCATCTCGCAGTTCGTCTCGCGCGAAGTGACGAAGCTGGACCGTCCGGAACTGACGTCGGCGAAGATCATCGTGTCGGGTGGCCGGGGTCTGGGCAGCGGCGAGAACTACACGAAGGTGCTCGAACCTCTGGCCGACAAGCTGAACGCCGCACTCGGCGCATCGCGCGCCGCCGTGGATGCGGGGTTCGTGCCGAACGACTATCAGGTCGGACAGACCGGCAAGATCGTCGCACCGCAGTTGTATATCGCGGTCGGCATCTCGGGAGCGATCCAGCATCTGGCCGGGATGAAGGACAGCAAGGTGATCGTCGCGATCAACAAGGACGAGGAAGCGCCGATTTTCAGCGTCGCCGATTACGGTCTGGTGGGTGACCTGTTCACCGTCGTGCCGGAACTGGCCGGCGCGCTGCCGTAATCACCGTCCCTCCACCATTGCATCGCACGCACAATACAAACGGAGTTGCCATGAGCGAAACAGTCATGACGGACACCGCGCAACGCCAGGCACTCGCCGACGAGCTGGACAGCTTCAATTGCCGCATCGCCCAGCCCACCGACGGGCCGCTTTTCACGCGCGAACCGCAATCGACGATGCAGGCCGCGCACTGGAAAGCCGCCGACCTCGCGCGCCTGCTCGAGAAGATCGGCGCGAGCATCAAGCTCGAAGCCGGCGGGCAGCGCAGGACCTTGCGCCTTGCCAATCGCGGCCTGCCGTTCGGTACGACGCCGACCATCTGGGCATCGATTCAGTACATTCTGCCCGGCGAGATCGCCACCGCTCACCGTCATACGGCCAGCGCGTTGCGCTTCATCATGCAAGGTCACGGCGCGGACACGATCGTCGATGGCGAGCGCTATGAAATGAATGAAGGCGACCTGGTGCTCACGCCGGCCTGGGCCTGGCACGATCACGAGCACAAGGGTGACAAACCGATGATCTGGCTGGACGTGCTCGACATTTCGCTGGTGCGCTCCATGCACGCGACCTTCTTCGAAGGTTCGGCGGCGCCGCGTCAGCCCGTGCTGGAAATTCCGGATCATTCGTATCGTCGTTACGGCAGCGCGATCATGCGCCCGCTGAACGACACGAATGTCCCCACGCTCAATCCGCTGCTGGTGTACCCGGCCGCGAGGGCGCAGGAAGCGTTGCAGCTCGCCGCTGCGCTGCCGCCCGACCCGTTCGACGACACGGCCCTCGAATACGTGAACCCGCTCGACGGCGGTTCCGCGTTGCCGACCATCGGCACCGTGCTGCAAGCGCTGCGGCCGGGCATCCATACGAAAGCGCACCGCCACACCGGCAGCGTTGTCTATTACGTGATGCGCGGCAAAGGCGCCACGATCGTCAACGGCACCACGTTCGAATGGGGCGCGGGTGACTTCATGGCGATTCCGCCGTGGGCCGTGCATGAACACATCAACCGTTCGGACGACACACCCGCGATGCTGTTCCAGGTCAACGACATTCCGGCGCTTCGCAAGCTCGGTCTGTATCGCGAAGAAGCCGTCGACGTTGCCGCGGCGTGACGGAATTGAGCAAGTCGATAAACACTCGGAGACTGTAGATGCAAACACCTGTATTGATTGTGGGCGCTGGCCCAATCGGACTGGCACTCGCCGGCGACCTCGGTTTTCGTGGCGTGCCCTGCACGCTGATCGAACGAAGCGATGGTCAGGTGATTCAGCCCAAGATGGACATGGTCGGCGTACGCACCATGGAGTACTGCCGTCGCTGGGGCATCGTGCCCTGGGTGCACGATGCCGGCTATAACCGCGCCTATCCGCAGGACTGTGCGTGGGTCACGGGACTGAGCGGCTACGAGTTCGGCCGGGAAGTGTTCCCGAGCCCGCAGGATGAAAAGTATCCGCCGCAAAGTCCGCAAAAGCGCGAACGCTGCCCGCAGAACTTTTTCGATCCGGTGTTGCGCCGCTTCGCGCAGCAGCAGAAGGGCGTGGACATCCGTTACAACACGGAGCTGATCGAGTTCAGCGAAAACGCGGACGGGGTGGTCGCGAAAGTGCGCGACGTCACCACCGGCGAAGAGTCGGTCATCGAAGCGGGCTATCTGGTGGGCTCGGACGGCGGCGCGAGTGTCGTGCGTCAGGCGCTCGGTATCGGCATGACCGGCGAGCCCACCCTCACGTACACCACCAACGTGGTGTTCCGCACCGACAATCTCGAAGCGTTGCACGACAAGAAGCCAGCCTATCGCTACATTTTCATCGGCCCGGAAGGCACGTGGGCGACGCTGGTGGCGATCAACGGCAGGGACCAGTGGCGCTTCTCGCTGGTGGGCGACGAGACACGCCTGACGCTGACCGAAGAGCAGATGCGCGCCGCCATCGTGCGCGCGGTGGGCCGCGATTTCGAGTTCGAGATCCTGTCGATGTTGCCCTGGGTGCGGCGCCAGCTGGTGGCCGACAGCTACGGCACAAAGCGCGTTTTCGTGGCAGGCGATGCAGCACATCTGACTTCGCCGACCGGCGGCTTCGGCATGAATACCGGCATCCAGGACGCGGTCAATCTGTCGTGGAAGCTCGCGGCGACGATCCAGGGTTGGGGCGGCGAGCATCTGCTCGCGACCTACGAGACGGAACAGCGGCCCGTCGCGATCCGCAACGTGGCCGAGGCAACCGGCAATCTCAAGCGCATGCTGTCGCCCCGCGTGCTGTCGCCGTCGAAGGAAATTTTCGAGGATGGTCCGGGTTCCGAAGCGGCGCGTATCGAGTTCGGCAATCAATATACCGAGCTGATGAAGCGTGAGTGGTTCTCGATCGGTATTCACCTCGGCTACATGTACGAGGGCTCGCCGATCGTCGTGCCCGACGGCACGCCGCAGCCTGTCGACGAAGTGTCGTCGTACGTGCAAACGGCTCGCCCCGGTTCGCGCGCGCCGCATGTGTGGCTGGCCGAAGGCAAGTCCACGCTCGATCTCTTCGGCAAGGAGTTCGTGCTGCTGTGCTTCGCGCCGTCTGCCGAAGAAAGCCGTGTGCTGGGCGAGGCGGCCGCGCGGCGTCAAGTGCCGTTCAAAGCGGTCGGGATCGAGCACGAAGAGGCGCGGCGCCTGTACGAGCGACGTCTGGTGCTCGTCCGCCCGGACGGACAGGTAGCGTGGCGCGGTGACGAACTGCCGGACGATCCGCTCGCGCTGATCGACACCGTGCGCGGTGCCGTACACGGTTTGGTGACCACGAAGATGGACACGCTGCCGTTGGCGCAGCAGAGCGCCGTTTAAGCGCAGGGCGTGCGCGGCGGCATGCCGTCCGCGCACGCCGCTGCTGCTTCAGGGTGCTTCGCGCATTCTTCGAGGCGAACCGGCCGGGCGCGCAGCGGCGGCACACACGCGACATCGATCAGTACGGAGCAGGAATCATGAACTCGACGCGCAGAACTCGCAGAATGGCATGGCCCGACTGGCAGATCCGTATCGCGGCGACGAAAGCCCGGTTCGTTTGCGCGATGATGCTCTGCGCGCTCGCGTATGTCGGCAGCGTGCCGGCGATGGAATAAAAAAATCGTTCTTCCGCATATTGCGGAAGAACGATGGCCAGTTCCCTTGGAGATGGCAAGCGGTTGCAGGTCGTGCGCTTCGTTACCGGTTCAGTCCGGCTGGCGCGAGCCGTTCCAGAAACACCATGATGGCTGCATTGAAAGCGTCGTTGCGATCCCCTGCGATCATGTGCCCGGCGCCCTGCATCAAGGCGGTTTCCAGTTGCGGCAAGCGGCCGCGGAGTTCGTCGATGCCGCTGCTGGACACGACGTCGCTCTCTGCGCCATGCACGAGCAAAGTGGGGATCTTGATGTCGGGACACATGTCGAGCAGACGGTTGGTGCTCTTCTCGCGCTGCTCGTCGCTGCGGCTCGCGAAGAAGCGTGGGTCCCAATGCCAGTACAGACGACCGTCGTCACGCAGCCGGAGGTTCTTCATCAGGCCGCTGGGGTCGCGCGGCCGTGGCCGATGAGGATTGTAGGCGGCGACCGCTTCGGAAGCCTCCTCGATATCGGCGAAGCCGTTCGGATGTCCGTTCAGAAAATCGTGAACGCGGCGCAGGCCTTTCGGATCGACGCGGGGTGCAATGTCGACCAGCACCAACGCGCGCGCCAGCGCCCCTTTGCTGCGGCCCACAGCATGCATCGCGGTCATTCCGCCCATCGACGCGCCGACTACTACCGGCTCGGCGGCGACCGTGCCGATCACGGCCTCGAGGTCGTCGGCGAGCCGGTTATACGAGTAGTTCAAGGTCGTGGACCAATCGCTTTCGCCATGACCGCGGGCGTCGAAGGCGAGCGCGTGGTAGCCGAGTTCGCCGAGGGTCTCGACCGTCCCGCGCCAGGAATGACGGGTTTGACCGCCGCCGTGTAGCAGGATCACGGCGGGTTGGCCGCGCTCGCCGCTCTCTGTTGCCGTCAGCGTGATGCCGTCGTTCATCTCGATGCGGCGGGTCCGTAGCCCCGGCTGCGTCGACGTTCTGGTGTGGGCGGTTTCCATGCGTTCGCTTCTCTGTTCAGTTGACCGGTTTGTCCCAGACGGGATGGTTGCCGCCTTCACTCTGGACGACGGGCAGTGTCATCGAGCCAACCCCGGCAATCTCGATCGTGACCGTGTCGCCGCCCTGAAGCGGGCCGACTCCGGCCGGCGTGCCGGTGGCGATGATGTCGCCGGGATAAAGCGTCATGACGGCGGAGGCCATGCGGATCATCTCCGGAATATCGACGATCAGGTCACGCGTGCTGGCTTTCTGCCGGATGTCGCCGTTGACCGATAGTTGCAGATCGATCGCGTCGTAGTCCGGCACTTCGTCGGCCGTGACCAGATAGGGGCCGACCGGGCAGAACGTGTCGTACGATTTACGCATGACGCGCTCTTCCTTGCCGCGCACCACCACGTCGATCAGGCAAGCGTAGCCGAACACATGATCGAGCGCATCGGCCCGGCTGATTTCGCGGCCACCTTTACCGATAATGATGGCCAGCTCGCATTCGTGATGAATCTGACGGTTCGGGATAGCGGGCAGCACGATCGGCTCGGCCGGTCCGCTCAGGCTCGAATTCGCTTTCAGGAAGAAACCCTGACCGTCGGCTTTGAACGGCGAGATGAGTCCCGTGCCGCGCTTCATTTCCTCCACGTGCGCGTGGTAGTTCGCCGGGAAGGCGATGACCTTGTTCGGCCATGCAACCGGCGTCTCCAGTCTGACGCCAGAGAGCGGCACGCGCGGGCCGGTTTGCGAGCGATCCTCGAGTTTGTTGCGCAAAGCCGGGAACCGGTCGATCAAGTGCAGCATGCCCACGGGCGGCCATGCGTTGGGCACGGCATTCACGAGATCGGATACCTCGACGATATCGTCGCCGACGACGACGCCGATACGTCCGCCATCGAAACTTGCAAGCTTCATGTCAATTTCCTGGTTGAGTTGTTCTGGTCGGCCGGCGGATCAGTGTCCGCCGATCGCTTCGTCGTGTTCGCCGATCGCGGGCGGTCCTGAACGGGCCGTCATTTTCCGGTCGTCGAAACTGGCCGGGTAACGCGCCGCGCGAATCGGTCCGACCGGCGAATCCACGAAGCTGTACACCTGATTGTTTTCGACCTGCGGATCCGCGAGGAACTCGTCGAGCGAGAACACGGGCGCGGCGGGCACGTCCATTTCGCCGAAGCGCTGCAGCCAGAATGCCGTCTTGCCTTCCTTGACGACCGCGCCGACGCGCCGGAAAAATTCATCGGCCATCGCGACGGGGTCGCGCATCTGTTTGAACTCGTCCTTCCATTGCGGACGATCGATCGCGTTGAGCGTCTTCGACATCTGCGCGCCGTTGGCCGGGGAGATCACGACGAAGCCGTCGGCAGTTTCGAGTACCTGCGATGCGGGCGGTTTCCATGCCGACGTATCGCCTTCGAACGTGCGGTGCTGGAACATATCCGGGAAGTTGAAATAGCCCATGACGTCCAGCATCGGCAGTTGCACGTAGCTGCCCTTGCCGGTCTTCTCGCGTTCGTAAAGCGCGGCGAGGATCGCCTGCGCGCCGAATGCGCCCGTGACCTTGTCGACCATGTTGAACGGCGTGACGGCGGGTTTGCCGTTGCGACCCTCGGACGCGACGATGCCGGTGCGGCCCTGAATCAGCGAATCGAATGCGGGTGCGTTGGCGAGCGCGCCGGTGTCGCCAAAGCCGTTGATTGACAACCGGATCAGGCGCGGGTAGCGCGTTTCCAGTACCTCGCGTCCAAGCCCCAGCGACGCGGCGACGCGTGGGCGCCAGTTTTCGATCAGGATATCCGCGCGTTCGAGCAGGTTCTGCAGACGGCGTGTGCCTTCCGCCGTTTTCAGATCGATGACGACGCTGCGCTTGCCGCGATTCGCGTTGGTCCACGACGCGCCGTAGCCGTCGCGGTTATGTCCGAATTTGCGAAACCCGTCGCCGCCGGGCGGCTCGACCTTGATGACGTCGGCGCCGAGATCGGCAAGCATCATCGAGGCAAACGGTCCGGTGAGGAAGCTCGACGTTTCCACGACGACGATGCCGTCGAGTGGGCGTTTCGGCGCCGGGCCGCGGGTGGCTGGGGTGACATGGTCGGGTTGGACTGGATCTGACATCTGGCGTCTCTCTGGCTGGTGTTGCTTTTGGCGTTATAAGTCATTGGATCAACCTTTGAAATTATGATGAAGGATGGGCCGGATGATGTCAAGCGGTAGCGATGCGGGAACGCGCCCGGCGGCGGCCCAAATGAAGCGGCCGCGCCGGGTCCGCCCGAAGGCGGCCGTGCGCGGCCGAAGGCTGCGTCGCAAGAGCCGTGAAAGGAAACGGGCGAGGCGCGTGAAGTCGCCGCGCGCGCCGCCCGTGCGCGTTAGAACTTGTGCCGGATACCGAGACGAACGACGACCTGGCTCGACGTGTTGCCCGGCGTCAGCGTGACCAGATAGGGCACGGCCGCCTGGCCGGTCGAATCGACGCCCGAGGCTTTCATATAAGCGCCGGTCAGGTAGACGTCCGTGCGCTTGGAGAGGAAGTAATCGGCGATGGCATTGACCGTCTGATACTTTGCCGGCTTCTTGCCGTCGATAGCGCCGCCGGTCAGGTAGTTGTAGGCGGCACCGATTTCGAGGGTCGGCGTCACGAAGTACCCGGTGTAAATCGAGTAGTTGTTGAATGCCGCATTGCCGGTATAGCCGAACGGATTCGTCAGACTCAGCGTGCCGGAGGCCGCACTGTTCAGATCCTGGAAGCGGATGTTGGAATAGCCGCCGCCGACCGTCAGCGCGCCCACCGTGTATTGCAATGCCGATGCGAAGATCTGCATCTTGCCCGCCGACGCGTAACCGCCGTAGATCGGATTGACCTGCACACCGGATACCGAGCCGAGATTGTTGGCCGTCGTCGAGCCCGTCGACCCATTGCCGTAGAACGACTGATTCGGGTTATCGATATGCATGTAGCCCGCGGCCGCGATGACGGGGCCGATAGCGTAATGCGCCCCCACCGACCAGATGCTGTTCCTGCCGTACTGGCCGGCGACGCCGCCGAAGCTGTACAGGCCCGTCACGAGCAGGCCGTGGTAAGTGGGACTCGTGTATTTGATCGAATTGTTGATGCGCTGCGAGTCCGCGACGTTGTCGATGTCGCCCGGGTGATCGGCAAACGCGCCGCCGGCATAGCTGCCGGCCTGCATCACGTTGATCACGTCGACGATCGAGTCGTACTGGCGGCCCGCGGTCAACGCACCCCACGGCGCAGTGATGCCGACGAACGCCTGCCGCCCGAAGAACGTGCCGCCCTGCTGGAACCGGCCGGTGCCGACGTCGAAACCGTCTTCGAGCGTGAACACCGCCTTGTAGCCGTCGCCCAGGTCTTCCGCACCTTTGAGGCCCCAGCGCGAGGCCTGCACGAGGCCGGTCGTCATCGAGACGACACTGCCGCCCGTGCGGCCGTGCGGTGCACCGGCGCGCGCGGTCTGGGCGTTATTGACGTAGTTGATACCTTCGTCCAGCAATCCATATAACGTCACGCTGCTCTGCGCGAAAGCGGGCGCGCATGCCGCAAGCGTCAATGCGCCTATCAAGGGTTTTGCGAGCTTCAACGTCGTCTCCTGAATCTCGGGCCGTGCCCGGGTTTTGTCTGAGTTATTGTCTGGCTTTTATTGTTATTGGATGAACCATTGATTAGAAATATAAAGTATCTGTTTTTGCTGTCAAACAGAGCAAACCCTAATCGTGAGGGGGCGACAGGTTCAGGATGCCGAAGATACGTCGGTGAGTCTCGCGGGACTGTCGGGAAAACCACCTACGCGATCGAACTCCGGTCGTGCGCCTCCGGCAGGGTGGGTGGTCGCGGCGCCGCTCTGAATGCGAGCCATGCAATGGCGCTGGAAATCACCAGCGCGACGATCATCGCGACAGTCGGGTCCGCAGGGGCGAGACCGATCGCCGCCGTGCACAGCGAACCGTAGGCCATCTGCAGGCAGCCATAAAGGCCGGCTGCTGCGCCGACCACCGATGCGTCGACATCGAGCGCGCTGCTGATCGCGTACGGGCTCGACAAGCCGGTAGCGAAGAACATCACGATCATCGGTCCCATCACGGAAACCAGCGTGATCGAATGCGACAGATACGACACGACCAGACTGAGGGACGCAGCGCCCATGATCGCGCTGGCGATGAGCAGCGCGGTGCGTGCCGGCAGCGTCGCGGCCAGACGTTTGGCCGCGCTCTGGCCGCTCGCCAGTCCGACCACGAGCGAGAAATAGGCAAAGCCGAAAGCTTGCGGCGACAGCCCTAGCTCGGACTCCAGAATGAAAGGCGATGCGGAGAGAAACGCATAAATGCCGGTGGTCGCGCTCGCACCGCCAATGCTGTAGGCGAGGAACGAGGGAGTTTGCAGCAGGTGTGCGTAGCTGTGCAGATAGCGGCGAATCTGGAAGTCGTTCGACGGCACATGGGTTTCGGGAACCACGCGCCAGACCGACACCAGCACGAGTGCGTTCGCTACGCTCATCGTGATGAAAATCCAGCGCCAGCCGAGATGGGCGACGAATTGCGCACCGATCACCGGCGCGACGGCGGTCGCGATGGCCATCGCAATGCTGAGTGTGGCGAGGCGCCGGATCAACGTGGTCGAGCCGGAACTGTCGCGCGCAATCGCACGTCCGAGTACGAGGCCGGAACAGCCGCCTAGCGCCTGCGTCATGCGGGCCAGTTGCAGCCACGCCAGCGACGGCGCGCACGCGGCGGCCACACTGGCCAGCGCGAATAGCGTGAGCCCCGCGAGCAGCACGGGACGGCGTCCGTAGCGGTCGGAGAGCGGACCGTACACGAGTTGCCCGACCGACAGGCCGACGATGTACAGCGTGATAGTCAGACCGATGCCCGCGGTGGACGCGTGCAGATCGCGCGCGGCGGACGGTAAGGCCGGAACGAACACATGCAGTGGAAACGTGCCGGACAAGGTGATGCACACGAGGATGAACAAGGACGGAACACGCGAGAGGGCTTTCGCCGAAGTGAGGGACATGGGAGACCGGCGCCCGTCGTCAAACGGCTTGCCGTTTATCATTGGATGAACCATTAATATATTGTTGGGGCGCGGCGCTTGTCAAATGCGGTGCCGGCGCTCAGGGTTTACTGCAATCGCTTATAAGTAACAATGGATGAACCATTGCTTATTGTGCGGCGAGTGCCGGATTCGCGAGATGCGACTGAGGAGACCAGATGATGAAACCGCCTACGCAGCTTGCATCGGGCACCGTGCCCGCCAGCGCCGGCGTCACTGCCAGCACCACTGCCAACACAACGGTCACGACGGATGCGACCGCCGGCGGCTTCCGGTGGGTGATCCTGCTGGTCATCTGGGTGGCGTTCACGGTGAGTTGCGTGGATCGCTTCGCGTGGGCGAGTATCGCCGCGCCGGTCGGTCATGCACTAGGCTTCAAACTCGCGCTGCTCGGATCGCTGACGACGGCGTTCTACGTTGGCTATACGGTGTCGTGCCCGGTCGGCGGCATCCTCGCGGATAAATTCGGTAGCCGCGCAACGCTCGCTATTTCGATGTTCCCGCTCGGCGTGCTGACTTTCTGTTTCGGCTTCGTGCAGACGTTCTGGATGGCGCTCGCCGTGCATCTGCTGATGGGGTTTGCCGCTGGCGCCGAGTACGGCGCGACGATCAAGATTCTGACCGTGTGGTTCGGCAAGGACAAAGGCCGCGCCTTCGGCATCTGGGCGACGGGCACTTCGGTGTCGGTCGTCGTGGCGAACGCGACGGTGCCGCGTGTCGCCGCCGCTTATGGCTGGCCTGCGGCTTATCAGATGCTCGGACTTGCCACGCTGGTGTTCTCGCTCATCTGCCTGTTCGTCGTGAAGAACACGCCGGATGGCATATCGGTCCCGCGCATCACCTCACGGCAAATCGTCGCATTACTGAAAAATCGCAACCTCGTGCTGCTTGCGCTGGGCGGGGCCGGCGCGCTGTACGGCACGCTCGGTTTCGTCGCCTGGGCCAACGCGCTGATGACGGTGGCGCATGGCGTATCGCCGGTGACCGCCGGTTCTATTCTCGTGTGGTTCGGTGTCGGCGCGTTCGTGTCGAAGCCGTTGTTCGGCTGGCTCTACGACAGGCTCATCGGCTACGCCAGACTCGTCGCCATCGTCGATCTCGCGCTGTTCATCGTGCTGCTGATCGGGTTCGGTCATTGCCAATCGATCTCCGCCTACTTCCTGCTTGCACCTTTTCTCGGCGCGGCGGCCTATGGCTACACGCCGCTTCTGATCGGTCTCTACACGCAGGCCTCGGGTCCGCAACTGGCGGGCGCGGCGGCGGGCTTCGTCAACACCGTGTGGTCGGTCGGCAGTTTCATTTCGCCGATCGTTGCGGGCTATGTGTTCCAGCATGGACGGTCGCTGGACGACACGCTGGCCGTCATCGCCATCGGGCCGTTGCTGGGCGTCGTCCTGCTGTGCCTCGTGCGTCGGGATGCGGCGGCGGAGTCGTAAAGACTTTGCGGTCGTTCGCACCGGCTGCGTCTTGACAGGGTCGTGGCCGCTATCTACCATCTTCATTATTGGTTCAACCAATGGGGTTTTAAGAATGATCGATGCAGTAAAGCAACTCGTGACTTACGAAGCCCGCGACGGCCGCGCTTACATCACCTTCAATCGCCCTGAAAAAAAGAATGCGTTGACCGAGGCGATGTTCGACCTCTTGATGAGTCATCTCGATCGTGCCGAGGCCGACGACGATGTGCGTGTCATCGTATTTCGCGGCGCGGGCGGCGATTTCTGCACCGGTCACGATCTCGCCGAAGTGGGTCACGAATATGGCGAGGCGCAACTGGATGCCACGGGCAAACCGCGTCGTCCGAGCCAGCGTGCGCGGTTGCATCATGACCGGCACTACATCGCGCGATTCCAGCGCATCTTCCTGTCGCCCAAGCCGACCCTGGCGTTGATCAGCGGATATTGCATCGGCGCCGGCCTGTATATCGCCGAGGGTTGCGATCTGTCGATTGCTTCGGATAACGCAAAGATAGGTCATCCGGAACAGAAGCTCGGCCTGTCGGGCGCTTCCTATTTCGGCGCCTGGGAAATCATGGCGATGGGTCCGCGTAAAGCCCGCGAACTGCTGTTGCTCGCGGAACTGTGGAGCGCACAGGAAGCATTGAGCGCGGGGCTCGTGAACAAGGTCGTGCCGCACGCCGATCTGACGGCGGCCGGCGAGGCGTGGGCCGAACGCATCGTGCGGTTGCCGCGCGACGGTCTCGCGATCGGCAAGGCGGCCGCGCACCTCGCCTACGACTCGCTGCGGCTCACCAGCCAGTTCACCTACGGCTACGTCATGCATGCGCTCGCCACCAATGTGCGCTACGAAAAAGACGAGTTCAATTTCATGAAGGCGAAGCGCGAGTCCGGCGTGCGGGCGTCGAGCCACGGCAGGGAAGCGTTCTACAAGCCGGCGGATGGGACCGACACGACCACGTAGGGACGCGTTGTCTGCGTCGCCGCATTCGAACGGAAGAGACGACATGCGTGGCAGGAAGACCAGGATCGCCGTAGTCGGCGCAGGCGCGATAGGCGGGTACATCGCGGCGCATCTGACGCGCGCCGCGCGTGCCGAAGTGACCGTGCTGGCGCGCGGCCGCACGCTGGCTGCACTGCGTACCGATGGCCTGCACGTCACCACGCCGCACGAGAGCTTCTCGGTCGCGGTCGATGCCGTCGACGATGCCCGTGCGATCGGTCCGCAAGATTACGTGTTCGTGACGCTGAAGGCGCATCAGGTCGATGGCGCGCTCGCCACGATCGCACCGTTGATCGATGCGAACACAACGGTGCTGCCGCCTACCACGGGTATTCCGTTCTACTTCTTCCATGGTTCGCGAGGAGCGGGTGCCGGCAGGCGTCTCGACGCCGTCGATCCGGGAGGCCGTCAGCGGGAGGCCATGCCGCCGTCGCAGGCGCTTGGAATCGTCTACTGGATCGGCGCTCATTCGCCCGCGCCAGGACGTGTCGTGCAGGATGGCGAACGGGCTGCGTGTCCGGTGGGCGAGATCGACGGCTCGCGAAGCGCGCGGGTGCAATGCTTGAGCGAACTGCTGATCGAAGCCGGACTTCACGCGCCGGTGCGCGAGAACATTCGTGGCGACATCTGGGTCAAGTTCGTCAACAGCCTGTGCTGGAATCCGGTTGCACTGTTGACGCTCGCGCGCCTGGGCAAAATGGCCGGCTCGGCGAGCGTCATGTCGACGGTGCGCGCAATGATGGACGAGGCCGATGCGATCGGGCGGGAACTCGGCGTCGAGATTCCGCAGGCGCCGGCAAAACGGATTGCGCTCACGCTCAGTGCCGGTAGTCACAAGATGTCGATGTTGCAGGATCTGGAGCAGGGCCGTCCGCTCGAACTGGACGTGCTCGCCGATTCTATCGCCGCGTTACGCGCGCTCACTACGTCGTCCAACCAAAACCCGACGCCCACTATCGATACCGTGCTCGCCCTTGCGCGTTTGCGGGCGAGCGGTGCGTGCCTTTCTACGCCTCTTCACACCTGAGACTTCGTAACATGTCGACACTCCCCCCGTCGGAACACGCCGTACCTGCCGGCGATAGCGATCACTTCACGCGGCCGCTGGCCGGCATCAGGATCGTCGAGGCCGCCAGCTATCTTGCCGGGCCGTTTGCCGCGCAAATGTTGTCGGACCTGGGCGCCGATGTGATCAAGGTGGAGCCGCCCGGCGGCGATCCGTACCGGAACTTCGGCATGAGCCGTCACGGCGTCGGTGTGGTGTGGGGCAATGCGAATCGCGGCAAGCAAGGCGTCGTGCTCGACCTGAAAACGCCCGATGGTCTGACTGCGTTCAGGGAGTTGCTGCGCAGCGCGGATATCTACATCGACAACCTGCGACCGCATATCGCCGACAAGCTCGGAGTCGGCAAGGAGGCGGTCGACGCGCTCAACGGATCGCTGATCCGTTTGTCGATTACCGGCTACGGACCCGATGGCGACGCCGCGCGCGAGCCGGTGTTCGACGCGCTCGTGCAAGGGCGAACCGGTTTGATCGCGTACGAGGCGGCAGGTGGCGTGCCGAAAGCGACCAATAGCTTCATGGTCGACAAACTCGCGGCCAGCTTCGTCTGCCAGCTGGCGATGGCGGGCTTGCTCGCGCGCGGCCGCAGCGGCAAGGCCGTGCACATTCAGACCTCGATGCTCGACATCGTGTCGTACTTCAATTTCCCCGATATGTTCCAGCATCGAACGTATCTGGACGACGATTCGAGCTGGCGAGCGCCGCCTCAGCCGGTGGTGGCGACGCGCGACGGACACATCGTGCTCTCGCCGGTTTCGGGCCGGCAATTGGGCAAGACGCTCGAAGCGATCGGGCATCCGGAGTGGAAGGACGAACTGCGCGCGATTGCCGACAAGGGGGAGATGACGCGGACGTTCTTCCAGCGCATCGCCGCGCCGCTCAAGGAGCGCACCAGTCAGGAATGGCTCGCGACGTTCCGGGAGTTCGAGGTGCCGTGCGGTCCGGTGAACGATCCGGACGAGCATCTCGAGGACCCGCAGGTCCTGCATAACCGGCTCTATTCGACGCTCGACACGCCGTTCGGGCCAATCCGCTCGGTGCGTTACCCGGGGGTATTCGACGGCCATCTGCTGACTGCGCGGTTTGCCGCGCCCGGCTTGGGCGAACATGACGGCGAGCTGTCGTGGGGGGCGGGCCGATGAACGTCTTGTCCCGATCGCGCGGCGAGGAGCGCGACGCCGGAGCCACGCGTGGCACGGCCGTGGCCGTGGTGGCCGGTGCGGGCCTGAATATGCTGGTCAATACCGGGCCGGTGCTGTTGTTCAGCTTCGGTGTCTTCGTCAAACCGATCGTCGCCGAGACGGGCTGGTCGCAAACGGGCATCAGTTCCGCCGTGCTGTACGGCCAGATTCTGCTGGCCCTGTGTGGACCGCTGACGGGACCCGCGGTCGATCGCTTCGGCGCGCGACGCGTCGCCCGCTTCGCAGGACCGCTTCTCGGGCTCGGCCTGACGATGGTCGGCCTGTTGTCGAAGAGTGCGGACAGCTTCGTCTTGTTCTTTGCGCTCAGCTTCCTGCTGGGCGCCGCGCAGGTGCCGGTCACCTACGTCAAGGCAGTGGCTGGCTGGTACGACGGGCATCTGGGACTGGCGCTCGGCTGCGCGTTGATGCTGAGCGGACTCGGCGTGGCGATCCTTCCGCCGCTGTCGGCCGCGTTGATCGAGATGGTCGGCTGGCGCGGCGCTTATCTGTGTCTCGCGGGCTTTGTCTGGCTGGTCAGCGTGCCTTCCGTGCAATGGCTGTTGCATGAAGCGCCCGGGCGATCTCGCGTGCAGGCGGCGATCACGCGGGCTGTATCGGCATCCGGTGGCGCTGGGGTAGTAGCAGTGTCCGTGGCCACGCCAGCTATGAGCGAGTTGTCGGGCCTTCCGTTGCGAGCGGCGGTGCGAACCCGCGCGTTCTGGCTCATGGCGCTCGCTTTCTTTTTGATCTCCGTGGTCGTCGGCGCGGGTACCTGGGTGCTGCCCGTGGTGTTGTCCGACTATGGATTAAAGGCACGCCAGGGCGCGTTCGTGATGACGATAGTCGGCGTGGCGATGATGGCTGGTCGGCTCGGCTTCGGCGCGTTGCTCGACCGGTTTTTCGCGCCGAGGATCACCGCGATGGTGTTCATTGGCGCCGCGCTTGGTTATCTTTGCCTGCTGGCGGGGATTTCGCTCATAACGGTACCGATCGCGGCAATCCTGATTGGCTTCGCGCTGGGCTCCGAAGTCGACGCGTTGGCCTTCATGACGTCGCGCGTATTTGGCCGCCGGCATCTCGGCGCAATCTATGGGTCGCTGATGTTCTGCTTCAGTGTCGGCCTCGGCTGCGGCCCCGCGCTGTTCGCGCAGATCGACGCGCACACGGGCGACTATCGGGCGGCCTTCTGGAGCGCGGCAGCCGCCGCGGTCATTGCCGCGCTGGCAATATGCGGCTTGCGCGCCCGAGACTTCGGCTTTCCGCCTTGAGGCGGGTACGGTCGGTCGACGTCTTCGCGCTCAGGCGGCTTTTATGCCGTCTTCACGCAACGGAACCCCGCATACACGTACTGATAATGCGGCTGAAACCAGTTGCGGAACGCCGGCCGCAACATGCAACGCGCGGTGCGCGACGAGCCGCCTTTGATCACGTAATGCTGGCCGTCGAAGAAGTTCGCCGAGTAGCCGGGATAGAACGAAAACGCTTCGAATTCCGGCAATGCGTCGAACACCGTCGAGGTCCATTCCCAGCCGTTACCAAACTGGCCTTCCACGCCGAACGCACTGACGTTTTCCGGATGCGCGTCGACCGGTGTCGGGTCCCAATGGCGGAAATCGAAATTGCCCGTCAGCGCGTGCGGCGCGCCGTGTGCGGCCCGTTGCCATTGCGCTTCGCTCGGCAGTGCCTTGCCGGCCCAGCGCGCGTAGGCGCTCGCTTCGGCATGGCTCACGTAGGCGGGCCAGTCGGGCGGCAGCGGCACTTCGTCGAACATCGTGCGCAGCGTCCAGGCCGGTTCGCCATGCGCGCCGTTGGTCCGCGACCAGCAGGCCGGATGTTCGATCGACTCGGCCTGTTTCCAGGCCCAATCTTCTTTCGACCACCACTTGGGCTCCGAATAACCACCCGCGTCGATGAACGCGAGATAAGCGCCGTTCGTCACCATGTGCCGATCGATTTCGAAGGCGGGCACCTCGACGCGCAATTCGCCGAACTCGTTATCCCAGCCGAAGTGAGCGCCGTCGCGCGGCATGCCGAGCACGGTGGCGCCGGCCGGTACGCTCACCATCGACGTCAACGAATCGCGCGGCGCGTCGCGTGACGTAACGGGCTCGCGCAGGTTCTCGACTTTTTGCGCGACCGGTAGCTGATGCAGCATGTACGCGAGCGTTTCGGCATGCATCAGGCGATGCTCGATGGCGACGTTCAGTAATTGCGCGGACGCGTCGGTTTGCGTGGCGTCGTTGCCGAGCCGGGCCGCGTCGGCGAGCGCATCGAGTTCGCGATCGATCTGCTCGCGCGCGCGCAGCGCATAGCCGCGCACGGTGTCGAGCGACGGCCAGTCGTGAGGTTGATCGGTGGGGAAACCGCCGTCGACCGGATCGATGCCGAATGCGAACAGCTGGTCGAGATCGGAGTCGAACGCCGGCAGATCGCACAGACGCTGATCGAACAGATTGCGGTCGAACGCTTCGAGATGGCCGATGTAGAAAACGATCCGGTGACGTTCACGGATCGGCCGTTCATACAGGAATTCGGGTTTGACGATGGCGAACAACTGGTCGGTCACGTCGCGCGCGTCGATCAGGCGCTGGACGAGCGGGTGATGCGGGGCGGGGTCGCGATTCATGCGCCGGGTCTCCTTGCGGAAGGCGGACTAGAGACTGTACCCGCTCGCAGGAGCCATGCCAAGGTGCGTATGCACCGGCGGAAAGTGGCGCGGGCCGTGGCGCGCGCGCTGTGGCCCGGCTCGAGAGCGCGTCGGCCTAGACCTGATGCAGACCGGCGAGATCGATGATGCGGATATGTTTGCCCTGTGTGTCGATCAGGCCGCGCTTTTGAAATCTTGACAGGGTACGGCTGACGGTTTCGAGCGTCATGCCCAAGTAGCTGCCCATGTCTTCGCGCGTCATGCGCAGATTGAATTCCGCCGACGAATAACCGCGCTTTGCATTGCGCTCCGATACATCGAGCAGGAAGGCGGCGACGCGTTCGTCCGCGCAGAGCGAGCCGAGCACCATCATCTGACCTG
The DNA here is from genome assembly GCF_900996245.1 of Paraburkholderia sp. BCC1886. GTDB lineage: Bacteria > Pseudomonadota > Gammaproteobacteria > Burkholderiales > Burkholderiaceae > Paraburkholderia. The sequence goes on along the minus strand of NZ_CAAJGK010000043.1, from coordinate 152,361 downwards.
CTTCACGGACGATCTGCTCGCCGAGCAACTTGTGCAGCCGATCCTGCATCGAGCCGATTTCGCGACACAGCGACTTGAGCGCCGTGTACGGCACGATGCACACGGTGCTGTCTTCGAGCGCGAGCGCGCTGCACGCATGACGGTCGTTGCTGATGCCGTCGAGACCGAGCGCCTCGCCGGCGAGCCGCAAACCCGTGACCTGTTGACGGCCGTCGCGATGAGTCATGACGGTTTTCATCGACCCCGACCGCACCGCGTAGATATTGTCGAAGCGCTCGCCCGTGCGATACAGCGCCTCGCCTCGCTGCACGGAGCGCGCGGAGCAGATGAGCGTTTCCAGCTTGGGGAGTTCTTCGGCGGACAGACCCTGCGGCATGCACAGTTGCCGCATGGCACAGCTCGAACAACGCGCTGCCGTGCGGGTCGCGGGACGCGCCGACATCACACGGCGGCGCGTGCGCTTCGGCTTCGTGCCGGCGACGACGGGATCGGCGACGCCGGTCGAGTGAGTGACAGCGGTAGGAGTGAGCATGGTCAGCAGCCGTATGTCATGGGTAGGGAATCAATTGTCCCACCGGCCACCTCGCGCACTTCGCGTCAAAATGACGCGTCGCAGCAAGCGCGCGTCAAATCGCTTTTTCCGCTGCCGACGGAACCAGGAGCACCGGCAAGCTCGCCTGACGAACGCAACGCTCGGCGACACTGCCCAGTATCAGGCGCTGGAAGCCGCGCCGGCCGTGCGTGCCCATGACCAGCAGATCGGCATTGAATTCCGCGGCCGCCTTGAGCACGACCGTGGACACATCGTCGGTGGCCGAGGCTTCGCCCGCCGCAAGCTTGCCCTTCACGCCGCGCGCGGCCATCTCGGCCCCGAATTCCGCCGCCAGTTCCTTGCTCTCTTCGACGAGACGATTGCGCAGCACGGACGGATCGTAGCCAGGCGCTTCGAAATAAATAGGGGTGTTTTCGACCACGTAAAACGGCTGCAACACAGCGCCGCTGGATGCGGCAAGGCCGAGCGCTGCTTCGAACGCGCGGCGCGACGTATGGCTGCCGTCTACCGCGACGAGAATGCGTGTGTACATATCGACTCCGCGTTTTGTGAGGCTGATTGCCGCCATCGGGAAAAATCGACAGGGGCTCCGGGAAGCGTTTACTACGGATCAGAGAGCATGATCGCCGAAAAAGGCGTGTTCTGACAGGATATAAGTCAAGTTATGAGTGAATTTGTAGGAAGTTTCGCCAACCCGTCCATCAGACGATTCATTTTGAATTGTGGCGCCACCTACCTACCTGGATAGGTGTGCATGCTTATCGGATAACGCAGAATTCGGGACAACACCTGCACCTCAACCGACGGGACATGAAAATGGAACTTCACGAAAATCACTGGCAACCGCAAACCGGCCTCCAGACGCGTCCGGCAGAAGCGCCGTCTGCCATGGATCGCGTTCTGATCATTGCCTACCGTAAAAAGAAGAAAGAAAGCCAGCGGCGTTTCTGGGCGCGCTTCGGCGTCACGCAGTCGCGCGGCAGCCGGTTCGAGTCGGGCGCTGAAATCCCGGCGCCGGTTTCCATCCTGCTCGGCCTGTACTTCACCAAGACCGTATCCGACGCCGATCTCGGCCGCGCCGAGCGCGTGCTGTATAGCCGCGACGGCTCAGCTTTCCTCAGTCCGGGTCAATAAGTCCTAACTGAGTTGCAATGACCGCGGCCGCGCGCCGCGAATTCACGCCGAATTTGGTCCTGATGTTTTTCATATGGAAGTTCACGACGGCTTCCGAGCAGTTCAGGATCTGGGAGGTTTCCCACGTGGATTTGCCGCGCGCTGTCCATTTCAGGCATTCGCGTTCGCGCGGCGTCAGTTTGGGCAAGGGCGTGTCGGCCTGACAGATCAGATGGCGCGCACTCGTGTCTACCACGTGGTCGCGCAATAGCGTCAGGTTTGGCAAAGCGCTGCGAATATGCCGCCGGAATTCATCGGTCGGCTCGCTGTCGTCGATGAAGCACATCATGCCCGCCTGCTGATTCGGGCCGTGTATCGGAAGAATCACGCCGGTGCGCAAGCCATGCGTACACGCAATCTCATACATCGACTTCTGCGGTTCGGTGCTGAATATCTCCGGCGCCCAAACGAGTGGTGCAGAGCGGGTCGCGCAATGCGATACCGTCGGGTCGATCTGAATCATTCCCTGTTCGTTGTAAGCCCGGTGCCAGGCGGGCGCGTAAGTGCTGCGCAAGTAGGCGTCTTCCTGACGCAGAGCGGGGCGCGGCAGCACCGCAAGCAGAATGTTCCTGAAGCCACACGTCTCGGCAAGGCCTGCCATTGCGCCGAACCAGGCCTTCTCGTCGGCGGCATCCAATAGCGGGGCCATCTGCTCGATAAAATGTTGCGCCAATTTGACTCTCTCAGGCTCGCGAATATTCCGTTGCAGTTAATCGAGTAAGGCCAGTATGGCGACGATCGGAACCAGGTTGTTTCAACCAGCCGTTCGTTTTATACCATCTGTCGCCAAAATATATCTCGCAAGCTGGTAGATTTTGGAAGAAATCTTGATGCGAAAGGCATCAATTCGTATAAGAACGCCTTGCCGTCTCGTTAAATGGGCCGTTCCACGCGACATGCTTAAACTCCTTGGATACAGGATAAACTCACGCCGTTAATAATCGCCGCGTTGAAACGCCCCATTTTGCGCGACAGAATCTGGCATGGTCTCGACGCACTTAGCCAGTAACGAGCCAAATCATCATACGAATACCGGCATCGTACCGCATCGAGGCGATTTGTCGCTCATTCTCCCAACCATCCCCGTCCTCGAGGTCCAGCCCCAGCATGAGCGATAACAGCCGTCGATATCCCGATTCCGCCGTCCGTTTGTTCGATCCGCGCTTCAAGGCTTTGATCCTCGCTTCCGCCTCGGTCGAGTGTTTGTATCAGGGGGCGCGCTGGTCGGAGGGGCCCGTCTGGTTCGGCGACGGCCGGTATCTTTTGTGGAGCGATATTCCCAACGATCGCATCCTGCGCTGGGATGAAACGAGCGGCACCGTCTCGACCTTTCGTCAATCCTCGAACAATGCGAACGGTCATACGCGCGATCGCCAGGGGCGCCTGGTTTCCTGCGAGCATCTGACGCGCCGCGTCACGCGCACCGAATACGATGGGTCCATTACCGTGCTGGCCGACCGGTATCGCGGCAAACGGTTGAACTCGCCCAACGATGTGGTCGTGAAGTCGGACGGCTCGATCTGGTTTAGCGACCCGACTTTCGGCATCGACAGTTACTACGAAGGCGAGCGGCAAACGTCGGAACTGCCGGCGTGCGTGTATCGCATCGACGGACAGTCCGGCGAAATCGCGATGGTTGCGGACGACGTCCTCGGTCCCAACGGCCTGGCGTTTTCGCCGGACGAAGCGTTGCTTTACGTCGTGGAGTCGCGTGGCGAGCCGCGCAAGATTCGCGCGTTCGACGTCACGCACAAAGGTGCGGCGCTATCGAACAGCCGGGTGTTGATCGACGCGGCCGCCGGCACGCCGGACGGCTTTCGCGTCGACGTGCACGGCAACCTGTGGTGCGGCTGGGGTATGGGCACCGACGAACTCGACGGCGTGCGCGTCTTCAATGCAGAAGGCGAGCCGCTCGGCCATATCGCGTTGCCGGAGCGTTGCGCGAATGTCTGCTTCGGCGGCCGCCATCGCAACCGTCTGTTCATGGCGGCCAGTCACGGGCTTTATTCGCTCTATGTAAACACGCAAGGTGTGCAGGGCGGCTGACGGGTCGGCGGGCAACCCGCGGGCAACCCGTGAGCGCGTGCAGAGTGAACAGTCATTTCACCCGTTGCAACTCGATCACGCGCGTGGGACGTAAATGGTTGAGGGCATAATGAATCCGGCCGCGTTCATTGCGACTGCCGGCCGGGCGCGGGTCGTCGGATTGATGATCGGCGGAATACGGAATCTGCGGCTCTGCCATGCCCTTGTCGACGACCGTATAGCCAGGCTCCAACGCGAGCATCAGATGGTTGCCGCCCACGCGGCTGTCGAAGCCGGCCATGCCGTCGGGCGTCTCCGGCACGCTGTTCGTCAACGTGGCGTTTGTGCCGGTCACCTCGTCGGCAGCAATCGCGCTATGGCCTGCAATGCGCGCCGCCTGCAGATTCTTGCCGTCGGTATCGACCGTGCTGTCGTGCGTGCGGTCGTTGTGTGCTTCAGTCGAGATCGGGCCGCTGATGTCGGATTGCGCGCTCATGTCGTCTCGTTGGCTGTCTCGTTGGCTGTCTCGTTGGCTGGTATCCCTGGTATCGCTGGTCATGGTGCAATCTCCGTTCGATGAGTTCGGTGCGAATCAGATGACGAGCAGCAAAACCCGTTCCGCGTGAGCGAAGCGATTATCGTGCAAGCTATTCCCACATGTTTGACGCCATGCTGCACTTGCGTTAGCGGCCCATTTTGACTGTCGATTGCATCCGCGATTCTTTTCGTTTTTTTTAATCGACGGGTATTTGCGACAGAGTATGATCTTAAGCCGGCGAGCATAGTCCAGCCGATATTTGCAGCTTCGTTTGCTTCGTTTGCATCAGCACGAGCATCATCGTGACAGCATCGGTTTGGCGGTTTTCATCGCGCCCGCGAATAACGCGGGACGCTTTCTAAAACATTTAAATGGGGCCGTCAGGGCGAGTGACTCATGCACTTCGATGCTGCATTCACACATCGCGGCTATCTGCTGAACTGCGCGCCGGCGCGCACGGGAGACGGCAGTTGGCAACCTTACGTAGTCATCTCCCGCTCGAGCGACGGCGAACTGGTCGCCAACCGTTTCTTCCCCACTGAATTGCGCTTTCCCGACGAAGCCGCCGCCATCGCGCATGCACGCGACTGGGCCGTACGCTGGATCGACGCAAGCAGCGTCACCATTTGATTTCACCCGGCCTGAGCTGAACGCATGCTCGGCTGCCGCGGCCCGCTACTGCCTGCTACGCGGCCCGCGACAAAACACGGTAATCTCTCGGGACAATCACTCCGACCCGTGCAACTTCGCACGGTGCTGTCCTTTATGCCTAACGTGCCTGCCCCTAGCTGGGGCCTTGATCAGATCGTCGCCGACCTGCGTGCCTCACGCGAGCAGTTGCATCGCACCCGGCATCCGCTCGGAATTCGCGAATTGCCGTCGCGCGAAGCGGTCGTCAACATAGTCGCCGGCTTGCGCGCGGCGCTGTTTCCCACGCATTACGGCGCGCCCGATCTGACCGACGAAACGGTGGATTACTACGTCGGCCACACGCTCGAAAGCACTTTGCGTTTGCTTGCCGAACAGATTCGCCGGGCGCTGCGCTTCCTCCCCGAGTTCGGTGAAACGCCCGACGGCGAATTGAAAGCACGGGCTTTCGCCGTGGCGCGCGAGTTCGCCACGCAGTTGCCAGGCATTCGCGCGCTGCTGGTGAGCGACATCCAGGCCGCCTTCACCGGCGATCCCGCGGCGCAGCACATCACCGAAATCCTGCTCTGCTATCCGGGCGTGTGGGCGATGACGCATCATCGGCTCGCGCATGCGTTGCATGGTCTCGGCGTGCCCTTGCTCGCGCGCTTCATCAACGAGATCGCGCATTCGGCGACGGGTATCGACATTCACCCCGGCGCCACCATCGGTCCGAGCTTCTTCATCGATCACGGAACGGGCGTGGTGATCGGCGAGACCGCTATCATCGGCGAGCGGGTGCGCGTGTATCAGGCCGTGACGCTTGGCGCCAAGAGTTTTGCGGCGGACCTCGACGGAACGCTTATCAAGGGCAACGCGCGCCATCCTATCGTCGAGGACGATGTGGTGATTTACGCGGGCGCCACGATTCTCGGGCGCGTCACGATTGGACGTGGATCGGTGGTCGGCGGCAACGTGTGGCTCACGCATAGCTTGCCGCCGGGCAGCAGCGTGTCGCAAGGCAAGGTCCGCGAAGCCGAGCGCAGCGAGCCCAGGAACAGTTGAGGGCGACGAGCGGCTAGATCAGATGTCGAAGCAGATGCGCGCCTTGCGGCCACATCTGCTTGCCGACGAACCACGCGGCGACCCACGACGCCGCGACCACGATCAGGTCGCAGTGACCGCTATTCCACAAATTCAATGAATGCCGTCCGGCAATCCACGGCACGCCGAGCGGATTCGGCCAATCGGCCAGCAGATGCATCAATCCCCCGCAGGCAAAGCCGAACGCAGGCGCGGCATAAACCGAATGCCCCAGCTCGTGATACGACACCGCGAGCAACGCCAGCCAGCCGATGCCCCAATGCGTCAACGTGCGATGCGTGATCCACAGTCGCCGCGCACGCGACCACCACGCCACTTCGAGCCAGTCCGGCGCGGTGGCGCCCAGCACGCCCGCGATAAAGCTGAACAGGACGCCCACGTGAAAAAAACCGCCGCGCGCTACGACGGCTGCCGCGATGACACCGGCGGCAAAACCGGTGGCGTGATGTGCTTTGCTGGATGCCATCGAAACGCGGCAACAGGGGCCGCCTGAAAGACAAGGGGCGGCTATGTTCGCAGATGCGCCGTCAAAAAAACAGCCGCCGCGCGAGATAAAAATAATCGTACGGCGTAACCGGTCTCAGGTCGCGCAACGCGCGATGTCGAAGCGCATTTCCGGTTCCGGTGGATCGTCCGGCGCGTTGGCGGGTTGCATGACCTTGACGATGGAACCGGCATTGATCGGCGTGAGCGTGACGAAGTACGAGCGGTTCGAATCGGAGCCCACCGCGATCTCGGTCGTGCTGCCCGCGCGCGAAAGGCGCACGCGCGACAGCCGGCTTTCCAGGCACTCGGCGATGTAGGCCGGCGCGCGCGGCGACGACACGTACATCAACGGTTGGGAGGCATCGCGCGCGGACCGGCCGGATGATCCGCACCCGGCCAGTAACGCGGCGAGTGCGAGTGTGGATACGAGTGGCAGGCAGGCGGGTTTGATAGCGGAAAGTCGTCTCATGATCCGGTCGTCGGCGTTCCCGGTCAGAGCGACGCGGGGCCGCGACAGTATAGCGGGAGCCTGCGCTCCTACGCTCCTACGTCAGCAGGGCAACGCATGCAGCAGTGCGCAAGACCGTCTCATCGCGCCGAAACCATCACGATGCAGTTGGCGTAAGTCGCGACATTCACCGGCAGCGTCTGCGCGATCTGATCCAGCGCCTGACGGGTGTCGTCCAGTTGAAAAACCCCGCTGACGCGTCGCCCGGCCGCGTCCGGCGTGATACGAATAAAGCCGCGGTAGTACGGACGCAATGCGTCGATCACCGTCGAGAGCGGCACGTCGGAGGCGACGAACAAACCTTTGGGCCAACTCGGCCCCGCCGCGATCGAACTGGAAATGCGCTTGATCGACTCGCGGCTGAATCGCACGACGTCGCCGGGTTGCAGCATCGCGCGCAACCCGCTCAACGTTTCGATCACCGCATGCGAGCGTTGCACGCTTACCAGCGTGCCGTCGTCCGAGGTGGCGATTTCCATTGCCGCCGCCGCGGTGCGAACCCAGCCGTCGTCGGTCTGAACGCTGAACAGCGAACCATGACGATCCGCGGCCACATCGGCATACATCGTTCCGCTGCGCAGTTGCAGTGTTCTGAAGGAGCCGTCCCGCGCCCGAACCGTGCTCTTCGCGTTGACGAACAGATGGGTGCGGTCCGCGAGCACGATGTCGCGTCGTTCGCCCGTCCCGGTCTGCACGTTCAACGCGTACTGTGCGTCCGTCTGACGTTGCCACAACGCCGCGCCGGCGAGGCCCGAGATGCCGAGCACCGCCACGCTGGCCGCGCTGTTGCGCAAAAATTTCCGTTTGGATGCATTCGTTAGCGTGAGCGCCTCGCGCGCCATCACCGAACCATTCGCCGCGGCGCGCGAGAACGGGGCAAGCGCCGATTGCAGCTTCAACCACGCTGCGTGATTCTTGTCGCTACCGTTCAACCAGCGGTCGAACGCGCGTTGATCGTCGCTGTTCATTTCGCCCGAACGAAGCAGCACGGCCCATTCGATTGCGCTTTGCGCAGCGTCGTCGAAGTCGACGCGCGGTGCCTGCCGGCTCATGCCGCGACCGCCATGTAGCAGGCAGTCAGCGCTTGCGCCATGTATTTGCGCACCATGCTTGCGGACACCGACAGGCGTTGCGCAATCTCGGCGTACGTGAGCTCGTCGAGCTGGCTCAGCAAAAATGCTTCGCGGGCTTTGGGGGAGAGGTTGGCCAGTACCGAGTCGATCGTCACGAGCGACTGGATGATTTCGCAGAGGTTCTCCGCGGATATCGTCGACGGTTCGGGACTCGCGGCAAGCGAGGCCAGATAGTTGCGTTCGAGTGACCGACGACGCCAGAGGTCGGTCATGATCCGTTGCGAGATCGTGGTCAGCAGCGCACGCGGTTCGCGGACCGACGCCGTATCGCTGAGTTCGGCGATCTCGACGAAGGTGGCCGACGCAATATCTTCGGCGTCGAAGGAGCAGCCGACTTTGCGCCACACGCGATTGAGCAGCCATTCATAGCTGCGACGGAATTCTTCCGAGAGAAAGTCCCTGCGTCCCGTGTCGGCAGCCCACTGCGCATCGTCGCGCAAATACGCGGTAGTCCTGTTGTCCATCCGATTTCCCCGAGCCCGGATACCTGATCCGGTGCAACGCACCGAAAGGAAGCGCCCGGTTCGCCGCGGTTGCACTATTCGGCAGCGTCCCAAGGTTCCGGGCAGTCATTCCAATGTCCTGCTTCGAGAGGGAAGCATATTGCATACCAATCGATACAAACAAAAAATAATTCCTCGGTGGTATGCCGAGTGGATGCGACTGTAACAAACGGGCCGCGGCGTGACAAAGCATCAAGTGTCCAATGGATATGCGCACAACTGGGAAGCCCGGAAAGTCCCGCCGGATAGGCCCATTCTCGATACTCGGGTGACCTGCTAAAAAATATTTGCACGAAGCGGTGTCACTTTTGCGCCCGTCGAACGACACAGTAGGCAAGAGCGCAATGCGTGTCGTGTCGACCGGCACATGACGTAGGGCGCAGCTAACGGGAAGAGCACACGTGGTCATCGATCAAACAGATCTGCGGATACTGGATGCGTTGCAGCGCGACAGCACGTTGTCGGTCGCAGAGCTGGCCGAGCTGGCCAATCTCTCTTCGAGTCCGTGCTGGCGACGCGTGCAGCGACTGGAAGAAGACGGCTTCGTGATGGGCCGGGTGGCGTTGCTCGATCCGGTCAGGGTCAACGTCGGGACGACGGTGTTCGTCGCGGTGAAGACGGCTCAGCATACGCCGCGCTGGCTGATGCAATTCCGCGACGCGATCCTCGAGATACCCGAGGTCGTAGAGGTGCATCGCATGAGCGGACAGATCGATTATCTGTTGAAGGTGCTGGTTCCGGATATCCCTTCTTACGATGTGATTTACAAGAAACTGATTGCCCGAGTCGACCTGTTCGATGTCAGCTCGAGTTTTTCGATGGAAGTGATGAAACGCACCACCGCGCTGCCACTGGGATACGTGATCTAGAAACGGGCGGGCGTAAAGCACAGGTGAATCAGGTGCCGGTTGCTTTAGATAACTTTAGTAGTCCAAGTTTAATCAAAGAAAATTCGCTTCGACGATTTAGGGGAATTCGAGTTGAACCACACTACACATAACGTACCGCGCCGTTTGATCGTTCGACGCATTGCCATGGCGGTTTCCATGGTGCCGATGTTGCTGGCCGGTCATGCGTTCGCGCAGCAGATTGCCAGCCACACTTACCATCTGGGCGCGGCGCCGTTGAGCCAGACCCTGCTGGAAATAGCGAAGGAAAGCGGCACGCTGGTGTCGTTCGACGAGTCGTTGGTGAAGTCGGTCAATTCGGCGCCGGTGGACGGCACGCTGACGCCGCAGCAGGCCATCGATCAGGCTTTGCAGGGCACGGGCCTTGAACGCGTGACGACGACGAGCGGCGCCATCACGGTGCGGCGCATTGCGACCACCGCCTCGAAATCGGGCGGCGCTGCAAGCGCGCAGGCAACGGGTGCAGCGGCGACCGATACGGCGACCGACGCGTCGCTGCCGATCATCAGCGTGGCGGCGCAGCGCGACTCGGGCGGCAACGGTTACGTGACCGAATCGTCCAGCACGCTGACCCGCACGAATACGCCGATCAGTGCGACGCCGAATTCGATTTCGGTGGTCAATGCCGCGGTGATTCAGAGTCAGGCGGACCAGTCGCTGGTGGATATTCTCAGGAACGTGGCGGGCGTGACGGCGCGGCCGGGTCCGCTCGGCGTGCCTACGTTTGCGCTGCGCGGTTTTCCCGGCGCCACGATTCTGACCGACGGGATGCAGACTTCGGCAAACAGCGAACTCACTTCATCATCGCTGACCCCGACCATCGCTATTTCGAGCGTCGAGGTATTGAAGGGACCGGCGGCCATTCTGGCGGGCGACGCCCCCGCGGGCGGCGTGATCAACGTGGTCAAGAAAACACCGCAGGCCGATCCGTTTCACGAAGTCCAACTAAGCTACGGCACCTTCGGCGACGTCACCGCGTCGCTCGACAGCACGGGCGCACTGACGAAAGACGACCGCTTGATGTACCGCTTCATCCTCTCGGATGAACAGGCCGGTCAGAACTCGGGCGGCTACGACGGCAAGCGCAACTACTACTTCGCGCCGACTCTCGAGTGGAAAGATCGCACGACCGACCTGACGGTGGGTTACTCCCGTTCCGTCACGTCGAACCCGGTGCCCTCGTACACGATCGGCAAGGCGACCGGCGGTTTCGTGGCCGACGGCTTCGATCACCCCTTGGGCAATCCGAGCGATGGCTTCACGGGTCGCCAGGACGATGTCTTCTACAAACTGGAACAGAAACTCGGCGATCACGTGACGTTCGTGAGCCGCGCAGACTACATCGATTCGCAGCAGTTACAGCGGGCCTGGACGCCGGTCACGTTGCTCTCGGGCAATTCGGGTGTCTTCATGGGTTTCGACACGAGTGAAAATGTCTACAACCTGTCGCTCGAAAATTACGTTCGGGCCAAGTACGACTTCGGCCCGGTTAAGACGACGACACTGGTCGGTTGGGACTACCAGCAAAGCCATTACAACGAGTTCGAATGGAACGACGGTGGCGAGATTGCCGTCATCCCGAACGTCTATGCACCCGGTTCGTTTCCGACGCTCAATAGCGACGGTTCGGGCTTGGCCGGTGTGGTTCGCGGTAGCATCACGGTCTCGGGTCTGTTCCTGCAGGAACAGGCGAATTACGGGCGCTTCCATGTGCTAGGGTCGATCCGCAACAGCCAGTTCTGGAACACCAACGAGCTGCAGAGCATCTACAACTCGGTCGACACGACCACCGCTGGCCGCGGCTGGCACCAGAGCGCATGGACGCCGAACATCGGTGTCATGTACGACCTGACCGAAGACGTATCGGCCTACGCCAACTACATGCGCGGCTACATGCCGAACGCGGCGACGACGTACACCGGCGCTTATCTCGCACCGGAAACCAGCGAGCAGGCCGAAGTGGGGGTGAAGGGCAGCTTCCTCGACGACAAGCTGACCGTGACCGGTTCCGCGTATCGCATTTCGTACAACAACCAGAACGTCTCGGATCCCGAACACCCGGGCTTTTACATTCCGGTTGGCGGCGCGGTCAGCCGCGGCTTCGAACTGGAAGTCGCGGGGCAGGTCGCCAAAGGCCTCAACGTGATCGGCAGCTACACGTACAACGATTACGTTCAGGGCTACTCGCCGGGTGCGAAGGTCAATCTTCCGCACAACTCGGCCAGCCTCTGGACCACCTACAACTTCCAGACCGAGAAGTTGCAGGGACTCGGCGTGGGATTAGGGCTGTACTACACGGCGGGCCAGGCGGTGGGTTACACCTCCAACTACCGTATTCCGGCCCAGCTCGAGACCGACGTCGGCCTGTTCTACCGCAAGAAGAAGTTCGGTCTGAACCTGTCGGTGAAGAACCTGTTCAACCGCAACCTCTACTACAGCAGCACGACCTCCGACTACATCCCGATGGGCCCGACCCGCACGGTGCTGTTGACCGGTACGTACGATTTCTGACGGCAGACGCGCCATGGCTTCGCACGCACTTCCCGCCGTCCCTTCCGCCGTTTCATCGGGCTTTCCAGCGCTCGGCAGACGCACGGGGTACGGCATCCTGCTGACGGTCGTCCTGCTGCACGTGGGCGCGCTCGCATGGCTGCTGTGGTCGATGTCGACACCGACGCTCGTACTGGCAGGCGGCGCGCCGGAGCCTGCCGGCGTGCGCGTGTCGCTCGTCAGCGCGCCCGCGGCGCAGCCCGTCGCGCAGCCGAGCCAGGAACCCAGGCAGGAGCCCAAACAGGAGACGAAGCCCGCGCCGAAGCCGCTACCGCAAAAGACCCATCAGGCGCCCGTGCTTGCCGCAACGCATAGCGACTCGACGCGCGAGGTGACGACGAGCACGCCGGACAAGTCCGTTGCCACACCCCCGCCTACGCCTGCACCCGCGCCCGCGCCGGCCGTTACACCGCCAGTACCGGCGACGACGGCAGCCGCTCCCGCCGGCAGCCCGGACAAAGCCGAACTCGCGTTGCCGAAGCCGATCGGCGCCTCGCAACTGAAGCAACTCGGCTGCTCGATCCCGGCGCCTTCCTATCCGGCGAAGGCGAGGCGTCTCGGTCGACAGGGCATCGTCAACCTGGCCATCGCGATCGACCGGACGGGGCGATTCAGTTCGGTCACCGTGCAGCGTTCTAGCGGCTTCGACGATCTCGACGCAGCCGCCGTCGACGCGGTCACACGAGGCCATTGCCAGCCGTACGTCGAAAGCGGAATCGCCCGCAACGTCACGGCCACCCAGCCCATTTCGTTCAGTCTGGGCGAATGATGTCGACGCTCATTTTCACCTCTTGTATCTGGAGTAGCGAAGCATGAACCACTATGGATTTCTCGACGTTTGGCAAGAAGGTGACTTCGTCACGCGCGGCATCGTCGTCATTCTGGCGTTGATGTCGATCGCGTCGTGGACGGTTTTGATTGCGAAGCTGGTCTCGGTCAGCCGTCTGCGCGCGATGACGGCGGTGATGCGCAAGCAGTTCTGGTCGGCACAGGATTTCGACACCGGCATTTCGAATCTCGGCGCCGCGATCTCGAACCCTTATCGCGATCTTGCACTGGCCGCGCGTGAAGCGAGCGAGCAGCGTTTCGACACCGAAGCGATGCTGTACGGCTCGCTCGACGCGAGCGAGTGGATGTCGCGCTGTCTGAAAGACGTGCTCGACGACTATGTGGCAAGACTGCAAGGTGGCCTAGCCGTGCTCGCGTCGATCGGCAGCACGGCGCCGTTCGTCGGGCTGTTCGGCACGGTGTGGGGCATCTATCACGCGCTGATGGCGATCGGCAGTTCGGGCGCCGCGAGCCTCGATCACGTGGCGGGACCGGTGGGCGAGTCGCTGGTGATGACGGCGTTCGGCCTGTTCGTCGCGATTCCCGCGGTGCTCGGCTACAACGCCGCGTCGCGCGGCAACAAGGCGGTCATTCACAGCATGGTGCGTTATACGCACGAACTGCAACGCTTCTTCATTACCGGCAAGCAGCGCCGTGCGAGCCCAGCTGAGTCGACCGATGCCGCAGCGCGTGCGTTACCCGCCAATCGTGCCGTCCCGGCCACGACTCACTGAACGGAGCCGCCATGTCCATGAACCCGGAATACGGCGGCGAGGGCGACCTCGTCAACGACATCAACATGACGCCGTTGATCGACGTGATGCTGGTGCTGCTGATCGTCTTCATCATCACGTTGCCGGTCATGAGCCACGCGCTCAAGGTCGATCTGCCGAAAGCGGCGAGCGAGCCTGTCAAGAGCGACACCCATGATATCGACCTGTCGATCCGCGCCGACGGCACGCTCGCGTGGAACAGGCAGCCTGTCGACGAAGCCGGACTGACCGCGCAGATGAACCTGGCGGCGAAACAGGACCCCACGCCGGCCGTACGCATCTACGCGGACCAGCACGTGGAATATGGCCGGGTCGCTCACGTGCTGTCCGCTGCTCAACATGCCGGTTTGTCGAAGCTCGACTTCGTCACGGAACCGGACCCGACGGGCGCCCACTGACCCCATGATTTTTTCGAAGCCGCCCCGTACCGATGCCGTCACGCCGCTCGCCGACCGGCTGCTCGCGCGCGAGCACACTACCTGGTGGAGCCTGCTGCTGCCTTATTGGGTATCGGAAGAAGCCGTGTTCGCGTTGGCCTGTCTGGTCGCCAAGATCGCGCTGAGTTACGCGGGCATCTATTTCCAGGTCTGGCGCAACAGCTGGACGGGCCGTTTCTACGACGCCATTGGCGCGCGTCAGGTCGATGCTTTCGGCGGCCTGTTCGGCACCTTGCTGATGGCGCTCGCCATTTCGAGCACGACGTTGATCGTCGATCTGTACCTCGGTCAGGTGCTGGTGGCGCGCTGGCGTGCGTGGCTTACCCAGAGGCTCGTCGGCGCATGGACCCGCGACGGCGCGTTCTACCGCATCGAGCGCGACCGCCGGGTCGAGAACCCGGACCAGCGTCTGTCGGAAGACGTGAGTCAATTGATCCAGCAGACCGTGACGATCTTTTTCGCCCTGGTCAGCGTGCCGGTTTCGGCCGTCTCGTTCAGCGTGGTGCTGTATCGCCTGTCCGGCAATGCACATTTCACGGCCGGCGGGATGGCGGTGACCATTCCGGCTTATATGGTGATCGCGGCGTTTGTCTACTCGGGTGGAACGCTGCTGCTCACGCACCTGAGCGGCCGCAAAATGATTCCGCTGAACGCGGAAATCCAGCACCGCGAAGCGGATTTCCGTTTCGGGTTGATGCAGATCCGCGAGCACGCCGAGCAGATCGCCTTCATGCGCGGCGGCGATCGCGAAGCGGTGCGCGTGATGGATAGCTTTGAAGCCGTGCGCCGGAACATGTGGGAAGTGATCCGTATCACGCGGCGCATCAACATCGTGACGTTTGCATTTGGCGACATGACCACGCTGGTTCCCACGCTGCTGATTCTGCCGGCCTATCTGGCGCGCAAGATTGCGCTGGGCGGCATGATGCAGTTGTCGTCCGCCTTCGGGTCCGTGACCAGCACGCTGTCGTATTTCCCGCAGGCGTACCAGTCGTTCGCATTGTGGCGCGCCATCGTCAACCGGCTGCGTTTGTTGAACGACGAGATCCGTCACCGCGAACAAGGTTCGAGCGCGGCATCGCGAATCGCGCTCGTTCGAAGCGAAGGCAACGAAGTCGGGACGCCCGGCGTCACGCTCACCACATCGAGCGGTGCTGTCATCTCGCAGGCGAGCGGCGTCACGTTCAAGGCCGGCGAACGCTGGCTGGTGCGCGGGCCTTCGGGTTCCGGCAAGAGCACGCTGTTTCGCGCTCTGGCGGGTCTGTGGCCTTATGGCAGCGGCACGGTGAATCTGCCGCCGCATGCGGGGGCAGGCAAGGTCGAATTCCTGCCGCAACGCAGCTATGTGCCAACGGGCACGCTCAAAGCGGCGCTCTGCTATCCCGACGACGAAAGCCGTTTCGACGATGCCGCCTGCGAAGCCGCGCTGCGCGACGCCGGTCTGGCGGACTTCACCACGCGTCTGCACGAAAGCCAGCGCTGGAGCAGCGTGTTGTCCGGCGGCGAAGGACAGCGCGTGGCGATTGCCCGCGCGATGCTGCGCGAGGCCGATTTCCTGTTTCTCGACGAGGCCACCAGCGGACTGGACGAAGCCACCGAGCGACGTGTGTATCGCGCGCTGCTCGAACGGCTGCCGCATGCCGCGATCATCAGCATTTCGCATCACGCGAGTCTCGCGGAGCAACACGACCATTTTCTCGACCTGTCGTCGCACGTCGCCGCCGATGGGCCTTCGACGCCGGCACGTTCGCAGCCGGTCGGCTCGACAGTCTGACGCCTCGGCAAACCGCATCATTCACAAAGGGCAGACATGCAGTCGCATCACGATGAATTCACCTGGACCGGCGCACGACTCCAGGCGCTGGCAGGCCAGGCGCTCGAGCGCGTGCGGGCACTCGGCGTCGCTCAGGCTTATGTGGCGCTGAACGAGAGCCGCGGCATCTCCGTGCAGGTTCGCGAGCGCGCGGTCAGCTCGCAGGTTGCGCACGGTCATCAGCGCATCACGCTGTCGGCGTTCAGCGACGGCCGCACGGCGCAGGTGTCGTCGGCGAACCTCTCGGCGGACAGCATCGAACGCATCGCGCTTGCTGCTGCGCAGGCGGTGAAGCATGTCGAGCGCGACGAGTTCGCAGGTCCGGCGGAAGCCCGCTATCTGGCAGCCGGCGACACGCCGGTCGATGCGCTCGGCCTTTTTCACCACGCCGAATGGAGTGCCGCCGACGCAATTGTCCGGGCGCGCGAAACGGAAGAAGCGGCCTTCGGCTATTCGTCGAAAGTGGTATCCAGTGAAGGCGCTTCGTGCAACACGTCGCAAATGCAGATGGTGATCGCCAGCACGGAAGGATTGTTGCGTGGCTATCGCGCGTCGTTCCGGTCGTTGTCGTGCGCGGCCGTCGCTTCGGACGGCGGGAGCAAACGGATCGGCAGTCACGGGCTTGGCGCGCGCAGCGCCGCGGGCCTCGATCCGCGCGCGATCGGCACGCAGGCTGCCGCGTACGCGGTCGCGCAACTGGGCGCGCAATCGATCGACACGCGCACCTGCGCCGTGCTCTACGACGCGACCGTCGCGGTTCGGCTGCTCGGCCAATGGCTAGGTGCGGCCAGCGGTCAGGCGGTAGGTACCAACGCGTCGTTTCTGGCCGGCAAGATCGGCGCGCCGGTGATCGCCTCGCATCTCAGCATGCTCGAAGACCCAGGCATTCCCGGCGGTCTCGCGAGCCGTCCGTTCGACTCGGACGGCATTGCCGGACGCCGCCGCGCGCTGGTGGACGGCGGCACGCTGACTGGCTACCTGCTGTCGGCGTACTGGGCCCGTCGTTTGAAGATGACGCCGACCGGCAACGCCGACGGTATCGGCAACGTGGAACTGAGCAGCGCCGCGACGCAGGCCGGCGACGACCTCGCCGCCATGTTGCGCCGGCTCGGCACCGGTTTTTATGTCACCGGGTTGTCGGGCGGCGGTTTCAATGGACTGACCGGCGAGTACTCGCAAGGCGCCGAAGGCTTCTGGGTCGAGAACGGCGAGATTGCCTATCCGGTCGACAACGTCACGCTGGCCGGCCACGTATCGACGATGTTCGGCGACGCGGTCACGGTCGGCGCGGACCGGTACACGTCGGGGGCGCTGACGAGCGGTTCGATCCTCGCCGGCGACATGAGACTGGCCGGTCGTTGAGTCGACAACCGCTCACCGCGTCGAGAACGGCGCGCATTCACGACAAGCATGCGATAACGAATCGAGGTCAAGCATGAGCAACCTGGCAGCATTGGATATGAACGATTTCACGGCACGCGTGGCGAATTCGCCAGTGCCGGTATTGATCGATTTCTGGGCCCCGTGGTGCGGCCCGTGCAAGATGCTGGCGCCGGTGCTCGACACCGTCGCCGCTCATTTCGGCGAGCGGCTCACCATCCTGAAGGTGGACGTGGACCAGCACAAGGAAGTCTACGAGCGCTTCCAGTTTCGCGGCATTCCGGCGCTGATCCTGTTCGACGGCGGCAAGGAAATCGGCCGGCAGATCGGCGTGACCTCGAAGCTGCGGCTGGCGGCGTTGATCGAGAGGAGTGTGGCGGCCGCGCGTGAAGCAGATGCCACACCGAAGGATCCGTCCTGATGCCGGCCCAACTCATGTCATTGGACACGGCGGACCGCTTCGCGCTCGCTCGCACGCGGCTGGTCGAGGCGAACGGTATCGACCTCGCGCATCTGGAAGGCGCGTTGAGCCGCGCGATGCGTCCGCGCGACGAACAGGCCGACGTGTTCTTGCAGTACCGCAGCAGCGAAGGCTGGTCGCTGGAAAACGGCGTGGTCAAGCGCGTCAATATGTCGATCGACGAAGGCTTCGGTTTGCGCACCGTGTGCGGCGACAGCACGGCCTTTGCGTTTTCGGAATCGATCGACAGCGCATCGCTGAACCACGCCGCCCGTTCCGTCGCGTCGATGGAGGCGGGTGAGCAGGCCATCGATGCGAAACGCGCGACGGCAGTCGAGCGCAGCAACGCGGCGTCGATGACCGACTCGTTCGAGAACCGGTATCTCAGCGGTGATCCGATTGCCTCGCTCGGCCCGGAACACAAGCTCGCGCTGCTGCATCGACTGGACCGGCTGACGCGCGGCGTCGACGACTGCGTGGTCCGCGTGTTCGCGAGCCTGTCCGCGTCGCACGAATGGATGCTGGTGATGGACGAAACGCTGCGCACGTCCGCGGATGTGCGGCCGCAAAGCTCGCTGCATCTGCGCGTGGTGGTCGAGCGGGCCGGACGCACCGAGAGTGCGTCGAGCGGCATCGGCGGGCGGTACGGCGTGGATCGCTTCGACGAAGCAGCGCTCGATGCGCTGGCGCGCCGCGTGGTGTCGACCGCGCTCGCCAAACTCGACACCGACGCCGCGCCGTCCGGCGAACTGACGGTCGTGCTCGCGCCTGGCTGGCCCGGCATTCTGCTGCATGAAGCCGTCGGCCATGGACTCGAAGCCGACTTCATCCAGCGCGGCTCGTCGGTGTTCAGCGGCAAGCTCGGCGAGCAGGTGACGGCGCCCGGCATCACGATCGTCGACGACGGCACGCTGCACGAAGCGCGCGGTTCGCTGTCGCTCGACGACGAAGGTCATCCGGGCGAAGACACCGTGCTGATCGAGAACGGCGTGTTGCGCGGTTTCATGCAGGACCGCAAGAGCGCGCGCCTGACCGGAGCACGCCAGACCGGCAACGGCCGGCGCGAGTCGTTCGCACGACTGCCGATGCCGCGTATGACCAACACGTACATGCGCAACGGCGCGCACGAACCCGGCGAGATCGTCGAGTCGGTGAAGAACGGCCTGTATGTGCGCGATCTGAGCGATGGGCAGGTGGACATCGTCAGCGGCAATTTCGTATTCAACGCGTCACTCGCCTATCTGATCGAGAACGGCCGCATCACGCGGCCCGTCAACGGCGCCACGCTAACCGGCAACGGTCTGCAGACGCTGCGCAAGGTGTCGATGATCGGCAACGATCTTGCACTCGATCCGGGTATCGCCGTGTGCGGCAAAGCCGGGCAGGCAGTGCCGGTTTGCGTCGGACAGCCGACTTTGCGCATCGACGGGATCACGGTCGGCGGGACACGTTGAGCGGCATTTGAAAAAACAGCGGTGCATCGCATCGCATTTCCTGATTGGCGAGCCGGTTTATATCAACACGATGATCGAATATAAAAATCTGGATGGCGTGGTGACGCTGACGATCGGCGGCGAGCCCGGTCATCCCGTGAACGAAGCGTTGATCGACGCGCTGTGCGCGGCGATTGCCGACTATGCCGCGGACGAAAGCGCGGAAGTAGCGGTGTTGACCGCGGAGGGCGACACGTTTTCGTCGGGCGCGGAGCTGGGCACGCTCGGCTCGCTGTTCAACAGCGATGCCGGACGGCTCGTGACCGAGGCGCTCGATGCATTGGACAAACCGGTGGTCGCGGCTTTGCGTGGCGCGGTGTTCGGCACGGCGCTCGAAATTGCGCTCGCTTGCGACTGGCGTATCGCCACGCGCGACGCGGCGTTTGCGCTGCCGGCATTCGCGATCGGTTTGCCGCCGGCCGCGGGCGCCACGCAGCGTCTGCCGGGTTTGACGGGGATTGAAGCCGCGCTGGATCTGCTGCTCGGGAGCACGCCGGTCGGTGCCGTTCGCGCGCTGGAATGCGGCTTGATCGATCGCCTGCTGGAACAGGTCGACGATCGGTTCGAGACCGGTTTCCAGGCACAGGCGCAGCGTTTCGCGCGGGAAGTGCCGCGCTCGCGCCGGCCTCGCGCGACGCTGTCCGATACCGGGCGCGTTGCTGCGATCGCTCACACCGGGCAAGCACTCGACGTCCAGCGTACGCGCCACAGCATCGAAGGCGCCGCGGTCTGCATCGCGGTGACGGCGGGTTTGCGCGACGGTTGGGACGCGGGCTACGGCGCGGAACTCGACGGCTATCTGCAATGCGAAAACAGCCCACGTCATCAAGCGATACGTAATGCTCGGCGGATGCGCGAGGAGGTCGAGGTTCGCGGTATCGATGCGACGGAAGGCGATGCGCGATTGCGCCGGGTGGTCGTGACAGGCGCGTTGCCGACAGACTGGCGCCAACCGGACGATGTGCCGGTCGTGCATGCCGATAGCGCGCAAGCATGGCCGGACGACCTCGGCGCAAGCGACGCGCTGGTGGTCTGCGGACCGCTTTCCGCCCGCTCTCTGCAGAGCCTCGCCATGCGTGCGCCGCAGGCGAGCGTGCTGTACGTGGAGCCGGTGCATCTGTCGTTCGATGCCGACGCTCGTGCGGCGTTACCGCAAAATATCGCGTTCGGCATGACCTACGGCGCGACCGATGCGCCTGTGTTGCAACTGGTTGCGCCACCGGGAAGTGCCGGATTCGCGCAGCGCCGCGCCGTCGAACTTGCGCGCGCATTCGGCGCGCTCTGTCTGCACGCCACGGCGGTGCCGCTCGGGCCGACCGTGTGGCTGAAGTTCGAGGACCTGTTGTTCGCCCTCGCGCACGGCGGCGTGCCGGCCGGGTCGATTCACGAAGCGCTCGCGGCGCTCGGCCTGCCGACGGTCGATTTCGGCACGCTGCCTTCGATGGTAACCGCGTCGACCGAGGCCGAGATGACGGACGAGCGCCTGCGCTTCGTGCTCCTGTGCGGCCTGCTCAACGTCTGCGCGGGATTGCTCGACAGCCGCGATGCGCAGCATCCCGACGATCTCGATACCGTGCTGTGCTACGGCTTCCATGTGCCACCCGAATCGCTGCCGTTCGGCTGGGGCGCGCGCGTGCCGGGTGTGCGGCGGGCGTATTCCGAACTCGTCGAGCTGGCGTGCGCGTACGGCGAGACTTTTGCCCCGGGTAGATTGCTGACGAACATCGGCAAGGTCGACGCCGCGTAAAGCCGGGGAGCGGGTCTCCGGCCAGCGCACCCGCGACGCCGACGCTCAACTCGCGACGCTGCGCTAAAGCCGCCTGACGAATCAGGCGAGCCTGTCTCTGGCGCTGGGCGGTGCGGGTCGAGTGGCGGGTAGACCGAGGCGGTTTAGAACCGGTGCCGCAACCCCACCGCCGCCGCAACCTGATTCCCCGTCGACGAAGGCGCCAGCGTATTGATCGACGCGACGTTCGCGCCGAAGTTGCCGAGTTCGCCCGACGCGTGCTGATACACGCCTTCCACGTAGACATCCGTGCGCTTGCTCAGCGAGTAATCGCTTTGCAGCGATACCGTGTGCCACTTCGGATCGCCCGTGCCGTTCGAGCCGGTCATGCGGCCGTCGGTGAAGGTGTACGACGCCGCGAGGCTCAAGGCCGGCGTCAGCGCGTAACGGCCGTTGAGTTCGTAGTTGTCCAGATGCAGGTTGGTGCCCGCGACGCCCGGCAGCGTGGCGCCGCCGACATCGACGCCGGTAATGCCGTCCAGTTGCGTATGCGTGTAGACGAAGCCCGCCGTGGCCGGACCGTAGGTGTAGTTCACGCCCGCGCCGAACGTGCGTTGCAGATTCGCCGCCACTGCCGCCGTGCCGTCGCCTTGCGACACCGCGCCGCCCAGGTTGGTGCTGCCCGAGTTGTTCAGTTGCAGATAAGCCGCCGCGACGCTCAGCGGGCCGTTGTCGTACGAAGCGCCCGCGCTCCACGCACGGTTGTTCGAGAATTCGCCGGATGCGTTGCTGAAGCCGTACAGGCCGCCGAACTTGAGACCCGCGTAGTTCGCGCTGGTGTACTTCACGGCGTTCTTCACCGAGAACGAATTGTCGAGATTGTCGTTATCGAACGGATGGGCGGCGAGGTTGTTGCCATAGCCCGCGCCGGCCTCCGAGAGCGGCGCCAGATAGTCGACCACGGAGTCGTACTGGCGGCCGAGCGTCAGCGTGCCGTACTGCTCGCTTTGCAGACCGACGAAAGCCTGACGGTTGAAGATGGTGCTGTTTTCGGAGAACGCGCCGTTGTTCAGGTTGAAGCCGCTTTCCAACGTGAAGATGGCATGCAGGCCGCCGCCGAGGTCTTCGTTGCCGCGCAGGCCGAAGTAGGTGTTCGACACCGAGCCGCTACCTTGCTGCCAGTTGCTGTGGCCGCCCTGGTTGTTCGAGTAGACGAGGCCGGCGTCGAGCGTGCCGTACAGCGTGACGCTGCTTTGTGCGTGCGCGGTGATGGCGAATGCGCCCATGAGGCCGGCGGCGATAAGGGTTTTTTTCATGGCAGGGTCACTCCGGATAAGTGCGGTGAGGAATTGCTGCGAAGTGTGTATTGCCACGATCCGGATTATTAACAGCGTATGAAGCAATAATGAATTTTTGAATCGTTAATAACCGTATATAACGGACTCAACTAACTGAAAACAAATGGGAATAATCGGTTCATGCCACGTGGGGAGGGACTTTGTATGCGTTGCTGTTGCAGGATTGAGACACGGTATTAGCGTCCGTCGTAATCCGATTTTTATAAAGTATTTGTAAAGAATTTATAAGTTCCGAGTTCTATAGAAATAGATTATTTCGAATCGGGAAATAACCTTGCCTGCCTTATCCGGTTGGCCAGGTGTGTCAACCGGCGGACGAGGGGCGGGTAGAATCGCGGGCTTCAGATGTGTTTTTCCGCCCGCGAACGTGAGTAACCTGCAATGACCGATACACCCCTTCCCTCCACCGATGCTGCCGACGCTCTCCCGCCCGACGAGGCCGGAGTGGACGAATCCGGCACGCTGCACGAAGCGCGTTTGTGGCGCGACGACGGCTGGACCGCGCGGGTCATCAAGAACGAGGACGACGAAGGCTGGGCCGTGGCGATGATCAAGGACGGCGAGGTGGAACCCGCGCTGGTCGGACCGTGGACGATGGGTCGCAACAAGAAGGACCCGAAGCCGCTCGACACGTCGGCTTTCAACACGTTGGTGAAGACCGCGTCGGAAGTGCTGCGTCGCCATGAGCAACAGCTACGCGCGCAATTACACAAGGAAGTGCGCGTCGCGACCGCGGACGGCAACGGCGAACTCGACATCACGCTCGACATCGTGCCCGACGAGGACGAACCCTACGCGCTGCTGACCGCGCTCGATACGTTCGGCGAACAGCTCGCGCAGGTGCAGGTGGCACCGAACTTCAAGCTGAGCAAGGCGAGCGCGGCGGCGTGGGTGGAAAACGAGTTTCGCCGGCCGGGTTGAACGAGCGCTCGACCGGGCGCTCAGCTCCGTTTGCAGAAAATCGCCGTGACGAACGGCGCGACGTGATGGACGATCGCCGTGCCGCTTCCGGCGACCGCATCCCGTACTTTGGACTCGCTGCCGAACACCACGACGCCATAGGCCGACCGCGCGATCGGTTCGCCGTCGCCGGCGCGAAACATCGGGTCGTCTTTTTCGAAACCGACAATCGCGAACACGTGAAAGCCGAACGCGGTGAGGTCGGCGCCCGACAGCGGCGTGAACGCGTTGATGGAATTGCTTTCGACCCGCGACGGTTTCGGGTCGATGGCCTGTTGCTGGACCAGGTCGGCAATGAACTGGTGACCGCTCTCGTTGCAGGCAAGCGGAGCGTCGAGCGCGGCGGCATAGCTGCCTGGCGCAAACGCGGCAGCGGACAGGGTAAGCGCAACGAGTGACAAAAAGCGTTTCATGAACATGATCCACAGCCAGAGCTGCGTGTAGTGCGCGCGCAACGGGCGACGTTGTTGGCGTGAGATTGCGCGGGTTTTCGTATTGCGGCTGATGGCTTCGCAGCCCCATTCACAGCCCCGACTGGGCTCGCACTGTATCTCGATTCGGCAAAACCTGCTGTGTGGGGGAGCCGAAAAGAGCGTGAATAAATCGCTTTAAAACGCGCGGTAGGAAAGCACGATTTTACGATCCCGTATATATTTCCGGGTTATGAATTCGAGACCACAAACTCCAATCAATGTTGCGCCGCCCCGAACCTGGGACGCGCGCATGGCCCGCCGCCTCGTGACCCCCCTGGTTCATACCCGGGTCACGCCCAACCATCTCACCACGCTGCGCCTGCTCATCGGGCTGGCGGGCGCGCTGTGTCTGGCGCACGGCGGTTTTACATGGGCTAACGCCGGGGCCTTTCTGATCGTGCTGTCGAACTTCGTCGACCATACCGACGGCGAACTCGCGCGGATCAGCGGCAAGACCAGCAGAATCGGTCATTTTTACGACCTTGCCTGCGATGCTGCGGTGACGGTGATGTTGTTCATCGGCATGGGCATGGGTGTCGAGTCCGCGCATGTGGCAGGGCTGACGGTGTCGCCCGGTTGGCTCGGCGCACTGGCCGGCGTCGCGGTCGCGGCGATTTTCTTCCTGCGCATGCGCATCGAGGAAATGGCGGGCAAGGCCGGCACGCAGCAGGCACTGGTCGGCGGTTTCGAAACCGAAGACGTGTTGTATCTGCTGCCCATCGTCACGTTGACCAGTGTGGTGCTGCCGTTCGTCGTGGTCGCGTCGATCGGCGCGCCGCTGTTCGCACTCTGGGTCGTCTTCGATTACCTGCGCGCCGTGCGCCGCGCCGCACGCTCCGTCGCCCCTGTCACGATGACGGCCGCCGTGGCGACGGCCGCCGTAGCGACGGCCGCCGTGGCGACGGCCGCCGCCGCGGTCGCCGCCAAAGCTGAACCCACCCAGTTGTGGGCCAGCGAATGAGCACCCATACGGACTACGCGGCGCCATCGACGTTTGCGCCCGACTCTGCCGACGCCTCCCGGCCGAACGCCGATCAGGCCGTCGCCGGCCGTACCCGCGCCCTCGATACGCCGCGTCTGCGCAAAGAGTTCGACGCACAGGGCGCGTTCCTGTATCTGGAAGACTTCCTCGCGCCCGAAGTGACCGCGCAACTCGCGCACAGCGCGCGGGCGCTGCTCGACGAGGTGAACCGTAACTACCTGCCGGGGCACAAGCAGGGCGGCAGCGTCAGTCGCCATACGATCGACCGGCTCGCGCCGTTCATCGCCGAGTTGTACCGCTCGAAGGCGCTGATCGGCTGGCTCGAGCAGATCAGCGGGGACCAGTTGCAGGTGTCGCCCGCCGACGACCCGCATGCGTACGCGCTGTACTACTACACGCGCCCGGGCGACCACATCGGCTGGCATTACGACACGTCTTATTACGATGGCCGCCGCTACACGCTGCTGCTCGGCGTGATCGACGACTCGTCGTGCCGGCTCGATTACGAATTGCATACGCGCAATCCCGACCTGCCCGATCAACCGGGCTCGGTGCAGTATCCGCCGGGCGCGCTGGTGTTTTTCGACGGCGACAAGTTGCGCCATCGCATCACGCCCGCTGCGGCGAACGAAATGCGCGTGTCGCTCACGTTCGAATACGTGACGAACCCGAACATGCGGCCGTGGCGCCGTTTCATCTCCAACATGAAAGACGCGGTCGCGTACTTCGGCTTTCGCCAGGTGTTCCGGCAAATGACGGCTCGCCGCAAGGACCGCGCATGAGTCGCGCCGCGCTGATTCTCCTGTCGATCGGCACGGCGCTGTTCGTCGGCCTGCTCGCGTGGCAGGGTTTCGGTTCGATCGCGGCCACGCTGATGGTCGCGGGCTGGGGGCTCGCGCTGGTCGCGCTATTTCACGTGGTGCCGCTGCTGCTCGACGCGGCCGCCATCTCGGTGCTGTTCAAACCTCGGCGCGACGGCGCTACGCAGCGCTCGCTCGGCCTGCGCGAAGCGATCTTCGCGCGCTGGGTCGGCGAGTCGGTAAACAGCCTGCTGCCCGCCGGTCAGATCGGCGGCCCGGTGGTGATGGTGCGGCAACTGTCGCAACGCGGCATGCGCATGAGCGACGCCGCCGCGGCGATCACGGTGAGCACCACCGCGCAGGCACTCGCGCAAATCATCTTCGCGTTGGGCGGACTTCTGCTGTTCGGCGCCTACGCCGCGCACGGCGCGCTCCACGACCTGCAAACCGCCACCCTGATTGCGACCGGCGTGCTCGGCGCGATGATCGTCGGCTTCTATTACGCGCAGCGGCGCGGCCTGTTCGGGCGTCTGCTCGGCGTGGTGTCGAAGGTGTTCGGCAAACGCGACTGGTCGTCGCTCATGACGCGCGCCGAAGCCGTCGACGCCGCCGTTCACGCAATGTACCGTGAGCGCGGCCGGGTCGCGGCAAGTTTCCTGTTGAGCCTGGTGGGCTGGGTGGTCGGCACGGTCGAAGTCTGGCTCGCACTGCGCTTTCTGGGCCATCCGGTCGACTGGATCGACGCGCTGCTGCTCGAAAGTCTCGGACAGGCGATTCGTGGCGCGGCCTTCATGATTCCGGGCTCGCTCGGCGTGCAGGAAGGCGGCTACCTGTTGCTGGCGCCGCTAGTGGGTTTGCCGCCCGATGCGGCGCTCGCGTTGTCGCTCACCAAGCGCGCGCGTGAAATCCTGCTAGGCTTGCCGGGCCTGCTGGTGTTGCATTTCAGCGAACGAAACTGGCAACGGCGGCGCGCAACGGCGCGCGTGCCGGTTGCCGATTAATCCCGATTGATCCGTTTATTTCTCAAGCTAAAGGACCGCGCATGCGTGCCATCATTCTCGCTGCGGGCCTCGGCCTGCGCCTCCAGCAACCGCCGCAAGCCCAGTTCCCGAAGTGCCTGTTGCAGTTCGACGGCATGAGTCTGCTCGAGCGTCATCTGCAGATGCTCGAAACCGCGGGCGTGACCGACGTGGTGCTGGCGCTCGGCTTCCAGCCGGAATCGGTGCAGGCGGAACTGGTGCGTATCAACTGGCCGCATCCGGTGGAAACGGTGTTGAACCCGCGTTACGACCTTGGCAGCGTGCTGACGGTGCACACGGTGGCCGATGCGCTCACGCGCGGCGGCGACGTGCTGCTGATGGACGCGGACGTGCTCTACGACGAGCGCATCCTGAACGCGCTGGTCGCGGGTGAAACGACCAACCGCCTGTTGATCGACCGCGATTTCGAAGCCGGCGACGAGCCGGTCAAGCTGTGTCTGAAAGACGGCGTGCCGGTCGAATTGCGCAAGCAGCTGGCGGTCAATCTCGAGTACGACACGATTGGCGAATCGGTCGGCTTCTTCCGTTTCCGCGAAGACACCGCGCGGCGATTTGCGCAGATCGTGGCCGGCTACGTGGATAGCGGTCGCGCCAACCTGCCGCACGAAGAAGCGGTTCGCGATTTGCTGCTCGAACGCAGCCAGGTGTTCGATACGGCGGACGTGACCGGCTCGCCGTGGATCGAAATCGATTTCCCGAACGACGTCGCGCGCGCGAGCGCCGAGATTCTGCCGCAGTTGCAACCGCTGGTCAGCGCGTCGCGATAAAGCCTGCGTCGCTTCATCCCGCTTTTATCCCGCTTTTATCCCGTTTCATCCCGCATCGCATCGCCGCGCTTCGCGCGCGATGCGATGCGATAATCGCGCCTTTACGCCGATGGGTCCGCCCCCGTCGCCTCGCCAATGCCTCTCGCCTTAGGCGCCTTCATCGTTCCGCTCATCGTCGCCTGCGCGATGTTCATGGAAAACGTGGACGGCACGGTCATCGTGACTTCGCTGCCGGTGCTGGCGCACGATCTCGGCCACGACCCGATTACCCTGAAGCTGGCCGTGACGGCCTACGTCATCGGTCTCGGCGTCTTCATTCCCATTTGCGGCTGGGTCGCGGACCGCTTCGGCTCGCGCACGGTGTTCCGCACCGCCATCGGCATTTTCATGGCCGGCTCGCTGATGTGCGCCGCCTCCACGTCGCTCGGCACCTTCGTGGTTGCGCGCTTCGTGCAGGGCGTCGGCGGCGCGATGATGGTGCCGGTCGGGCGCATCATCATTTTCCGCTCGGTGCCGAAGTCGGACTTCATTCGCGCCGTGAACTATCTGACCGTGCCGGCGCTGCTCGGGCCGGTAGTCGGGCCGCCGCTGGGCGGCTTCATCACGACGTATCTGCACTGGCGCCTGATTTTCTTCATCAACATTCCGATCGGTCTGATCGGCATCTGGCTCGCCAATAAACACATTGCGAACGTGCGCGAGGCGCATCCCGGCCGGCTCGACTGGACCGGTTTTGCGCTGTCGGCGAGCGGCGCGTCGCTGTTCATGCTGGGGCTGTCGCTGGTGGGCGGCGAACTGGTGTCGAACACCGTGTCCATCGCGATGTGCGCGCTCGGCGTGGTGCTGCTGTTGACGTACTGGCTGTACGCGAGCCGTGTCGAGTTGCCGGTGCTCGATCTGCGGCTGTTGCGAATACCGAGTTTTCACGCGAGCGTGCTGGGCGGCTCGCTGTTTCGCATCGGTCTCGGCGCGGTGCCGTTCCTGCTGCCGCTCGCGTTGCAGGAAGGTCTGGGCATGACCGCGTTCGTGTCCGGTTCGATCACCTGCGCGTCCGCGTTCGGGTCGATTTTCATGAAGACGGCGACGTCGCGCATTCTCGGCCGCTTCGGCTTCCGTACCGTGCTGATGGGCAACGCGGTGTGCGCGGGACTCGTGATCGTGACCTACGGACTGTTCTTCCCCGGCACGCCGCACTGGTTGATCTGGTGCGTGGTGCTGGTCGGCGGTTTCTTTCCGTCGCTGCAGTTCACGTCGCTCAACACGCTGGCGTATGCGGATATTCCGAGCCGCGACGTGGGCCGGGCGACCAGCGTCGCGAGCGTGGTGCAACAGATTTCGCTCGGACTCGGCGTGACGATCGCCGGGATCGTGCTGCAGATTTCGCATAACGTGCAGGGCCATTCGAAGATCGTCTTCAGCGATTTCTGGCCCGCGTTTCTGGTGGTCGGACTGTTTTCGTTCCTGTCGATTCCGGTGACCCGGCGCTTGCCGCCGGGTGCGGGCGATGAGATCGCACGAAGCAAACGCGGGTCTGCGTAACAGCACTTTTTGTGTACCGCAGCATGCTTCGCGTCACGGGCCGCAGGTTCGCAATCGGGTGGCTCGCATGTTATAAGCCCAAGGCAGCATCTCGTTTCGTTAGATGACGTGTCGTCCTGGGGGATATTCAATGAGGTTGTTCCGCAACGCCAAATCGTCCGCCAGCGGGTTCGCGCTGGTCGCTCTCGTCTCCGTGTCCACCGGTTTTCTCGAGGCCACGCCGGCTATTGCCAAGGCGCCCGCGAAAGCTCAACCGGCCGTTCTGTCCGCCTCCGCCATCGCGGTGGCCGACAAATTCAGCGCCGACGCCGCCGAGCAGATTTTCAAGGAAGGCGGTAACGCCGTCGACGCCGCCGTGGCTATTGCCTTCACGCTAGCCGTGACGTATCCCGAAGCAGGCAATATCGGCGGGGGCGGCTTCATGACGCTCTACGTGAACGGCAAGCCGTACTTCCTCGATTACCGCGAGCGCGCGCCGCTCTCGGCGACCAAGAACATGTATCTCGACGACAAGGGCGAGGTCATCAAGGGCATGAGCCTGTACGGTTATCGCGCCGTCGGGGTGCCGGGCACGGTGGACGGCATGTGGCAGGCGCAGCGCCGCTTCGGCAAACTCAAGTGGAAGCAGGTGCTGGCGCCGGCCATTCACTACGCAACCGACGGCTTCGAGGTCAGCCAGCAGTTGCAGGAGCGTCGCGATGCGTCGGCGAAAGATTTTGCCGGCAAGACCAACTTCGATACCTACTTCGCCAACCTGAAGCAGGGCGTGAACTTCAAGCAGCCCGATCTCGCCGCGGTGCTGCAACGTATCTCCGATCAGGGTGCGAAAGACTTCTACTCCGGCAAGACGGCCGATCTGATTGCCGCTTCGATGCGCGGTCATGGGCTGATCACCAAAGCCGATCTGCAGCAATACAAGGCCGTGTGGCGCGAGCCGGTGCAGGCCGACTGGAACGGCTATCGCGTGTACACCGCGCCGCCGCCGAGTTCGGGCGGTATCGGTCTCGTGCAACTGCTGAAGATGAAGGCCGATCTCGCGCCCGACTTCAAGGATGTCACGCTTAACTCCGCGCAATACGTGCATCTGATCGCGGAAATCGAGAAGCGCGTGTTCGCCGATCGCGCGCAGTATCTGGGCGATCCCGACTTCTACAAGGTGCCGATCGCGCAATTGACCGACGACGCCTATCTCGCCAAACGCGCCGCCGAAGTCAATCCGAACACGCCGTCGAACACGAAGAGCGTGCAGCCGGGGCTCGGTACCACGATGCCGGAGAAGGCCGAGACCACGCATTTCTCGGTGGTCGACAAATGGGGTAACGCGGTTTCGAATACGTACACCATCAACGGTTATTTCGGCTCGGGCGTCGTGGCGGACGGCACCGGTATCGTGCTGAACGACGAGATGGACGACTTCTCCGCGAAGCCGGGCGTGGCCAACATGTTCGGCGTGGTGGGCAGCGACGCGAATTCGATCGAACCGAAGAAGCGGCCGTTGTCGTCGATGAGCCCGACCATCCTCACGAAGGACGGCAAGGTGTCGCTGGTGATCGGCACGCCTGGCGGCTCGCGCATCTTTACGTCGATCTTCCAGGTCATCAACAACGTGTACGACTTCAACATGCCGTTGCCGGATGCGGTGGCCGCGATGCGTTTCCATCATCAGCTGTTGCCGCCGAACACGATTTTCTGGGAGCCGTACAAGCCGATCGACGGCGAACTGGCCCAGCAGATCGAAGCGAAGGGTTACACGCTGAAGGGGCAGGATTTCAGCGGCGATATTCAGGCTATCAAGGTGAATGGCGACACGCCTGAAGCAGCGGCCGATCCGCGCGGGCGTGGGGTGACGCGAGTAATCCAGTAACACGCCCGCAGTAGAAGTCTTGCCGCACGCGAAAACCTCGTGCCCGGGCGATCGGGCGCGAGGTTTTTATTTTTCAGGCCATTAGCTATACGGAGTCTCACGCTCATGACTTCAGCCGTCACACCGCCGCAAATCGAATCGCTCAGCGCGATCACGCTTGCCACCAGCGACATGCCGCGCGCGGTGCTGTTTTACGAAGCGCTCGGCTTCCCGATGAAATTCGGCGGCCCGCAGGAGAGCTTCACGTCGTTTGCATTCGGCGCGTCGTTTCTGAATCTGATCGTCGATACGCGCGCGCCGGTCGCGTGGTGGGGGCGCGTTATCGTCTACGTCTCGGACGTCGACGCGCTGTATCGGCAGGCGCTGGCAGCGGGCCTGAAACCGTCGAGCGAACCCGCCGACGCGCCGTGGGGCGAGCGCTATTTCCACATCACCGATCCGGACGGTCACGAACTCAGCTTTGCGCGGCCGCTCGGCTGACACCAGGCTGAAACCAGGCTGAAACCAGGCTGAAACCAGGCGGCGCGCCGAACTCGGTATCATGGCTGACCGCTGTAGCAGCCCATCCTTACGTCAGTAATACGCCTGACACCTCGCGCTTCGATAATCGAGCGTGTTCGCGGCGTGCCTCGCGGCGCGCGCCATCCTCACTATTCCCGCTGCCAGGAGAGTCGCCATGAAAGAGCAGGATCCGAGACCTGATGCCGAAGTGCTGGCCGAGCGGCAACGCCGTTTCGAAGAAGACCTGATCGACGCGTACGACGAAGAGCTCGAGATGGAAGTCGACGACCGCATCATCGACGGTCCCGATGGTTTCACGGCCGAGCATCGCGAAGCACGTAAGGTGTATTTCCGCGAGCTGTTCCGTCTGCAAGGCGAGCTCGTGAAGCTGCAGGACTGGATCGTCCAGACCGGGCATCGTCTGGTGGTGATTTTCGAAGGACGCGATGCGGCGGGCAAGGGCGGCGCGATCAAGCGCATTACGCAGCGGCTCAATCCGCGGGTATGTCGCGTCGCGGCCTTGCCGGCGCCGAACAATCGCGAGCGCACGCAATGGTATTTCCAGCGCTATGTGTCGCATCTGCCGGCGGGCGGCGAGATGGTGCTGTTCGACCGCAGCTGGTACAACCGCGCGGGCGTCGAGCGCGTGATGAATTTTTGCAGCGAAGAAGAATACGAAGAGTTCTTCCGTTCGGTGCCCGAGTTCGAAAAGATGCTGGCGCGCAGCGGCGTGCAGATTCTCAAGTACTGGTTTTCGATCACCGACGAAGAGCAGGAAATCCGCTTCCAGAACCGTATTCACGATCCGCTGAAGCAGTGGAAGCTCAGTCCGATGGATCTGGAAAGCCGGCGTCGCTGGGAAGCGTATACGCAAGCCAAGGAAGTCATGCTGCAGCGCTCGCATATTCCGGAAGCGCCGTGGTGGGTGGTGCAGGCGGTCGACAAGAAGCGTGCGCGGTTGAACTGCATTCAGCATCTGTTGAGCCAGGTGCCTTATCACGAAGTCGAGCATTCGACCATCGAGTTGCCGGCGCGGGTGCATAACGACGAGTACAGCCGCCAGCCGGTGCCGGCTTCGATGATCGTGCCCGAAGTGTATTGAGCGAACGGCGGTGGGTGGCGAAACCCGCGTCCCGCAAGGGATTGTGGGTTTTTTTGTTGGGGGATCGGGTCTGGTTTTGCTTCGTTATAGTGAAGCAGATTGCTGTATTCTGCTTCGCTATAGTGAAGCAAGGCCGCCGGCTTCCACCACCAAAAAAAAAGAGCCTCCGAAGAGGCCCGCGTCTTTACCACTCTCGACACTCGAACCAGCGACCCGAAGTCACTTAATTCAGAACACCAGCCGGAACACCCAATACAAGCCAGCCGCGAGCGCAATCGACGCCGGCAGCGTCAGCACCCACGCGAGGACGAGACTACGCACCGTCCCCCATTGCAGGCCGGAGCCATTCGCCGCCATCGCGCCTGCCACACCCGACGACAACACGTGCGTGGTCGACACAGGCAGGCCGTACATGTCCGCGGCGCCGATGGTCAGCATCGCCACCAGTTCGGCCGACGCGCCCTGACCATACGTCAGATGCTGCTTGCCGATCTTCTCGCCGACCGTTACGACAATGCGCTTCCAGCCGACCATCGTGCCCAGACCCAGTGCAATCGCGACCGCCACCTTGACCCACGTCGGAATGAACTTGGTCGCGTAGTCGGTCTGCGCCTTGAAGTTGTCGATGGCCTTCGCATCGGCCGGCGCGAACGCGGGCTGCTTCGCTTTATCCATCAGGCGGATCGCTTCGGAGGCGACGTACATGTTGTTGCGCACGTTATCGACGATGCTTTGCGGCACGGCGGCCATCGAACCCGACGCGCCCACCTGGCGGCCGATCGTGTCCGTCAATTGCTGCAAAGCCGGAATCGTCGCAGGCGTCAGTTGATGAGTTCGCACATAAGCTTCGACATCTCCACGCGGATTGGCCGACGGCGGGGCACCGTTGGTGTATTTCGCCAGCGTCGTGGAAGCCTGCTGCGCGACCGCGAGGAAGGTCTGCGTTTCGCTCGGCGTCACCGCCTTGTTCAGCGCGTACGCAGTCGGCACGGTGCCGATCAGGATCAGCATGATGAGGCCCATGCCTTTCTGGCCGTCGTTCGAACCATGCGCGAACGACACGCCGGTGCAGGTCAGAATCAGCAGACTGCGAATCCAGAACGGCGGCGGTTCCTTGCCCTTCGGCTCGGCATAAAGCGCGGGAATACGCACGACGGCCTTCAGGATGAGCAGCAGCAAACCGGCCGCGAGAAAGCCCACCAGCGGAGAAAACAGCAGCGACTTGCCGACGCCCAGCGCCTGGTTCCAGTCCACGCCGCTCGTGCCGCTCGCGCCGCTGCCACTATGCATCAGCTGGTTCATCAGACCCACGCCGATGATCGAGCCGATCAGCGTATGCGAGCTCGACGACGGCAGTCCCAGATACCAGGTGCCGAGGTTCCAGATGATCGCCGCGATCAGCAGCGCGAACACCATCGCGAAACCGGCGCTGCTGCCCACTTGCAGGATCAGTTCCACCGGCAGCAGTTGCAGGACGCCGAACGCAACCGCGCCGCTCGAAGTCAGCACGCCGAGAAAATTCCACGTGCCCGACCACACCACCGCGATATTCGGCGCGAGCGAATGCGTGTAGATGACGGTCGCGACCGCATTTGCGGTGTCGTGGAAACCGTTGACGAATTCGAAACCGAGCGCGATCAGTAGCGCGACGCCGAGCAGCAGATACGGCAGCACCGAACCTTCGCGCACGGGCTGCAGGTCGTCCAGCAGATGAATGGCGCAGTAGATTGCACCGACGACAATCGCTACCAGGAAGACGACGAGGCCGACATTGCGCCCCTTGCCGTTCGCGGTATTCGATTGTGGATACGAAAGTTCCGGCATGACGTGGGCCTCGGGGTTGATCGCGGAACTACCGATGCTGCTTTGCCTACATGTCGCAATGATGACAGCGGCGTGACGGGACGCGACAGGTTTGAAACATCGCGAAATCCGCTAATGGAAAGCCCGTATGCGGGTCTGCCCGGGCCTTCTTTTTGCTTCGGACTTGCTACGCTGCTCACAGGCGTTCAGCTAAATCGCAGAACCGGGAGAGCCGGACAATGAGTCACAAAACCGCAAAGCACGAGAAGCACGAGAAGCACGAGGAGCAAACCAGGCCGAAGCATCCCGTCGCGAACGAAGACTCGGCACAAGCGGCCTTCGCGTCTTACGCCGCGCCGCTCGTCGACGTCGCGATCGATTCCGCGCAGGCGCTCGACCAGGACACGTCTCCGGAAACGCTGCACAAACTGCGCGTGTCGCTGCGCCGCTTGCGCTCGCTATGGTGGGCATTCCAGCCGCTGCTGGAGGAGGGCGAGAACGGCCGCGAACGCGCGCTCTACAAATATCTGGCTGCGGCAGCGGGGAAAACCCGCGATTGGGACATTCTGATCGAACTGCTGAATCAGGACGACGTAGCGAAAGACATCAAGCCGCGCCTGGAAGAAGCGCGCGGCGGCGCGCTGGCCACGAGCCGCGAAACGCTTTCCAACGCGGACATCAAACATCTGCTGCGCGAGGCCTTGGCGAGTGCGGGCCGCGAGATCAACACGTCGCCAGCCCGTGTGTCGCTGAACCGCTTCGCGCAGAAGCGCGTGGCGGCATCGGAGAAATCGCTGAAGAAACGCGTGAAACGCGCGGCGCATGCAAAACGATCGAACTACACGGCGTTTCACGACGTGCGCAAAGCCGGCAAGAAACTGCGCTATCTGCTGGAGTTTTTCGAACCGGTGTTGAAGGCGGACAAGAAAGGTGGCCAGGCGCGCACGCTCAAGCGCCTGAAGCAGATCCAGAAACGGTTCGGCAAGCTGAACGACATTGTCGCGAGCGAAATGCTGCTGCATGACAATGCGGCCTTGCTCGCGGATTCCGGCGATCCCGACGCGGCACGGCGCTGGCTGGGCAAGGAACGCAAGCGGCGCATGCGTTCGGCGGCCGCGCTGCTACGCAAAATGTAAAAGTCCGCTCGCCGGACCAACCGGCCTCGGGGCAATGATTGGCAAAGGAGGCGATGGACCCGTGTCACCTCCCAGGTTTTCACTCCGCCGCCGCGCGCAGCGGAGCGTCGGCAAGACCGCCGCACGCGTGTCGCGCTATTTCGGCAACCATCCGCTGTTCGCGGGGGTGGCCGGTACGCTGGTGGCATTGGCCATGGCGGCACTGACGCTGGCGACACTCGGCGACGGTCGCGCCGATGCGATCGAACACGCCAAAGAGAACGCACAAAATCTCGTCTCGATCGTCTCCTCCGACCTGGCTCGCAATGTCGAAATCGACGACCTGTCGCTGCGCTCGATGGTGGACGGCGCGCAGGATCCGGTCACCCGCACTCTGGCGCCCGCCATCCGCCGCTCGGTGCTGTTCGATCGGGCAACTACCGCGGCCTACGTGGGCGGCGCCTACGTGCTCGGCGCAGACGGACGAGTGGTGGATTCCCAGAACACGGAGGTCGATGCCGACGTGAGTCTGGCCGACCGCGAGTATTTCGTCGCGCACCAGCGCGACGCGGGCGTCGGCCTGTATTTTTCGCATCCGTTCGAGTCGCGGCTGCGCGAGGGCAAACACTCGGTCGCGCTCAGCCGGCGCATCAACGACGCCAGCGGCCAGTTCGCCGGCGTGGCGCTGCTGGCGATCCGCATCGAGTATTTTCAGAACCTGGTGGAGCGGATCAACAACGGCGCGCAGGGTTCGGTCACCATCCTCATGGACGACGGCACGATCCTCGCGCGCAAGCCTTTCGCCTTGCGCGCGCCCGGTTCGAGCCTCGCCGGCTCGTCCACCTTTCGTGTCATGGTCGACCACGACGCCGGTTCGTACGTCGCGGTGTCGCAACTGGACGGCGTGCGGCGTCTCTATGCGTACGCACATGTGCCGGGTACGCCCCTGATCGTCGTCGTGGCGCCGGCCGTCGATGAAGTGCTCGCGCCGTGGCGGCATCGCAGCCGCCTGGCGGGCGTGCTGACACTCGCATTCGGCGCGGTCTTCGTGATGGTGTCATGGCTGCTCGCCTTCGCATTGCGCGGCAAGCTGCGCGCGGAGGCGGCGCTGATCCGCCTGGCCGCCACCGATCCGCTCACCGGTCTCAGCAACCGCCGGGTGCTCGACCATCGGCTCGACGAGGAATGGCGGCGCGCACGTCGCACCGGCCAGCCGATCTCGGCGCTGTTCATCGATATCGATCACTTCAAGCAGTTCAACGACGTGCACGGTCACGCGGATGGCGACGCGGCGCTGGCTGCCGTGGCGGACTGCATCTCGTCCGCGGTGCGGCGCTCGGTCGATGTCGTGGCGCGCTATGGCGGCGAGGAGTTCGCGGCGATTCTGCCGGACACGTCGGCCGAAGGGGCGTTCGCCGTGGCCGAGACGATTCGCGGCGCGGTGCAGCGTCGCGAGGTGCTGGAGCGTGCCGATGCGAGTCGGGTGACCGTCAGCATCGGCTGTGCGACACGGGTGCCGACGCAGGGCGAGCAGGCGTTCGACCTGCTCGCGGCCGCTGACCGGCAGCTCTACGCCGCGAAGGCGGCGGGCCGCAATCGGGTGGAAGCGGCGGCGGGATCGGGCCGCTCGATGGCGCGGGATTCGCAGGCGTAAGCGCGCAGCGCAGGCGAATCGGCGCGCGTTCAGTTGCGCTCGGGGCCGCCGTCATTGCCGCGCCGCCGGGGCGCGAATCCGCGTAGGGTGATGGCGCCGCCGGAACTGTCGGCGATTCGGCCAGCGCTCGTGGCCGAGCGTGAGCCCGTAGCCGGCGCCGGATAAATCGTCGAGATAGCGTCCGCGCCCAGATTCGTACCGAGGTCCAGGTTCAGGCCCGAGCCCGAGCCAGCTTCTGAGCCAGTGCCCGAGCCCGCTCCCGAGCCCGCTCCCGAGCCCGCTTCGACCGGAAACCCGCGCCGCTGCCACGCCTCCAACCCGCCGCGCAGCGCGCGTACGCGCGTGTAACCACTGCGGCGCATCTGCTGCGTGATACCGACCGCGGTCGCACTATCCGGGCAAATGCAGTAAATCACCATGTCGTGCACCCGCAAGGCCGCTTCGACCTGTTGCGGCGATTCCGGATCCAGCGTCAGTGCGCCCGCGACCGGACGCTGTGCGCGAGACCCGGCCGATCCAGCCGACGCAGTCGACTCGGGACGCACATCGAAGATCCGCGACGGGACGACCCGGCGCCAGCCTCGACTGGCCGGCTGCGGCGCGGCCAGCGAGGCCACCGGTCTGAGCCGGCGCCGCTCGCGGCGGCGCTGCTGCAGCCGGTAGACCAGATAAATCAGCGCGGCGGCCGCCAGAATGTCGAACACCGTACCGCCGCGTGCTCTCACGAACGCAAGCAGCGTATGCAATTGCCGTTGCGCGGCCGCGCCGCCGAGCAGCCAGAAGGTCGCCCACGCCAGCGCGCCCACCACGTCCCAGAAAGCATAGATGCGGGTATCGACGGCGGTCGTGCCCATTAGCGGCGGGGTGATCAGCGCGAGGCCGGGAACGAACTTCGAGATGGAGACGAGCGGAACGCCGAAGCGCTCGAATAGCGAGCGCGCTTTTTCGACTTTGGAGTCGACGGCCGGCGCCACGCGGCCGAGGGCGGCGATCAGCTTGCGCCCATACAGCCGGCCGGCGACGAACCACGCGCCGTCGCCGATCAGCGCGGCGACTACCGCGGCGGCGAGGATCGGCCAGAACGGCAGCGTGCCCGCGGCGATGGCCGAGCCCGCGAACAGCAGCACGGGCACGGCGGGAATCGGCACGCCGAGGCGCGTCAACAGGACGTTGAGGAAGACAACCTCGCCGCCATAGGTTGCCACCGCCGAAGCCGGAAATTCGACCAATTGCGGAACTCCTGTTTGAGCGGATGGGCCGGCCGCGTCGGCGCAGGAGCACCGGATACGCGGGGAACGTGTTGGCCTGCCTGCAAAGCGTGTTCCCGAACGGACGGCGCGCGGTCCGAACCGCTTTCGGTCTTCTGGTCTTCTGGTGTTCCGCTGGTCAGGCGTTCGTTGCCTGCCGTCTCAGGTGTTCGAGATTGCCACCACGCCCGGATTGCCGACGATCGACAGAAACTCGCGCCGCGTGGACGGGTCGGAGCGGAACGTGCCGAGCATCCGCGAGGTCACCATCGTGACGCCGGCCTTGTGCACGCCACGCGTGGACATGCACTGATGCGCCGCTTCGAGGATCACACCGACGCCTGCCGGTTGCAGCACGTCGTTCAGCGTATCGGCGATCTGCACCGTCATCTTTTCCTGGATTTGCAGCCGCTTGGCGAACGCATCGACGAGGCGCGCCAGTTTGGAAATACCCACCACCCGATGATTCGGCAGATACGCGACGTGCGCGCGGCCGATGATCGGCACCATGTGATGTTCGCAATAGCTTTCGAAGCGGATGTCTTTCAGCACGATCATCTCGTCGTAGCCGTCCACTTCGGAGAAGGTGCGCGACAGAATCTCGCGCGGATCGATCTGGTAACCGGCGTAAAACTCTTCATAGGAGCGCACGACGCGCGCCGGAGTATCGAGCAGACCTTCGCGCTCGGGGTTATCGCCGGCCCAACGCAACAGCACGCGAACCGCTGCTTCGGCTTCGTCGCGGCTGGGGCGCGCTGTTTGCGCCGCCGGTTGGTTTGTGTTCGATTTGCTGCTGGCCATCCATGGCTCCTCTGGGAAACGCGCGTCCACGACGCCCTGCGCGCGCGGGTTCACACGGGTTCAATGAGTGCGGCCATTGTTCCATGTTTTGCCGGGCGCGGCGCGATGCCCCCTACGGCGGTGGGGCGCGGCTTATTTGGGCCACTCGTCGAGCGCGTCGTTGAAAAGTTCGGCGACCACGCCGCGCAACCACGTGCCACGCGGATCGTTATGAAACTTGCGATGCCAGTGCTGGCGCAGATCGAAGCGCGGCAGCGGCAGCGGCGGCTCGACCAGCATGATCGACGCATGTTCGGACACGTAGGCGAAGCCGATCGCGTGCGGTACCGTCGCGAGCAGATCGGTGCGCGCGAGGATGAACGGCAGACTCATGAAGTGCGGGGTTTCGAGCACCGCGCGGCGTTTGATTCGCTTCTTCTCCAGATGCTGTTCGAGCACTTCCTGGCTGCGCCCTTCGGCGCGCACGACCGCATGGCCGGCCGCGACATACTGCGCGAGCGTCAGCGGCGCTCTGGAAAGCGGATGCCCCGAACGCATCAGGCAGATGAACCGGTGCGTGAAAAGCCGTTGCTGGAAGAAGTTGGTGCCCGACAGGTCCGGGAAATAGCCGACCGCGAGATCGACGTCGCCGGATTCGAGGCCGCGTTCCACCTGCGAGGGCGACAGCGACACCGACCGCAGATTCGCGAACGGCGCACGTTCGGCGAACAGTTGCAGGAGCCGCGGCAGAAACACGATCTCGCCTACGTCCGATAGCGCGATGGAAAACGTGTGCGTGCTGGTCGCCGGCTCGAACTCCTGCACGTCGAGCATGCCTTTCTCGATGCGCAGCAGCGCGTCGCGCGCGGCGGGCAGGATGGCCAGCGCGCGCGGCGTGGGTTCCATGCCTTTGGAGGTGCGCACGAACAGCGGATCGTCGAAATATTGCCGGAGCCGGCCTAACGCCGTACTGACGCGCGGCTGGCTGACGCCTAGCTGGTCGGCCGCGCGGCTGACGTTGCGGGTGTCTTCCATCGCCACGAGGTAGGGAATAAGGTTGAGGTCGAGTTGCGTCTCGGGCATGGTCATGAGCCCCAAAGGGCGCGGGTGGTATGCCGCCAGTGTATAGAGGGTCGGGCAGAATTTCCGGATCCGGATAGTAGGGACTCGCCGCCTTGACAAGTTTCCCGGGCGCCAACCATAATCGCGCATTGGTTCGCTAAACGAATCCATGTTCGTATATAGAACAATTGGCGAACGAGAAGTCAGCCAATGCGCGAAACCCGCCCAAGCCCGGAGACAGTCCTGCCAAGCCTCGCTGCACCAGCCACCTGCGTCACCCCCCGGCCACTCCGCCCGTCCAGCGGCTTGCAGCGCCCCCAAAGGAATTTCGACATGATCAACAAGATTTTCGAGTCACTTCAGTCGGCGGTCGCCGATGTCCACGACGGCGCGACCGTCATGATCGGTGGCTT
The DNA here is from genome assembly GCF_900996245.1 of Paraburkholderia sp. BCC1886. GTDB lineage: Bacteria > Pseudomonadota > Gammaproteobacteria > Burkholderiales > Burkholderiaceae > Paraburkholderia. Next base: position 111,883 of record NZ_CAAJGK010000043.1, on the reverse strand, counting down.
CGGCACGGCCGGCATGCCCTCCGAGCTGATCGACGCGCTCATCGAGCAGGGCTCGCGCGAGCTGACCATCGTCAACAACAATGCCGGTAACGGCGACATCGGCCTCGCTGCGTTGCTCAAGGCGAAGCGCGTGCGCAAGATCATCTGCTCGTTCCCGCGTCAGACCGACTCGTATGTGTTCGACGCGCTCTACCGCGCCGGCGAAATCGAACTGGAACTCGTGCCGCAAGGTAATCTCGCGGAACGGATTCGCGCCGCGGGCGCCGGCATCGGCGGTTTCTTCACGCCGACCGCGTACGGCACGAGGCTGGCCGAGGGCAAGGAAACCCGCCTGATCGACGGCAAGCACTACGTGCTCGAGTCGCCGCTGCACGCCGATTTCGCGCTGATCAAGGCGTTCAAGGGCGACCGCTGGGGCAATCTGGTGTATCGCAAGACCGCGCGCAACTTCGGCCCGATCATGGCCAGCGCCGCGAAAACCGCCATCGTGCAGGTGTCGAAAGTCGTGCCGCTCGGCGAACTCGATCCGGAAAACATCATTACGCCCGGCATCTTCGTGCAACGTGTGATCGAAGTGCCGCAAGCCACGCATCAAGCCGAACTGGCATCCGCGACCGCCGCCTGAGGAGACCCGACATGAAAAAACTGACCCGCGATGAAATGGCCAAGCGCGTTGCCCAGGACATTCCTGAAGGCGCTTACGTGAACCTCGGCATCGGCGTGCCGACCCTGGTGGCGAACCACCTCGGCGCCGAAAAAGAAATCTTCCTGCACAGTGAAAACGGTCTGCTCGGCATGGGCCCGGCGCCCGCGAAAGGCGAGGAAGACGACGAACTGATCAACGCCGGCAAGCAGCACGTCACCTTGCTGACCGGCGGCGCGTACTTCCACCATTCCGATTCGTTTGCAATGATGCGCGGCGGCCACCTCGACTTCTGCGTGCTGGGCGCGTTCCAGGTGTCGGCCAAGGGCGACCTCGCGAACTGGCACACCGGCGCGCCCGACGCGATACCGGCCGTGGGCGGCGCAATGGATCTGGCGATCGGCGCGAAGCAGGTCTATGTGATGATGGAGCACCTGACGAAGCAGGGCGAAAGCAAGATCGCCGCCGAATGCTCGTATCCGGTCACCGGCGTTGCATGTGTCGATCGCATTTATACGGATCTGGCGGTAATCGACGTGACCGATCAAGGTCTGGTGGTCAGCGAAATCTGCTCGGATATCAGCTTCGACGAGTTGCACGACCTGACCGGCGTGCCGCTGATCGACGGTACGCAAAACGCCAGGGCGGCCTGAGCGCGGCCCGATTCATTCAACCCTCGTTCATCGACGCCTATCACATGCTCGACTCCAGCGCCCGTTTGACCGGCCTTCTCTGCGGCACTCAGCCGATGAACGACATCTGGGCGCCGCACACGACGCTGCAACGGATGCTCGACGTGGAAGCGGCGCTCGCGCGGGCAGCGGCGGCGCATCGAGTGATTCCGCATAGCGCGGTGGCGGCGATCGAGGCGGCTTGTGAAGCGAGCCAGCTCGACGCCGACGCGCTGGTGCGCGACGCCGCGCTCGGCGGCAATCTGGCGATTCCGCTCGTCAAGCAACTCACCGCGCGCGTGAAAGCGGCCGACGCCGACGCATCGAAGTACGTGCATTGGGGCGCGACGAGTCAGGACATCATCGACACGGCGACGGTGCTGCAACTGCGCGACACCTTCACGCTGCTCGACCAGGGTTTGCAGGCCACCTGCGACGCAGTCGCGAAGCTCGCGCAAACCCATCGTGCGACGCCGATGATCGGCCGCACGTGGTTGCAGCAGGCGTTGCCCATTACGCTCGGTCTGAAATTCGCGCAATGGCTCGACGCGTTGCTGCGTCATCGCGACCGGCTCGATGCATTGCGCGCGCGCGTGCTGGTGCTGCAATTCGGCGGCGCGGCGGGCACGCTGGCGAGTCTGCGCGATGCCGCGCCCGAGGTGACGCGCACGCTCGCCGAAGAACTCGGCCTCGCCGTGCCGACCTTGCCGTGGCATACGCAGCGCGACCGCATGGCCGACACGGCCGCGCTGTTCGGCATGCTGATCGGCACGCTCGGCAAAATTGCGCGCGACATCTCGCTTCAGATGCAAACCGAAGTCGACGAACTGGCCGAACCGGCCGCAGCCGGTAAAGGCGGCTCGTCGACAATGCCGCACAAGCGCAACCCGGTCGGTTGCGCGGCCGTGCTGACCGCCGCGACGCGCGCGCCCGGGCTGGTGGCGACCGTGTTCGCGGGCATGGTGCAGGAGCACGAACGCGCGCTCGGCGGCTGGCAAGCCGAGTGGGACGCGTTGCCCGATCTCGCGCGGCTCGCCGGCGGCGCGCTCGCCCATATCCAGCAGATCGCGTGCGGCCTGAACGTCAACGAGGCGCGTCTCGCGGCGAACCTCGACATCACACAGGGTTTGATTCTCGGCGAAGCGGTGATGCTCGCGCTCGGCGACAGCATCGGCCGGCTGGATGCGCATCATCTGGTCGAACGCGCGTCGAAAGCGGCGATTGCCGGCGGCAAAACGCTGTTCGACGTGCTGGCCGCCGATGCCGCCGTCACCGATCATCTGCCGGTCGAGCGCCTGCGGCAACTGCTCGACCCCGCCCATTACGTCGGCCAGGCCCACGCTTATGTGGACGCCGCGCTGGCCCTTCATCAGACCCGCGCCGCGCGCGCCCAATCCAACTCCAGGGAGTAACCGGCATGCCTTACGCCGCAGTCAACGGCACCGAGCTGCATTATCGAATCGACGGCGACCGTCACGGCAGCGCGCCGTGGCTGGTTCTGTCGAACTCGCTCGGCAGCGACATCTCGATGTGGACGCCGCAAGTCGCGGCACTGTCGAAACACTTTCGCGTGCTGCGTTACGACACGCGTGGTCATGGCCATTCCGAAGCGCCTGAAGGCCCGTACACGATCGAGCAATTGACCGGCGACGTGCTCGGCCTGATGGATACGCTGAAGATCGCGCGCGCGAATTTTTGCGGGCTCTCGATGGGCGGTCTGACCGGCGTCGCATTGGCCGCGCGTCACGCGGACCGTATCGAGCGCGTCGTGTTGTGCAATACCGCCGCGCGCATCGGTTCGCCGGAAGTGTGGGTGCCGCGCGCCGCGAAAGCACGCGCCGAAGGCTTGCTCGCACTCGCCGACGCGGTGTTGCCGCGCTGGTTCACGGCTGGGTTCTTCGAACGCGAGCCGGTCGCGCTGTCGATGATCCGCGACGTGTTCGTGCATACCGACAAGGAAGGCTACGCGTCGAATTGCGATGCGATCGACGCGGCCGATCTGCGTCCCGAAGCGCCCGGCATCAAGGTGCCCGCGCTGGTGATCAGCGGCACGCACGATCTGGCCGCCACGCCCGCGCAAGGCCGCGAACTGGCGCAGGCGATTCCGGGCGCGCGTTACGTCGAACTCGACGCTTCGCATCTTTCCAACATCGAGAAGGTCGAGGCTTTCACGAAGACCGTGCTCGATTTCCTGACGGAGCAGAAATGAACGACGAAGACCGCTATGAAGCCGGGCTCGGGGTTCGTCGCGCGGTGCTGGGCAGCGCGCACGTCGACCGGTCGCTCGCGAACCGCACTGAATTGACGGACGAGTTCCAGAACCTGATCACCCGTTATGCGTGGGGCGAAATCTGGACGCGCGACGGCTTGCCGCGTCACACGCGCAGTCTCCTGACCATCGCGATGATGGTCGCGTTGAATCGCAGCGAAGAGCTGGCGTTGCATTTGCGCGCCGCGAAAAACAACGGCGTGACGCGCGAGCAGATCAAGGAAGTGCTGTTGCAGACCGCGATCTATTGCGGCGTGCCGGCGGCGAATTCGGCGTTTCACCTGGCCGACAAGCTGTTCCGCGAAGACGACGCGGCGGCGCAGCCTTAAAGACTGAAACCGCCTGGGGCAGTCGGTCAGGTGGCCGGGTTAGCAGGGTTGGCCGGGTTGTTCTGGTTGAGCCCGGCCAGCAGTCGCACCAACGCTTCCACATCCTCGTCCCGGGTGCGCCACGACGACACGCTGATGCGTAGCGCCGGCCGCCCCTGCCAGACCGTGCCGCCGAACCATGTCTCGCCGGATGCCTGCACGGCGGTCCGCACCGCGTGCGTCTGGGCATCGGTCGCGCAACGGAACAGCACCTGATTCAGCACGACCCGATTGAGTACGTCGAAGCCGGCACGGGTCAGGCCTTCGCCAATCTGCCGCGCTTGAGCGCAGTGCCGCTCGATCAGATTCGCGATCCCACTGCGACCCAGCGTGCGTAGCGCCGCCCAGACCGGAATGCCGCGCGGCCGGCGCGAGAATTCCAGCGTGAGGTTCTTCTGCGCATCCGCGCTCGCAGTCGAATAGACCGCATCGCAGTTCATCGCCTCGGCCAATGCCTGCGGATCGCGACAGATCGCCATTGCGCAGTCGTAGGGCGTGTTCAGCCACTTGTGGGCATCGGTCGTCCAGCTATCGGCCTGTTCGACGCCTTCGGTCAAGCTTGCCAGCGACGAGGCGCGCGCCCACAGGCCGAAAGCGCCGTCGACATGCACCCAGGCCCCGGCTTCCCGCGCGCGGGGGATGATCTGTGCGAACGGATCGAACGCGCCGGTGTTCACCTCGCCGGCTTGCAGACACAGGATCGTGCTGTCGTCCAGCAACGGCAGCCGCGCCACATCGACGCGCCCGTCGGCATCGACCGGGGCATACCTGATCCGGTCCAGCCCGAAGCCGAGTATCCGCAGCGCCTTTTTCACGGTGATGTGCACCAGTTCCGGCACGACGACCTTGATTTCCGGTGCGTCGCTCAAGCCCTGGCGGTCGAAGTCCCAGCCCTGCCGCGCCAGCAACGCGCGGCGGGCGGCGGCGAGCGCTGCGAGCGTACAAGCCGTGGCGCTCGTGCCGAAACCCACTGCGCTCTCGCGCGGCAGGTCGAGTGCGTCGAGCACCCAGCGGCCCGCGATCCGCTCCACGGTCGCCGAGACGGGGGAGTTGTCGAACGTGGACGCGCACTGGTCCCACGCCAGCATGAGCCGTTCCGCCGCCGCGGCGGCCGGTAGCGCCGCGCCGATCACGAAACCGAAATAGCGCGGGCCGTTGGATGCCGTGGTCGCCGGTGAACCGACGCCATCCAGCAGCGCCAATGTTTCGCCGGCCGGCAAGCCGCTCGCGGGCAGCGGTTCGTCGAACGCGCTCAGTGCCGCGATAGCCTCGTTCGAAGGGAACACGCGCCGGGTCTCGTTGCCTTCCGTGTAGCGCAGGCCGCGCGCATCGGCGTCGGCCAGCAGGTTCAATTCATCCATTCATCCCTCGAAGATTGAGATTCAACTTCCGGCGACCGCGTCGGGCATCGCCCGCCGGGTCACGGCCCAAAACACCAGCGACAGCAGACCGACGCTCGCGCCCAGAATACACACGCCATGCCAGCCGGCATGCGCATAAGTGATCGTCGTACCGATTGCACCGAGCCCGCTGCCGACCGCGTAAAACAACATGTAGAGACCGACCAGCCGGCTATGCGTGTCCGGGTTCGTACGAAAGATCAGGCTTTGATTGGTCACGTGCAATGCCTGACCGCCGAGATCCAGCAACACGATGCCGATCACCAGCGCCCACAACGAATGCGGCAGCATCGACAGCGGCCACCAGGCGAGGACCAGCATGATCAGCGCGGCGGCACTCGTGCGCTCGCCATAGCCCCGATCGGCCCATTGTCCGGCGCGCGCCGCGGCGAGCGCACCCGCGACGCCGGCCAGTCCGAATGCGCCGATGGCGGTGTGCGAAAAGCGGTAGGGCGGCGCGCTCAACGGCAGGACCAGTGCGCTCCAGAAGATGTTGAGGCTGGCGAACATCAGCAGCGCCAGCACGCCGCGAATCTGCAGCACACGATCGTTCCGCAGTATCGACAGCATCGAGGCAAGCAGGCGCGGATAGCTCATCGGATTGGCGGCGGTCCCCAGCTTGGGCAGTCGCCACCATAACGGGAAGGCGAGCGCCAGCATCATTGCCGCGGAACAGACATAGACACCGCGCCAGCCCGCCAGATCACCGACCGCGCCGGCGAATACGCGCGCCATCAGCAGACCGATGAAAACGCCGCTGCCGGCCGCCCCGACTATCCGGCCCCGCTCGTGAGAAGCGGCCGCGGCGGCCGCGTAGGCGATCAGCCCTTGCGTCATCGCCGTCCCCAATAAGCCGACGCCGAGCATGCCGACCAGCAGCACGAGCGTCGATCGCGCCAGGCTCACGACGCCGAGCGCGGCGACCAGTGCCAGCAGTTGCACCATCATCAGACGGCGACGCTCCACGCGGTCGCCCAGCGGCACCAGTAACAACAGCGCGAGCGCGCAACCGGCCTGAGTGGCCGTGATCACGCCACCGATAGCGGCATTTGCGATGCCAAAGTCCAGCGCCAATGCATCCAGCAGCGGCTGGGCGTAATACACGTTGGCCACGCTCAAGCCGCTAGCGGCAGCAAATAACAGCACGAGTCCGCGCGGCATGTCGGCTTGCGGCACTCGAGCACGCTCGTTGCCGGGCGACGCGAGCGAAATGGAAGCAGTCTTCATCGGTCGTAATCCAGTTGCAAAACAAAACCGATTGAATGGTAAGTCGAGTAGTTTTAAAATGCAACCACCTGAGGTTCGAAGCCATTCGGAAGAAAGACGCCATGCCACGCCGCAAAGCCGTGAAAGAGGAAACCTGCCCCGTCGCCCGCACCGTCGACGTGGTGGGCGATCGCTGGTCGCTGCTGATCCTGCGCGATGTGTTCGACGGCATCCACCGCTTCGGCGACATTCAGCGCAACCTGGGAGTGGCACGCAACATCCTGTCGGATCGCCTGAGCCACCTGGTCGCCGAGGACATTCTCGTGACCCGTCCGGCCTCGGACGGCACGACCTATCAGGAATACGTGTTGACGGCCAAAGGGGAAAGTCTGTTTCCCGTCATAGTGGCGATGCAGCAGTGGGGCGAGCGGCACCTGTTCGCACGCGGCGAGCGCCATTCGTGGCTGATCGACAAAGGCACGGGGAAGCCGTTGCTCTCCATGTTTCCGCAGACGCGTGACGGCCAGGAAATCGTGCACGAGGACACCGAGGTCAGGAAACCCGTGTAGTGGCTGAAAATCGACGTTCGTCCGGGCTCGCTGGTTGTCCGGCTAACCCGGCGTCACGCACACCGCGCGCCGCACCGTGTCCTTGACCACTTCTAACCAATGTGCGAGCGCGGCTTCGTCCATCAACGGTTCGCCGAGGAATGCGCTCAACGTGTACCGGTTCGCGTTATAAAAATAACCAAGCGACGCGATCATCAGATACAGATCGCGCGCGCGTACCTCCGCGCGAAAAACCCGTTGCGCCTGGCCCGCGTCCAGCACGCGTTGCACGACCGATATCGCGTAGCCCGAAATCTCCTGAAGCTTTAGCGATTTCTTCGCGTGCTTGCCCTGATGCAGATTTTCACTGGAGAGCAGGGTGACGAATTCAGGATGTTCGAGGTAATAGCGCCAGACGAATTCGCACATCTGCTCGAGACCGCGCACGGGGTCGGCGAGGTCGAGTTCGAGCCGGCTTTCGGCTTCGTTGAACTGGGTGTAAATGGTCTCCAGCACTTCGACGAAGAGTTGTTCCTTGCTGCCGAAGTAGTAGTAGATCATCCGGTCGTGCGAGCGGGCGGCCTTCGAAATACTTTCTATGCGGCCACTCGCATAGCCCTCGCTGGCGAAGACCTTGATGGCGGCTTTGAGAATTTTGGCGCGGGTGTCCTGCGCCTGTTTCGCACGAATGCCCGTAGTGCTGTGCTTGCGCCCGACGATGGAACTCATGGCGGTCCTTGATTTCCCGGTGGGCGCCGGAGGCTCTCGTTCGACTCCGATGCGGGGGCGCGGCAGGGTGATGAAGCTGTGCCTTTATCATACAGCCCAGCCGTCGTGGTTTGCGCCGCATTGTTTCGCTGGTAGTGTCCTGCCGTTCAAAGAATCAAAGGTCGTCATGCTTTCGAATCTGCTGGTACAGATGGTCAACGGACTCGCCGACGCATCGACGCTGTTTCTCGTCGCCGCCGGCTTGTCGTTGATCTTCGGCGTGACGCGCATCGTCAATTTCGCGCATGGCTCGTTCTACATGCTCGGCGTGTACGTCGCGTATAGCGTGGCGAGCCGCTTCGGCCAGACGTCGGTGGGATTCTGGCTGTCCGTGCTGGCGGCGGCGCTGGCGGTCGGCGTGCTCGGCGCGCTGGTGGAGATGATCGTCCTGCGGCGCATCTATCGGGCGCCCGAGTTGTTTCATCTGCTGGCTACTTTCGCGCTGGTCCTGATCTTTCGCGATGCCGCGCTGTGGCTGTGGGGCCCCGACGATCTGTTCGGCCCGCGCGCGCCGCATCTGGCCGGCGCGGTGCAGTTTCTCGGTCATCCGCTGCCGACTTACGATCTCGCGCTGATCGTCATCGGTCCGCTGGTTCTGCTGCTGCTCTGGTATGCGCTTACCCGCACGCGTTGGGGCACGCTGGTGCGCGCGGCGACGCAGGATCGCGAGATGCTCGGCGCGCTCGGCGTCGATCAGGCCTGGTTGTTCACCGGCGTGTTTTTCGTCGGCGCGTTTCTCGCGGGACTCGGCGGTGCGTTGCAGGGGCCGCGGATGTCGGCGAATCTGTCGCTCGATCTGGAGACCATCGGCAACGCGTTCGTGGTCGTCGTGGTCGGCGGCATGGGGTCGATCCCGGGCGCGTTCGTCGCCGCGTTGATCATCGCCGAGATCAAGGCGCTGTGTATCGGCGTGGGGCACGTGACGCTGTTCGGCATCGGCTTGTCGTTGAGCCGCTTCACCCTGGTGGTCGAATTCGCGGTCATGGCGCTCGTGCTGGTCGTGCGTCCGTGGGGTTTGTTCGGCAAGGCGAGCGCCGCAGTGCGTGGAATGGGTGAGCCCGAAGCGCCGTTGCGGCACGCCGGAAAACGCGCGAAGTGGCTCGCGGGACTGGTGTTGCTCGCGCTCGTCCTCGCGCCGCTCGCCGCCGGTGCCTTTCCTTACCTGCCCGTGCTGATGGTCGAGATTCTGATTGCGGTGCTGTTCGCCACCAGCCTGCACTTCATCATGGGACCGGGCGGCATGCACTCGTTCGGCCACGCTGCGTATTTCGGCCTCGGCGCGTATGGCGCCGCGCTGTTTCTCAAAGTATTGAATCTGCCGATGGAAGCCGCGTTGCTGCTCGGACCGCTGCTCGCGGTGGCGGGCGCGCTGCTTTTCGGCTGGTTCTGCGTGCGCCTTTCCGGCGTGTATCTCGCGATGCTGACGCTCGCGTTCGCGCAGATCGTGTGGTCCGTGGTGTTCCAGTGGGACGACGTGACTGGCGGCAGCAACGGCATTCTCGGACTGTGGCCGGCTAACTGGCTGTCTTCGCCAGTGGCCTTCTATTACGTGACGCTCACGTGCGCGGTGGCCGGCGTCGTGCTGTTGCGCAAGTTGCTGTTCTCGCCGCTCGGTTACGCGATGCGCGCGTCGCGCGATTCGGCGTTGCGTGCCGAGGCGATCGGCATCGACGTGAAGCGCGTGCAGTGGGCGGCATTCGTCATCGCGGCGCTTTTCTGCGGACTCGCGGGTTCGCTGTACGCCTTCTCCAAAGGGACGATTTCGCCGGAAGTGATCAGCGTGAGCCGTTCCGTCGATGGACTCGTGATGGTGCTACTCGGCGGCGTCCAGACGCTGGCCGGGCCGATCGTCGGTGCGGCCGTGTTCACGTGGCTGCAGGACACCGTCGCGCGCCAGACCGATTACTGGCAAGCGTTGTTAGGCTTTGCGATTCTGCTGCTCGTGATGGCGTTTCCGCAGGGCATCGCCGGTTTCGTGCGTGCGCGCTTCGGCGACGACGAGGCCGATTTTCCCGATCTGCCCGATGTGCCGGCAACGCGCGCCGTGGAGGAAAGCCGATGAGTTTGCTTAGCGTAACGGGCCTCGGCAAATCGTTCGGCGGGGTCAACGCGGTCGACGACGTCTCGTTCAACCTCGAAGCCGGCGAACTGCTGGCGCTGCTCGGGCCGAACGGCGCGGGCAAATCCACCTTGTTCAACATGGTCAACGGACAACTGGCGCCAGGCTCGGGCTCGATTCGTCTGAACGGCCGAGAACTGGTCGGCATGCGGCCGCGCGATATCTGGCGGCTCGGCGTGGGCCGCACGTTCCAGATTGCCGCGACCTTCAATTCGATGACCGTGCAGGAAAACGTGCAGATGGCGCTCATCTCCCGCGAGCGCAAGACGTTCGGTCTCTGGCGATCCGCCGGCTCGCGCTATGCCGACGAAGCGCTTGCCTTGCTCGATCAGGTCGGCATGGTGGGGCAAGCGCAGCGCGCCTGCGGTGTGCTGGCCTACGGCGACGTGAAGCGCGTCGAACTCGCTATCGCGCTGGCCAACCGCCCGACGCTGCTGCTAATGGACGAGCCCACCGCCGGCATGGCCCCGCAGGAGCGCCATGCGCTGATGGCGCTGACCAGACGTCTCGTCATCGAGCACCGCATTGGCGTGCTGTTCACCGAGCACAGCATGGACGTGGTGTTCGCGCACGCCGACCGGATGATCGTGCTCGCGCGCGGCAAGCTGATCGCAGAAGGCGACGCCGACACGATCCGTCAGAACCCGCGTGTGCAGGAAGTGTATTTCGGCACCGGCAAGACGTTTCAGCCGCACGCGCCGTTACCCGAGGCGACGTTATCGCATCCGACGCAGGGAGGCCGGGCGCCATGAGTGAGCCCCTGCTGAAAGTCACCGGCCTGAACGCGTTCTATGGCCGCGCGCAGAGTCTGTTCGATGTCGATCTCGAAGTCGGCCGTGGCGAAGTCGTCGCGCTGATGGGCCGCAACGGCGCGGGCAAGTCCACCACGATGAAAGCGCTGATGGGTTTGCTGCCGCGCCGTGAGGGCGAGGTGCGCTTTCGCGGCGCGGACATCTCGACGCTGCCGTCGCATCGTATCGCCCGCATGGGAATGGGTTTCGTGCCGGAAGACCGGCGCGTGTTCGCCGATCTCACGGTGATGGAGAACCTCGACACCGGCCGTCAGCCGCCGCGCGAAGGCGCGCCGCAATGGACACCGGAAAAGCTGTTCCGCCTGTTCCCGAATCTCGGCGAGATGCCGCAGCGTCCCGGCGCGCAGATGAGCGGCGGCGAGCAGCAGATGCTGACCGTCTCGCGCACGCTGATGGGCAATCCTTATCTCGTGCTGCTCGACGAACCGTCGGAAGGTGTCGCGCCGATCATCGTCGAGCAGATGGCGAACATGATTCTCGAACTCAAGCGCGAAGGCCTGTCGATTCTTTTATCCGAGCAGAATCTGCACTTCGCCGAACTGGTCGGCGATCGCGCGTATGTGCTGGAAAAAGGCGAGATTCGCTATAGCGGCGCGATGCACGAGCTGGTGCGGGACGAGGCGGTGAGGCAGGCGTTTCTGGGCGTGTAAGCGCGTTTCTTCACGCGCGCCGTCCGAAATCGGTACGATGCCGGCTTACCGCTTTGATTGCCTGATAGAAAAACCACGCCATTCCAGCCATTTTTTCGATAACGGAGCAACGCATGACCACGCGCGCAGCATGGGTCTCTCGCCTTACGGTTTCAACGGTTCTATCGTTTGCCGCTTTGGGTGCGAGTGCACAGCAAACCATCAAGATCGGTGAAATCAATAGCTACAAGGCGCAACCCGCCTTTCTCGAGCCTTACAAGAAGGGCTGGAATCTCGCGCTGGAGCAGGTGAATGCCGCCGGCGGCGTGCTCGGCAAACAACTCGAAGTGGTCTCGCGCGACGACAACGGCAACCCCGGCGATACGATTCGCGTCGCTCAGGAATTGATTGCGCGTGAACAGGTGCAACTGCTGTTTGGCGGCTACCTGTCGAACACCGGCCTCGCGCTGGCCGATTTCGCGAAACAGAAGAAGATGTTCTTCCTCGCCGCCGAGCCGCTCACCGACAAGATCGTCTGGGCCGACGGCAACAAATACACGTACCGTCTGCGTCCTTCCACTTATATGCAGGTGGCGATGCTGGTGCCCGAAGCGGCCAAGCTGAAGAAGAAGCGCTGGGCGCTGGTGTATCCGAACTATGAGTACGGTCAGTCGGCGGTGGCGACGTTCAAGAAGCTGTTGAGCGCCGCGCAGCCGGGCGTGGAGTTCGTCGCCGAGCAGGCCACGCCGCTCGGCAATGTCGATGCGGGCGCCGTGAGCCAGGCCATTGCCGATGCGAAGCCGGATGCGATCTTCAACGTGCTGTTCGGCGCCGACCTCGGGAAGTTCGTTCGCGAAGGCAACACGCGGGGACTCTTCAAGGATCGCAGCGTGGTGTCGCTGCTGACCGGCGAGCCGGATTATCTCGATCCGCTGGGTGCGGAAGCGCCGACTGGCTGGATCGTGACGGGCTACCCGTGGTATTCGGTGGAGACGTCGGCGAACAAGGAATTCGTCGCCGCGTACGAGGCGAAGTATCACGATTACCCGCGGTTGGGCTCGGTGGTCGGCTATTCCGCGTTGATGTCGGTAGCGGCCGGTATCAGGAAGGCGGGTTCGGTCGATTCCGACAAGCTGGCGGCGGCCTTCAAGGGACTGCCGGTTCAGACGCCGTTCGGGCCGATCACGTATCGCGCGCAGGACAACCAGTCGACGATGGGTGCGTTCGTCGGCGTGACGGCGTTGAAGGACGGGAAGGGCGTGATGACGTCGTATCGGTATGTCGATGGATCGACCGTGCAGCCGTCGGATGCGGAAGTGAAGAAGTTGCGGCCTGCGGAGTGAGGGGGCGAGGGACGCGCACACGATGCTTTGCGTGGTGTGCGCGGGTACAGGGTGTGGTTGTCAGACCCATTGACCTGCGGCTTGCCTGACTTCGCAATAACGAATGCTTCGGGATCATCCACAATGTGACGACCTGGTAAGCTTGCAATATAAACCGCGCGACCGTGCCGCGGCTGCGGAGTTGCCATGACCCTACCCGACACCGACATCGAGCGATGCATGCTGGACCTGCTCAGCCGACGCGCGCCGACATCGTCTATCTGTCCATCCGATGTCGCGCGCGCCCTCGTGGAAGAGGAAGACGGCTGGCGTGCGTCGATGCCTTCAGTGCGGCAAGTCGCGTCGCGACTCGCGCGTGAAGGAACGATCTTCATCACGCAAGGCGACGCTATCGTGGACGCGGACACGACGACACATGGACCCATCCGCTTGCGACGCGGGCCTTCGTTTCCCGCAGCGGAATAGAGACGCGCTCGCCCTCATTGTCCCAATCAGTTCACCGTCTTCTCATCGCTACGTAACGTCAGAACCCGCACTCCGTTCCGAGTGACGGCCACGGTGTGCTCGAATTGCGCGGACAGTTGTCCGTCGGTCGTGACGACGGTCCAGCCGTCTTCTTCGGTATGAACGGTATGCCGGCCCTGGTTGATCATCGGCTCGATGGTGAACACCATGCCTTCGCGCAGCATCAGACCGGTCCGCGGCTTTCCCCAATGCAGCACTTGCGGGTCCTCGTGCATCTCGCGCCCAATGCCGTGCCCGCAATATTCCCGGACGACCGAGTAACCGTTTCTTCGCGCATGCCGCTCGATGGCATGACCCACGTCGCCGAGCCTCGCACCAGGACGAACCGCGTTGATGCCTTTCCACATCGCCTCGTAAGTGACCTGCACGAGCTTCTTCGCCGGTGCCGACACTTCACCCACGAGATAGGTTTTGCTGGAATCGGCGATATAGCCGTTCTTCTCCAGCGTGATATCGAAGTTGACGATATCGCCGCTCTGCAATAACTCAGTGGGAGAAGGAACGCCGTGACAAACCACGTTATTGCGCGAGGAATTGAGCGCGTACGCGTATCCGTATTGGCCTTTGCTGGCCGGCCGCGCGTCAAGTTCGGTCACGATCAGATCGTCGACCAGATCGTTGACCTGCATGGTCGACATGCCGATGAGGTCGAGCCGGTCGAGATGTCGGAATACCTGCGCGAGCAGCTTGCCCGACTCCGCAAGCAATGCGATTTCTTCGGGTCGCTTCGTCACGCCGCGACTCCTTTAGCGACAGGCTCCGTCACGCCCGCCGCTCGCAATTCGCGGGTAACGATTTCGTTGAAGGTTTGCGACGGATTCAGCTCGCACAACATGCCGATTTTGATCCAGAACGCCGCTTGCGCGTTGATCGAGCGGCACGACACCGTGCTCGCCTTGCGGATCTGATCGTGCAGATCGTCGTCGATATTGACGATGCCCATGCTTTTCTCTCTATATGAAACGTATATGAATCATATAGTCGGTCATCGAGGTTGGCAAGGCCGTACTCATTTCCCCATTGACAAACCGGTGGCCAAATTCTAGTTTACTGGAACTTAAATCCAATAAACTGGAATCATGGAAATCAACGAGCGAATTGGCGGCCGCGTTCGGGAGCTTCGCGATGCCAACGGCTGGTCACTCGATCTGCTGGCCGAACGCAGCAGCGTCAGCCGCTCGACCATCTCGCTCATCGAGCGAGGTGAAAGCAGTCCGACCGCGACTGTGCTGGACAAACTGGCGACTGCGTTGAACGTGCCGCTGGGGTCGCTGTTCGAGCAGGGCGTCACGGAAGTGGCCGCGTCGTCCCCTGTTTCCCGTGCGCGCGACCGTGCGGTGTGGACCGACCCAGCCTCCGGCTATGTGCGCCGCCAGGTGTCTCCGGCTGCGTGGTCCCCCATTCAACTCGTCGAAGTCGACTTTCCGGCCGGCCAGCGCGTGAATTACGAGACGGGTTCGCGCGATACGGAAATCCATCAGCAAATCTGGATTCTCGACGGAACCATGGAAATTACCGCCGGCGAGACGATCTGGCGTCTCGACACCGGCGACTGCCTCGCGATGCGGCTGGACTGCCCGACCGCGTTCAGAAATCCCACTCGCAAGCCAGCATGCTACATGGTGGCGCTCACGAGCGTCACGCCTGATAAAAGGAGAAACGGATGACCGACGACCTGATCGTTCGCCGGCTCGGTGCCAACGAAGCGTCGGCGTGTGTGGACGCCTTGAGCGATGTGTTGATCGATTGCGTGGAAGGCGGCGCGTCGGTCAGCTTCATGCTGCCGATTGCCCGCGAAACGGCCGTGAATTTCTGGCGCAAGGTGGTCGATGGCGTGGCAGAAGGCGAACGCGTGCTGCTGGTCGCGGAAACGGCAGACGGACAGATCGTCGGCACCGTGCAGTTGATCACCGCGCAACCCGAGAATCAGCCGCATCGCGCAGACGTGGCGAAAATGCTGGTCCATCGGAAAGCGCGGCGCTCCGGCGTCGCCCAGCGACTGATGGCCGAAGCCGAGCGGCAAGCGCGCCACGAGCGCAAGTCGGTTCTCGTGCTGGACACGGTGAGCGGCGGCGACGCCGAGCGACTGTATGAGCGAGCGGGCTGGCAGCGGGTCGGGGAAGTGCCCAACTATGCGCTGATGCCCGACGGCAAATTTTGCGGAACGACCTTCTATTGCAAGCAGCTTTGAGCGATCTGCGGTTCGGTCCGCGGTTCGGTCTGCGAAAGCAGGACGAAGCCTCTACTCCTCGGTATCGTGCTCCATCACGAACTGCTTCAGATAAGCCAGCACCGCGGCCTCGCTAGCGCGATGGTCCGCCGTGCTTTTCGACCCCGCGTTTTCCTCATCGCCGAACAACGTCGACGGCGCGTTGTGCACATCCACTTCGAGACCATCGCGAAAAACGCGGATTTCGTGCGCATCGCCGACATATTCCGCGATCCAGTGGATACCTTCGATATGCGCGCCTGCGCGAACGGTAGCGATTTTCATGGCTGTCTCCTGATGGAATCGGACCATGGTGCCGACCCTCGTTGCCACCATACGCCGACTGACACCCTGGCGCGACCCCTCACAACCGCCGTTACTTCATCGACCTTCGACTCCCCGGCACAGCCGTTGCTGCGATTCAAGGGCCTACAGTCAACCGGAGAACCGTGATGCCCGAAGAGAAAACCATCAAGCGTGCCCGAGCCGACAAGCGTGCCGGTAAAGCGTCGAGCACACAGGCAGGTGAATTCATCAAGGAGCAGGTCGATAAGGTGCGCGCCGGCAAGCATGGCGTGAGATCGGCCAAACAGGCGGTGGCTATCGGACTATCCGAAGCGCGGCGGGCCGGCGTGGCGGTGAAATCGCCGAAGAAGGGCGCCACGAGCGAAGCGACGCGCAAGAAGGCGGTTAAGGATAATGCGGCGGGGCAGCACAAGACCACGGCGCGTAAGAGCGCGACGAAGTCCGGCACCAGCGGAACCGCCAGCACCGCCAGCACGGAATCGACGGCAAGACGCTCGCGCGCCGCAACTAGCGCGCTGAAGCGCGAAGGCAAAGCCGGCGCATCGCATACGGCGCTGTCGAAACAGACGAAGTCCGCAGCAGCGAAGCGTCCGGCCGCCAGCCGCTCCGCCGCAGCGAAAAAAGCGGCGACGACGAAGGGCGAATCGGGCCGCTCGGCGGCCGCAAAAAAAGCCGCTCAGACGCGAGCGGCTCGAGCTCATCGGTAATGCGTCAAGCGATCGTCGCCAGCACGTCGCCCACGGTCTTGAAGATGTGCGCAATCTGCTCTTCGTCGATGATGAGCGGCGGCGAGAATGCCAGGATGTCGCCCGTGAAACGCACCAGCACGCCGGCTTCGAAGCACTTGACGAATGCTTCGTAAGCCCGCGCGCCCGGTGCGCCGTCACGGGATTCGAGTTCGACGCCGGCGATCAAACCGAGGTTGCGAACGTCCTTCACGTGTTTCGCGCCGCGCAGCGAATGGGCAGCGGTTTCGAAGGCCGGCGCGAGCGACGCCGCGCGATCGAACAGATTGTCGCGTCGATACAGATCGAGCGTTGCGATCGCCGCGGCCACGGCTGCAGGATGCGCCGAGTACGTATAGCCGTGGAACAGCTCGATGGCTCCTTGCGCACCGTTGTTCACGATGGTGTCGTGAATCGTGCGGCTCGCGGCCACGGCGCCCATCGGAATCGACGCGTTGTTGATGGCCTTCGCCATGGTGATCAGATCCGGCGTCACGCCGAAATACTCGCTGGCGGTTGCCTTGCCGACCCGGCCGAAAGCCGTGATCACTTCGTCGAAAATCAGCAGGATGCCGTGCTTCGTGCAGATGTCGCGCAGCTTCTGCAAATAGCCTTGCGGCGGAATCAGCACGCCGGTCGATCCCGCAACCGGTTCGACGATCACCGCGGCAATGGTCGACGCATCGTGCAGTGTGACGATGCGCTCGAGTTCATCGGCAAGATGAGCGCCCCACGCCGGTTGGCCTTTCGAAAAAGCGTTCTGTTCGAGATTGTGCGTGTGCGGCAGATGGTCGACGGCCGGCAGCAGCGCGCCGGAGAAAATCTTGCGATTCGGCGCGATACCGCCCACCGAAATGCCGCCAAAACCCACGCCGTGATAACCGCGCTCGCGGCCGATCAAACGCGTGCGTTGTCCTTCGCCACGCGAACGGTGATAAGCCAGCGCGATTTTCAGCGCCGTATCGACCGATTCCGACCCGGAGTTGGTGAAGAAAATCCGGTCGAGCCCTTCCGGCATCAGTTCGGCCACTTTGGTCGCGGCTTCGAACGCGAGCGGGTGGCCCATCTGGAACGTCGGCGCGAAATCGAGCGTCGACAGTTGCTGGGTGATGGCGGCGACAATCTCGTCGCGGCTATGCCCTGCGTTCACGCACCACAGCCCCGCACAGCCGTCGAGCACTTCGCGTCCATCCGTGCTGCGGTAGTACATGCCCTTCGCCGATTCCAGCAGGCGCGGCGCGGCCTTGAACTGGCGGTTGGCGGTAAAGGGCATCCAGAAAGACGACAGATCGTCGATGACGGGGCGCGAAGTCATGATGTGTTCCTCGAAGTGGGTTCCCCGACGAGTGGTCCTCTGGGGCGTGCCGAAACTCTAGCGCCGGCGATTTAATGTCGGCATAAACAGTTGCAGCGGTGGGGCGCGAACTGTATTGGCCGATTGACGCTAACTGTGCCGATCGCTAACCTCCGGTATCGGGCGGCATGCCGCGGCCCCGCTTTCGTCGCTCTACGGCAACCATGATCGAACTTCAACTCCAGCGCGACCGGCGCGCGGCTCCTACGCTCGTCGAACAGGTCGTGCAAGGCTTCGCGCGCGCCATCGAGGCGCAATCGCTGCGCGGCGGCGCGTTGCTGCCGTCGGTGCGGCAACTGGCGCAAAGCCACGAGCTCAGCACCTTCACCGTGACAGAAGCGTACAACCGGCTGGTGTCGATGGGTCTGGTGGTGGCACGGCGCGGCTCGGGTTATCGCGTGGCGGTGCGGGCTAAGGCGAAGCGCGTCGCGGCGACCGACTGGCAACCGCCGAGCCTCACGGCCAACTGGCTGCTGTCCGACGTGTTCGCCGATCATTCCGTGCCGATCAAGGCCGGCGGCGGCTGGCTGCCGAACGAGTGGATCAACGAATCGGGTTTGCAGCATGCGTTGCGCGCGATGAGCCGGGTGCCCGCGGCGCGTCTCGGCGATTACGGCCATCCGTATGGCTTTGCGCCTTTGCGCGAGCGGATCGCCGAGCAACTCGACCGGCGCGGCTTGCCCGTCGACGTCGCCAACGTGCTGCTCACGCAGGGCGCGACGCAAGGGCTCGATCTGATCGTGCGCACTCTGCTGCGCGCGGGCGATGCGGTGATTGTCGAAGACCCCGGTTATTGCAATCTGCTGCAGATTCTCAAGCTCGCGGGACTGGTCGTGCACGGTGTGCCGCGCACGCCCGCAGGCGTCGACACCGACGTGCTCGAAGCGCTCGTTGCCGAGCACAAGCCGAAGGCGATCTTCGTCAACACCACGCTGCAGAATCCGACCGGCGCCACGTTCGGCATGTCGGCGGCGTTCCGCTTGCTGCAGATTGCCGAGCGGCAACGCATGTGGGTGATCGAGGACGACGTGAGCCGCGAACTGGCGCCGTCCGGCGCGCCGTTATTCGCGGCGATGGAAGGGCTGCAGCGCGTGCTTTACGTCGGCGGCTTTTCGAAGACTGTGACGCCGGGGCTGCGCTGCGGCTACGTGGTCGCCGAGCAGGCCGTGCTGCGCGAACTGGCGCGCACGAAGATGGCGGTGGGGCTGACGTCGTCGGAGGCGATCGAGCGGATCGTCGACAAGGTATTGCTGGAAGGGCGCTACGCGCGTCACGTGGAGACGGTCAACGAACGCCTCAAACTCGCGCATGCCACGGTGGAAGAGCGGCTCGACTCGCTAGGGCTGGAGCTGTTTCACCGGCCGCGCGCCGGGCTGTTTCTGTGGGCGCGTCTGCCGATCGAAGCGGAGCGAGCGGGGGCGGTGGCAACCGCGGCATTGCAGCATGGCATCTGGCTCGCGCCGGGCTCCTACTTCCGTCCCGACGATGCCCCCAGCGCTTGGTTCCGCTTCAACGCGCCGTATTCGACCGACGACGGGTTGTGGCGATTCATCGAACAGGTGGGACGCGGTGCGCTTTAGCCGCCCATGCCGAGCAGCTTCAATGCGATGGGGTAAAGCGACAGCACGAGCAAGGCGGCCATCGTCAGATTGAAAACGCGCAACCACTTCGGGTTCGACAGCACCTGGCGCATTGCGGTGCCGAAGCCGGCCCACACACAGATGCAAGGAAAGCCGATCACATAGAAAACCACCGCCATGGCCACGGCGTTCAGGCTGGTGCTCTCGCACAGATGAATCGTGGTGGCGGCGGTCAGCACCATCATCCAGGCTTTCGGATTGACCCATTGAAAAGCGGCCGCTTCGAGAAACTTCATCGGGCGGCGTTCGCCCTGTTTGACTTTCAGTTCGCCCGACGTGCCGATCTTCCACGCCAGATACAGCAGATAAGCGACGCTCGCGACTTCGAGCACGGTGTACAGGACAGGAAAATGCACGAAGGCTTCACCGAGACCGATTCCCACCGACAACATCAACAGCACGACACCGGCGCTGATTCCCGACAGATGCGGCAAGGTCCGCCGAAAACCGAAGTTGACGCCCGAGGCCAGCACCATGGTGTTGTTCGGCCCCGGCGTAATGGACGTGACGAGCGCGAACAGCATACCGGCGGGCAGCGCGCTGAAGCTCAGGAAGGACATGGAAGGCTCCGGGATGTCGGAATGAAAGACTGGGCAGCATTCTAGCGAGCGCACCCGGTACAGTACCGGTACGGATTCCGGGATGAAATCCGGTACGGGAGCCGTTCGGGGATCGGCGTCGGGTTAACACGTGGCATAACGTGATGTCATGACCCCCACAACAATTGCGGCGTTGTCGCCAAAAAACGGAGTCACTATATTCAACTCAACTTGCATTTCAGCCACGATATTTTTCTTCTTAACCGTTTCGAGGACATGGTCGTGATCAAGAAGCCAATGTTGCGCCCGGTTTTACGCCCGCTTGCTGCTTTGCTGGTTGTCAGTGTCGTGGGCCTGGTGCCTGCTGCCATGACATCGGCGCTCGCCGCTGGAAAGATTACCTTCGTCTCTCAAGGCGGGACTTATCAGGAAGCGCAGACCAAAGCCATTCTCGATCCGGCTGCAAAGCTGCTCGACATCACCGTGAACCAGGACAGCATTCCGGACGCGTGGCCGCAGATCAAGGCCCAGGGCGCGACGGGCAAGCCGATCTGGGACGTGGTCGACACCCCCACGGCCAACTGTCTGCGCGGCGGCAAGGAAGGGCTGCTCGAAAAGCTCGATTTTTCGAAGCTGCCGAACGCGGCCGCGATGCCCGAGAAATACCGCACGCCGTATTCGGTCGCCTATGAGTTCTACTCGACGGTGATCGGCTACAACAAGAAGACGTTGAAGAAAGTGCCGCAAAGCTGGGCCGATTTCTGGAACGTGAAGGCGTTTCCCGGTACGCGCGCATTGCGTAACGATCCGCAAACCGTGCTCGAAGCCGCGCTGCTCGCCGACGGTGTGCCGCGCGACAAGCTCTATCCGCTCGATGTCGATCGCGCGTTCAGGAAGCTCCAGCAGATCAAGCCCGACGTGACGGTGTGGTGGACCTCGGGTGGCCAGTCGGCGCAATTGCTGCACGACGGCGAAGTCGACATGACGATGATCTGGAACGGCCGCGCGAGCGCGGTTCGCAAGGACAATCCCGACATCGACTTCACGTACAAGGACGGCATCTTGCAGAACACACAACTGTGCGTGCTGAAGAACGCGCCGAATCTGCCCGACGCGATCAAGTTCGTCAACGCGGCCGTGTCGCCGGACCTGCAGGCCAACTTGCCGTTGTATATCGATTACGGTCCGGGCAATCCGGCGGCGTTCAAGACCGGCAAGATCACGGCGAAACGCGCGAGCGAATTGCCTAGCTCGCCGGAAAATGCGGCCGTGCAGACGCTGATGTCGGAAGAGTGGTGGGCGTCGGACGCCGGCATTCAGGCGAAGGCGCGCTGGCTGAAATTCATGCAGTAAGTCGTGATACGGCAAGCGGCGCAGTTCGTCGCTTGCTCGCTAATCGCCCTTATTTCAGGCGCTTTTTGCGCGTTCCGCCCGTCTCACCGTCAGCGCATTCATCGAACGTGATCGACTATCTGATTCTCGGCGGCGGTTCGGCCGGCTGCGTGCTGGCCGCGCGGCTTTCCGAAGATGCCGGCAAGACCGTCTGCCTCGTCGAGGCCGGCCGCAACATCTCCCCAACCGACATGCCCGCCGCGGTGCGCAGCCGCTATCCCGGGCGTGCCTATCTCGACACCGCGAACATCTGGCAGCGCCTGAAGGCACGCATGAGCGCGCCGGCCGCGATCCGCCGATACGAACAGGCGCGTCTGCTCGGTGGCGGCTCGGCGATCAACGCGCTGATGGCCAACCGCGGCGCGCCCGCCGACTACGACGAATGGCAGGCACTCGGCGCCGACGGCTGGAACTGGGACGCCTGCCTGCCGTACTTCCGCAAGCTCGAAACCGATTGCGACTTCGACGGCGCGCTGCATGGCGCGAGCGGGCCGGTGCGCATTCAGCGCACGCCATGGGCGCGCATCTCGCCGTTCGTGCAAGCGGTGCTCGCGACGCTCGACGCGCGCGGTCACCCGCAGCGCGACGATCAGAACGGTCCGTGGCAGGACGGCACGTTCATCGGATCGATCGCGGTGAGCGAAGCGGGCGAGCGCATCCCGACCTCGGTCTGCTATCTCGACGACACGGTGCGTGCGCGTCCCAATCTCACCCTCCGTACGCAGACGCTCGTCGAGCACGTGCTGTTCGACGGCAAGCGGGCGATCGGCGCGCGGGTCACCAGTGCGGACGGCAGGAGCGAAACCTTGCATGCCCGCCAGGTGATCGTGTGCAGCGGCGCCGTGCACACGCCGGCGCTGCTGATGCGAAGCGGCATCGGCCCGGCGGCCGAACTGGCCGCGCTTGGTATCGAGGTGCGCGCGGACCGCGCCGGCGTCGGCGGCAATCTGATGGAGCATCCGTCGATCGCCGTCTCCGCGGTGTTGCCGCGTAGCGCGCGCACGCCTTATCCCGACGAGCATCACGAGCAGGCGATCGTGCGCTTTTCGTCGGGCGTGAGCGACACCGTGCCCGGCGACATGCACGGCGCGATCCTGTCGCGATCGGGCTGGCATTCGGTCGGCTACCGGCTCGGGACGATTTTCTTCTGGGTCAACAAGTCCTACTCGCGCGGCCGCGTGAGCCTCGCATCCGCCGATCCGCGCGATGAACCCACGGTCGAATTCAACATGCTGTCCGACCCGCGCGATCTCGAACGCCTGAAGCTCGCGCTGCGTTTCGGCGCGACGACGCTCGCCGATCCGCTGATGGCGAAGCACCGCAGCGCGCTGTTGCCGTCGAGCTATTCGCCGCGCGTGGCCAGCGTGGCCGTGCCGGGTCTGTGGAATGCCGTGCAACGCGGGCTGCTGAGCGCACTGCTCGATATCGCCGGACCGTTGCGCGGCTGGCTGGTGCGCAGCGTGGTCACGCAAGGCGTGACGCTCGACCAGCTTCTCGCCGACGATCGCGCGCTGACGCGTTTCGTCACGAGTTCGGTGGGCGGCACGTGGCATCCGTCCGGCACCTGCCGCATGGGCGCCGCCACCGATCCGCTGGCGGTCTGCGACGCACGCGGCGCGGTGCACGGCGTCAGCGGACTCTATGTCTGCGACGCATCGCTCATGCCGTCGATTCCGTGCGCGAACACCAACATCCCGACCATCATGATCGCGGAACGCATCGCCGATATGTTGCGCGGCCGTGCCTGAAAAAAACGTCGCATTGCAAACGCAATGCGACGTTCCCTGTTTCAGCAAGACGCCAACGGTTTCGTCAGTCGCCGTATCCCACGATCCCCTTTACTTCGAGAAACGCTTCGAGTCCCCATTCGCCGTACTCGCGTCCGTTGCCCGACTGCTTGTACCCGCCGAACGGCGAACCGGCATCCCACGCCGGATAGTTCAGATGCACGCTGCCCGCGCGAAGCCTGAATGCTACGCGCCGCGCGTGCTCCAGATCCGCCGATTGAACATACGCCGCAAGTCCGAACGGACTGTCGTTGGCTATCGCGATGGCTTCTTCCTCGTCGCGATACGGCAGGATAGCGAGCACCGGGCCGAAGATTTCTTCACGCGCGATGGTCATGGACGGGCGCACATCGGCGAACACAGTCGGTTGCACGTAGAAGCCGCGTTCCAGACCGGCCGGGCGTCCCAACCCACCCGCGACGACCTGCGCGCCTTCCTCGATACCGATCGCAATCAAACGTTCCACGCGCTCGAACTGCACGCTGCTGACGACCGGACCCATGGTCGTCGACTCGTGATCCGCCGGGCCGACGCGTTGTGCCTGCGCCGCGCGCCGCGCAATCTCCACGGCTTCGTCATGACGTGCCGCCGGCACCAGCATGCGCGTCGGCGCGTTGCACGACTGGCCGCTGTTGTTGAAGCAGGAGTTGACGCCGGCCGTGACCGCCGCTTCGAAATCGACATCGTCCAGCAGGATATTCGCGGACTTGCCGCCCAGTTCCTGGTGTACGCGTTTGACTGTGGGCGCCGCGAGCTTCGCAATCTCGACACCCGCGCGCGTCGAACCGGTGAACGACACCATATCGACATCGGGATGCGCGGCCAGCGCCGCACCGACCGTCGGCCCGTCGCCGTTGATCAGGTTGAACACACCCGGCGGCACGCCGGCCGCATCGAGTATCTCGGCGAACAGCAATGCGTTCAAAGGCGTGACTTCGCTAGGCTTGAGCACCATCGTGCAACCGGCTGCAATCGCGGGCGCCGCCTTGCAGACGATCTGGTTGACCGGCCAGTTCCACGGCGTGATGAGCGCGACCACGCCGATCGGTTCGTGCGTGATCAGCGTCGTACCTTTCGTGCGTTGCCACGCGAAACTCTCGCACGTGCGGATCAGCTGTTCGAGATGCCGCCGTCCGATTCCGGCCTGCCACGCATGCGCCATCGGCAGCGGTGCGCCGAGTTCGCGCGAGATGATGTCGCCCATCTCGGCCTGACGCTCGAGAAACACCTCGAGAATCCGGCGGATCAACGCGAGGCGTTCGGCCGGCGTGGTCTGCGAGAACGACGTAAAAGCGTTTCTTGCCGCGGCGACCGCGCGATCGACATCGGCGGGCGCACCCATCGCCACTTCGGCGAAGGCTTCTTCGGTGCAGGGATCGACGACGGCACGGCGTGCGTCGCCCGACGGCTCGACCCACGCGCCGTCGATATAAAACTTCAGTGCATTGAGCATGAGGTAAAGAGCTTGAGCGAAAGAGTTAGGCGCGAGCCGCGCTGGAACGGCGGCTCACCACGACGATCATCACGAGGCAGAGCGTCAGGGCGGTCAGCATGGTGCTGATTGCGGCGATGGTCGGGTCGATCTCGTCGCGCAGCGTCACGAACATGCGGCGCGTAAGCGTCTGGTTCGAGCCGCCCGACACGAACAGCGCAACCACCGTTTCGTCGAGCGCCTGAATGAACACGAACACCGCGCCGGAAATCACGCTCGCCTTGATCTGCGGCAGCGTCACCACCATGAAGCTGCGCAGGCGATTCATCCCGAGGCTGCGCGCGACCATCTCCTGCGTGCGGTCGAAGGTGCGCAGATCGGCGCCGACCGAGATCAGCACGTAGGGCAGACCGAGCATCGTGTCCGCGAGAATCAGGCCGCTCAACGTGTTGACGTAGCCGGCCTGCGAGTACACGAAGAACACACCCACGGCGACGATGATGATCGGCACCATTAACGGCAGCATCAGCACGGTGCGCAGATGGCGCATGAAGCGGTGCGTGCCGTTCTGGATCGCGTACGCGGCGGCCACGCCGAGCGGCGTGGCGATCAGCGCGGCGCACACCGATGCGGTGAGCGTAGTGCGCGCGGCGTCGATCCACGCGGGGTTGTCGAAGAACGAGTGATACCAGCGCAGCGAGTATCCCGGCGGCGGAAAGGTCATGAAGCGCGTGTCGGAGAACGACATCGGCACGACAATCAGCACCGGCACCAGCAGGAACAGCAGGATCAGCACGACGGCCGCGCCGAGGACGATCCGTCCGAACGAGAGTTTGTTCATTTCGCGCCCAGGGTCTTTTCGAGTGGCACTACGCGGCTCGCCGCATAGAAGATCGCGAACACGCAGATCAGCAGCACGACGCTGACCGCGCTTGCCGCGCCCCAACTGTTGTAGATCTCGACGTTGCGGCTCACGACCATCGACACCATGATCGACTTGCCGCCACCCATCAGTTCGGGCGTGATGTAAAAGCCGAGGCACAGCACGAACACGAGCGTCACGCCCGCGAACACGCCGCTCAACGACAGCGGCAGGAACACGCGCAGAAACACGTGCAGCGGCGAGCCGCCAAGGCTCGCGCCCGCTTGCGAGAGGTTCGACGGAATCTTCTGCATCGCCGAGTAGAGCGGCAGCACCATGAACGGCAGCAGGATGTGAACCATCGCGATGATCGTGCCGAACTGGTTATAGGCGAGCTGAACCGGCCGCTCCACCAGACCCGACGCGATCAGCGCCTTGTTGACCAGTCCCGTGCGTTGCAGCAGCACGAGCCACGCGTAGGTGCGTACCAGCACGCTGGTCCAGAACGGCAGGATCACCATGCCGAGCACGAGAGCGCTCAGTTTAGGCGGCAACGACGCGGCGAAGTAGGCAACCGGATAGCCGAGCAGCAAGGTGAGCAGGGTCACGATAATGCTCAGCTTGAAAGTCAGCACGAAGGTTTCGAGGTACGCACCGGTCAGCATGCGCCGGTAGTTGTCGAGCGTGAAACCGTCGTGATAGATGGACTGCCACGACAGCCACGCGAGCGGCACGACCAGCAATACGACGATGACGAGAAGCGCCGGCGTCATCAGCAGAAACATGGTGCGATCTTCGCGGCGCTGATAGCGCGCGGCGGGATCGGACCCGGCGGCTTGGATCGGGGTGGCTCCCGGGAGCATCCGTCTGGCGGTTGTCATCATGCACCTACGGCGTCGAGAAACTGATACCACGCGGCGACGAGTCGGACACCCGGCGCGCGCAGCGAATGGAAGGGTACGGGACGCAAACCCGGCGCGCCCAGCAGCGAAAGCTCGGGCGTGCCGCCCAGCGCGAGCGCGGCCGCATGCTGACCGAGCAGACTCGCCATGGCGACGCCTGCGCCGTTATACCCCAGACAAAAAGTCGTCGCGTCGTCGCTGCGTCCCACGTGCGGCAACGAGTTGAACGTCATACCCACGTAGCCCGACCAGCGGTAGTCCACGCGTACGCCCGCGAGATCGGGGAACAGCGCGACCATTGCGCGCTGCAATGCGTCGAAGCCCGTAGTCTGGCCTTCCTTGCCGAACGCGTCGCGTCCGCCGAACAGCATGCGGCCGTCCACCTTGCGGAACCACTTCATCATGCGGCGCGTTTCGGTGTAGCTGCGCCGTTCGACCATCAACCGCGCGTCGAGTTCGGGGGAAAGCCGTTCGGTGGCGATCATCGCGCTGCGAAACGGCACGAGTTCGCGCTGATACGCCGCAGTCGCCGGCGTGAGATCGGAGTACGCATTCGTTGCGACGATCACCTGCTTCGCGCGCACCGTGCCGCCCGGTGTGACGAGCGTCACGTGCTGCTCGCCGGGCCTGCGAAGCATCTGTTGAACCGGTGTCGATTCGTAGATCGGCACACCGCGTTGCGTGATGCCGCGCGCGAGTCCACGCACGTATTCGAGCGGCAGAATCGTGCCGGCATCGGCGCTCAGCACGCCGCCGACGAAACCTTTCGAACCGGTCTCGTGTTCGATCCCGGCGCGCGATAGCGCCGTCATCGTGGTGTCGCCCAGATGCGTGCGGACCCAGTCGGCCTCCGCGCGAATCGCGGCAAGCGCGGACTCGGTGTGTGCGCAACGCAGGCTGCCGGTCGCTTCGAAGCGGGCACGCGTGAGCTTGAATTCGTCGACCAGCGTTTCGACGACCCGCACGCCCTCGTGCGCGAGCCGATGCATGCGCTTCGCGGTATCGAGACCATGCAGCTTGTCGATGGTCGGAAACGACAGTCGAAACTTGGACGACACCACGCCGCCATTGCGGCCGCTCGCGCCCCAGCCCACCGGGTTGGCATCGAGCACCACGCAATCGACGCCGCGTTTTTGCAATGCATACGCAGCGGTGAGGCCCGAATAGCCCGCGCCGATCACAGCGACCTCGACCTCGAGATCGCGCCCGAGCGGGGCGCCGGCACTGAGTGCCGCGCCGCCGTCCGGCGCGGCGTCGGCGAGGGCCCGCCACAGTGTGGCGGGCGGCGGCGTTCTGGGTGTCGTCGGCGCGAGCATGGGCTCAGGCGGCGAGACGTGCTTCGGCTTCGACGGCATCCGCGAGCGCGCCGAGCGTCGCGAACGTGAAGGTCGGCGTGGTCACGACGTCCGGCGTCGGCGAACCGCCGAAGCCCTTCGTGCCCTGACGGCGTTCGATCCAGCAGGTCGAGTAGCCGAGTCTGGTCGCCACGCCGATGTCGTGATACTGGCTCTGCGCTGTATGCAGGATTTCGTCGAACTTGTAGCCGAACGCTGCCTGACGGCCGCGGTTGTACGCGAAGAATTGCGGGTCGGGCTTGGCCACGCCGGTTTCGTCGCAGCAGACGGTGTCGTCGAACGGGTCGCCGAGCGTGTGCGCATAGCTCGACAGCGCCACGCGGTCCGCATTGGTCATCGCGACCAGACGGAAGTGCTTGCGCAGACGCTTGAGCGCCGCGACCGAATCCGCGAACGCCGGCCAGTCGAGCACGTCGCGCTGGAAGGCGGCGGCGGATTGCGCGTCGTCGGGCAGACCGAGTTCTTTCGCGACGAACAGGTAGACGTTCGACATTTCATGACTCGAGCGGCCGGGGTAGGTCGCGCGGCCACGCAGGTAGGGCTCGAAAATCTGGTCGTCGGTCAGGTCTTTTGCGGCGGCGCCGCCGAGGCGTCGTATGGAGGTCAGTACGCCGCGCTCGAAATCGATCAGCGTGCCGACGACGTCGAACGTCAGGACCTTGAAATCGGTGAGCTTCATGAAAATCATCCTTTTGCAGTGTGCGTGAAAGAGAAGAGCGATTGCCCGGGCAGGGCGGGGAGTAGCTATGTGGAATCAGGCGGGCACGACGATCGTGTCCTGGGGATCGAGCACGACGTTCATCGACGCGCCGGGCTCGGGAATACGGCGGCGGGCGTCGTAACCGCCGGGTTGCCGCAGGCTGATCGCGGTACCGTCGGCCAGCGTTGCGAACACGCGCAGGCTTTCGCCCTGGTACAGCACCTCGGTGACCCGGCACGACAGACGGTTGACCGATTCCCTCGGTTCGCCGCTGTCGATCACGAGCTTTTCGGTCTGCACGGCGAGCTGGAGTTTGTCGCCGGGCGGCAGCGGATGCGCGGTGCGCAGCACCGTCTCGCCGAGCCGCACCGCGTCGTCGCCGGCGCGCGTCACCGCAAGCAGGGTCGCCTCGCCGATGAAGCTCGCGACGAACGCATCGCACGGTCGGTCGTAGAGCCGCTCGGGGGTGTCGATCTGCACGAGCCGGCCATTTTTCAGCACCGCGACGCGGTCGCTCATCGTGAGCGCCTCGCGCTGGTCGTGCGTCACGTAGACGATCGTCGCCCCGAGTTTGCGATGCAACCGGCGCAGTTCGATCTGCATGGTTTCGCGCAACTGTTTGTCGAGCGCGGAGAGCGGTTCGTCCATCAGGATGAGTTGCGGCTCGAACACCATGGCGCGGGCCAGTGCTACACGCTGCCGCTGGCCGCCCGAGAGTTGCGCGATACCGCGGTTCTCATAACCGGAGAGTTCGACCATGGCGAGCGCGTCGGCGACTTTCTTCGCCCATGTGCCTTTCGGTTGACGGCGTGCGCGCAGTGGGAACGCGACGTTTTCGCCGACGCTCATGTGGGGGAACAGCGCGTAGTTCTGGAACACGATGCCGATGTCGCGCTTGTGCGGCGGCGCGTAGGTAATGTCGCGTTCGCCGACCCAGACCGCACCCGAACTCGGCTGCACGAAGCCGCCGAGAATGCCGAGCAGCGTGGTCTTGCCCGAACCCGAAGGACCGAGCAGCGAGACGAATTCGCCGGGGGCGATATCGAGTGAAACGTCGTCGAGGGCCACGACAGGCCCATAACGTTTCGCGGCTGATCGGATCGAAACACCTGTTTTCGCTCGTGCATCCATGAAGTCTTGTCTCGCTCTAGAAGCCTGCGTTAGGGAAAATATAGGCCGCACTATTTTTGGCGGCAATTCCCAAATTGTTGGATCGGGCATAACATCAGGTCATGCCTAATCTCCGTAAAAAATTGCCGAGCGCCAACGCCCTGTTCGTGTTCGAAGCGGCGGCGCGCTGCGGTAACTTCACCCGCGCGGCGCAGGAGTTATATGTCAGCCAGCCCGCGGTGAGCCGCATGCTCTCGCGTATGGAAGACCATCTCGGCGTGCGTTTGTTCGAACGCGTGCGCGGCGGCATCGAGTTGACCGAGAATGGCACGATCCTTTACCGGAAGATATCGGAAGGCTTCAACGGCATTGAAAACGCCATCCGCGAGATCGAGGCGCGCGCGACTGGCGTGGAGTCGGTCACGCTGTCGGTGTCTACCGCATTCACGACGCACTGGCTGATGCCGCGCATGAGCCGGCTGAATCAGGCATTCCCCAACGTCGACTTGCGATTCCAGCTCATCTCGGGGCGCATCGGCGGCCCGCTCGTCGACGTGGATCTCGGCATGCGCTTCCTGCGCGAGGACGAGATCGGCGAGAACAGCGCGCTCGTCATGCCGGAAACCTTGCTGCCGGTATGCAACCGGCGCTATCACGATAGCGCGGCAACGGAGGCGGGCCGCGAACACGGCGATACGGTGATCGTGATGGACGACGGCGAGCGCGGCTGGCATGAGCGCTTCCCGGCGTTCGCAGCGCAGGGGCGGCACGCTGCCAGCATGTTGAGCTTCAACGATTACGCCATCGTCGTGCAAGCCGCGTTGCTCGGGCAAGGCGTCGCGCTCGGCTGGCTGAACGTGATCTCGCACTGGCTGGTCGACGGCGCACTGCTACCCGCCGAAGAAGAACTGATCGTGACGAACCGGCGCTGCTGCCTGGTGTGGCCGGAGAACCGGCCGTTGCGGCAGGTCGCGGCGGACGTGCGCGACTGGATTATCGAAGAGACGCGCGCCGATATGCGTGCGGTCGAACGGAGTTATCCGAAGCTGGGGCTGCGGCGTCTGCTGGCGCAGGCGGGGCTGACGATCGGCGCGGATCGCGACGACGCGCGAAGCGATACGGCGGTGCGATCGGCGACGCGGTCGGGTGGGCGGTAAGCCTCTTTAGTGCGATGAACGCGATGAACGTGACGAGCGCGAAATTCAGTAGCGTTCGAACACCGCTTGCAAGGTCTGCACGTCCCGGGATTGCGTCAGCGCAAGCATCAGCAGGATGCGGGCTTTCGACGGCACCTGGTCGTCGACGCTCAGCCAGTCGTACAGGTCGTCCGGTTGCGCGCCGTTATGCAGCACGATGCCGCTGCCCGTGCGCGACGCGCGCACCACGTGAACACCGCGCCGGGCGGCATCGCGCAACGGCTCGATCAGATGCGCCGGGACGTTGCCGTTACCGGTGCCCGCGAAGATCAATCCGTTTGCACGCGCGGCGAGCGCGTTCACCGTTTCCGCTTCGAGCGCGCCGTACGCCTGCACGATATCGACCTGAGGCAAGCTTGCAAGCGTGCCGGCCGACCACGGTGTCGCGAGCGTGTGCGCGCGACACGGATGCCGGTAATAGCGCGGCCGGCCTTCGATCACATAACCGAGCGGCCCGTACGGCGAGCGGAACGCTTCGACCTTGAAGCTGTTGCCCTTCGTGACATCCCGTGCGGTATGTATCTCGTCGTTCGCGACGACCAGCGTGCCCAGGCCAACCGACGCCGGGTGCGCCGCGACCGCGATCGCATCGTAGAGGTTCAGCGCGGCGTCGGAACTCATCGCCGAGGGGGGCCGCATCGAGCCGACCACGACTACCGGCTTGGCGCTCTTGAGCGTGAGATGCAGAAAGTACGCGGTTTCCTCGATCGTATCGGTGCCATGCGCGATCACCACACCATCGACATCGTCTTGCGCGAGCAAAACGGCTACACGCCTGCCGATGGCAAGCAGTTGCTCATTGCCGAAATTCTCCGAGCCGGTTTGCAGCAACTGCTCCGCGCGCAGATCGACCGCCAGGCTGCGAGGGTCGATAGTCGCGAGAATTTCATCGATACCGAGCACCGAGCATAGGTACGCGGACGTGTTGCTGGCGGCTTTGCCCTGACCCGCAATCGTGCCGCCGGTTCCGATCACGACGATGTTGGCCTTGTGTGTCATGCGAGGTCGGTAGGTGGGTTTTTCAGTGCGAAACTGTGAACAGGTCGCGCAGATCGTCGTTTTCGGCTTTGCCGTTGCCGTTTTCGAACCACCGCGTCAGCAGCGCGGCCGAGCCGGTTGCCAGCGTGAAGCCGAGCGCGCCATGGCCGACGTTCAGCCACAGGTTGCGATAGCGCGTCGGTCCGACAATGGGCGTGCCGCGCGGCGTCGCCGGGCGCAAGCCGGTCCATTCGTTAGAGCGGCAAGAACGCACGACATCCGGATACAGGGCTTGCGCCTCGGCGCGCAGCGTCGCCAGCCGTGCCGGGTCGGCCTCGAGCGAATAGCCGCCGATATCCGCGATACCCGCGACGCGTAGCCGCTCACCCAGGCGGGCATACACCACCTTGCGGCTGAAATCCGTGACGCTGATGCGAGGCGCGACCGTCTGCGCTTGCAGATCGAAGGTCAGGCTATAGCCCTTGAGCGGATACACCGGCACGTGGATGCCCACGGGTTTCAGCAAGCGCGCGGCGGCGGCACCCGAGGCGACCACGACATGATCCGATTCGAGCGGCGCACCGCCGCTGCAGGCTGCGATGCGTCCGCTCGCATCCGACCTGAGGGCGTCGATCGACGTATTCATCAGGAACCGCACGCCGCGAGCGCGCAGCACTGTTTCAAGGCCTTGGCAGAAGCGGCTGCAATCGGCCGTGTCTTCACTCGCCGTGTAGATGCCACCGGCGAGATGAGCCTGCAGATGGGCCAGCGTCGGTTCGAGATCGACACAGGCATCCGCGCTCAATGCCTGCTGTTCGCAACCGAGCGAGCGCTGGAATTCGAGCAACGCGACCGCGCTTTGCATCGAGCCGGACTCGCGGTGCACGACGAGCTTGCCGGAGCGGACGAAGTCGAAGTCGAGCGACGGTTCCGCGGCGATCAATTCATGAAGCAGCGTGCGACTGAGGAACGACAGCGGCAGCAGATTGCGCATCGTGAGTTCGCTCTGTTCGCGCGTGCACGCCGCTAGAAACTGCCAGCACCAGCGCCATTGTTCGACACTCATTTGCGGACGGAAGCGCACCGGCGAGTCGCGCTGCGTGAGCCAGCGCGGCAGCTTCGACACCACACCGGGGCCGGCCAGCGGCGCGACGTAGCTATACGACAACTGGCCGCCGTTAGCGGCGCTGGTTTCGCTCGCGACTGCCGGATGACGGTCAACGACGGTGACCTCGTGTCCGGCCCTGCTGAGGTAATAAGCACTCGACAGACCGATGACGCCTGCACCGAGGATCGATATCCGCATACCGCCGCACCCGCTTTCTCTTCGTGTTCAGGATGACCGCACGACATGCGTGTGCACGTCGTCGGCCCGATGACCGCACTGTACGGAGTCGCCGGCGAAGTGCATTGCATCGATCTGCCGGAAAGTAGAAGAATCGCGACAGATTCGACCGATTCGATAGAGGCGGCCGGTTCAGGCGGCGCTCGCGGTCCGCGGCCCGCGCAGTTTGCCGGGCGTCACCCCATAGGCCTCGCGGAACACGCGGATGAAATGCGCGGCATCCGCGAAACCGCATTCGTAGCCGATGTCCGTGATCTTGCGGCTCGTATTGACGAGCATCCAGCGCGCGTAACGCAAGCGCATGCGCCGGTAGAACTCGTTGGGCGACGTGTTCATCTCCGTCATGAATGCCCGTTCGAGGTTGCGCACGCTAGTGCCGATCATCCTGGCAATGACCGCGATGTTCAGCGGCGCCTCGAAGTTTTCCTCCATCAGGAGCACCGCGTGGCGCACGGCGGCATCGTCGACCGAAAGATAACCGAGCGCCGCGCGCCGCTCGACGAACGACGAGCCGCCGCGGCGGCTGACCGTCATCTGATGAATCACTTTCGACGCGCGGTCCGGGCCGCAGTGCAGACTGATCAGGCGCGCGGCCATTTCGAGAACCGAAATGCCGCCTGCGCAGGTAATGCGCGCGCCGTCGATCAGATAGTCGACGTGCGTCGCCACGCGCAGCGTCGGGAACATGTGCCGGTAGTCGTCGAGATGGAAGCTGTGCACGCAGGCCACGTGGCTTTCCATGAGCCCCGCGCGCGCCAGCACGAAACTGCCGGTGCAGATGCCGACCAGCGGAACGCCGGCTTCGGCGGCCTGCTTCAGATAGTCCCAGTAGCGCCGGTCGACCTGATCCAGATGCGGCAGCAATCCGCCGATCACGACCAGATAGTCGAACTGCGCGACGTCCGGAAAGGTGGATTGCGCTTGCACGGGGATGCCGCAACTCGCTTCGATCGATTCCCCTTGCGCGCCGACAATCGTCCATAAACAGCGCAACTGGCGACTCTGGTCGCCGCGATCCGCTGCGTGACGCAGCGCGTCGCACAGGCCGCCGAGCGAGAGCATCGGAAAGCGCGGCCACAGCAGGATGCCGATGCTCAGTTCGGCGCCGGACCGGCTCGGGCGGACCTGGACGGTATGCGGCGAAGCATCCAGACGCTCGACCAGTTGCTGGACGGAGCGGGTGGCGCGGAGGGAAGCGTCGACATCCGGCATGCGCGAACTCCTGAGTGGGCCGGTCGATTATACGGGCGGGTCGGCGCGGACGGCTTGCCGCAATTCTTCTATTTTCCGGCAGATCGATGCAATCGCAACGGATTGTGGCTGCATAAATTCAATCCCGCTGACGAACGGTATCGCGCTTCATCTGCACGACCCGCCGTTCGTTCCAACCACAATTCTTATCGGGTGAAGCATGAGCAAATACCAGGCTTTGGGTCGCGGCATCGTGACGGTCGGCGTGTTGGGGACATTGGCGGCGGCCGCAGTGGGCGTCGCCCAGGCCGATCAGACGGTGAAGATCGGCGAGGCCGCGCCCGTGACGGGACCGGCGTCGTATCTCGGCAAGGACACCGAGAACGGCGCGCGCCTCGCCGTCGAAGAGATCAACCAGACCGGTCTCGTGATCGGCGGACAGAAGGTGACGCTGGTGTTCGACGCGCAGGACGATGCCGGCGATCCGCGTCAGGCGACTCAGGTCGCACAGAAACTGGTCGACGAGCAGGTGGTCGCCGTGGTGGGCCACATGCAGTCCGGCTCGACCATTCCGGCTTCGAAAATTTATAGCGATGCGGGCATCGTGCAGGTGTCGCCTTCCGCGACGAATCCCGTCTATACGCAGCAAGGCTTCAAGACGGCGTATCGCGTCGTCGCGACGGACGCGCAGCAAGGGCCGACGCTCGCCGACTATGCGGCGAAAACGTTGAAGATCAAAACGATCGCGATCGTCGACGACTCGACGGCCTACGGCCAGGGCCTTGCGGTCGAATTCGAAAAGCAGGCGAAAGCCGACGGCATCACGGTGCTCTCGCACGACGCGAGCACCGACAAAGCCGTGGATTTCCGCGCGATCCTGACGAAAATCAAGGGCGAAAAGCCGGACGCCATCATGTACGGCGGACTCGACGGCACGGGCGGGCCGTTTGCGAAACAGGCGAAGCAACTGGGCATTGCGGTGAAGGTGCTGGCCGGCGACGGCCTGTGCGCGGACGACCTCGCCAAACTCGCGGGCGATGCGGCCGACGACGTGATCTGCTCGATTGCGGGCGCGCCGCTGCTGAAAATGACTGGCGGCCCGGCGTTCGTGGAGCGCTACAAAAAGCGCTTCGGTTACGCGCCGGTGTTGAACTCACCGTTTGCCTACGACGCAGTGGGCGTGATCGTCGACGCGATGAAGCGCGCGCAATCGACCGACGCCGCGAAGATTCTCGCGGCCATGCCTGCGACGGACCACGAAGGCGTACTCGGCAGGACGCAGTTCGATGCGAAAGGCGATCTGCGGCATGGCGTGATATCGCTGTACAAGTACGTGGATGGGAAGCAGGCGCTGCTGGGGGTGGTGGAGAAGTAGGGCGGGTAGCGCGGCACCGCTGGACTGCGGGCCGCCCTACCAGCGCGTCGCTATACGGCGATCCTTTCTTCGGACTGAGGTCGCTTCACGCAATACTCGCCGCGTGCGGCCGCCCGATCAACAGGTAATGCACGAGCGCGATCAACGGAAACGCCGTCGCCACCGCCGCTACCAGCGTCCAGCCGCCGTGTTCGTAAAGCGGGCTGGCGAGCGCCGAGCCGCACGCGCCGCCCACGAAAATGCTCGTCATATACAACGCGTTCAGGCGGTTTCTGCTGGCCGCGTGCAGCGCGTAGATCTCGCGCTGGCCGAGCACCATGTTCATCTGCACGGCGAAGTCCAGCACGACCCCTGTCGCGACCAGTCCGATCACGCCCCAGGCCGGATGGACCAGCACCGGCGTATAGGCCAGCGCGCCGACCACCAGCGCGATCAACGTGGCGCGCACGGTGTGGCCCGCATCGGCGAGACGTCCCGCGACCGGCGCCGAGGTCGCGCCGATCGCTCCGACCAGCGCGAAGATGCCGATCTGCGTTTGCGACAGCCCGAAATGACGGGTGAGTTCGATGGGGATCGCGGTCCAGAACAGACTGAACGAAGCGAACATCAAACCTTGATAGAACGAGCGATGACGCAGCACCGGCATCGTGCGAACCAGATGGCCGAGCGAGCCGATCAGTTCGAAGTAAGTAGCCTTGTGATCCGGCTGCCGGCTCGGAATGGTCAGCGCGAGCACGGCGGTGACGAAAGTCATCAGCACGGCGGCGCAGCCGAATACCGTGCGCCAGCCGAAGTGCCCGGCCACCACGCTGGAGATAGGCCGCGACAGCAGAATGCCGAGCAGCAATCCGCTCATGATCGTGCCGACCACCTTGCCGCGCGTTTCGTCCGGCGCGAGATGCGCGGCGAGCGGAATCAGAATCTGCACGGCGACCGAGCTGAAGCCGACCAGCAGCGAGATGGCGAGAAACACGCCCGGCTGATGCACGAGCGCCGCGGCGGCGAGACTGACGATCGACACCAGCGCGGTGACGATCATCAGCTTGCGGTTTTCCAGCAGATCGCCGAGCGGCACGAGAAAGAACAGGCCGAACGCGTAACCGATCTGCGTCAGCGAAACGATCAGACTCGCGGTGCCGCCGGACATGCGAATGTCCGGCGCGATGAGTTCGGTGATCGGTTGCGCGTAGTACAGGTTGGCGACGATCGTGCCGCAACAGAACGCGAACAGCGCGATCAGACCGCGCGTCATCTTGACGGGGTGACTACCGCCCGCCGCAGTGTGAGTCGGGGTCGACATGACAACTCCTTGATTGAAATTCCGGGAAGCAGGTAAGCGTGGCGCACAGCTTAAGCGCAATAGCGATCGACCGTTGCCGCCCGATGAGGCGAGTCGAGTCTATGCATAGCTTAATCGTTGCGTTTGATTGCTAGAATGGGCGGCCAGCGCAAACGGGCGTTGCGTGTGGCACAACATAGAGTGCAACCAATCCCATTCAGAAGGCGCCAACCGTGGATAAGCTCCTCGCCATCAAAACCCTGCTCGAAGTCGCGGATGCAGGCGGATTTTCCAAGGCTGCGCGGCGCCTGGGCGTGGCCACGTCGTCCGTCACGCGCTTGATGGATTCGCTCGAAGCGTCGCTCGGCACCGCGTTGCTGACCCGCACGCCGCGCAAGGTCAGCCTGACGGACGCCGGCACCGCTTACGTCGAACAGGTCACCAAGGTGCTCGACGACCTCGCCGAAGCGGACGACAGCGTGTTCGACAGCGGCGCGTCGCCGGTCGGCGCGCTGCGTATTTCCGTGCCGTCCACGTATAGCCGCATCTGTCTCGCACCGCATCTCGCGGCTTTTCTCGCGGACCACCCGCGCGTGTTTCTCGACGTGTTGGTCGCCGATCATTTCGTCGATCTCGCGCACGAGCGCATCGATGTCGCGGTCCGTATCGGCCGGGCCGACCGCGACGCTAATCTGATCGTGCGCAAACTGGCCGACAATCCGCGCTACGTCGTGGCAACGCCGGACTATCTGCAACGCCGCGGCATGCCGGCCGAACCCGAGGCGCTCGGCGGCCACGAATGCCTGCGCTCGGCGTATGGCGGCGGCTATCGTACGCATCAGACGTGGACATTTCGCGGTGACCGGAACGAGCAGGGCGAGCAGCGTGTCGACGTGCATGGGCAAATGCAGTCCAACAACCTCGACATCCTGTATGCAGCCGTCATGTGCGGGCGCGGCATTGCATTACTGCCGCGCTGGCAGGTTGCCGCCGAGCTTCGTGCGGGCCGTTTGCTGCGTCTGTTCGAGCAGTTCGATGTGCGGCCGCACTCGGGCGAGGCCGTGGTGTACGCCGCCTACCTGCCGAACCGGCGGCAGTCCAGCAAGGTGCGCGCGTTCGTCCGCTTTCTCGAAGCGCGACTTCATGCGGCTTCCGACGCCTGAGCGTCGAATAACCGAAAACCATGTAGACGGAGCGCATTCCGTACAAAAAATTCGAACGATAGGATCAGTTTTTTCCGCGCATGCGTCACGCCCGTTGCTCTAGACTTCCCGGGACGCAAAGCGGTGTGTCCGTTGCGCCGCCGATTGCGCTGCTTCAAGCTCCCCCGTGAGTTTTTCTTTGAATCACCGCTGTTTCCTGGAACCCCGCATGATCCGTATTGGCCCGCTCCAGGTGGACGTCGACCGTCGCGAGATTCTGCTCGACGGGGCACCGGTACGTCTGGGTAGCCGCGCGTTCGATCTGCTCGTCGTGCTGGCCGCGGCGCGAGGCGGTCTCGTGTCGAAAGACGATCTGCTGCGTCAGGTGTGGCCGAACTCGATCGTCGAAGAGAACAATCTGCAGGTACACATGTCCGCGCTGCGCAAGATTCTCGGCGACAGTCGCGGGCTTATCCAGACGGTGCCCGGCCGTGGCTACCGGCTCATGCAAGGCAGGATCGCGAACCCGGGCACGAGTAGCCGTACAGGCAGAAACACCACTCAAAGCGTCGCGGACCCAGACCTGGCATTCGCCGACGATCCCTCCGGCGAGTTCACGCCATCGCGCGGTATCCCCAACAATCTGCCTGCGCAGCTTTCCACATTGATTGGCCGCGACGAGGCGATTCGCGATCTCTCGACTACGCTCGCGAACGGGCGTCACGTCACGCTGGTCGGCTCGGGCGGCATCGGCAAGACCCGGCTCGCCATCGAGGTGGCGCGTAGTTTGATGGCGAGCTTTCCGGACGGTGTCTATCTGGTGGCGCTGGCGTCCACCTCCGACGCGAACAGTGTGCTCGCCGCGTTCGCGGCGAGCATCGGCGTCAGTCAGGCCATCGGGCCGCTGACTTTCTCGCGGGTGAGCAAGTCGTTGAGCGAACGCCGCGTGCTGTTCGTACTCGATAACTGCGAGCATGTGCTCGAACCCGTAGCCGAACTCGCCGAGACGCTGCTCGCGCTGGGCCCGGCAGTGCGTGTGCTCGCGACCAGCCGCGAACCGCTGCGCGTGGTGACCGAAAACCTCTACTGGGTCCCCTCGCTGCAGGTGCCGGGCCAGGACGACGAGAACCTCCATGTGCTGCAATGCAGTGCGGTCGAACTGTTCCTGTCGCGCGCCCGCGCGATCGACGCGCGGTTTCCGTCCGACGAAACCACCGTGCGGCTGACCGGCACGGTTTGCCGGCGGCTCGACGGCATTCCGCTGGCCATCGAACTCGCGGCGGCGCGCGCGGCGATACTCGGCATCGAAACGCTGGTCGCGCATCTGGACGACCGCTTCAACGTGTTGACCGGCGGCAATCGCACGGCCTTGCCGAGGCACCAGACCTTGAAGGCGACGCTCGACTG
Organism: Paraburkholderia sp. BCC1886; assembly: GCF_900996245.1. Lineage (GTDB taxonomy): Bacteria > Pseudomonadota > Gammaproteobacteria > Burkholderiales > Burkholderiaceae > Paraburkholderia. The sequence continues at coordinate 72,356 of NZ_CAAJGK010000043.1, read as the reverse complement.
GAGTCATGCGCTGCTCGACGACGCCGAGCGCACGAGCTTGCGCCGGCTCGGCATTTTCGTGAACGGCTTCACGATGGAGGCGGCGATTGCGGTCGCCGGCGACAGCACGCTGAGCGAGCTCGACGTCATCACGGCGGTGTCCGGACTGGTCGAAAAATCGTTGCTGGTGACGCGCACGGAACGTGGCCGCGCAAGCTATCGCCTGCTGGAAACGACTCGCGCCTATGCGCTGCAAAAACTCGATGACAACGGCGAGCGGCGTTTCATCACGTTGCATCACGCGCGTTATTACCTGAGCGTGCTGGAGGGCGATAAGCCGCGACGCGGGGAAGCATCGGCGACGCAGGCCGACGGCTGGCATCGCCGGATGCTTGCCTTGCTCGACGATCTGCGCTCGGCGCTCGGCTGGGCTCTATCGCCAAAGGGCGACGAGGCGCTCGGCGAATCGCTCGCGGTCAATGTCGTGTTCCTGCTCTATGAACTGTCGCTGGTCGACGAATGCTGCATCTGGGCGCGCCGTGCGCTCGACGTCGTCGCCGTCACACATCGAAGCTCCGGTTCGAGCCGCCATCTGCTCGTTCGCATGCAGTTGCAGTCGGCGCTGGCCGCCGGGCTCGTCTATGTCCACGGACCGAATCGCGAGACGTTCGGCATCTGGTCGGAGGTGCTGGCGGCGGCGATCGCAGCGGACGACCCCGCGTTCGAAGCCCGCGCGCTATGGGGCATGTGGAACGCGAGCCAGTCGGCGGGCGCGGCCCGCAACGCGCTGGCGTTCGCACGGCGCTTCGCCTCGCTCGCCGTGGAAACCGGCGACACGAGCGGGACGATTCTGGGCTACCGGTTGATCGGCATCGCCTCGCATTACAGCGGCGACCAGCGGCAGGCGCGCGCCTCCCTCGAACGGCTGCTGCAACATGCCGACGAACTGAAGCATGGCTTGCCGCTCGGGCAATCGGTCGATCAGCGTGTCGTCGGGCAGGCGACGCTCGCGCGCGTGCTGTGGCTGCAAGGTTGGCGCGACCAGGCGCTGGCGCTCGCCGAGGACAGCGTGAACGACGCGTGTGAGCAGCAACAGGCCATCGTCACCTGTTATGTGCTGGTCGAAGCGCTGGTGCCGCTGATGCTGCTGGCGGGCAAGCGCGAAGGGGCGGCAGAGGCAATCGCGTTGCTGCGCGAGGTGTCCGCGCGTGGCGGGCTGAGCGTGGCGCAAGCCTGCTGCCGCTGTTTCGAGGAATATCTGCACACGCTGGACGAGGAGCGGCCGCTGCGGCCGCGCGTGTTCCGCGCGGCGCTGGACGAACTGGAGGCGCTCGAATTCGGCGCGCCGCGCGCCATGCTCGTCGGTCGCTATGGTCTTTTGCTGGGCCGGGCGGGGCGCTACGACGAAGGCATCGCGACGCTCACGGCCGCACTGCAGCAATGCGATGAAACCGGCGACGGCTGGTATGCCGTGGAGTTGAAGCGCATTCACGGCGACCTGCTCGCGATGAAAGCGCGCGAGTCGAGCGGGCGGGACGCTGCGGCGTCGGAGAAAGCCTCGCTCGATGCGCAAGCCTGTCTACGGGCAGCGCTGCAGGACTCGTACGAGCAGGAGTGCCGCTCGTTTCAACTGCGCGCGGCGACCAGCCTTGCAAGCCTTTGGCACGCGCGGGGCGAAAGCGCTGAGGCCGTGCGGCTGCTCGAGTCCGCCTGCGCGGAGATCACCGAAGGCCGCGATTGCGACGACTATCTCGCGGCCGTAACGTGCTTGCGGGTGGCGAAGCAGGCAGGCGGATCGGGCGCTGCAAGTGAAGAAAGCGGCATTGTCGCGGCGTGGCCCGAACAGGAAGCGCGTGACCCGATGGCCGGTTAGCCGGTCACCATCCGCTGTTGCGCGACGTCGTCGATCAGATCCGGACGATTCAACGCGTCCACCCACCAGCGCAGGGCCTTACCTGTTTCGTCGCCGCGCCAGGCCAGATAGAACTGGGTGACGTCGCGCATGCCGATCACTTCTTTCTGCACCAGTTCGCCGCGGCTCAACGGCTCGACGGCGAGACATTCGGGAATCGTGCCGGCGGCGAGCCCTTTGATCTGGGCGGCGAGTTTGGCCTCGAGCGTCGGCACGGTCATGACTTCCTGGTTCACGCCGATCGCAATCGTGCGCGGCGCGAGCTTACGCGACGTATCGCAGATGGCCACCGCGCGATGCTGCGAGACGACGTCCTGGGTCAGCGGTCCCGGCATCGACGCAAGCGGATGATGCGGCGCCACCACGAACACATGGCGCAACGTGCCGATCGGCTTCGCGACGAGATTCGGAATGGCCGGCGGCTCGCCCGCGGCACCGACGACGAGATCGGCGCGGCGCGTCAATAACGCGTCCCACGATCCGCCCAGCACTTCTTTCGACAGATGCAGCCGTGTGTCCAGCTTGAGCTTGTAGAACGCGTCGACGTGATCCCATAACAGATCGAACGGGATGATCTCGTCTACGGCAACGCGCAACTCGGACTCCCAGCCGTGCTGGATGCGTTTCGCCTTGCACTCCAGGTCTTCGGCGGCTTCGAGCAGCCGCCGGCCTTCCTCGACCACCACGCGCCCGGCATGAGTGAGTACCGCGCGCCGCCCGCTGCGGTCGAACAGCTTGACGTCCAGATCGCTTTCCAGTTTCTGCACCAGATACGACAACGACGACGGCACCTTGTGGAGCGTTTCGGCCGCGCTCGTGAACGTGCCGGTGCGATCGATGGCGTCGAGGACCTGGAGAACTTCGAAGGAAAGATTCATAACGTGCAGCCGGATGTGATGCGGTACGCCAGCATACTGGAATTCACGCATCGCGCAATGCCGCTCTGCGGTTCGTGTTTTCAGGTGTTTTAAGTGGCGATTCAGGACTTTTGCTCGCGACTGACTTAGCTTGAGCGAATCACAGGGAGCTAATGAAATGATGAATTCGCGGACCATCGCGCAACGTTCCGGCGAGAATCCCGGCGCGATGTTCGAGAAGTGCGGCGCGGATATCGCGTTGCTCTTTCTTCGGGTTGCGGGCAGCGTGCTCGTACTGCTCGTGCACGGCTTGCCCAAGGTGCTGCACTACGCGCGCGAGGCCGGCGCGATAGAAGATCCGTTTCATATCGGCAAAGGACTGACCATCGGCTTTGCGATCTTCGCCGAGGTCGTGTGTCCGGTGCTGATGATGGCGGGCATCGCGACCCGGCTGGCAGCGCTGCCGATCATCGCGGTGACGGCCATTGCACTCGTCTTTGTTCACCCGGAGTGGACGCTCTTCGACGCGCAGTTTGCGTGGATGCTGCTGATCATCTTCGGGACGATCTTGCTCGGCGGCGCGGGACGCTATCGGATCCGGCTCTGATTCCCGACTTCCGGGAACGACTGGATACACGCGTACCGACCGCGAATCGAGCCGGGCATGCCTTCGCGCCAGAACCCGTCGATCGCGCGGCCCATCGATCCTACGGAACTGGCGGCGATATGAAACTTCATAATCATTAAAACTTCTTAAAGCGCGAGTCGATTAAAGCGGCTTTGTCGACGCCTGCCGGCTTTAATGATGATTAAGAAGCTTTAAGCCCCCAGCAAAATAGATTCTGAATAAGATGCAACTGCTTCGACGCCGCCTCACGCCTGTCCCGACACGGTGCCCGGTTGTCTCGCCGTCGGCGAGTTCACGCAGGTCTCTTATTCCAGACTGCATCGTTTAATTCCCTATGGAGCCTCAAATGGCTAAAGAACTGTTGACCCCCGATTCATGTGCCGTTGCGCTGATCGATTATCAGCCGCAAATGTTTTTCGGCACGATGTCGCATGAACGGACCAGCATCCTGCACAACGTACAGGCCATCGCGAAAGCCTCGAAGCTCTTCAAGGTCCCGACTATTCTCACGACCGTCGCGGCCAGATCGTTCAGCGGCGATATGGTGCCGGAAGTGCAGTCCGTGTTTCCCGAGTACACGCCGATCGACCGCACGACGATGAACTCGTGGGAGGACGTGAATTTCCGCAAGGCGATCGAAGCCACCGGCCGCAAGAAGATCGTGCTCGCCGGACTGTGGACGGAAGTGTGCGTGTCGTTCCCGACCATCCAGATGATCAACGAAGGCTACGAAATCTACGTGCCGACCGACGCATGCGGCGACGTCAGCACGGAAGCGCACGAGCGCGCTGTGCAGCGGATCATCCAGGCCGGCGCGGTGCCCATGTCCTCGTTCCAGTACATGTTCGAACTGCAACGCGACTGGGCGCGCAGCGAAACGTACGAAGGCTGCATGGACATCCTGAAGGCGCATAGCGCGTACGGCATCGGCGTGCGTTACGCGAAGTCGATTCTCGGCGAGCACGCGAGCGAAGCAGGCTGAAAGACGGGCCGAAAGACGGGCTAAAAAAGCGGGCGGCACTCGCGCCGCCCGATCGACAGCGCGCGACCCGGGCGCGCGCCTTATGAGGATCGTCATGAACGCCAGTACTTCCGAACCGACACCGGCCGAGGTCGTCTTCTTCAACGGCAAGATCGCCACGCAGGACGACAAGCGCTCGTTCGCCGACGCGGTTGCCGTTGCCAACGGCCGTATCGTCGCGGCCGGCTCGCGCGATGCCGTGCTGCGTCACGCCACCGACGCCACGCGGCACATCGACCTGAAAGGCCGCACGGTGATTCCGGGCTTGAACGACTCGCACCTGCACATCATTCGCGGCGGGCTGAACTTCAATATGGAACTGCGTTGGGACGGCGTGCCGTCGCTCGCCGACGCGCTCGACATGCTGCGCAAACAGGTGGCGCGGACCCCCGCGCCGCAATGGGTGCGCGTGGTAGGCGGCTGGAACGAATTCCAGTTCGCCGAACGGCGTGCACCGACGCTCGACGAAATCAACGCGATCGCTCCCGATACGCCGGTGTTCATCCTGCACCTGTACGACAGCGCATTGCTGAATGCCGCCGCGTTGCGCGCGGTCGGCTATAGCAAGGACACCCCCAACCCGCCGGGCGGCGAAATTCAGCGCGACAAACGCGGCAATCCGACCGGGATGCTGATCGCGCGGCCCAATGCCGGACTGCTGTACGCGACGCTGGCCAAAGGCCCGAAGCTCGCGCTCGAGGATCAACGCAATTCCACGCGTCATTTCATGCGCGAGCTGAATCGGCTGGGCGTCACCAGCGCCATCGACGCGGGCGGCGGCTATCAGGCTTATCCCGACGACTACGCGGTCATCATGGAGCTGGCGAAGCAGGGCGAGCTGACCGTGCGAATTGCGTACAACCTGTTCACGCAGAACGCCAAAGCGGAAATCGAAGACTTCGCCAAGTGGGTGAAGATGACGAAGCCCGGCGAAGGCGACGATTTTCTGCGCGTGAACGGCGCTGGCGAGATGCTGGTGTTTTCGGCTGCCGACTTCGAGGACTTTCTCGAACCGCGCCCGGATTTGCCGGATTCGCTCGAAGCCGAACTGGAAGCGGTCGTCGGGCTGCTGGTCGCGAACCGCTGGCCGTTCCGTCTGCACGCCACTTATAACGAATCGATCGAACGCTTCCTGAACGTGTTCGAACGGGTGAACGCCGAGATTCCGTTCAACGGACTGCGCTGGTTTTTCGATCACTGCGAGACCATCACGCAGAAGAATATCGAACGGGTTCGCGCGCTCGGCGGCGGCATTGCGATCCAGCATCGCATGGCGTTTCAGGGGGAATACTTCATTGCCCGGTACGGCGAGGAAGCTGTCAAACGCACGCCGCCGATCCGTCACATGCTCGATGCGGGCGTACCGGTTGGCGCGGGCACCGACGCGACGCGGGTCGCCAGTTTCAATCCGTTCGTGTCGCTCTACTGGATGGTGTCGGGCAAAACGGTGGGCGGGACGTCCATGTACGCGAGCGAGAACCGGCTCGACCGGATGGAAGCCTTGCGCCGCTACACGGTGGGCAGCGCCTGGTTTTCGAACGAAGAGGAGAAGAAGGGCGCGCTCGTGCCGGGCCAGTTCGCGGACTTCGCGGTGCTCAGCGAAGACTACTTCTCGATCGACGAAAGCCGCATCAAATTCCTCACGTCGAACATGACGGTCGTGGGCGGCAAGGTGGTCTACGCGGACGATGAGTTCTCGACGCTCGCGCCACCCGATCTGCCGGTGAGTCCGTCGTGGTCGCCCGTTGCCGAATTCGGCGGCTATAGCCGTTACAAGCCGACCGCGGTGGCCTGCGTGGACGGCTGCGTGAATCTGTGCGGGGTGCATGCGCACGCGCATGGCTGGGCGTGGCGCAAGAACGTGCCGGTCAGCGATTCGAATGGTTTCTGGGGGGCACTGGGTTGTAGCTGTTTCGCGTTCTGAGCACGACCCCCGGCTTTGAACCCCTGAACGCCGGCCGTCGATGGCCGGATGCCGCACGGCAAGCAAGGACCTTTCATGCCGACCCTGACCGATGGCGTGTTGTATGGGCTAGGCATTCTGGTCCTCGACTTTCTTGCGTGGCGCTTCATGGGCCGCAAGACGGACCAGTCGCGGCTCGCGTTGCGCACGCTGATGTTCGCGCTGTCGACGTACGTGCTGTTCGATCACGGCATGAATCCGTTGCGCGCGGCGCCGTGGCCCGGCGAACCGCTCCGGCATCTGCTCGCGCAATTGCTGGAGGTGGTGTGGTGGCTGCAAGGCGCGCGGCTTCTGACCATCGTGCTGGATCGCACGGTGCTGCCTCAAACGTGGCACAAGGAGCGTCTGTTTCAGGACGTGCTCGGCGCCTTGCTGTTTCTCGCGGCCGGAGTCGGCGCGATTGCCTGTGTGCTGGAATTGCCCGTGCGGGGTTTGCTCGCGACCTCGGGCGCACTCGCGATCGTGCTCGGCCTCGCAATCCAGAGCACGCTCAACGACGTGTTCTCGGGTGTGGTGCTGAATGCCACCCAGCCTTTTACGATCGGCGACTGGGTGACGATCGGCGAGGTCGAAGGAAAAGTGGTGGAAAGCAACTGGCGCGCGACCAGTCTGCTCAACGCGCAAGGCAACATCGTGGTGATTCCGAACAGCGTGGCGGCGCGGACCAATATCGTCAATGCGAACGAACCGTCGCATACGCACGGCATCAGCGTGGTGCTCCCGGTCAAACCGTCGATCCGGCCGGCGACGGTGCTGCAGGCGTTGACAGATGCGGCAGCCAGTTGCGCCAAAGTGCTGACCGAGCCGAAGCCGATTGTGAGCGTGCGCCGCGCGACCAACGACGCGATGGAGTACGAGATTGTCTGCTACGTCGGCGAACTGGACCGTAAAACGGGTGTGCGCAACGAACTGTTCGATCTCGCGCACCGGCATCTGCTGTCGCGCGGTGTGGTGCTGCAGCCGTTGTCGGTGCCCGAGCCGGTGAGCGACATGCATACGGACGAGAAAGAGCGCCTGTTGCGCGACGTGCTGATTTTCCGCACGCTCGAGCACGATGAAATCGCCGGGCTGGCGACGCAACTGACGCGCCACGAATTCGATGCGGACGACATCGTGTACAGGGCCGACGACGAGAGCGGCCATGAGTTGCACATTCTCGCGCAGGGCGTCGCGAAGGTCAGCGTGCCGAAGGCCGGCGCCGAGATCGAATTGCGCCGGCTCGCGCCGGGCGATTCGATCGGGCAGTCGGGCATTCTGGCCGGCGTGCGGACTGCGGTCGTCGTGCGCGCGCTGACCCGCGCCACCGTGTTTCGTCTCGACCGGAGCGCGCTGACGCCGGTTCTCGCGCGCCGCCCGGAGGTGGCGAAGGAGATGTGCCGCCTGCTGTCCGAACATCACGCGACCGAGGAGCTGCTGCTGGCGGCGCCCGTCGATGTGAACGGGTCGCCCGGCGGGCTGCTGCAATGGATTCGCGACGGCGTGCGGCGGTTGCACGAGCTCGCGCTATGAAGCGAACCGGCATCCGCGATAGGGAAACCGGCGATGGACACGGAGAAGTCGCATGAGCAGAACTGTGGCAGGAGTCGAGATTCCCGACAGCGCGATGATCCGCGCGGCAACCGGGCTGATCGGCAAGATCGAATCCGAATGGATGCTGCATCACGCGTTGCGCTGTTATCTGTTCGGCGCGTTGACCGGTTACCGCGAGAACCTGATCTTCGACATCGAGTTGCTGTATGTCGGCGCGTTGTTTCATAACGTCGGACTGAACGCGCGCTATCGCACGTCGCCGTATCGGTTCGAGGTGGACGGCGCGAACGCCGCGCGCGATTTTCTCGCTCAGCATGCGATTGCGGAGCACGAGATCGAAGCGGTGTGGCTCGGCATCGCGCTGCATACGACGCCTGGGGTTCCGGAACATCTGTCGGCGCTCGTCGGGCTGATTGGCGCGGGCGTGCAGATGGACGTGCGTGGCGCGCGTTACGACGAATTCACGGCGCAGCAGAGAGACGAGATCGTGCGGACGTATCCGCGCGAATCGGGCTTCAAGGAGAAGTTGCTCGAAGCGTACGCGCTCGGTATGGCGCAGCGGCCCGAGACGACGTTCGGCAGCGTGAACGCCGATGTACTGGACCGGTGGGATCCGGATTATCGCCGGCTGAATTTCTGCGGGCTGGTGCTCGGCTCCAACTGGGCGAACTGACGAAGGTTAGAGGAAGGAAGAACGGCATGGGCTACATCGTTTCACTGGGCGTCGGATTCGGCGTCGGCCTGCTTTACTGGCTGCTGAAAGTGCAATCGCCGGCGCCGCCGCTCATCGCGCTAGCCGGTCTGCTCGGCATGGTGCTCGGCGAGCACGCGATTCCGGTGGTCAAGGCGCAGCTTTCTGCGCAGACCACGGTGCCGGCGGTGCAGCCGTCTGCGAATCCGCCTGCGAATCCGCCGGTGCGCAAGGCAGATGCGGCGAAGGAGGGCAATTGATGCGCGCCGTGTACCTCGGCGCCGCGACGGCGGACGCAACATGAAGCGCTACGAAGACACGCTTCTCGCGTTGATTGCCGGTTACGTCGACACGGTGGGTTTCGTCGCGTTGTTCGGCCTTTTTACCGCGCACGTCACGGGCAACTTCGTGCTGATCGGCGCCGAAGTCGCCGGCGTGGGTCAGGGCGTGCTGCTCAAGCTGCTGGCGTTTCCGTCGTTTATCGTCGGCATCGTGCTGTCCAGTGTGTTCTTCAAGTTTCTCGAGCGCCGCCATCCGGCCGATGCGTCGAGCGCGTTGTATCTGTTGCAGGCCGCGCTGCTCGTGTCGTTCCTCGTGACGGGCGCGCTCGCGCTGCCGGTCACGGATGCGAGCGCGCCGATGGTGCTCCTGTGCGGCGTGCTCGGCACGACGGCAATGGGCGTGCAGAACGCGCGCGGCAAGTTGCTGCAAAGCCCCGGGCTGCCGAACACGGTCATGACCGGCAATGTCACGCAGATCGTGCTCGACGTGGTCGAACTGCTGCATCGTGGCACGCAGGGCGACCACGCCCGGCAGGTAAGCAGCCGCCTCAAATCGACGCTCGCGGCGATGCTCGGCTTCGCGCTCGGCGCGATCGGCGGCGCGCTTGCCTATACCCGGTTTTCATTTCCCGCGATTGTCTTGCCGGTTGCCGTGCTGCTGTGGATGGCATGGCAACAGAGATCCACTCAACCTCTCAACTGAATCGGGTAATCCCATGTTCAAGTCCCGCAATACGCTCTTCAATCGATACCGATCCATTGCGCTGGTTTGCGCCGCGCTGCTGGGCACGCTCGCGCCGGTCGCTCCCGTTTTCGCCGATAACGGTCCGCAGGAAGACGCGACGCCGCCGGCCGCGCTGGTTAAACATCGCGACGTGTCGGTGGGCGCTCAATACGACACTACGCACGTGTATGTCGCGTCGGCCGACCTCGACGCGTTCGTCACCAGCTTTCTTGCGACCTTCGGCGGCAAGGCGTCGCCGCGCGCGGTGTTCACCGTGACGCCGACGCCGAGCAAAACGGCGTCGCAATACGTGCAGACGCCGGTCGGCATGCTCTCGGTGTTCGGTTTCGAAACGCCGATTCCTTATCCGTTCGGCAACGAGCGAACCGGCTATCTCGTCACGGATATCGACGACGGCGTGAAGGCGGCGCGCGCGGCAGGCGCCGACGTGCTGGTCGATCCGTTTCCGGATCCGATCGGCAAGGACGCGATCATTCAATGGCCGGGCGGCCTGACCATGCAACTCTACTGGCACACCAAAGCGCCGAACTATGCGCCGCTGCAAAGCGTGCCGGATAACCGCGTGTATGTATCGCGCTACGAAGCGAATAACTTCGTGCGCCGCTGGCTGCATTTCTCGCACGGCAAGGTGGTGTCCGACAACCGGCACGCGGATGCGGGTGTGATCGGGCGTCCGGGGCAAACCATCCGCGAGATCCGGATCGAGTCGGGCTTCGGCCGGATGGTCGTGTTCGTCACGGACGGCATGCTGCCGTTCCCGTTCGGGCGTGAGACCACGGGCTATGGCGTCGACGATCTGGGCGCCACGCTCGAGCGCGCGCAAACCGCCGGTGCGAAGTTGCTGGTGCCAGCGTATCAGGGCGCGACCGGCAAGACCGCGATGCTCGAATTCCCGGGCGGGTATATCGCCGAAGTGCACGATGGCAAGTGACGTGCGCGTCATGCTCAATGCGCGGCGCGAGTGCACCCTGCGTGCGCTGCGTGCGGTTCTGCTCGGCACGGGACTGGCGGCAGCGCTGCCCGCTTCCGCGGCGGATACCGCGCTCGGCAGTGCGGACGACACGACCACGACGAGCGCTGCGGCGACCACCGCGACTACTGCAGCCGGCGCGGCATCCTGCGCCCGTCCCGCGGTCATGTTCAACCGCTGGCAGGAGAACTGGTCGGCGCTCGCCAATCCGTGCGTGCCGCGCAAGCCGTTCGATTCGCTGAAATACCTGCCGCTGTTCGGCAATCCCGATGCGTATATCTCGCTCGGCATGGTGCTGCGCGAACGGCTGGAGATGAACGACGCGCCGCTCTTCGGACTCGGCACCGGCCACGACGACACGTATATCCTGCAGCGTCTCGAAGTTCACGCCGACGTGCGTCTCGGTCCTCATGTGCAGATCTTCACGCAGTTCGAGGATGCGGACCCGTACGGCAAGGACGCGGTGTCGCCGGTCGATAAAAATCCGCTGGATTTACGGCAAGCGTTTATCGCGGTGACGGAGCCGCTCGGTCCCGGCACCGTGAAGTTTCGCGTGGGCCGCCAGGAGATGGCGTTCGACTTGCAACGGTTTGTCTCGGTGCGCGACGGGCCGAACGTGCGCCAGGCGTTCGACGCGATCTGGGCCGACTATGAAACCGGTCCGTGGCGCTGGATCGCCTACGCTTCGCAGCCGGTGCAATACCGCGACGGCTCCGATTTCGACGACGTGTCGAATCGCGACCTGACGTTCAGCGGTGTACGTGTCGAGCACAAGGACGTCGGTCCCGGCGATCTGTCGGCGTACTACTCGCGCTATAACCGCAGCAATGCGCATTTCGTCGACGCCAGCGGCGATGAGCATCGCGATGTGTTCGACGCACGTTATGCGGGCAAGCTCGCGGCGCTCGACTGGGACGTCGAAGCGATGTATCAGTCCGGGCATGTCGGCAGCAAGACGATCGGCGCGTGGGCGGTCGGTTCTCTCGCGGGCTATACGCTGAGCAGCGTGCCGTGGACACCGCGCGTCGGTATCCAGATAGACGCTGCCTCGGGCGACAGTCACCCGGGCGACGGGCGCGTCGGCACGTTCAATCCGCTCTTTCCGAACGGCTACTACTTCGCGCTGGCGGGCTACACCGGCTACACGAACCTGGTGCACGTCAAGCCGACCCTCATCCTGAAGCCGAGCAGCAAGCTCACGTTGCTTGCCGGTGTCGGATTGCAATGGCGCGAAACCACGGCGGATGCCGTGTACGGTCAGGGCTCGGCTGTCGTACCGGGGACTGCGGGACACGGCACCGCATGGACCGGCTTCTATACGCAGATTCGCGCGGACTACGCGGTCACCGCGAATCTCGCTGCGGCACTGGAAGCCGTGCACTTTCAGGTCGGGCCGTCGCTGCGCGATCTTGGCGCGCGCAATGCCGACTATGTCGGCGCCGAACTCAAGTTCGGCTGGTAGTAAGCGCTAGCAAGCGGTAGCCAGCGGTAGCAATCGGAACCAACCCGACAGCCGACGTTTCAGAAGAGGTCAAGTTATGGACACCCCGGATTTTGCCGGCGATGCGTTGCCCCACCCGGAACTCGAGATGCCGTATTCGTCGCTCGAATACCGGCAGCATCAGATGTTTCCGCGCCTTTCTGCGGGGGAGATTCAAAGTCTGCGGCGCTTCGCGACCCCCAGGTCGTTCCGCGCGGGCGAACTGATTTTCGAAACCGGCAAGGTGGCGCTGGGTCTTTTCGTGTTGCTGCACGGCCGCGTCAGAATCGCGTCGCGCGACAGTTTCGGGCGCTCGACCGTCATCACCGAGCATGAAGCGGGTCACTTCATGGCGGAGATGGCGCAACTGTCCGGCAAGCCGGCGCTGATCGACGGCATTGCGCTGACCGACGTCGACACGCTGGTGATCGAGCCCGAGCGCTTGCGCGCGTTAATCGTCGCCGATGCGCAACTGGGCGAGCACATCATGCGTGCGCTGATCCTGCGACGACTCGGACTCATCGAGCAGGGACTGGGGCCGATCATCGTCGGTAATGGCGACGATGCGCGGCTCATCCGCCTGCAGGGATTTTTGCGCCGCAATGCCTACCCGGCGACGGTGATCGACGCCCGCACCGATCCCGAAGCGATCACGCTGCTCGGCGACATGACGACGGGTCCGGACGATTTTCCGCTGGTGTTCTGCCCGAACGGCGGCCTGCTGCGCGCACCCGATGAAGCGCAACTGGCGTCGTGCCTCGGCCTCGTGCCGACGTTCGAGCCCACGCACGTCTACGATGTCGCGATCGTCGGCGCCGGGCCGGCGGGACTCGCGGCCGCCGTGTATGCGGCCACCGAGGGATTGTCGGTCGCCGTGTTCGATCAGCGCGCGCCTGGCGGACAGGCCGGCGCCAGTTCCCGCATTGAAAACTACCTGGGCTTCCCGACCGGCATCTCGGGCCAGGCGCTCGCGGCGCGCGCGTTCCAGCAGGCGCTCAAGTTCGGCGCGCATCTGGCGATTCCCGGCAAGGTGCTGGACGTGAGCCGGCAGGAGGGAAATTTCGTGCTGACGCTGCAGGACGGGCAGCGAATCGGCGCACGCACCGTGGTGGTCGCGAGCGGCGCCGCGTATCGCAAACCAGACGTGCCCGGATTCGAGCGCTTCGAGGGGCGCGGCACCTACTACTGGGCCTCGACCATCGAAGCGAAGCTCGTCAAAGGACAGGACATCGTGCTGATGGGCGGCGGCAATTCGGCCGGTCAGGCGGTCGTATTCCTCGCGAATTTCGCCCGCAGCATTCGTGTGCTGATCCGCGCAGGCGATCTGAACGCGAGCATGTCGAGATATCTGATCGACCGGATCGGCTCGTTGCCGAACGTGACGCTATGCACGCATTGTGTGCTGCGCCGGCTCGAAGGCGATGAAGCCGGGCTCACCGAAGTGCATATCCGGCGCGAAGCGGAGGGCATCGACGAGGCGGTCCCGACGCGTCATCTGTTTCTCTTCATTGGCGCGGACCCGAAAACAGACTGGCTGGTGTCGAGCGGCGTCGAATTCGATAACCGTGGCTTCGTCATGACGGGGTCGGCGCGCAGCGAGTCGCGCAGGTCCGAAGCCGGCGCGTATTATCTGCTGGAAACCAGCGTGCCGGGTCTGTTCGCAGTGGGCGACGTGCGCTCTGAATCGGCCAAACGGGTGGCCGCGGCGGTCGGCGATGGCGCGGCCGTCGTCAGTCAGATTCATGCGTATCTGAGCCGCGAACTGACGGTTTCCGTTCGATAACGCGGCAAATTCGAGGATCGAATCATGAAGCAGGGTGGACGCGTGGGGGCAAGGCGCGTCGCGAGCTGGCTGACGGTGCTGGCTGGCGTGACGGTGATGGCGTGGTGCGGGATTGCCTTTGCGGCCGCTCCGATGGTGAAAACGCAAGGGCCCGGTTTTTATCGGCTCATGCTGGGCGGCGTCGAAGTGACGGCGTTGCTCGACGGCACGCATCCGTTCCCGATCGGCACGGTCGTTGACGGCGCGTCGAAAGCGGAAGTTGCGAAAGACCTGGCACGCGATTTTTTGCAGCAACCGGTGCAGGGTTCCATCAACGCGTTTCTGATCAACACGGGCTCGAAGCTGATCCTGATCGATTCGGGCGCGGGCGTTCTGTATGGTGACTGCTGCGGCAAGCTGCGCGCCAATCTGCGGGCCGCGGGTTATCTGCCCGAACAGGTCGACGAGGTGCTGCTCACGCATCTGCATAAGGACCACGTGGGCGGTATCGATGCGCACGGCGCGATGGCGTTTCCGAACGCCATCGTCCGTGTCAGCCAGACCGATGCCGACTACTGGCTGAACCCGGCGAACAAGGTGAAAGCGCCCGCGTTTCTGAGTTCTTTTTTCGATGCCGCGATCGCTTCGGTGGCGCCATATGTCGCCGCGGGACGCTTCGAGCCGTTCAGCGGCGACGTCGAACTCGAGCCGGGCATTCGCGCGCTGGCCTTGCCGGGGCATACGCCGGGTCACACCGGTTATCTGGTGCACGGTGGATCGCAAGACCTGCTGGTGTGGGGCGACATTATCCACGTCGCGTCGATCCAGTTGCCGAACCCGGAGGTCTCGATCGAATACGACAGCGACGCGGCGTCGGCGAAACGCTCGCGTCGCATGGCGCTGGCATTGGCGGTGGACAAAGGCTATCTGGTCGGTGCCGCGCATATCGCGTTTCCCGGCCTGGGACACATCCGGAAAGACGGTCATCGCTATGAATGGGTTCCCGTCAATTACGAAGCCGCGCCGGGTCAATGAGGCCGCTGTGTTTTCACGCGGGCTACGCCGCGAAGGAAATGGGCAGGGATACCGCACCGATCGAAACCCGCCGCGTTCTGGATGCATCAAGGATGGGACCGTTTTCCCATTGCGAGTCGTCGCTACGGAGCAATGCAATGCATATCGAAATGCAGTCGAATGTCTGTAGCGCGCCGCCCGCACTGGAGGGTTCCGTTGCGCCGGCGACCGCCGCCGGCGTGACGGAGCGCGCCGGCGGGCCAGTCTGGGGTCATGTGATCAGTGCGCTTCTGTGCGCTTACCGTGTACCCGCGAACCCGCCGCCTGCCGCGCGGCCGGTCGGACGGGCGGCATTGCGTGCGCCGTCTTCGCATGTTCTGGTGGAAGTGGTCGAACGTCTGTCGGTGTCGACGATCGCAGTTATCTGGCAGGACGCGACGCGTTGCTGCTACATCGATCAGGTCTGGCACAGTTGCCGGGCGCGCAGCATGGGCTACTGTGCGCTCACCGGCACGCTGATCCGGCGCGGCGACTTCATCTACAAGCCGAGAGTGCGCGGCGAGATTCCGGCTAACGCGGACGCGATGATCGTCGCGTCCGCTATCGCGCAAGCAGGCGCCGAATAGCGGGCGTTACTTGTCGCCACCTTTACCCGTTGCGGCAGGCGAACGGTTCGCCTGGGCCGAATCGCGCACGAGTTGCGCGGTCATGGCGGCGGCGACGGCGCGGTCGGACTTGCTGCGGCTCGAGCCGTTCGCGGCGCGGCGCGGCGGCGGTTCACCCCGGGTCCACGGTTGTGGCAGCGACGGGTCTGGTCGCGCGGATTCCCTCACCAGCTTTTCCGTCGAGGCCGCGGCAACCGGGTTATATCTCGGACGGCGCCGGCTGCCGGTATCCTGTGCGGCTTCGGCGACGCTGGCGTGGGTCGATCCGGTGGGCTTCGGGGTGGATTTCTGTACGGCGGCGAGCTGGCTTCGGGTACGCGGTTGCGACGGCGCGGGTTTGGACGAAGCAGCGGCACGTGACGGCTGATTCGTGGACGGCGCCTCGGGAATCACCGGCCCGGCCGCCGATCGTGCCGGTACCGAAATGAGGTCGTCGGCCGGCACGGTGCGCGGCAGTGCAGCCACTTGAGTGGGTAACGTCGCGGCCGGTGTGATTGGCGGCTGAGCCTGAATCTGCGCCTGAGCCGGCGAAGGTGCCGGCGTCGGCGTATCGCGAACGTGCAGTTCGGACATCGGGACCAGCGGGGCATGACTGTTCGCGGCATCGAGCGATTCGTCGGCGCGCACGGCCGGCGGCACGGCGGCTTCATCGCCTTTATCGGTCAGCACGTAGGTGGCGTAGCCCAACTCGGCGACCAGCATCCCGACGATCAAGGTTTTTCCAGCATTCCTCATATTTATTCAGTAGACCGTTCAGAAGACGCGACGGGCCCATCATAAACATCTGCGCCATATCGCCGTCAAAGGCTGGTTTGTAACTTGTTGTTGTCATGGCCGAAAGTGCGGACGGGAGCGGTTTTCACGCGACTCGCCCGCAATTGGAAGGGAGCCCGGCGACGGCCTTCGGCACGAAGTTTGCTGACGACGGGGCATTTCCTCGCAAGCTGACTTATGCCGCGCACCCCCTCAACTTGCCAGCGATGGAGCGCCCGCGAAGTACGGGTCCTCCACGAACTGCCACGCGTGCTCGTGGTCGACGACAACGCCGGTGCCGCCGACGCGCTCGCCACCTACCTCTCGTACGAAGGCGTGGAAGCCCGCTCCGCCAACGGTTGCGCGCAAGCGCTGCAGTGCGTGAAAGACTGGGTGCCGGACGTCGTCGTACTCGACATCATGATGCCGGAGCGCGACGGTTACGAAACCGCAATCGCACTGCGCAGCTATCTCCCAACCCAAAGTCTGGGCATCGTTGCCTTCACGTCGCTCGACGAGGAGCACGTCAGGGAGACCGCGCGGTCACGTCATAATTTCGACGGCTATTGTCAAAAAGGCACGGCCCCCACCGCGCTGCTCGCATTGCTGCGCAACCTCTGGCACGGATGACACGGCTTTTGCCGGCTCGAATCGTTGTCGTCGCGGCCGGCGACTCGTCATTGGCGAGTCACGCCGCTTCCTGACGAGTGCAATCCGGAGTTTTTCCTCTACAAATTCCAGTAAAGCTCCACGGATCCGATGCCGATAACCTCCTTGTATCGATAAAAACCGTTTCAAACGCGTGTTACGTATCGATAAGTCGTTTCAACACGCCCAAAATCCCGGTATGCTTGAAACGAAACAGGCTGCAAGGAGAGTTTCATGGTGACTTCATCGGACGAGTCGGGGTCGGCTCAGCGGGGCTATAGAAGCGGCGAAGCCGCGCGTCTGGCAAAAATGCCGGTTACGACATTGCGGATCTGGGAGCGCCGTTACGGCGTCGTAGGCCCGGTCAAGACGGCGTCGGGCCAGCGTCTTTACTCGGAAGAGGACGTCAGGCGGCTCACGCTCATCAAAATGCTGGTCGGCCGCGGTCACGCCATTGGTGCGATTGCCCGGCTCGACGGCGAGCAATTGCAGTTTCTGGCCGCACGCGGTGCGTTGCCGGATGGCGTGCCCGGCGATCCGGTCGATCTGCGCCTTGCGCTCGTTGGAACCCGGTTGGAACAGCGCCTGCACGCTACGGAAATCGACCTGCGTCTGTACGGCGTGCGCGACCTCGCGACCTTCGCCGATCTCGGCGCCGCGTTGCAGCGCGAATCGCGCGAGCCGATCGAGGCGTTGATGGTCAACGTCGAATCACTGCACGAGGAAGTCGCGGCCCAGATCGTCTCGCTCGGTGAAGCGGTGCGCGCCAAGGCCATCGCGGTGGTCTACAGCTTTGGTACCGGTCATGCCGCGGAGAGTTTGCGGGTGGCGGGCGTGCGCCTGTATCGGGAGCCGGACAGCCGCACGGAGTTCCGGCAGATTCTCGGCGACCTGTGCGAACGCGTCCGCATTCAGGAGCGTTCTGGCGACGACCCGGTCTGGGCACGCATGCGTCGCCGCTACGACGACATCGAACTGGAAGCCATCGCTGGGCGCTCGTCGACGATCGCCTGCGAATGCCCGCGGCATCTCGCTGAATTGGTCATGAAGCTATCGGCGTTCGAGCGCTACAGCGACACCTGTGTCTCGCGTTCGGCGCAGGACGCCGCGCTGCACCGTTATCTCGGCGACGTCAGCAATCGTGCCTGCGCGATGGTCGAGGCCGCGCTCGAGCGGATCGCGCGCGAAGAAGGCTGGTTTGCGGCGCCGGTCGCGCCGCAAACCGTGTCGGACTAACCGCGCGCAGCGTCGAAGGGGACCCGCCATGTCATACGATGCTTCGATTGACGAGACGCAAGAAAACGACACGATCGTCGCCAACGACGACACGGACGGCGACGTCGCCGCTTTCGCCTCGGTAGCGGATGTCGCGGATGTCGCGAATTTTTCGAACGTCGCGAACGCTGCCAGTGGCAACTCGATGTCTGCGCTGGACGAACGCAGCGCGTATCTCGCCGCGCTGCTCAAACGCGTCTCCACGCGCGACGCCGCCGCGTTCGATTCGCTCTACCGCGCGTCGGCGCCGTCGCTGTTCGGGCTCGCCGTGCGGGTCACGCGCGCGAGCGAAGCTGCGGACGAAGTCGTGCAGGACGGCTTTATCAAGATCTGGCGATTTGCGGGCTCCTACGATCCGTTGAAGGCGTCGCCTTCAACGTGGATGTCGACCATCGTCAAAAATCAGGCGCTCGATTATTTGCGGCGCAATCCGTATTCGGGTGTGTATCTCGAGGAACTGGACGAGCGCATTGCAGGCGCGGACGGCGACCCCGAATTGACCCAGCAGGCTTCGCTCGACGCCGAACGCTTGACCGATTATCTCGGCCGGCTTGCGCCCGTGCAGCGGCAAGCCATTGCGCTCGCTTATTTTCGCGGGCAGTCGCAGTCGGAAATCGCCCAGACGCTGAATGCACCGATCGGCACGGTCAAAACGTGGATCAGCCGCGGGTTGGAGTCGTTGCGCGGGATGGTGGAAGGGCGGCACGCGCCACGTCACGGCGGGTCGTATTGACGGCCGCGACGTTGGGTTCCGGGGTAATCGCGGTGGTTGGCTGACCGCCATGCGCGCTCCTCACGGGCATCGCTTCGAAACCGGACTCTACTTCGTGGTCTGTCAGGCGGGCTGGTTCGTTTGCGTGCTGGGCGGCGCGCATCGGGCAGGCTGGCTCGGCGTGCTGTTCGCGGCCTGCGCGCTCGCCTGGCATCTGACACGTGTGCCCGCGCCCCGGCGCGAAGCGCGGCTCGTTGCGGTGACCGTTGCAATCGGGCTGGCGTGGGAGAGTCTGGTGGTCGATGCCGGTTTGTTGAGCTACCCGAGCGGCGCCTGGATAAACGGGCTCGCGCCGTACTGGCTCTGCGCGCTGTGGGCACTTTTTGCAATCCAGTTCAACGTGGTGTATGCGTGGCTGCGCGGACATGTGGTGTGGGCCGCGCTGCTTGGCGCGATCGCCGGGCCGTTGTCGTTTCGCGCCGGTGCGGCGCTCGGCGCGGTGCATGTCGAACGGCCGGTCGCCGCGTGGGTGACCCTGAGTATCGGCTGGGCTGTGTTGCTGCCGGGTCTGTTGCGGCTCGCCCAGCATTGGGACGGTGTGGCAACCCCAGCGACCCCAACGTCTCAGGCGCCCTCGCCAACAAGCCCGCATTAGCCCGGCGGAACGCCCCTTGCTGACAGGTTCACACAACCTGCCAAGGAGGCTAGACGCATGAAACCTTATATCGTCGTTCACATGATGTCCTCGCTCGATGGCCGCAGTCTCACCGACGGCTGGCATCTCGACTTCGCTTCCGATCTGTACGAAACCACTGCGGCGAGCTTCGAAGCGAACGGCTGGATTTGCGGCCGCGTGACGATGCAGGAGATCTCGCACGGCACCGATTATCCGAAAGGACTTGCGAAAGGCACGGTGCCGCGCAAGGATCATTTCGTCGATCGCAAGGCGGATCAGTACGCCATTTCGATCGACCCGCAAGGACGCGTGGCGTGGAAAAGCAATACGGCGCTGAAGTCGCACATCGTCGAAGTGCTGACCGAAGCGGTGCCCGACGACTACCTCGCTTACTTGCAATCGATTGGCGTGTCTTACGTGTTCGGCGGCAAGACCGAGATCGATCTCGGCCACGTCGTAGAGACGCTCGCGCGCGAACTCGGTGTGAAGAAGCTGATCGTGGAAGGCGGCTCGCATGTGAGCGGCACGTTCGTCAACGCGGGTCTCGTCGACGAAGTCAGCGTGCTGATCCTGCCGCTGGTCGATGCGCGCAGCGAGCATCCGTCGTCGTTCGAAGTCGCAATGGACAAATGGCAGGCGCCAGCGTATCTCAAGCTGGCTTCGGTGGAAAAAACCGAACACGACGGAGTGTGGCTGCGCTACACGAGCAAGCGCTGAAGCTTGAGTTCGCGTGAGCCGGGGAGGCGTGTTCATCTCACGCTTCACTCGAGTATCACCCCTTCAGATTCTTCGTCGTGAGCCAGCCCCGGTCTACGCCGATCTGCCCGACCTGCCGCGCCACGGCATCGGCAAGACGAGCCGCGTCCGCCGACACGTTCGCGCGTTTGGTCTCGTCGAACGTATGCACGCCCGCGCCCACTGCAGCGGATGTCGCAATGCTGCCCGCCAGTGCGCCGACGCCCGCCGTCTCGACAATGCCCGGCGCGTTGCCGCTGTCGGCGCTGGCGCTGAAACTTTGCACCAGACGCGGGTCGCTGCCCGCCGGTTTATACAGAATCTGCACGGAGCTGATCACTTCGCTCTGACCGGCGCCGAGCCCGATCATGATGCGCCGGCCGCGATTACCCGAGTCGATCGAATCGAAATGGCCCTCCACCAGCAACGCGTTCTGCGCGAGCGGCGCGGGCGTGTCCGAGCGCAACGCGTTCAGCCCCATCTTCTGCAGTCGATGCACGATCTCGTCGGCGACCTGCTCGCGCATCGCGGTGGCTTCGGCGGATTGCTTCTGTGCGATCGACGTGCTGCTCATATGCGAAGCCAGTTTCTCCACGACGCCGCCGTCGAGCTTCACTTGCGCCGGATCGCAATCGAACGCGTAGACGTAGATGGTATCGGGCCGTGCGTGCGGTTCCGAACTGAACTCGTTGGTGTCGTGAATCTTGCTGCCGGCACAGCCGGTCAGGAGCGCGCTGCAGCAGACCACGGCGGCGCAGGTGAGGCGGGCGGCGTGGTGCTTGAGGAAGTTCGTTGAAGTCGGCATGTTCATCCTGTCGTCGACGATGTGAATGCGATGTGAAGCTGCGATGTGAAGCGTTCGCCCGGGAGGCGAAGGCGAAGCGCAGTATCGTCGTATCGACAGGAGACTTCCATCGCGCAATTGTTTCGTGCGATGTCATGCATGCAACGGGCGGCCGGGACAACGAGTGGGAAGTCTGCGTGCGCCGACGCGCCGCAGTGCGACGCATCAGTTCAAGGCGAGCTTGACGATGCAGCACAGAACGAAAACGAGCAGAACGGCGGCGACGGCCAGATTGAACGGATAGCGCATTCTTCACCAGGCACACAGGCGTTGCGGAGTGCCTTAATCCTAGTCACCTGACGCAGGATGACTAGGGGGCAGTGAAGCTGCAGTGTGGCCCAGCCAACGCTATATGCGAACAGGCGCCAGGTGGTGCAGGACGTCCGTCGCGTCGGGCGGTGCGTGCAATTAGCGGCTTATTGCGCGGGCGGCGGCGGCATGCCGTGCGGCGGCTTGCTCGCAGCGACGAGGTCTTCGGCGAGACTCGTGCGCAGTGTCGCGATGGCCGCATCGGGATTAGCCGGCTTCAACTGCTCGCGAGCGAGCGAGTCGTACACGAAGTGGCGCAGCATCGGGTCCTGAGTCTTGTTGAGCACGTCGTGATACACGGCGATGATGTCGCTCTCGTGACCCGTCATCGCATAGAGACGGCGCAATTGTTCGAGGTCGTTGATCACCGCGAAACCGGGACCCATGGGACCATGTTCGTGCGGTCCTTCGCCGTGTTCGCCGTGGCCGCCATGCTGCGGTTCGCCGTGCATCGATGCACCGCCCGGTGCCTGCGGTGCTTCCTGCGCGAAGGCGGCCGTTGCGACCATCGTCAATACGGCGGCCAGCGCCGCGCCAAAAATACTTTTCTTCATCGTGTTGCTCCCGTCGAACTGCGCCGGCGCAACGGTGCGCCGGAACGTCAGCCACGATAAACGAGCCGGCGGATCGATGGGTTACGGGGGCTTGCGCTTACCTTACCGAACCTTGCGGACAGTCTCGCGGATGTCAGGGTGTGCCCGGTGGCGCAATGCTGCCGGATAGCGCATGATGAGCCCACTGTGCCGTCCGACCCCAGAAGCACCTGCTGTTTCCACCGTCGAACGACACACGCGATGCCAATGGCGGATGCGTCGTCAGCACCCTGCGGGATGCAGCGACGACGCAGCACCGCCGGCGCGTAATCATTCAACCGTTAAGGAGGATTTCGCATGAACCGACCTGACGCCGCCAATCCGTTTGGCGATTTCACCAAAATGCTCGAGCAGTTCAAGCTCCCCGGTTTCGACGTACCCGCCATCATGGAAGCGCGCCGCAAGGACGTGGAAGCGCTGGTTCAGGCGAATCAGACTGCGTTTCAGGGCATGCAGACGCTCGCGCAGAAACAGGCTGACATGTTGCGCACGACGTTAAGCGAATTGCAGTCGCTCACGGGTCAGTTGACCGCGGGTGGCGCTGCGCCTTCCCCGAAGACTGCCGAGCTGATCCAGCAGAGTCTGCACAAGTCGCTCGCCGATATGCAGCAACTTGCGCAAGCGGCGTATCAGACCCAAGCCGAGTCGTATGCGGTGATCGCGAAACGCGTAGAAGAAAATGTGCACGAGCTTAAATCGCTCCTGCAGCAACAGAAGAAATAAGGGGACCTGTACCTCGCATTCTGCGATTTAAAGGTTCGCAAAAAGAGATGCCGTGAACGACGCCGAGTCGCTCGCGGCATTTTTTTCGATGTTGACCTGAGCGCTTTGTCAGCACCTCGAACGCCGGTTTGCCACTCATTATTAAGCGCACGCTTACATTGAGTGAAACAAGACCGTTGCCATCGATATTTTTCTCGAGCAGAACGGCCGCTTGACCTGCCCGTTCGCTTCAAACGACTCCGGTCGCAAAAACATCCTGCGAAGCGCCGTCCCTCGGCGATCCGCTTCGGAAACCTCGAACGACATCGAACGACCTTGCGTGCCCTTACGGTTTAAATCGGCTCGCAAACGATTGCCGTCCGTTCGATCGATCCCTAAAGTTTCCCGCCGCCACTCCGTAGACGCATTCACGCAACCCAAGCGACGTGAATGCCGCACCGGCCCCGCCGCTCGAGACTGCGCCCCTGAATTCCCGTTCGTGGTCGCATCACTGTCATTGGCCACGAGCGTTTCACTTCGAAGGAAATCTCTTGAAACCGATGCTCTCTACCCGCATTGCTCGCGCAATGCTCGTGGCTGCTTGCGCGCTGCCGTTTGCCGCGCACGCCACTCTCGGCCAGAACGTCAGCTCCGTCGACAGTGATCAGACACGCCTTCACGCCGTGGCACGCGCCGCGACTACACAAAGCGCGTACTCGGTGAATCTGCTGACGCTACCCTCCGGCACCGTGGTGCGCGAGTACGTCGCGCCCAGCGGCATCGTGTTCGGCGTGGCATGGGAAGGACCGACCTTGCCCGATCTGAAGTCGATGCTCGGCTCCTCGTTCGATACCTACGTGAGCGCAACGACGACGCGTCGCGGTACGCCGCTCGCGGTCTCCAGCAGCGACCTGGTCGTGTATTCCAGCGGCCATCTGCGCGCCTTCGCCGGTCATGCCTATCTGCCGCAAGCGGTGCCTACGGGCGTCGATGTCGGCGTCATCCAGTAATCTTTCGACGGAGCCGGTCATGCGTCATCAGTCTTCGTTTTTTTCCACGCTCGGCACCGTGTTGAGCGCTGCGTTGCTCGCCGTGGTGGTCACCGCTTGCGGCGGTGGCGGCGGTGGTTCCAGCGGCTCGAGCAGCAGCGCGGGTACGGCGACCAGCGGCACGGCCGCGCCCACGGTGACGAATACCTCGCCGTCGCCACAGGTGGTAGCGTCCAACGCCGTGCGCGTCACCGTCGATGCGGGCGTCAGCAACGTGCCCAATATGCCGTTCGTCAGCATCACGATCTGCGCACCGGGCACGACCAACTGCCAGACCATCGATCACGTGCTGGTAGATACGGGTTCGTGGGGCGTGCGCATCTTTGCTTCGCAATTGCCCGCTTCGATGACGCTGCCGCAACAGCAGGATGCGTCGGGCAATCTGGTCGCCGAGTGCATGCAGTTCTTCGACGGCTACACGTGGGGCTCGGTGAAACTCGCCGATCTGCAGATTGCCGGCGAGAAAGCCGCATCGCTGCCAATTCAGGTGATCGACCCGAACTATGCGTCGGCGCCGTCGAGTTGCACGAACCTGGGCGCGGCGCGTAACACGCCTTCTTCTTTGCAGGCCAATGGCATTCTCGGCATCGGTGTGTTCAAGCACGATTGCGGCGCGAACTGCGTAACTCAGGCTATTCCGGGCACCTATTACGGTTGCACCGGCTCGACCTGCACGTCGATCCCGCTCGCCGAGACCTACCAGGTCGCTAATCCGATTCCGTATTTCAGCACCGACAACAACGGTTCGATTCTCAGCTTGCCGACGGTGTCGGGCGGCGCGCAGTCGGTGACGGGGCAACTGGTGTTCGGCATCGGCACGCAGACCAACAATTCGTTGGGTAGCGCGCAGGTGATCGGCGTGAGTCCGTCGAACGGCACCTTCACCACGGTGCAGAACGGTACGACGTACGGCAGCAGTATTCTCGATAGCGGCTCGACGGGACTGTTCTTCCAGACCAGCGCGTTGACGGCCTGCACGGGAGCGAACGACGCGTATTATTGCCCGGCTTCGACGCAGCAACTGAGCGCGACGATCGAAGGCGTGAACGGCGTGACGAGCGCGGTGGATTTCAGCGTCGGCAACGCGACGACGATCTCGCAGACCTATGCCGGCGATCTGGCGTTGCCGCTGCTGGCAGGGCCTGCGTACGTGACCTCGAAAATCTTCGATTGGGGTTTGCCGTTCTTCTACGGCCGTAATGTGTATGCGGCAGTGGAGCAGCAGACCACGCCGGGCGGCACGGGGCCTTACGTCGCGTATTGAGTTTCTTTGGTTGTGCAAGCGTGATGGCTAAAAAGCCCGCGACCGGGAGAACCGGTCGCGGGCTTTTTCATGCGGACCATCGTGGATAGACCGTTACTGCGGCGCGATGGGTGCAGGTGCAGGTGCAGGCGTAGGTGCAGGAACGGGTGCCGGGTTGGCGACGGGGACATCGTTCACCGGTGCGCCTTCGACGGGCGGTGCGGTGTTCTCGACCGGCGCGGGCGCGGGCATAGGTGCAGGCGCTTGC
Organism: Paraburkholderia sp. BCC1886; assembly: GCF_900996245.1. GTDB lineage: Bacteria > Pseudomonadota > Gammaproteobacteria > Burkholderiales > Burkholderiaceae > Paraburkholderia. The sequence continues at coordinate 47,051 of NZ_CAAJGK010000043.1, read as the reverse complement.
GGCGGCGCTTCGTTCGCGACCGGCGGCACAGCATCTGCGACAACCGGCGCATCCGCAACCGGGGCTGATTCTGCAGCCGCCACCGGAGCCGTTTCAGGAGTCGGAGCCGGTGTCGGAGCCGGTGTCGGTGCCGGAGCCGCTTCCCCTCCAGCAGGCGCCGCCGCTTCCCTTGGCTGCGACGTATCGCCCGCTGCCGCGATCACGCGATGCACGAAGCGCAGCTTGTCCACCACCGGCGTGGCCAGCGTGAACGGATACGCGTCGGCCATCCCGAGACTGCGGTTCAGGCTGTTGAGCACATACGTGAGCGGAAACCAGCGCTTCATCAGGTTATCGAAGCTCGCGTCTTCCACGGGCGTGCGGTCGTTGAGCGTCGGCTCGCTCGGATCTTCCGGCAGCAGCGCCAACCCATACGAGGTCGACGTATCCAGCACGTCGACGATGAGCATGTAGTGCGCCCATGTCTCCGCCCAGTCTTCCCACGGATGCATCGTGGCATACGCGCTGATATACGAGGTCTGCCAGTCGGCCGGCGCGCCATCGCGATAATGAGTGGCGAGCGCTTCGCCGTAGTCGACGGTTTCGTCGCCGAACAGCTTGCGGTACGGTTCGATCCAGCGCGGGTTGTCCTCGACCAGCTGGCTGAAGTAGTAATGCCCGGTCTCGTGCCGGAAGTGGCCGAGCAGCGTTCGGTACGGCTCGCCCATCGCGGTGCGCACTTTCTCGCGATAAGCGTCGTCGGCCTCGGCGATGTTCAGCGTGATCAGCCCGTTGTCGTGGCCGGTCAAAACCTTGGCGCCGTCGCCGCCGTCCTCGAGGAACTCGAAAGCCAGACCATGCTCGGGATCCTGCTGACGCGACTTCACGTCCAGTCCGAGTTCGGCCAGCGTGTACAACAGCCGCCGCTTCGCCATTTCCAGCCGGTACCAGTAGACCCGGTTGTCCGGCGCGCTGAGGTTCGGAATGGTCAACGTCAACTGACAGGCGCGGCAAAGCTGGTCGGGCGACTCGGCGGGAATCATCCAGTTGCAGACGTTTTCGACTGCGTAGTTGTGGCACTGGCGGAACAGCGCGCCGTCCGACTTCGGATGGAGACTGCGCCACTGGCCGTCGCCGGCGTCTTCGAAAGCGCTGATCTCGCTGAGTTCGGGCACGTAGCCAAGCAATGACTCGCAACGTTCACAGCGAACGTTTTCGTAAAACACGAGGTGCGAGCAGCAATTGCAGTGAAAGGTTTTCATCGGTCGAGCCTGAAGAGTAGATGGCGATCGTGGAGCAGGGTGCGGCGCCTTGATGGTGCATGCCGCGCGGCGGGGCGCGCCGGCTGGTTCGGGCGTCGGTGTCGGGCCGCGAAATCCGTTGCTGCCGGATGTGGAGCGCACGTACACGGCACCCGCTGATCCCCGCAAGAACGAGGTTGCCTCGCAAGCGTCGTGCCGCATTGATCAGACGTCACTGCTTTAACGCAGAATTCGTGCATGATCGTGCATGCGCGTTGCGCCGCTTTGGTGCGCGCGCCTGAAAACGGCGGTGCAAATCCGCGCGATCGGTTCTAGCCGGCGACCGTGCGATGCGTCAAACTTCGCAACCGGTGGAAATCAGCGGAGTACGGGCCGTTCTAGCGGTTTTTCGTGTTTGTTCCAACAACGGCATGAAGCTTGCTTTTTGGCGGGTTGCCAACCTTTGTCCAGGAGTCACGTGTGTCCATACGCGTCGCGTTGAATCATGTCACACATTACCGCTACGACAGGCTGGTATCGCTGTCGCCCCAGGTCGTGCGTCTCAGGCCTGCGCCGCATTGCCGGACTCCCATTCTGTCTTATTCGATGCGGGTCGAGCCCGCGGACCATTTCATCAACTGGCAGCAGGACGCGTTCGCCAACTATCAGGCGCGGCTCGTGTTCCCGCATCAGACGCGCGAATTCAAGGTGACCGTCGATCTGGTCGCTGAGATGGCGGTCTATAACCCGTTCGACTTCTTCCTCGAGCCGTCGGCCGAAAAATTTCCATTCGACTACGAACCCGGTCTTGCCGAGGAACTGGCGCCGTACCGCATCAAGCGGGCGATGACGCCGCGCTTCGCCGAGTTCGTCGCGAGTATCGACCGCACGCCGGTGGCCACCGCCGACTTTCTGGTCGCACTGAATCAGCGGCTGCAACGCGATATCCGCTACCTGATCCGGATGGAGCCGGGCGTGCAGACGCCTGAAGAAACGCTCGTGAACGCGTCGGGCTCGTGCCGCGACTCCGGCTGGCTGCTGGTCGAAACACTGCGGCAACTCGGGCTGGCGGCGCGCTTCGTGTCCGGATACCTGCTGCAACTCGCGCCCGATGTCAAATCCATCGACGGCCCGAGCGGCACCGAAGTCGACTTCACCGATCTGCATGCCTGGTGCGAGGTGTATCTGCCCGGCGCGGGCTGGATCGGGCTCGACCCGACCTCCGGCCTGCTCGCCGGCGAAGGGCATATTCCGGTGGCCTGCACGCCCGAACCGGGCAGTGCGGCGCCGATCTCGGGCGCGGTGGACGAATCCGAAGTCGAGTTCGAGCACATCATGACGATCGAGCGCGTGCTCGAGACGCCGCGCGTGACCCGACCGTACACCGAAGCGGTCTGGCAGGACGTGCTGAAAATGGGCGAGCAGGTGGACCGCCAGCTCAACGACATGGACGTGCGCCTGACGATGGGCGGCGAGCCGACCTTCGTGGCGGTGCGCGACCGCGACGCCGCCGAGTGGAACACCGACGCGCTCGGCCCGACCAAGCGCGGCTACGCAGTCGCGCTGATGGAGAAGCTGCGCACGGAGTACGGCGCGAACGGCTTCCTGCACATCGGCCAGGGCAAGTGGTATCCGGGCGAGCAACTGCCGCGCTGGGCCATGTCGCTGTACTGGCGCGCCGACGGCGAGCCGTGCTGGCACGACCCGTCGCTGTTCGGCGACGAACGCGCGCCGGGCAAGTACACGGCGGCGGACGCACAACGCTTCCTGGCTACGCTGGCAAGCAAGTTGTCGCTCGATGAGGACAACATCCTGCCGGGTTTCGAAGACGTCTGGTACTACCTGTGGCGCGAGCGCCGTTTGCCGGTCAACGTCGATCCGCTCGACGCGCGTCTGGACGACGAACTGGAACGCGTGCGCCTGCGCCGCGTGTTCGACTCGGGCCTGAACGGTCCGACCGGTTATGTGCTGCCGCTCGGCCGCGAGCGCGACGTGCCGCACGAAGCGCCGAAGTGGGTCAGCGGCCGCTGGTTCCTGCGCGACGAGCGCATGTTCCTGATTCCGGGCGATTCGCCGATGGGCTACCGTCTGCCGCTGGACTCGCTGCCGTGGGTGTCGAAGACCGATTATCCGTATCAGCACGCGCACGATCCGTTTGCGCCGCCGGTGCCGTTGCGCGCCGCCGCACAGTTGCGCATGCAGTACGACGGCACGAACCGCAGCCTGACGAACGCGGATGCGCGGCATGCGGCGGCGTGGTCGTCGTCCGCGGCGGATTTACTGAGCGGCATGGCGGGCAGCGGGGCGTTGTCGTCCCTCGCGCCGGGCGCCAGAAGCGCCACCGGCGCAGGTGACGGCAGTGACGCGAAGGCGCCCGCGCGCGGCGTCTCGTCGAAGGAAACCATCCGCACCGCGATCTGCGTGGAAGCGCGCGATCCGAAGCGGGCCGCCGGTCCGAAGGCCGAGACCGACGCGTTCGGCAGCGGCCATACGCTGCTGCATGTGTTCATGCCGCCGCTCACCGAGCTGGACGACTATCTCGACCTGCTCGCCGCCGTCGAAGCGAGCGCCGCCGAACTGCGCATGCAGGTCGTGCTCGAAGGCTATCCGCCGCCGCGCGACGCGCGTCTGAAACTGTTGCAGGTGACGCCGGACCCGGGCGTGATCGAAGTGAACATCCACCCGGCTGCGAGCTGGGAGCAACTGGTCGATCACACCGAGTACCTGTATCAGTCCGCCGCGGAAAGCTATCTGAGCAGCGAGAAGTTCATGACCGACGGCCGCCACACCGGCACCGGCGGCGGCAACCACCTCGTGCTCGGCGGCGCGACGCCGGCCGACAGTCCGTTCCTGCGCCGTCCCGACCTGCTCGCGAGTCTGATCGCGTACTGGCACAACCATCCGTCGCTGTCGTATCTGTTCTCCGGGCTGTTCATCGGACCGACCAGCCAGGCGCCGCGCGTCGATGAGGCGCGCAATGACCAGGTCTACGAACTGGAAGTGGCGTTCCGCGAGTTGCAACGGCAGATCGATCTGCTCGGCGGACGCGAAAGCGCCAACCTGCCGGCATGGATGATCGACCGCTCGCTGCGCAATATCCTGATCGACGTGACGGGCAACACGCACCGCGCCGAGTTCTGTATCGACAAGCTGTATTCGCCGGACGGTCCGACCGGCCGGCTCGGCCTGCTCGAACTGCGCGGCTTCGAAATGCCGCCGCACGCGCGCATGAGTCTCGTGCAGCAACTGCTGTTGCGCGCGCTGGTTGCGCGCTTCTGGCACACGCCGTACACGCAGCGGCTCACGCGCTGGGGCACCGAACTGCACGACCGCTTCCTGCTCGGCAGCTTCGTGAAGATGGATTTCGACGACGTGCTCGGCGAGCTGAATCAGGCCGGCTATGCGTTCGACAGCAGCTGGTTCGCGCCGCACTTCGAGTTCCGCTTCCCGCTGGTGGGCGAGACCACGGTGAACGGCGTCTCGCTGACCATCCGCAACGCGCTCGAACCATGGCACGTGATGGGCGAAGAGGGGTCGCCGGGCGGCACGGTGCGTTACGTGGATTCGTCGGTGGAACGGCTCGAAGTGCACGTGCTCGGTCTGAACGACAACCGCCACGTGCTTACCGTCAACGGCGTGCCGGTGCCGCTGCAACCGACCGGCCGGGTCAGCGAGTTCGTCGCGGGCGTGCGCTTTCGCGCATGGTCGCAGCCGTCGGCGCTGCATCCGACCATCGGCGTGGATGCGCCGCTCACTTTCGACCTGGTCGACACATGGATCGGCCGCTCGGTGGGCGGATGCCAGTATCATGTCGCACATCCGGGCGGACGCAACTACGAGACCTTCCCGGTGAACGCCTACGAGGCGGAAAGCCGGCGGCGTGCGCGTTTCTTCGCGTCGGGCCATACGCCGGGTCCGCTCGAGGTCGACATGCCGCAGCGCAGTCTGGAGTTTCCGTTCACTCTGGACCTGCGTTACTGGTGACATCCACACCCTCTTAGATCGACACGACTTTGGCCTTTCAATCGACTTTTCCCTTCGAAACGTCCGCGACGCGCGCGGACGCTTCGTCCCTGTTGCGGCTGTTGCCGGGTTACGAGGGACACTGGGACGAGTTACGCGACGCGACGGGCGCGTTGCGCGAACCGTGGCGGCAGTTCTTCGAGCGGCTCGGCGAAGACGGCATCGCGCGGCTGGAAGATCATCGCGCGTCGGTCGCGCAGCAGATCCGCGACAACGACATCAGCTACAACGTCTACGCGGATAACGGCGAGCCGCGGCCGTGGGCGCTCGACCTGCTGCCGTTTCTGATCAGCGAGGCGGAGTGGGCGCATATCGAGCAGGGCGTGACGCAGCGCGCGCATCTGCTCAATGCGATCGTCGCCGATATTTACGGCCCGCAAACCCTGCTGGCGCGCGGCCAGTTGCCGCCCGCGCTGGTGTTCGGGCATCCGGGCTATCTGCGCTCGGTAAAGGGCTACGAGCCGCCGGGCGGCCAGTTCCTGCAAGTGGTCGCGGTGGATCTGGCGCGGGCGCCGAACGGCGACTGGACCGTCATGGCGCATCGTACCGAGGCGCCGTCCGGGCTCGGTTATGCGCTGGAGAACCGGTTGATCGTCTCCACGCTGTTCGCCGATCCGTTCCGCGCGCTGCGCGTAAGCCGGCTCGCGCCGACCTATTCGCAACTCATCGCCACGCTCGTGCAGGCCGCGCAGGCGACGATGCACGATCAGACAAAGACGGACGCATCGCCACATATCGCGCTGCTCACGCCGGGCCCGTTCAGCGAAACCTATTTCGAGCACGTGTTTCTCGCGCGCTATCTGGGCGTGACGCTGGTCGAGGGCAAGGACCTGACCGTGCGCGACGACAAGCTGTATCTGAAAACACTCGACGGACTGGAGCGCGTGCATGTCGTGCTAAAACGACTGGACGACGCGTTCTCCGATCCGGTCGAATTGCGCGCCGATTCGAGCATCGGCGTGCCGGGCCTGTTGCAGGTCATGCGTGCGGGCAACGTGATCGTGTCGAACGTGCCGGGCGCCGGCTTCGCGGAATCGCCGGCCTTGCACGGGTTTCTGCCGGGCATCGCCGAAACCTTGCTGGAAGAAGACCTGATTCTGCCGAGTGTGCCGACCTGGTGGTGCGGCGAGAAGGCCGCGCGCGAGCATGCGTTCGCGCGGCTCGACGAAGCCTTCATCGTGCCGACCTGGCCGATGGGCGCGCGCGATGCGCCGCCTGGCATCGAGCAGGGGCGACAGCGCCTGTCGTCGTGGCGCGAGCGTATCGAAGCGATGCCCGACGCCTACACGATCCAGCAGCCGCAGCGTTTTTCCTGCACGCCGCGCTACGAGGAAGGCACGGTCGGGCGGCGTCCGTCGGTGCTGCGGGTGTATGCCATCGCGGACTTCAACGGCGGCTGGCATGTGATGCCGGGCGGCTTCACGCGGCTCGCCGCCGAACGGCAGACCACGGTGTCGATGCAATTCGGCGGCAGCAGTGTCGATACGTGGGTGTTGTCGAGCCAGCCCACCTCGACCTTCACGCTGCTGCCTTCGCCGATGCAACCCGCCGACCTCGCGCGCAAGCATCGCACGGTCGCGAGCCGCGCAGCGGAGAACCTGTTCTGGGCCGGCCGCTACGGCGAGCGCGCCGAGAACAACGTGCGGCTGTTGCGGCTGATTCTCGGCTCGCTCGAAGGCAACGACGCGGACGCGATGTTCCCGACGCTGGTCGAACTCGCGACGCAATGCGGCCTCGTGCAATCGGGCGACCTGTATTCGCCGCTTTCGCCGCAAGCGTTCGAACGCGCGCTGGTCGCGAATCTGAGCGAAGGCGGCGGGTCGTCGAGCATCGGTCAGAACCTGCAGTGCCAGGCGCGCTCGAACGGCGAAGTGCGCGGCCGCTTGTCGAACGATCACTGGCGCACGATTCTCGCGTCGCGCAACGATTTTCGCGACGCGTTGCAGACGCTGATGCCGGCGGCGACCGGTAATGGCAACGCTGAAAAGACCAATGGCCGAAGTGAACGCAGCGACCGCTACGACCGCGTCACGCTGATGAACGCGCTCGAACGGCTGTCGGTGCAACTGTCGGCGATCAGCGGCGCGCAAGGCGACCGCATGACGCGCGACGAAGCGTGGCGCCTGCTGTTCGTCGGCCGCCATATCGAGCGGGTCTCCACGATGACGTCGTTCGTGCGGGTGGTCGCCGACAATGGACAACTCGCGACGCCCGCGGGCTTCGACCTGCTGCTGCAGTTATTCGACAGCACGCTGACCTATCGCTCGATGTACCCCGGGCGCTTCGAGGTGCCGGCGTTGCTCGATCTGCTGGTTATCGAGCCGGACAATCCACGCGGCGTCTACGGTGTCTACGACCGCTTGCGCAAGAAGCTCGACGAAATCGCGGTGTCGGCCGGCAACGCGCGGCATCGCAAGTTCGCGGAGTTGATGGCTCCCGCTGCGTCGCTGGCCTCGCTCGAAGCGCTTTGCGCGGTCGATGAAGACGGCGCCTACGCTCAACTCATTACCGTCTGCGATCAGGTCGGCGGTTTCGCCAACGCCGCCGCGCATGAAATCAGCGCGCGCTATTTCAGTCACGCGAGCACGGTCGCCTCGCAGGTGTGGTCATGAAAGTCGCGCCGACCGTGTTGTCCGTTTCGCATCGCACCACCTACCGTTACTCCACCTACGTGGAGACCGCGCAGCATCTCGCGACCATCCGGCCGATTGCCTGCTCGTGGCAACGCGTCGTGTCGCATAGCGAGACCATCGAGCCGGAACCGTCGTATCGAACCAGCCGTTTCGATGCGTTCGGCAACGACGTGCTGTACTTCGCGCTCGACGCGCCGCACGAGCGTCTGCAAATGGTCAGCGAAACGACGGTTGCATTGACGCCACGCTGGACCACGCTCGACCCCGACGCGACGCCGGCATGGGAAAGCGTTGCGCGTACGCTGCGCTTTCATGTCGGCGGCGAATTCCGGCCCGAGGTCGAGTTCTGTTTCGCGTCGCCGAACATCGTGCCGCGGCCGACGCTGCGCGCCTACGCGATGCCGAGCTTTCCGCCCGGTACGCCGGTGGCGGCCGGCGCGATCGACCTGATGCACCGCATTCACGAAGACTTCGCGTACAAGCCATCGGCCACCATGTTCGATACGCCCGCCGAACGCGCGTTCGAACTGAAGAGCGGCGTGTGTCAGGATTTCGCGCAGGTGATGATCGGCTGCCTGCGCTCGCTCGGTTTGCCGGCGCGCTACGTGAGCGGCTATCTGCGTAACGATCCGCCGCCGGGGCAACCGAAGCTGATCGGCGCGGATGCTTCGCATGCGTGGGTCTCGGTGTATTGCCCGGGTAGCGGCTGGATCGACCTCGATCCGACCAACGACGTGCTCGCCGATCTCGACCACGTGACGCTCGCCATCGGCCGCGATTACAGCGACGTATCGCTGTTGCGCGGGATGATTCTCGGCGGCGGCGCGCATCGCGTCGAGGTGGGCGTGACGGTACTCGCGCTGTAATTGCGTTGTCGTCATCGCGATAAATTTTTAGCCTGCATTCCCACTGATCGGGAATCCGATTTTTGAAATCCGGGAACGTTCTGGCATTCTTGACCCGTCATGAGTTGCGGGTAATCGATCGTGAATGCGGAACAAGGGGTGACCGGGGCTGAACGCGTATTGCTCGTGCTGGCGGCGCTCGCCAGTCACGGCAAGGCGATGTCGGTCAAGGACCTGCTCGCGGTGACGGGCCTTGCGCAAAGCACGCTCTACCGGCAGATTGCCCTGCTGAAACGCTGGGGCTTCGTCGCCGAAAACGCCGGGTATTACGCACCGGGTCCCATCAGTCTGCAACTCGCGCTCGGCTTCGATCTGAATTCGTTGCTGGTCGAAGCGAGCCGCCACGAGATGCAGCAACTCGCACACGCATCGCAGGAAAGCGTCGGTTTGCTGGTCGCCATCAAGCATCAGGTGATGTGCCTCGACATGGTCGACAGCCCGCAGTCGTTGCGCTGCTCGTTCGAAAAAGGCCGCGCCGTGCCGCTTCGCGCCGGCGCTTCCGCCAAATCCCTATTGGCCTTCATGGCCGCCCGCTCACGCGACGAAGCGCTCGACGGTTTGTTCGGCGACGACCCCGCCGGCCGCGCCGCCATCGAAACCGAACTCGAACAGATTCGCCAGCAAGGCTATGCGGTGAGCGACAGCGAAGTCGATCCGGGCGTGTGGGGCGTGAGCGTGCCGATCTTTCATCGCACCGGACGCGCGGCCGGCAGCAATGCCTCCATCACGCTAATGGCGCCTTCCACGCGGGCACGCGGCCGCGAAAACCAGTTCGTCGACGCGACACTGCGCGCTGCGCGCGCGATTTCCGGACACATGCAAAGCGACTGATTTTCAACGGAGACGAACGGCGCGCCCGCGTCGCTATCGATCTGGATTCCGAAACTCACCCACACATTGAACGCACTTAAAGGAGCCCTCCTCATGAAGCTGAAAAAACTGCTGTCTCTCGCCTGTATCGCTTTTGCCGCGAGCTTTGCCGGCTTCTCCGGTGCCGCGTCCGCACAAACGTCCGACGTGCTGAACGTCGCGACCGACGCCACCTTCCCGCCGATGGAATTCACCGAAAACGGCGCACGTACCGGCTTCGACGTCGACATGATGAATGCGCTGGCGAAAACCATGGGCAAGCACGTGCAATGGACCGACATCGATTTCAAGGGACTGGTGCCGGGCCTGATCGCGCATCGCTTCGACGCGGCGATCTCCGCGATCTACATCACCGACGAACGCGCGAAGGTGATCGACTTCAGCGATTCGTACTACGCGGGCGGTCTGGTTGCGCTGGTGAAAGCCGATTCGCCGTACAAGTCGATCGCCGACCTGAACGGCAAGAAAGTCTCCGTGCAGGTGGGCACGAAGTCGGTGAATTTCCTGCGTGACAACTACCCGCAGATCAACCGCGTGGAAGTGGAAAAGAACCAGGAAATGTTCGACCTCGTCGGCATCGGCCGCGCCGATGCGGCGGTGACCGGCAAGCCTGCCGCGTATCAGCTGGCGCGTACGCGGGCCGGTTTCCGTGTGCTCGAAAAGCCGCTGACGAGCGAAGGCTACGGTATCGCCGTGCGTAAAGACGAACCGCAACTGAAGACCGACTTCAACAGCGCGCTCGCGAAGATCAAGGCCGACGGCACGTATGCGGCCATCGTGAAGAAGTGGTTCGGGCCAGGCGCGCAATAAACCACTGAGCGAACGACATGGATCTCGACTTCTCGCCGGTGATCGCCGGCTGGCCGGACATCATGCATGGCGCGCTGACGACGGTCGAAGTGACCGCCGCCTCGCTTGCGCTGAGCTGCGTGCTGGGCCTGTTGATCGGCATTGGCCGTCTCACGCCGCGGCGGCGCGTGGTGTACGGTTTGTGCACCGCGTACCTGACGTTTTTCCGCGGCACGCCCTTGCTCGTGCAACTGTTCCTGCTGTTCTTCGGATTGCCGCAATTCGGCATTCTGCTGCCGGCGTTTCTGTGCGGGATGCTCGGTCTGGGACTGTATTCGGCGGCGTATGTGTCGGAGATCGTGCGCGGCGCGATCCAGTCGGTGGATCGCGGGCAGATGGAAGCCGCGCGCTCCATCGGCATGTCGTCGGGCCAGGCGATGCGCGCCATCATTCTGCCGCAGGCAATCGTGCGGATGATCCCGCCGCTCGGCAACGAGTTCATCGCGCTGATCAAGAACTCCGCGCTGGTGTCGCTGCTGACCATCGACGATCTGATGCATGAAGGGCAGAAGATTATCAGCGTGTCCTATCGTTCACTCGAGGTGTATCTGGCCATTGCGCTGGTGTATCTGGTGCTGACGCAGGTGACCAATTACGCGCTGCATCGCGTTGAACGGCGCCTGCGGGCTGGAGGGATGGTGCAATGAAGAGTGAACCGATCGTCAGCATTCGCGGACTGACCAAGTCGTTCGGCTCGCATACGGTGCTCAACGGTATCGACTTCGATATTCGCGCGCAGCAGGTCGTCGTGGTGATCGGACCGAGCGGGTCCGGCAAGAGTACGTTTCTGCGCTGCTGCAATGGGCTCGAACAACCGGAAGGCGGCACCATCGATATTTGCGGACACCGGCTGGTCGATCAGGGTGCGATGCTCAAGGAGCGCTCGCTGAACGCGCTGCGCACCGAAGTCGGCATGGTGTTCCAGTCGTTCAATCTGTTTCCGCATCTGTCGGTGCTGCATAACATCACGGTCGGACCGCGTATGTTGCGTGGCGCGAGCAAGGCCGACGCCGAAACCGCCGCCCTCGCGTTGCTGACGAAAGTCGGCCTCGCGCACAAGGCGCACGACATGCCGGCCAGTCTGTCGGGCGGGCAGAAGCAGCGCGTCGCGATTGCGCGCGCGCTGGCGATGCAGCCGCGCGTGATGCTGTTCGACGAGCCGACTTCGGCGCTCGATCCCGAACTGGTCGGCGAAGTGTTGCAGGTCATGAAACTGCTGGCGAGCGAGGGTATGACGATGGTCGTCGTCACGCATGAAATGGGTTTCGCGAAAGAGGTGGCCGACGTGGTGGTGGTGATGGACGGCGGCGCGATTGTCGAAGCCGGGCCGCCCGAGGCGATTTTTTCGGCGCCTTCGCAACCGCGCACGCGGGCGTTTTTGCAGGCGGTGTTGTCGCGCGCATGAGAGTCCCATTCGACGACGAGGTGTGGGTCGGCCGCTACGACGACGGCGAGCCTGGCGATACGCGACGGGTGTTCAATCAGGTGGTGGCATTCGACGGTCTTTGTCGCACCCCTGCCACGGGCGATGCCGCGGTCATTATCGGCTTCGGTTCGGATGAAGGCGTGCGCCGCAATCAGGGCCGCACGGGCGCCGCGCATGCGCCTAAGGAGATACGGCGTGCGCTCGCCGGGTTGCCCGCGAAGTCGTCGCTGTCCCTGCTCGCGGATGCGGGCGACGTGCTGTGCGACGACGGCGACCTGGAGCGCGCGCAAGCCGAACTGTCCAAGGTGGTGAGCGACGTGCTCGCGTTGGGTTCGAGGCCGCTGGTGTTGGGCGGCGGCCATGAGGTGGCGTGGGGCACGTATTGCGGGTGGCGGCGGTATCGGGACCGTGAAGGTTGTTCGCCTGGCGGCGATGGCCATGCGCGCAAGCTGCTGATCGTCAACTTCGATGCGCACTTCGACTTGCGGCAGAAGCGGCCGGCGAATTCGGGTACGCCGTTCGATCAGATGGCTGCCGATTGCGCGGCGCGCGGCGTGCCGTTCGATTATGTGTGTTTCGGCATTAGCGAGATCGGCAATACGGCGTCGCTGTTCGAGCATGCACGACGACTCGGCGTGCGGCATGTGCTCGATATCGATATGCAGGAGCCGCGATTGCCGCAGCTTCTGTCCGGTCTGCCAGCACTACTCGACGCGGCCGACGATGTTTACCTGAGCATCGACCTCGACGTGCTGCCGGCCGGCACCGCGCCGGGCGTGTCGGCGCCGGCGGCGCTGGGCGTGCCGCTGTCGGTGGTCGAAACGATGGTGCGGTGCGTGCGCGAGTCGGGCAAACTGCGCGCAGCGGATATCGCGGAATACAACCCCTCTCTCGATCAGGACAGGCGCACGGCGAGGGCGGCGGCCCGGCTGGGGTACTGGTTGCTCTGAGGCGCTCTTCGCTGCGCGTCGATACGAAGGCGCGATTCCTGGATTGAGCGAAGAGAGGCGGGACGGCCGCAAAATCGTATTGACTATGTGCGTATGCACATATAGACTGCGCTGCATGACCCGTCCTATCTCTTACGACGAATGCAATTGCTTCGCGCTGCGCCAGGCGGCGCGGCACGTCACGCAAATCTACGAACGCCATCTCGGCGGGGTTGGCCTGACCGCCGCGCAATTCACTATTCTGGCCAAGCTCGCCCGCACTCCCAATCTGCCCATTCTGGATCTGGCCGAGGCCATGGTCATGGAGCGCACCACGCTGGTCCGCGCCATGAAGCCGCTGCAACGCGACGGTCTGGTGACGGCGGAGTCCGCGGAACACGACGGCCGGACTTTTTTGTTCAGCCTGACGGAGCAGGGCGAAGCGGTGTTCGATCAGGCGTCGGTGGCATGGCGTGCCGCACAGGACGAGTTCGAGCAGATGTTCGGTAGAGGGCGCGCCAAATCCTTGCGCGCCGAGTTGTTCAGCATCACCGGTTAGTTCATCGAGAAAGCGTAGCGGCCCGTCAACCCGGGCGCTGCTGCGCGATATTGTGTGCATACGCACTTTGCAAAAGGAGGCGCGACTGTGGAAGCGCTACCCGACGACGACTGTTTTGCGATCCGCCAGGCCGCGCGCTATGTGTCGCAGCTCTACGACCGGCATCTCGCGAATGTCGGCCTGACGATCACGCAATTTTCCCTGCTGGGGCGCCTCAAACGCGCAGGTCCGATGACGATGAAGCAGATGGCCGACGTCATGCGCATGCAACGCACCACCCTGGTCCGCACGATCCAGCCGCTACGTCGCAATGGGTTGGTGTCGAGCACGGCGCTCGGCGCGGATGTGCGTACGCTGTCCGTCGCGCTGACCGCGGCAGGCGAGGCGCGGCTCGTCGAAGGACGCCAGCATTGGCATGCCGCGCAAGACGAATTCGAACACCGCTTCGGCAAACAGCGCGCAGCAGCGCTGCGCAGCGAACTCTTCGCGATCACGCAAGACACGATCACCCAGGACACGACCTGAATCCCCTCACAGTCTCCAAACGGTAAGAGGCGACAACGCCTTTTTTTTCAACCTAAAGAGTGCATACGCACATACAGACACCATGTCCACCACTCCATCGACTATCGCGCCGCCGGCCGCGGCGCAGCCCGCGCAACCGGCACGGCGCACACCGTGGATGTTGCTCGCGATCGTCGCGGTCCTCGTCGTGCTGGCGCTGGCCGTGTCCTACTGGTTCTTCGTCGGACGTTTCGTGCAGACGACGGACGACGCGTATGTAGGCGGCGACGTCACCGTGATGGCGCCGAAGGTGAACGGTTTCGTCACGGAAGTGCTGGTGCGCGACAACCAGTTCGTGCATGCGAACCAGGTGTTGATCCGGCTCGATGCCCGCGACTACGACGCGCGTCTCGCCGAAGCGAATGCGCAGGTGCAAAGCGCCCAGGCAGCGGTGACCGAATTGCAGGCGAAGAAGGCGTTGCAACTCGCAACGATCGACGAGCAGTCCGCCGAAGTGCGCGCGTCGGCCGCGGAGTTGACGCGTAGCGCGGCGGACCAGAGCCGCTATCGCGAACTCGTTAAGGACGAGGCCGTTTCCAACCAGGTCGTGGAGCGCGCCGACGCCGATCTGACCAAGGCGCACGCCGCGGTCGATCGCAACCGCGCCGGACTGACTGCAGCACAGCGCCAGATCGCAGTGCTCGATGCGCAGATTGGGGATGCCGAGGCGCGCATTGCGACCGCACAGGCGGCCGAGCGCGTCGCGGCCCTGAACGTGGAGTACACGACGATCCGCTCGCCGATCGACGGCTATGTCGGCAATCGCACGGCGCGGGTCGGGCTGCTGGCCAACACGGGCGTCTCGCTGCTGACCGTGGTGCCGGCCAGCGGCCTGTGGGTCGACGCGAACTTCAAGGAAGACCAGTTGAAGAAGATGCGCGTAGGCGACACGGTCGACGTCGATCTTGACGCCTCGAGCAGGTCATTGCAAGGCGTGGTGGAAAGTCTCGCGCCTGCAACGGGCGCCACGTTCAGCGTGTTGCCGGCCGAAAACGCCACGGGCAACTTCACGAAGATCGTGCAGCGCGTACCGGTGCGGGTGCGTCTCACGGTGCCGGCAGACATGCAGGGCGTGTTGCGTCCCGGTCTGTCGGCAACGGTGAAAGTGCATCTCGACCGCCACGCCGCCGACGCGCGCGACTGAGCCGATCATGAACCAGGCCATCGCCAGTCCAGGCTTTTCTGCTGCGCCGGTCCGTCCGGCCAATCCAGCCGATCAACCCACCCGCACCAAGGTATTCGCGTTCGCGCTGATGTGCCTCGGCTTTTTCATGGCGACGCTCGACATCCAGATCGTCGCGTCTTCGCTAAAGGATATCGGCGGCGGCCTGTCCGCGAGTCAGGACGAACTCTCGTGGGTCCAGACCTCGTATCTGATCGCCGAGATTCTGGTCATTCCGATGTCGGGCTGGCTCACGCGGGTGTTCTCGACGCGCTGGCTGTTCGCGTTCTCCGCGCTCGGCTTCACGATTACCAGCATGCTGTGCGGGCTCGCGTGGGACATCAACTCGATGATCCTGTTTCGCGGTCTGCAAGGCGCGCTGGGCGCCGCGATGATTCCGACGGTGTTTACCACCGCGTTCGTGCTGTTCCCCGGCAAACAACGGCTGATCGCGTCGACCACCATCGGCGCACTCGCGTCGCTGGCGCCGACGGTCGGCCCGGTGATCGGCGGCTGGATCACGTCGCAGTGGTCGTGGCACTGGCTGTTCTATCTGAACCTGGTGCCGGGCGTCGCCGTCACGCTGATGGTGCCCAAGTACGTGCATATCGACGAAGTGGATTTATCGCTGCTGAAAAAAGGCGATTACCTCGGCATTCTGTTGATGTCCGGTTTTCTCGGCTGCCTCGAATACGTGCTCGAAGAAGGTCCGCGCAAGAACTGGTTCGGCGACGACGTGATCTTGCTGTGCACGTGGGTCTCGGCAATCTGCTGTTTTCTGTTTCTCGTGCACGCGTTCACGGCGAAAGAGCCGATCGTCGATCTGCGCGCGCTGGCCGTGCGCAATTTCGGCATCGGCAGTTTGCTGTCGTTCATCACCGGCATCGGGATTTTCTGCACGGTGTTTCTCACGCCGGTGTTCCTGTCGCGGGTGCGCGGATTCGATTCGTTGCAGATCGGCCTCGCGCTGCTCTCGGTCGGCTGCTTCCAGCTCGTCGCGCTGGCCGCTTATGCGACGCTCGCCCGTTTCGTGGATATGCGTCTGCTGCTGGTTTTCGGTTTGACACTGTTCGGCATCGGCTGCTATCTCTACGTGCCGCTGACGAGTCAGTGGGGCTGGCAGCAACTGCTGATTCCGCAGGCGCTGCGCGGCATCGGCCAGCAGTTCAGCATTGCGCCGATCGTCACCATGGCGCTCGGTTCGCTGCCCGCGTCCAGGCTGCGTTCGGCAAGCGGACTCTTCAATCTGATGCGCAATCTCGGCGGCGCAATCGGCATTGCGGTGAGCAGCACGATGCTCAACGACCGTTTGAATCTGCATTACGAACGACTGGACGAACACCTGAGCGTGGGACGTCCCGCAGTCGAAGCCGTTTTGCAAAGACAGAGCGCGCATTTCGCCATCATGGGCGGCGACGCGCTGAATGCCGCGAACGCCGGTTTGAGTCAATTGCACGCCCTGCTGATGCGCGAAGCGCTGGTGCTGACGTTCTCGGATACGTTTCTCGCCTTGTCGCTGTGTTTCGTGGTGGGGTTGCTGAGCCTGCTGTTTTCGCGTCCGTTCGGCAATACCGCGCCGCCGCCCGATGCTCATTGAGGAATTCGACATGAAGCCGTTACTGCTTAAAGTACTGGCGAGCGCTGCGCTGGCGACGCTCGCGGCGTGCGCCGTGCAACCCGCCACGCACGCGGATTTGCCGCAGAGCGTGAGTGCGATCGCGCCGCCCGCCTGGAACGTCGACGCGCCGCAGGAGAGCGTGAGTGCCGACGCGTGGTGGGCGCAGTTCGGCGACCCTGTCATGCATCGGCTGGTGCAGACGGTGCTGACCGGCAATCTGGACGTGCAGGCCGCGATGGAGCGGGTGAAGCAGGCGCAAGACCTCGCCACGCAGGACCGCGCGCTCCTGCTGCCCGAATTGAACGCGACGGCGAACGCTGCGGATGCGCGGCAGAATGCGCCGCCGCCGCTCGGTTACGTGCGGCAGGCCGGCGCCGGTCTGACGGCAAGCTGGACGCCCGACGTATTCGGTGGCGAACGTCTTGCGGTATTGGCCGCGCAAGCTCAGGTCGCGGGCCGTCAGGCGTCGCTGAATCAGCTGAGGCTCGCGCTCGCGGCCAACACGGCGGCCGCTTATATCGATCTGCGCTGGGCGCAGGCGCAATTGCAGATACTCGGCGACAACCAGCAGATTCGTGCGCGTGCGTTGAAGCTCACGCAGCAGCGTCTGCATTACGGTTTGTCGACGCAACTCGACGTGGCGCGGGCGGATAACCAGTTGCAGGATCTGGAGGCGCAGATTCCGCGCATGCAGTCGGTCGTGCAGCATCAGTTGAGTCTGATCGCCGTCTATTCGGGGCGCACGCCGGAAAGTATCGACAGTTTGTTGCTGGCGCAACCGCGCGACATTCCGCTGCCCGCGCAAAGCGTGCCGCAGACGCTGCCGTCCGAGGCGCTGCTGCAAAGGCCGGACGTGCGGACCGCGTATGCCACCGTCGAACAGCGCGCGGCGGAAGTGGGCGTGTCGAAGGCGCAGCGCTATCCGCAATTCAAGATCAATCTCGCGGACGGACTCCTGGCTTCGTCCTATCTCGGCTTGCCGACCCTGACGGATAACCTGTTCAGCGCCGCGCTGAACGCGACCAGCCCGATTTTCAACGCCGGGCGAATCACTGCGAATATCGACGCGAGCGAAAGCCGCATGCGCGAATCGCAACTCGGCCTGCAACAGACTTTGTTGCAGGCGCTCAAGGAAATCGAGGACAACCGCAGCGAACTGGTGAACGGTGCGGTCCAGGTACAGCGTCTGAGCGGCGCGCTGGACGCGTCGAATCACGCGTTGCGTCTGTCGGGCGAGTTGTACAAAGGCGGCGCGTCGAGTTTTCTCGATGTCCTCGCCGCGCAGGAAGCGTATCTGCGCGACGCCGAGTCGCTCAACCAGGCGCGCCGCGAGCATGCGCTGGCCGCGGTGGCGTTGTACCGCGCGCTCGGCGGCGGCTGGGATAGCGGGCCGGACGCGGTGGCGGTTACTTCGGTCTCGGCGGTCACTACGGTCTCGGCGGTCTCGGCGAACCGCTGAACGAAGGTGCCGGCGAGGCCGAAGCCTTGAAGCCGCTCAAGAATGCTTCGGCGGCTCTTTTGAATCTTCCGGGTCCTTCTTCTCTTCGGCCACGCCCGCGCCGCTCAGGCGCAGGTAGGCCGCCGCGAGTCGGCGTAATTCGTCTTCGCTCGCGTCCTCGATGCCGATCATGCCGTTGCTCGCCGCGCGATGCGAGGCGATCAGCTCGTTCAGTTTCAGATGGATCGCGACGCTGTCCTTGTTCTGGCTTTGCTGGATCAGAAACACCATCAGAAAGGTCACGATGGTC
The DNA here is from genome assembly GCF_900996245.1 of Paraburkholderia sp. BCC1886. Classification (GTDB taxonomy): domain Bacteria; phylum Pseudomonadota; class Gammaproteobacteria; order Burkholderiales; family Burkholderiaceae; genus Paraburkholderia. Next base: position 28,545 of record NZ_CAAJGK010000043.1, on the reverse strand, counting down.
GTGCCGGTGTTGATCACCAGTTGCCAGCCGTCGGAGTAATGAAAGATTGGCCCGGTAACAACCCACAGCACGACCGTCGCCACGGCTAGGCAAAACGCCGCCGGCGAGCCCGCCCAACGGGTGACGAGGCTGGCAAATTTGTCGAACGCGCGCGTCAGCGGATGACGGGCCGCATAGGCCGGGCTGGACGTGTCCGGCACGGTCATCAGCTCGTCGGTGGAGGACGGCACGTCTTGGTCTGGTTTCATCGCGCTCTCCTTCGGGTCGGAATCGTATGACGATGCAATAACCGTTCCTTGTGCGCGCGCCGCGCTATCGTTTAGCATCTATGCCACTTCGACACCCCGCCAACGGGATTGGCGGCGGGATTGTCGGCCGGTTCGGGCATCCGCAATGGTCGTTGCAGGGCTTGCTCGGCGTCGTGTTCGCGCCGCTCGCTTATCTGATCGGCGTGCCGTGGAACGAAGCGGCGCTGGCCGGCAATTTTCCCGGGCGGAAAATCATTCTCAACGAGTTTGTCGCTTATGCGTCGCTGTCGCCTTATCTGAAAGACGCGGCGAGCGGATGTGGCGCGTGATGAGCTGCGCGTAGTGTGGGCCGCGACGCTGTCCAATCTGATGAGCGGGACTATCGCGGGCATGTTCGTCACGCTGAATTGAATCGAGGATCGTCGTATGAACATGGACGAATTGTTGCAGCGCGCGCACGCCGCGCGTGAAAAGGCCTATGCGCCTTATTCGAAATTCCTCGTCGGCGCCGCGCTGCTGACGCACGACGGCATCGTGTTCGACGGTTGCAATGTCGAGAATGCGTCGTACGGGTTGTGCAATTGCGCGGAACGGACCGCGTTTTTCAGTGCTATCGCTGCGGGATATCGGCGCGATCAGTTTGCCGCGCTGGCCGTGGTCGGCGATACCGAAGGACCGATCTCGCCGTGCGGCGCATGCCGCCAGGTGATGATCGAACTGGGCGGCCCGGCGTTGCCGGTACGGCTGGGCAATCTGCGCGGCGTCACGCGCGATACGACCGCCGCGGAACTCCTGCCGGACGCGTTCTATTTATGAGCCAGCCGCCGAATCGAGACGCGGGTCACGCTCAAGGTCGCCCTGCAAGTCGTCATAAGGTCATCTACGACACCGACCCCGGCGTCGACGATGCGATGGCGCTGGTTTTCCAGGCGCTGCATCCGGATATCGAACTGCTCGGCCTGACCAGCGTGTTCGGCAATGCGACGATCGCCACCACCACCCGCAATGCGCGCTTTCTCGCCGGACGGTTCGCGCCCGGCGTGCCGGTCGCCGAGGGCGCCGCCGAACCGCTCGAACGCGCGGCGCCCGCGCCGCTCGCCTGGATTCACGGCGACAACGGCCTCGGCAATATCGTGCTCGACGCGACTCGAGAAGCGCCGCTCGATGCGCGCCCGGCCTACCGGTTCATCATCGACACGGTGCGCGCGCATCCTGGCGAGGTCACGCTGATTGCCGTCGGCCCGCTGACGAATCTCGCGCTGGCGCTGGCGGACGATCCGGACATCGCACCGCTGGTCAAGCAGGTGGTCGTCATGGGCGGCGCATTCGGCACCGATGGCGTGCTCGGCAACGTGACGCCCGCGGCGGAGGCCAACATACTGGGCGACCCGGATGCCGCGGATCGCGTGTTCGGCGCCGCCTGGCCGGTGACGATCGTGGGGCTCGACGTCACGCAGCGCACGGTGATGAGCCACGACTATCTCGCGTCGCTGCGCCAGCGCGGCGGCGATGCGGCGCGTTTCGTGTGGGACGTGTCGCGCCATTACGAAGCGTTCCACGAAGACAGCGCGCAACTGGCGGGCATTTACGTGCACGATTCGTCGGCGGTCGCCTATGTGCTGGCGCCGCAGCTTTATACAACGCGCAGCGGCCCGGTGCGCGTCGTGACTCAAGGACTCGCCGTCGGCCAGACAATCCAGAAGCCCGCCGCGATGCCGGTCCCGGCGCCCGACTGGGACAGCCGTCCGCCGTGCCGGGTCTGCATGGGCGTGAACGCGGAGGGGATGCTCGCGCTGTACGAGCAGACGCTGCTGTTGGCGTGAGTTCTGCCGCGCGGCTGGGCGACGCGATGGAAGCGCCCGAGCCGGTGCCGACCGGATGGCCGATGCCGATGCGCAATCTTTGCTACATTTCTGCACACACGCAGCGCGTCCGCTGTCGCCGGAGTCCCAAGCGCGGCATCGCGTGATGACGGCCTGCGTGATACCAATCGATCAAGAGGCGAAAGATGCGAATTCTAGTAGTAGGGGCGGGCGCGGTAGGCGGCTATTTCGGTGGGCGTCTCGCGGCCGCCGGCCAGGACGTGACCTTTCTCGTGCGCGGTCCGCGTGCGGAGAAACTTCGTCAGGATGGCCTCGTCATTCGCAGTGCCCGCGGCGACCTCACGCTACACGACGTCAAGACCGTACTCGCCGGCGCGACCGCCGATCCGTTCGATCTCGTGCTGCTTAGTTGCAAGGCGTATAGCCTGGAAGACGCAATCGACTCGTTCAAGCCGTTCGTCGGCGAATCGACGGCGATTCTGCCTTTGCTGAACGGCATGCGGCATATCGACGTGCTCACCGAAAAGTTCGGCGAGGCCCGCGTGCTGGGTGGCCAGTGCGTGATCGCGGCGACGCTCGACGCCGCGCAACACATCGTGCATCTGAACGAATCGCACGCCATCACTTTCGGCGAACTGGCCGGTGGCGCATCGGAGCGCACTCAGGCAATTGCGGATGCGATGAGCGGCGCGAATATCGACGTGACGATTAGCGAGAACATCCGCTTGCGCATGTGGGAGAAGTGGGTGTTCCTCGCCACGCTGGCCGCGAGCACCTGTCTGATGCGCGGGTCGGTCGGCGAGATGCTGGCTGCGCCGGACGGCAAGCGCGTGATCGAAAACCTGCTCGGCGAGTGCCGCGCGGTGGCCGGGCATAGCGGCTTCTCGATGGGCCCGGACTTCGACGCGCGCGTCACGGCCACGTTGTTCACGCCGTCGCCGCTGACCGCCTCGATGCTGCGCGACGTGGAAAACCACTCGCATACCGAGGCCGATCATATTCTCGGCGATCTGATTTCACGCGGCGGCGACGCGCAAAAGGGCGAGCATGGTTTGTCGCTGCTGCGGATCGCTTATACCCATCTGAAAACGTACGAGGCGAGGCAGACGCGGACGTCCTGAACGTCGCACTCGCCTGCCCGGCGCGTGCGGGCAGTGCGAGCGCGGTGCCGCGCGTGATGGTCCGATCGATTTGCCGGGGAGAACAGCATGCCGAGTCCAACGGGTTCAGTGGCGGCGCTCAGCGGCGCCGCGGCGACGATCTTTTCGATCGGCATTGTTTTTCTCGGCTACTGGGGCCTTTACGAGCCGACCCGTTGGCGCGTGGCCGACGTGCTGGTGTTCGTTTCAGCGATGATCGGCTTCGCCTGCCTCGGATTCGTTCCATGGATTGCCACGAGTCCGGCTCAAACGGAAAGCGACGACAAACGGGTGCGGCTCGCGCGTCATCTGTTTCTCGCGGGCGTGCTGGCAATCTGGCTCGCGGTGGCGCTCTCGGTCGTATTCTGAGCGCCGCCACGCCTAGAACACTTTGACCGGTACGTTCACGACGAGCCGGTACTCCATGTTGTTGCCGTCCGGGTAGTAATACGAGCCGTTGTGCCACATCGCAATGAAGGTGAGCTTCGTGTCCTTGAAGCGTCCGCCTTGCAGCGTATAGCTGGGAATCAACCCGAACTCGTGATGATGCCCGTGCACCGGTTGCCCATGCTTCCAGTACAGGTCGTGCAGCGGCGCGTCCGTCGACGCGTTCGCGGCCGCGCCCGCCGCGCCGTTCGCCCCCCATCCATACGCACCCCACAGCATGGCCTTGAAGCCGGGCAGACCCGCGTATTTGCCGTCGAACGAATAGCGTAATTGCAAGGACTGCTCGTGCGGCGCGTTGTAGTCGACGTCGAGCGAATTCGACAGATAGATGCCGTTGGTCTCGTTCACGTAATCGAAGAACTGCTCGCCGAGCACCTGCTGATAGCCGAGCAATAGCGCATGCGGGCCGTGTTGCGCGGAGATCGCCAGGCTGTACGCATTGCTGTCGATCTTGCCCTGACGGGCCGCGCCGGTGTCGTGGGTCGAGTAGACGTTCGCGAGGCCGCTCCACTTGATGCTGCGCGGGTCGCCGAAAGAGTGCGACAGCGAGCCGTAGTACTGGCGCCAGACGTTGTCGGCCTGATCGGCGTACAGGGCCAGCTCGCCATTGGGCGCGTAACGCCAGCTGCCGCCGAAGTAGGTCACCCGGTCGATGCGCGTGCCGCCGTACGAAGTGGTGAGATTGCTCAGGTTGGTGTGGCCGCGGGCGTCGACTTTAGTGAAGCTGCCGCCTTCCAGCGTGGCGTGGGCGAATTCGTTGCTGACGAGCGAGGCGCCGAGAAAAGTCGGCGGCAGCGCGCGGTTGTCGTGCGGTTCGAGGAACGGGTTGGTGACGGTTTGCAAGCCGTACTTGACGACTGTCTCCGAGATGCGCCCCTTGATGTCGTACAGGCCCGGATAGGCCCAGGCGAGTTGTCCCGAGCCGCCGCCGTCCTTGCCCACGTGCACCATATTGCCGGCGCCGTTGCCGCCGTCGAGCTTGAGCGCGCCGAATAGCGACGCATCGAAGCCGAAGCCAACGGGCCCGCGCGTATAACCGGATTCGAAGTTGGCCTGCACGCCCTGCACCCACGCGTGACGGTAGATCGTGTCCGGCGCCTGGAAGTAATCGGTGTAATTGCGCCATTGCAGATTGAGATGACTGTCGGCAATCAGGCCTTTGCTACTCGCCTGGCTCGACAGCGGTTCGGGCGGCACGACGGTCTGCCCGGCCTCGGCGACGACGATGGCATTGCTGGTGTCGGGTGGCGCTGGTTCGTTGGCCGCATGGGCTGGAGCCGCCGATATCGACGCGGCGAGCGCAAGTGCGAAATCGAACCGGACGGTGCCGCCGGATTTCCTGGTCCGGCTTGGGGTGGGGTGGTCTTGCATGGGGCGTGTCTCAGTGTTTGTCGTGGTGAACCTTTAGCTTGCGGTGACCTTAGCAGCGCGGTTTCAGCGGGTCAAAACGCCGCACATATCGCAAAATTAGTTTGGAGCGCGGACGTTCGCGGGCCGTCCGGCCCAAATCCTTTGATGGTCGGGAGGACTTCCTCGATGCCGATTTTGGTGCTGGCAGAATCGCTGGCAGGCTCGTCCGGATCGGCAGACTCCTTGGGAAAAAGCTGCAAGCGAAACCAGCCAATGCCGCAGCGTTTTCCGTACTTTTCCGCTGATGCCGGGCGCGCAAAATCGCCAGAATGAGCGAAACGAATTCACGGCTTTACCGTCACCGTCCCAACAAGGTCCACGATGAACTCATCCAATTTGCCGGGCGTACGGGTTACTCAAACCCGATCGTTTTCGACCGTTTTTCTGATCGAGATGTGGGAGCGCTTCGGCTACTACGGCATGGCCGCGCTGCTGGTGCTGTTCATGATCGACAAGCTGCAGTTCGGCGACAGCCAGGCCACGCTCACCTGGGGCGCGTTCGCGGCGCTCGTGTATGCGGCGCCGTCTATTGGCGGGTGGATCGGCGACCGGGTTCTGGGCGCGCGCCGCACGATGATCTTCGGCGCCGTCGTGCTGAGCGTGGGTTACTGCATGCTGGCGCTGCCCAACGAACGGTTGGGTTATCTGTACGCCTCGCTCGGCGTGATCGTGGTGGGCAACGGGCTCTTCAAGGCGAATGCGGCCAACCTGGTGCGGCGTATCTACGAAGGCGACGACGCGCGTATCGACAGCGCTTTCACGATTTACTACATGGCGGTCAACGTCGGCTCGACGGTGTCGATGCTCGCCACACCGTGGATCAAGGACCGTTGGGGCTGGCATGCGGCGTTCGCCGTGTGCTGCGCGGGCATGCTGCTGTCGGTGCTTAACTACTTCCTGATGTTCCGCACGATCGCGCATATCGGTACGGCGCCGGACGCCGAACCGGTGTGCTGGAAGCGGGTCGACGCGGTAGCGCTGGGCGGTCTGGCGCTCGGCACCGCGACGATGTTCGTGCTGCAGGACAAGGCCGTCGCGGTGGCCTGCGTCTACGCGGCGGGGGTCGCGATTCTGGGCATCTTCGGTTACATGCTGATGAAGTGCGAGCGCCCGGAGCGCGCCGGACTCGTCGCGGCCCTGATCCTGACCGCGCAGGTCATCCTGTTCTTCGTGTTCTATCAGCAGATGTCGACGTCGCTCACGCTATTCGCGTTGCGCAATGTCGATCCGCGTTTCTCGCTGTTCGGCGTCACGCTGTTCACATGGAGCGCCGCGCAATTCCAGGCGTTGAACCCCATCTGGATCATGGTGATGAGTCCGTTACTGGCGCTTTTGTATACCCGGCTGGCCAGCAGCGGCAAGGACGTGCCGGTCGCGGTGAAGTACGCAATCGGCTTTGCGGTCGTCGCGGCGGGCTTCTTCGTGTATGCGGCGAGTGCGCGGTACGCGGTGAACGGACGGGTGTCGTCCTGGTTCATGGTCGGCGGTTACGGCCTTTATTCGCTCGGCGAACTGCTGGTAAGCGGCCTGGGCCTTGCGATGATCGCGCGCTACGTGCCCGCACGCATGAGCGGCTTCATGATGGGCGCGTTCTTCGTGGCGACCGGCGTGTCGCAGTATCTGGGCAGCGTGGTCGCGAATTTCGCGCAGATGCCGGCAGGCGAACTCGATCCGCTCGTGTCGTTGCCGCTGTACGCGCGTCTTTTCACGGGACTCGGCTGGCTCGCGGCGGGTGGGGCGCTGGTCGCGGTCCTGTTGCTGCCGCTGATGAGCCGGCTGTCACGGGAACATCAACGCTGCTGCGACGCCGCGCGTCTTGACGCGCGGCATACGGGGGCGCTGGATAGCGCAACGGTGGAGTAAGACAACCCGCGCGTCGGCCTTTCTCGCGTCTCGCCGCTTCAGCGTCCTTATTCAGGCAGCTTGCGGAACGAAACCGCAATCCGGTTCCAGCCGTTGATCGCCACGATCAGCAGCGTCAGGTCGGCAATTTCCTGCTCGCTGAAATGCGGCTTCACTACTTCCCACACGGCGTCCGGCACGCGCGTCTCTGCAATCAGCGTGACGGCTTCCGTCCACTCGAGCGCCGCGCGCTCGCGGTCGGTGAAGAACGGCGCTTCGCGCCACGCGGCCACGGTGGCGAGGCGCCGCTCGCTTTCGCCGTGTTTGCGCGCGTCCGCCACGTGCATATCCAGACAGAACGCGCAGCCGTTCAACTGCGACGCGCGAATCCGGATCAGTTCCTCCAGCGTCTTGTCGATACCGCTCTTGCCGATGGCGGCCTCGAGCGCCATCATCGCGCGGGTGGCGGACGGGCTGGCCCGGTAGAAGTCGAGTCGTGCTTGCATGATGAAGTTTCCTTTAAAGATATCCGCTCGAACCGCGGGGATGGCATTAAGCTTACGATCCTCACTGGTCTTTAGAAATAACCATTTTCTGGATATTTGAGGTAGCCACTTCGATGGAAATCCATATCGCCATGGAAGGGCGTCACGATCTGTCCGGGCAGATCTATCGACAGTTGCGCGCGGGCATTCTCGAAGGGCGGCTGGCCGGCGGCACCCGGTTGCCGTCCACGCGCGATCTCGCGACGCAGCTGGGCGTCTCGCGCAAGACCACGCTCGACGTGTTCGAGCGGCTGCTCGCCGAAGGCTACTTGAGCACGCGGGCCGGTTCGGGCACGTTCGTCGCCGACGGCTTCGAGCGTCTGCCGGCGGAGCGCTCTTCCTACGCGCGTGCCGCCGACCTGGCCCGCGAACGCGCCAGATCCAAAGCAAAGGCCGTCCCCCGCGCGCAGCCGTTGTGGGAGCAACAGCCCGGCGGCTTGCAGGCGCCGCGAGCGTCGGTGGCCTCGCCGTACGACTTCATCGGCGGCGCGACGGACAAGGCGCTGTTTCCGTTCGACGTCTGGCGCCGTTGCGTGAATCGCGCGCTGCGCACGCAGGCGCGCGGCATCGGCATCTATCGCGACGCGGCGGGCGAGCAGGAGCTGCGCCTTGCCATCTCGCGCTACCTCGCGTTCAATCGCGCGGTGTCGAGCAATTGGGACGAAGTGATCGTCACGCAGGGCGCGCAGCACGCGCTCGATCTTCTGGCGCGCGTCACGTTGCGCCCGGGCGATGTCGCGGCGCTCGAAGACCCCGGTTATCCGCCGGCGCTGGCGTGTTTCAACGCGACCGGCGCGCGCGTGGTGCCGGTGCCGGTGGACGGCGAAGGACTGATCGTCGGCAAACTGCCGGACAACGCGCGGCTCGTCTATGTGACGCCGTCGCATCAGTTTCCGCTCGGCATGCCGATGAGTCTCGAGCGACGCGTCGAGTTGCTGGCCTGGGCGCAGGCACGCAGCGCAGTGATCATCGAAGACGACTACGACTGCGAATACCGTTTCGAAGGACGGTCGATGGAGCCGCTCAAGAGTCTCGACCGCGCGGGTCTCGTCGCTTATGTCGGCACGTTTTCGAAAACCCTATTCCCGGAATTGCGCATTGGTTATGTCGTACCGCCGGCGTCGCTGTTCGGTGCGCTGTATCGGGCCCGGCAGATTTCGGACTGGCACGGCTGCACGCTGACACAAACCGCGCTCGCCTCGTTCATGCTCGACGGCGATTTCGCCAAGCATCTGCGCCGTATGCACAAGCTCTACGCCGCGCGTCGTGCGTTGCTGCTGGATCGTCTGCATGGCGAACTGGCGCCCTGGTTCGAGCCGATCGTGCCGAGCGCCGGCATTCATCTGGCGGCACGATTGCGGGCGCCGCTGACCGAGTCGGCGGTGATCGACGCTGCGCACGATGCAGCGATCGGCTTATACGGCATCGCCCCGTTTCATCAACGCGTGAAGCCGCAGGCCGGCTTGATCTTCGGCTACGGGAGTATCGGAGTCGAGTCGATCGACGCTGCGCTCACGAAACTCGCCGGCCTGCTGCCGAAGCTGGCGCAATAAAAACGCATCGCCAATGCGGAGATACCCGATGCCGGCGGCGCGGCATCCGGGCGACCCGCGCCCGGATCATCCATTCGGAACCGGCTGCGATTTTCTGCCGCAGCATGAGTGAGCGAGGCTGCATGAGTCGATTTCGCTGCTACGTACAGGCGTTTTTGTTGCAACACAGAGTCCGTGCATGCCGTTCGAGCGCCAGGTCCGGCATCTCGTGAGCGCGGCCCATCGAATAAAAGTCCCTTGATTCATGCATCGAAACGGTTTGTAACGCCGTTTACGTGTGCGTGACAGCGCCCCTCGCCGACCCCTCCGAAAACACTTTTACCCGCTAAAACAAGGCCCAAAATGATCGGGGCAGTCTGCGCGGCGCAACAAACATTCGCGGCGACGCATAAAAGAGTCGCGCAAATCGCTTGAGCGCTTGTAGAATCCGGCGTTGAAGCGTGCACATACCGTCTGCGCTTCGTGCAATTCACTGACCACTACAGGTAGGAGAAACATGCCGACTTCCGCAAAAAAGGTGGCCAAGAAGGCTGCTGCCCCGGTACCCACCAAGAAGGTTGCTGCAAAGAAAGTTCCTGCGAAGAAAGCCGTCGCAGCTAAGAAGGTCGCCGTGAAGGCGTCCAGCGCACCGTCGCCGATCAAGGACACCTTCACGAAGGCCTCGCTGGCTGCACACGTCGCTGAACGCGCCGCTGTCGAACCGAAAACCGCCAAGGCCGTGCTGGCCGCGCTCGAAGATACGATCCTCGGCGCCGTCCACAAGAAGGGCGCTGGTGAGTTCACGCTGTCGGGCCTGTTGAAGATCGTCGTGCAAGCTGTGCCGGCGAAGAAGAAGCGCTTCGGCAAAGACCCGTTCTCGGGTGAAGAGCGTTGGTTCCCGGCCAAGCCGGCCAGCGTGCGCATCAAGGCACGTCCGCTGAAGAAGTTGAAAGACGCTGCAGCAGGCTGATCGTGCAATGCGCCGGCCGCGCTTCATGACAGTTTTTTCATGAGCCGCCGGCGCAACAGCCGGTTAGTCGTGTGAGTCGTCAGAGATCCCCGTGAATGAAAATTCACGGGGATTTTTTATGCCCGATCGCTACGTGGGTCCGCTCGTCGAACACGCACCGCGATGCCGCGTGTGCACCGTACTAGCGCATCATGAGCCGCCGCAGTACGATGGCGTCCAGGCCTTGCCGGTCGGGATGCGCCGTTCGCGTGCATGCACTGTGATTTCGCATGCGATAGGCTCAATGGCATAGCGCTTGCTTCAATGATTGTCGAACACCGAATGCGCAGCGCATTCGCCTTCTATCCGACAACAAGAGCGGGGCGTGACATGCGATGCTATGACGAGATGCGTCATCATGACGATGCCGTGCGACCACACTATGCGCGCTTCGAGCGTTGGCTGGTGAAGCAGGGCAATGAGGCGATCGCGCGCAAGCGTGCGGAAGCCGATCTGCTATTTCGCCGGGTCGGCATTACCTTTGCGGTGAACGGCGACCTGTCCGGCACCGAGCGACTGATTCCCTTCGACCTGATTCCCCGCATCATCCCGCGTGGCGAATGGCAAACTCTGGAAGCGGGTTTGCGTCAGCGGGTGCAGGCACTCAATCTGTTTATCCACGACGTCTATCACGATCGCAACATCGTGCGCGCCGGTATCGTGCCGGCCGAGCAGGTCTACACCAATGCGCAGTACCGCCCGGAGATGCAGGGCGTGAACGTGCCGCTCGGTGTTTACGCGCATATCGCCGGGGTCGACGTGGTTCGCGCGGGTGACGAGGGCGAGTTTTACGTGCTCGAAGACAACTTGCGGGTGCCCTCGGGTGTGTCGTACATGCTCGAGAACCGCAAGATGATGATGCGGCTCTTCCCCGAACTGTTCGTGCAGAACCGCATTGCGCCGGTCGCGCATTATCCCGATCTGCTGCTCGATACGCTGCGCTCGGTCGCGCCCGAAGGTGTCGACGATCCGGTGGTGGTGGTGCTCACACCGGGCATGTACAACTCGGCGTACTTCGAGCACACCTTCCTCGCGCAGCAGATGGGTGTCGAACTGGTGGAAGGCAAGGACCTCTTCGTCGACGACAACTATGTGTTCATGCGTACCACGCAGGGACCGAAGCGCGTCGACGTGATCTACCGCCGGGTCGACGACGACTTTCTCGATCCGCTTGCTTTCCGCAACGACTCGGCGCTCGGCGTGCCGGGTTTGCTGACGTCGTATCGCGCCGGCCGCGTGGCGCTCGCGAACGCGATGGGCACGGGTATCGCCGACGACAAATCGATCTACCCGTACGTGCCGGAAATGATCGAGTTCTATCTCGGCGAAAAGCCGATTCTGAACAACGTACCCACGTTCCAGTGCCGCAAGCCCGACGATCTCGCCTACACGCTCGCGCATCTGCCGGAACTGGTGGTGAAGGAAGTGCATGGCGCGGGCGGCTACGGCATGCTGGTGGGACCGGCCTCGACCAAGGCCGAAATCGAATCGTTCCGCGAACGTCTGATTGCACGGCCGGCGGGTTATATCGCGCAGCCCACGCTGGCGCTGTCCGCTTGCCCGACTTTCGTCGAAGCGGGTATCGCGCCGCGCCATATCGACTTGCGGCCGTTCGTGCTTTCCGGCAAGAGTGTGACGATGTGCGCGGGCGGTCTTACTCGCGTCGCGCTTCAGGAAGGCTCGCTGGTCGTGAATTCCTCGCAGGGGGGCGGAACCAAAGATACCTGGATGGTGGACTGATGGCTGCGTTTCGCGGCGGCGTGGCGTAGCTTTCCCGCTAACGTAAGAACGCACCGACGTCCGCTCGCGAATAGTCATCGAGCCACCTAACCAGCAGCCGGCAGCCGGCACGACCATCGTCCACTGCCGCCGGCGAACACGGATAACCAGCGCGAGCCTGTACTTCGCAACGAGGCTCGCGTCATCAGATAACGGAATGCCGTCATGCTAAGTCGCACCGCCGATCACCTCTTCTGGATGGCCCGCTACATGGAGCGCGCGGAGAACACCGCCCGCATGCTCGACATCAACCTGAAGGCGCTGCTGCTGCCGCAGACGCCCGATCAGGAGGCGCGCGCGCAACGTTCGGTGCTGCGTATCTCCGAACTCGAAACCGCGTTCGCGCAGCGTTACGACGAACCGACGCGCGACAACGTGCTCGATTTCATGGTGGCCGATTCCACCAACCCGTCGAGTATTCACTCGTGTCTGCAGGCCGCGCGCGAAAACGCCCGCGCGGTACGCGGCACGTTGACTACCGAGTGGTGGGAAACCATCAACGACACGTGGCTCGAATTCAACGAGCGCAGCCTGTCGGGCCAGGCCGTCAGCAATCCCGGCGCGCTGTTCGAGTGGGTGAAGTTCCGCTCGCATCTGTCGCGCGGCGTGACGATCGGCACCGCATTGCAGGACGACGCATTCTTCTTCACGCAACTGGGCACTTTCCTGGAGCGCGCGGACAACACCGCGCGCATTCTCGACGTACGCTTTGCCGACGTCGAACCGAATTCACGCGACGCCGCGCGTCAGCTCGAAGACTTCTACTACTGGACCTCGATTCTGAGCTCGGTGTCGGCACTCGAAATTTATCGCAAGGTGTATCGCGATGTGGTGACGCCCGCGCGCGTGGTCGAACTGATGATTCTGAATCAGCAGATGCCGCGTTCGTTGCTCGCGTCGCTCGAAGGCGTCTGCTCGAACCTGGCGATGTTGCGCACGTCGGGCTCGAACCAGTGCGAACGTTTCGCCGGCAAGCTGCGCGCCGAACTGGTGTATTCCGACATCCGGCAGATTTTCGAAGCCGGCCTGCACGCCTATCTGACCCAGTTCCTCGCTCGCGTGTTCGAGTTGGGGAACATGGTGGCGCGTACCTATCTGATGCTGCCTGTCGCCTGACGGAGTTTTCCCATGTACCTGACGATCCGCCACGACACGTCCTATCGCTATGAAGCGACGGTCCACTATTCGATCCAGCAACTGCGCCTGACGCCGTCCAACGGCGCCTCGCAGATGGTGCGGCGCTGGAGCATCGATGCGCCCGGCAAGCTCGACGCGACGTTCGATGCGTACGGCAACGTGCTGCATACGCTGGTGATCAACAAGCCGCACAGCGAGATTCGCCTGCACGTAGGCGGCGAAGTGGACACCATTCCGCTCGTCGACGGCTTTCTACCCGACGGTGTGGGTCCGATTCCGCTCGAACATTTCACCTGCTCGACGCGGCTCACGGAAGCCGATGCGGCGGTCCGCGAACTGGCGCAGTCGGTGGCGGCGCTGGATACCTCGAGCAGCCTGATCGCACTGTCCGAACAGATCGTGCAGCGCGTGAAGTACACGCCGGGCATCACGGAGGTCACCAGCACGGCCGCGCAGGCGCTCGAACTCGGCAATGGCGTCTGCCAGGACCATGCGCATCTGATGCTGGCCTGCTGCCGTGCACGCGGCATTCCGGCGCGCTACGTGAGCGGTTATATCGAGCCGGGCGAAGTGACGCACCCGGAAACCTCCGCCGTCGCGCCGAACGGCGCGAGCCACGCTTGGGTCGATGTGTGGCTCGAAGGCAAGGGCTGGATTTCGGTCGACGTGACACATGCTTCGTTTGCCAGCGAAATCTATTGCCGGCTCGCCGTCGCCCGCGATTACGAAGCGGCGGCGCCGGTGCGTGGGCGTCGTATCGGCGGGCTGGAAGAGCAGTTGAAGGTGTCGGTGACCGTGAGCGGTCAGGCGGCGCAGTAGCCTTGACTCGCAGCGCTCGCCGAAGCGGATTCGGCGGGCGTCAGGGTCGATTGCCATTCAGTTTCACCCCGCACCCGCCGTAATACGCAATAGAGGCGCATGCGCGCCGCATTACAATAGCGTCCGTTCAGTGTTTTTTTGCGGGTAACTTTCTCATGACTTACTGTGTCGCGATGTCCGTCGACGACGGTCTCGTGTTCCTCTCGGACACGCGCACCAATGCGGGCGTCGATCACATCAGCACCGCGCGCAAGATGTCGGTCTTCGAACAGCCGGGCGAGCGCATGCTCGTGCTGCTCGGCGCCGGCAATCTGTCGCTCACGCAAGCGGTGCTGCACGAACTCACCGAGCCGACCGACGCGGCGGCAGCCACGCTCTGGAATGCGCCCACCATGGCCGACGCGGCTCGCGTGATCGGGCGCGCGGTGCGCCTCGTGCATCAGCGGGAAGCCGAGGCGTTGAACGAATTCGGCGTCGATTTCAATTGCAGTTTCATTCTCGGCGGGCAGATTGCGGGCAACCGGCCGCGGCTGTTCATGATCTACGCGGCGGGGAATTTCATCGAAGCGTCCGCCGTGAATCCGTACTTCCAGATTGGCGAGGCCAAATACGGCAAGCCGATCATCGATCGCGTGCTGACGCCGTCCACGCCGCTCGACGAAGCCGCCAAATGCGCGCTGGTGTCGATGGATTCCACGCTGCGCTCGAATCTGTCGGTGGGCTTGCCGCTCGATCTGCTGGTGTATCAGAAGGACTCGCTGCGGGTGACGCGATTCGTGTCGATCGATCACGACAACACGTACTTCGAGATGATTCACCGGACCTGGGGCGAACGCCTGCGGCAGGTGTTCGGCGAGATTCCCGATCCGGACTGGCAGGACTCGCCCAACGTGCCGGTATTGCAGCGCGAGCGTGCGCTGGTGCTGCACCGTGGGCCGGTCGGCGCGGACGGGATCGAGCATGAGCTGAACGCGATGCCGGCGCAGACACTTGCGCAATCGTCGGAGAAGGGCAAGTCGCAGCGGCGCTAGCCGGTTATCGGTAGTCGAATCGAGGAAAGGACGTCATGAGCCGGACTAAAAGCTCATGACGTCCTTTTTTTTACCCGCACGAGCCGGGCAAAGCCAGGCTCAACCGGACTCAGCCAGACTCGCAAGACGAAAAAAAACCAGCCACAGGCTTGCGCCCGTGGCTGGTTTTCAACTGCGTGCTTCAGCAGTCCAGCAAGTTCGATTAGAACTTGTGGCGGATGCCCAGGCTGACCAGTTCTTGCGAGCTGGATGCCGAGTTGTAGCCGTACGAACCGATTGCTGCGCCAGCGTTGACCACTGCGCCGCCAGCCGTACGCTGGTCGCCGCTTGCGTGCTGGTATGCACCAACCAGGTAGATGTCCGTGCGCTTCGACAGGGTGTAGTCGCCGCCCACCGAGATCTGGTGATACGTTGCGCCCGTGTCGCCGGTCGACTTCGTGTACGTATAGCCCACGCCGACCAGCGCCGCTGCCGTTGCCTGGTAACCCAGGTAAGCTGCGCCGATGTTGTACTTCTCGGTCGAGTTGAATGCCGAGTTGCCGTCCGGCTTGTACTGTGCATTGCTGTAACGCAGGCTGGCCGTGAACGGACCTGCCACGTATTGTGCTGCCACCGAAGCGATGCCGATCGACTTGGCCGTCAGATAAGCCGTGTTGACCTGGTTGTCGAACGTGCCGTCCGACGTGCTGGCCCACGTCGTGCGCAGAGCCGTCGAGTTGCCGTTGTCGGCGCGGAAGTAACCTGCAGCGACGCTGAACGGACCCGTTGCGTACGTTGCGGCACCCGACCACGTTTGACCCGAACCCGTTGCACCTGCCACGCCGCCCAGAGCGTAGAAGCCTTCGAACTGCAGGCCGCCCCAAACCGGCGAGGTGTACTTGATTGCGCTGTTCGTGCGCGAGGAGTTGTCGTTGTTGTCGACGTCACCCGGCGTTGCGAAAGTGGAACCGAAATAGTTGTCAGCCGTCAGCGGCTGAACCAGGTCGACCAGCGGATCGTATTGACGACCCAGCGTGACCGTACCGAACTGATCGCCCGTCAAACCGACGTAGGCTTGACGACCGAACATCTTGCCGCCTTGACCCAGTGCGCCGCTGTTCAGGTCAAAGCCGTTTTCCAATTGGAAAATTGCCTTCAGACCGCCGCCCAGATCTTCCGTACCCTTCAAGCCCCAACGATCGCCTTGCAGGTTGCCGCCAACCAGACCAACCTGGTTGCTGTTGTTGCCGGCTGCATTGACCGTGTTATGAGCGTACTGGACCGACTCGTCGATCAAACCGTACAGGGTGACGCTGCTTTGAGCATGTGCCGCGCCGGTAACGCCCAGGAGCGCCAGCGAGAGGGTAGACAGTGCAATTCGTTTCATCCATTTCTCCACGCAGATGATTAGTTTCTTTGTTGCGGAAAGGAGAATAGCTCACCGACTCTATCGGCAAGTACAGGAAAAAAAAGACTGTCTCTAAAAAGTGACAAACAGCGCAAAGCGTTGTATTTAAAGCGCGTTCTTGATTATTTCTATTTCCGCAATATTTATTCGTTGACTCGGCATTATTGTTGTTTCGTTGACAGTGACCGATCCGGCGTCGGCTAATTCGCGGCGGATTTGAAGGATTGTCGTAAGTTGAAGACGGCTTATTCCTACAACCGATGTCGTTAGAACGAGTGCATCGGTCGCAGGGGTTGACTTCTGATTTCTGAATCCGCGGCGGGATTTTCAGTCGTGCGAAGGGGTGATCTCGTCGTGACGACTGTCGTCGTGACGGCGCGCGACAGCGGCCGCGGCGAGGCCTGCCGCGGCGGCGACGAGCATCGACGTCCACGGATGACGTCTGACATAGCGATCCGCGACGACGGCCTGACGGCCGGCTTCGACCAGAGTGACGGCGGCGATTCGCGTAGCTTGCGTTTCTGCCATTACGACGGTGCGGCCGACCTTCATGGCAGCCGCCCGCGCCGACGCTTTTTGCCGTGCGGGCACGCGCAGGACCGAGGCAGGCGAAGCCGTGGCGAGCGCGCTCGCCGTCCCGGCACGCGCGGCGGGCAGGGTGGTAGGGGCAACCGCAGCCGGACTTCCCGGCGTCGAGCCGGATTGCCTGACGGCGGCACTCGCACCGGCTATCGCGCCAGCCACTACACCAATAGCGCCGCTCCGACGATCGGGGGAACCGGCTTGAGCTTCGGGCGCCTTCGTCGATGCGGCGAGCACGGAAGCCAGCTTGGCGCGGCTTCCCGGCGGCGACTCTTCCTGCATGCCCCAACCGCCACGCGGATCGTGCATGCGGCCGCGCGCCGCGGAGAACTCCGCGCCGAGCAGCAGGACCGCCGCGGAGAAATACAGCCACATCAGCAACACGGCGAGCGACCCTGCAGCGCCGAACGAACTGGCCATACCGGCATGCGCGATATAAAGCGCAAACAGCTTCTTGCCCGCCGAGAACAGCACGGCCGCCACGATTCCACCGACGAACGCATCGCGCCACCGCACCCGCGCATCGGGCAGAAACTTGAGCAGGCCGGCGAACGCGAACGCCAGCACCAGCAAGCCGACGCCGAGCTGCAGCAGATTGCCGATGATCACGTACGGCGAATCGCCCCACAGCCATTTGCCGACAAAGGTAATCACCGTGTCGAGCACCAGCGAGACGATCAGCAGGAATGCGACGCCCAGCACGAGCCCGAACGAGATGAGCCGCACCCGCACCAGCGCGATCACGCTCGACGAACGCGGTCCCGTGTTCGGCCACACGATATTCAGCGCGCTATTGAGCGACGAAAACGTCGCCGATGCGCCGATGGCCAGCATCGAAAACGAAATGATCGCCGCGACACCGCCCGCGCTGCCGCTGTGATGCGCATTCTCGACGATGGTCTGAACGCCGGCCGCAGCCTGGTCGCCGAGCAATCCATGGATGTGATTGAACAGTTCGCCGCGCGCGGCCTCGGCGCCGAAAAACCAGCCGGCCACGGCAATGACCATGACCAGCGTCGGCGCCAGCGAGAACGCGGCGTAAAACGCGATGCTGGCGGCGAGCGCTGCGCAGCGGTCTTCGGAGAACTGTTTAAATGCGCCGATTGCCCAGTTGGCCTGAGTACGCGCCACCTGCTGGAGATTGTCGGCGGAAAGGGTGTCGATATCCATGATCGTTTTTCTCGCTGAATTGCTGGCGCCGTAAAGCGGCGTAGGCGAAACCGGCGTCGGTCCGGGCGGCTTAACGCCGCATCGGGCGGACCTCGACGTGGGGTTTCGCGTTCCAGTCTTACGCAAACCTTGTGCCCGTCTCGACAACTGGCCGGTACGCGGGCCGCCGTGCGCCCGATCGGCGCAGCGTGCCGCTAGAATGCCGGCTGGCTCATTCTTCACGTCCATCGCTATGCACTCCCACGAATCCGTCAAACAGTTGGACATCGTTCCGGTAGATCAGTGGGGCGCGCAGTTGCCGGCTCATGTGGTCGAACGCTTGCCGGCCAGCGGCATCACCGTTTTCGCCGTCAGCGACGACGCCTCCGACACCGCCGAGTTCAGCGCGCGATATGGCTTCGGTCTCGAGGACTGCGCCAATACGATCGTGATCCGCTACAAGAAGGACGGCGGTGAACACTATGCGGCGCTGGTGTCGCTGGGCTCGCGGCGTCTGGATATCAACGGCGCGGTCAAGGCCGCGCTGGGTGCGCAGCGGCTGTCGTTTGCCAAACGGGAAGCCGCGGTCGAGCACAGCGGCATGGAGTTCGGCGGAATCACCGCGTTCGGTTTGCCGGCCGACTGGCGCGTGCTCGTGGATGCCGCCGTGATGGAGCGCCCGCAAGTCGTGATGGGTGCGGGCGTTCGCGCGGCAAAATTGCTGCTGGCGCCGCAGGTACTGCGCGAGGTTGACCACTTCGAAGTGGCCGAACTGACGCTTGCCGCCGAATAACCGTCGATGCGCAAGGCCTCAGGCCTTGTGAAAATAGCCGCCGAGAATATCCACGACGCGCCAGAGCGAACAGGGTCGCCGGCAATGTCCGTCGAACCCTGCTTCTTTTAACTGCGAGATGGTATCGAGCGGCCAGATATTACTCATGGCCAGCATCAGCACTTCGGCGTTGGCCTGCTCGGTGCGCATGGTGCGCGTGAACTGATAGTCGGCCGCGGAATCGAGCCGCGTATCCAGCAAAATCGCGCTAGGTTTCCACCACTTCAAAAAACTGGCGAGCTTGATGAGATCGGCCGCGTAAATGGCGTCGTAGCCCTTCAGCGACAACAACAAAGTGAGGGATTCGCCAATGGCTTTGTCGCGATGCCCGATCAACACGCGGCGCGCTTGCTGTGGTTGCGACGGATGTGCTCCGCCCGTTCCATTGCGATCTTTCCAGATCGCAAATTCGCTCTCGTCTTCCAGCGATACGCGTCTTGTCACGGTGGCCTCCGGAGACGGCGCGCTAATAATAAAAAAGCAATAAAAAGCGGTAAAAAAGAAATAGGCGTGGGAAATCTTACCTTAGATTTCTCTGTGCCAGATTCCTTACCCATGCGATACGCGTCATGGTGACGCCTTTCTATCGCGTCTAAACGACGGCGATGCTCTCTCAGTCAGCATCAGGGTGTGTTCGCGTTCACGCGGATTCGAATTCGATTCCCGCGCGAGTCAGCAAACGACAATTGTGCCCCGACAGATTCTTCATGCGCAAAAGCTTGCCGGCCTTCCGGTAACGTTCGTTGAGCGCTTGCAAAGCTGCGAGCGCCGAATGATCCGCGAGCAACAGATGACTGCAGTCGATCGTGACGTGAAGCGGATCGCGCTCGGGGTCGAAGAGTTCGTGAAAGCGCGTGGTCGACGCGAAGAACAGCGTGCCTTTGGGCGAATAAGTCTTGCCGTCCGCGTGCTCGTCGGCCTGTGCGTGGATTTCTCGCGCGTGCTGCCACGCGAAGTTCAGCGCCGCGATGACGATGCCGCACAACACGGCAATCGCGAGGTCGGTGAAGACCGTGATGACCGTGACGGCGACGATCACCAGCGCGTCGTTGCGCGGCACTTTGCCGAGCACGCGCAGCGACCCCCATGCGAACGTCTGTTGCGCGACCACGAACATCACACCGACCAGCGCCGCGAGCGGAATGCGCTCGATCAGCGGCGACAGGAACAGGATGTACATCAGGATCATCACGCCGCTGACCACGCCGGATAGCCGCCAGCGTCCGCCCGAGTTCAGGTTGATCATCGTCTGGCCGATCATCGCGCAGCCGCCCATGCCGCCGAACAGTCCCGACACGATGTTGGCCGCGCCGAGCGCGAGGCACTCGCGGTTAGGCTGGCCGCGCGTTTCGGTGATGTCGTCGGTCAGACTGAACGTGAGCAGCGTTTCCAGCAGACCGACCAGCGCCATCAGGACCGCATAGGGCAGGACGATACGCAGCGTATCGAGCGTCAGCGGCACGGCGGGCCACTGCAGAGCGGGCAGGCCGCCCGCCATGTGCGCCATGTCGCCGAGCGTGCGCGTAGGCAGATGCAAGGCCTGGGTGAAGAGTCCCACGCCGACGATCGCCACTAGCGCCGGCGGCGCGGCCCGCGTAAGCCGCGGCAGCAGATACACGATCAGCATGGTGAGCGCGACGAGGCCGGTCATCATCGCCAGCGCGCTGCCGTGCAGCCACTGCTCGCCGGTCGACGTGCTTTCCCGGAAGTGCGCGAGCTGCGCCATCGCGATGATGATGGCCAGCCCGTTGACGAAGCCCAGCATGACCGGATGCGGGACCATGCGGATCAGCTTGCCGAGCCGCAGCGCGCCGAACGCGACCATCAGCAGACCGCCGAGTATCACGGTCGCGAGCAGATATTGCGCGCCATGCTGGACCACCAGCGCCACGATGACCACCGCCATCGAACCGGCCGCGCCGGAAATCATCCCCGGACGGCCGCCGAACAGCGCGGTGATCGTGCAGATGAAAAACGCGCCGTACAGGCCCATCAACGGGTTGAGATGGGCGACGAGTGCGAAGGCGATGCACTCGGGCACGAGCGCGAACGACGAGGTCAGTCCGGCGAGGACGTTGCTTTTGATACCGGACAGACTGGCGCGCCTGGCTGGGGTCGGAAGAGCGGTGTTCATGGTTCAGCGAGAGGCGGCGGTGAGGCACGGCGTGACGACAGCCAGAGGTGTCGTCGCAAAGAGAGTCCCGGCAGAGGACATCGCAAGCCGGGCGAACAGGCCGAAATGACGAAAGCACGGATGGTACCGCAGGACGGCCTGGGTGTCCGGCAGCACGCGCAGCGCACGGCACGCGCGGCGCCATGAAAAAAGCCACGCGGCCGGCGAAGCGGCTGCGTGACTTTCAAGGATCGTTCGCGAGGCCGCTCGCGCCTAACGCAGTATGCGCGGCGAGCTGGCCACCGGATCGCTTAGATCATCAGGCGCGATACCTTCGTGCCTTCGAGCGACACGCCGGCCATCAGGCCGCCGTTGGTCAGCACGAATGCCTCGACCGGGCTGGTAGCGGTCGACGTATCGATCGCACCGTTCGCGCCGACCTTCAGCACGGCCACCGTGGCGTCGCCACCCGCGGCCCAGCCCTGGCTCGACGTGAATTTGTTCAGTGCGTCGTTCGTCATGAACAGGAACACGAGCGCTTTCGACTGTGCGCCGATCTGCAGACCGAACGAGCCGGCGGCGGTGCTGTAATAGCCCGACGTGCGGCCGCCGACGCGCAGTGCGCCTTCGCCATACTGACCGCCGACCCAGAAGCCCGCCGAGATGACCGACGGGAACACCAGCACGCCGCGCGCCTTCGCAACCAGTTCGCGCGAGCCGCCGACGTTTTCGTACAGACGCGCCAGCGTCGAGTCGATACCGGCGTTGATGGTGTCGCGCTTGCCTGCGTTCGACGATGCCCCTGCGCCCGAGGAAGCCGACGTCGTCGTGCAACCGGTGAGGCTGAGGCCTGCGGCGGCGATAGCAGCGGTACCGGTCATGATGAATTGTCGTCTGCGCATGATTATTTCCTTCTTCGTTGTGTTCATAACGGGTGGTTGATTAGTTCGCTGTCTGTCCTCGTGCCGATCCACTGTGTCGGCCCGGACATGTGACGCGTAGAGCACTCAGCAGTTCCTGTGCCTGACCCCGTTATTCCACTTCGCGACACGAACTCCAGGGCTTCAGTCAGCGTCCGCCCGAGCGCCGGCGAAAGCCCCACCAGCCGGTCAGCGCGGTAAAACTCACCACCACTAGCACCATGAACCAGAAGCCATGCCGGTTCTCCGCGAGCGGAATGCCGCCCACGTTCATCCCGAACAGCCCGGCGATGATGTTGATCGGTAACGCGAGCACCGTCACCAGCGTCAGCGTGAAGAGCGTGCGATTGCTTTGCTCGGTGAGCCGCGCGGCGATCTCTTCCTGGAGCAGCTTGATGCGCTCCGCGAGGCCGGACAGATCGCCCAGCACCAGGGAAAATTCTTCAGTCGAATCGCGCAGACTTTGCACGTCCTGCGCCGACAGCCACGCCGGCGGTCGCACCAGCAGCCGGAAAATCGATCCCGGCTCGGGCGCGAGCAGGCGTTGCAGCCGCACCAGTACGCGACGCATCGCGCCGAGGTCGCGGCGGTTGTCGAAGCTCTTGCGGGACAGGAACTGGTCTTCGAGCCGATCCACCTCGGTGCTGCTGCGACGCACGATGGTGACGAGCAGATCAGCCTGATCGCGCAGCAGATGAATCAGTAATTCGGCCGGTGTATCAAAACGCTCGCCGTCGCGGACCGACGCGCGCAAACGGTCGATGGAGCGCAGCGGCTTCAGGCGCGCGGTGATCATCAGCCGCTCGTGCGTGTAGACCCAAAGCGTCGCGATATCGGACGGCGTCTGCTCGAAATCGAACATCACGTCGTTGACGACCGCGAGCAGCGCGCCGTGCTGGTGTTCGATCCGGGTCGAGTGCGAGCCTTCGCGCAGGGCTTCGAAGAAACTCTCCGGCAAGTCCAGATGCGCGTGCATCCACTTTTCGCTGGAGACGTGCGCGAGATTGAAATGCAGCCAGAGGAATTCGCCGTCGTCGTGGGGCGCGGCCGTCGCCAATGTCGACGACGCCGACGGTTCGAGGGCAAGCCATTGGGCGGCGTCGTCCGCGTCGATGGGCACGCCCGCCTGGCCTGCCGTGAAACGGAAGCCGCAGACGAGGCCCGCGCGGTCCGAACCGTAAGTGACGGGCGCAAGGTTCAGGTTCATAAGCCGTTCAGCATGAGCGTTCTACAGGCGCGCATTCTGACACATCCGGATGCCCCGGGAAGCCCGCTGGACGGGACTTCGACGGATATCGCGACAGACATGAGGATGTCATGGCGAGGGTGTAAGGAGGTCGTTTTGCTAGCCCGTTGCGCCCGTTGCGCCCGTTGCGCCAGGGTCGAACGCGTCGATCGTCATATCGAGTAGGGCACGCAGGCGTGCGACCCTGCGCAGATCACGGTGATAACCGAACCACACGTCGCGGCCGGGCGGGGGCTCGCCGAGGTCGATTCTCACGAGACCGGGTGTTGCGTCGCCCAGCGGGCACGGCAGCACCGCGAGACCCGCGCCTCGTGCGCACATCTGCGCTTGCGCGTCGCGGTTGTTGCTGCCGAAAGCCAGCCGGGCCTGCGGGAGCATTCGCCTGATCCATGCGACGTCCGGCAGTGTGCCGAACGCGCTGTTCATACTGATCAGGCTCAGCCCGGCGCCGGTGTGCGCCCGCTCCTGATCGCCCGACTTTTCGTTGGCGCCGCGCAGGGTGAAAGCGGCGGCCAGGTCGGCGCGACCATATAACGCGTAGTCCATATGCATCAACTGACGCTGGATGACGTCGGCTTCTTCGAACGGCGTGATCCGGAATACCAGATCGGCTTCGCGGCGCGCCAGGTTGTAACGGCGCGAATCGGTGACCAGTTCGATGGACACCTGCGGATGCCGTTCCAGAAATCGCGAGAAAACCGGCGTGAGCAGATGCACGCCGAACCAGTCGGACGACGACACCCGCAGCATCCCCGTCAACTCCTGTGCACGACCGTCCAGCGCACGGCTGAAGCCGTGCGCTTCCTCCTGCATGCGCTCGGCGAAGAGCAGCACGGCTTGGCCTTCGTCGGTGAGTAGAAAGCCTTCGCGCGTGCGCTGAAACAGCGTGTGACCGACCGCCGCTTCGAGCGCGCGCAGACGCCGGCCCATGGTCGGCTGCGTCTGTCCGGTCAGGCGCGCGGCGGCGCCGAGCGTGCCGCCACGGACGATCGCGAGGAAGATTTTAACGTCGCTCCAATCCAGTTCCTGATCATTCATTTTCGTTTGTATGCCATGCGGAATTTTCGATTTACGTGCGTTTTCGCATGGCGGAGTATGCACCTGTCGGTCGTCGGATCGCCTCGCTTTGCTCGATCAATCACAGGAAATCATCATGTCCATGCAAGCTCTTGTTCTGCGCGCGCACAACGGCCCGCTCGAACTCACTGAAATGCCGCGACCGGTTCCCGCGACGGGCGAAGTGCTCGTGCGCGTCGCCGCTGCGGGTTTGAATCCGCTCGATACCAAGATTCGCGCCGGTGCGGCGGCGCATGCGCGGCATCCATTGCCGCTCGTGCCCGGCATCGACATGGCCGGTGTAGTGGAAGCGCTCGGCGCCGGCGTCGACGGATTCGAAGTTGGCGACGAGGTGTACGGGATGACGGGCGGCGTCGGCGGAATGCAGGGTTCGCTCGCGCAATACCAGGCCGTCGATGCAGACCTGCTCGCCTTGAAACCCGCGAATCTGTCGATGCGCGAAGCCGCCTCGATGCCGCTCGGCTTTATTACCGCCTATTCGGGCATCGTGGATCGGGCGAACCTGCAGGCCGGACACACCGCGCTCATACAAGGCGGCGCGGGCGGCGTGGGTTATCTGGCCGTGCAACTGGCGAAGGCGCTCGGCGCGCAGGTTTTCGCCACCGCCGGAGCCGGCGATCGCGCGCTCATCGCGGCGCTGGGCGCAACGCCGATCGACTACCGGACGCAGACGGTCGAGCAATATGTTGCCGCTGCGACCGGAGGGATGGGTTTCGATCTCGTGTTCGATAGCGTGGGCGGGGCGACGCTCGACGCCTCTCTTGCCGCCGTCAGGCATTCTGGGCATGTGGTCAGCGCGCTCGGTTGGGGCACGCATGCGCTCGCGCCGCTGTCGTTTCGCGAGGCGAGCTATTCGGGCGTCTTCACGTTACACGCGCTGCTGTCGGGCGAGCGCCGCGCCCATCACGGCGAGATGTTGCGGTTTGCGACGCGACTCGCCGAAGAAGGCAAACTCGCGCCGCGGGTGGATCCGCAGCGCTACGGGTTGGAAACGGCGCTGCAGGGTTTTGAGCGGCTGAGCGCGGGCAGCGCGCGCGGCCGCATTGTGGTGGAGGTGGATTGATCGAACCGATGCCTGTGCGGGCCGCGGTCGTCGCGGCTCCGCACGCTGCGTTCAGCCTTTGACCAGACCGCCGTCGACGATGAGGTTCTGACCGGTCACCGCGCGCGACCATGGCGACAGGAAGAAAAGCACCGCATCCGCGAATTCTTCGGGGGTGGTGACGCGCCGCACGGGGGTCGAACTCGCAATCAGATCGAACACGAACTCAGGCGTGGCGGCGCTCGCATCGGTCGTGCGCAGCAGACCGCCCGACACCATGTTGACCGTGATGCCGTCGGGGCCGAGATCGTGGGCGGCGGTGCGCGTGAGCGAGAGCAGCGCCGCTTTGGCCGCCGTGTAGTCGTGATACGGCACGACCGGATTCTGGAACAGGTTGGTGCCCACGTTGACTATTCGTCCGAAGCCGCGCGCCCGCATGCCGGCAATGGCCGCCTGCGTCGTGTTGAGCGCACCTTTGAGCGAGCCGTCGATCTGCTGCTGGAAGCGGCTCCAGTCGATCGAGTCGACTTTCGGGCGGGCATCGCCGTCGAACTGGAAGTCGGCCAGCGCATTGTTCACCACCGACACGATCGTTTGTCCCGTTTGCGCCTGTGCTGCCTCGAACAGACGGTTGACGGCGGCGGCGTCGGTGACGTCCGCCTGGATCGGCAACACGCGTTCGCCGAGTTCCTCTTTTAGCGCCTGGGCGAGCGCGTCGCTCTTGCGGTAATTCACCACGACGCCTGCGCCCTCGCGCACCAGAGCGCGCGTGATTGCCGCGCCGAGCCCGCGGGCGCCGCCCGTGACCAGCACCCATTGTTCGGATAGAAGCATCGTTATTCCTGTGGTCGATGAAGTTGCGGTGGCCGTATTGTCGCCTGTTGTCGCCGCCTGTTGTCGCCGGAACGGGCGGGTCTTCACAAACGCCGTTACGCCGTCTGTTTGATACCTCTCATTCGAATCCCGTTAATCCCGTTCTAATGCTCCGGATAAACCTCGATATACCGGATCGGAAATAAATAGGCATGGCCGGCGGGCGGTCACCTGATTTCGAATCATAAATTCCGATTTTAAGGCCGGTAAATCACGGTCCTCCGCGTTTTGCGTGTGGGATTAATTACTAATTATTGGCGCAATCTGGCTTTACGTGGTCTAGCGCACGGTCGGCGAATGACGCTGCGCATAACTTCAACGTCCATCAGCTCCGGCCGTGCCTGTTCAGCGTTTTTGTCCATGTGCGGCTACTCGACTCTCCTGAATCACGCCAGATCGGACCGGGATTTTGCGCGGGAGAGAAGCCGGGAGCCACTTTACTTATCGGTTTTAAAAGTGGCTAACGGCGAGGTCAAGCGGGCTTTGAAGTTTCATTTTAACGGTGAGCAGAGATTCACTTGTTATTAGGCCGGTCGTTCCAGGTGCGAGATAAGGAGAATGAAATGAAGAAGCAACACGGGGAAATGTTGAATCTGGGGACGCGCCAGGCGGTTCTGGCAATTGCAGTCAGTTTGTACGCAGCGATGGCGGGCGCGCAGACGACGTCGCCGGCTACGGGTGCGACGGCGGGTGCGACGGCGCCGATTCAGTCTCACGATTGCCCTCCGGGGACGAATCTGGGCTGCCGGCCGGACCATGGCAATTTAGGCGCGCGCGGCGGAGTGGGTGTCGCGGCGGCGGGCTTGGGAGGGACAGCGGCGGCGGGATCGCAGAGCAATAGCGGGGGTGGGGCGGCCGTGGGGTCGGGGGCTGGGGCGGGCTCTGGTTCGGGTTCGGGCTCTTCGACTGGCGCTGGGGCAAGCTCTGGCACGGGCACTGGCACTGGCACAGGCACAGGCACAGGTACTGGCAGCAATGGATCGGGTAGTGCGGGTGCCGGGAATGGCGCGGGCACCGGATCTGGCAGCGGCGCTGGAAACGGCAGCGGCGCCAATGGTGGGACTGGAACAGGCGGAAATGGAACCGGCGGTGCTGGTGGGACTGGAACTGGTGGCACGGGCGGCACGGGAACCGGCGGCACTGGCGGAACTGGAACTGGCGGTACGGGCGGCACGGGCGGCACGGGTGGAACTGGAACTGGCGGCACGGGCGGAACTGGGACCGGTGGCTCGGGTGGAACTGGGACCGGTGGCAGCGGCGGTCACGGCGACGGCGGCAGCGGCGGTCACGGCGACGGCGGCCATGGAGACGGCGGCAACGGCAGCGGCGGTCATGGCGATGGCGGCCATGGAGACGGCGGCAACGGCAGCGGCGGTCATGGCGATGGTGGCCATGGAGACGGCGGCAATGGCAGCGGCGGTCATGGCGATGGCGGCCATGGAGACGGCGGCAATGGCAACGGCGGCCATGGTGATGGCGGCCATGGAGACGGCGGCAACGGCAGCGGCGGTCATGGCAATGGCGGTCATGGTGACGGCGGCCAAGGCAGCAACGGTGGTCACGGCGACGGCAATGGCGGTCATGGCGACGGTGGCCAAGGCAGCAACGGTGGTCACGGCAATGGCAATGGCGGTCATGGTGACGGCGGCCAAGGCAGCAACGGTGGTCACGGCGACGGCAATGGCGGTCATGGTGACGGCGGCCAAGGCAGCAACGGTGGTCACGGCGACGGCAATGGCGGTCATGGTGATGGCGGCCAAGGCAGCGGTGGTCACGGCAACGGTAACGGCGGTCATGGTGACGGCGGCCAAGGCAGTAACGGTGGTCACGGCGAAGGCAATGGCGGTCATGGTGATGGCGGCCAAGGCAGCAACGGTGGTCACGGCAATGGCAATGGCGGTCATGGCGACGGTGGCCAAGGCAGCAACGGTGGTCACGGCGACGGCAACGGCGGTCATGGTGACGGTGGCCAAGGCAGCAACGGCGGTCACGGCAACAGCGGCGGTGAAGGCAGCAGCGGCGGTCACGGCAACAGCGGTGGCCAAGGCAGCAACGGCGGTCACGGCAACAGCGGCGGTGAAGGCAGCAGCGGTGGTCACGGCAACAGCGGTGGTCAAGGCAGCAGCGGTGGCCAAGGCAGCAACGGTGGTCAAGGCAGCAACGGCGGTCATGGCAACAGCGGTGGTCAAGGCAACAGCGGCGGCCAGGGCAACAGCGGTGGCCAGGGCAACAGCGGTGGCCAAGGCAGCAACGGCGGTCACGGCAACAGCGGCGGTGAAGGCAGCAGCGGTGGTCACGGCAACAGCGGTGGTCACGGCAACAGCGGTGGCCAAGGCAGCAACGGTGGCCAAGGCAGCAACGGTGGCCAAGGCAGCAACGGTGGCCAAGGCAGCAACGGTGGCCAAGGCAGCAACGGTGGCCAAGGCAGCAGCGGTGGCCACGGCAACAGCGGCGGCCATGGCAGCGGCAGCGGTGGTGGCCATGGTGGCGGCCACGGCGGTGGAAATGGTGGTGGCGGTAACGGCGGTGGTGGCGGTGGTGGCAGCGGCGGTTCGCACTAAAC
>NZ_CAAJGK010000042.1 GCF_900996245.1 Paraburkholderia sp. BCC1886 | reverse complement strand
TCAGCGTAGCGGAATCTTCCTCGCTGATCGGCCTGAAGATGTTGCCGATCGGCGCCGCGCCAAAACCCATCACCGTCGTTTCCAAGCCTGAACGCGGCCATTTCCGCTTTGCTACCGGATCCATCCCACTCTCCTTATAACCGTTGGATTGCGCGCCACCCAAACCATCACTTCACTTTCGCCGCGGCGGCAAGCTTGCGTACGCCTTCTTTCGCGTCTTCACTGGAGTTCATGAAATTGGTGACGACATCGCTGATCGCGCCAGCGGTCACCGAAGACTGCAGTTCACCGAAAGCAAGCGACGGCAAAAAGCCACCCGATTTGATCGTAGCCTGCTCGTCTGCCCGCGATTTTTTGGCGCAGCTATCGAACTTGTCCATCGGCACGTCAAGCCGCACCGGAATCGAACCCTTGTAGAGGCTGAACTGCTCCTGGAAGTCGGGCGACATGATCGTCTTCGCGAGCGCAAGCTGACCCGGCGTCGCGTCCTTCTTGCCGTTCTGCTGGAAGAACACGAACGCGTCCGCGGTGTACGTATAGGCGTTTGCCGTACCGGGTGCGGCTGCGCAGACGTAGTCGACATCGGCCTTCCTGTTCGCGTTCGCGAACTCGCCTTTCGCCCAGTCACCCATGAACTGCATGCCACCCGAGCCGGAAATCACCATCGCCGTCGCGAGATTCCAGTCGCGGCCGTGATAGCCCTTGTCGAAGTACGTGCGGATCTTCTGCACCGTTTCGAACACCTGCACCATTTGCGGCGAGGTCAGCGTTTTCTGATCGAGATCGACCAGCGCCTTGCGATAGAAGTCCGCACCCTGCGAGAGCACGACGGTCTCCCAGATCGTCATGTCCTGCCACGGCTGGCCACCGTGCGCGACCGCGGTGATGCCTGCCGCGCGAAACTTGTCGGCCAGCGCGAAGAACTCGGGCCACGTCGTGGGCGGTTTGCCGCCGACCTTGTCGAGGTCCGCCTTGTTGATCCACAACCAGTTGATCCGATGCACCGAGAACGGCGCGGCGACGTAGTGGCCGCCGGCCTTCATCGCCTGATCGATTTGCGCGGGCGTATGCGCTTTCCAGTCGCTGGCGGACTGGTCGATCGTCACCAGCGAGCCCTGCTCGGCCCAGTCCTGAATCAGAGGCCCCTTGATTTGCGCTGCCGAAGGCGCATTGCCTGAGATGACCTGGGTCTTCAGCGCGGTCATGGCCGCTGCGCCAGCGCCGCCCGCAATCGCGAAGTCCTTCCACTCGTAGCCCTGCTTGCTCATGTCGTCCTTGAGCACGCGAACCGCTTTCGATTCGCCGCCCGAGGTCCACCAGTGCAATACCGAAAGCTGTTCGGCGGCAACGGCGCCGTGCAGGCCGGTGACGAGCAGCGTGACAGCCGCCGCAACCGATGTCAGTGATCGTTTCATTGCAGTCTCCGTATTTTTCATTTTGGATAGAGCGACGCATGCGCGACCTGTGCAGTCGTGCATGCGCGCGGTGCTTCACACTACAGATTGAACCCGAGTTGCGACTTGCCAAGCGGCGTCAGGTCGTCGGCGGTCGCACGGCCCTTGAAATCGACTTCGAAATGGTCGAGCGGAAAATCGGGTGGGCTTTCGCCTTTCAGGAAGCTCGGCAACTGACGCTTGAGGTAGGCGTCGTTCTTGGCGCACGCAGGGGCCGAAGAGATGTACATCACGTTGCTGTAGCCCGCGCCCTTGTGCTCGTCTTCGACCGCATGGATGACATCGCTGTGCCAGAAGACCGTGTCGCCCGCTTCCATTTTGGGAATCGACGACAACGCCTCGAACAAAGGCGCATGGAACTCCGGCTTGATCGAGAGCGCGCGGCCGGGCATGGCGCCGCAGAGGTCGTCGTCGGCCACGTCGTCCTGAAGGGCTCGCAACAGGATGTAGACCATCGAGTTTGCGATAGGCACCAGTTGCAGCGTGCCGTCGCCTGGACCTTGCGGTGTCAGTGCCGTCCAGCCCTGAAAGGTGCGGAACATCGAACAGACGGCCGGCGATGCAATCTCTTCCACGTCGGGGCGGAAAGCGGCGTCGAAGGCATCGTATTCGCGCCAGTTCCCGGCGAACACATGGCGATAGACTTTGCGGAAATTGCCCTCGATCCAGCGCTCGACCGAGCCGCCGTCACAATGCGCCGACAGCCCCAGCGATGCCGAACGCGGCGGACGGCGACGCAGACGGTCGGCATAAACCGGCACGTTTTCCGGGTCGAAGTGAACACGGCCGTCGCTCTCGTTGCGCCACAGTTTGTTCAGGAACACGCGCGCCCTCGTGAGCGATTCCGACTGCCGCGCGAGCACCTGCGGCTTCGACCAGTACACACCATAAATTTGCGGCTTGCTGGAAGCCAGCTGGCCGAAGTACTTGTCTTCGGCCCGGTTCTCGAGGCGCCGGTCGAGATCGTTGGTCTCGACATAATGGGCGATATCTTCATCCCAGCCTTGCACGAGCGCGCGGGGAAACACCTGCCGAATCACGCAGGCGCCGCGTGCCTTGACGAGTGCAATCTGCTCGGCCGTGACACGTTGATCCGTGATGTCCGAAAACTGAAGTTCGGGTATGACGTTTTCGCCGCGATCGCGCTGCGCTGCAATCCGCTTCGCTTCGTCGACGATCGTTGCTTCGACTTCGGCGAACACTTCCCGATAGTTCGGCAACGCCGCACGCAACTCTTTTTTCGCTTGCCGGATGGCTCCCGGCAAGTCGGTAATGTTCAACGCCATGACTGTCTCCGTGAAGAAATTCTTATGCGCAAGCATAAGACGCGTCGTCATGACGTGGTGATACTATCCGGGCAATTCATTTGCTTTTTCGGCCATGAAACCAGCCTACGAGCACGTCGAGTTTGGCGAGGACTGTTCCGTTCGGGTTTACCACCGGCGGCTTCCGCGCATTCCGTTCGAGTGGCATCACCATCCCGAATACGAGTTAACACTGACGATGAATAGCCACGGCAAGCGCTACATCGGCGACTCGGTCGAAAACTATGAAGCGGAAGATCTTGTGCTCGTGCCACCGGATCTGCCGCATACGTGGGCCTCCAACCGGTCGATCGAGCCGTCGGCGCCGCAGGTCGCCATCGTGATCTGGTTCGACGGCGACTGGGCGCGGCGCATGGCCGACTGTTGCCGCGAATACGAACCGCTGCGCAAGCTTTTGCGCCGGGCGGCGAGCGGGTTGGCGTTCGATCCGGCTTCCGGTGAATGGATGCGCGGCCGCTGCGACGCGTTGCTCTCGAGCGTGCCGCGCGAGCGCCTGAGTGTTGCGCTCGATATTCTCTGCACGCTCGCCGATGCACCGGGACAACCGCTCGCGTCGCCGAGCGCTTTCAACGAGGCCAGTACCGGGCCGTCCGGTCATGAGCCCGAGCAGATCAACCGGGTGCTGTCGCTGATCGACGCGCGCTTTGCCGAGCCCTTGCGGCTGCCCGATCTTTGCGCGGCCGCCAGTCTGTCGGAGCGCACGCTCACCCGTTATTTCGTCCAGCACATCGGAGAAAGCGTGGGCCGCTACATCACCCGTGTTCGCATTGGGCACGCGTGCCGCATGCTCGCCGATACGTCGCTGCCGGTGGCGGTCGTCGCTGCGCGCTCCGGGTTTGCGAATGTCGCTAACTTCAATCGTCAGTTCAAGGCGGCGAGGCAGATTACGCCGGTTGAATTTCGTCGGGCGTATGCGGCTGCGGACCCGCTGGTCCAGCAGGATGCGGAGCCGAGTTTGACGGAGCGGTCCCCGTCGCTGCAAAGAGCGCGGAGATCGTCGGGGAAGGTATCGCTATAGCGATGAGTGTTGTTCCGCGTCGGCGCCGATCAGCGCACGCATCTGCGTGCCCATCACTGTCATGCGCGCAATCATCAGTTCGGTGAATATCGTGAGTCCGGCGATTGCCTGGTCTTTGCTTCCGGTGTCGAGCGGCACCGATTGTCGTGCGCGGGTTAGCGGTAGCGCTTCTCCGACCCACGCATGGGCCCGCGCGAGCGTGCGCTCGTGCTCTGCGCGCAACCGGCCCGCGTGCTGCGCATCCCGCAGCGAAGCGTAGACCAAAGCCATGAAACCCGGCCAGTGACACAGATGACGGTAAAGGCTGCCAACCGCGTCGCTCCCATCCACGCGACCGAAACGATCGAGTTCACGCACGAGCGTTTGTAAAGCAGGCGACAACTCGTGCATGGCCGGCAACGGCACCGTTTGCTGCACGGCACGCCGGGCCGTCGCGGCTTCAGGCGTGAGCGCACTCAAATCGAGTGTGTCGCCATTCAGCAGCCGTCGAGCCGCGAGCAATCCGAGCAGGTTCAGCGCGTTGGCGCGGTTGTATTCGTCCAGTAGCGTGGCAATTGCGCGTCGCGCCTTCACGTCCAACCTTGCCGCATCAAACACGTACTCAGGCAAAGGCACATCGCACGGTACCGCGATGCCTGCCCGAAGCTCATCGGCTGCGACGCTTAGATTCGTCGACAGATACAGCGGTTTTACCGATTGCCAGATAAACGGCAGCGCGTCCGGAATCGTCGCGAGATGTCGCCAGATCAGATTGACGAACGGCACTTTTAGCGTCGCGCGCAGCTCCGCGAACAGGGCTGCGGTTTCGCCAGTGGCGTCGCGCTCCGGCACGGCGTCGATCAGATCGGTCGCGTTCATCTCGCGCAACCGCTTATACCTGGGACGGCTGGTTCAACTCGCCCAGCACGTCCGCATTGTCTTCGCCGAGCGATGCGCACACGCGTTGCGGCAGCCGCGCGCCGTTGATTTTCAGCGGATTGGACAGCATCCGGAAATCCGCGCGTTCGGGATGGCCGACGGCGTTGATCATCCGGTTCGCCACGACGAACGGATTGTTCAACGCCTGATCGATCGTCAGAACCGGGGCGACCGGCAACAGTCCCTGCAACTTCGCGAGCCAGTGCCGCGTCGACTGCGTGCGGAACACTTCGTCGAGCGTCCCGCTCAACTCGCTGCGATGCGCGATGCGCGCGCCCGCCGTCGAAAAACGCGGGTCGTCCGCGAGCGAAGGCCGCTCGATCGCGCCGATCATCGCCGCCCAGAACTTCTCGGTCATGCACATCACGAAGATCCAGCCATCCGAGGTCGGGAAGGTCTGGACCGGCGCGATCGAGAAATGCGCGCTGCGCGGCTGCCGCGTCACCGCATGATTTTCGTTGAGATTCCAGATCGCGGCGTAGCCCAGTTGATGCAGCGCCACGTCGAACAGACAGGTGTCGACATCGCAGCCCTTCCCGCTCGCGCGTGCCTGGATGATCGCGGCGAGCAGGCCTACCGCGCCGGTTAGCCCCGTCATCTGGTCGATCATCGACGGTGCACCGAGACGCGAAGGCGGGCCGTCCGGCTCGCCCGTGAGATCCATCAGCCCGGATTCGGCCTGCATCAGGTAGTCGTAGCCAGGCCAGGACTTGCGCTCGTTGTCGCGACCGTAGGCCGAGATATGCAGGCAGACGATGGCGGGATTGGCCTTCGACAGCGTCGCGTAATCGAGTCCCATCTTCGCCGACAGATCGCCGCGCAGGTTGTTCACGACGGCGTCGGCGGTGTGGATCAGGTGAGTCAGCGTTTCCTTGCCTTCGTTCGATCGCAGATCGAGCGTCACGCTGCGCTTGTTGGCGTTCCAGGTCTGGAAGTACTGGCTATCCGCCTCACCCAGACGATGCGGCCCGGTATAGCGTGCCGGGTCGCCGCCAATCGCGCTGTTTTCCACCTTGATGACCTCGGCGCCCAGATCGGCGAGAAACATCGAGCCATACGGCGCGGCGCCGAACTGCTCGACCGATACGATACGCATCCCGTGGAGGGGTTTCATGTCGATTGCGTCCTGTGCTGTGAACGGTTGTTGATCGCTTGCCAAGTGGATTCGCGCATCTGTCAGCCAGCCTGCGCGTGCTGATGCGAATCCGAGTGCGAATCCAGGTGCGAATGCGCGGAGGCCATGATGTCGCGACGTGTGCCCGAGTGCGCGACGTGGCTGCGCGGCTCGATATCGAGCCATCCTGCGATATCGCGTGCGGCGTCCTTCACCGCATCGGTATCGATGCCGGTTTCGACGCCTGCATCGTTGAGTAACTGGACGATGTCCTCGGTCGGCAGATTGCCGACCGCACCGAGCTTCGACGGCAGGGTCATGCCGCCGCCGATGCCGCAGATCGATCCCTCCACGCTGCTCGCGCCGCCATCGAGCGCGGCCAGCAGATTCGCGGTGCCGGCGCCGGACAGGTTATGCACGTGATAGCCGATCTCGATGTCCGGCCAACGATCGCGGATCCCACTGAACAGGCCATTGACGTGCCGCGGGTCTTCCATGCCCACGCTGCCCGCGAGATAGAAACGCGCGATGCCGAACGCCCGGAAACGCGTCAGCAGGTCGAACACCTGCTGCTCCGGGATGCGGCCTTCATACGCGCACCAGAACGACATGCCGAGCGCCATCACGAAACCAATGCCGGCTTTATCGGCGATACGGAACGCGAGGCCCGCCTGCTCGACGGCCTGATCGATCGTCATGTTCTGGTTCTTCTGCGTGTACGTGGCGCTCACGGTGATGAGACCGAGAATCTCGTCCGCGCGAGCCGCGACGGCACGCTCCGCGCCCTTCGCATTTGGCGCGAGCGCGCGATAGACGGTGCCCGGGCGGCGTGTGATACGCGCCATCACTTCTTCGGCGTCACGCAGCGTCGGGATCGCACGGGGATGCGCAAAATTGGTCGCCTCGATCACGGGCAATCCCGCATCGCTCAGCCGATCGATCATGCGGACCTTGACGTCGGTATCGATCCAGCGATGAAAGCTCTGCAAACCGTCGCGCGGACCCACTTCGATCACTTTTGTCTGGCGGGGAAAGTTGATCACGTTGATTCCTCAATGTTGTCGGGAGCATCCAGTCCGGCTACGCCTTACTCGCGCCTTCAATCGTGACGGGCTGCGCCGATCGATCCATGACGGCCGCATTGTCTTCGAGCGACGTGGCGCCGGCTTCGATTCGCGCGAAGTAGACGCCCAGGCCGAGGATCAGCAACAGGCCTTCGACCATCGCGAGCACACCCGGCAGACCGAAGTGCTGATAAAGCGCGACCACCGCATACGGCGACACGATCGCGGCGCCGCGACCGCAACTGCCGGCAAAGCCCGCGCCACGCAAGCGCAGGTTGGTCGGGAACATCTCCGGCACGTACGCATACACGCCCATCGCCACCATCGTGTAGATGCTCGTCACGAGAACGAAGCCGACGATCACGATCGCGACATCGGTATGCACGAACGCGTAGCACAGTCCCAACGCCATCACGCTGACGACGCAGCCGAGCATCGCCTTGCGGCGTCCGAGCCGGTCGCCCAGCACGTAACCGATCACGCCGCCCAGCGGCCCGCCGACCGACATCAGCGTGCTGAAGCCGAGCGACTTCACGACCGAATAGCCTTCCTTCACCATGAAGCTGGGCAGCCATGCCACGAAGCTGAAAATCGTGACGAGGATCACCACCATCACGAGCGAAGCGAGCCAGGTGCGGCGGCGCACGCCGGGCGCGAAGAGCGCGGAGAACGGCACGCGTTCGGTACGCAGGTTTTCGTGACGCTCGACCGGCGGCAGCGTGCCATGGCGAGCGGTGACGCTGCGCTCGATTTCGGCCAGCGTCGCCTCGGCCTCGGCCGTGCGTCCGACGGACTCCAACCAGCGCGGCGACTCCGGCATGTTTTTACGGGCGATCCACACGACGAGCGCGCCGACTCCCGCGATGCCGAACATCCAGCGCCAGCCCAGCGTCGGAATCACGATATAACTCGCCGCCGTCGCCGCGAGATACCCCAGATTGATCACGATGGTAAGCAGCGACGCCCAGCGTCCCCGATGCGACGGCGGAATGAATTCGCACAGCGCGCCCGCGGCAACGACGAGTTCGGCGCCGAGCCCGAGACCCATCACGAAGCGCAGTGCCGACAGCGCCTGGATGTTCGGCGCGAACGCGCCCGCGAGCGACGCGACGCCGAAAATCAGCAGGTTGGTCTGATACGAAAAGCGGCGACCGTAACGATCGCCGAGAAAGCCGGCGAGAATCGCGCCAATGAGCATGCCTAAAAATCCCACCGACATGAACGTGGCGTTCCACGAGACCGTCGAGAACCCGTCGGAGTCCATCTTCGCCATGACGCCGCTGGCAAGATAGAGGTCGAACGCATCGACCAGCGACCCGGCACCGATCAGCCACAGCATCTTCCAGTGAAAACCGGAGATCGGCAGGCGGTCGAGGCGGGCCCCGGAATTCACTGCTCCGTTGAGGTTCATCTTGCGTCTCCTGTGCGCTCATGCGCATCGTTGCGGCCGCTCGATGCCGGCCGTCCGGCTCGGTGCTAGTCGTTGCTGTCGAGACCTATGTCGAGGTCCAGAAGCGGCGCATGCTGCTGCGCGCCATATACATCCGTGTCGAAGCGCGCGCCCGACGGTTGCGGACGACGGATCGAAAATTTGACGGCGCGCGCAAACGGGTAGTACGCGAAGTCGATCACCGCATCGGGCTCGATGCCATAGCGCGCCGCGACGCTCTCACGCGTGATCGCTTCGCTGCGGCGCACGCGCTCCAGCGTGGCAGCGTCGGAAAAGATGATGTCGAAGGTCACCAGATACGGACCGGCATTCTTGCTGCGCACGACCTTGGCGAGGCGGGACAGTTGCATCAGAAGGTCTCCAGTCGGAAGGGAAAGGCGGCGGCTGGGTCGTCGAGTTCCATCAGGTGATAGATGTTGAACTCATACACCTCGCCCGCAGCGAAGTCCGCCGGCGAGAACGGCACGGCGAGATTGCCCGCGGTTGCAATGCGCCCTTCGTAACCCCAATGCAGGGTCAGGCTGCGCGCCATCGCGCACACCGTCTCCGCAATCTGCGGCGTGTCGCCCACGACGTCGATGATCAGACCGATCTCATGCGGGCGCGCCTTCACCGGTTCGAGCGCGCCCATCACGCCATCGATACCGTAGCGGCGGAAATTCACCGAGAACGAGGTCGGGGCAATCGCACTGCCCTGCAGATTCGCGTGCAGCCGCTGCGTGACCCCTTCGCCGATCGCGTCGATCTGCGCGATGGCGAGCGGATCGCGCATCCCCGCAATCGTCACATGCCGGTGGCCGATAAAACGCGCGCCTT
The DNA here is from genome assembly GCF_900996245.1 of Paraburkholderia sp. BCC1886. Classification (GTDB taxonomy): domain Bacteria; phylum Pseudomonadota; class Gammaproteobacteria; order Burkholderiales; family Burkholderiaceae; genus Paraburkholderia. The sequence goes on along the minus strand of NZ_CAAJGK010000042.1, from coordinate 160,808 downwards.
CCAGCTTCACTGTCTTGACCGGTTCACGATGAAAGCGGCTGCCGGTAACCCGGACGCGCGTCGCGTCGATCTGCTCGAACGAGGACTCGCGCAGATCGACGATCCCGCCAGGCCCGGGTAGCCACACCGGGTTGCTCTTCTCGTAAAGCGTATGCGCGGAGACAGATTCGATCGTGCAAGCCTTGTTGGCGTGCGGCGTCTCGACAATGAAATAGTCCGCGCCGAGGCGTCCTATCAGCAGATCCGAACCTTCGACCGGCAACGCGGCCTGACCGCCGCATTCGAGAATCTTGCCCAGATGCATCGACAGGCCTTCGGGATAGCCGAGCATGACCGGTAGCGCCGCGACGTTGCTCACGTCCCATGCACGACCGGCAATGACGATGCGCGCCGGACTGTGGAGCGCGGCGATCATCGGATCCAGTCCGATCTGCGCCACGATATGCGTGGATTCGTCGATGTCGTGTTCGCTTAGCGCTACGCCGGTTTCGAAAGTGCGGATACGTCCCGCGCGCAGGGCGTCCTTGAGGGTCGATTTGTCGAGCTCGCTGTCGATGATGGCGACTGGCGTACCCGTGCGACCTTGTCGCGCCAGCACCTTGCGCACGATGTCCGTGACGAATTCGAGTTGAGCGCGGGTGCCGGCGCCGCCCGCCGAGCCGATCACCATGCGCGCGTCCGCACGGAACGCAGCGTCGATCAGCAGATCGAGATCGCGCTCGACCATCGTGCTGCTCACGAACGGTTTGCCGCTGCCGAGGTAATACGGACCGGGGTCGGTGCTGCCGGCATCGACGGCAATCAGCTTGAAACCGCGGCGCACCGCTTCGTCGAGCGACGCTTTGGGAAACCCATAACCCAGCATGCCGTGCGACACGATACCGAATTCATTCGAACTCACGAGAATTGTCCTCCAAGGCAGGAACGAGTCCATTCTAGGAATTCTGTCGACTGTCCTACAACTCACGTATACCCGGAAACTCTTCTATGCGGCGACGCAATATAAAGAGTGAATTGCTCTTTCTAAGGAATTCTTGAGTGAATATCTAGCGCAAGCCCTTCGGGCGCATCGATCTTGAGAATGCGGTAACTGCTTTCGAGAATGGTGTTCCGGAACATCGCTTCCGCTTCGTCAGGCGAGCCCTCGCGCAACACCGCAAGCATCTTTTCCTGGTTCGAAATGACGCGCGCCGGGTCATGCTCGAACGCGACATGCTGCCGGAGAAATACGCGGATCAGGTTGCTGATGCCCGACCACGCGCTCAGCAGAAAATCGTTTTGAGCGCTGCGGCAAACGGTTTCGTGGAAGAGCCATACGAGTGTGCGCATCTCGTCGGCGAGACCCGCTTGCGAGGCGGCCAGCAGCTTGCCATGCGTCTCTTCGAGCAGCGCGATGACCTGCGGCGAACGTGTTCTCACGACCAGTCGCGCAGCCATGCCTTCGAGCGTGGCGCGCACCACCATCATCTGCGAAATCTGCGCGGGGGAAATGTTCGCGACAAAGGTGCCGCGCGATCGCTGCGACTCGACGACCTGGGCCGCTTCGAGCATCTTCAACGCTTCGCGCAACGGTCCGCGACTGACGCCCAGTTTTTTAGCCAGTTGCACTTCGACGATGCGCTCGCCGGGCTTGAGTTCGCCATGCCGTATCGCGTCGATGACCCGCTCGGCCAGGATATCCGGCAGCGATCGTTGTGCGGGCAACGCCCAGGTGTCTTCATCGGCAGTTGGCAAGGTCATAGGGCTCCTGTTCGAAATCGCGAACAAGTATACGCTGCGACCTGCTTCCTCAATGCGTCGATGCGAACCTGCGGCGCAGTCGATCCGCCGAGAGCCACAACGCGGAAATCAGGAAATAGATCGCGCCGATGCTGGCGTAGCCGGCGAGCTTGACGATTGCGGGCGGCATCGCGGCATGAGCCTGCGCGATGAAAAACACACCCGCGACCGCCGACTGGGCGCCGCTCAGAATCATGGCCCATTGCGCACCGAAACGCTTTTTGCGGCGGATGGCGGTAGCCAGTTGAAGCAGGCCTGACAGAAAGGCCCAGACTCCGAATACATCGAGCACGTGACTCGTATCGCGCTGCAGGACCACGATCACCGCGACCGCGATGGCCGCGCTGGCGAAGACGTTGAAAGCCTGCGTCGGGTTTCTGCGCATGCCACCGCTACGCGACATATCCACGTAATTGGCCAGCGCGTCCCATAGTGGATAGGCAACGAGCAGAAGCGCGCCGATCGTCGAGACATGCTGCCCGATGGTGAACGCGAGCGCGACCCACACGACGGAGAACACAGCACGGGTGAAGTAATAGTGTTTGAGCCACCGCTCGTTCTGAACGCGACTGGTGTCTGGGAGATGCGTAGCCATTGAAGCTCCTCGAAAATGTTTGCCGGCGTGCCGCCTCGTGCGACGCGCCGCTACCCTGTTGCGATGAAGACATCATGGCGGTTTGACCGCCATGGCAACATCGGTCGAATGACCGATGGGTTCGAAAGCGTTGGCGTATAGTTGGCGTTCTTTCCGACCTGCACTTCCCCGTCCATCCCGATGACCGACGACAACGTCACCCTTTCTACGGTGCGCGTGTTCGATGCTGTAAAAGCGATCGCCTTTATCGGCGATCTGAGCATGGGACAACCCACCGGCCATTCTCATCGCACTGCGTGGCTCGCGACCCGACTCGCCGAGGCAGCTTGCGTGGACCCCGCGACGAACGCTGCGGTTCGCGAAACCGCGTTGCTGCGCTGGTCCGGATGTACGGCGAATGCAGCGGGTTTTGCCGATGTTTTCGGTGACGATATCGCCATCCGTATCGCGATGGTCGAAGACCGCCCCGGCTGGACCCAGCCGCTCGCGGAACTGGGCGGCGCGAGCGTCGTGCTTTCTCCGCTCGCCCAGATTCACTGCGAGGTGTCCGGCGAGGTAGCCAGCATGCTGGGCCTTGCGCGCTCGACGGAAACCGCGCTGCGGCGCATTTTCGAAACCTGGGACGGGCATGGCGTGCCTGCCCATCACGCCCGTGAAGCCGTGCCGGAGGCGGTGTTCATCGTCTCGCTAGCCGGCGATATGGAAACGTTCAGCCGCATCTACGGGATCGGGCAGATGCTCGAACTGATCGCGCAGCGCGCCGACACACGGTATCCGGCACGACTCGCCGACATCGCCGTCTCCCATGCAGCACGCTGGTTAGCGGAACTCGAGCAGGCATCGAGCGCGGATCTCGACGCCGCGCTGACGACATCCGGCATGCAACAGAACACCTCCGCCGAATTGATCGCCGATGTCATCGATCTCAAGCTGCCCTGGATGACCGGCTTCTCGCGTGCAGTGGCTGCGACGGCCGCGCAATGTTGCGCGCGGCTCACGGCGGACAGGTCGGCGCACGCACGCGTCTATCGCGCGGGTTTGATCCACGGTATTGGCCGGGCATCCGTGCCTAACCAGATCTGGGAAACGGCCGGGCGTTTGTCCGCAGGGGCATGGGAAAAGGTCAGGCTGGTGCCGTACTGGACGTCCCGTGCCGGCAAACAGGCCGGCTCGCTCGAAGAAGCGGCCGAACTGGCGTCGTATGCGTTCGAGAAGTCGGACGGCTCGGGCTATTTCCGCGGAGTGCGCGATCAGGCGCTCTCGCTGGAAGCCAACATATTGGCGGCAGCGGTGACCTTCGTCGCGTTGCGTGCCGCCCGTCCGTGGCGCGCGGCGCTGTCTGCCGAAGATGCCGCACGTGAGTTGCGTAACGAAGCGGCGTGCGGCCGCCTGAACGTCGAAGTGGTCCACGCGTTGCTGTCCGACGACGCGCTCGTCGTCCGGCGGCCGGTCGGCAACCCGTCGCAGATCGCGCGATTGACGGCGCGCGAAATCGACGTGCTGCGGATGATTTCGCGCGGCGCCAGCAACAAGGAAGCCGCACGTGAATTGACGCTCAGCCCGAGCACGGTGCGCACGCATGTGGAGAGCGTGTTCCGCAAGCTGGAATGCTCGACGCGCGCGGCGGCCACGCTCAAGGCATCGTCAATGGGTCTGCTTTAACGCCCATTGACCGATGCGCCGCTACGCCCGCGCCATTACATCGGCGGCGCTACGCCGTCCTTTTCGACCACGACGAATTGCGCGTTATGCGCGCTGCCAGCCGGCGCAGCGATGACGAACACCTTCTTGCCCGCAACCAGATCGGCGCGCGTAGCCGGTGCGAGTGTGACGACCGGCGCATTGGCCGGCACGGTCACGACGTTGCTGCCACCCTTGTACGACAGTTTCAGATCGCGCCCGCTCGTGCCCTCGACGACGGTATCCACGTTGGCATTGGTCATCGAACTGTTCGCGCCGAGATCGTACGCAAAGTGCCCTTCGCCCGTCCCGCGCGCGACATCCGGAAACACCAGCACTTCCGTGGCGGTCAGCTTGCCGTCGGCACCGGGCATGGCCGCGGCGCCCACATACGAGCCCTTCTTGATATCGGAAAGCTGGATCGTCTTCACCGCGCTGACCTTCGACGCATCGCTCAAGGTGATCGTGACGGTGTCGCCGCTGCGACGATGGACCGTCAAGGTATTGTCCGAGAACGACACGATGTCGCCGCGAATGCGCTCGGGTTTGGTCGCAGGCGCCTGGGCGAACGATGCACTCGCAAACGACAGTGCAATGAGAGAAGCAGCAAGCTTGATGCGAAAGGACATGATGACTCCGTTGACAGGATGATATTGAAGCTGCTGGTGGCCGGCCGGATCACGATCCGCCGAACCAGTTGTAGCCCTGGTTTTCCCAATAACCGCCGGGAAATTCGTTGGTCACCGTAATGGCGACGATATGCTTCGGGTTCTTGTAGCCAAGCTTGGTCGGCATGCGCAGCTTCATTGGAAAGCCATACCTGGCCGGCAAGGTCTGGCCGTCGTAGGTCAGCGTGAGGAGCGTCTGCGGATGCAGGGCGGTCGGCATGTCGATGCTCGTCCAGTAGTTGTCGGCGCAATGCAGCGCGACGTATTTCGCCGTGGTATCCGCGCCGGCCAGCGCCAGAAAATCGGAGAAGCGCACGCCGCCCCACTTGCCGATCGCACTCCACCCCTCGATGCAGATATGCCGCGTCACCTGACTGCGCATCGGCAACGCGCTGAGTTCAGCCAGCGTCCAGATGCGTTTGCCTTTAACCAGCCCGGTGAGTTCGAGCCGATAGGTATTCGCATCGACGTCGGGCACCTGATCGATGTCGTAAAACGCGTTGAACGGGAAAGGCCGCGTGATCATCGAATCCGGATAGGTCGGCGCGAGGCGCCGTGGATCGAACAGCAGGGCCTGTGCGCCGTCGTTGAACGAAGACACGGTGCGCAACAACTTATTCACCGAGCGGTCGCTGGTCAGGTCGCAGCCGGACAGCAGCGCAAGGCCGCCGAGCGTCAGGATGCGCTTGCCGAACAGGCGCCGTGAGGCCGAGCCCAGTTCTTTCTGCACGTCCTTGATGATGGATGCCGCGTCGGGCGTTCGCTCTTCTTTGGTCGACGTCATGGTCATCGTCCCCGGATCATGGTGAGCAAGGACCGCGGTACTAGCGCCACCATGACGACGTGGATCGCGAAGAAACCGGCGAGGACGCTCATTGCGGCGAAATGGACGACGCGTGCGTTGTCGTAGCCGCCCATCAGCGCTCGGAGTACCGGGAACTGCACCGGCTTCCAGAGGGTGAGACCCGACAGGATGATCAGCACGATGTCGGCAATCACGACGAGATAGGCGAGCTTCTGCACGGCGTTGTACTGGCTGGGATCGCCGTGGCCAAGCTTGCCGCGCAGCGCCGCGGCGAGGTCGGTTGCGACCGTGCGAATGCTGAGGGCAAACAGGGTCCGGCCGAGCCGTCCCGTCATGATCCCGAGAACCAGGTAGGCGATGAAGTTGGCGACGAGTATCCACATGACGGCGAAGTGCCAGAGCAGCGCACCGCCTAGCCAGCCACCCAGCGTGATCGATGCGGGAAACCGGACGAAGCTGAATAGCGGCGACGCCTCGTACACCTGCCAGCCACTCATGCACATGAGAATGACCGCCGCGGCATTGATCCAGTGGAATGCGCGGACCCATGCGGGATGAACGGTTGGGTTGGTCAAAACGATCTCTTCGTCGAGGATGGCCAGGCGATGGCGACCCGCGCTGGCATAGCCGGTCGTGCAACGCGTGTCCTGCCGGATTCCCGCTGTGATGCGAGGGCATCGTTCAGTCGGGGCTTGCGATTCGTGTGGACGAAGCATCGCAAGGAAGAGATCGCTGGGGTATCGGTCAAATGACCGATGGGAAGTACGGAACCGGGGCGACAGGGTCACCCCGCGGCGAAAAGGCCGCCGTGTCTAGCCGTGCTGCGCGACAAGCGCGTACCACAATGCGTAGATTTCCCGCATGCCTGGATCGTGATCGCTCGTCCATACCGCCGTTTGCACGAGGACGAGTTTCGAGCGTGGATCGACGATGATGCGCTGGCCGTCCATACCTTGAAGCGCGAACATGCGGCGCTCGCCCGGAAGCATCCAGGTCTGATAACCGTAGCCGAAGAGTGGCGTGGCCTTGCCCGGTGCAAGGAAGTCGTCCGGCGAGACGACGCTGGTCGCCTGCAACACCCAGTCGCGCGGGACGATCTGCTGCCCGTTCCATTTACCGTCGTAAGCCAGCATCAGGCCGAAGCGCGCCCAATCGCGCAACGTGGCGTTGAAGCAGCAGAACGTGATGTCTTCCCCGGACGCATCGCGTCCCCACGCTGCGTCGGACTCCATCCCCATCTTTTTCCAGATGCGCTCGCTCGCATACTGCGCGACCGAGCGATGCGTGGCGTGACTCAGCACCAGACCCAGCACTTCGGTTTCGCTGCTGGCGTAGCTGAAGTGCGTGCCGGGTGGGCGTTCGCGACGATCGAAGCGTTCGACGGCCGCGACAGCGCCTGGGCCGTTGGGGTTGAAGAGATCGCGGCCCAGCTTGTCGCGGTCGTCGCCGGCATTGTCGTCCTCGAAGAAGGCGACACCGGACGACATATGCAGCAGATCGCGAATCGACGTCTGGCCATAGGCACTGTCGGCCAGTTCGGGGACGTATGCAGCCACAAGATCGTCGATGGAGTGGATCGAGCCATCCGACACGGCAATGCCGATCAGCATGCCGATAATCGTCTTCGCCATCGACTGCGACATGAACCGGTCACTGTCTTTGCGGGCATAGCGGTAATGCTCGTAAAGGATCGTGTTGCCACGTGCAACCAGCAGGCCCGTTACCGGGTTGCGGTCCAGATAATCGCCGATGCTGCGAATCCGGTCGCCGTACGGGTACTTCAGCGTCAGTTCGTGCGGAGCGTAATCGAGGGGTGACGGCGTGCCCGCTTTGGCGATGGGATCGACCGGACGGACATCGGCGTAATGCGTGTAATAGCCGACAAACTGCTTCTGCGTTCTGGCGTGGCCGGGTTCGGGCAACGGATAGTGCTCGGCCGCACCGTAAGCGTCGGCGGCATAACCGCTATCGGAAAAGCTGGGGCCCGAGTGCGCCACGGCGCACCACAAGGCCAGAAGGGAACCTGCAACGATTGCTTTGAAACGATGCGCCATAGCTGCATTCCTCGTTCCGTCGGGGGGCTGTGCGTTGCTACATGCTGGTCGCTCTCCAACGCACGTGACGCCATGTTGTTGACGAAGACCGGGTTTCGGTTCGTCAGGCCCTTCAGAAACGGGAAATCGGAGTCGAAGTGCAGAGACGCGCGCAGGCGCTATGCTGAACCGCCTGATCAGCGAGCCGTCGTTTGCAGCAGGTCACGCGCGCTGCCGAGCATACCGTCGGCGATCCTGCTCGAATCGATGGTGTAGCTGCCGTTACTCAACGCAGCCTTGATCGACGCGACCTTCGCCATGTCGATATCCGATCCGTCCGTCGGGCGCAGCGCCGCCAAGGATGAGAGACTCACCGTCGGGTCCTGCGCATTCTCGGCATTGTCGGCGCTGTCCTGCTGTGCGGATTCGACGGCGTTCTTCACATCGCCACTGCTCGCGCCACGTTGCGCGCCGTTCTGCGGCGCCGCGATCGGGTAATTGCCGGATTCGATCTTCATGTCATGTGCCTCCCAAGCTGTTAAATCCTTTAACGGTTCATCACTGGCAATCTTCACCCGCTTGCGGGACCGCCACCGTGCCCTAAAATACATAAACGCCACGAAAACCATACTGGGCGGGCACCCTCACCATTTGCAACAATTTGAAACAAAGTGTGAGTATCTGGAAGCGAGGGCGATAAGCTGGCCAGGCCGGCCGAATCGCGCCCCTGCCAACAACTTGAAAGCGAGCCGCCGCACACCATCTACCCACAGTGAAAAAACGTATCCACCCACCTCTGACACCGCGATGGCCCTTTCCCCCGGGCCGCGATGTCACTGGCCGTTCTTTCGGCGATCTCGTCGCGCTCCAGTACTTCGGCGCGGATCTGTGGCAATGGCAATGCCGGTGCGGCAATCAGGTAAATGCGCCACTGAGGATGGTGGAAGACGGCACCATTACCGACTGCGGCTGCCGTGAGCAGCGTCGGGTATGGCGGTCACGCCCGGGCTCGCGCGCGCTGAAGAGCGGCGAACTTTTCGGCCAGCTGACAACCGGGCGCTACGCAGGCGACGGCATGTGGGTGTGCCGCTGCGAGTGTGGCCGTGAGACGACGGTCAGTGCCGGGCGCCTGCGGCTCGGCAAGGCACGCTCATGCGGCATCTGCATAGCCGCTTCGACCGACCGAGCGGCCTAGGCCAGGCTCTCAGGCGGCGCCCGCCTTGCGCGCGGGTTCGGCGTCTCCGGTTGGCAGGTTGAATGACGCTTCCTGCGCCACCGCCGCGTCCAGTCCAACGAAGCGGTTGAAGTCCTCGAACGAGGTCATGCGATCCGCGACCGCATCGGTCGACCCCTCGCGCATGAAAATCTCCATCATCTCCTTGACGGCCTTGTGCATCGCGAACATCGGCTCGATGGGACACAACGCGTAGTCGAAGCCGAGTTTGTAGACCTCGTCGAGCTTCAGATAAGGGCTCTTGCCCGAGCGCGCCATGTTGAACAGAATCGGCTTGCCCAGCGGCTTGAGCCTACGAACCAGTTCCTGCATCTGCTCGATGCTTTCCGGCGCGTCCGCGTACAGGCCATCCGCACCAGCCTCGGCGTACGCCTGAAGACGCTCGACCGCATCGTTCAGGCCGGTCACCGCGATTGCGTCGGTCCGCGCGACGACGAAGAAATCCGGATCGCTGCGCGCCGCCAGCATCGCGCGCAGTTTGGCCTGCATCTCCTCTTTCGGAATGACCTGCTTGCCCGCGAAATGGCCGCATTTTTTCGGCACGGCCTGATCCTCGAGATGCAGCACGGAGGCGCCCGCTTCCTCCCACAAGCGGATCGTGCGCTGCACGTCGAGAATGCCGCCGTAGCCCGTGTCGGCATCGGCGAACACGGGTAGCGACGTCACCCGGCAAATCCGGCGGATATGCTCGAACATTTCCGTTTGCGTGAGCAGACCGACGTCGGGCTGTCCGGCGACGATCGCCGAGGCCGCGAATCCGCTCACGTAGATCGCTTTCGCACCGGCCTGCTCGGCGAGCTTCGCCGTGACCGCGTCATGCGCGCCAAGACAGACGAAGGGCGGCGACTTCAACAACTCTCTGAAATGCGCGGAGCGGCTCACGGATGATTCTCCCAGTGGATCGTTCAACTTCTTCGATTCGTCATCGCGCGAAGCGCGCCCGGCGACGGCAGGATGGCCGCGTCTATCGCGACATGTAAGCCCATCCCCGTCTGGTCCGATCCACTCGACGAAACGCGTCGATCCGATCGGCCAGCCGCAGCGTCTGGTCGACCTCGTCGAGGCCTTCGAGCAGAATCGCCTGCCGTGCGGGATCGAAGTCGAACGGAATTGGCGCGAGTCCGCTCGCACGAATCTCCAGCGCGCGCAGATCTACTTCGACGGGCGCACCATCGGCCGACGCCGCGGCAAGCCGTTCAATCGAAGCGGCATCGAGACAGATGGGCAGCAAGCCGTTCTGCAGACAGTTGTTGAAGAAGATGTCGCCGAACGAAGGCGCGATCACGCAGCGAATGCCAAACTCTTCGAGCGCCCAGACCGCCATTTCGCGCGAGCTGCCGCAGCCGAAATTCGCACCGGCGAGCAGCGTGCACGCGTGCCGGAACGCAGGCTGGTTGAGCACGAACTCTTCGCGCTCGCCCTGCTCGGGGCCACCCTCGCGATAACGCAGCGTTTCGAAAAGCCACGGCCCGAGTTGTCCACGCACGAGTTGCGAAATGCGCTCGATGCGGATGATGAGATCGGTGTCGACGTTATTGCGCAGCAGTGGCGCGGCGGGTCCTTCGACCACGGTGAAAGGTTTCATCGCACCACTCCTTGCGACCGCCAGTTGGCCGGCGACGCGATATGTCCGGCCAGCGCGCTGGCCGCGGCAACCGCGGGACTCGCGAGATGCGTGCGGGCGCCAGGCCCTTGCCGTCCGATGAAATTGCGGTTCGACGTGGACACACAGCGCTCGCCGCGTCCCACCACATCGCCGTTCGCGCCCACGCACATCGAACAGCCCGGCTCGCGCCAGTCGAAGCCGGCCGCGCGGAAGATCTCAGCAAGCCCTTCCTGTTCCGCCTGGCGCGCCACGCTCAGCGAACCGGGCACGACCCAGGCGGTCACGCCGTTCGCGACATGTTGCCCATCGACGATTCGCGCCGCCGCCTGCAGATCCTCGATACGGCTGTTCGTGCACGAGCCGATGAACACGCGATCCACCGCCAGTTCGTCGAGATGCTGGCCCGCATGCACGCCCATGTAGTCGAGCGCGCGCTGCATCGCTTCGCGCCGTGACGGATCGGTTTCGTCGATGGGGTCGGGCACCGCCCCGTCGATCGCGATGACATGCTCGGGACTCGTGCCCCAGGTCACCTGAACCGCGATCCGGCTCGCGTCGATGTCGACCTCGCGGTCGAAGTGCGCGTCGGGGTCGGACGGCAAAGCACGCCAGTCCGCAAGTGCCGCGTCGAAACTTTCGCCTTGCGGCGCGTACGGACGGCCTCGCAGGTAATCGAACGTCACGTCGTCCGGCGCAACGAGGCCGAACTTCGCACCGAGTTCGATCGTCAGATTGCACAGCGTCAGACGCGCCTCCATCGAGAGCGCCGTCATAGCCTCGCCCGCGAATTCGATCGCGTAGCCGGTGCCCCCCGCGGCGCCGAGCGTGCCGATCACGTACAGGATCATGTCTTTGGCCGTCACGCCTTCGGCAACCTTCCCCGTGAAACGGACACGCATGGTCTTCGGCTTCTTCTGACGCACGGTCTGCGTGGCGAGCACGTGCACCAGTTCCGTCGACCCGATGCCGAAGGCCAGCGCGCCCATCGCGCCATGCGTGCAGGTATGGCTATCGGCGCAGACGATCAGCGTACCCGGCAGCGACAGCCCCAACTCCGGGCCGACCACATGCACGATGCCCTGCTGCCCGTCTGCGCCGATGTCGAAAAGCGGAATCGTATAGCGCGTCATCTGCTCGCGCATCGCATCGACCATCGTCGTGCTCCAGGCCGCGTCGCCGGCGCGGCGGCCTGGCTGCGTCGAAATCACGTGGTCGAGGGTCGCGAACGTCAGTTCGGGATTGCTCACCGGCAACTCGCGCGCTTCGAGCACACGCACGGCTTCCACCCCCGTGAGCTCGTGCATCAGATTGCGGTCCACCTGCAGCAGATCCACCCCGCCGGGCAGATGCGCAATTGTGTGGCTGTCCCACAGCTTGTCGAACAGCGTGCGCGGCGTGGTCATGACAGCGCCTCGCTGTTTTGCGCGTGCCGCTTCTCGAATTCCCATACCTCGGGAAAGCCGACGAGTTCGTGCAGCTGGTCCATCGTGAACGACGGCGTTTGCAGGTCCAGCGAATCGCCATGATCCAGCAGATGACGATAGGCGCTGTCGAGCGCGGCCGTCGCCGCCGCCATGCCGATGGACGGATAAATGGCGATGCTGAAGCCCCACTCCTTGAGCTGGGTGCTCGCGACCACCGGCGAGCGTCCGCTCGGCACCATGTTCGCAAAGACGTAAGCGCCGCAATCCGCGAGCTCGCCGCCAATCCGCCTGAATTCCTCGGCGGTTTCCGGGGATTCGACGAAGACGATGTCCGCTCCCGCCCGCGCGAAGGCCTTGGCGCGCCGGATCGCTTCGTCGAGGCCGAGCGTCGTGCGCGAGTCCGTGCGCGCGATGATCAGCATGTCGTCGCTGCGGCGCGCTTCCAGCGCGACTTCGATTTTCTTCAGCATGTCGCCGAGCGGCACCACCTGACGGCCTTCCGTGTGGCCGCATTTCTTCGGCATGACCTGATCTTCCATCTGGATCGCCTGCACGCCGGCCGCTTCGTAGCCACGCACCGTGTGGCGCACGTTGATGAGGCCGCCAAAACCGGTATCCGCATCGGCGATCAGCGGCTTGCCGATGCCTTCGGCAATCTGCCGGGCACGGCCGACCATGTCCGCGTAGCTGACCAGACCCGCATCCGCGACACCGAGATACGAGCCCGACACGCCATAGCCGGTCATATACAGGGCGGCGAAGGGCAAGCGGTCGGCGACTCGCGCCGAGAACATATCGAAGACGCCCGGCGCGACGACGAAGCGACCGCTCTCGAGAATGGTTCGAAGCTTTTCGGAAGTGCTCATGACAGGCTCCTGCTCAGGTGCTATGGGTGAGCCGCCGCTGCCAGGCCAGCAACAGCAGATTGACGAGTGTGGCGAAGACGAACAGCATGAACGCGAGCGCCATGATCGTGCTGGTCTCGGCGCGGTTCATCGCGATCATCAGCATGTGGCCGATGCCGCTTTGCGAGGCGAACATCTCGCCGATCAACGTGCCCAGCAGCGTCAGCGAAAAGCCGATGCGAAGTCCCGAGACCACTTCGGGTATGCAGGCGGGCAACAGGATGTGGCGGGCGAAGGCAAACGGACTCAGCCGGTACGTGCGCGCCGCCCGCGTGTAAATGGGCGGCATGTTGCGCACCGCGCCCATCGTGAAGATGGTGATCGGCACGATGCCATGCATCACACCGAAGACGATCTTCGCCCACAGTCCCAATCCGAACGCGAGCAGCACGACCGGATATAACGTGACCTTGGGAATCGAGTAGAAGCCCATCATCAGCGGTTCCATTACGTCGCCGGCCAGCCTGCGCGCGCCGAGCAGCATGCCGAGACACACGCCACCCACCGCCGAGATGAGGAACGCGGAGCCGAATGCAAACGCGGTGACATAAAGGCTCGCCGGAAAATCCGGGTCGCTGACGATGTGAACCGCGCGCTGCAGCGTGCGCCACGGCGTGGTCAATGCATCGGGACCGAGCAGTTCGCTCAGCACCTGCCACAGCACCGCGAGCGCCACCACCAGCACGACGCTGTCGAGCCAGCGCCGTGCATGCCGGGGTTTGGCGATATGGGCAACCGCGATCGTGCTCATGCAACCTCCCTGCGAATGCGCCGGTAAAGGCGCGCTTCGGCCGTGCGCAGCAACGCGTTGAGGGAACCGACGAAAACCAGCATCAGCACCATCAGGCCATACATGGTCGGGTTGTCGAAGTTGTTGTATGCAAACGCAATCTGATAGCCGAAGCCCGAGCCCGACAAAACGAATTCGCCCGCGACGACCGCGATGAACGCATAGACGACGGTCAGCTTGATGCCGGTAAACACGAACGGCAGACTCGACGGCAAGGTGATCAGACGGATTTCGTCGAAGGTATTCAGCCGGCAAGCGCGTGCGGTTCGCAACAGCACACGCGGCACGCGTTCCAGGCCGTTCAGCGTATTCACCGCCATCGCCACCACCGCAAACAGAAAACCGATGCCCACCAGCGGCCAACGGTTCAGACCGAATACGACGATCAGGATCGGATAAAGCACGAACACCGGCACCGCGTAGTAGGACAGCAGCAACGGGTCGAGCACACGGCGTACGCGCGGCAGACGGAACAGCAGCACACCACCGACAAAGCCGACCACCACAGCCAGCACGACGGCAAGCATCGCGCTTCCTAACGTCTGCAAAATATCGGGCGTGTACTGCCCGGAGAAAAGCATTTGCAACGCACTCACCACCATTCGCGATGGCGGAATGAACGACACCGGGTTGATCCACGCAGCGCGGCTCGCGATTTCGAGCAGCAGTATCAGGCCGACGATCAAGCCGAGCCGCCAGCGGGCCGCCGTGTTCATTGCTGGCTCCCCAGCGCCTTCAGCGCTTCTTCGCGCAGGAGACCCCACACTTGCGCGGTCAGCTCGCCAAAGCGCGCATCCAGTGCCGTGGTACTGTCGCGCATGCGCGGCCAGCCGGTTTCGATGGTCGCGATAAAACGCCCCGGACACGCCGACATCACGCCAATGCGATCGGACAGCAGCACGGCTTCGTCGATCGAGTGGGTAATCAGCAGGATGGTGGCGCCGGTATCGCGCCAGAGCTTGAGCGTCTCGTCGCCCATTAGCAGACGCGTTTGCTGATCGAGCGCGCCGAACGGTTCGTCGAGCAGCATCAGGCGCGGCCGCACCACCATCGCCCGCGCGATACACACGCGTTGCCGCATGCCGCCGGACAGCTGCGCGGGATAGGCGCCGGAAAACGACCTGAGTCCCATGAACGACAGCGCATGCTCGACCCGTTCGCGCACTTCGGTTTCGGCGACACCCGCCTGACGCGCGGCGAACGCCGCGTTGTCGAACACGTTGAGCCACGGAAAGCTCGCGTCTTCCTGAAACACGACAGCGACACCGTCCGGCACCTGGTTGCCGACTGCCTTACCTTCGAACGTCACCGTGCCGCCGCTCGCGGCATTCAATCCCGCCAGCACGTCGAGCAACGTCGACTTGCCGCAGCCCGACGGACCCACGACCGAGAAGAACTCACCCGCCCGCAACTCGAGACTGACCGGACCGAGCGCATGGAACGGCGGCTTGCCATCGCTGCCCTGGTAGATGCGCGTGACGTCGGTGAGCGTGGCCTGAATGCGCCGGCCATCCAGCGACAGCGCACTCGGCGCGACCACGGAGATATTAGGTTTGGGACGGGTTAGAGCGCTCATGCGTGCCTCACTTCTTCGTGCGCAAATCGGCCGGCAGCATCGACTCGTCGACGATCTTCTGCCAGTCGAACGGGCCATCCGGAATAGCTTTGACGAGCACCAGGCCTTTCAGCACTTCCTGCATGCTCTTGTAGTCGAACCCGCCTTCACTCCAGTACTTCGGATCGGAGTCGAGCACGTCGTTGATCGCCGAGGTCGCCACCGCCGGGTCCATCTTGTACTCCTTCGCGAGGATCTGGGCCGCTTCCGCACGATGCGTCGCCATATAGATCACCGCCTTGCGGCGCGCGGCGATGATGCCGCGAATCACATCCGGATGCGCCTTCAGATAATCGGTGCGTACGATGCCGACCGTTTGCGTTTCCGTCGGTACGACGTCGGTGGAACGGAAAGCGATGCGCAAGCCGTCTTTCTTCGCGCTATACGAAGGCTCGGTCATGTAGCCGACGTCGATCGCACCCTGTTGCAGCGACGTCAGCATGCCGCTGGAACTGCCCACGGGTTTGCGCTGAACCTGACCCAGCAGACCGACGCGATCGAGCGCGATGGTGGAGATGATGTCGGTGGTCGACTTGGGGCTGCTGTAGCCGATGGTCTTGCCCTTCATCTCCTTGATGTTATTGATCGTGCCGTTCTTCAGCTCGACCCACACCAGGTCGCCCAGACTCTGCACGCCGCCGTGCACGATGGTCAGATCGACACCCTGCTTCACCGCGGCGATCGCGGCGGGCAACGCGACTTCACCGTATGGAATCTCGGACGCCATCGCGTTACGGATACTCGTGCCGCCACCTTCGGACGTGATGAAGCCCGTCACGTCCACCTTCTCTTCCTTGAAGAATCCCTTGTCGAGCGCCACTGCGAACGGCACGCCATACATACCGTCACCCCAGTGCGTGACGGTCAACGAAGCAGCGTGCGCCGCGACACCCGTCAACGACAGAAGCGCGCACAGACAGATACCCCGCGCGACATTACGAATCGCATCCATGTGGTTTGTCTCCATCCACGATGACGGTCGACCAGCCGTCATTTTCGTTATGTCGCCGTGCGCGATGTACGCCGGCGACGGGTCAGCAAACGATCGCTTCGAGTCGCATCCGCCCGTCTGCTGTGTTGATTAATGTATGCATTAAATTGTCGAAAGTACAGGACGTCCGCTGTGTTTTGCGAGTGGGTTTACCCGCTGGGACCCGACACTTCGTACTGCGGATTCCTCAGCTTTTACGCCTGATCGATACCGTGTTGCTGCAGCACCGCAGTCTGTTCCCGCCAGCCTCTCAAGCGGTGTGCACGGTACAGACGACTTGCTCGCGCTGCATCGCCGCGACGCATGGCGTCGATGATCTGGTAATGCTCGGCAATCGATTTTGCCGGTTGAGGATGAGGTCGCATTTGCTGCGTGAAGCGGCGCACGCGGTGCACCTGATCGCGGCAGTTGGTCACGATCTGCGCGAGCCGCGCGTTGCCGCCGAGTTGAATCAGCGCTTCGTGAAAGGCTTCATCGGCGACGGCCCACGCCTGCATGTCTTGCGCTTCCAGCGCGTCGGTCATCTGGCGGCAGGCGTCTTCGAGCGGACTCAGATCCACGTCGGCGCGCGAGGCCACGAGCCCCGCAGCGGTCGATTCGAGGCTGATGAGCACCTGGTAGATGTCGCTGATATCCGTCACCGAAGTCGGCACGATGCGCACGCCGTGTCGCGGAACGATTTCGACGAGACCCTCGCCTTGCAGACGGATCGCAGCTTCGCGAATCGGCGTGCGGCTCACCCCGAGCATCAACGCGAGTTCCTGTTCGAGCAGATACGAGCCCGGCGCCAGTTCGCTTTCGATGATCTTGTGCCGCAGCGCTTCGTAAGCCTGTTGCGACGAGTTGGCATTGCGCGCTTCGGGCTTCGGGTCTGTGTGCGCGATGCTCCCAGTGCGCTTGAGTGTGGCGCGTTTGACGGCATGCGCCGGCGTGACCGACTTTCGTACTGGCACGGCGACTCTCCTTGCGGCGAACGCGGCAAACCGGCAACCTGGCACGACGATACGCACACGACGCGTGAGGCCAGGAGCCAGGCGTCGTCGAACCGACGCCCGATCCTAGCACCATGGATCGCCCAGCGACATGAGGGAAACGCTCACTCGCCACGCAGGTGTGCAACGAGCATGCGGCACGCAGCCGGCAATGCATCGAGCGAGCGCACGGCCAGCAGCAGATCGCGTTCGGCCCAGGAATCGGTAAGTGAGACCAGGGCAAGGCCCAGACTCGCCGCCTGCTGTTGCGCGACGGCGTACGGCATGACACCGAGGCCAAGTCCAGCCGCAATCATCAGACATTGCGCGTCGTAGCTCGTCACCTGAATGCGCAGATTGACTGGCCGCGCCTGCGCGTGCGCCGCCCGGGTGAGTTGCTGGCTGATCGCCGTGTCGGGCGGCAGACCGACGAATTCGAAGTCGAGCGTATCGGCGAAAGCGATCGCTTCATGCTGCGCGAGCGGATGACTGGCCGGTGTGACGAGCGTCAGCCTGTCGTGCCGGTAGGGAAAAGTTTGAACGTCGTAGCCGTGCGGCACCGACGTAAAAATGCCGATATCGACCGCATTGTCCGCGACGGCTTTGACCACGGCCGCGCTCGCTTTTTCTTCGAGCTGAATCTGGATGCGCGGATGCTGCGCCGCGAAAGACGGGATCTCCTGCGGCAGGAACTGCACCACCGACGAGACATTGGCCGCAATGCGGATGAGTCCGCTGACCCCGCTCGCGTAGTCGCGCATCTGCACGGCGACGTCGTCGAGTTGATGCAGCGCCCGATGCGCCAGCGCCACCAGCCGCTCGCCTGCGGCGGTCGGCGCCACGCCTTTGTTGGTGCGCCTGAGCAGAGCCACGCCGAGCGTCGCCTCGATCTCGCTGATGCGCTTGCTGACGGCCGCCGCCGCGATATGCTCCCGCTCCGCGGCGGCCGCAATGGTGCCGGCTTCGGCGACGGCGATGAAGAGCTTGAGCGACAGCGGATCGAGCGTCGTCATAGTGGGCGTCATGAGTGGACAGGTCACGCCATCGTGATTCGCGATGACGGCATGGTCAAGCACTGCTTTGCACGTCTTCACGACACGGCAACAATGGCATCACCCGGCGCCCTGCCCGAGTCGAACTGTCCATCAGGAGCGAGCGATGCAAACCGCGACCCACGCAAAGATCAAAGTGTTCTGGCAACCCGGCTGTTCGTCGTGTCTGCGAACCAAGGAGTTCCTCACGAAGCAGGGCATCGAGTTCGAATCCATCGACGTACACAACGATCCCGACGGGCGCGGACAGCTCGAGGCGCTGGGCGCGCGCAGCGTGCCGGTGGTTGCGCTGGGCGGCAGGTACACGTTCTGTCAGTCGATTAACGACGTCATCAAGTTTCTCGATCTGAAGACGAAGATCATGGAACCGTTGCCACCCGCCGACCTCGTCGACCGGCTCGAACTGGTGCTTGAATCGAACGCGCGATATGCGCGGCAATTTCAGGGCGCGGCCTTTCGCGAGCCGTTCAGGAACCGCAACCGGACGCCTGCCGGTTTGTCGTTTCATGTGTTCCGCGTCGCGGAGATGGGCATCGAGGCGGCGCAGCAGATCGAGTTGCGTTTTGAAGGTTTCGACGAAGTGCCGCCTGCCCATTGGGGACCCGAGGAGATCGCCGCCTGGGGCGAGGGCGTGAGGAAGCGCCTGCGCGCCTGGTGGGAGAGCGAGACGGACAAATCGCTGGCGTTCGACGTGCCGACGTATTACGGCCGGCGGCCCATGCATGAAGTGCTGGAGCGCACGGCGTGGCATAGCGCGCAGCATACGCGACAGGTCATGCTGATGCTCGAGAGCGAAGGCGTGAAGGTGGATCGGCCGTTGACACCGGAGCAGCTGGCAGGTTTGCCGTTGCCGGATGAGGTGTGGGACAGGTGAGGGATGGGCTCCGTCCAGGTAGGTGAAGCCGCCATGTGTCGCTCCATCACACCGGTTTGAACTGCGTCCGTAAGACGTCCTCGAGGGGTAGCACTGTTACGCGTGTACCAGACATCGACGAATTTGCCCAGACGAAGTTCTGGTGCTCGATAATCTGGTCGGCGGTGAGATGAGGCTTGCTATGCGTAGTGTGAAGATCGGACACTACGGTCGTGCGCAAGCCAAGCAGTTCCGCCCGGCGAGCGGTAGCGTTGACGCAGAACTCCGACGCATACCCACACAACAGCACGTCCTCAATTCCGTCGTCATGGAGTTGCTCTGCAAGGGAAGTGTTTTGAAACGAATCGCCAACTGTCTTGAAGATAGACCCATCATTCGGCTCGCGGACCAGCCCGTCGGGTAATTGCCATGCGTCGCTGCCGTGTGCCAGCGGCCCGTTTGCATCACTCTCGTGTTGAACGAAAAAGACAGAGGCATCCTCGCGGCGTGCTGTTGCCGTCAGTCGATTAATGCCATCGATTACATCGCCGGCGCGAAATGCAGGCGTTGGGCCGCTAAAGAACATCTGCTGAACGTCGATAACGATGACAGCAACACGGGACATGCAAGCCTCGCAATTCAGTAGTCAATGGGGTGGCTTCGGCGACGCTGGATTCTGCGAAGCCTCATCCGCGGGAGAGGCGAGACCTCGCTCCGGCAGCGCTGTATAACGATGAACCGTGCGTAAGCTGGTTTCGCGCCTGCCATTGTCGGCGATCTGGCTGGGGCCGTCCAACGTTTGTTCCTGGCCCGAACCCGGCGAACCGACGCCCGGCGAAACGACGCCCGGCGAAACGACGCTCGGCTCTGACGGACCATGACAAACAATCCGGATCGACACGAGCATTTCAGACCAGGATAGGCGGAGTCAATCCAGACAGACGCGCCTCGCGATGACTTATAACGGCGGCTGACTGACTGAGATCAATCCATTCACGCGAAACTTGTCCAGAAACTGAAACCGGGCCGTCCCCTCTTCCGCTCCAGGCTCGATGACATTGCCGATCCGCATGGTCTGGCTACCGGCGCCCGCGTATTGTGGCCATTGCGGTAACCCCGCCCCGTTTGGATTGCCCGACCGCGCAAAGTTCGTCCAGTACGACTGCAGGGTGTCCGACACCGTCAGATCCTGCGCGCTTGCATTCACCGTCCCTTTCGCAGGCAAATTTCCGAACACATAGGGCACTTCAGTGGTATGCGTGGCGACCGGGTTATACGCCGATGTCTGCTCGAAGTGATAGACAAATACCGGTGAATGCCCCGTCCTTTGTTGCTGCGTGACCCAGCCCCATGTCTGGTACTTGATCACCTGGTCGCCGATCAGGGCCTGCGCCGATTGTGTCGCCTGATCCACCGAGCTAGCGGGATACGCCTGGTCGAAAGCCGCCTGGTTCGTCGCACCGAATTCGGCGCTTGCGGCATCGTTATAGGCTTGAATCGTCGAATGAGGGAGCGCGCGATCGAAGAACGCCAGCCCTTCATCGGAGTTCCATCCTGCCAGAAGTGGCACATCGTTCTGACGACCGTTCATAAAACGGACATAGGGATTCTCCGGCAGAACGTAGCCGTCCACGATCGGAGAAAAGTTGGTCAGGCCGGGATCGGTCGCGACGGTCCAGTTGGTTGCTGTTTCGAGCTGGAGAGCCGGCACGGCTCTCAATTGATCCAGCGTCGTTGCGTTCATCTGGCTACCGAGCGCGGTGCCCATTGCTTGCGCGTCGGCGTACGGCTTCATTTCGCCATGTTCGCTTTCCCAGAACGCGCCGCTTTCGCCGATCGCTTTCTGGAACAGTCCCGTCGCCAAAGGCGATGCCATCAGCAAGCCGATTGCATGAGAGCCAGCCGATTCACCAAACACAGTCACGTTGGCAGGATCGCCACCAAACGAAGCAATATTGTCCTTCACCCACTTGAGCGCCGCGATCTGATCTTCGATGCCGTACATGCCCGACTTGTGACCATTCGACTCCGCGTCGAGATCCGGCCTCGACAGATGACCGAACACGCCAAGGCGATAGTTGATGGTAACTAACACCACGCCTTTTTTTGCGAGCGACGTTCCATCCAGCGAACTGTCCGAGGCCGTGCCAAACTGAAAACCGCCGCCATGAAGCCAAACCATGACAGGCAGTTTCGCGCCGCGTGTTTTTGCGCCACTCCAGACGTTCAGGAACAGGCAATCTTCGCTTACCCCGTCTGTGCTGATCGGGCCGCCGAACGCCGCAGCCGCCCAACACTTCGCGCCGAAAGTCGTGGCGTCGCGTGCGCCACTCCATTTCTGCACCGGCTGAGGCTCTTTCCACCGCAGGCTGCCCACGGGAGCCGCAGCATAGGGGATACCTTTGAAACTGACGATGCCTGATGCGTCTGCAGCGTTGCCCACAAGACTACCCGACGAGATCGTCACGTGATTGTCGAGCGGCGTCGCGGATTGATCCGGCGTTATTCCGTTACCGCTGCACGCCGACAGAATCACCGACGCGAGCGCTAGTGCGGCGCCACTGTGAACGATGTTTCCTTTCAACTTGTACATTGTCTCGTCTCCCGATCAGAACGTGTGTTTGATGCCGACCATGACACCGAGCTGCCCGATGCCCGCCGCTGGCGTTGTACCTGGTCCACCCTGGCTCAGCGTGTAACGCGCTTTGGCGCTGTTGAAGAGATACCCGCTCTGTAGATAAACACTCGTTCGTTTCGACAGCAGATACGTGCCGCGGAGGGCCGCGAGTGTCGCGCGGGTGTCCTGCTGCTTGTCAAGGGTCCGGTAAACGCCGCCGTCGAGAATGACGTAGGAGGTCACGAAATACGTAGCGGTCAGGTAGTAAATATTTGTTCGAACGTCGGGCACCGCCGGTGCCTCCGTGTCGACGAAGCGTTCCAGCCAGCCCCCGCCTAACTTGAGCTGCCCCACCTTCACATAGCCGTTGAGCTGCATGCGGGTGTCCTTGTCGCCGCTTTGCGTCAACGCAACCGGCGCTACTCCGTTGAAGAAATTCGCCGCAGCGCCAGGACCGCCTCGCTGTTCGTCGTAGGAAGCCGCCACGCCAAAGGCGCTTGCGTCATAGCGCAGCAACGCGGACCATTGCCGGCATGCCTGCGAGTTGCCGGGAATCGATCCCGCGCACGTACCCTGGCCGGGCGAGTTACCGGTACCGGCCGAATCGCGCCCGAACGAATACGTTGCGCCGAGCGTGACGCCACCAAAAGTGCCCTTGTAAGCCACCGTGTTATCGCTGCGCGAGTTCGGGATGTAGGCGTCGAGGGAGCCAACGCCTCCGTATATATCAGGACCCAGCGCGTCTGCGTCGCTAATCGCCCAGAACGACATCGTATATTGGCGGCCAAAGGTCAATGCGCCGTATGAATTCGACAGGCCGACCCACGCCTGCCGTCCGAAGAGCCGGCCGCCCTGATTCACGTCGCCTGCACGCACGTTGAATCCGTTCTCCAAAGTAAAGATCGCGGCAAGACCGCCGCCAAGATCTTCCTTGCCGCGAATTCCCCACCGTGACGGCACGGAGCCGGTTATACCGGGCATGCGGATGACCTTGTCGCCGGCAGCATCGGCGTGCGTCACCAATTCGATACCGGTGTCGAGAATTCCGTAGAGCGTGACGCTACTCTGCGCAAAAACCGGGCTGCTCGATACGAGCGCGGCAGCCGCTGCTATCGTTTTTAATTTCATGTCTCCAAACCCTTTGTCTAGTTTTAGTTTCTTATGAACCGCACCTCACATGCCCTCACGCATCGTCATGCCTCCGTGTTGGAAATGAAGTAGTCGGGTACGTCGGGCCCCCATTGATAGAGCGAGTCCTCGGGAGCGAAATCGCCCGCCGGCCACTCGGTTCCGGCTGAAACGAAATCGATATCGGCGGAGTATTCGGAAAACGAACCCCACGGATCGCGCACGTAGTGGAAGTAGTTCGAACCCAGCACGTGCCGTCCCGTGCCCCATCCGGCCTTGAAGCCCGCCGCGGCCATTTGCGTCGCACCGTTGCCGACGTCATCGACACTCGCCACGTCCCACGCCACGTGATGCCATCCTTTGGCCGAACTCTTCGCAAACGCAACGAGATGGTGATCACTGCCATGACGCGCATGCGTGAACGCAATGACCTCGCCGGACCGGTCCGACAGTCGCAACCCCACCGCCTTCTCGTAGAAGGCCACCGCGCGCAGGACATCGGGCGTGAAGAGCAGCACATGCGACATACGTCGCGGGTGCACGGTCTTCACCTCGGAGCGCATATGCGAACCACGGCGATCCGCGCCGACGCCGGTCGGCACGAGCGGCGCTTTGGCATCGGGCGCGGTCTTTGGACCGACTCGCACTTGAAGCAGATTGCCGTCCGGATCGCTGAACCAGATCCCTTCGGAACGGGTCGCATCGTTTGACGAAACAATCGCGGCGCCTGCCGCGCTCACCTGCCGCGCGATTCTGGGCAGATCACCTTCAAAGCAGTTGAAACTCAGCCACGCAAGCGACTTCCTGTCGGCCGGAAGGATGCGGGCCCAGCGATGCCCGTCTGCGGCGCGAAGATCAAGCGCGCCGCTTGTGCGTGTGACATCAAGTCCGAATGCCGTGAAGAAATGTTCGGCTTCGGACAAGGATGGGACGTTTAGCGCGAAGTGATCGATCGAATGCACGCCGGCAGGCGGTGAATCAGGAAATGCGGACATGGTGTCTCCCCCAAACGCCGAACCGTGGATCAGGCTGCCTCGTCGACGATTTCGTTGCGCAGCGTGCCGATACCCTCCACCGATACCTCGCACACATCGCCATGACGCATCAGCAGCTTCGGATTGCGCGCCCAGCCCACACCGGACGGCGTGCCCGACACGATCACATCGCCAGCTTCCAGCGTGACGGCCTCGCTCAGCAAAACGATCAGGGTTTCGACGTCGAACACCATGTCGTCCGTACTGGCCGATTGCACGACCTCGCCGTTCAGGCGCGTTTCCAGACGCAGGCCTTTGACGCCGGGCGGCAACTCGTCGGCCGTCACGAAGTCCGGGCCGAATGCCCCGGTGCCGTCGAAGTTCTTGCCCATCGTCCATTGCGGGGTCTTGAACTGGTACTCGCGCACCGAGGCATCGTTGAACAACGCGTAACCCGCGACATGAGACAGCGCGTTTTCCTTGCGGATATGGCGGCCGCCCTTACCGAGCACCACGGCAATCTCGCCTTCATAGTCGAGGCTGTCCGAGACACGCGGCCGAACGATCGGTGCGTTGTGCGCGACGAGACTGGTAGTCAGTCGCAGGAACATCGTCGGGTAATCCGGCTGTTCGAAATTGCTTTCCTTCGAGTGGTCCTTGAAGTTCAGCCCGACGCACAGAATCTTGGCTGGCCGGCGCAGTGGCGGCAGAAACTTCAGGCCGTCTTCCGCTTCCACCCGGCCGCCTTCCTGCGCGGCTGCCCACGTCTTCAGGTCGACGCCCTGAGCGAGCAACTGTTCCAGCGCAACCTCGCCGAGCGTCCGGATCGCGCCGTTCTCACGCACGCCGAGAAATGCCTTGCCGTCCTTTTCAAAACTCAAGTACCGCATGTCCTTCTCCTGAATGAATGCGGCGTACGCGCCGCAGTGAAATCAAATCTGTGATGCGTCGCGCCCGCGATAAAGCCAGCCGTTGGCGAGCATCGCGATGCCGGCAATCACGACAGGCGCGGCAAACGCAACGAATGCGACATCGACCGTGTGAAACGCCACCAGCAGCACGCCGCCCGTCATCGAGCCGATGATCGAGCCGATGCGGCCGACGCCCAACGCCCAGCTCACGCCGGTAGCCCGCGCGGCCGTCGTATAGAACCCCGCGACGAGCACATTCGCGCCGGTCTGCGCGCCGGAAAGGCCAAGGCCTGCCATGAAGACGGTGACGTACACCCACGTGGGTTCGTTGATCGAAAAGCCGATCAGCGCAATGGAGACTGCCGCGACGGCGTAAGATCCGGCGAGCACGAAGAACGGATTGAGCCGGTCCATCAAACGCGCATTGATTAGCGATCCGATAGTTCCGCCGAGTGGCAACATCGCGCCGACGCGAGCCGCATGCGACGGTTCGATACCGGCACCGGTAATCACGGTCGGCAGCCAACTGCTGACCTGGTAGTAGACCCACAGCGTGCAAAAGAACGCGAGCCAGAGAAGTAGCGTGCCGCTCCGGTAACGCTTGCCGAAGAGCGTGCCAACGGCGGTTTCGCGGGTCGTGCCCGCGTTGGCGTCTTCGGGGATCACCTCGTCGATCGGCGTGTCCGCATTGCCGGTCAGACGCTCGAGCACCCGACGGCTCTCGCGCTGATAGCGAGGCTTGCCTGCCATGAATCGCAACGATTCCGGCATCCATATCCAGACGATCGGTGTCAGCAAAAGCGGGAATAGGCCGCCGAACATAAAGACACCCTTCCAGCCGAATGCCGGGATCAGCAGCGCGGCGACCGCGCCGCCAAATGCCAGCCCGAGCGTGAAGCCGCAGAACATCAGCGTGACCATCAACGCACGGCTACGCGCGGGGCTGAATTCCGACGACAACGTGATCGCATTCGGCATCGCGCCGCCGAGCCCCGCACCCGTTGCAAATCTCAGCACGATGAGCCACATCGGCGAAGACGCATACGCACACGCGAGGCTGCCTATCCCGAACAACACGAGCGAAATCGCGATTACGCGCTTGCGCCCGATGCGATCGGCGAGCGGCCCGAACAGAAAGCTGCCGATCGTGAGACCGGACAGACCCGCGCCGAATAGCGGGCCGAGCTGCGCCGCGCTGAGTGACCACGCCTTCTTGAGCAACGGCGCGACGTATCCCACCGACGCCACGTCGAAGCCGTCGGCGGCAACGACCAGAAAGCAGAGGACCAGTGTGAGAATCTGTAGCGGCGACGTCTTCCTGTCGTCCATGACGCTGTTCGGCGTAATTGCTTGCGCGTGCATTTGTCCTGTCTCCGAAGGATGGGTTCGCTTGGTTGCGAAACTATTTCCGTTTTGATTTTTGTGGAGATCCATTGGGATCTCGATGTTGCTCAACTCATGGTGCGATCGCCATCGATGGAGCTGTCGCGACGTCCTGCTTCGACATGTGGCCGATTGACCTGCGTACCGCCGCGTCGAACGCGTCGTCCAGCGCGTTGCCGCGCCAGGCGATGTGCTGGTCCGGCCGGATCAGCACGAAGTCGGCTTTGTAGAGATCGGCCACCGCGGCCTCGCTGATGTGCACGATTGCCAGTTGCGTCAGAGCGGACGCCGCCCGATGCAGCGCCTCGTCGTGCGATACGTTGCTGCCTGACGGTGCCGTGCAGAGCAGCGTGAAGCCGCTGCCGAACCGGTCGTATAACGAACGCCCGTCGGTGAGCCACGCATGCGGCGCTCGATGTCCGGCGCGTGCGCACGGCACGTAGAGGTTGGCACTATCGGGCGAACTCGCGCCGGCTTCGGTTTCGACCAGCGGCGATGTCTCGTAGCGCGTGCCGAGATGTACACCCGGTATAACGAATTCGGCGGTGGCGTGAAACTTCAGATAGTCGCCGACGGCTTCACGCGCGGCGTCGCCGTAAGGACCGTCGTCGTATGCGATTGCGGGCACCTGCAGATGGCCGATGCTGTCAGCGAAACCGCGCGCAAATGCGGTGTTTCTCAACGCTGCCGGCCGGCGCTCGGCTTCATAGCTCGCTGCGAGTTCCGCGCCCGCGAAGCCCTTGACCATCGCCTCGAGTTTCCACGCGAGGTTGGCTGCGTCGTCGATGCCAGTGTTGTAGCCAAGGCCGCCCGTCGGCGTGAAGAGATGCGCGGCGTCGCCGGCAAGAAACACACGGCCCACGGCGAACTTCTCGGCGACCAACGTAAAGCCGGCCGTCCATGTCGACGAGCTTTTCAACTCGAACTGAATATCCGCGCCGATCGCTTCGGAGATACGACGCCGGACGCTGTCGTCATCGGGCAATTCATCTTCGCGCATCTGGACGTTCATGATGAAGTGACCCTTGCCATCGACCGCGATGATCAGCGCGCGTTGTCTCGCGCTGAAGGTCCAGTATTGCCATGCGGGCGCATGCGGGCTGATCTTGTAGATGTCGGGTGCAAAGAAATAAACGGCGTCCATCTGGCCACCCATGAACTCCCGCTTCTCGCCGGATACGCCCTCATAACGCACCCCAAGCGATTTGCGCACGAAGCTGCGGGGCCCATCGCAACCGATCAGATAGCGCGCCGTTACCTTGCGGGTTTCGGCGTCACGTACGGGTGTTGCGGCCAGTTCGACCGTTGCTGTGACTGAGTCGTCGCCTTGCGAGAAATCGACCACGCGCGCATCGAAATGCACGCGGCAAGCGCCGTTGTTACGCGCGGTCTCGAGCAGAACCGGCTCGACGTAGAGTTGCGAGCAGCGATGTGGCGGCTCAGGCGTGGCCCAGGTGAAGGAATGCGCTTTCGCCCATTCGACCGCATCGCGGGAAGCCGGCTGGGCTAGGCGTGCGAGTTCATGACCAGCGATCGACGTGAAGTACGCCACATCCGGTGCGTAGTCACCGGGCAACCCCAACGTGCGGATCGTCGCCGATATACCGATACGGCGAAAGTGCTCCATCGTGCGCGCGCTATTGGCGTTCGCCGCAGGATGCCTGCTCGTGCCGGCTTTCGCATCGAACACTTCCGTGCTGATGCCGCGCTGCCCGAGCTCGGCCGCGAGGAACAATCCAACCGGGCCACCGCCCACGATGATGACGTCGCAATCCACCACTTCTGTCTCCTGATTCTCTTTTATCCAGCGTGGATGCAAAGTTAATCGCTCGAAGGGTATAAATCTATACAATGACTTTCATACCCATAATGAATCTGGTGCATACATGAAGACGCCCGACCTCAACTTCCTGTACGTCATTCAGGCGCTAGGCGAAGAGCGAAGCGTTTCCCGGGCCGCGGACCGCCTGGACTTGACGCAACCGGCGGTCAGTCATGCATTAGGGAAACTACGCACGCAGTTTCAGGATGATCTGTTCGTGCGGGCTGGCCCTGTGATGGCACCGACCCCGGTGGGCGAACGGCTGATCGAAGCCGTGGCGCACGTACTAAGCGTGGTTCAGCAGGAGATATGGGGTGCGAAGGCATTCGACGCGGCCACTACCACGCGGACGTTTTCCGTCTGTATGAGCGACATGGGTGTGATCGTCCTGTTACCGCGGCTTCTCGCAGCGTTGCGGAAACACGCGCCGCTGGCATCGCTCAAGCCTATCCAGTTGCCCTCGCTCGAACTGGCGAGCGCGCTGCAGGATGGCGCGCTCGATCTGGCGATCGGCTATCTCGGCAGGATGGGCGATAACCTGCATCAGCAGCCACTATTCCGCCGCTCGCTGGTCGGCATCATACGAGGAGGGCCGACGCGCAAAAAAGTCCGAATGACGCTCGCACAGTTCATTGAGAAAGAGCACGTGGTTGCCGACACACTCTCTCTCACCAACCAGTTACTCGAGAAGGAAATGCGCCGGCGTGGCGCGCGGCTGAAGGTCAGCGTGGATGTGCCCTACCTGCTGGCCGTGCCGAGCCTCGTCGCGACATCGGATTTCATCGCGGCGGTTCCTGATGAACTCGCCGACCTTTTTGCACGTCTGGCGGATGTCGATGTATTTCCACTGCCAGTCGACTTACCTGATCTGACCGTGCAGCAGTTCTGGCACGCGCGTCATCACAATGACGCGGGGCATCGATGGTTTCGCGCGCTTGTCGCGACCACGTTGCGTCACGATGGCGGCGCAACGACCGGGCGAGGGAAAACCTAGCGGGCCGCGTGGGCGATGCTTTAAACCGCCGGGCTCCGGGCTTCGTCAAGTATCCATTTTGCAAATGCCTGCAGTGGCCCTTCACTCAACTCGATCGGCTCAGGAAGAACGAGGCAGAAGTTTTTGGTAATCGCCTTGCCGTCGGGCCAGGGCGCGACCAGACGACCTTGTTGAAGCTCTGCTCCGATGTAGAGACGCGGCACCAACGCGACTCCCAGGCCAGCTATGGCTGCCTCTATCAGCATGGAATGGAGATCGTAACGTGCACCTACCGCAGAATTGGTCAGCTCGATGCCGACCTCTTGTGCGTAAAGCTGCCACGCGTCCGGGTTTTGCCGCCTGTGAAGGCGTGGCAGCTCGTCTAGCGACAGGTTCTCACCGGCGTGTGCGACGAGCGTCGGACTACAGACGGGCACCAGCACCTCCTCCAGCAGCTCATGGAGATGCATACCCGCCCAAGCGGGATGCTCAAAATGGATCGCTGCGTCGAAACCGCTGCCGGCAAGGATGAAGGGCTCCATGCGTTCGGAGATATGAACGGTAATGTTCGGATGCTTATGCTGGAAGCGCTTCAGTCGAGGGATGAGCCAACGGGTCGCGAAGGTTGGAATTGCGGCGATATCAATGCTTGCGCCTTCGACAGGTTGTCCCATGAGATACAGGCTGTCCCGCTCCAGCCGATCTAGAGTCTCGCGAACCTGCACGGCGTACCGCGTACCGTTGGGCGCAAGTCGCACCCGATTTCCAGTTCGCTCGAACAGCGCAACACCCAAAAACGATTCCAGGCGACCGATCTGACGACTGACAGCGCCCTCGGTCAGCGCCAGTTCCTCGGCCGCGCGGGCGAAGCTGACGTGCCGGGCCGCTGCCTCAAAAGCGAGGAGCGCGGAATTGCTTGGAATTTTACGTCGCATCGAAATCTCGCCAGTTGGAACGCCCTCCGCGCCAGCTTGATCAAATGTCACCGAAGACTGACTTTATATCGCTGTAGGTGCGGAAAACACCAGATTATCATTACGTTACTGCAGTGACTATCGATTGTCTGCAGCAATGTGCCCAGCCGTCATGAAGGATAATCTGATGATCTACACCGTCGAATGCAGCTTCGCCGATCTCGACACCGAAGCCGAATGGAATGACTTCTACAGCCTGGAAAAGCTGCCCGCCCTCATCTCGGTGACTGGCTTTCACACGTCGCAGCGCTTCAAGGCGCTAAACGAAGGTTGCCCGGTCTACCTGGCCATCCACACGATTGACGGTCCCGATGTCCTGACGGGAGAGGAATATCGGCAGAAAGGCGGCGGCAATTTCGCAAAGTGGCAGCAACACATTGTCGACTGGCACCGCAATCTTTACAGCGATATCGGACTTGCGCCGGCGGTCAAGGCTGACGAACTCCTCGCACTGTGTGCAAACGGCCCCGAACCGCTGTTCCAGATGGGCCTTACACCGTTGGCCATGCAAGCCGTTGCGCTCGAAAAATTTCCGGAGCGGCGTTGGCTCGCAAAATTGCCTCGGCGAAATGCTCATCTTGTCGAGAGCAGCCCCGGGAGCGTCCACCTTTACTCGCCAATGACGGAGCAACTGATCGGCGCCTGCGCCGAGCGGACCGAACAGGAAAAATAGGCCCGCGATGCCCAATGTCACCCTGCACATTCCTGCGGCGCACATGCCGTCCGATGAGACGCTTGCCGAGCTTACCGGCGACTGCATCAAACTCTGTACAGGTGTTCTCAAAGCGGCGCTCAAAAATGTTCATGTGATGTATGTCGAAGTTCGCCGGGGGCACGGACATCCCGTCTTCGCGGAAGTGCAATATCGCCTTGAAACGTTTCGCACGCCTTCGGTAATGAACCAGTTCATGGAAGCCCTGGACGACGCCATTGTGCGCCGCACGGGTTTCACGGCGCGCATCCGTTGTTTTGGTCATGCCGCGCCGAACATTCACGCTCGCAATTAGCGGGTATTCTGGAGAAGAGTTGTGTCCACCATTACGTTTCCGAGTCAGCGCGCCGGAGATTTCACGATCACTGCAATCAGCGACGGCTATCTCACTGCCAGCCTGGACTTCCTGTCGAATATCGACCCGTCCGAGGCCTCAAGAATGCAAAGTGACGCAGGGCAGAAGGAGCCTGCCGCCGTGCATATCAACTGCTATGTGGTACGCGGAGCGGGCCGCACAATTCTCATTGACGGTGGAGCGGGAGGCATCAAGCAATGGGGCGGCAACCTGAGAACCAATTTATCGCTTGCTGGCGTCGAGCCATCCGAAATCGACACAATCTTGCTCACTCACGCCCATCCCGACCATGTCGGAGGGCTGGCGGACACCAATGGACAAGTTGCCTTTCCGAATGCGGAGCTCGTTGTTCATCAGCGCGAGGTCGCATTCTGGCAGGACGACGGAAATCTGAGTCGTGCCAGCGAGCGTGCCCGCGGTAACTTCCTGATCGCGCGTCAGGTGTTCGACGGCTACAGCGACAGGCTGCGCACTTTCGGTGATGGCGAAGTGCTTCCCGGTATCAGAGCGGTGCCGCTACCGGGACATACTGATGGACACTCCGGATATCTTTTCGAATCCCCTGATCATGGCCTTCTCGTTTGGGGAGACATTGTTCATTTCCCGCACATCCAGATTGAACGGCCGGATGTATCCATTGCGTTCGATCAGGACCCGACTCTCGCAGCCACCACACGATCGGGGCTTCTGGACATGGTCAGTTCGGAGAGGCTTTTGATCGCAGGTATGCATTTGGGTGAGCTCGGCTTCGCGCGAATCAAGCGAACGGGCGAGAGCTACGGACTGTTTTACGAAACCGGAGCATGAGGTCGCGCACAGCAGCAAACACATCTGATGTCACGGTGGCACTTAGCACTCGAGCAACTACGATGATTTCAGTGCCGCGAGGACGGCGTTGGCCGCTTCGGGCAATGAAGGGACATTCGTTTTGTCAGTCCGATGGCAGGTCATGGGACGAAGCCGACGCATGAACGTCCGACCGACAACGCTTGCGATATCGACCTCGATCCCGAGGTATTGGACGGTACTTTCGAGCCTGGTATGGCCCGGTAAAAGCTGAACGGCGCGCAGGTTTCGCGTCCGTCGATAGATTAGCAAAGCCTCGGTGCGGCGCATCGTGTGAGAGCCATAAGCGGTGTCATCGAGGCCAATCGATGCAATCCATCGGTGAACGAGTCCGGTGATTTCGAACTATACGGACCGTTGAGCCTTTTGCTGCATCATGTCCTGAAGACGCCGCCCCGTCAGATCTCCCGCCCGAACTTTACTGTTGATCGCCAGGTTGAACATCGCCACCTCTCGAACGTTGCACGACATCTGCAGTCTCGTTCGAAACGCCTGGATTCCGTTCCACGGCACCCGACGAGCATCGGAAGAATATGCGCTGCTATGACGAGCTTCTTTCGAAGAAAGGGAGATCGATTGTGCGCCTGATGCAGCGGTCGATCTTCGACCCTAAACGGACTGTCGCGTGTCTCGACAACGGCCACAAAAACGAACTGACGGGACATGGATCGTTAACAATCCGTGCTACATCGAGAACGCTGTGCCGTACTGTTTGATCAAACCATTCCAAAGGGCGTGTAGTTCTACCTCTCCGGGCGATCCCACTGCCTGTGTGCGGACTGCGGTATGTACGAGAACAAGACCAGACTCGGGATCAATGAAGATGCGTTGACCGTACACACCTTCCAACGCGAACATCCGGCGCTCTCCGGAAAGCAGCCAGACCTGGTATCCGTATCCGCTCGGGTGTTCTCCCTTGCCAAGCGCGAGGAACGATCCTGGGCTGGCAGGTCTGGTGGCATCTAACACCCACTGCCGCGGGACGATCTGGCGGCCATTGAATGATCCGTCATGAGCAAGCATTAACCCGAAGCGAGCATAGTCTCGCAAGGTTGCGTTGAAGCAGCACGATGCGATCTCCTGGCCGGTGTTGTCCACAATCCAACTCGCGTCCGCTTCGGCCCCCATCGGCTGCCAGACGCGAGTCTGCAAATACTCCGAAAGGCTCATGCCAGTGGCGCGAGTTAAAACTAGTCCCAATACTTCGGTATCGAGACTGGCATAGCTGAACATACTTTCTGGTTCTGCGACTCGCGTGTTGAATGTTTTTACTGTGGCGATCGGCCCCGGCCCGGTGGGAGAGAGCAGAAGATCATGGAGTTTCGCGTTGTCGTCTGTTTTGGAATAACTTTGCGTGTACCCAATACCGGAAGCCATATGCAGCAACGCACGGATCGAGGTTGTTCCGATTTCGGTATGCTGAAGCTCTGGCACATAGGTCTGAACCGTATCGTCTATTGCGTGTATCTTGTGCTCTGCCACCGCGACTCCAACCAACATCGAAACGAATGTCTTCGCCATGGACTCCGACATGAAACGCTGCTGATCGGTGCGACCGTATTGGTAATGTTCAAAAAGGATTGAATTCCCCTTCGCGATCAACAGACCCGTAGTTGGATTACGCGCAAGATAGTCTTGAACTGTCAGCGTTTGATCTTTGTATCGGTAGCTCACGGGCAATTCAGTTGATGCGCGCGCGAGGGTTGATGGCGTCTCAGCCTTCGCCACAAGATGAGAAGGGTGCAGGCTATCGTAATGCGAGTAATTTCCGACCATGTACGGCTGACGCAACAACGGTAAACCGACTGGATAGCCCAGATTTTGCCCATATCCATTCGCCTCCGGCCCGGTTGCGGAATAGACGGGGTTTGCGCTCTGACCTTCGTCTGCGAAGACGGGCATGGATGCGGCGATCAGAGCGACCGGGAGTGCGAAGGCAATACGGCAAAAGGAATGCAAAGCAAGTCTCCTTAGGGGCGTCGATAGGCTATACCGTTGTTTGTGCCTATACCAACGTCGTGCTATCCGACAGCGTTGACGGCGATACCAGTGGAAAGTTACTGAGAATTACCGAGAACGGCGCTTCACTTGTTGCGCGGATTTGTTCCGAAGCCGGTTGTTGACGATTCTCCCGTCCGACCGAGCGTCCCAAAGTGGCCGGACAGCGTCCCATCGTTGCCCGGCGTTCTGCCTTCACACCTCGGTCTGTTCCGCCATCTCAAGTGCATCGTCGACCTCGATGCCGAGATACCGTACGGTGCTTTCGAGCTTGGTGTGACCTAGCAGCAGTTGAACCGCCCGCAAATTCTCGATGCGCCGATAAATAAGAGACGCTTTTGTTCGCCGCATCGTATGCGTTCCGTAAGCCGTATCGTCGAGCCCAATCGATCCGATCCAGCGATGGACCAGTCGAGCGTACTGACGCGTCGAGAGATGCGGCGAGCCGTGGATCCTGCTCGGGAACAGATAGTCGCCCGACGAAAGTCCCGCCGCCCGTATCCGCGCTTCAGCACTTGCGCGAGTCTGCTCAGTGATTTCGAACTGAACCGGCCGCTGGGTCTTCCGCTGCATAAAACGGCCTCTCGGATCGCTCTACAAACCGCTCGTGGCCCTCGCGGAGGGCCACGAGGAACCAGCGATGAACGGGCTGAGCACAAAACGTGAGTGCGCGCTTACCTATCTGCTCTCACCGGACGAATTCTTGACCTCAACCGTGGCACGCAGATCCCGACTTTACAAAGCAAACTCTGCTCAAGCGCGGTCTTGACCATCGGTATTGCAGGTGGATCCGCTATCTGATGCCGAAGCGGACGCTCGGATGTCCTTATGGACGGACGCACGAACGGCTGCAACTGGCCGACCCCGGTCCAATGCTACGCATACGGTGCTCGCCAGAGATCGCCTCGCTTCGGACCGTGGTCGACCCGGAGCGGTCATTGCAAATTCTCAGAAACAGCCGTTCCGGAACGTATGTTCAGTCATCTTCCAGCGCTTCTTTCGGGCTCGTCTACCAATCCAAGGCCATTATTCCTGACACGAGCCGCCGGACGCGTATGTCGCCAAAAATCCATGCAATAGCCGATTCATTTCGATACCGCATGCACTGAAGGTGTCCGCAGCACTTTCCA
Organism: Paraburkholderia sp. BCC1886; assembly: GCF_900996245.1. Classification (GTDB taxonomy): domain Bacteria; phylum Pseudomonadota; class Gammaproteobacteria; order Burkholderiales; family Burkholderiaceae; genus Paraburkholderia. Next base: position 125,984 of record NZ_CAAJGK010000042.1, on the reverse strand, counting down.
GGTCGGAACTCTCGAACACTTGTTTGTCGCTCAACCGGGCCTCTCCGTTAGGCCCGGTGCAGGGCTTACCGTGTACGATGCTGTTTCTAATTTCAACCAGTCTGTTGAACTCCTGTGCAGCATCAGCTAGCTCCTGTCGCTGGATGGATTTCGGCAGGTTTCGCACCAAATCGAGAAATCTCTTCGCGATCTTTCCGGCGGTCAATTCATCGGCAACGATTTTTCGAAGAGAACCTGGGCTCATTCGCTCACATGCCCAAACCACGTTCCATTCACAAATGGCGAAGCAGAAGGTGGCTCTTCCCAATGCTTCTGCATAGTCGGCCTTCAGGGGCTGACGGAGCCGGTCATCTTTCATTGCAAGGGTCTCCAACGGTTGCATGCAACTCACTCGGATATCCGAAAGCTACGGGCTTGAGTTCAAAATCGCTTTTCTCTCGTCTGGCCTCTCGTCGTCGCACATCCAAATCTCGCCGAAGCTGCTTTCCGGGAGACTTTGACGGACTTTTCCAACGAGTTTGGTCCACTCATCGGAGAGATATAGGTGGTTCAACGAACATCGGACGATTAGCGTGAAGCCAGGCGGGTATCCCTTTGCTACCTTCCTCACGATCTCGTCAAGAATGAAGCCTGCCATGTCTTCAATGAAGCTGCCGTTAGAGAATACGACTGGCGCTGAGATTATCTTCCGGTGCGGGTTACGCTTCGTTGCAGTGGTCTTCAGGTCATGCACGCTGAATAGGAAGCCCTCTGTCTCGAGGCGTTCGCGTGCAAGGTGATCATTCGGATGTTGCGCTGTTGTGATTTCAAAGAAACCCGCTTTCGGCAATCCACGCTGCTCGACAAACTCGCCGCGTTGCCGAAACTCTGCATCGAAAGGTTGGTTGCCGCTGTGCCAGCAGACGTCAATATAACGCCCCAGCGAATACGAACTTTTAAGATAGTGCGCCAGCGGCAATATTTCCGTGATTAGCTTCCGTTCAAAGGGGTGTGTGCGAAGCCGCAATCTCTTCACGCCATCCGGCTCTGCCAATAATCGCTCAAAAAGTCGATATGCTTCGCGGCAAAACTGCAATCCATCAAGCCACACGCCGTCGACCGCGGTATACATGAGGTCTTCCATGAACTCTGTTTGGTCAAATAAAGCGTTGTCGATAAGTCCGCCAAGTGGCGACGATACTGTTGCCGGTCGAATAACCGTTCATCGGCAACAGTCAGAGAATGACTTGCGCGCAATTGTCAACCATTCAGGTGTCGTTGTCGAACGGCCGATTGTGGCCGAACTCAGGCAACCCCTCACACTTCAAGTCCATCCGAGGACATCCCAAACCAAACCTGAAAATCTCGACAGTATGCTCATCCGCCTGGCGGTCGAAACATAATGGGCGGTCAGCCTACAAATCGTAATGCACCTTGCCGTCTGTCACCTCGCCAGGTCGACAACTGCCCAACGGGTTATGCTGCTGCTTCATGTCTGCTGACTGGGGTCTAACTTCGGCATCGATCGAACGACCCGCTCCTATCTTCGGGCACCCGATCGCAGTCAACCTCTGGCCAAAACACTCGCATGTCTGAAGGATTAGAAGCCGGACCGGAAGCCGAAACCGCCGCCTATGCCACGCTCCGCCCTGCGTACCCCACAAACCCGGGGCAACACCGCACAGCACCGGTCGTGGTAATCACAGGCGGCTCATCGGGAATCGGCCGCTGCACCGCGGGCCTTTTTGCGCGTCACGGATGGAGCGTTGGTGTCATCGCCCGCGGCGAAGCCGGGCTGCAGGCTACCTGCAAGGATGTCGAACATTACGGCGCGCTAGCCGCGATGGCTCAAGCAGACGTCACCGACCCGATCGCACTGGAAACAGCCGCGACCGCTATCGAAGAAGTGCTGGGCCCCATCGACGTCTGGGTGAACTGCGCCGGCAACGGTACCTTCGGCCGGTTTCTCGATACGCCCGCCGAAGAGTTCCGGCGCGTGACCGACGTCACCTATCTCGGCACGGCAAACGGCACGCGAGTCGCATTGCAACGCATGCTGCCGCGCGATCACGGCCGGATCGTCAACGTCTGCTCGGCGGTCGCTTTTCATGGCGTGCCACTACTGTCTTCGTACTCGGGCGCGAAGCACGCGATTCGCGGCTTCGACCAGTCCATCCAGGCCGAACTGTCTCAGGAAGGCAGCAAGGTGTTTCTCACGACCGTGTTCCCGCCTGCGGTCAACACACCCTTCTTCGATCACGCCGTGTCTCATATGGGACGGATGGGCCGGCCGATGGCCCCGGTCTATCAACCGGAGATCATCGCCGAGGCCATTCATCTGGCCGCGATCACGCGCCGCCGGGAAATGTCGGTGACGTTCACCACGGTGCTGTTTTCCATCTTCTCGAGGTTACTGCCGGGCCTCGTCGGCCGCGCGATCCGCAGGCTGGGGTATGCCGGGCAACTGGCCACTCACGCCGAGTCCCGCGCGCGATATCGCCCAACCTTGTTTGCCGCTTCCGACGAAGCCTCTCCGGTCAGAGGCGCGTTCAACGAGCGGGCGCGTTCGACTAGCATCCACGTGGCCGTCCTGCGCATGCTGGCCAGACTGACCGGCAACGCAAAGCGCAAACCCGAAAGCGTGGGCGTGCAGCCTGCGGAAGACAGTTCGATCTGACATCCGGACCGCACATACCGCACAGACCGCACAGACGGTATTAACGCCCGCCGTCTTCGAGACCTTCCAGTGCCAGCTTGCGCGTAGCCGCGTCGACCCGGGCGACGAGTTCCGGGTCGAGCGCACGACGGTTCGGACGCACCGCTTTGCGGTCTTTCACGTAGCAGCCGGTGATATCGGCCCACCTGGGTGCAAGAGCGACATCGAGCGGCGTGTCGGCGCCTTGCTCTTCCGTACGGATGAACGGCGCCATCAGGCGCCATGCGAGACCGATCAAACCATGCTCCCGAATCAGCCCGGTCGCGACCGCGCCGGGATGGACCACATGAGCGACTACGCCCGAGCCGCGCAGGCGTTGCGCCAAGTCGAAGGTCGACATCATGATCGCAAGCTTCGACTGGCCATAGGCGCGCACCATGCCCCAGCCGCGAACGAGTTCGAGATTATCGGCATCGATCTTTGCGCGATCCGACGTCGAGGAACCCACGTTGATGACCCGCGATGGCGCGCCCGCTCGCAACGCGGCTTCGAGTTCATGTGTGAGGACATAAGGCGCGAGATGATTCACCGCCAGCACGCGCTCGTGGCCTTCGGCCGTGGTCTCCCGACGCGCGGTGAACATGCCCGCATTGTTGACCAGCAGCGCAATACGCGGATGTCGCGCGGCTATCTCCTGACCTGCGCGCTGCGTCGCGGCCAGCGAACTCAGATCGGCCAGTTGCACTTCGATGCTGCAACCCGGCACCTGCTGCGTGATCCACGCAGTAGCGGCCTCCGCTCGCCCGGCATCGCGCGCGATCATCACCACGTGATGCCCGGCACGGGCAAGTCCTAATGCGATCCAGCGACCAATCCCGCCGGTAGCGCCGGTGATGACGGCGACTATGCGCGTGCTTTCCATTACAGGCTCTGCTGGAAGCGAGTCCGGGCCATCTACGTCCACGTCGCGTTCGTCCTTTAAGTTGAAGATACTCACATCTCGCCACAGGCGGCGGTGACAGCATCGGGCATCGTTGTGTCACGCACCAGGCATCTTACCTTCTCGACTTCGCCATCGACCCACCGGTCATCGCCGGACATCGAGGGAACCGGCTCTATGACACGTCGCTCGCCGGTATCCCCAGTTCCTGCGCATACGCCAGAAGCTGATCGCCGACGCAGGCCTTCAGCGTCTCGACAAACCGCGCGATTTTCGCATCGACGAATTGCCGGGACGAATAAACTGCGTACACATTCCGTGCGCCGGTGAAATGCCGGGGCAGCACGCGAACAAGCGTTCCCTTGCGCAGATCGTCAATGGCGCAATAGCCCGCGAGCAATCCGATTCCCGCGCCGGCACGCAGCGCGACGGCCATGGCCTCCATGTCGTTCACGCTGAAATGCGCCCCGGAAGGCCGGTGAATATCCGTGCCGCCGGGATGTTCGAGATGCCATTCGTCGGGGGCGTAGTCCACGGTGCTCAGCAACACGCACTGATGGTCGCCGAGATCGTCAGCTTTAGTCGGCGCGGGATGCTGCGCCAGATACGCCGGCGAGGCGACCAGAACGCAATGACTACTGCCGATCCGCTGACTGACATAAGCGGAATCGGGCAACGTGCGGGCGATCACGATAGCCAGATCGAGCTGTTCCTCCAGCAGATTAGGCATGCGTTGGGAGAGCAGCATATCGACCGAAACATTGGCGTACTTCTGTCGGTACGCGAGAACCGTCTGTGTCACGAGATCACGCCCAAGACCGGGCACGGCGTGAACCCGTAGCGTTCCGCGTGGCTCGAGCAGCGCGTCGCGCGCCTCGGCTTCGGCATGGTCGATGTCGGCGAGAATCGCGACGCTGCGGTCGTAAAAACGCCGTCCCGCATCGGTCACGACGAGCCGTCGCGTGGAGCGTTGCAGCAGACGCGTATCGAGCCCCTCTTCGAGCATCGAGATAGCGCGCGAGACATTGCCGACCGTGGTGTCGAGGTGGTTGGCCACGGCGGTGAAGCTGCCCATCTCCACGACTCTCACGAACACCGACATGTTGTAGACCTTGTCCATTCCGACCATCCTCCCTGAGCTTCGATGACTCTTCCGGCGCACGCCGCATCATACCCACATGCTTTCTTCGTGGAGGCCCAGGCGTCGACCCCGAAACCCCGACCTGCAGCATTTTCCCTCTGGCGGAAAGAATCATTCTTTCCAGCCGGTCTAAGTGAAAAGAGCCTTCGCTCCTAGACTTCGTTGCGCACTCAGGCACTCCTGAAACACACAACGAAGGAACAACATGAAACCCGCTTACGAACCGCTGTACCTGTTCATTAACGGCGAATGGATAGCTGCGCAAGAACGTGACACCGCTCCCGTCGTGAATCCCGCCGACCGGCTTGAACTGGGCCGCGTGCCGCTCGCCACCCATGCCGATCTGGAACGCGCCCTGTCCGTGACACAAGACGCGTTCACGGTCTGGCGCAAGACGGTGCCCGCCGAACGCGCCCGCGTTCTCAAGCGCGCCGCCGATCTGATGCGCGAGCGTGCGCCGCGAATTGCCGAACTGATGACGCTTGAAGAAGGCAAGCCGCTCAGCGAGAGCCGCGACGAAGTGCTGCGCGCGGCGGATTACTTCGAGTGGTTCGCGGAGGAAGCGCGCCGCATCGACGGCCGCGTGGTGCCGTCGAATCGTCCGGGCGTCCAGCAACTGGTGAAGAAGCAGCCGATCGGTCCGGTGGCCGCCTTCACGCCATGGAATTTCCCCGCCATCACGCCGGCGCGCAAGCTCTCGGCGGCGCTGGCAGCCGGCTGCAGCGTGATCATCAAGCCGGGCGAGGAAAGCCCGGCCACCGCGCTTGCACTGGCCCGCGCGCTGGACGACGCCGGTCTGCCCAAAGGCGTGCTGCAAGTGGTATTCGGCGTACCGGACGAGGTCTCGGGACAGTTGATCGCATCCCCCGTCATCCGCAAGGTCACGTTCACGGGTTCCGTGCCGATCGGACGTCTGCTGTCGGCGCGCGCCGCGGCCGGCGTCAAGCCCATCACGCTCGAACTCGGCGGCCACGGCCCGGTACTGGTCTTCGACGACGCCGACGTCGAAAAGGCCGCTGTCGAGGGAGCGGCCAACCGCTTTCGCGGCACGGGCCAGGTCTGCATCTCGTCGACGCGCTTCCTGATCCAGCACGGCGTCTACGACCTATTCGCCGAACACTTCGTGCGGGCGACGCAGGCACTCGTGGTCGGCGACGGGATGGACCCGGCCACTCAGGTCGGCCCGCTCGCCAACCCGCGCCAGCTCGCGAAGATGGAAGAACTGGTGGCGGATGCCGTGGCACGCGGTGCAACCGTGCTGGCTGGCGGCAAGCGCATCGAGCGCGACGGTTATTTCTTCGAACCCACCGTTCTCGCCGACGTGCCGATGGACGCCCGTGTCATGCACGAAGAGCCGTTCGGTCCGATCGCCGTGCTGATGCGCTTCGACGCACTCGTCGATGGCCTCGCCGAAGCGAATCGTCTGCCCTATGGTCTGTCCGCCTACGCCTTCACGCAGGACGCACGCACCGCGATCGACGTGGGCGACGGTCTGGAAGCGGGGATGATCGGCATCAACCAGTACCGGATCGTCTCAACCGAACTTCCGTTCGGCGGCATGAAGGAAAGCGGCCACGGGTCGGAAGGCGGCGCCGAAGGCATCGGGTACTACCTCACGAACAAGTTCATCAGTCAGGCCTGAGAAGGATCGCAATCATGTCCCACCCAGACTTCAGCAGCCCGCGCGAAGCGGCACGCGCGTTTACGCCCGATCTCGCGGCGTTCGTCGATACCACGCTCTATTCGCAGATCTGGAGCGATCCCTCGCTCTCGCCGCGCGAGCGCAGCCTCGTGACGGTGGCGGCCCTGATCGCGGGCGGCCATCTCGACGAACTGCCTGCCCACTTGCGCCGCGCCGTAAGCAACGGCGTGACTCGCGAACAACTCGCTGCTGCCATCACGCACCTCGCGTTTTATGCCGGATTTCCCGCGGCAATTTCAGCGTCTGCCGTCGCGCAGGCAACGCTTGTTCAGACAGACGCGCAGGCGTCGGAATCGAATCGGTCAACCGGAGAATCGCCATCATGAAAGCCATCACATTCACGGAGTTCGGCGAAGCCGGCGTGCTCGAACTCACCGACGCACCCATGCCGGAAGTGCGCCCGACCGATCTGCTGGTGCGGGTGCAAGCCGCCGGCGTGAATCGCGCCGATCTCACGCATCGCAAGGGCGGCTATGGCCGCCCCAATTTCGGCGACTCGACCATCATGGGCCTTGAAATAGCCGGCGAAGTGATCGAGGTGGGTCACGAGGTGCAGGGTTATGCCGTTGGAGACCGCGTGATGGGTGTGGTCGGTGGAGGCGCCTACGCAGAGTTCGCGCGCATCGACTGGCGCATGGCGATGCCGATTCCCCGGGCGCTCGACTACGTGCACGCCGCCGCAATCCCCGAGGTCTTCGTCACCGCACACGAGGCGATGCTGCACCTGGGCGGACTGCGGCGCGGCGACTCGGTCCTGATTCATGCGGCAGCGGGCGGTGTCGGTTCCGCCGCGGTGCAACTGGCCTACGCGACGGGCGCGCGGGTCTTCGCGACAGCCGACGGCAACAAGCTCGAACGCGTCGTGCATCTGGGAGCGGAGGTGGTTATCGACTACCGCACCGAGGATTTCGCCGAGGTCATCGCGAAGACCACGAACGGTCGGGGGGTCGACGTCGTGGTCGACTTCGTGGGCGCACCCTACTTCGCGCGTAACCTGGCGACGCTCGCCAACGGCGGCCGGCTGATCCAGGTCGGCATCCTCGGCGGTGGCGGACAAGTCGCGGTCGAACTGGAGCAGATCCTGTATCGCCATCTGCAGATCAAAGGGACCGTGATGAAGTCGCGCCCGCAAGCGGAGAAACACGCGATGGTAAAACGCTTTCGCGAACATTGGCTCGACCGCTTCGACGGCGGCGCCCGTCTGGAACCGGTCGTGGACAGCACGTTTGCGCTCGCCCATGCAGCCGACGCACATCGGCGCATGGAGTCGGCGGCCAATGTCGGAAAGATCATCCTGACCATGGAAGCAGCCGATCTCGTGTGAGGATCCTCTGGCCGGGTGCACGAACCCGAGATTTACGCACTACCTTGTAGCGTTTCCGGCACCTCGCTGGGGCGTTTTAAGCGGAGGCTAAAGAAGTCCTGAAACAGGTCGTTAGCGTTATCAGGGGCCAATCCCCACGCCGGACTGATTCGGGTCCGGCGTCCTCGCATGGAGAAACGCTGTGATACGTCTGGCTTACCGCAATTGGGTCGAGCGCTATGCGATCGGACAGCAGCGGCCATGAAACCGAACCTGTTCTTCCGGTCCCTCGGACGCCTGCGCGTCGGTCGCAAGCTGCTGCTCATCTATCTGCTCGACCTGAGCGCGGTGGTGTTCATCAGCGGCATCCTGATCCACGAAAAATACATCGCCATCGACTTCTCCAAAAAGGAGCTGATCGGCAACGCCTACGTGGTCGCCGCTCATTCCGCGCTGATCGACTTCGCACTGGCGGGAGCCGGTCGACCGCAAACACCGGCGCAGCTGAAGCAGACCGCCGACCGGCTCGCCGATGCCGAACGGCGTCTGGGTGCGAACATGCAAAGCGCCGAGATCAACGAACGCGTGCTCGACGCGCTCGCCGCCAGCGCCGCCCCAGGCGCAACGGCGGTGACCGTGGACGGCGGCGTCGAGGCGACCCGCGCGCTGATCACTCGGGTCGGCAACCAGTCGAACCTGATTCTGGATCCGGACCTCGACAGCTACTACTCCATGTCCCTGTCGATCCTGCGCTTCCCCGAACTGCTCGGCGACGTCAACCGGATCGGCCGTCATCTGCATGCGGCCGGTGCGAGTCTTCGCACCGCGGGGTCGGGCCACGACGAGACCCGGACCCGTTATCTCGTGCTCGAAGGACAACTCGACGCGGTATTGCAGGGGCTGCGCTCCGACTATGCGGAAGCCTCGGCCGCCAACGCATCGTTGAGAGGTCCGATAGGCGCGCCGATTGGCCGGATGCTCGCTGCGATCGATACGTACCGGCATGTGGCGGGCACGGTGGTGGATGCCGGCCCCGATGCCATCCAGCTCGCCGCGCTCGACACTGCGCAGCAGCAGGTGGTGACGAGCGTGAGCGATGCGTGGAGTGCCACCAGCGACCAGCTTGAAACGCTGCTCCATGAACGGATTCGCGGACTCTTCGAACGGATGTGGCTGCACCTTGGCACCGCCCTCTTCCTGCTGTGCGGGATTCTGAGCATGGTGTACTTCGTCGCGCAGCAGATCTCGCGACCCCTGCGCCAGCTCGCGCGCGTGATGGATACCGTGCGCCGCACCGGCGATCATTCGTTACGCGCCAACTGGCAGAGTCAGGACGAGATCGGCCAGCTCGTTCGGGGCTTCAACGACATGCTCGAACAGCTCGACCGCGAACGCGACGTGCAAAAGGAACTCGCGGCGACTGCGCGCGCATCGGCCGCGCAACACGCGCTCGTGGAGGCGACCCCGGTGCCGATGGTCGTCACCGCCATTCCGGGACACGAGGTGCTGCACGCAAACCGGCCGGCGCTGTCGTGGCTCAACGGTTCAACGGTCGATCCGTGGGCTGCGAGTCTCGACTCGGAAGTACGCGCACGCTTTTTCCAGCAGCTCTCCGATCACAACGCGGTCAACGAATTCGAGGTCTACTGGAAAGGCGGCAGCGAACCGACCTGGGCGATGCTCTCCGCGCGGCGACTCGATTTTCAGGGCCGCGACGCGGTGCTGACCGCGTTCACGCCGATCAAACAGATCAAGCTGATGGAGCAGCGTCTCGAGTTGTGGGGCAAGGTATTCGAGTCGTCGTCCGAGTCGATCCTGATTCTCGATGCGCAACGACGACTCGTGACGGCCAACGCTTCGTTCTACCGCTCGACGGGTTATCGAGCCGACGACGTGGCCGACACCGTGCCCACGTTCCTCTTCGACGCGCAGCAGCAGGAAGACATATTCCCGTCCGTGATCGATTCGGTCGACCGCCTGAGCGTCTGGCATGGCGAAGCCCAGGTGCGTCGACGCGCGGGCAGCGACTACCCGGCATGGCTGATGGTCAGCGCGGTGCGCGACCGGCGGGCAAACCTGTCGCACTACATCTGCACGCTAATCGATATCACGGACCGCAAGCGCAGCCAGGCCCGCATCCAGTTCCTGGCCGAGCACGACGTGCTGACCGAACTGCCGAACCGCGAGTTGTTCGTGAAGCGCCTTGGCGTCGCACTCGGCAACGCGCGACGCGCGGGGCGACGCGTGGCAGTGCTGTTCATCGATCTCGACCGGTTCAAGAACATCAACGATTCGCTGGGTCATCATATTGGCGACAAGCTGCTGCGCTCGGTCGCGGGCCGGCTCGTGCAAGCCGTGCGCAGTCACGACACGGTGAGCCGTCTGGGCGGTGACGAGTTCACGGTGATACTCGACGGCGTCAGCGACGCGGCCGACGTCGCTCGCACGATCAGGGACCGGCTGATGCCGCTCGTGCGGCAGCCGCATGAACTCGGCGAGACCGCGTTGCCGGTGTCGTGCAGCGTGGGCGTCGCACTGTTTCCGGATAACGGTGAAGACATCGAGACGCTGATGCAGAACGCCGATGCCGCGATGTACCAGGCCAAGGGCGCGGGCCGAAATCTGGTCAAATTCTTCGCGCCAGAAATGGCCGAGGTCGCGCGCGTGCGACTGCAACTCGAAGCGTGCCTGCGAAGCGCCATCGCCAATCGCGAATTCTGGCTCGAGTACCAGCCGTGCATCGACGCGCACACGGGCGAGATGGTCTCCGTCGAAGGCCTGCTTCGCTGGAAGAGTCCGCAGATCGGCGTGGTATCGCCCGCACAGTTCATTCCGGTGGCGGAAGACACGCGGCTCATCATTCCGATTGGCGCGTGGGTGATCGAAGAAGCCTGCCGGCAGATCGCCGCATGGGACGCCGAGCGGTTGCTGCCGTTGCGCGTGTCGATCAACCTCTCGGCCATCCAGCTACGCGATCGGGATCTGGTGACGACCCTGGCAAACAGCCTCAAACGCCATCGCATCGCGCCGGCGCGTCTTGAACTCGAAATTACCGAGACCGTGTTGATGGACAACGCGGAGAATTATCTGGAGACGATCAACGCCATTCGTGCGCTGGGCGTCAAGCTGTCGCTGGACGATTTCGGAACCGGCTACTCCAGTTTGAGTTATCTGAACCGCTTTCCGCTCGACCGGCTCAAGATCGATAGGGCGTTCGTGCACGACATGCTGGATGCACCCGCCGATCTCGCGATTATCCGCGCGATCATCGAGCTTGGACACCAGTTGAGCTTGCGGGTAGTGGCCGAAGGTGTCGAGAACGAGCACCAGGCGCATATTCTGCGGACCATCGGTTGCGATGAATTGCAGGGCTTTCTGTTTTCGAAGGCGCTACCTGCGGACGAATTACAGTCGTGGACGAATCTGCGTGCGGTAGCGTGAGGGAGGCGCGTTCTGCGGGTTGACTTGAACGCGCCATCTACGGTTCCTACATCAATCCGTCGCAACGGCATTCGGCTCCGCGAGTTTGGCGCGCTGCATCGTGACCAGGCGCCTCGTACACCACTGCACGGTCATCGCCAGAAACGAAGCCTCGGCGAAGGCGAGCAGTGGCCGCTGGTAAGGCAGCGAAAACGACAGCAGCAGACAGAATGCGGCAAACGAAAACCTGCCAAGCACCATGCCCCGCAGCAGCGAGATCACGAAAGCCGGTCCGTGCGCGCGGTGTGACGACACGGATAAAACGATTCCGAGCAGTGGGAATACCGCGAGCAAACCGCTCCATGCAGGACCCGCCCAACCGGATATCCACGTTACCAGCAGTGTCAGAACCGCGCCGGCAAGCATTCTGCCGATCAGGTCGGACACGCCAAGCGGCGCACCGGCAGCGACCACCGTGCTACGCGGCAGGAACGACTGGCCGAAGCACACAGCAGTGAGAGCGGCCGCCGTGGCCCAGACAGGTGAAACCGGCAACAGCGATAACCCCCACGCAGCGATAAACCACGTCATGAGGCCGACACCGAGTGCGACCGGCCACGAACGCGATCGACAGGTCCATGCATAAGCGAAGTTGAATGCTTCGGACGCGAGGATGGCGGAAAGGGATAGCGTGGCGGCACGCGCGCCGAAGCTCGCGCCATGAGCGAGCACGAGGATGAAGAGAATCGGACCGGCAACTACCGGTAGCCCGGCTAACCATCCGGCAATGGATGGCCCCCACCATTTGCCCGACATCGATACGACAAGGAGAAATAGCGGGACAAGCGTGAGTTTGAGCGCGAGCATGCCGGAATCGATTCAATTTAAATTGCGATCATACATTCGTTTTTTTATGCGGTTTTCTTGATTTGGTAGTGGTCTATTAGCGTTCCCCCTGTGCGGGGGGCACCTACTTTTCTTTGCCGCCGCAAAGAAAAGTAGGCAAAAGAAAGCGGGCTCAAACCGCTAACTTTTAAGCGGCAACCGCGCGAGGTCTTTGGTAGTGGTACATCTGGAATCCGTGCTCCCGCACATTCCGCTCTTGTGACAAGGCAGTCATTCTTCCGGCAGCGCTTCGCGCGCCCCCGGGTCGTTCTTGGAACCCTCGGTTTTTTTTGCCTTCCGTCGTTTACCCATCCGCGACGCACGCAGTGCGGAGTGGGCGAGGCACCGGATTTCAGATTCATCCAATTCAGACTCAGGTGTCGATGCTCGATCGATCACGCTCGACAAGCAGGTCCACCATGTCCGCCATGTTCTCGGTGCCCCATGTGCACAACGGAACGATTCTGTCGGCAAGACTGCGGCCGAGCGGAGTCAGCGCGTAATCCACCCGCGGTGGCACCTCCTTGTAGTCGGTTCGCACCAGCACGCGATCGGCCTCGAGTTCCTTCAGTTGCTGGATCAGCACCTTGGCGCTAACACCCTGGACGTTCCGCTTGAGTTCGCCGTAGCGCTTCGGGCCGTCGAGCAGAAAGTACAGAATCAGCGGTTTCCACTTCCCCGCGATGATGCTGAGCGTGGCGGCAAGACCGTAGGAATAGCGGCCTCCGCAAGTCTGTGAGCAGTCGGTCATTTGCATGGTTACCTAAAGGTGCATACTTGTCCGCAGGTTATCAGAACCTCATACTGGTCTCAAGCAAGCAGTTCCCTGCTTCCGTACTCTCAAAGGATGCTCGACATGACCAGACTCAACGGGAAAACCGCTGTCATCACCGGAGGCGCGACCGGCATAGGACGCGCCGCGGCAAAGCGCTTCATCGACGAAGGTGCTTTCGTCTTCATCTACGGCCGTCGACAGGAAGCGCTCGAGGCCGCGGTCACCGAGCTTGGACCCAATGTCCGCGCAGTAACAGGCTCCGTCTCGGATGAGGCCGACCTCGACCGGCTCTATGCGCAGGTGAAAGCCGAGCGCGGAACCCTCGACATCGTCTTCGCCAATGCCGGCGCGGGAAGCCAGATGGCGCTCGGCAAGATTACCGGGGCGCACATCGACGAAACCTTCGACACCAATGTGAAGGGCACGATCTTCACCGTGCAGAAGGCGCTGCCGCTGATGGGCGAAGGCGGCTCGATCATCCTGACCGGATCGAGCGCCGGGACCACGGGCGCCCCGGGTATGACCGCCTACAGCGCGAGCAAGGCGGCGGTACGCAATCTCGCGCGGACCTGGGCGGAGGACCTGAAGGGCACCGGCATCCGGGTCAATGTGTTGTCGCCCGGGGCGACGGCGACCGAACTCGCGAAAGAAGCTTTGGGTGAGGAAGGACAGAAACTGTTTGCCTCGATGACGCCGCTCCAGCGCATGGCCGATCCGGCTGAGATAGGCGCGGTGGCCGCCTTTCTCGCTTCGTCTGACAGCAGTTTTATGACCGCCAGCGAAGTCGCTGTCGATGGGGGGCTTGCGCAACTCTGAGGTGGGACACAGGGCCGGACGGGTCCGGTGTCGATGCCGGACTCCCGGCCCTATCAAAACCGCGCCAATCAGCATGCATACCTCCCTGCTGCGTCACGACCTATTTGCTGACCACCCCATGGCGCGGAAGACTGATGGTGAATATACAGCCCACGTTGAGTACCACGCGCACGCTCAATACACCGTCGTTGAGTTCGACGCTGCGCCGCGCGATCGATAACCCCAAGCCCAGCCCCGACCTGTCGGTCCCAAACTGCGTGAATGGCTGAAACATCTGCTCGGCCATTCCCGGCGCTAACCCGCCACCATGATCGGCGACATCGATCAGGATCCGGTCCGACGCCGCATAGGCGGTGAGACTGACTTCAGTATTGGGGCGGGTGAACTTGAACGCATTCTGAAGCAGGTTGCCAACTGCGGAATAAAGCAGGTCGCGGTCGCCGTGTATCGCAAGAGTGGCATCGACTGCCGGCACGATTAGCTTGCATCCGCGAACTTGCGCGGCGAGATCCGCTGCATACGCGACTTCGCCGATAAAATCCGCTACCGAAAAAACCTGCCATTTCCCGCTCCTGGGTCCTGGCGGCCGTACATCGTCGATCGAGCTGTCGATCACCTTCTCGAGGCGGCCAAGCGCGCGTTCGAGCACCGTACCCGTAGCACCCAATACCGGGAGCCCTCCTGCTTTTATGGCCGCAAACGCGAGTTTGGCCACGTTCAGGTGATCGCGAAGCTCGTGCGCGAAGAGCCCTCTCCTCTCGTTCTCTTCCGCCGAGAATTCACCTGCTACGTTGAAGTCTCGCTGATAGCTGAACTCCTTCACTGCGTCTGCTATCGCGTTGTCCAGACAACGATTGAACGTCCGGTATTCCTCTACTGTGAACGGCGCATCCCGCTCATGAGCGAGATCGGTGAGGGTCTGACAGAGATCGCCGTAGTCATGGACCACTTCATCGATGGTGTAACCCAAACGAATCAGGTCACGCCCGTGGAGCGCTGCCGACACACCCAGCTCGGAGAAAAGTGAATCGCCTCCAGCCGAACCGGACACGCGTAATGCGTCCTTGGGCCGGCCCGATTGCTCGAATTTAAGCACGTGAATAAGCTGATCGATCAGCTTCGGGATGCCGTTTTCGAGCTGGTCCGCCGAGGCATCGCGTGCAAGCCGGACAGATACTCTCTCCTGACATCGTGCGATGAGTTCCGCCCTGTTGTTCGTTAGAAAATTATGCAGCATCGCGTTTCCTTGGCCTTTTACTGGCGTCGGGTTTAAGCGGAACGCCGAATTCGCAACAGGGATGTTCGCGGCGCCGACCTATGAAAGTCGTCACCGTTCGATGTCGAAGAAATCGCGGCTCGTCGGAAAGGATGGGGGCCGCGCATTACCAGGCGGCCTGCGCGGCGCGCGCGTCTGCATTCTCTGCAAAGCTGCAGCTGATGCCACGACAAGGCCCGGCCGGAAATCGACGGTTCAGAAGTGGACTATTTGACGAGATCGTGGACGACCTCGGAGACGGTCGTGCAGCACTTTCGGGAAAGGCCTTCGACCAGCGTGGTCCGGGCCAGAATGCGTTGCACTCGCTGGCCGTTGTTAAAAGGGCTCATCGGCGACTGCTGCGTCGACTGTATACCTAAATGACGTAGCACGTTCGCCATTTCGGGCCTGGTAGCACCAGCGGTTCAGTGCGAGGCTGACGCGCTTACCGCGCGTACCACCCCACCGCCTTCACTCCGCCCCATCGCTTGCGTAGCGCCTCTTCCCGCGAAGTCTCTCCACGATGCGCCCGAACGCGAGCCACTGCTGCGCGATCAACCCGTCTCCATACGAACGTCCCGAGCCGTGCGGCTGAGGCAACTGATCGCGGATACCGGTCGGCTCGACATCGCGGTTCCACGAAGCGGTGCGGAACATCATGTCCCACCATGGAAACAGCACGCCGAAATTGCAGCCGTAAGCGGTCCCTTCGTGGCCATAGCCCACCGCATGGTGCCGACGATGAAAAACCGGGCTGACGATAATGCGTTCGAGCAGCCACCCATACTGCAGTCGCGCATTGACGTGCTGGATACTCTGCATGAAATTGCTGAGCGCAATGAGTGTCACGAACTGCGTGGGCGGCACACCGATAAACAGCGAGATAGCCGCGAAGAACGCAGCCTGGATGATGTCGTCCAGGAAGTGATTGCGGTCGTCGTTCCACATCGACATCTGCTGCTGACTGTGATGGACCGCATGCAGTTCCCACCACACGCCAAAGCGATGCTGCCACCGGTGATACCAGTACCCGGCGAAATCGAGTATCACGAGGTAGATCACGAAGGAGACGATCCCCTGACTGGTCACGCCCGGCCACAGGTTGTCTATATCGATGCTGGGAATGCCGTAGATCGAGATGAGACTCTGCCAGTGATCGAACAGCGGCTGTAGCAGAAAGAAGAACGCAATATTGATGATGCCGAGCCGGGCAATCCACGTGTAGACCACATCGGATCGCAGCGCCTTGCGGTTCTGCCAGTCTTCGAGAGGACGCAGCGCTTCCAGCGGGCGCAAGACCGCATACATCCCGATGATTTCGAACACGCCGATGATGACCCAATACAGCGCGTCATAGGTGTCTTCGTCGTATCCCATCAAGCCGAAACGAAAGAAAAACGGCTGCACCACATCGATATACAACAGCGTCTGCAATGCGGACACCATGTTGTCCAGTTGCGTGACGACTTGATGGAACATCAGAAACCTCGTGAATGACAGGTCATGTATTGCTTGCCTGGCAAGCTGCGTTCAGTCCGGGTTCGGCGAAATGACCGGTGCGCGATTGTCGAAGAAGATGCCATGCGGCGAGCGGCCAACCGCAATGGTCTCGATCAGCTTGCGCGTGCTCAGGTCAATGATGCCGACATGCTTTGCAAAGCGGAACCCGACCCATAGATAGCGTTTGTCCGGTGTTAGTTCCATGTCGTCGGGTCCGGGCATCAGCCCGGTGATGTCGCCCGCGTTGGTCAGCGTGGTGTAATCGATGATGCTGATCGTGCTGTCGACGCGATTCGAGACGACCACGTGCTTGCCGTCGTCGAGATTGCGGAAGTTATGCGCACCTCGACCCGTGTGGATTTTTTTGACGATCTGCTGCTTGTGCCAGTCGACGACCGTCACGTCGTCCTCGCCCGTCATGCCGACCAGCAGGTATTTGTCGCCAGGCGTCATCCACAGGCCGGCCGGCTCGTTACCCACGTGCATTTTCCACAACACGGTTTGCGTCGGCAGATCGATTGCCGCGAGTTCGCCGGAATCCTGCAGCGTCATGAACACGGTGCGGTTGTCGGAGGCGAACGTCATGTGGCTCGGCGTTTTCGCGAGCGGGATGCGTTTGACGAGCGTCAGGTTCGTGCCGTCGTAGCGGTAGATGTCGGCACGATCCATGCGCAACGCCGCAGTGACGAACCATTTGTGATCCGGGGAAAATCCCAGTTGATACGGGTCTTCGATCCCTTCGAGGGTACGCTGCAACTTGCCCGTGTGCGGGTCGACGAACATCAGGTTGTTCGACACGGAATTGGCGACGAGAAGCGAGCGCCCGTCGGGCGTGATCATCAGATGATGCGGTTCCTTGCCGGTCGGCTCGGTGCCGACCACCTTGTGCGTGGACTCGTCGATGAGCGTCAGTTGCGCGCCAGCGGAATCGAGGACGATGACGTTATCGGCGGCATGGGCAGGGTTCGTTACGGCCAGCATTCCGAACAGGGAAGCGGCAAGCGCTCCGATCCGGATAGTGGAAACGAATGAAGATGGCATGGGGATCGTAGTCACGTGGAAAGATACATTGAGGCAGGATGCAAGGAAGATGTCGGCAGTTCGTTAGCCGACGTCGGGCCTGTCACCTGTCTAACGTTCGAACCACTGCTGCCGATGACAATGAATTGCCAATCTTCCTGAAAGCCGGCGCAGGTAGGATAAGCCGCGGAGCAGCACACATCCCGAGGCACACACTCTATCACTCTATCTTCTGAAGCCAGATGAGCACATACATCCTCCTGGGCGGCGGATTGAGCATTGCCCTACTTATCGCAATGTGGGGTATCTGGCGACTCAGGTAGCAGACAGGCGCCGGGCAGAGACCAACGTGGCTGTTTTTCCGAGCGGATTGCGCCACCCGGTAATCCGTCAGTCCAGCAACTTCGGCTGCTCCGCGACGATACTCTGGTACAACGGCTGAAAGTTCAACCAGCCCGCGTAACCCTGCACCCGCGCCGCAATCGCTTCGGCACGCTGATCGCTGAGCGATTCCGGGTCCGCACCCATCGATTCGATAAACACCTGCTCGCGACAGACTTTCTCGAGCGAGATAAACAGGTAAGCCGCCTCGTCGACCGTTTCACCCACCGTCAGCAAACCGTGATTCTTCAGCACGACGGCCTTCTGGGCGTCGAGCGCGCGCCCGAGCAATGGCCCTTCGCCGTGTTCGAGCGTGTCGTACACGACATGCCGGCCAAAAAACACCGCTGCCTCATGAGACAGCGGACGCAACTGTCTGCCAAGCGAGGACCAGATCTTGCCGAACTGCGAATGCGTATGGACAGCCGAGACGACGTTCGGCTGCGCCGCCAGGATGGCAGCATGCAGCGGAATGCCGCCCGGATGCAGATAGCCGTCACCCTCGAGTTTTTCGCCGCGATAATTCGTCCGGATCAGGCTGCTCACGGTGATCTGGTCGAAACTGACCGCAAACGGATTGATCCAGAACTCGTCGGGATGCTCCGGATCGCGGGCCGAAATATGGCCCATCACGCCTTCCTCGAAGCCATATTTTGCAAATAGCCGGAACGCCGCCACGAGTCGCTGCTTGCGATAGTGCCGCGCTTCTTCATAGGTTTCGAAAACAGGCTGTTGCGGCCGTGCGAACGTTGCGGTTTCCGCGAAGGTAATGGTCTGTGTCGTCATCGTTGGGCTCCGGTTTTCTGATTGCATGCTCACTGCAAATACTGTTCGTTGCCGACCAACCCGATCTTCGTCGCGCCCGCCCGCTGCGCCGACGCGAGCACACTCGCCACGCTCCTGTAGGGCGCAAGCCGGTTCGGCAGCAGATGAATTTCCGGCTGATCGGCCTCGGCAGCGACCGCGGACATGTGCCGGGCCAGATCGGCGTCGTCCGCGACCGGCGCGCCGTTCCACTTCACCAGTCCGTTGGCGTTGACATCGACCTGCACGACCGGCGGCGGTGCGCTCGGCGGCGGCGGATTGTCCACCGGCAGATTCATCTTCACCGAGTGCATCTGGATTGGAATCGTGATGATCAGCATGATCAGCAGCACCAGCATCACGTCGATCAGCGGCGTGGTATTGATGTCGACCATCACCTCCGGCTCGCCACCCCCACCGCCCGACGATACGTTCATCCCCATGTTTCGACTCCTATCCGCCGCGCGCGGGCGGCTGCGTGATGAATGACACCTTCGCGATACCGGCCCGCTCGCAGGCGGTCACTACGCGTCCGATGGACTCGTAGCGGGTCGCCTGATCGCCGCGGATGTGCACCTCCGGCTGCGGTTCTTTCACCGACACCGTTTTCAGCCGCGCCAGCAGCGTCGGCGCATCGACCAGCCGCTCGTTCCAGAACACGTTGCCGTCCTTGTTCACTGCGATCTCGACACTGTCCGGTTTGGTCTGCAAGGGACTCACGGTTTGCTGCGGCAACTGCACCGGCACCGTGTGCGTGACGACCGGGATCGTAATCAGGAAAATGATCAGCAGCACCAGCATCACGTCGACGAGTGGCGTCGTGTTGATGGCGGCAATGACTTCATCGTCCTCGCCATCCTGTCCAACGTTCAAGGCCATGATTTCGCGCTCCGTCTGCTGGATGAATCCAGTGGCTCCAATGAGTGAATGAGCATGTCAGTGCGCATTCGCCACGGCGCGAATCTTGCGCTTCGCGCCCGGCAGCAGGACGGTGTGCAACTGCGCGCCGAAACCCCGCACCCGCTCCATCACCGATTTATTACGACGCACGAGGAAGTTGTAGCCCAGCACGGCGGGCACGGCGACAGCCAGACCAATTGCGGTCATGATCAGCGCTTCACCGACCGGACCCGCCACCTTGTCGATCGAGGCCTGCCCAGCGATACCGATCGCGGTCAGCGCGTGATAAATGCCCCACACCGTGCCGAACAGGCCGACGAACGGCGCCGTCGAACCTACGGTACCGAGGAACGCCAGACCGTCCTGTAACCGGTTCGACACGCTGGTGATGGCGCGTTCAATGGACACGTCGATCCACGTATTACGATCCACGGCTTCGAGCAGCGCTTCGTCGTGATGCTCGCCGGCGTCGATACCGGCCTGCGCGATGAAGCGGAACGGCGAGTTTTCGTCGAGCTGCTGCGCGCCCTGTGCGAGCGACGGCGCACTCCACAACTGTTCGTCGGCGCTGGTCGCACGGCGGTTGGCGCGCAGTTGCTCGATGAACTTGGTGATCATGATGTACCAGCTGCCCATCGACATCAGCACGAGCAGGATCAGCACGAACCGCGCGACGAAGTCGCCGTTCTGCCACAACGCGCCCAAGCCATAAGGATTGGTCACGGTCGTGCTCGTGGCGGGCAAGGGAGGCGGAACCGGATCGGCCGCTGCCTGCGAGGTGGCGCTCGCCCCCGCGGCAGCGCCCTCGCTGTTCGACTGCGGTGTAGACGCGGACGCGGACGCCGATGCAGGCGCAACCGACTGTGCCAACGCAGCTTCAGGGACGACGAGGCTCGCGGCCGCCGCCGTGGCGAGGGTCACGCAGGTCGCCAACGCGACGAGAAAACGCTTGTTCATGGATGCTCCACAATCTTCGAAAATCAACGAATGGGTGAGGCCGCCTGCCAGCGGCCGACGATGCGGGTCAGTTCAGATTGAAAGAAAACGGCACCTGCACCCGCACCGATTGCCCCTGGGAAATACAGTTGAACCGGGTGACTGCCTTGAGCGCCGCCCGATCCAGAATCGGGTCGGCCGAATGCTCGACTTTCACGTCGTCGATGTGCCCTTGCGGGTCCACCACGAACGACACCAGCACATCGCCCGTGATCTCCTGATCCTGTGCCTGCTGCGGATAGACGGTCGTGCGCCGCACTTCATCCGAATTCGGACAGACCACGCCGACCACATGACTGACCGGTTTTGCCGGCACTGGCGGCGCTGGTACGGCCGGGGCGGGCGGCGGCTCGACCGGCGTGGCGGCCGGCGTCGCCTGGTGCGTGATGGTCGGCGCGACAGGCGGCGCCGTCACCTTCACCTGAGGCGGCGGCACAAATGGCGGTGGCGGTGGCCGGACCTTCGGCGGCGCCAGCTTGACCGTCGGAATGGGCGGCGGCGGTGGCGGCGGTTTCACCGGCATGATGATCCGCGTTTCGATGGGCTTCGCGATCACCTGTACGACCTTGTTCGCCAGTCCCTCCAGTAAGGCCCAGATGAAAAGCACGTGCAGCAGCAGGACCAGCGCGATGCCCGCATACCGGCGCACCGGATTGCGACTGCGCGTGTTGTACTGGGGAGGACGTGTGGACCCATTCGTGACGGACGGTGTACCGGCGGACATCACGTTCTCCCGCTCGCGGCCCCGGTTCCCCCGTCCGCCGTGAGCGGCTTGCCCCCGGCGTCCAGCGGAGACCAGTAATGCTCGAGGTTGAGGTCCTTCAACGCCTTGTCGAGGAAGCTACGGTCGATCCATGTATCGACATCGAACTTCGGGCCTCGCAGCAAACCGAGCTGTGCGACCAGGTCCTGAGTCTCGCGATAATGCGCGACGAACAGCGGGTCGAGCAGCGCACTCTGACGGTCCACCCAAGGCCGGTCCTTGAAGTCCTCGTCAATGTAGATACGATGCATCGGACCGAGCCCCCAGATGTGCAGCACCTCCTGACGGTTTGCCGGATCGCTCGCCCAGGCCGCCGCCCTGACCAGTACCTTGACGAAACGCTCGGTGGTCTCCGGGTACTGGCGAGCGAACGCGTCGCGCACGATGATGCCGTTGTACGAAGTCAGCGCCGGCTGCCCCTGGGTCGAATAGACGATCTTGCCGAGCCCCCGATCGCGCAGCGCGAGCAGATCGTCGCCGCTGAAGACCGCATCGACATCGCCCGACGTCAGCCCGATCGAGGCGGTGGCCGGGTCCATCCCCACAGAAAGGATGTCTTTCTCCGTCAGGCCATGCTGCGCGAGAATCCGGATCACCTGCAACTGGATCTGGTTGCCCTTGTAGTAAGCCACGCGCTTGCCGCGCAAATCTTCGATCGAATGGATCGTCGAATTCGGCGCGACGGCAAGATACGCATTGGCGAGCTTGTCGCCCGGCAGGATCAGCCGGGTTTGCATGCCGCTCGAGCGTCCGATGATCGACAGCAGATCGCCCTGCCCCGCAAAATCGATCTGTGAGTTGGCCAGCGCGAGTCCGACCATCGGCGCGCCGCCGCGATAACCGATCAGGTCGATCTTCACGTGATCTTTCGCGAACTCCTGATCGAGCCAGCCCTTATAGCGGGCAATACCCAGTGCGCCCCAGTAGGAGTTACCGTCGAAGACCAGCGCCGGAGCACCGACGCGAATTTCGGCGGGCGGGGTTTCCGCATGAGCGACGCTCGCCATCCACGCCCACAGCACCAGGCCGCGCGCCAGTCGCGCAATCATTTTTTGCATGAGAGGTCCGCCCTCAGATCGTGGCGGACGCCGGCGCGCGCTCGGCGTCCGGCGCTGCCGCGGTTTTCGCATAGCGGCTCTCGGGCCACGACAGGCCAAGATTGCCGCGCAAGGTATCGCTTTCGTACTCGCGCCGATAGATGCCGCGCGCTTGCAGGATCGGCACCACCTGTTCGACGAAATCGCGCAGGCCGGCCGGATGCAGGTGCGCATGCAGGATGAACCCGTCCACGACTTCGTCTTCGAAGAGCCGCTGTAGTTTGTCCGCGATCTGCTCGGGCGTGCCGACGAACGTGTCTGCCGGATTGGCCGCGTACAACGCAAGTTGCCGCAGTGTCAGTTTCTTCTCGCGCGCCACGCGTAAATAATTTTCAGCGGTGGAACGAAAGCTGTCTTTTCCGATATCGCCGAGTTCAGGCAACGGTTCGTCGAGCGGAAACTGGTTGAAGTCGAAAAGACTAAAGTAACGCGACAGATATCTGATCGCCACGCGGATGTCGAGCAACTCGCACACCTCGCGATATTTGCGTTGCGCTTCTTCGGCGGTACTGCCGACGATCGGTGTGATCGACGGAAAGATCAGGATGTCGTCGGGGCCACGTCCGTATTTCGCCGCACGGCGCTTCAGGTCGTCGTAATACGCCTTGTGGCGCGGCGCATCGTCGACGTCGCCCGAAAACACCGCATCGGCAACCCGCGCCGCCAGTTCCTTGCCGTCTTCCGATGCGCCCGCCTGGAATATAACGGGTCTGCCCTGTTTCGAGCGCTCGATATTCAACGGCCCTTGCACCGAGAAATGCGCGCCCTTGTGATCAAGCGTATGCATCTTGTCGAAGTCGACATACTGGCCGCTCTCCTTGTCGCGCACGAACGCGTCGCTGTCCCACGAGTCCCAGAGCCCTTTCACGACCTCGATATATTCGGCTGCTATCTCATACCGTAGCGCGTGCTCGTAAAGCTTTTCGCCACCGTGATTGCGCGCATGGCCTTCGAGTGCGCCGGTCACGGCGTTCCAGGCGGCACGACCGCCGCTTATCACGTCGAGCGAATTCAATTGACGGGCCGTCGTGAACGGTTCGCTGAAAGAGGTGGTCATGGTCGCGACCAGACCCAGCCGGCTGGTGACCGAAGAAACCGCGGATAGCGCGGTAATCGGCTCGAGCCGGCTAAGAAAGTACGAGGTCGAATCCTTCGTAATGAACGTCGAATCGGCGATAAAACCGAAATCGAATTTTCCTGCTTCGGCAATACGCGCCGCCTCCTTGAACGATTCGATATCGGCGGCGACGTTGCTGCGCGCCTCCGGATGTCGCCACGCATCGACATTGGCGCCGATGCCCGAAAGGAATGCCGCCAGCCGAAGCTGTCTGCGCTTGTGCGAGCTCATGAAAATCTCCTTCGATGCGTGCCAGTCACGCTTGATCGTGGAGCCATGATAGACATTCGGTCCTCGTGCCGACCGGGGACTGGCAGTCAATTTCCTTTGAGAAAACGCCATGCACGATGGCATTTTCTCTATCGGATCGCTCGCGCAACGAGTGCTTCCCGACCTGTCCGCCCGACCGGAAACTTCTGTCGGTTAATCACAATAAGTTGACGTTGCTACCGCGCGCCAGCGAGTTCGGCAACTCGTACTATCCGGTCAGACCCAATAGCAGACTGGACGGATTTGCGATTCACCTTCTGCGCGCTCCGCAATGGCCAGCCCCGTTTTCGCGCGTCCCAGTTTCCTATCGGCGTCCTGCATTTGATCTCTATCGATTAGATAGAAATGCGAACGACAGGACAAACCGTCTTCACCACACCTCCATCCACACCTGATAACCATGAGAAATCGCAAACATCGACGGACAGCGGGACGGCGCAGGGTATCCGCGGCAGGCTTGCTGATAGTGGGCACCGCGCTCAGCACTTCCGCACACGCCCAAAGCGACACACAGCCACAGAATCCGACCGGCACACAAGCGCAGTCACAGGCGAAACCGGCCGCAGGCCACTCCCACGATGCCACGTTGCCGCAAGTCACCGTCACCGCCGAGCGCCGCGCGACGAAACTTCAGGACACCCCGGTTTCGGTCGGTGTGATCAACGGCACGACGCTGCGTCAGAACAACAACCCGAGCAACCGCGACCTGAGCGCTACCGTCGCTGGCCTGACCGCACCGGGCGCCTTTCAGGGTAACGGCGGCGGCGGCCCGATTTACATCCGGGGTATTGGCACGTCGAGCCCGACCTACTCCAGTGCAGTGCCCATCTATATCGACGATGTCTACATTGCAAGACAACTCGGCGACGGCATCTATCTCGGGATGCCGGATGTGCAACGGGTCGAAGTTCTGCGGGGTCCGCAAGGCACGTTGTACGGCGAGAACAGTAGCGCCGGCGCAATCAAGTTCGTCACCGTCGACCCGACCGACAACACGGCATGGATTCAGGGCACTGGAGGCAGCCACGATGGCTGGGGCACGAAAGGATACGTCTCCCGGGTCATCGCGCCGGATCTGCTGTATGCGAGTTTTGCATTCAATCACTATCAGGATCTCGGCGAAGTCTACGACCCGGTCCGGCATCAGGATGTCGGCGCCTCGAACGTCAGCCAGTTTCGTGCGAAAGTTCGGCTCACGCCGACGCACGACTTCGATGCGGTGTTTTCGATCGACGGCACGCACGTGGGCGGCGATACGAATACCCCGATCGCATTGAACCACCTCGGGTCGTCGCCGAGGACGACTTTCGAAAACACCGACCCGAGTGTCGACCGTAATATCGGCGGCCTGTCACTAAGGCTGACCAAAATCATCGACGAACACCTCACGCTGAAGTCGATCACGGCGTACAGACAGATTCGCGACGACCGTAATCCGACCTTGCTGGACGGCCTGCCTACCGACACGTTTGGCTTCCTGATCAACCAGCACGAACACGAAACCACTCAGGAATTCCAGTTGCTCGGCGACTACGGCCGCTTCAAATTCACGACCGGCATCATCGGCCTGCGCGAAGGGTTCAACACGAACCGTCCGGCATGGACCAATGGCGCGTACACCGGCATCAATTCCACGGTGAACAACACCAGCCTCGCCGCGTACTTTCAGGGTACTTATCAGATCACCGACCGGCTCGGAGCGACGGCCGGTCTTCGTCTGAATCGGGACTGGCAGGTGTTCAACGAGATCGGCTACAAGTCGAATTCGTCGCAAGCCCAACTCGCTACGACCTTCTCGACCGGCGATCTGACGCAGGATGTCAACAGCGTCACACCGAAGATCGGTATCGACTACAAGTGGAGCCCCGACCTGTTCTCGTATGCCAGCATCACGAGAGGAGAAAAGTCAGGCGGCTATAACCCGGTTGCCGCCACCCTGCAGATCGCGCAGGTCGCGGTCAATCCGGAGCGGGTCACGACCTACGAAGTGGGCACCAAGGCGACCCTGTTCGGTAACCGCCTGCAAGCCAACGCGTCGATCTTCTATAACGACTTCGACGACTACCAGGCGGCAATCGCCAATGCGATCGTCAACGGCCAGGCCATCAACGGCTCGGTGACGGTCAACGCCGGCAAGGCACGCACATACGGCGCGGAACTCGAAACGACTTTTCGTCCGCTCAGCAACCTGCTGGTCAGCAACTGGCTAACCTTGCTGCAAGGCACCTTCCAGCAGTTCGCGAATCCGACGGGCGCCGCCGCGCTCAATTACGCCGGCAACGTTCTGCCTTACATCTCGCATTTCGTGGCAGGCACCTCCGCCACCTACACGCTGCCACGCTTCGGGCTGCCCGGCGCTACTCGCGCGAACGCCACGGTCCGTTATCTGACGCCGTCGTATCAGGACATCGGCAATACCTTGCGCACGCCCACGCAGATCTACATCGACGCCGGCGTCAGTTTCGCCGCGTCGGGCGGTCACTGGTCGGGACAGTTCCAGGTTCGCAATCTGCTGAACCGTTACTACGTGCAGCAGAACTTTACGACCGCGTCGATCGGACTCAATTCGGCTTTCTACAACCCCGGGCGAACCTTCCAGCTGTCGGTTCGCTACGACTTCTAGGAGCGCACCTTTATGACCGATTCCGTTCAGGGCCGGCGTCGTTTCATCCGCCATGCGCTCGGCAGCGGCGCCGCGTTGGGTGTCGGCGTAGCGACGCCTCTGGTCGGCCGCGCCGCCACGGCCGACGCACCCGCGGCCGGCGTGAGCAGCGCGTCGCCGGAACGCGCCGGGCAGTCGCCCGGCTATCTGTTCCTGCGGCCGGCCGAAGCCGATTTCGTCGAAGCGCTGGTCGACCACATGGTACCCGCCGATCAGCTCAGCCCGAGCGGCACGGGCCTCGCCATCAATATCTACTTCGATCGTGCGCTCGGTGGCAACTGGGGCGCGGGCGAGCGCCTCTACACCGAAGGTCCATGGCATGTCGGGACACCTAGCCAGGGTTATCAGTTGCCGCTAACGCCCGCCGAACTGTTCCGTGCGAGCGCGGAGGGTATCGACCGTCTTTCGGGCAGTCGTTATGGCACGACGTTCGCACGGCTGAGCCCCGATGACAAGGAGGCCTTTCTGCACGCTCTCGAATCGCCCGACACCGTGCTGGACAACGGCCTGCCAGGCCCTCTCGTATTCGGCCTGCTGTACCAGCTGGTGGTCGAGGGAATGTTTGCCGATCCGATCTACGGCGGCAATGCCGGCAAGGCCGGCTGGCGGCTCGTAGGTTTTCCGGGTGTGATTGCCACACACGCCATGGACGTCGTGAAATTCAAAAACAGGCGCTACGTCGCGCCGATCAACAGCATCGCAGATCTGGACTAGGGAGTAGCAATTGGCAACGCACCTCAAGGAAGTCGACGTCCTGATCGTCGGCATGGGATGGGCCGGCGGCATCATGGCCAAGGAACTGGCCGAGCAGGGTCTGCAGGTCGTCGGACTGGAGCGCGGCGCGCCGCGCAGCACCGCCGAAGATTTTTCCGTCCCGCACATTCGCGACGAACTGAAGTACTCGGTGCGTATGGGGCTGATGCAGGACGTCAAGCAGGACACGTTGACCTTCCGCAACAACGTCGGGCAACGTGCGCTCCCCATGCGCAAACTCAGTTCATTTCTTCCGGGTGAAGGGGTGGGCGGCTCGGGCACGCACTGGAACGGGTTGACCTGGCGCTGGTCGGACATGGAATTCAAGGTCCGTTCGATGTACGAGGAACGCTATGGCAAACAGTTCATTCCCTCCGACATGAATCTGCAGGACTGGGGCGTCAGTTACGCGGAACTGGAACCGTACTACGACCGTTTCGAATACACGGCAGGCACATCCGGCCAGGCCGGCAACCTCCGCGGCCGCATCGTCGCGGGCGGCAATCCTTATGAAGCGCCGCGGCGGCGCGACTATCCGCTGCCACCGCTCACCGCGGGTCTCGCGGCCGATGTGTTCAGACAGGCCGGCACCGATTTGGGTTACAACCCGTTCCCCACGCCCGCTTCGAATGCGTCGCGCGCCTACACGAATCTCGACGGCATCGCGATGGGTCAATGTCAATATTGCGGTTTCTGCGACAGCTTCGGTTGCGAGGCCAACGCCAAGGCGAGTCCGCACAACACGGTGATTCAGGCCGCGCAGCGTCATGCGAACTTCACGCTGCGCACGCATGCGCGGGTCACGCGGCTCGCAACCGATGCGTCGGCCAAACGCGTTACCGGCGTTGAATATATCGATCTGCTGACGGGACAAACGGTGTTTCAACCCGCTGCCCTGGTGATTCTCAGTGGCTATACGTTCAGTAACGTTCACCTGCTGTTGAGGTCGAACATCGGCAAGCCGTACGATCCGCAAACGCAGACCGGTCTGGTCGGCAAGAACTATTGCTACAACACGGGCGCCGGCGCGATGCTGTTCTTCGAAGACAAGGAGTTCAATCCGTTCCTTTCGGCAGGCGGCAACTCGACGGCCATCGACGACTACTACACGAACTGGAATTTCGATCGCGCGAAGGCCGGCTTTATCGGCGGCTCGGTGATTCTGGGCGGCCATACCAATGGACGCCCGATCGGCTACCACCCGGTGCCTCCGGGCACCCCGAGGTGGGGCCAAAAATGGAAGGAAGAGATCGCCCGATGGTATTCGCGTACGATGCCGATCATCGCGATGGCAAGCGTGATGCCGAATCGCTACAACTATCTCGATCTCGATCCCGACTATCGGACCCAGTCCGGCGACCCAATGCTGCGTCTCACGTTCGACTTTCCGGACAACGAGCACCGCGTCTCTACGCATGCCGCGCAGGCTATCGATCGCATTGCCCGCGCGGCGAATCCGACCCACGTCACGCCACCGCGGCCGAACGTCAAGCCATACGGCGTGGAAGGCTATCAGGGTACGCATAACACCGGCGGCGCCATCATGGGTATGGACCCTTCCCATAGCGTCGTGAACAAATACGGCCAGCATTGGGACTATCCGAATCTGTTCGTCACGGGTGGCGCGATCATGCCGCACAACGCCGCCTACAATCCCACCGGTACCATCGGCGCGTTGACCTTTTTCGCCGCCGACGCCATTCGCCAGCGTTATCTCGCCCATCCCCAGTTGCTGGTTTGAATGAGCCGCACGAATGAGCCGCACATCACGCCCGACCCTCACGGGTCGGGCGCAGGAATCTCAGTCCGCTCAGACGTCCGCGAAAAGATCGGTGGACAGATACCGCTCGGCGAAACTCGGAATGATCACGACGATCTGCCTGCCTTCGTTCTCCGGACGCTGACCCACGCGCAACGCCACAGAGAGGGCCGCCCCCGAACTGATACCGACCGGCACGCCTTCGAGCGCGGCTATCTGTTTTGCCGTGTTCAGCGCTGCGTCGTCGGTCGCGGTGAGAATTTCGTCGAGTTTGTCCAGCTCGAGAATCTTCGACAAAAAGCCCGAGCCGATGCCCTGCTGTTTGTGCGGTCCCGGTGTACCGCCCGATAACACCGCGCTGCCGGCGGGTTCGACCGCGATCAGTTGCAGCGACGGCTTACGGGCTTTCAGCGCCTGGCCGACTCCGGTGAGCGTGCCGCCCGTGCCGATGCCCGACACCACGATATCGACCTGGCCGCCGGTGTCCTGCCAGATTTCCTCGGCGGTGGTCTTGCGATGCGCGCTGGAGTTCGCCGGGTTCTCGAACTGTTGCAGGATCAACGAGCCGGGATTGTCGCGTTGCAGCGCCTCGGCGCGACGGATCGCGCCACCCATCCCCTCGCTGGCCGGCGTCAGTTCCACTTGCGCGCCCAGTAGTCCGACCATCTTGCGCCGTTCGATCGAAGCGCTTTCCGGCATGCAGAGAATCAGTCGATAACCTTTTGCGGCCGCGACGAAAGCGAGTGCGATACCCGTGTTGCCCGAGGTCGGTTCGATCAGTAATGCGCCTGGGGAAATTCGTCCGGCGCGTTCGGCATCGTCGATGAGGGCGGCGCCGATGCGGTCCTTCACCGACGAAAGCGGATTAAAAAATTCCAGCTTGCCGATGATCTCGGCCCGGCTACCGTGCGCGGCCGCCAGCTTGTTGAAACGCACCAGCGGTGTCGCACCGATCGTGTCGATAATGTTGTCGTAAATGATTCCGCGAAAATGCCCCACACTACCTCCTCTTCAGAAATGTCGATGACCGGATGATACGGATTACGGAGCAATTTGCCGCCCTTCAAGCCTGACAGTTTTCTTCGCAAAGCGGACATCAGGTGCCGGAATCGATTGGGCCCGGTCACGCGATTTGGGCATGGCGCGGATTAAAAAGAATTTGTCCGGCAGGCATCGTCACGCCTGCTTCGCGGCACGCTACGATCGCCTCGAACCTTCTTTTCTATGAGGCCGGATTCATGAACGCGACGCTTTTGTACCGATACACAAGACTCATCCTGCAGACAGGCTGCATCGGATTACCGGCGATGGTGTCGGGACTCGCGAGCGCGCCGACCGTTGCATCGGCAAACGCATTCGAGCGCTGTGCGGCCTGTCATAGCGTGACGCCCGGGGAGTCGCGCGTCGGCCCGAGTCTGGGCGATGTCATAGGTCGTCACGCCGGCACGGGGGAAGGCTTCCGTTACTCGCCGGCGATGCGTCGAAGCGGGATCGTGTGGAACGAGCAAACCCTCGACCTGTTCCTCAAGGACCCGCAGCAAGCCGTACCTGGCAACAGGATGGCTTTTTCAGGTGTCGATAACGCGGAGGACCGCGCTGCGATCATCGACTTTCTTCGGCGGCATTCGCAGGCGAAGTGATCGCAGTATCGTGCGGCTGCGGGGTGCTATCAGTGGGCCTGTTAGGGCACGTGTCAGTGCGCGCTCGACCCGACCGGGCCCGGCAGGCTCACGCCCGCCACTTCGGCTAGCTCGGCGAGCTTCTGACGACCGTAGGACCAGTCCGCCAGCAACGATGCGGAGCCTAGGTGCCCGTACGCGCCCGCCAGTTCGAATCTGGCGCCCCATGCTCCGGCAAATTGCCGGGCGCGCTCGACGCTCACCCGCGGATCGTCGCTGCTGGCAATAACGATCGCCGGAAAACCCAGCGAGCGCAGCGGTAACGGTGCGAATCCCGACGTGCCGACCGGATAGTCCGGCGATTCCACATCGCTAGGTGCGACCAGCAGCGCGCCGGCGACCGGCCCGGTGAAACGGCTTGCCCAATGCGCCACCAACGAAACCGAGAGCGAATGCGCGATCAGCAGCGTAGGCACCGGCAGTGCCTGGATCACCGTGTTCAGGCGCGCGAGCCAGGCATCGAGCACGGGATTGTCCCACTCGTCCTGCTGCACGCGCTCATAAGACGGATTGGCCGCTTCCCAATGGCTTTGCCAATGATCGGGTCCGGAACTGCCCCGGCCAGGCAGAACGAGAATGCGGGCTTCGCGTGTCATAAAGAGTCTCTGCAAAATGAAGAGTTGGGCGGGTAGCTCAACGAGCGCCCGACGCAATACGGACGTCGGCCGTCGACTCGACGCTTGCGGCTGGGTATAGTGCATCCGGCGCCGCCAGCGTCGAGCCGATTTCGCGGAAATCGCTCAGAAGGTCGGCCTTGATCGCCGCAAACTCAGGACTCGCCGGATCGCGAGGACGCGCGAGCGGCACCTCGACGATGCGTCGTATACGCCCCGGCCGCGCCGACATCACGACGACCCGGTCCGACAGCAGGACCGCCTCCTCCACGTCG
This sequence comes from Paraburkholderia sp. BCC1886, assembly GCF_900996245.1. Lineage (GTDB taxonomy): Bacteria > Pseudomonadota > Gammaproteobacteria > Burkholderiales > Burkholderiaceae > Paraburkholderia. The sequence continues at coordinate 94,522 of NZ_CAAJGK010000042.1, read as the reverse complement.
TGCGTGACAAGCACCATGGTCGCCTGCTCCCTGGCCCAGATATGTGCAAGCGAGCGCTGCAGGTAACTACGCGTCATCGCGTCGAGCGCGCCGAACGGTTCGTCGAGCACCAGCACTTCGGGACGATTGATCAGTGCGCGAGCGATCGCGACGCGTTGTGCCATTCCGCCCGACAGTTGATGAGGACGCGCCTGCTCATAGCCTTCGAGCTGAACCAGCGCGATATGCTCGCGCACCGTCTGCTCTTTTTCGGCGCGCGTGCCCGGCGCGTTCATCAGCCCGAGGGCGATGTTGCGCTCGACGCTCAACCATGGCAGCAGCCGGTGATCCTGAAACACGATGCCACGCGCGAGGTCGGTACCGGCCACGCGCTTGCCGTTCATCAGGATATCGCCGTCGTATTCGCGATCCAGACCGGCGATCAGACGCAGCAGCGTCGACTTGCCACAGCCGCTCGTACCGACGATACCGACGAATTCGCCGCGCGCGACGTCGAGGTCGATGTTATCGAGCACGCGCCGGTTAGTACCGCCCGACTGATAGTCCTTGCTGACCGACCGGAGTGTTAGCGTGTCGACGGGTTTCGAACGATTCATGATTTGAAAGAAAAATTAGCGGATGAGACGCTCAGGTTCGTGCCCCGGCGCCGCGTCGTCGCGCGAGCAGGCTGTCGACGCTCGCCGCGAATGAATGGAAGGCGAAGCCGGTCAGCCCCACCACGGCGACCCCGACCAGCACCTGGTCGATGCGGTAATTCTCGCGTCCGTCGCTCAGCACGCTGCCCATCCCGGCACCCGACGTCATGAGAAACTCGGCGCCGAGCGTGGCAATCCACGAAGTCACGAGCGCGAGATAAAAGCCGTTGAAAAGCGAAGGAACGATCGCTGGCAACACGATTCTCCGGAAGCGTTGCCAGCGCGTGAAGCGAAACACCTCGGCCAGTTCCTTGTAGTGCTCCGGCACGCTTTTGAGCCCTTGCGCCGCATTCAGCCATACCGGGAAAAACGCAGCCAGAGAAACGAACACGACCTTGCCCGTATCGCCGAGACCGAACCACGTGCCGAGCAGCGGAATCCATGCGAAAAGCGCGACCTGCCTGATCGAATGAAAAGTCGGGGCGATCGCTGCGTCGATCCAGCGCGAGCTTTGCAGCAGCAGCGCAAATCCGAAGCCCGCGAGCGAGCCGATCGCCAGGCCCGAGAGATCGCGGGCCAGACTCGCCAGTAACGCGTTGGGCAGCTCGCCGTCCAGCACCATGCCCAGACCGGTTCGAACCACCTCAGCAGGCGGAACGAAGAGGCGGGAGTGCGTCCACCCGAATGTGTAGGCGGCCCACCACGACGCCACCAGCAGGAGCGGCAGCGTCACGCCACGCCGCAGTCTGGTCCAGCGACGAGCGGCGGCAGGCGTTCGAAGCGTTTCCACGGTTTGCGCCAATGAGTTCATGGCCGTTGCTCCTCGCCGAATAGCCGGGTCTCGCCCCACCGCAAAACACGGTCGAGCAGGAATCCGATGATTCCGATCACCAGTAAAGCGGCGAATACCGCGTCCATCTGGAACAACTGCTGGCCGCTGATGATCATGTAACCAAGGCCCGAATCCGAGGCGAGAAACTCGACGATCACGAGCAGCAGCCAGCATTGCGTCAACCCGTAACGCACGCCGCTCCATATCTGCGGAAACGCCGCCGGAAACACCACATGCCGGACCAATTGCCAGCGGCTGAACCGGAATACCGCACCCAGCTCGGAGAACGCCACCGGCACACTGCGCATTCCGTTGTAGGTATTGAGTGTGATTGGCACGAGCGCGGCTTTTGCGATCAGGACGATCTTGAGCGTTTCTCCGATACCGAGCAGCAGCACCAGCAGCGGTAACCAGCCGAGTAGCGGCACGTACGCAATGATGCGGAAAGTCGGATAAACGTAGTCGCGAACGCGTTCCGACAAACCCATTGCAATACCGAGCGGAAATCCCAACGCGCCGCCGAGAACGAAACCGGCCAGTACCCGCAGCAGACTGACGCCTGCGTCGTGCTGTAGCGCGCCGCTCTCCCACGCATCGACGAGCGCCTGAACGACCTGTCCGATGGACGGCAGGATCTGCGGCGAGATCCACGCCTCGCGATAGCCGATAAACCAGACCAGCAACAAGGTCAGCGGGAGTAGCCATGCAACCAGACCCGACAGTGTGCGTAACGTCACGCCTCGTCCGGGGTCGGCAACCGGCTCCGCTACCTCGGCCAGACCGGCGCGTTGAGGAAATGCCATTGAGTTGATCCTGATGTATTTGCCATCTGCCTATTGCGCTTACCCGACTATCGTTTCGATAAATCAAAAGAACGGTAAGCGTTTATTTCCGGCAAACTTTGGGTATTGAAACGGGTCTGCGCAGTCACGCCGAAGTGTCCGCACCAGGGTGAAGTTCCGCGAGAACCGTTAAATCATGCTCGACAATGGTGCACCTGGCCGGCAGACCAAAGTCTGTCTGCATCGTATCGCGCCATTCGATTTCGTTGATTAGCCAGTCGGACAAAAACTTTTTAATGTATGCCACGCATCCACTTCAATCCTGACGGGCGTCGGTCCCCGACGGAATTCGAACCGGTGACGGTTCATCATCGCAAGCCGCCGCTCGATGGCGTCATCAGTTCGCATCGTCACAACTGGAGCCAGTTGACCTGTCCGATCAAAGGCAACATGCGCGTCACCACGGAGCGCCAGGTCTGGACCGTGACATCGTTTCGCGCAGTATGGATACCGCCTGGCGTCGAACATGAACTGACGATGATCGGCGCGACCGAATTCCATGCGGTGTTCATCGACCCCCGGCATTCGCCGTTGCCGGCCAACCAGTGCTGTGTGGTCGATGTTTCGCCGCTGATGCGTGAACTGATGCAATGGCTCGGTGCGGACTATGGGCCGGCGACGGACCACAGCCGCCGGCTCACCGACGTACTGCTCGAAGAAGTCAGGCGCGCCAACCAGCGCACCAGCGCACTCGTGCTGCCAGGCGACCGCCGTCTGAAGACATTGTGCGAGGCGCTGATGGAAGACCCCGGTTCGACGTTGACGCTCGGCGAATGGGCGAACGTCACGGGCGCCAGCGAACGCACGCTCGCACGGCTGTTCCAGACGGAACTCGGCACGACGTTCGGCGCATGGCGACAGCAGGTGCGGCTGTCCTGCGCAGTCGATCTGCTCAGGAGCGGCATTTCACTCTCGCGCATTGCCGCGGACCTCGGCTACGCGGACAGTGCTGCGTTTTCGACCATGTTCAAGCGCGCGTTCGGCGTTGCGCCCAGCCGCTATCACGAGAGCAGTCTGCAGGCCATGAACTGAAATGAAGCCCGCGGGTTGTCGTGTAGAAGGTGGGCTTCACGTCATGGATGAGCGTGCTCGCCGTTGATATCGAGCGGTTGCCAGTAATCGCTCAGTCCGAGTCGCGTGAGCGACGACTGAAGGAAGCGCCGGTCGATCCATTGCCCGACATCGAATTTCTGCCCGTGAACGAAGCCTAGCTCAGTTGCCTGATCGAGCGTTGCACGATAGCGTTCGACGAAAAACGGATCGAGCAGCGGACTCATCCGGTCGCTCAACGGCCGGCCGCTATAGTCTTCTTCCAGGTCGGCGCGACGTTGTCCATCGGTCGACCAGAGCGCGAACACCTGATCCCTGTTGGCGGGATCGGAGGCCCAACGCGCGGTCTTCACCAGTACATCCACGATGCGTTGAGTCGTTTGCGGATACGCTTTGACAAACTCGGTTCGCGCGATGAAGCCCGATTGCGCGGTCAACGTGGGTGACTGTCCGCGCGTGCTGTAGACAATCTTCAGTGCGCCGCGATCGCGAGCCGGCAGCAACTCCGGTCCGCCGAACACGGCATCGACGTCGCCTGACGCGAGTGCGGCAATCGAGGTGGGCGGATCGAGGAACACCGAGCGGATATCCTTCTCGCTCATGCCGTTCGCGGCGAGAATCCGCAGCACCTGAAGATGCACGAAGTTGCCCTTGAAATAGGCCACCCGCTTGCCTCGCAGATCGGTGATCTTGCTTACCCCGGATTGCGGGGGAACTGCCAGGTACGCATTACCCAGCTTCACGGACGGCAACAGTAACGTGGTGGGCAAACCGGCCGCGTGGCCGATGACGGACATCAGGTCGCCCTGCACCGCGAAATCGAGTTGGCGGTTGGCCAAAGCCTGCCCGACCGCGGGCGCGCCGTTGCGAAACGTGTCGAATTCGAGTCGCACGTTGTCTTTGGCGAATTCGTCGCGCAACCAGCCTTTCTCGTTTGCGATGCCTACGATCACGCCGCCCGCGAGCGCGCGGTTCGTCGAGATTTCCGGCGAACCGAAGCGGATTACCGGCGGAGGCGTCTCGGCGCGCGCGCAGGACGATGCCAGCAGCACAGCGAGAAATAGAAAACGGAAAAGCGGTTCCAGCAAGCGAGTGCGGCGAAATAGCGTCATGAGGTTTCGTGTCGGTGTACAGAGAAAGAGCGCCTGTGCGCTAGGGGCCGATATGCCGCAGCAGCGTGTTCGGCCTCGGCTTGAGATCGGGGTTGGCATGCAGCACACCCTGAAACAGCGGCTGGAAATTCAGCCAGCCGAATGTCGCCGTGGTCCGCTCGGAAATCAGCAATGCGTGTTCGTGAGGGATGCGCTCGATTGCGCCCGATGCTTCAGCCAGCAGTTGCGCCTGCGCCGCGCGCTCGAAAGCGAGAAACAGCCACGCGGCTTCGTCGATCGTCTGGCCGACCGTCAGCACGCCGTGATTTTTCAGCAGCACCGCACGGTTGGTGCCAATCGCATTCGCGAGCGAATAACCCTCGCCATGACGATAGGTATCGTAGAGCGCATGCCGCTCGTAAAACGCCGCCGATTCCGCCGAGACGGGATCGATCAACCGGTTGAGCACCGACCAGGCACGCGCATGGACCGAATGTGTGTGAACGACCGCGTTGACGTCGCTACGCGTTTTCAGAATAGGAATGTGAATCTGCGTACCGCCGCCGTGAATGTAGCGATTGGTGCCCTCGACGATCTGTCCGTCCAGGTTATAAAGCACCAGGTCGTCCGGCGTCAGCGAGCTGAAATCGGTCGCATACGGATTCGTCCAGTAATGATCGGAACGCTCGGGGTCGCGTACCGATGCATGACCCATCACCCCCTCCTGAAAGCCGAAGCGGGCAAACAGACGGAACGCCGCTGTGAGTCGTAGTTTGCGATCGTAGCGCTCGTCGTCGACGTTATCGAATAGACGCGGCTGGGGTTTCGGCGAGACCGTGCTCATGCCTGCTCCCGGCTCTTCGTATAACGGTTCACCGGATAGTCGAGTTCGAGATTGCCACGCAGCGTGGTCGATTCGTATTCGGTCCGATAAATACCTCTTTCCTGCAAGATCGGCACGACATGGTCGACGAAATCCTCGAGCCCGTCGCCGATGATGAAGCCGTCGACGATCCCGGTTTCGAAGATCGCCTGAATCTTGTCGGCGACATCGGCCGGCGTACCGATGTAATCGCCGCGCGGCGTGGCCACACGCAGCGCGAGTTGACGCAGCGTCAGATTGTCCTCTTTCGCCCAGCGTAAATACAGTTCCGCCGTGGACTTGAAGCTGTCCTTGCCGATGTCGCCCAGTTCGGGCAGCGGCTCGTCCAAGGGATGCTGAGAGAAATCGTAGAAGCTGAAAAACCGGCTCATGTACTGAATGGCCAGATCGATATCTACGTACTGGATGCGCTCCTGGTACTTCGCTTCGGCCTCCTCGCGCGTGCGTCCGACGATCGGTGTGATAGTCGGAAAGATCAGAATGTCGGTCGGCTTGCGTCCATAGGCGACCGCGCGACGGCGGATATCCTCGGAGAATTCGGTGGCGCGCGGAATATCGCTGTGGCGCGAGTAGATCGCATCGGCGAGCCGCGCGGCAAGATCGCGGCCCGGTTCCGAGCCGCCGGCCTGGAACACCACCGGCCGTCCTTGCGGCGAACGCTCCAGGTTTAGCGGTCCTTCCACCTGGAAGAACTTGCCCTTGTGGTTCAGGCGATGCATCTTGTTCAGGTCCGCGTAGACACCCGAGTCCTTGTCGCGAATGAACGCGTCGTCCTCCCAGGAATCCCACAGTCCGAGCGCGATGTCGATGTACTCATTCGCAATTTCGTAACGCAGTTCGTGCGGATGAATCCGCTCGTGGCTATGGTTACGGCCCAGTCCCTCGAGTGCGGAAGTCACGGCATTCCAGCCGGCGCGCCCGCCGCTCAGCTTGTCGAGCGAAGCCAGCTGACGCGCCGTGGTGAACGGCTCGCTGAACGAAGTCGTAAACGTGCCGACGAGTCCGAGATTGCGCGTCACGACCGAAACCGCCGACAGGATCGTCGCGGGTTCGAATCGACTCAGGAAGTAGGGAATCGAATCTTCCGTGATATAGGCCGAGTCCGCGACGAACGCGAAGTCGAACAGGCCACGCTCGGCGGTTTGCGCGACTTTCCTGAATGCCTCGAAATTGACCGAGCCATCCGCATACGCGTCCGCGTGCCGCCAGCCGGCGATACCCGAGAAACCGGAGAGAAAGGTGGCGAGCTTCAGCTTGCGTTTGCGATTGGTCATGATTCAGATATTCCTTTGAGAAAAGGTTGCCGGACGACGGCCGGCATTGCGCCCATGCGTATGTCCCTTGCACCGCGTCAGAAGTCCCGGCGCAGACTGACGAGGAAGGTTCGCGGCGGGCTGTAGTTGTAGGCATTCAACCCGATCGACGGGGTCACGTTGTAGCCGAGCACATAGGCGCGATTGAGCAGGTTGCGCACCTCGAACGTGACCGTCCAGTTCGACGACGGCGACCGGTAATCGGCGGAAGCATCGATATATGTTTGCGCGGCGAGCGGCTGCCGGTTCGCAATGTCGATATACGAGCGGGACAGATAGCGCACGGTCGCATTGACGCGCGTAGTCCCGGGCACGCTCCACGGCAGGCGGTAACTCGCATGCACGCCCGCGATGATGTGCGAGGCGTACGGTAGCTGGTTACCGACATAGTTGCCGGTCGGCGCGCCCGTGGGATTGACGAACTGCTGGAACTGCGCCTGCTGCGCGGTCAGCCAGGCGTTCACGTTGAGGTTGTAAAGGGGACGTGCGGTCAGCTCGAACTCGGCACCGTAAGTCCGTGCCTTACCGGCGTTGACCGTCACCGAACCGTTGACCAGTTGCCCATTGACGATCGCGTTGCCGATCGCCGCCTGATAGTCGTCGAAGTCGTTATAGAAAAGCGCGGTGTTCAACTGCGCCCGGCCGCCCCAGAAAGTCACCTTGTTACCGAGCTCATACGTCAGCACGCGCTCGGGCGACACCGCAATATTGGAAATGGCGAGGGTCGCGGCGACCGGATTGTAGCCGCCGGATTTTTCGCCCTTTGTCACGCTCGCATACGAGAACACCGACGGATTCCATTGATAGTCGATGCCGATCTTCGGCGTGACCGAATTCACGTTCTGCGTCAGCTGACCGGTCTGGAAAGTCGTACCGAGCACCTGCAGGGCCGCGTTCGAGGCAAAGCCGGTGTTCTCGTAATTCTGTTCATCTCGGTTGACGCGAATTCCTGCCGTCAAACCGAGTTGCGGCGTGATCTTGTAATGCCCCTGCGCATAGACCGCGTAACTCTTGTTCTCGATCTGGCTGACGATGCCCTTGTAGACCGAATTGGTCCAGCCCGGCCGGAAGTCCGTCACGTCTTCGGTAAAGTACACCGCGCCGGTCGTGAAACTGAAGCGGTCATAGTCGCCGTTCAGCTGGAATTCCTGCGAGGTTTGATGCTGATCGATGTTCAGCAGCCAGCCATACAGATCGGTCGGCACGCCGTCCTGGGTCAGCGGATAGCGGCCATCCGAAATCCAGCGGTGCGCGGTGATCGAGCGCAGCGAAAGGTGGTCGCCGAACTTCTTGGTGAGCCGCAACGACACACCGGAGATGTCGCGGTCGATCGACGGATCGGTGTTCTCATAGCTGGTACGGATACCGGAGCCGGGATAGTTCGGCGCGATATAGCTGTAGGAATCCGAGCGGTCGCGCTCGATGTCGTAGGAGACCAGCGCTTCGGTGTCGGGCGTCGGCGTCAGCCGGATCTTGGCGCGCAGCACCTCGGTATTGGTCGCGTCGATATCGCGGCCGAGCACGGGGTCTTTGGTGTAGCCGTCGTCTTTGTAGCGTCCGTACGCGAGACTGAAATATAGCAGCCCCGGCTTGATTTCATGCGACACGTAGGCCTTGACCCCAAGGGCGCCATAGCTTCCGGCCGTCGCCTGAACCCAGGCGCTGTTGTCGGTCGGGTCCAGCGAAATGACCTTGCGCGCGCCGGCGCTGCTGTTCATCCCGTACAACGTTCCTTGCGGTCCACGCAGCACCTCGACGCGCTCCACGTCCGGGAACGCCATGTATAGCCCGTTACCGATCGAGCGCGGAATGTAGACATCGTCGACATACAGCGCCACCGCGCTGCTGTAGGTCGGCGAGCCCGTGCCGATGCCGCGGATATAGATGCCGCCCGATCCTGCCGTGCGCTGCGATGGGCCGCCGGCCACGAGACTCGCGGTAGCGCCGTTCAGATCGCCAGGTTGCGCTACGCCGCCCGTGGTGAACCGGTCCGCGTTGAGGACGCCCACCGACACGGGCGTTTTCTTCAGGTCGGTCACATGACGCGTTGCCGTCACCGTCACCTCGGGCAGCGTCGCCGCGCCCGTGGACGAACTTGCCACCGGCGGCGTCGCCGCCGTGCTCTCACTTGCGCCCAGGACCGCTGCCGCCGGCTCCTGTGCGTGGGCAAATCCGGTCGCCAGTATCGAGGCCAGCGACAACGGAAGCATTTTCATCGCGCTACGATTGAAGACCCGGTGACTCCGTTCTCGCAGGTGCGGGTTCGACGACGTGACGCCTCGCGCTTTTCCCCCGGTTTCTTTTTTACTTATCGTGCTAAGCATATATCCAGTGATCCGTAATATTTTTCAGATACCCAATCGTTGCGGTGATGTGTGCAGTTGAAGTGCCGTGCAGTGGCGCGCTGATTTTTCCAAGACGAATAGTATTGGTGCTCTCGAAACCGAACCTCGGTCCACGCAGTCATTCTTTTTATAGAACCCGCCACGCATAACAAAACGGTTCCGGCATCGCGTAGATTGGGCTCCGCGTTTTATGTTCTGGTAGGGAGTGCCCGTGAAAATTCCGCCGCGTCTCGCACGCGAATGCCTGAGTGCTCACGATTTCGAAGTACTGGCGAGAAAACGTCTTCCCGCGCCGCTCTTCGGATTCGTCGCGGGCGGCAGCGAGGACCAGCACGCGCGCGCCGGTAACCGGCAGTCGTTCCACCGGTATGCTTTCGTGCCACGGGTATTGCGCGACGTCTCGCAGATTGCGCAGGACGTCACGCTATTCGGGCGGTCCTATCGCTCGCCGTTTGGCGTGGCGCCGATGGGCGGTGTCGCGTTGACGTCGTATGAAGGCGATCTCGCGCTAGCGTCTGGCGCCGCGCATGCCGGTATTCCGATGGTGGTGAGCGGCGCCGCGCTGACCCCGCTGGAAGTGATTCAGGCGCAGGCCCCGGGCGCGTGGTTTCAGGCGTACCTGTCGAGCGATCAGCAGGCCAATTGCGCGCTGGTCGACCGGGTTGGCAAAGCGGGTTATGAAACGTTGATCGTGACGGTCGATACCGCTGTCAGCGCCAATCGCGAGAACAATCGCCGCAGCGGCTACACGACGCCCTTGCGACCCGACGTCGCGCTCACGTGGCAGGTGCTGACGCATCCGCGCTGGCTGTTCGGGACGCTCGGCAAGACACTGTTGAACAGTGGGGCGCCGCGTTATCGCAACCTGCCTGCCGGCAACGGCACGCGGGCGTTTTCGTCAGCCGCCGCGGGTCTCTTTGGCCGGCGCGCGGCATTCGACTGGGAGGATCTCGCGGGAATCCGGCGCCATTGGCCCGGCAATCTGGTGATCAAGGGCGTGCTCTCGGTGGAGGATGTGGTGCTGGCTCGCGAGCATGGCGTAGACGGCGTGATCGTATCGAATCATGGTGGACGTCAACTCGACAGCGCCGTCGCGCCTCTTACCGTGTTGCCCGACATCGTCGCGGCGGTCCCGGAACTGACCGTGATGATCGACAGCGGTTTCCGTCGGGGCACCGATGTTCTGAAAGCGCTGGCGCTAGGCGCGAAGCTGGTTTTGATTGGCCGTCCGTTCAACTACGCGGCGGCTGTCGGCGGTGCGGCGGGCGTTGCACATCTCGCCGCATTGCTGCGCGATGAGATCGCCCGAGACATGGCATTGCTCGGCGAAAGCCGCGTCGAGTCGCTTCATCCTGGCGTGTTGCGAGACACCGGCGTGTGGCCGCAAATCGGCTCGGCTCGACGCGGTAAAAGCGCGACGCTCGTCCCGACATATCGATAGCGAAAAATTTCATATTGGTCTTTGAGCCGGCGACCAGCAATTCTGGTTAAGGTAGCCGCACACCAGCGCTCGCTGGTCGTGCAGCGTCTCATCCCCTGTTTGAAGAGTGAAAGAAAATGTCCACTGAAGCAACGCTAAAGCGCACTAACGTTGAAGCAACACCCGACAGCAACGCCTCGGCGGAAGCGCTACAAAACCGCTACGGTGCAAACTCAGCCGATGCGCTGGCAGGCTGGAACGACACACTGCAAACCCTGTTATCGCATCGTTCCGTGCGAGCGTATGAAAATCGCCCGCTTCCCGACAACACGCTGGAAACACTCGTCGCCGCCGCTCAATCCGCGCCGAGTTCCTCCAACCTCCAGACGTGGAGTGTCGTCGCCGTCGAGAACAGGGAACGCAGGCATCGGCTCTCCGTGCTCGCGGGCAATCAGGAACACATTCGAACCGCCCCGCTCTTTCTGGTCTGGCTTGCCGACCTCGCGAGACTCGAAGCGGTAGCCGGACACGCCGGCGTGCACCCCGAGGGCCTGCATTATCTGGAGACGCTGCTGGTCGGCGTTATCGATGCCGCACTCGCCGCGCAGAATGCCGTGACCGCGCTGGAGTCGCTCGGACTTGGTTCGGTCTATATCGGCGCTATCCGCAATGCGCCGAAGCAGGTTGCCGAAGAACTGGCTTTGCCGCCGCGCGTGTTGCCGGTATTCGGCCTGTGCGTCGGTTACGCGGACCCGGAGCGGCCCGCGGAAATCAAGCCGCGACTGCCGCAATCGGTGGTGTTGCATCGCGACCAGTACGATGCCGGCGCCCAGGCGCAAGGCATCGCGCTCTACGACGAGATACTCGCCGGTTTCCAGGCCCGGCAGGGACAGTCGGACGCACGGTGGACCGAACGTTCGATCGAGCGCTGGCGCACGCGCGAATCGTTGCATGGCCGGGACCGGCTGCGCGACGCGCTAACTGCCTTGGGGTTCGAATTGCGCTAGCGGCCAAGTGATGCCTACCAGCATTCTTAACGAATCGCCTAAGCGCCGGCCGTGAGCGCCTTCATGCGCGCGAGCAATTCCTCCACGATCTCACCGTATCCGCGCTGCTCCGACTCATCAACCCACTGTCCGAATGCGATGCGGAAGACGGCGATGCCCGCCTCGGCCGCAAGGCTCGCATCCGGCTCGACGACCCCGCGCTCGCGCAGCGCCTGCGCGAGCGCCGCCGTCAGTGTCGCCATCTTGATCAACTCGCGTTCGCGTAACTCCGCATTCGCCTCAATCACCGTGCTGCGCAGACGCGAGAAGGGACGAAGCTCGTCATCGAAGAAATCGCCGGCACACTTCAAGGCGGCCGCGATCGCCTCGATTGCCGAGGCTTCGGCCGGCGCCTGAGTCAGTGCGTCGACCATCGTCTGCTGAAGACGTTCGGTACCGTTGAAGAGCACTTCGCGCTTGTCGGCGAAGTAGCGAAAAAACGTCCGCGCGGTCAGTCCGGCACGCTCCGCGATGGCCGCCACCGTCGTCTGCTCGTAGCCAATTTTTCCGAACAGTTCCAGAGCCGCGGCGCGGAAGCGGCTCTCGGCATCGGGTTCCCAGCGACCCATATTTCTCACTCGAGTGTTGACACAGAGTGACATCATAAGCCTATACTGATGTCACTTAATGACATAACGGAGTGTCTCATGCGAATTCTCGTCACCGGTGCGTCGGGGTGGATCGGCTCGGCCAGCACCAAAGAACTGATAGCCGCAGGTCATCACGTGCTCGGGCTGGCACGCAACGACGAGTCCGCGACGAAGATCGCCGCGCTGGGCGCGGAAGTCGTGCGCGGCAGTCTGGACGACCTCGGCAGCCTGCGCGACGCGGCGAAACGCGCCGAAGGCGTCGTGCACCTGGGCTACAACCACGATTTCTCGCAGATGGCGGCCGCAGCGCAGACCGATCGAGCGGCCATCGACGCGTTCGCGGACGTGCTGCAAGCCACGGGCGGCCCGCTACTGATCGCCTCGGGTACGCTTGGGCTCGCCTCAGGCGGCGGCGTCGGCACCGAAGCCGATATGCCGCACGCCGGCGTGCATCCGCGCATGGCCAACGCGGCCTACACGCTGGGACTGGCCGAGCGCGGTATCCGCTCGATGGTCGTGCGCTTCGCGCCGACGGTGCACGGCGCGGGTGGCGACCACGGCTTCGTCGCGGTGCTGGCGCGCATCGCTCGCGAGAAGCGCGTGTCGGGCTACATCGGCGAGGGTCGCAATCGCTGGCCGGCGGTGAACCGGCTCGATGCCGGCAAGCTGGTGCAACTCGCAATCGAAAGCGCGACACCGGGCAGCGTGCTGCACGCCGTTGCCGAAGAGGGCGTCGCCACACGCGACATCGCGGCGGCGCTCGGGCAGTTCCTGGATATCCCCGTGGAGTCGATTCCGGCCGACCAGGCTCAGGCGCACTTCGACTGGCTGGGCATGTTCTTCGGTGCCGACGCTCCGGCGTCCAGCGCACGCACGCAGTCGCTGCTTGGCTGGAAATTGACGCATGCGACGCTGCTGAAGGACATCGCAGCAGGACATTACCCGGGGCTTTGAGTGAGGCGGCCGGCTATCGGCAGCGAGCAGATCAGGCCGGCTCTCCCGCTATGAATTCGCCGATGATCGTGGCCAGTTCATCGGGCCGCTCTTCCGGAACGTAATGACCGCAATCGTCCACGAGTCGCTCCGAGACATGGGCCGCGACTCGCCGCAGCGTTTCTGCAGAGGCAGGTCCGTAACCCCACCTGGCGCCCACGGCAAGCGCCGGCATCCGCAGCGGCGTTCTGCCCCAGACCGCATTGTCTTCACGGTCCCGCGGTAACGCCCGGTAGTAACTGAACGAGCAGCGCAATGCGCCGGGACGAGCCAGCGCTCGCGCGTAGACATGCACCTCGTCGTCGCTGATCGACTCAGGGTCGAACACCCCTACGTTCTCCCGTCGCACGAAGTGATTCACAAACAGAAATTCGCGGCCCGACACGAGCGATTCCGATATGTCGCCAGCCATATTGAAGCCGAAGTGCCAACTCCCACCGCGCGATACGTCCATGGCTTGCTCTTGCCCGAAAGCGGGCAGACTGCTTTCGACGAATACGAAATGGCTCACGGTGTCGGGCCATTGCGCTGCGTACGCGTAGGCCACGTGGCCGCCCAGGTCGTGACCGACTATCGCGAGCCTTTCTATGCCCAGCGCCTCGACGAATTCATGAAGGCTTCGCGAGATGGTCTTCTTGTCGAAGCCGCCTTCCGGCTTCCATGAATCGCCGAAACCGGGAAGGTCCGGTGCGATGACGTCGAACCTCTGGCTGAGCCTGGGCATGACATGCCGCCACGCCCAGGACGTCTGGGGCCAGCCATGCAGCAACAGGACGACCTGTTTCGGGTTAGCCGCCGTGGCTCGACGATAAGCGAGCCGTCCGGTCGACAGTCGCTGCGAGCCGCACACCATCTCACTGCTCATTTCCATTCTCCCGCCGCTCGGGCAGCACGCTGGACGTCATCGATGAAAAGCCGCGCCCGCAGGGTTATGTGTTGCAGAAGTCGAGTAGCGCCCGCACCAGGAGATCAGGCTGTTCCTCCGCGAGGAAGTGGCCGCATTTCGGTATTGAACCGCCACGCACGTTGTCGGAAACCGAACTCATTCGGGCGACGATGTGCGGACCCCATCGGCGGTCGCCACCGAGTGCGAGAACCGGAATGGACGCGGGCAGTTTTCCGGCATTGCGGTTATCGATCACGTCCTGAGGAAATTGCCGGTACATCTCCATCGCGGCCCGAAAAGCGCCCGGGGAAGTGTAGGCGCGGACATACTCGTCCATATCGCTGGCCGAAATCGCCGCGGGGTTATCCGCGCGATCGTTGATAAACGAGCTGATGTAAATAAGCTCACGTCCGCCGCAGATCAGCGCCTCGGGCAGATGCGGTTTCTGATGGAATGAAAAATGGAAGAGCAGCGGACTGGATGCAATCTGGTCCCAGTCGCCGACGCCGGGAATCGATGCGTCGAGAACCGTGAGCGAACGGACCGGGAATTGCCACGCATACGCGTAAGCCACCATCGCGCCGATGTCATGTCCGACGACATGCGGCGGCCCGTAACCGAAACCGTCCACGAGACCGAACAGGTCCGCTGCAAGCTGCTTCTTCGTGTAACCGGACTCCGGCTTGTCCGAGTGGCCCACGCCGCGAAGATCGGGGACGATCAACGTGAAATGTTCTCCCAGCGGTTGGAGTACCCGATTCCATTCCCACCAGTTCTGTGGGAAACCATGGATCAGAAGCATCAGCGGCGCGGTTCCGGGCGGCCTGCCGCCTGTCACGTAATGCAGTCTCACGTCCGCCAGAAAAGCGGATTCGTGACTGAAGCCCTCGGGCAGGAAATCGGGGGAAAACGCTTGGTCCCGTGACATTGTCGGTTCTCCAGAAAACGGGGGTAAAAGTTCTTGATGCGGCGAGGCATGCGTCGGGCGTTGGCCGTCGCTATTGCGCTTCGCGAGCGATGATTTGCGCAAGCAGTTCGGGCTGGGAGAAAAAAGCGGAGTGACCACTTTCCATCGCGATGACTCGGGCACCGGGCACGTCGGCCTGCATTTGCCGTTGCTGACCGAGCGGAAGCGCGCGATCTTTCGTGCACTCGATATAGACCCGCGGAATCGACCAGAACCTGCCCGGTGTCGTGACTGTCCTCGCTTCATACGGAGCGGTGGTATTGGTCGACACGACGTTGTTCGCCGCGATAGCGATATCGCGCGCGCTGCAATCGCCATAAAACGAGGCGCGCACCTTCAGCCTCTCGTGAATGTTCAGCGTGACACCCTTGCCGTCCGCTGAACCGGACACGATCTCGAACAGATCTTTCGCAGACAGATCGTTCATATAGCTGTCCGAGAACAGATAGTCGTTCGCCGACTTTCCAGCCGGCGTCATGAACGCTGTCAAATAAACGAGCTTGCTGATTTTCTCCGGATACTTCTCGCCAAGGTAAGTCAGCGCCACGCCGCCCATGCTGTGTCCCACCAGCACGACAGGCTCGGCCGCGTTCTCGAGCAGCGACGCGACGGATGCGGTGTAGTCGGCGATATCGGCGACCTGGTCATAGGTCGCGGGATCGAAGCCGTGAGACTTGAGGTCCGGCAGCAGCGTCGGGTGACCTCGCGCCGAGAGCAGCGTGGCGACCTTGTGAAAGCAGCCGCCCCAATGCCAGGCGCCGTGCACCATGACGATGGCTGACCTGTGGAGTGTTGTCATAAGCCCCGTCCTCGCGTTAAAACCGGTTCAGGTGCATGCCGGCGTCCAGTTCGAAAGCGCTTCCGGTCGAGAACGAGAACGTCCCGACGGCGAGCGTGGCAACCGCACGGCCTATATCGTCGGGTTCGCCCCAGCGGCGAATCGGCGTGAGGCCTTCGCGAATCCGTGCGTCGAAACTTGCCGCCGACACCGTGGTCATATCCGTGCGGATAATGCCTGGCCGGATCTCGTGAACGCCGATGCCATGCTCGCCCAGGCGCGCCGCAAACAGCTTGACCATCATCGAGACGCCTGTTTTGGAAATGCAGTACTCGCCACGGTTCAGCGCAACCGTTTCGGCATTCGTGGACGACACGCAGATAATCGCGCGGTAATGCGCGGATTCGCCTTGTTCCAGCATGCGGCGCGCGATTCGCTGCGTGAAGAAAAACGGTCCGCGCAGGTTGATGTCCAGATTGCGGTCGTAGCTTTCGACGGAAACATCCAGCAGATCGCCACGCGACAACACCGACACGCCGGCATTGTTGACCAGTGTGTCGATCCGACCAAAAGCAGACCATGCCCGTGCGGCGAGTTCGTCCTGTGCATCGAGGTCCGCAATATCGCCCAGCGCGAGCGCCCACTTGCGCCCGCGCCGCTCCACCCCGGCAATCGTCTCCTGAAGGCTCCCGTCGTCGTGGAGATCGTTGATGACGACATCGAAGCCCTGGTCTGCAAGATGCCAGACGATTGCCCGGCCGATACCGCGCCGGCCGCCTGTGACCAGTGCGATTGGCGGATTCGTATTCATAGCGTTTCCTCGGTCTCGAGATTGATAATGTTGATAGATACGGCACTCATACTTTCATCGGATAAAAAAATGGCAGACATCGACGTCAAACTGCTGGCGATATTTGCGGAGACCTATAAAACCGGCAGCGTTTCGCAGACTGCCGTGAATCTCGGTCTGTCCCAGCCAACCATTTCGTTCAACCTGGCCAAACTGCGCGAGCATTACCACGACCCGCTCTTCGTCCGGTTCTCGCATGGAATGGAACCCACGCCGTTTGCAACGGACCTGTATGAACAGGTCCTCGACCTGCTCGCCTCCTTCGACGCGGTGTCCCGATACCAGACGCTTTTCAGTCCCGTCGATGCCGACCGCAATTTCAGAGTGGCGCTGACCGATATCGCGCAGAACGTCATGCTTCCCCGCTTGCTCAATCGCTTACGTTTCGTCGCGCCGGGCGTTCGACTGACGATCAGCCATATCGCCGATGAAACGGTTGGCCTGATGCAGACGGGTGCCATCGAACTCGCGATCGGTTTCATGCCGCAGCTCCACGACGGCTTCTACCAACAGAAAATCATGGATGAAACCTACGTCGGTATCGTCGCCGCCGATCATCCGAGGCTGGGCGATCAGCCGAGCGTCGAGGACTTCCTTGCCGAAGGGCATGTCTCCGTGACTCCGTCCGGAACGGGACACTCAATTCTCAACCGCGTCTTGCGCGACAAGCAGCTCAATCGCAACGTCGTACTCGAAGTACCCAGCTATCTCGGTGTCGCCGAGATCGTCGCGCGCACGGATCTCATCGCCATGATTCCGTCGCGACTCGCGGGGCTCATGCTCGCGGAAAAATCGATCCGTTCATTCGCATTGCCTTTCGATCTCGCCGCCTATGCGGTCAAGCAGCATTGGCATCCGCGCAATCACCACGACGCAGGGCATCGATGGTTGCGTTCGATCGTCACGGAGGTTTTCGTCGACACATCGCCGGCTCCCTAAACGCCGGTGCGTGGCGCCGGCTCGGTAACGGGCTCGAGTGTTCGACTCGTGAGCGGTTCCAATAAGGCTTGCTCGCGGCGCAATCGTTCGAGACCGAGCATGGACAGCGTGGCGATGACGCCTGGCACGGCAAGCGAAAGCAGAAACGTCTGGAAGGTGACGCCTACGCTGATCAGCGCGCCACCGAGCATCGAGCCGAGTACCGCACCCACGCGGCCGGCAGCGTTTGCCCACGCCACGCCCGTGGCGCGGCTGCTGGTCGGATAGTAGCTGCCCGATAACACGTAGCCGCCGATCGTGCCGCCACCCACGCAGAAGCCGATGCCCAGAATCGTCGTCACGATGATGGCCTTCGAGCCGACCGAGAACGCACAGACGACGAACAAGCCCGTGGCCACCAGAAAAGCCAGCGCGAGCACGCGTTGCGGATTCGAACGATCCATCCGCCGGCCCAGCCAGACTCCGCCGATCGTGGCGCCGACCTGATACATCATCGTCATCAGGGACGCCTGCTTGAGCGAGACGCCGGCGGCGGCGAGCAGCAACGGCATCCAGCTGGTCAGCAGATACACGATCAGCAGGATCATGAAAAACGTCGTCCACAGAAGCACGGTAATGGACGCCATTCGAGGCGCAAACAAGGCGCGGGCAGAGGACGTTTGCGTCAGCGCTTTTTCTTCCGAGCGAAGCAGGACGCGTGGCGCACCGGCCGGCAGAATGCGCGCCGCTATCTTTTCAGCGAGCACGGCATCGCGCGATGTGCCCCGAAGCAACAGGAATTCCAGCGACTCCGGCAGCGCCCAGGCCAGTAGCGGCACCAACGCGAGTGGTGCGATGCCGCCCACGGCAAGTACGCCGCGCCAGCCGATCGTACTCACGAACTGCGCGCTGACGAGACCGCCGAGCGCACCGCCAATGGTGAAGCCGCAAAACATCAGCGTGACGAGGCTCGAGCCCCGCGAGGCCGGCGAATACTCCCGTGACAGGGTGACGGCGTTGGGCATCGCGCCGCCCAGGCCGACGCCGGTCAGGAAGCGCAAAGCGATCAGGATCGTCAGACTCGTCGACGCCGCCGCGGCAAGACTCGCGAGTCCGAACACCGCAATGGCTGCGATCAGAATCCGCTTGCGTCCGTAGCGATCGGCCAAAGGTCCGAACAGCAGCGCGCCGGCAGTCAACCCGAGCAGCCCGGCACCAAAAAGCGGCGCGAGTGCGGCGGCCGCCAGATGCCAGTCGGCACGTATCGCCGGGCCGATGAAGCCGATTCCCGACGTGTCGAAACCGTCGACCGCCACCACGAGAAAACACAGAATCAGAATGCGCTTCTGAAACCTCGAAAGCGGCTGTGAATCGATGAACGTTTCGACGTTCATCGGTGGGTCGGTATGCACGAGAATGTCTCCCTCTTTTATAAACCGGCTGGGTCGTGTGCGCCGGGTTATTCAAGTATTCGGGAGTTCTGGGACACCGTCCATGAAGCGGGATCGATGAGTGTTATTTAGATTTTCTATATCAGCAAGGGCACGGCGTCACGCAAAGACCGATCACGCAACCACAGCATCGAATTGCGTCACGACATTCGTGCTCAACCACCGGTCTATCTGTTCCGCGCTAAATCCAAATTCACGCAGCACGCTCGCCGTATGCTCTCCCAGCATAGGCGGCGGCATCCGGACCGAGCCCTCCGGCATCTCACCCATGCCGATTGCGCTGGCCACCTGTTTCAATTGCCCGATGGTCTGATGCGCGACCTCTTCGACCAGCTTGCAATGAATGACCTGCGGATCGGCGAACATGTCTTCGAGATTGTTGATAGGTCCCGCAGGAATGCCGAGACGGATCATCTCGACCGTCCATTCGTGACGCGTGCGCTCTCCCAGCTTGTTATCGATGATTGCCTTCAACTCCATGCGATGATCCATGCGCTCCTTGTTAGTGACAAAGCGCGGATCGGACATGAGCGGCTCGAGTTCGAGCAACGTGCAGAGTTTGACCCACATGTCCGGCGTGCCGGGCGCGAGATTGAGCGGGCCGTCCTTGGCCTCGAACACACCATACGGCGCAATCACCGGATGATGGTTACCGGTAGGCTCGGGAATCACGCCCGCACTCAGATAACGTTGCCCCTGCACGCCGAGCAGCGCCACGAGTCCGGCGAGCAGCGAGCTTTCGACCCGCTGCCCACGGCCGCTGCGCTCGCGCGAGAACAATGCCGCGAGCACGCCCATCGCGGTCCACATGCCCGCCGTCATATCGCCGATCGCTACCCCGACGCGCGTCGGGCCGCCTTCGGGCAATCCGGTCAGGCTCATCAAGCCCGAATAGCCTTGCGCGACCTGATCGAAGCCGGGCCAGTTGGCGGCCGGCCCGGTCCGGCCGAAGCCGGTGATGTTGCCGTAGACGAGTCGCGGATTGACGCTGGACAGCGCGTCGTAACCGAGCCCCATGCTTTCCATCGTGCCGGTCTTGAAGTTTTCGACGACCACATCCACCTTGCCTGCCATGCTGCGCAGCAGCGCGAGTCCCTCTTCCGTGCGGAAATCGACGGCTATGCCGCGCTTGTTACGGTTGCACGAGAGGTAGTACGCGCTGATGCCGCCTTCGAACGGTCCCCATGTGCGGATCATGTCGCCGGTCGGTGCCGGTTCGACCTTGATCACATCGGCGCCGAGATCGCCGAGGATCATCGAACAGAAGGGACCGGCCAGCGCGCGAGTCAGGTCGAGAACCTTGATGCCCTGCAGCGGTAACGTCATTGCTGTCTCCGTTTGACCGGTCGTAACGCCATGCGTCGACCGGATTTATCTTCATGCATGTGACGGAGAACTATAGACACCGGCCGCCGTATCGAAAAATACCGTTTGACGATACCGCAATTGATTTCCGTTATGAACCCGGCTGCGACGGCCGCGCTCCCTCATGCTGGTCTTCCGGCATGAGGCTGCGTGCGCCGACCCATTCGCTCGGCGCAAGCCGTCGTTTCACTTCGTCGATGATCAGTTTCTGCACGACTTCCGCTGCGGGCGTGAGCGGTAGCGTATCGGCGTGACACAACCACAGATCGCGTTGCCAGACATCGCCCGCAAGCGGCGTAGCGATCAGCTTGCCGGACACGACCTGCTCGTGAATCGCCGACCACGGCAGGATGGTGGCGCCCACGCCCCGCTCCGCCCATGACACGAGCAAGGGCGTCGAGTTGGCGGTCGCGACCAGCTGATAATTGAGCTGCGCCGCCGCGAAGGCCTGATCGAGTTTGGTGCGAACGATGTTCGGCTGGCTGATCAGCACGAGCGGAAGCTTCGCGAGTTCCGCCACCGTGAACACGCTCTTCTGCTCAGTCAGCCCCGGGCGATAGACGGCAAAGATCTGCTCATTGAGCAAAGGCGTTTGCACGAGACCGCGCACCGGTTGATCGACCACCATGACAGCCAGATCGACACGGCCATGCAACACCATCGCCTGCAGATCGGCCGAGGAACTTTCGATGAGTTCCAGGCTGATGCTGGGATACGCGCGGCGCAACGCTTCCACTACGTCACTCGCGATCAGATGCGCCGTGCTGTGCGGCATGGCCACCGCCACCTTTCCACCGGGCTGCAGCGTCTGGCTGGCGAGGAGTGCGCGCGTATTGTCCGCTTGCCGGAGAATACCCATCGCGTGGCGGTAGAGCAGCTCGCCTGCTGTCGTCGCCTTGACGCCCTGCACGCTGCGGCTTAGCAGCCGGACCTCCAGCTCCTGTTCGAGAACCTTGATGGCAAGACTGAGCGCCGGTTGTGCGACACACAAGGTATCGGCCGCGCGCGTGATGCTGCCCGAATCGACGATCGAAACGAAGTAGCGCAATTGCCTGAGATCCACCGGATCGTCTCCCCACTCGTGGATGAATCGACAAGCCATAAGGACGCGGTATGGCTCGATCAGAAATCGGTATTTATTCGATACCTCGACCGAAGCTTATATTAGTTCGACGCATCCCCGAGGCCTCGCACTCGCGCCGCACGGACGAGTCGCGCAGCAACGCCTGCGGGTACATAAAAACAGTCGGAGACAGCCATGAACGTCACAGATCGGGCGCTTGGCGCCAGGCACGCCGCGGTGAAGACGCGGCTCAATCGAAAGCAGATCACCGGTTTCTGGGCGGCATGGGCGGGATGGACGCTCGATGGGATGGACTCCGTCATCTATGCGCTGGTGCTCGTTCCCGCGCTGAAGGAACTGTTGCCGCTTTCGGGTTATGCGGCCACTGCCGGGAACATCGGGCTCGCGGGTTCGCTGATGTTCGCGCTATTCCTGGTGGGCTGGGGGTGCTCGTACATCTGGGGACCGCTGGCAGACCGGTTTGGGCGCATCAGGATGCTCGCCGCAACCACGCTTTGCTACGCGGTGTTCACCGGTCTCGCCGCTGTCTCGCACAATGTCTGGGAGCTCGCGCTCTTCCGGTTTCTCGCGGGAGTGGGCGTTGGCGGCGAATGGGCGCTTGCGGGAACCTACGTCGCGGAAGCATGGCCGGAGGATCGTCGCCGGGCCGGCGCGGGTTATCTTCAGACCGGCTATTACGCGGGTTTCTTCATCGCGTCAGGGCTCAATTACACGATCGGCACGCTCTACGGTTGGCGAGCGATGTTCCTGTGCGGACTGTTGCCGGTGGTGGTCGCGCTCTACACGTTATTCAAGGTGCCGGAGACCAACCGGTGGGAGCGCGTTAAAAAAGCCAGCGACGTCACGCCCGAGCGCCGGCAACCTTTGCGTGAAATCTTTTCCGCGCCCTTTCGCCAGCGAACCATCGTCAATGCCGTGCTTGTGACCGTCGGTATTCTGGGTTTGTGGGGCGGCTCGATCTACTTGCCCGGCGCAGTGATACAACTTGCCGAGCGTCAGGGCATTGCGTCCATCAATGCGATGAAACTCGCATCGGTCGCCACAGCGGTGTATTCCATCGGGACGATACTCGGATGCCTTGCGCTACCGTTTTTTGCCGAACGTTATGGGCGGCGCCTGACGCTGGCGGGTTATTACGTATTGGCCGCCGGCTTCCTGGCGATTACTTTTGGGTGGGCTTTCTATCTGCCCTCCGGACTCGTGCCCTTCATCGTATTGTCGTTCTTCGTCGGGTTTGGCGGCGGTAATGCGGCGATGTACGCGCTCTGGTTACCCGAGCAGTATCCGACGTCCATTCGCGCAACCGCCTTTGCCTTCTCGACGTCCATCGGCCGTTTCGTGGCTGCGGGCGTGAGTCTCGGTCTCGGCGTCGCGGTCAATCGCGCCGGCACGCTGGGTATGCCGGTAGCGGTCACGGCCTCGGTGTTTATCGTCGGCATCGTCGCGTTGCGATGGGCAATGGAAACGCGTGGTGCACCTCTTCCAAACTGAGCCAATAAGATGAAGCAGACTATGCCGACATCGAGCGGATTCGTGTTCTCCATGCAGGACGGCGTCGCTACGCTACGTCTGGACCGGGAGGCACAACACAACCGCATCGACCCTGCCGATCTCGAAGGACTGCGCCGCGTACTCGCCCACCTCCAGGCCGACGCGAACGCCGTCGCGCTCGTTATCACCGGGACCGGAACGCGCACGTTCAGTTCGGGCTACACGTTATCGCAACTCGCGAACAATCATATCGATACGTCATTCGAGCTGTTTCTGAACGAGCTGGAAATGCTGCCGGTCACCACGATCTGCGCACTCAACGGCAGCGTGTATGGCGGCTCGATCGATCTCGCGCTGTGCTGCGATATCCGTCTCGGCGTGACGGGCTCGCGCATGTTCATGCCCGCCGCGAAAATCGGGCTTCATTATTATCCCGACGGCATGCGTCGATACGTGCGCGAACTCGGTCTCATGCAGGCCAGGCGTCTGTTCCTGACAGCGATGGAGATCGACGCCACGGAGATGCTGCGCATTGGCGTGCTCACCGAACTCGTGCCGCCCGATGTACTCCCCGAACGCGTTCAGGAATACGTGGATGCTTTGCAGAAGTGCGACGCCAGCACGGTGCGTTCGATGAAGGCGCAGTTGCATGCCGTTGCCGCGGGGGACCACGAAGCAGCGAAGTCACGCGCTCACTACGAGGCGTCGTTACAGAGTTCGACACTTGGTGAACGCGTCGCCCGGTTAGGTAAGGTGCGGGCTGAATGATGCTGCTCGAAGCGTCCATGAACGAGCAGCAGCTTCGCCCCCTCAACGGCGCTCGGGAAAGCGTAGCTTCGAATGATTCCGCCCGTACGACACATAAATGACGAGGCCGATTACCAGCCACACCACCAGTCGCAGCCAGGTCACGAGTGGCAGACCTGCCATCAGTAGCAGACAGAACAGAATGCCGAGCACCGGCACGACCGGCACACCCGGCACGCGGAAAGGACGCGACGCATCGGAATCGCTGCGGCGCAAGTAGATGACGGCACCGCAGACGAGAATGAACGCGAAGAGCGTGCCAATGCTGACCATCTCGCCCAGCACGCCAATGGGTGTCAGTGCTGCCACCACCGCGACGATCGAGCCGATCAGAATCTGGCTGAGATAAGGCGTTTGAAGTCGTGGATGAACCCGCGCGAAAAGCGTGGGAAGCAGACCATCCTGCGAC
Source organism: Paraburkholderia sp. BCC1886 (assembly GCF_900996245.1). Taxonomy (GTDB): domain Bacteria; phylum Pseudomonadota; class Gammaproteobacteria; order Burkholderiales; family Burkholderiaceae; genus Paraburkholderia. The sequence continues at coordinate 70,476 of NZ_CAAJGK010000042.1, read as the reverse complement.
ATCGTGAAGAAAATACGGCTCTGCCCATATAACAACACGAGAATGACGGTGGTCAGCCCGGTCAGTGCGCCAATCTTGATGAGAATGGAGAACCAGTTCAGGCCGATGGCATCGACGCCCTTCGCGATCGGATCGGGAACGTTCAGATCTGCGTAGGGCACGAGACCCGTGAGTACGCCGGCGACCAGGATATACAGCACGGTGCAGATGACCAGCGATCCTAGAATACCGATTGGCATGTCCTTTTGCGGCTTCTTCGCTTCCTGCGCTGCCGTCGAAACGGCGTCGAAACCGATGAACGCAAAGAACACCACGGCTGATCCGCGCAGAATGCCGCTCATGCCGAAGTTGCCGAATTCACCGGTATTTGCCGGAATAAACGGATGCCAGTTGGCCGGCTTGATGAAGAACACCCCAAGTGCGATGAAAGCGACGACCACCACCAGCTTGACCGCCACCATGATGTTGTTCAGGCGCGCGGATTCTTTGGTGCCCAGCACCAGCAAGATCGTCAGAGCGGCAATGATGAAGATGGCCGGCAGATTGATGATGCCCGTTACGGTCGAGCCGTCCGCCAGTTTGATGACGGTGCCCGGCGCCGCGGACAACGCGGGCGGAATAGTCAGGCCGACGTTATGCAGCAGGCTCACGATATAGCCGGACCAGCCGACCGCCACGGTGGCCGCGCCCATTGCATATTCGAGAATCAGATCCCAGCCGATAATCCACGCGAAGATCTCCCCTAGCGTTGCATACGTGTAGGTGTAACTGCTGCCGCAAACCGGCAACATGGCGGCCAGTTCCGAGTAGCAGAGTCCGACGAACGCGCAGGCGATGCCGCCGAGCACGAACGACAGCATGATGCTCGGTCCGGCGAATTGCGCGGCGGCGGTGCCCGTCAGAACGAAGATGCCGGCGCCGATGATGGCGCCGATGCCCATTGCAGTAATGCTGGTGGCGCCGAGCGTTTTGGAGAGCGAGTGGGTGCCTTTCGCGTCGGCGCTTCCTACGATATCGGCAACGGATTTCCGTGCCATGTAGCTGGTATCGGCCATGATGAGTCGTCCCGTTCAAGGTGTGTTGGGCACGGGCCGACCCGACCTGCTTCGGCTCGCAGAGCACGACAAGAGCATCTGCAAATGCGTCTGTTACCGGGTATTGGCGAAGCAGGTTAAAGGAAAAGGCAAATTCAGTGTATGCCGAATCAAAACGGAAGTGAATAAATGCTTGAGCGCTCGACGATCGCCTGCGGATGGCCCGGGTCGCATCGACATTCAATTGTCTCTTGCGCGAACGCCTATTGCGAAATAGCGATTTTTGACGCGTTGACGCGTTGAAAACTTTTCTTTAGAGTCGGTCCCGTTGAAGGAAGCGCTCCTCTGTCTCCCAGAGGATATCGGGTTGGCGTGCCCGTCCAGCAAAAGGTGATCGCGATGAGCGACAACCCTGTTGGGCCGGCGAAGACGTTATCGGCCCAGACAAGCGACGGTGTGGCACCCTTGACCGTCATCACGAACGCCCGCGTTCTGACCATGGATCCTGTAAGCCCGCACTACGACCGTGCGGACATCGTGATCGAACACGGCCGGATTCGCGAGATATGTCCCGATGCGTCGCGCCACCTCGCCGATGCGCACGTGATCGAAGGTGACGGACATCTCGTCATGCCGGGTTTGATCAATGCGCACTTCCATTCGCCGACCAATTTTCTGAAAGGCGCACTCGACAGTCTGCCGCTCGAACTCTTCATGCTCTACGAAGTGCCGTCGACTCCAGACGCGGCCATGTCCGCACGGGCCGCGTACGTGCGCACGCAGATCGGCGCCGCGGAGATGCTCAAGCTCGGCGTGACGTCCGTGCAGGACGATGCGTTCTTCCTGCCGATGCCAAGCGAGAGCGAGATCGACGCTGTGATGAGCGCCTACCGCGACATCGGTATGCGTGCGACCGTGGCGCTCGACCAACCCAACTTGCCCGAGATCGAGAAGCTCCCGTTCCTGGGCGAACTCGTTCCCGCCGATCTGAAGGCGCGCCTCGAAACGCCCGCGCCCATGCAGTCCGATGCGTTGCTGCAGCACTACCGCTATCTGATCGATACGTGGCATGAATCGAGCAATGGACGTTTGCGGGTCGCCGTATCGTGCTCGGCGCCACAGCGGGTTAGCGTCGACTATCTGCAGGGGCTCGATGCGCTGAGCCGCGCTCACGATCTGCCGTTCTACATTCACATGCTGGAGACCCGACTTCAGCGCGTATTCGGCGAGGTGTGTCTCAATGGCCGCTCGCTGATCCGGTACGTCGACGATCTCGGACTGTTGTCCGCGCGGATGAACGTCATCCACGCGGTGTGGATCGACGATGACGACATCGCCCTGCTGGCGCGCGCCGGTGCGCAGGTCATTCACAATCCGATCAGCAATCTCCGACTCGGCAGCGGCGTCATGCCGTTCAGGCGTCTCGTCCAGGCGGGCGTGCCGGTTGCACTTGGCTCCGACGAAATCATCGCGGACGACGCGGTCAACCTGTGGTCGGTCATGAAGACCGCCGCGCTGATCCACACGATCGGCGACCCCGATCCCGATCGCTGGCCGGTCGCGGGCGAAATCCTGCGCTGCATGTTCGAAGGGGGCGCTACCGCGATGCGTCAGGAACAGCGGCTCGGGCGTATCGCGCCCGGCTTTCAGGCCGATCTCGTGATGCTCGATCTGGATACGTTACCGTTCACGCCGCTCAACGATATCGCGCGCCAACTCGTGTACGCGGATGCCAGCCGGGCCATCGCGATGACGATGGTGGCAGGTCACGTCGTGATGCAGGACGGCCGGCTTCTGACCATCGACGAACCCGCCCTGCGCAAGGAGGCGCGCGCCATCATGGCGGCCGCCGCCGGACAGCGCGACAACCTGATGCGCGAAGCCGCCGAGTGGCTTCCGCACTACCGCGCCATGTACCAGAAGTCGCTCGCTGTCGATGTCCGCATGAACCGGTGGGTTGGCGACGCCAATCCCACTCGCAGCTGATTGTTCCTCTCCGCTATTTCCATCCTGTTTATTCGTTAGGGGTACCCGCTATGTTGCATCGCCTCGCACTTCAGCCCGCCGCACGTGCCGCGCTCGTCGCATTCACCCTGCTTGGCGCCGCTCAGGCAGCTCACGCAGAAGACAAAACCATTCGCGTGATCTGCAATAACTGGTCCGGATTCGCGCCGGTGTTCGTCGCCAGCGATCTCGGCTACTTCAGGAAGCTGGGATTGAACGTGTCGGTCAAATTCGACGACGAGCAGGCGGATGCACTCGCCGGGATTGCGCATGGCGATATCGAGGTCGACATGCGCACGGTCGACGACTACCAGCGGCGGCCGCGCGGACCGTCGACGCCGGGGGTGATGATCGGCACCATCGACGAATCGAACGGCGGCGATGGCGTGGTCGCGGACGGTTCGATCAAAACGGTGAGCGACCTGAAGGGCAAGGTCGTGGCGATGGAGACGGATATCCCAGCCTACCTGCTACTGCAACTCGAACTGAAGAAGGCGGGTCTCAGTTACAAGGACATGACCATCAAGCAAACAGCGGGCTCGGACGCGCTGTCCGTGTTCTCGGATCCGGGCGTGGCCGCAATCGGCACCTTCCAGCCCTTCATGAACAAGGCGGTCACGCTCGATGCGAAACGCGGGGCCCATATTCTCGTGTCGTCCGCGAGCTATCCTGGTACGATTGTCGACGCCATTATCGTCAACCAGTCGAAACTCAAAGCGGACCCGGTCGCGTACAAGAATTTCCTGATCGGCGTCTACAAGGCGATCGACTATTACAAGGCGAAGCCGGCGGATTTCATTCACGTTGCCGCGCCTCATTTCAACCTGAGCGACAAGGAATTCCAGGCGAGTATCGACGGCAGCCTCAGCTACACGTCGCTCGCGATGGCCAAACACTATCTCGGCGCACCCCAGCAGCCGGGTTCCCTTTACAAGACCTTCGATACGCTGATGCAACTGAATCTGGCAAACGGTGCGTCAGATCACACCCTGTCGGCAGCCGGTTCGTTCGATAGCTCTGCCCTGCAATCCATTTCCGCGACCGATCTCAAGTGACCCGACCGCTTCCCGCAGCTTTCGCTTTTCGCGGCAGTATCAGCCGCCGGGCCAACGTTCTGGTTGGCCTCGGCGCGAGCTTCACCGTGCTGTTGCTGTGGCAACTGGCGTCATGGAGCGGCTGGCTCGATTCCGCCTTTCTACCCTCCCCGGTCGAAATTGGGCGAAGCCTCTGGGTCATGACGCTCGAAGGGCAGATCGTCGGCAATGCACTGGTGTCGATCGGCCGTATTCTCGCAGCGTTCGCCCTCTCCGCGGGAATGGCCATTCCGATCGGTTTGCTGATGAGCAGCTACCGCCCAATCAACGCCGCGCTCGAACCGATCGTGGATTTCATCCGCTATCTGCCGACACCAGCGCTGGTGCCGATCAGCATCATCTGGTTTGGCGTTGGCGAAGAAACCAAGATCTTCCTGTTGTGGCTCGGCACGTTCTTTCAACTCGTGCTGCTGGTCGTGGACGATGCCAACCGGGTGCCGAACGAGTACATCGAAATTGCGCGCACGCTCGGCGCCCGGCCTTTCCAGATTCTCATGGATATCGCGTGGCGCGCGATGCTGCCGAACCTCGTCGACAATCTGCGCATTACGTTGGGCTGGTGCTGGACGTATCTCATCATCGCGGAAATCGTCGCGTCGGACAGCGGGCTTGGATTCGTCATCTGGAACGCGCGCCGTTATATGCAGACCGACCGCGTGATGGCGGGCGTCTTCGTGATCGGGCTGATCGGACTGGTCAGCGACCAGTTGATTCGCGCGCTGCATCGACGCCTGTTCGGTTACCTGAAGAGTACAGACTGATGAATATCCGAACGACCGATTACCTCGTCTTTGACGGCGTCACCAAGCGGTTTGGCGAATTGCCTGTAGTGGACGCGCCCTTCCATCTGACGATCCCGCGCAATCAGTTCGTCGTGTTTCTCGGCCCATCAGGATGCGGGAAAACGACCTTGATGCGGATGTCGGGTGGTCTCGACACACCCAGTACCGGCGAGATCCGTCTGGAGGGTGAACCAGTCGGCAAACCGGATCAGCGACGCGGCATGGTGTTCCAGTCGTACTCGTCGTTCCCGTGGCTGACGGTCGGCCAGAATGTGGCATTCGGAATGCGCTACAGGCCCGATCTGAGCAGCAAGGAAAAGCGCCGTCGTACCGAGCATTACCTTCGTCTCGTCGGGCTGCACGAGTTTGCCGACACGTACCCGAACCGGATTTCGGGTGGCATGCGTCAGCGCGTTGCGATTGCCCGCACACTCGCGGCAGGCTCGGAAGTGCTGCTGATGGACGAGCCGTTCGGCGCGCTCGACGCGCAACGGCGCGAACAGCTTCAGGTGGAATTGCGCCGGATCCAGAGCGAGGAATCGCGTACGGTGATCTTCGTGACGCACGATGTGGAGGAAGCGGTCTTTCTTGCCGACCGCATCATCATGTTCTCGCCGCGTCCCACGCGGATCATCGCAGACATCGACGTGACGGCTGAGCTGGGCGCGACGCGCACGCTCGCGTTGAGAGATAGCGACACGTTCTTCCATATGAAGACGAAGATCATTCAGGCAGTTCGGGAGATGGAAGTGGCGGTGTAGTGGTGCGGTGGATTTCAGCGCGCACGGATGCGATGGCGAAATTCGTGTAGTTGGCTGTTTCATGCCGGCAAGGTGTGACCGAAGGTTATCGAGGTAGCTTGCCGGGACTGACGGTTAGTTGCGTTGTGGGTCGCGCCTACTGCGAGACGAACGTTTTACCACCAAGCATCATCTTCGATTGATAAATAAATCAACCATGCTAGACTCTGGTTGATGCTTTTATCAACCGGAGGGTTCGTGTCGGAATCAGCGGTTTCCTCGGTCATCGTCGATATTCTGGATGAAGCCGACCGGCAAGGTCTCTCCCAGAAGGCACTGGCGGCGGCATCGGGTATTCAGGAAGAATCGCTTTCCCGCCTGAAAAAGCGCGGCAACGCACGGCTCGATGTCATCGGGCGACTGGCCGATGCAACTGGACTTCGCCTTGCAGTCGTACCTCGCACGGCGCCAGTCGCTTCTACGAGGCAGGTGGATCACCCTGCCCCTCCAGACGACATACGTGCCCCTGTGAAGACTTTCCGCGAGAAGTACCCTGCGCTGGTCTGGTCCAATCGCCAGGCCGACGATGTCGTCTTTATCCGGCGCGCCCTGCTGGATCCCCAGTTTCCCGTGCTGCTCGATGCCGCGCTCGAATTCGGCATGGACAGGCTCGAAGAAGAATGGCGCCAGCTTCTCGGGGAAGATTCCGTCGAAGCCCGCCGTGCCGCACCCGTCAACAGCCGCCTACTGACTAACCTTCGCCGTGGATACGACAAAACTTCGCGCTGACACCCGGGCAGTATGGGAGGTGCTCGTGCATCATCCGCTACTGCGCGGCTTTGTCCTGATCGGCGGCACTGCGCTGACGCTGCGCATCGGGCACCGGGTCAGCGAAGATCTGGACTTTGCTTTCGTGAAGGCAAAGCTGCCGCGCACGCGGATCAAACTCATGGCGAGCGAGCTTCCTCGCTCCGGAGTTTCGCTGGAGCCGGTGCGCAGCCCAGTAGCAGAAGAAGAGTTTCTCGACTCCGGCCTGGACCTGGCGGACTACCAGCAGAATTTCATCGCCAACGGGACGGTCAAGATTTCGTTGATCTGTCTGGACCCACCCGCCAGCAGGATCATCACCGGCGAGACCGATGAGCCACTGCGGGTCGCGTCCATGGACGAAGTATTCGCCACCAAATGCGTCGTTTGCGCAGAGCGTTCAAAAACACGAGACTGGTTCGACCTGTACGTGCTCATGACACAACATGGCTACGGCTTTCAAGACTTCTACCGGACTTTCGCGCGGCTCGGTTTCCTGAACGGCTATGCGAACGCAGCCATGCGCCTGCGCAAGTGCGTTCCCGATCTGGACGACCCCGGCTACGAGCAGCTATTACAGACCGCTCCCTCACTCGAAGAATTGCGCACATTTTTCAATGCCAACCTCGATGAACTCGAAGTCGATCTCGCAACGAATGCCTTCCTGGCTAAAGGGCGGTGACGCAGATAGAAGCGGCCGAATGAGCCAAGGCGTGCGGCCTTCCATGGTGGCATCGCGGTGGATAAGGCCTGCTCAACTCTCCTGCGCGACGCCCGGCCGGAACCACTTGGGATAAAACGTCCGCACCGCTTCGCCATCGCTGACTAGCGCATGACAGCCGTTTATCTGGAACGGCTGGCTCTCGTTCAACGCGTTGATTTCTTCGCTCATCGTCTGGAAGGCGGCCGTCGCCACGCCGCCGATCAACTCGGTCAAATGCGTGCACCCGTTGACCCCGCCAAACAGTTTTCGTGTCTCCCGCATGAAGCCCGCTTCGAGTTTCAGGCCGATCAGTTTCTTATAGTCCGGGGCAATAAGCTCGCAAAAACCTTCATACGGCACGACTTCCGACTCTGCATGAGCATCGACGATGAGCAGATCGAGATTCACCGTGATTCGTAGCCGCATTTCGTGGATCGCATCGCCGGCACGGCGCACGACGCCATTTGAATTGCGATCGTAAGTCTTGGTGTCCTTGAGATGCCCCTCGATGTCGTAAAGACCATCGGCCCGCTTGTAGCCGGTCAGCTCGATACGACGTGTATGCAGGAGTTCGCGTTCCATTTCGGGGTTAAACCTCGTTGGGCAGTTCCGGGACAGCGGTGATCTTCAAGGCTCGCTTGCCCGGGCAAATCAGATATCGGCAACAATGCGCTTCGCGCGATCGACGATCGGCTTGTCGACCAGTTTGCCGTCGACGGCGATGGCCCCACGCGGATTTTCCGCGAGCTTTGCCAGCACCCGTTCGGCCCATGCACGATCCGCGTCGCTCGGCGCGAACCCGCGATTGACAAGGTCAACCTGTTTTGGATGGATGCACAATTTGCCCCCGAATCCGAAGCGGCGTCCTGCCGCGACATCTTCGGAAATGAGCGCGGCGTCGTCCACGCTCAGCGTCACGCCGTCCACCGGCGGCGGCAGATTGGCATAACGTGATTCGATAACGAATTGCGAGCGGACATAATCCAGTTCCCGATCTGTACCGTCGACGCCTGCATCCACACAGTAATCGAACGAGCCGAACGCGAGGCGCGATACGGCTTTCTCATTGGCGATATTACGCATCTGCACGATGCCGGTAACGCTTTCGATCAGCGCGATAAGCGTGACTTCGGCACCGCAGCGCACGGCGATATCGGCGAGTTCGCTTGCATTCTCCGCTTTGGGGACCATTACGTTCGTGAGGCCCGCCGTGCGCAGCATGCTCACGTCGTCCTCATGCCACGGCGTGCCGAACGCATTCACGCGCACGACCACTCGTGACCGATGGGCTTTAGGCAGTGCGTCGCCGAGCCACGCAGATAGTCCTTCGCGCGCAGCCACTTTCGCGTCGGGATTGACTGCGTCTTCCAGATCGATCACCACCTGGTGCGCGGCGCTCGCCAGTGCTTTTTCGAATCGCTCCGGGCGGTCGCCGGGCACGAACAGATAACTACGTAACGCCATGTGGTTCTCCATGAACGGCACTAAGCGGCGTTCCACCCTCGCTGAAAGGTCTCGGAGTAGGTAAAACGATCCGCAGGATGAATGTTGACGGACACTTCGACAATCTGGCCGCGCCGGTTGAAATAGGAGCGGCACAGCCGCAGCGCCGGTGAATTCGCTTTCGCGTTGACGAGCTTTGCAATATGCGACGGCAAGGCCATCGCGCGGATATCCTGCTCCACCTCCGCAATCTGTTCACCGAACTGGCGCTCGATCATCGTGTAGATGGGCATTTGTGGCTGGCTTTCGACGACGTCGAGCGAGCGGAACGCGGGCTGGATGAAGACCTCGGTGTGGCAGATGGGATCGGAACTATTCGGCGAGCGCCGCAGGAATTCGATTCGCAGCCAGGTTTCGCCAGGCTTCGCGCGCGTGATATCGCACAGCACCGGGTCGTTGATCTCGACAGTCGTCTTCGAAAGAAACTCGAGCGTCGTATCGGCGGTGTAGCGATGCAGATCGCTCAACTGCTGCATGACCTGCCGATAACTGTTCTCGGTTCGCACCGCCTTCACGGTCGTGCCCACTCCTGCCTGCCGAACCACCATGCCCAACTGCACGAGTTGCTTGACCGCCTCACGAACGGTCGAACGGCTCGCGCCGAACTGCTCGCACAGCTCGAACTCGGTTGGAATGGTCGATCCGACCGGATAACGGCCACTCTGGATTTCGTTGACGAGGGTTTGTGCCAACTGCATGTAACGCGGTTGCTGATTTAATACGGTGACCATCGGCTCTCGCATGAGAATGGATGAAGGGAGCGTGTGCGCCCCACTCCACCCGTCGCCGAAGCGGTCGGACTTCATTGCACGACGGCATTCTTACGGAGCGAGGCAATACGCTCGCTATCGTAACCGAGTTCAGCGAGCAGCCTGTCCGTGTCCTGGCCGAGTTCCGGCGCGGCACGCAAGGGCAACGGCTCGTCCACGCGCACGGGCGCGGCGACGCCGCGAATCTTGCCGAAACGCGGATGCTCGGCATCGACCACGCCAGCGCGTTCGGCCACGAACGGATTGTCGAGTGCCTGCTTGACGTCGTACACCGGTGCGGCCGGCACCTGGCCACCGAAGCGTTTGAGCCATTCGTCCGTGCTTGCCGTCGACAATGCGGCATCGAGTTCTTTCTCGACCAGTTCGCGGTTCTCGAGTCGGGCCTTGAAGTTGTTGAAACGCGGATCGGTGATCCACGAAGGTTTATCGAGCACCTCGGCGAGCACGCCCCAGAACTTCTCCTTGTTGCACATGAGGAAGATCCAGCCGTCCTTCGTCTTGTACAACTGGCTCGGCGTCAACGATGGATGCGCCGAGCGGCGGTCGCGTCCGGTGACCACATCGCCATTCAGATACCAGGTCGCCACGTAGGCGAGATTGTGCAAGGCGACGTCGAACAGGCTCACGTCCAAATCGCGGCCGATACCGGTTGCGCGTGCCTGCACGATCCCGGCCAGCAGCGCCATCGCGGCGGTGGTGCCGGTCATCAGATCGATGATCGACAATCCGAAACGCGCCGGCGGACTGTCCGGTTCACCGGTCACGGACAGATAACCGGCCTCGGCCTGCATCAGGTAGTCGTAACCGGGCCACGCCGCGCGGCTACCGGTGCGTCCATAGGCGGACAGGTGCGCACAGACGATGGACGGATTGGCTTCCTTGAGCTGCTCGTAGGTCAGTCCGAGTTTAACGGGCAGGTCGCCGCGCAGATTGTTGAACACCGCATCGCTCGTTTTAACCAGGTCGAGCAGCACCGCGCGCGCGTCGTCTTTTTTCAGGTCGAGCGTGAGACTGCATTTATTGCGGTTGAATGCCTCGAAGAAATGGCTATCGCCTTCGCCGAAGAAGTGAGGGCCCACGGCCCGACCCACGTCACCCCCTTCGCGGAAGTTTTCCACCTTGATGATTTCCGCGCCGAGGTCGGCGAGATGCTGGGTCGCAAACGGACCCGCACCATACTGTTCGACCGCGACGATGCGCACACCGGAGAGAGGTAAGGTCATATCGGGTTCCTGGCGATCAGATTCTTTGCGATGATGATCCGCTGCATTTCGTTGGTGCCCTCGCCGATGCATAAAAGCGGCGCGTCGCGATACAGACGCTCGACGTTGAACTCCTTGGAGTAACCGTAGGCACCGTGAATGCGCATGGCTTCGATACTGTTTTCAAGGCCGGCTTCGGTCGCGAAATATTTCGCCATGCCGGCTTCCATATCGCAACGCTCGCCACGGTCGTAGGCGTTCGCCGCGGCTTCGGTCAGAAGACGGGCCGCCTGCACGCGCGTCGCCATTTCACCGAGCTTGAGGGCGATGGCCTGGTGTTCGCAGATCGGTTTGCCGAACGTCTTGCGCTGTTGCGAGTACGAGACCGCTTCGTCGAGCGCGGCCTGCGCCACGCCGACACCGCGCGCCGCCACGTTGATGCGGCCCAGTTCGAGTCCGCCGAGAATCTGTTTCAGGCCACGGCCTTCTTCCCCGCCGATCACGTTCGCCACCGGCACTCGAAAGTCGGTGAAGGTCAGCTCACAGGTGTCGATTCCCTTGTAGCCGAGCTTCTCGAGCTTGCGGCTCACTTCGAAACCAGGTCCCTTCTCCACGATCAGCAGGCTCATGCCCTTATGACGCGGCTCGGCCTTCGGATCGGTCTTCACGAGCAATGCCAGCACGTTGCCGTGAAGACTGTTCGTGATCCAGGTCTTGCTGCCGTTGACGATGTAGCTGTCGCCATCGCGACGCGCCACGGTGCGGATCGCCTGCAGGTCGGTCCCGCAATCCGGCTCGGTCAGACCGATTCCGCCGCGCAGTTCACCGGTCGCCATACGCGGCAGATAGTCCTGCTTCTGCTGCTCCGTGCCGTTGCGCTGCACAGTCATCGCCATGATGAGGTGCGAATTGACGATGCCGCTCACCGACATCCACACCGCGGAGATCCTGTCGACGATCTTCGCGTAGGTCGCAGTCGAGAGACCCAGGCCGCCATACTCCGGCGCGATCAGGCAACCGAACAGACCCATGGCCTTCATCTTTTCGACGATCTCGTGCGGGTATTCGTCGGCAGCCTCGAGTGCGTGAACATAGGGCTTCACTTCGGTCTTCAGGAAGCGGTCCAGCATGTCGAGGATCAGTTCCTCGTTGGCTCTCGCTTCTTCGGTTGTTTCTATATCGATGGTAGCCATGCAAACTCCTGTTAGCTGGAATGGCGCAGCGCACCCGCGAGCGCGGATACGGATGAACGTTCGAGGTCGAGCACGGCGTCGCGCACCTGCGCGGCCCGCTCGCGGGACACCACGCGCTGCGCGTTGTCGAAAAACTTCGCGACGATTTCGTCGTTGGTGAGCGGCCGGTCCGGCGAGCCGCGATTGATCGCCTCGCGGTGAGCGAAGCGGCGGCCGTCGCGCGTAAAGACCACGACCTCGCCCGTGTAGTGACGCGGGAACGTCGAATCGGTATCGACCTCGTAGTCGATGCGCTGGGCGAGCGCCAGAACCGCCGGATCGGCGAGCGCGGCATCGTCGAGATCGTCCAGCGTGAAGCGGCCTTTCAACAGACCGACCGCCACGATGTACGGAATGCTGAACTGCGCGTCGTAGCTGTTCTGCGGGCGCTTCTTGTTGGCCACCGGCTCGCAGATCACGTCGACCGTCGGGCCCGGCACGCGGACCACGACGTTTTCGATGTCGGCGGCCTTCAGTCCGTGTTGGCGGTGGACTTCGATCGCAGCGTCCGAAGCGGCATGCGTGAAGTGGCAGGCGGGGATCGGTTTCAACGCGACGTTGTCGATTTCCCATTGCTCGCCGAGGCCGGCTGTCGCGAGACTCAGGTCGGGCGTGGCGTCGTCGTTCAGATGCAGTGCGTAGAGACCGTAGCGGCCTTCATAGGGTGCGCCGGGGCCCACGAAACCGCGTCGCGCCAACGACGCCGCCGTGGTGCCGGCGACCGCGGCCCAACCTGGATGGAGGCGTTTGGTCCACGCGCCGTCTTGCAGAAACTCGAGACTGCCCGACGCCATCGACAGCGCGATCCCTTGCGCGTGGATCGCCTGATTTTCGTCGAGGCCGAGCAGACGCGCAGCGCCCAGTGTGCAACCGAACGCGCCGGCGAGCCCGGTCGGATGGAACCCCGCCTTGTGGAATCCGCTCAGCGCCACCGTGCCGACGCGCGTCGACACTTCCATTGCGCAAAGATAGGCGGCCAGCATGTCGGCGCCGCTTGCGTTCTCGCGCTCGCCAAGGCCGAAGACGCAGGGCAATGCGCTCGCCGTCGAGTGGATGACGCCACGCGCATGGGTATCGTCGAAGTCGAGCCCGTGTATCAGCAGACCGTTGAGCAACATCGCATCGCGCAGTGCAAGCCGCTCGCGATGAGCGAAGACCGAGGCGTGACCTTCTCCGTCGCTCAGGTCCTGCAACGCAGCGAGCGTCACATGGGCGTAGCCGAGCGGTGCGGTCGCGAAGGCGAGGCCGATGCTGTCCAGCATCAGATGTTTGGCACGTTCACGGACCGCTTGCGGGACGTCGGAAAGTTGCAGGTTTCGCGTGAAGCGGGCCAATGTGGCCGAGATAGTCGTGCGGGTCATCGTGTCATGCCTCCATGGCCGAAGTCGAGCTCCGGGTTGATTGCGTCTTCATCCGGCGACGCGGCTTCCAGCGAATACTGGTTTGCGTCCACACCCAGCGAGAGCACCGCGATGATCAGCAACACGAGCACGCCCGACACCATGCCGAGCACGCCGTACAGTCCGAAGCGGGCGTACAGCAGCACGGCGATATACGAAGTCGTCATGGAGGCAAGTCGCCCGCACACCCCTGCCGCGCCAGTGCCGCGTAAGCGCAGGGCGGTCGGGAAAAGCTCCGGAACGTAGCCGAACAGACCGAGCGTGACGATCGCGAAGATGCAACTGACCAGCACGAAGCCGACGCTTGCGATCGCGACATTGGCGGACATCTGCGGATAGATGAAGCCGAGTACGATCGTCGCGGCGGCGAAGAACACGAGGCCTTTCGCGCGGCCCAGGCGATCGGCCGAGAGAAAGCCAAGCACGGCACCGAAAGGTGCGCCGATCGACATCAGCGTCGTGAAGCCTAGCGAGGTCACGATGTCCCGCCCTTCCCGGATGAAGAACGTCGGCAACCAGGCAACGAAGCCGTACACCGCGATGTTCACTGCGACCGCGGTCAGCGCCGCCGTCAGGGTCCGGCCGATCATGCCGCTACGAAACAGCGCGCTGAACGGTAATTGCGGCACTTCGAGGTCTTGCGTTCGAGGGCACTCCGGGAGCGGGCCGCGTTGCTTCTCGACTTCTGCTTCGATCGCGCTCACGGTGCGTTCGGCGTCGTCGAGACGGCCCACCGATTCGAGCCAGCGCGGCGACTCCGGCATGCTGTGGCGCAGCGCCCATACGATCAGCGCGCCGATTCCCGCGATGCCGAACATCCACCGCCAGCCGAGCAGCGGGATCACGACATAGCCGACGCTGGTCGCAATCACCAGGCCGGAGTTGACGATCAGTCCGAGCAGGGAGATCCATCGACCGCGATAGGCCGGAGGGATGAATTCGCACAACGTGCCTGCCGCGACGACGAGTTCTGCGCCGAGCCCGATGCCCATCAGGAAACGACAGGCGATCAGCCAGTTGATGCTCGGCGCGAAGGCCGCGACGATCGACATCACGCCGAAAAGTGCGAGGTTGAATTGATACGAGGATCGGCGACCGAACCGGTCGCCGAGATAACCAGAAAGTCCGGCGCCGATCACCATGCCGCAAAAGCCGGCGGAGACGAACAGGGCGTTGAGTTGCAGGGTCGAGAAACCCTGCTTGAGCATGGCCGCCGACACACCGCCGGCGAGATAGACGTCAAACGCGTCGAGGCACGCGCCGGCGCTGATGAGGCCGAGAATCTTCCAATGGAATCGCGCCATGGGAAGTCTGTCGAGGCGTGCGCCTGAGCTTACGAGTTGGCTCACAAGTGTCTCCAATCCTGTGACGACATGATCGGATGCGTTCGCTCTGATGGCGATTGGGCAACCGAACGGAATTGCCTGCGTCAGGCAGGCGCGCTTTTTTTGGCTTGCTGGATTCAGTCGCCTGTGCCGTGACCCTGCTTTGCAATCAGTGCGGTACGGACGAAGTCCATCACCGGCGTGCCGTCCTGTTTGAACGCTCTCGTATGGACGGTGACGATGCCTTGCGTGGGACGCGATTTAGATTCGCGCTTTTCCAACACTTCGGATTCGGCATAGAGCGTGTCACCGCAGAACACCGGACCGGTCAGCTTGATTTCTTTCCAGCCCAGATTGGCGATTGCCTTTCCGCTGACGTCGTTCACCGACATGCCGAGCACGATGGCGACGGTCAGGCCGCTGTTCACCAGCAGTTGACCGAACTCGCTCTTCGCTGCGTGCGCCGCATCGCAGTGCATTGGATGGAAGTTCATTGTCAGCAGCGAGAAATGGATGTTGTCGGCCTCGGTGATAGTGCGGCCGGGTCGGTGTTCGTAGATATCACCTACAGTGAATTCTTCGAAGTACCGGCCGTAGCTTGCCCGGTATCGTTGATTGCCTACCTCTTCTGCTTGCATGCTTTGACTCCGTTGATTTGTTTGGTTGTTTGTACGGACAAAGTATGGTGCTGGGGTGATGGGTGGTCAAGGGGCTGGGGGTAGGTAGTTGTACGGGGTGGGTTTGAAGGCGACGGGTGGTTTGGAGTGGTGGTTGTGCTGACTTAAGGCTATGGCGGAGTTGCTTGGTGTGTAGTGACGCCCTCTGAAATAAACTACAGATTACGTATTTTTTGTTACATCCATTTCTGACGAGGGTCGAATGTGTTCGTGAAAGACGGATTTGGTTGATGGTCGGGGTAGGTTTGGGGTTTCTTGCCTAAAATGCGTGAAACATTGTTGTTTTATCTTGTTTTTTCTGTTTTAAATCATGGGTTTATTTCTATCTCCAACTGATTCGTGATGTTTCACGGCATGAATATCCAATAGGGGTGAGGCTTTTGACACAAGCTAGCGGAAAGGCCAAGTATCTTCGTCAATTATTCGGCACGAGGTCCTGAAACCCTGATGCCGTTGCGAGTCGGATCGGCGTTTAGTTTGGATTAGTCTCGATCTTGTCTTCTGCGGTTACTGCGGGTAAATGGCATGCGCGCATGTTGGGACGCCGCTGCACGCAACGTGCGGGCTTCTTCATCGTGACGCTGGAAGATAAAACGAACGAAGCGCTAATTGATGAGCGGTGACCGATGTGCGTCTGATAGCACATTTGTGGGCACCCGAATCACCGGTGCATCGCGCTGATCGGTGACAGGTTAAAGCCACGCCCCGCGGCCGTGGTTCGTCGAGAATATTCTGCAGATTGTTGACCTAGCCAAGCTATATCGAGCAGGTACTCTGCGATGTTTGAGTTAGCTGCGCTCCTTTCAAGGCTAGAGAGAATCGCTTTGACCGCCTATCTGCGCCGAGATGTGGCTGCGGTCATCTACTACCCGAATCCATAAATCTCGTTTAGCGCGATTCTTCTTGCGTCAGATCTCGTCCCCAAGACTGGTTGATCTTCCAGGTAATCGCTTCGATGACGCCATTCGCAGCGTAGATATCGGGTCGGTGATAAGGCCGGCGTACCCGTGTTCGTCGATTTCGACGTCTGTCGAAATCGAATATTTTCAAGGCGGCGCTTTCGGGTGTGACAACTCACGTTCCTCTCTGCGCCCTCGCGTCAGCGCGGAATTGAACCGTGGCGCGATACTCCTTGCGTGCGGCTGCGGCCCGCGGCGCAAGCCCTGAAAGATCGCCTGCGCTGAAATGCTATCTTGGGCTAACGGCGCGAAGTCGATGTAAACGCGGTCCAGAGCTGCGTCGCTTTGCCCAAACAATCCGTGAAAAGATAGTTGGCTGCGTATGCAAATGATGTCATGGCTCAATGAAATCCGACTCGTGCGCGACATGGGACGACACCGATTGCTAGGCAAGTTGCACGGAGGAAAACCCTCGACTCGACATCAACTACGTGTGTCCCCAATGGGGACACACGTAGTATGTGAAGTGAAGAGACTGTCCAACGAAACAATTTCGCTGGATCAGTGCAAGACTCTTCGAAGGCCGTTCCAGCCATAAAAAAAGCCCGAGTAAGCTCGGGCTTGTCCCACCAGTCAGTGTCCCCATTGGGGACACTCACACAGACTATTCAGACGTACCACTGCTCGCACTAAAAAGCTGGCCGATCAATTTTCGGATTTCAGCCTCCTTGTCGGCTGTCAGCATCCCTGCCCGAATCTTCACTGTGAAACCAACCGCATCTTTCGTAATCGATCCCGCCTGATTTTTTCCAGAGAAAATCTTTTCTATGCTTCGGTCGCTGACGCTCGTCGACACCCCGTTCTCACTCTCCACGGCCTGCTTGATTGTCCTGGCAAGTTTGGATTGATCCAGATCACCAGCAACCAGCTTTCCCCAAACACCACGTGCAATCTCCAGTGCTCGCGTATCCCGATCCCGCAGCGCAGAGACCACCCCTTCGGCAGCGTGCGCCCCAATCAACCGAGGCTGAATGTCCAGATCACTCACGACAAAATCTGGGAGATCGCCAAACGCAAGATATCGGTACAGTTCCGACCGGGATACCCCCAAGGCCTCCGCCATACGTTTGCGGTTAGGAAACTCCTTTTCGGTCCTGCGGATAGAGCGCGAAATTTCGTAGTCGGATAAATCTTCCCGAGCCACGTTTTCGACAAGCGCCAGCATCGCCATCTCTTCATCCGAGAGATCGATGATGACGACCTTAATCGCTTCCTTTCCGATCATCTTGTGTGCACGCCAGCGCCTTTCCCCAGCTACGATCTGATAGCCCTGCGCAGATCGCCGAACAACAATCGGCTGCACCAACCCGGCTTCACGAATCGATTCCGCGAGTTGCGTCAGCTTCGCTTCGTTGAATAGCTGCCGCGGCTGCCACGGATTCGGAACGATATCCGTCACCGGGATTTCGGTCGATGCCCCAGCACGCTCGAGTTCGACGATTCGCTGCTGCGCCTGCGCCAACGCTCCCGCCATCCCCGGAGCCGTGCGCGGACTGGACGGCTTGTCCTGTTGATGGTCAAGCTGGATGTCTTTCGCTGCCCGCACTTCGGCGGTCTTGCTCATCATGCGCTCACGCAGATTACTCATTTCCCAGCCCTCCATTGCGCCACGTACTGATCGTCGATCCACTTGCAATAATCGAGCAACGGCTGCTTGACCCGCGCCAATGTCTTCGCGACAGCATCAGATCGAGACAAATCGAAAACCGTCGAAAATGCCAGTGCGCCGTTACTCATTACCGAACTCGAAGGAACCTCGGTTGTATGAAGCCAATCGCCATACGCACGCTGAGACCAGGATCGAACGACCGGTGCAGACGAGGTTGTCCCATAATCCACCCGCGACAAAAGAATAGAAATAAAGTCGTACGTCTTGTCGACTTCGTGTTCGACAAACCCGTTCGCGACCTCGGCGAACAACGACCAGAACGAAACCGACGAAATAAAATCGAGACTCTCCGGCACCAGCGGCATCACCATTGAATCGGCAGCCATTAACCCGTTGAGTGTCATGTACGAAAGGGACGGCGCTGTGTCCAGGATGATGTAATCGTATTGCGCGCGAAGTGGTTCAATTCCTTTCCGTAGCACCGACCAGAACTCAAAGCCAGGGCTTGTCTTCTGCGCCGTCGGCAAGTGGAACTCCGCGTCGTGCAGATAGTTATGCGCCGGGATCACATCGAGTCCGTCCCAGTAAGTGCTCTGCACTTTCGAACCAAGACCGCCTTCAATATCCGGATCATAAATGTAGGGAAGAACGGTATCCTCCCAAGTCACGTCCTTCTCGGCATACAAGCCGCACAATTCCGAAAGCGAGGCCTGCGGGTCAAGGTCGATGAGCAGGACCTTTCGACCCCTCAGGCTCAAACCTTGGCCGATGCACATGGTCGTCGTCGTCTTGCACGAACCGCCTTTGAAGTTCGCTGTAATCAGCACGCGCCCTCGTTGCTCGCGCGTGCCGGTCACAAGCGGAGTTTGATAAACGTCGGAAACCTGTTGAACCCAGGTTCGCACGTCCTTGAGAGAGAATATGCGCGCGCGCCCTGTACCGTGCGCTTCACCCGGCGGCAGATCCGAACCTTCTTTCGTCGCCAGGTAATTGATCTTCTGCCGGTCAATGCCGCACAGATCGGACAACTCGCCTATCGTGAACACAGGTGCCGTCTTCCGTGGCCGCGGTGCCAGTATCTGATCGCGCAATTCATCGGTCATTACGGACAACCGCTGGGCAAACTCCCCGAGGTTGGAAAGCTTCACGCGTCGGTCGATTCCTGGCAACTCGCTCAAACTCATCAGATCCATCCTTTTTCAGTCGACGGTGAGGTGTTTGCTTCACACCTACCGCATATTTCCACGGTTTTACGCCTACTAGACGCCGAACCGTAGAATACTCGCTGGCTTCCAGAATAGCTATAAGGTTGAAACGAAATTCAGCAATCTCAATAAATAAAATACGCGTGAATTCAACAGCTTGGATAAATGACGTAACCCGGAGGGCCAGCATCTTCCAATTCAAGCTATGAACTTAAACTAGGACCAACACAGAACACCTCACCTTGGCCGCCACGAAAACATCCCAGAACGGAAGCGATTCCAGGGAATAGCACAATTCGCCTCACCTTAGAATCGCCGCGCAATCATCCTTCGTGCTCAAGAACACTGAACAAAAAGGCGACGACTGCACCAATGCGCATCCAGTCCATCTCCAATCAATTCCAGCACTCTAAGCTCAGAATCTGAAGACCGGTTTGTTGGTGTTTACACAAAATACAGAACCAACCTACTAACCACAGCAAACCAGAACGTTCATTAAATCAGACACTTAAGTTAAGAAAGTGAGGCGATTTGTGCCGAAGGTGATGTTAATTGAGCAGCAAAGTGCAGTGTTTACAACGGCAAGGTGAGACAGATAGTGCTGGCAAGGTGAGGTTTCCTGGCCGCATAGGTGAGATGAAATGTGTACCGGGTTCAGGGTAGGTGAGGCGTTTTGTGAAAACCACCCAACCAAGGTGAGGTGATCTGTGTTGACAGCGCACTTTGCTCTCGTTACCGTACCGCCACATCGATGAAACCAGCGGGCAGGGAGGCGCAATGGCGACAGCAGGGCAGGTGGCCACGTCCAGACAACTGGCGCTGGCGCTATTCGACGACACGAACGCACAAGGGCTGCCGCTCGATGCGGCACGCTCCGACATTGGCTTCGCGCGCAAGAACGTTCTGATCCGGATTATCGACCTGGGCGTTGCTGCGCGCCGTCTGATCGACGCCGCGTATTTTATCGTTGCGCAGGAGGAGCAGGTCCGCGACCTGTACGACGTCGAACTCGACTACTTCAAATGGCTGATGCGCTATTCGAGTCGCAACAACGCGCACCTCGAACAGGTCATCACCGAATCCCAGCGCGCGCTGATTCAGGCGACCGCGTCGCCAGACGCAGACGGCGTCAAACCCTTCGGATCGGTCCAGCTGATCGGTCGCATCTCGTACGCGGGTGGCCGCTTTCAGTTCCGGGTTCCGCCTGATCTGATCGGGATAATCCGTGGTCCAGGCAAGTCGCACTGGCTGAGCTTGCGCATCACCTCGCTTTTTACGCTCAGCTACGCGCGGGTTATGTACGACCACCTGCTCCCGTACGCGGACGAAGGTATCACCGGCTGGTTCGAACTCGACGAGCTGCGTTCGTGGCAGGGAGCGATCGGTGCGAAAGCGCAGGAATTCAAATATTTCAAGCGCGATTGGCTCGCGCCGGCTACCGAGCAGATCAATGAAGTCTCTGACCTGACGCTCGCCTACGAGACGCGTAACGAACCCGGCTCGCGAAAAATCGGCCGTCTGCGTTTCCGGATTCAGCGCAAGGAAATGGCCGAGCGCGTGCTGCATACGCACGAGCAGGCCCAGGAACTCTACAAGACCCTGAAGCAGGAGATCGGGCTGTCCAGCGCGCAGTTGAATCAGATTGCCGCGGATCGCGACACCTACACCGATGAGCGACTCGAACAGGCGATCGAGCGAACGCGCTTCAGCCTTAAGATGGGAAAGGTCTCGAAAAGCCCGGCCGGCTTTTTCATGAAAGCACTGAAAGAGCAATGGGTCGTCTCCGACGCCGAGCGCCAGATGGTCGAAACTCAGGAAACGATCGCCATGTCGTCCAGACGTGAGAGCGAAGAAAAAGAACAGCAGCACACGCGGATGGCACTGCGAATCGCCGCGCAGAACGTGCGCGCGCAGGACCGTATGGTCGACGAAATCCGGCGCGGATGGGAAGCCTACGAAGCGGCCACGCAGAAGCAGCGAGAGGACTGGCGCAGGACCTATAAAGGCACGCCGGCCGGCCGGCTGACACTGCGCCGCCTGGGTATCGATCCTGTCGCCGAACTGGCCGAAGCAATCATCCAGCAGTACCCCGACCTCAAGGACGGGTTCGCCGGCTATGTATTCAACAAGGTGAAGCCCGCCGTCAATCGCTAGCGTGAAGATGTAGGCGCAGCAGGGCACAAGACTGGCCCACGGCACCGGACCATAACCCGCTACATCAACAAGCACGCCGCCATGATGTTCCACGACCTGATCTCCGCAACGCAGAACAATTCGAGTTCCCGGCGCGAGAGCGCTCATGCGATCCGGAACTGCCGCTGCGCGACGCAACATTTGTGAAAAGCCCCCACTCGACTAGCGGCGCGTGAACGTAACCAATCGACGACGTATTCACGCCCGATATGTTGACGACGTGTTAGTTCAGGAAACCTCACCCCACTCTGTGGCGCAGCGGAGTTCACTTAGCGGGCCCACCGATAAGTTTCTAAGCATTCCTTGGTTCACGAACCCGATAAATATTCCTAAGATGACGTGCGGCTGGGCGAACACAAGCATGTCCCCTTATTTCCGCGTTCTATTCGCCGGACCATGACCACCACTATCACCACCACCACGATCACTCACGAAACCAGCGAGACCGTCCGCACCGGGCGCCGCGAAGCCGTCGAGGCGCTGCTTGCCGACGCACGCCGGATCATTTCGGAGAAGGGCGTCACGCGCGCCGCGCTGGATTCGCTCAGCGAGCGGCTGGTGGAACTCGCGACGCACCACTCGCTGTTCGATGCGGCCGACTTTCCGCCGCCGCAGCCTGGCAGCGGCGACACGTCGACGCGCTACCGGCTCAATCCGGACGAAGACGGCTTCGCGCTTTATCTAAATTCGTTGCTGCCGGGCAAGACGACGATTCCCCATAACCACGATACGTGGGCCGTGATTGCCGCGATCGAAGGAGCGGAACTGAATCGCATCTATCGGCGGATCGACGACGGCCGTGACGCGGATAGCGCCAGGCTGCAACTGGTGCAGGAGGTGGTGGTGCGCCCGGGCGTGCCGATCGCGTTCCTGCCCGATGACATTCATAGCATCCACGTCGGTGGTGCCGAACCGACGCTGCACTTCCATCTTTACGGTCGGCCGTTGGAGAGCTTGACGGGACGTCTCGGCTTCGAACCGGGCACGGGGAAAGTCGTGCGGTATAACGCGACGCATATGCAACGCGCGACGCAGGCGGTCGGCTGAGTGGCCCACGCCAACACGCTGAGCGGGGCGCCGGACAGCGGTTAGCGATTAGCGGTTAGCGAACCTCGAAAATCGCCTCGACTTCGACAGCCGCGGCGGCAGGAAGCGAAGCAACCCCAACTGCCGTGCGCGCATGTCTACCGCGTTCTCCGAACACTTCGAAGAACAGATCGGAGGCACCGTTGATCACCTTGGGCACATCGGGATACCCCGGCGTCGCATACACGAATCCGCCGACGCGCTGGCAACACACGACGCGATCGAGATCGCCGTCGAGTGCGAGGTGTAAGGACGCAAGAAGATTGAGGGCGCAGATCTGGGCGGCCTGCTGCCCGGCCTTCAGATCGTGGACCTCGCCTACTGGCCCCGAGAATTTCACCTCGCCTTCCCACTCGCAAATCTGCCCTGACAAAAAAATCAGCTGACCGTAGCGGGAGAAGGGTTTGAACGCGCCGCGCGGAGACGGCACTTTTGGCAACGCGAGGCCGAGCGCTTTCAGTCGTGCGAGGGCGGTGCCGGACGAAGGATGGGACGTCGATGCTGTCATGTGCGTAGGGGGCAGGACGAAACGGATAGGAGGCCCGGACTGCGGTGGGGAACGCCATGATGATAATCGAGCCGGTCAAAGCACCGTTAGGACCGTGGCGATAGAGAGATGGGGAAAAAGAGCCCAGAGAAAAACGCCGGGCGAAACCACCAGATCATCTGGCAGTGGAGGTATTGCGACGCAACGGGTTCGCTGTCGGCGTATCCGGCGGCGAACCCGTTGGGTGAGACGAAGTGAGACGCTTACTTTATCGAGCGACTTCGAAGCTTATTGACCGAAGTACACCGAATGCGCGTCGGTACCGACTGCGGCGTTGCCGTGGCTGCGGACACCCGAAGCCGACGAACCGCTCACGACACCACCGAAGCCAGACTGATCAGCTTGAGCAACCGGATTCTGTGCAGCAACCCGTGCTTCGGCAGCCTGGATGTCGGTCGGATAATACGGATCGGACACGCCCGGACGATAACCGGCTTTTTCTACCTGAATCAACTGAGCGCGAACTTCTGCGCGGGTGAGCGGCTGGTTCGATTGTGCGAACGATGCAACCGGAGCAGCGAGGACGAGTGCAACAGCAACAGCCTTGATGAGCGAGTTCATGGTAACTACCTCCAGAAATTGTTTTATGTGGCGTTGCAAACAACGTTTGTCTGCAACCCATGGACGTAGTCTAGGGAGGTTGCGTGTTAGGGTAAATACTTAATACCTGAATAGATTGTTGCAGATCGCGAGACAAAGCGAGAGCTAGGCCCATCCCCCCGATAGACCCACTACAAAACGCGTAATGAAGCCGTGCCGAATGAGTCGCGCGGAATCATCTGCGCGAAAACTGCGCAACGACCGGTTCAAGCGAGCCGGACGCTTCCTCGATCACTTCGAGCGAGCGCGAGCGGGTCTCGACACCGAAACCGAACACCACCAGCGCCTGCAGCACGAGCAGCATGGCCACACTGAACGCCACGTAGCGAATCCCACCCGCCTGATAAACCAGTAGCGTGATACCCGGTGCGCAGAACGATGCAATCCGACCGACCACCGCGCAGAATCCGTTGCCGCGAAGCCGGTAGCGCGTGCCGAACAGTTCAGGGATATAGCACGCGACCGCCAGTGCGACGATCGCATACAAGCAGCAGAACAGCAGGAAGCCCATCACCGCGGCCATCATCGGCGAAGTCGACAGCGCGTAGCTGACGCCCATCGCCGCGCCGATCAGCGACGCGATGGTGATGCAGCGGCGCCGCCCGAACCGGTCCGTACAGAGCACGCCGATGCCGGCGCCAACCGGTCCGCCGAGCGACATCAACATGCTGTAACCGAGCGACGACGACAGGCTCAAGCCCTGTTTCAGCAGAAACGTCGGCACCCACGTGACGAAGCTGTAAATCGCAATGCCGATCACGACCGAAATGGTCGTACCGACCAGCGTGCGCGTCCAGATTTCGCGTGAGAACAGCACGGACAGCGGCGGCATCGGTGTGTGTTCCATCAGCGTGGGCGGCGTTTCGGGCGCACGATAATCCGCCCCATGAATATCGGCCTCGATCTTCGCGACGATCCGGTCGGCTTCGTCGAGCCGACCTTCACCCGCGAGCCAGCGAGGCGATTCGGGCATCGACTTGCGCGCGACCCAGACGAGCAGCGCGCCCGCGCCGGAGACGAAGAACATCGACCGCCAGCCCCATAGCGGAATCAGAAAATAGCCCGCCAGCGACGACACGAATAGCGCGCTGTTCGTGACCAGCGCGAGCAGGGCCGAGTAGCGTCCGCGATGCTTCGGAGGAATGATTTCGATCAACGTCGAATAGCCGACGACGATCTCCGCGCCGAGCCCGACGCCCATGATCAGCCGCAATGCAATCAGCCACGGCATGGAGGACGCGAAGCCGGCCGCGACCGAAGCCAGCCCGAACACCAGCAGATTCGCCTGGTAGGTAAAGCGGCGTCCGAAGCGATCGCCGAGCAGTCCCGCGAGACTGCCGCCGATCGCCATGCCGATAAAAGTGGACGAGATGAAAAAGCCGTTGAGCCGCAGGTTCGACATGCCGCCATGCACGAGCGCGCCGAGCACGGAGCCCGCGAGCGTGATGTCGAAACTGTCGAAGAACATGCCGGCCGCGATCAGCCACAGCATGCGCCGATGAAATGCGCTGAGCGGCAATGCGTCCAGCCGCAGGCCGATGGATTCCGCTGATGCCATGTCGTCTCCGTATTTATCTTATGGTGGGGCCGTGCTGTGTCGTCGGGCGTCAGCCGGTTCGATCGACGAACCGGCTGCACAGCGGCGCGACGCCAGTCGCCCAGTTCCTGCATATCTTGCATCGACGAACCATCCGTGCGGCGTCCGCGATGATCGCGGCGATCGCCGGCAGGCCGTAATCGATCAGACCGTCACCACTGAAGGCGATGAAGACGCTATCGGCGCCCATTCTTTCAGCGCCATCCCCATATACGCCGCCTGGCGAATCTCGTACGCCTCGAAGGCCGCCGAACGATGACTGCCGCGCAAGCCGCCGCGAACCGCACCCGCCCGCACGTCGCCGAAATATTCGAGCCAGTTCTCAGGCAGCGGCTGGGCATCGGGGATGCCGAGCCACAGGCGCAACAAGTGCCGCTTCCTGTCGGGCTCTTCATAGTCGTCGAAGCTCGTGCGCGAGTGGATCGTCACGTAATTGTTCAGCAACTGCAGGTCGCCCGGTTCGAGCGACATCGAGAAGCAGAAGCGCGGGTCGATCATCAGTTCGTCGAGCAGATCGAGTGCTTCACTCTGCGCATCGGACAGTCGCGGCACGTCGTCGAAATCGCGTTGAGCGGCGACGATGTTCTTGCGGTTCGTGCGCATCGCAAAGCAGTCCGGCTGGTTGCCGATGATCGGGCAGCAGTAGTAGGGCGGTTGCGCCGCGTCCTGCGCGCCCTGATAGCTGAAGTAGAACGGCCCGCGCAGAACTTCGGCGAGATCCGGCCGTCGACGCTGCATTTCGTCGAACACGGCCATCGAGCTGACCACCTTGCTCTCTCCGCCTTGCCGCGCAGCGCGGCGGCACAGCAGACCGACCACGTCGCAGGAATCCATATGGAAGTCGAGCGACGCGTTGGTGTTGTAGCCCCGGCCGTTGGTGGCCTTGTAGACCGAGCCGACGTCGCGGACGTCGTTGAGAATATCGCTCGCGCGATTCTGTGTGCGCGCCACGCCCAGGTGCAGGCCCATTCCCCAGTACGCGAGGCGCGTCTCGTCCTCGCTCCAGCGTTCCACGGGAAAACCCTTGAGCAGACACATGCCCCAGCGCGCCTGCGTGGTGTCGAGCGCCCGCCTGAGTGCGTCGCGCGACACCGCGGGCAGCGGGAAATCAGCGGGCGTCAGTTCCAGAAGCGGCCGCTCGAGCGCTTTCGCATGCGCGAGCGCGGCGTCGAACCCGGCGACTTCGTCGGCGCTCAGGCGCTGGATCCACGACGTGTCGTTGTCTGCCTCGGCCGCTAGCCACGGAACAGGTCTGAAGGTGTACATGAAGCAGTGTCTCCGGATGTCGTTGTGTTGAAAAAAGTATAGGCTCGGCGGATAGTCAACAAAAGTGACTTTATTTCACTCCGTTCATAAGGAAAGTTGATGAGGCTCGAATCGTTCCAGACGCTCGGCGCGGTGATTTCGGAAGGTTCTTTTGCGGCGGCGGCCGTCGTCATGAACCTGACGCCGAGCGCGGTGAGCATGCAGATGAAACACCTTGAACAGTATCTGGGCCAGCCGCTTTTCAGCCGCGGCGGATTGCAGGTGCAGCCGACGGCGATGGCGCATCAGGTCATGGCGGCCATGCGCGAAGGCCTGCAGCAGATGGAAGCGTTGCGACGCCGCAATACGGTGGTGGTCGAAGGCACCGTCAAGCTGGGTCTGATCGAATCGATTCAGCCGCTAGTGCTGCCAGGCACGATGCGTCAGCTACGCGAGGCGCATCCGCGCCTGCTGTTGCGACCGCAGCGAGGCCGCAGTTCGGGATTGATCGACGATGTGAAAGCCGGCGTGCTGGATGCAGCGGTGGCAGCACAGCCCGAGCGCGGACGGGTGGCGGGCCTCGCGTGGTATCCGCTATTGCGTCGCGAACTGGTGATGATCGCGCCACCCGACGAAAAAGCATCCTCGATACATGAACTGCTCGGCCGCTACGACTGGATCCGCTACGACCGCACCACGATGACGGGCGCGATGGGCGCGCGTCACGTGCGCCAGCTCATGCCGGGTAAGCGCAGCTCGCTCGAACTCGACAGCGTGACGGCAATTGTCGCGATGGTCAGCGCCGGGCTCGGTGTCTCGGTTCTGCAGATGGTCGATCCCGGTGTGTGCGAGCGTTATCCAGTGCGCACGATCCGGCTGGGCGGGTCGCCGCCGAGCCTGCAGTTGTCCGTGGTGACGCGCAAGGACGATGCGGACAGTCGTCTGCTTCAGGCAGTGCGCGATGCGCTGACATGCGCGCTGCATCGCGCAAGGTAGCGGGTTATGCCGCTTCGATTACGCCAGGCTTCAGGCGCCGGCCTCTTGGCCGATGAAACATCAGACCACCTATTACACTGCCCTTGCATCCGATTTCGAGCACCTTGCCATGTCGTCGGTTCGGCGCCCGAATCAACCGGTGATCGCATCCGGACCGTCGCCGGCGACCGATATCTCTGTGCCCCAGCCAGATTGCCGTAGCGCCGTGCCGAGGCCGCTACGGAGCAGCGGCCTTGTCAGCAGGAGTGAGCTCCCGATGATTGGACAATCGCTTACTTTCCTCGAAGCATGCCGGCTGATCGAGAAAATAGCGCGGTGCGACGCGCCCGTTCTGATCGAAGGCGAAACGGGTACCGGCAAGGAACTGGCGGCGCGCGCGATTCACTACGGCGGCAGCAAAAGCGACGGCCCGTTCGTCCCGGTCAACTGCGGGGCGATTCCCGGCGATCTGGTGGAAAACGAATTATTCGGCCATCGCCGCGGCGCGTTCACCGATGCGCACGTCGAGCAGGTCGGCCTCGTCGCCCACGCCGGAGGCGGGACGCTGTTCCTCGACGAGATCGACGCGTTGCCGCTGAAAGCGCAGGTATCGTTACTGCGCTTCCTGCAGGACCATCAATACCGACCGTTAGGCGGTCCGGAGAGCCGGCAGGCCAACGTGCGTCTGATCGCCGCGACCAACTCCGATCTCGCGGCGCTCGCTCGCGAAGGCACTTTCCGTCTCGATCTGCTGTTCCGGTTACGCATCATGTATGTCACGCTGCCGCGCTTGCGCGACCGTCATGGTGACGTCGCGATGCTGGCCGATGCGTTTCTGAAAAAATGCACGGAGCGCTTCGAGCGTGGACCGAAGACGATTCACCGCAGCACGCTCGAATGGATGAACCGCTACGAATGGCCCGGCAATATTCGCGAGCTTGAAAATCTGGTGTATCGCGAATATCTGCTCGCCGACGGCGCCACGATCATCATCCCGCCGCCTGCGGGAATGGATGACCAACCCGCGTCTGAAGTAACCCGTGTGGCGGCCACACCCAAGAAGTGTCACGAAGACTTCAAGACCGCCAAGAACCGGGTGATCGCCGAATTCGAGTCGCGCTATCTCGCGCATGCATTGCAGGTGGCGGGCGGCAACGTCACGCGCGCCGCGACTCTTGCGGGCAAGGAGCGGCGCGCTTTCGGCAAGCTGCTCAAGAAGCACGGAATCGCGCATGCAGCCGCGGACCTCAACTGGATGGGGCAGGAGTGACCCGGGTCTGAGTTTCTCTCCCGTCGCCTGGCAGACGTTCGCCACAGCAATATTCGCACGATCGTTACGCTCGTTTTGCGTCGACCGCACCGGGTCGAAAATCACCCGATACCGGGTCTTCACATACCGCACCCTCTTCCTGTCCCGATCATTGCCGACCAGAGCGCGGACCCTCACGCAGCCATCCCGATCCACGTCAGCCTGACTGAGCAGCCGTTACCGCCTGCCACCGCCACGCGACTTCCGCGCTCGGAACACAACTTGCTTTTCACGCCCCACACCGCTGCAGGGCCATTGTGAAGATCTGGTGCGCTGAGTGGACTCCGACGAAGTCAATCTTTCGAAGTTATGCGATGCAATCGTCGGCTACCTGAAACACCATCCCGATGCGGCCGACACGGCGCATGGAATCGGCAACTGGTGGCTGCCCGAGCAGCGTTGCGATGCGGATGCCCGGTTGATCGGGCGTGCGCTGGACCGGCTTGTCGAAGAAGGGCGCGTGACGCGGCACGCGCTGGTGGACGGAACCGTGCTGTACACACGCGAAGCGAGTGGAAGTGCAACGCCAGGTGAGTGAAGGGACCTCGGCGTCGTGACACGGCCCTGCCCCACGCGACTCACGCACGCGATCGATGGACAGGCAAAACGCATTTAACCGGGAGCGCTCCATGGCCCTTACGTTGACTTATCCAGGCGTCTACATCGAAGAAGCGACGAGCATCGTGCACACCATCACGGGCGTGGCGACTTCGATCGCCGCGTTCGTCGGGCAGACCGCCAAAGGCAGCGCGAACGACCCGACGACCGTGTTCAGCTTCGGCGACTTCGAGCAGAATTTCGGCGGCCTGACCGCGGGTCTGCCCTTGGGTTTCGCGGTGCGGGACTTCTTCCTGAACGGCGGCAGTCAGGCCATCGTCGTGCGGGTCGTGCCGGCACCGCCTGCGCCCGGCGCGACACCACCCGCCGGCGGTGGCGCGACACCGCCCGTCGCACCCGCCGGTGGTGGTCCCGCTGCACCGCCGGCCCCGGCGACGCCTGCCGCGCCTGCCGCAAAACCAGCCGCTCCCGCTACGGTTTCTCTCAACGACGCCAACAGTCATCCGCTGATCCTGCAGGCGTCGAGCCCCGGTGCATGGGGTAACACGTTGAGCGCCACCGTCGACTACGGCACAGCGCCCGTGGCAGCAGGGCAGACGCGTTCGACCTTCAATCTCACGGTCACGCAGAACAGCGCGGACGGTTCGTCGAGAGTCGGCATCGAGCGCTTCCTGAATCTGTCGGTCGATCCGTCGAGCGTCAACTTCGTGACGAATGTCCTCGCCAGCCAGTCGTCGCTCGTGAGCGTCTCTCCCGATACGAAGCTGCTCGATCCGCCGGCGGCGGGTGGTCCGAAACTGCTGCCGCTGCCCAAAGAGGGCAGCGCACCGTTCGACAAGACCGGCGAGGACGGTGGCCCGCTGCAGGACGCCGACGTGCTCGGCGACGAAGCCGCGAAGACCGGTCTCTATGCGCTCGCAAAAGCGGACCTGTTCAATCTTTTGTGTATTCCCCCGCTCGAAATGGGCGGAACGCTCGCGCCGGAGATCGTGACCGCGGCGGTCGCCTACTGCGCGCAGCGCCGCGCGATGATGATCGTCGACTCACCCGATGCATGGAGCACGGCGCCGCTCGCCGTGAAGGGCGCGGCCGATCTCGGCG
Organism: Paraburkholderia sp. BCC1886; assembly: GCF_900996245.1. Lineage (GTDB taxonomy): Bacteria > Pseudomonadota > Gammaproteobacteria > Burkholderiales > Burkholderiaceae > Paraburkholderia. The sequence goes on along the minus strand of NZ_CAAJGK010000042.1, from coordinate 40,219 downwards.
CGACACTGGGCGCATCGAGCACCAACGCCGCGGTGTTCTTTCCGCGTGTGATGCAGCCCAACCCACTCGCAAACGGACAGCTTCAGCCGTTCGTCCCATGCGGCGCGATTGCCGGTGTGTTCGCACGGACGGACGCGCAGCGCGGGGTCTGGAAAGCGCCCGCCGGCGTCGATGCGACGCTCGTCAACGTGCCGCAACTGACCGTGCCGTTGCATGACGGCGAAAACGGCCAGCTCAATCCGCTCGGCGTGAACTGCCTGCGCGCCTTCCCGGTGGTGGGCAGGGTCGTGTGGGGCGCACGGACGACACGCGGCGCGGACGTGCTGGCCGACCAGTACAAATACATCCCCGTGCGGCGGCTCGCGCTGTTTCTCGAAGAGAGCCTGTATCGCGGCACGCAGTGGGTCGTGTTCGAACCCAACGACGAACCGCTGTGGGCAAGCGTGCGCCTGAACGTCGGCGCCTTCATGCAGAACCTGTTCCGCCAGGGCGCCTTCCAGGGCCAGACGCCGAAGGACGCGTACTTCGTCAAATGCGACCACGAGTCGACGACGCAGAACGATATCGATCTGGGCATCGTGAACATCGTGGTGGGATTCGCGCCGCTGAAACCGGCGGAGTTCGTCGTGATTACGCTGCAGCAGATTTCCGGACAGATTCAGGTGTAACGCCTTCCGCAATCGGAGACCATGATGGCCCAGTTCACAGTCAACGCGCAGCGCTTCGATCCGTACAAGAACTTCAAGTTTCGTATCAAGTGGGATGCAAAATACGTGGCGGGCGTGAGCAAGATGAGCGCGCTCAAACGCACGACGGAAGTCGTCAAGCATCGCGAGGGCGGCGACCCGAGTACGAGCCGGAAGTCACCCGGCAAGAACGAGTACGACGCCATCACGCTCGAGCGCGGCGTCACGCACGACACCGAGTTCGAAAAATGGGCCAACAAGATATTTCAGTACGGCTCGGGTCTGGGCATGGAAGCGTCGCTGAAGGATTTCCGCAAGGATCTGATCATCGAGGTCTACAACGAAGCCGGACAACTGGCGATTGCGTACAAGGTGTATCGCTGCTGGGTATCGGAATACCAGGCGTTGCCGGATTTCGATGCGAACGCCAACGCGGTCGCGATCCAGCATATCAAGCTCGAAATCGAGGGATGGGAACGGGACCAGAGCGTTACCGAACCCACCGAGCCCACCTTCACCGTGCCGTCGGTCTGAGTGGGGCCGGCCGTGCGAGCGCTCGATACGCCGACACTGCTCGATGCCTGGGACCGCGGTCACAGTCTGTCCGCCGACGCCTGGGCGCTCTGGCTGCTACGTGCCGCGGCCGCGTGCGAGACGGGCTCACCCGACGCGCTGTTGCAATGGCCGGTCGGCCGGCGTGACCGCGCGCTGCTGCGGTTGCGCTCGCTGACGTTCGGCACGCGCATCGCGGGACTGGTGGAATGCCCGCGCTGCGCAAACGCCGCCGAATTCGACGTGGCCGCCGACGCGCTCGTCGTGCCGCACGCGAGTGGCGAAGATGCCGCAGCGTTGCGCTTCGAGATGCGCTTCGACATCGACGGTTTGCGGGTCGTCGGCCGGGCGGTCACGGCGGGCGATCTGCTCGCCATCGATACGCAGGCCGATCTGCACAGCGCCTCCGGTCTGCTCGCGGACTGTTGCGTGAGCGCGTATCGACACGACGGCACGCGCGTCGCGGCTGCCGATCTGCCCGAGCCCGTGCTTGCCGCCATCGTCGCGCGGCTGGAGGAGCTGGACCCGCAGGCAGACCTCTGGATCACGATGGCCTGTCCGGATTGCGATCACACGTGGCAGGTGAACTTCGACATCGTCACGTTTTTCTGGCGCGAACTGGGCGCGTGGGCGATGGGCCAGCTGCGTGACGTGCATGACCTCGCGTCGGTCTATGGATGGAGCGAGGCGCAGATTCTCTCGCTGAGTCCGGCACGCCGTCGTTGCTATCTGCGGATGCTGACGCCATGAGCGACTTTCTGCGTCATCTGGCTGCCCGCAGTCTTGGCCTGTCACCCGTCGTGCGGCCGCGTCTGACGTCTAGGTTCGCCACGCCTGCGACCGAGCCTCGACGGATGCACGATGACGATTTCCTCGTGGTGTCGACACCGTATGAACCGGCTGCCGATGGGGGGCCTCTTATCGAAGAGGGTGGGGTCGAAGCGTTGGTTGCGAACGTACCTTTGCGCGGATCGTTGCAGGCGCATGCAATGAGCTCGAGTGTCGAAGCGGAAGATGCCGTGCCGGACCGGGCCGACCCACGGCAGGTGTCGACGGTGACCACGCACGATAACGACGACCGCGACATCGCACCTGACCGAAGCGATCATGCGCTGCCGTCGTTGTCCGCAAGTGTCGTCCCGCGATCCATCGCGAGTTCGTCCCTTGTGGCTACGGATTCGCAGATCCCTCGACAGCAGCACGCTCCGATAAAAACCACCGGCGAGCCGATGCCGGAAACCACGCCATGGAATCTGCACGAGCACAGTCCCGGCTCGTCGCCCGAGCGCACCGCGCAGGTCGCGCGCAACGAAGTCGTTTCGCCAGCAATCCCAACGACCCAATCCGCTATCGACGCCATGCCACCGCGCGCGCATAACGCGTCGTCCGATACCATGCCGACGACCCGGCTCGAGCCAGGCGACGCGAAGCCGCTCGCAAACACATCAGCGCGCTCGACGCTAGCGACTCAGGCAGCGTCAGCAGGACCCGTCAGCGCGACCCGTACAGCAGCAACCCGACACAGACGCATCGAGGCGACCGCTACACAACACTCCCCCACGCCCACCGGGCCGACGATCCACGTAAGCATCGGCCGCGTTGAAATCCGCGCGCACGCGCAACCCGCCGCGCCAACTCCGCGCTCCCGCCGCGACGAGCGTTCGCCGACCTCTCTGGAAAACTATCTGCACCGCCAGAGCAGCGGAGGCAAGCCGTGAGCGGCGCCAACGCCATCGCAGCGGTCACCGCAAGCCTGCGTAACCTGCTGGCGCAAGCGGTCACACTCGAACCCGAGTTGCAGGACACGTCGGTCACGACCTTGCCGATGGACCGCGCGCGCGACGCCAACAACAACGCGAACCAGTTGAACGTGTTCCTGTATCAGGCAATGCCGAGCGCGGCCTGGCGAAACATGCCCATTCCCCAGGAGGTGCAGTCGCTCGAATCGGGCGTGCCGCCGCTCGCGCTGAACCTGTATTACCTGATCACCGCGTATGGGCGCGACAACGACGCACATGTTCCATTCAGTCACTTCCTGCTGGGCCGCGCGATGAGCGTACTGCACGATCATCCGTTGCTGGGTCGCGATGAAATTCGCGTTGCGTTGCCGGACAACGACCTCTATCAGCAGATCGAGCGCGTGCGCTTCACCCTGCAGCCGCTATCTGTCGAAGACATCTTCAGACTGTGGTCGGGCTTCCAGACGCAATACCGGCTATCCGCGTCGTATGAAGTGGCCGTCGTGCTGATCGACAGCAGGCGTGCCACACGCGCGCCGCTGCCGGTGCTGACCCGCGGCAAGAGCGACAGCGGCATCGCCGTGTTGGGTGGACTGGTGCCGCCGTATCCGGCGATCAGCGGAATCACGTTGCCGGACGGTCAGACGGCCGCGCAACTGGGCGATATCGTTATCATCCACGGCGCGTTCCTCAGCGGGGATCGGGTCGAGGCGGTCTTTACGCGCGTGACATCGGCTGAACAAATCAGGCTCGTCGCCGAGGCCGGGTCGGGCGCAACCGAAGTGCGCGTACACATCGACCCGTCCAAAGGCGCATGGTCCGCCGGCTGGTACACGCTGACCGTCGACGTCACGTCGAAGGCCGGCGCATCCGCGAAGAAAGTCGCTACTACCAACGAAGCGCAGTTCGCGCTGGCCCCGTCGCTGGTCGGCACACTGCCGCTGAAGGCCAGTGTCGACAACGGCGTCGCCACGCTCAAACTGAAATGCGCGCCCGAGGTCCAGTCCGGGCAGCGGGCCTCGCTCGTGCTCGGCGATCGGGAGATCGTCGCCGAACGGCTCGCGGCGCCAGGCGGCACGTTGTCGTTCGTCGTGAATCCCGCGGTCCCGGGCGATTATTTGATCCGTTTGCGCGTCGACGGCATCGATAGTCCGCTGGTCGACCGTTCGGTGACGCCGCCGGTGTATCGCGCGCAGAGGGCGGTGCTCAAATGAACGCTCCGGCCAACTGGCATGACGTGAATGCGGATTATCTGTCCGCCGCGCTAACGTGCCTGCGTTTGCGACTCGAACGCCTGGCGACCATGGCGCAAGGCGCGCCTGAATCGATGAGCGAATGGACCGGGCGTCAGCGAGATGCAGGTCAGGATGATGCGTCCAGCCAATCCGCAGCCGCTCCCACCGCTCACGCCGCTATCCCGAGCGCGGCGCGAACCGAGGCTGAAACGCTCGCCGAGGCTCGCGTCGCCGAATGCTCGGCGCAAAGCGGCTCGCGGCCAGCGCTGTTGCTGCTCACGCAGTGCTTCGGCCTGTCGCGTTTCGAGCAGGACGTCCTGCTGCTTTGCGCGGCCATGGAACTGGAGCCGCGAATGGCCGCGCTGTGTGCACGCACGCAGTATCCGGTGGCGCGCCCCTATCCGACCTTCGCGCTGGCGTTAGCGCTTTTCGACGACGCGGCCTGGGACGCGCTGTCGCCGCACCGGCCACTGCGCTACTGGCATCTGATCGAAGTGGACGCCGACACGTCGCAACCGCTGACGGCTCGCGGGTTGCATGTCGACGAGCGGATTCTCGCGTATATCAAGGGCCTGAATTACGTCGACGAACGGCTCGCGGCGCTTCTGTTGCCGATGACGCCCGTGATGCAACCCGCCGCGACGGACTTGCAGGCGTCGCAGGAAATCGCACTCAACGTGGCGATCGATGCCTGGGAGCACTTGCCCGACGGCACGCCGATGCCCCTGCTGCAACTGGTCGGGCCGGATGCGGCCAGCAAGGTCGAACTCGCCTTCCGTATCGCCGCGCATTTCGGCTGCGAGATCCAGCGTCTCTGTGGCGACGCGCTCGCCGACCGGATGAGCGAGCTCGACAGGCTCGCGCGCCTCGCGCATCGGGAGTGCCTGCTGTCGCCCCTCGCGCTGTACTTCGAATGGCCCGACGCCGAAAGCGCTGCGGATACCCAGATTCAAGGACTGCTGCGGCGTTTTTTCACCCGCAGCGAAGGATTTTTTCTGGTCGACGCGCGTGAGCCGCTTACGCGCCCAGGGCGTCCATCGGTGAGCATCGATGTCGAGCGGCCGACGCCGGCAGAGCAGGGCGACCTGTGGCGTCGCGCGCTTCGTGGGCGAGGGCAACCCGGCGCATTGGCGGCCCAGTTCCGGCTCGACGCGGCAAAGATCGCTCAGATCGCGGCGCAGGCGCTGCAGCAGGCGCCCGACGACGAAGCCGCGCTCGCCGTCACGCTATGGGACGCCTGCAGTGCGAGCGTACGGCCGACGTTGAACCGGCTCGCGCAGCGAATCGCCAGCGAGGCCAACTGGGACGACCTGGTCTTGCCGCCGGAGCAGCAGTCGCTACTCCGGCAGATCAGCGCTCAGGTCGCGGGACGGGCGCAGGTCTACGAAAACTGGGGGTTCGCCCGCAAGATGACGCGCGGGCTCGGCATCAGCGCGCTTTTCTGCGGCGACAGCGGTACCGGCAAGACACTCGCCGCGGAGGTGATCGCGAAGGATCTGCGGCTCAATCTCTACCGCATCGATCTGTCGGTAGTGGTGAGCAAATACATCGGCGAAACCGAAGGCAATCTGCGACGCCTGTTCGATGCCGCCGAAGACGGCGGCGCCATCCTCTTCTTCGACGAATGCGACGCGCTGTTCGGCAAGCGCAGCGAAGTGAAAGACAGCCATGACCGCTACGCCAACATGGAGATCAACTACCTGTTGCAGCGCATCGAGTCGTACCGGGGACTCGCCATTCTCGCGACCAATCTGCGTCAGTCATTGGACCCGGCGTTCGTGCGGCGTCTGCGCTTCATCGTCAATTTTCCGTTTCCCGGCCAGGCCGAGCGCCTGCAGATCTGGCAGAACGCATTCCCCAGCGAACTGCCGCGCGACGGACTCGACTTCGAGCGACTCGCGCGCTTCAACCTGTCGGGCGGCAACATCCACAGCGCGGCGCTGAACGCCGCGTTTCTCGCGGCGCATGCGGCGCGTCCGGTGCAGATGAGCGACGTCTGCGCAGCCGTGCGCGCCGAAATCGTCAAGCTCGGGCGCCCCGTGAATGAAGCGGATTTCCCTCTGGCCGCCGAAAAAGGAGCCTCCGCATGAAAATCGTGCTGCATATCGAGCGTCTGGTGCTCGACGGCGTCGTGACGGAAACGGCTCGCCCGCAGGCATTGCAGGACGCGGTGCAGACCGAGCTCGTGCGCCTGCTCGGCGACGGCGCCGCGCTCGCCCGCGCGTGGCCGCAAAGCACCGCGTTGCGCCGCATCGTCGCTGCGCCGCTGACGGTGCCGCCTGCGCCGTCCCGTCCCGGCGCTCTGCCTGCCGACGAACTCGGTCGCCGGATTGCGACGTCCATTCACGCAGGTCTTGGCGAGGTGCCCCGATGAGCACCTACACCAACGGCCCCCGCCTGCTGAAGGGTGCGATCGTCGGAATCGACCTGTTCAATCCGCTCGCGAGCGTGATCGTGTTCCAGTACAACCCGGACACGCTGACGCGCACGCTGCAGCCGCAAGGCATGAGCAGCCAGTCCGGCGATCGCGATGAAGCAATGCGTCTGAAAGGCGCGCCGATCGAGACGATCAGGATCGACGTGGAGATCGACGCGACTGATCAGCTCGAAGCCGGTGACAGTACCGCGCTGAGCTTCGGCATCTATCCGCAACTGTCGCAACTGGAGATGCTGATCTATCCGAAGAGTGCGCTGGTGGTGGCCAATACGGTGTTGCTCGCGGCCGGCACGATCGAAATCATTCCGCCGATGGCGCCCTTCACGCTATTCATCTGGGGACTCAAGCGCGTGCTGCCGGTGCGCCTGACCGACTTCAGCATCACCGAGGAAGCGCACGATCCGCAGCTCAATCCTCTACGCGCGAAAGCCTCGCTCGGCTTGCGCGTGCTGAGCTACAACGACCTGTCGTTGACGAATCCGGGCTATCACCTGTTCCTGACGCATCAGATCGTCAAGGAGACGATGGCCACCATCGCGAGTGTCAACACCATCGGCGCGGTGCTCGGCGGCAACGCCGGCATCTCGCTGACATGAGGGGTTTGCCATGTTCGATTACACGAGCCGTTACTACCCGCTGGCCACCGCGATATGGACCACGGCGGATGGCCGGCAGTTGCCGTATGTGCAACGCCGGTTTCTTCCGCAACCGGACAGTCTCGCGCTGCTCACGCAAGTGAGCGTCACAGAGGGAGACCGGCTCGACCTGATCGCCGCCCGCACGCTGGGCGTCTCCGAACAGTACTGGCAGGTGTGCGACGCGAACCCCGTGCTCAACCCGTTCGATCTGAGCGGCGCGGCCGCGGCTGGCCGCACGATACGCGTGCCGATGCCGCAGACGCCCGCGCCGAAGCTCGGCTGAAGCTCACCTGAAGCTTGTCCGTCGTTTTCTGTAGCACTGTCGAGGCCGCCCCATGGACGCCAGTTCGATCGCCGCGAGTCTGCTCGGTACCCGTCTCACACTATGGCTCGGCCCGACCATCGCGATGCCGGCGCCCGCCACCATCGTGCAGGCGCTCGCCGGTGTCGAGGTGCATCTCGCCGACACCGGCTACGACGGGTTCGAGCTGACTTTCACGGTCGGGCGCACGGGCGCGCTCGCGATGGACTACACGCTGATGATGAACCCGCTGCTGCGGCCGTCGACGCGGGTGGTGATCCAGGTGTGGCTCGGGGTGTTCCCGCAGGTGCTGATAGACGGCTTCATCACCCAGTCGATGCTCAATCCCGGCACCGAGCCGGGCAGCTCCACGCTCACCGTGACGGGCGTGGACGTGCGCCTGATGATGGACGTGCGCCAGATGTCGATGTCCTATCCGGCGCAGGCCGCGGAGGCGATCATTTACCAGATCATCCTGTCGTACATGATGTTTCTCGGCATGCCGCCGCAGATCATGTCGCCCGACCCGAGCGTGCCGCCGCCGACCGAACGGATTCCGGTCAGGGCCGACACGGATCTCGCTTACCTCGACGCGCTCGCGCTCCGGTACGACTGTGTGTTCTACGTCGAGCCGACGACGGTGCCGATGGTGAACCTCGCGTACTGGGGTCCACCGCTGACGCTCACGGCGCCGCAACCGGCGCTCTCGATCAACATGGGGCCCGAGACCAACGCGACGATCCGCTTCCAGTACGACGGCCGCGCGCCGACCATGGTCGCGGGGCTCATGCTCGACAAGCGCACGGGCCTCGTGATGCCGGTCATCACTCCGGTCAGCACGCGTATGCCGCTCTCGATCATGCCGCCGATGCTGGTGCAGGGCCCGACGATGCGCATGAGCGCGCCTCATAACGCCGGCAATCTCGACTATCCCGAGGCGATGCTTCAGGCGCAGGCATTAACCAACCGCACCAGCTACGCGCTCAAGGCCGAGGGCGAGCTCGACATGCTGCGCTACGGCGGCGTGCTGCGGCCGCGGCGCCTCGTCGGCGTACGGGGCGCGGGCTTCATGCTCGACGGCCTGTACTACGTCAAGGACGTCACGCACACCATTAAACAAGGTGAGTACAGGCAGCGCTTCACGCTGACGCGCGACGGTTTCGGTTCGTTGACTCCAATGGTGCCGACATGAAAGAGACGCAGCGGTATTACGGCAAATACAGGGGAACGGTCGTGCAGCCGATCGATCCGCAGAAGGGCGGAAGGGTGGTGGCGTCGGTGACGGTCGGCGGCACGCCGCTGCAGGTGGTCGCCGAAGCGTGCTTTCCGTTCGGCGGGCCGGGCATGGGTCTGTACGGCGTGCCGCCGACCGGCGCGGGCGTGTGGATCGAGTTCATCGAGGGCGATCTCGACAAGCCGGTCTGGTCGGGTTGCTGGTGGCCCGACGGCCAGCTCGCGTTGTCGCTCGGCCTCGGGGCGAACCTCTCGACTTTGCCTGTCGTGATGCAGTCTCCGCTGGGCCGGCTCGTGATCAATACGGTCGGCAACGACTGCGTCACGCTCGAGACGACCGCAGCGGAGGCGGGCCCACGCATCGTGCTGTCGCTCACCAGTCTGACGTTGTCGTTCGGACCGAAATCGGTGATCGAGTTGTCGCTGGCGGGGGTGACGATTTGCGGCGACGCGTTGCGCGTCGTGCCGGTGTGATGGGTCTTTAAAGCAACGCGTTGAGCTACGAGGATGGGAGAGTGCATATGCCGGGCTTTCTGCTGCATCAGGGCGCGACGGTGGTCTGCCCGCATCTTGGGCTCGCTTCTCCCACCGCGGTGAGCACACAGGTGTTCGTCGGCAAACAGCCGATCGTGACGCAGGCGAGCCCGTACGCCATTGCCGCCTGCACGTTCCCGGCCATGACGTCCGGTGCGCCGCCGTGCGTCACGGCAACCTGGGTGAAGGCCGCGACCCAAATTTTCTCGAAGGGCGTGCCGGTTCTCCTGAGCACCAGTCAGTCGGTCTGCTCGCCGACACCGGGTCCGCTCGTCGTGACCAGGACGCAGTTCGCCGTCATCGGAAATTGAACATGAACATCGCCTATCCGTTCCGTTTCGATCCGCGCGGCCGCACGGCTCAGGCCAGCGACGCAGAGCACGTGCGCGACATGATCGAACAGTTGCTGTTCAGCAATCCGGGGGACCGGGTGAACCGGCCCGATCTAGGTTCGGGTTTGCAGCAGATGGTGTTTGCGCCGAATAGCCCGGAGTTGTCGGCCGCGCTGCAATTCACGGTGCAGGCGTCGCTGCAGCGCTGGCTCGGCGATGTGATCGACATCAAGGCCCTGACGGTGGTGTCCGATGAATCCGCGTTGCGCGTCGACGTGCAGTACATGATTCGCGGCACCACGCAGCAGACCACGGCGCAGTTCGTGCGGACCATCTGACATGGACGCCCTCCACCCGCTCGTCGAAGACGACCGTCAACGCCGCATCGATGCGCGGCGCAAAGGCCTGAACGGGATCGACTACATCGAGGTGGGCGACGATCCACGGCAACTGGAAGTGGTGTTTTTCCTCGCGAAGCCGCTGTCCCTCAACGCCGCGAACTGCACGATAGAAGGCGGCGCACGAATTCGCGGCATCCGTGTGACCGGTGTGCACGATCCGGAGGACAGCGCGCCGGGTGCCGGACGTCTCATCCTGACGGTCGACCGGCGCGGCGATTTTTCCGTCTACACGCTCGCACTCGATGGCGTGGAGGGTTTCGATCCGCACTACACGCGCTGCACATTCAGTTTCCGTACGGCGGAGCCGCGCGCGCTCGATTGCGTGAGCGCGCCCACGCTGACGGCGGACGTGCTGCCGGCGCCGGAAATCGACTATCTCGCGAAGGACTACGCAAGCTTGCGGCAACTCATCGTCAACCGGCTGGCGCTGACGATGCCCGAGTGGCACGAGGCTCACGCGCCGGACGAAGGCGTTGCGCTCGTCGAGTTGCTGGCCTATGTAGGCGATTATCTGAGCTACTACCAGGACGCGGTCGCGACCGAGGCGTATCTGAACACCGCCCGGCAACGGATTTCCGTGCGACGGCACGCCCGCCTCGTCGATTACGCCGTGCACGAAGGGTGCAATGCGCGGACGTGGGTGTGTATGGAGGTCGACGTGGCCGCGCTGAGGCTCGTGCCCGACGAGTGCCGTTTCGTGACCGACTGTCATACGGCGATGCCGGACGTGGCCGCGGTACTCGGGCCGAACGCACTCACGAACGTTCCGGCGTCGCAGTATCAGGCGTTCAGTGTGATGACGGGTACGGCGACGAGCACGCCGACAAGCAAGCCGATGGAGGCGCGCGCGGCGCACAACCGGATCAGTTTTCATGCATGGGGCGCGCGGCAGTACGTGTTGCCCGAGGGCGCCACCGCGGCGACGCTGTGCGATGCATGGGCGACGGACGACGCGCCGGATCAAGACACTGCGCGAACTCAAATCCAAACCCATACCAATCCGCGCAAGCGTGCGCTGGCGGATCTGCAGGCCGGCAGCTTCATGCTGATCGAAGCGGTTCGCAACCCGGTGACAGGCGCCTCCGACGAAGCGGATCCGGCACATCGGCAGGTGGTTCGGCTGACGCGAGTCGAACCCGGCATCGATCCGGTCTACGACAAGCCGGTTCTGCATGTCGAATGGGCGGCCGACGATGCGCTCCGGTTTCCGCTCGTCGTGGCGATGATCGGTCCCGCGCCCGACTGCCGCTACCTGGGCCCCGCGACGGATACCGAAGCCGCCGCCGACGTCAGCGTCGCGCGCGCGAATGTGTGGCTGGTCGATCACGGCGTGCGGTTTCAGGAGGACGTGGCCGGACAGGTGGGGATCGTTGCGACGACTGCCGGCTGCGAAGACGAGAACGTGCCCGCCGAGACACTCACCACCTCCGCGAAATTCGCACCGACGCTGCGGCAACCCGACCTCGTGTTCTCCGTGCCGCTGCCGCCGGATGCCGTTGCGAGCCAACTGCTGACGCAGGCCCCTCGCGATGCCAGAGCCGCATTGATGCTGTGGAGCATTCCCGGCGTGCCGGACGGCTCGCGTCCGCTCTTCACGTTCGCGGACCTCGATGCGCCGGCGAACCTGATCGTCGCTTTGAAAGCGAAGCTACTGGCGCAAGTCGACGGGCCGCCGGACGCTCGCCATCGCGTGGCGGATCCGCTGCTCGACCGCCTCTCGCGCGCGGCTCGTGCCGCTTTGTCCGGCTATGACGCGCACGTGGCGCCGCCTGCCGCGCTGGTCCAGACTTTTCGCACCGAACTGGCCGGGCTGGTGACGGCGTGGCGTGGAGAGACCGATCTGCTGTCGAGCGGGCCGGACGACTTCGACTACGTTGTCGAGATCGACGACGGCCGCATCGCCCATCTGCGTTTCGGCGATGGAAAGAACGGCGCGCGGCCGGCCGCGGGGTCGGTTTTCCAGGCCGCCTATCGGTACGCCGCGCCGCTGGCGGGCAACGTCGGTAGCGGCACGATCATGCATCTGCAGATGTTGCGCGGCGAATTGGCGGGCGGCGTGGTGCGCGTATGGAACCCGCTCGCCGCGCAAGGCGGCACGGCGCCCGAAGCGCTTGCCGATGTGCGCGCCAATGCGCCGACGGCGTTCCTGAACACGATCGAGCGCGCGGTCACCGCCGACGACTATGCGACGCTGGCCGCGCGCCATCCCGGCGTGCGCCGCGCGGCCGCCACCTTGCGTTGGACCGGCAGCGCGTACGTGATGCAAGTGGCCGTCGCGCCCTACGGCGGCGAAACGGTGAACGCCGCCCTGCTGGCAGACATCACACGCTTTCTCGAGCGGTATCGCCGCATCGGTCACGACGTCGAGGTGACGACGGCCGCGTACGTGTCGCTCGATATCGGTATCGAAGTCCATATCGGGCCGGACTATCTGCGCGGGCACGTGGAAGCCGCGCTTCTCGATGCGTTTGGTACCGGCCTGCACCGCAGCGCGACGCGCGGCCTGTTCGCGCCGGACAACCTGAGTTTCGGCGAGGACATTTACCTGAGCCGGCTCATTGCCACGGCGCAGTCGGTGGAAGGCGTGGTGAATATCGTCGTGACCCGTTTCGAACGGCAATACGTGCCGTCGCGCGAGGCGATCGACAGCGGCGTGCTGGTGCTCGGTCCGCAGGAAATCGCGCGCGTCGACAACGATCCGGATTTTCCGGAGCACGGCCGGCTCGGTTTCCGGATGCGAGGTGGACGATGAGCCGTATCTGCTCATGCAGCGACGCCGCCGCGCAGTCGGGAGACTCAGCGACGCCCGCTCTGTTCAACCGGCCCGGATTGCCGGCGTTGACGTATCGCTGCGGCACTTACGGCAGCTTCTTCGACGCCATGATCGTGCAGCTCGGTGTCGCGCAACGCGGCGTGCCGACGACCCGCGAGCCTTCCGATCCGGCGATCGCCTTGCTCGATGCGTGGGCTATGGTCGCCGACGTGCTGACGTTTTATCAGGAGCGCATCGCCAACGAAGGTTTTCTGCGCACCGCGATCGAGGATCGTTCGCTGCGGGAGCTGGCGAGCCTCGTCGGCTATGTGCCGCAACCGGGCGTGGCGGCGTCGGTTTCAGTGGCCTATACCGTGCAGGATCAAGGCGCGGACGCACTCGTCGATGTGCCGGCCGGCAGCAGAATTCAAAGCCTGCCGGTCGCGGGCGAGCAGCCGAAGGTGTACGAAACCAGCGAGCCGGGCGTGGTCCGCGCGAGCTGGAGCAAGCTTGCGCCGCGCAGTGCGCGGGCGCAGCAGCTGACGGCCGATTCGACGGTCGTCTATGTCAACGGTGCATCGACGAAGCTGAAGGCGAATGATCCGCTGCTGATCGCGGGCGACGGTTGGCGGGTGCTCAGACGCATTGCGTCGGTCACGGTGGACGCGCCGCGCAAGCTCATCACGCTGACGCTCGAACCGGTTTCGACGCCGGTGGTGGAACCGCTCGTGGTCAAGGCCGATGGGGCAGTGGACGCGGCGAATGCCGCCGCTGCCACGACGCGCGGCAGCACTGCCGCCGCCGCTACCGACGCCGACGCCACGGTGCGTGATGCCGCTGCCGTTGCGGCGGCGCGCACCGCTGCGGCAAATGCAGCCGCGCCTGCTTCTTCGGCGCCGCCGGCTCGCCGGAATGTGCCCGCCACATCGCTCGTGCGCAATGTGGCCGGAATCTCTCCGCTACAGAATCAGGATTTCATGCGCGCGTTGACGCGCCCGCCCGCTTCGCATCCGGCCAGCATGCTCGACTTGCATCAGAGCGCGGCGCAGCGTCTGCAACCGGACACGGATACCGCGCCGCAACTGCTGACGCAAATGGCGCCGGCTTTACAGAACACGCTGCGCACGGCGTTGCGTAATACCACGGTCGCGCCCGAGCCGAACGTTCAGGTGTTTGCCTTCAACGTGCGCGCGGCGCCGTTCGGCAGTAACGCGCCGCTGTGGACGGAGTTCCGCCGGGTCGGCGACAACGAGCAGCCGCTCAGGCAGCGCGAATGGACGTTCAGGGTGACGGAGCCGGGCGCACCGACGGTCACGAGCGACCTCGCCGGCGCCGATGTGCCGGCGGCCGACATGCGCAGCCGGGCCGGCGCGCTGGTCGCCGAGCCGGCGCCGCAGGCGACCGAATCGCCGACGGTGCTGTTTCTCGACAACACCTATCCGAACATCGTTGCCCACAGTTGGGTCGCGGTGTGCGGCGTCGACGGAACCGGCGCCACCGACGCGCCGGGCGAGCCCTTCGTCTGTCGCGTTGTCGACGTGCGCACGCCATCGCGCGCGGCCTACGGTCTCACGGCGAAGACGACGAGACTTGCGCTCGACGACGTCTGGTTTCATCCCACGCGGACACCGGGTTTTACGGCGGTCGTGCGCGGCAGCGAAGTGTTTGCACAGAGCGAGCCGCTCGATCTCGCCGATGCACCGGTCAGCACGCCGATCGAAGGGCCGTCGATCGAACTCGACGATCTGCACGACGGACTCACGCCGGGCCAATGGTTGATCGTGAGCGGCGAACGGCTGGATGTGCCCGATACACGCGGGGTGACCGGCACGGAAGTGGTCATGCTGAGGAGCGCGTCGCATGCGATCGAGACGGTCGCCGATGCGCTCGCCGACCGTGGGCCGGTTGCGACCACTGCGCCATCCGCTGCGCCTTCCGATGTGCCTTCCACTCGGACATCCGGTGCGACATCCGCTACGCCTTCTGCTGCGCCTTCTGCTGTGCCGCCCCCCGCGCCTTCCACAGAAGTCCCACAACCCCCGCCGACCGCGCCCGATGCCGACAGCCTGTTGCCGGGCGGCCGGATGCGCACCACATTGACGCTGTCATCGCCGCTCTCATATCGCTATGCGCGCGACTCGGTCACCGTCTACGGCAACGTGGTGCGCGCGACCCACGGCGAGACCCATGACGAGATTCTCGGCAGCGGCGACGGCACGGCGGCGTTCCGCAGTTTCACATTGCGTTTTGCGCCGCTGACCTATGTCTCGGCGGCGACCGCCTCGGGTACCGTGAGCACGCTGCAGGTTCGGGTCAACGGCATTCAGTGGCAGGAGGTGAAGAGCTTCAACGGAACGGGCCCGACCGATCGCGTGTTTGTCACCCGTCAGCTCGAAGACGGCACGACACAGGTGAGCTTCGGCAACGGCACTCAAGGGGCGAGCCTGCCCCCCGGCGTGGAAAACGTGCGCGCGACCTATCGCGCGGGTATTGGCGCAGAGGGCAACTCGAACGCAGGGCAGATCAGCCAGCTGGTCAGCCGGCCGCTCGGGGTCATGGACGTATCCAATCCGCTCGGGGCGGACGGCGGCGCGGACCGGGAAAGCGGCGAGAGTCTGCGTCGACATGTGCCGCAAGGCCTGGCGTCGCTCGACCGGCTGATCTCCGTCGACGACTACGAAGATTTTTGCGGGACCTTCGCCGGCGTCGGCAAGGCGAGCGCGGTGCAACTGACCGACGATGGCGCGCGCCATGTGCACGTCACCATCGCGGGCGCGGACGACGCGCCACTTACTGCCGGCTCGGCATTGCTGGTGAATCTGCGGGCCGCGCTTGCGCAATTCGGCGATCCGCATCTGGCGGTGCGGATCGAACCGCGCGACGCACTGCTGCTGGTGATCGCCGCGCGGGTGAAGGTGCTGGCGGCTTACCAGTGGTCTCAGGTCGCGCCGCTCGTGAGCGCCGCATTGCTCGACACCTTTTCGTTTGCCCGTCGTGCACTGGGGCAGGACGTCGCGCTGAGCGAAGTGCAGGCGGCGGTGCAGAACGTGCCGGGCGTCGAGTACGTGGATGTCGACGTGTTCGACCGGATCGCCCAGACCGGCGTGTTGCAGGACCTGCAACGGCTTGCAGGACCGACGGGCCCGACGCTGCACCAGATGATCGTCGCGCGCCTCGCGCACGTGACGCGCGGCGTCGATGCACGGGAACCACCGGTGATCCGGCCCGCGCAGATTGCCTACCTGAGCCCCGACATTCCGGCGACGCTCACGCTGACGGAGATCACGACATGAGCACCTCGTTCAACGACCGGCTATACACGTTGCTGCCGTCGATTTACCGGCAGCGCGACGGCGAGGTCGGCGAGCCGCTGCGCATGCTGCTCTCGGTGATCTCCGCGCAGGTGGATGCGCTCGAAGCGGACATGGGAGCGCTCTACGACAACTGGTTCATCGAAACCTGTGAAGACTGGGTCGTCCCTTATATCGGCGATCTGATCGGCTACCGCACGTTGCACGATGCGGGTCAACCGGATCGGCAGGCGGCGGCGCGGGCGGCGGCGCGCACCCGGATTCTGATTCCGCGTCGCGATGTCGGTAACACGCTCAAGTACCGGCGTCGCAAGGGCACGCTCGCGCTGCTCGACGATCTGGCCTCGGCGGTATCGGGCTGGCCGTCGCGGGCGGTCGAATACGGTCGGCTCGTCGCGGGCACGCAGGCGCTCGATCATCTTCGCCTTGCACGAGGCGGCACGGCGGCAGTGCGCCGCGCCGATACCATGGGCCGGCTCGGATCGCCGTCCGACGAAACCGCGCATCTGGTCGATGTGCGTCGTCCGCAATCGAACCATACGCGCGGCCTCTACAACCCGGCGGCAGTCGGCGTGATGGTGTGGCGGCTACGCAGCTATGCAGTCGAGCGTACGCAGGCCTACTGCGTGGAATGGGAAGGACGCGAGTGCTATACGTTCAGCGTGCTGGGCAACGATTGCCCGCTGTTCGCGAACGCGACGAACGGGACAAGCTCGACGAGCGGGGCTAAGGTCGCCGCTCTCCCGCAAGCCGCCGAAGCCGATCCCGCCGAGCCCGGCGCCTTCCTCCGGCCCTTGCCGCTCGCGCTGCGTCGCGCGGATATTGCTACGCGTCACGCTCGCGTGAAAGCTGCTTACTACGGCCCAGGCGCCAGCTTCACGTTGTGGCCGGATCGTCATGCAAAAACGCCCGTTGCGCTCGAACGGCTAGTCGTAGCCGATCTGTCCGGCTGGACAGCCACGCTGCGCACCGGCGAGATCGCCATCGACCCGGAGCGCGGCCGTCTCATGTTCGCGCCGAACGAAGCGCCTGAAGGTGGGCTGATGGTGTCGTACCACTATGGTTCAAGTGCCGACCTCGGCGGCGGCACGTATGCGCGCGCCGCGACCGCATGGACTGGAAGCCGCGGGTTCTATCGCGTCGGCGCAGGCGGCTTCACCAAACTGGAAGAAGCGTTACAGGCGTGGCGCAAGGACAAGCCGCCTCATGCCGTGATCGAATTCGCCACCAGCGACGTGTATGTCGAGCCGGTCCGGATCGCGTTCGAAGAAAACATGCAGAGCCTGGAGATCCGGGCCGCGAGCGGTGTGCGGCCCGTGATCCGCCAGCTCGACTATCAGGCTAACCGCGCGGACGCGATCACGATTACGGGCGAGTCGACCAGCAGGCTGGTGCTCGAAGGTCTGCTGATCTGCGGACGCGGCCTCCAGCTGAAAGGCCCGTTCGCGCAGCTGACGATCCGCCACTGCACGCTGGTGCCGGGCTGGGAGATCGAGCGTCTGTCGGGACAGGCCGAGTCCGAGTCGCGCGAACACTTCGCGAGTCTCGCGCTGGCGAGAACCGGTGTTCGCGTGCTGATCGATCACAGCATTCTGGGGCCCATCGTGGCCGCCGCGGACCGTCCGGGTGAAGAGCCGCTGCCGCTCACTATCGTCGACAGCGTGATCGATTCCGTGCATCAGCGATACCACGCGATCGGCGCGGAAAAAGCCGCGGCGCACGTGGTGCTGCGCGCGGTTCGATCCACGGTGCTCGGCGGCGTCCGGGTGAACGCGCTCGAACTCGGCGAGAACTCTCTCTTCAACGGCCGTGTCGAGGTCGCGCGGCGGCAGAGCGGCTGCGTGCGTTTCTGCTACGTACCGCCGGACTCGCACACGCCACGCCGTTTCGAATGCGAGCCCGATCTGGCGATCTCCCGTGCGCAAAGTGCCGAGGCGCGCGCGGACGCGGCCGTGCGCGTGCGGCCCATCTTCAACGACGTGCGCTACGGGTCGCCGACCTATTGCCAGCTGGCCGGCGACTGCGCGCCGGAAATCCTGCAGGGTGCCGACGACGAATCGGAGATGGGCGTATTCCACGATCTTTACCAGCCGCAGCGCATGGCGAATCTGCTGGCTCGCCTGAGCGGCTTCGTGCCGGCGCAGAGCGACGCAGGCGTCATCGTCGTCACCTGAACCGAACGCGCCCGACCACACCGCGCACCTAAGCGCCACCTCTCGGACCGATGAGAGCAGACGGAGGAAACAATGAAAAACGTCGATATTTCGCGCGACAGTTTCGACGCCCTGCAGGGGTTCAGCCGGCTGGTCTGGCAACAGGGCAGACCGCAGCTCGACGCCGATCTGAACGAGCAGTCGTCCATCCTGCTGCAGACGCTGCGCACGATGATGACGGATCTGGTCGGCCGCTTCGGCGGGCCGGTGGGTTTGTGCGGATTTCGCATCGTGCTCACGGCGGCCGACCTCGACGAGGAGTTCACGCAGGCCGATCGCAAGGCGCTGCAATCCGAGCTCGACGGGCTCGCGGCGGGCGACCTGATCCTGTCGAAAGGGCGGTACTACGTCGACGGCCTGCTGTGCGACAACCCGGGTCCGCTGTGCTACTCGCAACAGGCTCCGCATGCGCACCGCAACGGCGGCATTCACGAGGCGGGCAGCTACCTGGTTTATCTGGACGTGTGGGAACACGAGGTAACGGCGCTCGATACGGCGGCGATCCGCGAGGTCGCACTCGGCGGCGTCGATACGGCCGCGCGCATGCGCGTGGCCTGGCAGGTCCGCGCGATGGCCTTGCAGACGAAAGCCGCGAGCTTCGCGTCGCTGAATCCGAAGTGGGATGCGTTGACCGCCAGCTGGAGCCGCGAGCGGCGCGGCACCCTGCGCGCCCGTGCACGACCCGCCGACGACGGGCAGGGCGACGGGAATGGCGACGGCCGCGGCCCACGCACCTATCGCGGCCCGGAGAACCAGTTGTACCGGGTCGAAATTCATCGTGGTGGAAAAGCGGGCGATCGTCCCGCGCCGAGTTTCAAGTTCTCGCGCGACAACGGCGTGGTGGCGTTCGCGGTTGCCAGTCTCGCCGACGACGGTCTCTCGGTGACGCTCGCGAACTGGGCGCGCGACGACACGATGTCGCTCGCGACGGGTCAATTCGTCGAACTGGTTCATGACGAACGCACACCGCGTGAGCATGCGCCGCCGCTTGCCAGGGTCCTGACCGTGGACCCTGTGACGCGGACCGTGACAGTAGATACTGCTTTAACTCAGCACATTCCCCAGCGCGATGCGGTGCTCGTGCTGCGCCGCTGGGATCAGCGCGCGGGCGATCCGCAAAAAGGCGGCCTGCAACTCGCGGAAAATGCGGCCGCGATCGTCGAGCAGCAATGGCTCGCGCTCGAGGATGGCATCGAGATCATGTTCGACCAGGCGGACGACCACGAGTATCGCAGCGGCGATTACTGGCTGATTCCCGCGCGCGTCGCGACCGGCGACGTGCTCTGGCCGCAACGGGACGACGAGCCGGCCGCGCTGCCGCCGCATGGCATCGACCATCACTACGCGCCGCTGGCCATCGTGGAGTCCGACGGCGAGAAACTAAGCCTGGTCGTGCCGTTGACGCGCAGGTTCGGCGCGCGAACGCTCGAGAGCTTTGCCGACGATATGTTCGTCTACAAAGGCCAGGTATGAGCCGAGGAGCCTGCCGTGATCGATGAGATACGTTGCCCCGGCTGCCAGCGCTCGCCTTCGAGGGTTCGCGCGGATGGCGACATCGAGGAGTGCAGGCAGCCCCGCAACGCCTTCGCGAAGCGTTGCGTCTGGCGCCAGCAACAGGCTGTCGCGGCCGATCCGCAGGGCGTAGTGCCGGAAGACAAAACGGAAACCGCGCCTGGCCCTGCGGTGACGCCGGAAGAGACAGTGTCCGGGCGTTCATCGGTCGAGCCAGTCGGTCCTGAGATCGTGCCACCGGTCGAGCCGTCCGGGCAGGTAGCGCCGGAACTGCGGCAGCGTCTGGCCGCGCTCGAAGAAGATTTGCGCCAGGCGGAGCGGGCAGCAGGCGAGCAGCGCGCCGAAGCGGACCGGCATCGCGGCGACGCTCAGGCGTTGCAGCAGAAGATCGACGAGATGCAGTTGGCGGCGCTGCGCCTGCAAGCCGAAAGCGCAGAGCAGCGCAGCGTTGCGCAGGAACAGAAACGCGCGGTCGACGCGACGCTACAGGATTCGGCATCGCTGCAGGAAAGGCATAGCGCGCTGCAAGCCGCGAAGCTCGAACTGGAGAAGGTTCATCAGGAGGCGGTCCAGCAGATCGACCGTCTGCACCATGCCCGTGAAGTCGCGGAAGACGAGAAAACCCATCTGCTGGCCGTGCTCGAGACGACGAAGCAGGACCTCGAGAAAGCGCTCCGCGACAAAGCCCGCAGCGTCGTGACCATCGACGCCAATGCGGGACAACACGTTGGCACGCCGACCGGAAATCGTGGCTGGCTGATGGCCGGCATGGGTGCGCTCGCCGGCATGGTGATCGGCGTCGGTGGTTCGATGTTCGTGCCTTCGCACCGGACGCCTTCGACCGATCCCGCGCTCGACGCTTTGCTGAAGCAGACCGATACCTGCCTCGATAAAAGCGATTGGGGATGCGTCGACACGACGTCCGCGCGAATCCTCGCGACGAATCCGCGTCTACCGGTTGCGCTCGTCGCGCAACGCGAGGCGCGAGTGGCCCAGCAGCAGTCGGAGACCGCGGCCACGCAGACGGCGTTGCAGCAATCGCTGCGCAACGAGCAGGCCACGCTGACGCAGCAGACCAAGGCCGCGCTGTACGCGAGCGCGGCGGCCACCCCGGCGAGCGCGGTACGGGCCGCGTGCCCGCCGGTGGCCGCGCCCGACCCGCAGGCAACGGACGACGCCGTGCGCAAGGCGCTCGCCCGTCAACAGGACAAGCTCACGGCGTCCTTGATGGCGGTTGCGGAGAGACAGCGCCAGAGCAGCGCTTTCGACTGCGCCGAGCAACTCGCGCGCGTCGCTCGCACGTACGGGCCGAGCGGTGCGATCGACGGCTTTATCGGGCAGGTCGTCAAACAACGGCAGGACGTGCTGTCACACGTCACGACGCAGAAGTGATCGGTTGGACACGAATTACCAGGAGAAGGACATGGACCGCATACGAATCGCAGCGCCCTTACTTTTACCCTTGCGCTTGCCGACCGGCCGCGCTGCGCAGGCGTTGCTGCTGGCGACGTCACTGGCGTTGGCCGCCTGTGAAAACATGAGCACGCAGGAGGTGCTGACGTGCGTGGGCGCGACGGCGCTGACCACTACGATCGGCGCGGTCGTGGGCGGCGGAAAGGGCGCCGCGGGTGGCGCCGCGGTCGGCGTGGCCGCCTGCGTGGCGATTCACTTTGCGATGCACCAGACGAAGGACGCGTCCCAGGTCGATGCCGACTATCGACACGCGCACGGCGGGCAGTTGCCGGCCCAGCCGCAGATCGTCAAGCTCGACGTGCAGGCCACGCCTTCGTCGACCATTCGCAAGGGCGGCGAACTGACCATCGTATCGAACGTCGAGGTCGTCTCGGGCAAGGGCGAGCCGCTCAGCGGCGTCACCGAGGAAATCCGCTTGTACGAGTACGGCAAAACCGAGCCGTTCAAGACCGATAGCAAAAACGCTTCGGCGAAATCGGAGAGTGGCGGCTATCAGACGAGCTTCACGATCTCGTTACCCGATTCGATGCCGCAGGGTCGCTATCGGATCGAGACCGCGTTCTATCTGAACAAGCGGCTCGCGGACACCCGCTCACTGCCCCTGCAGGTGGTTTGACGCACCGGACCTTAAAGCACTATCAGCCGATCGGGAGAATGTCATGTTCAGCATGCCCCGTAGTGTGAAACCAGCCGCACCATCGGCGACGGGTACGCAGGTGGCGCGTTCGCCCGCGACGCATCGAAACGGCGCGCAGACCAACGCGGCGCGACCCGGTCTCGTCATCGGGCGCGTCGACGATCCGCTGGAGCGCGAAGCCGACCAGCTTGCCGCCGCCGTCATGCGGATGCCGGTACCCGACACGCCCATCGCCAATGCGCCCCAGCAGATCAGCCGCAAATGCGCGGACTGTGACGAAGACGACAAGCTGCGCCGCAAACCGCAGAGCCCGAGCCACGTAACCGGCCTGGTCCGGCCAGTCCCCGATGCGGTCCACGACACGCTTCATGCCGCCGGCCATCCCCTCGACGCGTCGACGCGGACCTTCTTCGAATCGCGCTTCGGTCATGATTTTTCGGGGGTCCGCGTGCATTCGGACTCGCGCGCGAACGAGTCGTCGAGCGCCGTCGATGCGCTCGCCTATACGGTTGGCAATCACGTCGTTCTGGGCGCCGGTCAGACCGGCAATCGCGCGCTTCTGGCTCACGAACTGGTCCACGTGATGCAGCAAAGCGGCGGCAGACCCGTCTTGCGTCGTTATGCCCGCTGCCGCCATTTGCTCGACGGACCGGAAGAACGCAATAAGATGCCGGAGTCTCAGGTGCGCGACAGCCTGGCTGTCGACGCAGCGGGTCTAGGTCCGGTGGCCACGGAATTCGTCGTGAAGGGCGCCAGCGCGGCGCCGTGGCGCACGGAGCACAATCCGCGTCATGGCAAGGGCGATGTCATCGATCCGCAGATCATCGGCGACGATGGTTTCGGTCGCGCCGATATCGTGGTGCTGTCGGGCACCGCACTCGAAGGCATCGAGGTAAAGCGGGCGACCTGGGCCGACGCGGAGTTCGCCGAGCGTCAGTTGCTGAACTACGTGCGCCAAGGCAACCGTTCGCTCAGCGAGGTCAACCGGATCTGGGCAGGCCGCGGACATACCGGCGATCGCATTACCTCGGTGCGCGCCATGCGCATGG
Source organism: Paraburkholderia sp. BCC1886 (assembly GCF_900996245.1). Taxonomy (GTDB): domain Bacteria; phylum Pseudomonadota; class Gammaproteobacteria; order Burkholderiales; family Burkholderiaceae; genus Paraburkholderia. The sequence goes on along the minus strand of NZ_CAAJGK010000042.1, from coordinate 17,184 downwards.
GGAGCCTGCCTTTGCCGGCATCGCGCAGTATCGACGGTAGACAGGTCAACCTGTCATGGTGCCGCGACGGCGTGGTGGCGTTCAAGTCGGTCGACGAAAAGGCGCAGGACACGCTGCTGTGTGGCGTGAACGATCAGGGGCGCGTCGACGCGTTTCTCAATCGCGCGATGGACCCGGCGCAGGCCGCGGTGCAGCGCTATATCCAGCAGGAGATCGAAGCGCCCGCAATAAAAAAGCTGGGCAGCCTGTCGTTGCGCGAGATTCTCGGCCGTATCACCGATTTGCCGCAGGTGAAGGGACTGCTGCCGCTCGGGCAGTTACCGCTCGGCGGGGACATCACGCTGGAGTTGCTCGCGAAAAGGCTCGCGCCATTCGAGGCAGATATTCGCATGCTGGCCAGAGAGTTTCTGGACCGGGTGATCGTCGAGTTGCGCCAACGTTTGCAGGCGCAGGTTCGCAACCTGCTCCAGGAGTCGATGGCGGCACTGTGCGCCAAAGCTACCCAGATGACCATGGCCGAATTGCAGAAGGAATTCGAAAGACGGATGCGTCAGTTGACGCTCCAACTCGTGCCGGTCGTGATCGAAGCCGTGGCCATGCAGATGATCGGCGAAATGCTCAAGGCCGCCGGGGTCGCGTTCATCGAAGCGCTGGCCATCGCGATCGCGGCAGTCCTGCTATGGGAGGTCGCGGTCGCGCTCGCGGCTATCGAAGGAATCGGCGCGCTGATCGCGGGTATCGGCGCCACGATCGCGCGGCTGGCAGCGATGCTGGTGCCGCTGCTGGCGTGATCCTGGTAGTGCCGTATTGCAGCGGCTACCCGATGCCCGAACGATGACTCAGCCCGGCGCGGCGATTCTCTGCCGCGCGGACTGATTGTCGCGTGCCGCAGCGTCGCGTGTGGCCGGTAGCACGCAGATGCGATCGTTCGGCAGGGCCGCACGCCACACGTAGCCCTGACGACAGGTGTCGGGCCCGTAGGCTCCGCCATTCGGAGACCGGTGCGAAGCGGCGAGCCGGTTGTCCTGGGCCGTGCGGTTGCGCGTGGCAGGCGTCACGCAGACATGATCGTTGCTGGTCGCATTGCGCCAGACGTAGCCCTGTTTGCAGCGGTCGCGGGTCGAGCTTGGCGGCTTGGGATGAGCGACGGTCAGCGGCTCCTGGGTTTCGCCAACGGGCTCGTTCGGATCGTCCTGCGCGAGCGCCGGCGTCGAGAACGCCACCATGGCAAACACGGAAACCAGCGTCGATCGATTCATCATGCACCTCGGGAATTAAGGATGACTGGGTATAACGAAGGAATGGCGATGCAAAGTATGTTTCATCGCAACGTACGCTTTATCCTGGTCGTCGTGGCATTCGTCTGGCTGACGATTTCAGACAACGCATGGTGTGCGTCGGCCACTGCGGTTTCGGCGTCGTGCGTGACCCGCTTGCCGGGGCCTGCGTCGAGATGGACCGCGCAGGAGCAATGGGTGTGGCAACGGCTGTGCACCGGGCAGGTTGCGGATCTGCAGACGCTCGACGAACCGGGAGGGATGCAAACCAGTTTGTCGGCCGGGTTCATCGAGAAGCTAATGGTCGATCCGCGACTGCGCGGCGCTATCGAGTATCGCGGTGTCGACATTCACGGCGCAAGAATTTCCGCAGTGGTCGATCTGGACAATGCTCACGTGACCCTGCCGCTCACGCTCAGTCATTGCCGTTTCGATCAGGGGTTGCGACTGGCGCATGCGGTCGTCGATGCGCAGGTCCTGCTCGACGGAAGCCAGTTCGACGATGGTATCGACATGGGCGGCATCAAAACGTCGGCGTCGCTGGTTCTCGATGGCGTAACGGTCGCGCATGACGTCAATCTCGTGGACGCCGACATCGGTGGCCAGCTTTCGCTGAATGCGGTCGATATCAAAGGCGTGTTCAAGGCGGGATCGGCGAATGTCACCAAGGGCTTCTATGCCACCGGCGCGACTTTTTCCGAGGTGAGGCTGACGTCGCTCAAGATCGGCGACGAACTGAACATTCGCAAGACGACGATTACCGGTCCGTTCGCATTCGATTCGGCCGAGGTCGGTCAGAGTGCTCACGTGGATCAGAACACGGTTTTCAAAAAGGACGCGACGTTCAGCTCGACGCGCGTGCTGGGCCAACTGGACATGAGTACCGCGCAATTCGACGGCACGCTTCGCATGGAAAATCTGGCGGTCGGCCGCAGCCTGATCATGCGGGGGACTTCGATAGGCACGCGAGCGTCCATGACGTACCTGTCGGTCGGAGGAAACCTGGAACTCTCCGGCGGCGGCTCTTTCGCCACGCTCGATCTGACCGGAGCACGCATCGGGCAAGGACTGCGCTTAGGTTCGGCATCGCGCCCGCCGCCGCATTGGCAAGCCGGCGCGCAACTGATTCTGCGCAATGCGTCGGCCCGCGACATTCAGGATCTGATGACCTGCCAGGACAAGGTCCATCAGAAGGGATGTGTGGACGGCTGGGCGCCGCAACTCGATCTGGTCGGCTTCACGTACGAAAACCCGAGTGCGCTCGACATCGATGCGCAAAGCGATATGGCGGTGCGCACCTGGCAGTGGTGGGTCGGCTGGCTGGACCGGCAGAGCGTGTTCCAGCCGCAGACCTATGCTCAGGCCGCGCGGATGCTCGACAAGATCAATCAAGGCGATAAAGCCATCGACATTCTTTACGCGGGGAAGACCCACGAACGCCGGGCCGCCGCCGGCTTGCAGCGGATACTGCTGACGCTGCACTGGATGTTCGTCGGCTACGGCTTTCGCACTTCCTATGCGCTGTGGTGGTCGATCGGTTTCGTCGTGCTGGGTGTGCTGGTGCTGAAGGTGTCCGGTGAGAGAAAGCGATCGGGCGAGTTGCTGGGGTTCGCGTTCAGCGCCGACATGCTTCTTCCCATTATCCGGCTGCGCGAAGCGCACTACGACATCGACCTGCACGGCTGGGCGCGTTACTACTTCTACTTCCACAAGGTCATGGGCTATGTGCTGGCTTCGTTCCTCATCGCAGGACTGGCCGGGCTGGTCAGTAGTGCAGGAAAGTAGTGCAGAAAAGTGAGCGAAGCATCACCGCCTCGTTACATTGAATCTGTAGCAGAATGACGAGCGATGGCTGGTGGTCGTAACCGTGTCGCGTTGCATGAATCAGTAGACGAAAGACAAACGATTCCAATGATGGAGACAGGCTATGCAAACGAAGAACCCCGCCGGGTCATCCGGCGTCACGAGGTTTTCATGGGTCCTCGCGCCCGTGTTGGCCCTGCTGTCGCTAGGCGGATGCGGCGACAGCGTCAATCAGACCGTGTCCACCCCACTTACTTGCGCTCAACTCGCGGGCAAGACCGTGCCCGCCTCGGCGATCGGTCTCGCAACCACTGGCGCAACCGTGACAGCAGCGACGACCATGCCGGCGACCGGCACCGGCGCGCAGGCCGTCGGCGAATATTGCCTGGTGAGCGGTTCGATCAGTCCTGTCGACCCGGCCGCACCGTCGATCAAATTCCAGATCGCGATGCCCACCACCTGGAACAGGAAAATCATGATGTTCGGCGGCGGCGGATATGACGGCACGATTCCCGCTCCGACCGGCAACGTTCCTGCGGGCCCGACTGCGCAACTCACGCCGCTCGGGCGTGGCTATGCGACCTTCGCCAGCGACTCGGGGCATCAGGCCAACGCGCTCGGCAGCGAGGACGGCTCGTTCGGCGTGAACGACGAAGCGGTCCGCAACTTCTCCGGCGACGCGTTGAAGAAGACCCGCGATGCGGCGGTCTATCTGATCGATGCGCGCTATGCCGTCAAGGCGCCGACGCATTCGTACTTCGCGGGTGGATCGTCCGGCGGCCGCGAGGCGCTCGCCGTGGTGCAGCGCTGGCCGCAGGACTGGGACGGCTCGCTGGTGTTCTATCCCGCGTGGGCGGCCGCGAGTCTCGATCTCCAGTTCGGCCGTATTACGCGCGCGCTGGCGGCGCCGGGCGCGTATCTGGATCAGGCCAAACGCAAGGTGTTGCTCAACACCGTGCTGGCGAGCTGCGATACGCTCGATGGCGTGGCCGACGGACTCGTCAGCAATGTCGCCGCGTGCAATGCCACCTTCGATCCCGCTTCGGCAACGCTCAACGGCGCGCCGTTACGCTGCGCAGGCGGCGCGGACCTGGGCGATACCTGCCTGTCCGATGCGCAGATTTCGGCACTGGCCGTGTACAACACGCCGATCACGTTTGGCTACACGCTCGCGAGCGGTGAAACGCAGTACCCGGGTTTCAATGTCTATGGCGCCGATCTGGGCACGGTGAACGCATCTGCGCTTCAACCGACAGTCGTCACGCTCGCGCTCGGCACATCGCAACCGGCCTCGCCGATGCCCACGACCGCGCCGTATCTCAGCGTGTTCTGGGACCAGTGGATACGCTACTTCGTGGCACGCGATGCCAGCGCGAATTCACTTAACGTCGACCCGCAAAATCCCGGGGCGCTGCAAGCGCGTATCAGTCAGCTGACCGGTTTGCAGGACGTGAACAAGACGGATCTGTCGGCCTTCAATGCGAAGGGCGGCAAGATCCTGATGGCCCATGGGCTCGCGGATGCGCTCGTCAGCACGCGCTCGACCGAGCAGTACTACCAGCGTTTGCAGACGACCATGGGTACGTCGGCGGTCGCCAATTTCGTGCGCTTCTACGAGATTCCCGGCTATGGCCATGCGGTCAGCAGTGTGTTCAATGCGTCATGGGACTCGCTCACGACGCTCGAGAACTGGGTCGAGAAAGGGGTATCGCCGCCCGCACAGACGGTGGCCGATACCGCAGGTGTGCCGGGACGCACGCGGCCGCTCTGCGAATATCCGGCCTTTCCGCGCTATACCGGCGCCGGCGATGTCAACGCTGCATCCAGCTTCACATGCGCGACACAATGATCGAAGCATGAGGCTTGAGGTGTGAGGCTTGAGGCTTGCGTCCGGTACCGGACGCAAGCCTCGTTCGTTTTCCGGAAAAAAAAGCCGACTGAAACGAGGATGTAATCATCCTTGCTGGTCCAATGCTGCGCAGTGCGTACCGATAAAGCAGGAATTTCGGTGATCGCTGCGAACATTAGAAAACTTCTTCCTTTCTGGGCATGAATTGCCGATTCGGGGTTTAGTCGTCGCGCGATCGCCGTTACTATCGTCCCCAGCTTGCGAAGAGCGCAGGCGCGAATCACTCAGTCTGATACGAAACCGTCCGCTGTCGTTCTTCCAGACGCGGCCGGGAGTCGCTCGCGTCGAGTGGCGGGATTGCATTCGACGTGCCAATCATTCATCGAAACCATGTTGACCTGCGACAGATGCGTCTGTCGCGGCTGGACGGCGCTCGTCCGTGAATCGACGCTGCGCATCCGGCGTCCTCGTTCCCACACCGGTTTTCAATCAATCGAGGTGTGGGAATTTCTTATGTGTGGTCGGATTTCTTTTGATAATGGAATTTTTTAAAGATGTTGAGACGACGTCGATTTCTGGGTCAACTGACGGCCCTCGGTGGTACTTATCTACTCGCCGCATGCGGCGGAGGTTCCGAAGCCGGCAGTAGTGCGGTGGCTTCAAAACAGGCGGTCGCCAAGGTTGCGACGCCGGCGAGTTCGACATCGGCAAGCGGTGCCACGTTGCCCGCGGCGAGTGCGCTCACGGACAGTTACGGCGCGGTCTGGACGCTCGTCAATGGTGTCGTGTACAAGAACGGCGCGACCGTGGGCAATACCTACAACGTGTCGCTCGTGCTCTGGTACGGCGGCAAGATCTGGCATTGCGGCACCGACGACCAGTTCTACGTGAACGTGGACGTGCGCAACGATACCCGCCAGTGGTTGCCCTGCACCGATCCGCGCATCGCCGTGGCAGCGACGCCGGGCCGCTTCTATGGCATGAACGGACACTACGACTACACCTACACGCCCGCGCATCTCATCTCGATGCTCAAGGCGATGGGCTGTACGACCTATCGCGTGGGCTGCACGACCGATCCGACACAGACCAGCGCGGTTGCAGCACTCGCGCAGGCGTTCCAGTCGGCCGGGATGACGCTGTTCGTGCTGATCGAACAGGGTGTCTACGATGCGAACGGCAACGTCTTTGCCAACGAGTCGGCGGCTTATTCGGCGGGCTATGCCAGTGCGCAGATCATCGCCAGGGCAATGGCGCCGTATGGCGTGACGATGTACGAATGCGGAAACGAGTTGACGAGACAGAACGCCACGGTGACGGACTTCACGTTGTCCGGCGATATCGTTCTCGACTTCAACAACACGAACTGGCCCGCGATGCGCGGCGCGATGCGCGGGATGATGGATGGCGTCAAATCGGTTCAGCCGTCCGCGCTATGCGGGATCAACTTCGCGGTGGCCGACGTGGGCGCCTCGGATGCGTTGTGGAACGGCACGCAGCCCGACGGCACGGGCGGGCATCCGACGGTGCGCTGGGACATTACCACCTGGCACAATTACGAGGTGTACGGCGACATCTTCGACATCGGGACCGATGGTAGCGGCCAGGGCTTCGACCTGCCGACGTACTGCAAGGCGCGATACGGTGTGCCGTTCATGATCACCGAGTGGAACACGGGCCCGGAACAGACCGAAGCGTATCGCGCGCAGTACATCACGGAACAGTTGGGCGAGTTCTATCAGGCGAGAAAGACGCACAACATCGAATCGGTCATGTACTACGTGCTCGATAGCGGCAACGATACGTTCGGGATCGTGATCAACGACTCGTTTATCAACCCGACCTATGGGGCGTTCACGAGCTTTACGGCGAGCAATCCGGATAGTTGATCGGGGAGCCGGCTACTCAGGCCGGTTTCCGTCTTTCGAACACCGGCACATCGTCCTGAACATGATGGAACGCCTGTTTATCGATCGCGAAGATCGCGGCGTCGGGGCGCTGGAAGATGGACGGGTCGTCGAGCGTGCCGACCTTGACCAGCACGAGCCCCGGCAGTCGCGGCGAACGGGTGAGCAGGTGAGTTCCGCAGGTTCCGCAAAACTCACGCGTGACAGGCTGATCAATGTCGCTGCGTGAGAACTGTCTGGGGGAACCCGCGAGGTAGTGGAATGCGTCGGCGGGCATCGCCATGATGACGTTGGGACTTCCGCCCGAGATGTACTGACATTCGCGGCAATGGCACTGAACACGGGAGCGCACCTCACCGCCTGCCTCGTAGCGGATCTCACCGCAATAGCAACGCCCGAATAATGTCATGACTCGTCCTGATAAAAGCGTCGTTAAAGAAAACCCGGTCGAGCTCACGCCCGGCCGAATAACGCGACCCGTGCGTCCGCGCAGGTCGCTGCGATATCGCGACCGAGTTCGTCGAGGACGTCGTCGTCCAGCTGACCGTTGAACGTGTGCGTGCCAACGACCATCGCCGGCTTGCCGTCGCGATCGGGAATTACGGCGGCCGCGGAGATCACGCTCTTGATCAGCGCGCCCATATCGAGCGCGTAGCCGCGCTGTCGTGCTTCGTCGATTTCGGCGAGATAGCGCTCGAATGTCATCGGCTTGACCCAGCGAATGTGGGCGAACGCTTCGTGCAATTCGTCGCGCGGCACGTCGGAGGCGGCCGCCACCGCGCGGCCGTTCGCGCCGGCGTAGAGCGGAATTCGCATCGCGATCTGAAACTCGATATGCACACCCACGCCGGGCTTCAGGCGATCGAGCAGCAACAGGCGCTGCCGGTCGTTGACCTGCCACAGACTGACGGTCGCTTCGTACTGGTTCGCGATGCGCTGCAACTTGGGTCGCAGCAATTCGATTTTCGTTTTGCCCAGCATGACCCTCGCGAGTTCGAGCAAACCGAGATCGAGGCTATAGGTCTTGTTCGTCGGGTCGAGCGCGACAAGGCGCTCCTTGACCAGCGTGCGAAGAATGTTCAGCGTCGTCGACGGACTGACTTCGGCCTTGCGTGCCAACGCCGTGACGCCCAACGGCTCGCGCGCGTCCGACAACGCCCGCAGGATTGCTGCCGCCTGCATGACGGCTCCCACGTCCTTTCCCGCTTCCATGACCTGCTCCTCCCCGTCTATCGCGCCGGCGTGCCTCGATGCGGGCGCGGCTGCGCCAATATAGCAGAGCTAGTGATATTCACAATGGTGAATGGATATTAGTTTCACACGATGATAACGTCATTATTCGCGACCGGATAATGCTCTAGGTGTTTACCAATGCACAATGGTGAATGATATTGACAATGGAGAATGATCAAAATAATGTGACTGCGCATTCAAACTAACTGCCCGCACTCATGATCAGCTACGAAATCACTGCTTTCAACGAGCCTCTGGTTCGCGCCGAACGTCCTGCACCCACTCCGACCGGCACTGAGGTTCTGGTGCGTGTGCAGGCAGCCGGCGTCTGCCATACGGACGTGCACACGCGTTCCGGCTGCTACGACCTGGGTGGCGGAAAGCTGTTGCGCATGAACGAGCGCGGTATCGGGCTGCCGCTGACGCTCGGCCACGAAATCGCCGGAGAAGCCGTGCAGGGTGGCGAGCAGGTTCCCGCGTCGATGCTGGGCAAGCCCTATCTGGTTTATCCGTGGATCGGCTGCGGGGTGTGCGAAGTCTGTGAGGCGGGCCAGGAGAATATGTGCGCGGCGCCGCGCTCGCTCGGCATCTTCCGGGCGGGCGGTTATAGCGACCACGTGCTGGTATCGCACTCGCGCTATCTCATTCCGATTCCCGACATCGCCCCCGAAGTGGCGGCGCCGCTCGCCTGCTCCGGGTTGACGACTTACAGCGCGCTGAAAAAGATCAATCCGCAGACCCTCGCCCGAACCCCCGTCGTCGTGATCGGCGCGGGCGGTCTCGGTCTGATGTGCACCAAGCTCGTTCAGGCGCTCGGCGGTCGCGGCTCGCTGGTGCTCGATATCAACCCGACGCGCCTCGCGGCCGCGACCGAGGCCGGCGCGCTCGCCGTCTTCGACACGTCGCAGCCGGGCGCAGCCGAAGCGATTCGCGCGGCAGCCGGCGGCGCAATTCTCTCGGTGATCGACTTCGTCGGCTCGGTGCAAACGGTCGAGCTCGGCATGAGCCTGCTCTCCAAGGGCGGCAAGATCCAGATCGTCGGTCTGGCCGGCGGCGAGTTGCCTTTGTCGCTGCCGATGCTGCCGCTGCGCGCGATGTCGATCGAAGGTTGCTACGTCGGCTCGCTGCAGGAATTGCGCGAACTGGTGCAGCTTGCCCGCACGTCCGGACTGACGCCGGTGCCAACCGTTTGCCGGCATCTGCATGAGGCCGAAGCCTCGCTCAACGATCTGGAGGCCGGCCGGATTACCGGCCGGATCGTTCTCAAGCCCTAGTTCGACCCAACCGGACAACCACGCGATCGAAGAATCGTCGTCCAGACACATCACGGAGACCTGGAACATGAAAACCACTTTCGCCGCGGATCTTCCCGGCGTCCAAGCGCAGAGCAGCACAGCCGCGACGTACGGAAAAATCACGCGGCGCCTGATGCCGATCCTGTTGCTGTGCTATCTGGTCGCTTATCTCGACCGCATCAACATCGGCTTCGCGCAGAACGCGATGAGCCAGGATCTCGGATTCTCGGCGGCAGTGTATGGATTCGGCAGCGGTATTCTGTTCATCGGCTACCTGTTGTTCGAAGTGCCCAGCAACTACGTGCTCGAGCGCATCGGCGCGCGCAAGACACTGGCCCGCATCACGTTCCTGTGGGGCATCATTTCGATGGGCATGATGTTCGTGCGCACACCGATGCAGTTCTACGTGATGCGCTTTCTGCTCGGCGTGGCGGAAGCGGGCTTCTTCCCCGGCGTGATCCTGTACCTGACCTACTGGTACCCGCCGGAGCGGCGCGCCAAGATCGTCGCGGTATTCATGACGCCGATCGCGTTCTCGGGTTTTGTCGGCGGTCCGTTGTCGGGCTGGATCATGCAGAACATGGGCGGCGTGAACGGCTGGAAATCCTGGCAGTGGATGTTCCTGATCGAAGGCTTGCCGTCCATCGTCATGGCGCTTCTCGTCATGCTGTTTCTGGTGGACCGGCCGGATGCCGCGTCCTGGCTCACGCCGGAGGAAAAAATTCAGGTCAACCGCGCGGCAGGCAGCACTACGGTGGAAACACACGGGTTCAGGACTACGTTCGCGGCGTTGATCCGCGATACCCGCATCTATCCGATGCTCCTCGTGTACTTCGCCCTGATCTGCGGCGTGGTGACGACGTCGAGCTGGATCCCGGCCTTGCTGAAGGTGGTGTTCCCCGCCGGCAAACCGTTCGAACTGGGACTGCTGACCGCGATCCCGTATGCGCTGGGTGGCGTGGGCATGATCTGGATCGGCCGCCGTTCGGACCGTACTGGCGAGCGGCGCTGGCATTGCACGCTGTCGCTGCTGGGCGGCGCGCTCGGTATGGCTCTGCTCGCGTGGAGTTCGAATCTGGCGCTCACCGTGGTCGCCATGTCGGTCGCGTCCATCGGCATCTTCGCGGGCTTCCCGACATTCTGGGCCGCGTCCACCAACGCACTGGACAAACAGACGTCCGCGTCGGGTATTGCGCTGATCAGTTCGGTCGGTCTGATCGGCGGTTTCGTCAGCCCGATACTGATCGGCAACGTGCGCACGCTGACGGGCAGCTATGCCGGCGGTCTCTATGCCGTCGCGGCCGTCCTCGCGCTCGGCGCGTACGCCATTTTTACGGTGCTCAAACGCGAGCACGTTTCAGAGGATTGAGATGGATCTGTTCGACAGCTTCAGCATGACGATCGGCGGCGAGTCGGTATTCGCCGCGAGCACGTTGCCGGTGATGAATCCGGCCACGGAGGAAACCGTCGGTCTCGCGCCGCGCGCCGACGAGGCGAACCTCGACGCGGCCGTGGCGGCCGCGCGTTCGGCATTCGCGAGCTGGCGCAGGACGCCGCTCGAGCAGCGCCAGCGGCTCGTGCGCGAACTGGCGGCGCGGGTCAAGGCACATGAAGCGGACTTTGCACGGCTGCTCACGCTCGAACAGGGCAAGCCGTTGCACGCGGCGCGCGGCTCGGTGTACGAGGTGACGAGTATCCAGACCTGGCTCGAGGCCATCTCGCGCAAATCGCCGCCGCACGAAGTGCTGCTCGACACCCCGGAGCGCCGCGTCGAAGTGAAGCGCGAACCGCTCGGTGTGGTCGGCGCCATTGCACCGTGGAATTTCCCGATGACGCTGGCCGTGTGGAAGATCGCACCCGCACTCGTCACGGGCAACACGATGGTGCTCAAGCCGTCGCCGTTCACGCCCCTCACCATGCTGAAGTTCGGCGAGCTGGCAAAAGACGTTCTGCCGCCTGGCGTGCTCAACGTGATCAGCGGCGACGACGCGCTAGGACCGTGGATGACCTCGCACGCAGGCTTCGACAAGATCGCCTTCACCGGGTCGACGGCAACCGGCAAGGCGATCATGCGTAGCGCGGCCGACACGATGAAGCGCATCACGCTGGAAATGGGCGGCAACGACGCGGCCATCGTGATGGACGACGTGGATCTCGACAAGGTCGTGCCCAGGCTGTTCTGGGGCGCCTTCTCCAACAACGCGCAATTCTGTCTCGCCACCAAGCGGCTCTATGTGCACGACGCAATCTACGAGCGCTTTGCCGCGGCGCTGGTCGCCTATGCGAAGTCCGTCAAGGTCGGCAACGGTCTCGAAGAAGGCACTCAGCTCGGGCCGGTCCAGAACCGTCGTCAATACGATTTCGTGCGCGAGCTGATCGCCTCTTCGCGTGCAGCCGGCCATGAGTTTCTGCTGGGCGGCGAGGTGCCGGCGGGCAAAGGCCTGTTCGTGCCGGTCACGATCGTCGGCAATCCGCCCGACGACTCGCGCGTGGTCGCCGAGGAAGCGTTCGGGCCGGTGCTGCCGCTGCTGCGATTCAGGACCGTCGACGAAGTCGTGCGGCGCGCCAACGCGTCGGATTACGGGCTGGGCGCTTCGGTGTGGAGCGCGGACGTCGCGCAGGCCCAGGCGATCGGCGCGCGTCTCGAAGCCGGCACCGTCTGGATCAATACGATCCACATTCTGTCGCCGGACTATGTGTTCGGCGGCTACAAGCAGTCCGCGTTCGGTACAGAGAACGGCATGGACGGATTCCTCGAATACACCCACACCCAAACTGTCGTGACGGATTTCTGATGTCCACTCAAACGAGCCATGCAAGTCTTGCGGCGGCACCCCGCACCTCGGATATCGACGTGCTGTTCTCGGCGCGCAGCGTCGCCATTGTCGGTGCCTCGTCGGATCCGTCGCGTATCGGCGGCCGGCCGCTTCGCTATTACCGCGAAAGCGGCTTCACGGGACGCATTTTCCCGATCAATCCGTCGCGCAAGGAAGTTCAGGGCTATACCGCTTATCCCGATCTCGCATCCGTACCGGAGCCGATCGATCTCGTCGTCGTGGCGGTCGGTGCGGAGCTGACGCCGGGGATCATCGCCGACGCGGCCGCCAAGGGCGCGCGCGGCGCGGTCATCTTTTCTTCGGGCTTCGCCGAGATGGGCGAGCGCGGCGCGGCGCTGGAGCGCGAGATGCTGGCGGTGGCGCACAAGCACGGTGTACGCGTGCTCGGACCGAACTGCCTGGGTCTCGCGCATGCCGTGCATCGGCAGATGGCCACGTTCGGCTCGTTCGTCGATACGCTGCCGCTGCCGCAGGGACGGGTGGCGATCGTCAGTCAGTCGGGCGCGTACGGCTCGCACCTGTTCATTCTTGCCCGGCAGCGCGGAATCCGTGTCGGTGCGTGGGTCACCACCGGCAACGAGGCGGACGTCACGCTGGCCGACTGTCTGATGCACATGGTCACGGACGACAGCATCGATCTGATCGGCTGCTACGCCGAAGGAATTTCCGACGGCCCGGCTTTCCTTGCCGCACTCGATGCCGCGCGCGAAGCCGGCAAGCCCGTCGTCATGATGAAGGTGGGCCGCACGGCAAGCGGCGCTAGTGCGGCGCAGTCGCATACGGCATCGCTCGCGTCGGACGACGCGGTGCTCGACGCGGCGCTGATCCAGTACGGCGCCTTCCGTGTGCTGACGACCGAGGCGTTCATTGACGTGGTCTACGCGCTCTCGCGCCGGGCGCCGACGGCCGGGCGCAAGCTCGGCGTCCTCACCGTGTCCGGCGGCGCTGGCGTGCTGATGGCGGACGCCGCCAGCGATCATGCGCTCGACCTGAGCGCGATGCCGGCCGACAGTCAGCGTCATCTGCGCGAACGCGCGCCGTTCGGCTCGCCGGTCAATCCCGTCGATATCACTGCGCAGGCGCTGAACGACATGACGCTCGTGACCGACCATCTGCGCGCCATGCTGATGCACGGCGGCTACGACGCAGTGGTGGGCTTCTTCATGAACTGGGCCGCGTCGCCGGTGACGGGGCCGCTATTGCGCCGCGCGCTCGCCGACGGTATGCGCGGCTTCGAACAGCGCACGGTCGCAGTGGCGGTCACCGCACCGCGCGAGATCGTCGAAGAATTCGAAGCGTGCGGGATGCTCGTGTTCGAAGACCCGACGCGCGCCATCGCGACGCTGGCCGCGCTCGCGACGATCGGCGAACGGCTGGCAATACGGCGTGCGGCGGAAAGCGATGGGAGTCCTGCGGTCGATACGCCTGCAAGCCTGCCCCTTGCCGCACTGGACGAGGTGCAGACCAAGGCGTTGCTCGCCGCTGCCGGGATGCCGGCGCTCGCCGAGGCGCTCGTGCAGACGCCCGAGGAAGCCGAGGCGGCCAGCGTCCGGTTGGGCCTGCCGGTTGCGCTCAAGATCGTGTCGCCGGACATTGCGCACAAGACCGAAGTCGGCGGCGTGGCGCTCGATCTGAGGAGCGGCGATGCGGTGCGGCTCGCGGCGCTGCACATGCTGTCGACGGTTCGCGAGCGCGCACCTCGTGCGCGCGTGTCGGGCTTGTCCGTCACGCAAATGGCGGGCGAGGGCATTGAGATGATTCTGGCCGCGCGCATGGATCCGTGTTTGGGTCCGGTCATGATGATCGGGCTCGGCGGCGTGTTCGTCGAAATCTTCCGCGACGTGGCGTTTCGCGTCGGCGCGCTGACGCCGGACGAGGCGCGCGGGATGTTGACGCAGCTGAAAGCGTGGCCGTTGCTGCAGGGCGCGCGCGGTACGCAACCGGTCGATGTCGACGCACTGGCGGAGGTGATCGTGCGTCTGTCGCGCTTTGCGATGGCCAATCGCGGACGTTTCGAAACCATCGAGATCAATCCGCTGCTCGTACGCAGGGGCTCAGCGGGACCCGTGATGCTCGACGCGCTGATCGTCCCGGCGGCTGGTGCGGACAGCGCCGCGAAGGAGCGTCGGCATGACTGACGTCTGGACGTACGAACGCTTCGAGGAAAACGTCGCGATCGGTGAATGCGAGGTCTGCCTCGACGAGCGGCAACTCGCGTTGTGGCGCAGTGTGAACGCCCGCGTGGGGCAGTCCCCGAAGTGCGGCGACGCGATCGAGGACGCTGCGCCCGGCGGGCTGCTGGTGGCGCTCGCCATGCGCGGCTACCTGAGCATCGTGCAGCCGCGTCCGCCGGGCAATGTCCATGCGTCCAGCGTGCTGCGCTGGGGGACGGTGGCGGCCTGCGTCGGCGAGCCGCTGCGCGTGAGTGTCAGTTGTGTCGGCAAAAGCATCGCGCGGGAGCGGCGCTGGGTCAGCCTGCTGGTCAGGCTGGTGAATCGGAACGACGCGCTGGTGCTTTCCAGCGAATTGAAAATGGTGTGGGCCGCATGAGTACGAGCGCTATGTTGAAACCTGCCATCGTCCCGCCCACCACGCTCGTCGCGCAAAGCCGCATCATCGACGCGCAGGTCATCCGTCTGTATGCCGAGTTGACGGACGACTTCAACCCGATTCACGTCGATCAAGACTTCGCGGGCAAAACGCCGTTCGGTCGCACCATCGCGCACGGCACGCTGACGCTCGCACTGGTCTGGCAGGCCTTCGACGTCACGTTCGGTCGCGATGTACTGGCGGGCGCCGAGGCGGACATCCGTTTCGTCAAGCCGGTGCTGGTGGACACGCGCGTCAGCGCGAGCGGAACGCGAGTGCCCGGCAGCCGCGACGAAATCTGGCGCGTCGAAGTGACGAACGACGACGGCGTAGTGGTGCTGAGCGGGACGGTCCGCCTTGCGCCATCGACTATCGACCGGCGCGGCTCTCACGTCGCCGGCTGCTAACGGGACACTCTTCTGACATGGAAGCCACTGCTTTTGTCCGGGGCGTGGGCGTCACGCCCTACGGCCGTCTGGAAGGATCCGACACGCTCGATCTGATGTCCTCGGCCGCCACCCGGGCGCTTGCCGACGCCAATCTGCAGCGCGGCGAGGTGGACGGGTTGCTGGTCGCCTATTCGACCACGATGCCTCATCTGATGCTCGGTACGGTGTTCGCCGAACATTTCGGGCTGCGCCCTACCTGGGCACACGGCGTTCAGGTGGGCGGCGCGACCGGGCTGACACTGGTCGCGCTTGCCAGCCATCTCGTGCGGGCCGGCGTGGTCAAGCGCGTGCTGTGCGTGGCCGGCGAAAACCGCCTCACCGGCCAGTCGCGCGACGACTCGATCAAGGTGCTTGCGCAGGTCGGCCATCCTCGCTACGAGGTGCCGCTCGGCGCGAGTATCCCTGCCTACTACGCGCTGCTCGCACAACGCTATCTGCACGAGACCGGCGCGAGCCCGGCGGATCTGGCCGAACTCGCGGTACTCATGCGCGCGAACGCGGCCGCTCACGAAGGCGCGCATTTGCGGCAGCCGATCAGCGTTGCCGACGTGCTCGCCTCGAAGCCGGTTTCCACGCCGTTGCGTTTGCTGGACTGCTGTCCGATTTCGGATGGCGGCGCGGCGGTGATCGTGGATTCAATGCCGGGCGAGCGGGCCGCGATCCGCATCGCCGGCACCGGCAGCGCGCATACGCACCAGCACGTGTCGATGGCGCCGGACGACGTTGCGTGCGGCGCGCGCGAGTCTTCCGCGGCCGCCTACCGGCAGGCGGGTTACGGACCGGCCGATATCGATTATCTGGGTATCTACGACAGCTTCACGGTCACGCTCGCGATGCTGCTCGAAGCCACGGGTTTCAGCGAGCCCGGTCAGGCGGGCGCGTTGGCGCGCAGTGGCCGGTTCGGCCGTTCCGGGAGGCTGCCTTTGAACACCCACGGTGGGCTTCTGTCGTACGGCCATTGCGGCGCCGCGGGTGCGCTGGCGCATCTGGCCGAGGCGGTCTGCCAGATGCGCGGCGAAGCCGGCGAGCGGCAGATCGCCCACGCTGCCCGTCGCGCGTTCCTGCACTCCGACGGCGGCGTCCTGTCCTCGCACACCAGCATGATCCTGGAGACTCACCCATGACTGCCGCACAGGACTGGACGGCCGGCGTACCGGCACTGCTGGTGGACGAATGCCTGGCGTGCGGCCGCCGCACGGGATTCAGGCAGCAACACTGCGCGCACTGTGGAAGCGAGTCGTTGAAGACCGTGCCGGCGCAAGGCACGGGACGCGTCTGGTCGATCACGGTGGTTCACCGTGGGCCGACGAAAGAGGCGACGCGGGACGGTCCTTACGGCATCGCGCTCGTCGATCTGGCGGAGGGCGTGCGGGTGATGACCCGCGCCGATGCCGCCCTGACGATCGGCATGCCGGTGCGTATCGACCTGCGCGTCGTCGACGGCACGTGCCTGCCGTACGCGTCGGCGGCGGACCAGCCTGCCCGGGCATGAATATAAGCAGGCCGGCTTTTCAACCGGCCATCTTTCGAGGCAATCAGGAGACGCCATGGATTTCACCCTGCCGCCAGCGCTGCTGGAACTGCGGGATCGCACCCGACGCTTCATCGCCGAGCAGGTCATTCCGCTGGAGTCGACGCTCCGTCATGGTTCGCATGGACCTGGCGACGAGTTGCGCCAGCAACTCGTGGAACGCGCCCGCGCGGCCGGGCTGCTCACGCCGCACGCGAGCCGCGAACTCGGCGGCCTCGGACTCACACACGTCGAAAAAGCGGTGGTGTTCGAGGAAGCGGGCTATTCGCCGCTCGGCCCGATCGCGATCAATATTCACGCGCCGGACGAAGGCAATATCCACCTGATGGAAAGCGTCGCGTCGCCCGCGCAGAAAGCGCGCTGGCTGGCGCCGCAGGTGGCCGGTCACACCCGCTCGTGTTTCGCGATGACCGA
>NZ_CAAJGK010000041.1 GCF_900996245.1 Paraburkholderia sp. BCC1886 | reverse complement strand
TCGTCAATAAACACCAGCAGCGTGCACGCTGGCGCCCGGTCTTCAAACCACCGGTGATCGCTGCCATCGATCTGGATCAGCTCGCCCAGGCACGAACGCCGGTTCCTCGGCTGATGGATCTTGGGCGGACGTTGTCGGCGCGGTGTCCATAAGCGCGCGTCGATCATCAAGCGCCTGACCGTCTCCTTGGCCAGCTTCAGGTTGTGGCACTCGCGCAGCTTCTCGCAGGCCAAAGTCGGGCCGAAATCAGCGTAGCGCTCCTTGATGATGGCTACGGCTCGCACCGCGACTCCTGCATCAATCCGGTGATTGCTCGGCTTGGCGCATCTGCCCGAAATCAACCCCGGCGGTCCTTGTTCGCGCAAACGTGCCGCCAGGCGTCGAACCTGACGCGTCGTCAACAATAATCGCTCGGCGGCTCGCCACGGCTTGAGCTGCCCGTCGACCACCGACTGAATCACTTTAAATCGGTCCAACTCGCGCATCGTCATGGTGATTCTGTCCGTCGCCGCCATCGTAGCCTCCGGCGCCGTGGGAATCGACGCCGGCTAAGCTTAAGCCGCCGAGAAGCGGACATTTGAATCTGGCTAGAAGCGGACATTACAACCTAGCCGCTACAACAAAACTGTTGCTAATTTATCTTATGTCAACTTGATAATGAGGTCTTTTCGCGAAAAGCAAAGGCCCGCTCATGCGGGCCTCAGTAAGCTGAAACGTCTGGTTCTTTCAGTGATGAAACATGGTGAAGTAACTGCCGACTGCTCCGATTATCACCAGTGTTGCGCACAACACCGCTGCATAGAATTGTGTCTTTCCGCCTGCGTTTTCAATTACGTCGCGCATTTGTGGACCTCCAGAACTGAATGAATCCGATACATTGCTGCCAAGGCTACCATAGAAGCAAATACGGACAAGATGGTCCAAAGTTGCTGCGCACTGAACTTTGCGACACCCTTTTTGGTCTTGTTTGCGACCGCTCCGACTGCCGCTGACAAAGATCCTGCTGCCATTAGTACATAAAGAAACCACCTCGCCCCCTCGATACTGCCGAGAGGATCGGGCGGGCATCTTGCCAGTAGGTCTAGCTCGTAAAGCGTCGCAGCGGACCAACCCATCGCCACATAGCCGAGCTGTCCCTCTGTGTAAGGCGCCAGCCACTTTATCTCCTTGCCATCGAGCGAACCGGAAATCGCTTTGACTAATCCGGCCAGAACCAGCGGCATCAGAGCCGGAACGCCAATCGTAATGCATGCCCAGTAAACCACTTACCCTCCCACCTTCGCATGTCAGACTAAAAACGCGAAAACGTCCGCGTCATCATCGATCCGACCATGCAATCGTACAGCGCCAGCACCCAAGAAAACGAGCGCCTCATCGGTGACTGACGCACCGTCCGACCGCTTGCAAGTGGCGGTGCAAAAGCGCGACGAAAAGAGACAAGCCTCAAAGCCAGAGCCCAAGCAAGTTTGCCTGGTTATCGCGGACAATATCGCGGGAGAATGCAGTCGCCGTCGAACGGCGCAGCCTACCGTTTGGTCAAGCTGCACAACGTCACAATGTGTGTCGAATTTCGATCAGGTCCAAACCATCCCCAACCACTCCCCTCAAACCTGACCTCCCACCTTCCCCGCTCCAAACCGCCGATAAACCAGCCGCGCCACGTAATCCAGCAAAAACCCAAGCACCCCGATCACCAGAATAACCGCCGTCAACTCGGAATAAGCCAGCCGATCGCGCGTATCCAGAATCAGATACCCGAGCCCGGCACTGACGCCGAGCATTTCCGCCGGCACGAGCACGATCCAAAGAATGCCGATCGCCAGCCTCACGCCGGTCAGCACATGCGCGGCGATGCCCGGCACGTACACATGCCACAACATCTCGAAGCGCGTCGCTGCGAGACTCTCGCCAAGCTGCACCCACCGTCTGTCGATCTGCGCGACACCCGCCGCCGTGCTCATCACGAGCGGCCACAGCGCCGCGAACGCGAGCAGGAAGTACACCGCCTTATCGCCGACACCGAGCGACATCACGGCAATCGGCATCCATGAAAGCGGCGAGATCATGCGCAGGAATTGCAGCGTCGGCGACAACGCGGCATCGAGCCACCGCAGCTTGCCGATGACGAACCCCAACGGCACGCCGATCACCAGCGCCCACGCAAGCCCCACGGCAATCCGCCGCAAGCTCGTGACGATATGCTCGAACAACCGGTCGTCGTCGATCAAAGACGGCAGCGCGGCCATCGCGCGCGTTGGCAGGAACTGCGCGGCGAGGCTACCCGGACTCGCGACGAGTGTCAGGACGATCCACCACACCGCGACGACGCCGAGGATACCCGCAAGCCCCGGCCACGTGCGCGCAAACCACGAACTCGTTCGTGGCGACGGTTTCGCAGCGGCTTCAGTGAGCGCGGACGAAGAAGACACACTAGACAACGATGCTCTCCGAACGCGCGAAGCCTTCCGGCAAACCAAAGGTCTTCATCCCGCCCACGGCCGCAATGCTGTTTTTCACGAAGCGGTCATCGACCAGATCGCGCGCGATGAAAGCCGGATCGAGCTTCGCGAGAAACTCTGCATTGCCTTCCACCTGGGTGGCTTTCATCCGTTTCACGAGTTCCTCGGTATAACTCGGGAACGGATACGGCTGAAAATCGATCCGCTTTTCATGCCAGTCCGCATGCACGATAGCGCGATCGGCGAGGTAGCGCCCTGCTTCGTCCGGCGACGGCGCCAGCACGCGCGTCAGCACTTGCGGAGTATGCGGCGTGTAGTGGTTCTGCCCTTCTTTCGACAGAAGCTGCGCTGCCTGCGCGGGATGCTCGCGCGTCCAGACCTGCGCCTTGACGATCGCATCGACCACTTTCTGCGACCACGCCGCGCGTCCCGTGAGGTCCTGTTCGTGCATGAACACGACGCAGCACGCGTGGTTCTTCCACACGTCGCCGGTAAAGCGCAGCACCTTGCCGATCTTCAGCCCTTCGGCGGCCGCGTTGAAAGGCTCCGCGACGATGAACCCCGCAATCTGTCCGGATGCCAGCGCCGGTGGCATATCGGACGGCGACATCACGATCAGGTTCACTTCGTTCGCCTTGACCGCATCGCTTTTCTTGAGGACAGGCACGAGTCCCTGCGAACGCAGCATGTCCTGCAGCACGAGGTTATGGATCGAATACCAGAACGGCACGGCGACGGTCTTGCCGCCGAGATCACCGAGTTTGTCGATGCCCGGCGCCACCGTCAGTCCCGACCCGTTGACGTGATTCCATGCGACGACTTTCGCCGGTGCGTGACTGCCATAGCGCGCCCAGACGGTCATCGGCGAAAGCAGATGGACGACGTTGACTTGCCCCGACAGAAACGCTTCGACCAGTTGCGCCCAGCTACGCAGCAACGTGGGCTTCTCGGCGGCAATACCGGCCGCTTCGAAGTAACCGTTGTTGTGCGCGACGAGCAGCGGCGTCGCATCGGTGATCGGCAGATAACCTACACGGACCGGCGCGTCGGGTTCGCTGCCAGCGCGTGCGTTCAGCGAGCCGAGCAAAGGCGCCGCACCCGCGACGGTGAACAGGGAGGCGAGTTTCAGCCACTCGCGGCGAGACATCGGAAGCTGGCACATGGTGATTCGAGTTTCCCTGGAGTGATGGAATGTTTTTATACCGTCGTTATGCCGTCGTTATGCCGTCGTCTTGCCGGCCGCCATGGATGCCTGCAGCGCCTCGAGAATCTCGATGCGCAACACGCCGAGCGCATGCACCTGGGCCGCGCGCGGCGCCGGCACTGTCACGCGCCATTGCTCGATCAGCGTCCCTTGCGCGCCGAGCAGCACGACGCGATCGGACACGAGCAGCGCTTCGTCGATGTCATGCGTCACCAGCACCGTGCCCGCCTGCGTGTCCCGCACGACCTCGAGCAGCAACCGCTGCATGTCCGCGCGCGTGACTTCGTCCAGTGCGCCGAAGGGTTCGTCCAGCAGCAGCGTGCGCGGCTGGCGCGCCAGGCACCGGGCAAGGGCCGCGCGCTGCGCCATGCCGCCGGATAGCTGGCTCGGCATATAGGATCGTGCGTGACTTAGACCGACTTCGTCGAGCGCGGCGCTCACACGGCCGCGTCGTTCGGCACGCGTCAACGGAGATTGCCGCGAGAAGCCGAGACCAAAGCCGACATTGCGTTCCACCGATAACCACGGCAGCAGGCAAGGATCCTGAAACGCCAGCGCGACGTCGGGACGCGGGCCGTCGAGCGGCGTACCGTCGACGAACACCTGCCCCGAAGTCGGTTTCAGCATGCCGGCGAGAATGCGCAGCAATGTCGATTTGCCGGAACCGCTCGGCCCCAGAATAGAGACCAGTTCGCCCGCCCGAACGCGCAGGTCGACGCCGCGCAACACGGTGCGCTCGGGATAACTCAGGCCCACGCCTCTCGCATCGACGAGGCTCATGCTGCCTGCGCCTTTCGATGCAACGCCAGCTGGTTTTTCAGTTGCACGAGACTCGGCGTGATGATGGGCACGAACGCGGCTTCGCGCGCACGGCGTGCGGTGCCGCCCTGACCGCGCAGATAGCCACGGCCGCCGCTCACCTGCACTTCGAGTCCGATCGCGGCCTGCACGAGCGCCGCGAGCGCAATGCGGATCTCGAACAGCGCAGCAGGCGCCGCCACGAAAATGCCCGTTTGCACGCCCTCTTTCAATCGATGCGTAAGCGCGTCGAGATCGGCTGCAATCTGCCGCGCTTCATCGGCGACGGCAGCGCGCGTGGCTGCCCCCGATTCGCCGACCACCGCCAGCGAGCGCCGTGCAAGACCGACCGACATGC
Organism: Paraburkholderia sp. BCC1886; assembly: GCF_900996245.1. Lineage (GTDB taxonomy): Bacteria > Pseudomonadota > Gammaproteobacteria > Burkholderiales > Burkholderiaceae > Paraburkholderia. The sequence goes on along the minus strand of NZ_CAAJGK010000041.1, from coordinate 592,562 downwards.
CGCACTGCAGGCCGAGGAACGCCGGGCGAACGTGTGCGAGCCACGTGGGGGCATCGGCGGTAATCAGGCTGGATTCGTCGACCACCGTGCCGCGCACCTGCAGCGCCGCGGTATTGCTGGCGCGCAATGCGATCAGGTCGAGGTCTTCGCTGCGCGTGACGCCATTCGCATCGTGCGTAATGGCGAAGATGGACGGCGCCATGTCGCCCTGCTCCGCCGCATGATCGAACGCGAGCGCCGCGACGAACGCTTGCGGACGCAGGTTGGTGATCCACGGCAGACTGCCGTCGAGCGTCCATTGGCCGTTGCCGAGCGATTGTGCTTTCATCTGCAACGGCTCGATGTTCGACAGATATTTCATCGCATTCGACAGGCCGGTCGCGCCAGCCAGTTCGCCGCTCAGCAGCGCATCGAGCCAGCGCTTGCGCAACGCGAGGTTTGGACTCTGCAACACGTACTCGATGAAAGTCCGCTGCCCCCAGAACACGAACGCCGCCGCGAGAGAGTGTTCGGCGACCTTCGCGACGGCTTCGATGGCATCGCCAATCGACCCGCCCGCGCCGCCTGCCGCGGCCGGCACGCCGACGCGAAACACGCCCGCGCGGCCAAGCCACGGCAGGATTTCGGGCGCGAGCGCCTGGCCGGTGTCGATCGCTTCGGCGTTCGCGTCGAGCCAGGCTTCGAGTTCGCTGATTTCCGGCTGCACGCCCGACGATGTCATGCGGGGTTCGCCTTGCCTTGCGGTTCCCACTTGTACGCAGCGAGTTCCGGGTTGAGTTCGTTCTGTGCCAGATTGTTGGCAAAGTTACAGAGTGTGGCGAGGCTCACGCCGAGCACGACTTCGAGCGCGTTGGCATCGGTGAAACCGGCAGCGCGAAAATCGTTCAGCGTGCTGTCCGGCACCGCACCGCGTGCGGCGATTACCGCGCGCGTGAAGACGGCGACAGCATCGAGACGCGCATCGCCGATGGGCGTTTGCTCGCGAATCGAATCGACGATGGGCGCGTCCAGTTGCGCCTTCTTCAACGCGACCGCCGTATGGCCGGCTACGCAGAAACCGCAACCGTGAATCGCGGCCGCGGTGATCTGCACGGTTTCGCGTTCGGCAAGCGTGAGGCCGCTGCGCCCATTGATGCCCGCGACGGTCAGATAGGTTTCGAGCGCGACGGGCGCGTTAGCCAGCGAGGCCACCAGATTCGGCAGGAAGCCGTTGTTCGCGAGCGCCTTCTCGAGAAAAGGACGGCTGGCTTCGGGGGCACTTTCAATGGTTTGCAGGGGCAGACGGCTCATGACATTCCTCGTAGTCGAGCCGGCATTGTCGGGCAGGACGGACGTCCCGGCAATGCGCGCGCGTCTGCGCTTCATGCGCGTTTGTCTTGGTTTGTCTGGCTCAGTGAAGCGCGTCCCGTTGCTCCTGAGTCCGGTTCTTTCGATATGCGCCCGGCTGTTCGCCCGTCACGCGCTTGAACGCCTGAGCAAATGCGGATTCCGACTGGTAGCCGACGAGTTCCGCGGCATCGGGTGTCGCCGTGCCGGAGCGAAGCATCGCGGCGGCGACTTTCATCCGAACCAGCGTCACGAACTGCGCCGGCGGCTGACCGCAAGCCTCCATGAACTGCTTGCAGAAACGCGCGCGCGACATATGGACGAACCCGGCCATCGATTCGGTGGTCCAGCGCTTCGCGGGCGTCTCGACGATAGCCGCGATCAGCGGCGCGAATTCCGCACGACGCATGAGCGACCAGAGTCCCGGCGCGATGTCGTCGCGAGCGGCCACCGAGCGCAACGCGTAGAAGAACAGCAGTTCCGTCAGGCGCGCGATCAACGGCGACGGCGTTTGCGGATGACGATGCGCCTCCGCACGAATCAGGTCGAACACGGCACGCGGGCCTTCTTGCGCCGTGCAATCCCGGCGTGCGACGATGTGATCGGGAAGCAGCGCAAGCAACTGGTCGTCGAGGCCCGAGCGGAACTCGAAAAACCCGCAGGCAAGACCGAGGCTTTGCTGCGGCGGTTCGCCGGAAGACACCAAAGGCTGCATGGCGCCAGCGCGTGCGCTTTCGTGACCGACTGCGGGCGCGACAGGAGAAGGCGACAGACAATGCGGCATGTCATGCAGCAGGAAAACGGTGTCGCCCTGGTTCAGATGCACGCTCGATGCGAGGCGCCCGGGTTTGGGCGGCAGATGCAACCAGCACTCGCCATGCAGCACGACGTGGAAGCTGGCCTGCTGATGACCGGCAGTGGAAGCCTGCCACGCCCCGCAATACTGGCCGACATGAAACAGCGTGCTCTTGAGTTCGAGACCGGCGAGCAGCCAGTCGGCAATTTTTTCGGCGTTGGGTGACATGACGGCAATGGCGCAAGGTCGGCGGGCGATGGCTATAGGTACCCGGGCCGCCGAATTTAAGCAAAGAACTTGTTGTTGAATGCTTATGCGGTTTTGCGATGTCGACCGTCTTGCGTCACACGCCTTCGACCAGCACGGCGCGATATTTCGCGCCCTTGAAGCGGTGCTGCGCGGCTTCCTGATAGGCGGGACTGTCGTACCACGCGCGCGCCTCGGCAGTCGACGGAAACTCCACGATCACGACACCTTCGGGCCCTTCGCCCTCGAGCACCTGTTGCGGACCATAGGCCGCGAGCACCTTGACGGGATGACCTGCGAACGTGGCGCCCACCTTGCTCTGGTAGACATCGAGATCGCTCTGATGGGTCGTGCTTTCCTTTGTGAAGACGATGTACGTCGCCATGATCAATACTCCTGTGACGGGGGAATAGTGCGCAAGATCATGCCATGAAACGGCAGGCCGCATCCCTTTCCGCCCGCCTGGATTGGAACCGATAAAGGCCGTCTAGCGCTCGAACAGTCGCGCGATGCCGCCGTCGATGTGAGCGCGCATGGCCGCTCGCGCACCGGCGGCATCGCCGGCGTCGATCGCGTCGAGAATCTGCACGTGTTCATGCAGCACTTCTTCCCGGCGCGCAACGACCGGCCGTCCCGCGAGATCCCGCACGAGCCGGATGCTGAAGCTCATCTGCTCCGACAGCGCGGCGAGCGTATGCGTGAAAAACCGGTTGCCGGTCGCCTGCGCGACGGCCATATGAAACGCTATGTCCTGCTCGATGCCGGGTTCGCCGGCGGCCAGCGTCTGAGCCAGTTTCAGATGGCTTTTGCGCAGCTTCGCAAAGGCGACGCGGTCGCCCGTCTGCGCCGCGCATGCCGCACTTTCGCCTTCGAGACTGCGGCGAAACTCCAGAAAACTGCGCACGTCGGGAATGCTTGCCAGGGTCGAAAACGCCAGGCCCGGCGCGGTCCCGCGGTCCTTGCTGACGTAATGTCCCGACCCCTTGCGCGAATAGATGCGCCCCTCGGCACGCAGTCGCACCAGCGCCTGGCGCAGCATCGGCCGGGAAACGCCGAAACGCTCGGCCAGCGTCTGCTCCGACGGCAGGCGCGCGTCGGGACTGAACTCAGGGTCGCTCAGCAACGCGAGCAACTGGTCGTAAGCATGCTCGTCCTGCGTATGAGCAGCGATATGCGGCGAAGTGCGAAGCGAATACATGATTTACCCTGAGAGATTTCCGAACCTGTCCGACAGCTTAGCCGATAAGTTTGACAGCTTACCCGCGCATTTTGAGAATGGGACATCGCAATCGAGTTATCGACTTCCCATGCCCACCCTGACTGCCCTGCGAACCATCCGGCTTCCCGAGCGCCCCAAGCTGATCTGGGTCGAGCTGGAAACCGACGACGGCCTGACCGGACTCGGCGAGACGTTTCGCGGCGCCCAGGCGGTCGAAGCGGTACTTCATGAGCAGATCGCGCCGGCCATCGTCGGCCGCGACGCCGCGCACATCAACGCGATCGCAACGGAACTGATGAATCCGTACGTGGGTTTCGGCAGCAGCAGCGCCGAGGTTCGCGCGGCGAGCGCGGTCGATATCGCGCTATGGGATCTCGCGGGCCAGCGCAGCGGTGTGCCGGTTCACGTGGCGCTCGGCGGCGCGATGCGCGCCAGCGTGCCGGTCTACAACACGTGCGCCGGGTATGACTTCAATACGTCGCTGGGCGGGCGCCGCTCGATCGGCACCGACGACCGGATCAGCGGCCCCTACGACGACCAGATCGCCTTCATGCGCGACGCCGGCGGGCTGGCCGAGAGCCTGCTTGCCGAAGGCTACGCAGCCATGAAAATCTGGCCGTTCGACGACTTCGCCACGCTGAGTCCGCATCAGATCAGTCTCGCCAATCTCAAGACGGGCCTCGAGCCGTTCCGCCGCATTCGCTCGGCCGTCGGCGAGCGAATCGAAATCATGTGCGAGCTGCACAGCTTGTGGGGCACGCAGGCCGCGGCCCGTATCTGCAATGCACTGGCCGAGTACCACGTACTGTGGGTCGAAGATCCGATCGCGAAGATGGACAACATCGCCGCCGTCGCGGATCTGCGCAGACAGACGCGTGCGCCGATCTGCGGCGGGGAGAACCTGGCGGGCGCGCGGCGCTTCTACGACATGCTCGCCGCCGACGCCGTCGATTTCGTGATGCTCGATCTCACCTGGTGCGGCGGTCTGACCGAAGCCCGCAAGATCGCGGCGCTCGCCGAAACGCATGGGCGCCCGCTCGCGCCGCACGACTGCACCGGCCCGGTCGCGCTCATGGCGGGTCTGCAGCTGGCCATTCATGCGCCGACGGCGATTTATCAGGAAGTCGTGCGGGCATCGCTGGCGACGTGGTATGCGGACCTGGTCGATGGACTGCCCGAAATCCATCAGGGGGCCGCCCTCGCGCCGACCCGTCCGGGTCTCGGCACTGCGCTGCGGCCCGAGGTACGTCGGCGCAGCGACGCAATCGTGCGCGAGAGCGGCAGGCCGCGAGGCAATCCGCACCAGTCACATTGAATCGGGTTGCGTTGCACAGCAGGAGCAACCACCGGTCCGAAGCAGCATCCCGACCGGCGGTTCGACCTTCCAGAAGCGGCCATCAGAACCGCTGGGGGCAAGACAAAATGCCGCTGCGCGCAGCGGACATCCCAGGAGACACAACATGTCGCACAGAGCCCTCATCGTCATCGGAATAGCCGCGCTGTACTTCGTGATCGTCGCGCTGATCGGCCTCGGCGTGCGCCGTCACGCAGGCAGTAGCGCGGCCTTCACGACCGGCGGCAAGTCGTTTCCACCGATGATGATCGCGGCGTTGCTGCTGTCCGAATTCATCGGCAGTTCGGTCAGCATCGGCACCGCGCAGCTCGGCTTCGAGAAAGGCATTTCGGCGGCGTGGAGTCTCGTTGCGCTGGCCATCGGTTTCCTGCTGCTCGGTCTGCTGCTGGTGGGACGTTACCGGCGTACCGGCCTGAACACCATCTCGGCGATTCTGGAACAGAACTACGGCCGTGGCGTACGCTACGCCGCCTCGGCCCTGACGATTTTTTCGCTGAACGTCGTCGCGGTCGCGCTATATGCCGCAGGCGGCGCGGTGCTGGGCACCGTGCTCGGCATCGGACACACGGCCGCGACGATCATCGTCGGCGTGGTGGCGATTTTCTTCGTGACGGTCGGCGGCTTCCGCTCGGTGGTCTACACGAACACGCTGAACGCGGTCATCAAATACGTGGGTATCGTGCTCGCGCTGTCTTACGCCATGACCCAGGCCGGCGGCTATGCGCGTCTGCAAGCTGCGCTGCCTGCGCACATGTTCGACCTGTCGGGCGTCGGCGTCGCGCAGATCATTGCGTGGATGATCGCGGGCATCGGCTCGATCTTCGCGACGCAGTACGTGATTCAGGGCGTCGTCACGACACCCGATGAGCGTGGTGCGCGCCGCGCGTGCTACTACGTCGCGGCGCTGATGGTGCCGTTCGGCGTGGTGGTCGCGCTAATCGGCGTCTGCAGCGCGTTCCTGTATCCGGGCATCCGCTCCATCGACGCGTTCCCCGTAATCATCTCGCACATGCCGCCGTTCGCCGCGAGCATCGTCGTAATGGGGCTGGCGGGTGCGCTGTTCGGCGGTATTTCCGCCAGCACCATCGCGTCGAGCACGCTGCTGCTGCGCGACTTTTACGAACCTCATTTCGGCCGCCAGAGCGGCGAAAGCAGTGCCAGCAACGACGCCCGCTCGCTGCGCTTCGTGCGGATCGCCACCGTGGCGATCGGCCTCATTCCGCTGGTGCTCGCGTTGTTCGCCAGCAAGATTCTGCTCATCGCGTTTCTCGGCAAATCGCTGCGCGCGACGCTGGCCGTGCTGGTTCTGCTGTGCTTTTACGCGCCACGTTTCGGCACGCCGCGAGGTGCGCTCGCCGGCATCGTGCTGTCCATCATTACAACGATCGCGTGGTTCATCGCGGGCAATCCGTTCGGTATCGACAGCTCGTATTTCTCGCTCGCCGTGCCCGTCGTGACCATGGCGATCAGCCATCTGTTTCGACCCACGCGCGACGATCATGCCGAGACGCCGCCCCGTCGCGCCGCGAGCCAACCGCATCCCCGCTGACATCAGGCCTTTCCAATGACCATCCCGACGCCTCTCCCCTCCGCACGCCGTCACCGCGTTCTGATGAAAGGACCGCTTTCCGCCGATCTGATCGCACGTCTCGAAGCGGACCACACGATCGATAAATTATGGGAACAGCCGGATCAGGCTGCGTTTCTCGCGCAACATGGCGCCCGCTTCGACGTGCTCGCCACCAGCGGCGTATTCGGCGCGTCGGCCGGATTCATCGAACAGTTGCCCAATCTGCGCCTGATCGCGAGTTTCGGTGTGGGGACGGACCCGATCGATCTGGACGCGGCGCGGGCTCGCGACATCGTCGTGACGAATACGCCCAACGTGCTCAACGCCTGCGTCGCCGATATGGCGCTCGGGCTGCTGCTCGCACTCGCGCGGCGCATCGTTCACGCCGACGCGCTGCTGCGCTCGGACCAATGGACGGCAGGGCGCGCGACGCTCGGCACGAAGCTCGGCGGCAAGCTGTGCGGGATCGTCGGTCTGGGCGCCATCGGGAGCGAGATCGCACTGCGCGCCAGCGCGTTCGGCATGCGGATCGCCTATCACGGACCCGAGCGCCGGGCCGGCGTCGATTACCCGTACTACCCCTCGCTCCTCGAACTGGCGCGCGACGCCGACGTGCTGATCCTGTCCGTGCCGGGGGGCGCGGCAACGCATCACCTGGTCGATGCGCGCGTGCTGGACGCGCTCGGCCCTCGCGGCATGCTCGTCAACGTCGCGCGCGGCCCGGTAGTCGACGAACGCGCGCTGATCGACGCGCTCACGCGGCGCGCGATTCTCGGCGCCGCGCTCGACGTGTTCGAACACGAACCGGTCGTGCCGCCTGCGCTGCTCGCGCTCGACAACGTCGTGCTCACGCCGCACATCGCGAGCGGCACGGCCGAGACGCGCGAAGCGATGACGCAACTCATGCTCGATAACATCGCCGCATTCGCTTCCGGCCAGCCGGTGCTGACCGCTGTCTGATGGGCTGTCTGACGCGCTGTCCGATCCGATTTCCATCAACCGTATCCACTGCATCACTGGCACCGCCCGCATCACGCGTCGGCGCCGCGTACCCGCTTTCAGGAGATAGCACATGACCACACCCCAGGAACTCAAACAGATCGTTTCGGACGGCCTGCTTTCCTTTCCCGTCACCGACTTCGACACGGCCGGCAACTTCCGCGCGACGACCTATGCCGAGCGCCTCGAATGGCTCGCGCCCTATGGCGCGACGGCGCTGTTTGCCGCGGGCGGCACCGGTGAATTTTTCTCGCTGACGAAAACCGACTACACCAACGTGATTCGTGTTGCGACCGAGACCTGCAAAGGCAAGGTGCCGATTCTCGCGGGGGCGGGCGGCCCGACGCGCGTCGCGATCGACTACGCGCAGGAAGCGCGGCGGCTTGGCGCAAACGGCATTCTGTTGATGCCGCATTACCTGACCGAAGCGAGCCCCGAGGGAATTGCCGCGCACGTCGAAGAAGTCTGCAAGGCCGTGCCGGACATCGGCGTGATCGTGTACAACCGTGCGAATGCGCGCTTCACGGCGGACACGCTCGAGGTGCTTGCCGACGCGTGCCCGAATCTGATCGGCTTCAAGGACGGGGTCGGTGAAATCGAGAATATGGTGACGATCCGCCGCCGTCTGGGTGAGCGCCTGTCCTATCTCGGCGGCCTGCCGACCGCCGAAGTCTACGCCGCCGCGTACAAGGCGCTCGGTGTGCCGGTGTATAGCTCGGCGGTATTCAACTTCATTCCGCGCACGGCGATCGAATTCTATCGGGCGATTGCAACGGACGATCACGCAACCGTCGGCCGCCTGATCGATTCGTTCTTCCTGCCGTACCTGAAAATCCGGAACCGTCGCGCGGGTTACGCGGTGAGTATCGTGAAAGCGGGTGCGAAGCTGGTGGGACACGACGCGGGCCCGGTGCGCGCGCCGCTCACCGACCTCACCGACGACGAAGTCGCGCAACTCGACACGCTGATTCGCGAACTCGGGCCGCAATAAAAGCGGGATTGTTCAGGTGGGGAGCGACGCCTCTCTCACTGGGGCGTGCTCAACGGACGGAACCCGGCGCGGTCCGCTTCGTCCAGTTGCGCGAGCAGCCCGAGTTCCCACGCGAGGTATTCGCGCGAGGCCGCCTTATTGCCCGCATGGCGGTCGTGGGTGAAGAACAGGAAATCGATGCGCACTTCGTTCGGCAGCGCATCGGGCGTTGCGCGAGCGACGTCCTGCCGTTGCCGCCACGCGGCAATACCACCGTCGAGCACGCTGAATTCGTAGCGGCCGGCGTCGGGGAGATCGGCCACCGCCCAGGCTGCAATGCGTGGGTCGTCCACGATGAAAGCGACGCGCGATTGCGTTTTCGACAGCGTCGTTGCGAGTTCGGGGCGAATGCTCCAGACACTCCCCGGCACATGCGCATCGAGCCAGGCCGCGCTCGCGCGCAGGTCCACGACCGCCACGCTTTCTTCCGCGATCCGGCGCGCCAGCGTGTCGGCATCGATAGTCGGTAAGACCGGCGCTTCCTGCACGAGCGGTTCGGCCAACGCCAGGCCGCTGTGAAGACCGCCTTCGAGCACCCACGCTTCGTGTCCCAACTGACGCAACCAGGCGGCCGTGACCGGTGCGCGAATGCCGTCGTCGTCGAACAGCACGACGCGCGCATGACGAACCCCGATGAACTGATCGGTCGCCTGCTGCAACTGTCCGCCCGGCGCATGTTGCGCGCCGCGCAGCGTCCCGGCCGCGAACTCCTCCGGGGTACGCACGTCGCACAAATAGACGCTTCTTTCTCCGGCATCGACCCAGGTGCGAACGGTTTGCGCAACGACCCACTCGACGCCCGCGCGTAGCGCGAACGCGCGTGCAGCCTCGACGCGTCCGGCGGGTGGGCTGACCGCGTCCGCATAACGCCGCTGCTGAGCGCGTTCGAGCGGCAGGTCGGCCAGATTCCAGCCCTGTGTGCCGTTCTCCAGCGCAAAGACCGGATTGCGGATGCCGAGATGCAGCAAGGTCTGCGCGCCGACGATGCTGCGCGTGCGCCCCGCGCAATTGACGACGATGGGTGTGTCCCCGTCGGTAACGAAGGTGTCGAACCGGTACGCGAGTTCGCCATTCGGGCAGCACGCCGCGCCGGGAATACTCATCGCGGCGTATTCGCCAAGCGGGCGGCCGTCGAGTACCACCGGCGGCGTCGCCGACTTCTGCCACGTCAGCAGCGTGGCGGCCGGAATGTGCGCCGTCTGGGCGACTTCTTCGACCAGTTCGCCGAACGCTTTGGACGGGACGTTCACGCCTTTGAACAGCTTGAATCCGGCTTCCTGCCACGCCCGCGTCCCGCCTTCGAGCCGATGCACCGCCGTGTAGCCCAACGCGGTCAGGCGCGCGGCGGCCCGCTCGACGGCGCCATCGTCGCCCTCCCCGTACACCACGACACGCACCCGGCGATTCGGCGCAAGTCGTCCCACCTCGCGTTCGAGCACGCTGTATGGCAGCGGCACGGCGTAAAACAGATGGCCTTCACCGTACTGCCCGTGCTCGCGGACATCGAACAATGCAATTTCGCCGCCGTCGTGCAGCCAGCGTTTCAAGGTGAGAGCGGAGATGCGATTCGGCATGGCTGAAAACCGTAGTAGAGGACTCTCGCCCGGAGAGAAAATCAGTCTTTGGTTTTGATCGGCCAGACCGCTTTTTGCGCCGCGTTGAATTGCGGATCGTATTCGACCTGAACCTTCACCTTCTTTTTGATCGCGTGGCCGTTGTAGAGGATGTCGGCGATAGCCTGTTCCTGACCGAGCAGACCCGCGTCGAACTTCACGAAATTGCCGCTACGTACCTCGTATTCGAACGCGGCGCGCTCGTCGGTAATCTTGAGCGTGTCCTTCAGGACGCCGATCACCTCGTCTTTATGCGCGTCGTGCCAGGCCCAGTAGCCCGACAGCCGCGAGAAGAAATCCTGGAACGCGGCCACCTTGGCCGGGTCCTTCAGGTCCGCGGAGGTCGTGGTCCACACGTTGAGCGCGGGAATCTGCGTTTCGCGGTCGTTCAGCAGAATGCGGCCGGCGCCCGATTTGATGGTCGGCAGAATCGGACCCAGCGCGCCCGCATACACGTCCACCTGCCCCGCGTTGAAGCCGGCGGCGGAAGTGGCGCCATCGGCGAACTTGACCGCTTCCACGTCTTTCTCGGTCACGCCGGCCTTGACCAGCGTCGCCAGATATTGCGAGTGGTTGTAGCCGCCGTAGTTGTAGCCGACCTTATGTCCCTTGATCTGCTGAACCGTCTGGATGTTGGCGCTGGTGCGCACCGCCGTGATGACCGCCGGATATTCCTTCGAATAGGCATTGCGCCACGCGGCGACGATGCGCAGCGGCGTGGCATCGGCGGTCCATTCGGTGCGCGCGTTGGCCTGTTCGATGGTCAGCGAGGTGTCGCCCATATGACCGAGGTCGATCTTGCCGGCATAGAGCGCCGACAGGTTGGCCGCGGGTCCGGTGAGCAGCACCCATTCGATCTGATACGGCGTGCCGTCGACGACACCCGATTTACGGATCAGCGCCGGAAACGCCGGGTCCTGATAGGCGATCACCAGCCTGGTGTCTTTCAGATTGGGCTGACTCTGCGCCCCGGCCGTGCCCGACAGCGCCAATGCGGCAGTGGCGATCACGACGGCGAGACCGGCGCTTAACGATTTCTTGAGCGACATGGATACCTTTGCAACGAAGTTAAAAAAATCAGGACATGCTGAGCGAGAACTGCTTGAGCAGGTCTCGCTTGAGCGCATTGAATTCCGGTGACGTGACATCCCGTTCGCGCGGCAGATCGACCCGTGCTTCATGGCAGATTCGGCCTTTGGAGAGAATCACGATGCGATCCGCGAGGATCAGCGCTTCGTCGAGGTCGTGCGTGACGATGACCACGCCGAAGCGGTATTTGGCCCACAGCTTCAGCACGAGGCTCTGGATGCTGCGCCGGGTGAACGCGTCCAGCGCGCTGAACGGTTCGTCCAGCAGCATCAGGTCCGGACGCCGGTAGAGCGCGCGCGCCACTGCCACGCGCTGCGCCTGGCCGCCGGACAGGCTCACCGGCCAACTGTCCAGCTTGTCGTCGAGGCCGACGTCCTGCAGCGCGCTGCGGGCGAGCGCCTGCGCATCGGGCTTGCCCGAGTCGTCCAGCAGGATGTTCTTCCACACGCGCAGCGCCTGGATCAGCCGCGGTTCCTGGAACACGACCGAGGTGCTGCCGGACACCTCGGTGTCGCCGTCCGAAGCCGATTCGAGGCCCGCGAGCAGCCGCAGCAAGGTCGTCTTGCCGGTGCCCGACGGGCCGACCAGCGCGACGAATTCGCCTTTGCGCACGGTAAAGTCGACGTTGTCGAGCACGGTGTTATCGCCATAGCGCTTTTTCACGCCTGCGAGCCGGGCGACCACGCGCGCATCGCTCCCGGCGCTCCCGGCGCTTGCGTTGATCGGGCCGCACTCGCGGCTTCGTTGTTGCAGGAGCTCAGACATGCGCACCTCTCCACACGAGCACCTTGCGCTCGACGAGCCGCAATAGCGCATCCACGCCGATACCGAGCACGGCATACACCAGAATGCCGGCGATGATGATGTCGGTCCGCTGGAACTGGTTGGCGTTGTTCAGAATGAAACCGATGCCGGCGCTCGCGTTGATCTGCTCGGCCGCGACCAGCGCGAGCAGCGCGATGGCCGCCGAATAGCGCACGCCGACGAGTATTCCGGGCAGCGCGGTCGGCAGAATGATGAGACGTATCTGATGCCCGCGCGACAGGTGAAACGTGCGGCCGAGTTCCAGCAGTTTCGGATCGATGCCGCGAATCGCGTGGTACGTGCTCAGGTACATCGGCGAGATGGACGCGCCGACGATCAGCGCGATCTTCGACACCTCGCCGATGCCGAACCACACCACGAAAATCGGCACCAGTGCGATGAACGGAATGGTCCGCACCATTTGCAGCACCGTATCGAAGCCGCGTTCCGCGGGTCGGCTCAAGCCGGCCGCGACGCCGAGCAACAGCCCGGTGCCACCGCCGATCAGCAGCCCGAGCGCAGCACGCGCGAGCGAGATCTTGAGCGCATCCTGGAGATCACCCGCTTGCCATAGTTCGCGATACGCCGCGAGCACCGAAGCCGGCGCGGGCAACACGAACTCGCTGACCAGACCCAGCGACGAAGCCAGTTGCCACACCACGATGAGCAGCACCGGCACGATGGCGCGCAGCAACGGCTCGCGCAGCGTCGTGAACCGCGACGGGCCCGCTGCGAGCGCGGCGACCGGAGCCGCCGTCAAAGTCGATTCTCTTGGTGACATACGAGTCCCTAAGGTGAAATAAAGCGCTGCTATCAGCGGTGGCGGGCGGCGGACCGACTCGCCGGACGCGGCAGGCCGTAATGCTCGCGCAAGGTCGTGCCCTCGTACTCGCGCCGGAAAATGCCCTTGCTTTGCAGCAGCGGCACGACGTGGTCGACGAAGTCCGCGAGCCCGGACGGAAACACATCCGCGTTGAGGTTGAAACCGTCCGCCGCGCGTCCGGCGAACCAGCGCTCGATATCGTCGGCAATGGTTTCCGGCGTGCCGACCAGCATCCGGTGCGCGCCCGGATTGCGATCGAGCAGATCGCGCACCGTCAGGTTTTCGCTCTGCGCGAGCAGTACCGTCGAGCGGATGAAACCGCGCGACACGTCGTCGCGCGTGCCCCGATCGATCAGCGCGTACGGCAAGGGCGCGTCGAGTTGCAGATCGGCGGCATCGACGCCCAGCGCGCCGGCGAACTTCCTGAGTTCGGCGCCACGATCGAGCAGATCGTCCATCGCCGCTTTACGGCGCCGCGCCTCGTCCAGCGTGCCGCCGATGACCGGATAGAAACCCGGCAGCACGAGCAGATGTTCCGGGTCGCGTCCATGCGCGGCGGCACGCGCCTTGATGTCACGATAAAACGCCTGCGCGCCTTCGAACGTGGTCTGCGCGGTGAACACCGCATCGGCACGACGCGCGGCCAGCTCGACGCCCGCTTCCGAGCCGCCGGCCTGCACTAGCACCGGACGCCCTTGCGGACTACGCGGCAGATTCAGCGGCCCGCGCACCTGGAAGTGGCGGCCCGCATGCTCGATCGCATGCACGCGCGCCGTGTCCGCGTAACGTCCGCTCGCGGCATCGGCCACCAGCGCATCGTCCTCCCAGCTGTCCCACAGCTTCAGCACGACGTCGACGAACTCGTCCGCGCGTTCGTAGCGCTCCGCTTTTTCCGGCGCTCGTGCGAGGCTGAAGTTGGCGGCCGCTTCCGGGTCGTAGGTGGTCACCGCGTTCCACGCGACGCGCCCTGCACTCAGGTGATCCACCGAAGCGAAACGGCGCGCGAGATTGAACGGATCGCTGAAGGTCGTCGACGCGGTGCCGATCAGCCCGACGTGTTGCGTGAGCCCGGCGAGCGCGGTGAGCAGCACGGTCGGTTCCAGCGATTGCGCAGGACCGTTCGCATGACCGCGCAGCGCGAGCGAATCGGACAGAAACACCGCGTCGAGCTTGCCGCGCTCGGCGATCTGCGCGATCGCGGTAAAGAAGCCGAGATCGGTGATCGACTTCGGATTGTCGAGCGTGCGCCAACCGGCCGGATGACGGCCGGTGCCGGTGACGTTGGTGTTCAGGTGCAAGGTGCGACGCGCACTCATGGTCGTGTCCCAGGCAAGGAGTCGTCGGGCCGGTCAGGTCGTCTCGCGCAAACTGGCGAGACGCGCCGCGCTGCGGGCATACGTCGGCGTGTCGAAGTCGATCACGTCGATCGACGCGAGGCCGTCGCGTTCGAGTTGCGCCGGCAGTTGCAACTCCCAGGCGAGATAGGCCTGCATCTGCCGGGCGCCCTCTTCCTGCGCGTACGCGTACGGGCTGTACCACGCGTCGTCGTCGCCGGTGAGGTTGCCTTCGTCGCCGCTCGCCTGCGCGAGGCCGAGCGCGAGCCAGCGCTGCGTGCCGCCGAGCAGCGCCGCCACGCCGGGACGCCGCTCGCGCAACTGGCTGGCGAGCAGCCCCGCGAGCACGCCGTCGCCCGACGTCAGCACGAGTCGACGCGAGGTGTCGTCGATCTCGGCGAGCCGTTCTTCCAGTGCGCTGGCGGCCACGAAGCGGGCCCCGGCGATATGCGCGCGGCGAAAATCCAGGCTGCTGTCCACGTCGATCACGAGCGCGTTGCCCTGTTCGAGCGCCTGCGCGAGATGGTCGGCGTCGATCCATTGCGTGCGGCCTGGCGTGCGAAAAATCAACGAGCGCTCGGCGCCGGTTTCGAAGGCCGGCGACGCGTCGTCGTCGTTCAGCACGAACACCTCCAGGTAGCCCAGCTGAACGAGCCACGAAGCCGTCATGCGCGCGCGTACGCCGTCGTCGTCGCTGAGCACCACGCGGGCATGCAGGGTGCCCACGTATTCGTCGGTGGCCTGCACCAGTTGACCGCCGGGCGCCGAACGCCAGCCCACGCGATGCCCCGTTTCGTATTCGCGCGGATCGCGCACGTCGAAGCGGTACAGCGTGTGCGTGCCGGCTTCGCTTTCGAAGCGCGCCAGCGTGGCGCGGTCGATCTCCACCACGCCTGCTTTCGCGGCGGCTTGCCGTGCAAGAGCTTGCGTCTCGGCGAGCGTGGCATCGTCGGGACGCGGCGCGGTGCGAATCTGGCCGCGCTGCAGTTCGAAGCCTTCGAGCAGCCAGCCCATCGAGCCGCCCGTAAGCGCCGCCACCGGGTTCGGAATCCCGGCATTGACGAGCGATTGCGCGCCGAGAATGCTGCGGGTGCGTCCCGCGCAATTCACGACGATCAACGTGTCGGGCGACGGCGCGGCCGCGAGCGCGCGATACACGAGTTCCGCACCCGCGCATTCCACACCGCCCGGAATGTTCATGGTCTGGTACTCGGGGAACGGCCGGCTATCCAGAACCACGAGGTCGTGGTCGGCATCCTGCAACTGCTTGAGCGTCGCCGAATCGATATTGGGTGTGGACAGCCGGTGCTCGATGATCTCGCCGAACGCCTTGCCGGGCACGTTGGTGCCGGTGAACACTTCGAAGCCCGCGGACTCCCAGCCGCTCACGCCGCCTTCGAGAATCGACACGTCGGTGTAGCCGAAGCGGCGCAGCAACGCCGCCGCGCGCGGCGTGGTTTCGCCCGCTTCGTCCACCAGCACGATGGGCGTGGTGAAGCGCGGCACGAGTTGGCCGACGACGAGGCCGAGACGGCCGATCGGCGCGATCGATGAATAGAACAGCCGGCGGCGGGCGGACACGCCCTCTTCGCGAACGTCGAGGATGGCGATTTCGCGGCGGGCCGCGAGAGCGGCGCGCAACGCGGCGGGGGCGATCAGCGGAAGGTTGGATTGGCTCATGGTCGGGCTAGTGGAAAGTAACGGAGGGGACGTCGCTTAGAAGAACGCTGCGGTCGGCAGCGGCACGCCGTTGATCGCGTGATCGCCGAGCACGCGCGCCTTGTAGATGCCCGGGTTGTGCGAGGCGATCGTGCGGATGTTGCGCCAGTGCCGATCGAGTTGCGCCGACTGCTTCGCCGCCGACGCACCGCCCACGTCGAAAATCCGCGTGGCCGATTGCAGCGCGAGCTGGTCGATCACCACCTTCGCTTTCGCGCTGCGCAGCGCCGCTTCGACGAACAGGCCGTCGTCGGGTTTGCCGTTGGCGACGCTCCCGAACGCTTCGCCCAGCACGCCCGCGGCATTCAGCACCGCGGCCTCGGCGACGAATGCCGCGCTCTGTATTTCGCCGACGGCTTCCTGCAGCAACGGATCGTCCGCGGGACGCTGCGCGACCGCGTGGTAGTAGTTGCGGTTGCGTTGCGAGACGAGTTGCACCGCATCTTTGGCGATACGCCGCAGAATGCCCGCGACGATCGTCGTCAGATACAACTGGGCGAAGGTCGCCTGATGCGCGATCCGCACGTCGTCGGCCAGTACCAGCACGTCGTGCGGCGCGACTTCGACGTCCGTGAAGACCGTCGTGCCGCTCGCCGTATGACGCTGCCCGATGCCGTCCCAGTCTTCGCGCACGTCGACACCCGGCTGGCGCACCGACACGCGCGCGCCGACGAAGCGGCCGTCCGCCGTCTTCGCATTCACGACGATGTGATCGAAATAGAAATTGCCGGTGCTGTAGTACTTGGTGCCGCTCAGGCGATAGCCGTCGCCATGCGCTTCGAGCCGCGTGTTGCCGTCACCGTCGCCGATGTTCTGCGTGCCCAGTTCGCTCGCGCCGAGGCCGAACAGCTCGTTGTCCTGCACCAGCGGAAACCAGCGCCGGTATTGCGGCAGATCGCGCGCGCGCAGCGCCTTTTCGACGAACGCGAAGTGGTTGCGCAGAATGTGCGGCACGTTCGAATCGGCCTCGGCCAGATCGAGCACGAGTTCGTACAACTGGGGCAGCGTCGCGCCACCACCGCCTTCGGCTTGGGGCACGCGGAACACGCCGAGACGCGCCTCGCGCACCAGCGCGATCGCATCGCGCGTGTCGGCCTCGCCGCGATCGCGCGCTTCGGCGTCGCGCGCAATTGCCGCGACCAGTTCACGCAGTTCCGGCGAGCCCGGGCGCACCGCGCCGGATCGATTCGAATGGGTCGTTGTCATCGTCAAAACTCCGTTCTATCCAGATGATCGTGTCCGCCGTCGCGGCGGACCACGCAAGGGTTCAGGCAGCGGGTTGCACGCGGACCCGCAGTCCCGCCTGTTCCAGCAGCGGCAGCACGGCCTCGCCGAAGTAAGCCAGGTCGGGTTCGAAATCGAAGAAGGTCAACTGCACGCCGTCGATGCCCGCCGCCTTCAGCCGCAACAGGTCGTCCACCACATGCTCGGGCGAACCGATGATCTGGATGTTGCCGCCCAGCACACGCTGTTCGCGCTGATGACCTTTCCACGCTTTCGCGTCGCTGCGACGGTTGGAAAAGCCGTCGACCGCATCGAAGTCGGCGTGCGCGTTGATCGCGTCGAGATAGGCCAGCGCCTCACGGTCGGTCGGCCGGCAGACGATGGTCGGATTGATCAGCGTGCGAACCTCGCGGCCGTAGAATTTCGCGCGGGCCTGGACCTGCGCGGTGTGGGCGGGCAACACCTCGAGCGCCGCGTCGATCTGCGCGCCCGCCGAACTCGTGATGAAGATCAGGTCGGAATGTTGCGCGGCGTAGTCGATACCGGCGGGCGAACTCGTCGCGTTGACCAGCACCGGCCGGCCGAAGCGCGGCTTGGGCGACACGAACGCATTGCGCGCGCGATACCACTTGCCGTCGAAGTCGAGGTTCTCGTCGAGCGACCACAGTTGCTGCATCAGGTCGACGAACTCGCCGGCCATTTCATAGCGCAGATCGTGTTCGAAATGGCCCTCGCGGCCGAACATCTCGGCCTCGTCCACCGAATGACCGGTGACCATGTTGAGCCCCCAGCGGCCGCCGGAAATATGGTCGAGCGTCGCGCCGAACTTCGCCAGATGCAGCGGATGCCACTTGCCGTAGAGAATGTGCAGCGTGGAGATCAGCAGGATGCGCTGCGTGATGGACGCGAGCGACGCCAGCGTGATGAACGAATCGAGCGACTCGCGCCGGTAGCGCATCTTGCCGCCGTGGCCGTCCTTGCCGAGCCATTGCGCGAGACCGAACACCAGGTCGAAACCGAGTTCCTCCGCCTTGCGGGTCAGCCGCGCGTTGTAGTCGAAGCTCCAGTCGGTCGTGCGCGACAAGGTCGACATGGACCAGCCGCCGCTCTGGATCGGCAGGAACAGGCCCAGCATCAGCGGTTGGGAAAGGGCCCGCGAGAGCGGGCTGTCGGGAAAGCTGGCGGGAGACTGGATCGACATGGGACACCGCGTTAGAAGTAAGCAGGAATCGTGGTCAGGCTTCGTGCACTGAGGCGAGCGACGTTCAGTCGCGACTGGCGACGGGTAATCAACTCAGACACTCCTCGTGGATTCGGCCTGCCACGGCTCGACCGCAGGCTCGGCCTGCGCGGCGCCATGGCGGCCCGGCAATGCGATGGTTTTCGTGACCGGACCGGCCGCCGCTTCACCGCCGCCATACAGATGGCAGGCGACGACATGCGTGGTGCCGACCGTCGTCAACTGCGGCGGCGTTTCGCGACACACGGGCATCGCGTGGGGACAGCGCTGCTGGAACCGGCAACCGCGTGGCGGTGCAAACGGGCTCGGCAACTCGGCCGACGAGGTCGGCGGCAGCGGCACGCCGCGCGTCGGAATCGACTCGATCAGCAGTTGCGTGTACGGATGCGCCGCGTGCTGCCAGAGTTCGTCGCGCGGCAGCACCTCGACGATCTGCCCCAGATACATCACGGCGATGCGATCGGCCAGATAGCCGACGGCCGCGAGATCGTGACTGATGAAGAGGCTGGTCAGCGCGCGTTCGCGCTGCAGATCGGACAGCAGATTGAGCACCTGAGCTTGCAGCGAGACATCCAGCGCGGACACCGGCTCGTCGCAGATCAGCACGTCCGGGTCGAGGCTGAGTGCGCGCGCAATATTCACGCGCTGACGCTGGCCGCCCGACAGTTCGTGCGGCAAGCGGTCCGCGAGCGACGCGGCGAGGCCGACCTGATGCAACAGCGCATCCACGCGCTCGCGCCGTTCGGCCGACGAGCCGATACGGTGCACTTCCAGCGGCAGCGTCAGGGTCCGGCGCACCGTCTTGCGCGGATCGAGCGCGCTCAGCGGATCCTGAAACACCATCTGCATGCGGCGGCGCCACGGCAGCCATTGCGCGCGCGTCAACTGGCCGAGGTCTGCGCCGTCGAGACGGATCGTGCCTTCGGCCGGCTCGATCAACCGCACGATGACCTTGCCCAGCGAACTCTTGCCGCAACCGGATTCGCCGACGAGGCCGAGCGTTTCGCCCCGCGCGACGCCGACCGATACCTGCTCGACGGCGTTGAGCACGCCGCGCGGCGTGGCATAACGAACGCTCACGCGATCGATTTCAAGCAGCATCGCGCCTCCTGTACCGGGCTTGAGACGCCGCGTCGAGCACGCACGCGACGCCGCCCTCGCCCGTCTCTCCGGCCTCGGTCGCTTGCCAGGCCGGGACGGCCGCACGGCACTCGGCATGCGCGAGTTCGCAGCGCGGCGCGAACGCACAGCCGTTCGCCACCGTGCCGGGCGCGGGCACCGCGCCGGCGATCTCGGCGAGCCGCACGCGTATGCCGCGGCCCGGCCGTGCTTCGAGCAGCCGTTGTGTATAGGGATGGCGTGGCGCGTCGAACAACGCGGCCGTCGCACGTTCTTCGATCTTGCGGCCGGCATACATGACCGCCACGCGATGCGCCAGTTGCCCGACAATGCCGAGGTCGTGCGTGATCAGCAGGATCGCCATGCCGGTTTGCCGCTGCAGATTCGCGAGCAGCGTGAGGATTTGCGCCTGGATGGTCACGTCGAGCGCCGTGGTCGGCTCGTCGGCGATCAGCAGGCGGGGTTCACCGGCTAGCGCCATCGCAATCAGCACGCGTTGCCGCATGCCGCCGGACAGCCGGTGCGGATAATCGTCGATCCGCCGGGCCGGCTCGGGTATGCCGACCAGACGCAGCAGTTCGAGCGTTTCGCTCTGCGCAACGCGGCCGCTGATACCGCGATGCAGCTTCAGCGCCTCGCCGATCTGCCGGCCAACCGTCCGGACCGGATTGAGCGCCGCGAGCGGGTCCTGAAAGATCATGCCGATGCTGCCGCCGCGCAATTCGCGCCATGCGGCTTCCGGCAGCCGAAGCAGATCGGTGCCGCCCAGGCGCAGGCGGGCCGCGTCGACGCGCGCGCCCTGTGCATCGAGCAGGCCCATCAGCGCCATCGCGATGGTGGACTTGCCGCAACCGGACTCTCCGACGAGCGCCAGCGTCTCGCCCGCGCGGATTTCGAACGACAGTTGCGTGACGGCCGGCGCGACAGCGCGGCCACGCCTGCCGCCAAACTCGACGTTCAGGTTGTCGACTTCGAGCAGCGGTACGGAGTTCATAGCGACCTCCCGCGATGCGGATTGGCGAGGTCGTTCAGGCCATTGCCGATCAGGTTCAGACTCAGCACCGTTACCAGCACCGCACAACCCGGCAGCGCGGTCATGTACCACGCGGTTTGCAGCGCTTCGCGGCCCGAACCGATCATGCTGCCCCACGTCATCACGTTCGGATCGCCGAGACCGAGAAAGGACAGCACCGCTTCGGTCAGAATCGCATTGCCGGCGAGGATCGACAGCATCACGATCGCGGAGGTCGCCACGTTCGGCAGCACGTGAACCATCACGATGCGCGGCCGGCTCATGCCCACCACGATCGCGGCCTGCACGTATTCCGCGCGGCTAACCCGCAGCGCGTCCGCTCTGACCAGACGCGCCACCTGCGGCCAACTGGTCAGCGCCACGCCCAGCACGATGGTCGCGACGCCCGGATGCAGCACCACCACCATCACGATGGTGAACAGCAGCGCGGGCATGGTCTGGAACAACTCGGTGGTGCGCATCAGCACGTTGTCGACGAGGCCGCCGTAGAAGCCCGCCACCGCGCCGAGCACGAGTCCGAACAGCGTGGCGAGCAAGCCGGCCGCCACGCCGATTTCGAGCGATACCCGCGCGCCGTAGGCGATGCCGCTGAACATGTCGCGGCCCATCATGTCGGTGCCCAGCAGGAACGCCGGGTCGGTGCCGGGCCACGTGAACGGCGAGCCGACCATATCGAGCGGATCGTTCGGCGTGAGATACGGCGCACCGAGCGCGAGCCCGACGATTGCGAGCAGCAGGAGAATGCCGATACTCAGGCTCGGCACGTCGACGACGAGCCGCCAAAGTCGCGCGGGGAGCGAAGGCCTGGCCATGACGAAGTCGCTCATCGTTCCACCTCGATACGCGGATCGAACCAGCCATAAGCGAGATCGACACTCAGATTGACGAGCAGCACGAGGATCGAACTGAAAAACAGGATGCCCAGCAACAGGTTCAGGTCGCGCGACGAGACGGCGTCGAGCGCCAGTTGCCCGAGGCCCGGCCAGCTGAATACCGTTTCGATGGCGACCGAGCCGCTGAACAGCGCGCCGAATTGCAGCGCGGTCATCGTCACGATGGGCAACAGCGCATTCGGCACGATGTGCGAAACGATGGTCGCGCGTCGCGACACGCCCTTCGCCCGCGCGGTCCGCACGAAATCGAGGCCGCTCACTTCGAGCACGGACGCGCGCATCAACCGCGCGTAGATGGCCACGTAATAGGCCGACAGACAGAACACCGGCAGCACCATATGCGCGGCGAGATCGCGTACATGCGCCCAGCCGGTCGACACCACGCCCGGCGTGCCGATACCGCCCGCGGGCAGCCAGTGCAGATGCGCGGAGAACAGCACCATCAGCATCAGGCCGAGCCAGAACAGTGGCGTAGCGAAACCGAGCGTCGCCAGCACGGACACCGCGATGTCGATCCAGCGCCGCCGCGATACCGCGGCAACGGTGCCCGCGAGGCAACCGAACAGCAAGGCGATCGCGAGTGCGCCGACCATCAGCAGCGCCGTCGCCGGCAGGCGTCCGAGAATCAGGTTCAGCACGGATTCGTTGTAGCGGAACGACCAGCCGAGATCGAGATGCGCGAGCCGGTTGAGATAGGCCAGAAACTGCAGCCCAAGCGGTTGATCGGTACCGAACTGATGCCGCAGCGCGGCGAGATATTCGGGTGTCGCGGCGCCCGCTTCACCGGCCATCACGTCGGCCAGATCGCCTGGCGCGAGTCGCAACCAGAAGAAGTTCAACACCGCGATGACCAGCACCAGCGGCACGGCCTGCAACAGCCGGCGCACTGGATAAGGCCAAGGCCGCCGCGGTTCGCCCGCTGACAGCGAGCCGGCGCGCAGGCGGCGCTCAGCCATGAGCGGGCGCATTGGCGGCGCCGATCGAGACTTCGTTCAGCGACGCGTAGACGCCGATCGGCGTGGTGTTCACGTTCTGCAGATTGCGCGAATAAATGCGGAAGAACTTTAGTTCCGCGAGCGAAATGGACGGCAGATCGCGCTGCGCAATGACCTGCAACCGATGAATGGCCTGCGTGCGTTTGTCCGGGTCCTGCTCGGTCTGGATCGCCTCGACGACCTGATCCATCTCCGGCGAGCTGTAACCCGAGCCATTGCTCCACGCGGCGCCGCTGATGATGTTCTTCGACCAGAAGCGGCGGATCACGCCAATCTGCGGATCGGCGAACGCGGCGTAGAACGCGCTCATCGTGTCGAAGTCGTGGTCGGTGAAAACCTTGCGGAGATAGGTCGGCAGATCGTAGTTGACCAGCGTTACTTCCACACCGATGCGCTTGAGTTGCTGCTGGATGAACTGCCCCGCCCGCTGGTAATCCTCACCGTACGTGTGGTTCAGATGATTGAAGCGAAGCCGCACGCCGTCCGCGCCGCGCGGAAGACCCGCGGCGTCGAGCAGCGCCTCGGCCTTGTGCGGATCGTACGGATACTGCGGCGTATCGGCCGTGTAGAAGCGCGTCTGATAACTCGGCACCGGGCCGGTGGCCGGCGTCGCGAAATCGTAGAACACAGTTTTGGCCAACAGCTTCAGATTGATGGCATGAGCGATGGCCTGCCGCACGCGGACGTCCTGGAAACGCTTCTGGCGCAGATTGAAGTCCATGAAGAACATCGGCGCATTCGCGCGCCAGCCCTTCGAATCCAGCACCAGATTCGGGTTTTGCTCGAGGCGGCGCGCCTCGATGAGCGAGACCGGCGTGAGCGGCGCGTACTGCACGTTGCCGCTTTGCAATGCGATGCTGCGCGCGCTCGCATCGGGAATGATGCGGAACACCAGTTCATCGACGCGCGGCTTGCCCTTGTCCCAGTAGTCGGGGTTTTTGACGAGGCGGATGTAATTGCCCCGGCTCCATTCCTTGAAGATGAAGCCGCCCGTGCCGACCGGTTTCGCGTTGTACGGATTGGTCAGCGGATCGGTGCCGGCATACAGGTGCTTCGGGAAAATGAAAGCCGAAGAGGTGTCGAGGTACGACCAGATGACCGGCGACGGTTGCGCCAGCCGGAACACGGCGGTGTGCGCATCGGGCGTCTCGACGGCGGTGATCTGCGCGAAGGTCGGGCGCGCGATGGGATGTACCTTCTTCGACACTTCCATGATCGAATACTGGACGTCCGCCGACGTAAAAGGCGTACCGTCATGCCACTTTACGTCGCTGCGCAGTTTGAAGGTGATCGTCCGTCTGTCGGCCGACTCGGTCCACGAAGTCGCCAGTTGCGGCACCGGACGGAATTGCTCGTCGTACGTAATCAGGCCGTCGAACAGGTTGCTCGACACCACGTTGGTCGGGTTCGCCGGCGTCGACCCCGCCGCCAGACCCGCCGGCTCGGGCAAGGTATTCGCGACCAGCGTGGTGCGTGCGGCAGGCGCCGTTGCGGCCAATGCGATATTGTCGAGCAGGCTGCCGCCGACCACCGCGCCGGCACCGATCAAAAACTCTCTGCGTGTAGACATTCAGGGATTCCGCGCTGGGGGTTTTCCGTACAGCGATGCCGCCTGTACAATAATTCGGAATGAAGTTTCCATTTTTTGATTCTATGGGGCCGATCCCGGCATCCCAACCAACCAATTCAGATATGCAATTCAGTTCGTTTGGGTACGTGGTGCATTCGTCGGATCGTCGGGTCACCGTTTTTTCTGCCGCGTCGCGCTAGATATGGCAGCTATCGGTAGTCAGGCAGGGGTCGCCGAAGAACGGCGCGAAACGGAGAGCGGTGCACTGGCGCGAGGGTTGAACGTGCTGTCCCGATTGCACGAGGCGGCGCGCCCGCTCAGCCTGCAGGAAATCGCGGATGGTGTCGGACTGCCTGCCAGTACCTGTCACCGGCTGCTGCAATCGCTCGATCAGGCCGGCTACGTGTATCGCGAAGGGTCGCTGTATTGCCCGACGCCGCGCGCCGCCTGTCCGCTGCCGCTCGAGCATCCGCTCAATCGCCTGCGGCGCGACACGGCGCCTCTCATGCGCGAGTTACAGGAGCGTCACGGACCGTCTGTGCTGCTCATCGCGTTCTTCGGCAACCATCGGGCTACGGTCGACTCCGTGTCGGGCAACTACAGCGTCACGCCCTACTTCGACACGAACGTCTCCGCACCGCTGCACGCGTCGGTGTCCGGCAAGATTCTGTTGAGCGACCGCAGCGCGGAGCAACGCGATCTGTTGCTCGGCGCCGAGCCCTATGTGGCCCGCACGGAGTTCACGATCAGGGAGCGCGCGGCGCTCTATGCGGAACTCGAAGAGGTGCGCGAGCGTGGCTGGGCCACCAATCGCAACGAGAACGTCACCGGCATCAGCGCGGTGGGGACCCGGCTGACCGCGCCCTCCGGCCGTGCGCTCGGTGCGATCGTGCTCACCGGGCCGAGCCGGTTTTTCCGCGAAGGGGACGACGCGATGCGCGACGATCTGATCGAAGCGTCCAAGCTATTAGCGTCGACGTCGCACGCGGTCCGGGCGTTGACGCAGTTTCTGGGGATCTGATCCGCCTCGCTGCGGCGGTGCGCCCGCAGAAGATAAGCAGAAATGCTTGGTTTGGATTCGCTGCTGTGCGTGCTCTACTGCGCGGACGCAGCCATTCGCTTCATACTGGCGCTTCTTTTGCCCCTGTTCTCAAGGACACGACAGCCATGGAATACAGACAACTCGGCCGCAGCGGTATCAAGGTCTCGACACTGACACTCGGCACGATGATGTTCGGCGGTCCGACCGACGAAGCGACTTCAGCGCGCATCATCGATCAGGCGCGCGAACAGGGCGTGAATTCGATCGATACCGCCGACGTCTACGTGAACGGCGAATCGGAGCGCGTGGTGGGCCGCAGCATCGCCGCGCAGCGCGAGCGCTGGGTTCTCGCGACCAAACTGGCGAACCCGCTCGACGCCGCCGACATCAACTCGAGCGGCGCTTCGCGCAAACATATCGTGCGGGCCTTCGAGGCGAGCCTGAAGCGCCTGAACACCGACTACATCGACCTGCTCTACATCCATCGCGAAGACCACGACACGCCCGTCGAAGAAACGGTGCGCGCGCTCAACGAGTTGATTCAGGCCGGCAAACTGCGTTACTACGGACTCTCGAATCATCGCGCCTGGAAAATCGCCGAGTTCAGTCACACGGCACAGGCGCTCGGACTCGATGCGCCGGTGGCGAGCCAACCGCTCTACAACATCTTCAACCGTCAGGTCGAAGCCGAGCAACTGACGGCCGCGCATCGCTATGGCCTGGGCGTGATTTCCTACAGTCCGCTTGCACGGGGCGTGCTGACGGGCAAATACGAACCGGGTGCCGCGCCGCTTGCCGATACGCGTGCGGGCCGCAGCGACAAGCGTCTGCAACAGACCGAATGGCGGCCGGAATCGCTGGAACTGGCGCGGCGCGTGCGCGAGCACGCCGAGGCGCGCGGTTTGTCCGCCGGCCAGTTCGCGCTGGCGTGGGTGCTGAACAGCCGCTACGTCACCTCGACGATCGGCGGCCCGCGTACCGAAGCGCAATGGCTCGACTATCTGCCGGCACTCGACTACCGGCTCTCCGCCGAAGACGAAGCGTTCGTCGATTCGCTAGTCGCGAGCGGACACCCGTCGACGCCCGGCTTCAACGATCCGGGCCATCAGTTCTTCGGGCGGATTCCCCGTCACGGCGCAAGCGACGACGCGCAGAAGAAGTAAGTTTTTTTACCTGAAACGCTGGACGGATACGCTGCGCAATACGTCCGGCGTTTCCCCGGCAACGAGTCGCGCCACCAGTTCACCGGTCGTACCTGCCAGCGTCATGCCGAGATGCTGGTGGCCGAAGGCGTAGATCACCCGTTTATCCGCGGAAGACGGTCCGATGACCGGCAGGTAGTCCGGCATGGTCGGCCGGATGCCGAGCCAGCTACTCGAAACGGGCGCCTTCAGGCCTATGTTGCGGCGCAGGCTTCGCTCGATAAACGCGGTGCGCGCGCCGTTCAGCGGCGTGGTCCAGCCGCTGAGTTCCACCGTCCCCGCAGCACGCAGACGCAGATCGCGCAACGGCGTCATATAGAACCCCGACTCGACGACGCAGGTCGGACGCGAAAACAGCGGCGCCTCCAGTTGAAACTCCACGTGATAGCCGCGCTCGGCGCCGAGGCGGATGCGATCGCCCATCTGCGCCGCGAGATTCGCCGACCACGCGCCGCCGGCAATCACGACGCGATCCGCGCGAAGCCCGTCACCGTTGCTCGAGCGCAGCGAGATACCGCTGGCGTCGGTCGACAGTTTCGCGATATCCATGCGGATATAACGCTGTTCCGCGAGTAGAGGCAGCGCGAGCGTCTTCACGAAATCCTGTGGATCGATGAGGTGCGTCGCCGACGGAAACAGCACGCCGCGCGCGGCGCGTCCCTCCATTGCGGGCTCGAGTTGCGCGACTTCCGCTGCGCTCAGCATGTCCTGCCGGATACCGAGTTCGCGGCGTAGTTCGATGTCCGCGGCGGCGCGCTCGAACGACGCCTGCGTCCTGTACGTATAGAGACAACCGTTGCGGCGAATCAGCCTGGCCGCTGCCGGATTGTCTTCGAGCAGCGGTGCGTAGCCGTCGTGCGCCTCGCGCAGCAACCCGCCCAGCGCGGCGGTATTCGCCAGAAACGCCCGCTGATTGCACTGCCCGAGGAACGCGGCAAGCCAGCTACCGAACTGACCGATGCGCGACCAGCGAACCGACAGCGGTGAATCGACGCCGAACAGCAAACCGGGCATATCGCTCCAGATTTTCGGCTGCGCGACCGGCGTGCACGCGTGGTCCGCAATCGTCGCGGCATTGCCAAACGACGTCGCGCCGCCAATCTCGCCGCGGTCCACCAGCAACACGTCGTGGCCCCGACGTCTCAACCAGAGCGCGCATGCCACGCCCACTGCCCCCGCGCCGATGACGACGATCTCGCGCTGCTGGTTGACGACCATTACTTGCCTTTGCTAGCGGTGGATTGCATGAACGACGCGCCTACCTACCAGAAACTTCGCGTCAGACTGAACGGCGTATCGCGGCCGTCGGACTGGCCGGTCACCATCGACGTGACGAGATCGGCGGAACCGCAGGCAAGCGTCCAGCCGAGCGCACCGTGCGCCGTATTGACGAACAATCGGGGCACGGCAGTCGGCGAGATGATCGGCAAGCCGTCCGCCGCCATCGGTCGCAGACCGCACCAGGGGTTGAGTTCCGCGGGCAAGCGTATCTGCGGGAAAAGCCGGTTCAGCGCGCGTTTGAGATTGTCGACACGCCCTGCCCTCAGAGTCTTGTCGAAGCCGTCGAATTCGACGGTACCGGCTACGCGCAGTTTGTCGCCGAGCGGCGCGACGCCGATGTGTTCGTAGTCGTCGACGATCGGCCGCTGCGGCAGAAATCCGATATCGTCGGCGGCGATGGTCAGCGAATAACCTTTGACAGGCGCCATCGGCAGGCGCACGCCGAACGGTGCAACCAGCGACGGCGACATGGCGCCGGCACACACCACGACGCAATCCGCAGCGAGCGTCCCGTCGTGCAGCCGCACACCGCGAATCGCGCCGTTGGCCATCTCCAGCCCGCTGACCTTGCAGCCCCAGCGAAACGACACGCCCTCGCGTTGCGCGGCCGCGGCCGTCGCGACGCTGAACGCGTGCGCATCGCCCCACGCATCCGATTCCAGCAGCAGCGCGGTGCCGATGGTGTCGGCAATCGGCGCCAGCGTGGGCTCCAGCGCCACGCTCTGCGCGGCATCGAGCCGCTTCACTTTCGCGCCCATGCGCTCCAGCATCTGCGCGAACGTTTCCGCACGACGTTGCGCGTCCTTGCCGCGAATCAGTTCGAGCAATCCGCCGCGCTGGATGCCGGAAGCGACCGTGTTCCGGCCCAGCAACCGTTCCATCGAAGCAAGGCTCTGCTGACCGAACGCGGTCAGCGTGGCAGCGCTCCGGTAGTACTTGTCGGCACGACAGTTGGCGAGAAAGCGCACGCCCCACATGCCGAGGCCCGGAATCGCGCGCGGTCTCAGCAACAGCGGCGCGTCCTCGCGGCCGAGCCATTTGAACAGTTGCGTCGGTGTGCCCGGCGACGACCACGGCAGCGCGCTATTGGCGGCCAGCAGGCCGCCGTTCGCGAAGCTGGTTTCCTGACCGGCCTCGAGCTGGCTATCGATGACCGTCACCCGGCAACCCGCGCCCGCAAGCGCGAGCGCGGTCGTCGTCCCGATGATGCCCGCACCGATGACGATGACATGCTTCATCAGGCAGCACCGCTCACATCGGCATGCGCCAGGATTTCGATCTTGCCGCCCGGCACCATCAGATCGGCGATGATGGTCGCGCGATTCGGGTACGGCTTGGTGAAGAAGCGTCGATACACTTCGTTCATCCCTTCGAAATAGCTCTTGTCCGTCAGGAACACCTGCACTTGCGTGACGTCGTCCATCGTCGCGCCGGCGGATTCGACGATCTGCTTGAGGTTGTTGAAGGTGAGTTCGGCTTGCGTGGCGATGTCGCCGTCTTCGATCGTGCCGTCGGCGCGAATCGGAATGCTGGCGGTGTACAGGGTCCCGTTCGAGACGGTTGCCCACTCGACCGGTGCGGTCCCATCGGGCAAACCGGTTTGAATGACCTTACGCATATCTACTCCTTGGTTTATATCGGGTTATCGATCAGAACGAACAACCGCCCGGGGTCATCCCTGCGAGGGACGACGTCGCTCGATGTGACGCATCAGTTGCGACAGCGGGTAACACAGCACGAAATAGAACGCCCCAACGGTGACGTAGATTTCGAACGGCATGAAGTACTGCGAGCTCAGATCCTGCGCACGCAGCATGAGATCGGGCGCGGCGATCAGCGAGGCGACCGAGGTGTCCTTGAGCAGCGAGATCGCGACGTTGCCCGACGGCGCGAGCACCAGACGGATGGCCTGCGGCAGCACGACCCAGCGCATCGTCGCGCCGCCGGTCATGCCGATGCTCCACGCCGCTTCGCTTTGTCCGCGCGGCACGGCTTCGATACCGGAGCGGAAAATCTCGGCGAAATACGCGGCGGCATTCATGCCCAGTCCGAGCACCGCGGCCTGATACGAATCGAAGCGGACGCCGATCGCGACAAATCCGAAATACACCAGAAACAGTTGCACGAGCGCGGGCGTACCGCGAAACACTTCGATATAGATGCGCGCGATGCGGGCCGCGACGCCTTTGCCATTCATCCTGACGATGGCTAGCACCATGCCGAGCACGACGCCGATGGCAATCGCCCCGAACGCGAGACGCAACGTCGCCCACGCAGCCTGCAACAGTTCGCCGTGTATCGAAGACCACAGTTCGGCGTAGCTCATGACAGCGCCGCTCCCCGTTGACGAAGTCCGCGTTCGGTCGCCGCCGATACCCGCGCGAGCACCAGGCTCAGCAGCAGATAGATGACCGCCACGATCAGATAGATCAGGTTGGTCTGATAGGTCTCGCTGACCAGCATCCTCGCGCGGAACACCAGTTCCGGCACCGCGACGGCGGACGCGAGCGAGGTGTCTTTCAGCAGACCGATGGCGAAGTTCGCGAGCGCCGGCAGCGCCAGCCGCATCGCTTGCGGCAGCACGACGGTGGTGAGCGCGAGCGGCCACGTCATGCCGATCGCGAGCGCCGCTTCGCGCTGTCCGCGGTCGACGCCGTTGATCGACGAGCGGAACACTTCGGAGAGAATCGCCGCGCCGTTCAGGCCGAAACCGAGCGTCGCCGCGACGAAAGCCGGCAAGGCGATACCGAGCCGGTCGAGCCCGAAGTACAGGACGAACAGTTGCGTGAGCAACGGCACGTTGCGAAACAGTTCCAGATAGACGTTCGCGACCGACCTGAGCAGCACGTTGCGCGACAGGCGCATCAGCGCGAGTGCAAAACCCAGCACGAACGCGACACAGAATGCGGCGGCGGTCAGCAGCACCGTGGTGACAGCGGCGATGCACAGCACGCGCACGAAGTACGGCAGGTAGTGCAGGCTGTGCGCCCAACTGGCGAGAAGCGTCATATCAATGCTCCAGCACCGCGCGCAGGAACGAGCGGGTGCGCTCGGCCTGAGCTTCGTGAAAGATCTGCCGCGGCGGGCCTTCTTCGACCACGAGTCCGTCGGCCATGAATACGACTTTGTCCGAGACGCTTTCGGCGAAGCGCATTTCGTGCGTCACGATGATCATCGTCATGCCCTCTTCCGCGAGCTTGCGCATGACGCCGAGCACTTCGCCGACGAGTTCGGGATCGAGCGCCGAGGTCGCTTCGTCGAACAGCATCAGGCGCGGCTTCATGGCCAGCGCGCGGGCAATCGCCACGCGCTGCTGCTGGCCGCCCGAGAGCTGGTCGGGAAAGGCGTCGCGTTTCGCGTCCATGCCGACTTTGGCGAGCAGCGCGCGCCCTTCTTCGATCAGTTCAGGACCGCTGCGCCGTTGCACCTTGCGCGGGCCGAGCAACACGTTCTCGAGCACGCTCAGATGCGGGAACAGGTTGAAGCGCTGGAACACCATGCCGATATTGGCGCGCATACCGGCCAGTTCCCGGCCGGACATCGGCAGCCACGACGTTCCGCGGCGGCGCTCGCCGATCGCGGTACCGTCGACGAAGATATGTCCCGCACTGGGCGTCTCGAGAAAGTTGACGCAGCGGAGCAGCGTGGTTTTTCCCGAGCCGCTCGGACCGATCAGCGCAACTTTCTGCCCCGGCATCACATCGAGGTCGATGCCCTTCAGCACGTGGTGCGAGCCGAAGGACTTGTGCAGTCCCTCGATGCGCACGAGTTGGCTCGATTCGACAGGAGACGCGGTGGATGACACGGTGAATGAGCCGGTGAATGAGCCGGTGACAGGAGCGTTAAATGAAGCGTTAAATGAAGCGTTGCTCGGTGTGCTGGACATATCTCGGTGCCCCATGATTGCGCCTCAGGCGAAGGCCTGACTGAAATCCCGCGGCGAGTGGGCAAACGGGCCGATCAGCGCGCCCTTCGCATCGCGGTCGACGCCGATGCGCGGATCGGTCGGCAGCGGCGCCAGGTAGTCGGGATTCGAAATGCCGTACTTGTCGAGAATCGGCTTGATCTGGTTGGTGCGCCACAACCAGCGCACGCCTTCGTTGATGCCGTCGAACAGATCTTTCTTGTCCGGGCTCACCCCCCAGATGGATGCGAACTTGCCGGTCAGGCTCGGGTAAGCCGCATCGAACGTGATCGGGATCTGCTTGAGTCCCCACGTCGGGTTCTGCTGGATCATGTAGTCGACGGTCGGCGCATCGAGCACGGCGAAGTCGAGCCGGCCGGCCACCACGTCGCGCAGACACGAGTCGATGCCGTCGTACAGTTTCACCTCGGTAATGCCCGGCACCTTCTTCATGTCGGGCACCGTCGAGTAGCCGGTGGCGGTGCCGATGGTGTGGCCGCTCAGGTCCGCGATCGCGAGCGTGGTCTTCTGCGTCTGGTTCTTGCGCATGATCACGTAGGCGCCGGTATAGAACACCGGATCGGTCAGCAACAGCAGCTTTGCGCGGATCGGCGTCCACGCGAAGTTGCCGCCGAACCAGTCGACGCGCCCCGATTTCACCGCTTCGATCACCGCCGAAAATGTCATCTGCTGTACGTCGATCTTCAACTGCAAACGCTCGGCGATCAGTTGAAGCATGTCGAAGTCCGTGCCGATCAGCTTGCCGTCGCGCACCGAGGCGATCGGCATGTCGCCCAGACACGCCGCCGTCAGATAGCCGGGCCGCACCGTCTTGATGGGCGCAAGCGAAGCCGCGGCCAGCGCCGGGCGGCTGAGCATGCCCGCGCCGAGTCCGGCGACCACACCGTAGCCCGCCGTCTTGAGAAAACCCCGGCGCGACACGTTGGCGGCGTCGATAGCGCGAATAACAGGATCAGCAGAATCGTCGAACATGGTCAGCCCTTCATTGAGTGGATTGGACGGTGAAACCGGAGAACTCATGGGTAACTACGCTGCCGTTTTGCATTTATGCAAAACCATGAAAATGATCCTATTGAGCTAAAATCCGGGGGTCAAGAAAAAAATTTTGCAAAGATGCAAAATTACGCAAAGCGCGCACGGAGGCCGGCGGCCCATGTCATCATGGCGACCTGAACAGTTCGTCCTCTTTGCATTCCACGAGTCAGGAGACACATGCAAACAGAGAATCCGCCGCAAAAAACGCGGCATCGGAAGAAACAGACTCACGTGAGTGCGCCCGTGGCCGAGGTAGTCGGCGCCAGTGCTGGGGGGGCGCGCAAGCGCAAGCCGGCCATGGCGGGCGAGCCTGCTACGCCAGTGCCGCCGGTCACCCCGGTAGCGTCGGCGAGCGACGCGGACGCCGTCGCTGAAACCAGTCCCGGCGAGACCATTGCGTATCACCGGCACGCGCGCGGCATGACGCTCACGGCGCTCTCGGCCTTGTCGTCGGTGTCGATTTCGACCATCTCGCGCATCGAGAACGGCCGGATTTCGCCGACCTATTCGGTGCTATCGAGACTCGCGAAGGCGTTGGAGATCCGCTGGCCGGATATGGTCGGCGGTAATGAAAAGTCGTTCGCGCAAGGGTGCCGGGCGGTGAGCCGCGCGGGTCACGGCGTGAAGCATCCGACGTCGACCGGCATTTTCGAATGGCTTGGCGCGGATCTGGTGACCAAGTCGATGGAACCCACGCTGATCGAAGCGATTGCGGACACGGGCAAGCATGTCCTCTCGGCGCACGATGGCCAGGAGTTCATTTTCGTCACCGAGGGGTCGTTGATCTTCATGATGCGGGACTATGCGCCGCTCACGCTGGAGAAAGGCGACAGCGTCTACTTCGATGCGGGCACGCCGCACGCGTGCTATGGCGTGAGCATGCCGGCGCGTTATCTGTCGATCGTCGCACGGCCTTGATTCAACGCGGCGACCGGCCTAAGTCAGCGTGGGGCAGCTTGGTTCAGCGCACGCCTTCGTCCGCTGGCCTTTTCTTTTTGCTCGTGAACGTCTTGCCTCCGCACCAAAGTGCCTGCACAGAAGTGCCTGCACAGAAGTGCCTGCCTGAAATCGTTGCACAGATGATCATACCGATTGCAACGACGTGCAAAAACCACTATAAAGTCGTCTTGAAAGAAATTGCGCCGTTTTGCCATCATTCTGAAAGAACAGGCAGCGCACAATCCGCGATCTGGCCGCGATGGAACCATGGTTCCGGCGCGGCGCTTTTCCAGCGCGGACACATTAAGCACAATAGGGGACTTCAAGCATGAGCTTCGACCATCTCGATTCCGACCGGGTCAGACGATTCCAGCGCAAGGTCACGCTGCTTTCGGCGGGGGGAACCTTCCTCGATGGCTTCGACCTGACCATCGTGGCAGTCGCACTGCCCGCGGTCATCAAGCAATGGCATCTCGGCGCGGGCACGCAAAGCATGGTGGTGTCGTCGGCCATCATCGGCTCGTTTATCGGCGCCGCCTGGCTCGGCCGTCTGACCGACCGCTTCGGGCGCAAAGCCATGTATGTGGTCGACCTGCTTGCTTTCGTGCTGTTCGCGGCGCTCACGGCAGTGTCGCAAAGCGCCTGGCAACTCATCCTGTTCCGCTTTCTGCTCGGTGTGGGCATCGGCGCGGACTATCCGATCTCCGCGACGCTCGTCGCCGAATTCAGTTCGCGACATAAGCGAGGGCAACACGGCACCTTCCTTGCCGCCATGTGGTTCGTCGGCGCCGTGGCGGCATACGTGGTCGGCCTCGCATGTCTGCCGTTAGGCGAGAACGCGTGGCGCTACATGCTCGGCATCGGCGCGGTGTTCGCGCTCATCGTGTTCTTCTTCCGCATGACCTTGCCGGAGTCGCCGCGCTGGCTGCAATCGAAGGGCCGCCATGCCGAAGCCGAAGCCGTGATGCTGGCAGTGACCGGCGAAAAGATCGTGCTCGCGCGCGAGACCCGCTCGGACGGCAATCTCGCCGTGCTGTTTTCCAAACCGATGCTTCGCCGCACGATCTTCGTGCTCGGTTTCTGGTTCTGCTACGCGACGGCCTATTACGGCATCTCGATGTACGCGCCCACCATCATCTCGCCGTTCTCGCACGGCTCGCGCGTGCTGACCATCGTCGGCTCGGGGGCGATTGCGATTCTCGGCATGGTCGGCGCGATCATCGGCATGAATCTGGTGGATCGCTGGGGACGCCGGCCGTTGCTGATCACGTCGTTCGCGGGTCTGTCGGTAGCCTTGCTGGTGCTCGCGCTCAACACGAAGCCGACCTTCGCGTTCCTCGTCGTGCTGTTTAGCTGCGCGGTGCTGTTTGCGAATTCGGGCGGCGGCATTCTGAACTTCGTGTACCCGACCGAACTGTTCCCGACCAATGTTCGCGCGGGCGCTTCGGGCCTCGCCACCTCGGTGAGCCGTATCGGTTCGATCATGGGTGTGCTGGTGTTCCCGAACTTCGTCGCATGGTGGGGCGCGAGCGTCGCGCTGTGGTTCTTCTTCGGTATCGCGTTCGCCGGCTTGCTGATCTCGGCCTGGCTCGCGCCGGAGACGCGCAACATGACGCTCGAACAGTTGAACGTGAGCGGTGCCGATAGCGATGCGGCAGGACGCGTATCGCAAGCCACAGGCGCGGAGATGGCGCGTCGCTAGGCTTCAGCTCGCTGCATGCGAATAAAAACGGGACGCCTTTTATGGCGTCCCGTTTTTTTTTGCCGTTCGGCTAGTACCCGGATGGCACTCAGTCGATCAACGCATGATTGTCGTCGAAGAAAGGATGAGTGCCGCCGAAGTCGCCCACATACGCGGTATGCGTGACCAGGCCATCCTGCTCCGTATAACGATGCAACTGGAACGCCGGCGGCTCCATGATGAATCGCGACGGCCCGCGCGGACGCAGATCCAGCGCCACCTGATGCGCCGGCGACGGGCAAATGCTCGCAATGGTCCCGGCAAAGCGCGTCTGGATCGCGCGATGTACGTGACCGCACAGCACCCGCTCCACTTCCGGATGACGCGCGACGATGGCTGCGAGTTTCGTCGCGTCGGGTTCGGCGAGGTTCTGCACGTCCATATGCTCGATGCCGCACACGAACGGCGGATGATGCATCGCGACCACCGTCGGCCTGCCCGCTCCGTCGGCCAGCGTCTTCTCGAGCCAGTCGAGCCGCTCGTCGCACAGGCGGCCGCCACCATGCGGCGGGTCCTGCGTATCCATCACGATCGCGCGCAGCGGCGCGAGATCGAGCACGTACTGCACGAAGCGCGGATGCTGATGCAGATACGCGTGATCGGAGAACACCTCGCGCAGCGCGTCGCGTCCGTCGTGATTGCCGATGCACAGGTAGTACGGCACCGCGAGCGGCTCCAGCAGGCCGCGCAGGAACGTGTACTCCTCGGCATCGCCGAAATCGACGAGGTCGCCGGTAATCAGCACGGCATCCGGGCGCGGGTCCAGCGCATTGAGCTGTTTGACGCAGCGGCGCAGACAGGCCGCCGTATCGACGAGGCCATAGGCGAGCTTGCCCTGGCGTTTGATGTGAAGATCGCTGATTTGCGCGATGAGCATGATGATTCCTGCGGGTGACGTGCGGCGAATGTGCTGCGAACTTGCTGATACAGGCGGTTGCCTATTTTACGACTGGCGATGCGCGAGCAGATGATCGGCGAGCTCGGCGAAACCGTGGCCGCCTGCGCCGTGGGTCACGTAGGCCGGCGGCGTGTCCATCCTGTCGACGAACTGACGCACGTTGGCGACGCCCACCGAATGCGGAAAGTAACCGAACATCGGCTCGTCGTTCGGTGAATCGCCGGCGAAAACGCTGTGCGCGCGCAACGCATCAAGGTCGTCGCCCCACACTTCCGCGGCGAAGCGCTGCGTCATCGTGAGCTTGTCGTAAGCACCGAACCAGCCGTTCACGTGTATCGAGCTGACTTTCGCGGTCATGCCCGCCTCGCGCATGATGCCGGCGATCTGCGTGACCTTGTCGTCGGCTAGCGGCGGCACGTCCTCGCAAAAATCGATCGCAAGGTCGTACAGACGGCAGAACTGGTCGGAGGCCACCGCGCATTCGGGCACCGCGTCGAGAATGCGCGCGCGTACCGCGTCGAGCTTGCCCGCATTGCCGCGCCGCGTGTCGTGGTCGAACACATGCCGCTCGCGCAGCTTGCCCGACGCGCGATCGTACCAGTAGTAAAACGCGCCGTTTTCGCCGATCACGCCGTCGATCGGCCACATGCGCGCAATGTGATCGCACCAGCCGGCGGGCCGGCCGGTCACCGGCACGACGCGCACACCCGCCGCGTGCAGCCGCTCCATGGCGTGATAGGTGTCGGCAAGCAGGACGCCGTCGGTGGTCAGGGTATCGTCGATATCGGTAAACACCGTGTGGATCGACGAGCAGTCGCGAAAGTGATCGAGAGCGAGCATGGCGATTACGAAAGAACGAGCAACATCGGCTGATGATCGGAGGCCTGGGTCGCCGTGTCGACTTCGAGCCGTTCGACCCGCGGCAACAGGTCTTTGGTCACGAACATGAAGTCGCAGGCGAACGCGTACGGCCATTGCTCGCGGTCGTAGATGCCGACGGTATCGGGCTGGACGACGCCGGGATAACGGTGCTGCCACGCATCGACGAAAGCGGGCACGCACGGCGCGTCGTCACGCGCCTGCACGGCCGCGTGCAACGGGTCGGCCGGGGCGAAGTTGAAGTCGCCGGTCAGAATCGCCGATGCGGTGTGGGGCGTGCCGCCATACGGATTGGTGGGCGGGATCGTGGTGATGGGGCGGCGCGCCTGATCGCAGGCATTCGCGTGTGCGCGCCGGATGGCGTCGATCTGCGCTGCGCGCTGCGTCGTCGAGAAGTATTCCAGATGCGTCGTCATTACACGCAAGGGGCCGGCGCCGGTCAGGAGCGTCGTCTCGAGCATCGAACGCGGCATGCTGCGCGGCGCGTCGTCGAACGGTTGCGGCAGCGCGTGGCGCAATGCATGGGCGACCGGCAAGCGGCTCAGCAACAGATTGCCGAAGCGCGCGCGGCCGCCGTTGGGCGCGAGCAGATCGACGGCGGGCGCGGCAATCGCGGTGAAGCCCGGCAGGAGCGCGGCGAGTTGCGCGAACTGATTTTCTCCCGCGTCGAGCGGCGCGAAGCCGTCACTGACTTCCTGCAAACACAGCACGTCGAAATCGGCTAATGCCCGCGCATGTTCGACAATCCGCTTCGGGTCGATCCTGCCATCGCAGCCGCGGCAAGTCTGTATGTTCCAGGTAATCAGTTTCATGGGTGAAGCGGGACTCCGTGCGCCCTCGGGCGATGTCATGAGGATGTTGCGGTCTTTCGTTTGCGGCTGGTGTGCGCCTTGGCGCGCGGATCGGTTGGCGCGGGAGCGGCGCTCTTTGCCGGTCTTGCTGCGATACGTTTTTCTTGCCCGGACAACGCGTGGTCCGTCTCGTCCTGTATGGCATCCGGTTCGACGGCTTTCGAATCCACGTCGGCCCCGGCTGCCGTCGTCGCCAGCAATTGCCGCGCGGTCGGCTCGTCGATGATCAGTTCCTTGACGAACCCGCCGCGCAACGCACCGCGCAAGCCTTCCACTTTCTGCAGCCCCGACACCACGCAGATGGAATGCTTCGCGCGCTGGAACAGATCGAGGTCGGGTCCACTGGTCCGCCGGTTCAACTCGATGTCGCGATACGTGCCGTCCGCGCGGAAAAACACGGTGGCCATATCGCCGACCACCCGCTCCTTGCGCAACGATTCGAAATCGCTGCGCTCGAGAAACGCGCCGCTATACACATAGCTGGTCATATGCGGCGACATCACGCCCACGCTACACAGCATCACGTCCACGTCGCTCTGCAGGTCGAGAATCTGCCGCACGCTGCGCTCGCGCCATAGCGCGACCTTGGTTTCCGGGTAATCGAAAAAAGCCGGCACGTGAAACGGATGAGGCCGCGCGTCGTAGCTGTTGGCGAAGCGCATGACGAGGTTGCTGCTGAACGTGTTGGTCACGCCCTGCGCATTGCCCGCGCCGTTCAACTGGACGACGTCGACATTGGCCGTGGACTTCGGAATCAGATGATCGGAAACCGCCGAGATCGTCGTGCCCCACGCAATGCCCACCACCATGTTCGAATCGATCACCGTGTTCAGATAGCTCGCCGTGAACATCGCGACCCGCCGCAACCACTCGCCCTCGCCGGCGGCTTCGGGCACCGGCACGACCTTCGCGGCGGCGAGGCCGAAGCGTTGTTCGAGTTCCAGTTCGATGCTCTTCGGCCGGTCGCTCGGATCGTTGATGCGGATCTCGACCAGACCGTTCGCATGCGCGATGCTCAAGAGCCGCGACACCTTCGAGCGCGACAGGTTCATATCCTGTGCGATCGCTTCGGTGGTCATGCTCTGGTAGTAGTACATCTTCGCGACCTTGACCGCCGCGGCGAACTGACTCGCTTCATCCTTGAAAACGGGGCTGGGCATACGGGACCAATCGGAAAGCCATGGGACCGCCATTACAACACGTTCCGAAGGCGTCTTTATAAACCCGATTGCACGACTTTGCAACACGGTCGATCATCCGTGCAAAACGACGATTTCGCGGAGCGCCCCACCCCACTTGCGATCCAGCCATTTCGCATGCTTGCACAAACGATCAATAGCGTTGCAATACCGTGCAGAAAAGCTTATAACGTTGGTTTTGGCGGCCGGCATTGCAATGTCGGCGCAGTTCGGGCCGCGCAATACGGGGAGAAAAACATGGGCGCACAAGCCGATTACGACGTGCT
The DNA here is from genome assembly GCF_900996245.1 of Paraburkholderia sp. BCC1886. Lineage (GTDB taxonomy): Bacteria > Pseudomonadota > Gammaproteobacteria > Burkholderiales > Burkholderiaceae > Paraburkholderia. The sequence goes on along the minus strand of NZ_CAAJGK010000041.1, from coordinate 553,308 downwards.
GGTGGTGGGCGGCGGCATCAACGGAACGGGCATTGCCCGCGATCTCGCGGGCCGCGGCGCGCGCGTGCTGCTGGTGGAACGGGACGATCTGGCGCAGCACACGTCGTCGGCGAGCACCAAGCTGATTCACGGCGGCTTGCGTTACCTCGAATACCATGAGTTCGGCCTCGTGCGGAAGGCTTTGCAGGAGCGCGAAGTGCTGCTGTCGGTCGCGCCGCATCTGATCGCGCCGCTGCGTTTCGTCATGCCGCATGTGCCGGCATTGCGCCCGGCCTGGATGATTCGCGCCGGCCTCTTTCTCTACGATCATCTGAGCCGTCGCGCGGTGCTCGAAGGGTCGCGTTCGATCGATCTGCGCACGCACTTCGCCGGCACGCCGCTCATCGAATCGCTCAAGCGCGGCTTCGTCTACTCGGATGCGTCCGTCGACGACGCGCGGCTCGTCGTGTCCAATGCGCTCGGTGCGCAGCAGCACGGCGCGTGCATCGCCACGCGAACGCGTTTCGTCGCGGCACAGCGCGACGCGACCAGCTGGCGCGCGACGTTGAAAGATATCGATGGCCATGAATACCGCGTGAGCGCGCGCGCACTCGTCAATGCGGCCGGCCCGTGGGTCAATGCGCTCGCGACCGGCAGCGCATCGCACGCGCGGCCAATGCGTCTCGTGAAAGGCAGCCATATCGTCACGCGCAAGCTGTTCGATCACGATCACGCGTATATCTTCCAGAATCACGACCGTCGCATCGTGTTCGCGATTCCATGGCAGCGCGATTACACGCTGATCGGCACGACCGACGTGGACTACGAAGGCTCGCCCGCCGACGTGCGCATCGCGCCGGAAGAAGTCGATTACCTGTGCGATGCGGTCAACCGCTACTTCCGCAAGCCCGTGCGTCCGGCCGACGTGGTGTGGTCGTATGCGGGCGTGCGTCCGTTGATCGAAGACGGCGCCGGCGACGCCGCGTCGGCCACCCGCGATTACCAGCTCGAACTCGATACCGAAGGCGCGCCGCTGCTGTCGGTGTTCGGCGGCAAGATCACCACGTATCGCAAGCTCGCGGAACAGGCGGCCGGTCAGCTCGCGGCACCGCTCGGTCTGTCCACGGCGGACTGGACGCAGCGCGAGACCTTGCCCGGCGGCGACATTCCCAACGGCGACATGACCGGCTTCACGCTTGCCTTCGGCGCGCGTCACCGCTATCTGCCGACCATGCTCGTGCAACGTTACGCGCGCACGTATGGCACGCGCGCCGATGCATTGCTCGACGGTATTCACTCGATGGAAGCGCTCGGCGAGCCGCTTGCACAAGGTGTGTACGAAGCGGAGTTGCGTTATCTGGTCGACGTGGAATGGGCCACCTGCGCGGACGACGTGTTGTGGCGCCGCACCAAGCTCGGTATGAAGACGAGTCCGGCGGAACAGGTGCGCATCGAGGCATGGATTCAGGCTTATCGTGCTTCGCGCGTGCGCGGCGCGCAGCGAGCCGGGATGAGCGTGGCGGCATAAAGGTGGCTACATAAGCGTGGCGGCAAGAGCGCCATCACCGAACTTCAATAATCAGCGAGACAGGCAGGAAAAACTATGATCAGCGACGTCGAAACCGTGAGCCGTCTGGCCATGGCCGCCGTATTAGGCGGCATCATCGGCGGCGAACGCGAGCGATTGTCGTGGGCGGCGGGTTTGCGCACCCATATGCTGGTCGCGGTCGGCTCGTCGCTCATCATGCTGACGTCGGCGTACGGTTTTGCCGACGTGATCGGCATGCCCGGTATCTCGCTCGATCCTTCGCGAATCGCTGCGCAGGTCGTATCGGGAATAGGCTTTCTGGGTGCGGGTTCGATTCTGTTGCGCGGTGAAATGATTCGCGGGCTGACCACCGCGGCAAGCTTGTGGACGGTCGCCGGAATCGGACTCGCGGTAGGCGGCGGCTTGTACACGGCCTCGATTGCGGCGACCGCGATCATTCTGCTCATCCTCGCGGGTGTCAAGCCGATCGAGCGACGCTTCTTCAAGCTGCGCGAACGGCGCGAGCTACGCCTGATCGCCGATCGAGGGACCGTCACGGTCAAAGCCCTCGAGCATTCGCTGGGCGGATCGAGCGGACGCATCAAGCGGTTCGTCGTCCAGCAACCGGAAGACCGGACCGATGCCGACGAAGTCTCGATCGGCCTCGCGCGCATGTCACGCAACGAGTTCGACGCGATCCGCGCGCGGGTTTTACGGATTGAAGGCGTGCGTCAGTGTATCGACGAACCAGGCGAGTGAAATCCCGGTGATGCGATATCGGAAACAAACCCTTTCCAATATGCCGCTTAATTTTAAGGAGATACTTAACTAGACTTGAGTCACTGGCTCGCGAACACCACGATTCGCCGCCATCTCACTCTAATCTGGAGGTATTTACCATGAAAACACTTCTTCAAGCGGTCATTGTTGCCACTGCCCTTACCGCTCCGCTCGCTGCTTTTGCGCAATCGAATCAGGGCGTGACGCGTGCCGAAGTGCGCGCGCAAGTGGTTCAACTGGAACACGTCGGCTACCGGCCGAACCAGGGTAATGCGACCGACTATCCGAACAAGCTTCAGGCTGCGGAAGCCCGGGTTGCCGCGCAAAACGGCGGCACGGAAGGTTATGGTGGCGTGGCTGCCGGTTCATCGGCATCGGGCGCGCCTGTGCTGACTATGCCTGCCAACTCCGCTTCGCTTTACAAAGGTCACTAAGCTTCGCCACGTCATTGCGCCGCGGACCACCGCGGCGCAATGACAATCACCCATCAATAGGTCCCGCGTTGTTCCACGCGCGCGTGCGTGACGATCTCGACCCGGCGATCCGGCTGCAAACAACTCACCAGACTCTGCTGCCCCTGGTTGTTATCGCAATGAGCGATCGGGTCCTGCTCCCCTAGCCCAACGGCATCGATCCTGTCGCCGGGAATCCCTTCGGCTACCAGTTGCGCCTTCACGGCATCGGCGCGGCGCCTCGACAATTCCAGGTTATAGCTCTGCGATCCCAACGGGTCGGTGTATCCGCGCACTTCGATGCGCTCGAAGCGCGTGTTCTGCAAGCGCGTCGCAATCTCGTGGATATCCGCGCGACCTTCCGGTCGCATATCGGCCACGTCGCCCCGATCGAACGGAAACAACGCATCGGCCGAAATACGCATGACCTGTTGCACCGGCGCCTGCTCGGGCGGGGATTCCTCGACCACGGCCTGCGCTGGCGCGACCGCGATCTCACGTGCCGGTACCCACACATATCGGCCGTGCGCCCAACCCCAGTAGCCGGGTCGCCATGCACCGCCCGGCGGCGGGGGCGGCGGTGCAGGTTGATAGACACCCGCCGGTGGCGCGAGCACGACGACCTGCGCCGATGCCGTACCCGCTAGAGTCAACGCGCCTAGAGTCACGGCAGCGCTGGCGGAAATCAGAAGAACACGTCGACGATACGCTGAGTAGCTCATGCTTTTTAGTCTCCCTTTGAATGCGGCTGGATATGGCTCGTCACACTGGCGACCAGCTTAGCCAAATGGAAAATGACAAGCCTTTGCCGAATGTAAGCAAAGTTCTCTCCATCCTCGTGCGGGTCGATGACCGCCCAAGGTCGAGAACCAAGGTCGCCTTTACGCTTGCCGACCTGGTTGATTTCTTCGACCGCAATCCGCCGTAACAAAGCAATCACGCAATCGCGTTGCAACATGACTCCGCATGGGCTTGTCATAGGCGTGTGCTATCAAGCCAATTGGGCAATGACAATTCTGTTGTAGGTCACTCTCACGTATATTTTGGTTTGCGGAAAACTCGCCCACGTCATCCTGTTGTTGCGCGCCACGAAGGCCGCGTTGACTCATCCGATACGACGGGCAATCCGCAGTGGTCCCCTACAACAACTCGCCTGGCGATCTTGCGGCAGTGCCTGCCGGATTGCCCGCAAAAGAATTCGAGCGCCGACGCCGCAAACCGGTCGAATGGCGAGTCAGTCCTCTCAAGGAGATAGCGCATGTCAACCGAAGCAAAGTGCCCCTTCAATCATGCCGCCGGTGGCGGCACGACGAACCGTGACTGGTGGCCGAAGCAACTCCGGCTCGACCTGCTCGGCCAACACTCCAGCAAGTCGGACCCGCTGGACAGCAACTTCAACTACGCAGAAGCATTCAAAACGCTCGATCTCGCCGCCGTGAAGAAAGACCTCGCGGCGCTGATGACCGATTCGCAGGACTGGTGGCCCGCCGACTTCGGTCACTACGGACCGCTGTTCATCCGCATGGCCTGGCACAGTGCCGGCACCTATCGTATTGCCGACGGACGCGGTGGCGCCGGTCGCGGTCAACAGCGTTTCGCGCCGCTCAATAGCTGGCCTGACAACGTCAGTCTCGACAAGGCGCGCCGCCTGCTATGGCCGATCAAACAGAAGTACGGTCAGAAGATCTCATGGGCCGACCTGCTGATTCTCACCGGCAACGTCGCGCTCGAAACCATGGGCTTCAAGACCTTCGGCTTCGCCGGCGGCCGTGCGGACACATGGGAACCGGACCAGGACGTCTACTGGGGTAACGAAAAGACCTGGCTGGGCGGCGACGTCCGTTACGGCAAGGGCGCCGCGGGCGACAACAGCGACGGCGGCGTGCTGGTCGCCGATGCCGAAAAGCACGGCGAAGAACAGAGCCGCACCGACGCCGGCCGCACGCTCGAAAATCCGCTGGGCGCCGTGCAAATGGGGCTGATCTACGTGAACCCGGAAGGTCCGGACGGCAACCCCGATCCGCTCGCCGCAGCGTACGACATCCGCGAAACCTTCGGGCGCATGGCGATGAACGACGAGGAAACCGTCGCGCTGATCGCAGGCGGTCACACCTTCGGCAAGACTCACGGTGCCGGTCCCGCCGACAACGTCGGTCCCGAACCGGAAGCCGCCGGACTGGAGAACCAGGGTCTGGGCTGGAAGAACAGCTTCGGCAGCGGCAAGGGTGGCGACACCATCACCAGCGGTCTGGAAGTCACGTGGACCAGCACGCCGACGCAATGGGGCAATGGTTTCTTCGAAAACCTGTTCAAGTTCGAATGGGAACTGACGAAGAGCCCGGCCGGCGCGCATCAATGGGTTGCCAAAGGTGCGGACGAATCGATTCCGCATGCGCACGATCCGTCGAAGAAGCTGCGCCCGACGATGCTCACCACCGACCTCGCGCTGCGCTTCGATCCCGCTTACGAGAAGATTTCCCGCCGCTTCCTCGAGAACCCGGACCAGCTCGCCGACGCGTTCGCGCGCGCCTGGTTCAAGCTGACTCACCGTGACATGGGTCCGCGTGTGCGCTATCTCGGCCCGGAAGTGCCGGCCGAAGAACTGATCTGGCAAGACCCGATTCCGGCCGTCGATCACCCGCTCGTCGACGACGCGGACGTGGCTGCACTCAAGCAGAAGATCCTCGCGTCCGGCCTGTCGGTGTCGGAACTGGTGTCGACCGCCTGGGCGTCCGCTTCGACGTTCCGTGGTTCGGACAAACGCGGCGGCGCCAACGGTGCGCGCATTCGCCTCGCGCCGCAGAAAGACTGGGAAGTCAATCAGCCTGCGCAACTCGCGAAGGTGTTGAAGGTGCTCGAAGGCATTCAGAGCGAGTTCAACGGCGCGCAGGCCGGCGGCAAGCAGGTGTCGCTGGCCGATCTGATCGTGCTGGCCGGCGGTGCCGCGATCGAACAGGCGGCGAAGAACGCCGGTCAGACCGTGAGCGTGCCGTTCGCGGCAGGCCGCGCGGACGCGTCGCAGGAACAGACCGATGTGGAATCGGTCGGCGCGCTCGAACCGCTCGCCGACGGTTTCCGCAACTACGTGAAGAGCGGCGTGAAGGTGCCGGCCGAGGCGCTGCTGATCGACAAGGCGCAACTGCTGACGCTCACCGCGCCGGAACTCACCGTGCTGATCGGCGGCTTGCGCGTGCTGAATGCTACCGACGATAAAACCCCGGGTGGTTTCACGACCAAGCCGCAAACGCTGACCAACGACTTCTTCCGCCATCTGCTGGACATGGGTACGGAATGGAAGCCGGTGTCGCGCGACACGTACGAAGGCCGCGATCGCAAGAGCGGCGAGCTGAAGTGGACCGGCAGCCGTGTCGATCTCGTGTTCGGTGCGCAGGCGCAATTGCGTGCGCTCGCCGAGGTGTACGCGAGCGAAGACGGTCAGGCGAAATTCGTGCGCGACTTCGTCGCTGCATGGGTCAAGGTGATGAACCTCGACCGTTTCGATCTCGCTTGAGAAGCTGCGTAAAAAAGCGTTTTAAGCCACTTTAAAACGCCGTCATGAGGTCCGGGCGCGGTTGGCCCGGACCTTGATCCTTTTCGAAAGAAACTCCCCGCTATTGCACGTCACCAGGAGTCGGCATGCTGACCGTCCATCATCTGGGCAAATCGCAGTCTGAGCGCATCATCTGGCTTTGCGAAGAACTCGCTATTCCCTACGAACTGACAATCTACGATCGCGATCCGGTCACGCGGCTTGGGCCGCCGGAATACAAGGCGCTGCATCCGCTCGGCACCGCGCCGATCATCACCGACGGCAATCTCGTGCTGGCCGAGTCCACCGCGATCATGGAATACCTGATGGCGAAGCACGGCAGCGGCGATCTCGTGCCGGCCACGTCGGCCGACAATTTCGGCGAGTACCTGTACTGGTTCCACTTCGCCAACGGCACGTTGCAGCCGAATCTGGGCCGCAGCATGATCGTCCGGCGTCTGAACGCGCCGGCCGATAATCCGGCCGTGCAGTTCGTCGATGCGCGCCGCGAACTCGTGCTCGATCTGGTCGAAGAACGTCTGGGCGAGAAAGACTTCCTCGCCGGCGACGCGTTCAGCGCAGCGGACATCGTCACGGTGTTTTCGTTGACCACCATGCGTCTGTTCCTGCCGTTCGACCTCACGCCGTATCCGAACATCCTCGCGTATCTGCAGCGAATCGGCGCGCGCGACGCGTACCGCCGCGCAATGACGAAGGGCGATCCGGATATGACGCCCATGTTGAGCTGACCTGCTCCCGTTCGACCCGAACGCTTGCACTCATGCCGGCACGCGCCGTCCAAGCACGGCGCCGGCATGCGCATCCGGCAACGTGGCGCGGCCCGCGCCGAACAGTTTCTCGCGCAGCGTCCCTTCCGCATAAGCCGTCTTGTACGCGCCCCGCTCCTGGAGCACCGGAATCACCAGATCGATGAAGTCGCTATAACACTCGGGTGTGACGGTGCGCGCGAGGTTGAAGCCATCGATATCGGTCTGCTCGATCCAGCCGATCAGCTCGTCGGCCACCTGTTCCGGCGTGCCGACGATGGCCGGATAACGTCCGCCCATCTGCAACTCCTCGCGCAGAATCTGCGCGACCGTGCGTTGCTTGCCCGGCGCGGTGAGATTGGCCAGCACCGACTGGATCGCGTTGTTGTTCGCGGGGCGAATCGGCTCGTCCAGACCGTACTTCGAAAAGTCGATGCCGCTCGAACTCGCGTAATGCGCGAGCCCGGCTTCGGGACTCGCATAGCGGACGTATTCGGCGTATTTCTCGCGCGCCTGCGCCTCGGTGGGCGCAACGACGACAGACAAGCCCATGAAGAACTTGATGTCCTGCGGGTCGCGGCCTTCCGCAGCGACGGCCGCGCGCACATCGGCGACCAGTTGCCGCAGCGCGGCCGGCTTCTGCTGCGAGACGAACACGCACTCGGCATGGCGCGCCGCGAACTGCTGCCCGCGTCCCGACGAACCCGCCTGAAACAGCACCGGCGTGCGTTGCGGCGACGGCTCGGACAGGTGATACCCCTCGACGTCGTAGTACTTGCCGTGGTGCTCGACCGGATGCACGCGCCGCGGGTCCGCGTAAATGCGAGCCTGCCGGTCCGCGCGCACGGCGCCCGCTTCCCAACTGCCTTCCCACAGCTTGTAGACCACTTCCAGAAACTCGTCCGCGCGATCGTAGCGCTCGGCGTGCGCGATCTGCTCCTTGAGTCCCATCGCCCGTGCCGCGCTTTCCAGATAACCCGTGACGATGTTCCAGCCGATCCGTCCATCCGTCAGATGATCGAGCGTCGAAAAACGCCGCGCGAGCAGATACGGCAAGTCGTAAGTCAGATTGACCGTCACGCCGAAGCCGAGATGCTTCGTAACCGCCGCCATCGCCGGCACGGTCAGCAACGGATCGTTGACCGGCAACTGGATCGACTCTTTCAACGGCAACTCGACGGATTGCTGATAGACGTCGTACACGCCGACGATATCCGCGATGAACAGGCCGTCGAACAGACCCCGTTCCAGCAGTTTCGCGAGGTCGGTCCAGTAGGACAGTTTCTTGTAGTCCACCGAGCGATCGCGCGGATGCGTCCACAAGCCGTGATTGATATGGCCCACGCAATTCATGTTGAAGGCGTTGAGCAGGATCTGCTTTGTCATGACGGTAGCCGGTAGCTTGAGAAGCGGTTCAGGTAGTGCCGCTCTGTGCGGGCAGGCGGTCGTTCAGATAATAGTCGCCGACCGCCGCGATCTTCCAGCGCACCGGATCGTGCAGCGTATGCACGCGTGCGTTGCGCCAGTATCGATCGAGGTTGAGTTCGCCCATCGCGGCACGCGTGCCGCCGAGTTCGATCAGTTTGGTCGAGGCCGCCAGCGCAATCTCCGTCGTCAACGCGCGCGCTTCGGCCACGGCGATGGCGGCCTCGCCCACCTTGCCCGGCTGCGGGTCGACGCGCGCGGCATCGACCCGCCATGCTGCGCGTTCGAGCAACGCATCGGCGGCTTCCAGGCGCACGGCGAGACGGCCGAATTCGTTGATCGTCAACGGGTCGTCGGCGGCCCGGTCCACGTTCGCCTCGATCCACGGCCGCGACTGGGTCGCAACGAACGTCTGCGTGGTGTCGAGCGCGCCGCGCGCGAGGCCCAGATCGATGGCGGCGTGAATCAACTGTCCATACGGTTTGATCGTGGTGCGCGGGTCGTTGGGATCGGCGAGCAGGATGACCTGATCGGCCGTCACGCTCACCTGGTCGAACTTCACGGTGCCGCTCGCCGTTCCGCGCTGGCCGAAGCCCGACCAGTCGTCGATCACCTGCACGCCAGGCGCGTCACGCGGAATGATCGCGAGATAGGCGCGGCCGTCTTCACCCGTCAACGCAGTCGGAATCGATTGCGCGTACAGCGCGCCCGTCGCATAGAACTTCTCGCCGCTCACGCGAAACGTGCCGTCGCCGTGCGGCGCGAGATGCATCGCGCGCTCGGACGCCGTGCGCGTGCGCCGTTCGGACAGCGCGTTGCCGAAGCGCTCGCCCGCCAGCACCCGCGCAAACAGATGCTGCTTCTGCGCGTCGCTGGCCTGCACGCGAATCGCTTCGACCGTGTAGTAGTGGTTCTGCGGAATCTGTCCGAGCGAGCCGTCGGCCGCTGAAATCAGCGCGACGACTTCGGTGAGCGTCGTGCTGGCCACACCGGCGCCGCCGTATTCGCGCGGCACAGTGATGCCCCACAAACCGGACTGCGAGAAACGCGCCAGCTCTTCGTGCGGCGCGCGCGATTCGGCGTCGCGCTGCGCGGCTTCGCGGGCGAACTCGGCTGCGAGCGCCCGCGCAATCTCGAGCGCTTCCTCGTCCGAACGGATGACGGCGGCCACGTGGCCGCCTTTGTGCTGCGTACCGATAGTCATGGTGAAGGTCTCGCTCGCGTCAGATCCACGCGTGCCGCTGCGGCAGCACGCCATTGAGCAGATAGTTGCCGATGGCAAAGTACTTCCAGCGCACCGGGTCGTGCAGCGTATGCACGCGCGCGTTGCGCCAGTGGCGATCGAGATTGCTTGCGCTGAGCACCGCGCGCGAGCCGGACAGCTCGAACAGTTTTTCCGCGCTGTTCAGCGCGGCTTCGGTGGTCAGCACCTTGGCTTTGGCGACGGCAATCGACGCTTCGGCTTGTGTCTGCGCCGTCACGCCGCTCGCGCGAATCCGGTCGAGCGCGCGGGCCGCGCGCTCCAGCACGGCGTCCGCCGCATGCAGTTCGATATACAACTGGCCGGTATCGCGAATCACGTACGGATCGTCGCCGGCGTTGTCGACCTTGGCATCGATCCACGGGCGCGCCTGCTCCCTGACGAAGCGCACCGTCTCGCGCACCGCCGCGCGGGCAATGCCCGCATCGATCGCGGCCTGGATGATCTGCGAAACCGGGCCGATGAGCGAAGGCTCGCCCGCCGATTGCCACAAGGGCAACACGGAATCCGGGTCGACCACGACGTCGTTGAACAGCACCGAACCGCTCGCCGTGGTGCGCTGGCCAAAACCGGACCAGTCGTCGATCACGGTCAGGCCCGGCGTATCGCGCTCGATGATCGCGGCGACCATCCGCCCTTCGTCATCGAGCAGTTTGGTCGGCACCCAGTCGGCGAATAGCGCGCCGGTCGAATAGAACTTCCGCCCGCTGACGCGCAGTTGCCCGTCGACGCGGGTAAGACGCGTCTGGATGTCGGTGGTATTGCGCGAGCCGCGCTCGGGTCCGGCGTTGCCGAGGCGCTTGCCGGCCAGCACGCCGGCAAAGTAGCGGCGCTTCTGCGACTCGGAGCCCAGCGTGCGGATGACGTTCAGAAAGCCAAAATGGTTCTGCGGGATTTGTCCAACGGAAGGGTCGGCCTCGGAAAGAATCGCGAAGACCTCTGCCAGCGTGACGAACGAGACGTCGGCGCCACCGTATTCGCGCGGCACGGTAATGCCGCCCAGTCCGCTCGCGCTGAACAGCGCCAGCTCTTCGTGCGGCAAACGCCGCTGCTGGTCGCGCGCAGCCGCGCCCCCGGATAGTTGCAGCGCGAGTCGATCGGCCGCGGCCAGCGCTTCGGCATCGCTGCCGATGACGTGGGCTTCGCGGCGGGCGCTGCTGTCGCCTGGGTTTGCCGGCTGCCCGTGCGGCACACCGGTATGGGAAATGTCGTTCATGCAACCTCTAGCGGAATGGTTCGAGGTTAAGACCTTCGCGCGCGCCGTTGAACCATTCATTTTTCATTTGCTTATCTGCTGCAGCGTCGTCAGCGCGCAGACAGCGCCCCATTGCTTTGCACTTTGCATAGTCCAATTGATTGGTTTGCGGCCGCAGTCGGGCGCGCTAGATTACGCGCACTTTACCTGGCGCTTTTTCTCGAAAGGATTCTGCCGTGCCGTCATCACCGTTCTCCCTGCGCCGCCTGATCGTGCGCTTTGCGTTTCCCGCGTTGGCGGTTCTCGCCTTGTCCACGGCCGGCGCGCATGCCGACGTGAAAACGCTCAAGGTCGGCGTGACGACCGGCCCGCACGAAGAGATTTTCACGGAAGTGGCGAAAGTGGCCGAGCGCGACTACGGCCTGCATATCAAGATCGTGCCGTTCAGCGACTACATTCAGCCGGATGCCGCGCTCGACGCGGGCGATCTCGACGCGAACAGCTACCAGCACCGGCCGTTTCTGGCCGCTCAGGTGCGGGCGCGCGGCTATAAGCTGGTGGGTATCGGCCGCACGTGGATCGGGCCGATTGGCGTGTATTCGAAGAAGTACAAGAAATTTACCGATCTGCCGGCGGGAGCCTCGATCGGCATCCCCAACGATCCGGCTAACGAAAGCCGCGTGCTGCTGCTCCTGCAGAAGTCCGGCGCTATCACGTTGCGCTCGGGCATCGACCCGGTAACGGGCATCAACGCGACGCCGCGCGACATTACCGCCAACCCGAAGCATTTCAAGTTCACCGAGATCGATGCGGCGCAATTGCCGCGCACGCTCGATGACTTCGACGCGACCACCATCAACGCCGATTACGCGATCAAGGCCGGCTTGAATCCCGCGCACGACACCATTCTTGTCGAGGGTGGCGACGGCGTGTACGCGTGCCTGATCGCGGTACGCGAACAGGACGCGAATCAGCCCTGGGTACAGCAACTGGTGAAGGCGTACCAGTCGGATGAAGTGCGGCGCTTCATTCTGGACCGGTACCACGGCGCGATCATCCCGGCCTTCTGATGCGTGCTACTGGTCGCGGCGAGTGAATGCTGCGACCGGTAGCGCTCGTGCTCATGCTTACGTCGAGTCGCGAGTCGCGAATCGCGAATTGCGGATTGCGGCTCAGCGCGCCAGTTCGGCGTCGATCGCTTCGACCAGACGCGGATCGTCCGCGGTCACGTCGGGCGCGAAGCGGTTCACCACCTTGCCGTCCTTGCTGACGAGAAACTTTTCGAAATTCCACAGCACGTCAGGCGCGGCATTCGGCTCGATGCCATAGCCTTTCAGCCGTTCGCGGAACGGGCCGTCGCCGGTGGCGGCGGGCTGCGTGCTCGTCAGCGTGTGATAAAGCGGATGCTGGTCGGCGCCCACCACGGAGATTTTCGAAAACAGCGGGAAGTCGACGTCGTACGTGGTGCTGCAAAAGCTCTTGATCTCCTCGTCGCTGCCCGGCTCCTGGCCTTTGAAGTTATTCGCGGGGAAACCCAGAATTTCGAGGCCCTGCTCGCGTTTGCTTTTGTACAGCCCTTCCAGTGCTTCGTATTGCGGCGTGAGACCGCATTTGGACGCGACGTTGACGATCAGCAGCACTTTGCCTTTGAACGCGTCGAGTTTGAGCGCGGCGCCGTCGATGGACTGAACGGGGATGTCGTAAAGATTCTGGCTCATGACTTTCCTTTGAACGGAGTGGAGGTCATGCCATTCTCGGTTCATTGACGCCGCTGCGCTACCAATAAATCGGCACAAGCATCGCTATCGTGCCGCGCTGAGGGGGCTTACATTTTGTATCGCAAGGTGAGCATCACTTCCAGCGGATTGCCGTAGTAATACCCGCCGGCACCCGAGGCCGTCCTGACGTAGGTCCGATCCGTCAGATTGGTGACGCTCAGCAACGCCGAGAGACTTTTCGTCGCCTGGTAGCCGACGTTCGCATTGAAGGTGGCGTAGCCGGGCGCGACCATACTGCCGGTATCGTCGATCGTGTACGAGGTTGCACTGGTCACGTACATGGACCCGCCGATGCTCCACTTGTTCAGCGTGCCGGGCAAACGGTAGTTCGTCCACAGCTTGAACAGATGCCTGGGCGTCGTCATCGAGATCGGGGAACCGAAGGTCTCGCTAGTGTCGAGCGCCTCGGCCATCGTGTAGGTATAGCCGCCGCCCACCGTCCAGTTCGGCAAAACTTGGCCGCTCGCCTGAAATTCGACGCCGCGGCTTCGCGCGCGCCCTTGCGCGAGATAGAAACCCTGATGAGCGGGATCGCTGAATGCGCGGTTCTCTTCGGTGATCTGGAACAGCGCAATCGATGTATTCAGCCGGCCGCCGAACTGCGCGCCTTTCAGCCCGACTTCATACTGTTCGCCGGTAACCGGCTTGATGATCTTGCCGTCGTACGTGTACGTATCGGTCTGCGGTTTGTAGATCGACGTGTAGCTCGCGTACGCGGAGTACCTATCGTCGATGTCGTACACGAGCCCGACGAACGGCGTGAACTTCGGCCCGACGCGGTCGTCCTGCGCGTTCTCGCCGAAGTAGTTGTAGTCGGGATTCGCATTGGGTGTGAGCTGCGTGTTCCACCAGGTCACGCGGCCGCCGACGATCAGCGTCAACGGATCGGCGAGGCTGAAGCGCGCGTCGCCATACACGCCGTACTGGTTCGTCGTCGAACGGAAATCGTTTTGCTGACCGTTGGTGAAATCGTTCGAATAGGCCGCCGTGTCGTAGATGCTGGTGTAGACGTCGCCCCACACGTCGAAACCGGTTGCGGGATTGACGAAGTACTGCGTCGAGCGGTCGGTCTGGTGCATGTAGTTCGCTCCGACCGTCAGCTGATGCGTGCGCCCGAACAGTTTGAACGGACCGCTCGCATACAGGTCCACCGCTTCCTGCGTATTGCTGTCCTTATAGTTGTAGCTGTACAGGTCGCCGATATCCGTCTCGGGGTCGACATAGCTGCCCGGAATGCCGTTCAGATAATGCGTGTAGATATGCGTGTAATTGAACGCCAGCTTGGCTTTCCAGCCGCCGCCGAGTTTCTGCTCCAGCTCGGCGAACGCATTGGTCTTCTCGTTTTCCAGCTTGTCCCAATCGGCACCGATGTAGGCGGAGCGCGGCACGTCGACGATGCCGTAACCCGTCGAATAGGCGGGTATGCCGTACATCACGTGGCCGAAGGTTTTCGTGTAGCTCGCGCCGACGCGCGCGATCGTGTTCGGCGTCAGGTCCGCTTCGAGCGTACCGTAGACCTGCTGGTCGCGTTGCCACGCGCCGTCCTGCAATAGCCCCTGATCGTGCTGCATCGCGACGAGTCGCCCTTTCAGCGTGCCGGCGGCATTCAGCGGTCCGCCGATATCGACCTGCTCGATCCGGTTCGCGTAGTTGCCGGCTGACACTTCGGCCGATGCCTGGAACGCGGCAGGCGCATGCTTGCGCACCAGGTTGATGACGCCGCCATCGCCGCCCAGTCCGTTGAAAAGACCCGCTGGTCCGCGCAGCACTTCGACGCTTTCGTACATCGCGAGGTCATCCGCGATGGTGCCGCCGCCCGACGAAGGAATCACGGTCGGCACGCCGTCGAGCTGAAAAGTCGAAATCGGGAAGCCGCGCGAATAGTAAGCGGTGTCATTCGGGTTGATCAGATTGACCGTGACGCCGGGCACCGACTGCATCGCATCGTCCAGCGTGCGAAGGTTCTGTTCCTCGATCTGCTTCTGGGTCACCACGGTCACCGACTGCGGTATTTCCCGTTGCTCGAGCGGAATTTTGGAGGCGATCGTGGTCGGTGGATTGTTGGCCTGGACGATTGCATCGCGCCCGGTGGTGACGACCACGGCGGGCAGCACCTGCGCCTGCGCTGAAGGTGCCGGAGACGGCGCCGTGTCCGCGGATTTCTCCAGCAGATAGCTGCCGTTCGGTTGCGGCTTCGGGTGCAGCCCCGTGCCGGCGAGCAGTCTGTTCAGACCGTCAGCGATGCTGTAGTCGCCTTGCAGACCGTTGCTGTGCTGGCCCGCGGCCAGTTCACCCGGAAACGACAACGTGATGCCGGCCCGCACGCCGAAGTGGTTCAATGCGTCTTCCAGCGAACCCGCGGCGATATCGTAGTGGCGCAGCGAACCCGTCTGCGCCTGCACGATAGGCGGCGCCATCAGCACCGACACTCCGACTGCCATCCCGGCCGTCGCATGCCGGATCGCTCCGGCCATCCTTGCCAGCCTGAATCGCTGCTGTACTCCCTTCCCCGACGCGCGTTCGATACGCATGTTGTGCCCCTTCGCTGATCATGAAAAATGTGCCTTCCTACTTTCCATGTCCCGCGAAAAGCCAAAACGGCTCAAGTCGGCGGCAAATAATTTTTGATCGCTTGCGTCGACTACGCATTGCTGCCCGGCGGCATCAGGCGGATTGCTTCGTCACCCCAGAAACGACGCTGACGCTTTATGTGGAGGTGCAACGCGAGCGCAAGCGTCTCCAGCGCCACGCCGATATCGCCCAGCGAGTACGACCCCGACACGAGCGTTGCGGCGACGCTCGGGTCGCAACTGATGCTGGCGTCGGTATAGCGGTTCAACTCCTGCAGGAAGTCGCCGAGCCGCCGGTTTTTCGCCACGATGAAGCCCTCGCTCCACGCAGCACTGTCGCGATCCAGCGCCGCCGTGCCCTGCACGCCGAACGGGCTGAAGCTCCCCTGTTGCCCCGCCTGCAGAACCAGTGCCGGTTCTGTCATCGCGCCCGGTTCGAGTCGTACCGCGCCCTGGAACACGCCGACGCTCGTCGCGCCATCCTGCAGACCGACGGTGAAACGCGTGCCGAGCGGCGTCGCCAGACCTTGCGGCGTTTCGACGGCGAACGCTCGCGCCGGCGAGTGCGGATCACGCGCGGTGGTGACGAGAATCTCGCCGCTGACGACTCTTAAGCGACGCTGCGTACCGTTGAAGCGGACGTCGATTGCGCTATCCGTATTCAGCACGATCTGCGTGCCGTCGCCGAGCGCAAGCAACCGCTGTTCGCCCACGCCCGTGCGAACGTCGGCGCTCCACTTGCGCCATGGCAGATGCTCTTCGGCAGCCCATGCCAGGCCGCCGGTGTAGATCAGCACGCTCAGCGTCTTCACGGCGCGGCGCCGGGCGGGCGACCGCGGCGGCGCCAGCGTGGCGCGCGCCAGTATTGAGCGCGCGGGCGACGCGGTCCGGTTCAACATGCCATTGACGGTTTCGATGCGCCGCCACGCGCGTTCGTGATCGGGATGCTCGGCGCGCCAGCGGCGCCATGTTTCGACCCGCTCTGCGCTGATCTCCGGTTCCTGCAATTCGACGAGCCATTCGACCGCGCGCTGAGCGACCTGCGCCGGTATCGCGGAGGCTTCGCGGGTGGACTCGTACCAGGAGGAAGAAGACATGGGGCGTGGGTCGACGGTCAGTTCACGCGCGATCGGCGAGCCGGAGATCGGCGAAATAACATTGCTGGAGCGCTTTCACCACGTAGCGCTTGACCGTCGGTACCGAGATACCGAGTTCGACGGCGACCTGCGCGTGCGTCAGGCCGTCGAGTTGGGTCAACAGGAACGCGCGCCGTACCGGGCCGGCAAGTCCGTCGAGCAGGCGGTCGAGTTCCAGCAGCGTTTCCAGCAGGATCGCGCGCGCTTCGAGCGACAGTTCCCATTGTTCGGGCACCAGCATCAGCGCGTCCAGATAAGCCTGCTCCAGCTTTTCACGTCGCCAGTGGTTCGACAGCACGCGCTGCGCGATGGTGGTGAGAAATGCGCGCGGCTCGACGATCCTCTCGTCCCCCGCCTGACCCGCCAGCACGCGCACGAACGTGTCCTGCGCCAGATCCGCCGCCTTCTCCGCGCAACCTAATTTTTTGCGCAACCAGCCCCGCAACCACGGTTGGTGGTCGCAGTAAAGCGTGGAAACAGAGTCCAGATGAGCGGGAGATGAGGTCGGCACACGAACACGCTTAGGATGCAAATGATAATCACTCGCAATAATAAGGGCGACGGGCCGCCAATGCAATACAGATCAAATAGCGGGTGGGACTGCGACTCGATGAGCGAACAAACACGAATAGGCAGGAATTCGCCAGGTCCCGGCATTCACCCACGACCATGGCGGCGGCTAATCTGACGGTCGACATTGACCTTCACAGGAGTTCCACCTTGACCGTCCAGCCATCCCAATCCGCTCGCAAGATCGCCATCGTCACCGGCGGGAGTCGCGGCATCGGCCGTAACACCGTGTTGAATCTGGCCGCGCGTGGCGTCGATTCCCTCTTCACTTATCACAGTCATCGCGAAGACGCCGATGCGGTCGTGGCCGCCGTGCAGGAAGCCGGCGCGCGCGCCGTCGCCGTGCAACTCGATACCGGCGAGGTCGGCGCATTCGACGCGTTCGTCACGCAAGTGCGGTCGGCGCTGACGAGCCTCGGTGCGACGCACTTCGATTTTCTGGTGAACAACGCCGGCAACAATCACCGCAACATGCCGTTCGACAAGGCCACCGAGGAAGAACTGGACAACCTCTACCGCGTGCACTTCAAAGGCGCGTTCTTTCTGAGCCAGAAACTCTTGCCGCTGATTCGCGACGGCGGCCGCATCGTCAATATTTCGACGGGTCGAACCCGCATCATCGGTCCCGGCGGCGCGGCGTATGGGTCGATGAAAGGTGCGGTCGAAGTGTTGACCAAATATATGGCGAAAGAACTCGGACCGCGCGGCATTACCGTGAACGTCGTTGCGCCGGGCGCGGTAGCGACGGATTTCAGCGGCGGTATTGTGCGCGACAATCCCGAGGTGAACCGCCATATCGCCGAACTCACCGCCTTGGGACGCGCCGGCGTTCCCGACGATATCGGCCCGATGATCGCGGCGCTTCTATCGGACGACAATCGCTGGGTCAACGCGCAGCGAATCGAGGTCTCGGGCGGACTGGTAATCTGACGACGCGGGACGAAGCGAGCCTTAAAAAACTCTTCATTCCGATGCGAGCGCCCTGATACGCCCCACTCATTATTCTTCGTCATCTACTGTTCCGAAGATGAAGGAGAAGTCATGAGAAAGGTATCGCTCGCCGTCTTGGTATGTATGGTCGTCAGCGGTTCGGCATTTGCGCAAACCACGGTCGGAAGCCCGGCCCCGGCCCCGTCGCCGGTCGCGCCGGACAATGTCCAGATCACGTCTTACGTTCAGCCCGTCATGCAGAAAACCCGGGCGCAGGTTTATCACGAACTCATCGAAGCGCAGAAGGACGGCCAGATTGCTTATCTGAACCGCACGGTGTACGCGCATCACTGATATCTGGCTAACGACAAAACCACAGCCCGTTTTCGCGGGCTGTGGTTTTTTAGTTTTGCTGCTGGGCCGACTGCCTAGAACCGATGCGTCATCGCGAGACGGTAGACCATCTGGTTACCCGAAGACGACGCGCCCGACGAGCCGACGATGTCCGCGTAATCGAAATCGGTGCCATTGCCGCCGCTTACGTGCTGGTAGGCGCCCTGCACGTACACCGACGTCCTTGCGCTCAAATCGTAGTCGAGCATCAACGAAACCTGGTTCCACTTCGGATCCGAATGCCCCGAGGTCGTCGCCACGTGCGCCTGCGTGAAGGTGTAAGCGGCGCCGAGCCAGAAGTCGTGACGGAAATAGTACTGTCCGTTGATTTCGAAGTTATCGAACTTCCACGAGTTTTGAGTGCCCGCAGTCGGCTGATCGTTGAAGTACAGATTGCCGGTCGGGTTGTACACGTCGATATGCGAATACGCGAACTCGAGCATGGCCTTGTCCGAGAACTTATAGGACACACCGGCATCGATATTCTGTTGCGACTGCGCGTTGAACACGCTGGTGCCGTCGCTGAGCGCACCGCTCGTGCTGGTGCCGCCCGCATTGGTCTTCATGTAGGCGACGGCAGCCGAGAACGGGCCCATCTGGTAGTTACCGGCGAGGCTATACATGCGGTTCTGCGCGAAGCCGCCCGCCTGGTTGCTGAAACCGTACATCGCTTCACCCGTGAATCCGCGCAGCGTCGGCGACACGTACTTCACCGAGTTGTTGATACGGTAATCCCAGTCGGCGTTGTCGTTGTCGAACGGGTGTGCGCCCAGATCGCCTTCCCAGTTGCCGGCCGCGGTGAAGCCGCTCCACATGTCGACGGTCGGATCGTACTGACGGCCGAACGTCACCGTGCCGTATTGCGCCGACGACAGGCCGACGAAAGCCTGGCGGCCGAACATCAGACCGCCTTGACCCAGCGCGCCGGTATTCGTGTTGAACCCGTTTTCCAACTGGAACACGGCTTTCAGACCGCCGCCCAGGTCTTCGGCGCCCTTGATGCCCCAACGGCTTCCCACCGTGTCGCCACTGACCATCTGGTAACCGCGATGCCCCGCCGTATTGGTCGTGAAGTTCACGCCTTCATCGATCAAACCGTAAAGCGTGACACTGCTTTGAGCGTGGGCGACATTGCACAGAAAAAGCGTGGCGAGCGCAGTGCAGAGGTAAGTCTTCTTCATGGATCTGTTCACCTGTCCGATGGTTTCTGAAAATAAAGTGGCCGTTGTTTGCACGCTCCCCGTCGAGCCACGTTGAAGATTCAGCGTGAGCGCGAAGCGGAGTTTAAGTAGCCACTTTCCACCGGGAACCCAGTGAAGCGAAACTCAGTCTTTCAGGAACCGCAAGAGCCGCGCGCCGTGCTCCGTCGAGGGCGGCGAGCGCTTGCGGCGAGGCCGTTATAGGCCTCGTTCGGACAGCGAGATGAATAAACTTTCATGAACAGGTGTCGCGCGCAGACCACATGCATCGGCGCGTTTTGCGCAACGTCTAGGCTTGCGGCGCCTGCCATCCCAACCCCAGGCTCTTCTGCAACGAGACGAAGTCTTTGAGCAACTCGGCCTGCCCTGCCACCACGTTCTGCTGCGCGGTGAACTCTTCGCGTTGCGTGTCGAGCAGATCGATCAGACTCGATACGCCAGCGGCATAACGCTGCCGCATCGACGTGGCCGAGTGGCTGGCGGAGTGCTCCACCTTCTGCAACGTGACCACGTGTGCGCGCTGATGCCCATAGCGCGACAGCGACGAATTCGCGTCCTGTAGCGCGGCGAGCACGGCCTTCGTATAACGGGCTTCGGCTTCGTCGCGCGAGGCCTCGGCGGCATGAACGCTACCGAGCGTGCGCCCGAAGTCGAGAATGTTCCATTGCAGATAAGGCGCGGCAATCCAGCTGAAATTGCTGTTGCGCACCAGATGGCCCGGGTCGGTCGCGCTGAAACCGATATCGCCGAGCAGCGTGACCTTCGGGAAGAAATCCGCAATGTGCTGGCCAATCTGCGCATTGCTCGATGCGAGACGCCGTTCCGCTGCACGGATATCCGGGCGTTGCTGCAACATGGTGGACGCATCGCCGATCGCCACGGTTTCGGGCAGGCTCGGCAATGGCTGCGTGCTGGCGAGTTGCTGGTCCAATGCGCCGGGCGCACGGCCCGTCAGCACGGCCAGGCTGTCGAGCGAATCGGTCAGTTGCGCGTCGAGCGGAATAAGCGTCGCGCGGGTGTTTTCCACTTGCGTGGTCAGGCGCTCGACATCGACATCCGCCGCCGTGCCGCGGGCGCGGCGTTGCTGCGTGAGCGTCAGCATGGTCTGCTCGGTCTCGGCCTGCCGTTGCGCGAGCAGGAGCCGCGCCTGCTGGTCGCGTAAAGCGATGTAGGTTTGGGCGACCTCGGCCGCGAGCGACACCTGGGTGTCGGCGAGATCCGCGTCGACCGCTTGCGCATTCCCAGCGGCCGCTTCGATTGCGCGTCGTGTGCCGCCGAACAGATCGATTTCCCAGGTCGCGTCGAAGCCCGCGGTGTAAAGCTGCAGCGGCCCGCCGCCCAGCGAAGTCTGACTCCCGCTGGCCGCGCTGCCCGACCCGTCGGAAGACGCGCCTCCCGAAGTCAGCGCACTCAGCGCGCTGGTGTCCGGTCGCCGCATGCGCAGCGCGGCGACATCGGCCGACACCTTCGGCAATTCGGCGGCATTCTGCTGCTGCAACTGCGCGCGCGATTCCCGCAAGCGAGCCTGCGCCACGTGCACGTCCGGGTTGTGCGCGAACGCCGCGTCGATCAGTTCGTTCAGTTGCGGGTCGTTGAAAGCGAGCCACCACTGGTTGGGTGCATGCGTCGCAAGCGTGCCGGAAGCGGGTGTGCGGACGAATGCCTGGCCGCTCGGCGCGACGTCGGCGACAGCCGGGGCACCGCGATAATCCGGACCGACCGTGCAGCCCGCGAGAGCGGACAGCAACGCGACGGCGGCGAGGGCAAAACACGTAGGGCGAATGAACGTCATGTCGAGATCAGATTACGTTAGTGTCCCGCCGACGAAGGCGGCGGCGCGCCCCGGCGCGGCGTTTTGAGCATCAGCGCGAGCGGAATGCAGACGATCAGCGCGATACCCAGCAGGTAGAAGGTCTCCGAGTAAGTCATCACGACGGCCTGCTGGCTGATCTGCGCGCTCAACTGGCCAAGCGCGCGCATCTGCGAGTAAGCCATGTCGCCGGTGCGGGCGAACCAGCCGGCCGCATTGCCCGCAAGACTGTCGTTGCCGATCAGCGAATTGGCGCTGACCGATTCGCGGATCATTGCCGTATGGAAGGTCGTGCGCCGGTCGATGATGGTGCCGATGATCGCCAGTCCAATCGAGCCGCCGAGATTGCGCGCCATGTTGTAGAGCCCGGCGGCATCGCCGGAATCCTCGCGCGACACCGCCGCCATCGACGCCTGATTGAGCGGCATCATCGCGAGCATCTGCGCGGTGCCGCGTATGAGTTGCGACCAGATGAAGTCGTGCCCGACGCTTTGCGCGGTCAGGTCGATGTCGATCATGCAACTGATGGCGTAGAGCGCCAGCCCGGTAATGACCAGTACGCGGAAATCGAATTTGCCCAGCAGTTTCGGCAGCACCGGCATGATGAGAAACGCGGGCAAGCCGGACAGCAACATGATGGCGCCGGACTGCTCGGCGTTATAACCCGCCACCACGCCGAGAAACTGCGGCAGCAGATACGACACGCCGTACAACGCGGCACCGACCGCCGAGACGATCACGATCACACTCGCGTAGCTCGGGTTGCGCATCAGGCCCAGACGCACGATGGGCTTTTTCGCGGTGAGTTGCGACAGCCCGATCAGGATCATGCCGAACACCGAGACGCAGGTGAGCGTCACGATCATCGACGATTCGAACCAGCGTTCGCGCTGCCCTTCTTCCAGCACCACCGTGAGCGAACTCAGTCCGATGGCGAGGCCGACGATGCCGAGCCAGTCGGCCTTGAAAAACGCTTCCCAGTGCGTGCGGTCCGCGGGCAGACCGACGATCAGCAGCGTCATCAACGCGAGACAGATGGGCAGGTTCATGAAGAAGCACCAGCTCCAGCTGATGTTCTCCGCCAGCCAGCCGCCGACCACCGGGCCTAGCAACGGCCCGAGCAACACGATCAGACCGAACATGGTCATGCCGACCGCCATCTGCGAGAGCGGCAGCCGGGTGCGGATGATGGTCTGCGCCGTCGGGATCAGCGCGCCGCCAGTGAAGCCCTGGCCGATGCGGCCGGCGATCATCATCGGCAACGTGTGCGACCAGCCGCACATCATCGAGAATGCGATGAACAGCGCCGAGTTGGCGAGCAGGAAGTTACGCAGGCCGAACACGCGGGTGAGCCATGCGGCCAGCGGAATCATCACGATTTCCGACATCAGGTAGCCGGTGGAAATCCACGTGCCCTCGGTGCCGGTCGCGCCGATTTCGCCTTGAATCTGCGGCAATGCGGAGTTCGTGATGGAGATGTCGAGCGTGGCCATCAACGCGCCTAGCGCGCCCGCGGCCACGGCGATCCAGTCGCCGACGCTCGCGCGCTCTTCGGCCGGCGGGCCGGCCGGTGATGTTGCGCTCGGCTCAGCCACGATGGTTCTCGGCGTCGATGCGCTGGTCGCGATCGCGGGCGGAACGCGTGTCGACGTCGACATTCACGGACAGACCCGGCAGCAGCACGCTACGCGTTTCCGCGCCGGTATCGATGCGGATTCGCACCGGCACCCGCTGAACGATCTTGGTGAAGTTGCCGGTTGCGTTTTCCGGCGGCAACAACGCGAACTGCGAGCCCGTGCCCGGCGCGAAGCTGTCGATCACACCGTGCAGCGTATGACCCGGCAACGCGTCCACGTGCATCTCGACCGGCTGGCCGACCCGCATGCGGCCGACCTGGGTTTCCTTGAAATTGGCCTGCAGATAGGTACTTTGCACCGGCACCACGGTCAGCATGCGGGTGCCGGGCTGAACGTACTGACCGACGCGAACGGTGCGGTCGCCCACCCTGCCGCCGAGCACGCTGCGCACGATCGTGTTATCGAGATCGAGGTGCGATTGCTGCGCGCTCGCCACGGCGGCTTCGAGTTGGGCGCGGGCCTGCGTGAGTTGCGCGGTCAGCGAGCCGATCTGCGAGCGCGCGGCTTCGACGGCCGCACCATTCGCGGCGAGCGTGGCGCTCGCCTGGTCGCGCGTGCTGGTCAGTTCGGCGAGACGCTCGCTGCTCTCGGCGCCGGTGGCGACGAGCGGCGCGTAGCGATGTACTTCGTCCGTCGCGTGTTGTGCGTTCACCCGGGCGACCTGCTGCTGCGCTTGCGCCTGCGCAATACTCGATTGCTGCTGTCTGATTTCCGCTTCGGCGCGTGCGATGTCGGCCTTGCGTGCGTCGATGGTGGCGTCGGACTGGTCGAGTGCGACCTGGTATTGACGCGTATCGAGCCGGACCAGCGGATCGCCCGGCTTGACGACCTGATTATCGGCGACGTACACGTCGGTGATATAACCGGCGATTTTGGGGGCGACCGTGACGCTGTCGGCTTGCAGGTAAGCGTCGTCGGTACTCTCGATGAAGCGGCCCACGGTCCACCAGCGCACCAGCCAGATACCGCCGACGATCAGCGCGACCACGCCGAGTGCGATGAGCACGGTACGGCGGCTCGGCCGTCGGCGGGTGGACGCCGGAGCGTGGCCAGCGGCTGCCGGGCGGGAAGATGAGTCTGCTGTCGCTGACATCGTGTCGGTCCAATTGTTTCCAGGTGGCAGAATTATTCCAGTTGGAAAATTTGTGTCAAGTGATATATTTCTGCGGGCGTTAGGAGAGAGAAAGGCATGAACACCGCAAAGAGGCCGCGCCATTCGACGGAGAGCGGCTATGCACGTGGCGAGGAAACTCGCCACCGGATCATCGAGGCGGCAGCCGACCTGTTCGGCGAACATGGCTTCGACGGCGCGTCCACGCGCGACATCGCCACGCGCGCAGGCGTCAATGCACCCGCGTTGCAGTATTACTTCGAGAACAAGGAAGGGGTCTATCGCGCCTGCATCGAGGCGATGGTCGACGAAGCGTGGCAACGGTTCGGGCCGCCCGTTACGCATGCCCAGCGGGTGCTGGCCGGGGACGCCGACACGGCGACGTTGATCGACGCGTTCATGTCCATTCAGGAAGCGCTCGCCGATGGCGCGTTCGCCAAGGTCAACAAGCCGAACCGCCGCCTGTTTTTTGCGCGCGAGCAGGCCGGCTACGAGCCCGAAAGCGCGTCACAGATCATCAATAGCCGGCTTCGGGATCCGTTGAACCTGGCAAGCGCGGCGCTCGTCGGCAAGATTTCCGGCCAGCCGGGCAACGACCCCGTTACCGTCATTCGCGCATTCAGCCTGCACGGACAATTGCTGGTGTTTCATATCGCGCATCGCACCACGTTGACGCTGCTCGGCTGGGAGAGCATGAACGCGAAAAACGCGGAGCTGATCAAATCGACGGTGCGGGCGCAGACCCGTTTGCTGCTCGAACGCTGGGCCGCGGAACGCGATGCGCTTCTCGCGCCCGCGAAGAAAACCCGTCGCGTCGCGCCGGTTAAAAAGTCCTGAGCTTCGCTTGCGAGATGGGTCGGCCTAGTTGCGAACCACCGTTTGTCGCTTCGCGCCGACGCTGTCGCCGAACCATCGCCGCACGGGCCGCGTGACCCGAAACCACAACGAGCGTTGCAGTTGCGCGAGTTGCCGCCGGCTGGTCGCCAACGCGTGTCTGGTGGCCGCTAGTTCGCTCGCTAACGCGGCGTCGATATCCACGCCGTCCACCAGCGCGAGTTCGACCATGCGCACCGAGCGCTGCGAATCCGCATGCTGCTGCGGCCAGTTCACGTCGGCACCGAACGCCATGATTTGCGTCGCTTGCGCAATCTTGTTGGCCCACACTGTGTAGCTGTCCTCGTGCGCATCGCCGCTTAGCACCAGTTGTTTGCACAACTGCATCGCTGCGAGATGAATTCTCAATCCCTGAACGCTATCGAAGCCGCAGTCGCGCTGCTGCGAGTCGCTGCGGCGCGCGTTGCTCAACGTCGGTGTGAGTCCAGTGAGGCTCTCGATCCAGCGCTCCGCACTGTGTGCATAGGCGGGCGAGCGTACCGCCAGATCGCAATCGAAAATCGCCTGCGCATGGGTGCCAGCGTGCTGCAAGGTCAGCAGCCAATGCGCGAGGAACGCACGATACACGTCGGCCGGCGGCATCTGCCCGACCTGCTGTTTATAGAACGCAAGAGAGGCGGCGAGCGTCTGCGTTTCAGGCGAGCCCGGCAAGAATGGCAAATCGACTTTTAGCGCATTCAGCACGCGCGTCACGATGGGCTCGCCGAGATTCGACGCGAGCACCGCCAACGGCACCGCGACGAAATGCGCGTTGCCATGCAAAGCAAACAGCTCCCAGCACGACTGCCATTGCGAAATCGGATTTTTCTCGACCACGATATGCGCAGCATCCGCAAACGTCGCGCGAAACCACGGCAAACGGCCCAGCGAACGGCAGAATTTGAAAACGGGCACCGTACCGCGTGCATGTGCGGCGTCGATCAGACCTTGCAGATACGCTTCGATCCGCTCTGCTTCCACGGGCGCGTCCGCCGTAAAGCGATCGATGGCGAAACGCTCGTCGAAACCCGGCACACCGCAACGCTCGGGATCGAGCAGGCCGGCGTATTCCGCGAAATACGGCGTGTCGAGTTGCGGGTGACCCGAGCGCCAGCTATCGGCGGTGCTTTTTTCGAGCGTGGCCCGGTCGAGTGTCGCGAGCATTTCATGCAACGGTTCGTAATAAGCGGTCACGCCGGGGAGATCGCGAAAGCGCGACCACAGCCAGGTGCCCGCGGTTCGGTAACCGGTGTGGAGAAACACCGCGTTCGGTTTCGATGTCATTGGATTTCGTGAGGCGAAGAGTTCATTGCGTGCTTGATGACGTGCTTCATGACGACTGGGTCACGCCCGCCAGATGCGCAGCCTGACCGGTTGCACTCTGCTGTTCGCGCACGAGCCGATGGAATGCCGACTCGACACGCGCACAGGTCAGCGTCTGCCGCCAGAATTTTTCCTTGAACGATGCGCCCGGCACCCATTGCCACGGCAAAACGACTGCACCCGCGCCCCAACCCGGCCGCCAGCGCTCCGACACGCGGCGGCGCCGGAACAGGGAAAGCGTGGGCACGCCGAGACAGGACGCCAGATGACCGACGCCCGAATCGTTACCGATAAACCAGCCGGATTCATAAAGCCAGCAGGCCAGCTCGTGAGGATCGGCGAATACCGGCGCAGGTATGCCCCAGTGCTCGAGTTCTTTCCAGCGTTCGCGCTCGTGCGGCGCGATCACGAAGTGAACATCGTAGCCGCGGCGTTGCAGTCGTTGCGCCAGCGTGACGAAGCGCCGCGGCAGCCAGCGTTTGTCCTCCGTGCTGGCTTCGGGATGAATGGCAACGCGCATGCCGTGTCGCCGATGCCTGAGCAGCGGCGGCGGTGTCATGCCGGTTTCCATGCCGACGTTCGCGAGCGCGAGTTCCTGCCGGCAGAAATCGGCGAAGCGTTCGGCCATACAGCCGGCGCGATCGCCGAAGATCACGCTGTCCATATCGAAGACCCGGTGGTGCAACGTCCTCAGCATCGGCACGGGCTGCTCCACGTGCATTTGCAGCACCACGTCGAACGGCGCGAGCCAGGCGCGATCGAACAGTTGCTCGGGCATCGGATGAATCGTCACGTCGGGGAACCAGCGGCGCAGCGCGTAAGCCGGCCGGCCGAACACCGTCACGTCCACGCCGTTGCGCAGCAGGTTACGCACGATCACCATCAGCACCAGCGTATCGCCGATCGCGTTCGACATCACGATCGCCACGCGTCGTTGCGTCACATCGACTAGCGGTTCGACGCGCGGTTCGACCCGCCCTTCGTCTGGCCGCGCGCTCACGCGAGATCGGCGCACAGTTGTTCGAACGCGTGCGTGACTTTGCGCACGGAGAGCATGTACTTCCAGTAGCGTTCTTTCAGATGACCGGTCGGCAGATAGGTGCTGCCGATCAGCACCTGCCCGCGGCCCCAGCCCGGTCGCCACGTATGCGCAAGACCGCGGCGCATGAAGAGCGACAGCGTGGGAATCTGCAGGCTGGAGGCGAGATGGCCGATGCCCGAGTCGTTGCCGATGAACCAGCCGGACTCGTACAGCCACGCGGCGACGTTATCCAGCGAGCCGAGGTCGGGTAAGGTCAGGCCCTGACGTTCGACGTGCAGCCACGCGCCCCGCTCTTCCGGCGCGACCACGAATTGCGGATCGAAGCCGCGCTCGCGCAACTTCATGGCGAGGCGAATGTAGCGCGATGCCAGCCAGCATTTGTCGACCGTGCTGGCGGTGGGATGAATGGCCACGCGTTGCGGGTGCCGGCGATGCACGAGCCCGGCGGGCGCGCTCATGCCGTTGCTTTTGTCGGCGCTCGACAGCGCCAGTTCGTCGCGGCAGAAGCGCGCCATTCTGGTCGCCATCGACTCCGGCGAGCGTCCGCGGTGCACGGCGTCGAGCAGAATCACGCGCGGGTGCAGGCGTTGGAGGCCCGCGAACGGCCGGTCGCCATGCATCTGGATGACCAGGTCGAAGCGCGCGAGGCGGGCGGCCAGCGCGGCGTCGCCGGGATTGCCGAGGTCGTCGTGGATATCGACGCCGGGGAACCAGTCACGCAGGCGCGCGGCATGATGCCCGTACACCGTTACGTCGATGCCGTCGCGGCGCAGGTTGCGCGCGATCGTCATCGTCAACAGGGAATCGCCGAGCGCGGGCGAGAGAATCAACGCGACATGCGATGCCGGCTGCACGAGCTGCGTCATGACAGGGTCCTGTAGACACGCCTTTGCAATGGCAAGGCGCTTACCCGTTCAGGGCGCGAAGCGCGTCTCTGAACAACGCGCAGTCTAGGAGCCCGGCTCGTTTTTTTCGTTACATCGACAATTACCCAGACTTACATGCGCGATAGCGGAAGCCGGGCATTTTTCCCGTGAAGGCCCGACGGGGGGCGTTGCCGCGCGGTTTGGCGTTTTTATTTTTTTCTATGCGCGGATTTTTGGCGCGGAATAATGGCGGCTCGCACCCACCTTCGAGTGACCCGTAGAACTGCCAGCCGGATGCGCTGGAGTCCGACGTCCTGATGTGGGTGCGCTCTTCTTTGTGGGTCTGGGGTGTCGCTCGCCTTCCTCTGCTTGCCGGGTTCTGTACGGGTTCATCACGAACCGGCGCAACTTTATACCGGCCGCGCCTCTGCAAGCACTTCGGCCCGGAACTTCGGCGGCAAGTCCGTTGGTGTCAGCAAATCGACTTGAACGCCGAGCAGCGTCTCCAACTCATCCTGCAATCCTCCTAAATCGAACAACGTCGCACCGGGCAATGCATCGACCAGCAGATCCAGGTCGCTGCCGCCCAGATCGGTTCCATGAAGCACCGAGCCGAATGTTCAAATATCGGTTGAAGTTTGCTCGCGCCACAACAGTTTCCAATTTCCGCAACCGACAAGACCAAGAAATTCTCGCCTCTCAAAAAAAACGGCCTGCCACGCACATCGACGCAGCAAGCCGCCCCTCATTTAGCGGCTCACGCCGCCACGTGCGTTACTTGTTCGGCTGCGGCGTCAAACGCAGATACGGACGCAACGCCTTATACCCCTTCGGGAATTTCTGCCGGATCACTTCTTCGTCCTTCAACGACGGCACGATCACCACGTCGTCGCCCTGCTTCCAGTTGCCCGGCGTCGCCACCGAATGATGATCCGTGAGTTGCAGCGAATCGATCACGCGCAGGACTTCGTCGAAGTTGCGTCCCGTGCTGGCCGGATACGTGATGATCAGACGTACCTTCTTGTTGGGATCGATCACGAATAGCGAGCGCACCGTCAGCGTCTCGCTGGCGTTCGGGTGAATCATGTCGTACAGCGTCGAGACCTTGCGGTCGCCGTCCGCGAGAATCGGGAAGCCGACGTTCGCGGCTTGCGTTTCGTTGATGTCCTTGATCCATTCCTTGTGCGATTGCGCACCGTCCACCGATAGCGCGATGGTTTTCACGTTGCGTTTCTCGAACTCGCCCGCGAGCTTCGCGGTCAGGCCGAGTTCGGTCGTGCACACCGGCGTGAAATCCGCCGGGTGCGAAAACAGCACGCCCCAGCTCGTGCCGAGCCAGTCGTGAAAACGGATCGTACCGGTGCTCGAATCCTGTTCGAAGTCGGGGGCGATATCGCCGAGTCTGAGTGTCATGAGTGTCGTTCCTTCCGGGAGATGAGCGGCGACTGGGTCGCCTCGTTGATATACGTTGCAGCCGCGGATCAGAAGAAGTGATGTACGCCGATGCGCAGCGCCATCTGGTTCTGACTGCCCGACGGCGACAGCAGCGCGAGCGCCGCGTGACCGTTGCCGTCCGCGTGTTGATAGGTGGCTTGCGCGTAGACCATCGTGCGCGTCGAGAGTGCGTACACGTCGCCCACGCCGAGCGCCGCGTAACGCGTGCCCGTGAGCCACGAGCCATA
This sequence comes from Paraburkholderia sp. BCC1886, assembly GCF_900996245.1. Classification (GTDB taxonomy): domain Bacteria; phylum Pseudomonadota; class Gammaproteobacteria; order Burkholderiales; family Burkholderiaceae; genus Paraburkholderia. The sequence continues at coordinate 523,472 of NZ_CAAJGK010000041.1, read as the reverse complement.
GCCGCCGAAGGTCACCGTATTCGCCGGCGTCGTGTGCCAGTCCAGCCCGCCTTCGACATTGCGCATGCGCCCCGACTCCGTGACCGAGCTCAGGTTCACCTGGGTAAGCACGCCGTGCACGCTCACCTGCGGGCTGATCGCATAGGTCGCCGACAGTCCGCCGATATCCTGCTTCTTCGCATTGAACGTCTTGCCCGCCAGCGACTGGCCGAGGAAGCTGCCGTAGCCGAGCTGCGATCCGATGTCGATGGTGTGATTGCGCCAGCTGCTATACACGGCGGTCGCATGCAGCGGGCCGTTCGTATACACGACGTCGGCGCTCAGCACCCGGCCGGGTTGCGTGGTCGTATCGGCGAGACCGTACAGCACGGTCGCCTTCAGGCCGCCGAAGACCGGCGTGCTGTACTTGACCGAGTTATTGATCGAATCGCCGCGAATGCCGATGTTGTCCAGATTGGCCGGATGGAACAGATAAAACGTGTACTGCACGCCGCCGTCCGAATCCAGCCGCAAGGTGTCGGTCGTCAGGTCGAGTTGCCGGCCGAGCGTCAGCGTGCCGTACGGGCCGCCCAGACCGACGAACGCGAAATGGCTGAACGCTTCGCCGGCGATGGTGCTCGCGCCGGTGTTGGAGAGGAAGCCTTCCTGCAACGCGAAGATGGCTTTCCACTGGCCGCCGAGATCTTCCGAGCCGCGAAAGCCAAAGAAGTCGGGCACCGCGACCGGGCCGACACTTGCCGTACCGTGCCCCTTGATATTGCTCGTATACGTCACGCCTTCGTCGATGCTGCCGTACAGCGTGACATTGCTTTGTGCATACGCACCCGCCGACAACATGGTCAACGCCCCGAAAATCAGTGTGGTTTTTTTCATGATCAGAAAACTGGGTTGGAACTGTGAGAGTTGGGTTGATTGACTGCGCCCTTCCGGTACGCATGCAGCAATCGCGCGCGGCCGGCGGCGTCCGAAGGGTCGTCGGTGGCGACGACGGTGCCGTGGTGCAGCACCACGGCGCGTTGTGCCTGCGAGAGCACCAGATCGAGGTCGTGTTCGATCCACAGCACCGAGAGTCCCTGACGGCCTCGCGCGATACGCACCATGTCGCCGATCAGCGGCCGCTCGTCGTGGCTGAGGCCGGAGGCGGGTTCGTCGAGCAGCAGCACCTGGGGCTCGCGCAACAGCGCGCGCGCCAGGTCGACGCGGCGCAATACGCCGAGCGGCAATTCGGCGACCGGCACGTCGAGCACACCGGTCAGCCCGCATAACTCGGCCATGTCGTGCGCGTGGGCGCGCGCTTCGCGTTCTTCGCGGCGCGTATGCAGCGCAAACGCCAGGCTGCCGAGCGCGCCGAACGAAAACTGCGGCGTCCAGCCGAGCAGAATGTTGTCGAGCACACTGCGCTCGCGAATCAGTTTGAGTCCCTGAAACGTGCGCCCGATGCCCAGCCGCGCAATGCGATGCGGTGCGAGCCCATCGATGCGCTGGCCCGCCAGAACGATCTCGCTGCCGGCCGACGGTCGATAAATACCGCCGATGCAGTTCAGCAACGCGGACTTGCCCGCGCCGTTCGGTCCGATCAGTGCGAGGACTTCGCCGGTCTGCAAGGTCAGCGATACGTCGCGCAAGACCCGCAAGCCGCCGAAGGAGAGGTTCACGTTAGTCAGACCGAGCGCGGCGGCGGACACATTCGCGGTCCGCGACGGCTGCAAAACGTCAGGACGCGGCATGTGTCACCTCCGCGCTCGTCGCGCTATTGCTCGCCGCGTCGACGCCACCCAGACCCAGCATCAGATCGTGAATCGCGCCGAGATCGGCCGGCGTCAGGTGATCGAAACGTCGCAGCAGACGGCCGCGATCGAGCACCGCCCCGCTGTTCGCGAGCGCCGCGAGCCATTGCGAATCCGATTCCGCGACGATCATGGTCAGCCCGGTTTCGTGACGCAATCGCGCGAGCCGCTCGCACAGGTCTTCGATCACCGGCACCGCGAGACCCAAAGTCGGTTCGTCGAGTAGCAGCAATTGCGGCGACGCGAGCAAAGCCATGCCGATGCCGAGCATCTGCTGTTCGCCGCCGGACAGATTGCCCGCCAGCGACGCCCGCCGTTCGCCGAGGCGCGGAAACCAGCCGAGCACGTCGTCCAGACCAATGTCGCCGTTGCGGGCGCGTGAGCCGCCGAGCTTGAGGTTTTCCGCGACGGTCAGCAGGCCGAAGACTTTCTCGCGATCGGGCACGAGACGCACGCCACCGGCAATGCGCGCGACCATATCGCCGAAGCGCAGCGTGGCGCCATCGAGCGCGATCTCGCCCGCGAGCCGCTGCCCCCGGACGCTGAGGCCGGCGAGCGCGCCCAGCACCGACGTCTTGCCCGCGCCGTTGCTGCCTGCAAGCGCGAGGCACTGGCCACGTTGCAGCGCGAAGCCGACGTCGTTCACGGCGCGGTCCGCGCCATAGGCGATGGAAAGCGCGCGCACTTCAAGTAACGGTCGTGCGCTCATGCTTCGCTCCTCGTGCTGCGGCGCTTGCCCAGCGACTTCTTCAGCCACGCGGGTCCACCGAGTAACGCAAACACCAGAATCGCGCCGAGCAGCATGTTGTCGATCCCGGCCAGATGCGAGGTCGCATCGATGCCGAGCGCGCGCAACGCGGCGGCAATCGCATCGGGCAGCATGATGACGATGAACGACGCGACGATCGCGCCGATCAGTCGCCCGGCTCCGCCTAGCGCGACGACGGTCAGATACGTCACGGCGAGATGCAGCGTGTAGCCGGTCGCCTGCACGTTGCCGAGCCGGTAGCCGTCCACGGCGCCCGCCGCAGCGATGACCGCGGAGGTCAGCGCGAACACGGTCAGACGCGCACGCACCGGCGAAATGCCGAGTGCGCCCGCGGCGGTCGGCTCGGCGCGCAGCAGCGCCCATTCGCGTCCGGTATGACCGCGCTGCAGCCAGGTGAACAGTCCGTAGACCAGCGCCATCGACAGTGCACTCAGCGCCCACCAGCGCGTCGGCGAATCGATGACCAGCCCGACAATACGTGGCGCGTCGAGCATGAAGCCGCTCGCATACGTGAGCTTCAGATCGAGATCGGTCGCGACGATCTGCACGATGTGTTGCAAGGCGAGCGTGCCGACCGCCAGATACAGCCCCGACACGCGCAGCGTCAGCAATGCGATGCCCGCGCCCGCCGCGAAACCGAGCACGAGCGCGGTGACGATCGCCGGCACGATGCCGAGACCGAGTTGCGTCGCCAGAATGCCGGACGAGAAGGCGCCGATCGCCAGAAACGCGGCGGTGCCGAGCGACGGCAAACCGGCCGAGCCGGACAGCACCGTCAGCGCCATCGCGCCGAGCGCCATCAGACCCGCGCTGGCGGCGACATACAAACCGTAGTCGCCGAAACCGAACGGTGCGGCGAAAGCGATCAGCAGCACCGCGATACTGCCCAGCACGCGCCACGACGCGCCACGACGCGGCGAGCGCGGGCGTGCCGCAGCCGCCGCGGAAGAAGACAGACTCGTCATGGTTCAGGTCCTCGAAATGCGCTCGATGCGCCCGCTCAACCCGGCCGGCCGCAACGCGAGCAACAGCACCAGCAGCAGCACCGGCACCGCGACGCTGTAGCGGGCGTCGAAATAGAGGCTCGTCAGGTTCTCGCCGACCGCCATCACCAGCGCGCCGGCCAGTGCGCCGAGCGGGCTCGTCAAGCCGCCCATGATGGCCGCGACGATGCCCGAGAAGCCGACCGCCGCGCCGCTGCTCGACACCGCCGAGATCGCCCCGGAACAGATGCCGCCCACCGCGCTCAACATCGACGCGACGATCCACACGGTGGACAGGCGGCGCGCGGCGGGAATGCCCATCAACACGGCGAGTTGCCAGTTGCCTGCCACGGCTTGCAGTTCGATGCCAGCGCGCGAGCGGTAGAACACCAGCAACAGCGCCGCGAGCAGAGCGCCGCCGATCAGCACGATGGCGAGACTCAGCAGCGACAGCGACGCGCCGCCCACCAGCACGGCGCCGTGCGGAAACGGCAGTTGCACCGTTTGTCCACCCCATACCGCCGACATCAGCCCGTCGAAGAAAATGCTCGCGGCAATCGTCACGACGGTGCCGACGAAGTGATCGCCCGTCGCGGACAAGCGTCGCAGCAACGCATACAGCACCCAGCCGGCCAGCGCGGCCACGCCGAGCGCGACGACCGCGGCCAGCATGAAACCGGCGGCACCGCCGCCGCTCCATTGCCAGACGTCGCGCAGCACGTAGGCGCTCGTCATGCCGATCTCGCCGACGCAGAACATCAGCACGCGGCTCGTGCGATACGCGAGCACCACCGCGAGCGCGAACATCGCGTACGTGACCGCGCTGCTGAGCATGTCGAGGGAAATGGACAACAGGTTCATGACAGGCTTACTGCGTCAGTCGACCGTTGCTGGCGATACGCTGCCAGCCGCCGACGGTCGTGAAGCGATGTGCCGCCGGGTCCAGCCGGTACAGCCGGTAAGCCGACGGCCCGTAGTGATCGGTCGCCGACAGCGTCAGACGCGTGCCGGTCAAACCGCCGGCATCGATATCGACTTTTTCCAGCGCCGCGCGAAACGCGTCCGGCGTGCAGGCGCCCGCGCACTGGCGCAGCGCATCGGTGACGACGAGGCCGAGCGCCCAGCCGCCCGCGTGGCTCGCGTCGTCGTCGGCGAGGTGCGCTTCTTTCAGCGCGCCGCGCAGCGCATCGAGTTGCGCGCCGGTGCCGTCGCCGGCCGTGACGAAGCGCGTGAAGCTGTACACCTGGACCTTCGAATCGGCGGGCACGGCGTTGATCAGCGTGGTGTCGCCGATGCCGGTGTCCATCGACAGGAACACGCCGCGATACGCGGAGCGCGTCAGCACCGGCAGCAGCGCCGCGACGTGCTCGCGGCCGACGCAATCGGTGATGACGTCGGGGTTGAGCGCGACCAGCTTGTCGACTACCGCGCGAAAATCGCGCTGGCCGATCGGCACCGTGAACAGTTCGCCGCGCTCGTAGCCTTCGGCCTTGGCCTGCGCGAGGATCTTGTTGCAGCTCAGGATCGAGCCCGGCACTTCGAAGGCCACGCACGCGACCGTCTTGCCTTGCGGCTTCAACTGATGCGCAAAATGCCCGCCGACGATGCCGGCGAGACTCAATTCCTGGCCGAGTCCGAACGCATACGGTTTGACCGGCGGCAGCACCAGCGGAATGTTGATCGGGTTCGCCGCGAGCACCGGCAAGCCGAGCTTTTGCGCGGCCGCGTAGACGGCCGCGTGAGTATTCGTAGCACCGAGGCCGAGCACGCCCGACACGCCCTCGCCCTTCAACTGTTCGAGCGCGGTCAGCGAGCGCTGCGTGTCGCTCTGAATATCGCGGGTGACGATCTGCACCTGACGTCCGTTGATACCGCCGGCTTTGTTCAGCCGTGCGACGTACAACTGGAACGCGTCGTAAGTCGGCTTGATGGTGGTGGCCTGCGGACCGGATGCGTCGACCAGATAGCCGAGTTTGTACGGTGCGTCCGCGGCGTACGCGAGCGGCGCACCGAGACTGGCGGCAATCAGCGTCAACCCCGTGAGCGCCGTTGCAAAGCGATGTTTAAGCTGCATGTTCAGTTTTGTCTTTGAGGAATAAAAGCGGCCGCGAACGATCAGGGCTTGCCCTGCTCGATCCAGCGCGCGAGCCGTTGCACGGCATTGGCCAGCACTGCGTCGTCGGGATAGCGCGCCTCGCTTTCGTGGTAGTCGCGCAGCAGACGCAACGCGGAAGGCAGATGCCCGCTCAGGCTTTCGATGGTCGCGAGCCCAGCCTGCTGAAGTTCGGCACGCGGCACCACGCGGCTCAGCAGGCCGATCGCGCGGGCTTCCCCGGCGGGCACCGGCCGCCCGGTAATGACGAGTTCCTGCGCAATGCGCGGCGCGATGTAGTACGGCGCGTAGGCGGCCACGACCAGCGGCGCGAGGCCGTGGTTGATCTCGTCGAAGCCGAGCACCGCGTCGTCGGCGCCGATCGAGATCGTGCTATGCAGCGAGATTCCCGTCCCGAAGCCGAGCGCGCGACCCTGAATCAGCGCAATGCTGACGCCGTCGAACGCGCGCAACGCGGCGTTGGCTTTCAGGATCAGCGTGAGGTTCTGCTCGCGCGTGATGTCCGGCACTTTTTCCTTCTGATCGCGGCCGAGCGTGAAGTCCGCACCGTTCGCGTCGATCAGCAGAAAACGCGCGCGGCTTTCGCGAGCGGCAGTGAGCGCGGCGATGTAGTCGTTCATCATGCGAAAGGTGATCGCATTCGACGTCGCGGGACTGTCGAAGGTAATGCGCGCTATGTCGTCGGTTTTCGTGTAAAGCAACATCGTTGACCTCTTCATTGACGTCCTTGGGGACGTCTTCAACCAAGATTGGAGCGCAGCGTCGTGCCGTTCGGCTCGCTGCGAAACAGACCCCTGCGTTGCAGCAGCGGCACTACGTTGCGGGTGAAATCGCCGAGACCCTGGGGCAGCACGTCGATCATCAGATTGAAACCGTCGCACGCCGCTTCGCCATGCCAGTGCGCGATTTTTTCCGCGACCTGTTCCGGCGTGCCGACCACTTGCAGATGGCCGCCGCCGTTGCGATACAGAATCTCGCGCACGGTGAGGTTTTCGCGCACGCCGAGTTCCACGGCCGCGTTGCGAAAGCCTTCCGCACCCTTGAAGTTGCCGTTCGCGCGAATCAGTTCGATCGGCAACGGTTCGTCCAGATGCAGTTCGCTCACCGGTACGCCGACTCGCAGCGCCAGCTTTTTAAGCTCGGCGTCGCCGCCCAGCTCGTCGAGCGCGCGCTTGCGCGCTCGTGCTTCCGCTTCGGTGCCGCCGAGAATCGGCAGCAGACCCGGCAGCACCTTGATGCTGTCGGGGTCTCGCCCGAAGCGCTGCGCGCGCGCCCGGATATCGGCGCGAAACGCCTGCGCGCCCGCCAGCGTGTTCTGCGCGGTGAACACCACGTCGGCGGTACGCGCGGCGAGCGCGCGGCCGGCTTCGGAAGCGCCCGCCTGGAACAGCACCGGTTCGCCTTGCGGCGACGGCGGCAGCGTGGCGGGTCCGCGCACATCGAAATGCTCGCCGCGATGATCGATCGCGCGCACTTTGGCGCCATCCACGTACACGCCGTTCAGCTTGTCGCCGATCAGCGCCTGCGGCGACCAGCTATTCCACAGCGCGCGGACCACGTCGACGAATTCTTCGGCGCGGGCATAGCGCTGCTCGGGCGGCGGCAGCGGCGTATTGCCGAAGTTCGCCGCGACCGCGGGCACGAAGGTCGTCACGACATTCCAGCCGGCCCGTCCGCCGCTCAGGTGATCGAGCGACGCCACACGACGCGCGAGATTGAACGGATCGTTGTACGTGGTCGACGCGGTCGCCACGAGCCCGAGATGCGACGTGACGCCCGCGATGGCCGCCAACGCCATCAGCGGATCCATCGCGCCGAGATTCGGCCGCTCGAAGTTTTCCTCGCCGACCGCGAGCGTATCGGCCAGAAACAGCGCGTGCAGACAGCCCGCCTCCGCCACGCGGCCCAGTTCCTGATAAAACGGCAGACCGAGCGACGAAAATGCCGCGTCGTCACGCAGCCGCCAGGCGGCCGGGTGCATGCCGACGCCCAGCACGACGGCGTTCAGGATCAGGCCGTGACCGCCCTCGCGACTCATTCGACGGCCTGGCGCAAGCCGCGCGCTTCGAGCAGCGGCAGCACGTGCTGCGCGAAGAATTCGAGTTCCGGCGCGTAGTCGTAGAAACCGATCTGTACGCCGTCGAAGCCCGCTTCGTGCAGACGCTGCAACGCGTCGGCCACGTCGTTCGGGTCGCCCACGATCTGGATGTGACCGCCGAGCACGCGATCCGCGGGCACGTGCTCTTTCCAGCCTTGCGCATCGCCGCCGCTGTGACGCGCGGTGTAGGCGCGAATCGATTCCAGATCGGCCTGGGCGGCGATCGCATCGCGATACGCAAACGCTTCTTCGCGCGTCGGCTTGCAGACGATCATCGGGAAAATGATCACCTTCGGCGAACGGCCGGTTCCTTCGTAAGGCGCGCGAATCTTCGCGACGTGCTGGGGCAAGGCCTCGATCGCGCGCTCGAAAATCGCACCCGCCGGACTCGACGTGAAGACGATATCCGAGTGTTTTGCCGCGTAATCGAAGCCGGCCTGCGAAGCGCTTGCCGAGACCATGATCGGCCGGCCGTATTTCGGCCGCGGCGATACGTATGCACCTTCCAGTTGATAGAAACGGCCTTCGTGCGTGACGTTGTCGCTACCGTCCCACAACGCTTCCATGACCGACGCGAACTCGTCGGCGCGCTCGTAGCGCTCGTCGTGCGCAATGCGCTTCATGCCGAACATCAGCGGCTCGGAGGCGTCGTAGCCGGTCACGATATTCAGGCCGAACTTGCCGCCCGCAATGTGATCGGCGGTGGCCGCGAAGCGCGCGAGATGCAGCGGATGCAGGTTGCCGTACAGAATATGCACTGTCGAAATCGTGATCAGACGCGTGGTTTGTGCGCCGAGCGCGACCGTCGAGATGAACGGATCGAGAAAATTTTCGCGGTAATGCGACTGCCCGCCGAAGCCGCCCTTCGGCACCCACTGCTGCAAGCCGAATACGAATTCGAAACCGTGCTGTTCGGCGCGCAGCGCGAGCTTGCGGTTGTAATCGAAGGACCAGTCCGTGTCGCGCGGATAGGTGGATTGCGAGAAGCCGCCGGTTTGCGTCGGCAGAAACAGACCGAGCATCAGCGGCTGACGCGCCGCCTGCGAAAGCGGGCTGTCCGGAAAGTCGAGCGGACCGCGCAACGCTGGTGACGCGCGTGACTCAGCTCGATCAACGTGATCGGTTGACATGGCCGGGTTACCTGAAAAAAGAAGAAATCATCGGAAACCGCACGCGCTCATTCGGCAAAGCCGGTCTTCTCGTAGAAGTAAGCGAGGGCCGCCTGCGCAACCACCAGGTCTTCGTCGGCCGTGCCCGAACTCACGCCCACGCCGCCGACGATCACGCCGTCCACCGTCACCGGCAAGCCGCCGCCGATGATGCTGAAGTGACCGCCGTTCGTCACGTGAATGCCGAACGTGCCCTTGCCCGGCTGGCACAACTGGTTGTAGACGTGGGTGCCTTTGCGTGCGACCGCGCCGGTGAAGGCCTTGTCGATGGCGATGCTGATGCTGCTGATCTTGCCGCCGTCCATGCGCTCGAAACTCAGCAGATGGCCCGACTCGTCGGTCACCGCCGTACACATCGGAATGCCGAGTTCGTTCGATTTGCGGCGCGCGCCTTCGATCAGGATGGCGGCTTCGTCGATGGAAATACGTTTGATTTCAAGCATGGTGGTGGGCTACGTGGCTGAGGTCGGTGGATTGCAGATACACGGCGAGCTGGGCAGCCTCGTCCGCGGTGAACGTGCCGAACGGCGGATACGGTTCGCCGATGCCGCGCCCGAGCGCCTGCAGCGCGGCCTTCATGGTCGGCATCAGGCCGCGGTGCATCCAGCGTGCGGGGAACAACGAGAGTTGCTGTTGCAGACGCGCCGCTTCCGGTGCGTTGCCGGCCGCGAAGGCCGCGATGATCTTGCCGCCGATCTCGGCAACCGGTGCGGGCATCGTCGCGCCGCTGCCGCCGAGTTGGAGCGTGATCAGCAGCATTTGCGCGGTGGTCAGGTACTGTGCGTGACCGGCCTTGTCGATCTGTTCGATCAGCCGGCCGACGCGCGTCAGATCGCGCGAGCTCTCTTTCACGTACTTCACGCGATCGAGCTTCGCCAGTTCGACGGTCGCATCCGGGCCGAGATCGGCGCCGGGGCCCGGGTTCAGATACAGCATCACGGGCAGGCCCGTTTCGTTGCCGATCAATTCGAAATAGCGCACCAGTTCCGCGGTGCCGGGCACCCCGCCGAACGGCCGCAACGGCGCGAGCAGCTGGATGGCTTCGGCGCCGAGCGACGCGGCGAGCTGGCCGAGTTCGATCGCGCTGCGATACGACGGATGCGAGACGCCCACCACCACCGGCACGCGGTTATCGACCGCGGCGATCGTGTCGCGAATCAGCGCCTTGCGCTCGTCGAACGGGAGGTAGTGGTATTCCTGCGCCTCGACGCCGGCGGCAACGATCATGGTCGCCTGGCACACGTCGATCACGTAGTCGATATGCGAAGCGAGCGCCGTGCGGTCCACGTTGAGCGCTGCATCGAACGGCGTGAGCGGAGGCACCACGAGTGCCGGCGAAGTCGAGGCCGGCGGCAAAGAGTTAGGCATATTACTTGCGAAAAACGATAACTATGATTAGATTGGCGACGGTCGGCAGAAGGGAATCGCCTGATGCGTCGTGATTAACCAAGTATCAATTTCCGAGTTTCGCAAGTCAACGAACGAAAAACGCTTTCGTTATTCTGCAATCAAGGCTTAGACGCCATCACAGAGAATTCGAATGGATAGCATCGGAGAAGACAACCGTCCCGTCAGGCCACCGTTTCTTTACGAGGCAGCGCCGGACTTCGAGGCGCGCTCCACGATGGGCATGATTTCGTCGGCGTCGTATCGCGGCAAGTGGCTGCTGTTCTTTTCGCATCCCGCCGATTTCACGCCGGTCTGTACGAGCGAGCTGATCGCATTCGCGCGCCACGCGCAGCGCTTCAAGGAACTGGATTGCGAGTTGCTGGCGCTCTCCATCGACGGACTGTATTCGCACCTCGCTTGGCTGCGCAGCATTCAGGACCGCTTCCAGATCGACATTCCGTTCCCGGTGGTCGAAGACCCGTCGATGGCGGTCGCCAGGGCGTACGGCATGCTGCCGCCCAAGGCGATTTCGTCGAGCACGGTGCGCGGCATGTTTCTGATCGATCCCGACGGGATCATCAAGGCGATTAGCTGGTATCCAATCTCGACCGGGCGCTCCGTGGAAGAAGCGTTCCGTCTGTTCCAGGCCGTGCGCATGACGTGGCAGGAAAATCTCTACGCGCCGGCCGACTGGCAGCCGGGACTGCCCTGCGTGGTGCCGCCGCCGAAAACCATCGGCGACGCGTCGGCGCGACTCGCCGAAGAGAATGTTGCCGACTGGTACTACCAGACGCGCGAAAGCCAACCGGCCGCCGCGCCAAAATCGAGCAGCCCACGCCGGGGAGCACGCTGATGAGCGTCGATATCGACAAGCCGGAGCTTATTGCCGTGGCCAACGGTTTGCGCATCGTCAGCCATCCTAGCCGGCTGGCGATCGCGCTGCTGCTGCTCGACGGTCCGTGTGCAGTGTCCGAAATCGAGGCGACGTTGAGCCTGCGTCAGCCGAACCTGTCGCAGCATCTCGGGATATTGCGCGATGCCAATCTGTTGAGCGCGACGCGGCAAGCCAAGTCGGTCGTGTACGAGCTTGCCGATGGTCTGCCGCGCGAACTGGTGCGCGCGCTCAGCGGGGCGATCGATCGCGTGAATCGTCCTTCTCAAGCGACGCCCAATGCGAAGAGTCAAACGGCGACCAGCAGCGCGCATGAAACGAAACCGGCTGCCGCAACGCCGGCTGCTGCGAGCGCCGACAAGCCGGCGAGCGCCCCTGCCACGCACGGTGCGCCGTTACGCGCGACCTCGGCCGAGTCGGACGACGGCCTGCTGTTCGCGCATGTTCTGCAGCGTCGTACCGACGCCTGAGTCGCTCATGCCGGCCGGGGGAAGAAGCGGTTCTCCGGCCGCGGCAGTCCGAGGTTTTCGCGCAGCGTCGTGCCTTCGTATTCACGCCGGAAAAGCCCGCGACGCTGCAACTCGGGAATGACCTTGTCGACGAAATCGTCGAGGCCGCCCGGCAGATACGGGAACATCACGTTGAAGCCGTCCGAGCCCTCCTCCACCAGCCACTGCTCCATCTGATCGGCAATCGTCGAAGCGGTGCCGACCATCTCGAGTCCGGAATAGCCACCGATACGCTGCGCCAGTTGCCGCACTGTCAAGCCGTCGCGCTGCGCCCATTCCACGACGCGTTGCCGCGACGTGCGGCTCGCGTTGGTCTCGGGAATGTCCGGCAGCGGTGCGTCGGGGTCGAGCTTCGACACGTCGTGACCCAATGCGATCGACAGCGAAGCCAGACCGCTTTCGTAATGCACGTAGGTGTCGAGTTTCGCGCGCGTTTCGCGGGCCTCGTCCACCGTGTCGCCGACCACGACGAACGCGGCGGGCAGGATTTTCATGTGATCGCGCGCACGGCCCAGCTTTTCCATGCGGCCTTTGACGTCGGCATAAAAACGCTTGCCGTCGTCCAGCGTGGTTTGCGCGGTGAACACGACCTCGGCGGTTTCGGCCGCGACCTGTCGCCCGGATTCCGACGAGCCCGCCTGCACGATCACCGGCCAGCCCTGCACCGGACGCGCGATGTTCAGCGGACCGCGCACCGAGAAGTTGTCGCTCCTGTAATCCAGCACATGCAGCTTGTCCGGGTCGAAGTACGTGCCGCTTTCGGTGTCGCGCACGAAAGCGTCGTCGGCCCAGCTATCCCAAAGGCCCGTCACGATGTCGAAGAACTCTCTCGCGCGGCGATAACGCTCGTCGTGCTCGACGTGTTCGTCGAGACCGAAGTTGAGCGCGGCGTCGGGATTCGACGTCGTCACGATGTTCCAGCCGGCGCGGCCGCCGCTCAGATGATCGAGCGACGCGAAACGCCGCGCCACGTGATAAGGCGTTTCGAACGTCGTGGAGGCGGTGGCCACCAGACCGATCCGCTCGGTGACGGTCGCGAGCGCCGACAGCAAGGTCAGCGGTTCGAACGAAGTGACCGTGTGACTATGCTTGAGCGCATCGAGCGGCATGTTGAGCACCGCGAGATGGTCGGCCATGAAGAACGCGTCGAAACGGCCGCGCTCGAGCGTCTGCGCGAAATGCTTCAGGTGCTTGAAGTTGAAGTTGGCGTCGGGGTAGGCACCCGGAAAACGCCAGGCGCCGGTGTGGATCGTGGTAGGACGCATGAAAGCGCCGAGGCGAAGCTGACGTGACATGAGCGGTTCCATCGGAGAAGAGATGGATCAGTTTAAGCGTGCTTCGCTTCTGCTGCTCGCGCACGGTCAGGGGCGGTACCCGACGGTGTGGACGCGATGCGCAGGCCGGCGCAGTCCGAGGTTCTCGCGCAACGTGCCGCCTTCGTATTCTTCGCGGAACAGTCCGCGCCGCCGCAATTCGGGCAGCACCAGTTCGATGAAATCGTTCAATCCGGTCGGCAGTACCGGCGGCATGACGTTGAAGCCGTCGGCGCCGTAATTGACGAAACGCTCTTCGAGTTGATCGACGATCTGCTCGGCCGTGCCGACGAGTTGCCAATGCCCGCGCGCGCCCGCAATGCGCAAATACAGCTGACGTATGGTCAGATTCTCGCGTCGCGCGAGATCTAGCGTCAGCACCTGGCGGCTCTTGCTGGCATTCGTTTCGGGCAGCGGCGGAATGGGTCCGTCGAGTGGATAGCCGGACAGATCGAATCCGCCCGTCAGTCCCGATACCAGCGCGAGGCCGACTTTCGGATCGACCAGCGACTGCAGTTCCTCGAATTTCTCGCGCGCTTCGCTTTCGCTGCGGCCGACGATCGGGAACACGCCGGGCATGATCTTGAGATCGTCCGGCTGGCGGTCGTAGGCCTGCATGCGGCCTTTCACGTCGGCGTAGAAATCGACGGCGTCCTGCAGCGTTTGCTGCGCGGTGAAAATGACTTCGGCGGTTTTCGCGGCCAGCTCGCGACCGGCTTCGGACGAGCCTGCCTGCACGACTACCGGATGCCCTTGCGGCGAACGCGGCACGTTCAGCGGTCCTTTCACCTGGAAGAAGCGGCCTTTGTGATCGAGCACATGACGCTTGTCGGGATGGAAGAAACGCCCTTCCTGCTTGTCGCGCACGAAGGCGTCGTCTTCCCAGCTGTCCCAGAGTCCGGCGGTGACGTCGGCGAACTCTTCGGCGCGCTGGTAGCGCTCGGCGTGATCGAAATGCTGGTCGCGATTGAAGTTCTTCGCCTCGTGTTCGCTCGACGAGGTCACCAGATTCCAACCGGCGCGGCCGCCGCTGATGTGATCGAGCGACGCGAATTTGCGGGCGATGTGATACGGCTCGTTGAAACTCGTCGAAGCGGTCCCGACGAGGCCGATACGTTCGGTCACGGCGGCAAGTGCCGATAACAGGGTGATGGGTTCGAACTGCGCCACGTAGCTATGCGCGGTGCGGCTTAGAAACTCGACGTCGTCGCCGCGTGTGCCGACGCCGTCGGCGAGAAACACGAGGTCGAATTTAGCTGCTTCGGCAGTCTGCGCGAGCTTCACGTAGTGGCGAAACTGCACGCCGGCGTCGGCTTGCGACTGCGGGTGCCGCCACGCGGCGATGTGGTGTCCGGAGGGATAAAGGAATGCGCCGAGGCGCAGATGCCCGCTACGTCTCTTCATGGAGGTCCAGCGAAATGGGTTGACCGGCGTCCCGCCCGCGCGTGATGGTCCGGATCGGCAGGAAGCGATCCATCGACGTTAACGCGCGGGCAGACGCAGGGCAACCAAGCAAAGCTCATAAGGATATGAGCCCGCTTCGCTTTCAGCTTGCTATCTGCTGGATGCCGGCCAGTTGCCACGGCATGTCGCCGTGAGTGGGCCGCACCAGGTTCCAGACTTCTTCGAACGGCTCGGCCATCGGTGCATCGTCTTCCCGCATCCGGCCATGAAAGCGCACACTGACCAGCGTTTCGCTACCCTGGACTTCGCTGCCCAGCACCTCGGCTTCGAGTTGCGTGACTTCGGTCTGGCTTAGCGCACGGCCCCGGCTTTCCAGATCCTGCTTGAGGCGTGCGAACATCTCCGGTGTCGTCAGTTCGAACAGGTCGCCCTGATCGCTGCGGTCCCATGCGTTCTGAAGTCGCAGAAACATGGCGCGCGACGAGGCGAGGAAACGCTCCTGATCCACGCCGGCCCCGAGTTGCGATGCGTTAGTCACGCCGGCCGCGCCGGCCGCGCTGGCTGCGCCACTTGCCCAGCCGCGCAAGCCCCATGCCTTACCCGATCCGTCCCGTGCCGTTGCTGTCCGCTCTGCCTGTTGCTGCTGCAGCGGATGATTCGAAAACGGCGAACCGCCCTGTTGCGAACGATTGATCGCGCCGTGCCCATACGCCAGATCGGGACGGCGGCGATTGGCGATAAACCGGAACAGCATCACACCGGCAAATACCACGAGGCCGATCAGCATGGCGTTCGAGAGCATCTGCGCGAGCCCCTCACCCAGACCGAACGACGATAGCAAAGCCGCGATGCCGAGACCCGCGGCGAGGCCGGCGAGCGGCCCCATCCAGCGGTTACGCGGTGCGGCAGCGCCCGGCGCTTGCGCTGCCTGCTGGGCGGGTTGGGCCTGCTGACCGCGCTGGGCGGCGCCGTTCGGCGTCGCGCTCTGCGATTGCCGGCCGAGACTTTGACCGCCGCCGACGCGCCGCGCTTCGGCATCGTTCGAGGTCATGGCGCCCAGCGCCAGAAGTCCGGCGAGACCGAGCGCCGCCGTGCCACGCGTCAGCGTGCCGGCGGCACGCCTGAGTCGATCGATGATCTGCGAGTACATATGAACCTCTTCGGATGAGTCAGGACACTGCCCGGATCGCACCGCTCGATGTAAAGGGTGCACCACATTACGGACAGTAAGTTGACCGGGTACTGAAACCGGCCGCCTTGCGCGACTTCGCTGCAAGTCAACACGCGTTACGCTGCGGACGAGGCCTCAATCTAACCGAAGCCTCATCGACGGAAAATGCGTATTTTTATTGTCAACACTACGAGAAAACCGTATCGTCGCCCGATCCATGGAGGGCTTCGTGAATTTCAAGCATCTGCATTATTTCTGGGTGGCCGCGCGCGCAGGCGGCATCGTGCGGGCCGGCGAGCAGTTGCATATCTCGCCGCAAACGCTGAGCGGGCAGATCAAACTGCTCGAAGAAGCATTGGATAAAAAACTGTTCCGCAAGAACGGCCGCAATCTGGAACTCACCGACGCCGGCCGGCTCGCGCTCGATTACGCCGACGAAATCTTCTCGCTGGGCTCGGAGCTTGAAAGCGCGGTGCGGCGCGAGAGCGAGTCCGCGACGCAGGCGCGCTTTCGCGTCGGCATCGCGGACTCGGTGCCGAAAGCGATTGCGTATCGACTGCTCGAACCGGCGTTGAGCGCTGCCGCCTCGGTGCGCCTGATTTGCCACGAAGGCAAACTGCACGCGCTGCTCGCGCAACTGGCCGTGCATCGGCTCGACCTGATTATCGCCGACGCGCCGATTCCCGCCGACGTGAACATCAAGGCGTTCAATCACCGGCTCGGCCGTTCCACGCTGAGTTGTTTCGGTGCCAAGTCGCTCTTGCAGGGCAGCAGGAAGCGATTTCCGTTGTCGCTCGCAACACTGCCCGTGCTGCTGCCGGGCACCGAATCGGCGGTGCGTCGCAAGCTGGATCACTGGCTGGCTTCGCATGCCATCTCGCCGCGCGTCGTCGGCGAGTTCGACGACGGTGCAATGACCATGGCCTTCGGTCGCGAAGGCCGCGGCGTGCTGTTCGCGCCCACGGTGCTGGAAAACCAGTTGCAGGCGGAACACAGCCTGACGATGCTCGGGCAGATCGACCCGATCGTCGAAGAGTTCTTTGCGATTTCGATCGAGCGGCGCATCAGTCATCCGGCCGTCGCGATGATCATGGACGCAGCGCGCAGCGAGCTGTTCACCGTCTAGCATCGATGTTTCAGCGTGTGTGAGACCGCGCACACAAATCGCTTGCCGGTACTGCGCGGGTCCACCATCATGCAGCGTGTCGCAAACCCAAACGCAAACGCAAACCCAAACGGTTCCGCTTACTGGACATCACGATGCCCTTATCTTTCGCGCGCCTTTCGACTGGTTTCATGTTCTGCGTCATTGCCACGAGCGCGGTTTCGCAGCAGCAAGATCAGAACATCGTTCATCGCCACACACTCGCCGATAAGGAAGTCCTGATACGCGCACACGCCGAATGGAACGGCTCCTGCGTGGCGCTCGCCCCGCCGCGTATCGACGTGACCGACGCACCGGCGCACGGTCATATCGATCTGCGTCCCGGCGACGCGCCGCTCGGCTCGAATTACGTCGGCGGTACGAACTGCGAAGGTCGCATGGGTCCGGGTATTCAGGTGATCTATGTGCCGGACGGCGCGTTCCACGGCTCCGATGTCTTCACCTACGAAGTGCAGTATCACCGCGGAACCGCACGCACCATTCAGGCGAAGATTTCGGTCGAATGATTCGCTGGTTTGCAGGCGCGCTCAACTCCCGATCGACACGTACAGCAGCACCATCGGCGCTTTCGATCCACCCGGCGTCGGCGCGCGTAACGGCACGCCGTACGTACAGCGGAAATCGACGAAGCGCGACCATTGCAAGCGCACGCCTGCACCGATACTCGCGAGCGAACCGTTACTGATTTCGGCGGGCTGGTCGATCCGGTTCCACACGTGCCCGGCATCGAAAAAGACAAACGGTTGCACTAGCGCACTGCTCGTTCCGAGCGCAACACCGGGCGAGCGCAATTCCGTCTGCAGGTTCCAGCCGCGATCGCCCAACACGACATAAGGCGCGTAGCCGCGCACGCTGGTCTCGCCACCCAGCCCCATTTCCTCACTCGGCAACAACGTGTTGGCGGTCCATTGAAACGCGCCACGCACGCTCAGCGTGATGCCGCCGCCGAGCAACAGCGCGCGCAGGCCGTTCAGTTGCAGATACGCGTAACGCGGCGTTGCACCTTGCCGCGCCGCGTTGAACGCCGCGTCGTCGTTCGCGCTTTCCAGCCGGCCCGGACTCGCGACGAGTGTGGCCGACGCATGTTCGGTACCGGCATCGGTCGGCTTGCTGATGTCGTAGGTCAACAGAAATTGATGCACATGCGTGTTCGAGTTGAACACCTGAAAACCGCCGAATTCGAGATCGTTGTTGCTGCGCTTGAAGTCGTAGCCGAACTGGATCAGTTGCGCCGTATCGGTTGTCGTCGGCAGCCGCCAGTCGTAGCGGGGACTGATTTGCGCAGAGATGCCCGTCTGCCCGTAACTGTCGGGCAGACGTGGCGTGCTTTGCGCGTACACACCCGATAACTCGAAGCTGTCGCCCCACGGTAGCGGCGCCACGTAGTTCAGCGCGTGCGCCATGAAGCGCGCGCGATCCGGGCGCCCTTCGATCTCGGGGTTGCCGCTGAAGAAGTCGTTGCTGGCGGTGAACTGGTAGGCAATCTGCTGGTCGAGGCCGAACAGGTTGCCGTAGTCGAGGCCCGCGAAAAAGCGGTCGCGGCCTAACTCGCGCACGCCGGCATTGTCGTAGCCCGCGTTCACGCGTAACGGCAGACGGTCTTGCGTTTCGAGCACGACGTCAGTCGTGTTCGACGCCTCACCGGGGGCGAAGACGGCGTCGACTCTTCGATACGGATTGGCGTTGAGCACGGCCAGTCCCGACGACACGGCGGCTTGCAGGATCGGTCCGCCCGCTTCGAGCGGCATCTCGCGCCTGAGCAGCGCATCGGCAAAATAGCGATTGCCGCGTGTGCGAACCTGGCCGAGCCGGAACTCCGTCACGTCGATACGCACCACGCCCGAGCTGACGTCCTGCTCCGGCACGAAGACATCCACGAGCGGTTGGCCCGCTGCACGATAGCGCTCGAGCACCGCGCGCCGGATTTCGGCGAGACGACCGAAGCTGAGTGGCTTGCCGAGGTCCGCTTCGAAGGCGCCGAGAAATGCGGTGTCGAGTAGCGGCAAGCCGTCGGCGACGATGGGTGAACGAGGCGGGCCAGTCGCGGCCGCCCCGCCGGCCGGTTCGAAGATCAGCCCGTTGAGCGCGGCGACCGCGATTGCCGACGATTGCGCCTGCGTGTCCGGCGCCGGCGCAATCGGCGCGTTTCGCGGCGCCTGCGGAACCGGCGGTGGCGCGACATCGCGATAAGCTTGCGCGCGCAACGACGACGAATACACGCCAGCCGTCACACATAGCGCGATCGTCACGCAATGCAACGCGTGCGCCACGCGCTTCATCGCACTTGCCGGGGGGCCTGCAAGATACGCGTCGTCGGCCAGCTCAATGCTCAAGCTGCCAGCGCAGAACCGGATGCGTCGCGTCCGACGTCATTGCCCACACGCCGGTCGGGCTGAAGTCGTAACCCACGAAGCTGGCCGGGTTGCTCATCTGGGCCGTCGTCAATCCGTTGGTTGGCGGTAGCGTGCCGCCGCTAATGGCCTGACCGGTCGTTTCCGTATTCCAGTAGACGTTCGACGCGAGCGTGCCCGAGCCGAAACCGATCACGCCGTGCGTGGGCATCGACCGCGTTTGGACCGCGCCAGTGGCGAACGACTCGCTGACGCTGCCGTCATTGATGCCGACCAGTCCGCCCCCGTAGCCCGTCGAATAGATCGGGCTGACGCTGCCCGTCGCATACGACTGCGTAATCGAACCGAGGTTGTAGCCGACGAGGCCTCCGTTCGCGTCCGAGCCCGATACCGACGCACTGCTCCACGAGCGCTCGATGCTGCCTTCGTTGCGCCCGACCAGTCCGCCGAAGGTGGTGCCTTCCTGCGAGTTCTCGCTGGCAACGCCAGTGGTGTACGAGTTGGCGATCAACCCGAGGTTGACCCCGGCGAGAATGCCGCTACCGTAATAGCTCGTGGTGACCGAACCATTCTCCACGCCGACATCGCGCAACACGCCGGCTTGCCCCACGACGCCGAAGAGACCCGACGAATAATCCACGCCGAAGTCGGCGATCTGCACGTTCGCGTTGAGCACCTTGTGCCACATGCCGTCGAACTGGCCGGTGAACGGCGTCGTGTGATTGCCGAGCGGCGAGAGCGTCACGCCGCTCGCGTCCACGTCCTTGCCGAGCGCGTAATTGCCGGCCAGATTCTGCGAGACGTTCTGCAGATCCACGACGTTGTTGACCAGCTTGTACGCGGTAATCTGCGTGATTTGCCCGCTGCCCTGTGCGGCCGCCCATGCCGCGTTCGCGAGCAGCGTTCCCGCGCTATAGGTGCCGGTCATGTCGTAGAGCGCATTGACGATGCCGGTGCTGCGCGACCAGTCGATCACGCCCTGGCTGGCAATCGAGCCGCCGTTGTCGAGGCTCGCGGCATCCGCGCGCAACGTCAGATTGCCGCCGCCCTGATTGCTCACGGTGACACCGGCGCCGACCGTCAGCGTGCGATATGCGGCGAGCGTCAGCGAGGCGTTGCCCTGCCAGCCAATTCCCGCATTCACGGTAATGTCGCCGCTATGGGTGCTGCTGCCCGTGGTTTGCACGGCGACCGATGTGCCGTTGCCAAGACCCGCCGATAGTGCGCGAGCGGCGTTACTGTCGACCGTAAAACCGGGGGTCGTGATATTCCACTGCTTTGCCGTGACCGCCATGCCGGCCGCGGGGAAAGTCAGCGTATCCGCGCTCATATCGACGGTGCCGTTGGCGGCGTCGATCGTGCCGCCCGGGTGTAACTCGCCGTGACCCGCAACCAGCCAGACATGACCGTCGCGCGTAGCGGTGGCGGTCGCGCGAATCGCCTCGTGATTGGCGGCGACCGCGTAGATGTTGCCGTCCATCGCCTGCAGATTGACCTGGGCCGCCTCGATGACACCGCTCGTCATCAAGGTTCCGCCCGTGCCGGCCTGAACGAACACCTGCTGACCCGACGAGGAATCCTGCAACAGCACTTGTTGCGCGACGGCCAGTTCGGCCGTCCCATTCGGCGCGCTGACCGTGCCCCCGTTGAGGACCGCGGTTCGCGCGATCAGGAAAACGTCGCCGCCGCTCGATGAAATGGTTCCGAGATTGACGACGCCAGCGTTGGAGTTGCCCGAGAGCGTCAGCGGCGAGCCGTTCATGAAGGCGGTGTCGTTGCTCACGTCGAGCGTCGAGGCGACGAAGCGCCCGGTCGTGGCGATGACGCCTCTCGGTCCGACGAGTACCCCTTGCGGGTTGACGAGGTAGACGCTGCCGCTTGCGGAGAGCGAACCGAGAAGCAGCGACGGCGAGCCGCCCGTCACCCGGTTGAGCGTGGCGCCGTTGCCGTTGGCGAACACGACGCTGTTATTGCCGCCGATCGAAAAACTGTTCCAGTCGACGACGCCGCGCCCCGAGGTCTGGGTGATGGTCACGGTCGTGCCGCTGCCTTTTATCGAGCCGGCACCTGCCACGAAGTTTCCGCCGGCTGGCAGCAGACCGGCGGCTTGCGAGTCAGGCGGGATGGAACAACAGACAATCGCGAGAAAAACAGGCATTAACACTAGAGGCCGTGCGTGATGCACATCGGTCCGGTACACACGATGTGCCGCACATGACACCGACGGAACGTGGTTCATGAAGCCTCCAGCTATTGTTGGAATTGATTCGGGATCCTGCGGGAGGCAGAAATTCCGTGACTTCACGCGGCGTTATTGCAACGGTCCTGCCGCCATGAAATGCACGGCGATTATGGCAGGCAAATCGAGAGATCGAATGGCGATGAGTCGTGGCGCATCTACTTAATCGGCCTAAAGTTCGGCGCAATTAGCCAGACACGCGCGGCGTCAGGACAGCGAGTGCCGCAGCGGCGATGAACCGCGCAGGCATGTCGCCGGATAGTGGCCGGGATGGCGCGCGGCAGTCATGGCGATCATGGCAAGCTCCATCGATGGAACTTCGCCACTACACGCCCAGATGCGCCGTCTCGTCGACTAGCAACGCGGTTGTCGGTCGCGTTCGTCGCGCCCGGAACGACCTGGCCCTCACCGCGCGTTTTTGATTTCGTCCTGTATCGTGCTCAACACGATGTCGGTGAGTTTCGCAACCGCCGCTTGGGGCTCGGCCTCCGCGCGGTGAAGCGCAAGCGGTATGGCCGGCAACGATGGCAAGCCGAGCGCATTGGCATCGAGCGCGACCAGCGTGCCCGGCAAACTGATCGTCGTACGCACGGTGATGCCGAGGCCCGCATCGGCCGCCGCCCAAAGACCCGACAGGCTCGGGGACGTGAAAACGAGCCGCCACGGAATGCCCGCTTCGTCGAGCGCGGCCACGCCGGCCGAACGGAACGAACACGGCGGCTCGAAAGCGACCAGCGGCAACGGTTCCGATCCGGCGTCGTACCGGCCGGCCCAGTCGGGACTGCCGATCCACGCTATGGGCAGTTCGGCGATCTGTTCCGCGTGAGGCGCGGCGCCGCCGTCGCCCCATACCAGCGCCATGTCCAGTTTGCCGGCCATCGTTTTGTCGACCAATGGCGCGCTGCGGTCCACGTGCACCTCGACGCGCACGCGAGGATGCGCCTTGGCGAAGCGTCCCAATACCGCCGGCAGAAACGTGTCCGCGAAATCCTGAGGCAGACCGAGCCGCACCCAGCCTTCGAGTTCCGCGCCACGGATGGTATCCACCGCCTCGTCGTTGAGTTCCAGCAGGCGTTTTGCGTAGCTCAGCAAGCCTTCGCCTGCCGTGGTCAGCGCGAGTCCCCTGCCCGACTTCTGCACGAGGGGCTGACCGATCTGTTCTTCGAGCTTGCGCAACTGCGTGCTCACGGCGGACTGTGAGCGGCCAAGCCGGTCGGCCGCGCGCGCGAAGCTACCCAGTTCGAAGCCGGTGACGAACGTCCGCAGAATGTCCATGTCGAGATTGGTGCGCACGGTCATGGTTCGATTACTCCGATGAGATGCCGCAGCAGGTGCGGATGGTCAGAGCCGCCATTGTGGCCTAACGCAGGTCTTCGACCGCGGGGGCCGACACATGCAGCACCTCGTAACTGTCGGCGTGAACGGGCAGTTCGGATTGCGGCTGTTCCCAATAGTCGAAACGGACCAGCCGCCAGTCGTGCGGATCGAGACCCACGGCTCGCGCTATCGGACCTTCGGTGCGGTGGATCAGATCCGATGCCTGTTCCGTTTCACGCCTTCGCAGATCGACCAGATCGGTGTGCGGCGACAAGGTCTCGTCCTCGCGCGTTACCGACGCGATGAGCGCCGGGTCGCTCAACCGGTTCGATCGCGCGAATGCGAAGCCTGGCCAGGTCTCGACCGGTGGCACGCCGAACGCGTCCTTGATGGCGCCAAAAGCGGGACCGGCGAGAAAGCCCCACATGGACTCGACATCCGGCCACAAATACACGGGCGCATATTGATTGCTGCGTGCGCCGAACTTCCCCTTCTCGCGGATCAGAAAGCATTTGAGGCCGAGCCCGGCAAACGTGTCGAACGACGCGCCTTTCCCGGCGACACGGCGGCGAATGATCTGCATGTCGTAGTCGGCGGGCAAATCGATCCGATATTGCTTGATGAACATGGTCGCGGTTCCTTCTGGTCTCGACTGGTTTCCACTGCCCTACGCGGCGTTCGGGATGTACGACGCCACCCCGTTGCCGAACGACCAGTCGTCCTTGTCGTTGGACGAGATGATGACCTGCACGTCTTGCGGACGCAGGCCCGGATCGGCCGATAGTTTCTGTGCAATGGCAGCGTAAAGCGCCTGCTTCGTCGCGGTATCGCGCCAGCGCCCGGCGACGATGTGGACGAAGACAACATCGTCGGTGCGCTCGATGTCGAGATAGTCGCGGTCGTAAATCATCTCCGTGGACTCGCGCTGCTCGATGATCTGGAAGCGGTCCTTGAGCGGAACGTTGTAGGACTCGACGAGCGCCTGGTGAACACCGTCGGCGATGGCGCGCAATTGCGCGGCCGACCTGCCTTTGAGCAGCGAAATGCGGACTAGGGGCATGGCAATCTCCTTTCGATGATTCGACGGCGACCGTTGCGTCTGCAAGCTTCCAGACGCTGGAGAACCTGCAGAATAAGCCGGGTGAACACTTTCGAAAACTTGAAATTTCCGAAGAAACGCTTTTGTTTTATCGAACGGTGCTCGCTTTCGGTACTTCGACGGCTCGGTCACGCAGCCGACAGCCTAAGAACTACTAGCCCGCTTCGCAAAAAAAGTACTGGAGAATTTCAGAACGCCGCCGTTAATACGCAGAACCTCGAATGCCAGCGATCCCTTTGGAAACGACATGTTGAAATTTCTGGAAAGTCTCGGACTGTCCTGCCGGAACACGATGGCCAACGGCGGCCGCCTGGCCGCGCTCGACCGCGCTCACGCAGTGATCGAATTCACCACCGACGGCAAGATTCTGTCCGCCAACGAGAACTTCCTGAACCTGTTCGGCTATAGCGCCGATGAAGTCATCGGCAATCATCACCGCATGTTCGTGGATGCCGAGTCGGCACAAAGCGCCGAATACGCGGGCTTCTGGCGCGTGCTGGGACAAGGCACGTTTCACCGCGGCGTCTTCAAACGGATGCGCAGGAACGGCGAGGAGGTCTGGATTCAGGCGACCTACAACCCGGTCGTCAACAGTGCCGGTCACGTCGTGGGGGTCGTGAAGTATGCGACCGACGTCACCGAAGAAGAGAGGCGGCACGCCGACTATCGCGGCCAGATCGACGCGATCGACCGCGCCCAGGCGGTGATCGAGTTCGCGCTGGACGGCACCGTGCTCGCCGCCAACGACAATTTCCTCGAGGCGATGGGCTATCGCGAGGACGAGATCGTCGGCCAGCATCACAGCATGTTCGTCGAACCGGCGCAGCGCAAAGGCGCGGCCTACGCCGCGTTCTGGGAACGGCTCGGCCGTGGCGAATACGACAGCGGGGTTTATCGGCGAATCGGCAAGGCGGGCCGCATCGTGTGGATTCAGGCGAGCTACAACCCGATTCGCGACAAGAACGGCGATCTGTTCAAAGTGGTCAAGTACGCGACCGATATCACCTCGCGCATCGATGCGACGCAAACGCTGCGCTCCGCGATCGGCGGCCTCTCGAATGCGCTGGTGGATAACGCCGACTTCGCGCGCGACGCCGACAAGGTCGCGCAGACGGTCGTGACCAAAGCCTTGCAAGGCGGAGAAGCGGTCAGCGAGGTCGTCACCACGATGGAGGAAATCAGCGCGAGTTCCAGGGCCATCGGCGAGATCGTTTCGATCATCGACGCGATCGCTTTTCAGACCAACATCCTCGCGTTGAACGCGGCCGTGGAAGCCGCCCGTGCCGGTGCATCCGGCAAAGGATTCGCCGTGGTGGCGAGCGAAGTGCGCAGTCTGGCCACGCGCAGCGGCGAAGCCGCGCGGGAGATCCGGGCGCTGATCGTCAAGTCGGCGGCGCAGGTCGATCAGGGCGTGGCGTTGGTCGGCAATGCCGGCGAGACCATCGCGAATGTCGTCGACTCGGTGAAGGAGATGGCTGCGACCATGGCGTCGATCGTGTCGGCATCGGACCAGCAGGCCGCGAGCATGGCCGGTCTGACTCAGGCCACCGAGGCGCTCGATAGCACGGGAACCTGAAACCCGGGGCGGTATGATGAGTCTCGTTCCCGATCAGGAAGAGACTGCCATGCAAGACTACGGTGTGGAAAACGTCTGGTCGCAGGGCGATTTCGTCACGCGCGGCATCCTGCTTCTGCTGCTGGTCATGTCGGTGCTGTCCTGGACGGTCATCGTGCTCAAGGCGATGGACGTGATGCGAATGCGCAGATTGACGCGCCGCGCGGAACGACTCTTCTGGCATTCGGATAATTTTGCCGAAGGGCTCGACAAACTGGGCGGCCACGCGGCGGCTCCGGTCGCGGCCCGTAACCCCTTCGCGGCGCTGGCTGTTTCCGGTCGGGAAGCGGCGGATCATCACCTTCTTACGCAACCGCATCTGCACGACCGGTTGAACGTGTCCGACTGGATCGCGCGTTGTCTGGGCGACACCCTGGACGACACGGTCGCGAATCTGCAACGCGGTTTAGCCGTGCTTGCGTCGATCGGCAGTACGGCGCCGTTCGTCGGACTGTTCGGTACGGTCTGGGGGATTTATCACGCGCTGCTGGCTATCGGCGCCGCGGGCCAGACGTCGATCGATCACGTGGCAGGCCCGGTCGGCGAATCGCTGATCATGACCGCCTGCGGACTGTTCGTGGCGATTCCGGCGGTGCTCGGCTATAACGCGCTGACGCGTGCCAACCATGGCATCGTGACGAAGCTGAATCGCTTCGCACACGGCCTGCACGCCTACTTCGTGACCGGCGCGCAGTTGTCGTCGCGTACGCGGAAGAAGGGGACGGGAGGGTTCGGGTTGGAGTGAGGGGTGTGGGTGGTGGGTGGCTTGCCGCTGATGATACAAAACCTTGGAGTGTAGAAGCTATACACCAAGGATTTGTATCAATACCCAATGCGACCTTGCTGCGGTTTCGGCATGCTGGGCGGCGGTCCGCCCTGTCAATGCACCCCGCCCCTCACCCCACTCAACACCACCGCCCCCGGCCCTCCCGCCGCCTCCAGCGCCTGCGCCGTGAACGGAAACCGCGTCCACCGCTTCCCGGCATAAGCCCGCGTCGTTCCGCGGTAATACGGCGAAGCCGGATCGTCCGATACGCCCGTCGACAGCAGCGTATCCGCCTGCGGCCCGTCGCTGCCGAAGCTCACCACCTGCAGATAGCTGTTGCCATGCGCATCGCGATCCAGCGCGTAGCCCTCGCGATTCAACGGCTGCATGTCGCACGCCACCGTGAAATACCCCTGCCGGTCACATCCGCCGTACAGCGGAATGCGCTCCGCTCCCTGCCCCACGTGCAGCAGATCGCCACGCGTCGCATCCAGCGCAAAGCCGTTGCGTTGCAGCGCCAGCGTCGCCGCGCCCAGTGCATTGCCCAGCGCGCTCACCACGGCCGGATTGGCCGTGTCGAGACCGTCCGGCGTGCTCAGCGGATGCGCCGGGTCGAACGGCACCGTGAAGTGCTGCACCGCCGGCACCGTCGACGCCCGGTTCCAGAACTCGTCCCACAGGTTCGCACCGCGCGCGTCGGTATTGGCCGTGCCGTCCCAACGGCGCAGCACCGCGCAGGCCGGTCCAAGATCGACGTTTTGCGGCTGCGCGAGCGCTTTCGGATCCAGCGGATCGGAGGCGACCGTCACTGTTCCCGCCGCCCGCTCGCCCGGACACACCGCGCCCAGCACCGGCTTCAGAAAGAGCCGCGCCGACATCGAGCCGCTCGCCAGCACCGTCTGCTCCAGCGCCGCGCGCTGCACGCCACCCGGCGTCGCCATCAGTTCGCCGGCGAGCGCGTGACCGAGACGCGTACGCAGCGTTTGCACCGTGCCGGTTTGCCCGACCACCTGCGCGAAACCGGTCAACGGAGTCTGCGGATGCGTAAGCCAGTAACTGCCGTTGAAATTCCCCACGTAGTCGCGCCGCAGCAGGCTCGGCATCGCATCGGCGGGCAGGCGGCCGGCGCGCACCGCGCCCGGCAAGGACTCCGCGGTCCAGTTGCAGTCCGCCCGCGAGCCGTCGACGAACGGCACGCCGGGCAGGCGCGCATCGGCGGCGCGGCCGAGCGGCGTGGTGCACGCGGCGGCGCGCGCGTCGGTCACACCCGGCACCGCGCCGATATCGCCGAACCAGACGTTCGGATCGTCACGGCCGATCGCAAAGGTGTTGACCCAAGGCATCGCCGCATAGCGTTTCTGGATCGCGATGAATTCGTCGAGCGAACGCGCCTGATCCCAGTTCAGGAAGTTGGAGAACGTCTGCGTGTTGTCCGCGTTGATGTCGTACAGCGCGAACGCCTGCGTACCGGTCCAGGCCATTGCGGGCGAAAGCCGCGCCAGGTTCACGACCGGTCCGAAGCGCGTGCGATACAGCGTGCGCGTCGCGGAAGTCAGCGCGCCGGTTTTCGGATCGCGCACCTGGATCGTGACGGGCACCGCCTGCATCGCTTCGTCGTGGCCGTCGTAACGGTAATGGGTCGGCGCGCCGGGCACCAGCGACAGCTGGAATATGCCGAAGCGGCGCGCGCTCGACACCGTGTGCGTCCACGCAATGTCGTGGTTGAAACCGATCATCACCATTGGAACGCCGAGGAACGCGGCGCCGGCCACGTCGAGTTGCCCGGGAATCGTCAGTTGACTCTGGTAGAAACGGTCCGGGCCTTGCCAGAACCAGTGCGGGTTGCCGAACAGCATACTGTGTCCGTCGTGAGTCGAATCGGCGCCGAATGCGAGCGCATTGCTGCCGATGCCCGCATGCCCGCCGAACGCCAGCGGATCGACGCCGGAAGGCGCGCGTGTGGCATCGGCGAATTTGGCGGCATCCATGCCGTTCAGTGCGGCATGCGGCGCACCAGCCCCATCCGCGTGCGGCGGCTGCGCATTCGCCACCCCCTCCAGAAACGGCATCGTCCCACCCGCCAGGTTAGCCGCGACGAAGCGTCGGTACAGGTCGTCCGCCGAAATAGGCCGGACCCACGGCTCGTTCACGCACGCAGCGTGCGCGCCCGGATAGCGTCCGGCCTTCAGATCGTCGATATAGCGGTTGTAGCCGTCCGCATAACCCGCCACCAGCGACTGCTCGCGCGCCGGCTGGGCAGCGCGGAAACGCGCGACCGCCGCATCGTCGATTACCGAGCGGAAGAAGAAATCCGCGTCGAGATTGCGCGGCTGGCCGAAGGTCGATTGCGCGGGCGGATGCGCATCCGCGCCAAAAAACGCGGAGCGCTCGCCGCGCCAGGTGATGAACGCATCCGACAAAGTGCACAACGTGTCCTGCGCCTGCGCGAAGCCTACGCCATAACCCAGACTGCCCCAGTCGGCACCCTTGATATGCGGCACGCCGTCCTGAGTGCGCTGGATAGTCACGCTATAGGGCGTCGTCACGTCGCCCTGCAGCGGCGCGCTGCGGCAAGCGGCCAACGCCAGCAATGCCAATGCGCCGAGCGCGCCCGCCATGCGGCGCGCGCGCCCACGATGATTCGAACCAGCCATAGATGGGTTACTTCCTGTATCGGGAGAATCAGGCCGCCGTGTTGAACGGCTGCTGCTCGAGTTCGCGGCCATCGCCGACGGCCACCACCTGACCGTAATCGAGCTTGATATACCGGTCCGCGAGCGAGAAATACCGGTCGTCGTGCGTGATGACCAGCACGGTCTTGCCCTTCGCTTTCAGGTCCGGCAACAGGCGGCGATAGAACACGTCCTTGAAGGTCGGATCCTGATCCGCGGCCCATTCGTCGAAAACATAGAACGGCCGGTCTTCCAGATACGCGACCAGCAGCGCGAGCCGCTTGCGCTGACCTTGCGACAGATCCGTCGTGGAAAACTTGCCGTCGCGAATCGTGACCTTGTGTTCGAGATGCAGCAGTTCGAGGAACTGCTGCGCCTGCGCATCGAGGCCGGCAATCTCGAGCCCATGCAGTTCGTCGAATAGAAAGAAGTCGTTGAACACGACCGAAAAGTGCTGCCGGTACGCATCGCGCTCCGCTTCGCCAACCGGCTTGCCGTTGAGCAGAATCTGCCCGCCTTCCGGTGCATACAAGCCGACGATCATCTTCGCGAGCGTGGTCTTGCCGCTGCCGTTACCGCCGATCAGATACACGAGTTCGCCCGGCCGGAATTCCAGGTTCACGGGTCCGAGCGTGAAGACCTCGTTCTCTTTCTCGCGGAAATAGCTATGCGTGACGCCGGCGAGCACAATACGCTCGAACGCTGCCGCGGAATCCGCCGGGTCGACCTGCTCGCGCGGCAGATCGAGATTCACCTGGTTGATGCGCTCCAGCGCGACCTTCGCCGAGCCGAGCGACGGGATGGACGACAGCAATCCTTCGATCGGCATGATCATGTACAGGAACACGACCGCGTAGCCGGACAGCACGTGGGCCTGCACCGGCTGGAAGCGCGTCAGCAGAAACAGCACGCAGCCGATGAAAGCCAGCAGGATCATGCTGCCCCAACTAGCCGCCGCGGTGTAGAGCACATAGCCGCGCGTGCGTTGCGCGCGCACGGCCTCGACGTTCGTCGCGATCGAACCGTCGACGAACGCGTTCTTGCGGCGCCGGTGCAGCTTCAATTCCTTCGCGCCGTCGAACAGCGCGCGGAAGTCTTTCACGAGATCGTCTTCACGCCGGCGCGAATTGCGCAGATGGAACATTGCGCGGGTATTGGCGAAATGAAAACCGAGCGAGCCGATCACCACGGTCACGATCGCGAACACCAGCACCTGCCAGGACAGATAGCCGAGATACGCGAGACAGCCGATCACGATCGAGCCGTTCATCGCCAGCGCGGGCAGATTCAGAAAAAACACCACGATGGTATCGAGATCCTGCGTCAACACGGTCAACGCGCGCGCCGCGCCTTGCCGTTCGAGACTCTGATACGACGCGTCGGTAACGCTGCGGATGGTCTTCATCCGCAACTCGGCCTTGGTGCGCTGCCCAAGCTGCACGAAGATGGTTTGAGACAGCGTGCGCGTCACCAGCACCGCCAGCGCGAGCAGCAGGAATTGCCAGCCGAGCGTGGGCAGATGCGCCGCGCTTGCGCCCAGCGCCTGGTTGATGATCGCGACGAGCCCGGCATTCGCCAAGCCGCCGACGATGCTGATCACCAGCGCCAGCAACAGAATCCAGCGCGACTGGCGGATCTGACTCAATAACAGGGACATGTGAATCCTCTTGTAGGGACTGGCCTCATGGCGCGATGGCTGCAGCGTTTCGGGCCGTGCATCCGCGCGCACGCGGATGGTCTGTGGGGAGCGTTATCGTAAAAGCGAAGCATGAAAATCGCAAATTCGCCCTCAAAGCTGGGCAAGGATATCGCGCATTGCATCTGCCAGCGCGGCATCGTCGCTGGCCGGGCGGCGCAGGCCGTCGAGCATGGCGGCCAGTTCGTGCAAGGGCTGGTTGCGCATCAGGTCGGCAAGCGGCGCGTCGATGCCCATGCGCGAGCGGATCGCCGACTGCACCTGCATGGCCGCCAGCGAATGCCCGCCCAGTTCGAAGAACCGGTCGCGGCGGCCCACTACCTTTACGTCGAGCACCTCGGACCAGATTGCCGCGAGTGCGCTTTCGATCCCGCCTTGCGGCAATTCTGCTGGATCGGCGAGCAAGCCGGACGCTGACTCCGCCGGCGCAGGCAATGCCTGACGATCGATCTTGCCGCTCGGATTCAGCGGCAACGCGTCGAGCACGACGAGCGCCGACGGCACCATGTAGTCCGGCAACGTGGCCGCGAGACTCGTGCGCAGCCGCTGGGCATCGAGCCGAGCACCCGCCATCGGTGCGACATACGCGAGCACGCGCATGCCTCCCGCACCGTCTCGTGCGATCACCGCCGTCTCGCGCACACCCGGCTGCCGGGCGAGCAGCGCTTCGATTTCGCCGGGCTCGATACGAAAACCGCGCACCTTCACCTGATGATCCGTGCGGCCGAGATAAGCAAGCGTGCCGTCCTCGTTCCAGCGGACGATGTCGCCGGTACGGTACAGCCGCGCGCCCGGCGTAGCGCTGAACGGATCGGCGATGAAGCGCGCCGCGCTCAGTCCGGCGCGACCGTGATAGCCGCGCGCAAGCAGCGCACCGCCGATGCACAACTCCCCCGCTACGCCGCACGGCGCCGGATTGAGTTGCGCGTCGAGCACCCGCAATTCGCGGCCGCCGAGCGGTGTGCCGAGTGGAATCTGCGCCGGCACGGCCGCGCTTTCGCGCAGATACGGCGTGCAGTCGAAGGCGGTCGCAGTCACGGTCGCTTCGCTAGGTCCATAGGTGTTGGCCAGTGCAACATGCGCGAGGCCGGCCGCGCGCCATGCCCGCACACCATCGGCGGGCATCGCTTCGCCGCCTGCATGCACGCGGCGCAAGCTGCGCAACGCGGTGCGGACCTCGGGGCCTTTTGCGTGGCTCTCCGCGGTCTCCCCTACGTTCCCGCGCGCCGCGAAATCCTGCGCCAACGCATTCCAGTAAGCGGTGGTCAGATCGGCGACGGTGACGCGTTCGGCCTCGACCTGCCTGAGAAACTCCTCGCTGCTCCACAACGCCGGGCCACGCACAACCAGCGTCGCACCGACTGCGAGCGTGGGAAACACCTGCTCGACGAATCCATCGAAATTAAAGGTGGAAAATTGCAGCACGCGATCTTCAGCGCGCACACCGAACAGGCCGATGGACACCTCCGTGTGCCGGGCCAACGCATCGTGCGTGATGCCGACGCCTTTGGGACGGCCAGTCGAACCGGACGTATAGATCACATAAGCCAGTTGATCCGGCAGCACGTCTGTGTCTGGCTCAGCAGCGTCGAGCATGTCGCTGCCGACGATTTCGTGCACGTCGAGCGTGCGTACGCCGAGTCGGCTCAACGCATCGCTGGGCACGCCCGACGTGTCGGGCGTAATGGCTGTCAACGCAAGCGCAATCCCGCTGTCTTCGATCATGAAAGCAAGCCGCTCCGCCGGATAAGACGGATCGAGCGGCACATATGCACCACCCGCTTTGAGCACGCCGAGAATCGCCACGATCATCTCCAGCGAGCGCTCTATCGCCACGCCGATGCGGGCTTCCGGCCCCGCACCCGCCGCGCGCACCGCGTGCGCGACCTGATTGGCGCGGCGCTCCAGGGTACGGTAATCGATCGACCGATCGTCGAGTACCAGCGCCTGGGCGTCGGGCCGTCGTGCGGCCTGCTGCGCGATCCGTCGATGCACCGGCGGCAGTCGAGGCACTGCTGGCCCAGCGCCCCAGCGTTCGAGTTGCGCGCGCTCCCTGGCCGGCAGCATGTCGATCGCGCCCAATCGCGCGTTCGCATCCGCCACGAACGCGTCGAGCAGAACAGACAGTTGCGCGGCGAGCCGTTCGATCTGCGGCCCACTGAAGATATCGCACGCGTAGGCGAATTCGATCTGGAATGCCGTGACGGCGCCCTGCGCTTGCGTCACCGACAGGGTCAGCGGATAACTCGTCCGGTCCTCGTTATGCAAGCCGGAGAATTGCAACTCGCGCGAGCCGGCGGCGCGAAGCATATCGTCGACGGGATAGTTCTCGAACACCACGATGCTGTCGAACAACGCCTGCCCGCCGTCCACGCCTGCCCAACGCTGGATGTCGTAGAGCGCGACGTGTTCATGCTCGCGAGCCGCCACCCCTTGGCCCTGAATGTGTTCCAGCCAGGTCGCGACCGTCATCGCCGGGTCTGGCGCGCCGATCACCGGAATAGTGTTGATGAACAGGCCGAGCGTGCGCTCGGCGCCCGGCAGCGATTCGGGACGGCCCGCCACGGTTGCGCCGAAACTCACTGCGCGCTGCCCGGTATATCGCTGCAGCAGCAGGAGCCACGCGGCCTGAACCAGCGTGTTCAGCGTCACCCGTTGCGTCCTCGCGAAACGGCCTAGCGCTTCGGAACGTGGCGCGTCCCAAACCAGGGTCTGGCTGCCGTGCGTCGTCGTGTGCGATATCTCGACGCCTCGCGGGTTCAACGCGCCGGGCAACGCCTGCGCGAGCAAGGTCGGTGCTTCGAGCGCGGAGGTCTGCTCGCGCCACCATGTTTCGCCGGCGTCGCGTGAACGCTCGCCGAGCCAGGCGATGAAATGACGATAGCGTCCCGGTGACGCATCGACCGGCCGTCCTTCGTAAGACGCCAGCACTTCGGCGAGCAATTGCGCCGCGCTCCAGCCGTCGAGCAACGCGTGATGAAACGTCCACACGAAGTGATGACGCGTCGGCCCCGTGCGCAGTAACGCGACGCGCCACAGCGGCGGATGCGCGAGATCGAAACCTCGCGCGACCTGCGCTGCCGCGAAGCGCGCGAGGCGCTCTTCCAGCGGGACGGCCTGCGTCGATGGATCATCGCGCCAGTCGATGACTTCGAACGGTGTGTCGATCCGGCGCGCGACCCACTGGCGCGGCGCATCGTCGAATGCGAGGAATCCGGTGCGCAGAATGTCGTGCCGCGCGGCTGCGGCCACCCATGCCGCTTCAAAGCGCGCGTCATCGACGTGGTCGATATCCACGCGCAACTGGTTGACATAGGCGCCGGGCTGGCGACCTAGCAGGCTATGAAACACGATGCCGGTTTGCATCGGCGAAAGCGGATACAGGTCGGCGATATCGGCGGCCGGAATCGGCAAACTGTCGAGGCGAGTCTGATCGAGCGCGGCGAGCGGCACGTCCGAAGGCGTCAGACCGGACACGCCGCTCTCACAGTGAGCCAGCGCCGCCAGCAGTTCGGTGCGCAGCGCGTCGGCCAGCGAGTTCAGCGTCGCGGCATCGTAGCGGTCGCCGTGCGGATGCAGCAGCGTGATCGACAGTTCGCCGTCGCCGACTTGTGCGGACACTTCGAGCGCGTGGCTGCTGCGGTTGAGTTCGCTAATCGTGCGGCCGCTGGTTTCCGTCGCGAGGCGCCAGGCGGGCGCGCTCGGGTCGACATGCGTCTCTTCGAACTGACCGAGATAGTTGAACAACACGTCCGCATCGCCGACGTGGGCGAGCGCCGCACGCTGATCCGGCGAGCCGAGATACTTCAACATGCCGAAGCTCATGCCGTTAAGCGGCACGGCGCGGCGCGCCTCTTTCACGCGCTTGAGCGCCGCGCCGGTCTCGCCGGTCGGCGCGAGCCGGAACGGGTAGACGCTCGTGAACCAGCCTACCGTGCGGCTCAGATCCGCCGCGCCGAAATACGTTTCGCGTCCATGCCCTTCGAGATCGATCCGCAGTTCTTCGAAGCCTGCAAAAGCGCAAAGCGCGCGGCCGGTCGCCAGCAGTAGCAGGTCGGCCAGTTGCGTGCGATAGGCGAGCGACGCGTCCTGTTGCAGCCGTCGCGTGATCGCGCGGTCGAATTGCAGCGTCGCACGGACAGGTCGCCTGGGTGGCGCGTTCGACGAACCCACCTTGTCGCGTGGCGGCAACTGCGCGGTCACGTCCGCGAGCGCCTGCCAGTACGCGAGGTCGCCCGCCAAGCCTGGCTGGCTCACGGCGGCCTGCAACTGGCGGCCGAAGCTTTGATAAGACGTTGTGGGCGCGGGCAAACTCCAGGGTTTGCCGGCAGTCATGTCTCTATACACACGCTGCAGATCGTCGATCAAAATGCGCCACGACACGGTATCGACCACGAGGTGATGAATCGCGATAAACAGACGCCAGCTTCCATCGTCGATGCCGAGCGCGAGCGCGCGGATCAGCGGTCCGTTTTCGATATCGAGGCCGCGCTGCACGACATCGCAACGTGCGTCGATGGCATCGATGGGTACGCCGGTTTCATGTGTTAGATATGGCGTGACATCTACTGGCGCGTAACGTTGCGACCAACCGCTCGCGTGTTCCTGCGAACCAGAATTCTTTCGCACGAAGCGCAAACGCAACGCGTCGTGATGCGCGATCACGGCCGCCAACGCCTGCTCCAGGACGGCGAGGTTGGGCGCGGCATCCAGTTGCAACAGCACCGACTGATTCCAGTGATCGCGCTGCGCGATCGGCTCGCTAAAGAACCATGCCTGAATCGGCAGCAGCGGCACCGGCGCCTGCATGTCGATCGCCGTGTCTACTGGAGCGGCTGCATCCGATGCTTCGTCGAGCGGCACCGCGACCGTCGCGAGTTGCGCGATCGTCTGCTGTTCGAAGATCTGCCGCGCGCTCAGACCGAGGCCGGCGCGGCGCGCGCGGGCGACGATCTGCAAGCTCATGATCGAATCGCCGCCGAGTTCGAAAAAATTCTCGTGACGGCCGATCGTTTCGCGCCGCAGCAACTGCGCCCAGATAGCCGCGAGTCGGGTTTCGACAGCGCCTTGCGGCTGTTCCGTCGAAGTCGGTGCGAGCACGTCGGGCGCGGGCAATGCACGTCGGTCGACTTTGCCGTTCGGCGTCGTGGGCAGCGCGTCGAGTACGACCAGCGCGCCCGGCACCATGTAATCCGGCAACGTAGCGGCGAGTTGTGTGCGCAAGCTCGCCGGGTCGAGGGTCCATCCTGTCAGCGCCGTTGCATACGCAACCAGACGAATGCCGCCGGGTCCGTCGAGCGCGACGACCACCGCATCGCCGACACCCGGTTGCGCGCGCAACCGGGCTTCGACCTCACCGG
This sequence comes from Paraburkholderia sp. BCC1886, assembly GCF_900996245.1. Taxonomy (GTDB): domain Bacteria; phylum Pseudomonadota; class Gammaproteobacteria; order Burkholderiales; family Burkholderiaceae; genus Paraburkholderia. The sequence continues at coordinate 487,595 of NZ_CAAJGK010000041.1, read as the reverse complement.
GTTCGATCCGGAAACCGCGCACCTTCACCTGTTGATCGAGGCGGCCGAGGTAAGCGAGCTGACCGTCCGCGCGCCAGCGCACCAGGTCGCCCGTGCGATAAAGCCGCGCGCCAGGCTCGCTCGCGAACGGATCGGGCACGAAGCTCGCTGCGCTGAGGCCGGCCCGGCCCAGATAGCCGCGCGAGAGCGCAGCGCCGCCGAGATACAGTTCGCCCGGCACGCCGGCCGGCAACGGGTTCATGCGCGCGTCGAGCACCCACGCGCGGCGCGCGCCGACTGGTCGGCCGATCGGCGCATACGCGCCCTCGAAATCGGTGTCGGCCCGCCAGACGGTGGGCGTGATGACCGCTTCCGACGGACCGTAGGCGTTGAAAATCCGCTGTGGGGCAAGCTGGGTCCGCACGGCTTCGAAACCGGCTTTCGACCACGCTTCGCCGCCGACGATGCAGGTCCGCACACTGACTGCCCCCGTCGCGGTTTCGCGCGCGAAGGCGTCGACGTAAGCGGGCGGCAGGTCGAGCATCGTCACGCCGTGCGTGCGAATTTCGTCGGCGAGACGCTCGGCCGACCACACTTCGTCGTCGCGCAACAGGACCGACGCGCCGTGCGTGAGGGGCATGAGCCATTGCTCGGCGGCGGCGTCGAAACTGATCGACGCGAAATGCAGGCTGCGGTCGCTGGCGTCGATGCCATATCGCGCGCCAATGGCTTCGCAATGTCCGGCGAGCGCTCCATGCGCGACGGCGACACCCTTGGGCCGTCCGGTCGAACCGGAGGTATAGACGACATAGGCCAGGTTCGCGGCGTGAAGCGTGGGCTCGGCATTCACGCTGCTTTCGTCGGGTTCGTGTAGATCGAGCGAGTCGAGCAACAGCACGCGGGTGGTATCGAGCGGCGGCAACCCTTCTGCGGAGATCGCGTCGGCGAGCAGCAGACCAAGACCGCTGTCTTCGATCATATAAGCGAGGCGATCGGCCGGATAAGCCGGATCCAGCGGCACATACGCGCCACCCGCTTTCAGGATCGCCAGCACGGAGACCGCCATGTCGAGCGAGCGCGATACGGCGAGGCCGACGCGTGCTTCCGCCCGGACGCCTTCGCGGATCAGACGCGCAGCCAGGCGGTTCGCACGCGCATTCAGCTCGGCATAAGTGAGACGACGGTCGCCGCAAAGCACGGCCACGGCATCGGGCGTGGTGTCGGCGAAGGCAGCGATCTGCTGGTGAACGAGGAGACCTGCAGACGCCGCTGCAGCAGCGGTATCTCCTTCACTCCATTCGCGCAGTTGCTGCCATTCCGTGGCATCGAGCAAATCGACATCGCCGATGCGCTGCGACGGATCGTCCACTAGCGCCTGCAGCAACGTGCCGTAATGACGGCTGATTCTGCCGATCGCCGCCGCGTCGAATAGCTCGGCAGCGTAGATCAATTCGGCATCCATCGCACCATCGGCACGTTCGACGATGTTCAGGGTCAGCTCGAACAACGCCGATTCGTCCGGCAGTTCGTAGCGTTGCGCCGTGATGCCAGGCAGCGTGTCCACGACCCGCCAGTCGTCGCGCTGATGGTTGAACATCACCTGGAACAGCGGCGTGTGGCTGAGACTGCGCTCCGGACGCAACGCGTCGACCAGCACGTCGAACGGTAAATCCTGATGCGCCTGTGCGCCGAGCGTGGCCTGACGGGTTTGTTCGAGCAAGGCGGCGAGCGTGACACCACCGCTTAACTGCGCGCGGAGCACCTGCGTGTTGACGAAGAAGCCGATCAACGGCTCGGTTTCCACACGATGACGATTCGCCACCGGGACGCCGATACGGATATCGTCCTGACCGGTGTAGCGATACAGCAGCGCCTGAAATGCGGCGAGCAGCACCATGAACGGCGTCGCCGAACTACTTTGCGCGCGAGACTTCACGGCTCGCGACAAGGTCGCGGACAGCGTCACGCGATGCCGGGCCGCGTGATACGACGCGTTTGCCTGACGTGGCGCATCGGTGGGCAACGGGAGCACCGGATGCGAATTGCCGAGTGCTTCTTTCCAGTACGTCAGTTGCTTCTCTTTCTCTCCGGCTTCGAGCCATTCGCGTTGCCACGCGGCGTAGTCCGCGTATTGGACGCCGAGCGGCGTGAGCTTGTTGGGCTCGTTAAGCACGTTGGCGCGGTAATGCGCGACCAGTTCTTCGAGCAACACCTGGATCGACCAGCCGTCCGACACGATGTGATGCATCGCGAGGACGAGCAGGCTGCAGCCTTCGTGCGCAGCCGAATCGCCGCGATACAAACCTGCACGCAACAACGGACCGCTTGCAAGATCGAACGGTTCGCTCGCGAATCGACGGGCCGTGTCGTCAATGTCGGTTGAAGGCAAATTCGCTTCGCGCCAGTCGAGCCGCGTATCCGCATCGATCCACTGTTCGACCTGCCCCTGACCCGCATCGTTAGCAACGAAGCGCGTGCGCAACACTTCATGACGCGCGACGATCGCTTCGAAGCTCGTTCGCCATGCCGTTGCATCGACCGAACCCGTCAACCACAACCCGCCCGCCACGTGATAAGCGCTGCTTTGCGGCGACAGTTGCCACATGAACCACAAACGCTGCTGCGCATAAGACGCGGCGACACCCTGCGCCGCCGGCCGCTCGCGAGCGAGAATGGGTAATTGTGCCGGACTGACGCCCTGCTCGCTCATCTTCTGCCAGAACAACTGGCGCTTTTCCGGCGTCAAGCCGATGAAGCGCTCGGCAATGCGTCGCGCCGCGTCCTTTTCCATAACCATGCTCAAAGCGTGTCCATAAAGAGATCCAGGCTATGCAGCGCGTCGTCCGAGGGACGCGCATTGCGTGACTGCGCGATGACCTCGGCCTGGGCGGCCAGCGTCGGCACCTCGAACAATGTCGCGAGCGGCAGACTGGCGTTCAGCTCCAGACCGATGCGCGCGTTCAGGCGCACGGCCAGCAGCGAATGACCGCCCAGAACGAAGAAATCGTCATGGCGCCCGACGCGCTCCACCTCCAGCAACGCGGTCCACAGTGTCGCCAGTTCCTGCTCCACGCCGTCATGCGGCGCTTCCCACGGCACCTCGCGATCCGCACCGGCCGCATCCGGCACCGGCAGTGCGGCACGATCGACCTTGCCGTTCGCGTTCAACGGCAGCGCGGCGAGCGGCACGATCCGCCACGGCACCATGTAGTCCGGCAACTGCCGCGCGAGTTGCGTGCGCAACGAAGCGGGGTCGGGTGCGGCGGCGCTCAGGTCGGCGCTCAGGTCGCCGCTGACGTAGGCGATCAGGCGCGAGTCGCGCGCGACCACGACCGCCTCTCGTACGCCGGCTTGCGCGCTGAGGGCGGCTTCGATCTCGCCCAGCTCGATACGAAAGCCGCGAATCTTCACCTGATGATCGAGACGGCCCAGATAGTCGAGCGCGCCGTCCTCGCGCCAACGCACCAGATCGCCGGTTCGGTATAAGCGTGTGCAGCGGCGTGCGCAGCGGCGTGCATCGTCCGCCGCGTCCGCCGCAAACGGATTCGGTACGAAGCGATCCGCTGTCAAACCGGCTCGCCCGAGATAGCCGCGCGCCAATCCCTCGCCGCCGAGATACAGTTCGCCCGGCACGCCCGGCGGCACCGGCGCCATGTGCGCGTCTAGCACCCATGTTTGGGTTGCCGCAATCGGCCGGCCGATCGGCACCGGGCGACCCGGTTCGTCGATACAGGTCCACGCGGTCACGTCGATGGCCGCTTCGGTCGGACCGTACAGGTTATGCAGCGCGACGCCGGGCAGCGTTTCGCGGACCCGTTCGCCCAGATCGGCGGGCAATGCCTCACCGCTGCATACGATGCGCGTCAGCGTCTTGCCACAAGACCCTGCCGCCCCGCTCGCGACAAAAGCCTGCAGCATCGACGGCACGAAATGCAGCGTACTGACGCCGTGCCGTCGAATCGTCGCGGCAAGGCGTGCCGGATCGCGATGCTCGTCCGGCGCGGCAATAGCGAGCCGCGCGCCGACTCTTAGCGGCCAGAAAAACTCCCACACCGATACGTCGAAACTGAACGGGGTTTTCTGCAGCACGGTTTCGGCGCGGCGCAGCTCGTACTCGCGCTGCATCCATTCGAGACGGTTCCACAGTCCATCGTGACGGTTGCCGACGCCTTTCGGGCGTCCGGTCGAACCCGACGTATAGATGACATACGCGAGATTCGCGCCGTGCAGCGCGACGGCGGGATTTTCCGCGCTATATCCGGCGGTATCGATCGCGTCGAGTTCGACGCGGCGCACGCCGTCCACGTTCGGCAACGCGACACCGCGCTGGCTCAGCAGCAGATCCAGACCGCTATCGCCGATCATGTACGCGAGCCGTTCGGCGGGATACGACGGATCGAGCGGCACATACGCGGCGCCTGCCTTGACGATTGCGTAGAGCGCGATCACCAGATCGAACGAGCGCAGCGCCGCGATACCGACACGCGATTCGACACCGGCACCTTGCGCGCGCAACCAGTGCGCGAGACGGTTGGCGCGGTCGTTGAGTTCGCCGTAGCTCATCGCGAGGTCGCCGAACAGCAGCGCGATGTCGTCGGGATACTGCGCCGCGTGGCGTTCGAAAGCATGGAACACTGGCTCGCACGCTTCGTAGCGTGTCGGGTTGACACTCCACCGCGACAGGGTCGCAGCTTCGGTTTCGTCCACCAGCGCGATCTCGTCGATACGCTGTTCGAGCGGCGCCTCTGCCGCGCCGGCGAACGCGGCCAGCATGCGCTGATAATGCCGCGCAAAACGCTCGATCAGCGCTTCGCCGAACAGTTCGCGGGCATAGGTCAATTCCATCGACATCGCGCCGTCGGCTTCTTCGCGCGTATCGAGCAGCAATTCGAACTGCGCCATCGGTGCAGGCAAACGGTACGGTTCGATCGACAAACCCGGCAGTTGTTCGAGCACCCGCCAATCGTTGCGCTGATGGTTGAACATTACCTGGAACAGCGGCGTGTGGCTGAGACTGCGCTCCGGACGCAATGCGTCGACCAGCACGTCGAACGGTAAATCCTGATGCGCCTGTGCGCCGAGCGTGGCCTGACGGGTTTGTTCGAGCAAGGCGGCGAGCGTGACGCTGCCGTTTATCTGCGCGCGGAGTACCTGCGTGTTGACGAAGAAGCCGATCAACGGCTCGGTTTCCACACGATGACGATTCGCCACCGGGACGCCGACACGGATATCGTCCTGACCGGTGTAGCGATACAGCAGCGCCTGAAATGCGGCGAGCAGCACCATGAACGGCGTCGCCGAACTACTTTGCGCGCGCGACTTCACGGCTCGCGACAACGTCGCGGACAGCGTCACGCGATGCCTAGCCGCGTGATACGACGCGTTTGCCTGACGTGGCGCATCAGTGGGCAACGCGAGCACCGGGTGCGAATTGCCGAGTGCTTCTTTCCAGTACGCCAGTTGCTTCTCTTTCTCTCCGGCTTCGAGCCATTCGCGTTGCCACGCGGCGTAGTCCGCGTATTGGACGCCGAGCGGCGTTAGCCTGTTGGGCTCGTTAAGCACAGTGGCGCGGTAATGCGCGACCAGTTCTTCGAGCAGCACCTGGATCGACCAGCCGTCCGACACGATGTGATGCATCGCGAGGACGAGCAGGCTGCGGCCTTCGTGCGCAGCCGAATCGCCGCGATACAAAGCTGCACGCAACAACGGACCGCTTGCAAGATCGAACGGTTCGCTCGCGAATCGACGGGCCGTGTCGTCGATGTCGGTTGAAGGCAAGGTCGCTTCGCGCCAGTCGAGCCGCGTATCGGCATCGATCCACTGTTCGACCTGCCCCTGACCCGCATCGTTAGCAACGAAGCGCGTGCGCAACACTTCATGACGCGCGACGACCGCTTCGAAGCTCGTTCGCCATGCCGTTGCATCGACCGGACCCGTCAACCACAACCCGCCCGCCACGTGATAAGCGCTGCTTTGCGGCGACAGTTGCCACATGAACCACAAACGCTGCTGGGCATACGAAGCGAGGCTGCGGCTCCGCACGGAATCTTTCAAACGTGGAATAGCGTTCTGCACATTGGCTTCAACAGACGCCGCAGCAGCCGGCGCGGCGCGCTCTGCGAGTTCCGCGAGCGTCAGGCGTTGGAACAACTGCTTCGGCGTGATCGACAGCTTCGCCTTGCGTGCTTTCGCCACCACCTTGAGACCGAGAATCGAATCGCCGCCCACTTCGAAGAAATTCTGCGAGCGGCCGATTCGTTGCAGCGGCACGCCGATTACGTCGGACCAGATTTGCGCGAGCGCGTTTTCCACGGGACCACGCGGCGGATCGTCGTTTTCATCCGCCCCTTGGTCCACATCGGGAAGCACCGCATGTTCGAGATGCGCCGCCAGCTTCACCCGAAGCGCCGCGCGGTCGATTTTGCCGTTTGCGTTCAACGGCATCGTATCGAGCACGACGATATCGGCGGGCACCATGTAATCCGGCAGCCATGCCGACGCATGCTCCCTCAACCGCCCGATTGCCACGTCGCCGATGACGAAGGCGGCGAGCCGTTTGCCCGACGCCACCTCATGCGCCAGCACGGCGGCATCGCGTACACCATCGAGCCGCCGCAGCACGCGTTCGACTTCGGCGGGTTCGACGCGATATCCGCGAATCTTGATCTGATCGTCCGCGCGACCCAGATACTCGAGCAGACCGTCCGCACCGAGTCGGGCACGATCGCCGGTGCAATACAAACGCGCGGCCGGTGTGAATGGATCGGGCACGAAGCGCTCGGCACTCTGCCCCGCCCGTCCGTGATAGCCGCGCGCGATGCTCGCTCCGCCCACGTACAACTCGCCGGGCTCACCGGGTTCGACCGGCTCCAAACGTGCATCGAGCAGATGCAACCGGATATTCGGCAAAGCGCGCCCGAGCGGCAGATCCCGGCCGGCCTCGAACGTCGCGTCCAGTTCGTGCATCGCGACGCCGACCGTAGTTTCGGTCGGACCGTAGTGGTTAAAAATACGGCATGCCGGCGCGAGCGCGCGCAGACGGTCGAGCAAGGCGGCCGGGGTCGCTTCGCCACCGACGATCAGCGCATGCTTCGGCAACACGTCGCGCGGTTCTGCCGCCGACAGCAACGCGCCGAGGTGACTCGGCACGATTTTCAGCACGCCCACTTGCTGCGTGGCAATGTAATGGGCAAAACGGTCCGGGTTGAACGCGAGATCGGGCGCGAGCAGATGCAGCGTGCGAGCCGAGCACAATGCGCCGAACAGCACGGTGTGTCCGAGGTCGGCAGCCGGCGTCGAGACCATTGCGAACGACGCATCGGGCGCAACGTTCAGCGTTGCCAGCATGCCTTGCACGTAGTTCGCGAGTGCGCCGTGCGTGACGATCACACCCTTCGGCTCGCCCGTCGAACCGGACGTGTAGATCATGTAAGCCGCTTGTTGCGGATGCGGCGCTCGCACGACATTCGCAGACGCAAGCTCTCGAATCACCTCCGGCGTATAGCGCAGAGCGAGCTGAGTCGTTTGGGCCGTCGCGAGTTCAGGAGGTAACGGCGCGGCATGTAGCAACACACGCGCGCCGCAGTCGACGAGTTGGGCGCTTACACGCGCAAGCGGCGCTTGCGGATCGAGCGGCACCCAGGTCGCGCCCGCTTTCAACGCGGCGAGCAAACCCAGCACGTGTTCGATCGAACGATCGGCCAGCACGGCGACGCGCGCTTCACGCGTCGCCTGAAGCGCGACGAGTTGCGTAGCGAGCGCGTTGGCCGCGTGGTCGAGTTCGGCGAAGGTTACGCTGCGTTCGCCGTCGCGCAACGCGATACGTTGCGGGTGAGTCTCGACGCTGGCGTTCCATAGAGTCAGCACGTCGCGCTTCGAACCGCAGGCATTGTCGAGTTGAAGCGCGTGAGACTGCAACGGCAAGTCCGGCGCATCGACGAGACGTTCGGCGAGCGACGCGAACAGATCCGCGAATCGCCCGATCAACCCGGCGCTAAACACCGCATCGTCGTAGGCAATCAGAAAATCGATCTGCGCACCGGTATCGGTAAAGTCGACGGCGAGGTCGAAATGCGGGGTGTCGTTCAGCAACACGCGCAACGTGGCATCGAGCGGCGCGAAACCCTCGGCGACGAACGGACGCTGTTCGGTCAGCTTGACCTGGAACAGCGCATCGCCGGCTTTCGTGCGGTTCGGCAGCAACGCGCTGACGAGCCGGTCGAACGGCACGTCGCGATGCTCGTGAGCGGCCAGCACGGTGTCGCGCGCCGCATCGACCAGCGCGGCGAAATCGCGATGCTGCGTCATCTGCGTGCGCAACACCTGCATGTTGATCAGATAACCGACCATGTCGCTCGCCGCCGGATGGTTGCGCTGCGAGACCGGGGCGCCAACGCGAATGTCGTCCTTGCCGCTCAGACGCTGCAGCGTAACGTTGAATACCGCGAGCACCGCCATGAACAGCGACGCGCGCCGTTCGCCGGCAAAGCTTCGCAGGCGCGCGGCGATATCGATGTCGAGCGCAAACCGGTGACTCCGTTGACGACCAGGCTGCGCAGCGCTGGACGCGGACGACGTGGGGAAAAGCCTGGCTGCCTTCGCCGGGTCGCCATCGGCGGCGAGTTGCGCGCGCCAGTAATCGAGATCGTGCGCAAGGCGACTTGCGTGCGCCGGCTCGGCGAGCATCGCGCGTTGCCATGCGACATAGTCGGCTACCTGCAGCGGACGTGGTTCGTCGGTTGTCGGCGTGCGCTGCCCGGTTGCTGCGTGATACGCACTCGCCAACGAAGCCAGCAACACGTTGACGGACCAGCCATCCGCGACAATGTGATGCGAAGCCAGCAGCAAGCGATGCTCATGACCGCCCAGGCTGATTAGATGCGCGCGAATCAGCGGCCCGTGTTCGAGATCGAACGGCTCGTGCGCGACGCGTGCGGACAACGCATCGAGCGCCTCGCTCCGCTCTGCGGGTGCAAGCGTATCGAGGCGGGACTGGTCCAGTGAAATCGAAAGCGTCTCGTCGATCACCTGCAAAGGCTCACCTTCATCGTCGAGTTCGAAGCGTGCGCGCAAAATTTCGTGATCTCGCACGACGCTGGCGAACGCGTGCTGAAGCGCAGCAATGTCCAGGTCGCCGCGCAAGGTCAACTCGCCGCTCATGTTGTACGCCGCGCTCGCCGGATCGTGAGCCCATGTCAGCCATAAGCCGCGTTGTTCGTCCGAGGCGCGCGAAGTAAGACGCAGCGCGTCCGGCAAGCGGACCGGCTCGGGTGCCGGTTGGGTCGAACCGTTTTCGAGCCGTGTCTGCACGCAAGCCGCGGCGTCACGTAGCGCCGGCGCTGAGAAAACATCGCGCGGCGTATAGTCGATCGACCAGTGCGTGCGAACCGCAGACGCGACCTGCACGGCTGCGAGCGAATTGCCGCCGTGCGCGAAGAAATTGTCATCGGGGCCAGCGGGCATATCGATCGATAAAGCATCGCGCCAGAACGTGGCGAGTCCCTGTTCGATATCGGTGAGCGGCGCGAGCGAAGCGGGCGCACGCACCGTGTCCGCTTCATCGACGCGACGTCCCTGTGCGAAATACGCATAGGCATCGAGCGAGCGTTGCTGCCAGCCCAGCGCACACGCGGCGCGCTGCACTTTTCCGCTCGATGTCTTCGGCAAGCCGCCCGGTTCGAGCAGCACGACTGCGCTCGCGGGTTCGCCGCAGCCGAGCGCGACCGCCTCGGACAGCGCCGCCGCAATCGCTTCGGGCGCAACCAGTTTGCGCACGTTGCGCGACACTTCGGCCGCGATGCCAATGCCTTCCTGCCCCGCTATCTCGACCGCAAACGCGGCCACACGTCCGCGTCGAACGAGTTCGACGTCGTGCTCGACAGCCGACTCGATATCTTGCGGATACAGATTCCGGCCGCGCACGATCAGCAGATCCTTGCTGCGTCCCGCGACATATAACTCGCCATCGTGCAGGAAACCGAGATCGCCGGTACGCAGCCACACTGCACCGTCCGCCTCGACGAAGGTCGCGGCGCTTGCGTTTGCATTGCGCCAGTAACCGGCGGCTACGCTCGGACCGCTTACGCGAATCTCGCCGATCCGTCCTGCTTCGAGCGGCACCCCGCTCGCCGCGTCGACGATGGCGACCGTATGACCGCTAGCCGGTTTCCCGCAGGAAACCAGCGCGGTGGCCAGCGTTGCTTGCGTCGCCGCACTTGCGCGACCGCTCGCCAGTTCCGCGGATGAAAACGACGGCGCACGCACGCCCTCGCCCGATGCCATGCCGCTCACGTAGAGCGTCGCCTCGGCAAGACCGTAGCAGGGGAAAAGCGCAGTGGCTGCAAAACGGGCAGGCGCGAAGCGTTCGACGAATGCATCGAGCGTAGCCTTACGCACCGGCTCGGAACCGGAGAACGCGACGCGCCAGCTCGACAGATCGAGCGCCGCGCGTTGTTCGTCGCTGACACGCTCGGCGCACAGGCGATAGGCAAAGTCCGGGCCGCCCGAAATCGTGCCGCGATACCGCGCGATCGCTTCGAGCCAGCGCACCGGACGCTCCAGAAAATACTGCGGTGCCATCAGCACCAGCGGGATGCCGCTGAACACCGGCTGCGACAACGTGCCGATCAACCCCATGTCGTGATACAGCGGCAACCAGCTGACGAAGGTGTCCGCGGGCGTTACACCGAGGCCTTCGCGAATCGCCGCTTCGTTAGCCCACAAGCTGCCGTGCGTCACCATCACACCCTTGGGCGTCGAGGTCGAACCCGACGTGTATTGCAGGAATGCAACGTCCGCAGGCGCGGCGCGATACGCTTCGAAAGCCGGGTCGTCGGACACATCGAGCGTGTCCATCGTGATGATCGTGGCTTGCGGGGCGATCGCGTCGAACGCGTCGCCGAGCTTGTCGGCCAGCGCGCGGGTCGTGACGAGGAACGCGGCGTCGGCATCGGCGGAGATCGACTGAAGACGCGCCAGATGTTGTCCGCGCAACGACTCGGGCGGATAGGCCGGTACGGCGATCGCACCCGCATACAGACAGCCGAAGAACGCGGCGACGTAGTCGATGCCGCTGTCCATCATCAGCAGGACGCGTGCGCCGGGTTGCGTCGCGTGCTGCGTCGCCTGGTCGCGCAACGGATTTGTCCCTGCGCGCCTGAGTAAAGTCGCCAGCGCGCTCGCACGGCGGTCCAGCTCCGCGTAGTCGTAGCGCGTGTCGCCGGACGCATCGAGCGTCACCAGCGCGGTGTCCGCCCCACGCAATGTCGCCAGCGAGCGCAACTGCTCAATCATGTTTTCAGCCATTTCACCATCTCGTCTGCGTCGTCCCGCCTGAGCGCGACTTCCGGGCTGCTCTCAATGCCAGCAAATGCCCGCTTCGTTCCATCCGATTACGCTTCGCCCATAGTTGCGACAGCTTTGCCACGTAGTCGCACGCCGTCCACGAACGCCACGTCACTCGTCTTCGTACTTGCGCAATGCGCGCTCGCCTTGCGGCGCGAAGCGGCGTTCGGCGGCCGGCCGCGTGGGACGCGGGCTGAGCGAATGAGCGGGCGATGAAGCCGGCTTCTGATGCCACCATGCCTCGCGACTTTCTTGCGCATGCCCGACCTCGCGAGCAGGCCGGTTCGTCGCGCTTGTTGCAGGCGCAACAACCGCTTGCGCCGCCATCTTCTTCCGCTTCAGGAACGGACACCGGTCTTCCGCGGCGACGTTCGCATCGTCGAGAAAGTACTGCTTCCATTCGAGATTGCCCGGATCGCCGAAGAAACCGAGGTCCGGGTGCGCACCGATTTCATCCCATGTTTCCAGCCGTTTTCGCACCTGATTGCGCGCCTCGCGACCGATCACCTTGTTCGTGATGGTGTCGACGAACACACTGCGCGGCTGGAACAGCAGCACCATGCCGGGCCCCAGATTGCGGCTATGGCGCGCGCGGAACGACGGGCACGCGCAGACGACGAAGGTCTCCACGCCCGCGAAAGAAAACTCCCAGTCCTCGCTCGACGGATCGGGTTGCGCGTCCGCCTGCGGATCGGGATCGACATCGTGGAGATGCTGGAGAATCTGCCAGAACAGCGCCTGATACGCGTCGTGCGGCAGCGCGACTTCATCGGGCTCGAAGAACACGGCGATGTTGTTCTTGCGGTATTGCGGCAGCGAGACCAGTTCCGCGAAGGTCTGCATGGTCGCGGCGAGATCGCCGATGTCCTTGCCGTTCACGTACGAATAGAACATCTCGCCACGTTTCTCGGCCATCGTGCCGAAGAAACACGGATAGTCCGGGTGCATCACCTGCGTGCGCAAGCTCTCGTACGACGCGTCGAGCCACGCGGGCGGCCGCGCGTCAGCGCCGCTCGCGCGGCCGGCGATCACGCGGCTTTTCCAGTCGCCTGCATCGAAGCCTTCGGGAGCGGGCGCAGCTGGCGTGAATGCCGTGAGCTCCGTGGTCTGCGGGTTCGCGGCGCCTCGCCCGTCGTGCACCGTTCCATCATTTGTTCGCATCGTCGATATCCTCGTTCGTCACACGTTCGCTCGCGTCATGCGACGAACGTACCGGGCCACGCGGGCGCGCGGCGGACCAGTGAAAGCGGCTTGCGGGGGAATGGCAGGCGCCCTGTGCCGGGCGCTCCGCCGCGGAACGCGACACGACGCCCAGGCATCGTGCGGTTCATGAAGAAGCGTCAGGCCGGAGCCTGCGCATCGAGTTCGGCGACGAGTGCCTGAACCCAGTCGTCGGGAATGATCGGCTGGTGATAGGTGCATTCGCCCGACAGCACCGTCGAGCCGTGCAGACGGCCATCGGGAATCAACACCATGTCGCCGACGTTCATCTTGAGTTGCATGCCGACGTTGCCCCAGAACAGCATCTCGCCTTCCTGAATCGTCACCAGGCGGTGATCGTTGTGCACGTGCGTGGTCGAGCACATCTCGAGCGGCTCGACGAAGGTCTCGCGATCGATGTCCGGACACTCGGCGTCGATGCGCGTGCTGATGCGATGCGCGAACGCCACGTAACGGCGAATCGACGAAAGCCAGAGCAACTGTTCGCCGAGATCCCAGCGCGCGCGTTCGCAAAGACGCTCCGCGGCGGCGAGGCCCTGCACGGTCTGCGCATAGGCATTCGTGCCATGAATATCGCCGATGGATTGCAGCGCCTGCGCGAAGCGCGCCACGAGTGCGGCCTGGCGGCTCTGCGCATCGTTAGCCGGACGTCCCGCGGGTTTCAGATGCGCGCAAGCGCGTTCCAGCGCGGCGCTGAACGCGAGCCACTCCGCCTCGGCGGCGAACGCGGCGCCTACCAGCCCGAACGCGCGATCCGGCCGCCGTGCGAGCGCATACAGCAGGTTGCACTTCGCCAGACTGGTCGGCAGATAGAACTGCCAGTACGCGTGCTGCTGACGCGTCACGCCGCACGATGCGGCGACCCGCTCGTACAGCGCCGCGTTGGCTTCGCCGCCGTCGAGCGCCGGCCGCAGCGCCGCGGGCAGCATGTCGAACAGGCCGCTCGCCGCGGCACGCGTCAACGCATGACGCTTCGAAGGCGCGAGTGCCCAACGCTGGACCATGATGAAACGCAGGCCTTCCTCGAGATAGTCGTTGCGCAGCAGACGCGCAAACGTTTGATCCCAGAAAGCGGATTCGGCTTCGACGAGGTTCGAAAGACGCGCTGCCGTAGCCAGCGCGTCGAGCGTTTGCGCGGTGTCCTGAGCGGTGTCCTGCACCAGATATTCGAATGCATACGCTTCGAGGAACGGCGCAATCTGCGCGCCCTGCACCTGCACGTCGTCGCGATAGAAATCGCCGAAACGGGCCCACTCCACTCGGTCCATCGTACGCGGCAAACGCGCGACGCCGAGTTCGTAAATAGACAGCAAGGTGCGGTTCGCGGCCAGCGACGGCAGACGGCTCACGTTGTGCGTGCGCACCGGCTTGGCGAACTTCAGGAACTCGAAGTCCTCGGGACGCAACGGTCGACGATGGTAGTCGTCGTCGAGCACCAGCTCGCTGACTTCGGCGCTGCGGAATGCCTGTGCAGCAGCAAACTGCTTGATGAGGTCGACATAGCGTTCACTGTGGCCGACGAACGGCGCGAAATCGAACAGTAAAGGCGTTGCTTGCGTCATGGCGAAAAATTCCTGCGGCTGACTCGATGAAGTGCGGTGCGGCCCGACCGGCCAGGGCACCGCGTGGATACCGGCAAGCGTCGAAGCGGATAAGACCGCTGCACGCTTCGGCGCTGGACGAACGTCGTGACTCGTGAAGCCGCCAACGAACGCTCTGAGACACGGCTGTCAGAATTCTGAAATACAAATGAGAATGGTTTGCATTCCGACAAATTAATGCTCCTACTGCATGCTTGTCAAGTTTTTAACTGTTTCAGTTCATGCGAGAAGCGCGTCGATCGCGTTGGGAAAACGCTCAATCGATGCGTTATAAATGACAAAACCCCGCCTTGGCCGAGGTTCCATCAAGAACATCGACCCGGGCGGGGTTGAGCGGGATGTCGCTTCGCGCAGTTCGACTGCGCAAAGCCCGGATCAGAAGTCCGATCGAACGGTCAGCATCACGTTGCGGGAATCACCGAACACGCTGTAGAACTCGCCAGGCGGACGGATGTAATAACCGCGATTGAAGATGTTGTTCAACTGCAGCGTCGCTTCTACGTGCTTGTTAAAGCGATACCCGGCCTGCGCGTTGAAGATCGCATAACCGCCCTGCTGCACGCCGCGCGTAATCGCTGTTTGGGCGAGCATGCCGCCGCCGATCGTCACGCCGTTCATCATGCCTTGCGTAAACCTGTAGCTGGTCCACAGCTTGAACAGATGCTTCGGATCCGTGCCGTCGGTCAGATCCGGCGCGTCGTTCTCGTAGTTGACGTTCAGGTACGTGTAGCCCGCATAGACGTTCCAGTTCGGCAACGGCTGGCCGGTAATCTCCAGCTCGAACCCTTCGTCGGTCGACTTGCCGCCCGCGATGTCGCCGGTCGGATGATCCGGGTCGGTGACGGCACGATGGTTGTCGTTGATATGGAACACGGCCGCGGTGGTCTGCAAGCGGTTGTTCAGGAAGCTGGTCTTCAAACCCACTTCGAACTGATCGCCCGTGCGCGGTTGAATACCCGCGCCGGTGTAGGTCGTCTCCGTCTGCGCACTCAGGAATTTCGAATAACTCGCATACGCGGTCATCGCCGAACTGAGGTCGTACACGAGCCCCGCGGACGGCAGGAAGCGATGGTTCAGTTGCGCCACCGTGCTCCAGTCGGACGCCGTCGGAATGATCGTCTGCGAAGTTTGCTGGTAGAACGCTTCACGCACGCCGAGCACCAGTTGCAGCGGCGTCGTCAGATGGATACGGCCCTGCGCGTAGACCCCGTACTGCTCGGTGCGATTGTTCGCGCCGTACGTGAACGGCACGTCCACCTTCGGCACCGAGTTCGGATCGTACAGGCTGTAGGTTTCGCCATCTAACGGACCGTTGAGCGCCACGTAACCCGACTCGGCCGTCGACGACATCAACGAGTAATTCGCGCCGATCGTGAAGGTGTGCGTCTGACCGAATGCGCGGACCGGACCCGACACGTTGGTGTCCGCGCCGAACCAGTCGTACGTGTTGCGTTGACGCTGATCGCCGTAATAAGTCAGGCCGTTCTGCGTCGAGTAAGGACCGGCGTACGCATAGTCCGCGGTGCTTAACTCGTGGCGGTAGAACACCGTGGTTTGCGACTTCCAGCCGTTCTCGAACTTATGCACGAGATTCGCGTTGGCTTCCTGCAGCGAGGTATAAGCGTAATTCCAGCTCGGACTGAAGTTCTGCGTGTACGAACTCGGCACCCGGCCGATCAGTGCCGTCTGGTCGTTATTGACGACACCGGCCGCGCCGTAGTCGAGGCCCGAGATCGGATTGATCTGATAACCCGCCGACAACGACAGCGTCGTGCGCGGATCGAAATCGTAGTCGAGCGCGCCATACGCCATCACTTCCTTCTTGCGCGTACCGTCGACCGATTGCAGACCGTCGCTGCCCACCAGCACCGCACGGCCGCGCAGCGAACCGTCCTTGTTCAGCGGCCCCGTGACGTCGATCATCTGACGCACGCTGCCGTACGAACCGACCTGCGTTTCCGTCGACACATGGAACTGGTCCTGCGGACGCTTGCGCACCAGGTTCACGGTACCGCCCGGCTCGCCTGCGCCGTCCATCACGCCCGACGGTCCGCGGATCACTTCGATGCGGTCGTACATGGCGAGATCGAACTGCTGCAAATATTGCAGACCGCCGACGATCGACACGCCGTCGAATTCCACGCCGAGCATGTTGCCGCGCGCCTTGAAGTAGGCGGTGCCGTCGCCGTAATCGATCGACTCGACGCCGGTGACGTATTTCAACGCGTCCTGAATGGTCGTCAGATTCTGGTCGTCCATGCGTTGGCGCGTGAGCACGGAAACCGAATTCGGAATCTCCTTGATCGGCTGTTCCGTGCGACCGGCGATGGTGGCCGTGCGTCCCGCGTAAGAGCCGCTGCCTTCGGTCGTCGCATCCGGCGCAGCCGTCACGATCACGGGCTTCAGCGAACTGTTCGGCGCGGCGTTCGTGGTCGTGCCGGGTGTGCTCGTGCTGGTGGCGCTGCCGCTGGTGCCGTTATTCGTGCCCGTGCTTTCCTGGGCAAGCGCCGGGCCGGCCCAGATCGCGAGCAGAGCGAGCGTAATCGGCGTGAGCCCCGGTCTGGCGGCGAAGATGGTGTCATGCCGCGCGCGGCGGCTCAGGTCTTTGCTTATTTTCATCGTGATCGACGCAGTTCCGCGTAAAGCCACAAACCCGATTATTTCAAATGATCTGAATATAAACGGGCGTGCCTGTTTTATTGATCGGGTGACCGTCCAGGTCGTCATCGGACTAATACGGCATGACATTCCGCCGTATCGAGACAGTGATTTGAAAGCATTAAGTCGCTTTCAAATACACGGGCGAATCCATTAAAAACTTCGCGCTTCAACGGGCTGCCATTTATCTCGAAACGGATAGTAACCGATAATGATTCGCATTTGCAACGGACCGGATGCAAATCGGCGGTTGCATGGCCGATTTGCCACAAAAAGGCGATTTGCCGCAGCGTTTTACGTCGAGGAGACGCTTTTGCGTAGCGTGAGCACGATCAGATAAGGGCCGCCTATGAGCGTGGCGACGAGTCCCGCGGGCATCTCTTCGGGGAACATCAACTGACGGCCCAGCCATTCGGCGAAACCCATCAGCAAGGCGCCGAAAATCGCCGCGACGATCATCTGCGTACCCGGCCGGCGCGCGCCGGAATAACGCGCGACATGCGGGGCGATCAATCCGACGAACGAAAGCGGTCCGACAATCAGCGTGGACGCGGCGGTCAGCACCGACGCCAGCACCAGAATGCCGACCCGCGCGCGCACCACCGGGACGCCGAGGCTTCCCGCCATCGCCGGGCCGAGGCCGAGCGTTTCGAGCCAGCGCGACATTAGCGGTCCGAGCACCAGCGCGATTAGCGCGATCGCACCCGCTGCGTAAGCGGCAGGCGGCTGAACGTAATAAGTCGAGCCGACCACGAAGTTCATCAGCAGACCGGCCCGCGAATCGCCGCTCGCCAGCAACGCGCTGACGATCGCCTGGAACAGCGCGCTGACCGCGACGCCGATCAGCAGGAAGCGCTCAGGCGCGAACGACGCACGCGCGCCGAGCCATAACAACAGCGCGAGCGTAACCATCGCCCCGCCGAGGCAGCCCACGAACAACGCCGCCGGCGATGGCGTCAAGCCGAGAAACAGCACCGCTACGATGCCGAGCGCACCGCCCGAACTCACGCCGATCAGATCGGGACTCGCCATAGGATTGGCGGTCACGCGCTGGATAAGCGTGCCGGCGATCGCCAGCAGCACGCCGGCGGCCAGCGCCGCGACGGTATGCGGCAGGCGCCAGAACATGAGCGCGTCGAGGCTTGCGCGATCGACGATCGCCCAGCCGTCGAGTCCGCGCGATACGCCGAAGCACAAAGCCAGCACCACCACGAGCGCCACCAGCGCCCACGGCAAACGCCGCCGCAGACGCACCGGCACCGCCTGCGCCACCGCCGCCGAGTGCAGATCGGGCTGCGTGCGAAGACGTGGCAGCAACACCAGCAGCAGCGGGACGCCGAGCAGCGAGGTGACGGTGCCGGTCGGAATCAGATGCGCGGAAAACAGTTCGCCCGACGCGATCACGCGGACGATTTCATCGGTGGCCCATAGCAGGACCGCGCCGAGCGCGGGCGCCCAGACCAGCCGTTGCCTGAGACGCCGCGCGCCGGCGAGGCGCGCGAGCGTCGGCGCGGCGAGCCCGACGAAACCGATCACGCCGACCGCCGACACCACGCAGGCGGTCAGCACGACGGCGATCAGCAGCGCGGCGAAACGTGTGCGCTGCAGCGCGATGCCGAGACCCTGCACGGTCGAATCGCCGGCTTCGAACACGCCGAGCGGACGCCGCAGCAACACCGTCGCCACCAGACAGGCCAGCACGCCCCACAGCACTTGCCGGCTTTCCTGCCAGCCGGTCTGGTCGAGCGCCCCGCCGCCCCAGATCATCAGCCCGCGCAACAGATCGAAATGCGACATGGTGATGGCGAGCGCAATCGCACCGCAGTACATGTTGACGATCATCCCGGACAGAATCACCGCGAGCGACGACATGCGTTGCCGCCACGCGAGGCCGAACACGCAGCCCATCGCCAGCGCCCCGCCCGCCAGCGCCACCGCCGTGCGGCCACCCGCGAGCAGCGACGGCGCCCACAGTTCGGCCACCATCAGCGCGAGATACGCGCCGGGAAAAATGCCGAGCGTCATCGGCTCCGCGAGCGGATTGCGCAGCACCTGTTGCGCGAGCGTGCCGGCCAGACCGAGCGCGCTGCCGCACAACAGCGTCATGACGACGCGCGGCAGCAGGCTGTCGCGCACCAGTACCTGATGCAGATCGCTGCGGTCCGGCGCGAACAGCGTGGACCAGAACGACGCGCCGTTCAGTTCGCCATGAATACCGCTGATCGATAACCCGAGCGCGACGATCGCGAGCGCGCCCACCAGCAGAAAACGGAAATCGCGCGGCGTGTCGGCGCGGGAATCCGCGGTCGGATTACGCAACACCGCCGCCTCCTTTGACAATCTTGTCCAGCGCCGCGACGACCGCACGCGCGAAGCGTTGCATCGACACCAGGCCGCCGTACGGTGCGATAACCGGCAAGCTCGTCACACGTTGCTCGCGAACCGCGGGCAACGCCTGCCAGATCGCGTTGCGTCGTAGCGCCGAGCGTATCTCCGGCGCGATCGGGCCGACATGCAACAGGCTCGCCTGCTGAACGTCGGCAAGACGTTGCAACGGCACCAGCGCGAAACCGGATTGAGTCGCCCATATGCCGTTGCCTTTGCCCGGGTCGCCTGACCCGCCACGCGGATTCGCCGCATTGCTCACGCCGAGCTTCGTCAGCATCTCGTCGAACAGACTGCCGCGTGCGTAGACCCGCAGATGCCGGTCGTCGACCAGATCGCCGACGATCACCGGCTTCGCCGTCAGATCTGCACGCACGGCAAGTTGCGCGCGCACCGATTCCGTCGTGCGCGCGGTAGCGTCGATCAGATCGTTTGCCCGCGCCGGGCGTTGCAACCGAGCGGCGAGTTCGACGGTCTCTGCGCACAGCGCCTGATATGGCGTTGGGCTCTGCATATAAGCACCGAGCGTAATGGTCGGCGCGAGTCGTTCCAGCGACGATCTGGCAGGCGCATGCCCCGGCGTGATGATGAACAGATCGGGATGCAGCATGCGCAGCACGTCGAAATTCGGCTGATACAGCAAACCGATATCGGCGACACCAGCAGGCAGCGGCGGTTCGACGATCGTGCTGCGATACCAGTCGGGCAACGACGTACCGACCGGTGCGACACCGAGCGCGAGAAGCGTCTCGGTGAGTTCCCAGTTCATCGTAATCACGCGATGCGGCGCGCCTGGTTTCGAAGCCGGGACCGGCTGTGCGCTCGCCTCGCCAGATGCGCCCAAGCCACCGCCGCCGCCCAGTGCAGCAGCCAGCCCAAGCGCGCCACCACGCGCCAACCAGCGCCGCCGCGCCACATCCACCTCGCGGCGCGGCAAACCGAACCGCTCGATCATCGCGGGAATCCGATCAGATGGCCGCTCACCGTATCGGTCAGCACGCCCATCGGCACGCCGTAGATGGCTTCGAGGTTGTCGGAGCGCATGGTTTCCGCCGGGTCTGTCTGCATGAGCAGCTTGCCGCCGCGCAAGGACACCAGTTGCGTACAGAAACGCGTCGCCATGTTGACGTCGTGCAGCACCACGATCGCGGTCATGCCGCGCTCGTCGCACAGCTTGCGCACGAGCCCGAGCACTTCCAGTTGATGGCTGATGTCGAGTGCCGAGGTCGGTTCGTCGAGCAGCACGCAGCGGCTGTTCTGCGCGATCAGCATCGCCAGCCAGACGCGCTGACGCTCGCCGCCCGACAGGCTGTCGACCGGACGATCCGCGTAATGGGCGACGTCGGTCCAGGCCATCGCTTCGTTCACGCGCTCGTGGTCGTCTGCGGTGAAGCGGCCGAGCGCGCCATGCCAGGGATAGCGGCCCAGCGCGACCAGTTCGCGCACCAGCAGACCGTCGGTGGCCGGCGTGTATTGCGGCAGATGCGCGACCTGCTGCGCGAAGCGGCGATGCGGCCAGCTCGCGAGCGGCTCGCCGTCGAAATGGATCGTGCCGCCCGTCGGCTGATGCAGACGCGCGAGCAGGCGCATCAGCGACGTCTTCCCCGAGCCGTTATGGCCGATCAGGCCGACCACCTGGCCCGCGGGAATCTCGAGTGTGATGCCCTGCAGCAACTGCTTGTCGCCGATTGCAAAATCGACGTTGCTCAACGAATAAAGTGACTGGTCGCCGGATGCCTGCATGACGAAACGTGGCCTTATCAAATAGTGAGGTTCATTCGCTACGTGCTGCGTGCTGTCCGTTTTGCTCAACCAGCGCGCGCAAGCGGCGCGTCACGCTCTCGTGCAACGCCGGATGCAGCACGATGCCGCTATGCGTGGCGTCGATCCCGATCTCCTCGAAGCTGCCGCTCGTGACCGGTCGCCAGTCGCGTTCGCGTGCGGCCGACGTGTCGCGCGCCGCGCGCCAGAACGTCAGCGGCACATCGACATGCGGCAACTCGTGGGCGACTCGCAGACGGTAATGCAGCCCATCCAGTTCCGCCGTGCGATCGAATAGCGCACGCAGACGTTCGCCGTCGGCTTGCGCGTCGAGCCAGGCGGACAGTCCTTCGTCCACGTCGGCCGCTTCGGGCAACTCGCCGGTGCGGGTGGCCGTATCGAGCAGCCCGAGAAAATCGACCGCGTGACCGCGAGCGCGCAGCACCGCCGCCACGGCGACCGCCAGCCTGCCGCCCAGCGACCAGCCGAGCAGCCTGAACGGCCCGGCGGGTTGCACATGCAGAAGCCGTTCGGCGCATGCATCCGCGAGTGTTTCGAACGACGACGGGTCCGCGCTCGCGGCGTCCGCATTATCCACGAAGCCCGGCGAGCGTAGCGCAATCACCGATGCGACGCCTTGTAGCGCGGCCGCCAGAAACCGGTATTCGCCGATCATGCCGAAGCCCGGATAGAAGCAGAACAGCGTTAGCGGCGCGCCGCTCGCGTTGAGTGGTTGCAACGTCGGGTCGTCGCTGGAACATAGTCTGGCTTCGGTGTAGAAGCGCTGCCGCCAGACGTCGAACGCGGGATGAGCGGTCGGCTGGTCGGTGGCTGCGGACACGTTCGCGGTCAGGCCGGCGAAGAGCGGCATCGTTGCGCGTAGAGGCGGCTCGTTCTCGCTCTTTTCCGTGACCGCACGCTCCGCGAACCCCCGCAAATACGCGTCGAACGACATGACGAGCCGTTCCAGTAGCGCTGCGTCGATGACCTCCGCCGCCGCGCTCCAGTCCACTTTCAGGGAACCGTCTGCGATCAGTCCGTTCAGGTCCAGCAGATGCCGCGGTCCGCTCGCCACGCTGCCGCTCGTGCCATGACCGCTATGCTCGGGCGCGAAACTGAAGCGGCCTTCGCTCAAGCGCTCTTCGAAGCGGCCCAGATAATTGAAGCCGATCGTGGCGCCGCTCAGCGCACCCAGCGCCTCGCGCGTCGAAGCCGAACCGGCGTAGCGCAGCAGATTGTAGTGAAGGCCGTCGGCGGGCACCGAGCGCAGCGTGCGCGCAATCGCGCGGCGCGTTGCTTCGGGATCGGCGAGTGCCGCAAAGCGCAGCGGGTATTGCGTGGTGAACCAGCCGACCGTGCGGCTCAGATCGACACCGGCGACCTGTTCGCCACGACCGTGCCCTTCCATTTCGACAATGACTGGCACTGCCGGCAAATGCTCCGCGCAGGCGTGCGTCAACGCGGCCAGCAACACCTCGTCGATCCGCCAACCGGCGTCGGTGAGACGGCGCGTGGCCGCTGCGTCGAGGCTCCAGTCACGATGCCGCGACTCGCTCCCAGCGGGCGCACTGGCGGCCACGGGTAGCGCCCGCGCCTGCCCGAGATGCTTTTGCCACCACGCCATCTCGCCCAGATGCTCGGGCAGATTCGCGTAGTCCGCGAGTTGACGGGTCCAGTCGGCCCATTGTGTAGCAGGCTTCACCAGCGCCGCTTTTGCGCCCGGCCGACACGCCGCTTCATACGCGTTCATCAGATCGTCGAGCAGGATCCGCCACGACACGCCGTCCACCACGAGATGGTGAATTACCAGCAGCAGACGCGAACCATCCGGCGTCGCCATACACGCGGCGCGCAGCAACGGTCCATCGGCGAGATTCAGGCTGTCGTGGATGCGCTCCGCAAGCGCTTCGATCGCGGCTGCGGGGTCGCGCGACCCGCGCAGGTCTTCCACGTGCAGCAGACCGGCGGCAAGCGCGGGCGACGCGGGCAAGATGGTCTGCGTCCACGCACCGTTTTGCGGATCGCGCCGGAAGCGCGCACGCAGTGCGTCGTGTGCGTCGAGCAGTACGGCCAGCGCAGCTTGCAATGCGTCGGCATCGAGCGTTTCCGCGCTGCGCAACAACACCGCCTGATTCCAGCGCGACGGCGCGTGTGCAAAGCGCTCGAAAAACCACTGCTGCATCGGCGCAAGCGGCGCATCGAGCGGGCCGGAAATCTCGGCCGCCCTGGCGTCGTCTTTATCGACCGCTCGCGCGACCCGCGCGAGCGCGCGCACGGTCGGATGCTCGAACACCTGGCGCGCGCTCACGATCCACCCCACCGCGCGCGCCTGCGCGATCACTCGCAGACTCGAGATCGAATCGCCGCCGAGCGCGAAGAAATTGTCCGTGACGCCCACTTCGTCGCGTCCCAGCACGGTCTGCCAGACGGCCAGCAACGCGGTTTCGAGCGGCCCTTCGGGCGGCGTCGCGACGCTGTCCGCGAGGTCGTCGGGTTCGGGCAACGCGCGGCGGTCGAGTTTGCCGTTCGGTAAGGTCGGCAGCACGGCGAGCGCGACGCAGACGGACGGCACATGCGACGCCGGCAGCGTGCCGGCCAGCGCATCGCGTACCGCCGCCGGAGCAGCGTCGCCGGTGAAGTAGGCGATCAGGCGTTTGTGTGCGCCGTCGCCGCGCAATTCGACAATGGCTTCGCGCACGCCTTCGATGCGCCGCAACGCGACTTCGATCTCGCCTAGTTCGATACGATGGCCGCGCAGTTTGACCTGCTGGTCGAGCCGCCCCAAAAAATCGATCGTGCCGTCCGGCCGGGCGCGGCACAAGTCGCCGCTGCGATACACGCGCGATCCGGGCGCGCCGTACGGATCGGGCACGAAGCGTTCGGCGGTCAGCCCGGCGCGTCCGAGATAACCGCGTGCGAGCGTCGCCCCGCCGATGCACAACTCGCCGAGTGC
Organism: Paraburkholderia sp. BCC1886; assembly: GCF_900996245.1. Classification (GTDB taxonomy): domain Bacteria; phylum Pseudomonadota; class Gammaproteobacteria; order Burkholderiales; family Burkholderiaceae; genus Paraburkholderia. Next base: position 463,694 of record NZ_CAAJGK010000041.1, on the reverse strand, counting down.
CCCATCCGGCGCGCGGTTGCCGTCGAGATCGGCGACATACGCATGGCGCGACGGATAACACCGGCCGATTGCGACGATCGCGTGATTCACATCGTCGCGCGTCACCGGATGATGCAGCGCGGCCACCGTCGTTTCGGTCGGCCCATACAGATTGTCGACGGCGACATGCGCGAGCGGACCCTCGTACCAGCGCTGCAACGCGTCGCCGGGCAAGCCTTCGCCGCCCACGGTGATCTGCCGCAGGGCGATCTCGGCGGCCGGCGGCAGCGCAATGCGCCACTGCTGCCACAACGCCGTCGGAATCCGCGCGAAGGTCACGCGTTCGTCGATCAGCGTCCGGTTCAGCGTGTCCAGTTCCCACGCACGCGGCCCGCGCATCGCCACCCGGCCGCCCGCGATCAGCGCGGGCAGCAGTTCATGCAACGCGACATCGAAATTGACCGTGGACGATTGCAGCACGACGTCGGTCTCGACGATGCGATGATCGTGCAGAAAGTCGTCGAGATGCAGCGCGAGCGAGCGGTGTGAGATGGCGACGCCTTTCGGCGTGCCGGTCGAACCGGATGTGTAGATCACATAGGCGAGCGCGTCGGGTTGGACCGGCCAATGGGTGTCGTTAACGCGGGCCGCTTCGTGATCTACCGCTCGCGCCGCGTGTGCGGAAAACGCCCGCAACGGCGTCAGCATGTCGCGCCATTGCTCGCGCGTCGTATCGTCCACGACGACTCGCGTCACGCCCGCATCGCCGATCATCGCGCGTAGACGCGCTTCTGGGTATTCCGGGTCCAGCGGCACGAACGCGCCGCCCGCTTTCAGCACGCCTAGCAGCGCAGCAGGCAGGGCAAGCGAGCGTTCGAGCAACAGGCCGACGCGTTCACCGGGGGCGAGTCCGTCGCCGCGCAACGCATGGGCGATGGCGTCGGACCAGTTGTCGAGTTCCGCGTAACTTAGCGAGGCGCCTTCGCAGCGCAAGGCCACACGCGTCGGACAGAGTCGCGCGCGGGCAGCGATGCGCTCATGCGCGGCGGCGAACGCCGCAGCAGGCTCGCGACCCGGCTGCATCCCGCCCTCACCTTCCAGCGGCGCGTTCCGGTAAGCGGTCAAATCTCCGACACGCCGCTCGGGCTGCGCGGCAATCTGCTCCAGCAACGCGATGTAATCGGCGAGCATGCGTTGTACGGTCGCTTCGACGAAACGGTCGCAGGCATAAGTCAGCGCGAAATCCACCGTTTGATCCGCGCCGCGATCCCGCGCGTTCAGCGCGAGATCGAAGCGCGCGGTGGTCGCGACATCGACGATGGACTCCGCCAGCAGCCCATCCGCGGCGTGTCCGGTGCGCGTGTCGTGCGTATCGACGGCGAGATCGAACATCACCTGAAACAGCGGCGAGCTGTCCGGGTTGCGCTCGATATCGAGCGCCTTCACGAGTTGCGCGAACGGTACGTCGCGGTTGGCCTGCGCGTCGAGCACGCGCTCGTGCAGCGCGCGCAGCAGCGCGTCGAACGGCGCGGCGCCGTCGAGGTCCGCACGCACGATCAGCGTGTTGACGAAAAAGCCGATGAGCGCTTCGCTCTCGCGCCGCTCGCGGCCGGCCGACGGCACGCCGACCACCACCGTGCGCTGTCCCGAGTAGCGGTACAGCAGCACGTCGAACGCGGCCAGCAGCAGCGTGAAGAGCGTGGTGCGCTCGCGGCGCGCAATCTCGCGCAGCGGTTGCGCGAACGTCGCGGGCAGACTGAGCCGCACGCGGCCGCCATCGTGCGAACGGGTTGCTTTGGGTGGCACGTCGCGTGGCAGCGTGATCGCGCGAGGCGCGCCGTCGAGCCGCTCGCGCCAATGCGCGATCTGCCGGTCGAACGTGTCGAGCGCGACCCATTCGCGTTGCCACAGCGCGAGGTCGGCGAACTGCACCGGCAATGCGGGCAGGTCCTCACCGCGATACAGCGCGAGCAGATCGCGGAACAGCACGTCCATCGACCACGCATCGGCGACGATGTGATGCACGACGATCTGCAGCACGCGGCAATCGGCGGCGGTGTCGAACAGACCGACCCGCACGATCGGACCGTTTTCCAGATCGAACGGTGCGTTGGCGAAGGCCTGCAACTCAGCGGTCAGCCTAGAAGAATCGGCCTCGGCTGAAAGATCCCGCTGCACGAATCCATAAGCCGCTTCGCGCACTGCATATTGCGTGGGCACGCCGTCGCCTGCATCGAAACGCAAACGCAATGCTTCATGCCGCATCAGCAAAGCGTCGATCGCGCGCCGCAGGCGAGGCACGTCCAGCGCGCCGGTGAGCCGCAGCGTATGCGCGATGTGATAGCCGGCATGCGCCGGATCGAGACGCCACAGAAACCACAGGCGCTCCTGCGCCGGCAGCAGCGGGAAGCGTTCGGGACGCGGTTCGAGCGGCACGGCGGGCAGCGCCGCGGTATCCAGTCCCTGGGCATGCGCGCGCGCGCGAAACAGCGCGCGCCGGTCTTCGGGCAACGCCGCGTATTGCTGCGCGAGACGCAAGCCGTCGTTGCGCGGGCGCGTCTGCTGCTTGGAATGGGTGGTGTCCGTCACGTTCGTCGATTCCAGTTATCCGGCGATTACAGCGAGTCCATCAAATCCTGCAACGCGGCGAAGGGGTCCGCGCCGCCGTCACCGGATGACGCCGTCTCGTCCAGTTGCGCGGCCAGATCGGCAAGACGCGGATGCGTGAACAGCAGCGCCAGTTCGATCTTGCGGCCAAGCCCTTCGCCCACGCGCGCAGCGACCCGCACGGCCGCGAGCGAATTGCCGCCGAGCGCGAAGAAGTCGTCGTCGGCGCCCACTCGTTCGATGCCGAGCACGTCCGCCCATACGTCGCACAGCAAGGTCTGGGTCGGGCCGGACGGCGCGGAGTAAGCGTCGGTGAAACCTGCCGTTACCGCTGGCAACGCGTTGCGGTTCAGCTTGCCGTTCGACGTCAGCGGCAACGCGTCGAGCCGCACGATCTGCGCGGGCACCTGTTGTGCGGGCAGTCGCGACGCGAGCAGCGCACGCAACCCCGCAGGCTCGGCCGCGCCGACCACGAAGCCAATGAGCCGGCGACTCGTGCCCTCGCCCTGAATCTGACAGGCGGCGGCGCTGACGCCGTCGAGTGTCAGCAGCGCGGCTTCCGTTTCGCCGAGTTCAATACGGAAACCCCGCAGCTTCACCTGCTGATCCGCGCGGCCGAGGTAATCGAGCCGGCCGCCGCGCCGCACCCGGCACAGGTCGCCCGTGCGATACAAACGTGCCCCCGGCGCACCGGACGGATCGGGGATGAAGCGATCCGCGGTAAGCCCGGCGCGTCCGAGATAGCCGCGCGCCAGATTGGCCCCGCCGATGCATAGCTCGCCGATGCCGTTCTCGGGCACCGGGTTGCCGTCGGCGTCGATGACCAGCAGCGACGTATGATCGAGCGGCGCACCGAGCGTAATGGGTACGCCCGCGCCATCCAGCCTGGCGGCGCTCGACCAGATCGTCGTTTCGGTCGGGCCGTACAGGTTCCAGAGTTGGGCGCCGTGATGCTGCAAGGCAGCCGCGAGATCCGGTGGCAGCGCTTCGCCGCCGCTCAGGGCGACGAAGCGGGCGCTGCTGCTCTGGTTCGACCTACGCGGTTGGTCTTGCCCTTTCCAGCCGCCGTCGAGCAGCACGCGCCAACCCATCGGCGTGGCCTGCATCACGGTGGCGCGCGAACGTGTAGCGAGTTCGGCGAGACGCCGGCCGTCGATCACCGTCTCGCGCGGCGCGAGTTCGATGGTGGCGCCGGTCAACAGCGGCAGGTAAAGCTCGAGCGCGGCGATATCGAAAGACAAGGTCGTCACGGCGAGCCAGACATCGTCGGGCGTCAGCGCGAGCCGTGCCTGCATGCTGTCGAGAAAACGCCCGAGCGCGCCGTGCGACACGCCGACGCCCTTCGGCTTGCCCGTCGATCCCGATGTGTAGATCACGTAGGCGAGTTGATCGGCGTGAACGAGAGCGGGAAGCTGGACCAACGCCGTATCGCCGTCGTGCTGCAACACGTCGATGTCGACGAAGGTCTGGGCGAGTTCCTGCTGCTCCAATCCTTCCAGCCGTTCACGCCCCGCCGGATCGACCAGTGTGCAGGCGAGCCCCGCGTCCTCGATCATCCCGGCGAGATGCGCGGCCGGGTACGCGGGATCGAGCGGTACATACGCGGCGCCTGCTTTCAACGTGGCCAGCACGGCGACCAGCATCGACGGCGAGCGCGACGTGCACACGCCGACCCGCGTTTCGGGACCCACACCACGCAAGACGAGCCGTTGCGCGAGGCGCGTCGCGCGGGCGTCGAGTTCGGCATAGCCCAGCGCCATGCCGTCACAGCGAACGGCACTCGCATCGGGCGACAAGGCAGCCTGCGCGGCGATACGCGCGGCAACGGGCACGAACTCGAGCGCCGCATCGCGATCCGCACCGCGTTGCGCAACAGCGGGCGCATCGAGCACGAAATCTCGCAGATGCAGCGGCCTTGCTTTCTCGCTGCGAGCGTTGACCACCACTTGCTTCAGCAGCGCGAGATAGTCGGCCATCAAACGCTCGACCGTCGCACGATCGAAAATATCCGTGGCGTAGCTGAACGACATACCGACCCGCTCCGCAATCGACACGCCGAGCGTCAGATCGAACTGCGCGGCCGTGCGCTGTCCGCCAAGCGGTTCAAGCCGCAACGGCGAACCGGCCCGCTCGCCGGGACTACGCCCTCGCGTGTTCTGCACGTCGAGATTGAACATCGCCTGGAACAGCGGCGTGTGATTCGCGGCCCGCACCGGCTGCACCGCATCGACGATCTGCGCGAACGGCACGTCCTGATTCGCCTGCGCTTCGAGCACGCGCTGCTTCACCTGATCGAGCAACGCGTCGAACTGCACCGCGCCGGACAGCTCCGTGCGGATCACGGCCGTATTCACGAAGAAGCCGATTAGCGGTTCGACTTCGAGCCGTTCGCGACCCGACATCGGAATGCCGATGCGAATGTCCCGCTGACCGCCATAGCGATGCAACAGCGCATGGAATGCCGCCAGCAAGGTCATGAACAGCGTCGCGTCGTGACGCCGCGCGAACGCCTGCAGCGCATCGACCAGCGGCGGCTCGAATCCGGCTTCCACCTGAGCGCCCGCCGCGCTGCGCGGCGTCGGGCGCGGACGGTCGGCGGGGAGTTCGAGCACCGGTTGCTCGTCGCCGAGCCGCGTGCGCCAGTAGTCGAGTTGTCGTGCGAGGCGTTCGGCGTCGAGCGTGTCGCGCTGCCAGACCGCGTAATCGGCGTACTGCACCGGTAGCGCGGCGAAGTCCGCGGCACGACCGGCGCGACGCGCCTCGTAGGCCGACATCAGCTCGTCGATCAGGATATTCAGCGACCAGCCATCGGCGGCAATGTGATGGATGGCCAGCGCGAACACATGCGAGCCGTCGTCGAGCCCCGCCAGTTGCGCGCGCAACAGCGGCCCGCGCGCCAGGTCGAACGCTTGCGCGGCGCCGTCGCGCAGCCAGGTGGCGAGCCCCGCGTCGCCGGCATCGCGGAAAGCGGCTTCGCGCCAGCTTGCGCGCACCGAAGGGTCCACCACCAGCCACGGCTGGCCGTCGCGTTCTTCGAAACGCGTATGCAGCATCTGATGCCGCGCGACGATGTCGTCGAGCGCCGCGCGCAGCGCGCGCGCATCGAGCGCACCGTCGATCCGTACCGCCAGAGACAGGTGATACGCCGCATTGTCCGGCGCGAGGCGCCACAGGAACCACAGCCGTTCCTGTCCATGAGTCGGCCGCGCTTCGCTGCGACCCAGGCGCCGCACCGCCGGAAGATTGCGCGGTGACCCTTCCTCTTGCGCCCCGGCTGCTTCGAGCGCTGCTGCAAGCGAACCCAGCACAGGTTGATCGAACAAGGTACGCAACGGCACCTCACGGCCGAGCGCGCGTTGCAGCCGCGCGGCGACTTGCAGCGCGAGCAGCGAGTGACCGCCGAGCGCGAAGAAATCGTCGCTGGCGCCGACGCGTTCCACGCCCAGCACCGACTCCCAGATTTGCGCGAGCGTGGTTTCGAGCGGCGTGCGCGGCGCCAGATAATCGGCGCTGTCGGCGTCGAGCACCGGCAGCGCCTTGCGATCGAGTTTGCCGTTCGGCAAGGTCGGCAGCACGTCGAGCACCGCGATCGCCGAGGGCACCATATACGCCGGCAAGACCCGCGCGAGCGCATCGCCCAAGCGATCGGCGAGGCCCGCCTCGACCTCGCGCGACGACGGCACTACGTACGCGAACAGACGCTTCGCATCCTGCTCGCCGCGCACGATGGCGACCGCTTCGGCGACCTCCGGTTGCGCACACAACACGCTTTCGATCTCGCCCAGCTCGATGCGCAAGCCCCGCACCTTCACCTGCTCGTCGAGCCGTCCGACGTACGCGACGCTGCCGTCCGGCAGCCAGCGACACAGGTCGCCGGTGCGATACAGGCGCGCACCCGGCGCACCGGACGGATCGGGCACGAAGCGCTCGGCGCTCTGCGACGGACGTCCGTAATAGCCGCGCGCCAGCGCTTCGCCGCCGATGCACAACTCGCCGATACCATGCTGCGGCGCGGGCTCCCCATCGAGATCGAGAATCCGGTAGACGCGCGACGCTCGCGGTCCGCCGATCGGCGCGGCGACGCAACCGGCATGGTCGCGCCGGATGGGTTGCGCGGATGCGGTAATCGCCGTCTCGGTCGGCCCGTAGTTATTGACGAACGGCACGGCCGCGAGCGGCCCGTCGAACCACTGCGCGATGGCGTTGCCCGGCAATGCTTCGCCGGCCACCATCACGCGGCGCAGGACGAGCCCCGGAAGCGGCGCGTCGAGCTGACGCATCCACTGCTTCCAGTAACCCGTCGGAAAATCGGCGACAGTGACGCCGCGCTCCACCAGCACGCGGCTCAATTCGGCGCCGCTCCAGAGCGTCGGACCGCGCATCTCGATCGCGGCGCCGACCGCCAGCGTAGCGAAGATCTGCTCGACCGAGGTGTCGAAGTTGACCGTCGTGAATTGCAGCACGCAGTCGTCCGCGTTCAGCCGGTTGTCGGCGATGAAGTCGTCCAGATGCAGACTCAGCGCGCCATGCGTGATGGCGACGCCCTTCGGCCGGCCGGTCGAACCCGAGGTGTAGATGATGTAGGCCAGCTGCCCGGCGCGCAGGTTGTGTCCGCCGATGGCGTCGTTATCAGCGACGGCATCGGTCGAATCGACCCGCACGCTTTCGCACGCGGCTTCGGCGAGCCATGCCGAATGTGCGGCATCCGTCGATGAATCCGTCAGCACGGTATTCAGCCGCGCGTCGTCGATCATGTCGCGCAGCCGCTCGCGCGGATAGGCGGGATCGAGCGGGACATACGCGCCGCCAGCCCGCATCACGCCGAGCAGCGCCGCGATCAATGCGGGAGAGCGCTCGATGCACACGCCGACCGGCAGGTCGTCGCGCACACCGGCGTCGATGAGACGCCGAGCGATACGCGCCGACCATGCATCCAGCTCGCGATAGCTCAAGGTTGCGTCGCCGCAACGCACCGCGCGCGCATCGGGGCGCAACTGCGCGGCGGCTTCGAAGCGCGCTGTCACCGAACGATAGGCGTGCCGCCGGTCCGGCTGACTTGCCGTGCCTTCGATGCCCTGGCGGCCTTCGACGCGCAGCGTCGCCAGACGGGTCGTCGACGCGCTGTCGGCCAGACGCTCGAGCACTTCGACATAGGCTGCGGCCAGCGCCGCGACACCCGGCGCGTCGAGACGCGCGGTATCCCAACTCCACTCCAGAGCGATCCGCTCGCCCGGCAACACGCCAAGCGTCAACGGATAGTGCGTGCGTTCGAACGAGGCCGACGTGGCGACCGTCAGGCCGAGCGAGCCATCGCTCAAGGCCGGATCGACGGGATAGTTTTCGAACACCAGCAGCGAATCGAACAATGCGCCGAAACTCGCGCCCGCCCATTGCTGGATAGACGACAGCGGCGTGTGCTCGGCCTGCCGCAGTGCGACGTTGTGCGCCTGCAGCGCGCGCAGCCAGTCGCCGAGCGGCCGGTCCGCGGGCACGTCCACCCACAGCGGCAAGCTGTTGATGAACAAACCCTGCATCGCCGATGCCCCCGGCAACGCCGCCGGCCGCCCCGCCACCGTCACGCCGAATGCGGCCTGGCGGCGGTTCGCATGACGCGCCAGCACGATCGCCCACGCGGCCTGGATCAGCGTATTCAGCGTCACGCCGTGCCGCTGCGCGGCTTGCGTCAACGCACGGCTCAGCGGTGCAGCGAGCGTGTCGGCGCGGTGGTCGAAACGGCTTTCGTTGTCGTGGGCGCGGGAGGCTGGCTGTGTAGCTGGCTGTGTAGCTGATTGTGTAGCTGCCTGACTCGCTGTCTGTGCCGCGACGCCATCGGCGAGCAAAGCCGGGCGGTCCACCCGCGCGAGTTGCGCGCGCCACCAGTCGGCGGAATCGGGTTGTGCGTCGAGCCATTCGAGGTAGCGCCGATACGGCACGACCGCGTCGAGCGCAGGCGTCTCGCCACGACTCGCCGCGACGTAAGCGCGGGTCAATTCGCCGAGCAGTTGCGCCTGGCTCCAGCCATCCGACAGCGCATGGTGATTGACCCACGCGAGATCGTGCGCGCCATCCGGCCGGCGGAACAGCGTCGCGTGCATCAACGGCGCGGCGTTCAGATCGATACGCGCGGCGGCGCGCTTGTCGAACCAATGCGTGAAGGCTTGTTCGTAGTCGTCGCGGGTACGCCAGTCGGTCACCGAGAACGGCTCCGGCACGCGCTTGTGCACGACCTGCAGCATCCCCCCGCCGTGCGCGCGCACAAAGCGCGTGCGCAACACCGCGTGACGCTCGACCACCGTGCGCCACGCCGAGCGCATCGCGTCGATATCGAGCGCGCCGTGCAAGGTCAGGCGTTTGCGGTTCACGTACGCATCCGGCTTCAGCAGACTGTGGAACAGCAAGCCTTGTTGCAGCGGCGTGGCAGGATACACGTCCTCGATATCGGCTACGTTCACGCCGAGCGCTTCGAACTCGGACTGCGTCAAACGCGCCAGCGGAAAGTCGGCGGCGCTGGCACGCGGCACGGCCGCCGCGCAATGCGCGACGAGCCGCGCGACTTCGCGGTCGAAGGCCTGCATCAACGCTTCGACGCGCGCGTGCGGCAAGACCGCCGGATCGTATCGCCAGCCGAGCGACAGGCAGCCGCCGACGATCATCCCGTTCAGATCCAGCGGATACACCAGTGCTTCGTCATCCGGTTGCGGGTTGCCCGCGTCTTCCGACGCGAAACCGAACGGGCCGTCGACGGCCAGGCTCTGATCGAACTGACCGAGATAGTTGAAGCTGATGCGCGGCGCGGGCAACGCGGCGAGCGCCGACCGTGCGGCATCGTCGCCGCAGGCATGGAGCCAGCCCCACGACGCGCCGTCGTCCGGCAGGTTGCGCAAGCGTTCCTTGGTGGCGATCAGCGTGCTTGCATCGTCCTGCGAGGCACTCAGCCACACCGGGTAACGCGTCGTGAACCAGCCGACCGTGCGGCTCGAATCGATATCCTGCCCGCGGCCATGCCCTTCCAGCGCGAGCAGCGCACCCGAGCCGCCGAACGTGCTCGCGACCGCGCGCGTGAGCGCGGCCAGCAGCAGTTCGTCGATGCCGAGCCGATATGCACGCGGCGCCGCGCGGCGCAACGCATCGGTCGCGGCCGCGTCGAGCCGCCAGTCGAGCACGCGGCTGGTCGCCGTGGTGCCGATCGCAGGTTTCAACACCGGCTGCGAGCTTTGCGCCGCTTCCCGTAGCATGTCCTGCCACGCCGGCAAAGCTAGCGCGAGCCTGTTTTCCGTGATCGCCTCACGTTGCGCGACGACCCATGCGCTCCACGGCAGCGCCGCATCGAGCGTGGGCGCGCGGCCTTCGCGCGTCGCGGCATACGCGGCTTGCAGATCGCCGAGCAGAATGCGCCACGACACGCCATCCACGGCGAGGTGATGGACGACCAGCAGCAAGCGGCCATGCGACGCGCCATCGGCTGCTGCAGGCAAACGGAAGTAGACCGCTCTCAAAAGCCGGCCGGATTCCGGGTCCAGTTGCCGCTGGGCGCGCTGCCCTTCGGCTCGTAATGCATCTGTCCAGTTCTGCGGCAAGCTAACGCTCGAACACAAGCCCGCCGGAACCTCGGCCAGCACCTGCTGCCGCCAGCCTTCGCCATGACCGTCGCCAAGCCGTTCAAACCGCAACCGCAACGCATCGTGACGTCGAACCACCGCCGCGAGTGCACGCTCCAGCGCATCGGTGTCGAGTTCGCCGCGCACGTCGAGCAGCACCGACTGATTCCAGTGCGCTTCGCCTTCCGGATAGCGTGTGAAAAACCACGCCTGAATCGGCGTGAGCGGCAATACGTCGCGAATTTCGGCGACGTCTTCGACGGCGTCCAGCGGCACCATCACCGCGGCGAGGCGTGCGATGCTCGGTTGCTCGAACACCTGGCGCGGCGTCACGAGCCAGCCTTGCGCGCGCGCCCGGGCGATCAGTTGCAGACTCAGGATGGAATCGCCGCCGACGGCAAAGAAATCGTCGTCCACGCTCAGGTCGTCGCGACCCAGCACCGACGACCACAGCGCGAGCACGATGCGTTCGGCGTCGTTACGCGGCGCGATACGTTCGCTGTCCACCGCCGCGCCGATAGCGGGCAACGCCGCGCGATCGACCTTGCCGTTCTGCATCACCGGCAGCTTATCGAGCACCGCAATCGCGGACGGCACCATATGCGCGGGCAGCTCCTGGGCGAGCACGCGCTGCAGCGCGAGATCGTCGAGCGCGGCCGCGTCCTTGCCGACCACGTACGCCACCAGCCGCGGCGCGCCAAGGTCGCTGGTCAGCACGACGACCGCGCTCGCCACGCCCGTCTGACGACGCAGCGCCGCTTCGATTTCACCCGGTTCGATACGGAAGCCGCGCAGCTTGATCTGCTGATCGAGCCGGCCGAGAAAATCGATGGCGCCGTCCGCGCGGCGCCGGCACAGGTCGCCGGTCCGATAAAGACGCGCGCCCGTGCCCGACGGATCGGGCACGAAGCGTTCGGCGGTCAGCGCAGGCCGGTCCAGATAGCCGCGCGCGAGCGTATGGCCGCCGATGCACAACTCGCCGAGTGCGCCGACCGGCGCGTCGTTGCCGTCGCGGTCGAGCACCCGCGCCGTGCGCGAACCGTACGGCGTGCCGATGGAGACGATCGGCTGCGACGTGTCGTCGGCGGTGGTCGCGCGGAACATGCAGGCGACGGTGGTTTCGGTCGGTCCGTACAGATTGGCGAGGCCGATATGACCGAGCGGACCGTCGCGCCATTGCGCGAGCGCATCGCCCGGCAGGCCTTCGCCGCCCACGGTGATCTGCCTCAGTGCTGACAGCGAAGCGGCGGCGGGCGGCGAGCGCAGCCACTGCTGCCAGTAAGCGGTCGGCAAACGGGAAAACGTCACGCGCGCGTCGATCAGGTGACGGCTCGTGGTGTCGATGTCCCACGGCTCGGCGCCGCGCATTTCGACCTTGCCGCCGCGCAGCAGCGCGGGCAGCAGTTCGTGCAGCGCGACGTCGAAGTTGATCGTCGACGATTGCAGCACGGTGTCGTCGGCACCGATGCCATGCGCGTCGATGAAGTCGTCGAGATGCGCGGCAAACGCGCCATGACTGATCGCGACGCCTTTCGGACGTCCCGTGGAACCCGACGTGTAGATCACGTAAGCCAGTTGTGCAGGATGCGGCTTCGTCTCTTCGATCCCAACCGGCTCGTCTGTCTGACCATCCGCCGCCCCCACGTCGAGCGCCACGCGCCCCTCGAACAGTTCGCCGCACTGCGCGAGCGTCGAGGCGTCGGTCAGCACGACGCGCACACCGGCGTCGTCCATCATCATCGCGAGGCGATCGGCGGGATACGCCGGGTCGAGCGGCACGAACGCGCCCGGCGAACGCAGCGTGCCGAGCAGTGCCGCAACCATGCCGATTGACCGCGTCATGCAGATGCCGACCCGCTCGTCCGCGCGCACGCCCGCGTGCGCGAGGCGCCGCGCGATCAGGGCGGCCCAGTCGTCCAGTTGCTTATAGGTCGCGCGTTCGCCTTCGCAATGCACGGCCAGCGCGTACGGTCGACGGGCGACGCTATCGGCGAAACGCGTCGGCACCGGCTGGAAGGCTTTTTCGGGCGGCAGCGCGGGAATATCGCGGTTGAGTTGCAGCGCGCCGAGCGGCACGTCGGGCTGCGCCGCGATCTGTTCGAGCAGGCTCACGTAGTGATCGAGCATCTGGCCGATCATCGCGCCGTCGAACAGGTCCTCCGCGTACGTCAGCGCGACTTCGAGGCCCTGCGCTCGGTCGCGGGCTTCCAGCACCAGGTCGAAACGCGCGGTTTGCGTGTCCACCTCGTGGTTCGACACATCGAGACCCGGCAATTGCAGCGTCTCGCGATCCGCGCCGAGATAGTTGAACATCGCCTGGAACAGCGGCGTATGACCGAAGCTGCGCTGCGGCTGCAACGCTTCGACGAGTTTGGTGAACGGCAGATCGGCGTGACCTTGCGCTTCGAGCACGCGCTCGCGTACTTGCGCGAGCAGGTGCTTAAAGCGCGCGACGCCCGCGAACTCCGTGCGGATCACCAGCGTGTTGACGAAAAAGCCGATGGTGCGCGCGACTTCCGGCCGGTCGCGGCCGGCCACCGGCACGCCGACGCGGATATCGGACTGGCCGCTGTAGCGCGCGAGCAGCACGTCGTAAGCGGCCAGCAGCGTCATGAACGGGGTTGCGTCGGCGGCCAGCGACAGACGCGCGAGCGCAGCCTGCAAGGTCACGGGCAGAACGCGTGCGATGCGCGCACCCGCGCCGCTGCGCATGCCGTTGCGCGTGCGCCGGTGCGGCAGTTCGAGCACCGGATGATCGCCGCCGAGCCTGCCGCGCCAGTAGTCGAGCTGGCGTGCGAGGGTGTCTTCGTCGAACCATTCGCGCTGCCATTGCGCGTAGTCGCCGTATTGCAGCGCGGAGGTCGCCGCCGGTGTCGCGCCTGCTGTTCGAGGTTCCGCGCCGGCTGCCAAGGCAACCGCCGCCCGATACGCCGCCGCGAATTGCGACACGAACACTTCGATCGACAGGCCATCGGAGACAATGTGATGCACGGCAATATGCAGCACGTGATCGTTAGGACCGAGCGCGATCAGCGCGACGCGCAGCAGCGGACCGCCTTCGAGATCGAACGGCAGCGCCGAGCGGCTGGCAAGCAGCACATCTAGGCCATTGGTCGACGCAAGCTCGAACGTGTCCCAGCCGTATTGACGCGGACCGGTAGTCTGGAACGGCACGCCGTCCACTTCGTCGAACCGCTGGCGCAGACTTTCGTGCGCATCGACGACGCGATCGAGCGCCGAGCGCAACGCCGTCACGTCGAGGCGGCCGCGCAGGCGCACCGCGCCGGTCACGTTGTACGCTGCGCTCGACGGGTCCAGACGCCACAGAAACCACAGGCGCTCCTGAGCATGCGACAGCGCGAAGCGTCGCTCGCCGCCCGGAAACGGCACCACGGGCAGACGCGCCGCGTCGATACCGCTCTGCTTCACGCGTCCGCGAAACGCCTCGCGCTTGTCGGGCGGCAACGCCACGTACGCCGTCGAAATGGACAACAGTTCGTTCGACACTTCGCTCGCAATCTGGGTCATGGGGCTCTTGATTCGGGAGGGGTCGCGGCAGCCAGGCTGGCCGCGGGTCGCGAGGCAGGAAACGGCGCGACGGGCCGTACGGTTTGCGTCGGCGCGCGGCAGGCAACGGATTTCAGAACGCAGCCCGCGTGCGCCGGACGCTCAGCCGCTCATGGCGACCAGCACGCGGCGTTTGCCCGCATACGGCGCGCGGCCATGCGACATGGACAGGTTGTCGAGCACCAGCGTATCGGCGGCTTGCCACGGGAACGACAGCAGGGTTTCTCGATAAACCGCGCGGATTTCGTCGAGCATGGCAACGTCGATCGGCGTGCCGTCGCCGAACAGCGTGTTGCGCGGCAGACGGTCTTCGTCGACCACCTCGAGCAGACTCTCCTGCACCGCCGGCGGCAGGCTCGACATGTGGAACAGATGCGCCTGGTTGAACCAGACCGTCTCGCCGGTCAACGGATGACGTAGCTCCGACTGGCATACCTGGCGCGTACGCAGCGCTTCGCCGTCGTCTAGCCATTCGTAGTCGATCCGGTGCGCGCGGCAGTACTGCTCGACCTCGTCGCGCGCTTCGGTGCCGAACACCTGTTCCCACGGCAGATCGAGCCCGTTGCCGTAATTGCGCACGTACATCACCTGGCGTTGCGCGAACAGCCGCCGCAAGGCCGGGTCGAGGCGCTGGTAGACGAGCCGGCTATCGGCGACCGGCGTCGCGCCGCCTTCGGTCGCGGCGATATCGCAGTAGAACCAGATCGTGCCCGGCCATTTGAGCGTGTACGACTGTTCGTTGTGCTGGTCGATCCACTGGTCCGCGGGATATTCGGTCGACGAATACACGCCTTTCTCGATGCGGCTGCGCGGCGTGGAGCCGAACTCGTAAGTGAGCAAAGGCTTGCCGAAGCTCGTCGCGAACTCGTTGAAGCCGGTCGCGCTCAATGGGGCGAAACCGCGCAGCAACACGCCGCCGAACACGGCTTTGGCCGACTCGACGCGCTCGCGCAACGGCGCGAGATACGCGGACGGCGGCAGCGTCGCGTCGCCGCTCGCAGGACTCAGCACCAGCACGCGGGTGCCGTTCTGCTCGATCACGTGCTCGGTGAGCGCCGTGTCCCTGCCGCTGGTGATGGCGGCGATTGCGTTCATTGCGTCCATGCTTCGCCTGTCCGTAGACGCGCTGGTGCGCCTCGTTGCTGCACCAGCGCGTCCGCAAGAGAACTCGCGACGCGTGCGAGCACGGGGCCGGGCGCATCGTCGAGATAGAAGTGAGCGCCGTCGAAACGGTGCTGCTGGAAAGTGCCGCGGGTTTCGTCGCGCCAGCGCGCGACGTCGTCGGCGCGGGCAGTGGCGGCGTCGTCGCGGCCCAGGAACACGTCGATCGGGCAATCGAGCGGCGCGCGTCGGGTGGCGCCTGCGGTGGCGCCTGCGGTGTCGCCATACGTGCCGCACAGATGGAAATCGGCGCGCAAGGTCGGCAACAGAAAGTCGATGAAATCGCGATCCGCAAGCAGGGCTTCCGGCGTGCCGCCGAGAGAGCGCAGCTTGGCCACCATCTGCTCATGCGTGCAGCCGAGCCAGTGCGTTTCGCGGATCCGGCACGAAGGCGCAACCGCAGCCGATGCGCCGAACCAGACGGCCGACTGCGACGCATCCGTTGCGCGATGCCTGAGCGCATGTAGCAGTTCGAGTCCGACCAGCGCGCCCATGCTGTGACCGAACACCGCGAAGGGCACCGTGGCATCGCGCCGCGCGTCGAACTGCGCGATGACCTCGTCGATCAACGCCGGCCATGTGGTGCTTGCCGGTAGCGCGCGGCGCGTGCCGTGTCCCGGCAGTTCCAGCGCCACGACCTCCACGCTGCGCGGCAGATGCTGTGCCCAGCGGCGATACAGCATCGACGTGCCGCCTGCGTGCGCCAGACAGAACAGTTGCACGGGCGGCAACGCGACGGAATGCACGGCGGCGGGTGCGACTGCGTCGCTCATCGCTCAGACTGCCGGGCCTGCCGGCGCGGCGGCGTCGGTGCCACGCGCCGCGTCTGCCGCCATCGCCTGACGCAGGCTCAAGGGGCGCATGTCGGTCCAGACCTCGTCGATCCAAGCGAGACAGTCGGCTTTCTTGCCCGATTTGCCGGCTTCGCGCCAACCCGCCGGAATCGCCTTGTAATCCGGCCAGATCGAGTACTGTTCTTCGTCGTTGATCACCACGTGAAAATTCGTGTCTTCGTCGCCCCAACTCATCGAACGCTCCGATGCAGCCTGACCGGCCGCGGTAGTGAAAATCGCGCTGATGACTCCCGTTCCGCGGCTCGCAGTGGCATGCTCGAAATGAGAATCATTGCTGTTTGGAAGCGCTACTCTGCTGGCTGAGTTCGGCTTTGTCAAGCGACGCCTCGGCCGCAAAATCCTGTCGAACGGCCTTCAAAGCCCGTCGGCGCGCTGGCTGGCAAGGCCGCGCCGGCCTGCGACATAAATGCGAACGATTTGCATTTAAACGGAAATTCCCCCATGATTCCGTGCTCCCGCAACGATTCCGCCGATGATGAAATCACCGCTTCCGAACGCTGCTCCGCCCTCCCTTCTTCACGATTTCCCCGCTCGAAGCGATCGCCGCCCACCGCGGCCAACGTGGCCAACGCGCACCCTGCCGATGCCCTAAGTCCCCCCAAGCGCAGCATCCGTCGCCGCCAGACGGACCCTCCTATAAAAAGGCGAACGCCGACGGCCTGCCAGACGATCAATGAGACGACCCTTCATCCCTTCCTCCCGCACCGCCGGTTTCATCGTCGTCGTGCTGCTGATTCTCGTGGCGCTGTGGGCAACGCTGCTGCGCACCATCGAGCGGGTCGAGACCGTGCCGGTCGCGCGCGGCGATATCGAGTCGAGCGTCACCGCGCTCGGTACCTTGCAGCCGCATAGCTACGTCGATATCGGCGCGCAGGCGTCCGGGGAAATCCGCCGGATTCATGTGCGGCCCGGCGACGCGGTCAGCAAAGGGCAGTTGCTCGTGGAGATCGACCCGAGCGTGCAGCAGGCGAAGGTCGACGTCGACCGCGCGTCGCTCGAAAGTCTGCGCGCGCAACTGGCCGGCGAATTCGCGCAGCGCGACTACGCTCGCGAGCAGTTGCGGCGCCAGCAACGCATGATGGCGGACGGCTCTACGCGCGAGCAGGATCTGCAATCGGCCGACGCCACGCTGCGCGGCGCGCTGGCCTCGCTCGACAATCTGCGCGCGCAGATCAGCGGCGCGCAATCGACGCTCAAGGGCGACACCGCGCAACTCGGCTACACGCGCATTTACGCGCCGATGGCCGGCACCGTGGTCACGCTCGACGCACGCGAAGGACAAACGCTGAACTCGACGTATCAGACGCCGATCATCATGCGCATCGCCGATCTGTCGACGATGACGGTGTGGACGCAGGTTTCCGAAGCCGATGTGCTGCGCGTGAAGCGCGGCATGCCGGTCTATTTCACGACGCTCGGCAGCGACGAACGACGCTGGACCAGCCATGTCGCGCAGATTCTGCCGGCGCCGCCCAACCCGGCGCCGAGCGGAGAAAGCTCGCAGAACGGAACGCAAAGCGGCGCGCCCGCCGCGAGCAAGGTCGTGCTCTACACCGCGTTGTTCGATGTCGCAAATCGCGATGCGCAACTCATGCCGCAGATGAGCGCACAGGTGTTCTTCGTGATCGATGCAGCGCAGCGGGTGCTGAGCGTGCCGCTCGCCTCGCTGACGCCGGTGGCCGGCGCGAGCGCCGGCACGTACCGCGCGCGCGTGCTGGTGGACGGCCGGGTCGTCGAACGCCAGGTGCGCACCGGCGTGCACGACCGCCTGCATGCGCAGGTGCTGTCGGGTCTGCAGCAAGGCGATCTGCTCGTCACCGGTGTCAAGCGCGTGCGCGCCATCGACGGGCGCTTCGAGTGGTGAGCGCCCTCCCGGACGAAGCCGCAGGCGCACGCAACGCCGCCACCGTGCCGTTGATTGAACTGAGCGGCATCCGGCGTTCGTACGGCGGCGCGGCGCAACGCGGTCGTGGCAACGGCCGTGGCCGTGGCCCTGGCAACGCCGGCGCCGATCGCGCCCAGCCTCCCGAAGTCGAAGTGCTGCGCGGCGTCACGCTCTCCATCGAAGCGGGCGAGTTCGTGGCGATCGTCGGCGCGTCGGGCTCGGGCAAATCGACGCTGATGCATCTGCTCGGCTGCCTCGACCGGCCGTCGGCGGGTTCGTACCGGTTCGCCGGCAAGGACATCGCCCATTGCAGCGCGGACGAGCTCGCGTGGCTGCGCCGCGAAGCGTTCGGTTTCGTGTTCCAGGGCTATCACCTGATCGCCACCGACACCGCGCGCGAAAACGTCGAGGTCCCCGCCATCTATGCGGGCGTCGGCAGCGAAGCGCGTGCGCAGCGGGCGAGCGCGCTGCTGACCCGGCTCGGCCTCGCCGAGCGGCTCGAACACCGGCCCTCGCAACTGTCGGGCGGCCAGCAGCAGCGCGTGTCGATTGCGCGCGCGCTGATGAACGGCGGCCACATCCTGCTCGCCGACGAACCGACCGGCGCGCTCGACTCGAAAAGTGGCGCCGAAGTCATGCTGCTGCTCGAAGAACTGGCCGCCGCCGGCCACACCGTCATCCTGATCACGCATGACCGCGAGGTGGCCGCGCGCGCGGACCGGGTCGTCGAGATACGCGACGGGCAAATCGTCGGCGATACGGCGAACCGCGCTCTGAACGACGTCGCGGCGGATGTGGCGGATGTGGCGGATGTGGCGGATGTGGCGGATGTGGCGGATGTGGCGGATGTGGCGGATGTGGCGGATGTGGCGGATGTGGCGGACAGGGCGGAAGTAGCGGATGCGGCGCACGGGGCGCGTGGGGCGGACGTGGCGAATGTGGCGCATGGGGCGGACGTGGAGCATGGGGCGGACGTGGCGCATGGGGCGAATGTGGCGCATGGGGCGGACGTGCCGGACACCCCGGCGCCAGCACGCCGCGCGCCGCCGTCGCTCGACGGCCCCGCGTTCATGGCGGCGATGGCCGACGGCGTGGCGCGGCGCGAGTCCCTGCTCGCCGATGTCCACGAAGCGACGCGCGCCGCGTGGCGTGTGCTGCGACTGAACCGCGCGCGTACCTTGCTGACGCTGCTCGGCATCATCATCGGCGTGGCGTCGGTCATCGTGATGCTGGCGATCGGCGCGGGCACCGAGCGCGCCGTCATCGCGAAGATGGCCAGTTTCGGCACCAACCGGCTGTATGTGACGCCCGGCGGCGTCAATCCGCGCGGACCCGGCGGCACGCTGTCGGAAGACGACGCCGCGCTGCTGCGCGACGTGCCCAATGTGAGCGCGGCCATGCCGTTTCTGGAAGGCCGGATTACGCTGCGCCACGGCAACGTGGATGTGCAGACTTCGCTCTGGGCGGTCACGCCGCAAGCGCAAAGCGTGCTGAACTGGCAGACCGTGCGCGGCATTTTCTTCGACGACGCCGACGAGCGCTCGCTCGCGACCGTCGTGCTGCTCGGCAAACGCGTGCGCGAAAAGCTGTTCGGCGACACCGACCCGGTGGGGCGCTACGTGCTGGTCGACAACGTGCCGTTCCAGGTGATCGGCGAACTCGCGGAAAAAGGCGCGACCTCGGGCGACGCCGACGACGACGACGTGGTGCTCACGCCCTTCTCCACCGGCAGCCGCCGGGTGCTCGGCCGCACGACGCTGTCGTGGATATCGGTTTTGATCGACCGGCTGGACCTGGCTGACCGGACGGTCGACGACATTAGCCGCGTGCTCGAAAAAAGCCATCACCTGCGCGATTTCCAGGTGTACAACCGCGCGGCTTCCGTGAAGACGCAGACGGAGACCCAGGACATGCTGACGCTGGTGCTCGGCCTGATTGCCGCGATTTCCTTACTGGTGGGCGGCATCGGCGTGATGAACATCATGCTGATGACGGTGCGCGAGCGGACCCGCGAGATCGGCATCCGGATGGCGACCGGCGCGCGGCAGCGCGATATCTTGCGGCAGTTTCTGACCGAGGCGGCGCTGGTGTCGGGCATCGGCGGATTGCTCGGCGTCGCGGTCGCGGTGATCGTCGGCGCGGTGCTGATCGCCGCCGACGTGCCGGCGGTGTTTTCGGCGCGCGCGATTCTGGTCGCGTTCGGCTGCGCGCTGCTGACGGGCGTCGTGTTCGGCTTCATGCCGGCGCGCAAGGCCGCGCGCCTCGACCCGGTGGCCGCGCTGGTGAGCGAGTAAGCGGATGAAATCGACAATCGATCTGGCAGGCGAAAAAACAGCGGTCTGGCGCGAGCGGTGGGCTAAACAATCGCACCGCCTGGCGTCCCGTATGGCGAGCCCGGCTGTGCTCGCGAGTGCGCTGGTTTTATTGGCGCTGACCGGGTGCAGTCTCATGCCCGCGCCCGTTCATCCCGATGTCGCGATTCCGGGTGGATGGCACTACGCGCCGCCTTCTTCCGGCGATCAGACCGGCCATCAGACCGGCAGTGAGTCCGGCAATGAGACCGTCCGTGAGACCGTCGGTCCGCAATGGTGGATGCAGTTCGGCAACCTCGAACTGGACGCTACCGTCGACGACGCGCTCTCGCGCAACGGCGACCTGGCCGCAGCCGTCGCGCGCGTGCGGCAAGCGCAGGCGAGCAGCCGCGTGGCGGGTGCGCCGCTGTGGCCGTCGCTGAGCGGTTTCGCCGATGCCGGCCGTCAGGGCGGCATCCTGGTCGACGATTCGCAGACTGCCGGCAGCGCGTTCGACCTCGGGCTCGCGGCGAGCTATGAACTCGACTTCTGGGGCCGCAATCGCGCGCTGCGCGATGCGGCAGTCGCGCGCAACGAAGCCGCGGGCTTCGACCGCGACACGGTGCGGCTCACGCTCAGCGCCGACGTCACGAACACATGGTTGCAGACCGTCGCGCTGCGCGAACGCGCGGCGCTCGCCCGCCGCAATCTGCAAACGGCGGCCGACATTCTGCGGCTGGTCGAATCGCAATATCGCGCGGGCGCCGGGACGCGCCTCGACGTCGCGCAGCAACGCGGTCTGGTCGCCACGCAGCGACGCCAGATCGCCGCGCTCGACCAGCAGATCAACGACACCGACGTGCAACTCGCCACGCTCACGGGCAGCACCGTGTCACGCGATACGCTGAGCGCCGCGTCGCTCGATGCCGTGCGCCTGCCGTCGTTCAGCGCCGGCATCCCGTCGGCGCTGCTCACGCAGCGGCCCGATCTGGCGCGCGCCGAAGCGCAGTTGAAAGCGGCCGACGCCGATATTGCCGCCGCCCGTGCCGCGATGCTCCCATCGCTCACGCTGACAGGCAGCGTGGGCGTCGGCGGCGACCGGGTGCGCACGCTGTTCGACAACTCGCTGTACAGCGTCGCGGCAGGCCTGACGGCGCCGATCTTCGCAGGCGGCGCGCTGGCTGCCGGCCGCGATCTGGCGGTTGCGCAACGGGAAGAATTGCTGGCCACTTACCGGCAGGCGATCGTCGCCGCGTTCGGCGACACCGAACGCTCGCTGAATGCAGGCGCTGGCGCTGACGCGCAATATGCCGCGCAGCGCGAAGCGCTGGACGAAGCGCAGCGCGCGATCGGCCTCGCGCAGAGCCGCTACCAGGCTGGCGCGGAGACGCTGCTGGTCGTGCTGGACGCGCAACGCACCGCGTTCGATGCCGAGGACGAAACGGTCCAGTTGCGCCTCGCGCGCTTGCAGGCGTCCGTTGCGCTCGCGCGGGCCGTGGGTGGAGGGTGGCAGGCGCCCGGGCAATGAAGGGGAAGTTGTCAGGTGGGCGGAATTTCGCGAAATGCGTCGTCAACCGGGCAAAAAGTGTTCGCCGACTCACCATCGGTGATTGCCACGACGCCATGCTTACAGCAACATGGCGCTTCTGGCCGACCGGCCATGTCGCGGCCCGAACACTTTATCGGTATGAATTCAGCATTGCCCCCCAACAAAAACCCGATGCAGGAGCGCGATCTATTCTGGCAAGTCAGTCACGACATGCTGGGTATCGCCGATCTGCAAGGCGTCTGGCTCGCCGTCAATCCTGCCTGGTCCGGCATTCTGGGCTGGGACGACAGCGATATCGTCGGGCGCACCTCCGAATGGCTGGAACACCCGGACGATCGCGACAAGACCCGCGCGGAGGTCGCGCAACTGGCTGCCGGCCGAAGCACCCTCAATTTCGAAAACCGCTATTGCACGCGCGGCGGCGACTACCGGCTGCTGAGCTGGCGCGCCGAGCCGTTCGAAGACCGCCTGTTCTGCGTGGCGCGCGACATCACCCAGCAGCGCGAACATGAACTGGCGCTGAAAGACTCGCTGGACTTCGCCCGGCTGGCGTTGTCGGCGGTAAGCGGCGTGGGCGTGTGGACCTACGACGTCGCGACCGACCGGTTCTTCTGCGACGAGGCTATCTCCGATCTGTACGGCATCGACCCGGTTGCCGGTCTCGCCGGCATCCCGCGCACCGGCTTTCTTGCCAACGTCCACGCCGACGACCGCGCGGCGCTGGTCGCCACCATGTCCGGCGGCCTCGTGCGCAGCGGCGACCTCGAACTGGAGTACCGGATCGATCATCCGGACGGCTCGATTCGCTGGGTGTTGTCGCGCGGCCACACTTATTTCGACGACAACGGCAAGCCGGTGCGGCGCACCGGCGTCGGCGTCGATATGAGCAGCCAGCGGCGACTCGAAGAGCAACTGCGGCAAAGCCAGAAAATGGAGGCCGTCGGCCAGTTGACCGGCGGCATCGCGCACGATTTCAATAATCTGCTGCAAGGCATCACGGGCCCGCTGGAACTGATCCGCCGGCTGGTCACGCTGAATCGCACCGAATCGCTGGAACGCTATATCGACATGGCGATGTCGTCCGCGCATCGCGCCGCCGGCCTGACCCAGCGGCTGCTGGCGTTTTCACGCCGTCAGCCGCTCGATCCTAATGTAGTGGACGTGAACCATCTGGTCGGCGCGCTCGAAGACCTGCTGCGCCGGACCATGGGCGAATCGATCGGCATCGAACTCGCGCTGGATTCCGAGCCCTGCACGACCCGCTGCGACGCGAACCAGCTCGAAAGCGCGCTCCTCAACCTGTCGATCAACGCGCGCGACGCGATGCCTGCGGGCGGCACGCTGCGCATCGCCACCTCCCGCGAGGACGTCGACGAACAATATGCGGCCACGCAGCGCGACGTATTGCCCGGACGCTACGTGCGCATCGCGGTAACTGACACCGGTTCGGGCATGCCGCCCGACGTCGTGCGGCAGGCGTTCGAGCCGTTCTTCACCACCAAGCCGCTCGGCCAGGGCACGGGCCTCGGGCTGTCGATGGTGTACGGCTTCGCGGGCCAGTCGGGCGGATTCGCGACGCTCGCCAGTCAGGCCGGCGTCGGCACGACCGTGAGCCTGTATCTGCCGGAAAAAGATGGCGAGCAGGCACCCGCCGCGGATCGCGTGGCGACACAGCACCTGGGTCTCGGCGACGCGCATTCGAACGCGACCATCCTCGTGGTGGAGGACGACGCGTCGGTCAGGCAGTTGCTAGTCGACCTGCTGACCGAACTCAAATACAAGGTGTTCCACGCGCACGACGGCCCGTCGGGCCTCAGGCTGCTGCAATCGAGCACACATTTCGATCTGCTGATCTCGGACGTCGGGCTGCCGGGGATGAACGGCCGCCAGATCGTCGACGCGGTGCGCGCCCAGCGCCCCGACCTGCGGGTGCTGTTCATGACCGGTTACACCGATCTCGCCTCGTCGCACGGCGGCCTGCTCGACCCCGGCATGCAGATGATCACCAAACCGTTCAGCGTCGAGGCGATCGTCAATCGGGTGCAGGGGATGCTGGGGTAGCGGCTCCGGCGGCTTCGGCGGCTTCGGTGTATTCCGGGTTATGCGCCCCGCCCGCCAGTTCGCCGCGCGTCTCTTTCAACACGTCGATGAACGCCCGCAAGCCCGCCGGCACGTGCCGGTGGCCCGGATAGTACAGCGACAGGCCGGGAATCGACGGGCACCAGTTTTCCAGCACCAGCACCAGACGGCCGTCGTCCAGCCAGGCGCGCGCCGTGGACTCCGGCACGTAGGCCAAACCCATGCCGTCGGCGGCGGCCTCGACCATCAAACCGTTGTGATCGAGGGTGAGCGCGCCCGGCACGTCGATCGCCACTTCCTGGCGATGCTGGCGAAACTCCCAGCGGTAGCGCTTGCCGCTCGGCAGCCGTTGGCGAATACAGCGATGCGTCTGCAGATCGTCGGGCGTGCGCGGCGGCTCGCGCTCCGCCAGATAGGACGGCGCCGCAACCACGACGAAACGCAGATCGCCGGTGATCGGCACGGCCACCATGTCGCGCGGAATCGATTCGCCGAGCCGCACGCCCGCATCGAAACCCTGCTCGACGATATCCACCAGTCGCCCTTCCGCGATCAATTCCAGCGCCATACCCGGAAATCGCGCAAGAAACGTCGGCACTGCGCTGCGCAACAGCAGGCGCGCGGCGCTCTCGTTGGCGTTGATACGCAGCGTGCCGCCGGGCTCGCCGCCGGCGTCGGCGAGCGAGTCGAGCGCCTCGTCGAGGTCGCGCAGCACCGGTCCGAGCCGCGCCAGCAAAGCTTCCCCGGCTTCGGTGGGCGCCACGCTGCGAGTGGTCCGGTTGAGCAGGCGCACGCCCAGACCGCGCTCCAGCGCGAGCATCGTGTGACTCAGCGACGAGCGCGATACGCCTAGCGCGTCGGCCGCAAGCCGAAAGCTGCGATGCGTTGCGATGGCGGAAAACGCACTGAGGTCGGCGAGCGTCGGTCTGGTCATTGGTGGGGATTTTTCACGGAAGCATGCCAACTATAGCGGCTTATCGCACGAATCATGTGTCTCTAGAATCGGTTTCACGTTTTCCACAGGAGACTCACCATGACCAAAACCTGGCTGATTACCGGTACTTCGAGTGGCCTCGGCCGCCTGCTCGTCGAAAAACTCCTCGAACGCGGCGATCGCGTCGTCGCCACGCTGCGCAAAACGGGGCCGCTCGACGATCTGCAGCAACGCTACGGCGAGCGCCTGTCCCAGGCGACGCTGGATGTCGCCGATACGCGTCAGGTGCACGCAGCCGTCGCGCAGGCTTTCGAGCGGATGGGACGGATCGACGTGGTGGTAAGCAACGCCGCGTATGGCCTGTTCGGCGCGGCCGAAGAACTGAGCGACTCGCAAATCGAGCGGCAGATCGCGACCAATCTTACCGGTTCGATCCAGCTGATTCGCGCGGCGCTGCTGCATCTGCGCCGCCAGGGCGGCGGACGCATCGTGCAGGTGTCGTCCGAAGGCGGACAGATCGCGTACCCCAACTTCAGCCTGTATCACGCGACCAAATGGGGCATCGAAGGCTTCGTGGAATCGGTCGCGAAAGAGGTCGCGCCGTTCGGCATCGACTTCGTGATCGTGGAACCGGGGCCGACGGCCACGAAATTCGCGACCGGGCTCGATCATGCGACGCCGATGCCCGAGTACGACGACACGCCCGCAGGGGAAGTCCGGCGCATGGTGGCGACCAACACCTTCAAGATTCGCGGCGACGCGGGCAAGACCGTCGATGCGATGATCGCCGCGGCCGATGCAGCGCATCCGGCGCTGCGCGTGACGCTCGGCAGCGGCGCTTACGAATCGGTCGGCGCGGCGCTGCGCGAGCGGCTGCGCGTGCTGGAAGCGCAGAAGGACGTCGCCTGCTCGGTCGATGCGGATCAATGAACGCGCTGCCGGTGCAACTGTGCGCCGGTGCGCCGGTGCGCCGGTGCGCCGGTGCGCAGTCTGAGCGCTCGGGGCCGCTTAAAGCTCCAGCACCAGCCGCTCACCGACGGCGCGCGAGCAGCAGGTCATCATGCGGTTATTGGCCTGACGCTCGCCTTTGGTCAGCACGACATCCCGGTGATCGACCTCGCCCGCGAGCACGCGCACTTCGCACGATCCGCACAGACCTTCTTCGCAGTCGCTCTGCACGTCCACGTTCGCGCGGCGTAGCGCGGCCAGCAGTGTCTGGCCGGCGGGCACCATCACGACCAGTCCCGAATCCTTCAACTCCGCTTCGAACGCGTGCTCGTTCGCCGGATCGAGCGCGCCGAGTTGCGATTCGAAATGCTCGACCTTCAACGCGTCGTCGGGCCACGCCGCGCTCACTTCCTGCAACGCGTCGAGCATGCGCGCCGGTCCGCACGCGTACACCTGCGTGCCCTCGGTGACATCGAGCGTCTGAAAGTCGTTGCGCGTGCCCTCTTCCGATACGAACACCCGCAGACGCGCGCCGTGCAGCGCGGTCAACTCCGGCAGCAAGGCCATGGCCGCGCGAGTGCTGCCGCTGAAATGCACTTCGTAGTCGATCCCCAATGCCTGCGCGCGCCGCGCCATCGCGCTGATCGGCGTGATGCCGATACCGCCGGCAATCAGGATCAACCGGCGCGCCGTTTCGTCGAGCCGGAAGTGGTTGCGCGGTCCACGAATGCGCAACTGCGCGCCGACTTCCAGGTGCTCGTGCAGCCACGCGGAACCGCCGCGGCTGTCCTTCTCCCTGAGCACCGCGATCTCGAACACGCCGCATTGTTCCGGGTCACCGCACAGCGAATACTGCCGCGAGATGCCGGTCGTTCCACATTCGACGTCGATATGCGAACCGGCGGTCCAGCGCGGCAACGCGCGGCCGTCCGGCGAGGCCAGGCTAACCCGCACGATCTCTCCGGTCTCACGCGTCAGTGCGCTGACCACGACCGGCCGGCTGAGCGCGTGCGCGGACGGCTCGCCGACCCGCACTGCCGCGCGCGGCTCCAGCACGGCTTTATCGTGACGCTCGGGATTCAGCGCCGGGTCCCATTCCACCAGCACGTGCTCCGGTCCGCGGAACGACGTGTTCGGCACATACGAAAAGCGCTGCGGCGTGAGCTTCATGTGCGGCAGACGGCGCGTAAATTCCTCGAGGAAAATCTGCATCTCCATGCGCGCGAGGTTCTTGCCCATGCATTGATGCGAGCCGTAGCCGAAGGTCAACTGGTCGCTCGCGTTCTCGCGGCGAATGTCGAACAGATCGGCGTCGGCGAATTGCCGTTCGTCGTGATTCGCCGACGACGTGACGATCAACAGTTTGGAACCCTGAGGAATCGCGATGCCGCCCACCGTCACGTCGCGCGTGGCGAGACGCCGCCATGCCGCCACCGAGCCGTTGTGCCGCAAACATTCCTCGACCGCGTTCGGAATCAGGCTCGGGTCGTCGCAGATGTCGCGCCAGGCCTGCGGGTGTTCGAGCAGCAGCTTCATCGCGTTCGCCGTGGCGTTCGCGGTGGTTTCGTGCGCGGCGACGATGCCGGCCATCATCATCGAATGCAGATAGGAGTCGGTGACCACCTCCGGCAGTTCTTTCTGCTTGCGCAGGCCGTACTGCATCCAGCCCGGCGCGTCCGGATTCTGGCGCATCTTGTCGAGCACCTTGCCGGCGAACGTCCAGAACTTGCCGACTGCGTGCGCGACGGCGACCTGCTCTTCGGGTTTCGGGCGGCCCCACGTGTTAACGGTGTGCGCGATCGAGTATTCGCGCAGCGTGTCCATGTCCTCTTCCGGCACGCCGAGAAAATGCAGCGCGACCGTAAGCGGCACTTCCCACAACATCTGATCGACCAGGTCCGCGTGGCCGTCGTCGATGAAACGGTCCACGTATTCGCGGGCCAGCTTGCGCACCATCGGTTCGTGATGCAGCAGTTCCTCGGGCGTGAACGGGTCCATCAGCGCGCGGCGGCGCGGCATGTGCGCCGGTTCGTCCTCGTTCACCAGCGTGCGGTTCAGCGCGAAGCCGTAGGACGCGAGTACCGCGTTGGCCTCGGGGCCGGTCGGGGTGATTTTTTCGAGCGCGATCGACGGGCTGAACGTGATGTTGTCGCGGAAGATCGCCTTGATGTCGTCGTAACGGGTGACCACCCAGTAGCCGAGTTTCGGGCTGTAGAACACCGGCTCCTGGTCGCGCGCCCAGCGCACGTAGTCCGGCGGGTCCTGCTGATAGCCGTCTTCGAACGGGTCGAAGGCGGCGGCGTTATGGCTGACCGGGCAGCCGGTCGGCGTGACCGCGCTGCTCGGCACGGCCGCGGCTGCACCGTGGTTGAAGGGACAGCCGCCGCTGCGGCCCGTCGTCATCGTCTCGTTCATCGTCGTCTCCTGCTGCAATTCCATTTGCGTAACTATAGTACGCATTGCGTAATCGTAAGCCTGGTGTTTACGCGGTGCTCGGCCCGGGAAGCGTGCCCCGTTAGAATGCAGCCATGAAAAAAACTCCGGATTTCAAGGTAGCCGACGGCGACTCGAGTGACGCCGTCGGCTCCGCTGACGCCGCTTTGCCCGAGCGCGAACGCCGTCAGCGGGTGCAGTCGGCGACCACCGCGGTGGTGCTGCTTAAAGGGCTCGCGGCGTTGGGCGGACGCGCGTCGCTCACGGCGCTCGCCGCCTATGTCGACGAAAGTCCGGCCAAGGTGCATCGCTATCTGGTCAGTCTGATGGAAGAAGCGCTGATCGCGCAGGAGCCGTCGACGCAACTCTACGTGCTGGGCACGGAATGCCTCGCCATTGGCCTGGCGGCAATGCGCCTCGTCGATCCGGTGCGCGAAGCCGAAGCATCGCTGGTCCGGCTCCGGGAGAGCCTGGAAGTCACCTGCTTCGTCGCCGTGATGGGCAACCGTGGGCCGACCATCGTGCGCTTCGAGGAACCCGGTTTGCCGGTGACGGTGAACGTGCGCGTGGGCTCGGTAATGTCGGTGCTGTGGTCGGCGACCGGACGTGTGTTTCTCGGGCTGCTGGACGAATCGCGCGTTCGGGCGATTGCCGCCGACGAACTCGCGCAGGCTTCCACCGATCAGCGCGCCACGCTCGACGCCGCGGATCCGCTCGGACAGCTTCGTCTCGAAGTACAGGCCGCACGCTGCGCGGTGGTCAAAGACACCAACTTGACCGGCATCAGTGCCGTGGCCGCGCCGCTATTCGATTTCAACGGCCGGCTGTGCGGCGCGCTCACGGCACTGGGCGCGACCGGCGGGTTCGATTCGTCCATCGACGGGCGGATTGCGGCTGCGGTGCGGCTGGAAGCGCAGGCGGTCAGTGCGAGACTCGGCTATGGCGCCGGGGCGAGCGGCGCAGGTCGATGAACCCGTTCTCCATTCAGATGTCGCGAGTGTTCCCATGGACCGTCTGACCGCGCTGGGCGTGTTCGTCGCCGCCGTCGACGAAGGCAGTCTCGCGGCCGCCGCGCGCCGCTTCGGCCTCTCACCGGCGATGGCCGGCAAATACGTCAGTGCGATCGAAGCGGAACTGAATGTCCGGCTGCTACAGCGCACCACGCGCCGGCTCAGCCTGACGGATATCGGGCAGAACTACTACCAGCGTTGCAAGCAGATTCTCGACGCCTACGACGAGGCCACGCGCGAAGCCGCCGACGCGCACGGCAGCGCGCGCGGCGTCCTGCGGATCGCCGCGCCGGTGACCTTCGGCGCGATGCATCTGGGCGGCGTGGTCGCGCGGTATCTGGACGCCCATCCGCTCGTGAACATCGAAGTCTCGCTGAGCGACCGGTATGTCGATCTGCTGGAAACCGGCGTGGATCTCGCGGTCCGCATTGGTCGTCTGCGGGATTCGGGTCTGGTCGCGCGGCGGCTCGCGCCCTGCCGGATGGTGGTGTGCGCGTCGCCGGCTTATCTGGAACGGCACGGCACGCCGCAGACGCCCGACGACCTGCGCCGCGCAGAGCGGCTGACGTTCAGCGAAGCCGTATCGGCCGGCGACTGGACGCTGGTCGACGAGCAGCAGCGCGCGCATGTGATCGACGGCCCATGTCGCCTGGCCGCCAACAACACGCAGATGCTGCTCGCCGCCGCGCTTGCCGGTGCGGGTGTCGCTTACGGTCCGACGTTCGTGTTCGGCGAACAGATCGCGCTCGGCAAGCTGGTCACGTTGCTGCCGGCTTACCACGCGTCGGAGCTGACGATCCAGGCGGTGTTTCCGAGCGCGCGCCAGATGCCGCTCAAAGTACGCCACTTCCTCGACCATCTGACGACGGCATTTGGCGACGATCCGCCGTGGGATCGGCTCGACGCACCGCGCGCGACGACTACGCGCCGGCCGCGAGCCCGGCCACGAACGAGCGGATGATCGCGGCCAGCGCTCGCGGCGCTTCGAGTGGCGACAGGTGGCCGGTGTCCGGCACGACATGCAGTTGCGCGCCGGCGATACGCGGCAGCAGTTCCGCCTGCAGGCGCACGAGCAGATCGACCTGATCGCGCGCGCCTGCTATCACCGCGACCGGCACATCGATGCGCGCGACGTCGGCGACGATATCCTCGCGCATGATCGCGTTGGGCCATGCCACTTTGGCGGCCGGTGCGCCGCGCAGACTGTCGGCGATCACCTGCTCGCGCAGCGCCGGATCGAGCCGGTTCGCGGTGAGGACGTTGTCCAGCACGAATTCGATCGATTCGCGCGAGTCGTATGCGCTGGTCATCGCAGCGCGTTGCTCGTCGGGGAGCAAAGTCGGCGATGGCGGCGATGGCGCCACCAGCACGACGCCGGCAAGCCCGCGCGGACGCCGCGAGGCGAGCAATTGCGCGACTTTGCCGCCCATCGAGTGGCCGACCACGACGTAGTTATTCAAATGGAGAGTGTCTATCACGCCTTGGGCGTCGTCGGCGAGGTCGGCGAGCGTGTAGCCTTGCGACGGCGCGTCCGAGTCGCCCCAGCCGCGCTGATCGATCGCGATGCTGCGAAAATTGCCGGCGAGTTCTCCGGTCACGCCGTCCCATGTGCGCGACGAGCCGCCCCAGTAATGCAGGAACACCAGCGCCAGATTGGCCGCGCCCTGCTCCCTGACGTTGATGCCAATACCGTTCGATTCGAGTTTCATGACGATGCTCCTTGAGGTGTGGGAGCATTCTAGAATCGATCTTTTTCGCTGATAATTGGCTGGTTTTTATCGTCTGTCTATCTCGGTATGATCGAATCATGCCAGACGGTCTGGTTTTGCGGCTTAGCCAGCCTTCAATGTCGCGATGTCCCGTTTCGGCGGCGCGCCGAACATGCGCGCGTATTCGCGGCTGAACTGCGACGGACTCTCGTAACCCACCTGATACGCCGCCACCTCGGCGTTGGCGTCGCCCGCCGCCATCATGTGGCGCGCTTCGAGCAGGCGCATCTGCTTCTGGTATTGCAGCGGCGTCATCGACGTCAGCGCCTTGAACTGCTTGTGAAACGCCGACGGACTCATTTGCGCGACGGCAGCGAGTTCTTCGATACGGACGGTCTGCGTGAACTGATCGCGCAAGGTATGAATCGCACTCACCACGCGCTGTACGTGGCCGCTGCCCAGCACGACGCGCGCAACCTCGTGACCTTGCGGGCCGCTCAATAACCAGTAGCACATCTCCTTGCGGATTAGCGGCGCGACGATGGGGATGGCCTCGGGGGTATCGAGCAGACGCATGAGACGCAGCACGCAGTCGCTCAAAGGGCCCTCGAAGTCCGCGACGAACACGCCGCGGCCCGGCGTCGTCTGCGATTTGAGCGGCGCGTCGAGTGAGGCCATGACGTCACGCATGGCAGCTACGTCGAATTCGATCACGACCGCGAGGAACGGCTCGGCGGGACTTGCCTGCACGACGCGGCTGAAGGCCGGCATTTCGACGCTGACCACCAGCGCCTGGCCCGCCCGATAGTCGTAGCGACGGTCGCCGAAAGTCGACCACTTGGCGCCCTGCACGACGACACATAGGGCCGGCCGCATGATCAGATGGGACGGGTTCTTTTTGTGGTCAGAACGCAGCACGGCCATGCCGTCGATGGCGGTCATGAACGGACCGGTTTGCGCGACGCGTTGTTCGGTTTGTCGTTCGGTATAGCGTTTAACGCATTCGATCAAGGCGGTGGACATGGAGCCCTCTTCGATTGATTGACGCATGGTACAGCGACGCATGGCCGTTACGTAGCGACGCAGCAGGATCAGGCAAGAAATGGATGGGATCGGCCAGGATGGATCGGCCTATTGATTTTCAGAGGGATCGGCATGCGCATGGTTCGCCTCGAACTGGTCGGGATGTGGGCGCCAGGGCGAAGGCCATACATTGAAGTCGGTTGCGACGACAATACGCTCGCCGTCGAGAACGAAGAATGCGTGGCGCGGCGCATCGGGCCAACCCCACCAGAGCCGTTCGCGCACTAGCCAACGTTGATTGTCTACCTCGGCAACGAATTCGGTCAGGTCGCCAAAGCGGCCGATGATGGGATGCGCGTCGAATACCTGTTGTTCGGCGGCAGAGGGCTTGCGCCAGAGAACATTTCTGCGACGGCAACGCCAGAAGCGGAGTATGAAGCGAATGTCGTCCCACAGGGTCTGTCCGAAACCGTCGATAGGTTCGTGGTGACGCATTCTGATTCCTTTGAAAAGCTCATCTGTTGCGAGCGTGCTCGCGAGACTATACTACCTGGCAAAATCGGGCCGGGGTGCTTTCGATTAACAGAACATTGATAAGAACCTGTTAGAAAAATGAAAAGAATGGTCTCGTTTCAAAGCAGCAATTCGCTGTCTGGTACTCATGCAGTGAAGCTTATTCTGCTGCTCGTTTGCATTGCCGGCGCCACTACGTCGAGCGCTAGCGAAACATCGGGCGACACGCTCACGCCTGCTTATGTACCGGTGCAGAACATCTCATGTCGCTACGGCTTGTCGGCCGTCGATCTGCAATCGGTGGATAGCGCGCTGGATCATGCAAGGCGTCCCGACGTGATCGTGCGAGTATCCATCGATACGCGCGGCCAGATTAGCGATGCGGTAGTGGAGCAATCCTCAGGCAGCGCGACTGTCGATAATATCGCCGCGCAGGCATCGCGGCGCGCCGAATGCAAACCGTCGTACGGCGCCGACGGGAAGCTCGTTCCGGTCGAAACCAACTTCGCTTTCAGTCTCGCGCACATTCATATTAATGCCACGCCGACGGATCAAACCCTCGCCGCGGCGTCCAACAATGTTATGGCGGCGGCGGGCAGTCGCGCGTCTGTCGCACCGAGTGCTATCAATATGCCGTTCCCCGGCACGCCGTTCCCCAGCACGGCGCTTCCATTCGAGTTCGGCAAACCAGTCGATCAGGCGGCACTTGCCAGACTGGGCATCGTTCCCGGTTCGTCCCAGGCGAAGATTCTCGATGACTGGGCCAAAAAGCTGGTGTCCGATCCGGACATCGCGAACTTCTTTGCTATCGACGCCGACGCGGGCAGGAAACCTTTGAATATCTGGTCGCGAGTGGTTGGCATGCTGGATGGCATGGCAAGAATCTCGACTGAAGACCGGGAACAATTGACGGCCATGACCACCCGTGCGTTGGACAACGCACCAGACGACTGCGACGGCGTTAAGAATCTTCAAGTCATCGCATCGCGCTATGCTTTACTGGGGTCCGAGACAGATGAACAATTGAAGGCGCAACTGCAGGCTATCTTCGATCTGTTCAAGCAATCGGCTCAGACCACGCCGGTGCCGTCCGTTACCGCAGGTCAGCAGTTGCAGGGTCAACTTGCCGTCGCAAGGTCGATCGCCGACGCACTGAAGCGCGACCCTGCCCAAACGGAAGACCTGGGCTTGCTGATGAGGGGACGTTCTTCGGAGCTTTCTCGTACGGCGTGGTGCAAAGCGGCACGCTTCTACCGGCATGCTTTCGACAATACGCCGCAACCGCTGCGCGATTGGGCGGTGCTCGGCGAACTGGACAATCAAAGAAGCAGCGCCGCCGTCATGCTGGCCGGCCTGAAGCGGCTCATGACCCCGACGCCTTTTACGTCACAACCCAAGCTATTCGACTACGCGGAACTCGTGCGGCAACGCATCCGCTCGAACCTCGTCTGGACCGGTAGGAAGGACGGACTCGAGACAGTGGTCAAGGTCGAGTGCTCGTCTCACGGGAACCTGCTGTCGGCGAGAATCGTTCAGTCGAGTGGCGACAGCGCGTGGGACGCGGCCGCACTCGATGCAGTCAAGCGCTCCGACCCAATGCCATTGGATGAGTCGGGCCGCACGCCCCTCACGTTTTCGATTACGTTGCGGCCGGGGATTTGAGGGTGTTTCGATGCGTTTGCCGGTTAGTCGGTAACGCCACTGACCCGCTGGCCCTCGGGAACCAGGTCGGGGTGTTCCTTGTAGATCGGGATGAGCGCTTTATCGAAGACCATGTACATGATCTCGCCCATGGCGAGTTTGAAGTTCTCCAGTTCTTCGGATGAACACTGCGCCTGCACCACTGAGATTGCTTCGTCCATTGCACGGTTGATATCGAGCATGCGGGTGCTGACGTCGAGTGCTACTGCTTTGTTGTGAATCATGGGATCTGCTCCTGACTGTTTGATCTGTGACGATAGTGAGTGAGGTATCGGTTAAATTCTCGGGCACCCCCTGAGTTCGGCACAGTCATTGACGCAATTCCAGAATCTGAATCCATCATTGCCGCTCGGCAGCGCGGCATTCGAGCACTTTATCCGACATGCTGTCCTCACGGCGTCGCAGTCAGACTCGTCTTTGCATTTTATAAAACCCGACGGCTGTACCGTATCAGGTGCAAATAGCTTTGCATATAGCGCGTTTCGTTGCGACAGGTTCGGTGTCAGCACCGGAAACGGCAACTGGCTCTGTGCGGCAACCTGGAACTCCACGGGACTATCCGCAACAGGCATTCCACTCCGTGCACTGATATAAAGGTCTTTTAGGAAGAAAGACCATGCCGGGTGAGCCTGAATATAGCCACATCCAATACACAAGGTCCCCATGCGAGGCTGAGAGTCGGATGTCAACAGCGTAGTCCACCCGAGCTGACCGGGAGAGGGGCCCACAGGGTCGATACCCGCCTCGTAATTGTCAAGCCACCTGTTCGTGTCGTCGCTGCTGATGGCGATCGCTGGTCCGCCATTTGTTGCGACGACAGCATTCCGGGAAGATAGTTTTCCGTCGGATGAGTACCGGTAATCGACAGTCAGCACACGGCGCGGCCGGCCAGTTGCAGGAATCGCCTGTTCATCATATATAAACTGCGTCGCTCGTCCTCTGAGGTCATATGCAATACGTGCCTCACGAAAGTTGCCGGTCTGCCAGATGACGCGGTGTGCGGCGTCTCGGTCCTGGTCACCAAAGAGCCAATGAGAGACGATGTTTTGAGCAGTATTCAGATTTCCCGTGAAATCGTAGACGTACACCCAGTCGGCGGTCTTAACATTGTTTTCAAAGATGACTGCCTCGATCATTCGGTTAAACTGATCATATCGAGCGCCGACGGTTCGTTGTTGCCGCCCGTCCCAAACAGCGTTAAAACCAGCTTCGCCAGTCGGATCTTTGGTTATCCTCTCGCTATAGCCCGAGACGTTGCCATTGATGTCGTAAACGAATGACAGGAACTTTCCCGGCAATGCAACGAACGCCGGGTGAAGGCTCGTAGCATCCGCGTATTGCACTGAAGTAACCGAGACCCCAGACGACGTCTTAACGGTAGCTTTTAAGGGGCGACCGGAATCGTCATATGCGTAGGTAGCTTCTCGCGTCGAAGCGCTAGTACTTAAGAGTTTGCCCGATGAATCCCACGTTAATTCGTTGGAGATGGAACCACTGCTTCCTGATGGAAAAACCGCGTTCTTGGCCGTGAGGAAAAATAGTGTTCTGGCACCATCTCTCCCAGTCACGACGGTCTCCCCTCGACCATATGAGAATTGCACGTTTTCCGCGGAATCCGGGTGGCTAACGGAAATCGCTCGTCCCTGTGTATCGTATGTCCACGTTGAAATGCGCAAGCCGGCTTCGTCGACCATGCCAGTCAATGCGCGCTTCGAATATGCGTCGGTGTACTCATACTGGCGCATACTGCCGTCAGGCCAGGTCACGGAAACAAGATTACCCCACAAGCCGTACTTGTACTGTGTGATGCCTCCTGAAGGATCGATCAGTCTTCCAAGGCGACCACTCTGTTCATATTCGAACCGAATGGTAAGGTCGTAGGTCGCCTTGGTTCCTGGACCATGTTGGGTAATCGATGCAATACGTCCCTGCCCGTCGTAGGTCAAGGCCCGGACGAATCCAGTCTTGGTTGTCTCGGAAAGTAAAATGCCTTGCGCTGAATAGTTCTCCACCGTTTCGCCGACAAGATCCTTGAGCGACCATCCACCGCCAAATCGGGCAAGGTCCAAACCGCTGAAAACCGCAGTGCGCCACTTGCCGTTTATCAAGGTGAAAGTTAATGGTTCTCCATTCGCCCGATAAGCATTGACCTTTGCTACGCTATCTCCATCGCCGACGATGTCTAGCTTTCTCTGCCAGTTATGTACCCAGTTTGCTCCCATTGCTTGAGTGTTTAGCGGGTAAGGCACGGATCGGTAGGTGCGGGTGAACGTCATGGGAAGTTCATCACCGCTGACAAAGTCATTGCTGCTTGTAGTAACGACGCCGCTGGCGGCGAATACAGGATCGTTGATAGGACACGTAGCATCGGGAGACGTCCCACCTGTCGCTCCAAGGCAATAGTCGGTTATCCAGGTTCCGCAATTATAGTAATTCAGCGAGTTGTAGGGATCGTCCGGTCCGTCGTTTTCTGGCATAGTGCCACCGGTCTGAATCGCACACTCTGGAGTACCGGGAACACCCAAAGACTTTCGGTACAGGTGCATACATTGGTCTTCTGTCGCTGCATGAATACAAGTTCCCGACATCAGAAAATTTGTTGCAACGATTAGGCGCCCAATAACGACAGGGAGTCGACTGCAAAACTTCCACGCTTTCATTTTCTCTCCTTCTATTTTTTTGAAAAAAGCGTGACAACTCTCAATGGATTTCCATTCTCCCGCTATCCGACAATTCCTAAAAGTGGAACGGTTATCCACAAACTGCAACAAAAAATCGTCAATTTCATTTTGACACGTAGGACAATACTTACCTGCATGTCAGAGAGACGCCGTAAATGGATTAAACATGAGAAGATTCGATAAGGCGACGCACCGGATACCCTAGACAGGTCAGTGCAATAGAGATGTGAAGAACTGCAGGATCAGTGCTTGGTACGGCCTGACCAGGTCAGGAGGAGAGAGATCCAACAGAGATCGCTGACCAAGCATGATCTCCTCGCGCGCCATCCGGTAGCGAAGCCGATCAATCGCTATTCCATCGGCTACCCTACTCATAGGAACAGATATAACGCAGGCGGTTCGTATTCTGCCTATACGGCCCGATGCATGCTTACTTCGCTGGCAATTTCGCGCTATCCGATTTCCAGCCGGTCAGATAAAGAACTCAGGCGCTATTCCTGCTGGGCATTGGCCTTCTTATCCGGATTCGCCAATGTTCTATAAGGAACCTGCGCCGCGTGCGGGTCGTTCGTCGTGTTGTCGATCACGCGATCGACGTCGGCGGTTTTCGCCAGTTCATCCAGGAAAGTCTTCTTATCGAAACCAGGCGCCACACACCCTTCCACGTAAATAAAACGCCGCTGCAACGTCAGCCACAACGTCGTCTGCTCCCGCCAGTGAGTCGCCAGGTTGATGCTGGCGAGCCGCCGCGGCACGGCATCGGCGATTTCCGCGTCGTACAGGTAAGCATTCGACAAACGGCAACGCCCTTCTATCCAGCAGCTATTGCCGCGCTCGATCCGGTAATGGCTGTCGTCCAGCCATTCCTGTTCTGTCTCCAGCGGCCCTAACGGCGCCGGGCAGTCAGCAATGGCTTTGGAAATAGGCAAGAACGGATCGTGACCGCGATTGACGCGCAAAGGGTCCGCGTAGACCTGCGAAGCGGCCATGCCGATCAGCAGACAACTCACTCGCAACAAGACCGGATAGTTCATATCGGCACACCGTAGGGATCGAGTCACTCGACGACGGCGTGATGATAACCCACCGTCACGTCCCTCTCGCGCCAGATGGCCGACGTCAGGTATCCGGATGGCTCGCGATAAAACTCCTGAACGCGTTATAAGGCAGCGTTACCGGCGTACCGTTGATCATCAGCCCGTAGGTGGTGTCGCCGCTATCGAGCACGTAGTACATCGCCGACTGGATGTTCTTCGTCTTTCTCGCCTGGTAGTACTCCAGCAGATGCGAACTGATATAACTCGCGCGATAGGCGCCGGTTTGTTCCGGTCCCGTGTTCCACTCCGTAATCAGGAACGGCACGCCATAACGTGCATTGCAATAAGTCGGCAAGTCGAAACCCGGCCCGGCTCCGTCGATGCCGATATCGAAGAGATCGCCATACACCTCGTAGTTATGCCACGTCGTCAGGTCCCACCGCACAGTGGGATAGCCGCTCGTGCCGTCGGGCTGCGAGCCGTCCCATAGCGCGTCGCTTGCACCGACATCCGCCACGCAAAAGTTAATGCCGCATTTCGCCGTGGGTTGCGCTGCCTTGACGCCGGCAATCATGCCGCGCATCACGCCGCGCATCAACGGCCAGTTCGTGTTGTTGAAATCGACTGCCTTGGTGCCGGCATTCGTCGAGTCGAGGATGATCGCGCTGTCGCGAGTGAGTTCGTTACCGCATTCGTACATCGTCACGCCATAGGGCGCCAATGCGGCCGCGACGGTCCGCGCGCAACTGACGCCACGCGTATAAGCTGCCGACTCGCTGGCGAAGAGCATGCCGTTGGTGTCGTAGAGTCCGAGGTTCACGAGCACCAGCAGTTTGAGTCCGGCCGGCTGGAACGCTCGCGCCAACGCAACGACCGCGTTCAGTTGCACGGCGTCGTCCGTGCAACCGACCCGATACGTCGAGCAGCCCATGTTCGTCATGATCGACACGAGTTGCGCGGGCGTGTACAGGTAGTCGTAGTGGCCGTTCACACCGTGGAAAGTACCGGCCGTCGCGGGCAAGACGAGGCGCGGATCGTTGCATGGCCGCCATTGATCGAGATCGGCGCAGACATAGAACTGCCCGGCCGTCGTCTTACACCAGAACTTGCCGCCGTACCACAGCAGCAGTGCCCCATTCGTCAGCGTGCCCACCACGCTGTTGTTGCGATACACGACGCCATTCGCGAGCGTCCATAGCGCACCGGCTTTGTCGATCAGGTACGACGCGGGCGGGATCATCGTGCCGTCGGCGGATGTACCGCCGAGGCGCGGATCGTTACACCAGACCCAGCCCGTGCCGCTCCATTGATAAAACTGGCTGCCCGAAGTTTCGTGATAGACGACGCCGCCAATCCACAGAATGAGCGACACGTTCGATGTCGTGCCGGCGGGGCTGCCGTTCTTGTACACCGACGCGTTCGAGAGCGTCCACGTCGCGTTCTGATTGTCGACGATGCTGCTGGCCGGCGGAATGGTCGTGCCGTCCGCGGATGCGTTGGAGGTGGGGTTCGACGATCCCGAGTCTGGTTCGGTCGTCGTCGAGTCGTTGCTTCCGCTGGAGCCGGAATTGCTGGTACTGCCGGAGCTTGAGTCGGACGAAGACGAGCCGGTGTTAGAGGACGATGAGCCGGACGACGAGGTTCCCGAAGACGATGCCGGATCGGACGACGTGCTGCCCGATAACGCAGGCGAAGATCCGTTGACCGTGGTTGCCGGATTGCTCGTCGATGTGGTGCCCGTTGAAGCCGTGCTGGTCGCCGACGCGGTGGTCGCCGTACCGGCGCCGCCGCTCGTGCCCGTACCCGATGCCGTCGCCGGATCGCTCGCGGAATTGCCGGCTTGCGAGCTGCCGCTGCCGTCCCCGCCGCCACCGCCGCCGCAGGCACTCAGAACGACGCTTCCGCTGAGGGCGGTCAGACAACCGAGAAATTGACGTCGTCGAATCATGATGAGATAGCGGGCCGACATGAGCCGGCTCGCGCAAATGTTGTTCGATTGAGAGATGAGCCCGGAGCGCCGGGTCAGGCGATGCGTCAGACGGTCGAGGTGGTCGATGCCCGGTCGTTGCGCACGTGTCCACGTGCGCGGCGACCGTTCAGCTAGCCAGGGAAGTCATTGGCTGTCTGTCGGCAAGAATGACGTGCAGGAGTAGGGTCGATCGGAAATAAGAGTATTCCCCCGACATCAGGCGACGTGGGGAAAAAATCCGCTCGCTCAGAGCGAATCGGAGCGTCTTAACTGAACGCGTTTTGCGAATTTCGAGCGATGAGGTGCAACCGCCGGACGGCGGTCGCGATTAAAGGAGAGCTATCTGTACGAACTATGCGGCAGTCTCGGCACTGCCCTGCACTTCACTGCGCACCATAAACCGCGTCGCGCAGATCGACCGTGTACTGGCCGTTCATCCCTTCATAAAGCGTATTCG
Organism: Paraburkholderia sp. BCC1886; assembly: GCF_900996245.1. Classification (GTDB taxonomy): domain Bacteria; phylum Pseudomonadota; class Gammaproteobacteria; order Burkholderiales; family Burkholderiaceae; genus Paraburkholderia. The sequence continues at coordinate 423,709 of NZ_CAAJGK010000041.1, read as the reverse complement.
ACAACGAGACGACGCTCAGTCCGCGTGCGCGGTCGACGAACCACGAATGGCCATACACGCCGCCCCAGCGCCACGTGCCGGGCGACTCCGGCGACGCCGCCGCTGCAGGATCGCGCAATACCGCGAAGCCAATGCCGAAACCGAGCCCCGGCCGGTCCGGCAGAACCGTGTTACCGGTCTGCACGCGCGCCATCTCCTCGACGAGCGCGGCGGGCAACAGTTCACCGCCGCCTGCGCGCAACGTCTCAAGCAGATGCAACACGTCGCCCGCGGTACCGATCATCCCTGCTCCACCCGATGGAAACGCCGCCGCATCGAACGCGCGTTTTGGCGAGTACGTGACACCGACCGCGCCTTCGAGAATAGGAACGGTCTCGTTCTCGGCGAGACGATGCGGTTGCGGCGTGTCGTTCACGTAGGGCGTCGCGAGCCGTGAAGGATCTTTTGCAACAAACCCGAGGCTGCGTGTGCCGAGCGGACCGAGGACGAGTTCATCGAGCGCATTGCCTAGCGGCTTTCCGGATACCGCTTCGATTAGTGCACCGGTCACGTCGATCGCGACCGAATAGCGCCAGTCTGTACCCGGCGCATAGAGCAACGGCACGCTCGCGATGCGGCGGACGTTTTCGGCGAGCGTGAGGGTCGCGCCGTCGAGTCCGTCCGATATGCCCGCGCGTGCATACGGACCATTCGCGTCGGCCTCCGCGAAACGATAAGCAAGACCGGCCGTATGCGTGAGCAGATGACGCACCGTGATAGCCGGCACGGTACCGTCGGCCAGAGCGGGACGGAAGTCGGGCAGCCAGCGCGTGACGTCGTCCTCGAGCGACAGTTTGCCTTGCGCGACGAGCACCATTGCAGCGGTGGAGACGATCGGCTTGCTCACCGAGGCAAGCCTGAAATGCGTGTCTTCGCTCATCGGCGTTTGCGACTCCCGGTCCGCCAAACCCGCAGCCCGGCGATAGACGAGTTGGCCGTCGCGCGCGATCAGCACGACCGCGCCGACCAGTCGCTGCGCTTCGATCGCGCGGAACAATACCGCATCGACACGGGCGGCAAGCGCCGTGTCGGCGGGTGTTTGGGATGGAGAAGAGGCAGTACTTGAACTGACCGACATGGCGACCTCGTAATGAGCGATGTGGGCTACATGTTACGAGAGCTTGGGAAACGATGACTTTAATCCGTACACTGGACAGGGCTACCGCGGTGTGATGGCGTCAGAGCGTTGAGTACGGCTCGAAGTAGTCGGCAATCAGCCAACCTGAAGCACTTCGATGCCGACGCCATCGGAACTCAACGCGCCGCCGCCGAAACGGCGAAGCTGTCCTCGAGCATCGTGAAGCTCGCAATCTTCCCTTCGCGGAACTTGAGAACGATCGCAAACGCACCGTCGATGAGTTTGCCCGTCGCGACGATTCTCGTCTTCAGGTGACCGAGAATCACCGCGCGCTCTTCGCTCGCGAGCAGGTCGTGAATCTCGAGGCTCTCTCGCTCGATCATGGTCGCGGTGTCGCGAATGAAGTCGTGCATGGCTTCGCGCCCGACCTTGTGTCCGACCCACGGCAACGCCCCGTCGTCGCCGGGAATGGACCACTCCAGGTCCGCAGAGCACAGTGCCGCGATGTCGGCGGCACTCGCCCCGCTGCCGAGTTTCGCGAGGAAGTTCTGCGCCAACTGAAGGTTTTGCCGAGTGTTCATGGCTCGTTTGACAATTAGAGGATTAAAAGCGGCAGACGCGCCGCCTGGTTCGCGTAATCAGCCGTAGCTTAAGACATTCGAAGGATGGACCACCGGGTTTCGTGGCAACCTCATCGCGTCTTCTTTCGCGGCGTATCGGGCCACACTGATGCTCGACGATGCCGAGGACGCGGTGTGGAAGAAGACGCGACGCCCATTATCGGCGGCGCGGGGCATCCCGAGGGACTGGGCGGCTACTGCGTGAAGCCGATCGTATTCACGAACATGTCGAACGACATGACCGCCGCACACGAAGAAATTCTTGGTCACGTGCTCTGCATTCTGTCGCACAGCGGCGAAGACAATGCGGTTGAAATAGCGAACGATACGGTCTACGGTTTCAAGCGTACGTCATTTCCGGCGACACGAAGCGCGCGCACGCTGTGGCGGCAAAACTCGAGGCCGGCCGGGCTTTCATCGACGCAGCGCAGCACGATCCGTTCGCCCCTTCGAACCCCAAGTCGATACTCGTCACAATGACAGAGGTAGCACCATGAACGGATTGATCCTGAACGACAAGCCGCTGGAATACAACTTCGCCGGCGCACGGGCCCGGCTCCTCACCTCCGGAGACGACACAGGGGGGGCGTTTTGCATGCTGGAGATGTTCAGTCCGCCTGGCAAAGCGACCCCACTGCATGTGCATGAACGCGAAGACGAAACCATCACGGTTCTGGAAGGGCACGTCAATCTCACTGTCGGCGATCAGGAAGTGCAGTTGCACGCGGGCGAAACCGCGATCATGCCGCGTGACATCGCGCATCGCATTGCGACGGACGATACGACTGCGGCACGCTATCTGGTCGTGTGTACGCCGGCGGGGTTCGAAGATTTCGTCGAAGCCTGCGCCGATGCCCAGCAAGGTCCGGTCATCCCAACCGCACCTGGACCCGAAGACATTGCGCGCATGCGCGCGGCCGCACCGCACTATGGCATCACCCTGCTGCCCGGATGAATCACGTCAAACAAACGACATGCCGCCATCCACGGCGAGATCCGCGCCGGTCGTGAAACCCGATACCGGTGACAACAGAAACGCAATCGAATTCGCGACTTCCTCGGGCCGACCCCAACGGTTCATCGGAATCATGTTCTCGACGTAGCGGCGGATATCGACGTCGGTTGTAGCGGCCGCCGTCATGGGCGTCTCGATCGGCCCCGGCGACTCGACGTTCACGCGAATGCCGCGCGCCATCAAGTCCGGCGAGGTGCCCAGATTGCGCGCAAACGAGCGAATGAAGCCTTTGCTACCCGCATACAGCGCGTCGCCCGGTTGACCTTTGTTCGCCGCCACCGAGCCGACGAATACGACGGACGCACCATCGGCGAGAAGCGGCAACGCGCGGGCGAACGTGAATACCGCGCCTTTGACGTTGACGTCCATCACCGAGTCGTACGTCATGCGATCCAGTGCGCCGAGTTCCGTATGCGGCGACACGCCTGCATTGATGACCGCGCCATCGAGATTGCCATGCCGCCTCGCGATCTCACTCATCAAGCGGTCGATATCGGTTTCGCTGCTCATATCGGCCACCATACGCAGGCCGCGCTCGCCGAGTTCAGCCCCGAGCGCCTCGCAGCGTGTGCGGTCTCTGCCGGTCGCAATCACATAGGCGCCGCACCCAGCCAGATAAATGGCGCATGCGCGTCCAATTCCGCTCGTCGCACCCGTGACAAGAATCTTGCGACCTGTGAATGCAAAGTGATGAGTGGCGTCCATGACAACTCCTGTATTATCAACGTGTGTTGATAATACGAACGGAGCAGCTTAATGTCAACGAGTGTTGATAAATCGGTTCCACGGGCTCGCCTGTCTGCCGATCAGGCCCGTGCAAAGATTCTGGATGCCGCTGCGTTGGCTTTCACACGCGCGGGCTACGACACGGTCGGAGTGCGTGAGATCGCACAATGCGCAGGGGTGGACCCCGCAATGATTCCGCGGCTATTCGGCTCAAAGGAAGCACTATTCCGGCTCATTGCCGACCGCGCATTCAGCCTCGAACCGGCTTTCGAGGGACCGTTGGATAAATTAGGCGCGCGGGTGGCGCGTCATCTGCTCGGGCCTGTCGTGGCGACCGACACGGCATCGTTCGACGAATTCGCGTTTCTACTGGGCTCGGTGGGCAGTCCCACCGCGGCGCCGATTCTGTCGGAGGCCTTGCACCGGGACTTTATCCAGCCGCTGGCAAAACGGCTGAAAGGACGCGACACCGCAGCCCGAGCCGCCTTGCTCACGTCGTACGTGATGGGCTTCGCGGTGTTGCGCGCGGGCTTGGGCTCGCCTGCTATCGAATCGGCGGACAGCCGGTTTCTGGTCGCGCAGTTAGGCGCGGCCATTCAGAAATGTATCGACGGGTAATGAAAAACACGCGTGTGTCTTGCCGCGGGCTACGTGAGATTCAATCCGCCGTCCGATAGCAGGATCTCTCCGGTCAAATAATCCGAAGCGACCAGCATCGACACCGCCTGCGCAATATCCTCCGGGCTAGCGGCGCGACGCATCGGCGAGCGCTCTTTCCACAGTTGTTGCGCCTGCACCCAATCGGCCGTGAGCGGCGTGTCGACCAGACCGGGCGCCACGGCATTCACGCGAATCTCCGGCGCCAACGAAAGCGCAAGCAGACGCGTAACGTGGTTCAACGCGGCCTTGGTGGCGGCATACGGAATCGACGCGCCCTTGGGCCGCACCCCGGCATGCGAACTCACGTTGACCACGCAGCCCGGCCGCCCTCGCGCAGCCGACTCGCGCAGCGCGGTCTCCGCTTCGGCCACCAGCCGGAACGGCGCCACGACGTTGACCTCGTGCAACGTCTGCCAGATTTCCGGCGTGACCGCCGACAGGTCGGAATGAGGAATCACCCGGCTAATGCCTGCGTTATTGATCAACACGTCGAGCCTTCCCCACGCAGCAATGGCTTCGCGAACCAGCCTGACTCGCTCCGCGTCCACCGCAAGATCCGCTTGCACGTAGACCGCGGAACCGAGCTCTTCGGCTAACGCGCGGCCCGCTTCCGCGGAATTGCGCGAATGCAGGACGAGCGCGAAGCCATCCGACGAGAGTCGCCGGGCAATCGCGGCACCAATACCGGAAGTCGAACCCGTGACGAGCGCGACCGGAAGCGAAGTTTTCATAAAGGCGTCGAGTGTCGGTATGGATGTTTCGAATCGCCGATTGTACTGAACGCCGCCTCGCTAGGACGGCAACGCGGCGCGTGCGATGTCGGCGGCATTCTGCAGTTGCTCGACGTGCCAGCAGATATCGATCAGCTTGCGGGTTCGATCCGGCGAAAGAGTCCCTTCGGCCAGATCGGAGAACTTCTTGTCCAGTTGCTGATTGGTCATCGGCACTTCGGTACTGCCAATGGCGTGCTGAATGTATTTATGCAGCTTGCGGCCGTCTTTCAGCGTGATCGTCATATCGACCTGCTCCGGCTTGATCGATGGATCGACGATGGTGTTCACCTTCTCGCGTAGCGCGACCGTTTGGGGATCGCGTACCTTCGCATCGCTGAACTGCTTCTCGCCCGCCGCTCCGTCGATGACCGCAATCGCCACCGCGTGATAGATACTGAACTTCCCCTCGAGCCCGATTTGCGGCGTCTTCTTGCCGGTCAATTCGATCACGAGCGGATGCACGCGCAAGTCGATCCGTTCGATCTGATCCGCTTGCAGATGATACTGATTGCGCAACTGGATCGCCGCGTCGAGAGCCGGGTGAATCACGATGCCGCACGCAAACGGCTTATAGGTATTCAGCGTCGACTCGTAATGCGAGCCGAGGCCCTCGGTAATCTCGCGGTAATCCTGCTTGGTGCTGATGGTATTCGCCCACCCGCGCTTCGCTTCGATCATCCCGTCCGAACTCGTGTAATCCTGCTGCGCGAGCAGTGCCGCGAAAATTCCGTTGGCGGCGGCGCGTCCGGGGTTGAAGCTCTTGTTCATCGAGCCGAACGATTCGCGCAAACCCACCGGCTGCGAAGCGGCGAGGCCCAACGCCCACACCATCTGCACCACCGTGAGACCCATCAGTTTGCCGATTGCCGCGGCGGAACCGAACACGCCACAGGTGCCCGTAATATGCCAGCCGACATCGTAATGATTCGGGTACACGGCATTGCCGATACGCAATTCCGTTTCCACGCCGAGCACCAGCGCATTCAGAAAGTCTTGACCCGTCACGGGGCGATATTGGGAATACGCCAGAATGGCCGACACCACGGGGCCGGCAGGATGAATGATGGTCTTCAGATGTGTGTCGTCGTAATCGAAAATATGACTGCTGACACCATTGATAAACGCTGCATTCATGATGTCGAAGCGCTCGGTGCGGCCCAGCAGATTCGCTTGCGGCGGCCCGGAGAATGGCGTGAGCGCCGCGACCGCGCGGTTCACCGTCTCGTCGTGCGAACCGCCCACGGCGACACCGACCCAGTTCATCAATGTCCGCACGCCCTCCGTGCGAGCGGGCGCGGGCAGATCCTGATAGCCGGTCCTGACGATGAACTCGGCGAGAATGCGCGTGACTTTCGGCGGGTGCGCCGAAGGACTGCTGGCGGCGGCAGCAGCCGAAGCAGAAGCAGAAGCTGTCGCATCCGCCGGCTGTGCAAATACCGACCTGCTGGCAGCGGCCGATGCCAAAGCACCCACCGCGGTGGTTTTCAGAAACTGACGCCGGTCGTTGGCGGACATAGTTGTCTCCTTCTATTCGCTGTGTTCGTTCTTAAATCAACTATCACACCGTAAAAAGCGGTCTGGGTTCGCGCACGTATCGCGTGGCCATCATGCCGGGCCGCATGCGCGAGCCCGACACCATCGCGCCGGATGTGTCCAGAATGCGATGCTTGCAGGCAAGCGTGACGCCATCCGGTAAGGGCGTGCTGCGCGCGGCGACCATGTAGCGTGCAAGCTGACCGGTAATATCGTCACCTGCTGCGCTCGCTGCGTCATTGCCGCGGCCGTCCGCGGCGAAAGCAAAGCGCGCCGGCATAATAGACAACGCGGCGAGTGCACCCGCCGACCTTAAGAGCCGGCGACGCACCGACATGAAGTCATCGTCATTGAACATCGTGTCTCCTGTTTTTATCATTGCCATTGATCGCAACTGTGCTAACCAGCAATTATCGAACCACTCGGCGTCGCGCTCGCATCGTTTTCATTCGCCTTACGCGCGCAATAGCACGCCACTCGTCCCACCCTTCGCTCATCACCGGCCCACGCCGTTCAACCCCATGCCCGCGACGATACGCAACTCCCTGATCTGGATTTTCGATGCGTTCGAGCGCGACGAAGGTTTTCTCCACAAGCGCATGTTCGGCTGTGATGCCGCTTATCTCGACGGTTTGCTGTGCCTGATTGCCGCCGATCGCGGTGCGCCGTGGGACGGTCTGCTGATATGCACGTCGCGCGATCGTCATGCCGCGCTGATCGACGACATGCCCGCGTTGCGACCTCACCCGGTGCTGGGAAAATGGTTGTATGTGCCGCAGGACGATCCTGCTTTCGAAACCATCGTGCACGACATGACAGCGCTCGTGCTCGCGCGAGACGAACGCGTCGGTGTCGAACCGAAGCCGCGGCGGCGCGGCAGCAAGTCGACGCTGCCGAAAGGCTGATCCATCGCGCCGGATTTGATGTGGGTCAATAACGCTGTCGATCGACGAAGGACTGGGAAACATAACCCGCGCATGCCGGTCAGATTCGCGGCTTAGACAAACCCGAGACCGCATGCAAACCCGCACCCCGTCCCCCGCCTGGCTGCGACATTGGCAGCGCGTAGTCGCACCGCTACGTGCGCCATCCATGAATATCATGCTGGCGCTGCTGGTCGTCATGGTGTTCGTCGTGCCGGCCTTGTTCACGTCGAACACGTTCGCCGACCGGATCATTCAGGACCTGCTGCTCGCGGGCGTACTGTTGAGCGGCGTGGTGAACGCGTCGGACCGGTCGAAGGCTTTCGCGCTGGTGCTGGTGGTCGCCTTGCTCGCCATCGCGTTGCGGGTGGCGGGATGGTTTTCGCCGGACAGCCTCTCCTCCGCGATCCGCAATGAGGCCGCGCTGCTGTCGCTGGCGCTGCTTGGTGCGGTGGTCGGGCGCGAGGTGTTCGGCGCAGGACACGTGGACCGCGACCGCGTGTGCGGCGCGATCGTTATCTATATTCTGGCGGGCGCGGTGTGTGCGGATGCTTACCAACTCATCGACTTCTACGTGCCCGGCGCGTTTGCGGGTGCGTTCTCGGGTGCGTTTTCGGGCGTAGGTCCGCAACAAGCGCAAGCGGGCCACTCCTCATGGGTGTACTTCAGTTTTGTCTCGCTGACCTCGGTCGGCTATGGCGACATCGTGCCGGTAGCGCCAGTCGCGCGTTCGCTGGCCAATCTCGAAGCCTTGCTCGGGCAACTCTACCCAGCCATCGTGCTGGCGCGCCTCGTGTCCCTGCAACTAGCGAGCGGCAACGCCGGGAAACGGTCATGAAGACGGCGGTGTGATTTTGTCGCGACGCGTAGCGAGTTGCTGCTGCAGACGGTCGATCAGACGCAGTACGAAAGCATCGGCCTGATCGCGCGCGTAGGGCTTCAGGAAACAGCAGCGTATGACCGTGGTCGTGCGCGAGTCGACTGGCTGCCCCAGTACATGCATGACCGGTACCCGATTGCGCGAAAACCATGGTGTATCGGGTAGCGCTTCGGGACCTGGCGCCAACGCGATGACCCGCTCGCTCAGTTCGCTGATCCGCGCGGCGTTGGTGGCGTCGGTTGCGTTCTCATCCACCGGCAACACGGCGAAATTGAGCATCGCCAGATCGGGCATCGCCAAGCTGACGAAACGATGCAGCACACCTTCGATAGGGAACGTTGCCGCCTCGTTCAACGCGAGATGGAATCGTCGGGCCAGATAAACGCCATCGGCCAGCAACGCTCCCAGGCCTTGCCGATGCAAGCCGAGCAATCGATGCAATGTCCACACCGCCGCCACCGCTGCACCAGGACGCGCACCTTCGAGTGTGTACGCACCGAACCCCCTACGCTCGCCCCTTGTCTCGCTGAAATAGCGGCTGCGCCAGGCAATCGCGTCGGCGTATCGCCGGTCGCGCACCACCAATGCGCCGGCCGGATACGGCGCGTACCCGCTCTTATGAGGATCGACGGTGATCGTGTCGACGTGAGTCAGCGCGCGCAGTGCTTTGGCGACTTCGGGTGCAAGCTCGTTGCCGTTTGAATCGCATTCGGGCCCGCCGCTCTGCGAACGCAATAGGCAGCGATAGTAACCGCCATAAGCCGCATCGGCATGAATAAAGAACGACGCGCCAAAGCGTGTCTGGCACTCCTGCCGCAAGGCTAGAATCGCGTCGATGTCGTCCACGCTGCCCTCGCCGCTGCTGCCTGTCGTGGCGACCACGGCGACAATCGGCGAACCGTCGCCGATTGCGCGCAACAGCTGTTCGCGCAGACGCGCGGTATCCATCCGCCTCGTGCTATCGACGACAACCGGTACCAGTTGCAGACCGAGCAGGTCCGCGCATTTGTCCCAAGCAGGATGACGATGTGCAGCGACATACACCGCGCCGCGCTCGCGTGACGACGCCGTTGTTGGCAGCGTGCGCGCCTCGTGCATCACGCTGTCCCGTATAGCCGGCTCCAGACTGCACAACAATTGCACGACCTTCGCCGGCGCCATGTTATGAAGCTCGAGCGTGGCAACCTGCTGCATCGCCGTCTGGCAGGCCGGCGCTTCTGCCAGCGCGAACGGAATCTGTTTGAGATTGCGCGCCATCCACATCGCCTCGTAATTGCCCGCGTGGCCGCCCGAGCACAGATGCGCCCACCCCTGCCGGGTATCGAAGTCGAACAGAGAGCACAAGTCATCGCTGAGTTCATGTTCCAGCTCCGTGGTCACGAGCGACGTCTCCGCCGTGACGTTGTTCGGGTTGTAGAGCAACGCCGCGAAAAAAGCGAGGCTCGCCGCGATCGGCACGTCACCATTCATGTGCGCGAGATACGCGGGATCGGGCCATGGCGTCGAGTCCCGCTGCAAACGCGCGGACAAGTCCGAGAGCAGCGCGATTGCCCGCTGCAGTAATGAGGAATCGGTCGACGCCGGGCCGGGCGACGTTGTTTGTAGCGACGCATGCCAGCGATAGTAATCGCTCAAGATGTCGTGCGCAGCCGACTCCATCGCCGTCGCGTTGTCACGATGCGGCCACAGATGTCGCCAGCGGGAAAGCGGCTCGTGCATGATGTCGTCTCGCGGTAGCAAAGTGGAATAGTCGAACCGCGTGGTCCAGGTCCACGCAAACAATAGGTAACCGCGGCTCCGCAGTCCAGATCGAGCGTCGATGCGCCGCATCCGTGACAGCGTGACCGTGCGACATGCGCCACGTCCGGGCGCGGAACCTGCTACTCGATCAAGCCGTAGAAGTTTTGCGAGAACGACAAGGAGAAAAAACGATGACCCTCATCATTTATCTGGTCGGCTGGATCATTCTGATTGGCGGTGTGTCGTGGGGCTTGATGGCCATGCACGTCGCGCAGCACACCATTGCCATCGTCGCGGTGATCATGCTCGGCGTGGCGGTGATTACCGGCGCGACGCGGGTGCGTAGCCGCGACCGCTCGTAGCACCGCCGAAGTTTCGAAACAGACATGGCCGCGAGATGCGGCCATGTCTGTATTCGCGGCCCGGATCGGGCGGCATTCAGGCATTAAATCTCTTTAGAATTAAGCAAATCAAACAATCATAAATTTACGATAATTAATTCGATTTAAAACAACGCCTTGAATTGACGTGAATCGTTTGCTACATTGATTCAACGCCGAATCAGTCCCACCGCACCTGCATCTCCAATCCGCCGCTCCGAAGGCAGGCAAAGTCACGCGTATCCACCACTGAACCGGATCCACACTCCATTCCGTTTTACAGAAACAGAAACCGGTTAAACGATTTATATAAAAATATCGCGCCGATTTTCTTGATATCAATTGGGATATAGCCTACAGGACCGGTTATGAATTGGCACGCTAATGCGACAGACCGTCGCCCGTATCCCGGATTTGCATTGCGGCCTGTCTATGCGGCGGTTCTTCTCAGCCTCGCGTCGACTGCGCATGGCGTCACCGTGGTCGATTCGAGTACGACATCACAGACCCTCTCTTCCGATACCGACTATCTGCTGCCGAGCGGCAGCAAGGTCGCGGTCACGAGCGGAAGCGCAATCGTCGTCGAGGGCGTTGCGCCGGCGACGTTCGTCAACGCCGGCGTCGTGACCGGTTCGACGGACAATTTTGCGGTCGGCTTGCGCTTTGACGTTAGCGGCTCGCTGGTCAATCAGGCCACCGGCAGCATCCTCGGACGGACCTCGGGCGTCGCCATGCTCGGCGCACAGAGCAACGTGCTCAATGCGGGTGAAATCATCGCGCAGACAGGTCACGCGATTGTCTACGAGGGCCTCGCGAGCGGCACGATCGATAATTTCGGTTCGATCAACCCTGCCGGCGCGACCGGACTCGGCGAGACGCAGGACGGCATCTTCATGAACTCCATCGGCGCGCTGACCGTGAACAATCATGCCGGCGCGTCGATCAGAGCCGGACTGGGCGACCTCTCGCAAGGCACCGGCATTCTGATCGGCACCAGCCACGACGCTGGCAGCGCGACGATCAACAACGACGGCGCGATCAGCGGCTTTCGCTCGGGCATACGGTCGACCACCCGGGAGGCGGTGACCATCGTCAACAGCGCGACCGGAACGATTCAGGCCACGGTCAATAGCGGCGTCGAACTCAACCAGAACGCGTCGCTCTTCAACTACGGATCGATAGGCAGCCAGCTTTCCAGCGCGATCTACCTGGGCGGATTCAACAACCACGTGACGCTCGGCACGGGTTCGACGCTGAGCGGCTTCGCCGGCAACGTGATGCTCAGCGGCGGCGTCGGCAACACCATCACGCTGACTGGTACCGGCGTAGAGAACGGCAACTTCATCGCCACCGAAGACAGAGGCTACGCGCAACTGACGGTGGATCCCGGCAGCAACTGGACACTCGGGGGCAACGTCAGCATGACGAACGCCTCGGCCAGCACGCTGACGATCGGCGGCCAACTCACCGTGAGCGGCACGATCTCGAACAGCGCGGGCGGCGGCACGACCATCGCCGACGGCGGACGCCTCACGCTCGGCGCAGGCGCGGCGAGCGGCATGGTGAGCGGCGACATCGTCGATAACGGCACGCTCGCTTTGAACCGCAGCGATATCGCAGTGCTGAACAGCACGGTGAGCGGAAGCGGCTCGCTCATCCAGCAAGGTTCGGGGGCCACCGTGCTGAACGGCGTCAACCGCTACGGCGGCGGCACCAACATCGCGGCAGGCACGCTAGTGGCGAGCAACGGCAACGCGCTGGGATCGGGCGCCGTCGCCAATGCGGGCGCTTTGCAACTGGACTTCGCGAGCAACGGTACGCTCGCCAACGCCTTATCGGGCATCGGCAGTCTGAGCAAGACCGGCAGCGGCGTTGCCAGCCTGACGGCTGCGGGTTCCACGCAAGGCAGCGTCGCGGTGAACGCGGGCGTGCTGCGGCTCGCGCAGAGCGGTGCGTTCAACACGACCGGCACGTTCAGCACCGCGTCCGGCGCCGCGCTTCTGCTCGGCTCGCAGGCCACGCTAAACGTGGGCGACCGCTTCACGATGAACGGCTCGCTCGTCGATCTGACCGGCAGCGTCGAGCCCGTCATCTCCGCGGCCACCGCCACGATCGGTGCGGGCGCAACCTTCAATCTGGGTGGCTACAGCGCACCGGATTCGGCGAGCGTCGCGGAACTCGCGTCGGCCATCTACACCAAGATTCACGCGACTTCGCCAGGCGGTCTGAACGGCACGTTTTCGGCGGTGCGCATCGGCGGTGTGTCTGCTCAAACGGATTACCTGACGGTCACCTCGTTCTATACGCCGCAAAACTTCAACGTCGGGGTCGGGCTCACGTGGTATGCCGCGCACACGAGCTCGCCGCCAGCCGCGCACGGTACATTCACGCTGAGCGATGCAGCAGATTCCTTCGACCTCGATGCGGTGCTGATCGACGAAGCGGCGAATCCCGCGACGGGCTGGGACGGCAAGTCGCTGACGAAAGCCGGCGCGGGCAGCTTGCAACTGTCCAAAGCGAATCGCTATACCGGCGCAACGTCGATCGCCGCAGGCACGCTCATCGCGGGTACCGGCGATATCGTCGCAACGAGTTCGCAGGTCACGGTCGCGGCGGGCGCGCGCTTCGACCTCAACGGTTTCGACCAGCATGTGCGCAATCTCGCAGGCGCGGGCAATGTCACGCTCGGCAGTGCGGCCCTGAGTGTCGACAACTCCGTCGATACCCGGCTCGACGGCGAAATCAGCGGTAGCGGCAGTCTGATCAAAACCGGTGCGAACACGCTGACCCTGAGCGCCGACAACAGCTATACGGGGTCGACCACGATCGGCGCCGGCACGCTGCAACTCGGCGCGGGCGGCGCGACCGGCAGCGTGGCGGGCAACATCACGAACAACGGTGCGCTGGTGTTCGATCGCAGCGCGCCGCTCACGTACAACGGCGTCATCGACGGCGGCGGCACGCTGGTGCAGCAAGGCAGCGGCAGCGTCGTGCTGTCGGACAACCAGCCCTATACCGGCCCAACGGCCGTCAACGCGGGTGCGCTGCTTCTCGCCAACGGCGCACAGCTGAGCGGCACCTCACGCGTGACGGTGCAGCCGGGCGCGAGCTTCGGCGGCTATGGCGGCGTAAAAGGCGATGTCGTCAACCAGGGCCTGCTGGCCGTCGCCGATGCCGCACCGGGGTTCGCGGGTCAGCCGTCAGGCAGTTTCACCATAGGCGGTCAGCTGATCAACAGCGGCGAACTTCGCATGGCGAGCCCGACGCCTTCGAGCACGTTGACGGTAGCCGGCTCCTATACCGGCAACAACGGCCGCCTGACCTTGAGCACCGCGCTGGGCGACGACCAGTCGGCCACCGACCGTCTCGTCGTGCACGGCGACACCGCCGGAAAAACCGCAGTGAAAATACAAAATGCCGGTGGCACCGGCGGCCGCACGAGCAACGGTATTCAGATCGTGGAAGTCGATGGCCAATCGAACGGCGTGTTCACACTCGATTCGCGCGTGGTGGCAGGCGTCGACGAATACAAGCTCTATCAAGGCAGCGTGGCCACGCCGGGCGATGGCGACTGGTATTTGCGTTCGCTGTCGCCGGACCAGTCTCCGCGCCCCGAGCCCGGCGCCTATCTCGGCAACCAGATGATGGCGCAAAGCCTCTTCGTGCAAACGCTGCACGATCGCGCGGGCGTTTCCGGCAGCGCGCCATCGGCGAGCGCCAATGGCGACGCGCCGACCGTCTGGGCGCGCGCCGCGGGTGGCCACACGGACGGCGCCGCAGCCGGCGGCCGGCTCGACCAGTCGGTCGATTCCGCGCTGGTGCAAGCGGGCATCGACGTGTACCGGCACAAAACAGGCAACCAGCTCTGGCAGGTCGGCGTGATGGCCGGCTACGGCACCGCGACCACGGAAGCCAGCGCCCGGGACAATCCGGCGAGCGCACGCGGCAGCATCAACGGCGTCGGCGCGGGCGTCTATGCAACGTGGCACGGCAACGCGAGCGGCGCGGATGGACCGTACGTCGACGCGTGGCTGCAATACGCGCACTTCGACAACACGCTCAAAGGCCAGGACCTGAGCGGCGAAAGCTATACGAGCCAGGTCTGGTCCGGCTCGCTGGAAGGCGGCTGGGCTTTCACGCTGGCACAGACGACGAAAGGCGCGTGGCTGCTCGAACCGCAATTGCAACTGATCTACTCGAGCTACCAGGCCGACGACCACACCGAGAGCAACGGCACGCTCATCCATAGCGAAGACAACGACGGCCTCGCCACGCGCCTGGGCGTGCGCCTGATGCGCGCGCCCACGCCGCTCTCGACGCCCGGCTGGCTGCCCTTCGTCGAACTCAACTGGTGGCATGACACGAGCGGCAACAGCATCGCCTTCAACCAGAGGGTGGTCTCACAGGACGGCCCGAAAGACCGCGCGGAACTGAAAGCCGGCTTGCAGGCGGACGTGGCGAAACACTGGCGAATCTGGGGCAACGTCGGCTTGCAATACGGCAATGGCGGTTACCGGAGCATCGCCGGACTGCTCGGCGCACGGTATAGCTGGTGAGCGAACGATTTCAGGCACGACTCCTGCAACAGAAGGCGACGAGGTCACGGACCGCCTGGAGCCCATCGTGTACAAAAATCGAAAAAAGACCACTGCATCGCCGCTGTTCGCCATTCTGCTTGCACTCTCTCTCGCCCTGTCGGCATTGCCCCGGCTCGCCATCGCCGACGCAGACAGCGCCGACGCCACCGCCCTCGCCGCCGGTCAGGAGGCGCATTTCGCGCAGGCGTTCTGTGGGAACACCGCCCAGCAGACCGCCCAATACAAGGAACAACTGCGCCACGTACTGACCGACGCGAGCGCCTTCGACGCCAACTGGCAAGGCGGCTGGGACCACAGCAACGACGACATCATCCAGATGCGCGCGCTGCGTCTGTCCTCGCCCGGCGACTACGCCGCCCGCGTCAAGACCAACTGCGAACGCGCCAAATGGCAGTCGTCGAATTCGCTGCGCCCGCACCCGCCGAAGTAAGCCGCAGCGCGAAACTGTTATCCTTGCCTCTCTTCGACCGCCACGTGGTCGCCTACGCCGCCCTCGTGCGGCGTTCCCAAGCGGCGCGCTCACGCGCCCGGCATCCGAGAGACAGGAATTTGCATGTTCGGTTTTCTGCGCGGCTATTTTTCCAACGACCTCGCCATCGACCTCGGCACGTCGAACACCCTGATTTACATGCGCGGCAAAGGCATCGTGCTGGATGAACCGTCGGTGGTTTCGATTCGCCAGGAAGGCGGTCCCAACGGCAAGAAAATCATCCTCGCCGTCGGTAAGGAAGCGAAACAGATGCTCGGCAAGGTGCCGGGCAATATCGAGGCGATCCGCCCGATGAAAGACGGCGTGATCGCCGATTTCAACATCACCCAGCAGATGATCAAGCGCTTCATCCAGATGGCGCACGAGTCGCGACTGTTCGCGCCGTCGCCGCGCATCATCATCTGCGTGCCGTGCGGTTCCACCCAGGTGGAGCGGCGCGCCATCAAGGAAGCCGCGCATAGCGCCGGCGCCTCGCAGGTCTATCTGATCGAAGAGCCGATGGCCGCGGCCACCGGCGCGGGCCTGCCGGTTTCGGACGCGACCGGTTCGATGGTGGTGGACATCGGCGGCGGCACGACCGAAGTGGGCGTGATCTCGCTCGGCGGCATCGTCTACAAAGGTTCGGTGCGCGTGGGCGGCGACAAGTTCGACGACGCCATCGTCAACTACATTCGCCGCAACTACGGCATGCTGATCGGCGAACAGACGGCCGAGGCCATCAAGAAGCAGATCGGCTCCGCTTTCCCCGGCTCCGAAGTCAAGGAGATGGAAGTGAAAGGCCGCAACATGTCGGAAGGCATTCCGCGCAGCTTCACGGTGTCGAGCAACGAAATTCTCGAGGCGCTCACCGATCCGCTGAACCAGATCGTCTCCGCCGTGAAGATCGCGCTGGAGCAAACGCCGCCGGAACTCGGCGCGGACATCGCCGAGCGCGGCATCATGCTGGCGGGCGGCGGCGCCCTGCTGCGCGATCTCGACCGCCTGCTCGCGGAAGAAACGGGGCTGCCGGTGTTCGTCGCGGAAGGACCGCTCACCTGCGTGGTACGCGGCTCCGGCATGGCGCTCGACAAGATGGACAAGTTCGGCGGCTCGTTCTTCTCTTACGAGTAAGAACGTCGCAACACCGCGGGTTTTACGAGACGAACGGCAGCTTGCTGTCGCGCGCGGCGGACAGCATGGAGAGCGTGATCTTGCGTACCTCCAGCTTGCTCTGCGTGATATGCGCGCGCAGCAGGATACCCGCTTCGGTGAGCCGCTGACGTTCGATCAGGTTGAGCATGGTCGAATGCTCGTCGTAGGTCGCGCTGGTGCGATGCGGCTTCAGAAAATCCAGCCGCCGCACGATGCGGATGCGCTCGGTCACTTCGTTATGCACGCGCAGCATTTCCATGTTGGCGGTCGCGGCCACGAGTCGCCGGTGAAAGTCTTCGTCCATGCCGAACATTTTCACCGGATCGCTCTCGCGTAACTCGGGCGCCACGCACCAGATGGCTTTCAACGCATCGAGCGCGGCTTGCGCCGTGTCGCCCCCCGCGCCGATCCGCTCGATCGCCGCCGCTTCCAGCACGATGCGCAAATCGTAAAGCTGGTCCAGCTGGTCGAAGTCGATGAGCGCGACTTTCCAGCCGCGCCGGAAGCCCACTTCCAGATAACCCTCGCGTTGCAGACGGAAGAGCCCGTCGCGCATCGGCGTGCGCGACACGCCGTAATGCTGCGCGATGCCGTTTTCGGAGAAGCGGTCGCCGGGAAACAGACGGAAGCTGAAAATGTCGCTCTTGAGTTGCTGATACACCTGCTCGGCGAGCGGATTGGCCGCGGCCGGCACGCTGGGTGCGGGCTCGCTGCGCGTATTGCCGGCAGCGGCGCCGGCAGCATCGCTCGATGCATCGCCCGGATCATCGCCGGAGCTATCCAGTACCTTGGCCGGGTCGTCGTTCATATTGCCTGATCCCAATTTTTCTTATTATCGGCGCTTCACGGGGTGGCGATCAGACTCACGTGGGCCGCAACGATTTTCCAGCCACCGTCGAGCTTCGCCCATGTTTGCATCTGGCGACCCAGCAAGGCGGTGGCGTCGCTGGTGAATTCGGTGCTGACGGTCGCGTAGTCGCCACCGAACGTGGTCACCACGGTCCGATGCAGCGTGCGCGACTTCGGTACGGGCTCGCAACTGGCGCGCCACGCGCGGATTGCTTCGCCGCCGTGCTGGATTTCCGCGATTCCGTAGCGCACCGTTTCTGGCGTGTGCCAGAACAGCGCGTTCATGGCGTCGATATCGTTGTCCACCAGCGCCCGCTCATATTCGACGAACGCCGCTCGAACCTCGGCGACCACTTCCGGTTGATTGACTTCCATACGGTCTTGCTCTCGTCGATGAAGGATGAAGTGAAAAGTTGTCAGTCGGTCTGTGTGGCGGTCAGCGCAGCAGTCAACGCGGCAAGCGGCGCGGTCCACCCGACGATGCCGCCTTGCGAGCGCACCATCTCCAGTGTCGCCTGTTTGAACGCCGGAAAATAACTCGCGGTGGCATCTTCGATCAGCAGGCTGTCGTAGCCCCGGTCGTTGGCCTCACGCATCGAGGTCTGCACGCACACCTCGGTGGTGACGCCCGCGAACACCAGCCGCGTAATACCGCGCATCGCGAGTTCTTCGCCCAGACGCGTCGCGTAGAACGCACCCTTGCCTGGTTTGTCGATGACGATCTCGCCGGCCAGCGGCAAAAGCGGCTCGATGATCTCGTTGCCCGGTTCGCCGCGCACGAGAATGCGCCCCATCGGGCCGGGTTCGCCGATCCGCGCATTCGGCGCGCCGCGCAGACGTTTGGCGGGCGGGCAGTCGCTCAGATCGGCGGCATGCGATTCGCGCGTATGCACGACCAGCCAGCCCTGTTCGCGCGCGAAGGCAAGCAGCGCGGCTACGGTCGGCACGATCTCCGCGAGCAGCGACACATCGTTGCCGAGCGATTCGCCGAAACCACCTGGTTCGATGAAATCGCGCTGCATGTCGATCACCACCAGCGCGGTGCGGGCAGGCTCGTAGGTGAACGGGCCGGGCTGGGCATCGACAGTGAGCGTGGTCGTCGTGCTGGTCGTGCTGGTCGTGCTCGTTGTCTTCGGGGAGGTCATCCGATAGCTTCCTTGATTTTCTCGACAGGGGCGGCGGGCTCGGCGTGGGTGTCGCCATGACCGGCCATATGCTGGCCGAGCACCGTGCGGTCCGCTTGCGCCGCGGGCGTTTCGAACACCAGCTCACCCTCTGCGATCACCATGATACGGTCTGCGAGCTCCAGCAGTTCGTCCAGATCTTCGCTAACCAGCAGCACGGCGGCGCCGGCTTCGCGCGCGGCCATCAAACGCGCATGTATGTCGGCCACCGACGCGAAGTCCAGACCGAACACCGGATTCGCGACGATCAGCACATCGACCGGTTGCCCCAGCTCGCGCGCCAGCACCGCGCGCTGAACGTTACCGCCCGAGAGCGTGCCGATGGCGCGCTCGGGTACGGGCGGCCGCACGTTGAATTCGCCGATCAGTTGCGCGGCGCGCGCCCGCATCGCGCCACGGTCGAGCCACCAGCCGCCGCGCCGCAACGGCGCACGATCGAAGTCGCGCAGCGCGAGATTCTGCGCGACGCTCATGCCGGCGACGCAGGCATTTTTCAACGGCTCTTCGGGAATGGCGAACAGGCGGCGTTGCGTCATCTGCTCGCGAGTTGCCTGATAGGGCGCGCCCGCGACCTGCATCGTGCCCGCCTTCACGCGACGCTGGCCGACCAGCGCTTCCACGAGTTCTTTCTGCCCGTTGCCCGAAACGCCCGCCAATCCGAGGATTTCGCCTGCACGTACCGCGAGCGTCACATGCTTCACGGCCGTATGACCGCGGTCGTCTTCGACCGAGAGATCGTGCAGCGCGAGCCGCACCTGGGCCGCTTCGCCGACCGGTGTGCGCGCGAGACGCTGCACCATCACGGCGGCGAGCACGGGAGCGGCCGCGACGTCCTCCGCCACCACTTCTTTCGAACCGCCCGACGTCGCCGTGCCCATCATCCACGCGGCGAGTTCGTCGCGGTTAGTCGCCGATACTGCCGTCGACCCCACTTGACGACCCTTGCGCAACACGGTCACATCGTCGGCATAGGCCATCACCTCGCGAAACTTGTGCGTGATCATCAGCACGGTCAGTTCGCCCCGGGTGGTCAGCGCGCGCATCAGACCGAGCACTTCGTCCGCTTCCTGCGGTGTCAGCACCGAGGTGGGTTCGTCCAGAATCAGAAAGCGTTGCTGCAAATACAGTTGCTTGAGAATTTCGAGCTTCTGCTTCTCGCCGGCCGCGAGCGATGCGACCGGGGCGTCGAGCGGCAAGCGGAACGGCATGCGCTGCATGAACGCGGCCAGCGCGGCGCGCTCCGCTTTCCAGTCGATTTTCCACGGCATTCGCCCGCGTGCGAGCAACAGGTTCTCTTCCACCGAGAGTCCCGACGCCAGCGTGAAGTGCTGATACACCATGCCGATGCCGAGCGCCTGTGCATCGCGCGGCGAGGCGATGCCGACTTCCCGGCCATCGGCGACGATCTGCCCGCCGTCGAGCACGCCGTAACCGACCAGCCCCTTCACGAGCGTGCTCTTGCCCGCGCCGTTCTCGCCCAGCAGCGCGTGTATCGTACCCGCCTGCACCTTGAGGGAAACGCCATCCAATGCGCGAAACGCGCCGAACGACTTGCTCGCGTTCAGCACTTCCACACCGAGAGCTTGCGCGGGGGCGGTCATGATGTCAGCCGCCCAGCACGTGCAGCAACGCGGCGGAATCGGAGACCGCACCGAACACGCCGCCTTGCATCGTGATCATATGCAGCGCCGCATCGTGATTGCCGGGATCGGTCGCGCCGCAGCAGTCGGCCAGCACCGTGCATTCGAAGCCGCGATCGTTGGCTTCGCGCATGGTCGTGTGCACGCAGACGTCGGTGGTGATGCCGGTCAGAATCAGATTGACGATGCCGCGCGTGCGCAGGATCAGTTCGAGATCGGTCGCGCAGAACGAGCCTTTGCCCGGCTTGTCGATGACGATCTCGCCCGGCAGCGGCGCCAGTTCGTCGATGATTTCCCAGCCCGGCTCGCCGCGCACGAGAATCTTGCCGCAGGGGCCGTCGTCGCCGATACCGACGCCGTTCGTGCCCGCGCGGCGGCTGCGCCAGCGTTTGTTGGCCGGCAGGTCGGACAGATCGGGACGATGCCCCTCGCGCGTGTGGATGATCGTGAACCCCTGCTCGCGCATCGGCGTAAGCACGCTTCTGATCGGCTCGATCGGTGCACGTGTGAGGGACAGGTCGTAGCCCATCTTGTCGACGTAACCGCCGTGGCCGCAGAAATCCGTCTGCATGTCGATGATCACGAGCGCGGTGTTGGCGGGACGCAGGTCGCCGTCGTAGGGCCACGGGTACGGACGGGCTTCGATAAAACGGTTCATGGTGGAGAGATCCTGGTTAGGTTCGTCGAATGCGATTGTGAAGGAGGCAACGCATGATCACCGCGTCAAGCTCAACTCGCCGGGCGCCCCCGCGAGCGTGCGATCCGGCCGGCAATTGACGATCATGATCGCCAGCGTCAACACATAGGGCGCGGCGTTGTACAGGTAGTAGCCGCTCGTCACGCCGATCGCCTGCAATGCCGGCCCCAACGCGCCCGCTGCGCCGAACAGCAGCGCCGCCCATAAGCAGCGCAACGGCTGCCAGCGCGCGAAGATCACCAGCGCCACGGCCATCAGGCCCTGTCCGCTCGACAGCCCTTCGTTCCAGCTGCCCGGATAGACGAGCGACAGATACGCCCCGCCCACGCCCGCGAACACGCCGCCCACCGCGGTCGCCGCAATCCGCACGCGCGTGAGCGGATAACCCATCGCGCGCGCCGTCTCCGCATGATCGCCGACCAGCCGCAAGATCATGCCCCAGCGCGTATTGCGCAGCGCCCATTGCAATACGAAGGCGAGCACCACGCCGATCACGAACAGCAGATTGATCCGCAGCGCGTTATGCAATTGCGGCGACGAACTCCATGCGCCGAGATCGATGCCGGGCAACATCGGCGCTTGCGGTTCGATGAACGGCTTGCCGAGATAGAAGGCGAGACCGGTGCCGAGCAGCATCAACGCAATGCCGAACGCGATGTCGGACACGCGGGGCAGCGAACACACCAGCCCATGCAGACAGCCGAGCAACAGTCCCACCAGACCGGCCGCGAGCACGCCGGCCCACGGCGAGCCGGTCAGATACGCGCCGGCATAACCGCTCATCGCGCCGGACACGAGAATGCCTTCGAGTCCGAGATTCACGCGCCCGCCCTTCTCGGTCAGACACTCGCCGAGACTCACGAACAGATAAGGCGTGCTCACGCGGATCGCACCGGCGAACAGCGACAGCAGCAGAATCACCACGGGTGAGTGCATGTCAGGCATGGGTTTGCTCCAGTTGCACGGGAAGACCGGTCTGCGCGGCGGCCTGCAGTTTCACGCGCCATGCGGCGATACGGCCGCCGAGCGCTTCCCACGCGAGCAGATTGGCGAACAGCAGTCCTTGCAGCACCAGCGTGGTGGCGTCGGGCAGATCGAGCCGGCGTTGCAGCAGACTGCCGCTCGCCTCGATGCCGCCGATCATCAACGCGCATGCGATGATCGCGAGCGGATTCTGGCGCGCGGCGAACGCCACCAGAATGCCCGCATAACCGTAGCCCGCCAGCAGCGACGCATTCGCGCTGCCCTGCACCGCCGCGACTTCGAACATGCCGGCAAGACCCGCCGCCGCGCCGCCGAGCACGCAGGCAATCAGCGCGAGCCGGTTGACCGGCAGACCGACCAGCCGCGCCGCGCGATTGCTGCCGCCGACCACGCGCATCGCAAACCCCTTGGTGCTGAACTTCACGAACACCCACGCCGCGATGCAGGCGAGTACGCCCCATACCAGTCCCCAATGCGTCTCGAGACCGGGAATCGAGCCAATCGATAACGCGTCGGGCACCGGATAGGTCGACGGTTTGTTCAGACTGGCCGGATCGCGCAGCGGGCCTTCCACCAGAAACTTGAACAGCGCGATGGCGATATACGACATCAGCAGACTGCTGATCGTCTCGTTGACGCCGCGCCACTGCCGCAACGCGCCCACCGCGCCGATCCACACGCCGCCGGCGAGCATGCCGGCAATCGCCATCAACGGCGAGCCAATCAGCCACGGCGTGCCGGCGGGCAGCATCTGCGGAACGATGGCCGCGCACATGCCGCCCAACGCGAGCGCGCCCTCGCCGCCGATCACGATCAGGCCGACCTGCGCGGGCAACGCCACGCACAACGCGGTGAACATGAGCGGCGACGCGCGCAGCAACGTGCTTTGCCACGCGAACGAGGAGCCGAACGCGCCTTCGAAAATAAGCCCGATCGCATCGAGCGCCGGCTGTCCCTGCACGAGCAGGAACAGCGAGAACAACAGCAAGGTGCCGAGCACGGCCAGCACGGTCGGCAGCGCGGGCAACAGCGACAGCATCGCTCTCGCGGCAAGGGCATTGGGACGCATCACGGCTCCTTGGTGTGGACGGACTCAGGCACTTCGGCACTTCGGCACTTCGGCTGGCGCGATACGCGCCGGTCAGATCTGACCGACCACTCCGGCCACCAGATAATTCATGCTTTCCAGCGTGTAGTCGGTTTGCGGATAGCTGGTGCCCGCCGCGATCGCCGTGCCGCCCTTGTTGTCCTTCATCGGGCCTTTAAAGATCACGAACTTGCCGGCCACCATGTTGCTTTTGATCGAGTCTGCGTTCTGCTTCGCGGCCGGCGTCACCTTTGAACCGT
Organism: Paraburkholderia sp. BCC1886; assembly: GCF_900996245.1. Lineage (GTDB taxonomy): Bacteria > Pseudomonadota > Gammaproteobacteria > Burkholderiales > Burkholderiaceae > Paraburkholderia. The sequence goes on along the minus strand of NZ_CAAJGK010000041.1, from coordinate 400,422 downwards.
ACGGCGACATCTTCACGTAGCCTTCTTTCAGGCCACCGCGCAGCAGATTCGGCTGCGCCGTGCCGGCCAGCGCACCCGACACGAGTTGCTGGTACGGCGTCGCCCAGTCCCACTCGGCTCCGGTCAGATAACCCTTCGGCGCCAACGCCGCCTGGCTTGCGTGATAGCCGCAACTCATCGCGCCGCGCTTTTCCGCGGTCTCGATCACCACCTTCGGGCCGTCGACGTGACAGGTCAGTACATCGCAGCCCTGGTCGATCAGACTGTTGGTCGCTTCCGCTTCCTTCACGGGCATCGACCAGTCGCCGGTGAAAATCACCTGCGTCGTGATCGACGGATCGACCGACTGCGCGCCGAGCGTGAACGCGTTGATATTGCGCAGCACTTGCGGAATCGGTTTGGCGGCGACGAACCCGAGCTTTTTGCTCTTGCTCATATGACCGGCGACCACACCGTTCAGGTACTGGCATTCGTCGATATAACCGAAGTAGCTGGTGATGTTCGACGGATTACCCTGCTTCCACAAACCGCCGCAATGCGCGAAGCGCACCTTCGGGTATTTGGCCGCCATCTTCAGCACGTGCGGGTCGAAGTAGCCGAACGAGGTCGCGAAAATCAGCGTCGCACCGTCCTGCTCGATCATCGCCTCCATGGTTTTCTGCACGGCGATGGTTTCGGGCACGTTCTCTTCTTCGACCACCTTCACGCCGGGCATCTTCTTGATCACGGCCGCGGCGCTCGCTTGCGCCTGGTTGTAGCCGTAGTCGCCGCGGGCACCCACGTAGATCACGCCGACCGTGGTTTTAGGCGCGGCGAAAACCGACTCGATGGGCAGAATATTGCCGAGCGTCAGCAGACTGGCGCTCTTGATAAAAGTACGGCGGCTGGTCATGGTGTCCTGATCCTGTCGAAGATGAATGGGCGTGGGTTGGGTCGATGTCGTCGGTGACTGTCTTTGCTTTTTTTGCAGGTGTGCGGCTGTTCAGTTGGCGCTGTCGAGATACGCGAGCCAGCCGCCGAACGAGGTGATGTCTTTCGCGCCACTACCGGCACTCACGGCCCATGGCTCGCAGATAAAGCCCTTCACCGTGAGTCCGTTCGCGAGTTGCAGCGTGCCGATGCCGAGCGGCGCGGGAATGTCGGCGACGAACTGGCCGAAGTTGCGCAACGGCATGTCCCACACCTCGATCGCAATGGCGGCGCCGGTCTCGTCCGATACGCGCACGAGACCCGGTTTGAGCGGCTGCGTATTGGCGAGCGCGTAAAGGCGGTAGTCGGGCGACGTGTGCGTCGCGTCGACGAATCGCGCGCCGGCCTGTTCGAGTTGCCAGTTCAACGGCTGGCCGCGCAGATGCGCGCCGACCACAGCGAGCGCGACTGTCGGCTCCTGGAACGGCAACGGCGCGATCGACGTGGCGGCAGCGCGCGCGTCCGGCGTCGCGAAGAGTGCCTGGATTCGCGCGCCGAGATCGGCGAGACGGCGGTCGGCGCCGCTCGGTGCGATCAGCGTGACGCCCGCGGGCAAGCCGTCCGCGCGACGCGCGCACGGCACGGCCAGCGCGCATAGATCGAGCAGGTTCACGAAGTTCGTGTAGTAGCCGAGCTGGCTGTTCAGTTCGACCGGATTGGCCTGCACGTCCGCGATCGACGGATGCGTCGGCGTGGTCGGCACGATCAGGATGTCGATGGATTCGAACAGTTCTTCCGCGTGACGCTTCAGGGCCGCCAGCGTGTACTGGCCGTTGAACAGATCGACCGCGCTGAAACGGTCGGCCTTGCCGACCACCGCGGCCACGACCGGATCGATTGCGTCATGTTGCGTGTCGAAAAACGTTCCGATCGCTGCACGCCGTTCGGCCACCCACGGGCCGTCGTAGAGCAGCGCGGAGACCGCCTTCAAAGGCTCGAAATCGATCGATCGAGGGCTCACGTCGAGATGCGCCGACACGGCTTCGAGCGCCGCGTCGAACGCATCGCTCGCGGCCGCATCGCCATAAAATTCGAGCCGCTCCGGCACCCCGATGCGCGGCACGCCGCGCGACAGGCCGAGCGCCGGCACCTTGCGCGAGTAGCTGTCGAGCGGATCGAAAGCCGCCATCACGCTCAGCACGCGCCACGCATCGTCGACGTCGTGCGCGAACACCGACAGCGTGTCGAGCGTGCGGCATGCGGGCACCACGCCCCGTTTGCTGACAAGGCCCAACGACGGCTTCAATCCGACGAGTTCGTTGAAACCTGCGGGCACGCGTCCCGACCCGGCCGTATCGGTGCCGAGCGAGAACGCGACGCAGCCCAGCGCCACCGCGACCGCCGAACCCGAACTGGAGCCGCCCGATACGCGCTCGGGAAACTCCGCGTTCCGCACGGCGCCATATGGCGAACGCGTGCCGACCAGACCCGTGGCGAACTGATCGAGATTGGTCTTGCCGATGAGGATCGCGCCCGCGTCGAAGAGCCGCTGCACGGCGAACGCAGACACGTCGGGGGTATAGCTGAAAGGCGCGCACGCGGCGGTGGTCGGCAAACCCGCGACGTCGATGTTGTCCTTCACCGCGAATGGCACGCCGAATAGCGGCATGCGTTCGAACAACGCGTCGCCTTCGGCTTCGAGCAACGCTTCGAGCGACTTCGCGCGGGCCTGAATATCCGCTGCTGGAATCCGCAGAATCCAGACTTCCGGGCGCTCGCTGCTATCGAGGCGAGCCAGCGCCGAGGTCACCACCTGAGTGGGCGTGAGACGACGAGCCGCGTAAGCGTCGCGCAGTCCGGCGAGGGTCGGCAATGTTGAGTTCGGCACCTGTTTTTCCTTGAGTTCAATCTTGAATACAAGTTTGAACTCAACTTAGCAGGAGTTATGCCAATGCTGATCCAGGCTCTGTCAGTCGTACTGCAAGCCTTGCTGGCAAAGGATTCCAGCCTGAAAGGCCCAGCCGTGGGCCACCGTCCACGACGCACCCGTTCACGCCGCCGTGGTGCGGTGCTCACCAACTCAGGGCTTGCGTGCCCTCGTTTATTGTGCAGACCGCGCACCGCTTTCTATCAGGCCGCGTCGCGGACCACCACGCGATGATTGCCGATCCGCTCGACTTCGCCGAGTCCGTTGATCACACAAGCCTGGCCGATCAACCCTTCGCAGGTCAGACCGGCGTCGCTGATCTGCTTGCAGGTCAGACTGCCGCTCGCGCCGCCGATATACACCCAATACTGCAAGGGCCGGCTGCCGACGCCGAGCGCCCCCGCGTCGATGATCACGCCAAAGTGCTTCTGCGCGCGGTAATGCTCGGGGCGCGCGGTCTTGTCGTCGTCCGATTTCCATTCTTCGATGAAACTGTCGTAACGGTTCGAGCGCAAGGTCACGAAATCGTAGCTCCATGCATCGTTGAAAACCGATTCGAGAAACGCCCGGCGTGCGCCGTCCGCGCCCATCGCCATGCACATCGCGCCGAGCAGTCCGCTGTTCAGGTTCGACGTGGCGTCGTTGAAATGCGGCGGCAGTCCGATCACGTTCCAGCAGGCGCCGACCTCGGCTTCGTCGGACGCGCCGCGGTCCAGTTCCATGCGGATGCCCCGTGCGTCCCAGTCGAGGAACGCTCGCATCAGGCATTCGATATCGTCGGCGAAGAGCCACTCGTCGAGTTCGGCACGCGCGCCGCCGGGGTCGTCGCCGCCGCAACTGACCGCGAAGCGCGGCCGTCCGATCGAATCGACATACGCCTCGAATTGCGAACCGCTAGTGATGAGCGACCTGAATACTGGCACGTCGCTCGAACGCATTCTTTCCATCTCAACCTCCAGCTATCGGTGGATTTTTCAGGGAATAGCGCTGAATGGCTTCAGCATCGTCAAGTCAGGGAGCCTCTGGATTCGTGCGATTCATTGGACTCACTGGCTTGGGGCGCGCTGCGATAGCGTTCGGTCAACGCCTTCACGCGCGCTACATAACGGAGCGTCTCCGCATACGGCGGGACGCCCCGGTATTTGTCGACCGCGGCCGCGCCCGCGTTGAAGCCCGCGAGCACGCGGTCGAGGTCGCCGTCGAAATGGTTGAGCAGCCACGCCAGATAGCGCACGCCGCCGCGAATGTTCTGTACGGCGTCGAAGGCATCGACGACGCCGAGTTCTCTGGCCGTGCCCGGCATCAGTTGCATCAAACCTTGAGCGCCTGCACGGGACACGACATCCGGACGGAACGCGGACTCCGCGTGAATCACCGCACGCACGATCGCGCGTTCGACGCCGAATTCGCGCGCCGCGGCTTCGATCTCGGCATCGAACGAATGCAGATCGAGCGTCAGGGTGCTCACGTCGAGGCCGCGTCGCGGCCCGCAGAGATAGCAGGACTCGATATAGCGCAGGCGGATCACGTCGATCTGTAAGTGCTGCGACGAGGTTTCGGCTGGGCGACTGCTCGTGTAGTGGCGCACGCCGTCTTCGAGATAGGCGTAGATGCGGGCTTCGGCGGTGCGGGTCGTTTCGCTGCCGTTGTTGTTTCCGTTGTTGTTTCCGTTGTTGTTTCCATTGACGTTGCCGTCGACGATGCGGGGCATGCTCGCCTTCTGCGTGTCACGCGAAGTGGTGAACGGCCGTGCTGTAGAAACACGCAACGGTTTAGCCGCGAGCGGCATGCCGATGTCCGCACACCGATCGCCCGGCGTTCGCTCGCTGCTGTAGCTCACCGAGCCGTCGGGCGCGCGGCACCTGAGCATGGCGTGCGCCGCGTTCGGTGCCAACAGCAGCAACGCGACCAGCAACGCGCCGTGCTGTCGCCTCGCTTTGGGGAACGCCGCGCCCGGCGGCTCGAAAACAGGCGGCTTCATTTGGTGTTGTCGATCACGATCTGGCCTTGGTATTCGACCTTGCCGCGGAAGAAATAATCGGTGCAGGCTTTGTAGTCACCCGATGTCACGAGCGTGAACGGCATCTGATAGTCGACCAGTTTGCAGCCGATGGCGGGCTTGCCGTCGCGCCATGACCAGTCCTTGTCGAGATAGGCCTGCACGGCCGCGGCCGAGCCTTCGACGAAACCGCGCATGTTTGCGCAGCCGAGCGGTTCGCCGGGCGGAATGGTCACGTCCAGTTCGCGCGCGAACTCGCGATACGCGGCGATCCGGTTATCGACTTGTGGACGCTCCGCGCCACCGCCGCCGCATTCGATCCCGCCGTTGATGATGAACACGGTCGCGCCGAAGCCCGGCTTCATGTTGTTGCCGAGGTCGACGGCATTCGGGACCCAGGTGCCGTCGACGGCCCAGGTCATCGGCGGCTTGGGGGTTTGCGGCGTGACCGCGAACCAGACCGCGGAGGCGAAGTTCAACCAGGTATCGGCGACGCGGCCCGGGTCGTCGAGCAGCACGTTGACGTCGCCGTACAAGGCTTGCGAGAACGGACCGAAGTTGTAGTTCCACGAAAGTTGCTTGGCGCCGCGACCGAAATAGTCGAGGTACTGGCCGCTCGCGTTTTTCGCACAGGGATAGAAGACCCAGTTGGTCGCGTGCGAGCCGGGTGCGCACTGCTGGTACGCGCCGACCGCGGAGCCTTCTTCGAAACCCGATTCGCGCAGGAACCACAGGCCCTGACGCCAGAATTCGATGGGCGTGTCCTGCGGCAGTTTCGCGAGGATCGGGTTGTCGTGATCGGGGTAGCCCGAGCGCGCCTGCGCGGGCGTGAGCGACGGCCAGTTCGCGCCGGTTTCCTGCACGAAGTGCGCGAACGAGGTGGCCAGCAGTTTGCGGCAGATGAGGTCGGCGTTGCGGCCGTCGGTGTAGTCGCCGCAATACGCGGGGAACTTGGCAATGCCGCGCAGCAGGTTGATGTACGAGTATTTCAGGTGACGGACCGGGAAGAACTCGTTGAAGCGCTGTTCGGGGAGGATCTTCTCGACCCGTCGCACGTTCGACGGATTGCCGGCGCGGCCGACTTCGACGGCTTCGACCTCGGAATCGGGGAGCACGCGCAGCGCGCTGCGGATCAGGGCAATCTGGCCTTGGGTCTGGTCGACCAGGGCCTTCTCGGCCTGGCTGAGTTCCGCGTTGCTCGGATAGCCGGCGGGCGCGGGGATGTAGATGATTTTGGGTTTGTAGGAGGCGGGGGCTGGCGTGGGTGTGGGTGCTGGCGTGGGTGTGGGTGCTGGCGTGGGTGTGGGTGCTGGCGTGGGTGCAGGTGCTGGCGTCGGTGCGGGTGCTGGCGTCGGTGCGGGTGCTGGTGTCGGTGCGGGTGCTGGCGTCGGTGCGGGCGCTGGCGTCGGTGCGGGCGCTGGCGTCGGTGCGGGCGCTGGCGTCGGTGCGGGCGCTGGGGTCGGTGTACCCGAACATGCGCCGAGGTCTTCCCATACGCCCCAGGAACCCGACTGCGAAGGATCGTCGCCCTGAGTCCACCACTTGTTCCGATAGTTGTGCCCTGCGTACGTCACACGTGTGCCAGCGGATGCATACGCCTGCGCACTTGACCACGCTGCGTAGCAACCCGATGGTGCCGGTGCCGGTGCCGGTGCCGGTGCCGGTGCCGGTGTCGGTGTCGGTGTCGGTGTTGGCGTTGGCGTTGGCGTTGGCGTTGGCGTTGGCGTTGGCGTTGGCGTTGGCGTTGGCGTTGGCGTTGGCGTTGGCGTTGGCGTTGGCGTTGGCGTTGGCGTTGGCGTTGGCGTTGGCGTTGGCGTTGGCGTTGGCGTTGGCGTTGGCGTTGGCGTTGGCGTTGGCGTTGGCGTTGGCGTTGGCGTCGGCGTTGGCGCTGGTGCAGGCGCAGGCGTCGGCGTCGCCGCTCCCAGATCCCGCCACAGCGTCGGCGAACTGGAAGGCGTCCACCCTGCTCCCACGTACGCGGTATGCGCTTGCAGCGCCTGATACTCATGTCCGCTGTAGCTCACACGATCGCCTGCCGCGTACGTCCCGCCTTCGCGCCACGCGGGATCCTGCGCATGAACGCCGGTGGCCGACAACGCGAGCCCTGCCGCCATCGCCAGCAGGCTGACACGAATTCCGAGTGCTTTCATGATGATCGACTCCTCCGTGGGACTGCATATCCGCGAAACATGCGAAACGGTCCGTCTTGCCTAACGCCTCTACTCGACGCCGCAACGCGTCACTCGAGCTTCACGTTGAAATGCTTTTCCACGCACTTCACGTAGTCGCCGTCCTTGAACGCCGAGTACGGCGTCTGGTAGCCCACCAGCTGACACTTGTACGATTTGCCGTCGGCGGCTTCCGCGTTCCAGCTCCAGTCTTCTTCCCAATACACTTTCAACGCGCCCGCGCCCTGCTCGCTGAACTGCTTCATGCCGGAGCAGCCGAGCTTCTCGTTCGGCTCCACGGTCACGCCTAACTCGGCCGACATCTGCTGGAAGTACGAGATGCGGTTGAGCGAAGCAGCGACCTCGACATCGCCGCCGCACTCCACACCGCCATTGATAATGTTCGTGGTGATGCCGAAACCCGGTACGAGACCGTCCTTGATATCGTTGGCGTTCGGCTTCCAGGTCCCGTCGATCACATGCAGCATCGAAGGCTTCGGCGGCTGCGGATACACGAAGAAGAACACCGCCGAAGCCAGGTTGAGCCAAGTCGATGCGACCAGGTCGGGCTGGTCGAGCAGCACGCGAACGTCGCCGTACATCGCTTCCGAGAACGGTCCGTAGTTGTAGTTGTATGAGAGCTGTTTTGCGCCGCGTCCGAAGTACTTCTGGAACGTGCCGTCGGCACGCTTGCCGCACGGCCATGTCTGCCCTTGCCAGATCGCCGGATTGCATTCGACGTTGTAGCCGCAACCATTGCCGGATTCGCTGCAACCCATTTCACGCAGATACACGAGGCCCTGACGCCATTCCGGCGTGGCGGTACCAGGATTGTGACCGCCGGTTTCCTGAGCGAAATGCGCGAACATGGTGGCGAGCGAGCGACGGCAGATCGCATCGGAATCGCGACCGTCGGTGTAGGTCTGGCACACCGCGGGGAATTTGGCGACCGCCTGCAGGAAGCGCTGATACGTGTAACTTTCCTCGCGATCGGCGAAGAGGTAGTCCCATTTCGTCGACGGCAAAAGGCTCTCGACGAGTTTCACGTTGGCGGGATTGGCCTTGTTGCCGGGTGTCACCGCATCGACTTTTGCGTTGTCGAGCGTGTTGATCGACGCCTGCACTTCCTTGAAATTCGGCGTGCTTTGAGTGAGCGCTTTCTCGTAGTCTTGCGCTTCCTTGAGCGTGGGAACGCCGAGCGTGCCGGATTGCGGGCTCGGGGTTGGTGAGGGTGTTGGAGTTGGCGAAGGTGTCGGGCTTGGCGCCGGTGCAGGTGTTGGTGTCGGCGTCGGTGCAGGTGTTGGTATCGGTGTCGGCGTCGGTGCAGGCGCAGGCGTCGGTGCAGGCGCAGGCGCAGGCGCAGGCGTCGGCGTTGGTGTCGGTGCAGGTGCAGGTGCAGGTGCAGGTGCAGGTGCAGGCGTTGGCGTTGGCGTTGGCGTTGGCGTTGGCGTTGGCGTTGGCGTTGGCGTCGGCGCAGGCGTCCCCGAACAAGCCCCCGTATCTTCCCAAGCGCCATAGGCTCCCGACTGGGACGGATCGTCGCCTTGCGTCCACCATTTGTTGCGATAATTCCGCCCGTTGTAGGTCACGCGCGACCCAGCCGACGCGTAAGCCTGAGAACTCGACCACGCCGCATAACATCCTGCCGGCGTCGGCGTCGGCGAAGGTGTCGGCTTCGGCGAAGGAGAAGGAGAAGGCGCAGGCGTCCCTCCCGCCGCCCCCATGTCACGCCACAACGTCGGCGAATTCGAAGGCGTCCACCCCGCGCCCGCATAGGCGGTATGCGCAGCCAGCGCCTGATACGTGTGGCCGTTATAGGTCACCGTGGCACCGGCCGCATACGTGGCGTTCTCCTGCCACGCCTGCTGCGCGAAGGTAGCGCCGGCGCACAGTAACAGCGTGGCCGGCAGCAAAGCAAGACTCTTTCGAAACTGCGACATTGCGATTCTCCCAACAATCAAACACGATCAGCACGACCCGCACCGCCAGCACGGCCAACACCAAACGCCGGCCGAACCGGTCAGCGTGAGCGCCCTGGCAGGCGCCGCACGATCGACCACGGCATCCGCCGCGCGACAGCGCGGGTGCCTCCGCTGCTTCACCCTCAGCGCCGCATCATTCCGCCGCTCGGGTAGTACACGAACTTCCATTCCTCGTAACTCTTCTGCAAAGCAAAACTCGCATACGTATCGGGGAATTCGTCCTGCTTCAAGGGCACGCCCTCCGCCCCGCTATACACGCCATACAATTCGCCCTGCGGCCCGCGAATGAATTTCCAGTCCTGCTGCGTCAGCGGATCCGCATACGCCCGGCGTAAAAACCGTCGCGCGAACGAGGTCCGCGGGTCGCTCACCAGATCGTCGAATGTGCGCGGGAACGCGCCGTTCGTTTCGGCCAGCACGTACGCTTCGATCGCGCGCCGGATCGCATCACCGTTACGCAACAACTCCTGCTCCTGAAGACGCTGGGTCCGCAGACTCCACATCTCGGCGACCTTGAACAGATAAAGACTCATCAGCGCGACGCACAGCAGCGCGAGCAGAAAGCTGAAGCCCTTCTGCCGCCGGCGAAGTGTCGTCGCGCAGCACCTGCGCTTACCAGCTGCTGTAGTCCGTGCCATCTTTAGCCTTTCCCTGTCCACCGCTATGCACGTCGTACACGCCCGGCTTGCCGTCGGGCGCCGGTGCGGTCTTCCATGTGCTGCGGCTTTGCGTGATCGTGTCCATCGGTACTTCGCGCAGGTAATGCCGCTCGACCAGTTCATCCAGCGTTTGCGGATAACGTCCCTGGTCGGCGCGGAAACGGTCGATCGAATCGCGCAGCACGCTGAGGTTTTCGTGCAGCACGGTTTCGCGCGCCTTGTCGACCTGCCCGAAATAGCGCGGCACGACCACCGTCAGCAGCGTCGCGATGATGGCGAGCACCACCAGCAGTTCAATCAACGTAAAGGCCCGGAAGCCGTTTTTCTTCATGACGTCTACCACTTGCGGAATGGAATGCCGTCGAGTCCGTCGCCGTCGGCCAGGGAATACACGTCGTACACGTCGTTGCCTTCGCTGGGCGAATCCGGTGGGCTGGCGTAGCTGCGCTTGCCCCACGTCTGCGCATCGCTTCGGCTCGGACAATCGCACAATGGATCACGCGGAATACGCCGCAGGAAATAGAGTCGCGATTGAGTCGCGCTCGTCTTGTCGGCCACCCCGTCGACGAGCACCTCGAGACTCGCGGGATAGCCGCTATCCCCAACCTGGCGATCGATCTTGCCGGCGTCGCCGGCAAGCTTGTACGCGTCGATCGCATCGCGGATCTGCCAGAGCGCATGTTTGAGCTCCTCTTCTCTCTCGCGTTGCGCCGCCACCTGAGTCAGCGGCAGCGCGACCGTCGCCAGCGTCGCGATGATCGCCAGCGTCACCAGCAACTCGATGAGTGTGAAACCCTTAGTCATGAAGCGTCGCCTGCGGTTTGCCGGGCACCGGGACCGGCGCGTCGCTGCTCGTGACCGGCCGTGACGGCGCGGCGGGGGGCGTTGCCGGAAGCTCGATGGGTGGCGGCGGCACGCGCACGCCTTGCGGCGGAATCACCACGTTCTGCCCACCCGGCATCCGTTCGCGCTCGATGCCGATACGCGTGTCGGTACCCGAATCGAAATTGACGACGTTGCCGGCCGGCATGCCCTGGCCGCGCACGATATGCGGCGTCAGCAGCAAGATGAGTTCGGTCTGGCTTTCGTTATTGGTCTTCGTGCCGAAGATGCGATCGAGAAACGGAATCCGGCTAAGGCCCGGCAACCCCTGGCCGGAATCGCGCTCGCTGCGCTGAAGCAGGCCGGCGAGAATCTGCGTCTGGTTGTTGCGCACGTTCATGACCGTCTCCGCCGTGCGCGTGCCGATCTGATACGCGACCAGTCCGCTGCTGGTGGTGATCGTATCGGTCACGTTCGACACTTCCATCTTCAGCTTCACCTGCACGTCGTCGTTATCGACCACGACCGGCGCCACTTCGAGCGTGAGACCCACGTCCTGATAGTTGACGCTCTCCGTGCTGAAGTTGCTCGACAGCGTGGTGGTAACCACCGGCAAGCGGTCGCCGATCAGCACCTTGGCTTTCTCGCGGCTGCGAACGCGAATGCGCGGCGTGGCGAGCGTCTTGGTCTTGCCCTGGCTTTGCAGCATGTCGATGGCCACCGACGGCGCGCCGAGCCGCACCAGAATGTCGCTGCTGTTCAGATGCCGGAGCTCGTCGAGCGTGAGCACGCCCGGCGTATGCGTGCCGGTGTCGTTGGTGTCGGGCGTCTGTCCCGTGAAATCGACGCGGCTCGGATAAAGAATGCCGGCCTGCAGCAGATCGGTCGCGGACACTTCGAGCACCTGCGCTTCCATCACGACCTCGGCGGGACTCACGTCCATCGCGGTGATCAGGCGCTCGGCCACCTTGATGGTCTCGGGCGCGTCGCGCATGATGATCGCGTTGGTCCGCTCGTCGAGCACGAGGTCGCGGGTCTTCACCATCTGCTTGAGCATCGCGAGGACCTGCGGCGCCAGCGCATTCTGCAGATAGAACGTGCGCACCACCAGATCGCGGTATTCCGTTTCCTTGTCCTGCCGTTTCGGATAGATCAGCAGCGAATTGCCGCCCACCACCTTGCTCGCCAGCTGGTTCACCTGCAGCACCAGCGAGAGCACCTGACTGACCGGCGTGTTGGTCGCGTAGATCGTCGTGGGCGCGGTGGCGGCGACGTCCTTGTCGAACGTGAAATTCAATCCGGTGATTTTCGACACCAGTTCGAAAATGCTGATCAGCGGCTGGTCGCGAAACTGCACGGTGATCGGCTGGCTCATGTCGCGCGTGAGCTTCGGTGCGAGTTCCCGTTCCTGCGGCGCCAGCAGCTCGTCGCGCAGGCGCGTGGCCGGCACGTTACCGGGCTGCTTCGAAATCACGTCGTTCAGAATCGACAGCGCTTCCTGCGGCTTGCTGGCGCGGATCGACTCCGCGTAGTGCACCGCGCTGTCTATCGGCGCCTGGGTCGCGATCCATTGCAGCATCGAGGTCGGGTTGTCGTCGCCAGGCGCGGCCTGCTGCGCTTTCTGCGCCCACTGCTGCGCCTGCGCAATATCACCCGAGTCGTAAGCCGCGGTCGCGCGCTGCAGATAGTCGGTCATCAGTTGCCGGCGCAATTGCAGGTAGCGGCTGCGCAGTTCCATGTCGTCGGGCTTCTGCGCGGATTGCTGCGCGAGACTGTCGAGCGCCGCGTCCGGCGTGAGACCTTGCAGGCTCTCTTCCAGCTCCGGGTGGCGCACGCTGGAACACGCGTTGACGAGCGACGCCACGACGATCCAGGCGGTGATCTCTCGGATTCGGCTCATTTCGCCCCCGACAATGACAACTGCTGTGTGCGCTTCATGGGTAGATAGGTGAAGCGGACTTCACGACGATCCACCTGCTCGAGCCGGTACGTGCCCATCAGCACGTCGCCCTTGCGAAAGAAACCCTTGTTGCGGCAGCTCGCGCAGACCGGTAACTCGTGTCCTCCGCCGTTGAGCACGACGTACAGCGTGCCCTCCTGCGCAAGCCATACCGCGCGGACCGTGAACGGCAGCGGCGGCGGGTCTTTGGGCGGCGGCGGCGGCGGGGGTGCGGGCGGCGGCGGTGGCAGCCAGCTCTGGCCGGGAAACAGGTTGACGGGAATGACGGTTGCCGAGGCGGCCGGGCTGGCTGCTGTCGATCCCTCCGCAGACATCGCAGACGCCGCGCCGGCAGGCTGAATCGGCGAGCGCCGGGCGGCCGCTCCAACCGGCGACGACTGACGGGTCGCCGCTCCGTTGGCTGCTCCGTTGGCTGCTCCGTCGGCCGCTCCGTCGGCCGCTCCGTTAGAGGCTCCGTTCGCTGGAAGCGGCGCGGAGGCGGACGTCGGTGCCGGCACGCTCTGCGTGTCCTGCGCCGGTTCCTGTCCGCTTTTCCAGTACGCGAATACGGCCGCGCAGAAGCTCACGACCAGCACGGCAACGATCCACTTCAGGCGCCTCGCCATTGGTGAACGGGTAAAGAGTCGTTTCACGGTGCGACCTCCACGAGGTACGAACATTGAATCCGCACCTCCAGTTGCGTCGCCCCGATGTTGGGACGGGTAATCGACAGGCGCTCGATACGCACGCCATCCAGATGCCGCAGAGTCGCGATGAACGCCCGCAGGCGCAGATAGTCGCTGCTGAACGTGCTCTCCACCAGATAGCGGCGCACCGCCGGGTCGTCCTGCTGCGGGCTCTGATAGACGACTTGCGGAATCGACAGACCGCTCTTCGCCGCCATCGCGTGGAAGCTGTGCAGAAAGATGCCGAAGCGCTGGTCCGGGTTGCCGTTCGCGACGATGTCGTCGGGTACCGGCGGCGGCGGTTGCACGAGCCGCGCCTCGCGCACGGCGAGACTTTCACGGCGCGTCTCGAGATCTCTTTGCATGGGGCGTATCTCCAGCAACGCGATAGTGGCCGCGACGACGATCATCAATGCGGCCAGCAGGCCGAAGTTGCCAAGGCGCCAACGCAGGCGACGCAACTCCCACAATCCGCGATTCATGGCCGCCCCGATGTCGATGCCGGCACGATTGCCGATGCAGGGGCCGACACCGCGGTCGCCGACGCGCCCGCCGGTTTTGCCGCGGCATCACGTGGCCCCGCTGCCCGCCACGTGATCTGCAACGTGGTCTCCACCGACTTCACCGGCGGCCCGGGTTTTTCCGCCTGCCGCTTGATCACCACGCGCTCGGTGCCCGCCTGAGCCTCGAGCCAGTCGCTATACGACAGCGCCTCCTGCACCGAACGCGTTTCGAACACCATGTTGATTTCGCGCGACGCAGTGGCAATCTCCATCGTCAGGAACGCGATATTCGGCCGCCAGCCGCCTTCGATCAGATCGCGTGCCGGCTCCGTCGCGTACTTCTGCTGGGCCATCAGTTGCGCGGCGCGCGGATTGTCGGGTTGCCGGTGCGCGCGGCTGATCAGCTCGCGCCGGCCTTCCTCGCTGGCAATCGCGCTCTCGCGCTCGTCGAGCGCCGCGCCCTGCTCTTTCAGCGCGTCGAGATAGCGCACCGTCCCCAGCAGCACGACGGCGGCGAGCATCAGGCCGACGAGTCCGGGTACGACGCCCGCACGATTCGCCCGCGTCAGGTCGAGCAGCGCCGCTTTCATGGCGCGGCATCCCAGGGCGACGGCAGCCACTGCGCGGCGGGCGATTGCATCGCCCACGTCTGCAAACCCGCCGGGGCGATCACATACGTGCGCTCGGGCACGGCAGCCGTACATAAGACCATCGCGTCGCGCATCACGTCCTCCACGGAACCGGTGGCGGGCAACGTGATGAACCCGGTCCATTGCCGATGCTCGCGAAAGCCGATATGCGCGATGGCGAAGCCGGCATCCACCTGTTCGAGTTCGACCACGGCGATCGCGCCGTCGTGAATGCGCCGAAGATGCTTCGACAACGCGTGAATGAAAGCCGGTTCGATGGCGGCAAGGCGCAGTTGGCGCGACTTGCACAGGCGCACGATATCGACGCACAGCGGCTCCGGCGCGGCGACCGCGAGGCGGCCGTTGCCCCACTGACCGTCCGGCACCGCGAAGCGCCAGCCGTCCGCACCGCCCGGTCCTTCGCGCACGAACTGCGCACGCGCGAGCGAGACCCAGTCGGCGGGCCGCGGCAACGGCCGCCACGGCAGCACGAAGTACCGCACGAAGGGCGCGCCCAGCAGAACCCGCAGCGAATGCCAACCTGGGCGGGCCGGTTTCGTTATCAGCGAGTCGAGCGCGGCCAGCGCCGAGCCCACGTCGCCCGCGCTTTTGAGCGGCACCGCGGCGAGTTGCCGTCCGCCTGGTTCGAACAGACGGGCATGCTCCCCATCGAGCCAGATCGAGGCGCGGCTAAACCAGCCGTTGCGATCGGGCGAACCCGTCTTTAACTTCGTCATGCCAAGTAGTTGTCCGACCCAGGTTGACATCGCATGCCTCCGCTTGCTGAATGCCGTCTCGCTTGTTGCTTGCTGCTCGCTCGTTGTTTGCTAGTTGCCTGCTCGCTACTCAACCCATGCCTAATCGACGATCGTCACGCGGTTCACTTCGGCGAGCGTGGTGCGCCCATCCGCGACCGCGCGCAGCGCAACGTGCCGGATCGGAATGAAACCGCTGTCGCGCGCCACCTGTTTGAGTTCGAGCACCGGCCGACGCTCGACGAAACACTGCTTGATCAGGTCGTTGAAGCGCAGCACCTCGGCAATCGGCTGGCGGCCCAGATAACCGGTCTTGCGGCAGGCCTCGCAGCCTGCGCCGCGCTGGAAGTTCCACCCTTTGACCTGTTCGCGCGTAAGTCCGGAAGCCTGCAGCAGCGCGTCGTCGGGTGGCTCGTCGGCACGCAGGCAATGCGGGCAGTTCTTGCGCATCAGCCGTTGCGCGACCACACCCAGCAACGCATCGACGAAGCTGTGCATGTCCACGCCCATGTGCAGGAAGCGGTCGAGCACCGAGAACACATTGTTCGCATGCACGGAGGTCAGCACGAGGTGACCGGTCAGCGCGGCCTGCACCGCGATGCCCGCGGTCTCGCCGTCACGGATTTCGCCGACCAGAATCTTGTCCGGGTCGTGGCGCAGAATGGAGCGCAAACCGCGCGCGAAGGTCAGGCCTTTCTTGTCGTTCACCGGAATCTGCAGCACGCCTTCGAGTTCGTATTCGACGGGGTCTTCGATCGTGATGATTTTCTCTTCACCCGTGTTGATTTCCGATAACGTCGCGTACAGCGTGGTCGATTTTCCGGAACCGGTCGGCCCGGTCACGAGCACGAGGCCATAAGGTTCGTGAGCGACCACGCGAATCGCCTCGACGATGTCGCTTTCATGACCGATCGCGTCGATTCGCAACGGCGCCGAGCTCTGCTCGCCGCGCTGCTTGTCGAGCACTCGCAGCACGGCGTCCTCGCCGTGAATCGACGGCATGATCGACACCCGGAAGTCGATCTCGCGCTGATTGATGATCGCCTTGAAGCGGCCGTCCTGCGGCACGCGGCGCTCGCCGATATCGAGGTCCGACATCACTTTCAGGCGCGAGAGCACCTGCTCCGCCACCTCGGTCCCGCTCGCCGATGCGGTGCTTTGCAACACGCCGTCGATCCGGTATTTGATGACGAGCCCCGTTGCCGTGCTCTCGATATGAATGTCCGAGGCGCGTGCCCGCAATGCGTCGTAGAGCGACGAATTGACGAGCCGGATCACCGGATGAACATCTGCCGCGAGGGTCGCCAGCGTGATCTCCACGCCGGCGTCGGGGTTCACCGCTTGCGCCGCGTCCATGCTGACGTTCGTGAGCGCGCGTTGCGTGGCCTCGTGCATCGCCAGGTACGCGCTCAGATCGTCGGGCACGCAGAAGGCGAATGCAAACAGCTTTTTCACGCGCTGCATGGCCCACGCGCGCAGATGCGCGTCGAACGGATCGGCCAGCACCAGCAGCAGGCCGCCGTGATCGTCATCGTCCTTCGGCGCTTCTCTTACCAGCACGCAATGGCGCGCCATGGCCTCGGCGAACGGCAACAGATCGAAACTCGGTGTGGTTGCATCCAGTTGCGCGGCATCCAGACCGCGTAGCCCGATGGTTCGATTCACGCGCTGCAGATAATCCGCGGTCTGCTGACCCGCGGCTTCCCACATGCGCGCCTGCATCGAACGGCGATCGTTGTCGTCCGGTTGCGGCGCCTTGACGGCGGTGCTGTTTGCCATGACTTCACCCCATGCTTCCAGCCAGCTGGAAAATCGGCATATAGAGCAGAAAAATGACGGTGCCGACGATACCGCCCACCACCAGCATCAACACCGGCTCCACCACGCGCATCAGCGTGTCGATCGCGCGGTCGAGTTCTTCGTCGCAGAACTCCGCGGAGCGCGTCACCATGGCGGCGAGTTCGCCGCTCTGCTCACCGACGCGAATCAGTCGTTCGGCAACCGGCGTAGTGAGATCGGCGGCCGGTAGCGCGGTCGAGAGCGCCTTGCCCGCGTAGATATCGCCGAGGGCCTGCGCCAGCGCGCCTTGCATCTGCGTGGGCAGCAGTTGTGCCGAGAGTTCCATCGACGCCACCACCGACATGCCGCCCGCCAGCAGCAGACCCAAGGTGCGGAAGAAGCGCGTCAAGGCGAACAGCCGTTGATAGCCACGCAGCTTCGGCGTGCGCATTAGCGTGTCGACGAGCCGTCCGCGGATCGTCGCGTTGCGCAGCGCCGCGACGACGCCGCCGACACACGCGGCGATGCCGATCAACAGCATGCCGCCATGCGCGTGCACCAGGTCGCCCCACCACAACATGATCTGCGCGGAGAACGGAATCTCCTTCATCGACGCATAGACCTGACTGAACTTCGGAATCACGTAGAACATGAGAAACAGGATGATGAACGCGCCCGTCGCGATCACGATGGACGGATACACCATCGACGCCACCACTTTCTTGCGCACGACCGCGAGCCGCGCATCGTAGTGGTGGTACCGCTTGAGCGCTTCGGCGAGTTGCCCGGTGCGCTCGGCGGAGGCGACCGTCGCCACGTAAAGCAGCGGGAATTCGTCGGGCTGCCGCTCGAGTGCGCCGGACAACGGCACGCCCTCGTAAAGCGCACTGACGATACCGCCCAGCACCGTCTGGTTGATGCCCGTCGCGCTTTTGTCGCGCAAGGTCTCGACGGTTTCGATCAGGCTCAGGCCTGCTTCGAGCAAGGCGATCAGTTCCTGCGTGAACAGCGATCGGTCGAACACCTGCTTGCGGAACGACCAGCCGAAGCGGCGTTTTTCGATCGGCGTGGCGGCCACGAACGACAGGCCCATTTCCTCGACCGTCTGAGCAAGCCGTGACTCGTCGTCGCTCTCGAGTTCGAGTTCCTGTTCACCGGAGTCTGTCCCGACTCGGACGCGATAGCGCATGACCGGTCACCTGTCACTTGGCGACGATGTCGAGGTCTTCGCCCGACCCGCCCGGTTTGCCGTCGGCGCCGTAGGTGCTGAGGTCGTAGTCCTTGCCGTTTTCGCCGGGCGCGCGATAGACATACGGACGCCCCCACGGGTCGGGCGGAATCTCGCCGTTCATGTACGGGCCGTCCCAGCCGGTGATGTTGCCGGGGTTCACGGCGAGTGCCTTGAGACCCGCATCGGTGCTCGGAAACTGGCCGGTGTCCAGGCGATACCGGTCGAGCGCACTGGAGATGCCCTTCATCTGCGACGCGGCGGTTTTGCTCTTGGCCTTGCCCACTTCGCCGAACAGTTTCGGGCCCACGTAGCCTGCCAGCAACGCGATGATCAACAGCACCACCAGCAATTCCAGCAGCGTGAAACCGCGATGCAGCAGCCGGCCTCGCCAGTCTGCAATCACGACGTGCGTGGGACCTTGCGCCGCGACCCGCACCCGCATACTTTGCACTCGCATGATCGACTCCTGAATGCCGGACTACTTGTTGATCTCGCTGAGCACCTTCAACAGTTCCGAGTCGGCGGTGTCGCCGTCCAGTTCCCAGTTGAAGACGCCGCGCAGGTTCTGCTGCTTCACGTAGTCGAGCTTGCCGCGAATGGTGGCGGGCGTGTCGTACGACCAGAAGGTCGAGCCGTCGAACTTCCACGCCTGTTTGGCGACCGGATGCTCGCGGACCGTGCCGGCCGCATTCTTGAGCACGCGATAGTCTTCGATGCCGGCTTCGTAGGTGCCGGGCGCCGGCTTCGTTGCCTTCTGATACAGGCCGTCGCCCTTCGGTCCCGCGGAGACGCCGGTCCAGCCGCGTCCGTAGAACGGAATGCCCACCACCAGTTTCGAAGACGGCACGCCCGCGGCAAGCAGTGCCTTGACGGCCGACTCGACGTTGTAGGTGGCGCCCGTCGGCGTTTTGGTATTCGGGCTGTCGGGGTCCGGATGCAGGTTCGACTGGAAGTCGGTCGGGCCGCTGGCCTCCCATCCGCCGTGGAAGTCGTAGGACATGATGTTGATCCAGTCGAGCGACTTGCTGTATTCGCCCGGCTCGGTGTTTGCGATCTTGTCGCCGCCGGAACCGATTGCCGTGGTGAGCAGGAAGCGCTTGCCGAGTTGCGCGCCGGCCGCGTCCAGTTGCTTGCGGAATTCCGCGAGCAGCAGCGTGTAGTTGCGCTTGTCGTTGGGGTCGACCGCGTTGTACGGCTGGCCGCCACCGCCGGGGAACTCCCAGTCGATGTCGATGCCGTCGAAGACGCCGAGCGCCACGCCGTCGCCGCCGGCGTTGTCACTCGAATCGAACGGCAGATTGCCCTTGATATAGATATCGATGCAGGACGTGACGAGCTGCTTTCGCAGCGCATCGCTCGATGCCGCGCGAGCGAACCACTTGGACCAGGTCCAGCCGCCGAGCGAAATCATCACGCGCAGGTTCGGGTATTTGACCTTCAGCTTCTTCAACTGGTTGAAGTTGCCTTTGAGCGGACCGGACTTGCCGGTGCGTGGATCGTCCCATGCCGGGAAGCCCCAGGGGTCGGCTGCGCCATCCACGGATTCGTTGCCGGAGAAACCTTTGCCATAGTCGGCGTAGGCGTCGCCGCCGGTCCCGGCTTCCGGATTGTCGGGGTCGGTCGCGCCCGGTTCGAGCTTGGTGATGAGGCCGCATTCATAGCCGCCGTTCTTCGAATACAGATTGCCGAACGCGTAGTTCATGAACGTGAGCAGGCGAGCTGCGCCGGACGTGTCGACGTTCTTGATCTTGTAGTTGCGACCGTAGATGCCCCATTGCGCGAAGTATCCGCCGACTTCGTGAGCGGAAGATGGGGATGGGGATGGGGATGGGGATGGGGTCGGTGTTGGCGTGGGCGCCGGCGTGGGTGTGGGCGCTGGTGCAGGCGTAGGTGCCGGTGCAGGCGTGGGTACCGGTGCTGGCGTCGGTGCTGGCGTCGGTGCTGGCGTCGGTGCTGGCGTAGGTGCAGGCGTCGGCGTCGGCGTCGGAGTTGGCGTCGGAGTTGGCGTCGGTGTTGGCGTCGGTGTTGGCGTCGGTGTTGGCGTCGGTGCCGGTGCCGGTGCCGGAGTTGGTGCTGGCGTGGGCGTCGGTGTGCCGGAGCATGCGCCCAGGTCTTCCCATGCGCCGTATTGACCGGAGTCAGCTGGGTTATCGCCTTGAGTCCACCATTTATTGCGGTAGGTATGGCCGCCGTAGGTGACGCGCGTACCGGCCGAGGCATAAGCCTTAGCACTGGACCACGCCGCCGCGCAACCCGAAGGCGATGGCGTTGGCGTTGGCGTTGGCGATGGCGTTGGCGATGGCGATGGCGATGGCGATGGCGATGGCGATGGCGATGGCGATGGTGCTGGCGCTGGTGATGGTGCAGGTGCAGGTGCAGGTGCAGGTGCAGGTGCAGGTGCAGGTGCAGGTGCAGGTGCAGGTGCAGGTGCAGGTGCTGGCGCTGGCGCAGGCGAAGGCGACGGCCCTGCCGTCCCCATATCGCGCCACAACGTCGGCGTTGTCGCCGGGGCCCATCCGGCGCCGACGAACGCGGTATGCGTCTGCAGAGCCTGATACGTTCGGCCGTTATAAGTGACCGTGGTCCCGGCGGTGTAAGTGTTGCCCTCGTGCCACTCGGCGCCGATGGCGCCCAACGAGTAAACCGCCAGTAGCATCGACGCCAGAAGCGGCGCACGAGACTTTCTTATCGAGCTCTTCATGATGCTTCTCCTCGACACTCCGGGTCGTCAGGAAGGCAAATAGAACACGCTTGTCACACGCAAATCACCGCCGGCACGCTCACGCCCGATCGAAGCCGATCAAGGCCGGAATGCCGAAAATTCAATGAAAAAGAAGGGAAACTCGCCAACCGGAAATCCGGAATTAATGTTGATGTTTTCCGGAATATCTATTTAAAACAATTAAAAACATATCCAATCGATAACCGTTATTGTTTGCGATTGAATTAGAAAAACCTGATTTTTCAAGGCGCAATTAATCCGGCCTTAAACGACCTGCTTCAACAACATAATGGGATCTCGTGGAAACACGAGCATCCGGAGATGCCGCCGGGAAATCCGTGGACGTACAGTTTCCCTAGGCGGTGCCGTATGTTCCGGGCACACCTTCAAAACCTGCGACCTGCCAGCATGTATTCAGGAATTCCAGATTATTCTGGATAAATTTTGATAAATAGAGTTGAAAATCTCCAAAAGCTTTCAACAGCATTTTTCGGACATTTCAAGTTTAAAGCTGAATGTAATCATAGCAGAAATTCCCGGCATATCCAGAGGGTATTCGGCTATCCGTTTGAAAAATTGTAACTGCCGCAAAGCCATATCCGTAAAGGCATTCGCGGCTGAATAGCAGGTGGACGACGGCCTGTTTTCGCGGCCGGGCACCCGCGTTGCGCCATCCATCGAGATCAGCTAAGCAAGCGAAAAAACGTGCTAATGAGGGCACGCATTGCGTTCAATAATCGTCACTCGCGCGCAACCGACGCCGCGCTTTTCTGAGGAGACGATCATGAGCGAAACCCCGTCCGCCAACTGGCGCCTCGAAACCATTGCGGTACACGGCGGCTATCGGCCCGATCCGTCCACCCGCGCCGCAGCGGTACCGATTTACCAGACCGCCGCCTTCGCCTTCGACGATACCCAGCACGGCGCCGATCTATTCGATCTGAAAGTGCCCGGGAATATCTATACGCGGATCATGAACCCGACTCAGGACGTGCTCGAGCAACGAGTCGCCGCGCTCGAAGGCGGCGTCGGCGCACTCGCGGTCGCCTCCGGCCAGGCCGCAGTCACCTATTCCATCCTGACCATCGCGGAAGCCGGCGACAACATCGTTTCGTCGAGCACGCTATATGGCGGAACGTACAACCTGTTCGCGCACACGCTGCCGCAATACGGCATCGACACCCATTTCGCCGATCCGCGCGAACCCGCCTCGTTCGAAGCCGCAATCGATGCGCGCACGAAAGCGATTTTCGTCGAATCGGTCGGCAACCCGCTCGGCAATATCACCGACATCGCCGCGCTCGCCGACATCGCGCATCGTCACGGTGTCCCGCTGATCGTCGACAACACCGTCCCGTCGCCGTATCTGCTGCGCCCTTTCGAACACGGCGCGGATATCGTCGTGCATTCGCTGACCAAATATCTCGGCGGCCACGGCACCAGCATCGGTGGCGCGATCGTCGACTCCGGCAAATTCCCGTGGGCGCAGCACGCGGAACGCTTCAAGCGTCTGACCACCCCCGACGTGAGCTATCACGGCGTGACGTATACCGAAGCGTTCGGCCCTGCCGCGTATATCGGCCGTGCGCGCGTGGTGCCGCTGCGCAATACGGGTGCAGCCATTTCACCGTTCAACGCCTTCCAGATTCTGCAGGGTATCGAAACGCTCGCACTCCGCCTCGACCGTATCACCGGCAACACGCTGAAAATCGCGCAGCACCTGCAGCATCACGATCAGGTCGAGTGGGTGAGTTACGCGGGCTTGCCGGATCATCCAGACCACGCGCTGGTCGAACGCTATCTGTCCGGACGCGGCCCCGGCATTCTGACGTTTGGCGTAAAGGGAGGACGGGCAGCGGGCGCGCGGTTCCAGGACCGTCTGCAACTGTTCACGCGCCTCGTGAATATCGGCGACGCGAAGTCGCTCGTCACGCATCCGGCGTCGACCACGCATCGTCAGCTGTCGCCGGAAGAACTCGAACGTGCGGGGGTTCGTGAAGAAACCGTGCGGCTCTCGGTGGGCATCGAGCACATCGACGATCTGCTCGAGGATATCGATCAGGCGCTCGCTGCCCTGGCAAGCTGAGCGGCAGCAGCGGCCGTAGCGCCAATAACACCGCCAGCGGCGCCGGGCGTGCCGCCGGCGACCACGAACGCCCGCACCATCTCCTGCGCCTGCTTTTTCTGATCTTCCTGCCATTGGCTGGCGAGCATGTCGGTATTGAAGATGCGCGAAAGCGTGTACGCATTCGACTTGTGAAACGAGCACAGACTCACGAGTCCGACGTACAGGTGAAGCGGATCGATACCCTTGCGCAACGAGCCATCGGTCTCGCCGCGGGCAATGACCGTGCGCAGCAAATTCATCACCGGCGAAGACATTTCCGGAATGGCGGTCGAGCGCTTCATGGCCCGCGCGCGGTTCAGATTTTCGAAGGCCAGCAGCTTCGACAACTCGGGATGCGCCGCGAAATGGCCTTCGATAAAATCGTAAAGCTGCACGATGGCCGTAACCGGGTCGATCTGATCGACGTCGAGCTTCAATTTGAGTTCAGCCTCGCGCAACCTGCCGAGCACGAACTCCAGTACTTCGAGGTACAACGCTTCCTTGCCGCCGAAGTAGTGATAGATCATCCGGATGTTCACCTTCGCGCGGCTCGCGATGGTCTCCACGCGTGCGCCGCTCAGCCCTTTGTCGGAGAACTCGGCAATCGCGATCCTGAAGATACGCTGGCGGGTCGCCGCCGCGAGCTTCTGACGCTGCGTTACGGGCGGCGCTGCAACCGGCGACGTATCGGATATCGCCGAAGCAGCAGCAACGGCTCGGCTGGAAGCACGTGTCATGTGGCAGCAGTGCCGGGCCGCGCGCGGCCGGCGTCCTGAGTGAATGGCAGAAAATCGCTCATTGTAAATGCGGCACGCGAGCGAACGGATCGGCGCATCGGAACATCAACGCCGGAACGGCTGCGTCAGCGCGAGCGGCGCCGTCTGCCGGCCGATCAGTCCCGCCACCGCGATCAACGCGAGCAGATACGGCAGCATGGCCAGCAACGCGGTCGGCACCTGCACGCCGATCAGCGGCAACTGGAACTGCAAGGCACTGGCCGCGCCGAACAGCAGACACGCGCCGACCGTCCGGCCAATCTTCCAGTTTCCGAAGATAATCGCCGCAATCGCCAGATAACCGGCCCCGCTCGTCATGCCTTCGGTGAAGGTATGAATATCGCCGATCGAAATGAAGCAGCCCGCCGCGCCCGACATCACGCCGGAGAACAACACCGCGCCATAACGCAGACGCGTGACCGAGAGCCCCGACTGATCGACCGAACGCGGCGCCGCACCGACCGCATGCAAGGCCACGCCCAACGCCGTGCGGCGCATCACCAGCGAGGTCGCGACCAGAATCGCAAGTCCGAGATACACGAGCCATACCTGATGAAACACCGGCTCGCCGATCACCGGCAGCGCGCCGAGACCAGGCGGTGTCCAGCGCGCGAGACCCGGAATCACCGCGCTCGAGCGTTCGCCGAACAGTTCACGATACGCGAGCGTGGTCGCCCCCAGCGCGAGAATATTGATGCCGATGCCGGTCACGATCTGATTCGCGCGCAAGGTCACGCTCAGAAAGGCCTGCAACAGCGCGATCGGCAACACGCCCAGCATGCCGATGGCAAGACCGAGCGTCGCGTTGCCGGTCGCCCACGCGCCCGCCGCGCCGAGAAACGCGCCCGACAGCATCATCCCTTCCACACTCATGTTGAGCACACCGGCGCGCTCGCTGATCAACTCGCCGGTGGACGCCAGCATCAGCGGCGCGGCGAAACGGATCGACGAGCCAATGAACACCGCGACGAATTCCGCATTGAATGCCGCACTCATTACCGCGCTCCTTTGGGTTCGAGCCACAGCGAGCCGCCCGCCAACGCGACGATCACCACGCCCTGCACCACCAGCACCAGCGCCGAGGGCACCGATGCCACCATTTCCATATTGATGCCGCCCGAGCGCATGAAGCCGAACAGCAGCGCCGCAGCGCAAACGCCCGTTACCGAACCGCGCGCGAGCAGACCGACCACGAGTCCGTCGAAACCGTAGCCCGACGAGAACCCGGCTTTCAACGAGTACTGGTCGCCTTGCAGCATCAGCGCACCGGCCAGACCGCCGAGCGCGCCGGCCAGTGCCAGTGCGGCGACGATCGTCGTGGTGATCGGCATGCCGGCGCGGCGTGCGGCCAGCGCATTGAGACCGACCGCGCGCAGGTGCAGACCGAAACGGCTATACGCGAGCATCAGCGCGACGACGAGGCAGAGCGCGATCGTCACCGGCAAGCCAATGTGCAATCCGGTCGAACTCGAACTCGCCAGCAACGGCAGTCTGGTCGCGTCGGGAATATCGAGCGATTCGGGCAACGTGGCCGCGTTGCTCATCGGCTGGCGCAGCAGCGCTTCCGATTGCACGCACCAGTACAGGAACCACACTGCGATAAAAGTCAGCAGCAAGGTGCTGATCACTTCGTTGGTGCCGGCGCGCGCTTTCAGCCAGCCCGGTATCGCGCCCCACACCGCCCCGGCGAGCGCGGCTGCCAGCATCGGCACGATGAACGACAGGCCGAACGGCAAATGCGCGACGTGGCCGTACAGACTCATCGCGGTGGCGGCGATGCCGCCCATCGCAATCTGCCCTTCGCCGCCGACGTTGGTCAGTTGCGCGCGATTGGCGAGCACGAAGCCCGTGCCGACCAGCGCAAACACGAGACTGCGATTGATCGACGCGCCGATCGCGTAGGGCGAGCCCCACGCGCCGTCCGCGAACGCGGCGAGCGCATCGCCGAGCGGCACGCCGACGATGGCGATCAGCGCGAGCGCCGCTGCAATGGCGATGAGTGCCGCGCCGCCGAGTACGGTCGCGGTGCGCAGACGTCGCGAACTGCGCCACGCGGCGCGTGCCAACGGTACCGTTGAAGTGGTCGAAGTCATGCTGTGTGCCCTGCCATCCATGCGCCAATGCGCTCGCGTTGAAGAGTGAGTTGCGACTTGTCCGGCACGCAGGTGCCCATGATGCGGCCGCGATACATCACCAGCACGCGATCGGCCACCGCCATCAGTTCGTCGAGTTCCGAGGAGATCAGCAGCACGCCCACCCCCGCATCGCGTGCGGCGCGAATGTGGTCGTAGACCGCGGCGACCGCGCCGACGTCGAGGCCGCGTGTAGGTTGCGCGGCAACCAGCACCGCGAGCCCGTCGAGGGTGAGTTCGCGTGCGAGCACCGCCTTCTGCTGATTGCCGCCCGAGAGTCCGCGAAACGCCACCTCGGGACTCGCTGCCCGCACGTCGAAGCGTTGCATCAATGCGCGTGCGTCGCGGCGCATCGCGCGACGACGCATCATGCCGTGACGCGCGTAATCGTCCAGACGGTTGAGAAAGAGGTTCTCGGTCAGGCTCATGTCGGGCACGCAGCCGAGCGCGTGACGGTCTTCCGGCACGATGCCCACGCCCGCCTTGGTGAGCGTTTGCGGCGCGGCGCGAGTGCAGTCCGTGCCTTGTACGAAGAAGCGTCCTTCGCTCGGCGCGAGCATACCGGCCAGCACCAGGCCGAGTTCGCTTTGCCCGTTGCCCTCCACGCCCGCGATGCCGACTATCTCGCCGCGATTGACGACGAGCGTGCACGACTGCAGACGCGTGACGCCGTCGGCATCGCGCACGGTGACGCCGTCGATCTGCAAGGCCTCGTCGGCAAGCGGACGGCCGTAGGGCGACGCGGCTACCGGCGTCGCCGAATTATTCTGTCCGGCGGACTCCGTTACGCCTTCGGAATCGACACTACCCGGCCGATGAATCATTGCGCGCACCAGCGCATCGACATCGTCGGACGGTGTGCTCGACCTCGCCACGACGCGGCCGCTTTGCAACACCGTCGCGCGATTCGCGATACGGCGAATTTCCGCGAGTTTGTGCGTGACCAGCACCACCGCGCAACCGCGTGCGACGACGCGCGCGCAGGTATCGAGCAATGCGTCGATCTCCGCGGGCAGCAGCACCGCGGTCGGTTCGTCCAGCACCAGCAAACGCGGCTCGCGAATCAGACACTTCACGATCTCGACACGCTGCTTCTCGCCGACCGAAAGATCGGCGACCCGCACGTCGGGATCGAGCGCCAAACCGAGGCCAGCGACCAGCGCGCGCACCCGTTCAGCTTCACGCTTGCGATTCAACCAGCCGCGCGTCTGACCGAGCAGCAGGTTGTCGAGCACACTCACGTCTTCCACGAGGCTGAAGTGCTGATGCACCATTGCAATGCCGTGTTCGAGCGCATCGCGCGGACTCAGCGGCCGGTACGGCACGCCATCGAGCCACATGGCGCCCGCATCGGGTTGATGCACGCCGAACAGCACGTTGCATAGCGTCGACTTGCCCGCACCGTTCTCGCCGAGCAGGCAGTGCACTTCGCAGGAGAACAGTTCGAGCGACACGTCGTTCAACGCCTGAAACGCGCCGAAGCGTTTGCCGATGCCTTCCATGCGCAGCACCGAAGCGGGCGCGTCGCCGGCCAGCGGGTTCAGCGTAGACGACGCCGCAGCAGAAGCGTGAGTAGCACTCATGTCAGCCTTCGGAGACCTTGATCTTGCCGCTTTCGATGTCCTGTTCGATCTGCTTGATCTTCGTGGACATTTCCGGCGTCGGCTTGCAGATGACCATACCCGACGCCTTCGGCCCCATGGCAAGACCGAACGCTTTATAGCCGGGCTGCCACGTGCCGGCCGCCAGTTGATCGATGGCGTACTGCACCTGATAGCCGACACCCGTGATCGAATACGCGACGTACAACGGGTCCGTGCCGCAGCGGTCGGTATAGCTGCCGATCATGTGCGTGTGCTTCTCGGTAGCGGCCTGTTCCATGCCGCGCAGGCCGAGATTCAGAATGTGATAGTGCACGTCCGCGCCTTGCGAAATGGCCGCGAGCGTGGCCTCTTTCGCCTTCGAGACATTGTCGAAATCGCCCGTGTAGCTTTCGAAGTACTTGATCTTCGGATTGATGGAACGCGCGCCGTTGCCGAACTCCTTGCCCGCGTTCACGATGGACGGAATCTCCATCCCGCCGACATAACTCACCGCGCCGTTCTTCGACAGCATGGCCGCGGCCGCGCCGGCCACGTACGCGATTTCCGCCTGCTTCACGTCATAACCGGCGACGTTCGGCGGCATGTCCTGCCCCTTGTTGCCGCCGACGATCGCGAACTTCACGTTCGGAAAACGCTTCGCGATTTTCAGCACCGACGCCTGAGTCTGACCGCCCACGCCGATCACCAGTTGATTTTTCGACGCGAGATTCGTGAGCGCCTGTTCCATGTCGGCGTAGTTGATGTTCTCGATCATCTGCGTCTTCAGCTTCGGGCCGAGTTCTTTCTGTGCGGCGACCAGACCGTCGTAGCCGGATTCCATCCATCCCTTGTCCGATTTCGAACCGGGGATCAGCACGCCGACCTTCAACGGATCGGCCGCAATCGCCTGCAGCGCGACGGTGGACACAGCGAGCGCGACGACGCAGGTCGCGACGGTTTTGAACTTGACGATCGACATTCTGGCATTCCTCTTGCGTTTGGTTTGGGTAAGTAGGTTATTCATGAACGAAACCAGATGCAACTTCGATGCCATGTCGATTCCGGCCATGGCGCAAGAGCCGGTTCGAACCTGCAAAGCAGCGCTTTTCGACGTCGTAGTACGGCCGGCATTCCGGCCTTCGAAAAGCCTTTACCGACCTCGCTTCAGACACGATGGAGAACTTCCGATGAAACAGCACAACGCTTACGGCACAAGCGTTTCCGGTCAACTGGGCCGCGACGGCCGGCCCCACTGGGGCGCCAGCGAATCGCTCGTGGACATGTCGCTGCCCGCGCCCGAACCGCGCGTCGCGACGCTGCCCTGCGAGCCGCAAAACGTGCGCGTCGATCTCTGCAGCACGGCCATCGTCGTGATCGACATGCAGAACGACTTCTGCACCAACGGAGGATGGGTTGCCCAGATTGGGGGCGATTTCAGCGTCGACCGTGGTCCGATTGCACCATTGCAGCGCCTGCTGCCGGTGCTGCGTCGACAGGGCGTGCCGGTGATCTGGGTGAACTGGGGCAACCGCCCGGACCTCGCCAACATGCCGCCGAACCAGTTGCATCTATATAAGCCGACCGGAAGCGGCACCGGCCTCGGCGAGCCGCTCGCGAGCAATGGCTCGCACGTGCTCGAGAAAGACTCGTGGGCCGCTGCGGTGGTCGACGAACTGGCGCCGCTGCCCGAAGACATCTGCGTGGACAAATACCGCATCAGCGGCTTCTGGGACACACCGCTCGACAGCATCCTGCGCAATCTCGGCATTCGCACCGTGATGTTCGCCGGCGTGAATACCGACCAGTGCGTGCTGCATTCGCTGACCGACGCGAATTTCCTCGGCTACGGCTGCGTGCTGGTGGAAGACTGCTGCGCGACGTCGTCGCCGGCCTTCTGTACCGAAGCCACCGTGTGGAACGTGAAGAAGTGCTTCGGCTTCGTCACCGATTCGACGCGAATCGTCGATGCACTCGCGGGCGTGGCATGAACCCGGGCATGAGCGCGTTCGTCCCCGGTTCGCGCTTGCGCGTCCCGGCGAGCGCGCATGGGCCGCTGGACCATCTGCGCTTCGCGGTGAAGGATCTGATCGACGTGGCGGGCGTCACGACCGGCGCGGGCAATCCGGACTGGCTGGCGAGTCATGCGCCGGCTGCGGGTCACTCGCCGTGCGTTGCTGCGTTGCTGGCGGCCGGCGCGACGCTGGAAGGCAAGACGATCACCGATGAACTCGCGTTCAGCCTCGAAGGCGCGAATCATCATTACGGCACGCCGCTCAATCCGCACTGGCCGCATGCGCTGCCCGGCGGTTCGTCGAGCGGCTCCGCTTCGGCGGTGGCCTCGGGCGACGTGGACTTTGCGTTAGGCACCGACACGGGCGGCTCCGTGCGCGTGCCCGCTGCGTTCTGCGGCGTGTGGGGCATGCGGCCGACGCACGACGCCATCGCGCTTGCGGGCGTGGTGCCGTTCGCACCGTGCTTCGACACGGTTGGCTGGTTCGCGCGCTCCGTCGACGTGCTCGCGGCCGTGGGCGATGTGTTGCTGCCACCGGCGTCGACGCTCGCCGATGCCGATGCGGGTTTTCAAAACACGAGACTCGTGCGGAACACCGAAGCATTCGACACGCGCATGCGTCATGAGCCAGAAGACGCCACTCGTCTGCTCGCGCTAGCCGAGTCGCTCGGTGCGCGCAGCGCCGTGAACGTGTTCGCCAATCACGGAGAGGCCGCGCGCTGGCTCGCCTGCTATCAGTACGTGCAGGACTTCGAGATCGACCGCTCGCTCGGCGACTGGCTGCGCGACGCACAGCCGCATTTCGGCCCGTCGATCGCCGAACGCTTCGCGCGCCAGGTCTCGCTCGATCGCGAGACTCGCGCGGCCTGGTACGCGACGCTCGCCGAACTACGCGTGAAGCTCGACCCGCTGCTAGCCGACGGTACCGTGCTGATCCTGCCGACCACGCCCGTCGCGCTGCTGCCGAAAGACATCGACGGCGCCGCTCTCGGCCGTTTCTACGAAGACGCGTTGACGCTGAACGCCCTCGCCACGCTCGGCGGTCTGCCGCAAATCAGCATGCCGTTTTCGGACGACGTCGATCGTCCGCTCGCGCTGTCGCTGATCGGCGCACGCGGCAGCGACCGCGCGCTGCTCGACTTCGCGCGCCATCTATACTCGCGCCACTATTCGGCCACCTCACACTAGTGGACCCTCGATGCCAAATCTGAAACTCGCCGGCGCGACCGGCGGCATGGTCACCAGTCCTCATGCACTCGCCAGCGCGGCGGGCCTCGATGTGCTGCGCGCGGGCGGCAATGCAATCGAAGCCGCCATCGCCATAGGCGCAGCGCTGTGCGTGACGTATCCGCACTTCACGGGACTCGGCGGCGACGCGTTCTGGGTGATCGGCGATCGCCAGGGCATGTTGCGCACCGTGTCGGGCATCGGCCAGGCCGCAGCCGACCTGCCGCGCTTCGATGGCGCGATTCCGCTGCGGGGTCCGCGCGCCGCGCTCACCACCGCCGCCACCGTCGATACCTGGGATCAGGCGTTCCGCATCAGCCAGACGTCATGGGGCGGCACGCGCTCATGGGCGTCGCTCTTCGACGGCGCGCTCGCGCATGCCGCCGAGGGCTTCGCGGTCACGCCGTCCCAGCACTACTGGCAGACGTTGCGCAAGAACGAACTGCGCGACTTGCCCGGCTTCACGGCGACCTTCGCGCCCGACGGCGAAATTCCCGCCATTGGCGCACATTTCGTGCAACCGGCGCTCGCGAACAGTCTCGAACGCATCGCGCGTTTTGGGGCGCGCGAGTTCTACGAGGGCGATCTCGCCGGACGTATCGCACGCGGTTTGCAGGCGGCGGGTTCGCCATTGCAATCGAGCGACCTCGCCCGGACTCGCGCGCGCGACGAAGCGCCGTTACGGGTCGCCTATCGCGGCGGCGAACTGGTGAGCCTGCAACCGCCCACACAAGGCGTGACCACCCTGCAGATCATGGGTACGCTCGAACGCTTCGACCTGAGCGCAATTGAAGAAGGCGGCGCCGACTACTATCACCTGCTGGTCGAGGCCGTGAAGTGCGCGTTCGTGGATCGCGACCGTTACGTGTCGGACCCGGAGTTCAACGCGGTGCCGGTTGGCGAGATGCTGTCGCCGGCGACGCTCGATGCGCATGCACGCTCCATCGACCTCGGCGCGGCGCGCGCGTGGCCGCATGTGTTCCGGCCGGGCGACACGGTGTACATCGGCGTGACGGATAGCGAGGGGCGCAGCGTCAGCATGCTGCAGACCGTTTTCTTCGACTGGGGCAGCGGCGTGGTGGCCGGCGACACCGGCATTCTGTGGCACAACCGCGGCGCGTCGTTCAGCACGAACCCCGCGCATCACAACGCGCTGCAAGCCGGCAAGCGGCCTTTCCATACGCTCAACCCGGGCATGTACGTAAAGGACAGCCGCCCGCATCTGCTGTTCGGCACGCAGGGCGCGGACGGTCAGCCGCAAACGCTCGCCGCGATTCTCACGCGGCTGATCGACTATGGGATGGACCCGCTCACCGCCCTCACCCGGCCGCGTTTTCTGCTCGGCAAGACTTTCTCCGACACACGCGATGCGCTGAAACTCGAACGCGATGCGGGCGCGGACGTGTTCGCCGAACTCGCGGCACGCGGGCACGAAGTCAGCGCGATACCGGAGCAAAGTCCGCTGGCGGGTCACCCCGGCGTGATTCGCATCGACGCGGACGGTTCGGCTACCGGCGCGCACGATCCGCGCAGCGACGGCCGCGCGCTGGCGGTCTGATCAAACCGTAGCGTTCATCAGCCCAACGTGAACCGGTCGCGCGTGGTGACGTAATCGCTCGCGCCGAACCGGCCCACCGGGAAATAGTGCTGCAGACGCACCCGCCAGGTGTCCAGATCGATCAGTTCGTCGCGGGCATGCAGCCGGTGCACGCGGCCGATAAAAATCTGCCGGCTGGTCGTCTCCAGCGTTTCCCACGTCGTGCACTCGAACGCGACCGGCGCTTCGGCAATGCGCGGCGGCGCAACGTGCGTGCTCGGCACCGGCGTGAGACCCACTTGCGCGAGTTCGCTCACGTTCGGCGGCAACCGTTCGCCGCAGCGGTGCATTTTCTCCGCAATCGCTTCGTCCGCGAGATGCACGACGAATTCGCCGCTGCGCACGATGTTCACCGCCGTATCCTTGAGCGTGCCGTCGGTCACCCGATTGATGCTGATCATCACGATCGGCGGTTCTTCGCCCAGCATATTGAACATCGAGAACGGCGCGGCGTTGATCGTGCCGTCCGCGCCGAGCGTGGTGACGAGCGCGATGGGACGCGGCACGATCAGGCTCGCCATCAGTTTGTAGCGCTGGTACTC
This sequence comes from Paraburkholderia sp. BCC1886, assembly GCF_900996245.1. Taxonomy (GTDB): domain Bacteria; phylum Pseudomonadota; class Gammaproteobacteria; order Burkholderiales; family Burkholderiaceae; genus Paraburkholderia. Next base: position 367,737 of record NZ_CAAJGK010000041.1, on the reverse strand, counting down.
GGTAATCGCATCGAAATCGATTTCCATGTCGGGGTCCGCGTTCAGGTGACGTTATCGGTGAGGCCGAGCAACTGGCCGAGGCTTTTCTCGCCGCGCATCCGCGAGATCTGGATCCGTTCCTCCAGTTGCCGCAAATGTGCTTCCATATGCGCGATCGCGCCGGCCGCGTCGCGTGCTTCGAGACAGTCGACAATCGTCGCATGTTCCGCGTGCTCGCAAGGGGCATAGCCCGGCGGTTCGTAGACACCGACGATCAGCGAGCAGCGCGTCACCAGTTCCTTCAGGTAGTTCTGCAAGATCGAATTGCCCGCAAGCGCTGCGATGCGCATGTGAAAGCCGCTCGCGAGTCTCGCCCACGATGGCTGGTCGAAGCGGTGCATCGCGTCGTGTTCGTTCGCCAGTTGCTGACGCAACGACGCGATATCGTCGGCGCTCGCGCGCTGCACCGCCAGTTCCACGAGCATGCGTTCGACCGAGCGGCGCGCTTCGAATATCTCCCGGGTTTCTTCGGGCGTCGGCTCCGCGATCACCGCGCCCTTGTTCGGGCGCAGCACGACGATGCCGTCGTACGCGAGCTTTTCGAGCACCCGCCGCACGACCGCACGGCCCACGCCGAACAGTTGACACAACTCGGGCTCCGGCAACTTGGTCCCGGGCGTCAGACGATGATTCAGCACGCCGTCGAAAATCGACTGATAAAGGCGCGCGTCGAGATCGGTCTGGTCTTTCTCTTTGTCTTTCTGTCTGGTGCTCATGCACATGCCGGGCTCAACGCACCGTCCCGTTCCAGTCGATCCATCTGCGCGGCAATCGCGCCGGGCGTCGTGATCCAGACGTTGCCGCGGGCACGCGCAGCGGCGATATGTTCGAGCGCGCGCCGCAGATGACGCAGCCGGTAGGGCTGCCCGACCAGATAAGGATGCAGTGCGATACCCATCACCAGCGACTGCGGCGCGGCGCCGCGATTGGCCTGCTCGAGCATCTCGTCGAACTGGTCGACGATCATGTCGGCGAACGCGCGGCCGTCCATGTGACGCGCCACCATCATCGGCAGGTCGTTGAGTTCCTGTGGATAGGGAATCGACCACAGCGGCGCACCGCGCGTCGCCATGCGCACCGGCCGGTCGTCGTGGCACCAGTTGAGCGTATAGCGATAACCGGTCTCGGCCAACAGATCGGGCGTCAGATGCGACTCGGAAATCCATGGCGAGAGCCAGCCCAACGGCGGCGCGCCGGACTCGTCGGCGATCCGTTCACGGCAATGCAGCAGCAGTTCGCGTTCGCCGGTCTCGTCGAGATCGCTCTGACGGTGTGCGTTCGAATGACCGTGGCCGATCAGTTCGTCGCCGCGCGCCACGCAGGCCGCGATCAACTCCGGGCAATGATCGTAGAGCGCGGTGTTGATCAGCGTGCCGGCCGGCAGATCGAGTTGGTCGAACAGTTCGATGCAACGCCACGCGCCGACCCGGTTGCCGTATTCGCGCCAGCTGTGGTTCAGCACATCCGGTTGCGGCGAGACCGGTCCGAGCGCCGCGCCGAGTCCCTCGCCGAACGCAAAGTGTTCGATGTTGAAGCCGAGATAAACCGCAAGGCCGCTGCCGCCGGGCCAGCGATAAGCGTCGCCGTCGGTGATGGGCCGATACGCAAAGCGGCCGTGCGTCGCGAGTGGCCGATGAGCCCGGCTTCGTGGATTGTTCTGCACTACGGGCATGTTCCGTGTGTCGTTCATTGAAGAGAGCCGTGAGTGACGCCATGCGTCACGTCGGCGCGCGGATGATCCGGATTGGCCGGTTCATGCCCCGCGACGGTTCGTGCACGCACCGCGTTCGAGCAAAAGGTATGTCCTGATCGCGAACGATCGCTGCATCGGATCGTTTGCAATATGTGAGCCAAGTCGTCGACGTTAAGCGCACGGGCGTGTTGGCGATCGTCGCATCGAATCGTGCGAACGATGGCACATGTCTTGCATTTGCGTACCCCTCGCCTGAGGTGCCACGTGCCTGGCGTGTGCCTCGTCCCCAGCCGCTTCATCGTCGTTCAGGAGGACACGCTCTTCATGATTCAGCCTGCTTCTACAGTGCTCGACACGCAAGCCGCCGATATCGAGCTGGTGCATGTGTCGAAGCAATACGGCGACTCGCTCGCCGTGGACTCGATCGATCTGCGCATCGACGGCGGCCAGTACTGCTGTCTGCTCGGACCGTCCGGTTGCGGTAAGACCTCGACGCTGCGCATGATCGCCGGACACGAGTCGGTTACCGATGGCGACATTCTGATCGCCGGACGCAACGTCACGCGCGCCGAACCCGCTGCGCGCGGCACGGCGATGGTGTTCCAGAACTACGCGCTGTTCCCGCATCTGAGCGCGCTCGACAACGTCGCCTTCAGCCTGAAGATGCGCGGCGTAGCCAAGGACGCACGACGCAAGCGCGCCGCCGAACTGCTCGAACTCGTCGCGATGTCCGCCTATGCCGAACGCAAACCCGCGCAGCTTTCCGGCGGCCAGCAGCAGCGTGTCGCGCTCGCGCGTGCGTTGCTGAATCAACCCGGCTGCCTGCTGCTCGACGAACCGCTTTCCGCGCTCGATCCGTTCCTGCGCGTGCAGATGCGCGCCGAACTCAAACGCTGGCAGAAGGAGTTGGGCATCACCTTCGTGCATGTCACGCATTCGCAGGAAGAAGCGATGGCGCTGGCCGACCTCGTGGTCGTGATGAGTCACGGACGCATCGAGCAGAGCGGCACGCCGCACGAAGTCTTCAACCGGCCGCGCACCGAGTTCGTTGCGCGCTTTCTCGGCGGACATAACGTTTTCAACAGCAACGGCCGGATGTTCACGGTGCGTGCGGACCATCTGCGGGTCGTGCCGCATGGCGTCACGCCGGTGCAGGCGGCGGGCAGCGAGAGCGGTCTCACGCGCATTGGCGGCGTGCCTTGCAAGGTGCGCGAAGCGGAGTATCAGGGCACGCATTTGCGCATGACGCTGGACCCGCTGGACGGGTCGCCCGAACTGGTGTCGCTGGTGGGCGACGGCGACTACGACCCGGCGAAGCTCGGACCCGATGCGCGCGTCGTGGTCTGGTGGAACGAGCAGGACGCGCATCCGCTCGCTGCCTGATACCGGGCAGCGAACGGGTTGCAGGACAAATAAACAGTCACGAAGAAAACATCCACTGAGGAGAAGGCAATGAGCGTAGCGAACGACAAGCCGGTGAACGAGAACCTGGCAGCGGCACCGGCAGCAGCGTCCGACCTGAAAGACAAAGGCCTGTCGCGCCGCACGTTCATCAAGGGTGCCGTGGCGGCGGCCGGGATTGCCGGCTTCCCGTATGTGCACGCGCAGGAAAAGATCACGCTGCGCTACCTCGGCACCGCCGTGAATCAAAGCGCGGACATCGCGAAGAAGTTCAAGGAAGACACCGGTATCGACATTCAGTACATTCCGGTCACGACCGACGACGTCGCCAAGCGCATCATCACGCAGCCGAATTCGTTCGATATCGTCGACACCGAATACTTCGCGCTGAAGAAGCTGATTCCCGCGGGCACGCTGGCCGGCATGGACGCGAAGCGTATCAAGCTGGCCGACAAGATCACGCCGGTCCTCACGCGCGGCGAAGTGAACGGCAAGAAGATCGGCGATCAGGGCACCGCGCCGAAGAAGGTGATGTTCCTCACCGGCCCGCGCTCCACGGAGTTCTCGGCGACGCCGACCGAGTGGATGACGCTGATTCCCACCACGTACAACGCCGACACGCTCGGCATTCGTCCCGACCTGATCAAGCGTCCCATCGACAGTTGGGCCGAACTGCTGAACCCGCAATTCAAGGGCAAGGCCGCGCTGCTGAACATTCCCGCCATCGGCATCATGGACGCGGCAATGGCGCTCGAAGCGCAAGGCCACATGAAGTACGGCGACAAGGGCAACATGACCAAGGCCGAGATCGACCAGACCATGAAGTATCTGATCGAAGCGAAACGCGCCGGCCAGTTCCGCGCGTTCTGGAAGGACTTCAACGAGAGCGTCAACCTGATGGCCTCCGGCGAGGTCGTGATCCAGTCGATGTGGTCGCCGGCCGTGACCAAGGTTCGCACCATGGGCATAGCGTGCAAATTCCAGCCGCTCAAGGAAGGCTATCGTTCGTGGGCGTCGGGCTTCGGCTTTCCGCGTTCGCTGCAGGGCAAGAAACTGGATGCGGCCTATGAGTTCGTCAACTGGTTCCAGGACGGCTGGGCCGGTGCGTATCTGATGCGTCAGGGCTACTACTCGGGCGTGCTGGAAACGGCGAAGACCCACATGCAACCGTACGAATGGGATTACTGGATCGAAGGCAAGGCGGCCGCGCAGGACATCAAGGCGCCGGACGGACAGTTGCTCGAAAAAGCCGGCACCGTACGCGACGGCGGCTCGTACAACCAGCGCATGGGAGCGATTGCGTGCTGGAACGCGGTGATGGACGAGAACATCTACATGGTTCAGAAGTGGAACGAGTTCATCGCGGCCTGAACGCCGGGCTGCGAATCTGCCCGAACGCCTGCTTGCAGAGCAGCCGAATCAACCGATGAGCGAGGGAGCCGCGCCGTTGCTTCATGCGGCGCCTCCCGTGCGCGCCTACCGTCATTCTCACTCCCCTCCGCCCATGGCCACGATCGATCTTCCCACGCAGGCGCAGGACCGGCCCGCGAAACACCGGCGTGCTCCGGCGTGGCTGCAGGTCACGCCGCTTACGCTGACCTTCCTGCTGTTTTTCATCGTGCCGCTCGTCATCACGCTGATCGTCAGCTTCTGGGACTTCAACGAATATCAGATCATCCCGGCCTTCACGTTGAAGAACTACAGGGCGATCTTCGACGGCTGTTCGTCGACCACCGACCTGTGCGTGACGTTCAAAACCTACTGGTCGACGCTCAAGTTCTGCGCGATCGTCTGGGCGGTCACCTTGCTGCTGGGTTTCTCGCTCGCCTACTTTCTCGCGTTTCATGTGCGCACCACCGCCATGCAGACCGTGCTGTTCCTGCTGTGCACGATCCCGTTCTGGACCTCGAACGTGATCCGCATGATTTCGTGGATGCCGCTACTCGGCCGCAATGGCCTCGTCAATCAGGCGCTGCTCGGCCTGCATCTGATCGACCAGCCGCTCGAATGGCTGCTGTATTCGAACTTCTCGGTGGTGCTGGCGTTCGTGCATCTGTACACGTTTTTCATGATCGTGCCGATCTTCAACGCGATGATGCGCATCGACCGCTCCTTGCTCGAAGCCGCGCGCGACGCGGGTGCGACTGGCTGGCAGGTGGTGCGCGACGTCGTGCTGCCGCTGTCGAAAACCGGCATCGTGATCGGGTCGATCTTCGTCATCACGATCGTGATGGGCGACTTCCTGACCGTCGGCGTCATGGGCGGGCAGCAGATCGCCTCGGTGGGCAAGATCATTCAGGTGCAAACCGGCTATCTGCAGTTTCCCGCGGCGGCCGCCAACGCCATCATTCTGCTGGCGGTCGTGCTGATGATCGTCTGGGGTTTGACGCGCGTCGTCGACATTCGCAAGGAGCTTTGATCATGCCGGCCGTTCGCCTCAAACATCGGGAACCGCGTCCCGCCAGTTTCTACTGGCTCGCGCTACTGTTCGGCCTGTTCGTGCTGTTTCTGTACGGGCCGGTCATCACGATTTTCATTCTGTCGTTCCAGGGCCCGGAAGGCGGCCTGACCTTCCCGATGCGCGGCGTGTCGCTGCACTGGTTCGCGGTGTTGCGCGACGGGGTCGGCGATATCGATATCTGGGGCGCGTTTGGACGCTCGGTGCGGCTTGCGCTGGCGGTCACCGTGCTCACGGTGCTGTTTTCGGTCGCGGCCGGGCTCGCCTTCCGCAAACGGTTTCGCGGCGACACAGCGGTGTTTTACGTGTCGGTGGCGAGTCTCATCATGCCGTCCATCATCGTGTCGCTCGGCATCGGCCTGACCTTCCGCCTGCTCGATAACGGCGTGAAATATCTGGCGGGCGCGTGGGGTTATCAGTCTTTCGCCGATACGTATACGACGTCGATGGGCCTCTTCACGTCGGCGCTCGGCGCGCATCTCACGTGGACGCTGCCGTTCGGCTTGCTGGTGATGTTCGCGGTGTTCAACCGCTTCAATCCGGCCTACGAAGAAGCGTCGCGCGATCTCGGCGCGAGCCCGTGGCAAAGTTTCCGGCACGTCGTGCTGCCGATCATCGGGCCGTCGGTGGTGGGCGTGGCGATGTTCGGTTTCACGCTGTCGTGGGACGAGATCGCGCGGACCTCGCAGGCAATCGGCGACCAGAACACCTTACCGCTCGAATTGCAGGGGCTGACCACCTCGGTGACGACGCCCGTCATCTACGCGCTCGGGACCATGACGACCCTGCTCTCGCTAACCGTCATGGCAGTCTGTCTGCTCGGCGTGAGGTTGCTCGCGCGCCGCCGGTTGGCGGCGGCAAGCAAATAGCCCTGCATTCAGGGCTTATTTCGCAGGCGGCGTCCAGATGCGAATGTCCGTCGCCTTGAGCGGCGCCGGAATCAGCCCCGCTGCGCGATACGCATCGGCAATGCGCTGCTGCTCGGCAAGCTGGTCGCGCTTGACCGGCACGATGTCGTAGCTGCGGCGGCTGTTCGCCAGTTCCACCGTTTCCACCGGCAAATTGCCCCACACCGGCGCGAGAATTTCCGCGGCTTCATGCGGATGCGCCTTCACCCATTTGCCGGTGGCATTCAGTTCGTCGAACACCGCGCGGATGACTTCCGGATGCTTGTCGGCGAACGACGTGGTCGCCATATAAAAACGGTTGTATTCCGCAACGCCGTTCGAACCGTCTGCGACGACCCGCACATGCGCATCGCGCTGTTGCGCCGCGAGAAACGGGTCCCAGATCGCCCATGCGTCGACATTGCCGCCGCGAAATGCGGCCAGCGCATCCGACGCTTCCAGATAGCGCACCTGAACGTCGTTGATCGTCAGGCCGGCTTTCGCCAAAGCGCGGATCAGCAGATAGTTTGCGCCCGATCCCTTCATGACCGCCACGCGTTTGCCCTTCAGGTCCGCCACCGAATGCACCGGCGAATCCGGCGGCACGATAATCGCCTGCGCGGCCGGCGCGGCGGTTTCTTCCGCGTAGTACGTCAGCGGCGCGTTGGCGGCCTGGGTGAACAGCGCGAACGCGTCGGCCACGTCGGAGTGCAGGTCGACACTGCCCGCATTCAGCGATTGCAGCAGGCCCGTCGAGAACTCGTGCCAGCTCACGTCGTAGCCGAGCGCCTTGAGCTTCTTGTCGAGCGCGCCGGTGCGTTTCATCAGCAGGAACAGCGTGGAGGAGCGCTGGTAGCTGATCGACACCGTTTCATTGGCTTGCGCGATGCCGGCGCACAGCACGCCGCCGATGAGGGTCAGGCACAAACCTGCCCGCCGAAGAGTTCTGAAACCGGGAAGAGCGAAGCGCATCGATCGAAGTCCGTGAAGAGAGGCGAAACCGCTGAATATATAAAAGTTCGCCAGTCCGGCTAAGACTGATTTCATCGATCCATATCGACATAAATTGGAACGCAGCAGCGTGGAATCGCGCATCATTGGCGGTTTCGCGCTTATTGCAGAACCCCTGCTAACCCGCGCAGAACACGCTTGCCGCAGGAGAGTTTCAGATCATGTCGACATTGGCACCCCGCTTCGGGGTCTGGGCGCTGGTTCACGGCAGCCGTGCCGCGCTGCAGGACCCGGACGAACCGTACGACGCGTCCTGGGCGCGCAACAAGGCGCTCGTGCTCGAAGCCGAACAGCTCGGCTACGACTCGGTGCTGGTCGCCCAGCACACCATCAATCCGCACGACCCGGACTTCGATCAGCTCGAAGCATGGACCGCATCCGCCGCGCTGGCGGCGCTGACCGGGCGCATCGAAATCATCGCGGCCATCAAGCCGTATCTGTATCACCCGGTCGTGCTCGCGAAGATGGCGCAGCAGATCGAACACATCAGCGGCGGGCGTTTCGCGATCAATCTGGTCAACGCGTGGAACCGGCCGGAGCTGGAACGCGCCGGCATCGGTTTCGCGGAACACGACGCGCGCTACGCGTATGGCCGCGAGTGGATCACCGTGGTCGATTCGCTGTTGCGCGGCGAGCGCACCCGCTTTCACGGCGAACACTTCAACGTGGACGACTATCTGTTGCGCCCCGCCGACCCGTATCGCAGCCGGCCGCGTATTTACGTAGGCGGCGAATCGGAACCGGCGCGCGGACTCGTGGCCGACAAGGGCGACGTGTGGTTTATCAACGGTCAGCCGCTCGCCGACGTCGAGGCGTTGATCGCCGATGTGTCGCGACGCCCGCGCCCGGCGCCGCACGAGGCGTTGCGCTTCGGCCTGTCCGCTTTCGTGATTGCGCGCGACTCCGATGAAGAAGCCGATCGGCATCTGAATCATCTGTTCGCGCTCGCTGCGAAAGACAAGCCGTTGCGCGAACAACAGAAAGGCAACATCGATCCCAAAGCGGTGATGTTTCAGACCTTTGCGCAGACGCCACGCGTGGGATCGAATGGCGGAACCGCGGCCGGGCTCGTCGGCAGCTACGACACGGTGGCGCAGCGCATCGCCGAATTTCACCGCGCGGGCATCGAACTCTTCATGCTGCAGTTCCAGCCGTTCGAACGCGACATGCGCCGCTTCGCCGGGGAAGTGATTCCGCGAGTCCGGCGCTTGTTGAGTTGATGCGCGTTCAGCGGTAAATCACGTCTGATCGCCGAGTTCGTCCACGGCAATACCCAACTCGGCGGCCATGCGCCGCACGACGCTCTGCAAGCGGCTGACCTCTTCGGCAAGCCGCTTCTGCTCGGCCTTGACGGCTTCGAACGCGGACAGCGGCACGAGGTCGTCGTCGCTACCCGGCTGCGCGATGTCGCTCGCGCTCACTTCCCCACACAGCAGATGGGTCCAGCGGCTCTCGCGCTCGCCCGGCGTGCGCGCCAGCTTCACCACGCGCGGCGGATCGTGGGCGGCCAGTTCGTCGAGAAACGCTTCCACCGACGAGATATCCGCGAAGCCATGCAGACGCGCGCTGTTCAGCCGCAGTTCGGCGGCCGTCTGCGGGCCGCGCAGCAGCAAGGTGGTCAGCAATGCCGCCGACTGGCTGGGCAGACCCAGCACGCGGCTCATGTTGTGCTCGAAACGCGGCACGCGGCTGCTGCTGCCTTCCATCACGAGACTCAGACGCTTCAGGCCGTCGACGGCGGTCAGCACCTCGGCTTCGGTCGCGTTCATGACCGGCGCGCGGCCGGTCTTCTGGTTACAGCCCAAGGTCAATGCATTGAGCGACAGCGGATAACTATCCGGCACGGTGTGCTGCTTTTCGACCAGCACGCCGAGCACGCGTCCTTCGAGTAAGGTCAGTGCGCGGATGGAGGGACGGGAGGGAGAGTCGGGAATGGTGTTCATGGATAGTGCGTGGCTTGCGCCGCCGGGTCTCGTGAGTCAATGCCTTACCGTTGCACAGGCGGACGGTGCTTTCTGGTTTGTGGGCACTATGATAAACGGCCCGCACGCTCGCGTCGCACGAATCGTCGCCGCAGGCTGCCATGACGCGCTGTGGCACCTCATGGCGCGTCATGGGCACGGCACGTGCTGCCGTTCAATACCCGTTATTCCTGGAGTACCCGATGTCGAACTGTCGTCCGTCAGTCCTGCGCGTCAGCGCGATCACGCTTGCCATCGGCGCGGCCTGCCTGCTTGGCGCCTGCGCGTTGAGCCCAGCGGGCAAGAGCGGCAACGCGCGTGTGCCGCAACCCGCGAAACCGGTGGACCTCACCCGCTACGTCGGCCGCTGGTATGAAATGGCGCGCTATGAAAACGGCTTCGAGCGCAATTGCGAGGCCGTGACCGCCGACTATGCCGCGCGCGACGACGGTTTGATCGACGTCACCAACAGTTGCCGTAAAGGCGACGTGAACGGGCCGCCGGATGTGTCGCAAGGCCGCGCGAAGATAGTCGCCGGCTCGGGCGATGCGAAGCTCAAGGTGTCGTTCTTCGGCCCGTTCTACGTCGGCAATTACTGGGTGCTCGATCACGCGGACGATTACAGCTGGTCGATCGTCGGCGAACCGAGCGGACGCTTCCTGTGGATTCTCACGCGCGAGGCACGACCCGCTGCAAACGTCAGGCAGGCGCTAATCGAACGGGTGGCTGCGCTTGGCTACGATACGTCGATGCTGCGCACGACCCGTCACGAGTAACCGGCATCAACCCGTTCGCGAGTATTTGAACGTGCCCTGCGCGCTCGCGATCAGGAGCTTGCCGTCCACCCACGCCTCGCCGCGCGAGAAGAAGATCGAGCGGCCGGCACGCTCCAGAAAGCCCTTGGCGGTGACCTGTTCGCCGAGTCCCTTGTCGAGATAGCTGGTGGTCAGCGACAGCGTGAATGCGTGCCGGACCGGAGCGTCGGCGGGTGCATAGAGGCCCGCGTAGCCGGCTGCCGCATCAAGCAGCGTGGCAATCGCGCCGCCTTGCAGCACGCGTTGCCGGTTCAGCTTGCTGGCGTCGATCGGCATGGTCAGCTCCGCATAGCCGTCACGCCACTGCGTGAGATGCACGCCGAGCGATTCGAGAAACGGATTGTCAATGGGAAAGTCGGACATGGTCGGGCCTTTGCCTGATGAAATAGTCGGGAGCGATGCGTCGCGGTGTCAGCATGGTAGCGTCGCCGGCGCATCCGGTACGTCCCAACCGGCAAATCCCGCTGCCGTACTATCAGGCACAATCGCGTCTTCACCACATTCGCGGCACGGCTTCGCAGCCGGCCGCATCGTCCGCTTCCGATGAGCTCAGCCCCACCCTCCGACGGCGCGCCGCACTGGCGACGCAACCTGTATGTCTGCCTGTTCGGCTCGTTCTCGACGATCGTCGCGATGACGCTGCTGCTACCTTTCCTGCCGCTCTACGTGCAACAACTCGGTGTGCCCACCGCGGCGGGCGCGGTCCAGTGGTCGGGTATCGCTTTCGGCGCGACCTTTCTCGCAGCCGCGCTGGTCTCGCCGCTGTGGGGCCGCATGGCCGACAAGTACGGACGCAAGCTGATCCTGATCCGCGCGAGTCTCGGCATGGCCGTGGTGATGTCGCTGCTCGGTCTCGCGCAGAACGTCTGGCAACTGGTCGGACTGCGCTTTCTCGCCGGCCTCGTCGGCGGCTACTCGTCGGGCGCCACCGTGATGATCGCCACCCAGACGCCGCGCGGCCGCACCGGCTGGGCGCTCGGCACGCTCGCCTCCGGCGTGATGGCGGGCAATCTGGTCGGCCCGCTGATCGGCGGGGCGCTGCCGCCGCTGATCGGTATCCGCAATACATTCTTCATTGCCGGCGCGATGATCTTCTGCGCGTTCATCGCGACGACGCTGCTGATCAAGGAAAAGCCCGTCGAGCGGCCGCTCGCCCGTTCGCCCGCCGTGACTGAAACCGTTCTGGACACGCCCGACGCGTCGCGCGGCTGGTCCAGCGTGCCGGATCTGAAACCCGTGCTCGCCATGTTGCTGACGGCCGGCCTGCTGATGTTCGCCAACATGTCGATCGAGCCGATCATCACCGTGTATGTCGGCCAGCTCGTGCACGACACGCGGCATGTCACGCTGGTGTCGGGCTTCGTGATGTCGGCCTCGGCGCTCGGCAGCGTGCTGGCGGCCTCGCGGGTCGGCCGTCTTGCCGACCGGATCGGCGCGCCGAAGGTGATCGTCGCGTGTCTCGCCTTGTGCGCCGCGTTGCTGGTGCCGCAGGCGTTCGTCACGAGCGGCTGGCAACTCGTGGTGCTGCGCTTCCTGATGGGACTCGCGCTCGCCGGACTGCTGCCGTCGATCACCAGCGTGATCCGTCACAACGTGCCGGACCGTTCCGCCGGCTACATCCTCGGCTATGCGACCTCGGCCAACTACACCGGACAGGTCGCCGGACCGCTGGCGGGCGGCTTCGTCGGCGCGCATTTCGGCATGCAGGCGGTGTTTCTGATTACCAGCGTGCTGATGCTGTGTGGCGCGTTGTTCAACGGCTGGGTGTTCCGGTCGACGGACATTGCGGCCGAGTAAAGCGGCGCGGGTGCATGACCTTGCGTCGAAAAGCAGGAAACACTTGCGGCGGAATTATTTGCCCGGTATCGTCGTGCCGTTCTGCAATGCAGCGCGGGAGAGATCGTCAGACGGTATGACGACGCCGACGGAGCAACCGCCCCGGAAACTCTCAGGCAAAAGGACCGTGCAGCAGGAACATCTGGAGAGCGGCGCACCGTAGTACAACGTGCGCCCACCGAAGGGGATTCCCGTCGGGCCGTATCACGCGGCCGTCATCGCGGGTTGAAACTCTCAGGTACATGGACAGATGGGGCATCGACGCCGGTTTCGACAACGAAATCGACACCGGTGATGCTCAACTACTCTGGACCATGTCATGTCACGAATCGCCATTATCGGCGCCGGCATTACCGGCGTTACGACTGCGCACGCGCTCGCCCAACGCGGCCACCAGGTCACCGTGTTCGAACGTCATCGCTATGCCGCGATGGAAACCTCGTTCGCCAACGGCGGGCAACTGTCCGCCAGCAATGCGGAAGTCTGGAACAGTGCCGCCACGGTCCTCAAGGGTCTGCGCTGGATGCTCACGCGCGACGCGCCGCTCCTGCTCAACCCGATGCCGAGCTGGCACAAGTACTCGTGGATGGGCGAGTTCCTGCGGCAGATTCCGCAGTACCGCGCCAACACCGTCGAGACAGTGCGGCTCGCCATTGCCGCGCGCGAGCATCTGTTTTCGGTCGCCGAAAAGGAAGGCATCGAGTTCGATCTGGAAAAGCGCGGCATTCTGCATATCTACAAGACCCGCAAGGAATTCGACGCGGCCAGCAAGGTGAATGCGTTGCTGCGCGAAGGCGGACTCGAACGCAATCCGGTCACGGCGAGCGAACTGCACGCCATCGAACCCACGATTCAGGGCGAATTTCACGGCGGCTTTTTCACGCCGTCCGATTCCACCGGCGATATTCACAAATTCACGCGCGGCCTCGCTCACGCTTGCGAGCGGCACGGCGTCGAGTTTCATTACGACGCGGACATCACGTCGATCTCGCAACCGGCCGAGGGCCGCTTCTCGCTGACGGTGAATCTGGAAGGCGACACGCAGCAGTTCGCATTCGAGCGGATCGTGATTTGCGCGGGCGTGAAGAGCCGCGAGTTCGCGGCGATGCTCGGCGATCACGTGAATATCTACCCCGTCAAAGGCTATTCGATCACCGTGTGTCTGGACGACAGCGTGAGCCAGCAGCGCGCGCCGTGGGTCAGCCTGCTCGACGACAGCGCGAAGATCGTGACCAGCCGGCTCGGCGCGGATCGTTTCCGCGTGGCGGGAACGGCGGAGATCAACGGCTTCAATCGCGATATCCGCTCGGACCGGATTGCGCCGCTAGTGGACTGGACCCGGCGATATTTCCCGGAAGTGTCGACCTCGAGAGTGATTCCGTGGGCCGGCTTGCGGCCGATGCTGCCGAGCATGTTGCCGAAGGTCGGTCAGGGTAAGCGGCGCGGCGTGTTTTATAACACCGGGCATGGACATCTCGGTTGGACGTTGTCGGCGGCCACCGCACAAGCGGTGGCGGGAGCGATGGACGGACGGTGAGCGCGCGGCCGGGATAGTCAAGCGAGTCGGGCACCGCACGCAGGCGTTGTCGTCTGCGTGCGGACCCATCGCTCAATACCGCCAGGTCAAGTTAACACTGCCGTTCAACGGCGCCCCATACGTGCCGTAGTTGTATTCCATCGACGACCAGTACTTCTTGTTCAGCGCATTGTTCAGCGTTCCTGTGATGGTGAAGTGCCGGTTCACATCGTAACGGGCCATGAAGTCGACCATCGTATAGGCGCCCTGAGTTGCCGTCCCCACGCCGTCTTCGACATAACTCGTCGCGCTTTGCCAGCGCAGGCTGGTGCCGAGCGTCAGCTTGTGATCGAGATAAGGCAGGCGGTACGTCGTCGTCAGATGCGCCGACTTTCGCGGGACGAAAAGCTGCGTCGACTCGCCGTTGTCACCCGTCACGCGCAGGATCGTCGCGCCCGCGCTGACGTTCCAGTCGTGCGTGATCTGCCCCGACACCTCGGCTTCGATCCCCTGCGACGTCGCATCGCCGCCGGAGTAATAGTAGTTGCCGGTGTCCGGATTGAAGCCCGCCGACGTCGCAATATTCGATTGATGCACGCGATACACCGTGAGCGACGTGTTCACGCGATTATCGAAGAACGCGCCCTTGATCCCCGCTTCGGCGCTGCGTCCGCGCGCGGGTCCGAGTAACTGGTTGTCGATGTTGATCTGGTACTGCGGATTGAAGATCTTCGTGAAGCTCGCGTAGGCGGTGATCTGATTCGTCAGGTCGTAGGTCAGGCCAATGTAAGGCGTCGAGCCGGACGATTGCTGATCGTACGGACTGCCGTCGGCGCTGCCGCTGCTCGCTGCCTGCGTGTAGTTGACGCCGAGCAGCAGATGCGCGCGATCCGTCAGGCTCCAGCGCGACGACGCGTACAGCGAGCGCCTTACATCCAGATAGTTGATGTGCGAAGTCGCGTCGCCGAACACGGGCTGTGCATAAGTACCCGCGAGCAGTTCGGCGTAACCGACCGGCAAGCCGTCGCCGTCGCCTTCGGCCGACGGATTCGAGAATTGCGAGCGCGAAAAATTGGCGCCGAACACGAGGTCGTGCGTGCGGCCAAACAGATCGATCTTGCCGGTCACGCTGGAGTCCAGCACGATCTGATGGTTGGACGAGATATACGACGAGGTGTAGGAGTTGACGCCCGAACCATCCGCGTTGAGCGTGCCGTACGGGTAGAAGAATTGCGCGTCGTTATAGATGTCGTTGTAGTTGACCGTGGTCTTCCACGACCAGCGTTGACCAAGTTGCTGCGTCAACTCTCCGAAAGCGCGCTGTTCCTGCGTGTTGAAGTAGGCCCACTTCGGCGCCATGCTCGCGTGCACGTCGTAGCTGAGCTGATTGCCCGACGCATCGAGGAACGGCAAGCCGCCCCAGCTCGCGCCCTTCAACTGGTTGTACTCGTAGCTGAAACCCAGCGTGGCGAGCGTGGTCGGCGTCACGTTGACGTCGACCACGCCGTACACCAGATCCTTGCTCGGCTTCAGACGGTCGGTGAACGAATCGCCATCCTGATGAACGGCGACGAGGCGGCCTGCGACAGTCCCGGCCTTGTTCAAGGGACCCGAAATGTCGACGTCGATCCGCTTCGTATCCCACGATCCATACGAAATGTTGCCCGACGCCTGGAACTGATAAGTCGGACGCTTGCGTATGAAGTTGACCGTCGCCGATGGATTGCCGGTCTCGGCATTCAGCCCGTCGGCGCCGCGCAGCACTTCGACGCGGTCGAACATCGCCATGTCGAGGTCGCCGTATTGCGCGGTGTAGATGAGCGGAATGCCGACGCCGTCGAATTGCAGATTGGTGATGTGGAATCCGCGCGACGTGTAATCCGTCGCGTACGAATCGTACGATTCGACGGTCACGCCCGTTACCTGCCGCAACGCGTCGTTGATGCTGTTGAGCTGGAAGTCGTCCATCTGCTGACGTGTCAGCACGGAGACGGACTGCGGCGTTTCCTTGGGCGACAGCGCGATTTTGCTGCCGGCCGTGGTCGCCTGAATCGTATAGGAATGGGTCTTTTCGGTTGGCGCCTGGACAGCCTCGCTGCTCGCCTTGACCTTCACCGCCGGGAGTTGCGCTTCCTGCTTCGTGTCTGCAGCGCCGCTATTCGCGGTTGCATCAGCGCTGGTCTGGGACCACGCGAGCATCGGCGACGAACCGGCAAGCGCCAGCATCAGCGCGAGCGGTCGAACTGCGCCGGGCCCTCCCCGGCTGCTGAACGTTCGAGTATCGGCGTGCGATTGCTGTCGCGCAGAGGAGAAACGACCCATGGTATGCGTTCTTCATAAAAAAAGAACGCATCTTAAATGATTATGATTCTCATTTGCAAATTGATACAAATTTACAACAACCGCTGAATTCGGACCGTCAGGGCAGCCAGAAATCTGCGCTGGCGTGGATAGGCGTTGCCGAGAGTCAGGTCCGCAACTGCTCGTCGATCGTCCTGGTCAGCGGCGATTCCACGTCGCCCGTGTGCTTCGTCTGCACGGGCTCGATCAGCACGATCCAGCATTCCTCGTCGGCCACGGGGTTGTGCAGCGTACCGCGCGGCACCACATGCATCGACCCGGCAGGCAGCGAAACGACCCGGCCGCCCTCGTATTCGATCTTCAGATGGCCTCGCACGACGAAGAACAGTTCGTCCTCGTGCGCATGGTCGTGCCAGACGAGCTGACCGCGCACTTTCGCGACCTTGACGTATTGATCGTTGACCTGCGCGACGACTTTCGGCGACCAGTGTTCCGACACATCGCTAAACGCGGCTTCGAGGTCGAACGATTCGGCAAACGGATGAACAGACACGGTTATCTCCAGGTGGGAATGATGGACAAAGCGAGCAGCACCGCCATCGCGAAATTGAGCATGCGCCAGTGTCGCGGCGTGCGCAGCAGCCGTGCGAGCAGCGCCCCGAGCGCGCACCACAGCGCGAGCGACACGCAGGCGGCGAGTCCGAACGCCGTCCCGAGCAGTATCGCGAGCCGGTGCGGACCATCGGCGAGCAGCGCAAACGACGCCGCCGCGCCCACGGTCATCGCCCAGCCTTTCGGATTGAGCCACAGCAACAGAATGCCGTTGACCAGCGTGACCGGCCGCGCCGGACCATCGCCCGCGTTCGGCGGACCGCTTCGCGCGATGCGCCACGCCAGCCATAACAGATACGCGGAGCCGATCGCCTTGACGACGTTCTGCAGCGCGGGCATCGCCAGCAGCAGGCTGCCAAGCCCGAGCGCGGCAACGCCGGCGAGCGACGCGAGACCTATCGCGATTCCGAGCACTAGCGGAATCGACCGCGTAAAACCAAAGCGCGCACCTGACGCGGTCGCGAGCGTGGTCGCGCCGCCGGGTGTGCCTGTAGCAACGGCAACGAACAGAACGAGCGGAAGTATTGAAGCGGTCATGGGTGCGGATTCGGGTGATCGAGACCTCGCACTGTACGGACCGCCCATGCATTATCAAAACCAATAATTTTGATGCGATCCATTACACGGCATAATGCGTCGATGACACGAAACCTCGACCTCGATCTGATCCGCACTTTCGTGACGGTCGCCGACAGCGGCAGCATGACGGTCGCCGCCAATCTGCTGCACATGACGCAAGGCGCCGTCAGTCAGCAGGTGAAACGTCTCGAAGAATCGCTGGACTGTCAGCTGTTCGTGCGCTCGGCGCGCAAGCTGGAACTTTCGCGTGAAGGCGAACAGTTTCTGGTCAAGGCGCGCCAACTGCTGCGTTTGAACGACGAAATCTGGGCCGACACCACCGGCGAATCCTTGCGCGGCAGTCTGCGCGTGGGCGTGCCCTTCGATCTCGTCACGCCGCTCGCTCCCGCATTGAAGGCGTTCGCCGATACCCATCCGCATGTCGAAATATCGCTCGTGTGCGCGGCGTCGCCGGAACTGAACGAGGCAGTGCAAAGCGGACGCGTCGACGTCTCGCTGATCGAATACGTCGCGAGCGAGGCCGAAGGCGAAGTGGTCCGCATCGAGCCGCTGGTGTGGGTGAACGGCCGCGGCAGCGAGGCCTGGCAGAAGCGGCCGCTGCCGCTTTCGATGGTGGACGAACGCT
The DNA here is from genome assembly GCF_900996245.1 of Paraburkholderia sp. BCC1886. Classification (GTDB taxonomy): domain Bacteria; phylum Pseudomonadota; class Gammaproteobacteria; order Burkholderiales; family Burkholderiaceae; genus Paraburkholderia. Next base: position 350,003 of record NZ_CAAJGK010000041.1, on the reverse strand, counting down.
GCGCGTTCCGCCCCGTCGTGCTCGGCGCGCTCGCCAACATGGATATTCCGTGGCGCACCGTGTTCGAGAGCGGCAACATCGAGGCGACCGCTGCGATGGTTCGGGCTGGGCTCGCCGTCACGACGTGGCTGGTGTCGACCGTGCCCGCCGACCTGGAAATACTCTCGCCGCACACGGCCGGTTTGCCGACGCTGCCGCCGTTCGCCATCTGTCTGCGTTTGCCCGCGGCGGTACAGCCGGCGGCGCTGGAGTTCGCGCGATGCGTGCGCGAAGCAATGTCGAACGACGTCGCCACGCGTGGACGCATCGCTAAAGTGGCCTGAGACTCTCGCCCGCTGTCACGCCGCCATCAGCTTGCGGCAATGCCGTGCAATCTGCTTTTCTTCCTCGGTGTGAATCACTCTCACCTTCCCTGCCGGATCGTCGAGTGAAAGCCCGAAAAACGCCAGCCCTTCGCAAATACGCCGCCGTATCGCGTCGCTGTGTTCGCCGATCCCACCGGTGAGCACCAGCAGATCGATTCCGCCGAGCAAGGCCGCATACCCGCCAATCGTCTTGCGAACCGCCGTCGCGAACACCTCCAGCGCCAGCGATGCCTGCGCATCGCCCGCCGCGGCCTTCTTCTCGAGCGCCTGCATGTCGCTCTCGCCATCCGCGTAACCCGCGAGCCCGCTATGCCGGTTCAGCAAAGTCTCCAGGCTGTCGGCGTCGAGCTTCTCGGTGCGCAGCAGATACAGCAGCACGCCGGGATCGAGGTCGCCGCTTCGCGTACCCATCGGCACACCGCCGGTCGGCGTCAAACCCATCGACGTATCGACCGACCTGCCGTCGCGCAACGCACACACGCTCGACCCGTTGCCAAGATGCGCAAACACCGCGCGTGCCGGCATCTGCGTACCGAGTCGCGCGACCAGCGACTCATACGAGAGCCCGTGAAAACCATAGCGGATCACGCCCGCTTCGGCATACCGCTGCGGCAAAGCCAACTGCGCCGCGCGCGGCGGCAAGGTGGTGTGGAACGCGGTATCGAAACAGGCGAAATGCCGGGCATCGCCGAAAATTTTCTCTGCCTCGTCGATCAGGGCTAGCGCCGGCGGAATATGCAGCGGCGCAAAATGCACCGCGTCCTGCAACTGCCGGCGCACCTGCGGCGTCAGGCGTTGATGCGTGCGCAGGTGCGGCCCGCCATGCACCACCCGATGTCCGACCGCCGTCGGCCGCGCATGCTTCTGCTTCGCCAGCACGTCGGCTAGTTTCTGCAGCGCGTCGGTTTGCGACTCCAGCACATGCTGCTGCTCTTCCAGCAAGCGGCCGTCGGGGGTCCTGATGCGCAAACTGCCGTCGTCCCGGCCGATGCCTTCCGCGCTGCCTTCGAGCAGCAACGCTTCGTCATCGCCGGAATGTTCGAAAAGCCCGAACTTCAACGACGACGAACCGCTGTTCAACACCAGAATCGTCTCGCCGTGACCGTGACTGTCGTTCTGCATGGGCATCTCCGGCTCAGCCTTTCCACGTCCAGTTGCGGATTTCTTCCTTGTCGATACCCTCGGCATGCGCATACGCGAGGTGCTCGATGATCTGCCCGCGCAACCACTCCTTCACATGGTCGCCGACACCTCGCAGTTTGGGTACGCGGTCGATAACGTCGATCGCCAGCGAAAAACGGTCGACCTGGTTGATGATCGCCAGTTCGAGCGGCGTGTTGATGTTGCCTTTCTCGTGGTAACCGTGCACATGCAGATTGTCGTGATTCGTGCGGTTATAGGTGAGCTTGTGCACCAGCGACGCATACGAATGGAAGTTGAAAATCACCGGCTTGGTCGCGGTGAATAGCGAATCGAAATCGCGATTCGACAAGCCGTGCGGATGCGCATGCTCGGGCATCAGGCGGAACAGATCGACCACGTTCACGAAGCGGATTTTCAGGTCGGTGAAGCGTGCCTTGAGAATCTCCACGGCGGCGAGCGCCTCCATGGTCGCGATATCGCCCGCGCAGCCGATCACCACATCGGGCTCGACGCCCTGATCGGTCGACGCCCAGTCCCAGATGCCGATGCCCTTGGTGCAATGCGTGACGGCCGCTTCCATGTCGAGATACTGCAGATGCGGCTGCTTGTCGGCGACCACCACGTTCACGTAGTCGCGCGAGCGCAGGCAGTGATCGGCGACGCTCAGCAGACAGTTCGCGTCGGGCGGCAAATAAATCCGCACCACGTCCGGGCTCTTGTTGGTGACCACGTCCAGAAAGCCCGGGTCCTGGTGCGTAAAGCCGTTGTGATCCTGGCGCCATACCAGCGACGTGATCAGCAGGTTGATGGACGGCACCGGTTGTCGCCAGCCCAACTCGCGCTTGGCCTTCTCCAGCCACTTCGCATGCTGGTTGAACATGGAATCGATCACGTGCACGAACGCTTCGTACGTGGCGAACAAACCATGACGGCCGGTCAGCACGTAACCTTCGAACCAGCCTTCGAGCGTGTGCTCGCTCAGCATTTCCATCACGCGGCCGTCGGGGGCGAGATCGCCGCCGTCCGCGTCGCCCGGCACGGTCTGCGCGAGCCAGGTTTTTCCGGATGCCTCGTAGATGTCGGTCAGTTTGTTGCTGGCGGTTTCATCCGGGCCGAACACACGGAAATTCGTCATGTTGTTGCGCATCACGTCCCGTAAGAACTTGCCGAGCACTTCGGTGGGCGACGTGTACGAATTCGCGGGCTTCTTCACGGCCACCGCGTAATCGCGGAACGCGGGCAGATCGAGCGTCTCGCACAGCAAGCCGCCGTTCGCATGCGGATTCGCGCTGATGCGGCGCGTGCCCTCGGGCGCCAGTTCGCGCAACTCGGGCACCAGCCGGCCTGCCTCGTCGAACAGCGACTCGGGCTCGTAACTGCGCAGCCAGTTTTCGACGATCTTCAGGCTTTTGCTATTGGTCACCGGATCGAGCACCGGCACCTGATGCGCGCGCCACGTGCCTTCCACCTGGTGGCCGTCGACTTCCTTGGGACCGGTCCAGCCTTTCGGCGAGCGCAGCACGATCATCGGCCAGCGCGGGCGCGTGGGATCGTTGTTGTCGCGAGCATGCTGCTGGATCGCACGGATTTCGCCGATGCACTGTTCCAGCGTCGCCGCCATCTGCTGATGCATGGTGTCGGGATCGTCGCCTTCGACGAAATACGGTTTGTGGCCGTAGCCGGTGAGCAGCGCTTCGAGTTCTCCGCGAGGGATGCGCGCGAGAATGGTCGGGTTCGCAATCTTGTAGCCGTTCAGATGCAGCACCGGCAACACGGCGCCGTCGCGAACCGGATTGAGGAATTTGTTCGAATGCCACGAGGTCGCGAGCGGACCCGTTTCGGCCTCGCCGTCACCCACCATGACCGTGACGATCAGATCGGGGTTATCGAACGCCGCGCCGTAACCGTGCGACAGGCTGTAACCCAACTCCCCGCCTTCGTGGATCGAGCCCGGCGTCTCGGGCGTGCAATGCGAACCGATACCACCCGGAAACGAAAACTGCCGGAAGAAGCGCCGCATGCCGGCTTCGTCCTGACTGCGGTCCGGGTAGATCTCCGAATAATGGCCTTCGAGGTAGCAACTGGCGAGCGTGGCCGGCGCGCCGTGACCGGGACCCGCGATGTAGATGACGTTCAGATCGAGTTGCCTGATGAGCCGGTTCAGATGGACCAGCAGGAAGCTTTGCCCCGGGTCGGAGCCCCAATGGCCCAGCAGACGGTTCTTGATGTGCTCGGGCTTGAGCGGTTCGCGCAGCAGCGGGTTGTCGCGCAGATAGATCATCCCGGCCGACAGATAGTTGCAGGCGCGCCAGTAGCGGTCCATGTTGCGCAACGTTTCGGGGTTCAGTGTTTGCGGCGGTGTCGGAAGGGAGCTTGCTTCAGCCATGGCGTGATTCCTCGAAGAGAACTGTCCGGCAGGTTGGCGAATAAGGCTGTGTGCGTCTATGAGACCAGATAAGGCAAAGATGACGACGTGTGTGACCGGCAGAGCGCGTCATGGTTCGACTCGTTTTGACAAAGAGACCTTTCGCGCAAACTGTACGCAAGTAATACGACAGTATTGCGCCGGACGAATGGTCCGGATCGGACTTCCCTTCTGCATAAAAGCCCATACGTCGGGCGAGTTCGTGCAAAATGCCGGGACCGAAGTGCATCTCGCTGCATTGCGCACTTTCCGCCTCCTCTCCGATACCTTCATGCCGACACCCAGCCGCTTCAAGCAAGCTCAGATCGTGATTCTCTCCCTCGTCCTGGTGTGCGCGGGCGTCGCGGTGTTCGTGGGGCTGTTCGGCTTGCTGATCGAACTGTCCGAACGACTATAACGCGCGGGCACGCGGGCATCGCGCAGATTGTGTATGCTGACCGATCTTTCCGGCGCCAACCCGGCGCCTTCGTCCTACGTGAGCCATGATCGAATCAAAGGAGAGTCCATGACGGACAGCGCAGACGCTTCAACGCCCGCCCAGCCCACCCCCGCTTCGATCGATCCGCAACTGCTCGAACTCGCGCAGGAAGTGTTCGATCTCGCCCGCCGCGGCGACGCCACCATGCTGGCCGCCGTCATCCAGAAAGGCGTTCCGCCGAATCTGCGCAACGACAAAGGCGACAGCCTCGTGATGCTCGCGAGTTATCACGGTCATGCGGACGCCGTGCGCACGCTGCTCGAACTCGGCGCCGATCCGAACCTGCGCAACGACAACGGCCAGACGCCGATTGCCGGCGCGGCGTTCAAGGGCTTCGACGCGGTCATCAAAACCTTGCTGTCGAACGGCGCGGATGTGGAAGGCGCGTCGCCAGACGGACGTACCGCGCTGATGATCGCCGCGATGTTCAATCGCACCGCCATCATGGAACTGCTGATCGCGCACGGCGCCAATCCACAAGCGCGCGATGCGAACGGCGTGAGCGCTGCGGATGCGGCCGGCCGTATGGGCGCAGGCGACGCGCAAGCGAAGCTGAAAGAACTGGGCGCGTGAAGACGCGCTAGAGAGTCGGGCCGTTCATGCGCGTAAGACAAAAAGGCGCGCATGAACGGAGCACCAAAAGTCAGCTATTCCTGCTGCCCGTCAGCCGTTGCGCGTCGACCTGCGCCAGTTCGCCGATCTTCTCGACCGTCACATCGGCGGGCGGATTGCTGGACACCTCTTTCGGATCGAACGCATAGTGGCCCTGGCGCGGAAACACCGTGGTCAGCGAATCGCCCCACGCCTGTTTCATGGCCGTGAGAATGCGCAGCTTGTCGTCGACCATCACATAGTGCCCGGCAGGATAGACCTCCTTCACCTGGTCGAGCATCTTCTCCTTGTGCACGTAGATCAGCACGCGCCCTTCCACCGCGTCCCATAAGCCCGAGCGCTTCAGCTTGCGCGGCTGGAACACCATATCGCCGTCGGAGAGAATCACCGTCGGGCCATGCTGGGCCAACTGTTGCAGCACGTTCAGCGAACCTGGGAACAGCCGGTCCGCGAACGGATAGTCGAGCAGAAACGACGAGACCGACAGGAAGCGCGTATCGAGCGGCTGCTCGAGCCGCAAGTGTTGCAATGCGCCCAGATAGTCGACATAGCCGAGTTCCGCGCGCAACTCTTCGGAAATCTCCCAGTACCGCTTGCTGTTCTCCGCGCCAATCTCGCGAGTCAGGAACTCGCGCAGATCGGCGAGCAGACGGTCGTTGTCGAGCAGGGTGTTATCGCAGTCGAACAGAAACACGACGTCGTGCGGCGTGGTGGTGGCTTGCATTGCGGCTTTCCTCGGCTATTCGACGGGTTAGTGCTGCGATCCCTCGGGCGGCGTGGCCGCTTTTTCGGCATGGCCGCCAAAATCGTTGCGCATTGCGGAGAGCACACGATTGGCGAAATCGGCCTCGCCACGCGAACTGAAGCGCGCGAACAACGCCGCGCTCAGCACGGGCGTCGGTACGCCTTCGTCGATCGCGGCAGCAACGGTCCAGCGGCCTTCGCCCGAATCGGACACGCGGCCCGCGTAGTGGCTCAGATCGCCGTCCTTGATGAGCGAGCCCGCGATCAGATCGAGCAGCCACGAACTGATCACACTGCCGCGCCGCCAGACTTCGGTGACGTCGGCCAGGTTCAGGTCGTATTGGTAGAGTTCCGGGCGGCGCAGCGGCGACGTTTCGGCGTCGACTTCGCGTGCATGTTTGCCCGCATCCGCATGGCGCAGGATGTTCAGGCCTTCGGCATAAGCGGCCATCATGCCGTATTCGATACCGTTGTGAACCATCTTCACGAAGTGACCCGCGCCTTGCGGACCGCAATGCAGGAAACCCTGATCGGCCGTGCTGTCGCTCGCGGTGCGGCCCGGCGTGGCGGATGCAGTGCCCACGCCCGGCGCGAGCGTCGCAAAGATCGGCTGGAGGTGTTTGACCACCTCGGGCTCGCCGCCGATCATCAGGCAGTAGCCGCGCTCACGACCCGCCACGCCGCCGCTCGTGCCCACGTCCACGTAATGCAGCTTGCGCGCGCCGAGTTCGTTGCCGCGGCGAATGTCGTCGTGATAATAGGAGTTGCCGCCGTCGATCACGATATCGCCCGGTTCCAGCAAGGGGAGCAGCTTTTCCAGCGTGGAGTCGACCACGGCGGCCGGCACCATCAGCCACACGGCGCGCGGCTTGTCGAGCTTCGCGACCAGGTCTTCCAGCGACGACGCGCCGGGCACGCCGTCCTGCTTCAGTTTTTCGACCGCTGCCGGTTGCACGTCGTAAGCGATACATTGCTGACCGCCCTTCGTCAGACGCCGGACCATATCGGCGCCCATGCGTCCCAATCCAATCATGCCTAGTTGCATATCTCGCTCCGGAAAGTGCTCGTTGCGCTGCTTGTTCCTGATGGGTTGTACTGCGGCAATGCTGGTAATCCGATGAATCGCTGCTGAATCGCTGAATGTTTCCCGGCCGCTTCTGGAGCGCGAGGCCGAGGCGCTCGAAGCATCATACTGACGATGCCGGTCGAGCACATCGAAACGCGCAGGGTATAGCGGTAGCGAGGGTCGAAACAGCGATACGCCTATTGGCAGAGGCCCGCCACCGCGTAAAGTTCCGCAGATGGCGCGCAACGGCGGCTAATGGCGGCCTGGCTTCGAATCAGCCGACAACTTCTTTACACTTCGCGCTATGTTTCAGCGCCGCCGCGTCTGCATCTTTCCGTACTGCTCGCGCGCGATGCGCTGAAGCGCTCGCCACATCAACGGATATTTATAGCCCGGCACGGCAAACAGCACGAGCGCACCCAACGCCAGCAAGCCGCAGAAAACGAACGTGCCGCGATAACTGAACGCCTGCACCAGCAAACCCGACAACACCCCCGACAGAATCGAGCCGACCCGCGCGGCATTGAAGAACAACGCAGTCGCGCGGCCGGGGGCGCTTGGCATCAGGTCCTGTACGTAGGTCATGCCCAGACACGACGTGACGGCGACCACGAACGCATTGAGCATCTGCATGGGGATCAGCACGTGCACGCCACCCGCCAGCGCCATGCCCACGAAATAGACCGCGTGGACGGCCGCGCATGCCGCCAGCCAGTTGGGCTTGTGCAGCGTGGACGACTTCGCGCCGAGCGCGAGCATCATGGGGATTTCCATCAGCGCGCCGAGCCCGAGCATGATCGACACGTCGAGATGCGTGCCGTTCAGGCCGTGCACGATGTATAGAGGCAGCACGATCATCGTCGCATTCGCGGCAAGACCGAGGAGCGTGAGTGCGGCCACTGCGCGACGGATGTCGTTCGGCGAGGCAACACCCGATGCATGCAGGTTCGCTTCTTCTTCCGGTGCCGTAAGCGGTGGCACGGTGATCGACGCGGACGGCTCCGACGCCGTGTCTTCCACGGTGTGATCGCCGAGATGGCCTTGCGGCTCGCGCATGCGCCAGACGATCGTCGCGCAGGCCGCGAAGCTCGCCGCGGCAAACAGGAAGAGCCCATAGAAGCTGCTGGCGGCCAGCACCAGCGCGCCGACCGACGGCCCAAACACCCACGCCGCCGACAAAATGGTCCGCAAGGTCGCACTGGCGAACGCGCGCTCGGCCGGGTCCGGCACCGGCAGCGCGGCGCGGCTGAACGAGAACACCATCGAGATGGCCGACCCGCCGGCGCCGATGAACACGATGCCGACCGCCAGCAGCAGCCGGTAGTCGCGCACGACGCACAGACACAGATAACCGAGCGCCGCGGCCACCAGTGCCGCCAGCAGCAGCGGCCGGTGCCGGCCGCTGGCGTCGCTCCAGCGCCCCGCGAAGGTGCTCGCGAGCACCCCGCTCGCGGCGATCAGCGTCATGAAAATGCCGAGCCTGAGCGGCGTCATGCCGGCGCGCTCCACGCCGAACAGCGACAGGTACGGCGCGGTGAACGACATGGCGACGCCGAGCATGAGAGTGGCCGCGGCAAGCGGCTTGAAGCCGGGAATGCGCAGGAGCTCGAAAAAACGGGAGGGCTTTAACACGGATGGCGGTGGGCTAGGAGGAGCAAGCCAGCGATACGCGCTGCGCACCGTCGACTTCGTGGCCGGATTGATCGGAGCATTATCGACCTGGCTTGCGGATGCGTAAACCTGTAACAGGTCGTCCCAAATTTAACTGGAGGATGGTCGCCGATGCTTGCCGATGCTCGCCCGCTGATTGCCGCGACTTAGGACGATCCGATTGGCATTGTTTGAACCACGTAGCCCCGCTGTTCCAGCGTCCACCGATGCCAGCGATTGCCGTAAATTCCGCAGCCGACGCCGAATAGCACCGACAGCACGAGCCCGATGATGTCGCCGGCGTCGCCCCACGAGTCGGTGAAGAACAGCATGATGTTGACCGCGAACATGACGAAGGCGGCGAACCACATTTTCTTCGACAGCGCCCAGACGAAGCCCAGTAACAGCGCGCCCCAGCTGAAGCCGGTTGCCACTGCGATGGTATCGTTGCGCTCGGGGTGTCGAAGGTAAATCGGTTCGTGCATGGCGGTCCTGAGGCGAGGGTCTGGCGGCTTTGGATGGCGGCGAAGGTATGTTGCCATGTGTTTGACACGTTCTCAGATCGAGAGGGTGAACAGGACAAGAATGCTTTATTGACGGTCAAAATCCAGGCACACACAGTTTCCACATCGAGCAGGTCGATCCCAAAGCAATTTGTACGAGCATCGTCGTCGCATCGGAACTTCGTTACGGTTGCGCTCATGCATTGGGGCTCACGCTCGTGACCGACAATACCAGAGAGTTCAGCCGCGTTCGCGGCCTCGTCATCGAGAATTGGCTCGACCGGTAGCCGACCTTGTTCACCTGCAACTGGGTGTCGCGCATCCGGAACTTCCAGTGCAACCGGCTTCTACGGCAATAGGTCATGAGACCGCCACCAGCCGCCAACCACCGGCGACTGATTGCCCGCGAGCCCCATCGAATGACTGGCGGTACGAGGACAGCAAAATACCGCGCCCTTCAAAAAAGCCGCCCTCGCTGACGCCCCGCCGCTTAACTGCTACTCTTACCCCTCCCGTGCAGAGGCACGCCACGTGCTTCTGCACCATGCCTTGCCCGCTCGGGCAACCCGACCTGGAGCATTCATGGCCACTCAGGCAGCCTACTCCTCCACGGCGCCCAGCCGCGCGGAACTCGACGCGTTACCGGGCGCCACCGTGATCGAATTCGGCACCAACTGGTGCGGCTACTGCCAGGGCGCGCAGGCGTCGATTGCCCAGGCCTTCGAACCTTATGCCGACATCCGCCATCTGAAAGTCGAGGACGGCCCGGGCCGTCCGTTGGGCCGCTCCTTCAAGGTCAAGCTGTGGCCCACGCTGATTTTCATGCGCGACGGCGTGGAACTCGCCCGCATCGTGCGGCCAACCAGCGCGGCGGAGATCGGCACCGCATTCGCATCGTTCTGAGCCGCTCGCATGCGACAGGCCATCCATCATCTCAGCGTCCGGGCTCGAAGCCGCGGGCTCGTCGAGTTCACCGACGAAGCGCGGCGCTTCGTCACCGCTCAAGGCATCCGCGTCGGTCTGCTGACGCTTTTCTGCCGTCACACCTCCGCATCGCTGCTGATTCAGGAAAACGCCGACCCGTCCGTGCAACGCGATCTCGAGCGTTACTTCGCGAGTCTCGCGCCCGAAGACGCCGAACGTTACGAGCACGACGCCGAAGGTCCGGACGACATGCCGGCGCATCTGCGCACGGCGCTCACGCAGGTTCAACTCAGCGTGCCGGTGGAAGATGGGCGCATGGTGCTCGGCACATGGCAAGGACTGTATCTGTTCGAACATCGCCGCCATACCCAGGCGCGCGATATCGTGCTGCATCTGATCGGAGAATGAAGCGGCAGATGAAGCGACAGATGAAACGACAAACGAAGCAGCGCGAACTCAACGAGCGCCGCACCGGTCACACCCGAAGTCACACGACTCAAATGCAGGACAGGTCGAACACAAGTCAATCGTCATAACGGATCAAAGGGAGCACGCCTCATGGACACCCGTAGCGAACTGCAAGCCACCGTCGAAGCATTGGTTCAACCCGGCAAGGGACTTCTCGCGGCCGACGAAAGCGGGCCCACCATCGCCAAACGCTTCAAGACCATCGGGCTCGAATCCACGGAAGAAAACCGCCGCGCCTATCGTAATCTGCTGCTCGGCACCGCAGGCCTCGGCGAGTATGTGAGCGGCGTGATTCTCTACGAAGAAACACTCGGCCAGAAAGCCGACGACGGCACGCCATTCCCGCAACTCTCCGCGAAAAACGGCGTCGTCCCCGGCATCAAGGTGGATCTCGGCAAGATTCCACTGGCGCTCGCGCCCGGCGACGAGATTACCGAAGGGCTCGACGGCCTCGCCAAACGCTACGTCGACTACAAACGCCAGGGCGCGCGCTTCGCCAAATGGCGTGCGGTCTACAACATCACGGCAAGCTTGCCGAGCCGGCTGGCCATCGAGGCCAACGCCGATTCGCTGGCCCGTTATGCGGCGATCAGCCAGGAAGCCGGCATCGTGCCGATTGTCGAGCCCGAAGTACTGATGGACGGCGACCACAGCATCGAACGCAGCGCCTCAGTCACCGAAGCCGTTCTGCACGAAGTATTCAACGCGCTCGCGCGGCATAACGTGGTGCTCGAACACATTCTGCTAAAGCCGAGCATGGTGCTGGCCGGTTCCGAACATGCGCAGCAGTCGTCGACCGCCGAGATCGCCGAAGCCACGCTGCGGGTGCTGAAGCGTACGGTGCCCTCGGCGGTGCCGGGCCTCGTGTTTCTGTCCGGCGGTCAGACGCCGGAAGAAGCCACCGCCAATCTCGACGCGATGAATCGCCTCGGACCGTTGCCGTGGAATCTCAGCTTTTCGTATGGCCGCGCGCTGCAGGAGCCGCCGCTGCAGGAGTGGCAGGGCAAACCGGGCAACGTCGCAGCGGCGCAGAAGGCGCTGTTCAAGCGGGCTCGTTTGAATAGCGCCGCGGCGCTCGGCAAGTACGACGCTTCGCAAGAGAAGGAGTAAATGCGCAAGCCGGACCGAACAAAGGTCCGGCTCGACGAGTCATTGCAACGGGAACGGGCGCCGCGCGGCGCCCGTTCCCGTTTACTCGCGCTTCCCAGCGGTTCTACAGCGGCGCGGCGCCGAATGCCTGGCGCTGCGCGAGCGACACCATGGCCTGCGCCTCGCGCGCAGCCTGCACCACCGCCGCCATCCCGAAGAACTCGTGCGTCGCACCCTGATAGTTGCGATGCTCGACCGCAACGTCCGCTTCACGCAACTTCTGCGCGAGTTTCTCACCGTCGGAGCGCAGCGGATCGATGCCCGCCGTGATGATCACGGTCGGCGGCAAACTCGTCAGGTCGGCGCTCACCACGTCGATCAACGGACTCGTCAGATCGCCCTTGTCGTTGATCACCTGGTTGATGAACCACAGCATCATCGGCTTGTTCAACGGCTTCGCATTGCGATTCTCTTCGTACGACACCGACACGATATTGTTGCTCGCGACCGGATAGACCAGCGCCTGATGCAGCGGCATACGCATGCCCGCATCGCGTGCGCGAATCGACACGTTGATCGCCAGATTGCCGCCCGCGCTCTCGCCCATCACGGCGAGTTTCGTCGGGTCGCCGCCGAGGCTTTCGGCATGGTCGAGCACCCACTGCCACGCGGCGAATGCGTCTTCATGAGCGGCCGGCAGTGGATGTTCCGGTGCCTGACGATAATGCGCCGAGACCACCACGGCCTTGCTTTGCGCGGCGATCGAGCGCGGCGTCGCATCGTAGGTATCGAGGTCCGCAATCACCCAGCCGCCGCCGTGAAAATACAGGATCACCGGAAACGGCCCCTCGCCTTGCGGCGTATAGACCCGCGCCCGAAGGCTGCCGACGGCGCCTTGAATCAGGATGTCTTCGCTTTGCACCGCTTCGAGTTCCGGCGACGGCCGCGCACTGAAAGCCGGATCGGCAAGCAGCTTCTTCACGGCGTCGGCGGGCGTCGGCTGCGCTCTCGCCTCTTCGACCGTGCAGTCTTCGATCGGCTTCGGTTCGAGGCTCGCCAGCGCATCGAGCACGGCTTTCATATCGGCATCGGCGTGGCCCGTCGGGTCCATTCCGACCATGCCTTTGAGGGTATCGGCAAGTGTCATGTCAGGCTCCTGTTAGAGGATGAAGCACGGCTCGGGCGACGCATTCTTCCGAACGTTCGACGGCCGTGCTGGCCTGTTTATTTCAGCAAGGGCTATACCCGTGAACCGTCGCGAGGCGGCCCGCAAGCGACCCGCCAGCGATCCGCCAACGCCTAGCGATTAGCCGCCGTGACCCGCGCGATCATATCGAGCAAGGCCGGCAACGACACCGGTTTGCCCAGGTGCCCGTCGTAGCCCGCGCGAATCGCACGGGTCGCGTCCTGCGGACGTCCGAAGCCGGTCAACGCGAGCGCCGGCACGGTGGCGGTCGCCGCGAGCTTGCGCAGCTTGCCGATCAGTTCGTAGCCGTCCATCCCGGGCATGCCGATGTCCGACAGGATCAGATCGAATGTCTGCGCGCCCGCGGCCGCTAGCGCGGCAGCGCCGTTGGTTTGCGGCGAAACCTGTGCGCCTTCCAGTTCGAGCAGGCCCTGGAAAGCCTGCAAACTTTCGACCGCATCGTCCACCAGCAGAATGCGCATGCCCTTGAGCATGCTGGCGTCGGGCGGCGTGTCCTGGCGGCTGGCCGGCAGAGTCGTTTCGCTCGCCGGCAACCAGACGCGAAAACACGCGCCCTTACCCAGCCCCGCCGAGTCCGCCTTCACCCGACCGCCGTGCATCTCGGCAAGCTGTTTGACGAGCGCGAGGCCGATGCCCAGTCCACCGCTATGCCGGCGGTGCGAGCCTTCGGCCTGACTGAACATGTCGAACACGTCGGGCAGATAAACCGGTTCGATACCGCGGCCCGTGTCACGCACTTCGATCAGCGCATAGCCGTCGTCGCGTGAGAGCGTGAGCGTGACGTGCCCGCCGGGCGGCGTGAACTTCACCGCGTTGCTCATGAGGTTCCACAAGATCTGCTCGAAGCGCACCGGGTCCGCAAGAATCGTGAAGGGGTTCGCGGCGCCCACCGTGCTCACGCTGACCTGCTGCGCCAGCGCATCGCCGACGATCGCGCTGCCCACCATCGCCGCGATCGCCGCAATGTCCACCTGCGAACGCTCGAGCGTCAGCTTGCCGGTGCGCACGCGCGACAGGTCCAGCAGATCGTCGATGATCTTGGCGAGGCTCACGACCGAGCGGCGAATCGCATCGGCGGCATCGCGCACGACCGGCAGGCCTTGCGCGGACGGCGCGCGGTCCAGCATGTCGGCTTTCACGTGAATCAGGTTCAGCGGGTTTTTCAGTTCGTGCGACAGGACCGCGAGAAACTCGTCCTTCAAACGGCTGGCCGCCTCGACCTTCTGCCGCACCGAACGTTCCAGCGACATCTTGCGCTGTTCGAGCGCTTCGTTGCCTTTGCGTTCGGTCAGATCGCGCATGATCTTCGCGAAGCCGGTGAAATGCTCCGAGGCGACCGGCGTAATCACCCCGCTGCAATACAGGCGCGCGCCGCTTTTGTGGATGTACCAGCGCTCGTCCTCGACGCGGCCGTCGTTCTGCGCGCGCCAGCGTTCGATGGAAGGCGCATTGGCCTCGCGTTCTTCAGGCAGATAAAGACGGTCGAGCAACTGCCCGGACATCTCGCTCTCGCTATGGCCGAAGATGCGTTCCGCGCCTTTGTTCCACGTCACCACCCGGCCATCCATGTCCTGCACGATGATCGCGAAGTCGTTGGTACTTTGCGCCGCGAGATGCAGACGCTCTTCGCTCAGACGCACCAGTTGCTCGGCGCGCCGCAGCGCGGAGATATCGACGATCGTCAGCACGGCGCCGTCGATATGATCGTCGGTGGTGCGATACGGCGAGAGCCGGGTCAGGAAGTGACGCCCGTCGGTGCTGCGAATCTCGCGCTCGATCAACTGCAACGAATCGAACACGGTCGACGTATCATCGGCCAGTTGCGGATAGTCGAGCCGATGCGTGATGTCGTGCAGCGGGCGGCCCACGTCGGACGGAATCACGTTGAACAGCTCGGTCGCCGCCGGCGTATAGCGCTTGATGCGCATCTCGCGATCGACGAACAGCGTGGCGATCCCGGTGGACGCAATCACGTTCTGCAAATCGTCTTTCGCTTTCCCGGTTTCCTCGATCTTGACCTGCAATTCGGCGTTGACGGTGAACAGTTCCTCGTTCAACGACTGCAGTTCTTCCTTGCTGGTTTCGAGTTCTTCGGTGGCGGCGCGCAGTTCTTCGTTAATCGCCTGGAGTTCCTCGTTCGAGGCTTTCAGCTCCTCGGTGGACGCCTCCGACTGCTCGACGGTCGAACGCAACTCCTGCTTGGTGCGATGTAACTCGTCTTCCAGATGAACCAGCAACGAATCCTGCGCCGCCGGATTGCGCGTGGCCAAACGCGTCGTCAACGTATCCATCGCGACTTCCTCGAACAGCACGAGCGCGAATTCGGGCGCGTCTTCGGTCCGCCGGTAAGGCCGCACGATCATCCGCACGTTCACGTCCGGCGTGAAGGCGATGGTTTCGGTGATGACCTCGTGGTTTCCGCGCAGTGCCTGGAACAGCGACGCGCGCAATTGCAGCCGTAATAACGGGCTGACCAGCATGATCAGGTTGTAGGACGGCTCGCCGCGCACGAAACGCAAGAAGCGACCGGCGTGCTCGGACATGTGCAGGATGTTCGCGTCCGTATCCACCACCACGCTAGGCGGTGCGTACATCTCGAGAATGCGATGATGCAGCGCAGAGAAAGGCAAAGACTGCGTCAAAGCCTGAACGGGCCCGACACTGCTTGCCACACTGGCGCCGCTTTGCGGCACCACGGGCATGCTGATGGGTGGACGGACCGTGCTGGTCACGACATTCGCGCGATAGATACGGTTTTTTTTGTCGACCGGCGTGAACAGATCGCCGGCCGCTTCCGCCGACTCCGAACTGCCGAGCAGCAGATAGCCGCCTGGCTGCAACGCGAAGTGGAACATCTGCAGCACCTGGGTTTGCACGCTGCGGTCGAGGTAGATCAGCAGATTGCGGCACGACACGAGGTCGACGCGTGAAAACGGCGGATCGCGCAGGACGTTGTGCACGGCGAACAGCACGCGCTCGCGAATCGGCTTGGTGACGCGATAATGCGCGCGTTCCGGCGTGAAAAATTGCCGCAGGCGCGAGGTGGGCACATCGGTTGTAATCGATTCCGGATACAGCCCCGCACGAGCAAACGCAATCGCGCGTTCGTCGATGTCGGTAGCAAATAGCTGGATCGGCACGCCCTCGTGGCGCTCAGGATGCTCCGCGAGCAGCATGGCGAGCGAATACGCCTCTTCACCCGTCGAACAACCGGCGATCCAGACGCGCAACGGATCATCTTCGGATTTGCGCTGAAACAGCTTCGGGACGATCTCGCGTTCGACGACCTGGAAGGTCTCGTTATCGCGGAAGAAATTCGTCACGCCGATCAGCATGTCTTTCAGCAGCGCGGGCGTTTCATCGGGATGCGTCAGTACGTAATCCTGGTACGCCTGCAGATCGGGAATGCCGTTGACCTGCAGACGCCGTTCGATGCGCCGCAGAATCGTCGCGCGCTTGTAATGACGGAAGTCGTGTCCGGTGCGTGCGCGCAATGTGGCGAGAATGCCGAGCAATGCGCGCTCGGCCGTGGAAGCGAGATCGGGCAGCTTCACCGCGCGCGATTCGGCCTCGTCTTCGGGCGGCGGCAAGCGAATGGCGCGCGCGTTGTCCGCCAGTTCGCAGAGCTTGCGGGCCATCTCCGCGGCCGGCAGAACGATATCGACCATGCCGGTCGCAATCGCGTTCTGCGGCATTTCCGCGTACTCGGCATCGGCCGGCGTCTGCGCGAGCGTCACGCCGCCGAGTTCCTTGATCTTGCCGATACCGGTCGCGCCGTCCGCGCCGGTGCCGGACAGCACGATGGCAATCGCGCGTTCGCGATGCGTGTCGGCGAGACTGCGGAACAACAGGTCGATGGCGATGGGTCGTCCGCGCGGACGGTCGGCTTCCGCAGCGGTGACGTGGCCGTCGTCGAGCAGAATATCGTTCGACGGCGAGATGACGTAGATATGGTTTTTTTCGACTTCCAGTGTGTGCTGCACCTGCTGCACCGGCATACGCGTCACGTGCTGCAGCACCTGGTCGGCGCTGCTTTCATGATCGGGGGAAAGATGCAGGACGACCACGAAGGCCATCCCCATATCGGCGGGCGCATTCTCGAAGAAGCGCAGCAACGCCTGCACGCCACCCGCCGATGCACCGATGCCGACCACCGGAAACCTGAGCGGGCTCGGCTCGTGTGATGTTTGATCCGACTCAGTGCCGGCTGCGTTGCCGGACTGGGATTCTGTTGATGACTGCGCTCGCGCGTCGACCTGCTCGACGGGCGGCGTCACTGTCTGAGGCGCCCCTGCTTTACTGCCACTCATACCGATCCTTTGTGCGCTGCGTCTCAGCCGGCCTCATCGCACAGAGTGGCGTGGGCTCGAACCGTCTTGACCCGCATTGTCGCGTGTGTTGCATCGCATTGCAAAGGCCGGCCGGCGTCGTGTGACGCGTCTGTGCCGCGTCTCGCGCGTCGCCGTAGCATGGCACCGTTGCGTGGCACCAACCGGAAACGCGCGTGGCACCAGTCGGAAACACGGCGCGCGGCGGAAAGTCCGCCGCGCTTTCCTACCTGCTTTCCTACACGCCTTATCAGGCGTTATTGCCCTTTCGTATCGCTGCTGGCATCGGCGCCCGGCGTGTTCGTGCTGTCGGTCATCGGCTTTTTCGCCTTTGACTTCTTCATATGGTGGGTCTTCGACTTCGCGTGCGCGGTCGCGCCGGAGGCTTGCATGTCGCCACCTTCGCGCGTCGCGGCGCTGGTATTGCCGCTCGGATCGTTGCCTGCCGGGCCGCCGCCGCCGCCACCGGCGCCTTGAGCCATCGCCAGCGAGGATGCGGCGAGCAGAGTCGATACGAGCAACGCGTGTTTGATCTTCATGACGGTTTTCTCCAAGATGAAATGCGGTCACGCCTGCGAATGCCGACGCGAATGCAAACGTCTTCGTCATCGCAGCAATGCTCGTGCCGCAGCGCGAGCGAATGTAGGCAAACGCAAAGAAAACGCACTGTGGGCCGAGGTGAATCGCCAGCCGGAAGGATGAATCGCGTCAAAGCTTACGGTTCGCAAGCAACCAGTGCGTGCAACTCGTCGATGTTGAACGGCTTCGCGAGAATCGCGACACCGAGACGCCGTGCACGTTCGAGTTCGTCGGCGTAGCCCGTCATCAGCGCGACTTTCTGCGCGGGCCAGCCGCTGCGGATTTTCTCCGCGAGGTCGATGCCGTTCAGTTTGCCGGGCATCTGGATATCGGACAGCACGAGTTCGAACGTGTGTCCACCGCGAAGGACGTCGAGCGCCTGATCGGCCGTCGGTTCGTGCCGGACTTCGCAGCCGAACGACTCGAGCACCGCCGCCACGCCGGCCGCCACGTCTTCGTTGTCTTCCACCAGCAGCACGATACCGACGGGCGTCGCGGCCGGCACTGGCGCGGTTTTGACCTGCGCGTCCGCCGGGTTCTGCCGTTCGCGATGGCGCGGCAGATACAAACGCACGGTCGTGCCGCTGCCCGGCACGCTATCTATTTTCGCAGTGCCGCCCGCCTGCTCGCACATCGAGAGCACCTGCGCGAGGCCGAGCCCCGTGCCCGAGCCGCGCAGCTTGGTGGTGAACAACGGTTCGAACGCGCGTCGCGCCACCGCTTCGGGCATGCCTTCGCCATCGTCCGAACAGGCGATCAAAACGTATTCGCCGTCCGGCAACGCCGTGTCGCTACCCACCAGCCGATGGTTCTGGCAGCGGATCACCAGCCGCCCGCCGCGCGGCATTGCATCGCGCGCGTTGACGGCCAGATTCATGATCGCGAACTCGAGGTCGGTCGGGTCGGCCAGCACCGGCCACACGTGATCGACCATATTCAGCGCGAGTTCGATGTTGTCGCCGAGCGCCGCGTCGATCAGCGGCGCGGCGGCCGGCAGCCACAGCGCGAGATCGACCTTTTCCTGTTTGAGCGGCTGCTTTCTCGACACGCTGAGCAGGCGCCGCGTCAGCGATTCCGCCGTGGTCGTGGCGCGCTCCACCGCCAGCACTTCTTTTTCCAGGTTATTGAAGCGTTTGAGCCGCGCCAGTTCCATATTGGCCGAGACGACCATCAGCAGATTATTGAAATCGTGCGCCACGTTGGCCACCAGATTGCCGAGCGCTCCCATGCGCTGCAGTTGCCGGCTCGATGCTTCGGCCGACAGACGCATGGCGACTTCGCCCTGCCAGCGCTCCCACGCACGCCGCTCGCCTTCCAGCTGGCGCAGCGAATACAGCACCAGCAGCCAGATGGCGAGACACGGCACCGCCGTCAGCGTCAGGATGAGCAGGAAGTGCTGCCACCACGCGGCGGCGATGGCCGCCGTGTCGTAGGCGCTCATCACGTAAAGCGGATAGTCGCCTACGCGGCGAAACGCCAGCAAGCGTTCCTTGCCGTCCACCGTTGATTTCAAACGGATATGTCCAAACAGTTGTTTGTCCCGCAGCGCCGCGGTAAACGCGCTGTGCGTACTGGGTTTGGCGCCGGGCGGCCAGGCCGGATAACGCACCAGCAGATTGCCGTCCTGACGGTACAGCGCGAGCGACAGCGAGTCGTCGCCGTTGGTCAGTTCCTGATAGAAGCGGGAGAAGTACTCGGTGCGCAGCGCGACCGACACGACGCCGAGAAAATGGCCGCTGGCGTCGGAGCGGCCGATTGCCGTGGAGAAACCGTTGGCTTGCGACAGCGGACCACGCAACGGAAGCGAAAAATACGGCTGCGGGCGGTCGGTTTTAGCCGCGACGAAGTCCTCGCGCTGGGCGATCGATATCTGCGGGGCCGGGAAAGCGTTGGTCGATGCCAGCAGGTCGCCGTTCGCACCCAACAGGTAGATAGACGCGACCTGCGGAAAATCTCCGCCGATCTTACGGAGGTCGGCATGCAGGCTGGCTTCGCGCTGCCGGATCTGCGCGTCGTTCTCGTCGCCGAGCATATCGATGATGCGTGAGGCCATCTGCTGGTTCAGGTCCAGCACCTTGACCGCCTGCTCCTGCGCCACACGCGCGAGGCGGTCGATCATGTCGTTCGAATCGGCGACGCGCCGCTGGTAGTCGAAATAGCCGTAGCCCGCCAGACAGCCCAGCGGAAAGAGGATGGAGACGACGAGCACGATGAGCAGCATGCGCCGCGTCGCCGCGAAATTGCGCGACGGCATGGGGAAATCGACTGCGACACGTTCCGCACGTTGCACGGTCACGACCTCCATCAAAGGTCAAGAGAGGTTGAAGGCATTTGCGTGGCGCACCGCACTGTTCGAGCGCCATTTCCTTGTGCCCAGAATTTACCGCACTTCCGCCGTTCTCCCTAGCCTCGCGACAGCAAGACGCGGTCCACCCGGACACGCCGACCAGCCTGTAGCGCGTCGCCGCGTGCTCCCGTTGCACCTCCAATGCGGCCAGGCGCCCATGGGCATGCGGTTTGCTGCCCGACCCACGCCCGGAGAGCCGCGATGTCCGGGAGCGCTGCTCCCGACCCGCGGCTTTGCACCGTTACGCTCCACGAGGAATTCCGCCATGCCGACCGCCGCCCGTCACGTCGCCCAACTCTCGCAACTGCGGGCAGACCGTGCGCAACGTGTCGTCATCGACGAGGAAAACATTCTGCTGGTGCGCGACGGCGACACCGTGCACGCATTTTCGGCCGATTGTCCGCATGCCGGCGCACCGCTGGAGAAAGGCGCGTTGTGCAACGGCCGGATGATCTGTCCATGGCACAAGGCTGCCTTCGACGTTAGCAACGGCGCATTGCTCGAACCGCCCGCACTCCATCCGCTCGATCGTTATACGGTCACCCTCGACGGCGATAACGTGCTGGTTTCGCCGGAAAAACTGGCATCGCCTGCGCTTCCTGCGTATACGGCGACGCCGCATTACGTCGTGATCGGCGCCGGCGCCGCGGGCGCGGCCGCTTGCGCGGCCCTGCGCGAAAGCGGCTTTACCGGCCGCATCACGCTGGTCGGCGACGAACCGCATGCGCCCTACGATCGCACGGCGCTCAGCAAATTCGTGCCGTCCGCGGATATGGCGCCCGCCGACGTGCCGCCGCTGCTTGCGCCGGAATGGCTGACCCAACACGCGATCGAGCGGATCGTCGCCAAAGTCGAGCGGCTCGATGTGCCGCGCCGTACCCTGCATTTCGAAACCGGTGGCGAATTGACCTACGACACTGCGCTGCTCGCCACCGGCAGTCTGCCGACGCTCCCCTCGTTCCCGGGTGTCGAACTCGGCGGCGTGCAGGTGCTGCGCTCGCTCGACGACGCCACCGCACTGCTCGAAGCAATCGGCGAAGACACGCGCGAGACACAGGTGGCGATTCTCGGCAGCAGTTTTATCGGCCTGGAGACGGCCTCGGCGTTGCGTGGCCGCGGCGTGTCGGTGACGGTCGTCGCACCGGAGGCAGTGCCGTTCGCGAAGCAGTTCGGCGAGCGCGCCGGCGCGATGTTCCGCGCGTTGCACGAAAGCCATGGCGTGGTGTTCCGACTCGGCGCCAAGGTCGCGTCGCTCGAAGGCGAGGAAGGCAACGTGCATGAAGTGATGCTCGACAGCGGCGAGCACGTTCCCGCGGACGTCGTGCTGCTCGGCACCGGCGTTGCGCCCGCAACGGGTTTCGTCGAAGGCCTCGCGTTGAACGGCGACGGCGGCGTGATCGTCAATGCGGGCATGCAGGCGGCGCCGGGACTCTATGCCGCCGGCGATCTCGCCGTGTTTCCGCTACACGAAGGCGAGCAGCCGTTGCGCGTCGAACACTGGCGCGTCGCGCAGCAACATGCGCGGATTGCCGCCGAAAACATGTGCGGCGCACGCAACCGTTACGTCGGCGTGCCGTATTTCTGGACTTATCACTTCGGCAATCGCTTCGAATATCTCGGCCATGCGAGCGAGTGGGACGACATCGTCGTCGACGGCGACATGGACCAGCAGCAGTTCGTCGCGCTTTACGTGAAGGACGACAAGGTCGTGGCCGTTCTTGCTTGCGAACGCGAAGCGCTCACCGCGCGCTTGATCGATGCGATGGGCGGCGGGCTGTCGCGCGCAGATGCGCTGGCTCTGGTCCAGGAAGCAGCCGAGGCTCATTGACGCGCTATTTGTCACCCATACCGGATTACCCCGCGCGATTCGTCGCGCTCCAGCGGTTTTTTGAAGGAGAAACACCATGACAGAACACAAGGAAAAACATCCGCACGCCGACAAGAGCGAAAAACAGATCGACAAGGAAGTCGAAGACAGCTTTCCGGCCAGCGACCCGCCCTCGACGGGCGGCACCACCAAGATCGTGCCCGATAAGGACGGCGCGAAAGAACACAAGCAGGACAAGAAGGACTAAGCGGCCGGAATAAGCGGCCGGACTAAGCGGCCGGAATAAACAGCAGGAATAGCACGGCCACGCGGCGGCCCGATGCGCCACCGCTGATTCACCGGGCCGTGGATGCACGCGTGAAGTCGTGCATCCACGGCCTGCTCCGCAGCACTCGCAGCACACCGCCCGGCGGCTTTCACCACGCCGGGCGGTTTTTCCAATTTCGCTTTTATCCACACTCCGGAACGACGGGAAAGAATCGCCATGCCAGACGAGACCGGCTCCGCTCACGACGAGCAAGATCAGGACAAATCGCAGAACCGCTCGCGCGGAGACGCAGATAACAAGTCCGGGAAGAACGAAGACCGCGACGACGCGGACGACAAAAGTAACGACAACAAGGGCAAGGACGAAGATAAAGACGGCAAGGACGACGACGACAAGGACGACAACGGCAAAGGCCAGCGCAAGAAGCCTGGAAAGAAGCCACTGATCATTCTCGCGGTCGTAGTCATCCTGCTGGCGATCGTGGCCTTCATCTGGTGGTTCGCCACCCGCAACGAAGTGACCACCGACGACGCATACACCGACGGCAACGCCATTACCATGGCGCCGAAAGTGTCGGGCTACGTGGTCCAGCTTGCGATCAACGACAACGTGTACGTCCACAAGGGCGACCTGCTGGTCGTGATCGACAAGCGCGACTACCAGGCGCAGGTCGATCAGGCGCAAGCCCAGGTCGGTCTCGCGCAGGCGCAGCTGAACGCGGCTCAGGTCCAGCTCGATATCGCGCGAATCCAGTATCCCGCGCAGTATCGGCAGGCCAAAGCGCAAACGTCGTCAGCCGAAGCGAATTACAAGCAGGCGCAAGCGGCCTACGTGCGCCAGCATACGGTCGATCAACGCGCCACCTCGCAACAGAACGTCGATACCGCGGACGCGCAGCGTCAGTCGGCCAGCGCCAGCGTCGAACAGGCGCGCGCGCAGCAGCAGACCGCGAGCCTCGTGCCGCAACAGATCCGCCAGGCCGAAGCCGCGGTCGAGGAACGCCGCCAGCAGGTGCAGCAGGCGCGCGCGCAGCTCGAGCAGGCCCAGCTGAACCTGTCTTACTGTGAAGTCCGCGCGCCGTCCGATGGCTGGATCACCCGGCGCAACGTGCAACTCGGCAGCTTCCTGCAAGCCGGCGTTTCGCTGTTCTCGCTCGTTACGCCGCAAGTGTGGGTCACGGCCAACTTCAAGGAATCGCAACTCGAGCGCATGCGGGTCGGCGACAAGGTCAAAGTGGAAGTCGACGCATATCCGTCGCTCGCGCTGCACGGTCACGTCGATAGCGTGCAGCTCGGCAGCGGCTCGCGCTTCTCGGCGTTCCCGTCGGAGAACGCGACCGGCAACTTCGTGAAAATCGTGCAACGCGTGCCGGTGAAAATCGTGATCGACGACGGCTTGCCGCGCGACCGGCCGCTCGGCCTCGGCCTCTCGGTGACACCGAAGGTGTATCTGAAATGAGTTCCGCCACGGCCAACGACGCGCAGTCGAACTGGAAGCCCGCCGCAAACCCGTGGCTGATCGCCATCGTCGTGACGCTCGCGGCGTTCATGGAGGTGCTCGACACCACCATCGTGAACGTCGCGCTGCCGCATATCGCCGGCACCATGTCGGCCAGTTACGACGAAGCCACCTGGACGCTGACCTCGTATCTGGTCGCCAACGGTATCGTGCTGCCCATCTCCGGTTTTCTCGGCCGGCTGATGGGCCGCAAGCGCTACTTTCTGGTGTGCATCATCGCGTTCACGATCTGCTCGTTTCTGTGCGGGATCGCCACCAATCTGTGGCAGTTGATCATCTTCCGCATCTTGCAGGGATTCTTCGGCGGCGGACTGCAACCGAACCAGCAGTCGATCATTCTCGACACCTTCCCGCCCGAACAGCGCGGCCGCGCGTTCTCGATTTCGGCGGTGGCGATCGTCGTCGCGCCGGTGCTCGGACCTACGCTCGGCGGCTGGATTACCGACAACTTCTCGTGGCGCTGGGTGTTTCTGCTGAACGTGCCGGTCGGCATTCTCACCACGCTGGCCGTCATGCAACTGGTGGAAGATCCACCCGGCAAAGCGCGCGGCAGCAGCAAGGTGTCGATCGACTACATCGGTATCACGCTGATCGCGATCGGCCTCGGCTGCCTGCAGGTGATGCTCGATCGCGGCGAGGACGACGACTGGTTCTCGTCGAACTTCATCCGGCTGTTCGCGGTGCTGGCCGTCGCGGGCATCGTCGGCGCGACGTTCTGGCTGCTGTACACGAAGAAACCAGTGGTGAATCTGCGCTGCCTGAAAGATCGCAATTTCGCGCTCGGCTGCATGACGATCGGCGCGTTCGCGATGATTCTGTATGGCAGTGCGGTGCTGGTGCCGCAACTCGCGCAGCAGCAACTCGGTTATACGGCGATGCTGGCGGGGCTAGTGTTATCGCCGGGCGCGATTCTCATCACGCTGGAAATACCGATAGTCAGCAAGCTGATGCCACACGTGCAAACCCGTTTTCTGGTGGCGACCGGCTTTGCGTTGATGGCGTGTTCGCTCGCGTATTCGCACATGCTGGTGCCCAACATCGACTACGCGACCCTCGTGAAAATGCGCAGTGCGCAGTCGCTGGCCATCGGCTTCCTGTTCGTGCCGATCACCACCCTCGCCTATCTGACCGTGCCGCCGAAACTCAACGACGACGCGTCGGCGCTTTTCACGATGTTCCGCAACGTGGCGGGGTCGATCGGCATTTCGCTGTCGACCGCGCTGATCCGCGAGCGTACCCAGGCTCGCATGGCTCACCTGTCCGAACACATGTCCACGCTTTCGCAAAACTACAACGACACCGTGCAGCGCAATGCACAGACCATCGCCGATATGTCCGGCGTGCCGTTTTCCCAGGCCATGCAGACCGCGACCGGACGGATGTACACGGAATTCATTTCCCAATCGACGATTCTCGCTTACGTGGATGTCTTCGCCATGCTCGCGATTTTCTGCGCCATCTGCATTCCCATGACCTTCTTCTTTTCACCGACCAAAGCGGCCGGCGGCGCAGGGGGACATTGATATGACACGCAAGTCTTTTTCTCCGCGTCTCTCGGCGATTGCCGTGGCGCTGGCATCCGCACTCGGCCTCGCCGCCTGCACGGTCGGGCCGGACTTTCATGCCCCGGACGCCGCCGTGCCAGCGCAATGGCACGACACGCAGCAGACGGCTTCACGCGCGTCGGCGCCGACGGCCGCTTCCGCGACGCCGGTCGCCTCGGTACCGACACTCGACACCGATCCCGATCCACGCTGGTGGCGCAATTTCCAGGACCCTGTGCTCGATGCGCTCGTCGAGCGCGCGGCACGCAGCAACCTGGATCTGCAGGAAGCCGTGCTGCGTATCGTCGAAGCCCGCACCCAGGTGCAGACCGCCGCCGCGCAAGGTCTGCCGAACGTGCGGGCGAGCGGCAGCTATCAGCGGGAGCAGTTGGGCGTCAAAGGCTTTCTCGAATCGGACGGCGTATACGACAAGGTCGATCGACTCGGCGCGGCGAACTCGCCGGTCAACGCGATTGCGCCGGGCGCCGGCGCGACGCTGCAAAACGGCGCGAACAACGTGCTGGATCAACTGACCTCGCCAATCAATCTGTGGCAGGTCGGCTTCGACGCGTCGTGGGAGATCGATCTGTTCGGCCGCGTGCGCCGTTCGGTCGAAGCCGCAAACGCGCAAACCGAAGCCGCAGTGGAAAGCCGCAACGATGCGCTGCTCTCGCTCGAAGCCGAAGTTGCGCAGACCTACCTGCAATTGCGCGGCGCGCAAAGCCTGCGTGATATCGCCCAAAGTCTGGTCGACCAGCAGCGCGAAATCGTCGACCTGACGCAGAGCCAGGCGAAAGTCGGGCTCGCCAGCCAGTTGGACGTGAAAAGCGCAACCGCGCAACTCGCGCAGACGCAGTCGCAATTGCCGCAGTACGAGCAGCAGATCGCGCAGGCGTCGAACGGACTCGCCTATCTGGTCGGCGAGACGCCCGGCGCGCTCGAAGCGCAGTTGTCCACGCCGGGCATCGTGCCGCCGCTGCCGCCCACGGTACCGGTCGGGTTGCCCTCCACGCTCGCGCGCCGGCGCCCCGATATTCGTCGTGCCGAAGCGAGTCTGCATGCGGCGACGGCAAGTGTCGGCGTGGCGGTCGCGCAGTTCTATCCGGACATATCGCTGAGCGGACAGATCGGCACGCGCGCGACCAATGCGAGCGACCTGTCGCGCTGGTCGCATCTGTTCTATTCGTTCGGACCGACCGTGTCGTTGCCGATCTTTCAGGGCGGAGCGCTGGTGGCCAACCTGCGCATGTCGAAAGCACAGCAGGCCGAGGCCGCGCTCGACTACCGCAAGACCGTGCTGATGGCGCTGCGTGACGTCGACAACGCGCTGGTGGTGTATCGAACCGATCAGGCCAGACGCGATTCGCTCGGCGACAGTGTGAGCGCGCAGCAAGCTTCGTTCGATCTGGCGCGCGACAGTTATCGCAAAGGCATTACCAGTTTCATCAACGTGCTGGATGCCGAGCGGCAGCTGGCCCAGGCTCGCGAGCAATATGCGCAAGGAACCGTGCAGGTCAGTACGGATCTGGTCTCGCTGTATAAGGCGTTAGGCGGTGGGTGGCAGGATGCGGGTGGAAATGCGCCGGCGGCGGCTGCGAGTGCCGCGAATGCTACCGGTGCTGCTGGCGGATAAAACCGTTGTCCAGCGACGACGGGCAATCACCGTCGCCGCTTCAAAGCGCCGGCTCGGCGCTTTGAAGCGCATCTTCGTCGCGACTCGGCGGCATAATTTGCGGCCGCTCGCCGCGGACCTGTTCGATACGGCGGCACGCGCCCAGCATCGCCTGCAAGCTGCTGGCATAGCACTCGGCGCCCATCGCGCTTTGCAGGTCCGCGCTCCACTTCTCCGTGTCTTCCGCGTCCCACAGTCCGACTACGATCGACACGTTCGGCAGGCGTGCGCGAAGCCGCTTCACCAGATATCGCAGATGCGACGGAATCCCGTCGATCTGCAAATAGAGAATGCAGACGATGCCGACATCGTCTGCATCGAGCGTATCGATAGCGGCACGCGACGCAGCGTCGTGCGGCAGTGCGCGCGAAACGAACCCGTGTTTGCCGAGCAGTTGCAACAGGATGGTGGTCGCCAGCGGGTCGAGCGGACCGCGGCCAGGAATGCACAGCACCCGTTGTCGAGGCGCGGTTTCGGGGTTTGCGTCAGCGTCACGCGCCAACGCGGTGATCCTGGTCGTCGCGCTCGTGACAGTCGCGTGGTCCCGCTGCGGGCCAACCATGTCCACGTCGGTCCGTATCCGGCTCGGGTCGCTCGCGTGGCCCGCCGCGCCGCGCAGAGTTTCGCCCGGCTGCGCGGCGTGCTCTTCCTGTTGCGGCTCGGTGGGCGCCATCGGGCCGACCGCGCTCCAGTCTTCGTCGGCATTGACGGGCGCCGGGTCGCGATCTTCGTAACCGTCCAGTCCGTCCACCAGATCGTTGGTCGTCGCTTCGATCCGCGCGAGTTGCGCCGGCGTCACGCTGCCGCGTACCACGTCGTTAGCGGCCAGTTGCAAACCCGGAATCGCCACGTCGTCGTAATACGCGGATAGCGAACGGTCGCGCAACAACGCTTCGGCCTGCTCGATCGCTTCATCGGGATCGCCGGCCAACGCGCGTTGATAAAAGTTTTCGACTGGCGTGAGCGCGGGCTGATCGCCGAGCAGGACGTCGAGAAATTCGAGCCGTCGCACATGACGGCCGAGCACGAGCAGACAGAGCGTAAGCGGCGTCGAAAGAATCAGACCAATCGGCCCCCAGATCCAGCTCCAGAAAATCGCGGCGACAACCACCGAGAACGGCGAAAGCCCCGTGCTGCGTCCATACAGAAGCGGCTCGACGATTTGCCCGACCACTCCTTCCACTGTTACGAACAGCGCGATCGACCAGATGGCCATTGCCCAGCCCGGACTGACGGCGGCCGCGAGCGCCGTTGCGAGCGTCGCGGAAATCCAGATGCCTACGTACGGCACCAGCCGCAGCAGCGCGGCGAGAATGCCCCATAAGATCGGGCTCGGCACGCCGATCATGAACAGTCCCGTGCCGATCACCACACCTACGCCCGCATTCAATCCGAGTTGCGAAACGAAGTAGCGGCTCAGGCGTCGCGCCGCTTCGTCCATCACCGTGGTGGTTCGGTGCAGATCGCGCGAGCCGAACAAACGGATGGCCCGGTCGCGCAAGTCGTCGCGTTGCAGCAGGATTACCACCATCACGACGAACACGATAAACGCGGTTTCCAGCGGACTGATGGCCGGCGACAACACACGCCGTGCGAGTTCGAAAGGCGTTGGAACCGGCTGGCGCACTTCGACCGGCATCGCAGCCGGCGCGGACGCACCGGCAGGCGATGCGGCATCGGTCGGCGCCGACGACTGCGGCGGTTCTATCGTCGCATGTTGCAGCGCCTGGCCCGCCGCGCTCGCGAAACGGTCGAGCTTGCCGACGGTCAGTTGATGCGCGATGTCCATCTTGTGCTGGATAGTCGCCTGATAGCGCGGCATGCCGGCGGCGAGATCGGTGAGCTGGGTCGCGATGACCGCGCCCAGCAGGCCGATGACCGACACCGAAATCACTACAGCCGCGAATACCGACGCAACGTGCCCGAGTTTCAGGCGGCCCAAGGCATTGGCAAGCGGCGCGACCAGGAAACTCAGCAACACCGCGAGCGTGATGGGAATCAGCACGGCGCTCGCGAAGTACAGACAGGCCACCACCGTCACGCCGATCGCCAACGCGATCAGCGTGTCGAGCCCAAACGCCGTCGGTGGCGCCTGAATGCGGGTGGCGGGTCGGTCGCCGTGAGAGTTCGGGAGTTCCTTCATGGTGCCCGGAGGTCCGAGGCTCCTGTGTCTGCGATTCGCTAACCCGGCTTATTCAGTCGATACGGTCGATGCGCCCGCAACCGGTCCGCTCTCGACCGGCGGTGCTTCGCTTTCGATCTCGGCGCGCGCCTGTTCCCAGTACTCGTCCGGCGTGCCCTTCGGCTCGCCTGCCTGTTCCCACAAGTAGTAAGCGCGCGTGCGGATCTGCTCCTCTTGCGAGGCCTGTTCGTGTTCCATTTCATCACCCATGGAGTTGACCTGACGATGACCGGTAGCGGTCGCAACCGCATGCTTCGCAGGAGTCGATTGGCGTGCGGCTGGCTGAAACGGAGCAAGTGCTATACCCGAGCATTGAAGCGAACATGGCTTGGCATTCACAGAATCGGACTCTTAGTTCGTTTTTTGAATTCATCCTTAGCAAGGTACCGGCGTTTACCCGCATTTACGGTTTCTACGGCGAGCCTCAATCTACCAATAACGGACACATCGTCCACTTTAAAGAGGTTGGCCATGCATTTTTCCGTAAAACCCTCCACCGCGCGACTCGGCGCTTTTGTCAGCGGTCTCGACCTGTCGCAACCGCTTTTGTCAGGGACGCGGGCGGCGCTCGAAGCCGCCATCGCCGAGCATGCCGTGCTCGTATTCCGCGACCAGCCGCTCACGCAGGACCAGCAGATCGCGCTGGCTCGCAGCTTCGGTCCGCTCGACCTCGGGCTGAAGCGTGTGAAAAAAACCGCCAGCCGTTTCAGATACGACGAGCTGCTCGATATCTCCAACGTGGACGTCAACGGAGAAGTGGCCGCGCGCAATACCCGGCGCGTCGTCAGCAACCTGGCCAACCAGCTCTGGCACAGCGACAGCTCGTTTCAGAAACCGGCCGCGCGCTACTCGATGCTGTCCGCCATCACCGTTGCATCAGAAGGCGGCGACACCGAATTCTGCGATCTCCGCGCGGCCTACGACGCGCTGCCGGAAGCCTGGAAACGGGAACTGGAAGGCCGGGAGGCGCTGCACTACGCGCTGCATTCGCGCTTCGTCCTCGGCGACGACGACTACACCGACGAGCAGCGCGCCGAACTGCCGCCCGTGGCGTGGCCTATCGTCCGCACGCATCCCGATTCGAAACGCAAGCTGCTGTTCGTCGGCGCGCATGCCTGCGAAGTGGTCGGCCTGACGCTGGCCGAAGGCCGCATGCTGCTGATGGATCTGCAGGAACATGCGACGCAGCGCGAGTTCGTCTACGCCCACCACTGGCAGCCGGGCGATCTGGTGATGTGGGACAACCGCAGCACGCTGCATCGCGGACGCCGTTACGACCTGTCGGAGCGGCGCGAGATGCGACGCACCACGACACTCGACGTGGACGGCGATGCAGGGGGCGACCACGCGACCCACGCTGAAGAGCCCAGCGCGCAAACCGCCTAGCATCCCGCCGATACAGACAACACATAACCCCAGGCGCGACTGGAGGAGACCCCGATGAATACCCGCATGGAAGACGCCGACTCTATCGGCGTGGCGACGCAACCCGGTGTGGCGGCTTCGGCCCGCCCGGCCGAACTCGATCGCGTAGTGAGCAAGGTCGGACGGCGGCTGATGTGGTTTCTGGTCGCGCTGTATCTCGTCGCGATCATGGACCGCAGCAACATCTCGTTCGCCGCGCTGACCATGAACGGCGCGATCGGCCTCTCGCCGAAAGCGTTCGGCATCGGCGTGGGAGCGATGTTCTTCACGTATGCGCTGTTCGAAATTCCCAGCAACCTGCTGCTGGCCCGAATCGGTGCGCGCGCAACGTTGACACGCATCGCGATTCTGTGGGGATTCGTCACCATGCTGATGGCGCTGGCGAGCGGTCCGCTGAGTTTCTGGTCGTTGCGCGCGGCGTTGGGCGCGGCCGAGTCGGGGCTCTTCCCCGGCGTCATGCTGTTTCTCAGCTTCTGGTTTCCGTATGCGTGGCGCGCGCGTTACAACGCGGTGTTCAATCTTGCCGTGCCGATCGCCTATATCCTCTCGGGTGTCGTATCGGGCTCCATCCTGACGATGGACGGCACCTGGGGACTCGCCGGCTGGCAGTGGCTTTTCGTCATCGAAGGCGCGCCGGCTGTCCTGCTCGGCATCGTCGGCGCGGTCTATCTGACGAACCGGCCGGCCGACGCACAATGGCTCTCGCCGGCCGAACGTCATCTGCTCGTCACGGCACTCGACGAGCGGCCGCCGAGCGGTCGCGTGTTCGAGCGGACGTCGATGTTGCGGGCGCTGCTCAACCCGATCGTCGTGACGATGGGCTTATGCAATACGTTGCTGTTTTGCGGACTGACCTCGGCGCAAGTCTGGCTACCGCAGATGATCAAGACCTACCATTCGTCGTACACGACCATCGGCCTGTTATCGGCGGTGCCGCCGCTCGCGGGACTCGTCGGCATGCTGACGCTCGGCCGGCTATCGGATCGATGGCCACACCGGTTCCTGCATACGTCTCTCGCGTTTCTGCTGTCGGCGCTAGGCTTCGTGATGGTCGCGTGCGCACATTCGCTATGGCTGACGCTCAGTGGCTTCACGCTGGCCACCGTAGGTATACTGGCGACCCAGGCCATCTTCTGGACGATCCCGCAGTCGTTTCTGCATCGCTCGACAGCGGCGGGTGCGATCGGCGCGATCGGCATGCTGGGCAGCATCGGCGGCGCCATCATGCCGATGATCGTCGGGCAGATGCGCATGCAGACGCACTCGTTCACGACGGGTTTCATCACCGTGGCGGTTGCCTGCGTTGCGGGCAGCGCGTTAATCGGCGTGCTGCACCGGCTACTGAAACAGCATCGCTAATCTCCGGCGGCGACGCGCGCGGCCCGTCTGCCGGTTTTTTCTTCCCTACGCTCAGAACATGTCACTTGCCCCACCCGACGACACTCGCCAGAAAGCCTCCGACGACGATGTCTCCGCGCTATCGCGTGGGCTCTCGGTACTCGAAGCCGTCACGGCCTCGCCGCATCCGGTGACCGTCAAGGAACTCGCCGACATGACGGGCATTCCGCGGCCCACCGTCGCGCGCATCGCCTCGACGCTCGTGAACGCCGGCTATGTCCGGCAACTCGACGGCAAGGACCGCTTCTTTCCCACCACGCGTTCTCTCGAACTCGCCAACACGTTTCTCGCGCACTTCGACATGCGCAAGGCGGTCAAGCCGTTCCTGCGCGAACTGGCCGAAGAATGCGGCGCGGCGGTTCATCTTTGTCTGCGCAACCGGCTGGATATGGTGGTAATCGAATCGGTGCGGCCCTCGGTCGGCCCCATCACCGTGCGACTCGGTCTCGGCGATCGGCTCGCGCTCGCGCGATCGGCCATCGGCCGCGCGCATCTGGCGAGCCTGCCCGCGGAGGAACGCGATCCGCTGCTGGAATCGCTGCGCCTGTCCGGCGCAAACGAAGGCATCGATCTGCGAGCCATGGTGAACAAGGCGGCCAAGGATCTGCAGGAGAAAGGCTTTGTCAGCGCATTCGGCGACTGGCATACCGACATCAACGCGGTCGCCGTGCCGATCGTGTCGCCGTCCGGCGAGCGCTTCGCGATCAATTGCGGCGGACCGGCGTTTCTGTTCTCGCCCGAAACCGTGCTCGAGCATATCGGGCCGCGCCTCGTGCAGTGCGCGGTTCGATTGCAGCGTCTGACCGGCGACGTCGTGCTCGGCGCCAATTAAAAACCGCCCCGGACTTTCACGAGCCGGATGGCCGATGAAGGTGTCGGGGCGGTCGGTCAACGCTGGGCCGGTTGCCCGGCCGTTGCGCTGCGGTCGTTTAAACGCCGGTCGGCGTGTCGGTTTCGTCCGTCGTGAGTTGCGCTTCAAGACGATCGAACACACGTTGCGTCGCGCGATTAGGGGCATCGAGTGCGAACAGCAACAGCGAACGCGCGGTGACCTGATATTCGTCGCCGGCGCTGAACTGCGGCAACTCCGGGCGCACCGGCATGTTGGTATCCAGCAGGCAGGTCCACTTCTCGCCTTCGGGAATGTCCGGCAAGGTGAAATTGACCACGTCATGGTGTGCGTTGAACACCAGCAGCAACGTCGCGTCCGACGCCGGACGGCGAATCCCGCTCTCCTGCGCGCGGCCGTCGATCACGAGGCCGAAGCAGCGCATCGACGCATCGTCCCACTGCTCCTGCGTGAGATCGGTGCCGGACGGCGACAGCCAGCGCGCGTCGGTGACGTCCAGCGCCTCGTTGTACTCGCCCGCGAGAAAACGTCCGCGCCGGAGCACCGGCAAACGGTGCCGCAACGTGGTCAGATTCTTGACGAACTCGGTCAGCGCGCGACCGTCGTCGTCGATCCCTTCCCAATCCACCCAACTGATTTCGTTGTCCTGGCAATACGCATTGTTATTACCCTTCTGCGTGCGCCCGAACTCGTCGCCCGCGAGAATCATCGGCGTGCCTTGCGAGAGCAGCAACGTAGCCAGCAGATTGCGCTTCTGACGCTCGCGCTGCTGGCGGATTTCCAGGTCCGACGTCGGGCCTTCCGCGCCCATGTTCCAGGACTTGTTGTCGGAGTGGCCGTCCTTGTTGTCCTCGCCGTTGGCGTCGTTGTGCTTGTCGTTGTACGAGACCAGATCGTTGAGCGTGAAACCGTCGTGCGCGGTGATGAAGTTCACACTGGCCCACGGACGCCGGCCACGGTGATTGAACTTGTCGCCCGAACCCGTCACGCGGGTGGCGAAATCGGCGACCTTGCCTTCGTCGCCCTTCCAGTACTCGCGCACCGTGTCGCGGAAGCGGTCGTTCCATTCCGCCCAGCCTGGCGGGAAACCGCCGACCTGGTAGCCGCCTGGACCGCAGTCCCACGGCTCGGCAATCAGGCGCACGCTGGAGAGCACCGGGTCCTGGCGGCAACTGTCGAGAAAGCCGCCGCCTTCGTCGAAGCCATGCAACTCGCGGCCCAGAATGGTGGCGAGGTCGAAGCGGAAACCGTCCACCTTCATTTCCGTCACCCAGTAGCGCAGGCTGTCGGTCACCATTTGCAGCACGCGCGGATGCGACAGGTTCAGCGTATTGCCGGTCCCCGTGTCGTTGATGTAGTAACGCGGCTCGTCGGGCATGAGGCGGTAGTACGACGCGTTGTCGATGCCTTTGAAGGAGATCGTCGGGCCGCGTTCGTTGCCTTCGGCGGTGTGGTTGTAGACCACGTCGAGAATCACCTCGAGATCGGCGGTGTGGAAGCGGTCCACCATCTCCTTGAACTCGCCGACCGAATCGACCGACGACGCAAAGAAGCGCGGGTCGGCCGCGAAAAAGCCGATCGTGTTGTAGCCCCAGTAGTTCGTCAGACCTTTATCCAGCAGATAGCTGTCGTTCACGAAGGTCTGGATCGGCATCAACTCGACTGAGGTCACGCCCAGCCCTTTGATGTAGTCGAGCACCACCTGCTGTCCAAGTCCGGCAAACGTGCCGCGCAGATTTTCCGGTACCTCCGGATGACGCTTGGTAAAACCGCGCACATGGGTCTCGTAGAAAATCACGCGCTCCCATGGCCGAGCATTGCGCTCCGGATGGCTCCACGAGAAATTGGCATCCACTACTTTGCACTTCGGCACGAATGGCGCGCTGTCGCGTTCGTCGAAGGACAGATCGCCCTCTTCTGAATCGAGCGTATAGCCGAAAATCTCCGGTGCCCATTTCAGCTCGCCGATATGCGCCTTGGCGTAGGGGTCGAGCAGCAGCTTGTTCGGGTTGAAACGGTGTCCTTTCTCCGGCTCGTACGGGCCATGCACGCGGTATCCATACACTGCGCCCGGCTTGAGATTCGGCACGAATACGTGCCATACCTCGTCGGTGTATTCCGGCAGTTCGATCCGTTCGATTTCGGTTTCGCCCGTTTCGTCGAACAGACAGAGTTCGACCTTGGTGGCATGCGCCGAGAATAGCGCGAAATTGACACCGCTTCCGTTCCACGTCGCGCCAAGCGGGAAAGGCGTGCCTTCCGAGATGCGGGTGGAATAGTTGGCCTGTGATGACATAGGAATTCCTGTGGAAGCAAGAAGCGCAGACGCGCATGTTTTAGTGTGGGCAATGCTACAGGTCATACAAAGATGCAGTGTCGTCAGGCTCCGTTCAAACGGATGAGGCGTGCCGCGCGACGGTGCGAACACGCGGCGTGCGCGGGTATCGCGAAAAGAACTCGCGCACGCTTCCAAACGACGGGCGTGCTGAATCAGCAATATCCAGACCCGAGCCCGCCTGTCGCCGGTGCGAGGGCGGCGAACGGGATGCCGGGCAAGGCCGGACGGCGGTTGCGCCAGTTTTCTCAAACTTTTTCACCAACGGCGCGCCACCGCCTTCACACCCGCGAGGCACAACTATTGCAGCAAGCCTGGTGAAAGCTGACCGACGACGTGCCGTCATTCAGGCGGCCGACTTCCACAGGAGAATCCATGATGCGAAGCCTGCAACTCAAACCGCTGCTTACCGCCGCAGTCCTTCTCGGCGCGCTGGCCAGTTACGGCAATGCCTACGCGCAAGGTGCGCCGCAGGCCATTACCGAAAAACGTACCGACGTGGTCCAACTGGCGAGTGGCTATCGCGCCTCGAAACTGAGCGGCGCCGACGTGTACAACAAAAGCAAGGACAGCATCGGCACGCTCGACGATCTGATCGTCTCGCCGAGCGGCGACCGCGGCACTTACGCGATTCTGTCAGTGGGCGGGTTCCTCGGCATAGGCAAGCATCTGGTCGCCGTTCCGTTCAACGATCTGCAGATCAATAACCGGCGCGTGGTGTTGCCGGAGGCCACGAAGAATTCGCTGGAAGCGTTGCCGGAATTCAAGTACGCGCCCGATTGATCGACTTGTCTTTATAGCCGCGCGCTGTCAGGTCTGGACGGCGCGCGGCTTGTTGCGCTTGCTGGCGAGAACATTGGAGCGCTCGTGGTCCGCAAGCAGCATGCGTCGAAAACCCTGCGCGGCGGCGGGCAAAGGTCGCGCCGTCGAACTGATCAGGTAAGCGCGATACTCCACGCGCGGTTTGAACGCCGCGATGTAATAGCCCAGATGCGCGAACTCCTCTGCGCTTTCGCGCATCACCAGGCCGCTGCCCAGACCTTCGGCCACCATATGGCACACCGACGACGCCCACGGCGTCTCCGCGCGAACGCGGCGTTCCACGCCATGCGCGTCGAAGATCGCATCGATCGACGTGCGCGACTTCACTTTCATGGCCATTGAAATGAAGTCTTCGCCCGACAGGTCCGCCGGCTGGATCAACTCACGGCCCGTTAGTCTGTGTCCTTCGGGAAGGATGCAGACCAGTTCCGAATTGCAGATTTCCTCGCTATGAATGCCATCGCGATCCGACGCGCGCAGCGCAATGCCGAGATCGACGGTTTGCCGCGAAACCGCGTCGATTACCGCATCCGTCGACATCGGCAGCAGCGACGTGAGTAGATCCTCGCGCCCAGCCACGTATTGCGCGATTCGCCGGCTGATCCAGCCTTCCGCGAACGCCGGAAAGACCCCGACCCGTAAATAGCCGCGCCGCGCCCCGCCGATTTCGCGCGCTACTTCGTTCAGATAATCGAGCCCCCGATAGACTTGCGAGACTTCGACGAAGAAGATCTCCGCCTCCGGCGTCGGCATGAGCTTGCCTCTGCGTCGTTCGAAAGCGACGAAGCCGGCCTCGTGTTCGAAGCGCTCGATCATGCGGCTGACCGCCGGCTGGGAGACGTTCAATTGTGTCGCCGCAGCTGTGATGGAGCCGTGCGTCATGACGGCCACGAACACTTCCATCTGCTTCGCGTTGAGTCTGGCCAATTCGATTTCCTCAGATGTGAAACTGCCGGTGTGGTGGGTCAAGGTAGCTTCCCGGTCTCGGCCCGCCCGCGCAAGGGTATTACATGGGATTAGTTTGAACCAACAAAATTCGAATAGATGTAATAGTTTTGGGTGCCTATAGTCAGTTCACAAACCGCTCCATGAGGACAGGCCCTGTGAACCTAGAAGCTCAAAAAGACCTGCAAGACAGCCCCACGTTTTTTCCAGAGCCGCTTGCGC
Source organism: Paraburkholderia sp. BCC1886 (assembly GCF_900996245.1). Classification (GTDB taxonomy): domain Bacteria; phylum Pseudomonadota; class Gammaproteobacteria; order Burkholderiales; family Burkholderiaceae; genus Paraburkholderia. Next base: position 313,066 of record NZ_CAAJGK010000041.1, on the reverse strand, counting down.
GAAGCGTTTCCGGTCCCGAAGCGGTACCGGCGGCCCCCCTGCGCATCCATGCGCGTCCGAAAAAATCGGACTGGCTCTGGTACGCGATGCTGGCGCTCTTCGTCGTGTTGTTCGTCGAACTGGTGATCGAGAATCCGCGCTGGCAGTGGGACCTCGTCGCGCATTACCTCTTCAACAAACGCGTACTCACCGGACTCGGCAACACGCTGATTCTCACCGTGCTCTCGAGCGCGCTCGGCCTGTGCTTCGGCGTAGTGGTGGCCGCTTGCCGGATGGCGGACAACCCGATTCTGCAAGGCGCGGGTTATCTGTATATCTGGATCATCCGCGCGACGCCGCCGCTCGCGATGCTGCTGTTCCTGTTCTTTCTGTCCGCGCTGGTCCCGCGTTTATATCTGCCGCTGCCGCTGTTGCACACGACCTTATTCGACCTCGACACGAACCGGATCATTTCGCGTTTTAGCGCCGCGGTGATTGGCCTTGCGTTGTATCTGGGCGGTTATAGCGCGGAGATCTTCCGCGGCGGCGTGAACGCCGTCGATCCCGGTCAGCGCGAAGCGTGCAAAGCGATCGGCATGAGCGATTTGCGCATGATGTGGCACATCGTCGTGCCGCAGGCCATCCGCATCATCATTCCGCCGCTCGCCAACGAACTCATCACGATGTTCAAGAACACCTCGCTCGTCACCGTGATCGGTTATGTCGAATTGCTGACCACCGTGCAGCTGATCTACGCGAACAATTTCGAAACCATCCCGCTGCTGACCGTCGCCTGTATCTGGTATCTGCTGCTGACGAGTCTTGCCATGGGCGCACAGAGCTTACTGGAACGTCATTTCAGAAAAGGAGTCCGGTCGTGATGACACTCGACACCGCCACACCCATGTCCATGCCGAACGACACCCCTCGCCTGCTTGACATGCGTTCCATCACCAAACGGTTCGGCGCTTTCACCGCGCTGGACGCGGTGGATTTCTCGCTCGGCAAAGGCGAAGTCGTCGCGATCATCGGGCCATCCGGTTCGGGCAAAAGCACCTTGTTACGCTGCATCAACATGCTCGAGATGATCGACGCCGGCCGGATTACGTTCAAAGGCGAAGTCCTTGGTACCGAGATGCGCGGCAAGCGTTGCATTCGCGTCGCGAAGAAAACGATGGACCGCCAGCGCCGTCACTTTGGGATGGTGTTTCAGGGGTTTCACCTGTTTCCGCACTACTCGGCACTCGACAACGTGCTCGCCGGACCCTGCATTGTCGGCGGCCAGCGGAAGAAAGACGCGCTCGAACGGGGCCGCTATCTGCTCGCCCGTGTCGGACTCGCGGACCGGATGAACCACTATCCGGCACAGCTGTCCGGCGGCCAGAAACAGCGCGTCGCGATTGCACGGGCGCTCGCCATGGACCCCGAGGTGATGCTGTTCGACGAACCGACCAGCGCGCTCGACCCCGAACTCGTCAATGAAGTACTCGACGTCATCAAGGAACTCGCGCTGAACGGCACCACCATGGTGATCGTCACGCACGAAATGGAGTTTGCCCGCAAAGTCGCCAGCCGCGTGGTGTTGATGGACGGTGGGCGAATCGTGGATCAAGGCACGCCCGCGCATATTTTCGGCGGCGGCGGTACCGAGCGGTGCAAGCGCTTCCTGTCCAGCCTGCATGAATAACGCGTGCGTACTTTGCCCCGACACGCCTCACGAATATCTGAACATTTGAACGAGATTGAAACATGACCGATAACAACAGCAAGATGAGACTTGGGCTCTCGATGCGCTATCTGGGCTACCACATGGCGGCCTGGCGCCATCCCGATGTGCCGGCGAACGGCGCGATCGATTTCAACTATTTTCTGAGTAGCGCAAAAAAGGCCGAGGCCGCCAAGCTCGACATGATCTTCTTCGCGGACGGCATCGGTATTCGTGCAAACGACAAGCCGGCTGGTTCGCTGGAACGCGACTCGAAGAACGCCGAACTCGAACCGCTCACGCTGCTCGCGGCCATTGGCTCGCACACCGAGCGCATCGGTCTGGTGGCCACGGCATCGACCACCTACAACGAGCCGTTTCATATCGCCCGCAAATATGCGTCGATCGACCATATCAGCGGCGGCCGGGCCGGCTGGAACGTCGTGACGTCGTGGTCGCAGCAGGAAGCGTGGAATTTCAGCCGCGACGAACATCTCGGCTATGAGGAGCGTTATGAGCGTGCGGACGAATTCGTCGACGTCGTGAAGAAACTCTGGAGCAGTTGGGAAGACGACGCGTTCATTCGCGACAAGCAGAGCGGTGTGTTTTACGACGCGTCGAAGCTGCATGTGCCGAATCACAAAGGCAAGCACTTCAGCGTGCGCGGACCACTCAATTCCGCGCGCACGCCGCAGGGTCAGCCAATTATCGTGCAAGCGGGCGCTGCCGAAGCCGGGCGCGAACTCGCCGCCAAGAGTGCCGACGTGGTGTACAGCAATGCCGCCGATTTCGAAGGCGCCAAAGCGTATTACGACGACATCAAAGGCAGACTGGCGCGCTATGACCGCACGCCGGATCAGCTTCTGATCATGCCGGGCGTCACGCTTTATGTCGGCGAAACACGTCAGGAAGCACAGGATAAATTCGACCAGTTGCAGGACCTGATCGATCCGCTCAGCGGTCTGGCCATGCTGTACGGCGTGCTCGGGGACCTCTCCGGGTACGACCTGGACGGACCCGTTCCCGATGTGGGCAACCAGCGCGTGCGCAGCATTGCAGAGAACCTGCTGACTACGGCACGAAAAGAGAACCTGACGATCCGCCAGTTGTTCAAACGCGTGGCGTCGAGCAATAGCCGGCAATTGATCGGCACCGCCGCCGACATCACCGATGAACTGGAAGCGTGGTTCAGGGACGGCGCTGCCGACGGCTTCAACATCTGCCCGCCTACGTTGCCGCAAGGCATGGACGACCTCGCGCAATTCGTTCTTCCCGAATTGCGCAAACGCGGCCTGTTTCGCACCGAATACGAGAGCAGCACGTTGCGCGGCAATCTCGGCCTCCCGCGTTGCACGTTCGCTCATTAATTCGAGGTACCTTCATGAGCACCGACACCAATCCCCAAGCCGACCTTTTTCGCAATGCGATGGCGCGCTTCACCAACGGCGTCACGGCGGTTACCACCACCGAGAACCGCTTGCCATTCGGGTTGATCGCGACTTCGGTCTGCAGCCTGTCCGCCGATCCGCCGACGTTGCTCGTCTGCGTGAACCGGTCGGCTAGTGCCCACGATGTGATTGCACGCTCCGGGGTATTCGCGGTGAATCTACTGTCCGCGGAGCAGAAAGACGTCGCACAGCGTTTCGCGGAACTGAAAGGCTCCGAGCGTTTCGATTTGATGCGATGGACTACCGGGAAAAGCGGTGCGCCGATTCTTATCGATAGCGTCGTGGCGCTCGATTGCAAAGTGCTCGCAAAGCATAACGGCTATTCGCATACGATTTTCGTGGGAGAAATCATCGCCACGAAAGTGCATGCCGATCCTGCCGCGAGTTGCCTGTTGTGGCATCGACGGAGTTTTGCTTCGACCGCACTGGAAGTGCGATGAGCGGCATTCTTAATTCAATGTATTTTTTGACCCTCCACTACGGCAAACCAATGACTAACAGGTGCTTCGATCTGCTTGCGCGGGCTGCGGTCTCTTCTGCCATCGCGCTCGGCGGTATTGCGTGCGTGGTCCCGCTGGCTCAGGCTGCGGATTCACCGGCACTCGCCGCGGTTCAGACGGATCCGACATTAGCCGCGCTGGTACCGGAAGTTTTTCGTCAGCGAAAGACGATTACGGTCGCAGTTAATCCGGAGATTGCGCCCATCAAGTTCGTCGACGACGATGGTGAGATTGCTGGCTTCGCACCTGAGTTGCTTACCGCTGCGGCTAAAGTGCTCGGACTCAAGTTGAACTTCGCGCAGGCGTCGTTCGACTCGCTTATTCCTGGTCTCAACGCAAATCGATTCGATGTACTGCTCTCGCTAGGAGACTTTCCTTCACGGCATGGCAAGGTGACGTTCGTCGATTATCTCAACATTGGGCAGACTATCGTTGCAACGGCGAAAAGCGCGCTGACCGTCAAGTCGCTGGACGACTTGTGTGGCTTGCAGATTGCTCTGCCGAGAGGCACTGCACCCATGCAACAGGCGACCGACCTGAGCGCCAGATGTGTCGCGCAGGACAAGAAGGCGATTACCATCGCGACCTATCCGGATACGAACATGACGCTCTTATCGCTCACGAATGGCGCGAGTCAGGTCGTGTGGATCGATTCGCCGTCGGCGAGTTACAACATCGAGAAGTTTCCGAACCGGTATAAGGCGTTGTTCTTCTATTACAACTCGTCGTATGGGATTGGTTTTGGTACCGATGAAAATGGAAAGCGCTTTGCCGGTGCAGTGCAGAAGGCGCTGCTGAAGTTGAAGCAGAGCGGTGTCTATGACGGGCTGATCAGGAAGTGGGGACTGGCGGCGAAAGATGCGAGGCCGGATTTTCCGATTGATGATCCGATTCATTGAGGGTTTGTGGAGTGTCATTCGATGGGCTGCTGAGTGACGTTCATGTATTGCTCTATGACGGGCTGACCCAGTGCGATCAGATTAAGCATTGCTACACCGAGCCTTCGTGCGAATTCGTCGTCCAGGTTGAGATCGAATGCGTCTAATTCGATAGGCATTTCGAGCTTGCCTGCAACGACGGTGCGCAGCTTTTGTGGATCGACCGCCTGAACCATAAGCTGCTGGCAATCCTCGACATAAGTCACGATGATGGCATAGGGGGAATGTTTGGGCATTTGCTTTTGAGAAAAAATTCAGGATGCAGCGTCGCTGCTATCAGGTCAGCGTTCAATCGGGTTCTTCGTAACACTGATATATTTCTCGATGTCCGGTTGGTCGAGAGCGATCGCGTTGAGCATCGCTACACCGAGCCGACGGGCGAATTCATCGTCGAGTTTGAAATCGAAGTCATCCAGCAAGATCGGGACTGTGAATAGACCGGTCAATGACGGAGCCAGCTCGGCCCGGTCTATCAGCCGCACGTTGAGCCTTTCGTTGTTCTGGTCGTAGTCCAGAATTACAGAACGCTTCACCCCACTCTCTCTCATCCTTCCCTCTCCTCGAGTTTATTGGTCCGCTAACAACCCACAGCGGCACAACTCTTCCGGAGATTCACAGCCCGGCCTATCCGACAATTCCTAAAAAACACGTCCAGACTGCATTTACCAGCCAGAAAATAGGACACAGTGAAACGCCAAGTAAGAGAACCTGCTATCACCTGTCAGAGACATCCCTCTTCGCAATCGACAAGGAACACCGCTTGCGCGCCCGATCCTACGATTCCCCGATGCCTACACAGGAGAAAGCCGCATGACGCCCACCGATCAGCGCGACCCGCACGACCCGCCCGCCCCAAACAGCCAACCCGCCGAAGCCGATCGCCCAGGCAACCCACGCCGCCACTTCCTGCAACGCACCGGCAGCGGCGTCGCGGCTGCGTTAATGGCCGGCGCAAGCGGTCAGGCGCTCGCCGCCGCCACGACGCCGGGCACACCGAACACCGTCAAGCTGCCGCTCATTCAGGACACCGAGACCGACCAGGCCGAGAACACGCCCGACGCGAATGCCGAGCCCGACCGACGCATCGGCTATGCGATAGTCGGACTAGGCCGACTGTCGCTCAATCAGATTTTGCCGGCTCTCTCTGCATCGAAATACTCCCGGGTCGTCGCACTCGTCAGCGGCGACCGCGAAAAGGCCAGCAAAATCGCCCACCAATACGGCGTTCGTGAATCGGCTATCTACAACTACACGACCTACGAAAAGCTCGCCGATAACCCCGAAGTCCAGGTGATCTATATCGTTCTGCCGAACAGCATGCATGCCGAGTACACCGTGCGTGCAGCCGCGATGGGCAAGCACGTGCTGTGCGAAAAGCCGATGGCCATCAGCAGCGCCGAATGTCAGCAGATGATCGACGCCTGCAAGAAAGCGCAACGCCTCCTGATGATCGCGTATCGCAGTCAGTACGAACCGATGGACCGGATGGTCGCGAAGTGGGTGAAAGAAAAACGTCTGGGCCCCTTGCGTGAATTTATCGCAGGAAACTCGCAGAATGCCGGCGACCCGACTCAATGGCGTCTGAAGCGCGCGCTCGCCGGCGGCGGTCCCCTGCCCGACGTCGGTATCTATTGTCTGAACGCTGCGCGCTTTCTCAGCAATGAAGAACCTTATGAAGTCATCGCCAGCACGTATCGACCGACCGACGATCCACGCTTCAAGGAAGTCGAGCAGTCCGTGCACTTCGTGCTGCGTTTTCCGAGCGGCTTGACCGCGACCTGCATGGCGAGCTACGCCAGCCACGAATCGCGCTTCTTCCGTTTGCAAGGCGCCAAGAGTTGGGCTGAAATGAATCCGGCATTCGGCTATAACGGCTTGCAACTACGCCGCGGCGAACTGATAGAAGGAAAAAATGCGACGACGCAGATCGGTATCGATCCGGTAGATCAGTTTGCGCGTGAGATCGATCACATGTCGCTCTGCGTAGTGCGGGGACAAACGCCGCATACACCGGGCGAAGAAGGTCTGCAGGATCAGAAAATCGTGGAAGCGATCTACGAGTCGGCGCGCACGGGACGCGCCGTCAAGATCACCGCGCCCAGCGGACCGACACGCGGTCCGGAGCCGGATGAGGAGAACTTCTAGCGAGCTATGCCGGGCGGCTCAGGGACGGCCGGCCTCGTGCACGGCCGCCGCCGATTCGAGTACACGTAGCAGCCGTTCAGGCGTCAGCGGCTTCGCGCAATGTGCGTCGAAACCGACTGCACGGGCACGCGCGCGGTCGTCGCTGGACGCGGCAGCGGTACAGGCCACCAGCAACATGTCTTTGGTCGATGGATCGGCGCGCAGTCGACGCGCCAGTTCAAGCCCGTCGAGCCCGGGCATCCTGATGTCGAGCACCACGGCGAACGGTTGCCACTCGCACGCCAGTTCGCATACCGCGAGTGGGTCTTCCAGCGCGCGGCATTCGAAGCCGTCGGCATTGAGCAGCATCTGCAATGCGTCGGCGGCCTCGCGGTAATCGTCCACCACCAGCACGCGACGATGCGATGTCATGGCGTACTGAATCGGCCGCCATACTACGACGTCGTCGTTATCGCTATCGTCCATGCTGTCGTTAAACGTCACATTCATCTCCTTGGCTGATTCCCCGCGCCTTGCATTTTTCCGCGCACGCTGTGCGATAGCGCGCAAAATCCGCTCCTGCCGGATTGCTGGCCTCGACTCTTTATTAGGGATTTACTTCGGTTCGGCACGTTTGCGCAGAGAGGCATCGCAACAGGTACTCTTTTGAGCACCTTAGCCTACTGAACGTCGTTGCGCCTGCGGGTTTTCCCGCTTCCAGACCATGAACCGACGATTACGCATGCAGCGCGACCGGCCCGTAAAACACCCTCGATTGGTGCAAGGCGCCGCGCCGCGTGCATTGCACGCCCCAACTAAAACATCGGTTTGGTGCGCAAATAATTGCGCCGCTGTCGCACGTCCAACGTTCGTATTGTTTTGCGTGAATACGACACTACCCAAACTTCGGGAAGCCGAACTAATCGCGTGCTGGGGTTATCCCGCATGCTCATCGATAAAGCCCTTCAGCATCGTCAGCGTGTCGGCGTCTTCAATTGCCTTATCGGTGCGCCAGCGCAACATGCGGGGAAAGCGGACTGCGATGCCCGACTTATGTCGTGGACTCGCCTGAATACCTTCGAAGCCGATTTCGAAAACAAGCGTCGGCGTCACGCTGCGCACGGGACCGAACTTCTCGATCGTGGTTTTGCGCACGATGGCATCCACTTTGCGCATCTCTTCATCGGTCAGGCCGGAATAGGCCTTGGCGAACGGTACCAGCGTGCGCACACCATCGGCTTCGTCCCAGACCGCAAACGTGAAGTCGGTATAAAGACTTGCCCGGCGCCCGTGACCGCGCTGGGCATATAGCAGCACGGCGTCGATCGCATAAGGCTCGACCTTCCACTTCCACCACGTGCCTGACGCTTTGGTACGGCCGACGCCATACATCGACTGGCGTTCCTTGAGCATCAGCCCTTCCACACCGCGGCCCCGACTCTCGTCGCGCAAAGCGGCGAGCGTTTGCCAGTCGCTCGATTCGACGAGTGGAGACACGCGCAAGAGGTCATGCATCGACGTGCCGCGCAGTTCTCCGGCTAAAGCATCGAGTTGCGCTCGTCGATCCGCCAACGGCGTCATGCGCAAGTCTTTTCCGTGCGCTTCCAGCAGGTCGTACGCGAGAAAAGTCGCCGGCGAATCGGCGAGAATTTTTTTGCTCAATGTCTTGCGGGCAATGCGCGGCTGCAATCGGGCAAACGGCAACGGCGCGCTCGCGCCCTGCTCCCACGCCAGAATCTCACCGTCGATCACGAAGCCGTCGGGCAAGACCTCACCCAACGAAGCGACTTCGGGAAAACGCTCGGTAATCAGATCCTCACCACGCGACCACAACCACACGCGTCCCGCCCGTTTGACGAGCTGCGCGCGAATGCCATCCCACTTCCACTCGATCTGCCAATGCGATGGATCGCCGAGCGTAGCCGGCTCGGTCTGCAACGGGTGCGCCAGAAAGAAGGGATACGGTAAGCCGATATCGCTATCGTGCAGCGCGTCCCCGGATTGCGCTTCGCCTTCTGCACTCGATACCTCGGGCGCAATCAGCCGGAGATAACGCGCCGCGTCCGGTTTCTGCCGCGCGTCCGTCCAGCCCACCATCCGTTGCGCAATCCGTTTGTGATCGACGCCGGCAACTTCTGCGAGAGCACGCACGACGAGTTGTCGCGCCACCCCAACCCGGAAGCCTCCACCAATCAGTTTGGTCAGCAGAAACCGGCCGCCCCAGTCGAGTTCGTCCCAATAGCCGAGCAGACGCTCGCGCAAGGTCTCCGGCGCGACGCCGCGCAGTGGCAGCACACGTTGCTCGATCCATTGCGTGAGGCCGAGTTCGGAATCGCGTTGCGCGGGCGGCAGAATGTGCGCGATGGTCTCGGCGAGATCGCCGACCGCGTGATACGACTCTTCGAACAGCCACGGCGGCAAACCGGCCCGTTCGCGTGCGATCTCGCTCAGGAGCCGCGTCGGCACCGACTGCCGCGGCTTGCCGCCGGCGAGAAAATAAGCCGCCCACGCCGCGTCTTCCGGCGCGGCCACTGAGAAGTACGCGGTGAGCGCGGCCAGTTTGTCGTGCGTTGAAGTGGTGGCGTCGAGCGCCGTGTATAGCGCGGCGAAGCGTTTCATGGTGCGTTCGCTTCGACAGCGACGGTCGATGCGGCTTCGTCCGCACCGGCCGCGTCTGCCTCGACCGTGTCGTCGCCGTATTGCGTTTCGAACGCGCCCGCTTCGAGTCCTTGCTCGCGCAACCATCGCACCATCGGTTCCACCGACCCGTGCGTGACGATCACCCGCTGCGCGCCGGTGGCCTGAATGGCGGTTTGCAGGCCGGGCCAATCGGCGTGATCGGACAGCACGAAGCCACGGTCCACACCGCGTCGGCGTCGCGCGCCGCGCAGACGCATCCAGCCCGACGCAAACGCGTCGCTGTAGTCGCCGAAACGTTTGAGCCACGTGCTGCCTTGCGCCGAGGGCGGCGCGACGATCAGCGCCTCGCGGAACATGGCTTTGTCCTTGACCGCGATTTCGCTGACCGGACGTACCGGCGGCAAGCGGACACCGGCCTCGCGATACGCGCGATTGAGCGGCTCGACCGCGCCGTGACAGAAGATCGGACCGATACCCGCATCGACACTGGCCAGCACGCGTTGCGCCTTGCCGAACGAATAGCAGAACAGCACCGACGCACGGCCTTCGGAGGCGTTATGCCGCCACCAGGCATCGACGCCTTCGAAAAGCGTGCGCGGCTCGTCCCATCGGTAGATCGGCAGACCGAACGTCGATTCGGTGATGAACGTATCGCAGCGCACCGGTTCGAACGCGTCGCATGTCGGGTCGGGGTCGAGCTTGTAGTCGCCCGAAGCGACCCACACGCGGCCCGCATGTTCGATGCGTACCTGGGACGATCCCAGCACATGTCCGGCCGGATGCAACGAAACGGTGGTGTCGCCGATCGCGAGCGTCTCGCCATATGGGAGCGTTTGCAACGAAATACCCGGGAGACGGGACAGCAGAACACCTGCCCCAGCCTCCGACGCGAGGTAATGCCGATGCCCGAACCGCGCGTGGTCGGAATGCGCATGCGTGACCACCGCGCGTTCGACCGGCCGCCATGGGTCGATGTAGAAGTCGCCCGGCGGACAATAAAGTCCTTCGGGTCGCGCGACGACGAGATCGGACTGATCGGAGGCAAGGTTCAAAGGGAATCCGTGGAGTGGAATTGGCCAAAGCGTTCAAGCAAACCGCATTCCAGTCGCCGGGTCACCATGAAGCGGCGAGCGGCGAGATGGAAACCGTCCGACGTGGCGGCAATATTGCTTCATTCCATGACAAGCGTTCCCACTACTGCGTTCGACCTTGCCGCGTTTTAATCCCAACGCGGCGCCGTGAGACACCATGCCCGCCTTTATCGACGAACACGCGCTGTATATCGCGAAACATCCCGGCAGGTTTCTGCTGCAGACGTTGAAGGCGTTCCGCGCCAATCAGGGCTTGCTACTGGCCGGCGCGGTCGCCTACTACGCGCTGCTGTCGATCGTGCCGTTGATGATCCTGATCGTGATCGCCCTGTCGCGGGTAGTCCCACAACCGGTATTACTGGCCGCACTGGGTCACCTTTTACAATGGCTCGTGCCCGGTCAGTCGAAGGCGCTCGTGCATGAACTCGCCAATTTCCTCGCGCATCGTGCGGTGATCGGCTGGGTGCTGTTGCTCACAATGATCTTTTTCAGCTCGCTTGCCTTCACGGTGCTGGAAAACGCGATGTCGTTGATCTTCGTGCATCGCGTCGTGGTCAGGCGGCGGCATTTTCTGCTTTCCGCGTTGCTGCCCTATTGCTACATCCTGTTTCTCGGCATCGGTTTGCTGATCGTCACGTTCGTGTCGAGCGGACTGGAAGCCGTCGGCGCCGAAGGTATCGACCTCTTCGGCGCGCACGTCTCGCTACAAGGTCTGGCGCGCGTGGTGCTCTATCTGCTGGGGCTCGCGGGCGAGGTTTTCGTTTTAACGTCCATCTATCTGGTGATGCCGGTGGGCCGGCCTTCGCTCAAGCATGCGCTGTTCGGCGGCATTGTCGCCGCGGCGCTCTGGGAGATCACGCGGCATGTGCTGGTCTGGTACTTCGCCACGCTCTCGCAGGTCAGCGTGGTGTATGGCTCGTTGACGATGGCGATCGTGATTCTGTTCAGTCTCGAATGGCTCGCCACGCTGTTGCTGTTCGGCGCGCAGGTGATTTCACAATACGAGCGGTTTGGCGCGGAGCCGGTAGCGGCGCCGCAGCCGGTGATCGAGACGAGGTAAGGCGGGGTTTGGTTCGATGAGGTTCCAGTCAAGGCTGGAAAAACGCGATTCCGTGCTTGCAGCGGGGCCGCGCAAACGCTCTTGCGTGTAGCGGTCAAACATCCGGACGCATTGAAAGACATTCAGGCGGCCGGTTAACCCCAACCCATCCCACCCCCAAACCCAACCCCGCCTCCAACCTGCGGTAACATGCCTGGCAGCGCCGGCCGCGGGGTGTCACCGCCTTTTTTCCGGCACGCCACAGGACGTCGACCATGAGCCTCACTCAGCGCAACAACATCAATATCTCCGGCCGCGGCAAGCGGACCATGATTCTCGCCCATGGTTTCGGATGCGATCAGAGCATGTGGCGTCTGCTCGCGCCCGCCTTCCATGACGATTACCGGACCGTCGTGTTCGACCACGTGGGCAGCGGCGCGTCGGACCTGAGCGCGTACGACGTCGACAAATACGGCAGCCTGCACGGCTACGCGGCCGACCTGCTGGAAATCATCCGCGAAGTCGCCGATGCGCCGGTGGTCTTCGTCGGGCACTCGGTCAGCGCAATGATCGGCCTGATCGCGAGCCTTCAGGCGCCGGAGCTGTTCGCCGCGCTGATCATGGTGGGCCCGTCGCCCTGCTACGTGAACGACGGCGACTATGTCGGCGGTTTCAGCCGCGAAGATATCGACGACCTGCTGCGCACGCTGGAAAGCAACTATCTGGGCTGGTCGAGCACGATGGCGCCGGTTATCATGGGCGCCCCCCAGCACCCCGAACTCGGCATCGAGCTGACCAATAGTCTGTGCCGTACCGACCCCGAGATAGCACGGCATTTCGCGCGCGTCACCTTCCTGTCCGACTCACGCTCCGACCTCCCTCACACGAGGACGCCCACCCTGATTCTGCAATGTAGCGACGACATCATCGCGCCACGCGAAGTCGGCGAGTACCTGCGGCGTACCATTCCCGGCAGCACGTTGCAGATCATCGACAACATCGGCCACTGTCCGCATCTGAGCGCACCCGAAGCCAGTGCACTCGCCATGAATGAATTTCTTGGCCCGTTGAGCCTGTAAGCGAATGCAGAGCAAGGACCGTCCGCTGCCTTCCGCCGACGCACTGTTCGAGCATGCCGCCTGCGGCCTGCTCGTCACCGACGCCAACGGCCGCATGCTGCGCGTCAACACGACCTTCTGCGGCTGGCTCGGCTATGAATCGGACGCGCTCGCCGGCAGGATGCAGCTACAGAACCTGCTCACCGCCGGCGGCAAGGTGTTCTACCAGACCCACTGGGCGCCGCTCCTGCAAATGCAGGGCTCGGTGGCCGAGGTCAAGCTGAACATGATGCATCGCGACGGCCACATGGTGCCGATGCTGCTCAACGCGGTACGCCGACGTCATGGCGATGCGACCTATTTCGAAGTCGCCGTGCTGATCGTCGCCGACCGGCACAAGTACGAGCAGGAATTGCTGCTGGCGCGCCGTAACGCGGAAGCATCGGTGGCCGCGCATCAACTGGCGCAAAAGGAATTGCAGGAAAGCCGCGACGTGTTGAGCCTCGCGATGCGCGGCGCGCGCATGGGCGCGTGGTCGCACGAACCGAAGTCGGGCAAGTTCTGGTGGAGCCGCGAGCTCGAAACATTAGCGGGCTACGCCGAAGGACGCTTCGCGCACACGCCGGCGGGTTTTTTCGAACTCATTCATCCCGGCGACCTGCTGGCGCTGAACGAAGCGGTCGATCATGCGGTGCAGTTTCACGACGATTACGTCGCCGAGTTCCGTTTCCTGCATGCCAGCGGCGACTGGTGCTGGATGGAAGGTCGCGGCCGCGCGACTTACGACCGGCATGGCGAGCCGCTCGTCATCTACGGTTTGGGCACCGACATCACCGAACGGAAGGAAGCGCAGACGGTGCTGCTGCGTCAGGCCGCGATTTTCGAGCATCTGAGCGACGCAATCGTCATCACCGATCTGCGCGGCAACATCACCGACTTCAACGTCGGCGGCGAGCGCATGCTCGGCTATCGCATGCGCGAAATTCTCGGCAAGCCGATCTCGATCTTCCACCCGCCTGCGGACGCGCTGCGCATTCGCCGCGAAGCGCTCGCCGGACTCGCGGCCGAAGGCACCTGGCGCGGCGAACTGACCTTCGTGCGGCGCGACGGCTCCAGAGGGGTTTGCGAGACCGTCGTCAAACCGCTCGCGAATGCACGGGGCGATATCTATGGCGCGGTCAGCGTGAATCGCGACATCACCGAACGTCTGCGCGCGGAGCAGCAACTGCAACGTCTGAACCTCGAGTTGTCGAAAGCGGACCGTCGCAAGGACGAATTTCTCGCGACGCTCGCGCACGAATTGCGTAATCCGCTCGCACCGATGCGTAACGTGCTCGAAGTGCTGCGCATGAAGGAATTCGCCGATCCGCAACTGAACTGGTCGCGCGATGTATTCGACCGGCAATTGCAGCATATGACCCATCTGGTGGACGACCTGCTGGAAGTGTCGCGCATCACGCAAGGCAAGCTGGAGTTGCGCAAGCAACGACTCGAGCTGGCGCGCGCGATGCAATCGGCTATGGAAGCGGCGCGCTCGACTGTGCAGGCATCGGCTCATCACCTGACCGTGACGCTGCCGCGCGAACCGCTGTACCTCGACGCCGATCCCACCCGGCTCTCGCAGATGATCCTGAATCTGCTGAACAACGCAGCCAAATACACGCCGCCGGGCGGCCGTATTGCACTCGCCGCGCGGCGCGAAGGCGACGAAGCGGTGATTACGGTCGCCGACTCCGGCATCGGCATTCCGGGCGAGCATCTGGATCATGTGTTCGAGATGTTTTCGCAACTGGCGCCGGCGCTCGACCGGTCGCAAGGCGGGCTCGGCATCGGTCTCGCGCTGGTTCGCGGTCTGGCGGAATTGCACGGCGGCACCGTCGCCGCTTTCAGTGGTGGTCCGGGCACCGGCAGCGAGTTCGTGATCCGTCTGCCGGTCTCCCAGGCCGGCGTGGCGCCCGTCGATCATCCGCCTGCGCAACCGGTCAGTGCGGCGGGCTTGCGCGTAGTGATCGTCGACGACAACGCGGACGCGGCCGAAAGTCTGGCCATGGTGCTCGAACTGGAAGGACATCAGGTGCGCACGGCGGGAGATGGTGTCGCGGGCCTGGCGCTGATCGCCGACTTCGCACCACGCGTGGTGATTCTGGATATCGGTCTGCCGAACCTGAACGGCTATGAAGTGGCGCGCCGGATTCGCGAGCGCGAACCCGACGCGGACACCCTGCTGATTGCCGTCACCGGCTGGGGCCAGCAACAGGACAAGCAGGCAGCGATGGCAGCGGGCTTCGATTACCACTTCACCAAACCTGTCGACCCGCGCGAATTGCAGCGGGTGTTAGGCCTGCGGCAATCCGAGGGGCAACGCTAGGCATGCTCGATCAGCGTCAGGTCTGCGATGCCCTCGCGGCACGCGGCATCACACCCGATGCCAGCCAACGCACCGCCATCGCCGCGCTGGTCGCGTTGCTCGACGCGCGTGGCCGTTCGTCGCTTCAAGGCGTCTATTGCCATGGCTTGCCCGGACGCGGCAAGAGTCTGGTCGTCGACACGGTGTTCGAACTGGCCCAATGTCCGAAACGGCGTCTGCACTTCCACGAATTTCTGCGCGAGATAAACCGGCGGCTGGTCAGCGAACCGCGTGGCGACGACCGGCTCGGATCGGTCTCGCGACGTTGGCTCGAAGGCATCGAACTGCTCTGCTTCGACGAATTCCACGTGCACGACATTGCCGATGCCTTTCTGCTCGCACGGTTTCTCGATACGGCTATCCAACTCGGCACGCGCATTGTCCTGACTTCGAACTATGCGCCGCGCGCATTACTGTCCAACCCGGAGTTTCACGATCGTTTCCTGCCGACCATCGGGCAGATCGAACGACACTTCACGGTGATCGAATTCGACGGTGAGCGTGACTATCGTTTCGGCCGCGAGCAGGCCGAGGTGCCGCGATTTTTTGCGCCGCTGGACGCGACCACCGCAGAGGCGCTGCACGATATCTTCCAATGCCATACCGGCAGCGAACCGCAGGAGCCCGTCACGGTGATCGCGGCGGGCCGCCCTCTGCTTGCCCGCGCGGCTTCGGCCCCGCTGCTATGGGCCGACTTCGAAACCTTGTGCGTCGCAAGCCGCTCTCATCATGATTACCTCGATCTCGCGGGTCACTGGAACGGGCTGATTCTCGACCATCTGCAAACCGCCTGGCTGGGCAAATCGCACACGTTGCAGCGATTCGTGTGGCTCGTCGATATCTTCTACGACCGCAAGCATGCGCTCTTCATCGCGTCGGATCGTCCGATCGAAGCAGCGCTCGCGGGCCTCGAAGGCGCGCACGATCTGTCGCGCACATTGAGTCGGCTGGCGGAGATGCAGTCGCTCGGCTACCGCAGCACACTGGGCGAAAGCGTGCCGGGTGCACAAATGTTGCAAGGGTCGGCCGTTCGCTGACAGACCGTCGCATGAGCCGCACCATAAAATCCGGAAAGCCGTCATGCCCCGACAGGTCGGGACGATGCTATAGAAAGGCGTCGGCGAGCCGTCCCTACACTGGCGCCGGGAATGCGTTCTGCTACCGCGGTAGCGGGCCCATTCTTCAGCGGATTACCTCCGCCCTCCTGCCGACATGATCAGAACCGCTTCCGTCGCGGCCGCGCTATGCGCCGCATGCTTGACTTCCGCTTGCGTGCATATCGGCCCCGCCCGGCTCAAGGCCGATCAGGTCGACTACGAGCGCGCGCTGGGGGACGCCAAGAAACGGGAGATTCTCGCGGCGGTGGTCGGCTTGCGTTACGGCGATGCGCCTGCATTCATGACGGTCAGCAGCATCATCGCCGCCTATACGTTCGACGCGACCGCCGGCGGGACCGGTAATGTGGGCTCGGGCAGCCTGCCAAGCTATGCGCTCGCCACTGGCAGTGTCTCCTACTCGAACCACCCGACCTTCACGTTCACGCCGACCACCGGCGAGGCCTTCGCTTCCGCCTATATCCGGCCACTTGCGCCCGCCCTGGTATTGCCGCTTGCCGAAGGCAACGTGCCGATCGATCTACTGTTGCGGATCACCGCGCAATCGGTAGGCGGCCTGCAGAACGGCAATGCACTCGGCGGCGATAACAGCGCGGGCGCGCCGGGCTTCTTCGAATTGCTGCAGGCATTACGACGGCTGCAACTGGCCGGCGAGCTGAACGTCGAGACGCGTCAGGCCGAAGGCAAGGACGCGAAGACCAGCCCAATGGGCGTGTATCTGGTGATTGGCGCGACTACCAGCGGCGAGTCGTCGCAAACAGGCGCGGATCTCGCCACGGTGCGCAGGCTGTTGCGCTTATCCACGGCCACGCGCAGTTACGAGATCGTCTATGGGCCGTCGTCCGGATCGAAAAAGGGCGACCAGATTCCGATGGTGACCCGCTCCGTGTTCGGCATCCTGACCGACCTCGGCGCGCAGGTGCAGGTGCCGGTGGAACGCATCGCCGATGGTTCGACCAAACCGACCGTTGGGCTGATCGGCGGTGAAACGCGGCCGACCATCATCGTCCGCTCGGCCGAGAAGCCGCCGAAAGGCGCATACGTCATGGTCGAATATGGGTCGGCGACCTACTGGGTGGATCGCAACGACTTCGATTCGAAATACGCCTTTACGGTCGTGCAAAACCTCATGGCGCTCGCGGAATCGGATACCAGCAGCAAAGCACCCGTGGTGACGATTCCCGCGAACTGACTCATGCGGCGTGCAGCCAATGCTCCACCAACGGCCCTTCCTTGCCTTCTATCGGATCCAACGGCGGGAACGGCAGCACGTCCATCTTCGAAAGTTCTTCCGGTGTGAGCGCTTCGCGGCGGATATCCCATTGCTGACCTTCGGGGTAGCCAGCCACCACGCGAAAATGGCGTGCGAAAGATTGCAGACAGTGGCCCGTGCCGGCCGGCAGCAAGATTGCATCCCCGGCCGCGAGCCGCACCACCCGTCCGCCGGGTCCGCCGATGATGACCTCGGCGGAACCATCCGTGACGCCCAACACCTCGTGCGCCGTTGCATGGAAATGGTGATAGTCGAAAATTCCGTCGCGCCATTGCGGCGGCCACTCGTTGCGCTCGAACAGATCTTCGAACGAGGCGGCGAGATCGCCATCGCCCGGGGATAACGCCTGACGATAAATAACGACCGGCAGGCGACGATTGTTGGGCACCCAACCGTGCGGCTCGAGCATAAACGCATCGATGCCGCGCGGCGCTGCTTCAATCGTGTGTTTCCGGGCGTGCTTCAAATCGATCTGCATGCTTCGCTCCCGTAGATAGAGCGTGACCCGCGACTCGCGGCCCCGCGTCGTCATTCCTGCTTCTGCGACTCACGGCCGCCGCCGCCGGGCGGCTCGGCATGCGTGCCGGTGCCGAGCGGCACTTCCGGCGAATGCACCGGCCGCTCGCTCGAACGCGGCGGATTGGTCGCCTGGTCGACGCCAGTCTGCACCACCGGTTCGATGCCGAGCGGACTCGGCTCGACGTAACGCGTGCCGCTGGGCTTGTTTCGCGCTTTGACTTCTTCCGAGATTTCGATCTTGCTGTCGTCCATGGCGTTCTCCTTTAAATGCGCCAAGCGGATTGGCTACAGCTTTAACGGAAGCAACATACGGTCCCTCTCGTCGAGTCCCTTCTGTCGAAGCCGCCCCACTCCGTGGCACGGCCGTTGCGGCAACCCCGAGGAGGCTTGCCTTATATAAAAGGAGAAGATGATGTCAATCACCACCATTCGCGTATCCGACACCGAAGTTCAAGTCGAACGCACGCTTTACACGTTTGGACAGAAGGCCGACGCCGATGCATTCCAGCGTTGCCTCGTGGATACCGCTGTCGATAGTTGCTACCGCAGTCATCCTCCGGTGTCGGTGCGACCTACGGTCCCCGACGAACATCCCGACGATCCGAGCCGCGGCAGCACGATTTCGCCTTCGCTTGGCGGGATGCCCTGAAGCCTCCCTCGCATGATGAACCTCGCCCGTTTCAGGGCTCCGGCGCCGCGCGGTCCGCGGCGACTATCTCCCGTCCATAATCGACTGCGGCCCGCCGGGCCTCGTCCGCAGTCGAGTACGGTCCAATTTCGGGGGCACCGTCGAAGGGGAACAGAATTCGTTTGTCTGTTTTCCTGACGACCTTCAATCCGCCCACGTAACGACCGTCGCCCGTCCCGTGGTAGCTCGCAAAAATCTCGAATTCGTCGTCGGCCACGTCGGCCTTATGTCGCGCCATGTTTCTATCCTTGCCCCTGCACCTTCAGTGCGTCGTGTTCAATGCTGCAAACGGTGTGGATGCACGGCACCGATGATCGGCGCCTGCATGATTCCCGAATCAAAGCCGAGCAAGCACTGTTCCACGCGGCGCGGACGTCCACTGGCTGGGAAATGCACGGCGTTGGCAGACGGGAAAAATGAGGCTAACTGACTATTTCTGAGTCGCCTGTCTCGAGTTGAGCCGTAAGCGTCCTTGAAAACACTGGCCTGGTAATTGCGGACTTGCCTGTCGAGACCAGCCGGGTGCAGTTGCACAGGCGGGCAATATTTCCGTCAGGAGCAGCCTCCGCATGGACCCGATTACCGATCCCGTTGAATCTACGCCGTCCGCCAACGATGAGGCGGCCATCTCCCCAATCAAGCCGTATAAGAACGCATCCGGCGGCTGGGGGTCGATGAAGGCCGTAGCGTCGATTCTTCTTAAGGAACACGTGCCGCTGAGCGGCGCGCGCCTCCTCTCCAGGCAGAACAAAGCCGACGGCTTTGCATGCGTGAGCTGCTCGTGGGCCAAGCCAGCCGATCCGCATCTGGCCGAGTTCTGCGAAAACGGCGCCAAGGCAACCGCGTGGGAAATCACTAACAAGCGAATCGACGCGGACTTTTTCGCCGGACACACGCTCACCGAATTACTGTCGTGGAGCGGTCTCGACCTCGAATCGCGCGGCCGCCTCACGGCACCCATGCGTTGGGACCCGAGCACCGACCGTTATGTGCAGACTACGTGGGAGCATGCGTTCGCGGAGATCGCCCGCGAGTTGCAAGCCATCGCCCCCAACGACGCTGTGTTCTACGCGTCGGGCCGCGCGTCGCTGGAAACCTCGTACCTTTACGCGCTGCTAGCCCGCATGTACGGCACGAACAATTTGCCGGACAGTTCGAACATGTGCCATGAAAGCACATCGGTGGGATTGCCCAAGACCATCGGCATTCCGGTCGGCACCGTCACGCTCGAGGATTTCGAGCACACCGACTGCATGCTGTTCTTCGGCCATAACACCGGCACGAACGCGCCGCGTATGCTGCATCAGCTGCAGGACGCCCGCAAACGCGGCGCGGAGATCATCACCTTCAATCCGCTGAAGGAACGCGGGCATGTGTCCTTCGTCAATCCGCAATCGCCGCTGGAGATGTTGACGCCGGAACACACGCTGATCAGCACGCAGTATCACCAGGTGAAGATCGGCGGCGATGCCGCGGCCATTGCCGGTCTGTGCAAACTGCTGATCGAATGGGACGACGAGGCGCAGCGTAACGGCGCGCCACGCGTGCTCGACGCGGAGTTTCTCGCGGAACACACGCAAGGCTTCGAAGCATTCGCCGCCGCGATGCGCGCGCTGACCTGGGAAGAAATAGAAGGCCATGCGCAACTGCCACGCGCCGCGCTAGAAGACGCGGCACGGGTCTACGCTAATTCGAAAGCTGCAATGGTGCTGTACGGCATGGGCATCACGCAGCACCGCAACGGCGTGCACAACGTGCAGATGCTGTCGAACCTGCTCCTGCTACGCGGCAATATCGGCCGGCCCGGTGCGGGTATCTGCCCGATTCGCGGCCATTCGAACGTGCAGGGGCAACGCACGGTGGGCATCACCGAAAAACCGGAACTCGCGCCGCTCGACAAGCTGAAAGAGCTCTACGATTTCGAGCCGCCGCGCGCTAAAGGCATGAGCACCGTCGCTGCGTGTCAAGGCGTGCTCGACGGCAGCGTGAAGGCATTTATTGGACTGGGCGGCAATTTCCAGGTAGCGATTCCCGACCATCATGTGATGGACCCGGCGTGGCGCCGTCTTCGTTTGACCGTGCAGATAGCTACCAAACTGAATCGCAGCCATCTGCTGCATGGCGAGGTGGCGTATCTGCTGCCCTGTCTCGGGCGTATCGAGATCGACCGGCAGGCCAGCGGCGAGCAGTGGGTCAGCGTCGAGGACAGCACCGCCTGCGTGCACGGCTCGCATGGACTCGCCGAGCCGGCCAGCGAAATGCTGCTTTCGGAGACGGCGATCGTCGCCGGCATTGCGAAGGCGTTGCTGCCGCGTAACCCGAAAGTCGACTGGGATGCGTGGGTGGACGATTACGCGACGATCCGCGATGCGATCGAGCGCACCTACCCCGAGCAGTTCACCGACTTCGACGCGCGCTTCAGGCAGCCCGGCGGTTTTCATCGGCCATTGCCGGCGTGTCATCGGGAATGGAAAACCGAGAGTGGCAAAGCCACTTTCATCGTGCCCGACACGCTCGACGAAGATGCCGACATGCCGGCGCGCGGACCGGACGTGTTGCGCCTCATGACCACACGCGGCGACGACCAGTTCAATACGACCGTGTACGGCCTCGACGACCGCTTTCGCGGCGTAAAAGGCACGCGCGACGTGCTGCTGATGCATCGCGACGACCTGAGCCGTCTCGGCTTCGTGGAAGGCGACGCAGTCTGTATCGAGACCGTGTCGCAAGACGGCGTGACACGCGAGGTCGACGGCATGCACGTGCACGCCTACGACATTCCGCCGGGTTGCATCATGGGCTACTACCCGGAGTGCAATCGCCTGATTCCCCTCGCGCATCATGCGAAGGAAAGTCAGGTGCCGGCATCGAAAGCCATCCCCGTGCGCTTGCGCAAATCGACGCGGCAGCAGACGGCGGTCGCGGCGTGAGCGGTGTGAGCGGCGAGGCAAGGCAGTCACGCGACGATTGAACGGGAGTCGGGATAAGATAGCCGGTCATTCGACCCCCGCCTACTTTCCCGCCATGAACGCGCCTGACCTGACTACTGACGAACATCTCGGCCTTTATCGACGCGCCACCGAACAGGGCGCCGAATGGTGGCGCGTCAGTCTCGCGGACCGGCCGGAAAATTACCGGCTCGAACATGGCCTCGGCGATAGCGGAAACGCCGGCGCGGTCGACATGGACCTCGTGGTCGATGCCGAGAACCTGCGCGCGAAACTAAAAAAATGGCGGCGTGAGGGCTTTGCCGTCGAGTCCGACGAGGCGCACGACGACTCGGAAGAGGCCAAACGCGACGCCTTCATGCCCGAATTGCAGCGCGTGGCGGCGCTCGCCACGGCAGCGAAGCGGCCAGCTTCCACACCGCGAAGCGCCAGCGTACGCATCGGCGAGATCGACGTGCCATGTGGCAGCGAAACCCCGCTCGTCCCGCGCATCAACCCCGCCTATCTCTTCTCCGAGCGCTTTAACGACATCGTCGCCGACATCGTCGAGAATCGCCGCGTGATGCTGATCGGTCACACCGGCGCGGGCAAAACCAGTCTGATCGAACAGGTCGCCGCACGAGCGCAGCACGGCGTCCTGCGCTCGAATATGAACGGCCAGACCACCGTCGGCGATTTCGTCGGCTTCTGGACCGTCAAGGGCGGTGAGACCATCTGGGTCGACGGCGTGTTGCCCACGGCCATGCGCGAAGGGCTCTGGCTGATTGTCGATGAAATCGATTTTGCCGAGCCGTCGATTCTCGCCGCCCTCACCGCCGTGCTCGAACCGCACGGCCGTCTGGTACTCAAAGAGAAAGGCAACGAGATCGTCGCGCCGCATCCGGACTTCCGTCTCTTCGCCACCGCGAACGCGGTCGGTGCGATGGGTCAGTTCCGGCATCTGTACCAGGGCGCGAATCTGATGAACGAGGCGTTTCTCGACCGCTGGCGCGTTTATCTGCTCGACTATCTGACACCGGCGGAAGAAGCCGACGTGCTGATGCGCACGCTCGCCCCGCACATGACCCGCACGCTCGCCACCACCCTCGCCGCGATCGCCGCCGACTGCCGTGCGGCTTTTGCGCGCGAAGATCTGTCGAGTGCTTTCTCGACGCGCCGTCTGCTCGACTGGGCCGAACTGATGTTGCGTACCGGCGATCCGGAGCGCGCCGCCGGCCCTGCGATCTATGCGAAGGTCAGTCCCGAAGATGCCGCGCTGATTCGCGGCATCGTCCGGCATCACATCGCGCCGGCCGCGTAACCGACGGAGCGCCACGCAGATGAACGCCAGACACGTACCGCGCGACACGCGAGGATTCGCGTTCGAATCGACGCTGAGCAAAGTCGCGCGCGTGTTGACCGGGCAATACGGTGTGACCGTCGTGTTCAGTCCGGACGGCCCGCGCGTCGAGCCCGGCCGCATCGTGATTCCCGATTACGACCTGAACGACGAAGTCGATCGCGACGTCATGATCGGCTATCTGGATCTGCTCGTCGCGCGCGCGAAGCACGCGTCGCTCGCGCAACTCGACGCGCTGCCCGCAGGCGTCACCGCGAATCTCGCGCAGGTGATCGACGACCGCCGTGTGTGCGCGCAACTGCTCGACGAATATCCGGGGGCGCGCTGGTTCATCGGCAAGCTGCGTTTGCATGCAGCCGAACGGGTTCGGCAACGCTGGCCGCAACTGCATTGGCGCGAGCGGCTGGTGTGGCTCGTGGAGCGCACGCTGTGGGACGAAAAGCCAACGCTGACCGAATCGAGTCACTCCCTGCTGGCCGCGCTGCACGCTTCGCAGGATCTGCTGGACGAAGCGCGCGCGAGCCGTTCGACCGCGCATAGCATCGCGGCCGCCGAGGCATTGGTGGCACGGGTACGGGCTTTGTCGAAAGGCGACGTGAACAGCATGGTGTTCACCGCCGACCCGCTCGAAGACATCGACACGCAGACAGCCCCGTCCACCGCATTCGGCGATGACGATACCGTGCTGGCCGATCAGGGCGACGCCGCCTCGTCGCCATCGGATCAAGGCGGCGGCGCTGAAGCGGACGACGTGGTCGGCATGGGTCAGTCTCTAGCGGACGCGCAGATGTCCTCCGCGCAATCCGACAGCGCCGGACGTTCAGGCGCAAGCGCGCGGCGCCCGACGATGTCGATCCCGCTCGCCACCGAGTTCGACGAGATCGCCGACCTCACCGGCCGCGGCGACAGCGCCGCATGGCGCGAACTGCGCGTGCGGGCGCGTGCCGACACCGCGCCGCTGAAGGAAAAGCTCGAACGCGCGTTGAGCGCCGACGAACGCACCCGCTGGCGACGCGAACAGGAACGCGGCGAAATCGACCGCACGGCGCTCGCCAGACTCGCGACGTCGCCCGGTTATCGCACGCCGTTTCGCACGCAACGCGCCGCCAAAGGACGCGATGTGGCCGTGTGCCTGCTGATCGACCGCAGCGGCTCGATGGCCGGACGCAAGATCGACCTCGCGCGTTTGTGCGCGAGCGCGCTGTGCGATGCGCTGACGCAACTGTCCTTCGATTGCGAGGTGCTCGGCTACTGCTCCCGCGAATCCGCACCAATGAAGCAGCTCTACGAACGGCAGCTTGCCGCCGGCGCCGACTTGAGCCGCTACAACCGGTTTATCGAGCAGCTCGATCTGAAAGTCTATAAACGTTTCGGCGCGGTGGATTTGAGCGGCATTGCCGAGATCGATTGCGGTCACGAAAATCCCGACGGCGAAGCGCTCGCCTGGGCGGCTACGCGTCTTGCGGATCATCCGGCGGAGCGGCGCATCCTGATGGTGTTGTCCGACGGCTATCCGTCGACGGGCGATGGCGACCCGCAAGTCCTGCGCAGCGACCTGCGCGAACGGGTGGCGGCAATCGGCAAACGCGGCATCGAAATGGTCGGTATTGGCGTGCTGACCGATGCGGTGGAAGACTTCTATCCGCACAACGTGGTGGTGAGCCGGCTTGCCGAATTGCCGACGACGGTGTTCTCGGTGTTGAGCACGATGCTGCTCGCGCGCTGAGCGTGACGGCTATTTCACCGGTGCCTGCAGCGTTGCAATCGGAATCAGGAACTCCGAGAAGCCAGTCAGGATAATCTGCACGCCGATACACAACAGCAGAAACGACGACACCCGCATCGCCACCTTCGTGCCTTCCACGCCGAGATATCTCGCGAAAACGATCGCCCGGCTATAGACCAGATACACGGTCAACGCCACCGCCAGCGAAATCACTACCGACGCGACGCTCGACAGGACGAAAGCCGAGAGCTTGTGCGTGCGGTTCGCGGTCAGCGCAATGGCGGTGGCGATCGAACCCGGCCCCGTGGTCAATGGAATGGTGAACGGGAAAAATGCCTTCGACATCGCATTGTCCGCATCTACACGCTTCACGCCGGGCTGTTCGGCGGGCTGAGGCGTGTCGGGCGCGTTGAGCATTTGCCAGCCGCCCACCGCGACTGCCAGACCGCCGCCAATGCGCAGCGCTTCCATTGAGATGCCGAAGAAGTGCAGGATCGGCGTACCGATGAAAAAAGCCACCAGCAGCACGCATAAGACGTTGATGGCAATTTTTCTGGCGAGCGCGGTGCGCTCTTCCGTGGTCAGTGAAGCGGTGCGATCGAGAAAGACGAAGGCGATGCCAATGGGGTTGATGATGCTGATCAGTCCGGTGAAGCCGAACAGAATGTCCGAGATCAGGCTTTCGACCATATGCGTTCCGTAGGTTCGTGCGTACGCCTGTCGTCAGGCAGGCGTTCAGGTGGCCAGATGATATCGCGCGGCGCCTCTATCAACCGTAAAAAAGCGTCGCACCGGCCCGCCTGCCGCGCCGCAGCACCAACCCACCGAACGCACCGGCAAACACGCCTCGACAACGCTCCACGTTGCGTCGCAGCAAGCCTCCCACGAAAGATGCGCGCGCAACTTTCAATATCCCTACAGTATTTTGACTAGCTTTACGGGGACGAAGTAACAGGCATACAGTGCCCAGCGAAGCTGCACTTTCAACGAAACGTACCGACCGTCCGAGGAGTTGCCCCATGTTGCTTCGTGTTCTCGCCGCGCTGCCGTTCATCGGCATTCTGCTCGGCGTCCCGTTCGTGAATCGCGTCGAGCCGCTGGTGCTCGGCATGCCGTTCGTGCTGACCTGGATCGTTCTCTGGGTCGTGCTGAGCGCGGTGATCATGGCGATCATCTACTGGCTCGACCCCACCAACCGTCAACTTGCCGTCGAGGCCGAGGAGGCTCGCCCATGAGCGCACTCATCATCATCGCGGCGATTACGGTGTTCGCCCTCTACCTCGGCGTGCGCGCGCGGCGCGGTCACGACATGAGCCTCGAGCAATGGACCGTGGGCGGCCGCAGTTTCGGCACTGCCTTCGTGTTCCTGCTGATGGCGGGCGAGATCTACACCACCTTCACCTTTCTCGGCGGCAGCGGCTTTGCTTATGGCAAGGGCGCGCCGGTCTACTACATCCTCGCGTACGGCACGCTCGCGTACATCCTCTCGTACTGGATGCTGCCGCCCATCTGGCGTTACGCGAAAACTCACCGGCTGGTGTCGCAACCGCACTTCTTCTCGCGCAAGTACGACAGCCCGGCGCTCGGCACCCTCGTCGCGCTGGTGGGCGTGGCCGCGCTGATCCCCTATCTCGTGCTGCAACTGAAGGGCTTGGGCATCATCGTCGCCACCGCGTCGTACGGGATGATTTCGTCGACGGCGGCGGTCTGGATCGGCGCAGCGGTGGTGACAGCCTATGTGATCGTCTCCGGCGTGCGTGGGTCGGCGTGGAACTCGGTGGTGAAGGACCTGATGATTCTCGCCATCGTGCTGTTCCTCGGTATCTATATGCCGCTGCACTACTACGGCGGTTTCGGCAACATGTTCCGCGCCATCGACGCCGCGAAACCCGGCTTTCTTACGTTCCCGGCAAAAGGCTCGAGCGTGATCTGGTTCCAGTCCACCGTGCTGCTGACGGCGCTGGGCTTCTTCATGTGGCCGCACACCTTCGGTTCGATCTTCACCGCGAAGGACGAGCGCATTTTCCGCCGCAATGCGATGGTGCTGCCGCTCTATCAGCTCATCCTGCTGTTCGTGTTCTTCGTCGGCTTCGCTGCCACGCTGAAGGTGCCGGGTTTGACCGGCGGCAACATCGACCTGTCGCTGTTCCGCCTGTCGCTGCAGACTTTCGATCCGTGGTTCGTCGGCGTGATCGGCGCGGCGGGCATTCTGACCGCTCTGGTGCCGGGCTCGATGATCCTGACCTCCGCCTCTACCCTGCTCGCCAACGACGTGTACCGCGGCATGCTGAACCGCAAGGCCAGCGACGCGTCGGTCGCCAACCTCGCGCGTTTCCTGGTGCCGGTGGTCGCGCTGGTGGCCGTGGGCTTCACGCTGCAAGGCGGCGAAACGATCGTGGCGTTGCTGCTGATGGGCTACAGCTTCGTCACGCAACTCCTGCCCGCGGTGATCTGCAGCCTGCGTCCAAATAACCGCGCCACCAAGCAAGGCGCGTTTTGCGGGATTCTGGCAGGGGTAGCCGTTGTGGCCGCAACGACCACGATGCATCTGAGCGTCGGGCAGATGCTGCCGTTCCTGTCGGATTCGCTCAAGGACATCAATATCGGCTTCGTGGCGTTGGCCGTGAACATCGTGGTGTTCGTGGTGGTTAGCGCCGTAACGAAGGCTCAACCGGTCGAACAGAAGCCTGCTGCAGCGCATTAAAAACTGCTCCCGCAGATTCGCCTGAAAGAGGCCGTCGCTTCGCAGCGACGGCCTTTTCTCTTTTGCGCCCGACGTCTTCGCGTTTCAATCCGGCGTATGCCAGTCTTGCCCGCTGGTCGAACGTCAAATCTACACATCAATGCAAAAAAGCGCTGGGTGTTATTCAAGGGTGCTCGGGGCAAACCCTCGCTTTGCACTGCAGCACAAACCTCGCGCCGAAAAATAATTAGAACTCACCCTCAGGCACACCCCTTGCTCAAATAAAGCCATTCGCGAATTCCACTGCACTGTGCAAGTGCACAAAACCCGTCCCTGGGGGGCCATTTTGTCGCTCAACGTTCTTCTTGTCGCTTCCGAAGCGCTGCCGCTCGCCAAGTCCGGCGGCCTCGGCGACATGGTCAGTGCTTACGCCGCCGCGTTGCGCGACGCCGGCGTCGACGTCTCGATTCTGATGCCTGCCTATCCCGCCGCACTCGAACAGGCGGTCGATGTCACTTACGTTGCACGCATGACCGGTCTGCCCGGCGGCGATGCCAAACTGCTGCGCGCCCAGATGCCCGATACGGGCGTCACGGTGTTGCTGCTGCAGATGGATCATTTGTTCGCACGTGAAGGCTTGTACCGCGATCCGCAGGGACGCGACTATCTCGACAACCTCACCCGCTTCGCTTCGCTCGCCGCAGCGGCCACGCGCATTGCGCGCGGGGTGCGCAACGTGAAGCGCCCCGACATCGTGCACGCGCACGATTGGCATGCAGGGCTCACGCCGCTTTACATGCGGCTCGCGGGCGTCGCAGCAAAAAGCGTATTCACGATTCACAACCTCGCGTTTCAGGGGAATCACCCGCTGGCGATGGGCGCGTGGATCGGCGTGCCGCCCGAACTGCTCGCGCCGGCTCTGTCCGACGAACGCAGCATCGAGTTCTACGGTTCGCTCAGCATGATGAAAGCGGGCATCGTCCACGCGGACCGCGTGACGACCGTGAGCCAGCGCTATGCTCGTGAGATTCTGACGCCGCACTTCGGCCATGGCATGGAAGGCGTGTTGCAGGCTCATGCGGGCAAGCTCTCGGGCATCGTCAACGGTATCGATGCGCTAACGTGGAACCCGGCGACCGACGAACACATCGCCCGCCCCTATTCCGTCGACGACACCGCCGGCAAGCAGGCCTGCAAGCGGGAACTGCAACAGGCCTTCGGCCTGACGCGCGATCCGTTCGCGCCGCTGGTTGCGATCGGCAGCCGTCTGACCGAGCAGAAACTCGCCGACGTGGTCGTGCATGCGCTGCCGGTGCTGCTCGAACGTCATCCGCGTTTGCAGTTTGCGATTCTCGGCCAGGGCGAGCGCGGACTCGAGCAAGCGCTGCAGGAGCTCGCCGCTGCGTGGCCGGGACGCGTCGGCGTGCAGATCGGCTACGACGAGCAGCGCGCGCATATGTTGCATGCGGGCGCAGACGTGCTGCTGCACGGCAGCCGTTTCGAGCCGTGCGGTCTCACACAGTTGTATGCAATGCGTTACGGCACGATTCCCGTTGCGTCACGCGTGGGCGGTCTCGCCGATACGATCGTCGACTATGCGCCGGACCACGGCGGGGCGAATGAAGACAGCGCAACCGGTTTCCTGTTTGAAGGCGAAAGTCGTGACGACGTCCTGCATGCGGTCGATCGCGCGCTGGCCGCTTTCGTGCGGCCCTCGTCGTGGCATGCGTTGCAACGCAATGCAATGAGCCGCGATTCCGGTTGGGAAGCCTCGACCTCGCACTATCTCGCGTTATATGCGGATCTGGTCGAAGCCCGTCCGGCTTTGCGCGATGCTCCTCGCACGCGCAAGACGCCGTTGCGTCAACGTGCGGCCTCGACCGGCACCCGCCGCCTCCATGCCGAAGACACTTTCAACACGGGCGTGGCGGAGATGGCACGCAGCGCATGAAACCTCTCGCTGCCACCTCGTTACAGGTGGCAGCCGCCTGACAAACGACGGTAGACTACGCGCGTTCAAACCCGCTCGATCGCAGCTCGATCGGCATGTGACGGAGCGCGCATGTCTTACCTTCTCTACTATTCGCCGGGCGCGGCGAGTATGCCGGTGCACTGGATGCTGCTCGAAATGGGCGTTCCGTTCAGCGCCAGGCTGGTCGATATCGACGCCGGCCAGCAACACGACCCCGAGTATCTGAGGCTCAATCCATCCGGCCGGGTGCCGACGCTGATCGTCGATAACGTGCCGCGTCACGAATCCGCCGCCTTGTTGATGCTGCTTGCCGAGCGGCATCCCGAAGCGGGCCTTGCGCCCGCACCCGGCACAGCAGACCGGGCGGCCTGGCTGGAACAGATGGTCTACCTCGCCAATACCTTGCTCCCTGCCATGCGCGACTGGTTTTATGCCGCTGTCGACGGCGACGCCGCCGGTGCCGAAGCGGTCCAGGCGCTCGCGCGCCAACGCATCGAAACGGCCTGCGAGACGTTCGACGCGCAACTCGCCGACGGACGCGACTACCTGGTCGGCGGCCAACTCAGCACCGTCGATCTGCTCGCCGTGGTGCTGCTGCGCTGGACGCGCAACATGCCGCGTCCCGCATCTGGCTGGCCGGATCTCGCCCGCTATATTCGCGGTTTGCGTGCGTTGCCGTCGTTCATCGAACTGAACGCGCGCGAGAACCTCAAGGAGTGGCGTAACGAAGACGAGTGAGCGTCCGTAGTCGCCGCCACTGCTTCGTTCAGTTCGGCCGTCGTGTCACGACCACGAGACCGCGCGACAGGTTACTGACGTTATCCACCGCCTGCGCGCCGGCATACAGACGCGCCACCGGCACCCACACCGCCGGATACTTGTAGCGCGCGACATCCAGCAACAACGCGCTGTCGCTGTGCGCGTCGTACGCGGCCAGCGGCGACCAGTGTCCACCGCCCACCTCGCCGATTTCCGTGCGATGGAAATTCAGCAACGCAAAGCGATCGGCGTGACGGGTGGTGTCGCGAATCAGCCGGCGAAATTGCGGCAAGGTCAGATCGGTCGCGTGGTACCTGGTCACGTTCACCGGGAACGTCTGCAACGCCGTGGCCAGTTGATCCAGCGTCATCCCCTCCTTCGACACCTGCGCGGCGTTGGCCACCTGCGCATCCATCCCGTTGAAGAAGTCGGTCTGCGAGTAGAACGGGAAGTCCGGATACTGACTGGACGCGGGACGCTGGATCCCCAATGCGTTGAGCACCATGACCGAACTCGCAACCGAACAATAGGCTTCGTTGCGCTGGGTCTCGTAGTACTGCGAGAGCGGCCAGTACGATTGATTGTCGGCGCTGAACTTCAGACGCAACTGACCCGCGGGTTGCGTCAACGCCAGCAGCTTCGGCGGCACGGGCAATGGACCGTCGGCCGCGGGCTTCACGGGTGGCGCGGGGTTCGACGCTACCGGCGCACTGGCGGCCTGAGGCGCCGACTGGGCGACGCTCGGTGCAGCGGCCACCTGATCCGCGCCTGGCGGCATCGGCGCGCAGGCAGTGAGCGCGACGGCCAGCATCGTCATGAAACCCGCGCGCCCGGGCACGCGTTCTAGTAAATATCTGGACATTGATCCTTCCGTTGCTGATGAGTGGGATGACTGCGCCGCGTCGATGAAGCACCAAGGGTCTCTTTAACACGAAATTCAGCGCCACGTGAGCGCGGACTCTTTCGCGCCCGACGCAAACCCGCTCGCAGACAGGCGCATCGCGCTGTTACCATGACCGCCTCGCGCCACCCCTTGTTCCCGTCATTTCGCTTTCGACTCAGGAGTGTCTGTCGATGCCGGTCTCGTCCCCCGCCGCGATGCGCCCCGGCGGCTCCCCGTTGATCACCACGCTGGTCGCCGCCGCTTTGTTCATGGAGAACCTCGACGGTTCCATCATCGCGACCGCGCTGCCGCAAATGGCGCACTCGTTCCATATCCGTCCGGTCGATCTGAGCGTCGGCATGACCTCGTATCTGCTGACGCTCGCGGTGTTCATCCCGATCAGCGGATGGCTGGCCGACCGGATCGGCGTACGCACCGTATTCACCGCCGCGCTGGCCATCTTCACCGCGGCCTCGATGTTGTGCGGCGTGACCGACACGCTCGTCGAGTTCACCGGCGCCCGCATTCTGCAAGGCATCGGCGGCGCGATGATGGTACCGGTCGGACGACTCGCCGTGCTGCGCGTCACGCCCAAAGAACAGTTGATGCGGGCCATCTCCATCATCACGTGGCCGGGACTCATCGCGCCGGTACTCGGGCCGCCGTTGGGCGGCTTTATCACCACCTATTCGTCGTGGCGCTGGATTTTCTATCTGAACGTGCCGCTTGGTCTGATCGGCATCGTGCTGGCGTGGCGCTTCGTGGGCTCGGAGCGCGATGCGGACTGCCGCGCGTTCGACGGGCTCGGCTTTCTGCTGACCGGCGTGGCCGGCACCTCGGTGATGTATGCGATGGAAGCGATCGGCCGTGACGACGCGTCGTGGCATAGCGCGCTGCTATTCCTCGGCATCGGCCTCGCGGCCTGCGCGGCCGCGTGGTTTCACCTGACGCGCAGCGCGCATCCGCTCATCGACCTGTCGGCGTTCCGCATCAAGACGTTCCGGGTGGCGATAGGCGGCGGCTCGCTGTTTCGCATTTCGATCGCCGCGGTGCCGTTCCTGTTGCCGTTGATGTTCCAGGTCGGCTTCGGCATGAATCCGTTTCAGTCGGGCTTGCTCACGCTTGCCGTGTTCGCGGGCAATCTGTCGACCAAACTCGTCACCACGCAGATCATGCGGCGCTTCGGTTTTCGCACCGTGCTGGTCGTGAACGGCGCATTCGCCGCGCTGACGCTGGCCAGCATGAGCCTGCTCGAACCGGCGACACCGTATGGGTGGATTCTGCTGGCGCTGTTCGTCAGCGGCGTCGCGCGCTCGCTGCAATTTACCGCCATCAACACGCTCGGTTTTGCGGACGTGCCCAAGCCGCAGATGAGCGGCGCGTCGACCCTGTCGAGCACGTTGAGCCAGATGACGATGGGCATGGGCGTCGCGGCCGGCGCCATCGCGCTGCGACTGGCTGCGTGGTGGCATGGACACGCGGCTCATGCGCTCACACCCGCCGATTTCAGTCTCGCGTTTCTGCTCGTCGCTGCGTTGAGCGTGATGGCCATTTTCGACGTCTTCACCCTGTCGTCCGATGCCGGACAGCACGTGACCGGACACCGCAGCAAGAGCGCGACCTAGAGTCGCACTTGGCCCTGATTTTTTTGATCGACGTCATCGCTCGTTATAATTCTTCACGCACCATGACGTGCATCGCAATTCGGGGCGGCTGAGTTGAATCACTGTCCAGCCGCTGTCGTTACACATCGTTCAATCGGTTCGGGCCTATTCCCGACCACCCTCACGTTGCCGGACACCTGTCCGTCCGGAACGTCGTCTGCAAGGCAGGCGGTGAAGAGCCAGGGGAGACACTGGCGCCTTCTCCGAAGTGCGGCTAAAGATCGCGCGGAAATTCCAGGCATTGGCGAAGCCGGTCAGGACATCCTGACCCATTCCGGACCCTACCCGGCTGACGGCAATCCACACCACGGCTACCGACATGTTCCGTCTCCATCCTTGCGCAGGCCCGCTGCTGGTCACGCGCCCCACGCACTGTGCACGACTCGCCCAGCGCTTTACTTACGACGATCCGTCGGCCCCAACGCGCGCGTAGATCGCGCCGGCCGGGTGCACTCGCGTGTGCTCGCTCGCCTGACTGCTCATTCCCATTGACGGATTGGCAGTCCACTCCCTGAAGTAGCTCTGCTGTCGGCTGTTTGCCCGACGGCCGTGCTGCGTTCTTTTCCGCACCGACGACTCGCTGGATGTCGTCTCGGTTAGCGTGCGCTCGTCTATCGAATGCGCGTTTTCATGGAGCAAACTTTTTTATGGCTTCCCCTGCTGACTCTTTTTCTTCTGACTCTTCATCAACCGCCTCGCCGACTCTGTTCGATCGTATCGGCATGCCAAAGTCGCTTTCGTTCGGTTTTCTCGGACTGCTGCTCTTCATGATCGGCGATGGCGTCGAGGCCGGCTATCTCGCACCGTTTCTCGCGAGCCATGGCGTTTCCACGGCGCGCGTGGCGCTGCTCTTCACGGTCTACGGCGTTGCCGTTTCGATTGCATCGTGGCTTTCCGGTGCGCTCTCCGACCTGTGGGGACCCAGGCGCGTGATGACCGTCGGCCTCGTCATCTGGGCCGTATTCGAAGTGCTGTTCCTGCGTTTCGGCGTGGCGCCCGGCAGCTATCCGATCATGGTCGCGGCGTATGCACTGCGCGGCATCGGCTATCCGCTGTTTGCGTTCGGCTTTCTCGTGTGGATTGCGGCGGCAACGCCGCCGCGTCAACTCGGGGCCGCCGTCGGCTGGTTCTGGTTTGCATTTGCCGCCGGGTTGCCGACGCTCGGCTCGCTGTTTGCCAGTCTGGCGATTCCGGCTATCGGTCAGATGGCGACGTTCTGGGCGTCGCTCGGCCTCGTCGTAGTGGGAGGGCTGATCGCGCTGCTGTGCTGCCGCGACCGTAGCGGCAGCGAGCGGCGCGCACCGGAAGGCGCAAACCCGGTCGGCATTCTGTTCGGCAGCGTGTCGATTGTCTGGCGCGAGCCGAAGATCCTGCTCGCCGGTGTCACGCGTGCAATCAATACGTCGTCGGAGTACGCGTTTCTGGTGATCATGCCGGCGTTTTTCACGCACACGCTCGGCTTCACGCTGGAACAGTGGCTGCATCTGCTGTCGATCGTTTTCCTCAGCAACATCGTCTTCAATCTGGGCTCGGGCATGGCCGCGGACAAGATCGGCTATCGCCGCGTGATCGGCTTTGCCGGTTGTCTGGGCACCGCTATCAGCGTGCCGCTGTTCTATTACATGCCGCTGATCTTCAAGGGCGACTTCGCGGTGGCAGCGGTGTTCGGCGCGTTTTATGGTGCGACGCTCGCGTGCTATGTGCCGCTGTCGGGACTCGTGCCGCAAATCTGCCCGAAGGAAAAGGCTGCGGCGTTGTCCGTGCTCGGACTCGGTGCGGGTGCGAGCGTGTGGCTCGGGCCGATTATCGTGAGTCTGTTCCAGAGCACCGTCGGGATTGCGGGCGTGATCTGGATTTTCTGCGGGCTTTATCTGTTGTCGGGTTTGCTGACCTGCTTCCTGTCTGTCTCGGAGAAGGCGCAGGCTCAAGCGAAGGCTTTAGCCGAGGATGAAGATGAGCAAGGGTTTTCGTTGAGTCACTAGGTGAGGCGTGCGCGGGGCGCGGGTTTTATCGTCGCGTGATGAGCGCATAGCCGGTGACAAAACCGCCGGCCAGCAACTCCCGCTTAGCTGAATGGCACCAGAACCAGCTTGCCGCGAGCGCGACCGGCCAGACTGATATCGAGCGCCTCGCGCCAGTCCTCCAGAGTGAAGGTCCGTGCTACCGGTATCTGGAAACGTCCCTTGGCCGCGAGTTGTCCGTATTCTGCAAGCGTATCCCAGCGAAGCTTCAACCCGCCTTCGGATTCGATGTTCTCTGCGCCGGTCCGCACGCCAATGGCAGAGAACGGCGTAGTCGGCCGCACCAGCACTCGAATAGTTCGTGAAGTCGGCCGGACCGAATACGGCATCGCCGACGGCGACGTCGGTAACGCCTTCCCCTACGGCCGTCACGACCCCCGATACATCCAGCCCAACGCCAGAAGGCAACTGGCGGGCAAACAACCCCACAGAGGCGATAGCCGATGCTCTACGCAGTCGCGGAATTGAGTCTGCACTTGCGGATCTCACCGCTGTCACGGCCATGGCCGTCACTGGCCATGGTTTGCAGACGTGGGTGAAGAATCCGTCGTCGCCGCTCGTTGAACATTTTGAAGCGGCTTTTCAAGCGCTGAAGGGTTTATCGACGTCGACTTCGAAACGCAGGAAATAGGCGCCTGGCGGGTCGATTTGCGTTCCGGCTGGAAACTGATGGGGCCGTCAACAGGTTGATTAATCGAATCAAGATTGACACGTCACGTGCTCACTCACAGAATCGGTTCTCGCTACTTCCAGGAAGCGAGGAATCCGAATGGATCATCTGAAAATCTGCATCGTGGCAGCCGATGCGGCGCCCCGTATCAAACCTTCCAATTACCCGGAGCCATTCGCATCCCGCATGGCCGGACGTGAAAAGAAACCACTCGGAGACCTCTTCGGAATCAGCCAGTTCGGCGTGAATTTGACAACGCTAAGGCCAGGCGCGGTGTCCGCGCTACATCACCAACACTCGCGGCAGGACGAGTGGGTCTTTGTTCTGCACGGGGAAGTCCAACTCCACATTGGAATTGAGAGCTATCCAATGAAAGCGGGAATGTGCGCGGGCTTTCACGCGGGTGGCCAACCACATCATATTCAGAACATTTCGTCGAGCGATGCCACGATCATCGAAGTCGGTACCCGGGCCGCAGATGATGAAGTGAGCTATGCCATCGACGATCTCGTCGCCGTGATGAATCCAGCGGGCCAGTGGGTCTTTGAACACAAAGACGGCCGGCCGTACTAATGACTGCGCGACGCAGAGCGAAAAACCGATGCGCCGATTCAAAGACTTTGCGAGCTTTCATCGTATGCTAGGCGGGCGTTCCTGATCGCCGGATGGCTGCGATCGGCCCACTGGACAAGAACGCTCAAGGGCTCGAGAACCGTTTCGCCTAAGGGCGTCAGGCGGTACTCGACGCTCGGCGGCCTGGTCGGGAACACCGCCCGCGCGATCAGTCCATCGCGTTCCAGATCGCGCAAGGTCTGCGTCAGCATTCGTTTGGAGATGTCCGGGATCGCGCGCCGAGCAGCGCTGAAACGATGCGGCCCGTTCGCCAGAGTGACGAGAACGAGCGTCGACCACTTGTCTCCGATCCGGTCAAGAACGTCTCGCACCGGGCATTGCGGGTCGAACGACCACGCTGGTCGATGCTGATGCTGGTTGGAAAAACTGCCAGATACGTCAACGGATGCCGCGTTGGTTACGCCTACGTTACCCTGTCCCAAAGTCCTGCCTCCTTCACACCGCCATGTGGTCTCGATAGAGTAACTTTTTTCCACTGGTCACCACAAGGAAGCAGGATATGTCCGATACCCCCAGGCTTTTCGTCACGGGAGCAACCGGCCAGCTCGGCGGTCTCGTCATCGAAACACTGCTCGAGTCAGTGCCCGCCAGCGCGATCGTCGCGGGCATGCGCGATCCGGCCAGGAACGAAGGAGCCGCGAACGCGCTTCGTGATAAAGGCGTAGCCGTGCGGGCCGCCGACTACACACGACCTGAAACGCTAGCGAGTGCGCTTGCAGGCGTGGACCGGCTTCTGCTCATCTCCAGCAGCGAGAATGGCAAGCGTAAGGTACAGCACCGCAACGTCATCGGCGCTGCGAAGAATGCCGGTGTTGGCCTGATTGCCTATACCAGCATTCTCCACGCTGACAGGTCACCGCTCTTCCTCGCCGAAGAACATCGCGACACCGAAATGGCCCTCGCAGAAGCCGGCGTGCCGTTCGTGCTGCTGCGCAATGGCTGGTACTCGGAGGTGTACACGTGGCGGCTGCCGCTTGCCTTGAAGGGTGGCGTCCTCATCGGTGCGGCGGGTGATGGCCGCATCTCGTCCGCCGCGCGTGCCGACTATGCCAGGGCTGCGGCGACCGTCCTGCTCGGGAGCGAGCACGCGGGTCGTATCTACGAGTTGGCGGGCGACGAGTCTTTCACGCTCGCCGAACTTGCCGCCGTGGTGTCCAAAGCGTCCGGCAATTTGACGGCCTATCGGAACATGGCGCCTGAAAAGTTTCGATCGGCGGCTCTCGAGGCAGGACTCCCGGAGATGGTGGCCAGGATTTTATCGGACACGGATGCGGGCGTGGAAAAGGGAGCGCTGTTCGATGATGGCGGCACGCTGGCCAGGTTGATCGGGCGACCGACGACGCCCTTTCAGACTACGGTGACAGACTTCGTGCGCAACCAGCAGGCGGCCGCCGAGGCTTAGGCGGAACACAAGAACTCATGGAGCGCGCTAAAAAACGCTCGGAACCAGGTTCTCACCACCCGATACTTCGAGGACCGTGCCAGTTACATAAGGGTTGGTCATCAGGAACAGCGCAGCGTGTCCAATATCGTCGACGGTGCCTGCGTGTCGCGCTGGAAAGGACTCACTCACTCTTGCTTTCAAGGCCTCGCGCTCGTTGTCGGACATAACGCGCCACAAGTCTGTGTCGACATAGCCGGGACGTATCGTGTTGACGCGGGTAGGAGCGAGTTCGAGTGCGAGCGAGCCCGATAGGGCTTCCACCGCGACAAATGCGGCGGTAACGGCGCTAAAGCCGCTCTTATGCCGCGCGGCCAGGCCACCGGTAAGGAAGGTAATCGAGCCGCCGGCTCTCAGATGGGGCGCTGCATAACGCGCACAGGCCCAACTGCCCAGGAACTTGTTTTCCATATAGCTTCGAACGCCGCGCATGTCGTCGTCCATGAACGTCCCCCAGGTCCCCAGGTCGGGCCCGGCTGTAACGGCGAGATGGTCGAATGGTCCTATGCTGTCGAAGGCCTTTCTCACGGCTGCCTCATCGCAGATATCCAGAGTCACCTGCTCGAAATCAGCCAGATCGGGACGGTCCTCCGCCGAGGTAACCCGCCGGCTGGCGACCGTCACCGACGCACCGGCTGCATACGCCGCGCGCGCAATTCCAAGGCCGATTCCTGTTTTCCCGCCGACCACTACCACCTTCTTTTCTGAAAGGCTCGATAAGGGCAGTGACGAATGTTCTCGATGATTGCTTGCAGTGCTCATGGCTCTATTCCTGATGATGAGTGTTGCGACGCTCGCTTTTGCGCCCGGCCGACCGAGAGATCGGACACACATCGATACTAATTTGATTGGTTAACATTGATAATGGGCAAATATTTCATAGGCATCATTCTCTGAAAGAATAAGTAGAGCTGCCCAGCGGAAGTTACCCGACCAATTCCAGACAAGGTCGCGCGAGGCCCGCCTCGCTCGCCAAGGAAACGCAATGGATCGATTTCATGAGTTGACCGCTTTCATTACGGTTGTAGAAGCGGGTGGCTTTTCCGCTGCCGCACGGAGGCTCGACGATTCGCAATCCGGAATGAGCAAATCCATCAGTGCGTTGGAAAAGCGGCTTGGTGTGCTGCTTTTTAACAGGAGCACGCGCAGCGTGACGCTGACCGATCAGGGGCGCAAATACTATGACCGCATCAAGCCGCTTCTCGAGGAAATGGACGAAGCGGACGGGGAGCTAACCAGCAGCGCGCTGGAAGTTTCCGGTCTAGTCAGGATCGCTGCACCCTCGACATTTGGCCGGCTGCATGTGCTGCCGCTCATTCCGCAATTGTTGGTACGCCATCCGAAGGTCGAGTTGGATCTTAGTCTTTCGGACAGCGTCCGGGATTTGCTCGCGGACGGAATCGATATGGCGATTAGAGTCGGGCCAGTGCACGATCCGGATTCAGTGGTGAAACGGGTAACGGGCAGTGCACTGGTATGCGTTGGGTCGCGCGAGTATTTTGCTCGACACGAAGCGCCCAAGTCTCCTGAAGATCTGGTCAACCACAATTGTCTTGTCTACAACGAGACGACGAATTGGGCTTTTAGCGGCCCCAAAGGAAATGTCAGCGTGCCGGTGAGCGGCAATCTTTCTTCGAACAGCATGGAGACGATTCTTTCCGCGGTGTTGGCTGGTGTAGGGATAGGCATGTTCACCCGAGCGTCGCTGGTGGATGAACTTCAGCATCCAGACATCGTTACCGTGCTCGATCAATTTACGAATGAAACGAGAGACGTCAGCGTCATCTGGCCAAAGCGCAGGTTTGTCTTGGCACGCGTTCGGGTGGTCACCGATTTCTTCGTGACGATGCTTTCTCAAAGGGTTTGAGTACTCAGCGCGCCAATGCTCGCCCCGTGTACTCTCTTCTGCACAGTCGGCTCAGATGGCGACTCCAACGAAGCCTTGCATAGAACCGCTCGCCCATCGATTGATTATCGTCGAGGGCGTCATGGGTTCTGGCCAGTTGAAATGCTGGGTGAAAGCGGCGTTTTCGAGTGAGGGGATCGCCAACCGCCGCCCCTCAGCCCGCCACCATCGTGCCCTCGAATACCCTCCGGTAATTCCCACCAAGCACCCTCCCCGTTTCCTCCTGCGAAAACCCCACTGCACGCAATTCCGCGACCAACGCCGGCAGCTGTTCGTAAGTATGAAACACAGGCGGATTGATAAACCCGAGCATATCCGTACCCAAGCCCACATGATCGACGCCGACCACGTCGGCCATTCGCATCATGCCGTGCGCCATCCCCTTCAGATCGCGGAACGAGCCCGAACTCGGCCACACGCCAATGACGCCGCCCGTATCCGCAACCGCTCGCGCATGATCGGCCGTAATAGACCGGCTTAGAGCGTGTTAGGCACTTTGAAGAACTGGCACTGCGTGAACGAGCATAAGCATTGCGAAGACCACGAAATGAAGCCCGGCAAGCGTTTTGGGTAGTCGTTCGTAATCACGTGCGAGACGGCGGAAACGGTTGAGCCAGCCAAAGCTGCGCTCGACCACCCACCGCCGGGGCAGCAGTACAAAGCCCTTTTTCGCTTCTTCCAGTTTGATCACCTGCAGTTCAATGCCTTCATCGAGTGCGGCCTGCGCTGGCTCTTTGCCCGTGTATCCCTGATCGGCAAATGCCACCTTGACCGTGTGTCCCGTTACCTGCTGGACCTGACGCGCAAGCTCTGCTACCTGTGCGCGCTCCTGTTCATTGGCAGGTGTCACATGTACCGCCAGCAACTGTCCCAGCGTGTCCACCGCAATGTGGACCTTGCTGCCGCGCTTGCGCTTATAACCGTCATAGCCCGCGCGTGGCCCGCTCTCGCAGCTCGACTGTATCGTGCGGCCATCCAGGATGACGGCGCTGGGCTGTCCCTGCCGTCCCTGTGCCACGCGTATCACCGAGCGCAGGTCGCTGACCATGTGCTCAAAACAGCCTGCCTGCAACCAGCGTTGCGTCTGCTGATACACCAACTCCCAAGGTGGAAAATCATTGGGTAGCATCCTCCAGGGCGCGCCGGCCCGAGCCATCCAGCGCAATGCATCAAACATGTCGCGCAGTCCGTATTTGCGCTGCGGCGCGGTGACGTCCATCAGCGTCAGATAAGGTGCCGCGAAGCTCCATTCTTCGTCG
This sequence comes from Paraburkholderia sp. BCC1886, assembly GCF_900996245.1. Classification (GTDB taxonomy): domain Bacteria; phylum Pseudomonadota; class Gammaproteobacteria; order Burkholderiales; family Burkholderiaceae; genus Paraburkholderia. The sequence goes on along the minus strand of NZ_CAAJGK010000041.1, from coordinate 272,638 downwards.
GACACATCGGTCGGATACCCTTTGCGGTCTGCTCTTTTCATCCCGCCAGGATACCAGGTCTCACACAAAGTGCCTAACACGCTCTAAAGGCCGGGGATGAAGCGCAAGCGCAGTATGCGACAACACCAGCGGCTTGCTCGATGTGGCCGCCGCACGTTTGACGAGATCGTACGTTCCATGCGCCACGTCCACGACGATTCCTAGCGTATTGCAACGACGCACCACGTCGGCGCCAAAATCCGTCAGACCGCCATGCACGGGCGGCACGGTCTGAATATCGCCGAGTTCGTTCACGCGATAGTGCGTCAATTGCAGGTGACGTAACTGGTGTGCGTGATAAGCCTCGTCCACACGATCGATTTGCCCTTCGAGAAAATCCGCACCCTCCGCTGAAACGATCACGCACGGGCCACGCTGCCCGTAAGCCGCGAGAGTCGCGGCATCGGTAACCACTTCGAGTTGCTCGCGCTCGACCAGCCGCCGCAAGCGAACGAATTCGGCCTGACTCAGCGCATACAGTTCACCGGGCTCGGCAGCGCGCCATGCCTCGAAGCGCTTGCGATCCGCCGACACGCGCGTGACCGTCGTATCGGTGACGATGGCCAGACAGATCACATTCATACCGCCCGCGCGCATGGGCGCGTTCATCGGCAGGAACGGTCGATCGACACCTATAGAAGGATTGCGCGAAACGATCACACGGCCGGCATGGCTGTGCATGTCGAGCGTGATCGATCCCGGCGTGCTCTGCCACGCAGGAAGCGATGTCTCGGTCGACTCGGTGTAATTGCCGAAGCGACCCGGCGCGCAAGCCGCGAGTCCGAATGCCGCGCCAGACGCCAGGAATGCGCGTCGCGTGATGCCGCGTGAGAGGTCGGACGCTTCGTCGTGACCGGCCACGATACGGGCCTCGTTAATTCGATAGCGCCAACCGGCAGGGTCATCGGGCAAGCGCTGCAGACGACCGCGCACCGTCACGCGTTGTGTATGAACCGGCACCAGTGCGTCCCCATCCGCGCGAACAAACACCTCGATGCAATCCAGCGGATCGCGCGACACGCAACCACCGCAGCACGGCTCGTTGGCCGCAAGCAGAAAGTAATCGACCTCATCTGCTAATGGATCGAGCGGCGCCATCCATCCGCTTATCTCCACGAGCGCAGTGTCTTCCGCCATCGCGCTGTCGTCACGAATAGCCGACCAGACAAGGCTCGAAACCGCTGCTTTCAATGTGCCCACAACGTTGCTCACGAAAAGGAAACGCGAAAAATGTCTCGCGGATTCTAGCGGTGACACCCACGGCATCGCAACCGGACAACGACCCATTGAACGTGAGCCAAAGCCGTGCTTGCGGCACTAATCGGGTGCGTTGATCGATGCTTCATCCCGTCCAAGGTGCAGCGAATTCGCCACCAATCCCGCGAAAACAAGGCGTCGGTCGTTGGCACACTTCATGCGTATTGACCTGCATTCAAGTCGCTTGAATTTAATTCACCCTGATTTCAACCCTGCATCGAATCTTCGGGAGCAACATGCACAAGCCTTTCCGCACACTGGTACTGTCCCTGACCGGCGCGCTCGCGCTCTGCGCTTCGGTGCCGAGCTGGTCGCAGACCAACGATCTTCTGGCCCGCGTGAAGGCGGCCAAAGAGATTACCGTCGCCACCGAAGCACGTTATGCCCCGTTCGAATCGGTCGAGAACGGCAAGATCGTCGGCTACGACGCCGACCTGCTGCAATACGTGCTGAAGTCGATTCCCGACGTGAAGCTGAAGCAGTTGGACCTGCCGTTCCAGGGCTTGCTGCCGGGCCTCGATGCCAAACGTTTCGACATGGTCATCACGGCCGTCACCGTCAATAAGGACCGCGCGAGCCACTTCGCGTTCACGCTGCCGGTTGCGGACGCAACCACTGGCGTCCTGCTGCGCGCCAACGAAACATCGCTCAAATCGCCGGACGACCTGAACGGCAAGATCGTCGGTTCGCAAACCGGTTCCGCGCAATTGCAGGCGCTGATGGCGCTCGACAAGAAGCTGAAAGACGCCGGCCAGCCGGGTATCAAGCAGATCAAGCAATACGTCGCGTTCGACGAGGCTTATGCCGACCTGGCCGTCGGCCGTCTCGACGCCGTCGCGCAATCGCTGTCGAACCTCGGACCGCTGATGAAGGCACGCCCCGGCGTCTTCATGGTGATGACGCAAACCATTGGGCCGAAGAGCTACTTCGCGTGGGTCGGCCGCAAGGATGCGGACAGCGCATCGCTCGTGAAGCTGTTCAGCGACGGCATCGCGCGCGCCAACAAGGACGGCACGATGAAGAAGCTCCAGCAGAAGTGGTTCGGCACGACGATGGACGTCCCGTCCGACACGCTGCCCGAGCCGACGATGTAATACCCGCTCGACGCTGCCTCGCCCGTAATCCGCTCATCGAGACGCCATGAACACGCCTGACCTTCTGACCCGCTGCCTCGGCTATCTGCCGCAGTTGTTCGACGGCGCGCTAACCACGCTGTGGTTGTCCGCGCTCGCCGTACTGTGCGGTTTCTTCGCCGGCATATTCATCTACACGATGTCCGTGAGCGACAGCCGCCTGCTGTCGCGCGCGGCGCGGGTCTACGTCAGCGTGTTCCGCGGCACACCGGTGCTCGCGCAACTGCTGGTGTTCTATTACGTGCCCTCGGCAATCGGCCTGACGTTGCCCGGCGTGGTCGCGGCGGCGATCGGGCTGTCGTTGAACACCGCGGCCTATCAATCGCAGATTCTGGGCGCGGGCTTCCGCTCGATTCCACGCGGGCAGCTCGAGGCCGCGAGCACCTTCAACCTGACGCGACGCCAGACGCTGTGGCATATCGAAGTCCCGCAAGTGGTGGCCGTGACGCTGCCGGCGCTGGTCTCCGAGATGATCGACGTGGTGAAGGCGTCGGCCGTGATTTCGGTGATCGCCGTGACCGACCTGATGCGCGTCGGCCAGCAACTGTCGTCGTCCAGCTATCGGCCGCTCGAGGTCTACACGCTCGCCGCGTGCTTCTACCTCGCCATCACGACGATGCTGTCGCTCGCCGCACACGGCTATGAGCGACGACTCGCCAGGCGCGGTTGAACAGGAAAAGGCCCACCTCCATGAACGCTTTTATTTCGCTCGTGCCGCGCTTCGCCGCTGCCATGCTCGTGACGCTGGAAGTCAGCCTGCTGGCCGCGTGCTTCGGCATGCTCGGCGGGTTCGTGCTGAATGCCGCGCGGATGCGCTTTCCCAAGGCACTCAGCGTACCGTACAGAATCTATGTGTGGCTGGTGCGCGGCATGCCGTATCTCGCGCAACTGGTCATCGTCTATTTCGGCTTGCCGGTGCTCGGTCTCACGATGACCGCCGTGCAGGCCACCATCGTGTCGCTGTCCTTTTACGCGGCGGCCTATTTCGCCGAGATCTTTCGCGCCGGCTGGGCCAGCATTCCCGACGGCCAGATCGAAGCCGCCCGCGCGTTCGGCATCGGTCGCCGGGCCGCGTTTCGCGCCATCGAACTGCCGCAGGCGCTAGCGTTCACGGTGCCGCTGCTCGCCAACCAGGTGATTCTCGTCATCAAGGAAAGCGCGGTCGCGTCGATCATCACGGTGCCCGAACTGACCATGACGGCAAGCGACATCGTCGCGTCCACCTACACGTACATCGGCCCGTACGCGATGCTGATCGTGTGCTACTGGCTGCTGACCCAGGCCGTTGCGCTGGTCGCCGCGCGCGCCACCGCGTTGATTCCTTTTTTGCAGAAGACGTCATGAGCGCTCTCCCTATTCTTCAACTCAAAGCGGTCGGCAAGTCGTACGGCGCGACCCGCGTGCTCAAGGGCATCGACCTCGACGTGATGCGCGGCGAAATCGTCACGCTGATCGGACCGTCCGGTTCGGGCAAAACCACCGCGTTACGCTGCATGAACTTTCTCGAGGCGTACGACGAAGGCGAAGTGTGGATCAAAGGCCAGTTGCTCGGCTACCGCTCGACAGGCCGCACCGAGCGCGACCGTGACAGCGAGGCGAGCATCGCCGAAGTGCGCCGCCCGGTGGCGATGGTGTTCCAGCAATTCAACCTGTGGCCGCACATGACGGTGCTCGCGAACGTCGCGGCGCCACTCGTGCTGTCGAAGAAAATCGGCAAGAACGAAGCCCGGCGTCTCGCGCTCGCCGCGTTGCAACGAGTCGGCCTCGAACACAAAGCGGACGCGTATCCCGCGCGTTTGAGCGGCGGTCAGCAGCAGCGCGTGGGAATTGCCCGCGCACTTGCGATCGAACCGGAAGTCATGCTGCTCGACGAACCGACGTCCGCCCTCGACCCAGAACTGGTCGAAGAGGTATTGAGCGTGATCCGCTCGCTTGCGCAGGACGGCATGACGATGGTGATGGTTACGCATGAAATGAGCTTCGCCGCGAAGATTTCCGACAAGGTGGTCTTCATGGAAGCGGGGAAGATCGTCGAAGCCGGCGCGCCCGCGCAACTGTTCGGCAATACGCAGACGCCGCGTTTGCAGCAGTTCCTGAAGCCCTGGTTCGATCGCAGCCTGTCGCCGGCCACGCTCGGCGCTTCTTCAGCGAACTCGAATCAAAGTGCGCAAGAAGCCGTCGCGCTCGCCACGCAAATTCGGGGGGCCGTATGAGCGCTCTCTCCTCACTGGCCCCACTCGGCGACGCGGCAAGCACAGTCGCCGCTCACGTCGACGCGGCGCGTCTGCTGCGTTCGATCGAAACGCTCGCAAGCTTCGGCGCGCGCAGCGACGGCGGCGTGGACCGCCCGGCACTTTCCGAACGCGATCTCGACGCGCGCCGCTATCTGATCGACCGCGCCACCGAACTCGGTTGCACGGTCACGACCGACGCCTGCGCGAACCTGTTCATCCGTCGTCCGGGCAGCGAAAACCTCGCGCCGGTGATGACCGGCAGCCACGCCGACACGCAACCCAGCGGCGGCAGGCTCGACGGCTGCTATGGCGTGCTGGCGGGCATCGAATGCATCGCGGCGCTCAATGATGCCGGCGTGCGCACGCGCCGTCCGCTCGACGTGGTGGTGTGGACCAACGAAGAAGGCACGCGCTTTCAACCCGGCGCGATGGGCTCGAGCGCATTCGTGCAACCGGCGTTGATGGAACGCTATCGCACGGTGAGCGATGCGAACGGCGTGACGCTCGCCGAAGCGCTGGATGCGCACGCAAACGCGTTCCCGTCGCTTACGGCTCGTGCGGAACAAACGCCCGGGCATGCCTTCATCGAATTGCATATCGAACAGGGGCCGCAACTCGAACTCGCCGACCTGCCGCTCGGCATTGTCAGCGGTATTCAGGGCGTGCGCTGGTATGCCGTGACCTGCAACGGTGTGGCCGCACATGCAGGCACCACGCCGATGCCGGCGCGTCGCGATGCGATGACGCTCGCCATCGCGGTACGCGCCGAGATCGACGCGTTCGCTCACACACTCGGTCTGGCCGACACGCGTGTCACGTTCGGACGCTGGTCGGTCACACCCAACTCGATCAATACGATTGCGTCCTGCGTGACCTTCACGGTCGACTTCCGGCATCCGGACGAACGCGTGCTGGCCGCTTTCGACCAGCAGATCGCGCAATGCGCGCAACGTCACGGCGTCGCGCTGGAAGCGCTCTTCTCGCACGCCCCGGTCGACTTCGCTCCCGCGCTGCTGACGCGCCTGAGCGACGCCGCCGACGCGCTCGACGCGCCGACCATGAAGCTGACCTCGGGCGCCTTCCACGACGCGATGTACCTCGCGCAACACTGCCCCACTGCGATGCTGTTCGTGCCGAGCCGCGACGGCATCAGTCACAACCCGCTCGAACATACCGACGACGATTACCTGGTGCTAGGCACACGTGCGCTCGCGCATTGCCTCACCGCTCTTTGCAACGACGCTTGATGAAGGAATCAACATGAGCACCACTCACACTCACACTCACACTCACGACCACGATCATCTGCACGATCACGTCCACGACAACGGCACCGAAACCGGCCTGAACGCAACGCTCGACGAGCCGATCTCCGCCGACGGCACACCCGAAATCGGCCACACCTATACGGTGCCCGCCCGTTGCGGCCGCGCAGTCCGCGTGAAGGCCGGCCAGACGATTCGCATTGCCAATCCGCACGGCACGCAGGTGTGCGATACGTGGATCTTCAATGCGGAACATCTGAACGAATTCCTGTCGTTCGAACACACGCGCGCGTTCATCGACAAGGTGATTCCGCAAGCAGGCGACCCGCTCGTCAGCAACCATCGCCGTGCTATCGCGGAACTGGTGGTCGACACGTCGCCGGGCGTGCACGACACGCTGATGGCCGCGTGCGATCTGTATCGCTACAGGAATCTCGGCGTCGAGGGCTATCACGACAACTGCGCGGACAACATGCGTCTTGCGCTGAAGGCCATCGGACTGCGCGCGCGCGAAGTGCCGCAACCGTTCAATCTGTGGATGAACATTCCGATCAAGCCGGACTATTCGATCGACTGGCTCGCGCCCGTGTCGAAAGCCGGCGATCACGTGGATATCAAGGCCGTGATGGATTGCGTGGTGGTCATGTCCGCCTGCCCGCAAGATATCATCCCCATCAACGCGTTGAACCCGCTCGAAGTCGAGTTCACGGTTCTCGCGTAAAGCATCCAACCTTTCGATAGGGCTACGGTGGCAACCATAAAAACGACTCCCCCCAGGCGCCGCGGCCGGCCAGCCGCCGCGCCGGCCGTCGCGACCTCGCCGGCCGCGCCCAGCGATTCGCTCGGCGTCCGTCTGAAGCACGCGCGCATGGTGCGCCAACTGACGCTGAAGGCGCTCGCCGAGGCGGCCGGTTGCTCGGAAAGCCTGCTATCGAAAGTGGAAGGCGGTCACGCCACGCCCTCGCTCGCCACGCTGCACCGGCTGGCGCTCGCGCTATCCACCAACATCGCCCAGCTGGTGTCGGGGCCCGACATCAACACGTCGCCGGTGCAGCGCGCGAACGCGCGGCCGTCGGTCAGTTTCCCGACGGCCGGCAAGCAGGGTTCGATCGTGCTGGAACGCGTGGTCGTGCCGGCGCCCGGTCAGTTGCTGCAAGGCGATATTCACGTGATCGAGCCGCACTCGAGCAGCGACGAGCAGATCTCGCACGTCGGTGAAGAACTCGGCTACGTGATCGAAGGCGAACTGGAACTGACGCTCGATGCCGAGCTTTATCGCCTGCAACCCGGCGACTCGTTCTATTTTCCAAGCAACGTACCGCACAGTTATCGCAATCCCGGCGACGTCGTCACACGGGTGCTGTGGATCAACACACCGCCCACCTTCTAGGAATTCCAACGTGTCAGGCACCGACCTCTCGCAGATGCATCTGCCGCGTTTCAGCGGTATTCCGACTTTCCTGCGGGTGCCGCCCTGCACCGATCTGAACGCGCTGGATATCGTGCTCGCGGGCGTCCCGTTCGACGGAGGCGTCACCGCGCGGCCGGGTGCGCGTTACGGTCCGCGCGAAATCCGCAACATGTCGACGCTGACGCGTTCGACGCATCACGTGACCCGCTTCAACCCGTTCGACGCCTGCCGTGTCGGCGATATCGGCGACGTGCCATTTACGGATCTCTACCATCTGGAACGCGCGCACGAAGATATTCGCCGCTTCTTCGAACCGGTGTTCGCGGCCGGCAAAATTCCGCTGAGCGCAGGCGGCGATCACTCCATCACGTACCCGATTTTTCAGGCGATGGCGCGCAAGGAGCCGATCGCGCTCGTGCATATCGATGCACACACCGATACCTGGGACAGTTTCAAGGGATCGAAATTCACGCACGGCGCGCCGTTTCGCCGCGCAGTCGAAGCCGGGCTGCTCGATCCGAAGCGGACCATTCAGATCGGCATACGCGGTGCGCAGAATTCGGATGAAGGCTGGCGCTATTCGCTCGATAACGGCATGCGCGTGGTGTTCATCGAGGAGTTCGATGCTGTCGGTGCCGCCGCTATCGCGGAGGAAGCGCGCCGCGTCGTCGGCGATGCGCCGGTGTATCTGTCGCTCGATGTCGACGGGCTCGATCCGGTGTTCACGCCGGGCACGGGCACGCCCGAAATCGGCGGACTGACGACCCGCGAAACCCTGGCGCTGCTGCGCGGACTCGACGGGTTGAACTGGATTGGCGGCGATGTGGTCGAGGTGTCGCCGCCGTACGACCCGAGCGGCAACACCGCGCTGGTTGCGGCGACCTTGATGTACGAAATGCTCTGCCTGTTTGCGAAGCGTTACGTGCGCTGAGATTCAAGCCCGAGATTCAAGCCCGAAATTCAAGCCCGAGATTCAAACCCGAGAAGCGCCACGCACCCCGCGGAAGAAAGTCCGAATCTCGTGAGCGAGCAGTTCAGGCTGCTCCATCGCGGCGAAATGGCCGCCGCGCGGCATCTCGGTCCACTGCACGACGTTGAACGTGCGTTCGAGCCAGCTACGCGGCGGGTGACTCAACTCGTGCGGAAAATGCGCGAAGCCGACCGGCGGCACGACACGTTCGCGTCCGGCGAAACTCATCGGCTGCAGACGGTTTTCCCAATACATCTGCGTCGACGGGCCGATGCTTTGGGTGTGCCAGTAGATCGAAATATTCGTCAGCAAGTCGTCTTTCGAAAACACGCGCTCCACGTCGCCACCGCAATCGCTCCATGAGCGAAACTTCTCGGCAATCCATGCGGCCAGTCCCACCGGCGAATCGTTGAGCGAAGCGGCGAGCGTCGCCGGCTTGGTGCTGTGCATATGCCCATACGCGCCTTCCTGCGCGAACCATTCGTTCTTCTCCTGCAGGAATTTTTCCTCTTCCGGCGTAAGCGGCTGTTGAGCCGCAGTCACGGCAGGTTCGTACGTACCGGGCACGTAGTTCAGATGGATTCCGTCGACCACGTCGGCATGCCGTGCCGCAAGTGCGGCCGACACACCCGAGCCGATATCGCCGCCCTGTGCGCCGAAGCGTTCATAGCCGAGACCGTGCATCAACGCCGTCCACAGATCGGCCACCTGATGCGCCGATATCCCGGCGGCGGACGGCGCCGGCGAAAACCCGAAGCCGGGCAACGACGGCACCACGACGTCGAACGCATCGGCGGGATCGCCGCCGAACGCAGCCGGGTCGGCGAGCCGTTCGATCAGATCGTGAAACTCGAAGAACGACCCAGGCCAGCCATGCGTGATGACTAGCGGATAAGGCGCCGGGCCCACACCGCGCCGATGCACGAAGTGCACGCGCTGGCCGTTCACGTCGGCCAGAAATTGCGGTTGACGGTTCAGCCTGCGTTCGGCGGCACGCCAGTCGAACACGTCGGACCAGTAGTGCGCGAGTTCACGCAGCCACGCGGAGTCGGTGCCCTGCTGCCACGCCGGTGCCGGCGTGAGCGGCGCCCAACGCGTCGCGCGGATGCGCCGGCGCAGATCGTCGAGGTCCGCATCGGGCACGTCGATCTTGAAGGCGGCTATCTGCATGGCGGGTCATCCTTGGCATCGTGATGGAGGGCGCGCGATCGTCCACTGCACGATCGGGCTACTGCTCGCCTGACCGGGCCATGCGCGCGAAGCAGCCTGCATGGTACACAATGACCGCATTTTCCGTTTCATGTCTGGAGACCTTCATGCTGGCCGCGTTTGCCGTCCTACTCACGTTTCAATGCCTTGGAGAAGGCGTGTCGTACCTGTTCCACCTGCCGGTGCCCGGACCCGTGATCGGCATGTTGCTGCTATTCGGCTTCCTGATGCTGCGACCGCGGACTGCCGACGCCATCGAGCCGACCTCGCTCGAACTGCTGCGTCATCTGTCCTTGCTCTTCGTGCCGGCCGGGGTCGGCATCATGGTATCGGCGAGTCGCATTCGCGGCGATGCGCTGGCGGTGATCGTCTCCATCGCCGTGAGCACGACGCTCGCCATCGCGGTCGCGGCGCTCGTCACGCGCGCATTGATGCGTCGGCAACGACGCGATACGGTCACCGCGCGGAGCGCATCATGAGCGCGCTGCCGAGACTCGGTGCGATCTGGGTCTACCTTGCCGCGAGTCCGTTGCTCGGTTTGACCATCACGCTGATCGCCTATCTGATCGCCCAAGGCATCTATGCGAAGGCACGCTTCAATCCGCTCGCGAATCCGGTACTGATCGCCGTGGCCTTGCTGGTGGCGCTGCTCGAAATCACCCACACGCCCTACGCGACGTATTTCGAAGGCGCGCAGTTCGTCCACTTCCTGCTCGGCCCGGCGACGGTCGCGCTCGCGTTGCCGCTCTACCGGCAGTGGCCCAAGCTGCGGCGCTTCGCGTGGCCGCTATTCGGCGGACTCGTGGCGGGGTCGTTGACCGCGATCGTGTCGGCGGTCGGCGTCGCGGCGCTATTCGGCGCTTCGCATGCAACGGTGGCGTCGCTCGCACCGAAGTCGGCCACCACGCCCATCGCGATGGCCGTGGCCGCCGAGATCGGCGGGATTCCTTCATTGACAGCCGTGCTCGTCATCTCGACCGGCGTGTTCGGCGCGGTGTTCGCGCGCACGATCCTCAATACGCTGCGCATCGTCGAGCCCGAAGTGCGCGGCTTTGCGCTCGGTATCGCGTCGCATGGCATCGGTACCGCGCGAGCTTTCCAGGTCAGCGAGGAAATGGGCGCTTTCGCGGGGCTCGGCATGGGCCTGAACGGTGTATTCACCGCGTTCGTGGTGCCCGTGTTGATGCCGCTGGCGGCGCGCTGGTTGTCCTGAACGACACGTTGGCGTCGATCGCTGGATAATGACGCCTCCGCTATTTTCTGAAAGGAGTTTGCCGCGATGTCCGCTGACGAATCCAAAGTGCCCCGCGTACTGCTGACCAACGACGACGGTATCGATGCACCTGGTCTTGCCGTACTCGAAGCCGTAGCCGCCGAACTCGCGCACGAAGTGTGGGTAGTCGCGCCCGAGCACGATCAGAGCGGCACCTCGCATTCGATCAGCCTGCATTCGCCGTTGCGCGTGAGCCGCCATGGCGAGCGGCGTTTCGGCGTCGGCGGCACACCGGGCGACTGCGTGGTGATGGGCGTGCGCCATCTGATGCGCGAAGCGCCGCCCACGCTGATTCTGTCGGGCGTGAATCGCGGCGGCAACCTGGGTGTCGAAACGATGTTCTCCGGCACCGTCGGCGCCGCGATGACGGGCCTGCTGCTCGGCCTGCCGTCGTTCGCGCTGAGCCAGACTTTCAGCAATCGCGACAAGGTGCGCTGGGACACGGCGCGCGCGCTGGCGCCGGGCGTGATCCGCCAGTTGCTCGCGATCGGACACGACGCGCCGACGTGTCTGAACATCAATTTCCCCGATGTGGATGCCGCGGCGGCCGGACCGTTGACGCCGACCCGTCAGGGCGTGGGCCTCGTCGAAGATATCGACGTGTTGCCGCAAGTCGATCCGCGCGGTATCGACTACCACTGGTTGCGTTTTCAACGAGGCAAACGCGTCAACGACCCGGATAGCGAAACGGCCGTGGTCGCGTCGGGGCGTGTGTCGGTCACCCCGCTCGCGTTCGATCGCACCGACCTCGGCATCTTCGAGCGGCTTTCGAAGGCGTTGGGGTAAAAGGCGTTGGCGACGTCGACAAGGCGCTGCGCCCTCAAGGGCGCAGCGTCGTCGTCATGCTGGGCGCACCGCCGGGTCCGGCAGGATCGGGATTACCGAACGCAGGCAAGTCGCCATCGGCACGCGCGCGGACGATTTCCGCACGGACCTGGGCGCGGGTCTTCGGTCCGTCTTCCGATTTGATGACCGTGCCGCCAGGGGGCGCGGCCGATGCGGACGGCGCAGTGCTCGCTTGCTGCGTTGGTTCAACGGCTAAACGCGGAGGCACAGTGGTCGGCAATGTCGTCGGTTGAGCCGTCTGGATGAGCGGCGGTTGTGGGGTCGCTGCTGCGGCCCGGTTGACCACGGGTGAGGGCACGGCCGGCGCAGACGTCACGCGCCCGCCGCGCGCTGCGTCGAAGAAGGTCGGCTCTCCCGCTTTGTTTGCCTGAGCTTGCGTCGTGACGCGCGCCCTCGTGCTGCGACCCGGCGCACGACTCGCATGTACGGCACCGCGATGCGCGCCGGCTCTGGCCGCAACGTTCGCACTCTGCGACGTCTTCAGCATCGGCGGCCGTTCCTGCTCGACTGTCGGCGCGGGCTCCATTGCCGTTACCGCACTTGCGTCCGTTGTGCCGATCGCACGAGGCTCTCTGGTCACGACGCCGCTCGTCGTAGCGCCCGGCGTCTGATTCACCGTGCTGGCGCGCGTCGCCGGCGCGGACGTTTCGCCGGACGTCGCATCCAGATCGTCCATCGACCGGTGCATGGGTTCGGGAATCATGATGTACGCCCCGATTGCCACCGCACCCACCACCGCACCCGTCAGTACGTATTTTCCAATTCCGACTTGCATGACCTGTCCCCCGTACGACCGTGACGGCACGCGTCGTCGTGAGCGTCGACGCGGGCGCATTCATCGGAGGGTTCCCGCGCACCGGACGGTGCGCGCGCCACGACCCGAACCGCGGGTCGATCAGGTCAAGGTACGACGCTTCCCCGGAACTGGATGCGGACGTTTCCGGATCGAAGCGTCTTGAGACCCGAAACGTCCGCTCACGTCTTGCCTGTGTCGGATATCGCAGAATAGATGCGCGGGGAGACGCGCAAGACGAGCACCGCTCAACGCTGCGCTTCCTGTTCCAGGGTCGGGTAATCCACGTAGCCTTCGGCGCCGCCGCCGTACATCGTGTCCGGGTCCGGCTCGTTGAGATTTGCGCCGGTTTTCAGACGTGTCACCAGGTCCGGGTTGGAAATGAACGGCCGGCCGAACGCGATCAGATCCGCGCGCCGGGTCTTCAGCGCGCGTTGCGCGAGTTCCTTGTCATAACCGTTGTTCGCCATGAACAGACCGTCGAACGATTCGCGCAGCACCTGCAGATCGAAGCCGCCGGGCACCTCGCGCGTACCGCCGGTTTCGCCTTCGATCACGTGCAGATACACGAGCTTGCGCGCGCTGAGTTCCTTCACCACATGCTTGAACAGCGGTTCGGGATTGCTGTCGGCAATATCGCCGAAACTGCTGAGCGGAGAAATCCGCACGCCGACGCGCTCGCCGCCCCATACGCTGGTCACGGCATCCGCGACTTCCAGCAACAGGCGCGCGCGGTTCGCGATGGAGCCGCCGTACGCGTCGGTACGCTGATTGGTCTTGTCGCGCAGGAACTGGTCCAGCAGATAGCCATTGGCCGCGTGAATCTCGACGCCGTCGAAGCCGGCCGCCTGCGCGTTCAACGCGGCAATCCGATATTGCTCGACGAGACCGGCGAGTTCGGAAGTCGCCAATGCCCGGGGCGTGACGTGCGGCACGAAGCCGTCGTCGGTATAGGCCTGGCCTTCGGGCTTGATGGCCGATGGCGCAACCGGCAACGCATTGTCCGGCTGTAGTGAAGGATGCGAAATCCGCCCCACGTGCCACAGTTGCAGGAAAATATGGCCGCCCTTCGCGTGCACGGCTTCGGTAATACGCTGCCATGCCTCGATCTGCGCGCGATCGTAAATGCCCGGCGTGAACACGTAGCCCTTACCTTGCGGCGAAATCTGCGTGGCCTCGGCAATAATCAGACCGGCCGTCGCGCGTTGCGCGTAGTACTCGATGGCGAGTTCGCTGGGAACATCCGCCTCTTTCGCGCGACTTCGCGTAAGCGGCGCCATCACGATGCGGTTGGCGAGTTGCAGCGGACCGAGCTGGACGGGTTCGAACAGGTAACTATCGACGTTGGCGGATTCAGTTGACATAGTGTTTCCTCGAAAAAGTTACGCACGTTGACACGGGCATGCCGTTGCAGTGCAGCAAGATGCGGGCCGAAGCAAGCCGTACTTTAATCCGGTTATTTCAATCCAAGGCGCCGCGCCAGCCGGTTCAGGTTGGCCCGGTCGAGTCCGAGTGCGCGGGCCGTCGCGGCCCAATTCTGTTCGTGCCGGGCCAACGCAGCTTCGACCAGTTGCCGCTCGAAATCCGTGACCGCCGCGCGGAAATCCTGTTGCGACGCTGCACTCTGGTTGTCGGCGTTCCCCGACGTGGTGTCGCTGGACTGTTCAAGGCCTGCCGACAACGCCAGGTCGGCTGCGCTCAACGTCAGGATCCGGCGTCTATCGCGATCGGCCGCGCGCGCCTTGAGCGCGCTGCGTGCGATCAGATACTCGAGTTCGCGTACGTTGCCCGGCCACGTGTAGCGCAACAACGCAGCTTGCGCATCGGCTGCCAGTCGAAGACTGCGCAGCCCCAGGCGGGAACGGTTTTCTTCGAGAAACGTGCCGGCCAGTAGCAGCACGTCTTTGCCCCGCTCGCGAAGCGGCGGCACGCGTATCGGATAAACGCTCAGCCGATGATAGAAGTCGGCGCGAAACCGCCCCGCTCGCACTTCCTCGGCCAGATCGCGATTGGTGGCGGCGATGAGCCGGACGTCGACGGTATGGGCGGCATCGGAGCCGACCCGCTGCAATTGCCCGTTCTGCAGCACGCGCAGCAGCGTGGCCTGCACGGCGAGCGACAGTTCGCCGACTTCGTCCAGAAACAGCGTGCCGCCATCGGCCAGTTCGAACTTGCCACGCCGGTCCGCCGATGCCCCCGAGAACGCGCCTCGCACGTGACCGAACAGTTCGCTTTCGACCAGCGTCTCGGGCAACGCCGCGCAATTCAGACTGATAAGCGGCTTGTTCGCGCGCGCCGACCTCGCATGAATGGCGGTCGCCACGAGTTCTTTGCCGACACCGGTTTCGCCCGTGATCAACGCGGTGAGATCGCTGCCGGCCACCACGGCAATCTCGTCGAGCAGACGACGCAGCGCTTCGCTATTGCCGGTCATTTCGCGCACGCCTTCCCCACTTGCCTGGCGATACGCTTCCGCGCGCCGACGCTCGTCGTCGTTCGAACGCGCGAGCGTCTCGATGCGTTCGACCACGCTGACCGTCGCGGCTGCGAGGCCGAGAAAGGCCTGCAGCCAGGCCATATCTACATTGTCGAACTGGGCCGGATTCAACGCGTCGAGCGTCAGCAGACCCCACGGGCGCCCCTGGATGAACAGCGGGCAACCGAGACAGTCGTGCACTTCGAGCTGGCCGTCCAGGCCCTCGACCAGCCCGTCGTAGGGATCGGGCAAAGGCGAATCCGCAGCGAAGCGCGTGGGCTCCGGCCGCGACAGAAGCTGCGCGAAGCGCGGATGCTCGCTCACGCGAAAGCGGCGGCCAAGCGTGTCGCTGCTCAGGCCGTCCACGGCTAGCGGCACCAGCACGTCGCCATCCAGACGAAGCAGCGCCGCGGCGTCGCCCGGGAACAGCGAGCGCAGCGCATCGAGCAGACGGCGATAGCGCTCGGTGCCCGGCAAGTCGCGGGCGAGATCCTGAACGAGCGGCGTTAGCGCGTCGAGCACCGCGAGGTGAGTCGTTCCGACCTCACGACGAGTCTCTTTGACCAGAGTCGAATCGACCATTCAGGATTCCAGGCAATTGATTTGGCAGGATTTTACACATGGCACGGATGCTGTATAGGAAGACCCCGCAGCCCGTCAGGCTCCATCAACCTATCGCCGAGGACACCCATGCTTTCCGCCGAACACATCGCCATCGTCAAGTCGACCGCGCCTTTACTCGAAAGCCGCGGCGAAGCGCTCACCACGCATTTTTACGAGAAGCTGCTAGCCGACCATGCGGAGTTGCGCCCGCTGTTCAATCAGGCCCATCAGGCAAGTGGCGCGCAAGCCCGCGCGCTAGCTAAGGGCGTGCTGATGTACGCCCGTCATATCGACGAACTCGAACAACTGGGAGGACTGGTCGGGCAAATCATCAACAAACACGTCGCCTTGAATATCCTGCCCGAACACTATCCGGTGGTTGGGCAATGCCTGTTGCAGTCGATCCGCGATGTGTTCGGCGCGCACGTCGCAACCAATGCGGTGATCGACGCATGGGCGGCCGCCTACGGGCAACTCGCGGCGCTGCTGACGGGACTCGAAGAAAAGCTGTACGCCGAGCGCGAACACGCGCCAGGTGGATGGCGCGGCACACGAGCGTTCCGCGTCGAGCGGAAGGTACGTGAGAGCGAAGAGATCGTTTCGTTTTACCTGAGGCCAGTCGACGGCGGCCCGTTGATGTCGTTCCGGCCCGGCCAGTATCTCGGCATCAAGCTGCGCGTGAATGGCGAGGAGTTGCGCCGCAACTATTCGCTGTCGGCCGCGCCCGACGGCCGCGACTATCGGATCAGCGTCAAATGCGAAGCGAACGGCGCCGCGTCGGGTCATCTGCACGCGAACGTCGCCGAGGGCGACACGCTCGACGTATTTCCGCCCGCAGGCGATTTCGTTTTGCAGCCGGGAGACAAACCGCTCGTGCTGATTAGCGGCGGTGTCGGTATCACGCCGACGCTCGCGATGCTGCAGGCGGCGCTGCACACCGGGCGTCCGGTGCATTTCATCCACGCGGCACGGCATGGCGGCGTCCATGCGTTTCGCGATGCCGTCGACACGCTGGCCAACGGACATCCGCAACTGAAACGCTTTTATTGCTACGAAACCGCGCGCGCCGAAGATGACGGCGCCCACGCGACCGGCTTTCTCGACGAAACCAGACTGCGGGACTGGCTACCGGACACACGCGACGCGGACGTCTATTTCGTGGGACCGGTCGCCTTCATGAAGGCGATCAGAAAGCATCTGCGCACCATCGGTATACCGGATGCGCAAAGCCGCTACGAATTCTTCGGCCCGGCGGCAGCGCTCGACTAGTCGCTCAGACTGCGTAGATTTCGGGGTTTTCCACCAACGGCAAGAACTCGCCGGTGCGGCCGTCGAGTGCGAGCATGGTGCCGCTCTCGATATCGAAGATCCAGCCGTGCAGGTTCAGCTTCTTGTTCACCAGACCCACGGCGACGGACGGATGCGTGCGCAGATTCGACAACTGGGCGATCACGTTGTCCTTGACCAGCGAGTCGAGGCGATGCGCATCCGAATCGTAAGTGCGCGATGCGTTGATGGCTCGCGCGGCATCCGCGTGACGCAACCAGCCTGCGACGGCCGGCAGATGGTCGAGATTCATACAGGTCGAAATGGCCGTCATCGCGCCGCAATTGGAGTGGCCGCAGATAACGATATCGCGCACGCCCAGCACCGCGACCGCATATTCGACGGTGGCTGAGACGCCGCCCGGCTCCGGCCCGTACGAGGGCACGATATTGCCCGCGTTGCGAATCACGAACAGCGCACCGGGCTCGGTCTGTGTAAGCAGTTCGGGCACCACGCGGCTATCCGAACAGGTGACGAACAACACGCTCGGACTCTGCGCAGTCGACAGCCGCTTGAACAGGCCGCTTTGCTGCGGGAAGACTTCGCGTTGAAAACGGATGATCCCTTCGATAATTTCCTGCATGACGCTCTCCAGACGTTCCTTGACTGAACCGGTATGACCGGCGGCCTCGGGGGCCGCGGGTCACACCTGGCATCGGTGGCGGGACTATACCGCAGTCGGAGCGCCGGATGGTCGAACCGACCGATCCGGCGGAGTCGGCCCAGGCGCTATGGCACGCGTGCGACCGAAACGCTTTGAGCTAGCTGACTGGCTGCCTGAAGAGCGGACGCTCTCAGTGGAAGTCGCCGGTTTCGAGTTCGACGGACTGGCCGCCGTTTTTCTCCAGCACCCGGCGTGTAGCGTTTTCAATTTGCGCACGATTGGCTTCGAACGTGCCCACCAGATCGTGAGCGGACGGACCGTCGTTGCCGAAATGATCGTTGAGCGCATCCAGCGACACACTGCACCAGACATCGGCTCCGTCCACGTTGGCTTCGAAGGCGACGCGCGCCGCGGCGATCACTTCCCTGCGGCCGGTGAATTCGATTCTCATCATGCTTCTCCGTATGTCGAAAGAAACCGTGACGCGCGCAAGCGTTGTGCCACGGGCTCGTGAGGGTCGAACAGCGGTCGTGTCGACCGGCTTCGCCAAGCCGGCAAACGACCGCCACGCCGTCCTCCGCCTTGGCACGAATTGCGCAGCAGGCGCATACTCCACTCCGGCCGCCCTTTGCCTTGCCGCCCGGAGACACCACGGCAAGCCTGAATCCGCGGCCGCGCCGTCCGACGTGTCCCACATACTGATACTAACTTCCACCCATGTCACGCAGCCCCGAATCTTCGCGCCGTCTGGTCATCGCCGCCGTGATGGCTTCGATGGCGATGGTCGCGATCGAAGCCACCATCGTTTCCACCGCCATGCCGCAGATCGTCGCGCAACTCGGCGACCTGCATCTCTACAGTTGGGTCTTTTCGTCGTTCCTGCTCACTCAAACCGCGATGACCGTGGTGTTCGGCAAGCTCGCCGACCTGTACGGACGCAAACCCGTCGTGCTCACCGGCATCGCCATCTTTCTGGTGGGTTCGATACTCGCCGGCTTCGCGTGGTCGATGCCCGCGATGATCGTGTTCCGTCTGATTCAGGGCGTCGGCGCCGGCGCGATTCAACCCGTCACGCTGACCATCGTCGCCGACCTCTACCCGGCTCGCGAACGCGGCAAGGTGCAAGGTTATCTGGCGAGCGTGTGGGCCATTTCGGCGGTGCTGGGTCCGATGGTCGGCGGCGCCATCATCCACAACCTCTCGTGGGCGTGGATCTTCTGGATGAACGTGCCGATCGGCATTGCATCCGCCGTGGGCTTCATCGCGTTCCTGCGTGAATCGGAACGGCGCGCCAAACCGTCGATCGATTTCGGCGGCGCAGCGCTCTTCATGGCCGCCATTGCCGCGCTGATGATGGGCCTGACCTATCTCGGCGACGACGCTTTCCGCGAGGCCTCCATCGCCGCTGCGGTTTTCGTGCTGTGTACGCTGCTGTTCGTCTGGCAGGAACGCCGCGCGGCCGAGCCGATGATCTCCTTCGCGCTGTGGAGCCGCAGGCCGATTGCCGCCTGCAATGGCTCGACCGTACTGGCCGGCATGATCCTGATGGGCGCCACCACGTTCCTGCCGATGTACGTGCAAGGCGTGCTGCATCGCTCGCCGGTCGTCGCCGGTCTTGCGTTGACGATGATGATGGTGGGCTGGCCGAGCGGCGCCACGCTCGCCGCCAAGACGTTCCAGCGTGTCGGCTTGCGGCGCATGCTGATCGGCGGCAGCGCGTTCGTGCCGTTGGGCGCGTTGCTGCTGCTGTTCCTCGCGCCAGGCGCGTCGCCGCTGATCGCGGCGTTCGGCTCGCTGGTGATGGGCTTCGGCATGGGCACGTCGAGCGTCAGTTGCCTGATGCTGATCCAGGAGATCGTTCACATGGACGAGCGCGGCAGCGCTACGGCGTCGAATCTGTTCTCGCGCAATCTCGGCAGCACGCTCGGCGCGACGCTGTTCGGCGCGGTGCTGAATTTCGGCTTGAGCCATGCGCGCGGTGCCGGCACGGTGACCTCGGATCAATTGCGCGCGCTACTGCAGAACCAGGTCGCCAGTCTCGGCGATAGCGACATGATCCGCATGGTGCTGCATCAATCGTTGCACCTCACTTTTATCTCCCTCTTCGTAATCGCGATTTTCGTGGTGGCGTTGTTGCTGTTCGTGCCGACTATTCACATCGGCGCGGCGAAACCGGTGCCGCTCGAGGCGCTCGCGCCACTGGAAGATTGATCCGCTTGAAATCGCCGCAAACTCCCCTCAGAATGACGCGACGCCAGCGAGGCGTACACAAATAGAACACTGAGAGAGAGCGATCATATGGACCATATCGATCGTATGGAATCGCCCCTTGCAGCGCCGGACCACGCTGCGGGACGCGACGAATCCATCGGCACGGACGGCACGCAAACGTTTCGCGTGCGTTACGTGATCAAGCCTCACGGGAGGCAAAGCCTCCTTACCGCTTTATCTCATGCACTGGGCATGAGAGGCGAACTGTGCTTTGCCGGACCACACATCACGCTCGGCCCAGCCGGGCACGCCCGGCCGCGGCAACTGCCGTCCGCGGACCTGTTCGACATCCGGCTCGCCGGACTTCGTCTCTCGTTCGATGTGCACGCAAGCAATAGCGAGACGGAGCGCGTGACGGTCAAAGCGCGTGACCAGACCGACCTGCGCCGCATTCTCGAACTGCTGCCCGTGCGCATGACGCCCGCCTACGCGGCCGAGCGACTTGCGCTCACCACCTTCAAGAGCAAGCTCGCCACGGTCACGCCGCTGCCCTGGGCCACGTACCTGCTGATCGCGCTGAACGTAGCCGTGTTTCTCGCCATGTGCGCCGCGGGCGTCGGCGTGCTCAAACCGGATTTCCTCGCGACCATCGGCTGGGGCACGAACTTCGGTGCCTATACGCTCGACGACGAACCCTGGCGCGTGCTGACTTCGATGTTCATCCACTTCGGGCTGTTTCATCTGGTTTCGAACATGGTCGTGCTGTACGCACTGGGACGGCTGACCGAGAGGTTGTACGGCAATCTGCGGTTTTTGGCGCTCTACGTGTTTGCCGGCCTCGCGGGCAGCATCACGAGCCTGCTCGTTCATCCGGGCCTCAACAGCGCCGGTGCGTCCGGTGCGATTTACGGTGTGGCGGGCGCCTTGCTGATCTACGTGTTGCGCTTTCGCCGCGAGCTTCCCGCCGCGATCGCCACGCGTCAACGCAACATCATGATTGCGTATCTGGTCATCTCGCTCTGGGATGCTTCGCAGAGCCGCAATATCGACAACGCCGCGCACCTGGGCGGTCTTGCCGGCGGCCTGCTGATCGGCGCACTGCTCGCGCGTCCGCTCGAAAAAGCGGCTCGTCAGCAGACTTCTTTTCATAGCGCGCTGGCGTCGTGGCTGGTTGCTTGCGGCGCGTTGGCGGCGTCGCTTTATCCGTTGACGCATTTCAGCCAGCACACGCTTGCCGAGCTTCGCTTCAGCCGAATGCGCGCAGAACTCGTTCCGGCCCAACGCAAGGTGATCGCCGACGAATTCGAGTGGCGACATCAGCCCATTCGCTCACAACCGGAGAAAGACGTCGCCTCGAATCAGGCGCTCGTGAAGATCGTGCCTGAATGGGACGCGCTTTATGCTCGCGTCGATCAGACGGGATTGCCTGCCGGTTCAACGCACTCGGCGTTACGGCAGGCGATGCTGCGTTACTTCGACGACAACCGGCAGATCGTCCGGCGCGCCGCGCTGCTGCTCTCGCACGACCAGGATCACGACGAGGCTGCGTTGGCACCGATTCACGCACTCAGGGACGATGCGATCGCACAGACCGCGCTGATGAAAAAACTCATCGCCGCGGACAGTCAGGGACGCCGCTAATCGTGCGAGGCAAGCCCTGCATCGCCCCACTCACTCCTGCGCCAGCAACTCGATCCCATCCAGTTGGGCTGCACAGGTATCGCGCACGATCCCGACGAAGTCGTCGAAATAAGGCCGGCTCGCAAAGCCTTTCGCGGCCACCGCATACAGTTCGCTCCACAGCCCTTGCGGGCCGATCCGTTTGGCCAGCACGTAGTCGTGATCGACGTAGTTCTTCACGCCCCAGTTGGGCAATGCCGCGATACCGCGGCGGCTCGCCACCAGTTGCATGATGGCGATGGTCAACTCCGCAGTACGCCGCTCCAGCGCAATACCGGCCGGTTCCAGCACCTCGCGGATCAGATCGATGCGCGCTTCGGGCACCGGATAGGTAATCAAGGTCTCGTCACGCAGGTCGTCCGCATTCACACGACGCTTGTTGCGCAAGCGATGCTCGTTGGCGATCACCACCAGAATCTCGAAACGGAACAGGGGTGCGATAGACAAACTGCGCTTCGTCGCGGGCTTCGAACCGATTACCACGTCGGCCTTGCCGTCGCTCAAGAGACGCAGCGGGTCCGCGTGAAACCCCGCCACCAGATCCACTTCGACTTCCGGCCAGCGGCGGCGGAATTCGTCCATGACCGGCATCAGCCAGTCGAAACACGTGTGGCACTCCAGCACGATACGCAATTCGCCGCGCGTGTCGCCCTTCAGGCGCACCAGATCGCGTTCGGCCGCATTCACCGCCGCGATGGTCTCGCGCCCGAGCGTCAGCAGCCGTTCGCCTGCTGCGGTAAAGCGCAGCCCTTGCCGCGTGCGCTCGAATAGCGATACCGCGTAGTGCGCCTCGATATCGCGAATCTGATGCGAGAGCGCGGACTGACTCAGATGGACGCGTTCGGCGGCCGCCACCAGCTTGCCGGAATCGGCAATGGCGATGAGTGAACGCAAATGGCGAAACTCAAGCATCGGGAAGCTCCGCGTGATGATGAAAAAACCGCGTATTCGGGTGGATATGAATGTGGCTCATACATTGGTGAAAACATGTCGCTTGAAGAATCATAGCGTGACTTTCACACTACGCGTCAATTCATACGCACAACGAGGACGTCACATGGCCCGCACGCATATTTCCGGTTTCTCGCGCATCGGCGCACAGCGCGAACTGAAATTCGCCCAGGAAGCGTTCTGGCGCGGCGAGTCGAGCGAAGCCGATCTGCTCGAGATCGCTGAGGCGCTGCGTGCGCGTCACTGGCAATTGCAACGCGACGCGCAACTGGACTTCGTGACGGTCGGCGATTTCGCTTACTACGATCCGATGCTGAATCTGAGCGCGCTGCTCGGCGCGTTGCCGGCACGCTTCGGCTTCGACGCGAACACGCTGTCGCTCGGCCAGTATTACGAGCTGGCGCGTGGCAATGCCGCACAACCCGCGCAGGAAATGACCAAGTGGTTCGATACCAACTACCACTACCTGGTGCCCGAACTGGACGCGAACACACGCTTCCACGGCGGCGTGTCGTGGTTCTTCGACGAGATCGACGAAGCGCTGGCGCAAGGCCTGCCGGTCAAACCGGTGCTGATCGGGCCAATCACTTTTCTGTGGTTGTCGAAGAGTCATGTACCGGAGTTCGATCGCCTGTCGTTGCTGCCGAAACTCGTGATCCGCTACAACCGCATTCTCGACACGCTGAAACAACGCGGCATCGAATGGGTGCAGCTCGACGAGCCCGCGCTTTGCGTGGATCTGCCCGCGCAGTGGCTCGACGCGTTCTCTGCGGTGTACGAGGCGCTTGGCACCAACGGTGTGAAGGTGCTGCTGGCGAGCTACTTCGACGATGCCGCACAGCATGCCGAACGCGTGGCTCGTCTGCCGATTGCCGGTGTGCATCTCGACCTGGTGCGCGCGCCGCAACAGCTCGATGCATGGCGTGCAGCCTTGCCGCCGCATGCCGTGCTGTCCGTGGGCGTGATCGACGGCCGCAATATCTGGCGCGCGGACCTGAGCGCGATTGTCGCGTCGTTGCGGACTCTCGACGCGGAATTGGGCGAGCGCCTGTGGATCGCACCGTCGTGCTCACTGCAACACGTTCCGGTTACGCTCGCCAGCGAGCAGAAGCTCGACGGCGAACTGAAATCGTGGCTCGCGTTCGCCACCGAGAAACTGGCTGAACTGAGCACGCTCGCACTCGCCTTGCGCGACCCGGACGCGGCACGAGACGCACTCGCCGCCGCCGATCGAGCGCTCGATACGCGACGCCGCTCCACTGCCGTCGTCAACGCGCTGGTGCAACGCCGCGTCGCCGCAGTCGACGACACGCTGGCGCAACGTCGCAGCCCGTTCGCCGAGCGCAATCGCGTGCAACGCGAGGCCCTGGCGCTGCCGCTGCTGCCGACCACGACGATCGGCTCGTTCCCGCAAACCGCGTCGATCCGCCGGGCGCGCGCCGCCTACAAACGCGGCGAACTGCGCGCGCTCGACTACCTGCAACGTATGCGCGCCGAAATCGAGTTCGCCGTGCGCAAGCAGGAAACGCTCGATCTCGACGTGCTCGTGCATGGCGAAGCCGAACGCAACGACATGGTCGAATATTTTGGCGAGCAGTTGTGGGGCTATGCGTTCACGGAGAATGGCTGGGTACAGAGCTACGGCTCACGCTGCGTGAAGCCGCCCATCATCTACGGCGACATCTACCGTCCCGAGCCGATGACGGTGGACACCACCCGTTACGCGCAATCGCTCACGCCGCGCCCGATGAAAGGCATGCTGACCGGTCCGGTCACGATGCTGCAATGGTCGTTCGTGCGCGACGACCAGCCGCGTTCGACCACCGCGCTGCAACTGGCGCTGGCGATTCGCGACGAAGTGGTCGACCTGGAGAAAGCCGGCATCCGCATCATCCAGATCGACGAGCCGGCATTCCGCGAAGGCTTGCCGCTGCGTGAATCCGATTGGCCCGCGTATCTGGAATGGGCGACGCGCGTGTTCCGTATCTCGGCATCGGGCGTTGCGGACCGTACGCAAATTCACACGCATATGTGCTATTCGGAATTCAACGACATCCTGCCGTCGATCGCGGCGATGGACGCCGATGTGATTACCATCGAAACCTCGCGCTCGGCGATGGAACTGCTCGACGGCTTCGGCGCGTTCGCTTATCCGAACGAGATCGGTCCGGGCGTCTACGACATTCACTCGCCGCGCGTGCCGGGTGAGGCCGCAATGCTGCGTTTGCTGGAACGTGCGTGTGAAGTGATCCCGGCCGAGCGTCTGTGGGTCAATCCGGACTGCGGCTTGAAGACGCGTGGCTGGCCCGAGACGGAGGCGGCGCTCACGCATATGGTGCGGGCCGCGAAGGCGCTACGGTTAAAGCTGGCAGCGCGGCAGGACGTGGCGGAAACGGCGTGATTCCGCCGCGCTGAAAATCCGCCAGCGGGGTCGCGCGGCTCTGTTCTGCTTTGTTCTACTTTGTTCTGCGATGGCGCGTTCACGCGCCCTTCGCATACAGCGTCGACTCCGCGAACCCTTCCGCGGCCAGCACCTCGCCCACCAGAATCAGCGCCGTGCGTTCGATCGACGTGCCCTGCACCTTGCCGACGATATCGTCGAGTGTGCCGGCGATGGTCTCTTCGTCCGGCCAGCTCGCGCGATAGATCACCGCGATGGGACACGCACCGCCGTAATGCGGCCGCAATTCCTCGACGATGCGCGCGAGATGGCGCACGCCCAGGTGAATCGCCATCGTCGCGCGATGCCGCGCGAGGTCGCCGAGTTGCTCGCCTTCGGGCATGCGGGTCTTGCTCGCGAAGCGTGTGAGTATCAGCGTCTGCGAAATCCCGGGCAACGTGAGTTCGCAGCCGAGCGTGGCAGCGCATGCTGCGGTGGCCGTGACGCCCGGCACGATCTCGTACGGAATGTTCAACTCCCGCAGCCGGCGAATCTGCTCGCCGATCGCGCCGTACAGCGACGGATCGCCGGAATGCACGCGGGCCACGTGCTGGCCCTTCGCATGCGCGGCCGCGAGCAGCGCGACGATCTGCTCGAGATCGAGTTCGGCGGTATTCACCACCTGTTCGGCGGCGTGCCCGTCGAGCACCGCCGACGGCACGAGCGAGCCCGCATACAGGATCACCGGACAACTGCGCACGAGCCGCTGCCCTTTGACCGTGATGAGCTCCGGGTCGCCAGGACCCGCGCCGATGAAATACACCGTCATGCTTTACTCCGTGATGGATTGAGACGAAGCGGACGACCACGCGTCGAGCAGCGCCGCGACATCGTCGAATTCCCGCTCGACTGGCGGCAACATGGGACGCCTAAGCATCAGCACCGGCAAGCCGCGTTCGCGCGCGACGTCGAGTTTCGCCTGCGTCGCGCCGCCGCCGCTGTTCTTGCTGATGACGACGTCGAACGCTGCGTCGGCGAACAGCGCACGCTCGCTTTCCAGAGAAAACGGCCCACGTGTGGCCAGAATCCGCGCGCGCGGCCGGCCTTCGTGCGCGTCGAGACAGCGCACGGTCCAGAACTGATGCACGGGAATCTCGTCCAGATGCGCGAGCGGTTCGCGCCCGAGCGTGAACAACGGCCGCTCGAATGGCGCGAGCGCGGCGACGAGTTCGGCCCAGTCGCCGACCATTCGCCAGTCGTCGTCGTGCTGCGGCTGCCAGCCGGGCCGCCGCAGCGCCCAGCATGGAACCTGCGCGACCCCGCACGCCGCGACGGCATTCGCGCTGATTTGCGCGGCATACGGATGCGTTGCGTCGATCACGAGACCGATGCGCTGCTCCGCGAGATAACGCGCCAAACCCGCGCTGCCGCCGAAACCGCCTACCCGTACCGCACACGCGAGATCGTCGGGCACCTTGCCGAGGCCGGCGAGACTGTACACGTCGGCGGGACCGAGCCGTCTCGCGATCCGCAACGCCTCGCCGGTGCCGCCCAGCAACAGAACCCGCCAGGCCGCCGTCATCGCGCGGCTCCGATCAGATTGCCCTGCCGGTCGATCGCGAACATCTCGACCTCGACCGAAGGCGGCACGATCCCGCGCGCCACCGCCAACGCGTGCCGGCAGACGATATCGCCGAGCGGCACGTGCTGCGCGCGCGCCAGCGCGACTGCCTGCTGACTCGTGTTGGCTGCGCGGATCGCCGCCTGCAACGCGTCGTCCGCGCCTTCGAGCGCAGCCCATTGCGCGAGCCGTTCAAGATCGATGCTCGAGTGGCGGCTGTGCAGATCGAGATGCCCGTCGGCCAGCTTGCTGAGCTTGCCGAAGCCGCCGCAGATGCTCAGACGCGCGACCGGCGCGCGCTTCATATGCTTGAGCACCGCGCCGACGAAGTCGCCCATTTCGATCAGCGCGATGTCCGGCAACGCGTAGTGCGCGCGCATCGTGTCCTCGCTGGCGTTGCCGGTGCACGCGGCGAGATGCGTGTAGCCGTTGGCGCGCGCCACGTCGATGCCCTGATGAATCGACGCGATATAGGCCGAGCACGAGAACGGCCGCACGATGCCGGTCGTGCCGAGAATCGACAACCCGCCGACGATGCCCAGCCGCGGGTTCATGGTCTTCAGCGCGAGCGCCTCGCCGCCTTCGACGCCGATCGTCACTTCGAAGCCGCCTGCATAGCCGTGTTCGGCGGCGAGGTCGGTGAGGTGGTGGGTCATCATCTGGCGCGGCACCGGATTGATGGCCGGCTCGCCGACCGGCAGCGTGAGGCCAGCGCGCGTCACCGTGCCGACGCCAGGGCCCGCGCGGAACACCACGCCCGATTGCGCAGACAAACGCACCCGCGCGAACACGATCGCGCCGTGAGTCACATCGGGATCGTCGCCGGCGTCCTTGACGGTACCGGCCTCCGCGCCTTCTGCGATCAGCCGGCAGAACACCAGCGGCATCGGCACGCGCTGTCCTTTCGGCAGCACGATTTCCGCAACGTCGCTGACCGCGCCCGTCAGCAGCAGACGCGCCGCCGCCAGCGAAGTCGCGGTCGCGCAACTGCCGGTGGTGTAGCCGCTACGCAGCGGCGCGGGCTGTTCGGGAGTCTCGTCGCGCATCAGGCGGGAACGTCGTGCGGATCAACGGCGGGCTTGGTCACTTCCAGCAAGGTGATGGGCAAGGCCTGGCGCCAGGTATCGAAGGCGCCCAACGGCTGCGCATCGGCGAGCGCGATGCGCGTGAGCGTGCCGCCGTATTGCGCGCGCCACGCAACCAGTGCCGCCTCGCCCTGCAGCGTGACCGCGTTGGCGACCAGCCGGCCGCCATCGCGCAGACCTGCCCAGCACGCATGCAGGACGCCCGGCACGGTCGCCCCGCCGCCGACGAAGACGGCATCCGGCTTCGGCAACCCGGCCAGCGCCTCGGGCGCGCGTCCCGCGACGAGTTGCAGACCGGGCACGCCCAACGCATCGCGATTGTGTTCGATGAACGCTTGCCGTTCGGCATTCGCTTCGATCGCAATGGCACGACACGCTGGATGCGCGCGCATCCATTCGATGCCGATCGAACCGCTGCCCGCCCCGACGTCCCACAGCAATTCGCCGGGCGCGGGCGCAAGCCGCGCGAGCGTGACGGCCCGCACATCGCGCTTGGTCAACTGGCCGTCGTGGCGAAACGCGTCGTCGGGCAAGCCGCAGGTCAGCGGCAATCGCGGCGTCGAACCGCTGGCCCGGCATTCCAGTGCAATCAGATTCAAGGCGGCGACTTCGCGCGTGGACCACGCGTGCGCGAGCGCGTCGATACGGCGCTCCGACTCGCCGCCCAGATGTTCCAGCACGATCATCCGGCTCGCGCCGAAACCCTGCGCGGCGAGCCAGGCGGCGAGCGCTGCGGGCGTGCGGCCGTCGGCGCTCAGCACGAACACCCGGGCGCCGTCGTGCAGATAGGCGCTGATCGACGGCAACGGCCGGCCGACCAGCGACACCGTCGCCACGTCCTGCAACGGCCAGCCCAGCCGTGCGGCGGCCAGCGACAGCGACGACGGCGCCGGCAACACGCGCAACTCGTCGGCCGGCAGATGCCGCGCGAGCGTCGCGCCGACGCCGAACAGCATCGGGTCGCCGCTCGCCAGCACGCAGACAGGCTGCGTGCGCCCGGCCGTGCGCTCGGCCAGCAGCGGTGCGAGATCGAAAGGCCGCGGCCACGCCGCGCGCCGTGCGCCGATGCGCGCCGGCAACATCGCCAGATGACGCTCGCCGCCATACACCACCGACGCCTGCAGCAACGCGCGCCGCGCGGGCCTGCCCAAACCGGCGAAACCATCGTCGCCTATGCCCACCACGGTCAGCCACGCCGGCATGCAACCATCCTCATCCTGTATCTTCAAAACATGCGCTGTGCCACGCCGGTAAAAGCGTCCAGCCTCGTTGTGCTATCCGAAAAAAGGCATAATACAGCCGCCGGTGCCCTTCGGGGCCGAAGAGGGAACACAGTGCCACTGTGGCTGCCCCCGCAACTGTATGCAGCGAGTCCGCCTGCGCTCCGCGCCACTGGTTTGACCGGGAAGGCCGCGACGGACGATGACCTGCCAGCCAGGAGACCTGCCGGCGAGACTGTTCGTGCCAGCCTACATCGGGCGGGGTGTACCGATGCCGCAGTCAGACCCCTCGCGGTCTGCTCGGGCCGCCGCGCGACGCTCAACCCGGTGTCCGTCTTGACTCAAGTTTTGCCCTCCCTGGTTTTATCCGACGCGGCGTTTGCTCCGCGGCCTTCGGCGTGTCCGGGGCTGCTGCGCATCGTGGCCGCGCGGGACGGCGGGATCTGCCGGATCCGGTTGCCAGGCGGGGTGTTGAGCGCGGAGCAGGCGGACGCGATTGCCCGCGCCAGTGCGGAACATGCCGCTGGCGTGATCGAGTTGACGAATCGCGCGAATCTGCAGGTGCGGGGTGTGCGGCGCGAGCGCGAAGCGGTGTTGATAGAGGCGTTGATGGCGGTGGGTTTGGGGCCCGAGGCGGTTGGCTTGCAAGCACAGGCCGGTGTGGACCAGGCAACGCAGGCATCGCAGCAGGCCACACAGGCGGCTCAGGCTGCTCAGGCTGCCCAAGCCGCCGACGATATCCGCAACGTCATGCTGAGTCCGGCGGCGGGACGCGATCCGGGTGCGCTCATCGACACCCGTCCGCTATGCGCCGGCTTGCTCGCGCTATTGCAACGGGAAGCGCGCTTCGCGGCGTTGTCGCCGAAGTTCGCATTGCTGGTCGATGGCGGCGAGTGGCTGGCGCAGGTCGATCATCCGCATGACGTCTGGTTTGCGGCGGCGAAATACGGCGACGAGGTCCGCTTCGTGTTCGGGCTTGCGGGATGTCCCGGCAGCACCGGCAGCACCGGCAGCACGTATGGCTCTGGCGCACTCGCCGCCGTTCTGCCCTCGCAAGTCGTCCCGCTCGCGCGCGCTTTGCTGCTCACGTTCATCGAGCTTGCCGACGCCGATGCCACACGCATGCGTCATCTGCTGGCGGCGCATGACATCGACATGGTGTTAAGCCACGCGCAACGCCACCTCGATTTCCCGCTGTCCCGCGATACGTCTCTGCTGAACTGGCAACGCGCAACGCCCGCCGACGCCACGCGCCGGTTCGGCGCTCACCCGCAGCGCGTTCCCCACACCTGGCAGATCGGCGGCCAGCCGCCGCTCGGACGTCTCGATGCCGCGAGCCTGCACGGACTTGCCACGCTCGCCCGTCAGCATGGCGACGGCACGCTGCACATGACGCCGTGGCAAAGCGTGCTGCTGCCCGACATTGCCGGGCCGGCTGTTTCCAACGTGCTGAACGGACTCGAAGTACTCAGCCTCGCCTGCGATCCGACGCAGCCGCTGGCTCGGCTGATCGCGTGCACCGGTTCCAGCGGCTGCGCAAAAGGCCGCGCCGACACCAAGACCGACGCGCTGCAACTGGCCGCTCGCCTGCCCGCCGGTGTGGTCGTCCACTTAAGCGGCTGCGAGCGCTCGTGCGCCGCCGCGCACCCCGCACCGTTCACGCTGCTGGCCGTCGAGCCCGGCTACTACGACCTGTACCGCAACATTAGCGTCGGCAAAGACACGCCCGACGACGCCACCCACGACACCCGACCCGACGCCGCCCTGCCCCTCTTCGGCCTGCGCGTCGCGTCCCGACTGACCATCGAACAGGCGGCCGGGCTTCTCGAACGCCTGGCCCGGAGCCCTCTGGATGCTTGATTACATTCGCGACGGTCAGGAGATCTATCGCCAATCCTTCGCGACGATTCGCGCCGAAGCCGACCTCTCCCGCATTCCCGCCGACCTCGAAAAACTCGCGGTGCGCGTGATCCACGCGTGCGGGATGGTCGATATCGTCGACGACCTGCTGTTCTCCGAGCACGCCGGCAGCGCCGGACGCGCGGCGCTTGCGCAAGGCGCGCCGATTCTGTGCGACGCCAACATGGTCGCGCACGGCATCACGCGCGCCCGGCTACCCGCTCGCAACGACGTGCTCTGCACGCTCACGCATGCCGATGTGCCGGCGCTTGCGCGCAAACTCGGCAACACCCGCTCGGCGGCCGCGCTCGAATTGTGGCGCCCGCATCTGGCCGGTAGTGTCGTCGTGATCGGCAATGCGCCGACCGCGCTGTTTCATCTGCTCGACATGCTCGATGCCGGCGCGCCCGCGCCCGCGTTGATCCTCGGCTTTCCGGTCGGCTTCATCGGCGCGGCGGAGTCGAAGGCGCTGCTTGCGCAACATGCGCGCGGCGTGCCTTACGTGGCCGTGCGCGGCCGGCGCGGCGGTAGCGCCATGGCGGCGGCCGCCGTCAATGCGCTCGCCACGGAGATCGAGTAATGGCCGACGCGATGAATAACCCCATCACGAAAACCGCGACAGAAACAAAGCGGCGCGGTCGCCTGTTCGGCCTGGGCGTCGGTCCCGGCGACCCGGAACTCATCACGCTGAAGGCGCTGCGTTTGCTGAAATCAGCACCCGTGGTCGGCTATTTCGTGGCGAAGGGCAAAAAGGGCAACGCGTTCAGCATTATCGAAGCGCATCTCGACGACGCGCAACAGCACCTGCCGCTGGTGTATCCGGTCACCACCGAAGCGCTCGAACCGCCGCTGTCGTACGAAGCGATCATCGCCGACTTCTACGATACGGCCGCGGAAATCGTCGCCGCGCATCTGGACGCCGGGCGCGACGTGGCGGTGATCTGCGAAGGCGATCCGTTCTTCTACGGCTCGTACATGTATCTGCATGACCGGCTCGCCGCGCGCTACGAAAGCGAAGTGGTGCCCGGCGTGTGCTCGATGCTAGGCGGCGCGGCGGTGCTGGGCTCGCCGCTGGTGTATCGGAACCAGAGTTTGTCGGTGCTGTCCGGCGTGTTGCCGGAGCACGAATTGCGCCGGCGTCTGGCCGACGCGGACGCCGCCGTGATCATGAAACTCGGCCGCAACTTCGACAAGGTGCGGCGCGTGCTCGGCGAACTCGGACTCGCGCAGCGCGCGCTCTATGTCGAACGCGCGACGATGGGCAATCAGCGGATCGTGCCGCTCGCCGACGTCGATGCGATGGCCTCGCCCTACTTCTCGCTGCTGGTCGTGCCGGGGGAAAAATGGCAAGGATGAAGCCCCCCGCCATCGTGATTCTCGGCGCCGGTGCATTGGCGACGGCGCGGCGCATCCAGCGCGCTTTCGAAGGCGCGCAGGTGCATGCGCTGCAAGGACGCGTCGATGCGGATGTGGCCTACACCGAACTCGGCGCACATCTGCGTGACCTGTATGCGCGCGGCACGCCGATCGTCGCGTTGTGCGCGGCGGGCATCGTGATCCGCTGCATTGCGACGATGCTGGCCGACAAGGGCGCGGAGCCGCCGGTGCTGGCCGTGGCGGAAGACGGCAGCGCGGTCGTGCCGCTGCTCGGCGGGCTGGCCGGCGTGAACGTGATGGCGCGCGAGATCGCGGCCACGCTAGCGGTGGCGCCCGCGATCACGACCAGCGGCGAACTGCGCTTCGGCACTTGCGTGCTGAATCCGCCCGAGGGCTATGCGCTCGCCGATATCGGGCAAGGCAAACGCTTCGTGTCCGATCTGCTCGCCGGTGAAAGCACGCGCATAGAAGGCGACGCACCGTGGCTCGACGATGCCGCGCTACCACGCAGCGCATCGGCGCGGCTCGCGATTCGCGTGACGCCGCGCGCATGGGATGGGCATGAGGATGAACTGGTGATTCATCCTCGCAGCGTCGTCGTGGCGGTAGCCGGCTCTCATACGTGCGCTGACGGTGACGAACTGTCGACCCGCGTGCTGAAAGCGCTGGATGCACACGGGCTCGCAGCGCTGTCGCTGGCGGCGTTGCTCGCGCCGACCGGCCGGATGACCGACCCGGCACTCGCCGGCGCGGCGGCCCGCTTGAATGTCCCTTTGCGCTTCGCTGCGCAAACCGTCGATCACGAGGCGAATGCGCCCGACCTGCTGCATGCCGCGCTGCGCGTGCCCTACGAAACGCTGCAAAATCACGCCGACGACGCATTAGAACTCGCACTTGCGCTCGCGCCGCTCGCCATCGACCCGGCGACCATCGGCCAGGCGCGCGGCCGTCTCACGGTAATCGGCCTCGGCCCGGGCCATCGCGATCTGCTGGCGCCCGCTGCGCGCCGCGCGCTCGACGAAGCCACCGACCTGCTCGGCTACACGACCTACGTGGAAATGGCCGGCCCGTTGCGCGCCGACCAGCGCGTCCACGGCACCGACAATCGCGAGGAAATGCAGCGCGCGCGACATGCATTCGAACTGGCGAGCACGGGCCGTTCGGTGGTGATGGTGTCGTCCGGCGACCCCGGCGTGTTCGCAATGGCCGCCGCCGTGCTCGAAGCGCTGGAACACGCGGCGAACCCGGCCTGGGACGCCGTCGACCTGTCGATCGTGCCGGGCATCTCCGCCGCGATGGCGACCGCCGCGCTCGCCGGTGCACCGTTGGGTCACGACTTCTGCATGCTGTCGCTGTCCGACAACCTGAAGCCGTGGTCGATCATCGAAACACGCTTGCGGCACGCAGCCGAAGCAGATCTGGCGATGGCCTTCTACAACCCGATTTCCCGCGCGCGGCCGTGGCAGCTCGACAAGGCGCTGGACATCGTGCGGCAGTTCCGTTCGCCCGCGACCACGGTCGTACTCGGACGCGACGTCGGCCGCCCGGGCGGCACGCTGCGCTCGCTGACGCTCGGCGAGTTGAACTCTTCCGATGTCGATATGCGCACGATGGTGATCATCGGTTCGTCGACCACCCGGCGTTTCGCGCGCTCCGGCGCTTCGGGCGATGCACACGACGCGCATGCTGCAGACGGCGCGGCATGGGTCTACACGCCGCGCTCGTACCCGGCTTAGGCCGGCACCTTCAGATCGTCGATCGCGCGCTGACGCACGCCGAGGTCGTCCCACAGTTCCGGATGACAGGTGAACACCAGAATCTGATGCCGCGTCGCCGCGTCGATCAACGCGCGCTTGATGGCGTCGCGCCGGGCCGCGTCGGTATGCACGGCGGCATCGTCGAGCATCAGTAAAGTCGGCCGGCCCGAGGCCTTCAACAGGTCCGCATACGCGAGCCGCGTCAGGATGCCGAGCTGTTCGCGGGTGCCGAAGCTCAGCGCGTCGAGTGTATCGGCGCGGCCGTAACGATCCAGTGTCGCGGGGCTCAAATCGTCGCCGAGCGCAAGGCTCGACTGCGGAAAAATCCGCTTCAGATAATGGCCGAGACGCTCGGTGAGCGGCGCGCGCAATTGCGCGACCGCCGCGTCGCGCTCGTCGACCAGCACTTCGTCCAGCAGACTCAGCGCGCTGGCCCGCAAGCCGAGTTCGTCCTTACGCCGGGTGGCCTGCTCCACGCCCGCTTGCGCGGCCGCGAGGCGCTCGCCCAGTCCCGATGCGCCGACGGTTTCCAGCTGGCTGCGTAGCTGCGCGATGCGCACCTGCCGTTCATGCTGCTCGGCGCGCGCCAGGTCCGCCGACGCACGGTAGCGTTTCGTTTCCGCCGCCGGATCGTCGAGCCGCGCCGCTTCCAGTTCGCGCGCGCGGCCTTCGCGCTGCTGGCGCAGTGCATCGACCTGCACGCGCTGTTCGACGATCCGGCCTTGCCACTGCGCGCGCTGACGCCGGAACGCGTCGTCGCTCAACTGCGCTTCCTTGCGTTGCACCTGCGCGGCGAGCGACCCGGTGGTGGCCGTCGCGCTCGAGCGTTTTTCTGCCGCGAGAGCCAAGGTCTTGCGGGCGGCGTCGAGCGCATCGCGCGCGATGTCGGCGTTGCGGCGCGCTTCGTCGAGCGGCGGTGCGGCGGACACGTCCGGCAGCAGCGCCAGCCGTTCCTGCGAGGCCTGCCCGCGTGCCGTCGCCGTCGCCGATGCGGCGCGCAAGGCCTCGATGCCTTTGGGCGCATGCACGTCGAGAATCTTCGCTTGGCTTTTCTGTTGATCGCGCAACGTCTTCCATTGCTCGTGACGCGCGTCGGCGACCGCCAGCGAACTCACGCCCAGCGCCTGGAGTAACTGCCCGTGACGGGCTTCGAGCGACGCCAGTTCGGAGAGCCGCGCCGGCAGATCGGAGACACCCGGTATCACGCGCAATTCGCCTAGCGCACCGAGGCCGATGCGCTTTTCCTCGTCGAGACGCAGCACGCCGCTACCGCTCACCTGCGTTTCGCCAACCGTGATCGGACCGGTCAAGCTGTATTCGATGCGCGTCATCGCCGCTTCGGTGCGCGCGCGCAATATGGTCAGTTCGCCGTCGAGCGCGGCCAGATGCTTCAGTTTCGCTTCGTCCATTTCGAGCGCCGCGGCCGCGCGCGCGGCTTCCAGCACCGCGTCGTTCGCCTGGGCCGCCGCCGCGATGGCCGCGTCGAGGCGTTCGCTTTCCGCGCGATACAAACCGATCTGGCTGCGCAGATCGGCGGCCGTGACCGCCGCATTCGCCAGGTCCAGCGCCCGGCTTGCGGCCGCCAACGCCTGCTCGAACTGCGCGACGCTCGCCTCGGCCTGCGCATGCTCGTTCTCGGCAGCACTGACATTGGCCCGCGCCGCATCGAGTTGCTGACGCTCGCGCGCCACGGCCGCTTCCAGTTCGCTCGCGCCCTGTTCCTGTTGCAGCGACAACGCCAGTTCGGCTTCGCTCACCTGTAGCGATTGCGCGAGCGTCCGCACGCTGCGCTCGAGTTCGGCTGCCGCGTCCGCACGCTGCTGGGCCGCGAGCGCCTTCTGCTCGTGCTGTTCCCATGGCCGCTTGCGCTGCGTGTCGTCGAACGCTTCCTGCTGCGCGGCGAGCCGCGCGATGTTGTCCTCGAACTGCTGGCGCTGCTGTTCCAGTTGATCGCGCTCGATCAGCAGCGCGGCGAGATTCTGCTCGGCCTCGGCCAGCGGTCCGGTGGATTTCTGCGTACGCGCGGTCAGCAGTTGCCGCAATTCGCGCTGCACGGCGGCGATCAGCGCGTCTTCGCCGGCCGATTCGCTGCTGCCCGACAGTTGCGACAGCGCATCGCGCAGATACTGCGCCGCGTGGCCGGTCGAATCGCGCACCTCGTGAGTGCCGCCCTGTTGCACCCACAACAATCCCGGTACGCCGGCGTGCTCGGCCTTCAAGGGTCCGCGCGCGGCACGCGCGAAACCGAGCAGCGCCGCAAGCCTGTCTTCGGCTTCGTCCTCGCCGTAGACGGACTGACCGATCCGCAACTCGCAGCGCTGCCGCGTGACGAACTGTTTGGAAAGCCGGCAAGGCGTGCCGTCCAGATCGAAACTCACCTCCACCGACGGCTGTCCGCTCGCCTTGCCCCAGGGCAACAGATCCTTCAGATGCGAGGCCTTGTAGCGCTCCAGAAACACCGAGCGGATGGCTTCGGCAATCGTGCTCTTACCGGCTTCGTTTGGCCCCGTGAACAGATTCAACCCCGGTTGCAGATCGTCGACGAACAGACGGCCGCCGAACTGCTTGAACTCCTGAATCGCGATACTTTCCAGCTTCATGCGGTCCTCGCTTCGCGCGGCAACTCACGTTGAAAACGCGCCAGCAGCAACAAGGCTTCGGCTGCGCGGCGAATCTGTTGCGGGTCGGACTGCGGGGCTTCCTGCAGGCCGCGCAATCGCGCG
Source organism: Paraburkholderia sp. BCC1886 (assembly GCF_900996245.1). Taxonomy (GTDB): domain Bacteria; phylum Pseudomonadota; class Gammaproteobacteria; order Burkholderiales; family Burkholderiaceae; genus Paraburkholderia. Next base: position 236,295 of record NZ_CAAJGK010000041.1, on the reverse strand, counting down.
ACCACTTTCGCGAGATAACCGCCGTGCGCGCCGAGTTCGGCCAGATCGGCCTCGGTCGGCAGCACCTGCAAACCGCTCAGATCGACCCGCAGCGCGCGCACGCGTGCGCGGGTTTCTTCCACCGCGACGTGGATCGCCTCGGCGTCGGCGAGCGTGGCCGTGCCGGTGACCGTTACGCGCAACACGTCGTTCGTGCCCAGTGCGGACAGACGCGCCTTCAGCGCATCCACGTCGGTGGAGACCGCGATCGTCGTATCCCAGCGCTGCCAGCGGTATTGCCCGACGCGCACCGCTTCGACCAGCGGCGTCGCGCCCGGCTCGCTCAACGTCACGTCGAGCATGAAGCCCGGATCGTTGGCGCGAAAGCGGTCCTGTTCATGCGTGCCGGCATACCAGGTGCGCTCGTCCACGCGCAGATGACCGTGCCAGTCGCCGAGCGCCAGATAGTCGAGCCGCGCGCTCGCGGCGCGGGTCGGCGCAATCGGGTTCGACGAGTCGATGCCTTCCTGCAGGATGCCGCCGACGCTGCCATGCGCGAGCCCCACGCGGTGATAGTCGGGAGGACTTTCCGCGCTGTCGAAGAACGCGGTGGTGTCGTCGTAGGTGATGCGTTGCGTGAGCGGCGCGCAGAGCAGCGCGCAACGGCATGCGTCGAGCAGCACCACGCCGGGTTCGAGCACAATCCGTACGTTCGGCGCAATGCAGTTCAGGCGCTGCGCGCGAGTCCACACGCTTTCGACCAGCGCCGCGTCGTGATTTCCCGGCAGCATGATCCATGCGCCGCTGAAACCCTGCAGCGCGCCGAACAGACGGCGGATGACCGTGTCGGAGACAGTCTGCAGGTCGAACACGTCGCCGGCCACGAGTACCGCGTCGACCTGCCGCGCGGTGGCTTCGGCGGCGATGCGGCGTACGGTTTCGATGCGCGCCTGCGCGAGGTGCACGGCTTCTTCCGGTTCGAACTGGCCGAATTGCGTGCCGATCTGCCAGTCCGCGGTGTGCAGAAACCTGATCACTGTGTGTTCCCTTGTCGTTGTGGCGGGCCATGGCGATGTACGCTGCGGCTGCCCGGTCCAGCCACGGATGTTACCGTGCCCTGCCGCGTCGCTGCAAAGCCGGTGGCGCTACACTCGCGGTTCCCTGCATGCGTTGCCTGACTGCGTTGCCATACTGCGTTGCTCCGCTTTAGCCGAAGAACCGGACACCACCACGCCGCCGATGAACAAAGAGACCGAACTCAAGAAAGCCAAGCTCGTTCCGCTGCTGCTTCTGGCCGCCGCCGCCGCGTTATTCATCGCCACCGCGTTTTTGCCGCACGGCGTGTGGGTCGACGGCATCAAGGCCGTCGCCGAAGCGGCGATGGTCGGTGCACTGGCCGACTGGTTCGCGGTCGTCGCGCTGTTTCGCCGGGTGCCGATTCCGTTCGTGGCCGCGCATACCGCCGTCATCCCGAACAACAAGCACAAGATCGCCGACAATCTCGCGGTGTTCGTCCAGGACAAGTTTCTCGACGTGCCCTCGCTAGTCGGTCTGATCCAGAAACACGACCCGGCGCAGACCATCGCCGGCTGGCTCACGCAGCCCGCCAATGCGGCCCGTCTCGGCGATTACGTCGTCAAGCTCACCGCCGGCATCCTCGAGCTCGCGGACGACGTGCGCATTCAGAGCTTTATCAAGGAAGCGCTGCGCGACGTGCTCGACAAGGTCGACCTCTCGCACTCGATGGGCTCGATTCTCGACACGCTCACCAAGGACGGCCGGCATCAGGACCTGCTCGACGCCGGGATCGAACAGGTCGTGAGCTTTTTGCGCCAGCCGGCGGCGCGCGAGTTCATCGCCGAACGGATCGTCGAGTGGGTCAAAGGCGAATATCCGAAGATGGAAAAGATCCTGCCCTCGGCCTGGCTCGGCGAGAAAGGCGCCGACGCGATCGCCAATGCCGCGAACCGGATGCTCGAACAGATCGCCGCGAATCCGACCCACGAGTTGCGCGAGCGCTTCGACGAGGCCGCGCAGAAACTCATCGTCAAACTGAAGACCGATCCCGCGTTCGCCGAAAAAGGCGAAGAGCTGAAGCGCTACCTCGTGGAAGGCGACGCGCTCGGCAACTACGTGAAAGACATGTGGGGCGATCTGCGCGCGTGGCTCAAACGCGATCTGCTCAGTCCCGACTCCGCGCTGCACGCGCGCGCGATGGCGATGGGCCAATGGGTCGGCCGCGAACTGGCAAACGATCCGGCGTTGCGGCAGTCGCTGAACGACCACCTCGAAGACGCCGCACGCGCGATGGCGCCGGATTTCGCGGCGTTCCTCACGCGTCATATCAGCGATACCGTGAAGAACTGGGATGCGCGCGATATGTCGCATCAGGTCGAACTGAACATCGGCCGGGATCTGCAGACTATCCGCATCAACGGGACGCTGGTCGGCGGGTTCATCGGCTTCCTGCTGTACGGCTTGTCGCTGCTGTTCGAATGGCTGCGCCTGCACATGGGCTAACGCTTCTGCTGCGCGCGATTCAAAGCGCCTACAATCCGGGCACGTGGATTGCTCAAGCGGCTTGCGCCGCCAGTCGAGATTCCCGCCGCGCCCGCCTCGTTCCTGACGGCGGTGCCACCCAACCCGGACCGTGTGCTCATGAAAATTTCCTTACCGCCGCATGGGCGGCCGAATCGCGTATACCCGCCGGGCACGCCCAGCCTGCATGGTCTCGCTTCGGTCATCACCGGCGTCGCGGTGGTGTGCGCGCTGTACTTCGGCCGCGAGGTGCTGATTCCGATCACGCTCTCCGTGCTGCTCAGCTTCCTGCTCGCGCCGCTCGTGCAGACCTTGCGACGGCTGCATATGGGCCAGTTGCCGTCCATCTTCATTGCCGTGCTGTTTGCGTTGGCGTCGCTGCTGGCGGTGGGCGCGCTGATCACCGCGCAACTCGTGCAACTGGCTGGCGACCTGCCGCAATACCAGGTGGCGATCGAGCAGAAAATCGAAACGGTTCAGGAAAAGACCGTGGGCCGCGCCGATTCGATGATGAGCCGCGCCGCCGCCACGCTGCAACGCGTCGCGCCGTCCAAACCCAACCCGCCGCGCCCGACTGGACGCGCCGCGCGTAATGCGCCGGCCGTGCCGACGCCGGTGGAAGTGCACGAGCCGTCGCCGACGCCGCTGCAACTCGCGCAGCGCGCGCTGTCGCCCGCGATTGCGCCGATCGAGACGACCTTCATCGTGCTGGTGGTGACGATCTTCATCCTGCTTCAGCGCGAGGACTTGCGCGACCGGCTGATCAGCCTGTTCGGCTCGCGCGATCTACATCGCACGACGACCGCGATCAACGACGCCGCGAGCCGTCTGAGCCGCTACTTCGTCGCGCAACTGGGGGTGAACCTGAGCGCGGGCGGGACGATTGCGATTGGTCTGGCGATCATCGGCGTGCCCGGCGCGCTGCTGTTCGGCGTGATCGCGGCGTTGCTGCGTTTCGTGCCGTACATCGGTATCTGGATTGCCGCGATTCTCGCCGTGTTTCTTGCCGCCGCGATCCAGCCGCAGTGGACCATGGCCGTCTATACGCTGATCCTCTTCATCGTGGTCGACGTGGTGGCCGGGCAGATTGCCGAGCCCTTGCTGTACGGACACCGCTCGGGCCTGTCGCCGCTCGCGGTGGTGGTGGCGGCGATTTTCTGGAGCTGGCTGTGGGGACCGGTCGGGCTCGTGCTGTCCACGCCGCTCACGCTGTGCGTGGTCACCATGGGCCGTTACGCGGACCGGCTGAACTTTCTCACCGTACTGCTAGGCGATCAGCCGGCGCTCACGCCGGCGCAGAATTTTTATCAACGGATACTGGCCGACGATCCGCACGAAGCCATCGTGCAGGCCGAGCGTCTGCTGCGCGAGATGTCGCTGCTCGACTACTACGACCGTGTCGCGCTGGAAGGGCTCAAGCTCGCGCGCAACGATGCGATGCGCGGCGTGCTGATGCCCGATCAGTTGACGCGAATCAACGAGGCCTTGGTGGATATCGTCGAAAACCTGGAGATTGCGGAAGGCTTGCCGGATCGTCTGTTACAGGGGGAGTCCGGCGAGGGCGGCGGCGGAGGGTCGGCGGAGGCGGAGAGGCAATCCGGCGCTTCCGGCGCTTCTGGCCCTTCTGGCTCTGCTGGCCACGATGTTCATGGGCCCGTGCTTTTGCGTGACGGCGTGGTCGAGAAGACCACTGTGTTGTGCGTGCCTGGACGCGGCGCTTTCGACGAAGTGACCGCTGCCATCGCCGTGCAATTGCTCGGACGCCACGGCCTCACGCCGATGATGGCAACCCACTCCGGCTATCGCAGCGCGCGCGCCGACGAGCCCAGCTTCAAGGACACGCCGATTATCTGCATCGTCTCGCTCGATGCGCCGGAATCGCCGCCGTATCTGCGCAATATGCTGCGACGCACGCGCGAATGGCGGCCGGGAGCGACGCTGGTGGTCGGCGTGGGCGGACTGTCGGCGGAGAACGGCCACGAGACCGGTGCAACCGGCGCCTCACATGCCGCGCCGAATTTTCGGACGATGATCGAAGAGTGTCTGGCTGCGCAGAATGGGCAGAAGCTGCGCCAGGTGGCGCAACCAGCGAAGGTGGAGTGAGGCATGAGGCGTGAGGCATGAGGCGTGAAACGGCGGCCTATCTGGCCTTATGACTGAACGCGCCGTCGGGGTTCGCATAGGGATTCGTCTCCTTGCGAGTCGCGGAAGCATCGGCATCCGACATACCCATCTTTTCGCGTAGCGAAGCCGGTCTGGTCTTGCCCGGCTTCGCATCCGGCTTGATATCGTCCAGACCGGCGCTCCACGCATCAAGCATCCGTTTCGCGACCTCGCGAAACTCCACGTACTGGTCGGCGAACGCCGACACCATCGGTGTGACCTCGTCGACCGCCGCCGTAACCCGCGCGACGGCGTCGTTCATATCTGCCCGGCTCAGTCCCAACCGCGCACCGCCGTAGTTCTGCAATAGCGCGCCCGAGGCCCACACTCGCCGGCTCTTCAGATCCAGCGCCGGATTAGCCGTGGCGTATTTCGGATAAGCGGTGCCGCTCAGCACGTCGTACACCGGCGCAAGCCGCGCATCGCCCGAATCGCTGTAGACCAGCGCGAAATTCTTCAGGTGCGCATCCTGATTGTGGATGGCGTAGTTCAGCAGCAGGAGCGTGAAGAGGCGCCGCGCATTGTCCTTGAAGGTCTCGCGCGAAACGTAAGTCTCCGTGAGCCTGGCCAGGCTTTCCAGCGAGCCGTCGTACTTGCTGATCGCGTCCTGACCTTTGAGCGCGCAGTAGTCTTCGACCGCGACGATCTCGCCGTTCTCGATACGGTCGAAACGTTGCACCGCCAACACCTGTCCGTCTGCTGACAACCGGGCTTCCGGCACTTCGAGTCCGGCATAACGGGCGACCTCGAGACACAGGTATTCGTTGATCGCGAGGCCGGGCAGATCGTCGAAACCGGTTTTCAGAATGAAGTCGTCGGTCCAGGTCGTGGCTTTAGCCACGGAGCGCAGCAGCGTTTTCGGCATGACGCCGGACACGCCTTCGCTCACCCCGCTTTCGAGCAGACGCAGCAGGTTCTCGCGCGAGTCGGTCGAGGCCAACAATTCCGCCATGTTGGGCTTGCTTGCGGCTGCCGCGGGCGTCATGCCGCGCGGCACCACCCGGACGCGGCCAATCGTATTCGCGCCCGTTAGCGCGAGCAGACCGAAATCGCTCACGTCGGCGTGCGGACCGAGCTGGCGGATCAGAATGTCTTTCTTCGCGCCCTCCGGCAGGTTCATCTGGAAGAACGGATGCAGACGCGGCCAGACATACGACTCGGCCCGCACGGGCATGAGCAGCGAAACGAGCAGCCCGGCGGGAACGTCGGGCAGATAGGTGAAGACAGACCGGCCGGACTCTTCCGCGAGCGTGCCGACCCGTTGCGCGCCGCCGTGTGACGCGACGACATGGACGTCCAGCGGCTCGCGACTCATGACTCGCCTCCGGACGCCTTGCCGCGTGGCGCACCCTTCGAGCGCACGCGTTTTGGCGTGTCGCTCGTGTCGTAGGCTTCTTCGGCTTCGCGCAGCACGTCGTCGAGCGTGCGCTGGTGCCCACGCGGACGGGCCAGAATCTCGAGACCGACGACGTCGAACAGACTGAGCAACTTGACGGCACCCAGTTCCGGCAGCATGCCGGTTTCGAACATGCTGATGCGCCCGCGAGGAACGCCGCTCAACGTCGCGACTTCCTGCTGGGTCAGGCAGGCCCCGATACGGGCCCGCCGGAACGCTTCTCCAAGTTCAGCCAGATTCATGTTCTGTATACGACACATTAAACAAATTTATTCGGTTTATGTATTGTATGTTAAACATTGATGAATAGCCAGTAATGTCACGTATACCGGACGTTATCTTTAATTCCACCAATAATGTTCCGTATACATGACATTAAAGAAGCCTAGCGCCGGAAGCCGCCGCGTCTGATTCCTCCTCCGTCGCTCCGCCCTGCACCGAACGATCCGCGCGCGTCGCCCCACTGTCCGGCCGTGCGATCCGCCCGTTGTCCGCCGACATCGCGCGCCTGTCGCTGCTGTTCCAGATCGTTGCCGACGTCTGTCTTAGGTTGCACGGGTTGCCATCCGCTCGGCGTACGTTGCTGCCAGCCGCCTTCCGGTGTGTGCTGATACACGTTGCCGTCATGCCCGGCGTACACGTCGCCGTTGTTCCACGCGACCGCGTTGCCCTTCGACCGGTTGGTCACGAACCCCTTGCTCTGTGCGTCGTACTGCCCGGTATGCGTGTTGCCGCTAAAGCCGGCTTCGGCCGCACCGGCGCGCCCGGTCTGCGCGTTATAGCCCGCGGCCTGCCGGCCGCCCGCGACATTGCCGTTGTAGTCGTTGCCGACGATCCCGCCGCGCGCCGCCCCGCTTCGCCCGGTCGACGCGTTCGAGAACGAGCCTTGGCGCCCGGCCGCGTAATTCCCCGAATAAGGATTGAACGCCGCGCCGCCGCTACCCTGGAAGCGCGCGCCGGTTGCCGGGTTATAACCGGCGCCCGCCGTGCCACGCCACTCGGTGCCAGTCCAGGCGTTCCAGCCCGATGCATGCGTGACCGTGCCCTGCCCCCAGCGCCCGTAGAAATTCGCCTGATTGACGTTCACGTTGTTCCAGCCCGCGCCGCCCCAGGCCGGGCCCCAATACGGACCCCAGTAGGGATCGGCGCATCCCCAGATCGCGCCGGCCGCGAAGCCGAACGCGAAACCCTCGGCGGCGGATAAGGCAAAACCCGCGCCGTAGCCGTAAGTGGGCGGATAGCCGTAATAGACCGCGCCGACGTATGGCGCGTACACATAGCCCGTGCCGTACACCACCGTGCCGTCGGCGCCGACCACCACGCCCATGTAGCCCGGCGTATAGCCGACGACGACGGTGTCCGGCGTGACCGCATAGATGCGCACGTAGACCACGTAATGGAGCGGCGAACTGGCGGGGATCGTGTAGATCGCCGCGGGCACCGAGGTGGCGACGTGCCAGGTACCGGTGGGTGCCGAGGCCTCGAACCAGACGCCGTTCCACACTGCGTAGTAGCGGCCGGTGCCGGCCTCGATGACCGGGGTGCTCGTGTTGACCGCATAACTCAGTGTCGAAGCGCCCGCGATCGGCGCGAAGCGCGGTGCGCCGTCGTACTTCACGGCGAGCGTCGCCGTGGTGCGCGAGACGGTGGCCGTCTGCGCAATGCCCGCGGCGATCACCGCTTCTTTCGCCTGCGGCGTGCCCGGTACCGACACCAGCACATTGGCCTTCGGATCGTGCGGCGAAATTTTCGAAAAGTCGGCGGGCAGCGCGCTGCCGCTCACGTATTGCCACGGACCCTGCGCCGAATTCGCGCGGAACCAGCGCCCCGAGATCAGCACGTAATACTGGTTCGACGCAGGATCGACGAACACCGCGTGGTCGGTATTGGACATCGCCAGCAGGCTCACGCCCGCGACCGGCGAGAGCGTGGCCGGTCCGTCGGTGACGATCAGTTCGGTCGGCTCGGTGGCGATCAGCACGGCCGGCGCGTGAGCGGCTGGCTTGCCGCTCGCGGGCAGCAACGGATCGGCCGCCATGTTCGTTTGCGCGTGCTTCGCGGCGGCCAGCAGCGACTGCGGCGGCGCCGTCTGCACGACCCAGTCCGCGCCGGGCGCACCGGCGACATACCAGTAGCCGGCGGCATGCAGGTAGCGCACGCCGTGCTCGTCCTGCAGCAGCAACGCGCGGCTGTTCAGCGCGCGTTCAAAACGCGTTCCGTCGACCGGACGCCACACCGGCGCGCCATCCACCAGCACCAGCACCGTCGGCGTAGTCGCGAACACGATGCGCGGCACGTCGTTGCGCACGTCGACGCTTTGCGTGGCCGCGCGCTGCTCCGACGCGGCGTAGCGGGTCTGCAGCTCGTCGAGCGACGTGGTGAGCCCTGCTGCCGGCAAGCGCGCGAGCAGCACCGCGCGGATCTTGTCGGCGAGTTCGGGCTGGGTGGGTACATCCACGTTAGCGATTTCGATACTGCTCAGTTGCACGAGACCCGAGAATTTATCGACCTCGGCGTTCGCCGCAAAGTGCGCCACGCCATAGACCGGCGCGCCGCTTGCCGGACCGACCGCCACCGCGGCGCGGCCGGTGATGCGGTTGCCCTGCCAGGTTTCGACCTGCGGTTGATAGATCTCGAGGTGCTGCTGGTCGGCGTCGAAGCTGCGTGGCCAGATTAACGGGGTGCTGGGCGACGCGCCGGGCGACGGCGTCGCGACCGGACTGGCGGCGCACGCCTCCTCGGCGACACCCCACGCCATGCAGGTCGTGGTGATCAGCATGGCTAATGCTTTGTTCACTCTGGACATCTCACTCCTCCTGAGGTTGCTGCAGATGCGCCGCAAGCGAGCCCGGACGCATCGCCCCAGCCGCCGCCCAGCGCTTTATAAAGACCGATGAGCGAGGTGGCTTCGTCGCGCCGGGTTTGCGTCTCGCTGAGTTGTGCGTCGAACAGGCTGCGCTCCGCGTCGAGCACTTCCATGTAGCTCGTATAGCCGCCTTCGTAACGCAGCCGGGCGAGCCGCGCATACGTGACGAGCGCGTCGACCTGACGGGTCTGCGACGCGAGACGCTCGCGCGATTTCTGTGCGCCGATCAGCGCATCGGCGACTTCCCGGAACGCGCTCTGAATCGCCTTCTGGTAAGCGGCCAGCGCCTGCTGCTGGCGTGCTTCGGCCTGATGCACCTGCCCGGCGATGTTGCCCGCGCTAAAAACGGGTTGCGTCAGCGAACCCGCGAAAGCCCACGTGCCGGCCGGCCCGCTGAAGAGCCGCGACAACTGCGTACTGGTCGAACCGAGTACACCGGTCAGCGAGATTTGCGGGAAATACAGCGCGCGCGCCGCGCCGATCTGCGCGTTGGCGGCGATCAGATCCTGTTCCGCCTGCAGCACGTCGGGACGCCGCTCGAGTAGTGCGGAGGGCAAGTCCACCGGCACCAGCGGCAACGCCAGCGCTTCGAGTTCGCGGCCGCGCAGGATCGGCCCGGGGTTTTGGCCCAACAGCACGGAAAGCGCGTCTTCCTGCTGACCGATCTGCGCCTCGAGCGCGGGAATCTCGGCGAGCGAGGCCTCGTATTCGGACTGGCTCTGCGCCAGTTCGACCTGCGACACCTCGCCGGCGCCGAAGCGCAACCCGAACACCTTGACAGAGCCGGCACGGCTGGCTGCCGTCGCTTTGGCGATCACCAGTTGCCGGTCGAGACTGCGCAGATCGATGTAGGACGCCGCGACCGACGCCACGAGCGTCAGGATCGTGCCGCGCCGCCCTTCTTCGCTCGCAAGCAAGGTCGCGCGCGCCGCCTCGGTCTGACGCCGCACCCGGCCGAACAGGTCGATCTCCCATGAAACCGGCAGCGTCGCACCGAACGAGTCGTAGACTCCGCCGACACCCGGCGGCAACGAGGTTTGCGCGAGCGGCGACAGGCGCTGCCGTCCCGCGCTGAACCCGGCGCTCACTTGCGGGAACAACTGCGAGCGCGTGCTGACGAACTGACCGCGATATTCCTCGACGCGGGCCGCGGCGATGCGCACGTCCTGATTCTGTGCGAGCGCGGTGGCGATCAACTGGTTCAGCACCGGGTCGCCGAACTGCTGCCACCACGCGGTGTCGGCGATCGACGCTGCGGCTTGTGCTTGTGCTTGTGCTTGTGCTTGTGCTTGTGCTTGTGCTTGTGCTGCCGCGTCTGGCTTCGCGAAACGGAACGCAGCGGGCGTGTCGACTGGCGGGCGGACGTAGTCGGGACCGAGCGTGCAGCCGCTTAAACAGAACGCCATGCCGAGCGCGGCAGCTAGCGCGGCGGCCAGCGCGGAACCGGGCGCAGCGGCGCGCTTAGCCGCACGCTTTCCCGACGGGACGACCAGCGAGGCAAGTGATAAGAAGTCTGGTCGCATGTCATTGGTTCCGCTTCGTGACCGGAGCGTCGCCGGTCGGATGGTCATCGGCCGATGCAGCACCTCGCCCCGCGCGCCGCGCGCTGAAACTCTCAAGCAGGAAGAAGAACATCGGGATGAAGAACACCGCGATACCGGTCGCGCCGAGCATCCCGCCGATCACGCCGGTGCCGATCGAATGGCGGCTGTTCTGCGACGCGCCGGTCGCGATGGCCAGCGGCACGCAGCCGAGAATGAAGGCGAACGAGGTCATCACGATGGGGCGCAAACGGTCGCGTGCGGCATTCACCGTGGCCTCGAGCACCGACGCGCCGCGCTGACGCTCGAGCACCGCGAATTCGAAGATAAGGATGGCGTTTTTCGCGGCGAGCGCGACCAGCATCGTCAGACCGATCTGGAAATAAACGTCGTTGTTCAATCCTCGGAGCAGGATGGCCAGCAACGCGCCGAACAACGCGAACGGCACCGCCATCAGCACGCCGACCGGCAGATTCCAGCGTTCGTATTGCGCAGCGAGAATCAGGAACACCATCACGAGACCGAACGCGAACACGAGCACCGAAGTGTTGCCCGACTGCCGCGCCTCGTAGGCCTCGCCGCTCCAGCCCACGCCGAAATCGGGCGGCAGCGCCTGCGCAAGCGTCTGCAAGGCGGCGATCACTTCACCCGAGCTATAGCCCGGCGCGGCGTTCGCGGTAATCAGCACGGCCGGGAAGTTGTTGAAGCGGGTCATCAGGGACGGGCCGGTCACGTAGCGGTGAGTCACGACCGACTTGAGCGGCACCATCGCGCCGCCCGCACTGCGCACGAACACCTGATCCAGGTCCGACGGCTGCAGCCGGTACGAAGGCTCGGCCTGCAGGATCACCTGCCACAAGCGGCTCGACTGGTTGAACTGCGACACGTACAGCGAGCCGAACAGCGTCTGCATGGTGCTGTACACCTCGTCGACCGGCACGCCGAGCGTCGCCGCCCGATCGCGGTCCACCTCCACGAGCAACTGCTGGGAAGACGCGTTGAAGGTCGACGTGACGCCCGCCAGTTCCGGCCGTGCCTTCGCCTTCGCGACGAAATCGCGCACCACCTGAGCAAGCTGCGCCGTGTCGGCGTCGCCCTTGCTTTGAATCCACATCTCGGTGCCGCCGGTCGTGCCCAGCCCAGGAATGGACGGCGGGTTCACCGGCACCACGATGCCCTCCTTCACCTGCGAGAGCGTGCGGTACGCGCCGGCCAGCAGCGCAGGCGCATTCTGCGTGCTGCGGTTGGCGCCGGCGTAACGCTCGTCGAAACCTTTGAGGCCGATAAAAAACGCCGCCGCGTTGTTCATGGTCTGGTTGTCGAGCAGGCTGTAGCCGTCGACCACGGTCACACTGTCGACGCCGGGCTGCTTCGTAAAGTAGTCGGTGACCTGCGCGGTCACGCGACCCGTGCGATCCAGACTCGCCGCGTCGGGCATCAGCACCGCGCCGAGCAGATACCCCTGGTCTTCCGGCGGCAGGAATGCACCGGGAATGGAGCGCATCATCGTGAGCGCCAGCACCACCATGCCCGCGAACAGCAGCAGCGCCACGCCGCAGCGTTTGATGGCGAGCGTCACGGCGCGGCTGTAGCCGGCGGTCACGCGTTCGAACGCGGCATCGAAACGTTGAAAGAAGACCGGTTTGTCGCGTTGGCGCGGTTTGAGCAACAGCGCCGCCAGCGCCGGCGACAATGTCAGTGCGACGATGCCGGACAGCACCACCGAGATGGCGATGGTGATCGCGAACTGCTTGTACATCTGGCCAGTAATGCCGCCCAGAAACGCAACCGGCACGAACACCGCGCACATGACCAGCACGATGGTCACGACCGGGCCCGACACCTCGTCCATCGCACGTTTGGCGGCGGCCTTCGGATCGAGCCCGTACACCGTCATGTTTCGCTCGACGTTTTCGATCACGACGATCGCGTCGTCCACCACGATACCGATGGCCAGCACCATGCCGAACAGCGTCAGCATGTTGATCGAGAAGCCGAGCGCGGCCATTCCCATGAACGTGCCAAGAATCGATACGGGCACCGCCAGCACGGGAATCAGCGTCGCGCGCAAACTCTGCAGGAACACGAACACGACGATCACCACCAGCGCGACCGCTTCGAAGAAGGTCTTCACCACGTCGGCAATGGACGCCCGCGTGAAGTTGGTGGTGTCCATCGCGATGCTGTAGTCGATGCCTTCGGGGAACGAGCGCTTCATCTCCGCGAGCGTCTTGCGCACCTGATTCGACACGTCGAGCGCGTTGGCGCCCGGCTGCTGGTAGATGGCGATGACCGTGGCCGGCTTGCCCTGGAAGCGGCTGCGGATGGAATAGTCTTTCTGGCCGAGCTCTGCGCGGCCGACGTCTTTAAGACGCACGATCGCCGCGCCGTTGCTGGCCGCGCCATTGCTGGCCGCGCCACTGCTGGCTGCGCCATTGCTGGCCGCGCGAATAATGATGTTCTCGAACTCGGCGGGGTCGGAGAGCCGCCCGCTGGTAGTGACCGCGAACGATTGCTCGACGGGTGCGCCGGTCGGCGACTGACCGAGCCGTCCGACTGCGAACTGCTGGTTCTGATTGGCCACCGCGTGCTGCACGTCGCTCGCCGTGACGCCGAGTTGCGCCATGCGGTCCGGTCGCAGCCAGATACGCATGGCATAGTCCGGTGTGCCGAAAATACTGGCCTGGTTCGCGCCTGGAATCCGCTTGAGTGCGTCGAGCACGTAGACGTTCGCGTAGTTGGCGACGTAGGTGGGGGTATAGCGGCTGTCCGGGGAATAGATGGCGACCACCATCATGAACGCCGACGATTTTTTCTGGACCTGCACGCCTTGCGATTGCACCGACTGCGGCAATTGCGGAAGCGCGAGGTTCACGCGGTTCTGCACGTCCACCTGGGCGAGATCGGGATTGGTGCCGATACCGAAATACGCGTTGATGGTCAGTGCGCCGGTGGATGAACTCGACGAGCTCATGTAAATCATGTTGTCCGCGCCGTTGACCTGCTGCTCGATCGGCGCGGCTACGTTGTTCGCGACCACGTCGGCGCTCGCGCCCGGGTAGCTCGCCGAAATGGTGATTTGCGGCGGCGTGATGTCGGGGTACTGCGCGATCGGCAAGGCGAACATGGCCAGCAGACCGCCGAGCGCAATCACGATGGAGACGACCGACGCGAAGATCGGCCGGTCGATACAGAAATGGGAGATTTTCATGCGGCGGTGCGCCCTGGCCTAGTCGTTATGCTTGACGTTCGCTTCCGCGTTCGTGGATGCGTTGGCGGTGGCGTTCGTGGTGGCGTTCGAAGTCGCGTTCGTGGTGGCGTCCGTGGTGGCGTGTGCACCCTCCGTCGCATCTGCGCCTGTGCCTGCGCTCTGTGCAAGCGGTCCGGGCTCGCGCCCGCTCGCGATCTTGAGCGTGGCGACCGGCGACACGCGCATGGCACCGTCTACGACGATGCGCTCTCCTGCCCGCAAACCCTCGGTAATGAAACAGTCGTCGCCTTGCCACTCGCCCACTTCGACGTAGCGTTGATGAGGCTTGTTCTGCGCGTCTACCGTCCAGACGAAATGGCTTTTTGCGCCCTGCTGCAACGCGCGGCGCGGAACCATCACGGCATTCGGCCGAATCGCACCCGCCACGCGCGCCCGCACGAATTGCCCCGGTTTCAGCGTACCGTTGCCGTTCGCGACGACTGCGCGCACGAGGAAGGTGCCGGTCTCCGTGCTGAACACCGGATTGGCGAAATCGATGCGGCCATGCGCGGGGAAAGTCGAGCCATCGGCCAGTTGCAGCGTGACGTCGAATCCGTCGCGCGGCGGAAACCGCAGTTGCCCCTTCGCGACCTGATCGCGAAAACGCAGCATCTCGTTCTCGGAAATACTGAAGTCGACCCACATCGGGTCCATCTGATACACGTAGGTCAGCAGACCCGATTGGGCCGGCGTGACATAGCTGCCTTCCTGCTGCCGCGCGTAGCTGGACAGACCGGCGAGCGGCGATTTGATCGTGGTATAGCCAAGGTTGAGTTGTGCGCTCTGCACCTGGCCTTGCGCGGCGATAACCGCGGCGCGTGCCTCGTGTTCGCTGCCGAGCGCGTCGTCGAGGTCTTTTTTGCTCAGCGCGTTCTGCGCGGCGAGCGGCTCGACACGCGCGAGATTCGACTTCGCCACTTCGAGCCGCGCCTGTTGTTGCGCCAGTGCGCCCCGCGCGGTTTGCAACGCGGCTTCGAAGGGTTTGGGGTCCATCAGAAAGAGCGTCTGCCCCTGACGCACGATCTGGCCTTCGGTGTACATCCGCTTGTCCAGAAAGCCGTCTACCCGGGCGCGGATTTCGACCGCGCTCGAGCTTTGGGTCTGGGCAGTGAAGACGAATTCCGTGGGCGTGTCGCGTTGCTCGATGCTGAGCACCGTGACTTCGACCGGCGGGGGCGTGGGCGGCGCACCCGATTTGCTACAGCCCGCGAGCAGCGCGCCGACGACGACAAACCACGCCCACTGGCGAGGCCGGGCGGCCCACGAATCGCGCCGGCGCCGCTGCACATTCGAGGAGCGCATCATGCCCCCCAGTACCGAAACTGACATGAATGCCCCAACGAATGATTGAGTGATAACCGGCGCCGCCCCGGTATTGGCGTTGCCCGCCCGACCCGGCTGGTGGCCAGCGGGTCGGACAGGACCAGGCCAATGCGCAGGCCAATGCGCAGGCGAATGCGTCCGCCGTTGCCAGAAAAAAGCAGCAGGTACCGCGAGAATCAGAACCGGTGACGGATACCCGTCGTCACGACGTACTGATTGCTGGAGGCGGACGGGCCGGAGGTACCGTTCACCTGCACCGCGTTGACACCCCGGCCGTTATTGGCGCCGAGTTGGACGACCGATTCGGCATAGATGTCCGTGCGACGCGACAACGCGTAATCGGCTTGCAGGCCGAACTGGTTCCAGTGCGCCGCGCCCGTGCCCGAGTTGGTGGTGCCCGGCGTCGCGCGCAGTGCTTGCGTGTACGTGTAGGCGGCTCCCAGACCGAGTTCCGGCGTCACGTTGTAACGCGCGTTGACCTCGTAGTTGTTGTAGCGCACCGAGATATCTGCGAGCTGATCCTGATAGCGGCTTTGCGTGAACACCGTGCCGAGCACGACCGGGCCGAACGCATAGCTGCCGCCGAGACCCCACGTGCGCTGGTTCTGCACGCCGCTCAACGACGACGCGGCGAACGTGCCGCCCTGGATCGCGCCCGAAGTCTGGTTCAGGTTCATGCCCTGGTACTGCGAATAGGCCGCACCCAGTTGCAGACCGCCCGCCTTGTAGCCGGCGCCGGCACTGTACGCGCGGTTGTCCGCGAAGCCGGCCTGATTCGAAAAACCATAGAGGCCGCTGAACGACAGGCCCGCGTAATTCGCGCTCTGGAACTTGACCGAGTTATTGACGCTGATCGACGCGTTGAGGTTGTCGTTGTCGCCCGGGTGGCCGAAGTAAGTGCCGCCCCAGCTACCGGTAGCCGACAGCGGGCTCAGATAGTCCACCACGGAGTCGTACTGGCGGCCCAGCGAGATCGTGCCGAACTCGTTGGACAGACCGACGTAGGCTTGACGGTTGAACAGCGTGTTCTTCTGCGCCTGACTGCCGTTCGTGATATTGAAGCCGCTTTCGAGGTTGAAGACCGCCTTCATTCCGCCGCCCAGGTCTTCGGCACCGCGGAGGCCCCAGCGGCTCGACTGCACGTTGCCGCCCGTCATGCCGAACACTGCCTTGCCGCCCGTAATCCGGCCGTCGGGGGTGACCTGCGACTCGCGGCTGACCTGATTGCTCACGTAAGTGAGCCCCGCGTCGACGATGCCGTACAGCGTTACGCTGCTCTGCGCGTGGGCCGGGACTGCGAGCGTCGCGAAAGTGGCGGATACGGCGGTTGCAGTAATGATTTTTTTCATAGGAATACCTTGGCGTTGAATCGTAAAACGGGGTTGGCTGAATTTGCTCGACCATTTGCCGAAACCATCATTGCACCCACTCAATTTCCATTTGATCCAGCGTGGAATACGAGACTTATGTGCAGGCCAAATTCTAGATGCGACGCCGTTTATAAAATCGCCATTAAATATGCAAAACTATTTTTGATTTTTATTAAGACAGCGCATTGGATCACGGTGGCGCCGATGGGCTCAGCCTTTGCCCAACAGCATGTCCGACAATTCCGCAGGAAATGGTCAACGTGAACGTTGTGGTGGCCCCACAGGACAAATTGCCGTCTATTTTTGAGAAAGATTTGTCGATACCCTGGCCCCAATTAATAAGACTTATTGATATTCATCCCAGGATAAAATCGAACCAAGCGGACGCCTATCACTCGCGCCGGCATTATCAAGATCAATAAAGCTATCCTTTCTCGTTAATGGTGAAATGATGAATCAGATTCAGGCAATGCGAGTATTTCTTAATATCGCGGAAACCATGTCGTTCGGTCATGCCGCCAGCAACCTCGGCATTTCGAATGCCATGGTCACGCGCTACCTCGAGCAGCTGGAGGCGCACCTCAACACCCGGCTCGTCAATCGCAATACGCGCTGCCTGTCGCTCACCGAGGAGGGGCAAATCTACGCGAAGGGCTGTCGCAACATCCTGGACGAAATCGAAGAGATCGAAACGGTCGCGATTCGTGGCGCGACCGAACCCTCCGGCACGCTGCGCGTGGCGGCCGGCGCGTCGTTCTCGCTATCCAGTCTCACGCCCTTGCTGCAGCAGTACCTGCAGCAGTATCCCAACGTCAAACTCTCGCTCACGCTGCTGCATCAGCATGTCGACTTCGTGCGCGAAGGCTTCGACGTCGGCATCGTGCTGCCCAGGCAGATCAGCGGTACGACGCTCATCAAGCGCTCGCTGCTGAGCGTGCGCCCCATTGCGGTCGCGTCGCCCGGCTACCTCGAAGCGAAAGGTACGCCCACGCGGCCCATGGACCTGGTCTCGCACAAGATTCTGGCGCTCAACGCCACCTCGCACGAATGCGACTGGACCTTCGTTTCGCCGGAAACGCTGGAAACGCGACTGACGCTCGAAGCCTCGTTCGCGGTGAACAATGCCTTGATGCTGCGCTACGCCGCGCTCGCCGGCATGGGCGTCGCGGTGCTGCCCGAAAACCAGGTCATGGACGACTTGCGCAACGGTCATCTCGTGCCGGTGCTCGGCGACTACCGCATCATCAACGCCGAGAAGGAGCTGGCCATCGTGTATGCCGACCGGCGCCATATCTCGGCTAAAACGCGCTCGTTCGTCGACTTTTCCGTGCACTGGTTTCGCACCAATGCCGAACGGCTCACCACGTCGGCGAAGACAAACGGCATGCCATACGGCGCGGCCGTGCCGGAGCGTCCCACGGCCTGAAGGCGACGGCGCTTGTGGTCGCCGCCGCGGTCGCTCGTCCGCCCATCCAATCACTGCGCAACCCCACGCACGCTGTACCCAAAATGAGGACAAGCCGGCGTTCACCCTGCTGCATACTTCGCTAACGAATCGTTGCCTTCAGCGCGCTTTCTGCGTAATGCGACGGGCCATCGGCAGACAACTATCGGAGACACGCATGAGCGCCCGCTTTGCCCCCTATCCGTTCTCAGCGGTCCAACACGACGGCACGGTGCCGCCGCTCGTCGACGGCAGCGACCCCGTGCGGCGTGCCGTGGCGATCGTCGGCGGCGGCCCGGTCGGGTTGACCGCCGCGCTTGCGCTGGCACGTCAAGGCGTGCGCTCGGTGCTCATCGAAGCCGACGACGGTGTGTGCACCGGCAGCCGCGCCATCTGCATTTCGCGGCGCAGTCTGGAGATTTTCAAACGCCTCGGCGTGGTCGACGGGTTTTTACAGAAAGGTCTGCCGTGGACCGGCGGCCGCAGTTTCTACCGTGACGTGGAGGTGTTCCGCTTCGCGATGCATCAGGACGACGAGCAGTCGCTCCCGCCGATGATCAACATCGCGCAATACCAGATCGAACAGTTGCTGCTCGACGAAGTGGAACGGCATGGCGATCTGATCGAGATCCGCTGGCAAACCCGTGTCACCGCAATCGATGTCGCGCAACCGCACGCCGCGAACGCAACACAAGACCCGAGCCCCACCACCCTGACGCTGAGCACCGGCGACACCACGTGGCGCATGCACGCCGACTGGGTGATTGCCTGCGACGGCGGCCGCAGCACGATTCGCGACGCGCTTGGACTCAAGCTCACCGGCACGACTTACGAAGGCCGCTATGTCATCGTGGATATTGCGCTGAACAGCGAGCGCCCGACCGAGCGACTCGCGTACTTCGACCCGCCGTCCAATCCCGGTTCCACGGTTCTGGTACACAAGCAGCCGGACAACGTGTGGCGCATCGACTACCAGCTACGCGACGACGAAGATGCCGACGCGGCAATCCTTCCTGAGAACGTGATGCCGCGCGTGCAAAACCTGCTGGACTCGATGGGCGAAACCGGCACGTGGTCGCCGATCTGGATCACCGTGTACAAGGCCAACGCGCTGACACTGGAGCGCTATCGGCATGGCCCGGTACTGTTCGCCGGCGACGCCGCGCATCTCGTGCCGATTTTCGGCGTGCGCGGTGCGAATTCCGGTATCGACGACGCCGACAACCTCGGCTGGAAACTCGGCGCCGTGGTCAACGGCACGGCGTCGGCGCGGCTGCTCGACAGCTATAGCGACGAGCGTGTCTTCGCGGCGCGCGAGAATCTCGGCTACGGCATGAAGAGCACGGAATTCATGGCGCCGCCGTCGTTCGCGTTCGACCTGATGCGACGCGCGGTGCTTGGCCTCGCCATCGATCACCCGAAGGTCCGTCCGCTAATCAACCCGCGGCAAACGCATGCAATCGCGTATCGCGAGTCACCGCTGAACCGGGTCGCGCAGCAGGCGTCGGCGGAATTCGCGCGCGGGCCCGCACCCGGCACGGTGCTGCCGGAATGCCGTCTGACGAAGATCGACGGCGACACGAAGCGTGGCATTCACCTGACCGATCTGCTCGGCCCCTGCTTTACCGCACTGTGTTTCGGCGAAGACGCGACGCAGCACGACGCATGGCATGCACTCCAGGCGTCGCTGGAGGACCGGCGGATTGCATTCCAGGCCATCACGCTGACTGAGCCTGGGGAGCCGGGTAAGGCCACCATCGCCCGCCCGCATGCCTATGACACTCACGGCCATCTGCATGCAATGCTCGACGCCCAACCCGGCACCGTCTATCTGATCCGCCCGGATGGTCATGTGCTGGCTCGCTGGCGCAACGGCCGTGCGCGGGACGTGCAAAGCGCGATCGAAGCCAGCCTGACGAACTAATGCAAAAGGAAAAGTCGACCATGACCGATAGCGATCTCGACGTCGTCTACACGACGCTGTGCAAGACTCTGACGGGCGAAGGCGAAACGCAGGCATCGCTGTACCTCGCGCGCCTCGCGATGCTTTGCATGACCGAACTCGACGATCCGCAACGCGCGCTGACGCTGATCGAAGCGGCGCGCTTGCCGTCGCCCTCGCAGGCGTAAAAAAGCCGCCGCGCTAACTATGCACGGCGGCTTTTACGTCTCACGCGTCGTCACTGCTGCGGATACAAGCCCAACGTACTGGCATGCAAACGCGCGAGACCCAGCAGCGCGTCCGTGTTCGGCGTCGGCACGCCGGTGATCTGGCCGAGTTCGCGCACCGCGGCCACCAGCGCATCGAGTTCGACGGCCTTGCCCGCCTGCACGTCCTGCAACATCGAGGTTTTCATCGCGCCTAATTTGAGCGTGACGGCATGACGATCCTCGGGCGCCTGGTCAATTGCAATGCCGAAGCGCGCACCGATGTCTTTCGCCTCCAGCATGATGCGCGTGACGAATTCGCGCAGCAGCGGATCGTTCAGTATCCGGTCGGTCGTCGCGCCGGTGATGGCGCTGACCGGGTTCATCGTCATGTTGCCCCACAGCTTGTACCAGACGTCGCGCTGAATCTGTGCCGATTGCGTCGCATTGAATCCGGCAGCGGTAAGCGCAGCGGTGAGCGCGGCAACGCGCTCGGCAGGCCGGCCGTCGGCCGCACCGACGATCAGGCCATAGCCCTGGTGATGCCGGATCACGCCGGGCGCTTCGACGAGGCAACTCGCATGCACGACGCAGCCTACGGTCTGCCCGGCAGGAATCGCGGCGGCCAGCGCGCCTTCGGGGTCGACCGTCTTGAGCCGCCTGCCTGCGAACTCGCCGCCGAGCCCTTCGCAGAACCACCACGGCACACCGTTCATCGCGGTCAGTACAAGAGTCTGCGGGTCGAGCAACGGCGCGATCTGCGCGGCCACCGAGGCCATCGCCGGCGCCTTGACGGCAATCACAACGAGGTCCTGCACACCGAGGTCGGCGGGCCGATCGCTCGCCGTGACCTGCACCGTATGCGTCTCTTCTCCTTCGATCAACCGCAGGCCGTCCTGGCGCAACGCCGCGAGCGTCGCGCCGCGCGCGATCACGCTGACCTCGTGGCCTGCCTGCGACAGCTTCACGCCCATCCAGCCACCGATCGCGCCGGCGCCGTAGAGTGCTATTTTCATCGAGTCATCCTTGCCTGAATCTTTTTGGGTGCGGGTTATTCTTTGTAGCTCGCGTCGAGGCGATCGACCTTGCGGACCAGCGCATCGAACACATCCTGACCGCCGCCGTGGCGCGGACCGAACTGCAACGAATCGCGCGAACAGCGAATTGCCACGTCTTCCGGCACCGTTCGCGCACGGCCCATCGCAAACGTCGCCACCTGAATCTCGCAGGCGCGATTGAGCGTCCACAAAACCGCGAAAGTTTGCGCCAACGTGTGACCCCACGCAAGCAGACCATGATTGCGCAGAATCACCGCCTGTTTGTCGCCGATATGGGCGAGCAGGCGCGGCCCTTCTTCCGCATGCACGGTGATGCCTTCGAAGTCGTGATACGCGATGCGATCGTGCAACTGCGCGCTGTAGAAGTTGGTCTGCTGCAAACCGTCTTCGAGACACGCGACCGCCACGCCGGCCGTGGTGTGGGTATGCATCACGCAATGCGCGTCGGGCAGGCCTTCGTGAATCGCCGCGTGCACGACGAAGCCGGCCGGATTGACCGGATGGGGCGAGCCGTCCAGTACGCGACCTTGCGAGTCGATCTTGACGAGATTGCTCGCCGTCACCTCGCTGTAATGCAGGCCAAACGGATTGATCAGAAAGTGCCGCTCGTCGCCGGCGACGCTCGGCGGCACGCGCAGGGTGATGTGGTTGTAGATCATCTCGGTCCAGCCGAGCATGTCGAAAATGCGGTAGCAGGCGGCCAGTTGCACTCGCGCATGCCATTCGTCGGGGTGCATCGCGGTGGGGGTCGCCGGGTGGACCGGTGCTTTGTCGAGGGTGCTCATCGAAGTCTCCGTTGTCGTGGTGTTGTTGTGATGTTGGCGCAGTGCTGTAACCGTTTTCGAGGCTGACCGACAGTCTCGACCCGCCGCGCCCCTGGCACAATCAATCTATTTTTTACGATTCTTAAGTTTTTCTTTAGAATCAGCGCATGCCGCTCACACGCATCACCATCCGACAGTTCGAAGCGTTCCTCGCCATCGTCGATCTTCACAGCATCGGCGCCGCGGCGGAGCGGCTTGGGCTTACGTCGTCCGCAGTCAGCCAGTTGCTGGCGGACCTCGAAACGGAACTCGGCTTCCGGCTGTTCGACCGGACGACGCGGCGCGTCGATCTGTCGAGCGCGGGTCAGGATTTTTTGTCGTCGGCGGAATCCGTGTTGCGCTATGTACGCGCGGCCGCCCAGTCCGCCGACGACATCCGCAATCGCGCGGCCGGCATCGTGCGCGTCGGTGCGCCGCTGGTGCTCGCCGCCACCGCGCTGCCCGCCGCCATCGCCGAATACGCGCGCGACAAACCGAAGGTGGTCGTGCGTCTGTGCGACACGATCGTCGAGCAACTGGTGGAACGGGTGGAAAACGGCGACGTCGATCTGGCCATCGGTCCGAACCGGCAAACCGGCGCGCGGGTCCGTAGCGACCCGGCGTTCGCGAGTCCGTGGGTAATGTGGTGCGCGCCGACGCATCCGCTCGCCGGCAAGCGCCGCCTGCTATGGCAACATCTGCGCGACGTGCCGGTGATCGCCACCGGCCGCGACCACGAGCGCGCGGTCGAGCAGATGCTCGCCGACCTGCCGGCGGACGCCCGCATCATTCCGGTCGAGGTCGTGGACAACGTCACCACGGCGTTCGGCATTGCGTCGCAGGGGCTGGCGATCACGCTGTCGCCGGCTTACGTCGCCCCGCTTGCGAGGCTTTTCGGGCTGGTAATGAAGCGAATCGTCGACCCCGAAACCATTCGCGAAGTCTGCGTGTATCGCTCCACCGAACGTGCTTTGTCGCCGCCCGCCGATGGGTTCGCGGAGTTCATCGTGCCGTGGCTCGAGCGCTGGGACCGCGAGACGCAGGCCACGGGACGCGGCAAACGTGGGTGATCCGACTCACGTCTGCTCGGGCAACAAGCTCAATGCGAATAACTGCCGCTGACTGGAAATACCCAGCCTGGCATAAGCACGCTTCTGATAGGTCGTCACGCTGCTCGCCTTGATGCCCATTCGCATGCCGATGGCGGCGGCGCTTTCGCCCTCGAGCATGCCGCGCACCACGTCGATTTCACGCGGCGTCAACGCCGGGCACGCGCGCCGCACGCGCGCCAGCATGGCGGCGGCCGAGCCTTGCTGATGTTGCCCGTTCAGCGCGTAATGCGCTTTAGCCGCATGCGCCAGCAGAGGCGCGATGTCTTCCACCTGGGCCATCTCGTCCGGCTCAAACAGTCCGTAAGCGCCGTCCCGGTAGAGGTTGATCGACAGCCACACACTCTGCACCGGTTGCACGAGCAACGATAGCCGGTCGGACACGTTCGGCTGCGCGTAACAGGCCGCGCGATAGGCTTCGTTTTCGATCTCGTCGCCTTGCTGCCGATGCAGCATCAGCGCATCGTGCGGCGTCGTTCGCGAACGGTCGATGATCGCGCGGTTGCCGTCGAGCGCGTGAAAATGCGTGGCATAGCGTTGCGCGACATCGCGCAGAAAGCGGCCGCCGCGATGGTCCGCGACCGACACGGTTCGCGGCCGCGCGTCGAATTCATAAGCGAAGATGGTGCACTGCGAAATGGGCAGGAAGTCGCCCACGGTTCCGAGCACGCTGGCGGCGAGCGCATCCGGGTCGGGTCGCGAGATCGCCATCACGAGTTCGGTGGCTCGCGCGGTGCTGAGGTGATGGCCGGCATGGCCGCTTCGGTGCGGCGATGGAATGCGCCAGGAACGCATGATCAGGGCCGCGTCGCGGCTTGCGGTTGAAGTGCGGCAAGCGTAGCACAGCGGCTCGCCGGCGCCCGCCGGCACTGACCTGCGCTACTTCGCCCTTACTTGCGCGTGAACGATCCGCGCTGCAACGTCACCATTCGCGGCAACTCGATCGTAAACACCGTCCCCACCGAATCGTCGGATTGCACGCCCACATTGCCGCCGTGCATGCGCGCAATCTCCTGCACGATATGCAGCCCCAACCCCAGCCCCTCGCGCGAACGCGCGCCGCTGTTGTTTTGCCCGAACGCCTTGAACAGATGCGGAAACACGTGCGACGGAATAGTGCCGGCATTGCTGATTCTCATGCGCACGGAGTCCGCCGCGTCGCCATCCACTTCGACACCGATGTCGCCGCCCGGCGCACCGTGATGCAACGCGTTGCTGATCAGATTCGACACGGCCTGCCACACCAGATCGGTATCCCACGCGCCCGCGGTATTGCCGCGGCTCGAGAACACGATGCGCTTGCCGTTTTCCCGCGAGGTAAATTCGTCGATCACCGAGCGGCACAGGTTCGCCAGTTCGATCGAGCGCGGCTGCAGCGGCAGGCGGCCGCCCTGCAGACGCGCGAGATTCAGAAGCTGATCGACCATCCGCGCCATGCGCAGCGAACTGTTCTTCACGCGCGCGGCCACCGTGGTCGACTGCTCGTCGGTGGACGTGCGCATCAGATACTCCGCCGAGGCCAGCACCGCGCTCAACGGCGTGCGCAAGTCGTGGCTGAGCACGGCCATCAGCATCTCATTGGCTTCGAGCATCTGCTGCGTGGTCACGAGCTGCGCCGCGAGCTGGCGCTTCTGCTGTTCGAGCTGGACGAACACATCCACCTTCGATTGCAGGATGCGCGGGTCGAACGGCTTGTACAGAAAGTCGACCGCGCCCGCTTCGTAACCGCGAAACGTGCGGGACGCGTCCTGAGCCGTCGCCGTCAGGAAGATGATCGGCACGTGCGAAGTACGCGGACTGCCGCGCATCAGCGCGGCAAGTTCGAAGCCGTTCATGCCCGGCATATTGACGTCGAGGATCGCCAGCGCCACTTCGTGCTTGAGCAGCAGGTCGAGTGCCGCCGTGCCCGAGTCCGCCACCAGCACGGCGATGTCCGGTCGCACCAGCAGCGCTTCGAGCGCCGTGATGTTATGGACGATGTCGTCGACGATGAGAATGTTCACGGGTGAATTCGTCATGGCATCGGGTCAGGAGAGGTCGAAAGCCCGGCAAGTTGCCGGGCCATGGTTACAGGAGAATAAATAGCGTCGAAGGCGCCGCGCCCGATCGCTGCGCGCGGCATTTCGGGCGAGCTGGCGCTGTCCGGCGTCTGCGCCCACGCGGTGCCGCCGAGCGCGCGCACGCGCTCGAGTCCTTGCGCGCCGTCGTCGTTGGCGCCGGACAGCAGAATGGCCAGCAGCCGGTTGCGATACACGGCGGCGGCGGATTCGAACAGCACGTCGATCGAGGGGCGCGAAAAGCGCACGGCGGGGTCGGTGGACAGCGCAACCGTGCGATCGACTTCGACCATCATGTGATAACCGGGCGGCGCGACGAGCACGCGTCCCGCGACGATCGGCTCGCCCGCGTCGGGTTCGAGCATCGGCAACACGCAGCGATGCGCAAGCGCATGCACCAGGTAGCTCGGCGTATCGGCGGGCAGATGCGTGACGATCATCACCGCCGCCGCAAAACTACGCGGCAGCGCGGCGAGCAGAACATTCAGCGCCTCGATGCCGCCCGCGGAACCGCCTATCACCACGAGTTCGTACGTGCGCGCGCCTGCCGTACCCGGCAGGGCATCGACGACTGGCTTGGCGATGGAGGGAGCCATGGCGATCGGACCTAGCGCTTCTGGTAAATGCGTTCGGCCGGACGGAACTCGTCGAACGCCTGGTCGTGACTGGAAAACCGCAAGCTTTCCTTGCTGCCCAAACCGAGAAAACCACGCCGCACCAGCGCGTTTTCGAAGAGGCCCAGCGCGCGATCCTGCAGGCCGCGGTCAAAATAGATCAACACGTTGCGGCACGAAACCAGATGCGCTTCGAGGAACACTTCGTCGGTGGACAGGCTGTGGTCGGCGAACACCACGCGGTCCTTCAGCGAGCCGGCGAAGCGCGCCCCGCCATACGCGGCATGATAGTAATCCGACAGCGAACGCTTGCCGCCGGCCGCCAGATAATTCTGCGTGAAGCCCTGAATCCGGTCGAGCGAATAGATGCCCGACTCGGCGCGCGCCAGCGCGTCCGGGTTGATATCCGTGGCGTAGAACAGCGTGCGTTCGGTCAACCCTTCTTCGTCGAACAGGATTTTGAGCGACCACAATTCCTCGCCGGTACTGCACCCCGCGACCCACACCTTGATCGACGGATAGGTACGCAGACGCGGCAACACGTGTTCACGCAGCGCCAGAAAATACGACGGATCGCGGAACATCTCGCTGACCTGCACCGTCAGGTACTGGAACAGCCGCGAAAACTCGTCGCCGCTGCGCATGATGCGGTCCTGCAACTGCGAGAGCGTCTTCAACCCGAACTCTTCGAGCGCCTGCGACAGGCGACGACGCAGCGACGACATCGCGTAGTGACGGAAGTCGTGCTGATATTTCAGGTAGATCGCCTCCAGCAGCAACTTCAACTCGATGTCGAAATCGCTGATGCGTGGCGGCGCGTCGAAGGCGGACTTGCTCATTGCGGACCCGTGTTCCCTTAACGTTGCCGCAACCAGACGCGGCACAACGCAACCAGCTTGTCGACGTCGATCGGCTTGGACACGTAGTCGTCGGCGCCGGCTTCGAGGCAGCGGGTGCGGTCGTTCGCCATCGCCTTCGCGGTCAACGCGATGATCGGCAGATGCGCGAAGCGCGGGTTACGGCGAATCTCGCCCATCGCGGTAATGCCGTCCATCTCCGGCATCATGATGTCCATCAGGATGAGATGCACTTCGGGGCCGTTTTCCAGCACTTCCAGCGCTTCGCGGCCGTTACGCGCGATTTCGAGTTTCGCGCCGAGCGGCTCCAGCACGTGCGACAGCGCGAAGATATTGCGCACGTCGTCTTCGGCCAGCAGGATGGTGCGGCCTTCGAAAGCGTTGTCGCGCTGGCGCACGGTGCGCAACATGCGCTGCTGCTCCGGTGCGAGCGACGACTCCACGCTATGCAGGAACAGCGTCACTTCGTCGAGCAGCCGCTCGGGTGACTTGGCCCCCTTGATGATGATCGACTTCGAATAGCGGCGCAGACGGTGTTCTTCTTCGTCCGACAACATGCGGCCGGTATAAACGATCACCGGCAGTGCGGCATGCGCGGTGTTGCCGGCGAGGCGTTCCAGCAGGTCGTAGCCGGTGCCGTCGGGCAGCGCGAGGTCGGTCACCACGCAATCGAACGAGAACTTGCCGAGGTATTCGAGCGCCTCCGACAGCGTGGCCACCGCGACGATCTCGGTGTTCTCGCTTTGCAGCAGCGCGCGGATGCTTTCGCGCATCGCCGCGTCGTCCTCGATGACCAGCACGCGTTTGAGGCGTTGTTGCAGGCGCGTTTCGAGGCGGCGGATCGCCGCTTCCATCGTGCTGCGCGCCGTCGGCTTGAGCGTGTAGCCGATCGCGCCGAGATGCAGCGCCTTGTCGGCGTGGTCGGTGGCCGACACGATGTGGATCGGAATGTGCCGCGTGAGCGGATCGTTTTTCAGCCATTCGAGCACGGTCAATCCGGAGCGGTCCGGCAGACCGACGTCGAGCAGGACCGCGGCCGGGCGCATGTCGCGCACCAGCGCGAGGCCGCTCGCCGCATTGCTGGCGTGCACGAAGTCGAAGTCGAGTTCGTGCGTGAGTTCGCGCAGGATTTCGGCGAAGGCCAGATCGTCTTCCACCGCGACGATCAGGCGGCCCACGCGCGTGCGGTTGTCGCGATCGTCGGCGATCGGGCCGCTGGTCGGTTCGGGCGGATTGCCGGCACTCAGACCGTTGGCCGGCGTGATGACGGCCGGCTGGCCGTGGCTGGAAACGGCGGCCGGGCGCACCAGCGGCGGTTCGGCCGCCGATTGCGCACGGGACAATGACGACGACAGCGACGAAGACAACGACGACAACGAAGCGGACGTGCCGGCCGCAGGTTGCGCGGTGACCGCATGACCGAAGCCCGGCGTCGCGGCATGACCGCTGACGCCGTTCGCACCTTGGGCGCCCAAGCCCACATTAGCCAGCGCCGCTTCGCCGTCGAGCGGCAGCCACAGCGTAAACACGCTGCCCTTGCCCACTTCGCTCGCCACGGTAATGCGTCCGCCCAGCAAACGCGAGAACTCCCGCGAGATGGACAGACCCAGACCGCTGCCGCCGTATTGACGGCTGGTGGACCCGTCCGCCTGCTGGAACGCTTCGAAGATCATCTCGAGTTTGTCGGCCGGAATGCCGATACCCGAATCGCGCACGTCGATGCGCAGCATCTCGCCTTCGGCCGGCGCAACCGACAGCGCCACTTCACCGCGCTCGGTGAACTTCACCGCGTTCGACAGCAGGTTGCGCAAAATCTGCGTCACGCGCTGACCGTCGGTGACGAAGGTATCGGGCGTGCCGGGCAAGCGCTCGAAAGCCAGCTGCAGGTGCTTGGTCTCCGCGAGCGGCCGGAACATTTCCTGCAGCGATTGCAGCGTCGCATCTACCGACACCGTTTCCAGTTCGACCGTGACCTGACCCGCCTCGACTTTCGACAGATCGAGAATGTCGTTGATCAGCACCAGCAGGTCGCTGTTGGACGCGTGAATGGTTTCGGCATAGCGCACCTGTTCGTCGCTCAGGTTGCCAGTGCGATTCTGTTGCAGGAGTTTGGCGAGGATCAGCGAACTGTTCAGCGGCGTGCGCAGTTCGTGCGACATGTTGGCGAGAAACTCGGACTTGTAGCGGCTCGACTGTTCGAGACGGGCGGCGTTGGCCGCGAGGTCGTCCTGTGCGCGCAGCAGGTCGGACTTCTGCCGCTCCAGACGCTGTGCGTACTCTTCGAGCTGGACGTTGGTCTGCTCGAGTTCGGCCTGTTGCGACTCCAGACGCGTTTGCGAATCCAGCAGCGCGCGACCGCGTTCCTCGAGTCCTTCGTTGGACACGCGCAACTCTTCCTGCTGCACCTGCAGTTCTTCGTTCAACTGCTGGGTCTCGGCCAGCGCGTCCTGCAGACGCTCGCGATACAACGCCGCTTCGATGAAGTCGCCCATGCTGTTCGCGATCAACTCCATGAATTCCTGGTCGCGCGGCGTCAAGGCGCGGATCAGACCCAGCTCGACCACGCCGTTCACCTTGCCGTCGTTTTCGATCGGCATGATGAGCAGATTGCGTGGCGCGCTGCTGCCGGTAGCGGACATTACCCGCACGTAATTCTCGGGGACATCGCGCAGCACGAGGATGCGGCGCGCGACGGCCGCCTGGCCGATCAGCGATTCCGATTCCGCGAAATTGCGCGCGGCGGCCTGCTCGCTTTCGCGGCTGAAGCCGTAAGCGGCGACACGGCGCAGCGTGCCATGCTGTTTGTCGCGCACGTACAGCGCGGCGACGGCGACGTCGAGATATTCCGCCAGGAAATCGAGCATGGCCTGACCGACCAGCGGCGGGCTGGTCTGGCCGACCACTTTCTCGGCCAGCAAGCGCTGCCCGGAGCGTAACCAGACCTGCTGCTGCAGCACGTCGTTCTGTTCGGCCTGCTTTTGCAGCACGCCGTCGTAGGTCGACGACAGGCCCAAAAGTTCGCGCCGCCCCACCCACGCGAGCAGGCCGCTCACGCTCAGACTGAACAGCAGAAATACGCCCACCAGCGTGACGGTGACGCGGCGCGTCGCCTCGGAACGGTCCTGCCGCAAGCGCAACTCTTCGTTGAGAAAGTCGCTGAATTCGCGGCGCGTTTCATCGAATTCGATCTTGCCGCGCCCGCTCGCGACGATGCTCTCGTAGTCCTGATGACGCCGCCGCGCGTCGATGATGTCGTCGGCGTAGCGCGTCCAGCGCGCCTGAATCGCCTCGATCTGCTTGAGCTTTTCGACTTGCGGGGGGTTGTCGGAGACCAGTTGCTGAAGCGCCTGGATTTCGGCCGTGAATTTCGGGCCGCCCGTTTCGTAGGGCTCGAGAAAGCTCTCGTTGCCGGTGATCAGGAAACCGCGCATGGAGGATTCGCGGTCCACCGCGAGCCGCATCATTTCATTACCGGAGCCGATGACACGCTCGGAATGCTCGGCCCAGTTCATCGTCGACACGAGATAGGCGATCAAGCCGATGAAAACGGCGATCGTGACCAGACCGACAACAAGGGGTAGAGCGATGTTGCGGCGGATGATGCTGCGAAAACGGTGTTGATCGACGGCCTGAGATGCGGTCATTTTTTCTGTCTTCGGCTCTGAATCGAATGGGTTTCGGAAGATTTTTCGGATTTACTGCCTGCGTTTTTTATTTTTTCGCGACGGCGGTCATCATAACCGATGGGGGCTTTCTTTTCCCCCTATGAATGCATTTCGGCCTTGCTGGGCGGGGCATCCAGACCGAACACCGCATGCCGTCCGCGAGCGTTTTAATCTTTGTGCGGCGCAACTTTGCGGTGCGAACAGGAGTCAATCGTGCGAGGAATGTTACGCCCTCTTCCGAGCCACACTCCTAACCGGTAGCCGATGACCTATTCCGCTTCTCTCCAACCCTCTCGCGCACCCTTGCGCTGCGCACTCATCGCCGCGTGTGTCTGGCATGCGTCGCTTTCGTTTGCGGCGCCCTCCGCGCCCTCCGAGCAAGGCGCGTCCACGACCGTCGCGCTGCAGGTTCAGCCGCCGAGTCAAGCCTCGCCCGTCGTGCCGGTGCCGCCTTCGGAGCAATATGCAACGCTCTATCGCGATGTCGAACTCGCGCATCTCTACCCCGACAGCAAGACGTTCGCCGACATGGTTCCGCTCTCGCCGCCGCCCCGGATCGCCGCCGCCTACGCCCTGGCAAAACAGCAGGCGGGCTTCAGTCTCGCCGACTTCGTCAAGCGCAACTTCACGCTGCCCGCGCGCGCGGCCAAATCGTATGTGTCCGATCCGAACCAGGACGTGGTCGGCCATATCGACACACTGTGGAACGTGTTGCGTCGCGAGCCCGATGCGAACGCCAGCCCGTGGTCGTCGCTGCTGCCGCTGCCGAATCCGTACATCGTGCCGGGCGACCGCTTCGACGAGATCTATTACTGGGACTCGTACTTCATCATGCTCGGCCTCGAAGAGAGCGGACAGCACGCGCTGGTCGTCGACGAACTCAACAACTTCGCGACCCTGATCGACCGCTACGGCCACATTCCGAACGGCAACCGCACGTACTATCTGAGCCGCTCGCAACCGCCGTTCTTCGCGCAGATGGTGCAACTCGTCGCGCAGAAAGACGGCGATGCCGTGTACGCCCGCTATCTGCCCGAATTGCAGCGCGAATACGCGTACTGGATGGACGGCAGCAACGGTCTGGCCGCGGGCCGGGCCAGCAAGCACGTGGTGCGTCTGCCCGACGGCACGCTGCTCAACCGCTATTGGGACGAACGGAGCGCGCCTCGCGACGAGTCGTATCGCGAAGACGTGCTCACCGCGCAGCAGACCCCGCAACGCGATGCCGCGGACCTGTGGCGCAATCTGCGCGCAGGCGGAGAAACCGGCTGGGATTTCAGCTCGCGCTGGTTCGCGGACGGCAAGACGCTCGCCACGGTGGACGTCACGTCGCTTGCGCCCGTCGACCTGAACAGTCTGATGGTGGAACTCGAACGCACGCTCGCCAAAGCCTATCGCGTGACGGGCGATGCGACGCACGCCGAGAACATGGAGCAGCGCGCCGCCACGCGTGCCGAGGCGATCCGCAGCAAGTTGTGGGACCCGCAACTGAAAGCGTTCGGCGACTATGACTTCGTGCATGGCACGCTCACGCACCGGCTGACGGCGGCGACGGTTTATCCGCTCTATGCGGGGGTCGCGAGCCGGCAACAGGCGAGAGAGGTCGCCGCGACCGTGCGCCGCGAATTGCTGCGGCCAGGCGGGCTTGCCACGACGCAGGTGAATAGCGGGCAGCAATGGGATGCACCGAACGGTTGGGCGCCGCTGCAATATCTCGCGGTGCTCGGCTTGCGGCGGTATAGCGAGCCCGAACTGGCGCAGACCATCGCGACGCGCTGGATCAAAACCAACGTCGCCTACTATCAGCGCACCGGCAAGCTGGTCGAGAAATACGACGTGGATGCAACCTCGCCCGGCGTAAGTGCGGGCGGCGGCGAGTATCCGCTGCAGGATGGGTTCGGCTGGACCAATGGCGTGTTGCGCGCGTTGCTCGTGCTGTATCCGCAACCCGCGCAAGCCGCCCGGCCTGCCGATATTCCGGAAGGGCCGGCGGGTGTGTCGGCGGCGGCGGCTTCGGCGGCGGCTGCGCCGAAGAATTCGCATCGGCTGCAGGGAACCGAGGTGAAGCCCTGAGTTTCTGCGCAGTGCCCGGCGTAAGCCGGGCGCAGACGTAAAAAAACTGGCCGGTTCGCACCGGCCAGTTTCACGTGATACCTACGTCGTACTGCGGGCTACCCCGGCATCACGCCGGCACACTCTCGGCAAGCGCCGCGCGCGACCACACGCGATGCTGTTCGGCGACCTTGATGAACGCCTTCAGCACATCGGCGGCCTGCTTGTCGTCGCCCGTTTCGACGCCGTCGGCATTGGCCGGCAGATGCGCCGCGCTCAACACGTCGCGCCCCGCGCCGATGGCAGCAATCGCCTTCAGATGCTTGAACGCCTCGAGCACGAAGTGCCGCGCATCGCCCGACTGCGCGAGCGTCTTCGCACCAGCTTCGCCGCCCACTACGATTACCGCGTCGAACATGATCGATGGCAAGCCCGCAATCGTCGCATCCGGCGCCATGCCGTCGATCGCAGCGAGTGTCGGCGCAATCAGCATGGGCGAAGCGCCCTCGCCTTTCAACGCCTGTTGCAGCTTCTTGATCGCGGCGCCATCCGAACCGGGCGCGGCCAGCAAGGCGATTTTCTGCGTCTTGATACCGGGCTGCACGCGGTTCAGCAAGCTCAATGCCGGCGATGACTTAGGGCCGGTGAGCTTGGCCGTGCCTTTCTTCGGCGCCGGCAATCCAAGCCCTTCGGCAACCGTGGCCGCGAGGTCCGCATCGAAATTCGCGAGAATCTCGTTGACGACGCGTGCACGAATCTCGGGCTTGGTGACCTTGCCGAGTTCGAACTGATAAGCCGCGGCAATATGGTCTTTCTCGGGCTGCGACATGCTGTTGTAAAACAGCGCCGCTTGCGAGAAGTGATCCGCGAACGACTCGCTGCGGACGCGAATCTTCGTCCCGTCCACGCGTTCCTGATAACTTTCGAAGCCGCCGTCGGACGCCGCGGGCGGTGTTTCCTTCGGCCAGCCGCCGCTCAACGAATTCGGTTCGTACGAAGCCTGACCGACGTTGATCGCCTGCCGGTGCATCGCATCGCGCTGATTGTTGTTGAACGGCACGACCGGTCGGTTGATCGGAATCTCGTGGAAATTCGGGCCGCCCAGACGGCTGATCTGCGTATCGGTGTACGAGAAAAGACGCCCTTGCAACAGCGGATCGTTCGAGAAGTCGATACCCGGCACGACGTGCCCCGGGTGAAACGCGACCTGCTCGGTTTCCGCAAAGAAATTGTCCGGGTTGCGATTGAGCGTCATCTTGCCGACGATCTTCACCGGCACCAGTTCTTCCGGGATCAGCTTGGTCGGATCGAGCAGATCGAAGTCGAACTTGTGCTCGTCTTCTTCCGCGACGATCTGCACGCCGAGTTCGAATTCGGGGAAATCGCCCTTTTCGATCGACTCCCACAAATCGCGGCGGTGAAAGTCCGGGTCTTTACCGGCGAGTTTCTGCGCCTCGTCCCACAGCAACGAGTACGAGCCCAACACCGGACGCCAGTGGAACTTGACGAAGTGTCCCTTGCCCTCGGCATTGACGAAGCGGAACGTGTGAATGCCGAAGCCTTCCATCAAACGCAGGCTGCGCGGAATTGCGCGGTCCGACATCGTCCACAGCACCATGTGCGCGGACTCGGGCACGAGCGACACGAAGTCCCAGAAGGTGTCGTGCGCGGAGCCGCCGGTCGGCATTTCGTTGGGCGCCTCGGGTTTCACCGCGTGCACGAAGTCCGGGAACTTGATGGCGTCCTGAATGAAGAACACCGGCATGTTGTTGCCGACCAGATCGTAGTTACCTTCCTGCGTGTAGAACTTCACCGCAAAACCGCGCACGTCGCGCACGGTATCGGCCGAGCCGCGCGGGCCCTGGACCGTGGAGAAGCGCACGTAGACCGGGGTCTGGACCGCCGGATCCTGCAGAAAGGCCGCCTTGGTGTACTCGCCGAGCGACTCGTACACCTGGAACACGCCGTGCGCGGCCGAACCGCGCGCGTGCACGATGCGCTCGGGAATACGCTCGTGGTCGAAGTGCGTGATTTTTTCACGCATGATGAAATCTTCGAGCAGCGTCGGACCGCGCGGACCGGCGCGCAGCGAGTTCTGGTTATCGGAGATCTTGACGCCCTGATTGGTTCTCAGCGCCTGGCCTTCGGGACTGACGCGAAACTGTTCGAGGTCTTGCGATTTCGGATCGTTGGCCTGCGTGGGGGTCGCTGCGGCTGTCTGCTGATTTGTTTTTCCTGCCATGGGGATTGGCTCCTTGTGTGCTAAGACTCCTCCAGGAAACAGCAAGGGTTGTTCCCGCAGGTTCGCTCGTGGCCAGGCCCGGCGCTGTCACCCGCCAACCCGTGTTCGAGCCAGAAATTGCCGACCGGCGGCGCTTCGCAAAATGCGGGCCGAGTTGAAAACGGCCGTGTAATTACAGCGGAAACTTCGTGGTCGACAGAATCTCCTTGAGCACCATGAACGAACGGATTTGCCGCACGCCGGGCAGATACAGCAACTGCTCCGCATGCAGACGATTGAAGCTCTCGCTGTCGCGCGTGCGAACCGTCATGAAGTAATCGAACTCGCCAGTTACGACGTGGCACTCCATGCACCCCGCGACATTCTGCGCCGCTTTCTCGAATTCGGCGAACGACTCGGGCGTCGAGCGATCCAGCACCACGCCGATGATCACCAGCATGCCGGCGCCCGCCGCTTTCGGTTCGATGAGCGCGACGACGCCGCGAATCAATCCGGTTTCCTTCAGACGTTCGACGCGCCGCAAACAGGCCGGCGCGCTCAACTTGACCCTGGCGGCCAGCGCGACGTTGGAGATCGACGCATCGGTTTGCAATTGCCGCAAGATGGCCCGGTCGATGCGATCGAGCGACTGCGACGGCTCCGCCTTGCTGGCGGCGGACGTGGCTCGGCGGGTACGAACTTTTGTTGTGTTCATGAGTGTTTTAACGGAATTTTCGTTACGCAGGATAGCTTCTTAAGCTATTTAAACTACGTCTCGCGCATTTTTTTCGCAAGCTCATTTCAAGCCTCTTTCCCTAACATGGTTGCCACGTAACGGACTGCTGCCTGCTGCCTGCTGCCTGCTATCTGCCGTTCGCGACGATCCACTCACACCGGAGCTGCCATGGACCTGCAACGATTCCCCCGCTACCCGCTCACTTTCGGCCCGACGCCGATCCAGCCGTTGAAGCGCCTGTCCGATCATCTCGGCGGCAAGGTGCATCTGTATGCAAAGCGAGAAGACTGCAACAGCGGTTTCGCCTTCGGCGGCAACAAAACCCGCAAGCTCGAATATCTGATTCCTGAAGCGTTGGCGCAGGGTTGCGACACGCTGGTCTCCATCGGCGGCATTCAGTCGAACCAGACGCGTCAGGTGGCCGCGGTCGCCGCGCATCTCGGCATGAAGTGCGTACTCGTGCAGGAAAACTGGGTCAACTATTCGGACGCGGTGTACGACCGGGTCGGCAACATCCAGATGTCGCGCATTCTCGGCGCGGATGTGCGGCTCGTGCCCGACGGCTTCGACATCGGCTTTCGCAAAAGCTGGGAAGACGCGCTGGATAGCGTGCGCGCCGCCGGCGGCAAGCCTTATGCGATTCCGGCGGGCTGCTCGGACCATCCGCTTGGCGGCCTCGGTTTCGTCGGTTTTGCGGAAGAGGTGCGTCAGCAGGAAGCCGAACTCGGCTTCAAATTCGATTACGTGGTGGTGTGCTCGGTGACCGGCAGCACGCAGGCCGGCATGGTCGTGGGCTTTGCCGCCGACGGCCGGGCCGAGCGGGTCATCGGCATCGACGCTTCAGCGAAGCCCGCGCAAACGCGCGAACAGATTACGCGGATCGCGCGGCAGACCGCGGAGAAGGTCGGACTCGACTACGACATCACGGCGAAGGACGTAGTGCTCGACGAGCGTTTTGGCGGGCCGGAATATGGGCTGCCGAATCCGGGCACGCTGGAGGCGATCCGGCTTTGCGCGCGGCTGGAGGGCGTGCTGACCGATCCTGTGTACGAAGGCAAGTCGATGCACGGGATGATCGAAATGGTCCGCAACGGCGAATTTCCGGCAGGCTCGCGCGTGCTGTATGCGCATCTGGGCGGCGTGCCGGCGTTGAACGGGTATAGCTTTATTTTCCGCGACGGTTGATCGCGTCGTTCGCCACACTCTTTGCAAGATGCTCGCGCAGATACGTGACGAACGCGCGGATGGTCAGCGAGCTTTGGCGATGCTGGGGATAAACCGCGTGCACGCTCATCGCGGCCGGCAGAAACGTTTCCAGCACGGGCACCAGCCGGCCGCTCGCCAGTTCATCCGCGACGATGAAATCGGGCAGCCGGATAATGCCCAGGCCCGCGACCGCCGCATCGCGAATCAACTCGCCGTTATTGGCGCGCAACGGCCCTTGCACCTCCACGTTCCGCGTGGCGCCGTCCACTTCGAACTCCCAGTTCACCGCGCCCCCGTGGCCGTAAAGAAGACACGCATGCCGCTGCAGATCGGCGGGGACGGTCGGCGTGCCGCGCCGCCGCAGATAACCCGGGCTGCAGCACACGACCATGCGCACCTCCACCAGCTTTTGCGCGATCAGCGTGGAATCCGGCAACGCGCCGATCCGTATCGCCATGTCGAAGCCTTCGCCGACCACGTCCACGGTCCGGTCGCTCAACTCCATATCGAAACGTACTTCGCCGTGTTCGCGCAGAAACGACGCGATTAGCGGCGACAGGTGCGTCATGCCGAACGACATCGGCGCGCTCACCCGCAGCAGGCCACGTGGTCCGGCGCGCCTGAGCGACATGGCCTGCTCCGCATCTTCCACCTCGCCGAGGATGCGCCGACCGCGTTCGTAGAACTCCTGACCGAGTTCGGTGACGGCCAGCTTGCGCGTATTGCGGATCAGCAACTGGACGCCCAGCGCCTCTTCCAGCGCCATCACGCGGCGGCTGACGAACTGTTTGGACAGCGCTAGCCGCAGCGCGGCCGCAGTGAAGTTACGCGCGTCCACCGTCGCGACGAAGATCCGGATGTCATCGAGTTGCATGCGTATTGTCCACTCCATGGCGACAGTGTTTCACTTTTCCGGCTGATTATACCCATCTGAATTGACCTAGAATCTCATTCACGGATCGCGGACAGACCGATGTCCGGATCGCACAACCCAAGGAGAAACAAGATGCTTGAAATCAGACACGCCAATCAACGCGGCCGCGCGGAGCACGGCTGGCTCAGTTCGCGTCACACGTTTTCCTTCGCCAGCTATCACGATCCGAAGCAGAACGGCTTTTCCGATCTGCTCGTGATCAACGACGACCGGGTCGCCCCGGCGCAAGGTTTCGGCAAGCACCCGCACCGCGACATGGAGATTTTTTCGTACGTGCTGGAAGGCGCGCTGGAGCACAAGGACACGATGGGAACCGGCTCGGTGATCGTGCCCGGCGACATCCAGTTGATGAGCGCCGGCACCGGCGTCGCGCACAGCGAATACAACCATTCGAAAAGCGAACCCGTGCACTTCATGCAGATCTGGATTGCGCCCGCGGAGAAAGGCACGACGCCGCGTTATCAGCAACGCCACTTCGGCGCGGAACAGAAGCGTGGCGTGTTGCGTCTGGTGATGTCGCCCGACGGCGCGAACGACTCGCTCGTGCTGCAGCAGGATGCACGGGTGTATGCCGGTCTGTTCGATGGCGACGAAACCGCGCGGCTCGAGTTGGCCAGCCACCGCTACGCCTATATTCACGTGGCACGGGGCAGCGTGACGGTGAACGGCGTGACGTTAGGCGAAGGCGATGGCGCACGGGTACGCGACGAGGAAGCGCTTACCTTCTCGCACGGTCAGGATGCGGAAGTGCTGGTGTTCGACTTGCGCGACAACGAAGTGTCGGCGTTCTGGGGCTAAGCGGAGGTTGCCGCGCTCGCGTTTAGCGTCGAGCGAAGACATGCAGTACTTCGTAGCACGCCGCCCTGAGCATTCAGGGCGGCGTTTTTTTCGTCGACTTACATGGCGGATTGCGCGAGCACACGATCGCGAATCGCCGGGCGGATATTGGCCTGCGCCATGTCGCCCTGGTAGTGCGCAATGACGCGCGGGTTCATCACCCGGAACCAGAGAGGCGGCACGTACGCGAACATGATCATCGTCGCGTAGCCGGACGGCAATTGCGGCGCGTGCTGAAAATGGCGCAGCGCCTGATAGGAGCGCGCCGGATTCGCGTGATGATCCGCGTGACGCTGCAGTTGATAGAGAAACAGATTGGTCACGACGCGATTGCTGTTCCACGAATGCTGCGGCTGACAGCGCTCGTAACGCCCGCTCGCGAGTTGTTTGCGGCACAGCCCGTAGTGCTCCAGGTAGTTGACGACCTCGAGCAGCGACGCGCCATACACCGCCTGGATCACCAGGAACGGCAGCACCGTCTTGCCGAACAATGCGACCATGGCCGCCCATAGCACGACGGTCATCGCCCACGAATGCAGCACTTCGTTGCGCCAGCTCCAGGGCGATTTGCCGAGGCGCTCCAGCCGATGCTTCTCCAGCCGCCACGCCGACGCGATGCTGCCGAACACCGTGCGCGGCAGGAAGCGCCAGAACGATTCGCCGAAGCGCGCGCTGGCCGGGTCCGGCGGCGTCGCGACGCGCACATGATGGCCGCGATTGTGTTCGACGAAGAAATGCCCGTAGCCGACCGGCGCGAGCGTGATCTTGGCGAGCCAGCGCTCCGTGCGATCGGTCTTGTGGCCAAGCTCGTGCGCGGTGTTGATCGACACGCCGGTCGCCGCGCCTAGCGACAACGCAAAGCCCAGGTAGTCGTACCACGTGAGCGCATGCGTGCCGACGATCCATACGGCGCCGACGAACGATACGTATTCGATGAAAGTCGCGAGATAGACGACGCGGCGGTAATAGCGCTCTTTCTCGAGCGTCGCGACGACGTCCTCGGGGGGATTGCTGGTATCGTCGCCGATCAGTGAATCGAGTACCGGGATGATGCCGAACACGAAGATCGGCCCGAACCACCAGAAGATGTGCCAGCCGCTCAGCAGCGCGAAGTTTGCCGCATGCAACGGCAAGGTAATGGTGAGCGCGCCGAGTAGCCACAGATAGCGCTTGCCGTCGACCCAGCGAGCCGGGGCCGCTTGCGATGTTGCCATTGTCTCCCTCCTTTTTTATGTCGCCTGGGTCCGCAGGGCTGCATCGAAATGACAGCGGGCGGCCGGCTTGACCAGCCGGCTGGACGTCGCGCCGACTGACGGAGTTATATGGCCTGACAGGTGGGATCGCCAAGGATTCTGGCCAGGTGCGCGGCTCCAAACATTCACGCGTTTAGCGAGGCTGTGACGACAGGGGTCGAGCGGCTGAATGAAACGGGTGTTTTTGGCGGTATTGAGAGGATGAGGAGAGGCGCGGTGCTTCTCCCAATGAAAAACGGCGGCCTTTTAAGGCCGCCGTTCATTCTGCCGACTAGCTAACTACTGACGCGAATCACGCGGTGGCTTCGACCTCGGCTTCGCTCGTGACCGTCTCTTCTTCGCTGTGGCGAATCAGGTGATCGAACGCCGACAACGATGCTTTCGCGCCCTCGCCGACCGCAATGACGATCTGCTTGAACGGCACCGTGGTGACGTCGCCGGCGGCAAACACGCCGGGCACCGACGTCGCGCCGCGTGCATCGACCACGATCTCGCCATGCTTCGACAACTCGACCGTGCCTTTGAGCCATTCGGTGTTCGGCACGAGACCGATCTGCACGAATACGCCTTCCAGCTCGACCGTTTTGACGTCGCCCGAACGAAGGTCCTTGTACACGATCCCGTTGACCTTCTTGCCGTCGCCGGTGACTTCCGTGGTCTGCGCCTGCGTCACGATGGTGACGTTGGCGAGGCTGCGCAACTTGCGTTGCAGCACTTCGTCGGCACGCAGCGTAGCGCCGAATTCCAGCAACGTGACGTGACTGACGATACCGGCCAGATCGATTGCCGCTTCAACGCCCGAGTTGCCGCCGCCGATCACCGCAACACGCTTGCCCTTGAACAGCGGACCATCGCAGTGCGGGCAATACGCGACGCCATGATTGCGATACTCGCGTTCGCCCGGCACGTTGATTTCGCGCCAGCGCGCACCGGTTGCCAGGATGATCGTCTTCGCTTTCAGCACGGCGCCGTTGGCAAGACGCACTTCGTTGATACGGCCGGGAATCAGCGCCTCGGCGCGCTGTACGTCCATGATGTCGACTTCATACGTCTTCACGTGCTGCTCGAGCGCCGTGGCGAACTTCGGTCCTTCGGTCTCCGTCACGGAGACGAAGTTTTCGATGGCCAGCGTGTCCAGCACCTGACCGCCGAAACGCTCGGCGACCACGCCCGTTGCAATACCCTTGCGTGCCGAGTAAATGGCCGCTGCCGCACCGGCAGGTCCGCCGCCGACGATCAGCGTATCGAACACCGGTTTGTTTTCGAGCGCCTTGGCGGCACGCGCGCCGGCGTTGGTGTCGAGCTTCGCGAGAATCTCTTTCACGCCGCTGCGGCCCTGGCCGAAGACCTCTCCGTTCATGAACATGGTCGGTACCGCCATGATCTGGCGCGCTTCGACTTCGTTCTGGAACAGCGCCCCGTCGATCGCCACGTGGCGGATACGCGGGTTGATCAGCGCCATCACGTTCAGTGCCTGGACGACTTCCGGGCAGTTCTGGCATGACAGCGAAAAATACGTTTCGAACTGATAGTCGCCGTCGAGACTGCGGATCTGTTCGATCACCGCGTCGTCGAGTTTGACCGGATGGCCGCCGACCTGCAGAAGCGCGAGGACCAGCGACGTGAATTCATGTCCCATTGGAATGCCGGCGAAGCGGATGCCGATGTCCTTGCCCGGCTCGCCGATCGAGAACGACGGCTTGCGCACGCTGTCGTCCGCACGCTCGATGACGGTGACGCGTTCCGACAACGTCGCGATATCGTTCAGCAATGCCCGCAGCTCTTGCGATTTGGCGCTGTCGTCGAGCGACGCGACGATCTCGATAGGCTTACTAACCTTTTCGAGGTACGTTTTCAACTGGGTCTTGAGGTTGGCATCAAGCATGGCTATTCGATTCCGTGACGATGGGTGTTGGGTTCCCGGTCCGGGCGCTTGCGGATAGCAGGCACCCGGACCGGGCACGTACGGCGCGCTGTGAAAAGCGTGCCGCACGTTCATGCGCCATGAGGCGCGTACTGCGAGAGGCGAATCTTGCTACTGGCTTAGATCTTGCCGATCAGGTCGAGCGACGGCGTGAGCGTGTCTGCGCCCGGCGTCCACTTCGCGGGGCAAACTTCACCCGGATGCGATGCGACGTATTGCGCAGCCTGCACCTTGCGCAGCAGTTCGCCTGCGTCACGGCCGATGCCGTTGTCGTGCACTTCGCTAAGCTTGATCTGGCCTTCCGGGTTGATCACGAACGTGCCGCGCAGTGCCAGACCTTCTTCTTCGATCAGCACGTCGAAAGCGCGCGAGATTGCCAGCGTCGGGTCGGCGATCATCGGGTACTCGATCTTCTGGATCGTGTCCGACGTGTCGTGCCATGCCTTGTGGGTGAAATGCGTGTCGGTCGACACGCTGTAGATTTCGACGCCGAGCTTCTTGAATTCGGCGTAGCGATCAGCCAGGTCGCCCAGTTCGGTCGGGCAAACAAACGTGAAATCGGCCGGGTAGAAAACGAAAACCGACCACTTGCCTTTCAGGCTTTCTTCGGTGACGGTCACGAAGTCGCCGTTGTGATAAGCCTGCGCCTTGAACGGTTGAACTTGACTATTGATGATCGGCATTTGCTGAGTCCTCTTTCTGAGTGGTTGGAAAGTTGGGCCAGTATGTCAGACGACGCTTAATAGGTAAAGCGGATTGTTCTTATGATGGTGATAGCCTGACGCTATTTACCGCCTGACTCGTGGCTATTGCAGCGGGTTACTGCGGCCCGTCATTTTGCATCAATCGCCAGAACGTGGTTCGGCCGATTCCCAACGCGCGACTGGCTGCGGCCCGGTTGCCGCCGGCCTGCGCCAGTGCGCGAAGCGCGTCCTCGCGGGTAGGACGGGGGCTCGGCGGCGTAGTGTCACGCACGATTCGCGACCCTGCCGGCTGATGCACGGCAATAGATCCGCTGTCCTCCGTGGCCTGCCGCATCCGCCCGAATTCCGGGAAAAGCGCCTGGCGATCGATCGACGGTTCGCCCGCTGACTCTCCAGCATAGCCTGGATAAATGGCGGCGCGAGTCAACAGATTGTCCAGTTCGCGCACATTGCCCGGCCACGCATACCGCTCGAACAAAGGCGCCATGAAGGTCAGGATCCGCTCGCTGGCCGCCTCCGACCAATCGGACAGACCATACTGGAACGCGCTGCGCCCCAACAGGTGCCGCGCCAGTTGCGGCAGGTCCTCCCGGCGCTCGCGCAGGGGCGGCAATGCTATCTGCAGCAGGTTGAGGCGAAAATACAGGTCCGCGCGAAACGCGCCCTGCTCGACCAGCACATGCAGATCGCGATGGGTCGCGGCGATTACCCGCACGTCGATGGGCGTGGCGCGTCCCGAGCCGAGCTTCATCACCTCGCGCTCCTGCAGCACACGCAGCAGACGGCTTTGCAACGCCGCCGGCATCTCGCCGATCTCGTCGAGAAAAATCGTCCCCGTATGGGCGATCTCGAACAGGCCCGGCTTGCCGCCGCGTCGCGCGCCAGTGAATGCGCCCTCCTCGTGACCAAACAGTTCGCTTTCGATCAGGCCTTCGGGCAACGCCGCGCAATTGAACGCGACGAACGGATTGCCGCGCCGCCGGCTGGCATTGTGGATGCCCTGCGCGACGAGTTCCTTGCCGGTGCCGCTCTCGCCGCTCAGCAGCACGGTGGCGTCGTGCGCCGCGCCTGCGCGCGCGAGCCGCCGCACCCGTTCCAGCGCGGCCGAAGCGCCGATCAGATCGTCCAGTTGATGCCTCGCGACCAGTTGCTTCGGCCGCTGGCTGGTGCGTAGCGAGCGGTCGATCCGTTGCGCCACCAGCGCATCCTGCACGGTCACCACGGCGCCGGAACGCGTGCCCTGCTCGACGATCGGCAGGCAGTTGACGATGAGAGCCCGCCCGCCGATCTGCTCGATGCGCTCTTCGACGGCGGCGTCGTGCTCGAGCGTGTCGCGCAGCCAGGGGCCGACCGCGCGCGTCACCTGGGCGGCCACGTCGGTTTCGCGCGTGAGCCCGAGCAGGTCGAGCATGGCGGGATTCACGGCTTCGAGTTGCCCGGCGGCGTCGAACGCGGCCACGCCGTCGCGCAGATGCGCGACGATCGTGTTCAGACGCACCCGCTTGGACTCTTTCTGGCGACTGACGCGCGCGAGTTCGACCGAGCGCTCGAATGCCTCTTCGACGGCACCGAGCGAATAGAGAAACACGCTGTCCAGCCCCGCTTGCTGCGCCAGATCGCAAGCCATGCCGGGGCCGATGACCACCTTGCATCCTTCGGCGGCAAGGTCCTGTACGGCGAGCCGCACCTCGTCGACGGAACGGTAGGCGCGCTGTTTCAACGGCACTTTCAGCCACGGCCCGAGATCGGCAAGCTCGTGCGAGATCGTTTCATGCAGAACGAGACCGACCGAAGCGCCCGGCCAGCGGGTGGTCGCGCGAGTCAGCGCGCTGAGCACGTCGAAGCCGTTCACCTTGACCATGACGACCGGAACGCTGAGGTTTTCGCGCAGGTAGGCGCCGTTCGAGCCGGCTGCCAGTACGACATCGACCGCACC
This sequence comes from Paraburkholderia sp. BCC1886, assembly GCF_900996245.1. Classification (GTDB taxonomy): domain Bacteria; phylum Pseudomonadota; class Gammaproteobacteria; order Burkholderiales; family Burkholderiaceae; genus Paraburkholderia. The sequence goes on along the minus strand of NZ_CAAJGK010000041.1, from coordinate 192,311 downwards.
GGCGTCGACATAATCCTGAAGCACGCTCACCGCCGCGCCGTAGCCTTCGCGAACCGGGAAAAACCTCGCTTGCCCCGCGTAGCGCGGTGCAACCGCTTCGCAAAGCGACTGCAAACGGCTGATACTCACCAGCGCAACGCCTGGTTGCGACGACGGCGGGATGGCAAACGACGGCGTGAAAGTCGACACGGCACAAGCTCCAGGCAAAAGCGAAACGTTCCAGAAACGTTTCACGAAACGTTCGCGTGCATTGTGCCATGTCGCGCCTCGTGTCGGCCGCAAACGCAAGCTGCTGATTCATGGACGAAAATCGCCGATCCTCATTAATGGCATGCAACCTGCAACAGGCTGGACGGACAAACCGCCGCCTCTTTTCAACCGATCATCGGAGACACCTCATCATGACCACTACCACCGCTGCCCGCCGCGCCGCTTTCCGCGCCAAAGTCGCCCAGCGCCAGGGCCTGCTCGTGCCGGGCGCTTTCAACGCAATGAGCGCGCGCGTTATCGAAGACGCCGGCTTCGAAGCCATTTACATCACGGGCGCCGGCGTCACGAACATGTCGCTGGGTCTGCCCGACCTGGGTTTCATCGGACTGGCCGAAGTCGCCGAGCACTGCGCGCGCATTCGCGACGCGGTCGCGCTGCCGCTGATCGTCGATGCCGATACCGGCTTCGGCAACGCGCTGAACGTACGGCAGACCGTGCGGGTGCTCGAGCGCAGCGGCGCCGACGTGATCCAGTTCGAAGATCAGGTCATGCCGAAAAAATGCGGCCACTTTTCCGGCAAGGAAGTCGTCGGTACGAGCGAAATGGTCGGCAAGATTCGCGCGGCCGTGGATGCCCGCGAAGACGGCAATCTGCAGATCATGGCGCGCACCGACGCGGCCGCCGTGCACGGTATCGAAGACGCCATCGAACGCGGCCATCGCTTCATCGAAGCGGGCGCCGACATTCTGTTCATCGAGGCCACCGAATCGCTCGCCGACATCGAGCGCCTGCCCGGCCTGTTCGACACGCCGCAACTGATCAACATCGTGATCGGCGGGAAGACGCCGGTGCAATCGCGTGAAGCGCTGGCCAAACTCGGCTACGGCATCGTACTGTACGCGAACGCGGCGCTGCAAGGCGCGGTGCTCGGCATGCAACGCGCGCTCGGCACGCTGCAGAAACAGGGTCGACTCGACGAAGACGCGACGCTGGTTGCGCCGTTCAGCGAGCGCCAGCGCCTCGTCAACAAGCCACTGTACGACAAGCTCGATCGCGAATACGCGGCGAAGGACTTAGCGACAAGGTAATCCGAACGACGACGGAAAGCGTCGCAATGGGCCGGTAAGGCCGGCCCATACGATGCAGCGTCGCGGATTGCGATACGATTCAGGGCTGGCGGCCCACGCGCCCCGTTTTTGACGGAGCACACCGCGTGGCCGCCCACGGCAAACCACCCTCTCATCGGTCGCTTGCGACTGCGCCCCCCGCGCATTCGCGACACCGCTCTTTTCCGAAAGGCCGTCGCAAGAACATGAAGTCCCAAGCATCGCGCGCGGCCTGGCCGTCCGCTCAAAACCTCGCCACCCGCACCGCCCGCCAAGTCCGCCACGCCCGCCACGTCCAGAAAACCGCGAGGACCGCGCGATGAGCACCGGCAACACGCGTCAATCCCATGTCGGCTGGCTGCCTTATATCGTCGCCGCGACGTTCTTCATGGAGTACCTCGACACCACGGTGATCGCTACCGCGCTGCCGCAAATGGCGCATTCGTTCGGCGTCGGCCCGAACAGTCTCAGCCTCGGCATGACGGCCTACATGCTGGCGCTGGCCATCTTCATTCCGGTGAGCGGCTGGGTCGCGGATCGTTGCGGATCGCGCACGGTGTTCTTCAGCGCGATTGGCGTGTTCACGGTGGCTTCGGTGTTGTGCGGGCTGTCGCAGAACGTCGCCGAATTTACCGCTGCGCGGCTGTTGCAAGGCATCGGCGGCGCGATGATGGTGCCGGTGGGCCGCCTGATCGTGGTCCGCAGCACCGAAAAAAGCAAAATGATGCAGGCGATTTCGACCATCACATGGCCCGCGATCGCCGCTCCCGTGATCGGCCCGCCGGTGGGCGGCTTCATCACCACCTACGCATCGTGGCGCTGGATCTTCCTGCTGAACGTACCGTTCGGTCTCGCCGCGATGGCCATCGCCCTCGCCATGGTGCCGAACCTGCGCGGCAGCGAGCGCAAACCGCTCGACATCGTCGGCCTGCTGCTGAGCGCGGCGAGCCTGACGGCCATCCTCTACGGCGCGGAACTGGCGAGCCAGGTGGGCGAAAGTCCGTGGGTAGCCGGCGCGCTCATCGTCGTCGGATTGCTGCTCGGGGTCGTTGCATTCCGGCATGCGAAGCGGCATCCGCATCCGTTGATCGACGTGTCCACGCTCAAGATTCCGACGTTCTCCGTCACCGTCGTCACAGGCTCGTTCACGCGCATCGGCATTGGCGCGGTGCCTTATCTGATGCCCTTGCTGTTTCAACTCGGCTTTGGGCTGTCGGCGTTCAAGTCGGGGCTGTTGCTGCTGGCAAGCGCCGTCGGCAACCTCGGCATGAAGGCGTTGACCACGCGCATCCTGCAGCGTTACGGCTTTCGCATGGTGTCGATCGTCGACGTCGCCGTGGCCGGCATTTCCATCGTCGCGTGTGGGTTGCTGACGCCGGACGTGCCGCTGCTGCTCGTGCTGTTCGTCGTGTTCGTCTACGGTGTGACGCGCTCCATGCAGTTTTCGACGCTGGCGACGCTCGCCTACGCCGATGTCGCGCCATCGCAGATGAGCGGCGCCAGCACGCTCTGGAGCGCCGCCGCGCAGATGACCATCGGCCTCGGCATCGCCTTCGGCGCGGTCTCGCTGCGCGCGGCGGCGTTTTTGAACGGCGAGAACACGGGGCGCCTGTTCACGCTCGCCGACTTCCGCCTTGCCTTCCTCTGCGCGGGTGTGCTGACACTGATTTCGGTGCTCGGCTATGTCGGCCTCGCCCACGATGCCGGACAAAGCATCGGCGGCGGATCGCGCAATCAGGAAGGGACCGCGAAGAGCTGACGTATCGACGAAGCGGGCCTGGGTGCGCACTTCGGCCCGCTTCGTCACGCGTCGATCGCGAACGCGGCTGTCATGCGCGTGCCACGATCGCCAAGTACCGTGCAGGGACAAAACGAACGGTCCCGACGCGATGCCCCTGTTTTTAGCGCACCTGACAAGCCGACTCGGCGCCAGCAAAAAAACCCACGGTGGCCGCCTTGTTTAAGGCCGCGTGGGTCAGCGTGCTCCTCAACGCGTTTCTGATGGCGATGCAGATCGTGATCGGCCTCTGCGCTCATTCCGATGGTTTGCTGGCCGACGGCGTCCACACAGCGAGCGATCTCGCGGCGGACGGCCTGGTGCTACTCGTCCTCTATTTCAGCTCGACACGGCGCGCCCACGTCCGCGCCGGAGATGGACCGCCCGTCGTCGCTTCGCTGCTGATTGCCGTGGTGTTGTGGGTGACCGCGTTTGAAATGCTCTGGCATAGCGTCACGCAGGACGCACCGCTCGATGCCAGCCCGCTGCTGCAAACCTGCGCGCTGCTCGTGAGCGGCGTCGTCATGCTCGCGAAGGAATCGCTGTTCCGCTATCTGCGCGCCGCCGGCCGCCGCAACGGCTCGTCGATCCTGCTGGCGAGCGCCTGGCATGCTCGCGTGGATGCGGTCTCCGCACTCGTCGCGACTTTGGGTCTGGCGGGCAGCATGGCGGGCTTCCCGATGCTCGATCACCTGGCTGGCGCTGCGATCGGCTCGATGATCATGCGGATGGGTTATGTCAGCGCCCGCGACGCGCTGAAACAGCTGTGGGCCGATTCGTCGACCGCGCATGGCGCCGGCGCGGCCCGTCAGACTTCGGAATGAGCGCCGGGCCCGGGCGGACCGGACAATCTCAACCGTAAGCGCGCTCGCGCATCCATTTGGTCATGATCCACTTGTCGCCGCCGAGCACGGGCGCGCCGCCGTGCAAGGTCAACGGATCGAGCTGGCGCTGACCGTTCATATAGCGGAAATACACCGCGCCGCCCTGCCGCGCCGCCACCGACACGCCCGCTTCCGGGAAAATCGTTTCGCCACCGTCCGGCACGTCGTTCAGATAGATCACCAGCGTCGCCACCCGTTGCCCGCCCTGCGCCGTATGCACCGAGCTGCCCGGCTGATCCGGCGGGAAGTAATCGAAATGCGGCTTGTACTCGCCGGTGGTGCCGTAATGCAGGATTTGCAGGCCTTCGCCATTCTCGACCGGCCAGTTCATCAGGCTGGAAATCCGCCGGTCCATCCGTGCGATGAAGTCGTCTTCGCCGCGCTGGTACCAGATGCCTTCGCTGGTCCGGTTGCGAATCACGTCTTCCTTGCCGGTGGCGGGATTGACCGTCGTCGAGCGTTTCAGACGATGCCGCGAGCGCTCGATCATCTCGTTGCACTCTTCGGCCGACAGCACGTCGCCGAACACGATGACCTGCGGCTTCTCGCAGCGCATCAAAACGCGCACGTCGCGGTCGTAAGCGTGAATCACATTACCGCTGGCGACCGGCATGGCGTCGTACTGATAAGCACTCGGCGCCGGTTTGGCCAGCACGGCTTCGGTGGCCGCGGCGCCGTGCGAGGCCGCGCCCGTCACCGCCAGGGTCAGGCCGAACGCCTTGCCGACCGCCGTTCGCGCGGCCTCGCCGGCGAAGCCGGCCTGCACCATCGCGTCGATCATCGAATCCATGCTGCAACCGCGCGATACGTTGCTGGACAACCATTGTTCCCATGAAGCATCGACTACTGGCATGACATGTCCCTGTTCATCGGATGACAAATACTCTATCAACTGCCGCGATGATAGCAAGCCGGCAAACCGCTGCTAACGCATCAGCCGCGCTGCTGCCGCTGCCGGTAGTGGTCGAGACCTTTCCGGGCCTGCGCGCGGATCGCCCGCTGCACCAGCGGCGACCAGCCCAGCAGCGTGCCTTTGAGGCCTAATGCCTGACGCGTCCACAGCCATAGATCGAAGCGGTCGCGATGTTCGGCGATCAGTCCGTCGCGGAACACGAACCGGGCGTCGATCCGGTTGACCACGGAACGGCCGGTCTGACTGAACAGATAGCGCGCGACCCAATGCGCGCTTCCCTCGCGTTCGTCGGCGACGACACGCTCGTAGCTCAGCGAGAAATTCTGCGCGCGGGCCACGAGCATTCGCCACATGTCGCGCACCGCCTCGCCGTGAAGCTCGCCGAAGGCCGGGTCGACGAAAATCGCGTCGTCCGTGTAGCAGGCGGCCATGGTCTGCGCATCGCGCTGCTGGAACGCCGTATAGAAGCGCTCGATCAATTGCTGATTGGGATGGCTCATTCGTTGATTTGTCTGGTTGACCCGAAGTGAAACCCGTGCGAAACGGATTGTAAGGGCTCGGACGGATCGCGTGCATCAGCCCGTCCTTTCGTTATATCCTCTCAGATATTGCGGTCGGCGTTTTCTGAGGTCTCGTCGTTTGCCCACCGTTATATTCCATTGAACATATCGCTTCCCATTCGATCAGCCCGACACCGGCCCGGTTTAGAGGATTTCATGCACACGCCCCCTTTCCGTCTTGCCCAGCCCTCGCGTCTGAAACTGTCCGGCGAAGAACTCGCCGGCACCGGCATGCGTGCGGCCGAGCCGTGCTGCTCGCAGGCGCAGGTATCGCTGCCGAACACCAACCGACGTGCGAAGCTCGCCGAACTCGACAGTCACCTGCATTGCTCGATCATCGGCACCTGTCTGAGCACGCATGAGTTGCGCAAGCTGGTACCCAGATTCACGAGTCTCGACCGGCGCGAGGCCAGCGATCTGGAGATCCACCACTCGGCGGTCGAACTCGCGATCGAAGGCGGTAGCGCCGCGAAGGCATTGCACAAGCTGCTCGACGAACACTACGCCGTCGCTATCCGCCGCTTCGAAGCGGCCGCCGATGAAGCTGCCCTGCTGGACCTGTGGGACGACGCATTGAAAAGCGGCGACATTCCGCCCGCTTACTGGGCTTTGATGACGCACCGCTACGCGACCATGCCGGTGCGCCAGAAAGCATTCGGCGATCTGCACATGCTGTCGCATCTGGTAGGCGCGGCCAATCGCGCGGACATCCGCCGGCTGGTTGCCCTCGAAGCCGATAACGCCGAACTGAAAGAGAAAATCGAGCGTCAGCAGGCCCGTATGCAGGAGCTGACGGCGGAGCGCGACGCGTCGATCGCCGCCTTGCAGAAGCAGGTCGAACAACTCGGCGCACAACTCGCGAGAGTCCTGCCCGCGAACGCAGATGCAGACGCAGATCCGGCAGAAACCGAATGGCACTCGCAGAAATTGCGCGACAAACTGCACGACGCCGATCAACGCGTCGCGCTGCACACGAGCCGCCGCGAAGCGGCCGAACAACGCGTATTGCAGGAACAGGAGTCCGCGCTGGCGCTGCGCAAGAGTCGCGATCAGGCCTTGTCGCTGCTCAGGCTGGTGCAAAGCGAATGCGACGCGCTGGAACGCGCGACCGTGGATACCGCCGAGCCCGCCGACTCGGGCGATGCACGCCGGGCGAGCCTCGCGTGGCTGCGCGACAAACGGGTGGTCTACGTGGGCGGCCGCCCCAATTCGAATGCCGCGCTCCGGCGGCTGGTGCAAGCGTCAGGCGGCGATCTGACGATTCACGACGGCGGCGTGGAAGACCGTAAAGGTCTGCTTGCCGCCGCGCTGCCGGGCGCGGATGTCGTCGTGTTCCCGGTCGATTGCGTCGATCACGATTCGATGAACACGCTCAAACGGGTTTGCGAACGTCATCAGATCGACTACCACCCGTTGCGCACCGCGAGCGTGGCGAGCTTCGTCGAATTGATGAGCCGCCTGCATGCCTCGGCACGCGTTCAACCCGGCGCCGCGCCGGCTTCGGCATTCTGTCTGCGGCATGGCTGAATGCGGCTTCGGCCGCGTGCTAACGGATCAGCCGGGTCAACTCGGCGATCTGTTTCGCGCAACTGCGTTGCGCTTCGTTCTCGACGTCGCGATACAGGCGAACGATGGTTTCACCCACCGGCGTCAGGGTGCAACCGCCGCCGCTCTGACCGCCCTGCTCCGACGAGGTAGCGGGCGCCTTCAGCGAACGGTTCAACTCGTCGATTAGCAGCCACGCGCGCCGGTACGACATATCGAGGCTACGCGCGGCAGCGGAAATGGAGCCGTAATCGCGCACGGCCTCAAGTAGTTCGACCTTGCCGGGCCCGAGCGCGACCGCATCGCCGCTGCGAATGCGCATTCTGAAGCGCACTTCCGGGCGTGTTTTCGCGGACTTGCTCGCAGGTTTGACAGACGGTTTTACAGCCGGCTTCGAAGCCGGCTTCGAAGCGGCTTTCGAAGCGGTTTTCTGCGCGGATCGGGTCACGCTGACGGATCGGGTTTTAGCGGTATCGGCCATGCGCGAGAGCATACACGAAGTGCCTGTCGCGCCCGCGGCAGCATCCGCGGCAGCATTCAAGCCAGCGGCGCGAGCACCTGCGCTTCGATCCGCGCGAGCCGTTTCACGTGCCGCGGCGCCGGCAGGATATCCGCACCGGAGAACAGAATGGGCGCGCCTTCCGCGGGGCTCAATGGCCGGCCGTCGCATTCATAAGCGACCAGCACACTCTCGCCGACCGGTGTGTTGAAAAGCTCGTGCCATGAAAACGTCACGACGTAGCCGTCCTGCCCAATCGCGAGAAACACGGTGCGCTTGAATTCGCCCTGCACCGCGTTCGGCAAACCGGCCTCGGTGATCAGCGTGGTCAGGCGCACGCCGCGATACGGCGCGACGCTACGGATAAACCGGTTGCTCGTGTAGCAGCGCAGATCGAACGGCGTCGCCAGCACGCTCTCGTACTCGCGCAGGCGGTCGAGCCCGACACGGAGCGGTTGCTGGAAGCGTCCGCTAAAAACCAGCGCTCCGTCGACAGCAGGGGAAGCGGTCGTCAAGGTATTCATAAACGGTCGGGATAGGTTGGGTTCGGGAGTTCGCTATATCCGAACATATATGACGAAGTATAAGAAACATATTGGCCCAACTGGCCCGCTGCGCACATACCATCCGGTGCGATGACGTCGTAATATAGCGCTCTCAATAACGAAATGGGGTTATCGCATGATCCGCAAGCTGCTCGCTTCCTTCGTGACTTCTGTCGTGGCCGTCGGCGCCATCGCGACGGCCACGCCTGCGCTCGCCCAGGACGACACGGTGAACGTGCTGTACGCCGGCTCGCTCGTCAATCTGATGGAGCGCAGCATCGGCCCCGCGTTCGAAAAGGCGACCGGCCAGCATTTCCGCGGCTATGCGGCGGGTTCCAACAAGATCGCCAACGAGATCAAAGGCAAGCTGCGGCGCGGCGATGTTTTCATCAGCGCGAGTCCGAAAGTGAACGACAGCCTGCAGGGCCAGGCCAATGGCGACCACGTCTCGTGGTACGTGAATTTCGCCGAATCGCCGCTGATGATCGGCTATAACCCGAAGAGCCGTTTTGCGGCGGCGTTCAAGAGCAAGCGCTGGGACGAGGTACTGCAGGAGCCGGGCATCCGCATCGGCCGCACCGATCCGAAGCTCGATCCGAAGGGCGCATTCACCGTCGAGATGGTGACCAAAGCCGCGGCGCTCTACCATCAGCCCGACCTCGTCGACAAGATTCTCGGCGCACCGGACAACCCCGCTCAGGTCCTGCCGGAAGAAACCCTCGTGGGTCGCCTGCAATCCGGCCAGCTCGACGCCGGCTTCTTCTATTCGACCGAAACCTCCGACCTGAAAATTCCGGCGCTGCAACCCGCACCCGAATTGCACGCCAAAGCGAGCTACACGCTGACCATTCTGAACGACGCGCCGAACCATTCGGGCGCCACCAGCTTCGTCGACTTCCTGCTTAGCGCGCAAGGCCGCGCGCTGCTGCAACAGCATGGCGTCGACGTGATCAAGCCCGTTATCAGCGGCAACGTGCAGGCTATTCCGCCTTCGGTCCAGGCCGTGATCGACGCCGCGCTGCAGTAACGCGTGCAACGCTCGTACGCGCGACCGCTGCTGTGGCTGGCGGGCCTGCTTGCCGTCTACCTTGTCGCGCCGTTCGTCGCCAGCATCCCGCAACTGGGCGCCGCCGACTGGACCAACGTCGACTGGCGCACGACGTGGTCGGCGGTCGGTGTGTCGGCCGCGAGCGCCAGTGTCGCCGCGTTCGTCGTGCTGCTGGGCGGCGTGCCGCTCGGCTATTTTCTGGCACGGTCGAACTCGCGCAAAATGGCGCTGCTCGGCTTCGTCGTGCAGCTTCCTCTCGCCTTGCCGCCGCTCACGAGCGGCGTGCTGTTGCTGTTTCTGCTCGGGCCGTATAGCTGGGTCGGCCGCCTGACCGGCGGCGTATTGACCGACTCGTTCGCCGGTATCGTGCTGGCAGAAACCTTCGTCGCGGCGCCGTTCCTCATCATCGCCGCGAAGTCCGCGTTCGCCGCCGTCGATCCGGTCCTCGACGACGTCGCGGCGACGCTCGGCCATCACGCCGGCAGCCGCTTCCTGCGCGTCATGCTGCCGGTCGCGTGGCCGGCGATTCGCGCCGGTCTCGCGCTCGCCTGGCTCCGTGCGTTCGGCGAGTTCGGCGCCACGGTGATGGTCGCGTATCACCCGTACTCACTGCCGGTCTACACCTACGTGGTATTCGGCGGCCAGGGTCTGCCGGCGATGATGCCACTGCTGCTGCCCACCCTCGCCATCGCGATCGTGTGCGCGGCGCTGTCCATCTACAGCCTCCGGCAAAAAAGCCCGCCCGCGCAGACCGGGAATAGCGACGACGCGCTGCTTCCCGACACGGGCCCGGTGACTCGTCGCAACGAGAACCCCGAACGCAAGCTCGCCTTTCATTTGCGGCGCCGTCTCGGCGCTTTCGAACTCGACCTCGCGTGGTCGCCCGCGACGCGCCGTCTGGCGATCATCGGTCCGTCGGGTTCGGGTAAGTCGCTGGCCCTGCGTCTGATCGCGGGGCTCGAGTCCAACGCATCGAGCGAGGTGCGACTCGGCACGACGGATCTCGGCACGCTGTCGCCCGAGCGCCGGCAGATCGGCTACATGCCGCAGGACTATGGGCTGTTTCCACACATGAACGTGGCGCGGCAATTGAGCTTTCCCGTCGATGCCGACGCCGCCAGCGCACGTTACTGGCTCGACCATCTCGGCCTCACCCCGTTGCTCGATCGTTTGCCGCAGCAGTTGTCGTTCGGTCAACGGCAACGCGTCGCGCTCGCGCGGGCGCTGACCCGGCATAGCGAACTGCTGCTGTTCGACGAGCCGTTCGCCGCGCTCGATACACCGCGCCGGCGACGCCTGCAGCAGGCGCTGCGCGCACTGCAACGCGAGATCACGGCGGTCACGGTCATCGTCACGCACGACCCCGATGAAGCCGCTCTGCTCGCCGACGAAGTGCTGGTGGTGGAACAGGGACGCGTTTTGCAGGCGGGTTCGATAGACGCCGTCTTCGAACGGCCCGCTTCGATGCGAGTGGCCGCGTTGCTCGGTCTGCACAACGTCGGCGAGGGGCGGATGGTCGCCGCGGGTCAGCTTGAAATCGCAGCGGGTTTCACGATAGCCGCCGACATGGCAAGCACCGCTGACACGAAGCACTCACGCGTCATGTGGCGAGTCTCGTCGCATGCCATCACGCTTGCCTCGACGGGTGCTTTTGAAGGTACCGTCGTTTCCGTGGAATTACGGCGCGGCGAGCGCTATATCCGTGTGAATATCGCCGGGGTTCTGTTCGACATCGCGAGCGAGGACGCCGGTCTGCGCGAAGGCGAGCCCTGCCGCCTCGATATCGATGCCAGCGGCGTATCGGTCTGGACCGCCGCCTGATCTTCCACGCCCAACCTCAGTCGTCCGTCGAATCGCGCTCGCCTGCGTGCGCGCGCTGCCTGACTTCCGCGAACGACACCTCGTTCAGCAGTTTGCCGGTATCGAACACCGTGACGAGTGCATCGTCCCACTCGCCCTCGACGGTCTGCGCGTCCCACACCACGGGCAGCGTCACCGTGCGATATTCGCCGGTACGACGGTTCACCAGCAACGTGAGCCGCCCTTTCATCGAGCGCTTGCCCGCGTCCGTCACCGGGTCCTTGCGCACGTCGTGCCATTCGCCACCCAGCCGGATCGCCGAGCACTTCATCGCGAAGCGCTGCGTATCGCGGTTGATCTGCTGCAACAACGCGCCGCCCATGCCGAACACGATGTTGTCGGCGGCAAAACCGGCCTCGTCCATCGCGGCGAGAATCGCTTCGATGGATTCCGCGTTCACCCCATCGCCCTGAATCACGCGCACGTTCTGCAGCACGCGCCGCCCTTTACCGTTGAGCGTCGCGCCGAACGACGCTTCCAATGCCGTCAGAGTCTGCAGCACGATGGTCAGCGGATCGCCGGAGTCGGGACGGATCACCAGCATGCCGCCGGAGTCGAGCACGGTCTGCTTCAATTCGCCGCCCCACACTTTCAGCGCCGCGAACAGGTCGTAGGAATCGGACACCACCGAGACGATCGCGCCCGGCTTGCCGAAGCGCGCGATCATGTTGCGAAACGCGTCGGTCTCGCGCTCGCGGCCCCATGACGTAATCGTGCTGTGTTCCGCGGCCGGCACCGAGAATGCCGCCATCGGTTCGTGATAGAAGCGGTTTGCGGCGACCACGCCGAGCACCGTGTCCGAGCCCATGAAACTCACCAGATGCGCCGCGCCGCCGATCGCCGCGGACTCCGCGCTCGACACGCCACGCGCGCCGAAGTCATGCAGCTTGAACGGCAATTGCGTGAGATCGTCGCTGCTCTTGCGCAGGTACGCATGCAGGGTCTTGCGCAGATGCCAGCTTTGCGTCGCCACCGTGACCGGATACCAGACGCGCAGCAGCATCGTTTCCAGATACGACGCCAGCCAGAACACCTGCGGATCGTCGCACTCCACGGTCATCAACACGTTGTGCGTGGGGACCACCGAGCCTTCCGGCACCGCGCGGATTCGTACCGGCAGATAGCCCTGATAGCGTTCGACGACGTAGCGCCAGCCGGCTTCGTTGAACGGCTCGCCATGGGCTTCGAAGAAGGCCTTGGCCTGCGCGATCATGGCCTCGTTGATGGGCCGGCACAGATACGTCTTGAGCAGCATCTGCAGGCCGAAGAATAGCGTGCGCCCGTAGCGGCCGCCGCGCGACTCGACGTACGAGAACATGCCCGACGCCTCGGGCGGATATTGCAGATAGTGCGAAGCCTTGTACGAATCCGTGTTGAGGATCGGGTTAGACAGAATCGACGTCATGTCGTCGAGGCCGTGAAGGCCATCATCGGCTTGCGGAAGAAGGTTCGATACGGAAGACGCTGCGCTCACGTGATTCTCTCGGGAAGGTCGAACGGGTCGGACGGTTCCCGGCAGTGTAGCGCGTCGCGTTTGAAGCCGAAGCGCAGACGGGCAGCGTCCCACGGCGCTCGCCCGGTCTTACAGACCGCACTCGTTGCGCTGCACGATCGAGGTTTCGCGACGTCCCGCGCCGGGCTGCCAGAGAATGTCGGCCAGCAGGCGAATACCTTGAGCAAGCGCGCTGTCGGCCGCGCACTTCACGAGCGGCACGGCGAGACCGAGCGCGGCGTCCGCGTGCTTGTCGTCGCGCGGCAGGCAATGCGCGACTTTGGCGCCGAGCGTCCGTTCGAGTGTGGGCAGATCGATTCGCGCCTGGCGATCGTAGCGGTTGACGACCATCCGCACCGTCCCGGCGGCATGACCCTGCGCGCCGAGGCTATCGAGCAGACGCCGCGCACCTTGCAGATACAGCGGGTTCTGCTGCATGACCATCGACACCGAGTCGCTGACGGCGACGGCGCGCAATGCCGATGCATCGAGATCGGTGCCGCTGCCGGGGTCGACGATCACCGCGTCGTAACGCTTGCGCGCCAGCGCCAGCACGCGCTCCACCTGCGCCGGCTGCAAGCGGGCGGCGCCGTCGAGCGGGTCGCGCGGTCCTGTCAGCACATGAAAATTCGCCTGGATGCGCATCACACACGCCTCGAGCAGCCTGGCGTCGAGTTGCTCGACCGGCACGTCGAGATCGGCGAGCGTTTGGGGCGACGGCTTGGTCGCGAGAAACAGACCGGCGTCCGCCGATTGCCGGCTCAGGTCGATCAGCAACACGCGCCGGTTGCGCGACGCGGCCAGCGCTTGCGCGAAATTCACGGCGATCAGCGTGGTGCCGCTGCCGCCTTTAGGCGATACGAACGAAACGATGCGCCCGCTCGGACGCGCGCTCATGCGTTCGCTCATTCGCTGTCGGGCATCGAGCCGCAGAAGAAGCGAGACGAGCTCGTCGGTCTCGTTCGGCCACGCCAGCACCTGCTGCACACCGACGCGGCGTGCCGCGCCGCGCAGCGCGTCCGAAGGCGCGGGGGCGATCAGCACACAACGCAAGGCTGGTACGCAAGCCAGCATTTCTTCGACGCCGTCGAGTTCGCGCGCGACCAGTTCGGCGTCGTCGACAATCAGCACGCTGCTACGCGTAATGGCCTGCTTGTGCACGCAGATCTGCCCGGCCGAGCCGTAGGCGCGCCGCAGCCGGTAAGCCACGCCGCTCGCCTCGATACGCGAAACGATGTGCGATGCCCGTTCAGGGCTGGATGAAAGCAGAAAGATGTCGATCATGTCGGATCAAGCCGCGCCGGATGCCAGAGATCGCAGGCGCGCGAGTTGGCGAATCGCATCTGTCATGACACCCCCGAGAGTGATACCTGCTAAAGAGAAGACCGTTTCCAGGTGAGCCGTGTCCGCAACCTCGCGAACACGGCGCCCGGTCCAGCTCGTGCATTGCGCCTCTCTAAGGAGACTCTGACCATTGGCTCCTCGCTGCTTCTAGCGCCGGCTGGTCTGCGACCGTGCGCTGCCCCGTCCCTGCTTGACTGCTTGCCTGCTTTTTCTGATCGGGTGGCCCCGCCGCTTACTCTTGTCTTGTTCTGTTGGCCCCGTCGTTCCCGTTGGGTTTCAGTTTGTTTTTCGTTGGCCCCGCCGTACTGCCTTCCCGTCAGGCTTGTTGTCCTGCCTTGTCGTATCGCTTTTATGTTGGCCCCGCCGCCCTCGCAGAACGCTTCGGCTTTCCCCGGCCGCCGCCCTGTCTGAGGTTCCTGCCTGTTACTGCGCTGCCCGACTGCTGCTGCCCACCTCATAACGCAACGCCTGTGCCATGCGCCCGCAAACCCTGATGCAACGGGCATTGATGCTGCATTGCAGTGTGACGGAGGGCGAAACCGGTCCGGCTTGTTTCGTCTGCGACACGCGCCCGGCGCGTTCCGCACGACGGTTGGCAGAAATGACCTGGTGCCCGACACGCCGACGCACCACGTAACCAACGGCCCAGCGGGGCTTTCCGCCAACCGCGAGTCATTTCTGCCGATTTCGCGACGCGCGAAGTCGCCACAACCCGCCCCGTCCGATCTGTCGCAAGCGTGAAACATCGCCGCGCGACTAAAAGCTGGGCGTTGGCGGTCCTGTGTGACGCGCACGCCACAGTCTCCCGGATCGATTTCAGGCGTTGTGTGGGATGCCCCGCATAACCCGTCTTGACCCGCAGCGTATTTAAGGGCAATGCGGAATGACTATTAAAAAAACCTTTTTGAATCAACGAGGGTTTATATGGCGCTTTAAAGCGCTTTCGCTTATCGTTAGGCGACGCGCCACGGCAGAGCGCGATTAATCGGTCGACAAGAGATCGACAAGACCAGCAACGCAGCAAAGAAATGGCATTTTGATTCGGGGATGAAAACGTCTGGCTGCAAATAGCAAGCGCATAGCAAGCGCATCGGTTTATCCGCAGCCTGTCCTGGATGTCGCACTTCGCGGCGCGGCTGTTGCGCCGCCTGGCTTCAAATCCCCCATCGCCGCTTCTGAGAAAGGCATCGCCTGCCCGGGCTTCAGCACGCCGGACCGGCGGTTTCTATCTGTAATAGACAGAAGTAGAAAACGCAGTCCTGAGAGTGCCGCTTTAATCCGGGGGGTTCCATGAACACGACGTATTCGCCTGCCGACACCGAACGTACCGTTCTCTATGTGTCGGATCATCCCGATGCCAAGCTCGTCGGCTTTCTCGCCGACTCCGGCTGGTCCGCAGTACATGCCAGAAGCACCGTCATCGCCGAGCGGATGATCGAGCGCGACGATATCAAGGTCGGCCTCGTCCAGTTGCCGGCGCAATGCAGCCCGCTGGACCTGTCGGCACTCGCGTCCTGCATGCGCCGCGTCGAAACCAACTGGGTCGCGCAGATCGCCCCCGGCCAGGCGGACGACGAGCTGGTCAGCCGCTTCATCCTCGATTACTGCTTCGACTTCGTGACCCAGCCGTGGCTCAACGAGCGGCTGGTGTTCGCGCTGGGCCATGCGCATGGGCTCTCGAGCCTGCGCCAGACCCGCGCGGCGCCCGAAGCCTCGCTCGGCCGTCACGGCATGGTCGGCCAATGCGAAGCGATGCAGCAGCTATACCGCTACATCGACAAATGCAGCGTGACCGAGGCGCCGGTGTTCGTCGCCGGCGAGTCGGGCACGGGCAAGGAGCTGACCGCGCGGGCGATCCACGAACGCTCGACGCGCGCCGGCCAGACCTTCGTCGCAATCAATTGCGCGGCCATTCCGCCGAGCCTGCTGCAAGCCGAATTGTTCGGCCACGAGCGCGGCGCGTTTACCGGCGCGCTGCAACGCAAGATCGGCCGGATCGAAAGCGCGCATGGCGGCACGCTGTTTCTCGACGAAATCGGCGACATGCCGCACGAGTGCCAGGCGGTGTTGCTGCGCTTCCTGCAGGAAGGCACCATCGAGCGGCTGGGCGGCAACGCGACGATCAAGGTCGACGCGCGGGTCATCTCCGCGACCCACGTCGATCTGGATCAGGCCGTCGAAGACGGACGCTTTCGTGCCGACCTGTATCACCGCCTGTGCGTGCTGCGCATCGTCGAGCCGCCGTTGCGCGAACGCGGCGGCGATATCAAGCTGCTCGCCCGATACGCGCTGAGCCTCTACAAACAGGACGGCGCGCGCAAACTGCGCGGGCTGTCGAGCGACGCGATCGTTGCGTTGTCCAACTATCCGTGGCCGGGCAACGTCCGCGAGCTGATCAACTGCGTGCGGCGCGCGGTGGTGATGAGCGAAGGCCGCTTCATCACGGCGAGCGATCTCGGCTTGCCCGAAACCGACCATGGCCCGGCCGTCACGCTCGCGGAAATCCGCGCGAAGGCCGAGAAAGATGCCGTCGAACAGGCGCTGCAGCGCCACGGCTACAAACTGTCCGAGGCGGCGGCGCAATTGGGTATCTCCCGCGCGACGCTGTATCGGCTGATGAACGCCAACCGGCTGCATGCGGAACCGGGCGCCGGGCGCGGCGCGCAAGCCAATGGAAGCAGCGACGCGGAGGCCGACGACGAGGCGGAGCGGCGTTCGCCCTCGCTAGCCTGACGCATCTGCGCGAGCGGTCCCGCGCGCTTTGCCCTTATTGCGCCAACGCTTCTTCGTCGTATGCCTCTGAAGGCGGCGCCGACGTCGACGCGGCGCCGACCCGCGCCAGATGCTCGGCCTCGCGCCATCCTTCGATCCGCTCCGTATCCAGCCCGAACAGATCCAGCGCGCGGCTCACCGAATGATCGACCAGATCTTCGATACCGGCCGGCTTTGCGTAGAACGCCGGCACCGGCGGAAAGACGACGGCACCGGCCTCGGTCACCGTGGTCATGTTGCGCAGGTGGATCAGGTTCAGCGGCGTTTCGCGCGCCATCAGCACGAGCCGCAGACGCTCCTTGAGCACCACGTCCGCCGCGCGCGTGAGCAGCGTGCTGGTGACGCCCGAAGCAATCTCGCCGACCGTGCGCATCGAGCACGGCACCACCAGCATGCCGAGCGTGCGGAACGAGCCGGAAGCGATGCAGGCGCCGACATCGCCGACCGGATGCACGACATCGGCGAGCGCGTGCAGGTCCTGACGGCTGAGCGGCGATTCGTATTCGCGCGTCAGTTCGGCCGCGCGGGTCATCACCAGATGGGTTTCCACATCGAGTTCGCGCAGCATCCGCAACGCGCGCTCCGCATAGATGATCCCCGTCGCACCCGTCACGCCGACGATCAGCCGGCGGCGGCCCTGCCCTGTGCGCTTACTCATGATCGATCTCCGCAGCGTCGAACAGATGCGGCGCAAACGGCCGCGGGTCCACGTCCTTGAACTGGGCGCGCGCGAATTCGTCGCGCAACGCATAGGGCGCGGTGCAGTCGAACACCGTCTTGCAGGTCACGCCGCGCGCCGGCAACGCCGGATTGAAGTCCGGCGTTTGCGACGGATCGAGCACATGGCCGTTGACCTTCGGCAGCAGCATCGTGGAAATGTCGCCCTGGAAGCGGGTGGTCATCGCCCACAGCACGTCGTCGCTGTCGAACGGATCGACGTCGGCGTCCACCACCATCACGTGTTTCAGTTCCGAATACACGCCGAGCGCGATGATCGCCGCCTGACGCGCGCGGCCATCGTCGAAGGCGTTGCGCTTGTTGACCTGGATCACCGCGAGCAGTTTGCCGCCGCCGGCGGTATGCGCGTAGACCTGACTGACGAAGCCGGGCATCGCCGCATCGAGCGCGTTGTAAATGCTGGCTTCGGTGGGAATGCCGGCGAGGCTGGTGTGTTCTTCGCCCGGGCCGACGAGCGTTTGCAGAATAGCGCCCCGGCGCATCGTCACGGCCTTGACCTTGATGACCGGCAACGACGGATTGGCCGGGCCGTTGTAGCCGGGAAACTCCGGCATCGCGTGACCGGTGTGGGTGTTCTGGTCTTCCACCACGCGCACGTCCGGCAGAATTTCTCCTTCGATCACGATCTCCGCCCGCGCAATCGATTTCTGCGCGACGCTCACGCAGTTCACCAGTTCGACCGGCTTGCCGCGCAGCCCGCCGGCAATCGACAGCTCGTCGAATCCGAACGGCGTAGTGGGCGCTTCGAAGCACGCGCCGATGTGAATCGCCGGGTCCAGACCCATGTTGATCGACACCGGCAAGGCTTCGCCGCGCGCTTCCGCTTTCTGACGGAACTGGTCGATATGGCGGCCGGGTGCGAAGAAGATCGACAGCTCGTCACGGCCTTGCACGCACAGGCGGTGGATCGTCACGTCCGAATGGCCCTCGTCCGGATCGGTGCCGAGCACGAGGCCGAGGCAAAAGAACGGCCCTGCGTCGGTCTCGGTGTTGGTGGGGGCCGGCAACAGCGTACGCAGATCGAAACCGGGCTCGCTCGCGAGATGAACCACCTCCTGGCACGGCGGCTCGGGCATATCGACAACGACCGGCGCGATCGCGTTCTTCACCGCTTCGCCCATGCGTTGCGTGAGCCGGTGCGGCGGCGTGTCGAGCAGCAAACCGACGCGCTCGCGGCTCGCCATCAGGCCGACCAGCACGCGGCTGTCGGGAAAGCCCTTGATGGTGTTGAACATCATCGCCGGACCGAGGCGAGTCGGCCGCGCCACCGTGCCGCCCGCGCCTATGCGCTTGTAGACGCCCGCGAGTTCCGCCTTTGGATCGACCTCGCGGTCCGTTTCGTGGAATTGCCCGGGGTGCGCAGCCAGTCGGGCCAGCGCGGAGCGCAGGTCATCGACTTCGGTGTGCTTGCCCTGGGCGGCGTCGGTGGGAAGAAGCTGGTCGTGCGGGACGCTTTGATTCATGGGAAACCTCGCAGATGCGTTGAACGACGTAGATCGCGGCGCGGTGGAGCAGCGCATCGATCCGGTCACGCCATTTGACGCGACGCAGCATTTCACATCAAGCAAGGCAAAACAGCGTTTTTGATAAGATATTCTTATCTCACTAACGGACGCCTCGGTTAAAGGCCTCCTTCTCATGGACTTCCGGCACTTTCGTACCTTCGTCATTGCCGCCGAGGAATTGCATCTCGGCCGGACCGCCGAACGGCTCGACATCGCGCAACCGGCCGTCACCCAGCAGATCAAGGCGCTGGAAGCCTCGCTAGGCTTCAAGGTGTTCCACCGCGTGCGGCGCGGCATCGAACTCACCGAAGCCGGCGCGGTATTTCTCGAGCATGCGAAGATCGCGCTCGATAACGCATCGACCGCAGTGCTAGCCGGCCGGCGCGCGAGCCGCGGCGAACTCGGCAAGCTTTGCATTGCCTACGCTCACTCGGCGATGCTGGAGCCCGAGTTGCCAGCCTTGCTCAAGCGGTTTTCAGCGGCGCGGCCGGATGTCGAACTCGAACTGAGCGGTATCGGCGTACAGGAGCAACTGGCGGCGCTGACCGAAGAGCGGATCGACGTGGCCTTTCTGCGCACACCGGCTGGCGTGCTGCCACCCTCCATCGCGATCACGCCGTTTTCGCGCACGCCGCTCGACGTAGTGTTGCCGCGCGACCATCCCGCTTGCGCCGCGCCGCGACTTAGCCTGCGCGAACTGGCGTACGACCGGCTGGTGGTCGTGGACGATCCGCCCGGCATCGGTATCGGGCACCGGGCGCTGGCGCTGTGCCTCGAGGCGGGCTTCGAGCCGCGCCACGTGCTGCGCGCGGCAGATTCGGTGAGCGTCGTGGCGCTGGTCGCGGCCGGCTTCGGTTTTGGCCTGGTGCCGCGCAGCCTCGCCCGTTATGCCGCGGACGGCGCGGTGTTCAAACCGCTGGCGATCGCCAACTGCTTCACCGAAATCGTGATCGCCACGCGCGCCTTCGACCGCGCGGCGGCCACCCGCGAGTTGCTGCGCATTGCGAGCGAGCCCATGACAGGAGATAGCGGTTAATCGACGCGCGATCCTGCGCGATCGCAATTATTTCCGGCGGACGGGCAAGCTTTCTGCTACCTGTCACGCTAAAGAACGCGACGGAGATACGCTCTCCACGCGGTTCCGGGCCGGCCACGCCGGGAACTTGTATGACCAAAGCCTTGTCGGTTCAGGGTCAGACCGCCTGACGCACTTCTTGACTCGTGCGTCCCCTTTCACGCGTCCTGCCACCGCCGTTCCACCCGGCCTCCCGTTTTACAACTTATGCGCAAAATTCTTCACGCCTGGCTCGTCGTCATCTTTGCTATTGGCGCAACCTCCTCCGCTTCCGTTTCTGCCGCTACGGCGCAACCTGCGTCGGCGTCCAAAGCCGCCGCGTCCGCCGTGACGTTGACGCCCGATCAGGCGCGTCAGGCGCTCTCCGTTCTCAACGATCCCAAACGCCGCGCGCAGGTCGCCGATACGCTGCAGGCCATCGCCGCAGCCGGCGCATTGAGTGCGCCGCCCGCTGCGGCAACGGCTGGCGCGTCGGCAGCGTCCGGCGCGTCGGCACCCGCCGCCGCGAGCGCCGCTTCGCTGGTGCCGGCCGCGTTTCAGTCCAATGGCCTGGCTTCGCAACTGGCGCGTCAGGGCGCGCACTGGGCCGTGCATCTGATGCGCTCGTTGCGCGGCTCGCTGGCCGCGCTGCTCGACGTGAATTCGGTGCGTGCCTGGTGGCAATGGCAATCGACCAATCCGCAAGCTCGCAGCATGCTCGCGCACGTGGCGTTGTCGCTGCTCGCCGCGCTGTTGCCCGCGCTCGTGCTGGAGTGGCTCGCGCGCCGCTTGTTGCGGCGCGCGTATAGCGCGCTGGCAGCGCGCCGCGAAGCCGGCGATCAGGACAACGCGCCGCAAGCCGATTTGCCTGTGGACGTGCCGGTCGCCCCGAAAGACGCCGATAGCGGTGCGCCGCCGTTGCCGGTGTCGCCTGCTGTTACCGACCCGGCCGGACAGGCGCGGGAGCTGGAGGCCACGCGCCCAGGCTCTGTGACGAGCAGCGCAGCAACTGCCGGCACGGCCGGCACGACCGGCACGACCGCCACGATAAGCACGTCCGGCACCGGCAGTACCACCGCAACAGCCGGCGCCGCCACCGAAGCCCAAGGCAAACGCAACGCCGTCCAGCACTGGACGCTGCTGCAACGCCTGCCGCGCGCCCTGCTGATCACCGTGCTGCGGCTGTTGCCGCTGGCGGTGTTCATCGGCGCGGCGAGCGCGCTCATGTCGTTACTGACCGACGACGGCACGCCGCAAGACCACGCACTCGACGCCCTGGTGGACCTCTACGTGCTGTGCCGCGTGATCGTGATCGTCAGCGGCTTCTTCCTGCAGCCCCACGCGCCGCGCCTGCGTCTGTTGCACATGAGCGATGCGTGGGCGATCTACTCGCAACACTGGATGGTGCGCATCGTCACCGTGGTGGGCGCCGGCTCGGCGATCGCCGAGATCGCGCAGTCGGTCGGCCTGAACGCGGCGGCGCATCTGGCGCTGCTGAAGGTCGTGGCGCTGGTCGCGCACGTGAT
Organism: Paraburkholderia sp. BCC1886; assembly: GCF_900996245.1. Classification (GTDB taxonomy): domain Bacteria; phylum Pseudomonadota; class Gammaproteobacteria; order Burkholderiales; family Burkholderiaceae; genus Paraburkholderia. Next base: position 170,933 of record NZ_CAAJGK010000041.1, on the reverse strand, counting down.
GGTGTCGATCCTGATTCTGCAATGCGCGAAACCGGTCGGCGAACTGATTCGCCGGCGCTTTTCGACTCACAGTTCGCTGGCGATGTTAGGCAGTGCGCTCGCCGATGCGTGGGCCTGGTTCGCCGTGTTCGTCGTGATGGCGTTGTGGTTCATCTGGGCGCTCGACGTGCAGAACGGCTATGCGGCGCTGCTGCATCTCGGTGGCCTGTCGCTGGCGATCCTGGTGGGTGCGCGGGTCGTGTCGATCGTGCTGTTCGGCGCGCTCGCCCGCCTGTTCCATGTCGACGACGAAGGCTCGACATCGCTCGTGCACCGGCACGCGTACCGGTATTACCCGCTGCTGCGCCGCGTGATCGGCTGGATTATCGGCATCTTCACCGTGCTCGGGCTGTTGCAGGTGTGGGGTGTCGACGTGATCGACCTGTTCGGCGCGGGCACCGTCGGCCACCGGCTCGCCTCGGCGATCGTCACGATCGGCGTCGCTGCGGTGATCGCATTGCTGGTCTGGGAAAGCGTCAACGTCTCCGTCGAGCAGCGGCTGGACCGCTGGACCACCAGCGGCGATCTGGTCCGCGCGGCCCGTTTGCGCACCTTGCTGCCGATGCTGCGCAGCGCGTTGTTCTGCGCCATCGCGCTGGTCGTGGTGCTGACCGGCCTGAGCGAACTCGGCGTGAATATCGGGCCGCTGCTGGCGGGCGCCAGCATCTTCGGCGTGGCGCTCGGCTTCGGCTCGCAAAAGCTGGTGCAGGATTTCATCACCGGTATTTTTCTGCTGATGGAAAACGCGATGCAGGTCGGCGACTGGGTCACGCTCGCGGGCGTGTCCGGCACCGTCGAGTACCTGTCGATCCGTACCGTGCGGCTGCGCGGCAGCGACGGCTCGCTGTTCACGGTGCCGTTCAGTTCGGTGTCCACGGTCAACAACACCAATCGCGGCCTGGGCAACGCGGCGGTGCGGGTCAGCATCGTGTTCGGCGAGGATGTCGAACTGGCCATTGCCACGTTGAAGGAAATCGGCGCGGCTTTGCGCGAGGACGCGCAGTTCAAGGACGGCATTCTGTCGGACTTCAGCTTCTGGGGCGTCGATGGCCTCGACGGTTCGGCGGTGACGCTGGCCGGGCAGATCCAGTGCCGCGACACCACGCGCTGGGGCGTGCAGCGCGAGTTCAACCGGCGCATCTTCGATCAGTTCCGCGCGCGCGGTATTGCAATCGCCAATCCGCAACGCAATCTGCTCACGTGGGACCCGCAAAGCGAACCGGCCCGTATGGCGCACGACGCGCCGTCCGCCGGGCCGGCGCAGCAGGATCGCGTGGTCGATGCCGCGGCCGCCGACGCAGCAGCGAAAGAAGCCGCGGAGGCTGCAGCGAAGGGACCGGACGAAGGCGACGCGCCGGTGGAAGACCAGATACCGGTCGATCCGAACCCAGCCGGCGGCCCCGGCACGCCGGCCAATCCCGGGCCGACGTCGCCGCATAAATAGTTCGCGGCGCGCGAATCGGCCGGCGGGGTGCCGAGGGCTATACTGCTTGCACCGCTGGCGCCGGGTTCGGTGCCACGGGATCATAAAGAAGGGGATAAGCGATGGATCAGATCATTTTTCGCGGTGCGCCGTCGCAGGCCTGCAACTTCCCCGCGCTGCTAAAAGGCGGCGCGGTGATGGCGACCATCGGCGGCATCCATCTGTTCGCGTCGGGTTATTTCCCGCTCCAATGGCCGGTGTTGCTGGCGCAAGCCGGCGCGGTTCTGGTGGGCGCCAGTATCCCGTTCGTGAAGACCGCTTTTACCCGCATCGTCATCGACACGACGCGTATCACCTGGACGCAGGGCATTTTCAAACGCCGCGCGTCCACGCTCGAACTTTCCCGCATTCAGACCATTACGTCGGTGTATCCGTGGTGGCAGCGGATGGTCGGCGTCGGCACGCTCATGCTGACCACCAACGATACGGCGCACCCCGTGAAGCGCCTGCCCGGCATGCGCGGCGCGGAACGACTGCGCGAACAGCTCGTCGAGGCGATTGCAGCGCGCCGCGCCGGGTCAGGTCAAACGGGCGACTTGGGTCCGGACGAATCCGCTCTGCCCAACGCCCACATCTGACGACCGTTCCGGCGGCTTGTCATGACGACGGGCCGCTCGCGCTTTAGTTGGTCGTCTCCGGCTCGCAAACCGGCAAAATCTCGTTCACCTGATCCAGCACGCCGGTCTTTTTCCACGCGATGTAACGCAAATAGCAGGTCTGCTGCGGCGGAAACGTGGCGGGCAACCGGTGCCATTTCTCGTTGCGCTGCTGCAGCCACAGGATCGCGTTGAGAATCTCCCGGTCGCTGCGGCGCGGCCGCCCGCGGCTCGCGGGGCCGTCGGCAGGATCGGGAAACAGGCTCTGCACGCGAGCCCAGTCGTCGTCGGAAAGCGGTAGGTGTAACATCGGCGGCCTCGAAAGATACGGCGATCCACTCAGTTCGCATAATGCGTTCCCGACCGGATGGTATCTAAACAGATCGTTTTTGGCCAAGCCCATGTCCCCTTCTCCCGCAAATAAAGTCGATTCCGTCGCGCAGCAGGAGCAACGCCTGCGCGTCTACCTCGCCGGGTTCGACGTGTTCCGTCCGGACGCCGTCGCGCACGGCCGCAAGCTCGCCGCGCTCTGCGCCGAAGCCGGCTTCGAAGGTCTTTATCCGCTGGACAACACCCTGCCCGAGCATCTGGATCCCGGCGAGCGCGCCGCCTGGATTTACGCGGCGAACCTCGACCTGATTCGCCGCGCGCATATCGTGATGGCCAACATCGACGACTTTCGCGGCCCCGGCGAACCCGATTCCGGCACCGCGTTTGAAATCGGCTTCGCGGTGGCGTTGGGCAAGGACGTCTGGGGCTACACGACGGACACCGGCACGCTGGTCGACCGCGTGCCCGCGACCCCATCGCCCGAGGGCCTCGTCTGCGAGCGCGGCTTTCTCGTGGAAGACTTCGGTCTGTCGAAAAATCTGATGATCGCGTGCTCGACGCGCATCGTGCACGGCGGCCCGGCCGAGTGCATCGCGCGGATGCGCGACGCCTACGCGGGGTCTACTCCACCGCCCACCATCCCGGCAGCAGCTTTCTGACTTCGGGCCGCCGGTAGCGATCGTCGATGAGGTACACGACGCCGCGATCCTGCTCGGTCCGGATCACCCGCCCCGCCGCCTGTACGACTTTCTGCAAGCCCGGGTACAGATACGTGTAGTCGTAGCCGTTGCCAAAGCGCGTTTCCATGGTGCGCCGCATCTGCTCGTTGACGTCGTTCATCTGCGGCAAACCCAGCGTGGCGATGAACGCGCCGATCAACTGTTTGCCCACCAGATCGACGCCTTCCGAAAACGCGCCGCCCAGCACCGCGAACCCCACGCCGCTGTCCATGCTGCGAAAGCGCGCGAGAAACCCGTCGCGCGCGGCTTCGTCCATGCCGGGCGATTGGGTCCATACGGGGATCGCCGGATAGCGCTCGCGCAGCAACGCGACCACCTGCTGCAGATAATCGAAACTGCTCAGGAACCCGAGGTAATTACCGGGCAGCGTCGTGTACTGCTTGGCAATCAGCTCGACGATGGGTTCGAGCGAACGCTCGCGATCGCGCCAGCGCGTCGACACGCGCCCCGCTACGCGTACCTGTAGCTGCTCGGCGCGAAACGGCCCTTCCACGTCGAGCCATTGCGTCTGCTCGGGCAACCCCAGCGTATCGCGATAGAAAGCTTGCGGATTGAGCGTGCCGGAGAACATCACCGTGGTGCGCGCGGCGGCGTAGCGCGGCGCGAGGAACGGCGCGGGAATCACGTTGCGCACGCACAGCGTGCAACTGCTTTTGTCGCGCGGCGCGTGACGGTCGGTGGTCAACGTGATGTCGAAAATCGAATGCTCGCCGAACTGTTCGGCGAGCGCGACGAAGTGCATCGCGTCGAAGAAAAACCGCAGCGCGGACTCGTCGATGGAGAGTGGCGCTTCGGCGAGTTGATCCGTCACCGCGCCGATCAGGTTTTGCGCCGCCGACAGCAGCTTGCCGGGCACGTCGGCGTAGACCCGATACGTGTCGGTCTGCGCGCGTTTCAGCGTATTCCATTCACGCTGCAAGCGTTCGAGAGGCTTGCGCAGCACCGCCGGCGCCGTCTTGCGCGCAATCCGCAGCGCCGCCTGGTCGAGCGTCGCGCTATACATGCGGCGGGCGCGTTCCAGCAGGTTGTGCGCTTCGTCCACCAAGACGCCGACGCGCCACTGGTTGATCTGCGTGAGCGCGTGCAGCATCGCGCTGCTGTCGAAGTAATAGTTGTAGTCGCCCACCACGACGTCGGCCCAGCGCGTCAATTCCTGCGCGAGGTAGTAAGGACAGAGGTCGTGCGCCAGCGCCGCAGTGCGCACCGCCGCACGGTCGAGCCGCGATGTGGCGAGCGCGTTGCTGCGCGCCTTGTCGAGGCGGTCGTAGAAGCCGCGCGCGAGCGGACAGGATTCGCCGTTGCAGGCCTTGTCGGGATGCTCGCAGGCCTTGTCGCGCGCGACCAGTTCCAGCGTTCGCAGCGGCAGATCCGGCGCGCTGCGTTGCAGGGAGTCGATGGCCTCCAGCGCGAGCGCGCGGCCCGGCGTCTTCGCGGTGAGGAAGAACACCCGGTCGATCTGATCCGAGGCGCACGCCTTCAGCATCGGAAAAATGGTCGCGAGTGTCTTGCCGATGCCGGTCGGCGCTTGCGCCATCAACGGTATGCCGTCGCGGGCCGCGCGATAGACCGACACCGCCAGTTCGCGCTGTCCGCTGCGAAATGCCCCGTGCGGAAACTGCAGCGCGCCGAGCGCGGCGTTGCGCGCCGCGCGATGCGCCTCTTCCTGCACGGCCCAGTCGAGAAACCGCTCGCACTGTTCGACGAAAAAAATCTCGAGTTCGCGCGCCGTGTGCGTATGGGTCAGCGCCGTTTCCTTCTGGCTGCCGATATCGAAGTAGACCAGCGCCACGTCCAGTCCGGTCAGCCCGCGCGCGCGGCACAGCAGATGCCCGTAAACGAGCGCCTGTGCCCAATGCAGCGTGCGATGGTTCGCCGGCATGCGTTCGAGTGCGCCGCGGTGGGTTTTGACCTCTTCCAGCCGGTTCGCCGCGGGATCGTAGCCGTCGGCGCGACCACGCACTGTCAGGCTGCGGTGCGCACCGGTCAGCGTGATCTCGGTCTCGTAGCCACTGCCGCGCCGGCCCGCGACGGTGACGTGACCGGCCATGCCCTCCAGCGATGTCGGAGCGGGCGTGAAGCGCAGGTCGAGATCGCCGCGTCTCGCCGTGAATTCGCAGAGTGCGCGCACCGCGACGACGTAGGTCATGAAGCGGCCTCGGTCGATGCGGATGCGGGTGCGCTTAGCGTTATCGCGATGGACGGCGCGATCGCGCTATCCGGCGCAACGGTTTCGGCCCAGCGCACGTCGAGCACACGAACCGGCATGCCGTGCTCGACGCAGTAGGCGAGCCAGCGAATCTGGTTGTCCTGCAGACGGTCGCCGGGGCCTTTCACTTCGATCAGTTCATAGCGGCGCTCATTGGGCCAGAAGCGGATCAGATCGGGCAATCCTGTGCGGTTGCCGCGGACGTCGCGCAGCAGACGTTCGAACCACAGTTTCAGATGCGCGGCCGGCAGACAGTCGAGCGCCAGTGTCAACAGTTCCGCCGACATCAACCCCCAGAAGACAAACGGCGACTGCAGGCCGGCTTTGCTCTGCCAGTGCCGACTGATCGTCTCGCGATACGCGCCGCTGTCGAGTTGCGCGAGACAGTCGGCGAACTGAGGCGCGCGGCGGGCGTGAAAGTCGGGTGCGTACAGGTCGGCGGGACCGCTCTGGAACGGGTGGAAAAACGCACCCGGCAATGCGGCGAAGACCGGTTCCCAGCACAAGAGGCCGAACAGCGAATTGATGAGCGCGTTCTCGACGTAATGGACCGGGACGGCTTCCTTGCTCATCAGATGGTCGCGGGCGACGTATTCGACCGATTGCGCAATGGCCGGCCGCGGCAGCACCACGGTGCTGCGCTCGAGAGGTCGGCCCAGCGGTGCTCGCGAGACCGGCTCGCCGAGTTTGCGTCGAAGGCGCGGCAGCATGCGCGCAATCCGTTGCGCTTCTTCCTCGCTTTCGGGCGCGGCGGCGGCTTGCAGCGCGAGCGCGAGCGCTTCGTCGATACGTTCGCTGAGTTCCAGCACCCGCATGCGTCGATGCCGCGCTCCCGGCCACGCGCAGTTTTCGTAGATGGCGAGCGCGGCGGGCCCCAGTTGCCTGCGCTCGCAGTAGTAGCCGATTCGAAACAGTATTTTTGCGCGGCGTGTTTGCAGCCAGGGGTTGGCGGTGTCGATTTCGTGGACGGCTTCGACGAGTGCGCCGAGGGCCTGGTCGTCGTCGGTTGAAAGTCGGTCCAGCGCCTCGCGGCAAGTGTGCAACGCAAGGTAGACATCGACGTCGGCACGCTGCTGGAACGCACGCGACGAGTGGGCGAACGCTACTTTCTCGTACTGGAAGACGCCGAGGTCGGACAGGACGAATTCCGACCAGTCCTGTCGCAGATTGCCGAAGAACATCAAGCGCAAACGATCGCAGAGCGGTGCGATGACGACTTGCAGAATCTGGTCGGCAGTTAGCGGATGCCAGTGAGCGAGGCAGTGTGCTGCCGGCAAATCGGGTTCGTCGTGATCTCTATAAAACGGGCGCAGTGTTTCGAGCAGGTCGGATTTGCGTAGACTTCTTGTGCCGGGTTTAAGGGCGATGGCGTCGGCGAAAATGATCAGCAATTCGGGACGCGTGGTCAGCGCGAACAGTTCGTCGAGACTCAATGCGGGTTGCGGGTCGATCCAGCCGAGTGCTGCCAGCGGCGCACTGGCGGCTAGCGGGCAGCCGATTTCGTCGTAGGACAGACGGCTCGTGCGGAACAGCGTGCCTCGACGCATCAGCATGCGGACTAGCAGAGCGCGCGATGGTTGCGGCAAGGCGGAGAAGTCGCGCAGGAAGGCGCGCTCGGGTGCGTCGAAAAGGTCGTCGTAACGCTCGGCGAGCCATGCCAGCGCTCGCTCGAAGTTCTGCAGGTAGTAGGGAGCGCCAGTCGGGATGGCTGGTGGAACGTCGGTGGACACGGGGGTTTTGCTGATACCTGTATGTTTATACAGTGATGATAGCAAAGTCTGGAAGTGGGCTGAAGTTGGACAAACGCGTTAATTGAACTGGAATGACGCACAGTCGGCCAGCTCACCAAGCCTCGTGCAGAGAGTCGTCACCTCTCTGCACGAGGATTCATCGCTCTCCGATTTACGCGCCGGTTGGGTTGTCCAATTCCGGAATGCCACTTTGGCGGTCGGCGTAAGCGGCCTTGAAGCTAAGCCGCGCTTGCCAACGTTTCCAGTACGCGTCGAGGAATTCGAAACGCTCGTCGAGGGGAGTGGCGTTTACCGGAAACTTCGAAAACGCGATTGCGGTGGCCAATGTGATGTCTGAGAAGGTTGGCTCCTTACCGCCGAGCAGCCATTGCCGACCGTCCGAGAGATGCTTGTCGACCAGCGCGGCATGGGCTAATGCCTCCTTGCGGCAGTGCTCACCCCATGCCTCATTCCTGGTCAGCTCAAGCTTGAATCCAAGACCCGTGTGCAAGACGTGAAAGGCCGTGACGATGCGGTACAGGATATGCACCCAGATGCGGTTGTCCCACATATTGTCCAAGCCCTGTTCTAACGGGGTGTCGCCCATGATTTTCCGACCTGGATAGGACTGATCGAGATATCGCACGACAGCGGCTGTTTCTGATATGAAGCTGCCGTCGGTCAGTTGCAGCGTCGGGGTCTCGCCCCACGGATTCATTTTCAGGTGGCGCCATGCACGCTGCTCGCCAACTGGCGTCATGTCGTAGACGGTTTCTTGAAATTGCTCGGCGATGCCCTTTTCGTGCATGAAAAGTCGCAGGCGCTGCGGGTTGGGAAAGGCAGAAGGCGAAGTGAAGAGTTGAAGTTTCGAAGACATGGTGCGGCTCCTAGAGATTCATAGAGAAAGTCTTTGCTGCCGCAGTTATCTACCTGCCACATGGTAGTCTCGCAGCGACTAAAAAAACCAACTTGCGTTGGTGTGGCCCTTCGCCCAAGCAAACCTACCTGTCACTTGGTAGGTTGCACTTTATTAGATAGAATTCGTGCTGTCAACAATGTTTCTGAACTGCGGGGGTCATGTGAAGAGTGCCGGAAGCGCGAATTCGAGAGAGCAAATCCTCGCTGTTGCGACCAGAGTCGCCGGGGCACACGGCTACGGCGGGCTTAATTTTCGTGACATTGCAACAGAGGTCGGCATTAAAGCCGCCAGTGTCTACCATCACTTCCCCTCAAAGGCCGAACTGGGTGCCGAAGTGGCGAAACGCTACTGGGAGCAATTCGGGGAGATGCTTGCCGCCAGATTGGCCGCGTCGGGCGATGCGCTCGCATGCTTGCGCGAATACCCCGATACCTTCCGGACAGCGCTTCGGAATGACAATCGCTTGTGCTTGTGCAGTTTTATGGCTGCCGAGTACGACGACTTGCCAGACACGGTGAAGAAAGAAGTTCAGACGTTCGCGGATGTCAATATCGGCTGGCTGGCACAGGTGCTCATTGCTGCCAATGTCGTGGCGCCGAAGGAGAGTGAAGATCGTGCTCGCGCCATCTATGCAGCCATTGCAGGTGCTCAGTTGATGGCGAGAAGCCGCTCTGACATCAAGCTTTTCGATTCGCTGGTCAATAGCTATCGTAAGGTCGGCCTCCTCCCGGGTTAGACCCACGTTCGCTGAGGAGTGGATCGGGTTTGACCGGGTGTTGCGCGAGCGTTTGCATTCGATAATGCAATCGTCGAAAGCCGCTTCTATAGCAACGAGTTTGGGCCTTGGCCCGAATTCAAGGCAGGTTTTTTATCACTGCCTTGCCATGCGTACTGCTGCATCTCGCCGTGGCTCGCTATCAAATCCGCCATCCGCTGCTTTACGGTCTGGCTGGCGGCATGGCTGGCTTGCTTGCATCGGCAGCGGCAGCGGCAGCGGCAGCGGCAGCGGCAGCGGCAGCGGCAATGTCATTTTTTCGCGTCGGCACACAGGATCACCTCCAAACCGACTTCCCCGGACGTTCGCTCGATAAGACCATGCACTCTCGACACGCTCGTACCGCCAGAAAACAAACTCGATGTGGGGATGCCGCAGCTTTGACGATGCGTGAAGCGCATCGGTCCCGTGGCAATGACGGTGTCCGCAGGCCTCACTGCCCAGACGAGCGAAGTCAGTCGGCAGAAAAACGTCGGACGCCCGTTTGGCAATTGCTATTCTTAGCCGGTCTTCGAGAACCATGACAAACTACGATCACAAGGTTCGTCTATCACGGCCTGAATTCACCCCACCCACACCACCGTCAACGACCTCACCCCCTGCGCCCCGCGAATCAGCACGCCTTCGATATCCGCTGTCGCCGAAGGCCCCGTCACCAGCGCCGCATACTTTGCCGCGCGAAAATCATCGCGCCGGTACACGTCCTGCAATCCGTCCAGCAACTGCGCCGGATCGAGCAACACCACGAGATGCTGGACGATATAACCCAGCGCATTGACGACGTATTCGCGCTCACTGAACCACACCGAGCCCGTTTCCGCCACCCCGAACCGCGCCCGTACTACCCCCACGTCGACATCCTGCAAAGACGCAGGCACCGTATCGGCGACCAGTTCACGCGTGCCTGCGACCTCGGGCGTCGCCGACGCGACCGACGCCGCATCGCCAAACCGCTCCCGAATCAGCCCCGCCACCTCCGCAGCCGACCCCACTTCGACGCACGTCCCGCCCATCGCCTGCAACGCCGCAGTAAACCGCGCCCGCAAATCGCCACCGGTGCTCGCAAACAACGGCACCTCCGGCCGCGGACGCCCAGGCGGCTGCGCCTGCCTCACCTTCGCCAGAAAAGCCTCACGCGTTGCCATCTCGACCCCCGCGATTCTGCTTGTACCAGGCATGGAAAGTCTGCTTCGGCGCCTCCGGCAATGCACGCTGCCGGCCCCAGATATTCAGCGGGTTATACAGCACGAAGTTCGGCAGCCTTCGCAACGCGCTGCCCATCGACGACACCGTCGCGCGATACAAGGTCGGACTCGCCAGCAACCGCCCCGCCATCTTCAGCACTTCCTGCTTCACGAACGGCACTTCGTGCTGCTCGGCAATCACCGTGCGCCACTTGTAAATCTGCTCGTGAATGTTGATCTTCACCGGACACACGTTCGTGCAACTGCCGTTCAGCGTCGACGCGAACGGCAGCGCGCTATAGCGCTTCAGATCGAACGTCGGATTGATGATCGCGCCAATCGGCCCGGAATACGTGCCGCCATACGACAGGCCGCCGCTGCGCCGATACACCGGACACGTGTTCATACACGCGCCACAGCGGATGCACTTGAGCGAGTACCAGAAGTCCTCCATCGCGAGCCGCTCCGACCGGCCGTGATCGACGAGGATGTAATGCATCTCGGTGCCGGGACGCGGCGCGCGAAAATGCGACGTGTATTGCGTGATCGGCGAGCCCAGCGCGCTACGCGATAGCATGCGCACGAACACGCCGAGGTCGGAGACTTTCGGAATCAGCTTCTCGATACCGATGGACGCGATATGCAACGGCGGCACGTTCGCAGACAGGTCGGCATTACCCTCGTTCGTACATACGACCACGGTGCCCGTCTCCGCCACCGCAAAATTGCAGCCGGTCATGCCCGCCGTTTTCTCGCGCACGAAATACGGCCGGGTATTCATACGCTGACTTTCGGCCAGGTAATGGATGTCGCTATTGGCCGGGTCCGTGCCAATGGTGCGGCCGAACAGTTCGGCGACATCCGCGCGCAGCTTGTGCACCGCCGGCACCACCATGTGACTCGGGTCCTGATGATCCAGCTGCTGGATGCGCTCGCCGAGATCGGTTTCCATCACGGTAATGCCGCGCGGCTCCAGGTATTCGCGCATCTTGCATTCGTCGGTGAGCATCGACTTGCTCTTGACCAGCGTGGTCATGCCTCGCTGCGACATGATCTCGTGCACGATTGCGTTGTGCTCCTCCGCATTCGCTGCCCAATGCACGACGACGCCGTTCGCTTGCGCCGCGGCGGCGAACTGTTCGAGGTAATCCGCGAGATTGGACAGCGTATGTTCCTTGATGCCGGAAGCAAGCTCGCGCAGCGTTTCCCATTCGGCGATACCGTGCGCCTGAACATCGCGCTTCTCGCGCAAATCCCATAGACGCCGGTCGTGAAACGCGACGTGCTCGGTCTTGTCGATGAACGCCCCCGCCGCCTTCGCGTGGTCGATGCGGCTCATTGCGTCACCCCGTTGAGAACCTGCGCGATGTGAATGAAGCGCGCATCGGCCTTCATGCGTTCCGCGCAACCTTGCTGGTGCATCAGACACGACATGTCGCCGGACACGATGTACTCGGCGCCTGCCTGCAGATGATCGCGGACCTTGTCCTGTCCCATGCGCACCGACACCGGCTCTTCGGTTACCGAGAACGTGCCGCCGAAGCCGCAGCATTCGTCGGGTCGCGCGGGCTTGACGAACTCGATGCCCTTCACGCCTTCGAGCAACGCGCGCGGTTTCGAAAACCGCACGCCCGCGATTTCCGAGTTCGAGCCTTCCTTGAGATGCCGCAGCGCGCTGCAACTGGTATGCAAACCGACGCGATGCGGGAATTCGGCCCACGGAAACTCGCGCGCGCCCACCACGTCGTGCAGGAATTCGACCAGTTCATACGCGCTGGCGCGGACTTTCTTTACTTCATCGGTCTGGTCGATCGCGCTCAGATGCTCGCGCACATGGTGGATGCAGCTAGCCGACGGCCCGACGATATAGTCGTAACCCGCGAAGTTGCGCGCGAATACGCGCTCGGCGCCGGCCGCTTCGGTCTGCGCGCCGCTGTTGGCCATCGGCTGGCCGCAACAGGTTTGCTCCTGCGGATAGTCGACCTCGATACCGAATCGCTCGAGCAGTTCGAGCGTGGCGATGCCGACTTCGGGATAGAAAGCGTCGATGAAACAGGGGATGAACAGGGCGACTTTCATAAGCTCATTGAAAGAGAGGCGACTGCGGCAGCGCGGGGAAAGACCAGTGAAGCGGCGCGAACGACGCCACATGTCAGACTGGTCATGTTGGTCTGACCACGAAATATAGGGAAGTCCCGGAACCGTGTCAATCCGGGCTATCAAGGCTTACTCGTTATCTCGGCCTGTCTTGCGGCCTGTCCTGCGGGCGGCTCAGGACGTCATGGCTTCGCCGCATCGTCCTTGTACATCTCGCGCACGTACGCGAGATGGCGCTCGGCGGCCTTGCGGGCCTTTTGCGCGTCGCGCGCCATCACGGCGTCGTAGATGGCCTGATGCTGGCTCATCAACTGCTTTTCCATCGCGGTGTCGTAATCGATCAGCCGATGATATTGACGCATGCCCTCGCGAATCAGCGTGTGAATGCCGTGCATCACGTGCGCGAGCGCGACGTTGTGCGTGGAATCGGCAATCGCGAGATGGAACGCGACATCCAGTTCCGCGAGATTCGCGCGCTCGCCGGACAGCGAGCCCGCCTTGAGCGCGTCGAATGCCCTGGTGATTTTTTTCAGGTCGGCGGCGCTCGCGCGCTCGGCGGCATACACCGTCGAAATGGCTTCGAGTCCCTGGCGCAGTTCCAGAATGTCGGCACTGGTGCGCGGATTCTGCAGCAACAATTCGGCCAGCGGCCGCGAGATGATCGGCGCGGTCATGTCCACGACCGTGAAGCCGCCGCGTCCGGAGGTTTCTATATAGCCGTCCGCTTCGAGTCGGATCAGCGCTTCACGCAGCGACGGACGCGAGACGCCGAGTTGCGTCGCCAGATCGCGTTCTGCCGGCAAGCGGTCGCCGGGCATCAACGTGCCGTCGGAGATCAATTGTTTGATCTGGTCGGAAACCACGTCGGAAAGCCGCTTGCGCGTAAAAGACTGGATCGGGACGAATGGCATGGGCAGCGATGAGTGAACCGGATGAAAGCGCAGATCGAAGTGCCGCGATTATACCCACCGGTTTAGCGCGCCAAACCGCCCACGAACGCGGTAATCCGCTTACACGCATCGATCAGACGCGCCTCGTCGACCACGAACCCCAGCCGCACGAAACCCGTCGCGGTATCGCCGAAAGCACTCGCATCGAGCAGCGACACTCCTTTCGCACGAAACAGTTGCCACGTGAAATCCACCGTTTCGAGCCCGGTACCACTCACGTCGACCATCATGAACATGCCCGCCTCGGGCAACAGACAACGCAAGCCCGGCACGTCGCGCAGCCGTTCGAACACCACGTCGCGACGACGCCGGTAGATGTCGCGCATCCCGGCGGCGATCGACGCCTTCTGCTGCAACGCGACCAGCGCCGCCTGCTGGATGAAGCCAGGCAAGCCGTACAGCATGGCCAGCGCAAGCCGTCCCATGTGCTCGATCAACACGGTCGGCCCGATCGCCCAGCCGACCCGCCAGCCCGCCATCGCATGCGATTTCGACAGACTGCCGAGCGTCACGGTCCGCTCCGCCATGCCGGGCAACGCCGCGATACTCACGTGCTCGCGCTCGAACGTGAGGTCCGCATACACCTCGTCGGAGAGCACCCACAGGTCGTGCTTGCGAGCGATCCCCGCAATGCGTTCGAGGTCTGCGCGCGGCATGACGACACCGGTCGGGTTACACGGCGTCGCAAAGAAAATGGCTTTGGTGCGGGGCGTGACGGCCTGTTCGAGCGCATCGCAGTCGAGGTGAAATGCGCGCGCCCGATCGACCGGCACGCTGACCAGCGTAGCGCCCGCCGCGCGCACACAGGCCTCGTACGTGAGATACATCGGTTCGGGGACGATCACTTCGTCGCCGTCTTCGAGCAGACACAGCGACGCAGCGAACACGCCGTTCTGCGCGCCGGCGGTCAGGATCACGTTAGTTGCATCGACGGCACACCCGGTCATACGACGATGCTCGTCGGCGATCGCCGCGCGCAGCGGTTCGCGACCGGACACCGCGCTGTAATGGGTGTCGCCCCCGCGCAGCGCTTCCACCGCGCGTTCGACGATCGGCGCGGGCGTCGCGAAGTCGGGGTCGCCTACGCTCAGCACGATCACGTCGGCGCCATTGGCGTACGCCTGTTGCGCGACGCGATGGATTTCCCACGCGGAAGTGCGCTTGCCCTGCAAGCGCTCTACCCGATTCGAGTACTTCATGAACACCCCATCGTTGCAGTTCGACCGCCCTCCGGGCGATCCGAGCCGTCAATGTAATGGGGCGTCGGCGAAACGTCCAGCAATGACAAAGCGCCCCGCGGGCCGGCAGGCTCGCGGGGCGCTTTGTGTTGAAGCCCGGCTGGCGCGCTACCCGATCACACGCGCTTAGATCTGCCGACGCAGTTCGGCCGGCGGCACCTTCATCAGATGCCGGTACTTCGCGACCGTACGACGCGCAACCAGCACCCCCTGATCGGCGAGCATCTTGGCGAGCGTCACGTCGGAGAGCGGATCGCGGGTGTTTTCCGCGGCGATCATTTCCTTCAGCAGCGCACGCACCGCCGCTGCCGAACACGTACCGCCGCTTTCCGTACCCAACTCGCGCGGGAAGAAATGCTTGAATTCGAAGATGCCGCGCGGCGTCGCCATATACTTGTTGCCTGTCGCCCGCGAGATGGTCGACTCGTGCAGACCGAGTTCGTCGGCCACATCACGCAACACCATCGGCTTGAGTGCAATCTCGCCGTACTGGAAGAACGCGCGCTGGTGCGCGACGATGCACTCGGCCACGCGTTGAATCGTATCGAAGCGTTGCTGCGCGTTGCGGATCAGCCAGCGGGCTTCCTGCAGTTGTTGGGCAAGCGGCGAACGGCTTGCACCCGCCGATTGCGCAAACAGCTCGGCATACATGCGATGGATCCGTGCACGCGGCTGCACGGCCGGGTTGATCGTCACGACCCACTTGTTGCGCTGTTGACGCACGATCACGTCCGGCACCACGTAGTTGTCTTCGGTACGGCCGTAGCAGTTGCCCGGCTTCGGGTCGAGCTTGCGCACCAGCGCGCAGGCAATCCGCAGTTCGTCGGCACTGCAACCAATCTGCTTTTGCAGCTCGGCCTGTTCGCGTCGTGCAAGACGTTCCAGATGATGATCGACGATCTGCCGCGCGACTTCGCGGCCCGGCGTATCGGCGGGCAACGCGTTCACCTGCAGCGACAGACACTCCGACAAAGAGCGCGCGCCCAGACCCGGGCGATCGAGCGACTGCACGAGACGCAGCGCCACCAGCAGTTCTTCTTCAGTGAGTTCGGGTTCGAGGTCGACGCTGTCCGCGAGTTCGGACAGTTCCTGACGCAGATAACCGTCGTCGTCGAGTGCCTCGATGATGAAGCGGGCCACCGCGCGATCGCGGTCGTCCAGTCGGTACAGACGCAGCGAGTCATGTAGTTGCTCACGCAACGTCGGCTGCGAGCGCGCCCATTCGGCGGGATCGCTGCTGTCCGAGTCGCCGTTCTGGCGGGTCGAACTGCGGCTGCTGTAGTCGCCGGAAAAGTCGCCCGGCATGTCGTCCTGGCCCGAGCTTTCCAGCGTGTCGTTCGAGTTACTTTCGGCCGACGCCGATTCGGGCTCGGCGGTTGCGACCGTATCGGTAGCCGGCATCGCGCCCAGTTCGTCGCCGCTCGAGGCGGTGGCGAGCGCGACGTCTTCGGTATCCGAAGAGTCGTATTCGAGGAACGGATTGGTGTCGAGCGCGGTCCGCAATTCCTGCTGGAACTCAAGCGACGACAACTGCAACAGACGCACCGATTGCTGCAGACGCGGCGTGAGAGCGAGAGACTGCCGGGTGCGTAGTTCAATTGAAGGCATTGTGTGAGATCCCGTGTAGAGCTGAAGATTGGTGACTGGGCTCTATAGAGCAACTGTCGTACCAGTTTTCGCAACCTACTGTTTTTCATACGCTTTGTTTTTTTAAGCCCGGCCCGGGCCCATCGATTGCGAGGGCGTTCAGCGCCATTTTTACAAGCACCCGGCAAATTCCGACTCGGGTCGCACCGTTGGATCTCCTCGCCCGATGCGGCCTTCGGTAAATTTATTCCTCAGCCTAAATACCTGTCCCTAAACGGATTTTCCGAATTGCGGCGCCTCGGCGAAGTAAGCGGGCACAGGGTTTGCGAACTGGGTCTATGTGGACGGATATCGCTCTCCTCCGCCAGAACCGGGACCGGTGATGTCTGGTGAGAGCGATAACCGGTGTCGATAGCGGGCTCCGATGGAGCCGTAGCGGCAACGATCCCACGCGTCATCAGCGGCTTTGGCCGCGATCGAGCGCAGGTAACAAGACCGCATTTTTCATCAACACCTGAAGGAGAAACCATGAAAACCATCCAATTTCTGAAGGCAGCAGGCAGCATCGCTTGTGTGGCATTTGCGCTGAACGCTACGGCACAAACCAGCGCTTCGGCTCCGTCGGCTTCGTCGGAAACCATCGGCCAGCACGTCGATGACGGCACGATCACCACGAAGGCCAAGGCAGACCTGCTGGCGGCGAAGAACGTCAAGTCGACGCACATCCACGTGAAGACCCGCAAGGGCGTGGTGTGGCTGACGGGTTCGGTGCCGTCATCGGACGACAAGGCAGCGGCTGAAGAAGTCGTGACGGCCGTGAAGGGTGTGTCGAGCGTGAAGAACCACCTGAAGATCGTCGCCGAATAATTTCGAACGGTCCTCGCTGCAAGGAAACGCCGGCACATGCCGGCGTTTTTTATTGCGGTGGAAAATCGGGAGGGAAATCGCGATGGTCTCGATGTCGTCTCAAGGCTCTCGCCCAATAAAAAACCCGCGCGGAGCAATTTCCGAACGGGTTTTCTGCTGCGACCCGCAGACACCTGTAATCGATGCCTGCGGTCAATTACTCAGCCTGACTAAAAATCAACGACGGTTAGCCGCGTACTGGTCACGCAGATCGCGCACCCGATCATGGTTCTGCAAGACGCCCTGATACTGGCGCTCGACAATCGCGCGCACGTCCACCGGCAGATCCTTTTCCAGCGCATCGTGGTAATTCTTTTTCGCGACGTCTTCGCCCTTCTCGCACTCGGCGAGAATTTCGTGATCGCTACGATCCGTCACGGCCGACTTCACGTCGATCCAGCCGCGGTGCAATGCGCCGGCAACCGTGCCGCCCGTTTCGGGTTTTCCGCCTAGCGTCTGCACGGCATCCTGCAACTCGCGGGCTCCGCGCGTGCAGTCTTCGGCACGCGACAGGAACAACGTTTTCAACTGCGCATCGTGCGCATCTTCAGCTGCCTTGCGGAATCCCTTCTCGCCATCTTTCGACGTTTCGACCAGATCGTTCAGCACGGAAACAACGTTCGTAGTCATGCAATACCTCCAAGGGTTTCGTCTATTAGGAATCCGTCGCTGCCACGCTCAAACGCAGCGCCGGGGTTCGTGTATCTATTCGCATGCGGCGTGCCCGCCATCTATTCCCAGCCGACGTCCCTTCCACGCCGTCGCTAGCGCTCGACTTTGTTGCCGCGGCGAGTAAATGTTGCGCGGCTCAGTGCTTCTCCAGTGAGCTCCAAGCCTTATCCTGCGGCACTCCGAGCGATGGCATGCAGGTTGCTTAAACACTCGCGCCCGCAACGACGCGATTGAAGAACACACTGCACGACGTGCAAAGCAATTGAAAACATTGGGCAAGCAAACACGACAGGGAGTCTCATCATGAAAAAAATCAGGAGCGCAGAGTTCCTCGCCGCAGTGGCGATCATTACCTCCGCCGCCGTGCTGCAGATTCGTGAGCATATGAAACCCGTGGAAACGCCCGCTGTCGGCGCGCAGACCGCGTCCGGCGCATGCGGTATCAAACACGACGGCTTCGTGCCGGCGTCGTGTGAACCGACCCGCGAAGATCGTCCCGCGGAAAACGCTACACCGCGACCGCACGGCGCACCGCGCGTGTGGGTTTGAAGTCCGGACGTCCAATGCAAAACGGCCCGACGATGTCGGGCCGTTTTACTGTCGAACCTAATTTTCCACTGGTGCAATTCAGGCGCGCTTCTCGCTGAATTCATTGAGCGGCACCGGCTTCTTCAGCGGATCGAAATCGGCCCAGCGGCCTTGTTGCCAACGACCATCCGCCCGCTCGATCGAAACCCCGCCCGCCTCGCGCAACACGCGCGCCGCGTCGAACTGATTGTCCTGCGTGACATGCACGGCCACGAGCACACCCGAATCGCGCGCCTCGTCGGGTTCCGGCGCACCGTGTCCGACTTTGCCGCCGGCCCCGCGCATTTTCGACATCGCGCCGACCAGCGAACCCACATAAGCGCCGACACCCGCTGCGATCAGCGACACAATAACCGGCGCGGAGAAAGCCGCGAATACCCCAACACCGACCACCGCGCCGAGCACGGCGCCAATCGTGACGCCCAGCCCGGCACCTTTAGGCGCGGCTTTCGAACCCACGTCGGTGTGCGTATCGCCGCCGATCGGATAGCGCGCATGCTGACCACGCGGATTCACGAAAAACAGCGTCACGTCCTCTTCGACGAAACCTGCGTCGAACAACTTCTGCGACGCGTCTTCCGCGCCAGGGAATGTCGTAAAACGTGCTGCGACGATGAGCGACATAAGGCCTCCATACATCGTTGAACTACGCTGTCGTACCGCGATCGGGCTCCATGCCTTCCACTCTGAACAAACCGCTATGCAGGAGCACGCCTTCGCCTTCGTTCTGATCGAGCGCTTCCGCGCAGACCGAACGGATGCGGTGGCGGCCTTTATCGAAGGCCGACATCAGCGTGTCTTCCAGCGCGGAATCCGCGCCGAAATGATCTTCCAGCGCTTCCGCAGTAATCGCGCACACCACCGCTTCGCCGTCCACGCGTGCCATGAATCGCACCGTCAGATTCGAGCCATCGAAAGCGGGCTGGTCGTCGGTAAAAGTGATCTGCATGAGAGAGTCCTCGTAAAGCGGGCGCGGCATGATCGCGTTCATGATGAAGCCTTCATGGAGCCGGCAAGTTGCTGCGCCATCATCAGGTGATGCTTGATGGTCGGGAGTGCATGCGCGGCTGCCGCTTTCAACTGCGGATCGGAGCCGCTCTGGCTTTCCTGCTGGAATAAATCGACGGCCTGTTGATGCGCTTCGAGTCCGACCTGCTCCACGTAGGCCTGATCGAACTCATGACCCTTGAGCGTCTGCAACTTCCCCACCAGCGCGGAGTCTGCCGCGGGCGTGGTCGTCAGCCCTTTCTTTGCGGCTAGAGTCGCCATGCCGCGCGACAGCTTCGTATGATCGACGATCATCTGCTGCGCGAATTTTTTGACCTTCGGATCGCTGGAATTCTTCAGCGCGACCCGGCTCGCCGCGATCTCGGTGGCATCGGCTTTCGACGCCTCCTGCACGAATTGCTGATCCGCCGGCGCAATCGTCCCGCTGACCGGCGCACCGCTGGCCGCCGCGTCGCTGGATTGCGCGTAAGCCGTACTCAACGAAGCCGCGCCCGGGAGTAATCCCAACCCCAGCGCGACCGTCATGACCTGTAGCGAAATCTTGAATTTCATGCCTTTTCTCCTCGCGAGCGAGTCGGCGCGCAACTGGCCTTAAGCAGCCTTACGCTTCGACAACTGCGCAATCAGTGTTCTGTTGAATGCTGGAATGTCGTCGGGCTTACGGCTCGAAATCAGATTGCCGTCTTCGACCACCTCTTTGTCCACCCACGTACCGCCCGCATTGCGAATGTCGTCCTGCAAACTCGGCCAACTGGTGATTGTGCGTCCCTTGATGATGCCCGCCGACACCGGCAGCCAGCCGCCGTGGCAAATCACGGCAATCGGTTTATGGGCCGCATCCGCCGCCTTGACGAAGGCCTGGGCTTGCGGCAATACGCGAATCGCGTCGCCGTTCACGACACCGCCCGGCAGTACGACTGCGTCGTAGTCGCTCGCGCTGGCTTTATCGAAGGTCGTGTCGACCGCGACGGCATCGCCCTTGTCGACGTGTCTGAACCCTTGAATGGTGCCGGCCTTTTCTGAAATGACGTGCACCGTCGCGCCAGCTTCGGAGAGCGCGCGTTTCGGTTCGTCCAGTTCAGCCTGCTCGAAACCATCCACCGCCAACACTGCCACCTTGTATCCGTCGAGAGACTTGCTCATATCTGTTCGCTCCTTCACTTCGGGCTGGATCGGCGCTAACTTCGGCTCAGTCCAACCGGTTGACATGTATTCAGCAAAGCGTGTGCCCACACCGCCGGCGTGGGCACGTCGCGCGTTAAAAGGCTTACTTACAACCCGCTCGGGTCGTCGTCGAGACCGTCGTCGTCATCGGCTGCTAGCGGATCGATGATCCGGTCCGGCTCGATGTCGCTGTCGAAGTCCAGCGTCGAATCGCCGTCAGCGGACGCGCGCTCACCCGTACCGTTCCGGTCGGTATCGCTACCGAGTTCGGAGTCGCCGGTTTCGAGGGCGTGGTTATCGAGTTCGGAGTCGATATCGAACGCGTGACGCTTCGCGCCCGCGGTATCGCTGCCGCTATCGGACGAATCGCTCGGACCCAGCGCTCCGGTCGTACCCGCCGTTTCCTTGACGACCTGTTGCGGTTCTTCATCGGGGTTCAACGTGCTGCTCATGGCGCTCTCCTTGAATGATTCGGTACCCACGAGAGCTTTCGCAAGGACCGTTCCGGCCTACCCGACTCACTGCGCGCACCGTGCAGCATGGCGCTCACGCCAGGCATCGCCATTGCTCTGTCCCATCCAACTGCACGCAGCGCGTGTTCCGATTGAATCCCGCTTGCAACTTCTACCTGCGACGATGGCTGCCAAGACCGCTCCCTCCTCTGCTGCTCTACGCCGTCCCGATGCTTCGGGCGACGCCGCTTCGCAAACCACGGTGACGGTGATGCCGCCGGGCTTGCGCCATGCCGACGATACGAAACCCGGCTACACGCGCAAACGTAAGAACGACGTGTTCCAGTATTTCGACGTGGCCGGCAAACGGATCGACGACCCGGAGGAGATCGAACGCATCAACGCGCTCGCGATTCCGCCGGCGTATCAGGATGTATGGATCTGTCCGGATAAACGCGGCCATCTGCAGGCGACCGGTCGCGATGCGCGCGGACGCAAGCAGTACCGTTACCATCCGCGCTGGCGCGAAACCCGCGACGCGGACAAGTACGAACGCATGGCGGAGTTCGGCCGCGCCCTGCCGAAGATCCGAGCGCGTGTCGCGCGCGATCTGAAGCTGCCGGGCATGCCGGGCGACAAGGTCATCGCCGCGATCGTGCAATTGCTCGACACCACGTTAATCCGTATCGGCAGCGTCGAATACGCACGCGATAACCAGTCGTACGGACTGACCACGCTGCGCAAGAAGCACGTCAAACTGGAGGCCGGCCGGATCCGCTTCAAATTCCGTGGCAAGAGCGGCATCGAGCACGACGTCACGGTGGAAAACCCGCGTATCCGCCGGATCGTGCAGCGCTGCGCAGAACTGCCGGGTCACGACCTGTTCCAGTATCTCGACGAAGAAGGCAATCGTCACACCGTCGGCTCGGCCGATATCAACGACTATCTGCGCCGCGCAAGCGATGCGGATTTCACCGCGAAGGATTACCGAACGTGGGCAGGCAGCGTGTATGCGCTGGCCGCGTTGCGCAAGCTGATCAGCACGAGCGCGGCCGAAGCGCGCCGGCATGTGGTCGCTACCGTGAAGGACGTGGCGGCGTTATTACGCAATACGCCGGCGGTATGCCGGCGCTGCTACATCCATCCGGTCGTGATCAGCACGTTCGAGGCGGATCAGTTGCAAAGTCTGTCGCCGGGACAGGCGCGTCGTGGCTTGAGAGTCGACGAAGTCGCGTTTGCAGCGCTACTCGCCCAAGCCGGCAAGCAGGCGGCGAAGGCAGCGAAGGTGGCGGGACGGACCGGCGCCAAGGGTCGTCAATTACGCGATGCGGCGGTGGCAGACAGCATCAATGGTTCGCTGACCGCTTTACTGAAAAAGTCGCGCACGGTACGCGCCAAATCGGTCGGGAAAGCCTCGTCGCGCAGCAACGACAAGGCGGCGCAGCAAACCATCGTCGAAGCTGTCGCGAAGCCGGTAGGTCGTTGATTCTCCCAACCGGCTTCGCGTGGGCTCAGTGGCCCTTGGTGTCGCTGCTCGCGTCCGCGCCCGGGGTATTGGTCGAGTCCGTCATCGGCTTTTTGACTTTCGACTTCGACATCTTGTGCATGCTCGTCGACGAGCTCGAACTCATCGCGCCGGTCGTCGGATTGCCGCCCGAAGTCGGTCCTGCGGTCGCCGCGCCATGCGCATTGCCCGAGCCGCCGCCCATGCCGGCTCCGCCATTGCCATTACCGCCGCCAGACTGGGCAAAGGCAGCACCCGAAATCGTGACCAGCGCGCAAAGCAGATAGGTGTGTGAACGTTTCATCGATGTCTCCTTGAGTATGTGGACAGCGCTTCTATCCGAAGGGTCGAACGCTGTTCAATGCTCTCCGCAAGCGCTATGCCATGATCCGGCGCGCAGACATAATTTCAACCGCAGTTGCATCTTTACGCACGCTCTCTTGAGTTACCTGCGTCCAGCCTTGAGCCAGCAGAAGGAACAGCAGTTGCTCCCTTCCTGATGTATCCAACTGACGAAGGAGACAAATCATGTTGAATCAAACACAGACGCAAGGCGGCCTGCGCCAGAACCAGGGAGCCCGCATCGTCGGTCACGATGCAGTGAGCGCCAACGGTCCCGGACCGGACGTGATGGCAGCGGCCACGCTGGACGGCAACAAGGTAATGAGCAGCGACGGCGAAGACATCGGCAAGGTCAAGGACATCATGCTCGATGTCGGCTCCGGACGAATCGCTTACGTCGTGCTGTCGAGCGGCGGCTTTTTGGGGATCGGCGACAAGCTGTTGGCTATTCCATGGAGTGCGCTGACACTCGACACGCAGCAGAAATGCTTCGTGCTCGACATGACCGCCGAGCGCGTGCGGAACGCGCCGGGATTCGACAAGGACCACTGGCCGGCGATGGCCGATCAGACGTGGGCGACTTCGGTCCATCAGTACTATGGCAGCGAGCCTTACTGGGGCCGCGAGCGTTTCGATCGTCGTGACGACGTCGGTGTCGGTGATATTCCGCCCGGATCGTCCGATGCACCGGAAGCCGGTGGACTGAAACTGTAACGCAGCGATAGACGTCCACGACGATGCGCCGGCCCGCCGCCACCGCGGCGGCCGGCGCCTTTCTTTTTGAGCGGGCGCTATATCGGGCGCCGCTCTTCGCATCGAGGACCGACAAATGGCCAATCGCAAAACCGCATCCCGACCGAAACGCACCACGAAACGCCAGACCCCACGCGGTCGTTCTGGCAGGCCCGCACGCCAGAGGCATGCGCAAGCCCACGCCGCCGCGCGCGACCGCAGCGCTAAAAACACGCAATCGAAGAGTCCAAAAAAATGGTCGCATCACGTGATGGAAACCAGCGACGCAATGGATCTCGAGCACGACATTTTCAAAACCGGCAGCGCGCAAGCCATCGCAGATTCGCTCAAACAGTCGTCCACGCAGAGTCGCCGACGCAAAGGCACGCCGTTTCAGTCGGCCATGTCCATGCTGAATTTTTACATCAACCGGGCCGGCAAGAACCTGCCGAAGACCCGGCGCGACACATTGCAGAAAGCGAAGGGCAAATTGCGCGAAGCGTTCGGGCGAAAGCCCTGACGCAAGTTCCGAAGCACGCCCGGGCGCACTGCCGCCCGGCGAATAAAGGCGACGCCAGCCGGCGCGCCCATGGTTTAATCGGCCACGCATGCGCACAACGCCTGCCGGCCTTCAACGGATACTCATGCACGAAACACTCTGGTTCCTGATCGTCGGCGCGGTGCTCGTTTTCATGGGCATTGCGGCGACGACCCTGCGACGCCTGCCCGTCAGCGCCGCCATGTTCTACCTGGCGTTCGGCTTTGTGCTCGGGCCGGCGGGCATCGGCCTGCTGCAACTCGACATGGTGGCCGATGCGCATCTGCTACGCATGATCACCGAAGTCGCGCTGCTGGTTTCGCTTTTTGCTATCGGCCTGCGCTTGCGTCTCGGCATCCTCGACACGCTGTGGACGGTGCCGCTGCGGCTCGGCTTTCTCGCAATGCTCGCGACTATTCCGTTGCTGACGCTGTTCGGCGTCTACGTGCTCGGTCTCGGCTGGGGTCCCGCGCTGCTGCTCGCATCGATCCTCGCGCCCACCGACCCCGTCCTCGCTCACGATGTGCAGGTGCACAACCCGGGCGATCACGACCTGCTGCGCTTCGCGCTTTCCGGCGAAGGCGGTCTGAACGACGGCATCGCGTTGCCCTTCGCAATGCTCGGCCTCGCGCTCTGCCTGACACCGGATGCGCCCGCCGGTCAGGTCTTCACGCTGGCGCTGGCCGGCAGCATCGTATGGGGCGTGGCGGGCGCCATCGTGATCGGCGGCCTGCTCGGTTGGGCGACGACCCATGCGGTCACTTGGTTGCGCACCCGGCACGCCCAGGCGCTGGGACTCGAAGGGTTCTTTGCGCTCGGACTGATCGAACTTTCGTTCGGCGCGGCGCAGCTTTTACATACCTATGGCTTTCTCGCCGTCTTCGCGGCAGGCGTCGCGATGCGCCGCGTCGAGCATCGTGCGAGCGGCGACGTGTCGGCCCGCAAGACCATCGGCACGGTCGACTCGGAAGACGTCGATGCGACCGCGGCGAATCCGAGCAAGGCGCATGCGTTCATGACGGAATCGGTGCTCGGCTTCACTATCGAACTCGAGCGTATTGCCGAAGTCGCGGTCATGGCGATGGTCGGCAACGTGCTGGCCACCTGGGTCGGTCCGCTGTTCACGTGGCAAACCGTCGCGCTGACCATCGCGCTGTTCGTCGTGGTGCGACCCATTTCCGTGGAACTGTCGCTGCTGGGCTCGAGTGCCACACCGACCCAGCGCCGTCTGATGAGCTGGTTCGGCATACGCGGCATCGGCTCGTTCTATTACCTCGCCTACGCGCTGGAATATGGGCCGATCGCCGCTGTGAAGCCGCTTGTGCCGCTTGCGTTGACGGTCGTGGCGGCGTCGGTGGTGATTCACGGTGTGTCGGCCACGCCGCTGATGAACTGGTATCACCGGCTGCGTAGCGGTGAACATTGAGCAATGCAAAGCGCGGCGCGAGCCCAGCGCGGCCTGTCGGAACGACACCGCACCGTAGAGCGCGTGTAATTCGGAGCCGCTAGACTACGGCTCTTTCTGCTGCACTGCATCGAACGTCACTCAATGAACTCACCCGACAACCCACGCCATTCGGCCAGAGCGAACGCCACGGCATCGCTATTCGCCTATCTGAAATCGCTGCCGCTCGGCGAACGGATGGCCGAAGGCGCCGTGATGGCGATTCAGGCCGTCGTCGGCGCCAGTCTCGCTTTTACCATTGGCCGCGCGTTGCATACGCAACAGGCATTCTGGGCGGCGATCACGGCAATCGCGGTCAGTCAGCACAGTTACGTCGACACGCGCAAGCTGTCGCGCGACCAGTTTCTAGGCGCGATGGTCGGCGGCGTCTGCGGACTCGCCGGCGTGACGATCGGCCATGATTATTTCGCCGCCTACGCGGCGACGGTGGCGATCGCCATCGTCATCTGCTGGATGCTCAACGTGGGTAGCGCGGCGCGCCTCGGCGGCATTACCGCGACCATCATGATGCTGGTGCCGGGCATCGGCCCGGCGTGGGACAAAGCGTTGTTGCGGCTCGGCGAAGTGACGCTCGGCACGGTCTGCGCGCTGCTGGTGGCGTGGTTGATGGCGTGGATCGAAGAGCGCTGGTTCGACAAGCCGGCCAAGGCCGGCGACTAGCTATCGGCCTGAGCCGCCACCCCGCACACCGGGCACGTCCGTCATTGCGTGCCGTGACGCGATTCGTCGAGTTGCTTGCGGCGCGGTTCGCCCTGACGCGACAACATCCAGCCGGGATACTCGGCCGGCAACACGCTGACCTGGTCGAGCTTCGCCAGTTCTTCGTCGCTGAACGTCACGCCGGTGGCCGCGATATTGTCGTCGAGCTGCTCGATTTTCTTCGCGCCGACAATCACAGAACTCACGACTCGCCGATGCAGTAGCCAGGCCAGCGCAACCTGCGCAACCGACACGTTCTTCGACTCCGCGATGGGCCGCATCGCATCGATGCAGTCGTATGCGCGCTCGCGGTCCACCGGCGGAAAATCGAAAGTTGCGCGACGGCTGCCCGCCTCGCCCTGTTGATCGCGCCCATATTTGCCGCTGAGCAGACCGCCCGCCAGCGGGCTCCAGACCATCAAACCCAGGCCTTCGCTTTCCAGCATCGGCACCAGTTCGCGTTCGAGATCGCGCCCGGCCAGCGTGTAATACGCCTGCAGCGTTTCGAAGCGCGCGAGGCCAAGACGTTCGGCAATGCCCAACGCCTTGACGATCTGCCACGCGGCCCAGTTCGACACGCCGACATAGCGGACATGACCGTGCTGCACCAGCGTGTCGAGCGCACGCACCGTTTCTTCTATCGGCGTGGCCGGATCGAAACCATGAATCTGGTAGAGGTCGACATGATCGAGCTGCAGGCGTTTCAGGCTTGCCTTGATGCCGTCGATGATATGCACCCGCGACGCGCCGCGCGCGTTCGCAAATTCCGCGGTCGGCCCGAACACCTTGGTGGCGACCACCACCTTGTCGCGCGGCACCTTGAGGTTCTTCAGCGCCTGACCGGTGATCTGTTCGGAAAGACCTTCCGCATACACGTCGGCGGTATCGATGAAATTGATGCCGGCGTCGAGTGCGCGCCCGACCAGCCGTTCGGCGTCCGCCTGCTGCAGATCGCCGATCTGCTTCCACATGCCCGTGCCGCCGCCGAACGTCATGGTGCCAAGACAAAGCTCGGAAACAAAAGTACCGGTACGGCCCAACTGGTTGTATCGCATCGTGAAGACTCCATCGTCGATGTAGGGGATTCGTGACTGCGTGAGCCGTACAGAGTACTGCAGTGCACCGGATCGCGCAGCGCGAGGCGGGTTTGGAAATTTTTCGTAAGGCGTGTATAAGTCGGTCCAGTCCGCTCGTATGGTGCACATCCTTTCTCGAGGACCACATATGAAGAAGCGTGTTGGCATCGGCCTCGGCAGCGTCGTGTTGCTGTCGAGAGCTTTCACTCCGTCAGCCATGGCGGCCTGCAGCAGTTCCGCGCCGCCATCGAATACGACGGTCGCGTGCAGCGGTAGCGGACTCGCCGCGGTGAATGCCCAAACCGGTAGTACTGGCGTCACAATCGGCATCGACAACACCGGCTCCGGTAATTTCGTCCGGAGCGCAACGGCGGTGGCCTTCAGCGTCGATACCAACAGCACGCTCGCGAGCAGCGGCACCTTCTCACTGACCGGCAGCGGCAGTACCGGCACGGCACGCGGCGCCGTGTTGCTCGGCACGGGCAACGGCAATCAGATCACCAATGCAGGCGGGGCCACGATCACCACGAGCGGCGCGTTCAACGACGGGCTTGCCGCCAACGGCAGCAACAACACGCTGATCAATCGCGGCACTATCGGCACGGCCGGCCCCAACGCGTATGGAATGACCGCCGCGTGGGGACAAACCAATGTCGGTCAGTCGAACAACACCCTGATTAACAGCGGCACCGTCACGACCACCGGCAGCAACGCGCGCGCGGCATCCATCCTCGGCGGCAGCGGCACGATCCAGAACAGCGGCACGCTCGCGACGAGCGGCGCGGCGAGTCCCACCGCCTATCTGCAAGGCAACAACGACCAGCTGATCAACAGCGGCACGATCACCGCGAGCGGCAGCGGCTCGGATGCCGTGTTCTCCAACACGGCGGGCTCGAGCTTCGTGGCGACGATCCAGAATCTCGCGGGCGGCACGATCGTCAGCCAGAACGGTTCGGGCATTCGCACGCTGAACGGCAATAGCACCGTGATCAACGCGGGACTCGTGCAGAGCGGCGTGGGTACCGCCATCACGATGGGCGGCGGCAACGATGCGTTGATCCTGCAAACCGGCTCGCAAATCGTCGGCACCGCGAATGGCGGAGGCGGTTCCAACACGGTCACCTTGCAAGGCACGGGGACCGCCGCGAACGCGTTCACCAGTTTCGGCACCCTGCTGATGCAAGGCAGCGTGTGGAACTGGACCGGTAGCGGCGACTTCACGCTCGCGCACGTACAGACCGGCACGCTGAATCTCACCGGCACGCTGGGCGCGTCGGCGACGGCGCTCGTCGATAGCGGCGCGACCTTGCAGGCGAATGCGCAAAGCCTGCCGGCCAGCGTGACCGACAACGGACTCGTACGTTTCGCTCAGGATGGCGCGGGCACCTACTCGGGGACGATTGGCGGGACCGGCGCGGTGGAGAAAACCGGTGCAGGCGTGTTGACGCTTGCGCCCGTTGTAACGACTGGCAACACCTACACCGGCGGCACGGCCATCAACCAGGGCACGCTGGCCGTAGCGGCCGACAACGCGCTCGGTGGACCGTCCGGCGCGCTCGCGCTCGACACCGGCACGCTGCAATGGAACGCGGCCTTCGATCTCGCCGGCACGCGCGCGATCACGTTGGGCGCGGGCGGCGGCACCTTCGATACGCAATCGTTCGACAGCACGCTCACGCAAGGAATCGGCGGCGCGGGCGGCTTGACCAAAGCCGGCAGCGGCCGCTTGCTGATGACCGGCGTCAGCAGTTACACCGGAGCGACGACGCTCGGCGCAGGCACGCTCGCAGTGGGCGACGCGGCGCACACGAACGCCGCGCTGGCGGGCGGCGGCGGTGTGGATATCGCAACCGGCGCGACGCTCGGCGGCTACGGCCGCGTCTCCGGCACCGTGACGAACAATGGCACGCTGGCGGTGGCGAACACGTTGGCGTCGCTCGCGAGCCAGGGCAACGGCGCGTTCTCGATCGACGGATCGCTCGTCAACGCGGGCGCGGTGGCCATCGGTTCGACGGGTTCGGGCGTGGGTAACCGCCTCAACGTGACCGGCAACTATGTCGGGCAAAACGGCAGCATCGGCTTGAACACGGTCGTCGCGGGAGATGGCGCGGCATCCGACCGGCTCGTGCTGAACGGCGGTAATGCGAGCGGCTCGACGCGACTGCAGGTGACGAACGTCGGCGGCCAGGGCGCGCAAACGGTCGCCGACGGCATCGAACTGGTTCAGGCCAGCAACGGTGCGACCACGGCTTCTAGCGCATTCACGCTGGCCACGCCGGTCAAGGCCGGCGCGTATTCCTACTATCTCGCTCAAGGCGGGGTAAGCGGCGGGACCACGAACAACTGGTATCTGCGCAACACGGTCGCGCCGCTGCCGGCCGGTACGACGCCGACCACGCCGATCACGCCCACTACACCCACTACACCCACCCTGCCTGGCGAACCGGCCGCCGCCATTCCCGGCGTGCCGCTCGCCGCGGCCGGCACCGCGCCTTTGCCTGCGGCTGCCGCAGCAGGCGCGGCCCCGACTCCGCTCTACCGCGTCGAAGTGCCGGTGTATGCCGCAGCGCCCGGCGTCGCGCGCGAACTCGGTCTGTTGCAGATCGACACCTTCCACGACCGCCTCGGCGACCAGTCTTTGCTGAACCAGCGAGGCACCCTGCCTGCAGCGTGGGGGCGAGTATGGGGCGGTCACAGCGTGCTGAGTCAGGACGGCGCGGCGAGTCCGCAATTCGACGGTTCGGTCTATGGCGCGCAGGCGGGCCAGGATTTTTACGCGGATCGCAGCGCAAGCGGCCAGCGTAACCACTACGGTCTGTTCGTCGGCTTCGCACGGGCCACCGGCGACGTCGACGGTTTCGCGCTCGGCATGCCGCAACTGCCGGTCGGCCATCTGGCGATCAATGCCTACAGCCTCGGGGGCTACTGGACGCATATCGGCCCGAGCGGCTGGTACACGGACGCGGTGCTGATGGGCAGCACGCTCACCGTCGATCCTTCGTCGCGCGACGGCATTGGCGCCACGACGCACGGCAATGCCGTGACCGGCTCGCTCGAAGCGGGCCTGCCGATTCCGCTCGGCGCCGGCCTGACGCTCGAGCCGCAAGCACAACTCGTGTGGCAGCATCTCTCGCTATCGGATCTGAACGACGGCGTCTCGACGGTCGGCTTCAATAGCGGCAACACCTTCGTCGGGCGCATCGGTGCGCGTCTGCAAGGCCACTTCGATGCGCTTGCCACCGCGTGGCGGCCTTATCTGCGCGTCAGTTTCCTGCGCACGTTCGGCGCCGACGACAAGCTCACGTTCGGCGGCGGCACGGTCGTTCCGGGCAGCGTCGGACAAACCGCCGCGCAACTCGGCGCGGGCGTCGTGGGTCAGTTCAGCGCGTCGGGCAGCGTGTTTGCGACGCTCGGCTGGATCACCAACCTGGGCGGCGCGCATCAACGCACGGTGACGGGCGATGCAGGCGTGCGCTGGGTCTGGTAGAAAGACCGTTCGGCTTTCTTCGCGACGCGGATCGGCGGTCCTCTGGTTTTGGCGGACCGCGCCCCCAACTACGCACGCATGACTTCGGCTTCGACCCCCGCACGCGCGGCACGCGCGGCCTCGTCCCCAACGGCGGTAAAACCCGCCAGGAAGCGTGTCGCGCGC
Organism: Paraburkholderia sp. BCC1886; assembly: GCF_900996245.1. Classification (GTDB taxonomy): domain Bacteria; phylum Pseudomonadota; class Gammaproteobacteria; order Burkholderiales; family Burkholderiaceae; genus Paraburkholderia. Next base: position 140,261 of record NZ_CAAJGK010000041.1, on the reverse strand, counting down.
AAGCCAGGCCAGAGCGATCCGGGCGCCGCCGCGACGGTGCTCGACGGCTTCCACCCCGCCGTCGCTCACTGGTTCCGCAATACGTTCCACACGCCCACCGACGCCCAGGCCGCCGCATGGCCGGAAATCCGCCGCGGCCGCTCCACGCTCGTGGCCGCGCCGACCGGCTCGGGCAAGACGCTCACCGCGTTTCTCTCCGCACTCGACGATCTGGTCCAGCAGGGTCTCGCCAGGGGCGGCGTGCTGCCCGACGAAACGCTCGTGGTCTACGTGTCGCCGCTGAAGGCGCTGTCCAACGACATCCGCCTGAACCTGCAGGTGCCCCTCGCGGGCATCTCGCACGAACTGGTGGAACGCGGTCTGCCGCCGCTCGACATCCGCACGGCCGTGCGCACCGGCGACACCACCCAACAGGAGCGCAACGCGCTGAAAAAACGCGCGCCGCACATTCTCGTCACCACGCCGGAGTCGCTCTACGTGCTGCTCGGTTCGGATTCCGGCCGACGCATGCTGGCGACGGTCCGCACGGTGATCGTCGATGAAATTCACGCGCTCGCCGGCAGCAAGCGCGGCAGTCATCTCGCGCTCAGTCTCGAACGGCTCGATGCACTGTGTCAGCGACGCTTGCCGCGCATCGGCCTGTCGGCCACGCAAAAGCCCGTCAGCGCGGTGGCGCGCTTTCTGGTGGGCGGCGCGCCGGTCGACAGCGCGACGCCCGCGGACTGCGCGATCATCGACGTCGGCCATACCCGCGAGCGCGACCTCGCGCTGGAAATTCCGCCCGTGCCGCTCGAAGCGGTCATGCCGAACGAAGTGTGGGAGCGCGTCTACGACCGCCTCGCCGAACTGGTCGCCCTGCATCGCACCACGCTGATTTTCGTCAACACCCGCCGCATGGCCGAACGCGTCGCGCGGCATCTCACGGACCGCCTCGGTAAAGAGAATGTCGCCGCGCATCACGGCAGTCTCGCGAAGGAACATCGCTTCGAAGCCGAGCAGCGTCTGAAGCGCGGCGAGTTGCGCGTGCTGATCGCGACGGCGTCGCTGGAACTGGGCATCGATATCGGCGACGTCGATCTGGTCTGCCAGTTGGGCTCGCCCCGCGCAATCGCGCCGTTCCTGCAGCGCGTCGGACGTTCGGGCCATCACGTCGGCGGCACGCCGAAGGGACGGCTGTTTCCGACTTCACGCGACGATCTGCTCGAATGCGCGGCGCTGCTCGATTGCGTGCGGCGCGGCGAACTCGACGCGCTGCGCATTCCGCACGCGCCGCTCGACGTACTGGCACAGCAGATCGTCGCCGAAGTATCGAGCGCCGAATGGCGCGAAGACGAACTGTTCGACCTGATGCGCCGAGCCGCGCCTTACAGCGACCTGTCGCGCGAACAATACGACGCCGTGCTGCGCATGCTCGCCGAAGGTTATACGAGCCGCAACGGACCGCGCGGCGCGTACGTGCATCGCGATGTCGTGAGCGGTACCTTGCGCGGACGGCGCGGCGGCAAGCTGGTGGCCGTCACCTCGGGCGGCACGATTCCCGAGAATGCCGATTACGCGGTGATGCTCGAACCGCAGGCCATGCAGATCGGCACGGTCAACGAAGATTTCGCGGTGGAGAGTCTGGCGGGCGACGTGTTCCAGCTCGGCAATGCGTCGTACCGGATTCTGCGGATCGAGAGCGGACGCGTGCGCGTCGAGGACGCGCAGGGACAACCGCCGAACATTCCGTTCTGGCTCGGCGAAGCGCCGGGGCGCAGCGACGAACTGTCGTTCGGCGTCGCGCGGCTGCGCGAGGCGGTCGGACGCGTGCTCGATGGTGAAGCAGAGCCGCTCGCGGCTAACGGCGTCGAAGCCGCCGTCGAAGCCGCAGTCGAAGCCGCCGTCGAAGTCGACGCCGCCGTGATGACCGCTCGCCTGGACCAGGCCATCGACTGGCTCATCGGCGCACTCGGTCTCGACGAAGGCGCCGCCCGGCAGATCGTCGAGTATCTGGCGCGTGCGCGGGCCGCGCTCGGCGCGTTGCCGACCCAGGACACGCTGGTGATGGAGCGCTTCTTCGACGAATCCGGCGGCACCCAGCTCGTCATTCATGCGCCGTTCGGCAGCCGGGTGAATCGCGCGTGGGGTCTGGCGCTTCGCAAGCGCTTCTGCCGTGCGTTCAACTTCGAACTACAAGCGGCCGCGACCGAAGACGCGATCGTGCTGTCGCTGACCGGCAGTCACTCGTTCGTGCTCGACGAGGTGTGGCGCTATCTGCATTCGAATAGCGCCGAGCATCTGCTGATCCAGGCGCTGCTCGACGCGCCGTTGTTCGGCGTGCGCTGGCGCTGGAACGCGACCACCGCGCTCGGTCTGCCGCGTTACACCGGGGGGCGTAAAACCGCGCCGCAACTGCAGCGGATGCGCAGCGAAGATCTGCTGACGAGCGTGTTCCCCGAGCAGGCCGCGTGTCTCGAGAACGTGGTCGGCGAACGCGAAGTGCCGCACCATCCGCTGGTGGATCAAACCGTCGACGACTGTCTGCACGAGGCGATGGACAGCACAGGATGGCTCGCGCTGTTGCGCCGGATCGAAGCCGGCGACGTGCGTCTGATCGCGCGCGATCTGCCGGCGCCCTCGCCGCTTGCGGCCGAGATTCTGAACGCGAAGCCGTACGCCTATCTCGACGATGCGCCGATCGAGGAACGCCGTACGCAAGCGGTGCTTGCGCGCCGCTGGACCGACCCCGCGAGTCCCGACGATCTCGGCGCGCTCGATCCCGGCGCTATCGACAGCGTGCGCGACGAGGCCTGGCCGCAAGCGCGCAACGTGGACGAGATGCATGAAGCGCTCAGCAGCCTCGCCTGCATCACCGAAGCGGAAGCCCGTTCGGGTGGCGGATTCGATGCCGCGACAGAGAGCGGCACGCAGTGGCGGGCGTGGCTCGACTCGCTCGCAGGCTCGGGCCGCGCGACGCGCTTTCTGATCGGCGACGATGGCGGCGATGGCGGCGATGGCGATGCGCTGTGGGTGCCGGCCGAACGCCTCACCTGTTTCCAGGCGCTCTACCCCGACGCGCCGTTCGCTCCGGCCATCGCCGCGCCGCCGGGCTATGCCGAGCACTGGGAGGCTGGCGACGCACTACTCGACGTACTGCGTGCGCGGCTGACCGGCTTCGGTCCGCTGCCGGCGCGCGTGATTGCGTCCGCACTGCGCCTGCCAACCGCCACGGTCGAGCAGACGCTGACACGCCTAGAAGCCGAAGGCTACGTAATGCGCGGCCGCTTCACGCCGCAGGCCGACGAGGAAGAATGGTGCGAGCGTCATCTGCTGGCGCGGATTCATCGCTATACGGTGAAGCGTCTGCGCCGCGAGATCGAGCCGGTTCAGCGCCACGACTTCATGCGGTTTCTGTTCGAGTGGCAGCATCTGACGCCCGCGACCCGCAGCGAAGGACGCGACGCGCTGGCCGCGGTGCTGGCGCAACTCGAAGGCTTCCAGGCGGCGGCCGGCGCATGGGAGGAAGACATCTTGCCGGCGCGCGTGCAGGCCTACGCCAACGCGTCGCTCGACGAATTGTGCCGCGCCGGCAAGATCGTCTGGACCCGCCTGACGGAACGCGCGCGCAGCGCGGCGGGCCCCGTGCGCAGTACGCCGATCGTCTTGCTGCCGCGCGGCCAGGTTCGCGTATGGAGCGCGCTGCTCGACGCGTCGCGGCAGGTTGAACTGTCGGCGCGCGCACAGAGCGTGTACGACGCGCTGGCGGAACACGGCGCGATGTTCTTCGACGAATTGCTGAGCGAAGTTCGGGTACTGCGCATGGAGCTCGAGAGCGCCCTCGGCGAACTGGTCGCCGCCGGTCTCGTGAACTCCGACAGCTTCGCGGGTTTGCGTGCCTTGCTGAAACCCGCGGCCAAACGCCAGGCTTTCGGCGGCGGCCGGCGCGCGCGGGGAAGCGCGCTGATCGGCGGCATGGACGACGCGGGGCGCTGGGCGCTGGTGAGCCGGCGCACGGCCGCCGATACAGCGGCAGTTGCGCAGGAAACGCCGGGCCGGCGTCGCCAATGGCCGCCCGACGTGCTCGAACACGTGGCGATGACGCTCCTGCGCCGTTACGGCGTGGTGTTCTGGCGTCTGCTCGAACGCGAAGCCGAATGGTTGCCGCCATGGCGCGATCTGCTGCGGGTGTTCCAGCGGCTCGAAGCGCGCGGCGTGATTCGCGGCGGCCGTTTCGTCGACGGCCTCGCCGGCGAGCAGTTCGCGTTGCCCGAGGCGATTCCGTTGCTGCGCGAAGTGCGGCGTCATGCGAACGACGGTGCTTTCGTCTGCGTCGCCGGCTCCGATCCGCTGAATCTAGCCGGAACGCTGCTGGTCGGCGACCGGGTGCCGGCCGTCGCGGGTAATCGCATTCTTTATCGTGACGGCATCATCATCGCGACTTTAATTGGTGGTACGTTCTGGTTCGACGCGTCGGTTGATGCAAGCCCGGTCGCGCGGGAGCAGGCGCGGGCGTGGCTGGCACGGCGCTTTTAGGCTTTTATTGCTTCCCGCATTTGCTTCCCGCATTCAAAGCGCATCGATTTAATGCTGTAGAAAAAAGCCAGAAAATCATTCAAGTTACAGCAGCCCTTACCGTTAAATTGTTTATAAGCCGAAATGTCAAACGCTTCGATACAATGGGGCCAGTCTGCGTTTAAATAGACTGTTTGCTGCCTGCCGGCCTGCATGGCGGCCATCGGCACACATCGCCCGGGGATTTCATGAATGACGACCATCACGAGCCGGTGCTCCTTGCGCGGTTCGGCACGAGCAGCCCTTGCTGGCGTCTGTCTATCGACATCGATGTACTCGAACTCACGTCCGTTGCGGTCGAGCCGGATGTCGCCCATGAAAACGCCGCGCCCGCAGCCACGGCAGAAACCGCTGCTGCCGACTCCATCGCCCTGACTCCCGCGCAGGCCGCGCAGATTCGCGCACTTACCGGCGTCACCTCGCACCTGGTCATCAGCGTGCAATGGGCCGGGCAACCGCTAACCCTGCATCTGGTCGGCAAGAAACTCAGCGGCCGCAGCTGGGGCGGCACCGCGTCCGCCTACGACGACACCGTGGCCGTCGCCCGCGATCTGGTCGCTGGTCTCGCGTTCGCCGAGCAGGTGGTGTCGGAAGTCAACTCGGTGGTGGTGATCGTCGACAAGCACAGCCGCATCCAGCGTTTCAATCGGCTCGCGGAAGAACTCACCGGCGTCAAGGAAGAAGACATCATCGGCCGCAATCTGTGGGCGCTGTTCATGTCCACCGAAGACGGCCTCGCCTCCAGCGAAAACATCGCCAGCTTCTTCCGGCTCGGCGTCTCGTATGAAGTCGAGCGGCGCGTGAACACCTTGCGCGGCGAACGGCTCTTTCTGTTTCGCAACAAGTTCGTGCAGAGCGGCAGCGGCGTCGACGAACAGTTTCTGATCTGCTCGGGTACGGACATCACCGAAGAACGGCTCGCGCAAAAACGGCTGCGCGAACTGGCCAATACCGATTCGCTCACCGGCCTCGCCAATCGCAACGCAATTCAGGACGAAATCCAGGCCGCCATCGGCAAAGCCGGTCCGAACCAGGCGGTCGGCGTGCTGTATCTCGATCTCGACAACTTCAAGAAGGTCAACGACCACTACGGGCACGTGTTCGGCGACGCGTTGATCCGCGATGTGTCGGCGGCCATCCGCACCTGTCTGAACGAGGGCGACGCGCTCGCGCGGCTGGGCGGCGACGAATTCATCGTGCTCGCCGCGCCGGGCACCGCGCACGAACTCGAAGCCACGGCGCAGCGCATTCTCGAACGCATGCGCACGCCGTTCAGTCTTGGACTCGTCGAGGTGTACACCGGCTGCTCGATCGGCATCGCGCGCTACCCCGAACACGGCGCAGACCTGGAGTCGCTGATCCGGTCGGCCGACACCGCCATGTACGTCGCCAAAGACGCCGGCAAGCGCACGCATCGCGTGTTCTCGCCGGACATGAACCGCAAGGTCGCCGAGTACATGTGGCTCGACACCAACTTGCGGCGCGGTCTCGACGAAGGGCAACTGACGCTGCACTATCAGCCCAAGCTGGTGCTCGCCACCGGTGTCGTGCAGGGCGCCGAAGCGCTGGTGCGCTGGAATTCGCCGGAACGCGGGCAGATCATGCCGGCCGAGTTCATCCGTTACGCGGAAGAGTCCGGGCTGATCGGCGTGCTGGGTCGCTGGGTCATGCACACGGCGGCGCAGCAGGCCGCGAAATGGCAGGCGGACGGCTATAACCTGCGCATTGCCATTAATGTGTCGGCGCGTCAGCTGGTCGACACCGGGGTGGTCCGGCAATTCGCCGAGGCGTTGCAGCAGGCGGGGCTCTCACCCTGTCTCGTCGATGTCGAGCTCACCGAGAGTTGCCTGATCGAAGACGAAGCGTCGGCCATCGATCTGATCAAGCAGTTCCGCCAGCTAGGCGCGCAGGTTCATCTGGACGATTTCGGCACCGGCTATTCGTCGCTGTCGCAGTTGGGCCGCATTCCGCTCGACATCATCAAGCTCGATCGCAGCTTCGTGCGCTCGATCAACGCGGACATCAAGGCGCAGGCGCTGGTGCGCTCGATGGTGGCGGTCGCGCAGGAGCTTCACTTCAAGGTCGTGGCCGAAGGTATCGAGACCGAGCAGGAAGAGATGTTCATGAAGGGACTCGGCGTGGAATACGTGCAGGGCTACCGCTATGCGCCGGCCATGCCCGCCGCCGAGTTCGAACGCTGGTTGCTGGACAGGAAGAAACTCAGGCTGATTGCCTGAGCTTCCTCATTTTCAGACGCGCTGGCTCAAGGCGCAGCGGCAATGACCTCGGCCACCGCCGCCGTGAGTTTCTTGCCGTACGGCACATGCAGGAATTCATTCGGTCCATGCGCGTTCGACTTCGGGCCGAGCACGCCGCACACCATGAACTGCGACTTCGGGAAGCCCTCTTTCAGCACGTTCATGAGCGGGATCGTGCCGCCCTGCCCCATGTACGCGACATCCGCGCCGTAGTGTTCACGCGAAGCGTCGTTGAGCGCGGTGGCGAGCCAGGGCGCGAGGTCCGGCGCGCTCCAGCCGCTCGCCGCGCCCGCATCCGGTTTGAACGTTACGCGCGCGTTGTACGGCGGATCCAGTTCGAGCAGCGCTTTCAGTTCGGCCACGGCCTTTTCCGCCTCGATGAGCGGCGGCAGGCGCAACGACAGCTTGAACGCCGTACGCGGACGCAGCACGTTGCCGGCGTCGGCGAGTGCCGGCAAGCCGGCCGCGCCCGTTACCGATAGCGACGGACGCCACGTGGAGTTCAACAGCGCGGCTTGCGGATCGGTCGTGGTCGGCAAGACCTGACGGCCGTCTTGCCCGCAGGACCACGGCAGTTTCTTCCAGACGTCGTCGCCGAGAATCTGCGCGGTCGCTTCGGCTTCGCGCAAACGGTCGGCGGGAATCGGGCAATGAAAACCTTTTGGCAGAAGCGTGCCGTTGGCCGAGTCTTCCAGCCGGTCGAACAGTTGCCGCATGATGCGGAAGCTCGACGGCGCAATGCCACCGTAGCCGCCCGAGTGGATGCCTTCGTCGAGCACCTGCACTTCCAGGTCGCCGGCCACCAGGCCGCGCAGCGAGGTGGTGAGCCACAGTTGATCGTAATTGCCCGCGCCCGAATCCAGACACACGACGAGGCCGACGTTGCCAAGCCGCTCGCGCAACGCATCGACGTAGGGCAGCAGATCGTAGCTACCGGATTCCTCGCAGGTTTCGATGAGACCGACGCAGCGCGGCCGCTCGACGCCTTGCGCGTCCAGTGCCGCCAGCGCCGTGAGGCTGGCGTAGATGGCGTAGCCGTCGTCTGCGCCGCCGCGGCCGTAGAGCTTGTCGTTCTCGAGCTTCGGCGTCCACGGACCGAGGTCGTTGCGCCAGCCGTCGAACTCCGGTTGTTTGTCGAGGTGACCGTACAGCACGATGGTTTCGTCGCTGCCCGAACGGGTTGCGGCGGTTTCGAAGAAGATGACCGGCGTGCGGCCCGGCAAACGGATGACTTCGAGTTTCAGGCCGCGCACCGGTTGCTGCTCGGCCCATTGCGCGGCGTCGGTAATGACGCGCTCGAGGTAGCCGTGCTTGACCCACTCGGGATCGAAAGCGGGGCTCTTGGCGGGGATCGCGATGTAGTCGGTCAGCGCCGGCACGATCTCGTCGTTCCATTTGCGGTCGACGAACTCGCGGAGTGTGTCGGGATTGAGGCGTTGCGCTTGTTGGGTCGTATCGTCGGAGATCATGATGGCGGCTCGCTTGCGTTCGTATCGGTTCGTTTCGGTCGAAGCGAACATCATAGTCCCGATGGGCGGCAGGCTGAACCCCTGAGCGCGTTGTCTTCGCCTGGTCCTTGCATCGTCATTACCGCAATGCAGCGCAAAACGCGTAATCGCGCGACAATCGCGGCTTCGGTTTTTTTCAGATCGCCTCGGGGAGCCCCGTCATGAATGCCCAAGTCGTGATTCAGGCCGTCGCCGCCTTGTGCGCACTGACGCTGTATTTTCTGCCGGCGGTGCTTGCGGACCGGCGCAAACGTCACGACGTGCTGACGCTGGCACTGTTCAACGCATGTCTGGGCTGGACTGTATTCGGATGGCTGCTCGCGCTGTATTGGTCCTTGCAGCCGAATCCGCCGAAGAATATTGCGGGCGACGTGGTGCAGAACCGCAAGGTCGTACGGATGCGCGCGTTCTCTTCTGCGCTGCTCGCGCGCGTGCAACGACGCGCCACGGCGACCGACCGTTCACAGAAGTAGTTGCGCAGGTAGAAAAACTGGCGGGAAGAAAGTTCGGCCGGGAGGCTGGACGGCTGGACGACTGGACGGCTGGGCGGCTGGGCGGCATCGACCCGCTTAGAACCGCTTGGAACCGACGTTAAGCCGAATCAGGCAGCGCGACCGACCCGGCTCCATTGCACCGACCCGGCAGGAATCGACCGGGGTTCGGCACGTACGTCGACGGGGGCGAACATTTCGCGGCGCAGTTCGCCATTTTCGTCGAACCACTCGCAGACCAGCCATTCCCCAGGATTGAGCGCCACGGGCCCCACGTAGGTGACCGTCATGCGTGAACCGCCGTTTTTCAGGGTGACGACATCGCCAACGTTATATTGCGCGATGGGCGGGGTGTGGAAAGCATCGAGGGTGGCGGTCAGCATGTTGAATCCCCTTGGAACCGGTAAGCGGTGGATTAAGTCATTGCACCTGGCTTTTTGACGTAAGTGCTACTGAGTGAAAACTCTAAAGTTTGCCAAGATTAACAATCGAAATTAAATACGGCAAGCGCTTTTTATTACTTCCTATTGCTTGAATTCGGGAATGGGCTCGCCCGCCTCCAACCCCTCCCACCTTTCATCTCATAATGGCGCTCACGCCCGTGGGACAAGCGCTTCGCGCTGCGCTGCAAGATCGCAAGAGTTACTGAGACGGATTTTTAATGCAGTAGAAAATGCTCGACCGCATCTCTTTAATATATCCGTCATCATTTCGCAGGCAGATTTAAAAACTGCCTTAAAACAGTTCGAAATTACCTATGAATCGAGCGCTCACCGGTAAATGCGTCGTGCATAACCGAATGAGTTTTGTCTAAAGCACATAATAATCTCGGGATTTGCAGCGCAACAAAAAACCGGCGACGGGTTGGACCCGTACGCCGGTTTTACTACCGCGGTGTCTAATTCCTCTAGCCGCTCAGGCTCAGGATTCGAGTTTCGCGTCCATCGTGATGGTTGCGTTCAACACTTTCGAGACCGGACAGCCCGCCTTCGCGTCGGCGGCTGCCTTCTCGAACGCGGCCTTGTCGCCGCCGGGAATCTTTACGGTCACGTCGAGATGCACCGCCGTGATCGAAAAGCCGCCGCCGTCCTTGTCGAGCGTCAGGGCGGCCGTCGTCGCGATCCGCTCCGGCGTGATGCCGGCCTTGCCCAGTTCCGCGGACAACGCCATCGAGAAGCATCCTGCGTGCGCAGCCGCAATCAGTTCTTCCGGATTCGTACCGATGCCGTCGGCAAAGCGCGTCGCAAACGAATACTGCGTCTCCTTGAGGACGCCGCTGTCGGTGGAAATCGTGCCCTTACCGTCTTGCAGGGCGCCTTGCCAGACTGCTGATGCCTTGCGCTTCATCGTTCGCTCTCCTGTTGTGCCCTGCTGTGCGCGCTGCACGACCGAATCTGATGCCTCCGCAACGGTCCAGCCCGAAGTTTTGCGGTGTCGGCATCGGTCGCGAGTACGGCGCCGCGCAGCAGGCGCGGGCGTGGACCGGACTTCATCATAGGCGCTTCCAATGCCCGCCGCGTGACAGCGCAGGACGGGTTCATCAAGTAGGAAGCGGCCTGAAAAATGGCGCATTGCTCATAACAATGCGTCGGCGCGTGAGGCTAGCGCCGGGTTGGAACTACAGGTTGCAAAAAGCGGGCCGCACCGGGCGGCGCGAGAGATGGGGTGCGCGGTGGTCGAGTGGCCATATGCCTTCGCGTGCAACGGGTAAATAAGCGAGCCGCTTGTAAAAGCTCCGCTAACTACTTCGCTTCAGTCGTTCACCCATTCACTCGGCGAAGGGCAAAGTTTGCTGGCCTGCAGCCCTCATGTCGAAGACGTTTAGCGTCATCGCCACCAGCGTGTAATAGCCCAGCAGTCCCACCAGATTGATCACCGTCTGCAAGCCAAAGCGCTCGACGGCAGCGGCGTAGGTCGCGTCGCTCACGCGCTTCGTTTCGTGTAGCTCGATGGCGAAGTCGTGAATCAACGCGTCATCGGCGTTGGCGAACTCGGGGCGCCCACCTTGGCGGATTTCCTCGGCATCCGCTGCCGGCACGCCGGCTTCCAGCGCGATCGGATGATGAATGGCCCACTCCGCCTGCGCGCGCCAACGCGCTGCTGTTACAAGAATCGCGAGTTCCGACAGCCGCAGGGGCAAGCCGGTCCGATAACGGCAGAACGCACCCAGACGCTGAGCATGCTGCGCGAATTCCGGGCTATGAATCCAGCCAGGGAACGGTCCGTTCAGATTGCCGCGCGGACCGGACAGGATTTCGTCGAAGACGGCTTTCTGCTCGGGCGTAGCATCGGCTGGATTGAAAGCGGGCAAACGTTGGGTCATTGCTGGTCTCCTTTATCTTGCAGAAAGTCAGATCGCGGCCAGTGCGGCGTCGACGGAATCGACGAGACGGTCGACGATCTCGCCGATATCGCGCTCCGTGCAGATGAACGGCGGTGCAAGCAGCACATGATCGCCGATCCTGCCGTCGACCGTGCCGCCCATCGGGTACACCATCAGCCCGCGAGCGAACGCTTCGCGCTTTATCGCTGCGTGCAGTTTCAGGTCGGGCGCGAACGGCGCCTTGCTGGCGCGATCCCTGACCATTTCCACCCCGACGAAAAGCCCGCGGCCGCGTATGTCGCCGATATGCGGATGCTGCACGTAATGCTCGCGCAGCAACGTGCGCAATTGCTCGCCGCGCGCCTTGACGTTGGGCAACAGCGCGTCCTGCTCGATCACGCGCTGAACTTCGAGCGCCGCGGCGCAAGCGGTCGCGTGACCGATATAGGTGTGGCCATGCTGAAAGAAACCCGAGCCGCCGACGATTGCCTGATAGATCCTGTCGCTCACCAGCGTTGCGCCGATCGGTTGATACCCGGCGCCGAGTCCCTTCGCGATAGTCAGAATGTCCGGCCGCACGCCGTCTTCTTCGCACGCGTACAGATAGCCCGTGCGCCCCATGCCAGACATGATTTCATCGAGAATCAGCAAGACCCCGTAGCGGTCGCAGACTGCGCGAATCTTCCGGAAGTATTCGCGCACCGGCGGCACCGCGCCGGCCGTTGCGCCGACAACCGTTTCCGCCACGAATGCCGCCACCGAGTCCGCGCCGAGTTCGACGATCTTCTGCTCGAGTTCGTCGGCGAGTCGCTGCGCGAATGCCTCTTCGGTTTCGTCGGCGCGCTGCTCGCGGTACGCGTAACACGGGCTCACGTGATGCGCTTCGATCAGAATCGGCAGGAACGGCTCGCGCCGCCAAGCGTTACCGCCAATGGCGAGCGCACCCAGCGTATTGCCGTGATAACTCTGCCGGCGCGCGATGAAATGACGTCGCTGCGGCTCACCCGTTTCGACGAAATACTGACGCGCCAGTTTCAATGCCGCCTCGACGGCTTCCGAGCCGCCCGACACGAAGTACACGTGCTCGAGACCCTGCGGCGCTTTCGCGACCAGTTGCGCGGCGAGTTGTTCGGCGGCATCGGTCGTGAAGAAGGACGTGTGCGCGTAGGGCAATTTCTCGGCCTGATGTGCCATTGCAGCGATGACGCGCGGGTCGCTGTGACCCAGACACGAGACCGCTGCGCCACCACAGGCATCGATATAGCGCTTGCCGGTGGAATCGATAATTTCGATGCCGTCGCCCGCAACGGCAACCGGCAAGCGCAGCTTCGGCGCGCGATGAAACACGGTGGACATGCTGTTGCTCCTGATAGGGATTTGAAGACGCGTTCGTGCATATCAACAATCAGGACGGATTTATACTTTAAAACAACATTTGTTGTCAAACTGGACGGAGGCTGACGGAGCGGGCCAAAGATCCGCGGCTTCCACAAGCGCTATGAAGGTCAGGCTACGTAGGCGCCTTTCGCGTGCAAGGACTGCTCGGCGATGGCCAGTTGTTCGACCGCTTGCGCGCCTTCGAGCGCGAGCAAATGGGCTACCAGCGATTCGGTAATCGCCGTGGCGGCAACCAGCGATGGGAAAAACGACGGACTTTCGTGCGAGAAAATCAGCACCTTGTCGGCGTTCAGCGCAATGGGCGATACCGCGCTGTCGGTGATGGCGATCAGCTTGCTGCCCTTCTCGAGCGCTGCTTCGGCGACCCGCAGCGCTTCGACTGAATACGGCGCAAAACTGATGACGATGGTCGCGCTATCGCGCTCGACCGTACGCAATTGCATCTCCAACGTGCCCGCCTCGCCGTTGAGTAGCGACACGGACGAACGGAACAGCCGGTAGCCGTACACGAGCCCGAACGCCACCGCATAACAGGAGCGGAAGCCGGCCACATGAACGTGGGGCGCGCGCCGCAGCAGGCGAGCCGTTTCGACAATCGCCCGCGAACCGGGCGCGGCGGTCACTTCGAGGTTGTGTTGCTGCGCGAGCAGCAGGTCGGTCGCGAGTACGTCCTTCGATTTGACCAGCGAACGCGCGCGGCTCGCCAACGGTTCGGGCCGCGTACGAACCCGCGCGACGAACAGACTGCGCAATTCGTTCCAGCCGGGAAAGCCGAGTTGCTGCGATAAGCGGACGAGCGATGCCGGCTGAACCTGGGCGCGCTCGGCCACTTTACGCATCGACGAAACGGCGACTTCGTCGGGGTGATCGAGCAGAAAAGCCGCGCCCATCTGGAATTGCGGACTGAGTTCGGAGAAGCGCGCGCGAATGAGCGCGGCAAGCTGGTCGAAGCTGTCTGGCATGCGGTGTACCGGGCGAGCGGTCGAGAAGGATGACAACAAATGTTACCACCCGGGGATGCGCGGCCAACAGGGGTTGGAGGCCGCCTCGCCTGCTTGCCCAACATAGCTTCGGTTCGCCGCGCGCTACTTCGCGCGCCGAACCGGGTTGGCGTCGAAGATCGATCGACAGCCAGAAATGCAGCTGGCGTTACAACAACGCGACCACTCTCACATCGCCCTGCTCCGCCGACGCGACCACCTTGTCGCCGATGCGCCGGAACGTGATGGAGACCGATGCATCGCCCACACGCATATCGTTGACTTCGAGCCAGTCGATCCCTTCGGGCAGCATGGGTTGTTCGATCAGCACCTCGCGTTTTTTCGCGTCGATCGTGATACCCAGACATGCCTCTAGCATCATGAACGGCGAGCCTGCTGCCCATGCCTGCGGCAAGCACGCGACGGGATACGCGGTAGGCGGTTCGCCGCGCCGCCGCGGAAAGCCGCAGAACAGTTCGGGCAAACGCATGTCGAAATTGACCGCCGCCTGGAACAACGCCTGCAACAGCCGCACGGCGGCAGCTTTACCGCCGTATTGCGACAGACCGCGCGCGCAGAGCGCGTTATCGTGTGGCCAGACCGAACCGTTGTGATAGGCCATCGGATTGAAACGCGCCTGGCTCGCGGCCAGCGTACGCACGCCCCAGCCGGTGTGGAACAGCGTGGAGTCGAGTGCCCGCACGACGGATTCGCCGCGTTCGCGCGACGGCAGACCGAAGGCCAGCAGATGCCCCGCATTCGACGCCATCACGCGGCACAATTCGCCGTGTCCGTCGAGCGCGATGCCGTAGAAACCGGACTCTTCCATCCAGTACTTTTCTTCGACGCACTGACGGATTTTTTTGGCGCGCTCGTTGTAATTAGCCGCTGCTTCGTTCAATCCGCGTAGCCCCGCGAAATGGGCCATCGTGTCGAACGCCGCGCTGGCATAGGCTTGCACTTCGACTAGCGCGATGGGCCCATCGGGGAAGCGACCGTCTGCGTGGAATACCGAGTCATGGCTATCTTTCCAGCCTTGATTGGCGAGGCCGCCATCCGATTCGCGCTGATAGTCGAGCAGCCCGAAGCGATTCTTGTCGCACACGCCTGCGACCCACTGCGCCGCGCGTTCCAGCGCCGGCCACAGTTCGTCGATCAGACCGAGGTCGCCGGTCCGGGCCGCGTAAGCGCCGGCCAGCACGATGAACAGTGGCGTGGTGTCGACCCCGCCGTAATACAGCGCGAACGGCACTTCACCGGTGGCCGCCATTTCGCCTTTGCGCATCTCGTGCATGATCTTGCCGGGCGCCGCATCGCGGAACGGCGAGTTCTCGCGGGCTTGATGCTCGGCGAGAAAGCGCAACACGCCGGCGGCCAGTTGCGGTTGCAACCAGAGCGACTGCAGTGACGTGATGACGGCATCGCGGCCGAACGGCGTGGAGAACCACGGGATGCCCGCATACGGATAGGGGCCGGTGGCGAGGTCCGTGGTGAGCAGACCCAGGTCGGCGAGCGAGCGGTCGATCCATGCGTTGAAGAGCGGATTGCTCGAGCGCACGCGCGCGGTTGCGCGGCGCCGCTCGCGCATGACGAGGTGAGCGTCGACGAGCGCGGCGCGCACTGCGGCGCGGCCGACGCGCGGACGTTCCGCATCGATTTGCGACAGATGCGCTTCGGTCGCCGGGTGAGTGGGTTTCGCGACGCTGGCGTCGGCATATTCCGCGCGCGGCACGACTTGCACGGCGACTGACAGATAGATCGACACGCAGGCTTGCGCGGGCAACTTGACGGTGTAGTCGGCGCGATCGGCGAACAGCTTGTCGGGTTCGGGGGAGAAGGCGATTTGCACGTTACGCGCGACGTCGTCGAGACCGACGTAGCCGAGCAGGACTTCACGGTTTTCGACGCGGGCCGGTTGAACCCGGCCATGCTTGTCGCGTCTTAGGCCACGCACTTCGAACATGTCGCGGAAGTCGCTGGCGAAGGAGATGGACAGCGGCACGATGGCGTCGCTGGTGCCGTAGTTGGTGAGTTCGATAGCCTCGTTGAGGACGGTGCCGGAGAGCACGCGAACGCGTTCGACGTGGATGACGCCTTCTGGTGTGCTGTCACCGCCTAGCGGCGGTAAGGGGCGATTGGTCAGGTGGGCGGTAAACGACGTGTTGTCGCTGCTGACGCTGCCGGAGAGCAGCGACGGCGCGCGGCCGCCGAAGGTGAGACGCAGATTGGAGAGAACGCGGGTGTCGTTGACGAACAGGCCGTCTTCATGGCCGGTGATGTCGCCTAGCGGGTCGTTGACGATGAAGGTGTCGCCGGACTTGAGCACATGCTGGGCCGCGCTTGCGACATTGAGGTTTTCCGTGGGGATGAAGGCGCCGTCGGGTTCGTTTTCCGGGCGGACTCCGCCCGAGTGGGACAGGCCGCCGAGGGCTTCTGGCTGCTGCATCAGGGTCTCTCCTTTGAGTGCTCGGTGATGTTGCTCGTGATGGGGTTGGACCTGCGGTGGGCTTAAGGTTCCGGGCGTTTTTTGATTGTAGAGGGTATGGGTGTGGGGGGATGTGGCTGTTTTTTTATTTTTTCTGTTGGCACGGGACGTGCAGTCTAAGGGTTATACGTTGCACTGGGCTTTTTTCGTTGCACTGGCTTTTTGGCCTCTCCTTGTATTGTTAGTGGTCTATTAGCGTTCCCCCTGTGCGGGGGGGCACTTACTTCTCTTTGCCGCCGCAAAGAGAAGTAAGCAAGAGAAAGCGGCTCACACCGCTAACTCTTAAGCGGGAACCGCGGCATTTCTTTGGTAGTGGTGCATCTGGAATCCGGTCCCGCACGCATTTGACGTTAGTGACAAAGCACTCATCAGCTCCCACTCCGCACTGCGTGCGTCGCGGATGGGTACACCACGGAAACCGAAAAACCGAGGGGGGGTAGAACGACGCGGGGGCGCGCGAAGCGCCGCCGGAAGAATGACTGCCTTGTCACTGAGGCGGAGTGTGCGGGAGCACAGATTCCAGATGCACCACTACCAAGAATCTCGCGCGGGGCCCGCTTAAGAATTAGCGGTTTGAGCCGCTTTCTCTTGCTTACTTCTCTTTGCGGCGGCAAAGAGAAGTAAGTGCCCCCCCGCACAGGGGGAACGCTAATAGACCACTAACAATACAAGGAAAGGCCAAAAAAGCCAGTGCAACGACAAACCCCAGTGCAACGAAAAACCCCGCCGATTACCGCTCGCCAACAGGCCGAGCAACCCTCCCCAGCTCACCGACAAACAACTGCCTGGGCCGCCCAATCTTCTGCTCCGGATCAGCAATCATCTCATTCCACTGCGCGATCCACCCCACAGTCCGAGCCATAGCAAAAATACAGGTGAACATAGCCGTAGGAATCCCCAAAGCCCGCTGCACGATGCCCGAATAAAAATCGACATTCGGATAAAGCTTCCGCGAAACAAAGTACTCATCTTCAAGTGCAATCTTCTCGAGCGCCATAGCGAGCTTGAACAACGGGTCATCATGCAACCCCAGCTCTTCGAGTACTTCGTGACACGTCTCCCGCATCAACTTCGCCCGCGGGTCATAGTTCTTATAAACCCGGTGCCCAAACCCCATCAACTTCACGCCGGAATTCTTGTCCTTCACCTGCTTGATGAACTCCGGAATATTGTCGACCGAGCCGATCTCTTCCAGCATGTTCAACGCAGCCTCGTTCGCCCCACCGTGCGCCGGGCCCCACAAACAGGCAATCCCCGCAGCAATACACGCAAACGGATTCGCCCCGGAAGAACCCGCTAGCCGCACCGTCGACGTCGACGCATTCTGCTCATGATCCGCATGCAGAATCAGAATACGATCCAGCGCTCGCACCAGTACATCGTTCACCTTGTACTTTTCAGCCGGATTCGCAAACATCATCCGCATGAAATTCGCGCTATACGACAAATCGTTCTGCGGATAAACAAAAGGCTGACCCACGGTGTACTTGTACGCCATCGCCACCAGCGTCGGTAACTTCGCAATCATCCGGATCGCCGACAACTCGCGGTGCGCCGGATTCGTAATGTCCAGCGAGTCGTGATAGAACGCCGACAACGCCCCCACCGCCGCCACCAGAATCGCCATCGGATGCGCGTCGCGACGGAATCCACGGAAAAAGAAATGCATCTGCTCATGCACCATCGTGTGCTGCGTGACGGTATCCACGAACTCTTTCTTCTGCTGCGCATCCGGCAATTCGCCCTTCAGCAGCAAATAACAACTCTCCAGAAAGTCCGCATTCTGTGCAAGATTCTCGATCGGGTAACCGCGATACAGCAGCTCGCCCTTATCACCGTCGATATACGTAATTTCGGAATTGCAGGCCGCCGTCGACATGAAACCCGGGTCGTACGTGAACCTGCCGGTCTGTCCATACAGCTTGCGAATGTCGATGACGTCCGGCCCAAGTGTGCCCTGGTAAATCGGCAGATCGATAGTCTGGTCGCTATCGGAAAAGCTCAGCGTTGCGTGTGTCTTCGAGTTCATCTACACGTTCCTTTTATATTTCACATCGCACACGTGCCGGCATGCTCGTCAATCGTGTTCTTCACGTCTTGCATGAGAGGCGCTTCTGGCATGCCCGGCTCCGCTTCGCATTCTAAATTGCACGAGGTCCGGAATTGCGACGATTGGTCGCAACAATCCATATCGACTCGCGCAACATTCATTGCGTAAATAACCGCCGAAATACGGCGAATCGAATCATCGAATATAACGAACCATTACCGGATCGCCAGCCAAATGAAAGCTTGGACATTGAGTGCAACAATGTTTTGCGGCAGGCGGGCAGCGCCGATGCGTTCGGTCTGCGATACTGGCTTCGTGTTTAGCTTCCCCTGCGACACATCGCTGTCTTTGGCCCGCCTTCACGGCGGGCCTTTTTAATCAGCAAGAAGAACACGAATCACGAAGGAATAACGCAATGAACGCTTCTCTTGAAATGCTGTTTCCGGATCACGTGCATAACGACGACCACATCGTTACTGCGTTGAATCATCAGGATATCGTCGTCGCATTGTCGGCAGCGTTGAAGACGCAGGACGTCGCGGTATTGCACATGCTCTATCCGCGCACCGACGCGCGCACGCACCGCAGTCTCGACGCACTCGTGGACGTGTTGCACGGCCACGGCCTGCACGAAGTCGCGAAACTGGTCGCTCAGGAAGCGCACTATCTGCTATTCAAAGATCCGGTCAAGGCACGCCGCGCATTCCACGAAATTCGCAACGACTCGCTCGCCATAGGCGTGCATCTCTACTATCACGGCCTCGTCGGCGAAGCGGCGGAACGCGCACTCGACAAAGACGCGCTGCGCAAGAACTGACAACACCACCGGGCCGCGCGACGCTTCACATGCACGTCACGCGGTCCGCGTGCAACACAATGGCAAACCGGTTGCTCAGCTCAGGCGTTGCTCATCAGCTTGATGAACTCGTCTACATAGCGATTGAATGCGGAAGGATGCGCCAGGTTCATACCATGCGACGCGCCGCGCACGGTTTCACGGCGCGCGTCGGGCAGCCATCCCTGTAACGCGGTCGCGGTGCGGCGGAACATTTCCGGGCTCTTCTCGCCATCGATCAGCAACACGGGGCACCGCAGCTCCTCGGCCTCTTCGGGCACGTAGGCCGGCAGCGGATCGCGGAATTGCCGGGCCAACGTGTGCGCATTGTCGGTCGCCATCTTGCGGAAACCCGGCGTGCTCATCGCCCAGAAACCCGGCCGGCTCACCGAGTCGACGAACAGTTGCAAGCCCGCCTCGACCTCGCCCGCCTCGATCAGATCGGCCGCTTTCGCGCGTAACGCGTTGACGGTTTCGGGCAGGCGCGCCGGCGGACGGCCGGCAATCTGCAGCGGACCGCCGGGATCGGCGAGTGTCAGCGTCAGTACGTGTTCGGGATGACGCCGCGCGAAATGGAACGCGACGCAGCCGCCACGCGAATGCCCGACGACGTGCGCCGGCCCCGCACCTAACCGGTCAATGAATTCCGCCACTTCATCCGCATGTTCGCTCCAGCTGAACGGCAGATCGGCTTCGGTATCGGTCACCGGCCAGTAATGCGTGAGACTCACCGCAACACAACGGTATTGCTTCGACAATCCGGCGACTTGCGGTTGCCAGTAGCGGTAATCGCACAGCGAGCCATGGATGAACAGCAGCAACGGACCCTCGCCCGCCTCCACATAAGGCATGCGCAGACCGCTTTGCAGCTCGATAAAAGACGGCGATGAGGACGATGGCGACGCTTGAACGGATTGATTCACAGGTGGTTCACAAACGGCGCGGCAATGCTCGCGATGAGCGGTGCCGGCTGGAAATAGATTGGGGAAACGTCTTGTCGAGCGTCCCTGCAAGTGGGACGCGGGGCGTATTGTCACACAGCCGATAAAGATGCGTGACAGTTCAGGCAAGCTGTTCGCGGGTGAAACAGCGGGTGTGCATCAACGGTCCATGCCGCGATAGTTCTAAAGCCGTGACAGCAGATAAAAGGAACGCGTTCGGTCAATCGTAAGCATGCTCGTCGAGCAGCCCGGCCGATGCCGCAGCGCTTGCGCCGCGCACCGCGCAGGTCAACGGCTCGTCGGCGACCCGAACGTCGAGGCCGAGCTCCTGAGTGAAGCGCCGGCCGAGGTGGCCGAGCAGCGCGCCGCCGCCCGCCAGCACGATTCCGTTGCTGGCGATATCGGTCACGAGTTCGGCAGGCGCCAGTTCCAGCGCCCGTTTCACGGCGCCGATCACCTGCCGCAGCGGACCTTCGATTGCCTCGGCGATATCGTGATTGCTCAACTGGATGGTGCGCGGCAAGCCGTCGTCGACACTGCGTCCCGTCGCATTCAGATGCTCGCGCGGCACGTCGAGCATGGCCGAGCCGATACTTTTCTTGATGTGTTCGGCGGTCTGCTCGCCGAGCAGCACGCCATACAGATTGCGGACATACGTCACGATGGCCGCGTCGAAACTGTCGCCGCCGACGCGAACCGAACCGCTATACGCCATGCCGCCGAGCGCGATCACGCCGACTTCGGTCGTGCCGCCGCCGATGTCGACGAGCATCGAGCCAACCGCGTCGGAAACCGGCAGACCGGCGCCGACCGCGGACGCCAGCGACTCGCCGATCAGGCTGACCTTCCACGCGCCGGCGGCTACTGCCGCTTCCTTCATCGCGCGCCGCTCGACCTGAGTGGCGCCGGCCGGCACGCACAGCGTGAATGCGGCGCGCCGGCGGAACAGCGAACGCGGCCGCGCCATGTCGACGAATTGCCGGATCATGTGCTCGGCCGCGGAGAAATCGGCGATTACGCCGTGCCGCATGGGCCGCACGGCTTCGAGATTGCCGGGCTCGCGTCCGAGCAACTGGCGGGCTTGCGTGCCGACCGCCGCCACGCGTTTGCCATTGGATTTGAAGCCCGAACCGGCACTCGCGCCTGACTCTTTCTGAAAAGCGACCACCGACGGCTGATTCAGGAGAATGCCGGCGCTGTCCGTATAGATGAGGGTGTTGGCCGTGCCGACGTCGACCGCCACGGATTCGCGGAAGAGTCGCTCGGCAAGCGAAGGATGCAGCGGCGGTCTGCCCATAGGAAGGCTCTGATGTGTCGTTATCGGCCCTCACGGGGCACTCGTCGGTTGCGCCCCCCGGTCACCCGTGCCGCGTGGGACGCCTACGGGCGTTGCGCTTCCGCGCGGCGGAGGTGATTTTCACGCGAATGACCGATAACGGCAAGCACATCAGAATACTTAGGGGCACTTTTTACCTGCTGCGGACCGTGCCCGTGGTCCGACCGACGCTTCCGATTGCGCTTTCAGTCCTTCGACAACACGCCCAACGCCTGCTCCAGCGCCGTTTTCCCGAGCGCCACACCGTCTGCATTGATCGTGTGGCCGATGCCCGGCAATGCATAGGCGTCGACGGTGTAGCCCGCACCGCTAAAGCTGTCGGCGGCATATTCGAGCTCCTGCAGCGGAATCACCGCGTCTTCCTCGCCGTGAATCAGCGTGAGCGGCGTGCCGTTCTGCGCGACGATGACCGAGGCGAGCCGCCCCGAATAAGCGACCACGCCGGCCGCACCCTCGCTGCTGCTCGCCACGTGATGCAACGCCATGATCGAGCCTTGCGAAAAACCCACCAGCGCGAGACGGCCGAAACCGACCTGCCAATGCGCCAGTTCGGCCTCGAGCACGGCGCGCAAGGCGGGATAGGCGGCGGCGACGCGCGCCTCGCGATTGCCTTCATTCACCTCGCGCAGGCTGAACCACTGACGCCCGCCGAAGCCGCCGTCGAATTCGTCGGTGCCGTCGAGCGACGTGAATGCGATGTCCGGCAGCGTCTCGCTCCAGATGTCCGCGAGCGGCATCAGGTCGCGCGCATTGCTGCCCACGCCGTGCATCAGCACGACCAGTCCCTTGACCGGCGTCGTTGCCGGCGCGCGCCGCCAGCCGTGTTCGAATTGCTCCCAAGCCATGGCGTTTCCCTTCCCTGTCGTTTGATGAATGCGGTTCGATACGATCGTTTTCGCGCGATGCCGCGAACCGGGCGCCGGGCGCGATCGTATGTGGCGAGGACCGAGCATACGCCGGGCCGTCGGTTCTTGTGCCGGACTGCGGTCGCGAACGACACCGGAAGCCGAATACAGGTATGCTTTTGCGGGAGCCGGCTTCTGCCGCGTCGGCGCATGCCGGCCAGGATTTTTTGCGCGACCCCTCGCTAGCGGCGTCCGCGATCAGCGTTCACCAGCCTCGAAGCACACCGCCTTTCTGCTGCACCCCGTTCCGGAGAATCGTTTGAGCCAGCCCGCTTCCGCGCCCGCCGCGGCACCGCCCGCCCCGCCACCGCCGCTAAAAGGCGGCCAACTGGTGCTGGCCACCATCGCCGTCGCGCTCGCCACCTTCATGAACGTGCTCGACACGTCGATCGCGAACGTCGCCATTCCGACCATCTCGGGCAATCTGGGTGTGTCGGTCGACGAAGGCACCTGGGTCATCACCGTATTCGCCGCGGCCAATGCCGTGTCGATTCCACTCACCGGCTGGCTCACGCAACGCATCGGCCAGGTCAAGCTGTTCGTCGGCGCAATTCTGGCGTTCGTGCTGGCGTCGTGGCTCTGCGGTATCGCGCCCACGCTGCCTATCCTGCTGGTCGCGCGGATTTTTCAGGGCGCGGTGGCCGGTCCGCTGATTCCG
Organism: Paraburkholderia sp. BCC1886; assembly: GCF_900996245.1. Taxonomy (GTDB): domain Bacteria; phylum Pseudomonadota; class Gammaproteobacteria; order Burkholderiales; family Burkholderiaceae; genus Paraburkholderia. The sequence goes on along the minus strand of NZ_CAAJGK010000041.1, from coordinate 117,542 downwards.
CTGTCGCAGGCCATTCTGCTCGGCTCGTATCCCAAGGAAAAATCCTCCACCGCGCTCGCGCTCTGGGCGATGACCGCCACCGTCGGCCCCATCGCGGGCCCGGCGCTCGGTGGCTGGATCACGGATAGCTATAGCTGGTCCTGGATCTTCTACATCAACATACCGGTCGGTATCTTCGCCGCCGGCGTCACCTGGATGATCTACCGCACGCGCGAATCGGCCACCCGCAAGCCACCTATCGACGTAATCGGGCTCGGCCTGCTGATCACCTGGGTCGCGTCGCTGCAGATCATGCTCGACAAGGGCAAGGACCTCGACTGGTTCGCGTCGCCGGTCATCGTCATTCTGGGTATCACCGCGCTGATCAGCTTCGCATTCTTCCTCGTTTGGGAATTGACCGAAGAAAACCCGATCGTCGATTTACGCCTGTTCCAGCAGCGCAATTTCGCCGGCGGCACGATTGCGATTTCGGTGGCTTACGGCGTCTTCTTCGGCAATCTCGTGCTGTTGCCGCAATGGATGCAGGAGTATTTGAACTACCGTTCCGTCGATGCCGGTCTCGTCACCGCGCCGCTCGGGATATTCGCGGTGCTGCTCGCGCCGATCATGGGCCGCGTGCTGCCGCGCTCGGACGCGCGAATAATCGCCACGCTCGCGTTCATCGGCTTCGCGATCGTGTTCTACATGCGCTCCAAATACGTGGTCGAGATCGATACGTGGCACCTCGTCATTCCCACCTTGCTGCAAGGTATTCCGATGGCGCTGTTCTTCGTGCCGCTAACCGCGATCATTCTGTCCGGCCAGCCGCCGAACAAGATTCCGGCCGCGGCGGGGCTGTCGAATTTCGCGCGGGTGTTCTGCGGCGCGGTGGGCACGTCGGTGGCCGGCAACGAGTGGAACAACCGCACGGTGCTGCATCACGAACGGCTGACCGAGCGCGCCAATATCGACAACCCGCTGTTCAACCAGCAGATCGATTCGACCCAGTCGCTGCTGCATCTGAATACGCAATCGGCGCACGCGCTATTCGATTTCACGGTGAATACTCAAGCCGCGATGATGGGCCTGAACGACATCTTCTTCGTGTCGGCCATTATCTTCATCCTGATCATTCCGCTGATCTGGATCACGCGGCCGGCCAAAGGCGGCGGCGGTCCGGGCGCGGCGGGCGCGCACTGAAAAGGCTGCCGCGCCACCTCGGCGCGGCCTCGCATGAATCCGGCGACAGCCAGTAGAATCGCGGCTTCAACGCCTGGAGCCTCATGAACTACGCGCCCATTCTCGAACAGATTCATCGCGATCTTCAGCCCTTCCTCGGCGCCGGCAAGGTCGCCGACTACATCCCCGAACTCGCCACCGTCCCTGCCGGCCAGTTCGGCATGGCGGTCGTGACGGCGGCTGGCGAAGTATTCCGCACCGGCGACGCCGACACGCGCTTCTCCATTCAAAGCATCTCCAAACTGTTCGCGTGCACGATGGCGTTCCGGTTACTCGGCGACGCGCTCTGGCAACGTGTCGGCCGCGAGCCGTCGGGCAATGCGTTCAACTCGCTGGTGCAACTCGAGGCCGAGCACGGCAAGCCGCGCAATCCGTTCATCAATGCCGGGGCGCTGGTGGTCACCGATGTTCTGTGCCGCCGTTTCGTGCAGGCCGAAACCGCGCTGGTGGAATTCATGAGGCGGCTGACGGGCGAATCTTCGATCGACTACGACTCGCGCGTCGCGCAGTCGGAGTTACAGCACGCTCACCGCAACCGCGCGATGGCGCATTTCATGGCCAGCTTCGGCAACATGGAGATGCCACCGGAGGTGGTCATCGACGCGTATTGCCGTCAGTGCGCCATTTCGATGAGTTGCGTGGAGTTGGCAACGGCCGCGCTATTCCTGACCAATCACGGCGTGGTGCCGGCCACGGGCGAGCGGATTCTCGACACCAGTTCCGCCAAACGGCTCTCCGCGTTGATGCTGACATGCGGCACGTACGACGCGGCGGGCGACTTCGTCTATCGCGTCGGACTGCCGGCGAAGAGCGGCGTGGGTGGCGGCATCGTCGCGGTGCTGCCGGGCGAGATGGCGGTATGCGTGTGGTCGCCGGGGCTCGACAGCAACGGGAATTCGCTGGCCGGAGTGCTGGCGTTGGAGTGGTTGACGACGTACACGGGGCAGTCGATTTTTTGAGCGAGTGTGGCGCCCCGTCAATCGGTCGACGTTAGTGCATATCTGTTACGGAAATCGAATTCCCGTGAGTGTCTCGCACACTTCCCACAAGCGCCGCGCCGATTCCATATCGTTGGCCTGAGGCGCGATCGCCGCATTGCCCACACGCTCGCCGCGCATCTCCATCCAGCCGGTCGGACCGTAATAGCCGCCGTCGACGACATCCGGCGATGTCGCGGCATACAAGGTGGGCAACGTCCCGGCGGCGTCGGTATTCAGGAATGCGCCGATCAGCTGACTTGCTACGGCGCGCACTGCGCTATCCAGCGCCGAACGCTCTCCGGCCCGAAACAGATTAGTGTTTGCCACTCCCGGATGGACGGCGACCGACATCACCTGCGAGCCGGATGCTCGTAGGCGTCGGGCGAGTTCGAACGCAACCATGAGATTGCCGAGCTTCGATTGCTGATAAGACCGCATTGGCGAGTAATGCTGTGTCGATTGCAGATCGTCGAAATCGATTCGTCCACGTTTGTGTGCAATGGATGCAACTGTCACGATGCGCGGCCGCTCCGAGACGGCCGCCTTTTCCAGCAGCGGCATCAACAGGCCCGTCAGCGCGAAATGCCCTAACACGTTGGTGCCGAACTGAATCTCGAATCCGTCTGCGGTTTCCAGCCTTTTTGGCGGTGCCATGACACCAGCGTTGTTGATCAGCGTATGGAGCGGACGGTCCTGCGCGAGTTGGCGAAGCGCAAAATCCCGAATCGATTCGAGCGATGCAAGGTCGAGGACCGCCAGTTCGGCGCTCGCGCCGGGCGCGCTTGCCTTCAGGCGAGTTAGCGCCACGTCTGCGCGCGCTGGATCGCGGCAGGCCAGAATGACGTGCGCCCCTTTCCGTGCGAGCACCACTGCGGCGTGGTAGCCGATGCCGCTATTCGCACCGGTAATCAGGATGCGTTCGCCGTTCAAGGCCGGGATGTCTGCGGGCGTCCAGTTTTCTTTCATATAGGTTCTGGGTTGAGGATCGTGGTCAGGAAAGTCGGCGTCCGGTCACGCTACTTTCCGGACATTCATCGCTCTTGCGTTTTTGCGAAGCTCTGCAGGTAGTCCCGCTCCTCTTCCGGCAACGCCTCGAACCATGCTTGCTCCGCACCGGGTTGCGGCAGGACCTGACCGTACTCGATCATATTCCCTGGCGGTAATTCCGAAATGTACGCCCAGAGAAACCGCCGCTGCAGCTTCGTCACCCGCTCGACTGATTCGACGATGTCGGCAAGTAATTGCGCTTTCTGTTCGGCCGTTCTTCCAGCGCGAACGTGGCCGTGAACGAACACCTGTCTGGTCTCGATCTTCACGCCTCCCATGAAATGGGCGCCCGATGGGATCTCCGTGAAAATGACCTGAGCGAAGAATCCCTGCGCGCCCGTTGCACTGGTGTGAGCGCGTGTGATTTCTCTGGCAATACCGGCTTTATCCGCATCGGACAGCAGGCCAGTGGTAGACGATACGATGTAAGTCGGCATCCCAGTCTCCTTTTATATGGAAACGAACCTGTACAGAGCGCTAGTTGCGCCGAAAGCATCAACGGCTAGCCGGCTTCGCTGCGCCTTTCGCAAAGCTGGTTGCAAAGTCGTCCGACAGCAACAACTCCAGCATGTTGCGTAAAGCTTCGGACTCCACGCGTCCAAATGCGGCATTGAAACCCGCTTGCGCTTTGCGCCACAGGAGTTCGGACTCAGCGAGCTTCGCATGCCCTTGTGGTGTCAAGGTAATCAGCCGATGGCGCCGGTCGTCGGGATTGACCTCGATTGCAATGAAGCCATCGCGCTCGATGGGTCGCAAGGTGTGCGCGAGTGCTCCCGAGTCCATCACCAGCGCGTCGGCGAGCATGCCGACATTGGTGGGCTCGGATCGGCGAATTTGCGCAAGGATCGCGCGCTGCGTGGTCTTCAGACCGCATGGTGCAAGCGCTGCGTCATAGAGTTGCGAAATGCGCCGCGTCGCTCTACGCAACGCCGTGCAACTGCACTGTCCATCTTTCGTCTTACGTTCCACCTTCTTTACCATCGTCGCTTCTCCTGCCGCTCGTTGCGTCGTTCATCGTCAGCATATGCAGGCAATTGACACGATGCAAGCATATACAGATAATTCTCCGACATCGACCGTCAGTCCGCGAGCGTCCCCAGATGAATCGATCCGTTGCTTCCGATCCTGCGACGTTTGCGAAACGCCGCGAATGGCTGGTGCTGATCTGCACGTCGGCGCCATCGTTCATGCTGCAACTGGATGCGAATATCGTGTCGGTGTCTCTACCGTCTATCGCACGCTCCCTGCACGCGGATTTCGCCGGCATCGAATGGGTGGTGACCGCCTACATGCTGAGCTTCGCCTCGCTGCTCATGCCGGCGGGGGCACTGGCCGACCGCTTCGGTCGCAAGCAGTTGCTCGTGAGCGGCCTGATCGTGTTCACGATTGCATCGCTTCTATGCGGACTCGCGTGGAGCTTGCCCGTCCTGATCGTTGCGCGCGCTTTACAGGGCGCCGGCGCGGCGATGCAACTCAGTGCGGCGCTTGCCACGCTTTCGCACTCCTTCCACGGAGAGGCACGCGCCCGTGCGTTTTCATTCTGGGGAACGGTCGTCGGAATCGGGATTGCGAGCGGCCCGGTGGTCGGCGGGCTCGTCACGCAGGCGTTTGGATGGCAATGGGCTTTCTATGTGAATGTGCCAATCGGAATTGCGCTGCTCGTCATGATCGTGCGCGTCATCGAGTCCTCGCGCGACCCGCATGCCATGCGGCTCGATCTGCCAGGCGTCGTCTGTTTTGCGAGCGCCCTTTTTCTGACGACGCTTGCTTTGATCGAAGGTAATCGTCGTGGCTGGCATGACCGTTGGATCGTCGGCGAATTCGTTGGTGCGTTCGTGCTGTTCACGTTGTTCATCGTCGTCGAACGACGTCAGGCGCGACCGATGCTCGATCTTTCGTATTTCCGCAAGCCAACCTATCTCGGCGCAACGCTCGCGCAGTTTTCGTTTTCGGTCGGCTTGCTCACCATGCTCACCTTCGTGCCGATCTTTCTGCAAAGCGGTCTCGGCGAAACGTCGGCGACGGCCGGGCTGATGATGCTACCCATGGTCGTGCCTCTGTTCATCGTGCCTCGCCTCGTGGCGCGTTTTCTCGCTCACCGGTTGTCAGGACGCGCACTGCTCGCACTCGGTCTGTTGCTGGTGTGCGTCGGACTAGGCTGCTTCGCAGCAATCGTCTCGATGCTCGCGTATTGGCCGTTGACCGTCGGCATGCTGATCACAGGAATCGGCGCGGGCTTGCTGAATGGCGAGACCACGAAAGTCGGCATGACCGTGATTCCCAAGGAGCGTGCCGGCATGGCTTCAGGAGTGTCCGGCACGACACGCTTTACTGGCCTCGTCATTGGTATTGCCGGGCTTGGGGTCGTGCTCTACGCTCGCGTCTACAGCGTGGTCGTAGTGGCCATGCCGAACGTCGAACCGATCGCGCGGCTTCACTTCGTGCAGGACATCGCCGCCGGTCGGCTTGCAGGCGCGGGGCTGCCTGGCTGGGACGCGACCGTGTTGCATGCGTTGGCCGCGTCCAGCTTTGCTGGGGGTTATCAGGCGTTGTTCGTCGTTGCTGCGTCGTTCATGCTGCTCGCGACGATACTGACCTGGGTCCTGGTGAATCCGGATGAAACGCCACCGGCGAGTGTTGCGGCAGGCAGGTGAATTGTGGGTCGGTGGGTCGGTGGGTCGCTTATGGGCGGCGTGGCAGCGAGGCTCCCTTAGCGGAATGCTTGCCGGATACCCAGCGCAATAATGAGGCATCCACAAAGACGGTCGATCCGTGCCTTCACGCGACGATACGCCGTCGCAATTATCGAGTGCGAAAGAACGAGTGCGACGGCTCCGTACCAGCACGTCGCAGTCGCACCGACAGTAGCGAGCATGGCAAAGAAGGTCGGTGTGGAGACGTGGGCGGGCGCTGCCGAGGAAAACACGGCCGCATAGAAGGCGATGGATTTCGGGTTCGCGATATTCGTTGCGACGCCTTGCAGGAATGCAGCACGAAATCGCGGCGGCTTCGAAACAGGAGGTGCCGCCATGGCGCTTCCCCGTGCCGACACAAGAAGACGCAGCCCGAACCAGATCAGATACGCGGCACCAGCAAGCCTGACGCCCGCAGCAAGCCACGGAAAGATGGCAAACACGATTCCGATGCCGAAGATGGCGCAGGTCGCCCAGAACAGATTGACGATCACGATGCCGGCGACAAGCGCCAGCGTATCCGCACGTCTACCGGAAACTGCCTGATGAACGACGGCGACAAAGTTCGGGCCGGGTATGACGACGCCTGCCGCATAGACATAAAAAACCGTCGCAACAGCAGACGGATCGATCATTTGTTACCTCGATAAAGTGTGTGTACTGCGCCGGAAACAGGCTTGACGGTGGGTATTCTGAAGCAGTTTGGGCTTTACTGAAACGCAGCAGCCGCTAAAACCGTCACCACATGACAGAGCGCTGCTCGAAAAATCCAGAAGTCATTTGACAAACTATCTTTAGATATATATCTTACGACACATCTTAAGACACAAATGGGAGCACGAGATGCGTCACCCTCATCGTTTTTCCCGTTCGCGGGACGCGGACGACAATTTTTCTCCTGAGTACGATCGTCCGTCTTTGCATGCGCTATGGCATGCGTTCGTGCGTCACCACGAGCACCGCGGCGAATCAGAAACGCGCGGCGGCCAGCGCGGCGGCCAGCGTGATGGCCAGCGCGGCGGCTTCGGTCGCGCCCACCGTCACAACCACCAGGGCCATCACGGCCACCACCACCGCGGCGCGCGCTTCGCACTCCATGCGTTGTGGTACGCAATCGGCCGTCACGGCGACCCGCACGGCGGCGGTCGTGGCGGTCGCTTCGGTGGTGGCCCCGGCGGGTTTGGCGGGGGCCCGGGCGGATTCGGCGGCGATGGCGAAGGCTTTCCGCGCGGCCGCAAATTCAGCTCCGACGACCTGCAGTTGCTGTTGATGTCCATCATCGACACCCAGCCCAGCCACGGTTACGAGTTGATCAAAGCGCTCGAAACCCGCTCCAACGGCTTCTACAGCCCAAGCCCCGGTATGGTCTACCCCGCCCTGACGTATCTGGAAGAACTCGGCTACGTCACCGTGCAACTCGAAGGCAATCGCAAGCGTTACGCGCTGTCCGACTCGGGTCGCGAGTATCTCTCCGGCAACCGCGAACGCGTCGAACTGATGCTCGCGAAACTCACGCACATTGCACGCAAGATGGATTCGGTGCGCCGTGCGTTTGCCGGCCAGGAACCGGCCGACATCAGCGAAGGCGGATGGTTGCCCGAGTTGAGCGAAGCGCGCCGCGCGCTGAAACACGCACTGCTGCTGCGCGGCAATGCGAAGGCCGACGAACAGCGCCGTATCGCCGACATCCTGCTGCGTGCCGCGCAGGAAATAGGCGGACAGAGCAGCGCCCCCGCCGGGGACAAAAGCGTCGACCCCGCAGCCTGAGTCCTTCATCCCGCGCCACGCGCTACTCGACACACGTCGCCCCGTTGCCGCGCCGGCGCGTTGAAACCACCCGACAGGAACCACACTCCATGCCGAATCAAACCCACCAAACCAATCAACCCGAGCTCACCGTCCAGCGCGTGCGCCATCCGCTGAAATTCCGTCTGGTGCAGGTCAAGCAGGTCCATGCACTGACGCCGCATCTGATCCGCGTCACCTTCACCGGTGAAGATCTGCAGGACTTCGTCTCCGCTTCCTTCGACGACCATATCAAGGTCTTTTTCCCCGAGCCCGGCGCGGACCGTCCCGTTCTGCCCGAAGCCGGTCCGGACGGCCCGGTGTTCCCCGGCGGCAAGCGACCCACCGCGCGCGATTTCACACCGCGGCGTTTCGATCAGAAGGCGCGCGAACTCGACATCGAATTTGCCATGCACGAAGCCGGCCCCGCAGCAACCTGGGCCGCGCAGGCGCAGGTCGGTCAGTACCTGGGCGTCGGCGGTCCGCGCGGTTCGCTGGTCATTCCAACCGGCTTCGACTGGCACCTGCTGATTGGCGACGACACTGCGTTGCCCGCGATCGCCCGTCGTCTCGAAGAGTTGCCGGCCGGCGCGCGCGCGGCAGTCGTCGTCGAAGTGGCCGACGAGTCGGCACACATCGAGTTCACGACGCAGGCCGAACTGCATCTCGTCTGGTGTCATCGCAGTGCGGCGGGCGCGCGTGGCGAAGCGCTACTGCAAGCGGTGCGCGAAACCTGGTTGCCGGAAGACGGCGAAGGCTACGTGTGGGCAGCCGGCGAGGCCGCCACCATGCGCGCGGTACGCGAACATCTTCGCACCGACCGCGGCGTCGACAAATCACGCATTCGCGCGGCCGCCTACTGGAAGCAAGGCGACGCCGCCGTGCACGAAAACCTCGACGATTGATCGCATAAAGCAGCATCGAGTAGCATCGAGCCGCATCGAAGCCGCATCGGTTCACCGCAGCGCATAACGACAACAACCATTGGAGGATTCACCGATGTACTCCATCAGCGCACAGCACGAGCGCCGCCTGTTATGGCTGCTCGCGCTGACACAGTTCACCATCATCATGGACTTCATGGTGATGATGCCGCTCGGCCCGCAAATCATGCACGCGTTCAGCATTACGCCGGCCGCGTTCGCGACCGCGGTGTCCGCGTATTCGTGGTGTTCGGGGCTGTCCGGCCTGTTCGCGGCAACCTATATCGACCGCTTCGACAGGCGTCGTCTGCTGCTGACCATCTACGCGCTGTTCGCGCTGTCGAACCTCGCGTGTGCGCTTGCAGGCAGCTTCCCGCTGTTGCTGGTAGCGCGCGCGTTCGCCGGCATTACGGGCGGCGTGCTGGCGTCGGTCATCATGGCGATTGTCGGCGACGTGATTCCGGTTCAACGCCGGGGCGCTGCAACCGGCACGATCATGACGGCGTTCTCGCTCGCGGCTATCGCGGGCGTACCGGCCGGCATCATGCTCGGCGCTCACTTCGGCTGGGCCGCGCCGTTCTTCCTGCTGACCGTGCTCTCGCTCGGCATCTGGCTGGCCGGTTCGCGACTGGTGCCGTCACTCACGGAGCATTTGAGCAAGCGCCCGCCGGCGCTCGCCGAAGTGCTGCCGAATCTGTGGCGTCTGCTAAGCGAGCCGCGGCATCTGAACGCATTCGCATTGACCTTCATCCTGATGGTCTCGCACATGCTGGTGATTCCGTTCATCGCGCCCGTGCTGGTCGCCAATCACGGCGTGGCGCCCGAGCAGCTTTCGTGGATGTACATGGCAGGCGGCGCAGCCACTTTCTTCACCTCGCGTCAGGTGGGCAAGCTGGCGGACCGCTTCGGCACGCGCCGGGTGTTCCGGATCGCGGTGGTGCTTGCGGCGCTGCCCGCGCTGTTCGTCACGCATCTGCCGAACCTGTCGTTCGTCGAGTTGCTGGTGTTCTTCCCGGTCTTCATGATCCTGATGTCCGGGCGCATGGTGCCGATGCAGGCGTTGCTCACCACCGTGCCCGTTCCGGCGCAGCGTGGCGCGTTTCTCAGCGCCAACAGCGCACTGCAGGCACTGGGTACGGGTTGCGGCGCATGGCTCGGCGGACTGATGCTCAGCACGTCGCCGTCGGGGCAGATCGTTGGATTCGGTACGGTGGGTTGGGTGGCGGTGGCCATCGCCGCAGTGGGTCTGCTGTGGATCTCGCGTGTACGCAGCGCACAGGTGGCCACCCCGCCGATGCAAGCCGCACCGGCTGGTCCGGCTGTCAGCGAAAGCCGGTAAGCAGTCCGGCAAGGAAAAAAAAGCGGCGCTCCACGCGCCGCCTTTTCACTCGAACGCCGGCCTGCATCAATCCGTTTTCCCGGTCAACGCGCGCCGCGCAGCCTCGCCTTCCTCATGCGACTTCGCATAAAACACCCGCGCCCGGCCGATGATGATTTTCAGCATCGCGATGACCGGCACGGCAAGGAAAATCCCCGCCACGCCGCCAAGCTGATCGCCCGCCAGCAGGCCGACGATCACGAGGAACGGACTGACTTCCACGCCCTCGCTCATCAGATATGGATTGAGCACGTAGTCCTGGAACAGCCGGTACAGCGCGATGAAGATCACCAGCCAGAGCAGGTGCGAATAGCCGCTGAAAATAGCGACCACGAGCGTAATCGCGATCGCACCGAGCGGCCCCGCAAACGGCACGAATTCGAGCAACGCCGCGCTCACCGCGAGCAGGAACGCGTACGGTACGCCGAGCAACGTGAAAGCCACGCCGTAACAAATCAACGTGGCGAGCGAAAGAAACAGCAACGCGCGCACGTACTTCGACAGCAACACGTTGAGGTCGGTCACGATCTGCGCCCACAGTACGCGATGCCGGTCGGTCAGCAGATCGAGAAACGCGTCGCGCATCTGCGGCCCTTCGTTGATCAGCAGGAAGCTCAGGATCGGAATCAGCACGAGGTAGATCAGATTGCTGGCCGCGTGCATCACGCCGAGACCGACACTGCGCGCCATCGGCACGGCCTTGTCGGAGCCGGTTTCAATCTGGCTGCGCACGAAATCGACGATGCGCTCGCGCAGCGGCTCGAGAAAATGCGGCAACGGAAAGCGATTGGGAACATCGGACTTCATCAGCGCCGGCAACTGCGAAAACAGATGCGTCGCCTGATCCTGCAGTTGCACGCCGAACAGCGAGCCCACCACGGCGATAACCGCCACGACCACGATGAACACCAGCGCAATGGATGCCACCCGCGGCACGCGGCGCGGCCGGATGCGCTCCACGAGGTCGACCATCGGGTAGACGAGATAGCTGAAGAAGACCGCGAACACGACGACCAGCAAGGTCGACGAAGCGGCGTAGATGATAAAGAACAGCAGCGCGATCAGGGACGCGGTCCAGACTTTTCTGGCCGTGCCAACGTCGAATCCCAGCATGAAACTTCCTCGAATAGACGATGAGATCCGGCGCCTCGAACACGCCGGGAACATCGGACAACATCGGACCACTGAGGCGCTTGCAGGAGCAATCCTGCGCGCCGGACGGCGACCGGCTAGAGGCCGGACCCCGCCCGAGCGACGCGAACACAGAGCACGACAAACACGAAATTACACCAGCTTGCCCAGCAGGAAGCCGACGCCGACTGCGATCAACAATGCGCCGAGCGGATTGTTGCGGGCGGTTTCGGCAACCTGATCGAGGCTATCGCCGTACTTGGACTGCGCCTTGCCGGCGAGCTGGCGGACTTTGCCTTCGGCTTGCAGATCGACGTCGCCGGTCAGGCCGCCGACTGCATCCTGCACTTTGCCTGCTGCATCTTTTACGGTTCCTTCGAACTGGTTGGAATTCATCGTGGGTCTCCTTGAACTGGGTGAGCAAGCATAAACCGGCCGAAGCCGGCAATCGTTGACGCAAAAACTCTATTGCCGAGAAATCCGGCAGCGCTGCGGCGGCTTAGCGCTTCAAACGGTCGCGCACTGCATCCGCCGCTTCGCCGACCTTCGACTGGACTTTGCCGGCCAGCTTCTCGGCAGCGCCTTCGGCCTGGGTCGAACGGTTGCCCGTGACCTTGCCGATGGCTTCCTTCACGGAACCCTTGACCTGTTTGGCCGCACCTTCGACACGATTCTTATCCATGATGGTTTCCTCGCAATGTGAGATTTCGACAAACAAGCGCCCGACGCGCGATGCCCCGGACAAGCCGATCCTCTACAGCACGGTTCGTTCCCGACCCCTCCCGAGGTGGCACCACGACCGCCACGCCACGCCCCGAAGCGCCAGTCAGCCGCCGTTCTTGTCCTTCGTGTCCTTCGTGTCCTTCGTGTCCTTCGTGTCCTTCGTGTCCTTCGTGCCTTTCCTGCGCGGCGCGCTTCCCGGCGCAAGACCGAAGTGGCCGCGCTTCTGCGCCCACACGATCGCTTCGCCCCGGCTATGCAGATCGAGCTTCGCGTAGATCGTCGCGACGTGGTTGCGCACCGTGTTGGGCGCGAGCCCCAGTTCACGCGCGATCTCCTTGTCGGCGAGACCGCTGCACAGGCAGGCGAAAACGTCGCGCTCCCGCGCCGTCAGATCCGCGAGATGGCCGCCGGTGGTCGGCGCATTCACGCGCCGCACGTTGACCAGCTTTTCGATCAGCGTCTGACTGAACCACGAGGCGTCCTGCATGACGGTTTCGATTGCCGTCACCAGTTCCATCTCGGAGCGCTTGCGCTCGGTGATGTCGAGCAGCGTCATCAACACGCAGTCCTTGCCGTGGATGCTTACGGCCTCGGCGGACACGAGGCAACTCAGCGCTTCGCCGCTGTGACTCTGCACCTCGAATTCGACGTTGCGCACGCTGCCCGATTCATCGAGCGCCACGCCGATCCGCTTGCACGCGTCGTCGGTCCATAAGGGACTGGCGTCCAGCGGCTTGCCCAGTAACTCTTCGGAGGTGAAACCAGTGGTCGACGTAAACGCGTCGTTGATGTCGAGCGTCAAGGTGTCCTCGGCGACGAACAGCACGGTCGGTACCGGATTCATCCTGAACGACTTCTCGAAGCGCTCTTCGCTCTGACGCAGCGCGCTTTCAGCGCGTTTGCGCGGCTCGAGATCCATGAACGTGAACAGCATGCAGGCTTCTTCGCCGATGTCGATCGGCTGGCCGGCCACCACGACGAACAGCGTGCCGCCTTCGGGCAAGCGCAGCAGCGCTTCCATCTGCGGGATGGTCGCGCCTTCGCTGAGCCGTTCGATCGCGAGTTCGCGCTTCTCCGCACCTTCGAACACATCGAGTTCATAAACCGAGCGGCCGATCACGTCCTCGCGCACATACCCGGTCATTTCCAGGAAGCCCGAGTTGACCTTGATATAGCGCTGGTCGCTCAGCCGGCAGATGGCCGCCGGCGCCGGATTCGCGTTGAAGGTCTTCTCGAAGCGCTTCTCGGCGCTCGCCCATTCGCTGGCGTCGTGCAGGATCAGCGCGAGGCAGTCCGGCTCGCCGCGCGCATTGGTCAGCACCAGACTGCGCACGCGATGCACCCAGTTCACCTCGTCGTTGTCGGCCGGAAAAACTTCGACCACGACGTCGCTGAAACACTCGCCCGCCACCACGCGTTCGATCGGATAGCTGCCTTCGGGCAGCGGATGGTTGTTGCGGTAACGCAGCCGGAACCGGTCCCGATACTCGGTCACGTCGGCGCCCAGTTGCGCGAGTTCGGTCACGCCGTGCATGTCGAGCGCGGCCTGATTGGCCCAGACAATGCGCTGATCCGGTTCGACGAGGATCACACCCTCGGTCAGTCCCGTGATGATCTGCTGCAATTGATGACGGTCGGTCTGCTTGCGCAATACCGCGTCGTCGATGGGCGTTGAGTCGTCCGTATCGTTGGCTTGCACCAGCGACGGGAGTGCGGCGGATCTTCCAGTCATTCCTTGTCAGCGCGCGAGCCGCGCACGCGAGAGCCAGTCCAGACCGGAGAATCGCCGAAAACGGGAAATTTTGCCAAGTGCCGATGCACTAAGCGCTCTGGTGCAAGTGCACCAGAGGCAGCGAGCGCACGGTACGTGGCGCCCGTAGTGGTAAAAAATACAATCATGGTCAGGATGACGAGTTTCGAGCGAGTCAAACACCGGCGCCGACTCGGTAAAGCGTCACATTATGCATTGACCACGATCCGGGACCGGGGAAAAACGATGCAGCGCCTCGTTGAGCGGAGGGCAATGCATCGTGCTCGGTCCGAGTCGACGGTGGCTAAACCCCGCCTTCTTTCCCGTCGTTCCGGTAAAGCTTGATGACCGCGGAAAAATCGAGCCGGCCTGCGCCCTGCGTGCTCATCGTCTGATAAAGCTGCTGCGCGAGTGCACCCAGATACACGGGTCGACGCGCGCTCTTCGCGGCGTCCGTCGCGAGACCCAGGTCCTTCAGCATCAGATCGGTACCGAATCCGCCGGTGTATCCGCGTGAAGACGGCGCCGTCCCGATTACGCCGGGCATCGGATTGCAGGTATCCGAACTCCAGCAACGCCCGGTCGAGGTATTGATGATGCCGCCCAGCACGTTCGCGTCGATACCGAGCGCTTCGCCCAGCGACATCGCTTCGGCCACGCCCGCCATCGTGATGCCGAGCACCAGGTTGTTGCAGATTTTCGCGACCTGGCCTGTGCCGGTGTCGCCGCAATGCACGATGTTCTTGCCCATCGCCGAGAGCACCGGTTTGACCTGCTCGAACGTGCTCGCGCTGCCGCCCACCATGAAGGTCAACGTGCCGGCCTGCGCGCCGCCGGTGCCGCCGGACACGGGCGCATCGACGAATGCGCTGCCCTGGCGGCCGGCGAGTTCCGCGAACGCTTTCACGCTTGCGGGATCGATCGTGCTCGAATCGATGACGGTGACGCCGTCGCCGAGACCCGCCAGCACGCCGTCGTCCGCCGTCAGCACGTGCCGGACGTGCGCCGCGGCCGGCAGCATCGTGATGACACATTGCGCGTCGGTCGCCGCCGCTTTCGGCGAGGCGGCCGCTGTCGCGCCGGCGTCCACCAGCGCCTGCACGGCTTTCGCGTCGAGGTCGAACACGCTCAGCGCGTGACCGGCCTTGAGCAGGTTGTGCGCCATCGGCGCACCCATGTTGCCGAGTCCGATAAAGCCGATTTTCATGATGTCGTCTCCTTGAGTCGCCTGCGGGCTTCAGCGCAGGCTGATGGTGGTGTTGACGCCGTCGTTGACCGTGTCGTCGTCGAACCAGCGCGCGGTGACGGTTTTGGTCTGCGTGTAGAACTGCACGACCTGTTTGCCGTACGGGCCGAGATCGCCGAGCTTGGAGCCGCGCGAACCGGTGAAGCTGAAAAACGGCACCGGCACGGGAATCGGAATGTTGATACCCACCTGGCCGATATCGATCTCGCTCTGGAATTTGCGCGCCGCCGCACCGCTTTGCGTAAACAGTCCGACGCCATTGCCGAACGGGTTGCGATTGACGAGCGCGATGGCGTCGTCGAGCGTCGCGGCGCTCAGCACCACCAGCACCGGCCCAAAAATCTCTTGCCGATAGATTTCCATCTCCGTCGTCACGTCCGTGAAAATCGTCGGGCCGATGAAGTTGCCCTGCTCGTAGCCGGCCACTTTTACGTCGCGTCCATCAAGCGCCAGCGTCGCGCCTTCGTTCACCCCGGTTTCGATCAGGCCGAGAATGCGTTGCTTCGCGGCGCGCGACACTACCGGGCCGACGTCGGTATTCGGCTCATGGCCGGCGTTCACCTTCAGCGTCTTCGCACGGGCGACGAGGTCCGGCAACCATTGCTGCGCGGCGCCCACCAGCACCACGACCGAGGTCGCCATGCAGCGCTGCCCCGCCGCGCCAAAGCCGGCACCCGCGAGCGCGTTCAGCGCCTGTTCCCGGTTCGCGTCGGGCAGCACGACGGCGTGGTTCTTCGCGCCCATCATCGACTGCACGCGTTTGCCATGCTCGCTGCCGAGGCGGTACACGTGCGTGCCGACCGCCGTCGAACCGACGAACGAAATGGCCTTGACGAGTTCGTGCGTGCACAGCGCGTCGACCACGTCCTTGCCGCCGTGCACGACGTTCAGCACGCCTTTGGGCACGCCGGCTTCGAGCGCGAGTTCGACCAGTTGCATGGTCGACATCGGATCCTGCTCCGATGGTTTGAGCACGAAGGTATTGCCGCAGACGATCGCCATCGGAAACATCCACAGCGGGATCATCGCGGGGAAATTGAACGGCGTGATGCCGACGCACACGCCGATCGGCTGACGCAGCGTATAGGTGTCCACGCCGCCGGCGACGTTTTCGGCGAATTCGCCTTGCTGCAAGGTGCCGATCGAACACGCGTGCTCGACCACTTCGAGACCGCGGAAAATATCGCCTTCCGCATCGGGGATCGTTTTACCCTGCTCGGCGCTCAGGGTCTTCGCGATACGCGGCGAATGCTCGCGAATCAGCGCCTGAAACTTCAGCATGATGCGCATGCGCGCGCCGATCGGCGTGTCCTTCCAGGTCTTGAACGCGGCATGCGCGCTGCGGATCGCCTCGTCGACTTCGCCGGCGGTAGCGAACGGCACACGCGCCAGCACCTCTTGCGTCGCGGGATTGACGATATCGCGCCACTCGGTCGTCTTCGATTCGACGAACTCGCCGTTGATCAGCAGTTTGACGTGAGTGACGGTTTGGTTCGAAGCAGATGCATTCATGCTGAAACTCCTGTGCAGTGGCCGCACGGCGGCCGGACCGTGATCCGGAATCCTGAATTCGCGGGAATCAACGCAGATCGGGGAAGTCTTCCTCCCAATACTCGCCGGGCAGACGCGCGGGCTCGGCCTCGCGTTCCATCTCGCGGCGTCGCAGTTCGACGCGGCGAATCTTTCCCGAAATGGTCTTGGGCAATTCGCTGAATTGCAGACGGCGAATCCGCTTGTACGGCGCAAGCTTTTCGCGCGAAAACGCGAACACCGCGCGGGCCAGTTCGGGACCGGCTTCGTAGCCCTGGCGCACGGTGACGAATGCCTTCGGTACCGAGAGACGCAACGCGTCCGCGCTCGGCACCACCGCCGCCTCGCCGATCGCGGCGTGCTCGATCAGCACGCTTTCGAGTTCGAACGGACTGAGCCGGTAGTCGGACGATTTGAAGACATCGTCGGCGCGGCCGACGTACACGTAATAGCCGTCGTCGCGTCGCAGCGCGACGTCGGAAGTGCGATAGAAGCCGTTGCGCATCGCTTGCGCGGTGGCGTTCGCGTTGTTGGCGTAACCCGCCATCAGGCCGAGCGGGCGATCGGCGAGCGGCAACGAGATTTCGCCTTCGGTGACGGGCTGGTCGTCGGCGTCGAGCAGTTCGACTGCATAGCCGGGCAGCGGCCGGCCCATCGAGCCCGGCACCAACGGTTGTCCTGGCGGATTGCCGATCTGGCAGGTGGTTTCGGTCTGACCGAAACCGTCGCGTATGGTCATGCCCCACGCGTGCCTGACCCGCTCGATGATCTCTGGATTCAGCGGCTCGCCCGCGCCGACGATCTCGCGCAACTTCACCGGATAGTCGGCCAGCGGCTCCTGCACCAGCATCCGCCAGACCGTCGGCGGCGCGCACAGGGTGGTGACGTTGAAACGCACCAGCACGTCGAGCGTCTCTTTCGGCACGAAGCGCGCGAAGTTGTAGACGAACACGCAAGCCTGCGCATTCCACGGCGCGTAGAAGCAGCTCCATGCGTGCTTGGCCCAGCCCGGCGAGCTGATGTTCCAGTGAATGTCGTTGGGTTGCAGGCCGATCCAGTACATCGTCGACAGATGGCCGACCGGATAGCTTTGATGCGTATGCTCGACGAGCTTCGGCTTGGAGGTGGTGCCGGAAGTGAAATACAGCAGCAGCGGATCGGTCGCGCGCGTCACGCCTTCGGGCGTGAACTGCGGCGCGGCATCGTAAGCGGCGGCGAGATCGATCCAGCCGTCGCGCGGCGTACCAACCGAAAAGCGCGTCAGCGGCACGTCCAGCGACTCGAACTTCTCCAGCTCCGTGCTATCCACCACCACGAACTTCGCCCCGCCGATCTGCACCCGGTCGCGCACGTCGTCGGCGGAAAGCTGGGTCGTCGCGGGCAGCACGATGGCGCCCAGTTTCATCGCGGCGAGCATCACGTCCCATAGTTCGACGCGATTCGGCAGCATCAGCAGCAGACGGTCGCCGCGCCCCACGCCGACGCCGCGCAGAAAATTGGCCATGCGCGACGAGCGTTCGGACATCTGCGCGTACGACAGACGCAGGCCTTCGGTTGCCGGATCGTCGACGATCCACAGCGCCGGGTTGTCGTTGTTGCGGGCAATCGCGTCGAAATAGTCGAGCGCCCAGTTGAACTCGTCGAGTGCGGGCCAGCAAAATTCGCTGTACGCACGGTCGTAATCGGTCCGATGGCGGAATAACAGATCGCGCGCTTCGAGAAAGCCCTTCGCTGCAGTCATCGTCGTCTCCTGGTGGCGCGGTATGCGCTCTGTTTTTTGCCCGCCTGTTATTTTGCAGGCAGGCCATTTTGCGCTCAAATGCGGACGAACCCGCGTTCGAGCCGCGGAATGACCCGCTCAGACATTCCGCGCGATCACCATCCGCTGGATTTCGCTCGTGCCCTCGTAAATCTGTGTGATACGCGCGTCGCGGTAATGACGTTCGACTGCGTAGTCCTCGAGATAGCCGTAGCCGCCGTGAATCTGGATGGCGTGCGAGCAAACCTGCTCGGCCATTTCCGACGCGAACAGCTTGGCCTGCGACGCCTCCGACAGACACGGCAGGCCGGCAGTGCGCAATTTCGCCGCGTGATGCACCAGCAGCCGCGCGGCATTCAGTTGGGTCGTCATGTCGGCCAGCAGATTGGCGATCGCCTGGTGCCCGGTAAGCGCCTTGCCGAACTGGATGCGTTCGCTCGCATACACGCGCGCGGCGTCGAACGCGGCCCGCGCAATGCCGACCGCCTGCGCGGCGATGCCGATACGCCCGCCTTCGAGATTCGACAGCGCGATGCGCAAACCTTCGCCCGGCTCGCCGAGCAGATTGGCTTCCGGGATTGCGCAGTTATCGAAGGAAATCGGGCAGGTGTCGGAGGCGCGAATGCCCATCTTGTGCTCCGGCTTGCCTACGTTGAACCCCGGCGTGTCGGTCGGCACGATGAACGCCGACAGGCCGCGTTTGCCGCGCTCCGGATCGGTCACCGCGAAGACGATGGCGAGGTCCGCGCGGCCGCCGTTGGTGACGAACTGCTTGCTGCCGTTGAGAACCCACTTGCCGTCGCTGAGCACGGCGCGGGTGCGCAGGTTGTTCGCTTCGGAGCCGGCCTGCGGCTCGGTCAGACAGAAGGCGCCGACGCTGCGGCCCGCAGCGAGGTCCGGCAGATAGCGGTCTTTTTGCGCCTGAGTGCCGAAGTTCAGGATTGGTCCGCAGCCGACCGAGTTGTGCACGCTCATCAAGGTCGCGCACGAAGCGCAGCCGGCGGCGATCTCTTCGATGGCGAGCGCGTAGGCGACGTAGTCGGTGTAGGAACCGCCCCAGTCGGACGGCACGATCATGCCGAGCAGGCCGAGTTCGCCCATCTGTTTGACGACTTCGGCCGGCAGCTGCGCGTCGCGGTCCCACTGGCCCGCGTTCGGCGCGAGCTGCTCGGTCGCGAAGTCGCGCGCGGCGTCGCGGATCATGCGTTGGTCGTCGGTGTAGAGGCTGTCCATGATGTGAGTCCTGTGTTCGGTTCCAGTACGGTTCTGCGCCAGTGTAGGTAACGGCCACGAGCGCTTCGATGCTCACTGCGATCAATCTGGATGAGCGCATTTGCCATCCTGCTACCATATCGGGCGCGCGCGCCCTGCGATATCAAAGGGTTAGCCCCAGGCGTTTCGCTGCCGGTTGAGCGCTTTTGCCAGCTTTGCTCCCTCTCCCATGAAAAACACCCAGGACGATCGCGGCACGATTTCCGTCAGTCTCGTCGAAGAAACGCTGGCGCTGGCGCGCGCCGGCGGTCTCGATACGCGCGCGCTGACCGACGCCGCCGGCATCGCCGCGCCGATGCTCGCGTCGCCCAAAAGCCGCGTGTCGGCGGCGCAGTACGGCGCGTTGTGGGTCGCGATTGCGGGCGCGCTCGACGACGAGTTCTTCGGCCAGGACTCGCATGCGATGAAGCGCGGCAGCTTCGTCGCCATGACGCACAGCGCGCTCGGCGCGCGCGACGGCGCCCAGGCGCTGGCTCGCGCGGTCGGGTTCATGCGGCTCGTACTGGACGATCTCGGCGCGTCCGTCGAAACCGCTCCGCAGCACGTGCGGCTCCGTTTCGTGGAGCGTGAGGGCGCGGTACCGCCGGCCATGTTTGCGTATGCCACCTATTTCATCCTTGTGTACGGGCTGCTGTGCTGGCTCGTCGGACGACGCATTCCTCTGCTCGAAGCACGCTTTCGCTGCGCGGCGCCGCCCGCGCCGCACGAATACCGGCTGATGTTTTGCGACGAGATGGCGTTTGGCCAGAGCGAGTCGTATGTCGATCTCGCGCCCGTTTTTCTCGATCTGCCGGTCATACAGACTCCTGAATCCGCACGACGGTTTTTGCGCGCGGCGCCGGGAAACTTCATCGTCAAATATCGCAATCCGGGTTCGCTCGCCGCGCGGGTGCGCAAGACGCTGCGCGCGCTGCCGATGGCGGCATGGCCCGCCGCCGATCGGCTCGCCGCACAGTTGCATCTGGCGGAGGCCACGATGCGGCGTCATCTGAAACAGGAAGGCCATACCTATCAGTCGATCAAGGACGACCTGCGCCGCGATACCGCAATCGGCGAACTGCAGGACACGACACGCAGCATCGCCGATATCGCCGCGACGGTTGGCTTTGCGGAGCCGAGCGCGTTTCATCGCGCATTCCGCAAATGGACCGGGATGCGGCCGACCGACTACCGGACGGCGCGTCGCCAGCAACGCTAACCACGCTAAACGCGCCGGAACGGCGCCATAGCAACGTTATAGATCGCGCGGCGAAACGGTGCATTGCCTTCGATCGCCTTACTCCGCACGCACGCAAAACCTACAATTAAAAGCTTGCACTTCACCGCTCCCCAAGGAGCCCATCATGAAAAGACCTTCCCGCATCGCAATCGGCGCATTGCTAGTCGCCGGCAGTATCGGCAGCGCGTTCGCGCAAACCGCACAACCCTACAACTCAGGCGGACCTGTAACCCGCGCGCAGGTCATCGCCGAACTGGCCGAGTGGCGTGCCGCCGGCTACGATCCGCTCGACTGGATCGACTATCCGCAGAACGCGCAGCGCGCCGGGCAGATCGTCGCCGCGCGTCACGCACAGCAATCAGGCGCCACGCTCACGCAGTAAATAGCGCGTCCGGTCACTACGACCTGGACGGCTGCCCGTGACTGCAATGGTCACGGGCATTAAAGCTTCCGCCTGTTTTCACCTGTTTCATCGATCGCGGCTTTCGGGCCCGCGTCCCTATCGCCTCATCCCCATCGTGTTTACAATCCGGCCGTGATCGTGGCTGGCGACTGCGCATGCTTTCGACGCCCGCTACATCACATCGTTTCCGTTCAAGCAGAACCAGTACAACCCAGAACAACCCGGGACCCGCCTCATGGACTCCATCAAACGCTACTTCGGCTTCGACGCGGCCGGCACCAACCTGCGCACCGAAGTGCTCGCCGGGCTGACCACCTTCCTGACGATGGCCTACATCATCTTCGTCAATCCGGCGATTCTCGGCGACGCCGGCATGCCGAAGGACGCGGTGTTCGTCGCGACCTGCATCGTCGCGGCGCTCGCCTCGCTGATCATGGGGTTTTATGCGAACTACCCGATCGCGCTTGCGCCCGGCATGGGTCTGAACGCGTACTTCGCGTACACCGTGGTGAAAGGCATGGGCTTCACCTGGCAAGCGGCGCTCGGCGCGGTGTTCATCTCCGGTTGCCTGTTCCTGATCGTCACGCTGTTTCGCGTGCGCGAAGTGATCGTCAACGGCATTCCGCATTCGATACGCATTGCCATTACCGGCGGCATCGGTCTCTTTCTCGCGATCATTTCGCTGAAGACCGCCGGCGTCGTGGTCGGCAATCCGGCCACGCTGGTCACGCTCGGCGACCTGCACAATCCGCATGTGATTCTCGCGGTGGTGGGCTTCTTCGCGATCGTCGCGCTCGACTATCTGCGCGTGCGCGGCGCGATTCTGATCGGTATCGTCGGCGTGACCGTGTTGAGCTTTTTCTTCGGCGGCAACCAGTTTCATGGAATCGTTTCCGCGCCGCCGTCCATCGCGCCGACGCTGTTCCAGCTCGACATCCGCGGCGCGCTGTCCGGCGGCGTGCTGAACGTGATCCTCGTGTTCTTCCTGGTCGAACTGTTCGATGCAACCGGCACGCTGATGGGCGTGGCGAACCGCGCCGGTCTGCTGGTCGAAGGCAAGATGCACCGGTTGAACCGCGCGCTGCTTGCCGATAGCACGGCGATTCTGGCGGGTTCGATGCTCGGCACGTCCTCGACCACCGCGTATATCGAAAGCGCATCGGGCGTGCAGGCCGGCGGCCGTACGGGCGTCACGGCGATCACCGTCGCCGTGCTGTTTCTCGCCGCGCTGTTCTTCGCGCCGCTGGCCGGCGTGGTGCCGGGCTACGCGACGGCGCCGGCGCTGCTGTACGTGTCGTGCCTGATGCTGCGCGAAATGCTCGATCTGCCGTGGGACGATGCGACCGAAGTCGTGCCGGCCGCCCTCACCGCGTTGCTGATGCCGTTCACGTATTCGATTGCGAACGGTGTCGCGTTCGGCTTCATCTCCTATGCGGGGCTCAAGCTGCTGACCGGCCAGGCGCGCAAGGTGAAACTGGTCGTGTGGATCATCGCGGCGATTTTTCTGTTCCGCTATTTCTATCTCGGCAGCGAATAACAACCCGGGGCTTCCTCGGTCTGGAACGGTCAGGATCGATTCAAGGTGTCTATTCAGATGGGCACCGTTTATGATCCGAAGATTGATAAAAAAAATCGACCAGTACACGGGAGTTCCCTGCATGTCCTATAGCCGCACCGCGGACCGCTACACGCGGCCCGCCATTCTGTTTCACTGGCTGATTTTTCTGCTCATCGCGCTCGCGTATCTCGCGATCGAAATTCGCGGCCCCAAAGGCACCGATAGCCGCGCTTTCTGGAGCAGCGTGCATTTCTGGGCGGGGACACTCGTGCTGAGTTTGTCGGTTCTGCGCCTGCTGTGGCGGCTATGGGCCGGCGCCCCGGAAGAAATCGATCACAACCGGCTACTCGCGTTTCTCGCGCGCGCCGCGCATCTCGCGCTTTATGTATTCATGTTCGCGCAGCCGCTACTCGGCATTCTGATGATCAACACCGGCGGTCATCCCGTGACACTCGCGTGGCTGAATGTTCAGTACACGCTGGTTGGCGCGGATGCCATTGCGCGTCCGGTGCTGAAAAATGCACACGTGTGGCTGGGCAATGCGTTCTATTGGGTGATCGGACTGCACGCGCTCGCGGCGATCGTGCATCACGTGCTGTTTAAAGATCGCACGCTGCGGCGGATGACCGGCAGCTGATTCAACGATGTAGGGCGACGGGCGATTGATGCCCGGCCGGAGAGAAGCCGGGACGCCGCCGCGTTCGGACTGTCAACTAATTACGCCAGTTCGCTTCGTAGAAGCGCACATAGCCGCTTCTTAACACGAGACATTGCGCGCGGGTTTCCGACAGCAGACGGCGCGTCGCGGCTTCGATGCGGGAGCGGTGCGTGTCGAACGCGCCGACCATGTCTTCCAGACGCGGCGACGCGGCACCGAAATGATCTTCGAGCGCCTCCGCCGTGATCATGCATTCCACCCTTTCGCCGTCGATCATCGCCGGAAACGCCAGGGTTAACTCGCGGTCTGAATACTCAGGGCTTTCGTTGGGGAACAGGATCTGCATGGAATCCACCTGGAAAAGACGGCATAGGCACTGGGTCGGATCGTGCGCATGCGGTTGGGTCGGGTCGCGCTGGCAGCTGCTTCCTCCTCGTCCAATGCTGGTGGCGCGGGCTCGTCACCTCGCGGCGGCAACACGATTCGCGCCGCGCGGAAGTGAATTGATTCACTTTAGACGAGTTCGGCAACGGCGCAAGTTTTCCTTTTTGTTCGTGTTTGCCGTGCCCGCTCGTCGTGTCCGGTAACGAGGCATTTCGCGGCAAACTGCCCGGCCAGATAGCAGCGCGGGCTGGCCCGAAGAGGCCGCGCCGGTCGATGCGCACCACGCGATTCGTCCTGTAATATCGGTGTTCGGTCGTCAGCGCCATTGGTGCGCTGCGGTATAGCACGGCGGACCACGCATCCGTCGGCGCCGATCACCGGAGACAAGCCTTGACCCATCGTTCCGCCACGCCGCCCGTCCCCGGCCGGCCAGATGTCATTGCGCAAGCTCATGCGCGCTCGCTCGAACTCGGGCTGCGCGCGTCCGAAACGCCCGACTTCCACCCGCTGCGCCGCCCGGCGCTGCAAGAGCTGGTGGAACGTAACCAGTCGCTTTATCTGCACGCGTTGCCGGTCATGGAAACGCTGCACGCGCAAATCGTCGATACGCAGAGCATGGTGCTGCTCACCGACAATCACGGCGTGATTCTGCACAGCCTCGGCGACAGCGACTTCGTCGAAAAAGCCAATCGTGTCGCGCTGTGTCCGGGCGTGTCGTGGGCGGAAGCCGATCGCGGCACCAATGCCATCGGCACCGCGCTCACCGACGGGCAACCGACCGTTGTGCACGCGGAAGAACACTTCCTGCATGCCAACCGCATTCTCACCTGCTCGTGCGCGCCGATTGCCGATCCGTTCGGACGCACCATCGGCGCGCTGGACGTGAGCGGCGATACGCGCGGTTTCCACAAACACACGCTGGCGCTCGTGCGCATGTCGGCGCAGATGATCGAGAATCACCTGTTCTCCAATCAGTTCGCCGATGCGGTTCGCGTCCATTTTCATGCGCGCGCGGAATTCATCGGCACGCTGTTCGAAGGGCTCGCGGCGTTCGCGCCGGATGGCGCATTCCTGTCCGCGAACCGCAGCGCGCTGTTCCAGTTCGGCCAGCCGCTCGCCCAGTTGCAGAAGCAACCATTCGAAGCACTGTTCGGCGTCGCGTTCGCGCGGCTCCTGCAACAGATCGCGCGAGCGCCCGGCGAGAGCGTGGAGTTGACGCTGCCGAGCGGCGTGCGGGTGCTCGCACGCGGCGACTATGCGACCGCACGTTTTATCGCACCGGGCAGCGAGGCGGCGCAGAGCGCTTCTTCCGCTGCGTGGCGCGGCGCGCCCGCGAGTCATGTGCGGCCCGCGACGGCACCATCCGCTCGCGCCGCGGAGCCGACGCCCTTCGCCACGCTAGCCGAGCTCGACACCGGCGACGCACAGGTCAGCGCAATTCTGCGACGTGTCGCGAAGCTACGCGGACGCGACATTCCGATGCTTATTCTGGGCAGGACCGGCACGGGCAAAGAATGGCTTGCGCGCGCGATTCACCACGATTCGCCGCGGCGCAGTGCGCCGTTCATCGCGCTGAATTGCGCGTCGTTGCCGGATACGTTGATCGAAGCCGAGCTGTTCGGCTACGAAGACGGCGCATTCACCGGCGCACGCAAACGCGGCAGCGTCGGCAAGATCGTGCAGGCGGACGGGGGCACATTGTTCCTCGACGAGATCGGCGATATGCCGTTGGCGCAGCAGGTGCGTCTGATGCGCGTGCTGCAGGAACGCAGCGTCGTGCCGCTCGGCGGAACGCGGGCGATTCCCGTCGACCTGCGGATCGTCTGCGCGACCCACCGCAATCTGCGCGCGATGATCGAGGCCGGCACGTTCCGCGAAGACCTGTACTACCGGATCAACGGGCTCGTGGTGACGTTGCCCGCGCTGCGCGAGCGTAGCGATCTGACCACGCTGGTCGCGCGCATGCTGGCCTTGCAGCCCGAAGGCGAGCGTCTGCCGCAACGCGTTTCCGCCGCCGTGCTGGCGCGTTTTGCGCAATGCCGCTGGCCGGGCAATCTGCGGCAACTGGCGAATGTGCTGCGTACTGCCGGCATCATGGCGGAAGGCGCGCAACAGATCGAACTCGACGATCTGCCGGAAGATTTTCTGCAGGATTGTATCGTTGAGCACGCCGACCAGGACGCGCGTGAATGCGTCGCGCAGGTAGTCCCGGACCGAGCTACCTCCGCCAGTTCTTTTGCGACCGCAGCAGCGGAAATGCCCGCGCGAATGGAGGATTTGCAGACCACACTGATTGCGCAGACACTCGCTCGCCTTAACGGCAACGTGTCGGCCGCGGCGCGCGAGTTAGGGTTGGCGCGCAACACCATCTACCGCTATATGCGACGCGAGCAGGCGACACACTGAGTACGCAGCGGCCCGACGATGGCGGCGCCTTGGCGTGTAAAGTGTGGCGCACTCCGTCACCCTACCGATACGATGCCCGATTCCCCTTGCCCGCCGCTCGTTCGCGTGGAACCGCTCGGCCAGAGCTTCGAGGCGCCCGATTCGCTGACCATTCTCGAAGCCGCCGGTTTCGCCAATCTGCATTTGCCGCGTTCGTGCCGCAATGGCACGTGCCGGACGTGCCTGTGCAAGATGCTTTCGGGAAGCGTGCGCTATACGATCGAGTGGCCGGGGTTGAGCCGGGAAGAAAAGGCAGAGGGTTATATCCTGCCGTGCGTGGCCATTGCCGAGACCGACGTGGTGATCGAAACCGAAGGCGCGCGAACGTTACCGCTTCGCGAGGCGTGAGCAATCAACATTCAGCAACTAGCGGTTAGCGACTGCCCGTTGCACGCGCGATTTTCTTGTCGGTGGTGTACTGGCTGAGCGCATACACCGACCAGATTGCGGCGGGAATCCAGCCGATCAGCGTGATCTGCAAAATCAGGCAGATGATGCCGGCAAACGGTCGGCCAATCGTGAAGAATTGAAACCACGGCAAAATAATGGCAAGCAGTAAGCGCATTCCGATGTCCTGTCGATTGAATTGGCGGCGCCGTCAGTCGACAGGAGCGAAGCGCTGCACGCGCTGCCCATCCACGTCGATCTGCTCGAAAAATACCGAGGCCGGTCGCGTCCAGATCGTACCATTGGCCGCTTTGTAGACGATCATCGTCACGCTGGGATCTGACTCGAGAATCGCCTCGCACACCAGTTCGTAAAGACCGCCTTTGTAATGCCGGTAACGCAGGATACTCATTCAGCCTCCCTCTTTCATCTGCTTCAAAATCTTGTAGACCGTGGCGCGTCCCATGGTCAGCACGGCCGCCACGTAGTTCGCGGAACTGCGTCCGCGAAACGCGCCTTGAGCGTGCAGCGCCTCCACGATTTCGCGCTTGTGTTCGCGTGTCAGCGCATTCAGGCCGATCTGCCGTTCGCGCAACCACGTGTGCAGGAACGTATTGATTCGGTCCTGCCAGTCGTCGCGGAACAGTTCCTCGGCCGGCGCTTCGGTCAGACTGCCGCCCTTGATGAACAGATCGAGCGTCGAGCGCACGTCCTCGAACACCGCGATATTGAAGTTGATACACAGCATGCCGGCCGGCTTGCCTTCGTCGTCGAACAGGATGTTGCTCACGCAGCGCATGCGCCGGCCGTCCCAGTTGAGCTTTTCGTACGGCCCGATGGTGCGGCCACGTGCCGCGTAATGCACTTCGTCGAGCACCGAGGGGCCGCCCACTTCGAGCTTCGACAGATTGTTCACGAGATACGCGATGGTCTGATCGCGCAGGTCGTGAATCACCACTTCGGCGCAGGGGTAGAAAAGCGCCGCTATGCCGTCCGCAACGGGGGCGTAGCGCTCCAGCAGCAGGTCTTTCAGAGACTCGTTCGTCTTGCGCATGGGAATCGTCGGGTTCGAGGTGCGCGCCGGGCAGGTGCGCTCCGGCAGCTCGCCATTGTAGCGACCGGGGCGCGCCGCCGCGACTACGCGCTGGCTGCGATGGAGGCCGCCTCGGTGCCCGCGTCGGTGCCGGCGCTAAATGCCAGCGCGAGGCGTTGGCGAATTTTGTCCGGCTGCACGCGCTTTTTTTTCGTGCGATAAGGGACTACCTAGTTCATGGAGCCCCAGATGGCCACGCTCGAAGCCTTTCGCACTGTGCTGGATGACGAAGGCACGCCGGAGATCATCCGCAATCACATCATCGATTCGCTGCAATACGCGCTGCGCAACCACGGCCAGATTTTCACTTCGAAGGAAGTCGAATGGCTCGCCAAGTGGGACGACGCCCGCATTCCGCTCGCCGCAACACGCGAACTGCAGAAACGCGTCGCCGAAACCTCGCGCTGATAACCGGTCCGATCGACCGTTCGATGCGTGGGCACCGGCCGGTCGGGCGAATCATGCCCAATATCGCTCAGAGCCTCGCCGCACGGGCGGTTCAGCCGCGCGTGGAAGTTTTTGCTATCCAATTAGCCCTATTTAGTGCATCATATTGGAATAGCTGTATTCCGAATTCGCTGCTTTAGCTGTCCGCCCATGTTTAGAAATAGGCAAGCAGCATCGGAAAGCATGCACGAGCAACGCAGTTTCAAACCGGCATCTCCGCACCACCCCCGACTGTTCGACCGCCGCCTGTTGGCGATCCCGTCACTCCGGCAATGCGCCGCCTGCATTCGCCGCCGCGAGTTGTGATGCTGAGTTGTTCAGCACTGAGCGACTCAAGAGTCGGTCAGCGTTGAGTTGGTCAGCATTTATGCGCCCGGTGTCCGCGCGACATCAGCGTGTTTCTTCTCCATCGAATCCGCGACTTTACGCGGCGCGCTCAAGCCCTTGCCATCGGGCCTGTGCCAAACCTTTTTCCATGGCGGCGCGCCCCAAGGTGCTGCGCCGCCCGGCCCATCGTGCCGCGCTTAACATGCGTGACACACCGGCCACGTAATACAGGAAACGTGCTTCATGAATTCAGTTGTCAAGACGTACAAAGGCTATGAGATTCACCCGCTCGTCTACCCGCGCCGCCCCGCGGACGGTCAAACGAGCCGCAATGCAGACGCAGGTTACGACGCTTCGGTCCGTATCTGCCGCGTGGGCGCCAATCCGGCCGCCGACGGGCGCGTGTTCCGCCTGCAGTATCTGTTTCCGTTCGACGGCACGGGCAAGGCGCGTATCGCCTGCATGGCCCACGCCGAGCAACTGATCGACGGCCGCGTAGACGGCCAGTCCGTCGCCGATCTTTAAGCGTCGCGGGCGCAACGTTTGCGCCCATCACGCGATAGCGGGCTAACCGGCCGGCTGTCAAAAGTATTTTGTGTAGCGCCGCGCGGCTCGATTGCGCGACCCACACCCCTTATCCCATCGACCAGGAGTTATGCATGGCGAAAGAAGAATTGCTCGAACTTGACGGTATCGTCGACGAAGTACTTCCGGATAGCCGGTACCGCGTGACGCTCGACAACGGCGTCGTAGTTGGCGCTTATGCGTCCGGACGTATGCGCAAGAATCACATTCGTATCCTCGCGGGCGACCGCGTGACGCTTGAACTGTCGGTCTACGACCTGACCAAAGGCCGGATCAATTTCCGTCACAAAGACGAGCGCGCTACCGGTGGCGGCGGTGCTCGCAACACGCAATTCCGTCGTCGTTGAGATCGACGGCACGCTAAATTCCATGCGCCGTTCGCGCTGCCCGGAATTTGCGAGTGTCCGACTGCTTTTAACTTGCTTTTAACTGGATCGCTCGTACGTCTTTGCGCGGGCATCGACGTTAGGTCGAGTCAGCTGGACCCGTAGTAAGCGAAGCCATTCGCGCGCCTTCTCTCGCCTGATCATCCGATTCGAGCCTGAGCGGCGCGCTGCGGCATCGCCTCGTCACATTCTGCTTTTCCCCATCCTCCTGTTTTTCGAGCAGACTTGAAGTCGGCCGAGTCGCACGCGTGCGCCACTTCGGTGCTTCGTCGGTGGACTCCCCACGGCAGTGCAGGCCCCTTTCCCCCCGCATCGACCCAAGGCAAGCAAGCCCCTGATTGCGTTGACTTCATCGCCGGACGAACCACGTTGGCATAGCAGTTGCTTTATACGTGGCCAGCCGTCGATAAACCCTCCCCATGCTGCGCGTTCTCCTCGTCACCGACACCGACAAGCCGATTGGCGACCTGCGCGACGCGCTCGCGCGCCTCGGCTATGAGATGCTGGCCGGCACTGCGACGCCGCAAGCGCTGCATCGTGTCGTGCAGAGCGAACGCCCGGACGTGATCATCATCGACACGGAATCGCCTTCGCGCGATACGCTCGAGCAACTGGCCGTGATGAACGCGACCGCGCCGCGCCCCGTACTGATGTTCAGCCACGACGCCAACCAGCAGTTGATCCGCGACGCGGTCGGTGCGGGCGTGACCGCCTACCTCGTGGAAGGCCTCGCGACGGAGCGGCTCGCGCCGATCCTCGAAGTCGCGCTGGCGCGTTTCGCGCAGGAGTCGCAGTTGCGCGAGCGTCTCGCGCAAGTCGAAAGCGAACTGGCCGAGCGCAAGTTGATCGACCGCGCCAAACGCCTGTTGATGGATCAGCAGAACCTGACCGAACCCGCCGCCTACGCCAACCTGCGCAAGCGCGCGATGAACCAGGGCGTCAAACTCGCCGAAGTCGCGCGCGCACTCGTGGCGTCGGCCGACTCGCTCAAATGAAGCGCCAATCATGAACGTTCCCTCGCCCACCGGCCCGACGACTTCTGCCCCATCCGGGCCTCTGGAAAAAACGCATCTGCGGCTGGGTTTCGTCGCATTGTCCGACGCCGCCCCGCTGATCGCCGCGAAGCTGCTCGAATTCGGCCATGCGCACGGTCTGACGCTGGAACTGTCGCGTCAACCTTCGTGGGCAGCCGTGCGCGACAAGCTTCTTTCCGGCGATCTCGACGCCGCGCATTCTCTATACGGGCTCGTCTACGGCGTGCAACTCGGCTTGGGCGGTCCGCAGACGGAAATGGCCGTGCTGATGGTGCTCAACCGCAACGGCCAGGCCATCACCCTGTCGAACCGCCTCGCCGATGCATTCGCCGAACGCGGCAGCCTGCCCGCCGCACTGGCCACGCTCGGCCGCAAACCGGTGTTCGCGCAGACTTTCCCGACCGGCACGCACGCGATGTGGCTCGACTACTGGCTCGCATCGCAAGGGGTGGATCCACTGCGCGACATCGAGAGCGTCGTGATTCCGCCGCCGCAAATGGTCGCCGCGCTGGCTGCGGACAAGCTCGACGGTTTCTGCGTCGGCGAACCGTGGAACGAGATGGCCGAGGCGAACGGCGTCGGCCGGACTATCGCCTATACGAGCGAAGTGTGGCCGGATCACCCGGAGAAAGTGCTGGCCTGCCGGCGCGATTTCGTCGATGCGCATCCGAACACGGCGCGCGCGCTCGTGCGAACCATGCTGGAAGCGTGCCGCTGGCTGGACGGCGCCGGACATCGCGACGAGATCGCGCGCTGGCTCGCGCAGCCGGACTACATCGGCATCGATGAAGCGCTGATCGCGGCGCGGCTGGGCGAGCCGATTGCGGCGTCTGCGCCGCGCGGGCTGCCCATGCGTTTCTTCGATCACGGCGCGGTGAATTTTCCAAGGGCTATAGAAGGCGCGTGGTTTCTCACGCAATTCGAGCGCTGGGGAATGATCGATCCGCGTGGCGATTACGCGGCACTGGCCGCGCGCGTCAATCAGACCGGACTCTATCGTGAAGCCGCCGCGCAGGTAGGCGTCGCAGTGCCGGACGATGCGATGGAACAGGCGTTCATCGACGGCAAGGTATGGGGGGACCGCACGGACGTCGGGCGCTTTGCGAGCAGCTTTCCGATCCGCCGGTAGGACAAAGACCGTTTCCGGTACGCATCGGGACC
This sequence comes from Paraburkholderia sp. BCC1886, assembly GCF_900996245.1. Classification (GTDB taxonomy): domain Bacteria; phylum Pseudomonadota; class Gammaproteobacteria; order Burkholderiales; family Burkholderiaceae; genus Paraburkholderia. The sequence continues at coordinate 86,020 of NZ_CAAJGK010000041.1, read as the reverse complement.
CCGATTCGTACCGGTCGCTCTCGCCCGCTTAAAAATTAAAATTATCGATATTGCTCGAATCGAACGTGGTCGGCGGTCCGAGGATGATTTCGCCTTGCGGTCCGATCGTGCGCTTACCGAGCTTGCCGGCGTCGAACGACTCGCCCTCTTTACCCGTAATCGCACCCGAGGCCAGGCTCGCCGCTGCATACGCGGCCAGATAGCCAAGCTGGTTCGGATCCCACAACTGGAACGCCTTGACCGTGCCGTTCTTGACGAACGCGCGCATCTGGTTCGGCGTGCCGAGGCCGGTCACCTGCACCTTGCCCTTGCTCGACGACGTCGAGATATAACGCGCCGCCGCCGCGATACCGACCGTCGTGGGCGAAACGATCGCCTTCAGATTCGGATACGCCTGCAGCAAACCCTGCGTCTCGACGAACGACTTCTGATCGTCGTCGTTACCGTAGGCGATTTTGACGAGCTTGATCTTCGAATACTCGGGCTTCTTCAACTCCTCCTGCATCCACTTGATCCACGTGTTCTGGTTGGTCGCGTTCGGCGTGGCCGACAGCACCGCGAACTCGCCCTCGCCGCCCATCAGCTTCGCGACCAGTTGAATCTGGCCGCGGCCGATGCCTTCCGCGTTCGCCTGATTGACGAACAGTTGCCGGCCGTCCGGCGCCGTGTCCGAGTCGAAGGTCACCACTTTCACGCCTTGCGACATGGCTTTTTTCAGGTATGGCACGACTGCGTTGGCGTCGTTGGCCGCGATCACGATCGCGTCCTGACGCTGCGTGATGAGCGTATTGATGTACTGCACCTGCGACGACGCGCCCGCATCCGACGGCCCGACCACCTTGCCCACGCCGTTGATCTCCTTGATCGCGGCGAGCCCGCCGTCGTCGGCGATCACTTCGTACGGGTTGTTGATCTGCTTGGGCACGAAGGCGATTTTCAGGCCGCTCTTCAGGCCCGCCGCGCTCGCCGCGCAACTGATGGCGATCAGCGCGACGCAAAGCGCCGCTTTGCCGGTGTGACGTAAAGGTTGGTTCATCGAGTGTCTCCTGCGTTGTTGTCGGACCTTGTGATGTCCGGGTTTGTCGATAGGGTCGAGGCTTTGAAGCCTACGGTTGCTCATGAAACGTCACGAAAAACTCACGACGACGACGCCACCGACTTCGCGATGAAGCGCCGGTCGCGCGCGGCACGCCAGCGCGCCACCAGGTTCGGAATCAGCACCGAAGCCAGCAACAGCGCGCCGGTCACGATGGTCAGCGTTTCGCTCGACACGTCGTCGAGCGTCAGCGCATTTTTCAGCACGCCGATGATCAGCAGCGACAGCAACACGCCGATCATCGAGCCGCGTCCGCCGAAAATACTCACGCCGCCGAACAGCACCGCGGCGATCACCGACAGTTCGAAGCCTTCGCCGTTATCGCCGCGCGCGCTGGTGAAGCGCAACGTGTAGACGACGCCGGCCAGCGCGCTCATTGCGCCCGACAACACGAACAGACGCAGCCGCAGCTTCGCCACTTCGATACCGGAGAACGCGGCAGCGGTCGGGTTCGCGCCGATCGCATAAAGACTGCGGCCAAACGCGGTGGACTGCAGCAGCACGGTGAACACGACCGCCGCGACGATCACGATGGCAAACGGCAGCGGAATAAAACTCGAGCCCACCGTATTCATGCCGAAGGCCGTGTATGCCGCCGGAAAATCCGCCACCGCCTGATCGCCGAGCAGCACGTACGCAAGGCCGCGAAACAGCGCCAGCGTGCCGATCGTCACGGCGAGCGAGGGCAGATTCAGCTTGACGATCACGAGCCCGTTCAGCAGCCCCGCCAGCGCGCCGGCGATCAGCACCAGCACGATCACGACCGGCATCGGCAAGCCCATGTGCCACAGCACGCCCATCAAGGCGCTGGACGCGCCCAGCACCGACGCCACCGACAGATCGATTTCCGCAGCGACGATAATCAGCGTCATGGGCAAGGCCATCAACGCGATTTCGGTCAGATCGGCGAGTACGTTGCTGAGGTTCGCGCCGCTCAGAAACACCGGCGACAACCAGCGGCCGAGGCCGAGCGACAGAATCAGCACGATGACCAGCAAGACTTCCCACTGCAGCGGCGTTTCGCGTTTGCGCGTGAGCAGCGCGGAATCGGGTTTAGCCATGATCGCGTTTCCTCATCATGCGTTGAGCGACGGAGCGGGCCAGCAAGGTATCGGCGGTGATCGCGGCGACGATCAGCGCACCTTCGATAGCCTGCTCCCAGAAAGGCGACACGTGCAGCACGACCAGCGCAATGCTGATCACACCGAGCACGAGGGCGCCGAGCGTAGCGCCGAGTATCGTGCCGACACCGCCGGTAATCGCGACGCTACCCACCACGGCCGCCGCGACCACCTGTAGTTCGATGCCCTTGGCCGTGCTGGCATCCACGGTGCCGAAGCGCGCGAGCCACAGCGCGCCTGCAAAGCCGGCAATCGCGCCCGACATCAGAAAGCCCGCCATCACACGCCGTTCGACGTTGACGCCGGCCAGCCGCGCCGCTTCCGGATTCGAGCCGATCGCATAATGCTCGCGGCCGCCGCGGAACTGCTTCAGATAGATAGCGAGTCCGACCAGCACCACCACGGCGATCAACGCCAACGTCGGGATGCCGAGCAAGGTGCCGTTGGCGAGGCCGGAAAACGCGTCGGGCAGACTGGTTGCGTTGATCTGGCCGCCGTGCACCCACGCGTAATCCGCGCCGCGAAAGATGTAGAGCGTGGACAGCGTCGCGACCAGCGAGGGCACGCGCCCGACCGCGACCAGCAGCGCGTTTATACCGCCCGCCACCAGCCCGATGCCAAGGCCCGCCGCCAGCGCAACCAGCACGGGCATATGCGGAAACGCGACGTACAGCGCGCCGACCGCGTACGCACTTACGCCGACCGTCGAGCCGACCGACAGATCGATATGCCGCATCAGAATGACGACGGTCATCCCCGCCGTCAGCAGACTGATGATCGACACGTTCAGCAACACGTCGCGCAGATTCTGCAGATTCAGGAACTGCGGCTTCGCGAGGCCGGTACCGACGACCAGCAGGATCAGCACCACGAACAGCGTGGTCTCGCGGCTCTTCGCGATGCCGGCCAGAAAACCGCCGGGCGCCTGCGCCGCGCGTTTGGGCGCCGGGTTTTGATCCGGCGCGCGGACCGGCGCCGGATGAGTCGATGAATGGCGCATCATGCGGCGGCTCCCAGCGGTGGAATCGGTTGGCCGAGCGCGGCGCCCATGATGCGTTCTTCGTCGGCGTCGGCACGGGCGATATCCGCGCTGATCCGCCCTTCGTGCATGACCAGCACGCGGTCGGCCATGCCCAGCACTTCCGGTAATTCGCTCGATATCATCAGCACCGCCATGCCGTCGCGCACCAGTTCGGCGAGCGCGCCGTACACCTCGGCTTTCGCGCCGACGTCGATACCGCGAGTGGGCTCGTCGATGATCAGCACTTTCGGGCCGGTTGCGAGCCATTTGCCCAGCACGACTTTCTGCTGATTGCCACCCGACAGCGTGCCTACCGGCGCGTTCGGATCGCCCGCTTTCAGACGCAAGCGCGTGCCCCACCGGTTCGCCAGTTCGGTCTCGCTGCGTGCGGAAATCAGGCCGTGTTTGACGAGCCGTCCGAGCACCGTCATCGACGCGTTGCGCGCGATGCTCAGTTCCAGCGCGAGGCCTTGTTGCCGGCGATCTTCCGGCACCAGCGCGAGGCCCGCGCGCACCGCGGCGGCGGGACTTCCCGGCGTGAGCCGCTTGCCGGCAAGCGAAATCTCACCCGAATCGAGCGGGTCGATACCGAAGATCGCGCGCGCCACTTCGCTGCGTCCCGCGCCGACAAGGCCGGCCAGCGCGACGATTTCCCCCGCGCGCACCTCGAACGAAATGTCCTTGAACACGCCGATGCGCGTCAGCCCCCGCACCGACAAACGCACCTCGCCAGGCGGACGGTCGGCTTTCGGATAGAACGTTTCCAGATCGCGGCCCACCATGCGGCTGACGATGCCTTCGGTGGTCAGGTCCGCGGTCAGGCCGTCGAACACCTTCGCGCCGTCGCGCATGATCGTGACGCGCTGCGTCAGCGCAAACACCTCGTCGAGCCGGTGCGTGATGAACAGAATCGCCACGTCGCGCTCGCGCAGTTTGCGCACGATCGCGAACAGCCGCTCGACTTCGGGTAGAGATAGCGCCGCGGTCGGCTCGTCCATAATCAGCACGTTCGCGTTCAGCGACAACGCCTTGGCGATTTCGATCACCTGCTGATCCGCAATCGACAGACCGCGCACCAGCTGATCCGCCCGCAGATCCACGCCGAGCGAGTTCAGCAGACCATCCACTTCGCGCCGCATCGCGTCGTATTGAATGCGGCCAAAGCGGTCGACGGGCTGGCGTCCCATGAAGATGTTCTCCGCGATCGACAGATCGAAGAACAGCGTCGGTTCCTGATAGATCACCGCGAGCCCGGCGTCGCGCGCTTCGGCGGGCGTGGCGAAGCGCCGCGCTTCGCCGGCTACGCGCAATTCGCCGCCGTCCGGTTGATGCACGCCCGCCAGGATTTTGACGAGCGTCGATTTGCCCGCGCCGTTTTCGCCGAGCAGCGCATGCACTTCTCCCGGCCAGAGCACGAGGTCGCCGTCGGAGAGCGCACGGACCCGGCCGAACGATTTGCTCGCATGCCGTAGTTCGAGTCTCGGCACCGCGGATGTGGGTTGCTGCACTGCGTGTCTCCTTCTTTTATTCGCTGCGGTGAACCACTTTCAAATTCAGATACGGTAAAGCCGTTCCGCGTTACCGACGAACAGCGCCTCTTTCTCCGTGCCGCTCGCGCCTTCCACGATTGCCGCGTACGCGCGCCACAACGCCGTGTAAGTGCCGAACAGGCGGTCGACCGGAAAGTTCGACGCGAACATCGCGCGCCCGACACCGAACGCATCGATGGCTTCGAGCACGTAAGGCCGCAGGCTCTCCACCGTCCAGTCATGATCGAACATCGCGAGCCCGCTGATCTTCACCGCGACGTTCGGACACGCAGCAAGCAGGCGCAGGCCGTCACGCCACGCGCGATAACCCGCTACGCTGCTGCGATCGACGAACATGCCCGCATGGTTGACGATGAACTGCGTATCGCCATGCTCGCGCGCGAGCGCGGCGGCCTCTTCCATTTGCGACGGATACAGTTGCAGATCGAACGACAGGTCGTAACGCCGCAGCAACGCGAAATGCGCGCGCCATTGCGGCTCGCGCATGAAATGACGGCCGACGTAATCGAACAGCTTGTCGGAGTGCACGTTCAGAATCTGGCGGATACCGCGCGTGTTCGCGAACGCCGCATGCGCTTCGAGCAAGGCCGGCGCGTTATCGGCCGCCAGGTCCACAGCGGCGACGATCGCATTGGGCATGCCGCGCGATGCCGGACGATCCGCCAACGACTGCAGCCAGCGGGTTTCCTCGACTGGATCGGCGGGATCGTGATTCGCTTCCACGTGCACGAGTTTCAGCACCTCGATATCGCCCGCTTCGCCGAGCAGATCGTCCAGCAGATAGTCGTGCTTCAACGCGCGCGCGTCGCCCACGAACGACACGCCCGGGTTCTCCAGCCACGGATAGCGATGCGTCTTCAAATCCCACAGATGAATATGCGAATCGACCACCTGCATGCGATTTCCTCCGCCAACGGGGCTCAAGCTGGTGAATGCAAATGAAAGACCGGCTCGAGCGGTTGTTCGAGCGGTGTATGGTCGGGCGCGGTCTGCATGATGTCGGCCATGTAATCCCACCATTTGCGCATGACGTCCTGCTGCGGCAACGTGGCCATACGATGATTCGTGGTGCGCGTGAGCACCGCGAACAGATGGTTCGATTCGGCGTCGAAGAAAATCCGGTAGTCGTGCACGCCCGCATCGCGCAGCGCATCGACCAGCTCCGGCCAGATTTGCGCATGACGTCGTTCGTATTCCTCGCGCATGCCGGGGTTGAGCACCATCCGGAAAGCGATTGTCTCCATTGCGGCCTGTCTCCTGTCGTATTCGGACGCGTTGCCGGCCTCGCTGGGCACACGTCCGATGCGACTATAATTCCTGCGTCGATAGCATCTCAATCCGAGTTTGGGATTGGGCGATCCGCAAACCGGATCGCAGCAACACCCGCATTCCATCCCGTACTACATCGCACACCACCTGCACCGGAATCATGAGCCAACACTCAGCTGCCGTCGCACTCGTCAACCGGCTCAAGTTCAAGCACCTCGCGTTGCTCGTCGCGCTGGACGACGCACGCAATCTTCATCAGGCCGCCGAGGCCGTCAACGTGGCGCAACCGAGCGCGAGCCGCATGCTCGGCGATATCGAAGACGCGTTCGGCTTCCTGCTGTTCGAGCGCAACGCGCGCGGCATGACGCCCACGCCGCTCGGCGTCGTCACGCTCGCCTATGCGCGCCGGGCACTTGCCGAGTTGACGCGCTTCGCCGAAGACCTCGACGTCAAACGGCGCGGCGGACATGGGCAACTGACCGTCGGCGCGATCATGGGCGCGGCGCCCGATCTGCTGGCCATGGCCGTCGCCGCATTGAAAACCGAAAGCCCGCTGCTCAACGTGCGCATTCTCGGCGAGACCAGCGACCAGGTCGTGCAACTGCTGCACCGCCGTGAGGTCGATCTCGCGTTGGGCCGCCTGACCAGTCCTTTGCAGCACAACGACTTCAGCTTCGAACCGCTCGCGAGAGAGACCTTGCTGTTGGTCGTGCGCTCCGTGCATCCGCTCGCGCAGCGTGCACGCGTCAGCTTGCGCGAACTGATCGACTGGCCGTGGGTTGCGCAGCCCGTCACGAGTCCGGCGCGCGTGCTGTTCGAAGAAGAGCTTGCGCGCGCGGGGCTCGCGACGCCGGTCAACCTGACCGAATGCGCGTCGATCTTCGCGACCTTGCAACTGCTCGAGAATTACGATGCGATTGCAATGCTGCCCGAGTCGGTCGTGCGCGATCACGTGCGCGGCAAATTGCTGGTCGCACTGCCGCTCGAAATCGGCAAGAGCCTTGCGGGGTTCGGCATTCTCACGCGCAAGGAAGAAACGCTCGCCGAGCCGGCGCTGCGCTTCATCGACCTGTTGCGCGGCTTCTCGCACAAGCTCGCGCGCGACGCCGGTGCCGGTGTCGATGGTGGTGAGGCCAGCACTATGCACGACACCGCGCACGACACCGCGCACGACACGCCGCCCGAGTCTCTGATCGCGTCCGCACCGGTCGATTGAATTCGGCATCGTGCGCTACTGCAGGTTGACGAACAGACCGCCGTCCACCAGCAACGCGGCGCCGGTCACATAGCGCGCGCGATCGGACGCGAGAAACGTCACGCAGTCGGCCACGTCTTCCGGACGACCCAACCGGCCGAGCGGAATACGCTTCTCGAAGTACGCTTTTTTCGCTTCGTCCGCGAGATCTTCCGCGTTCAGATCGGTGGCAATGGTGCCGGGCATCACCGAGTTGCAGCGAATTCCGTAAGGCCCCAACGCGACCGCGCACGATTGCATGAGCGAATGCACGCCGGCCTTCGTCGGCGTGTAATGCGTCTGCATGCCGCCGCCCACTAGCGCGCTGATCGAACTCGTCGCGACGATCGCGCCGCCCGTGCCCTGCGCTTTCATCTGCTGCGCCGCGGCTTGCGTGACGAAGAACGCGCCGTTCAGATTGACGCCCACCGTCGACTCGAGAATTTCCGCCGGCATATCCAGAAACGCGTGAAACGGACAGATGCCCGCGTTGCTCGCCAGCACGTCCACCTTGCCGAACGCCTCGACGGTCTGACGCACCAGTTGCTGGCCGGTCTCGCGCGCGGCGACGTTCCCTTCGACGGCAATCACGCGCCGCCCCAGCGACTCGATCTCTTCGATCACTTCGGCCACCGCGGAGCGGCGGCCATACGAGGCATCGTTATCGCCCCAGTAGTTGATCGCCACGTCCGCACCTTCGGCGGCGCATGCAACCGCGATGGCCCGGCCGATGCCGCGCGAGCCGCCGGTGACGATCACGACCTTGTCCTTGAGCAACACGTCCATTCTCCTTTCCTGGGTTCGTCACACTGAAAGCGCGATCATCGCGGATACGGCCGCACCAGCGCGCATTCCGGGTTCAGCCGCACGCCGAAGCCCGGCGTGTCCGGCACCTTCATGCGGCCGTTCACGGGCACGGGCTCGTCGAGCAGCAGCGGCGTGAACATCGGCACGACTTCGTCGGCCTTGGGCGCCATCATCAGAAATTCGGCGAACGGCGAGTTATGCCGCGTGACGACGAAGTGATAGCTGTACACCGACGACCCATGCGGCACGACCATCACGTTGTGGGCGTCGGCCAGCGCGGAAATCTTGATGAGTTCGGTAATGCCGCCGCACCAGCCCACGTCCGGCTGGATCAGATCGCAGCACTGCATTTCAAGCAACATGCGAAAGCCCCAACGGGTGGCCTCGTGTTCGCCGGTCGACACCATCATGCCGCGCGGCACGTTGCGGCGCAGTTCGGCGTAACCCCAGTAGTCGTCCGGCGGCAGGCATTCTTCGATCCACTTCAGTCCGTATTCATGCGCGCCTCGTGCGAGCCGCGTTGCATACGGCACGTCGAGACTCATCCAGCAGTCGTACATCAGCCAGAAGTCGTCGCCGACACGGCTGCGCATGTCCGCCAGTTTCTCGAGATTCTGCTTGAGCCCCGCCTCGCCTTCGGCCGGACCGTGCTGCAAAGGCAGCTTGCCGCCGATGAAACCCATCTCCTTCGCGAGATCGGGCCGCGCGCCGGTCGCATAGAACACCAGCTCGTCGCGCACCGGTCCGCCCAATAGTTGATACACCGGCTCCTTGCGCACCTTCGCGAGCAGATCCCAAAGAGCGAGATCGACGCCTGAAATCGTGTTGAGCACCACGCCCTTACGACCGTAGTACAGCGTCGAGTAATACATCTGATCCCACATCTTCTCGATGTCGGTCACCAGTTGCCCTTCGAGGAAACGCGCCAGATGCTTCTCGACGATAAACGCGCCGATCTCGCCGCCGGTCGTCACCGCAAAGCCGACGGTGCCGTCGCTTGCCTCGATTTCCACCACCAGCGTGCCGAGCACGTTGATGCCGAACGACTGACGGCTCTGCCGATACTCGGGATAACGCGACATCGGCGTGGCAATGTGATCGTCGATCCAGTGTCCACCGGGTTGGTCGTGATAGTCCGCACCGCCGCCGCGAACGATGAAGGCACGCACGTGCCGGATAGTGGGCATGGCCATGAAAAGGGGCTCCGTGAAGGATGCTGTCAGAAATTGCAGCGAATGGGCCGTTAAAAAACGCGGCTGGAAATTGCGTCTAGCGGACGCGGCGCAGAACCGATTGCGACGGCAGCGGATACGCGGTCTCACGGCGCAACAGCGTGCCGATCATCAGCGCGGCCAGCAGGCTCGACAGACCGAGCACCACGAGTCCCGCCGAGGTCGATGAAAATGCGTGCTCGGCGGCGGTCCGCAAACTCGGTGCGATGAAACCGCCGAGCCCGCCCAGCGAATTGATCAAGGCGATGCCGCCCGCCGCCGCCGCGCCGGTCAGGTAGCGCGTGGGAAACGTCCAGAACAGCGGTTGCGCCGCGATAAACCCGCTCGCCGCGCAGCACAGCGCGAGCAGACCGAGCGCCGGGTTGTGCGCGAGCCCCGAGACGGCGATGCCGAGTCCCGCCAGCACCAGCAACGCCACCGACCAGCGTCGATGGCTGCCAAACCGGTCCGCGCGACGCGGCACGTACCACGTGACGGCCAGTGCGCACAGCCACGGCAACGCCGCCACCAGACCCACGCGGAAACCCACCGTGGTGCCGAGCAACGCCGCAACCTGCTGCGGCAGATAGAAGATCACGCCGTACACGCTCATCTGGATCAGCAGATAGATGGCCGAGAGCAGCAACACCCGGCGATCGAGCAAGGCCCCGAGAATGCGATGCGGACCATGCGCGGACGCGGCGAGCGCATCGTCGTCGAGCGCGGCGCGCAGCGTCGCGCGTTCCTGCGCGTCGAGCCAGCGCGCGTCTTCAGGACGGTTGTCGAGATACCAGAACGCCCACACGCCGACCACCGACGCCAACGCGCCTTCGATCAGAAACAGCCATTGCCAGCCGGCGAGTCCCAACGCGCCATGCAACTCCAGCAACGACCCCGACAACGGACTGCCGAAAATAAACGCCAGCGGCGCGCCGAAATAAAACACGCCAACTGCGCGAGCACGCGACGCCTGCGGAAACCAGTGCGTCAGGTAATAGATCACGCCGGGGAAGAAGCCCGCTTCGGCCACGCCGAGCAGAAAGCGCAGCGTGTAGAACGCCGCCGGTGTGTGAGCGAGCGACATCGCCGCGGACACGAGCCCCCACGTCACCATGATCCGGCACATCCACACGCGCGCCCCGAACCGGTGCAGCAGCAGATTGCTGGGCACCTCGAACAACGCATAGCCGATGAAGAACACTCCTGCACCGAAAGCGAATGCCGCGTTCGACAGACCCGTGTCGTGCTGCAAGGCTTTCTGCGCGAAGCCGATGTTCGCGCGGTCGAGAAACGCCAGCACGTACATCAGCAGAAGGAACGGCAACAACCGGCGCATGACCTTGCCGTCGATCGCCGTCAGTGTTGCGGGCGCTTGCGCGTTCATGTCGTCTCCTTCCTGTCAGTGCCGCGCTGTGCGCGTGCTGCTGTTTTTTTATGTGATGCTGGATGGTGCTTCGCGGGTTCTTGGCGCGTGCTTGGCGCGTGCTTCAACAGATATCAGTAAGTCGCACGGCCGCCCGACAGATCGAACACCGAGCCCGTGCTGAACGCGCAATCTTCCGACGACAGCCACAGAATCAGCGACGCAGCTTCTTCCGGCAACAGGAAGCGGTTCATGGGGATTTTCGACAGCATGTAGTCGATATGCTGCTGCGACATCGAATCGAAAATTTCGGTTTTGGCCGCTGCGGGCGTGACGGCATTCACGAGAATGTTCTTCGTCGCGAGTTCCTTGCCGAGGGATTTGGTCAGGCCGATGAGCCCGGCCTTGGACGCGCTGTAATGCGAGGCGTTGGGGTTGCCTTCCTTACCCGCGACCGACGAGATATTGACGATGCGGCCGTAACCCTGTTTGAGCATCTGCGGCACGACTGCGCGACAGGTGAGATACGGGCCGATCAGATTCACGTCGATCACGCGGCGCCACACGTCGGGCTCCAGTTCCCAGGTCGTGCCGTTGCCGCCGGTAATGCCCGCGCAGTTGATCAGCACGTCGATCGCGCCATGCTCGGCGACCGTTTGCGCGACCGCCTGGGCGACGACCGCTTCCTGGGTCAACTCGACGCTGACGGCCGTGACCTTGCCGTGTTCGCTGAGTTCGCGCTGGCTGCGCGCGAGACGGTCGGCGTCGACGTCCCACAGTGCCACCGATGCGCCCGAATTGAGCGCCCGTTGCGCCACTGCGTAGCCGATGCCACGCGCACCGCCAGTGATGGCGACAACGCGCCCTTCCAGATCGATCCGATTCATCGCTTGTCTCCTGACTCGTTGTATTACCGCTGTCTTTGATGAGGCGTGGCGACAATATACGAGCGCCGCGATGCGCTAACAATTCGAGTATTGGAGAGGGCGATAACAAAAGCGGATCGGGTCAATGTCGACCAGGATGAATGTTGCAGCGGACACACGTTGACCTATCCGCCTCACTTCTATCGCTTGAAAACCTGTATATTCATACAGTACCCAACACCCCCCGACTCAAAGCGCTGCGAAGGAGAATCTGTGAAAACCGCCGGACTAATCGTACTGATGACCTTGCTCACTCCATCTGCATTCGCAGCGGGCGGCTATGTCGAGGTATGGAATCCGCCCGAATCTCGCATAGGGGCGCCTCATCGCACGAAAACCGCATCGCACCGGTCACTGCACAGGCATGGACCGATGCATATCGTCAAACTCCGGTCGCGGCAATCGTCCGCACCGGTCGCAAAGTTAGCCAGCAGGCCGGGCAATTCCAGCAATGCGCATGACGCCTTGCCCGCCAAAACACCTAATATGTCGGACATCCCCCGGCAAATCACGCCCGAGGGCAATGTGCTGAGGGTCGGCGCTCAAGGACTATCCGCGGGGGTAACACGCTAATGGAATCGGAGATTTACCACGGCTACAACGTCTGGGGCCACGCCATCCTGCAACAGGAAGACATTCTGCAGCCCGAGCGTTATGCCGCCAGCGGCACCATCACTCGCGGCGGCAAGCTCATTGAAGCGTCAGGCATTCTGGGTTATTTCGACTTCGAGAACGAAGCCCAGCACGTTGGCCTCGACTGGGCTCGCGCGTGGATCGATAGCCACGGTTGAACGAGCCGCACGCAAGCGAGGCGGCTCATCGCGCTACCGATCACGCGAGCTAGCATTGACCATCCGTGCACGCAGGCGCAACCATCGCCTTGGCCGGCGCGCTCGCTCCTGCCCTTCCGAAACTCGCCAACGCCGCCAGTCCCAACAAGGCCAGCCCACTGCCGAGTAGAAAGTCGGCGGAAATGCCCACATGGTCGACCACCACGCCGCCCACCAGCGACCCCACCGCAATCGCAATCTGAATCACGCTGACGAAAAGCGCCGAGCCGGCTTCCGGTGCATCGGGCGTCGCACGTTGAATCCAGATACTGCAGCACAACGGCAATGCGCCGAACGCCATGCCCCAGGTCAGCACCAGCACGACGACGCCAAGCGGTGAATGTTGCAGCAGCGGGAGCAACAACAACGAGAACATCAGCAGCGAAATGATGGTTGCGAGCGAGACCTTCAGATTGCGCGTCACCGTGGACGACGCCGCGAAGTTCGAGAAGAAACCGATGATGCCGAAGCCGAGCAGCAGCCAGGTAATCGTCGTCATGCTCATATTCGCGTTGCGTAGCATGAATGGCGTGATGTACGTGTACGAGCAGAAATGCGCGCCGAAAGCGAGCGCCACCAGCAACATGCTTCGACGCGGATGCGGCCGGCGCAGCAGCGCCACCAGATCGCGCAAACGCAACGCCGCCGCGGAAGGCAGCGACGGCACGAAGATGAATTGCGCGACGAGTGCAACAGCCACTAGCAGCGCCGTCGCCATGAACGAACCGCGCCATGAAGCGAAGCTGGCAATGAAGGTGCCGAGCGGCACGCCGATCACCGTCGCGCAGGTCACACCCGTCAGGATGATTGCCATGGCTCTGGCCGAATCCTTCGGGCGCACGAGACGTGCGGAAGCGGCGGTGGCCAGCGTCCAGAATCCGCCCAGCGCCGCCCCGAGCAACGCGCGGCCCAACAACATGACGAGGAAATTCGGCGCGAAGGCGGAGATCAGATTGGACGCCAGCAGCAAGGCCGTCAGCAGAATGAACACGCGCCGGCGATCCATGCTACCCGCTATCAGCACGAGGCCCGGCGCGGAGATGGCGGCGATGATGCCCGGCACGGTGACCATGAGTCCGGCCGTGCCGGGTAGCACGCCGAGTTCGGCGGCAATCCGCGGCAAGAGTCCGACCGGCAGAAACTCCGTGGTGACGAAGGCAAATGCCCCGATGGCCACGGCTATGACCGCGAGCCAGGAACGTAGGGACGACGACGCCGTCTCGTCCAGCGAGTGACTGCTCGCCGGCAGATTATCTTCGATCAACATAGATTGTTTGTGAGTCACTTAACAACGGGTGGGATTAGAGCGTTCGTCCCGTACTAATCGATTCGCGTCAATTCGTTAAATGCAATTGCACTGCAAAAGCAGGCACTTTCGCGCAGACGCAGCGGTCCGGCGAAGCTCGCCAATCGGTCAGTAAACGGGAGAAAACAGGAATGGGAGACACCTTACCATCCTCATAAAACGCTTGCTGACAACTCCGTAAAATTGCGGTCGGGCGTGGGGGTATTCGAAAAATCCCTCGACCCGATCTCCAACAAGAGCGCACCTCGTGCAGCGGGTAAAGCAGCCAGGCACAGCGCTTGCTAAACCTCGACAGATTTTTTGCCCACTCCCGTTCGCCTATAAGAGGACATCGACCATGGTTAGCACGCGCCCCTGCACTTCGACTTGCGTCATCGACGGCATGCTCGTTACCGTCACGTTTTACCCGGACAACGGCGTGTTGCGGATTGCCGATTCGAACGGGAAGTGCATCAAGGAAACACGTTGGCATGCGTCATGGCGTGCGCTGCTCGATGAGTTCCGTGGCTTCGCCGAACAATCCACGCAACTCGAAACACAATCCGGAACGCAACCCAGGCAAAACTTCGCCACGATGATCGGTCGACTCGGCGAACACGAGTCGCTCCCCTCTTCCTCGCAACAGATGGCACTCGCGTAATAGCCCCAGCAGAATCCCTTAGTCGGATTCGGTCGGGAATCCGGCCGATATCTCGTAATTGGCGGAATTCGACCATTGAGTTTTTTTAAAGCGCCCCGTTTCTCGTTTTCCTATTCGCCACTTCTGTCGGCATCCGCAATTGTTCCGATAGCCCGATCAGCCTGGTTCGAAATAAAATCAGTCGGGTCGGTGCTTAATTTGGGCCGACATGGCCAGCATTGCGTTATGATGCTGCAATAACGCAAAAAATCTGGCCTTCGCCCGGCCCGTTGCAGCAACAGGCAAGCTCCGGAGCGCAGGTAGACAACAGCCGTTCGCCATCAGCGCATCGTTACCCCGTTCTTTTAATGCAGTCGTGAATCTATCCGGCTTCATTTGCCACGCAGGCAAGCTGACGCACCACCTGAAACAATAGATCGACGCGGTATCTCGACGCAATACATCGACTCACGGAGCGACGTTTCAACGCTGCCACACGTATATCTCGATTAATACCCCACCGCGGGCCTCGTCCCATTGCATCCGTTTGCATGGGATTCGGCACATCCGCGGGGTCCCCTTGCAATCTGTAATTAACAGTACGCCGCACGCTTTAGAAGGACGAATATCTTATGGACGAAAGGAAGCGAGATAGCATCATTGCGTATCTCCGCCACCGCATGGAAGAATTTGGAATTGAACCCGAAGATCTTGCTGCCGTGCTGGCGTCCGATCCTGCCACGCAAAAGGGCGAACGCTACCGCAGCGCGACGGGTGACAGTTGGGACGGCAAGGGTGACATGCCCCAGTGGCTTAAACAGGCAATCAGCGCCGGTCAATCCATCGACCATTTCGCGCTATCGGCCACGCCCGCGCCCTCCGCGCCGCCCAAGAAACACGTGGATTGGCAAAACGACCCCTTCGCCGGCAGTCCGCTAGCGCGCTCGAACCGCTGAGCTGGAACTATCCCCAGGTGGGCGCTTTAGACGCGGATGGTTCCATGCGGTGAATTGAGTCGCCGATTAACCGCCGGCCTTCAAGGCCTGCTGCGGCTTCTCAATATTAGTTGCGCTTCTGCCCGTCGTAACCGGCTTTAGCGTTGCCGGACTTGCCTGTATGCGGGTCGCTCGGGTCGCCAGTTTCATCGCCATCACGCGCAGGCTTCTCGTACTGCGGCAATTCAATGAACGTGCTGAGTGTCCGCACGATCTGCCAGAACACCTTGTCGAATAAACGAATACGCTCGATGTCGTCGATTCCGCCTGCGAGCGGATCGGCAAAAGGCCAGTCCTCGAAATCAGGCTGACCGGGAAAGCCCGGCGCGCGCGGGCCGGCAACCGACTCGTCCATCGTCACGACCAGGTCCATGCGCGGCGCCCATTCGCCGGTGAATTCCAGCCAGCTTTTGGGGCTCAATATGCCGAGATCCGAAATACCGGGCCGCAATTGCGCGACCGCATAAGGGTGAACCCGCGTGGCCGGCTCGGGTCCTGCACTGAACGCCTCGAACCGGTGCCCCGCCAGTTCGCGCAGCAACGCCTCCGCCATGATGCTGCGCGCAGAATTCTCCCGACAGAGAAACAGCACCTTGTATTTTCTGCTCACGCTTTTCCCATGCCTTTATTTTTATAAATGCCGTCTGTCATTCTGCCGCTCCATTTCTGCGACTTCGTGACACTACGCCGCCTTAATTCCGCGCGCCACGGGAAATTTGCACCAGGCGTGGCGACCCTCGCGGCTGGCTGAGAGCATGGGAGCAGGCAAAAAAATGGCCTCGCCACTTACGCGGCGAGGCCTAATCCCATGTCAAGGAGATGTCATGGAGGAGACGGATCCATCTTAGCGGCGAGCCCGCGCACCCCCAACCAACGGTTCGCCATAAGCTTATCCAGCGCGGCTTCACGAGCATTGCAAGCGTTTTGCAACGGTCTCGCAACCGGCCTCGCCGCCGCTTTTCAGGCGCACTATGCGGCGCCGCCAACGCAGCGATTACGCTGCCTGGTTATATCGTTAGAACGAAAAGTCGCTTCGTGCGAGCCGCGCCGGTCATTAAGATGACACTTCAAAGTCCGGTTCGCCCCGGTCGGTCTGCGCGCAGCCCCGCGCCAGCACACCGTGAGCCGCTACCGAAGGAGCATCTCTTGACCAGTTTCGATCACCAACGCCGCCCGCTCGTCATCGGTATTGGCGGCACGACCCGCGCTGCCTCGTCGACGGAGCGCGCACTCAGTTTCGCGCTGCGCGGCGCGCAAGCCGCCGGCGCCAACACCCGCCTGTTCGGCGGCACGTTTTTGCATAGCCTGCCCCACTACGCGCCCGAAAGCACCACCCGCACGGATGAACAGCTCGAACTGATCGAAGCGGTCCGGCAAGCGGATGCGTTGATCATTGCGACGCCCGGCTATCACGGCGGCGTGTCGGGTCTCGTGAAAAACGCGCTCGATACGCTCGAAGAACTGCGTGCCGACGAGCGTCCGTATCTGGATGGCCGCGCGGTCGGCTGCATCGTCACGGCTTACGGCTGGCAGGCGGCGGGCTCCGTGCTGACGTCGTTGCGCTCCATCGTCCACGCACTGCGCGGCTGGCCGACGCCGTTCGGCGCCGGCATCAATACGCTGGAAACACGTTTCGAAAGCGCGGATACCTGTTCGGACCCGAAGGTCGTCGATCAACTCGCGACGGTCGGCCAGCAAGCCGCGCAATTCTCGCTGGCGTTCGCGGCGCATCGCGCGAACACGGCGGCCGCACTCGGCGATCCGCTGAACGAAGCCCGAGGCGAGCGCCTGCTGCAAACGGTTTGAACCACTGCCAGTAGCAGGCGCACAGGAAGGTCGTGGACTCGTTCCACGACCTCGCTACGGTCGAAGCTGCATCTGCACCTATACCTACGCCTCAGCAGCACGTCTCAGCAGCACGTCAAAAGGGCAAGCGGCTCCCGCTCCTTCAGCCCGCCACTTCCCCAACCCCGAACACAAACACCTCCCCACGTCCACAGCCCCACGCTTCGCGCCCACATCGCGTGCCGATCCGAACGTGCGTCACATAACAGACCGCACACCGACAACGTCCGATAGTGAGTCCGACAGCAACCGCCGGCGGCCCTGCATTTTCTGAAAACCGTTCCCGCCTCGTAGTGGTTTGCTTACGACGAAAGATTGGTTCACCCGTTGCGCGGCGCGTCCTACGCTTGACCCTGCCCGCAATCAGACGCAGTTCCTTCGCAATGCACGCGGGCACACACTGTCAAGACCATGAATTCACACATCCGCTACAAAGGCTACGAGGTTGCACCCGCCGCTCAACAGTTGCCTAACGGCCTGTTCGCCGCGAACCTGACCATCGAGAATGCCAGACACAGCCAGGGCCGCTCGTACTCGTTCGACGCGCTCGATTATTTCTTCGAGGAAGAACACGCGCTGGCCTATGCGTTCCGCTGGGGACGCATGTGGATCGACCAGCAGCAGTAGAAGCCGAACTCCCGGCAGGCTCCGCGTGAGGTCGAAGCCAAACGCGAGGCCCTGGCGCTTGTGCCAGAATGGGCGACCCCAAAGGTCAGGAGACGCCGCCCATGAGCTGGACTGTCGATGAACAACTCGCGCTGGACGCCACCCAGGCCGTCGCCGCGATCCAGTCGGGCCGGCTCAATGCCACCGACTACGTCGCCACGCTGCTCGCCCGCGCCGCGGCACTTTCCAGTCTCAATGCGCTGACCGTCATCGATCTCGACGGCGCACTCGCTGCCGCGCGGCGCATCGACGCATTGCCTGCCGCAGAAAAAGCACGGTTGCCGCTGGCCGGCTTGCCGATCGTCGTCAAGGACAACATCAATACCGTCGGCCTGCAAACCTCGGCCGGCACACCGGCGCTAGCCGGCTTCGTGCCGACGACGACCGCGCCTTCGGTGCAACGTCTGATCGACGCGGGAGCGGTCGTGCTGGGCAAAGCCAATATGCACGAACTGGCCTTCGGCATTACCAGCACCAACCTCGCCACGCATGCCGGTCCCGTGCGCAATCCCTACGACCCCATGCGCATTCCCGGCGGTTCGTCCGGCGGCACCGCGGCTGCGATTGCCGCGCGCATCGCACCGGCGGGACTCGGCACCGATACCGGCGGATCGACGCGCATTCCGGCCGCGCTTAGCGGCATCGCAGGATTTCGCCCATCGGTCGGCAATGGTGCGGCCGAGCGTCGCTATCACGACCCGGACGCCGTGGTGCCGATCAGCCACACGCGCGACACCGTCGGACCAATGGCACGCACGGTGGCCGATATCGCGCTGCTCGACGGCGTGATTACCGGCGCGGGCGCGCTGCCGTCCGTCACGCTGAACGGTTTGCGGATCGGTCTGCCGGCATCGCTTTGGGAAGGACTCGAGCGGCAGGTGGAAGACGTAGCGCGCGCCGCGCTGGCGCAACTCGAAGCCGCGGGCGTCGAGTTCGTCCCGGTCGCGATGCCCGACCTTGAACAGTTGAGCAGCATGGTGGGCGGCCCTTTGGCCATCCACGAACCGCGCGCCGACGTGCTCGCGTGGCTCACGACCAATCACGCGCCGGTTGCGAGCGTCGCCGAGATAGCCGCGCGCATCGCGAGCCCGGACGTGCGCGCCATTTACGACGGCGTGCTCGCCGACGCGCTCGGCGCTCATTACGATGCGGCGCTGAACGTATGGCGTCCGCGCTTGCAGCAATACGTGGCCGGCACTTTCGCGGATCTGCAACTCGACGCGCTGCTGTTTCCAACCACGCGCCTCGCTGCGACGCTGATCGACGAGGTGTATGGCTCGGGCACGGTGTCGATCGACGGCGCGGCTCCCATCGACACCATGGACGCGTTTCTGCGCAATACCGACCCGGCCAGCACGGCAGGCATTCCCGGCCTTTCGCTGGCAGCGGGCATGACGGCGAGCGGCTTGCCGGTCGGCCTGGAACTGGACGGCCCGCTCGGCTCGGACCGCCGCCTGCTCGCCATTGGCATTGCGTTTGAACAAATACTCGGCGTATTGCCGGCGCCGCTGCTTTGACATCGACCCAGACCTATAAAACACTTAAGCGCCAATGAGAAAGTTACCGATCAATGCGAGCGTACGCGCTACGGCTGCCTTCGCCGCCGCGTGCGCCCTCGTCCTCAGCGTCACCGCTTGCGCGCGCCTTGCCGCTGTCGATTCCAACGCACTCTGGAAGATCGTCGATCTGCGTTGCGTGCCTTCGCAACAGGCGACCGGCACGCCGGGCCAATGCACGGTGGTGAATCTCGAACGACGCTATGTGATCCTGAAAGACATCGTCGGCCGCTCGCAGCATCTGCTGATTCCGACCGATCGCATTACCGGCATAGAGAGCCCGCTCGTGCTGGCACCCAATGCAAAGGATTACTGGGCCGACGCATGGACTTCGCGCGATTACATCGAGAAGGCCGTCAAACGCACATTGCCCGACGACGAACTCGGACTCGAAATCAATTCGCCGTTCCGCCGCTCGCAAAACCAGCTCCATATTCATATGGATTGCATGCGGCGCGATATTAGCGAAGCGCTGGCCCGTCACACCAAAGACACGCCTGATGTCTGGCGGTGGGACACGCTCGCCGGACAACGTTACCGAATCATGCGCGTAAGCTCGATCACGCAGGCGAACGACCCGTTCCGCGTCGTGGCGCGCGACAACAAGGATGCCGCCGCGATGGCGCTGCAGACCATCCTCGTGACCGGTGCGGGCGCCTCGGCCGACCGGGACGGCTGGCTGATCGTGAACAGCAGTCTCGACGCGGATAACGGCAGCGGTACGGCTGAAGGACTCCTCGATCACAAATGCCGCATCGCCGATGAGCAATAAGCAATAAGCAATAACCAATAACCAATAGCCGATAAACAAAGGCCCCGCGCAGGCCCACAGCACCTAAGCACGATTGCGCAGATACATAGCCGAACAAAATAGTTCTGGCGCGGCGCACAGTTACGTAGCATCGGTTCGACTCTGCAATCCTACCGATTCTGCTCATGGCGACCTATCTCGACGACGCGCAACGCCAGGCGCTCGCCGCGCAAGCGAAGACCTGGACCTGGCGCACCCAGTGGCCGACATGGGTACTGATCGTCACGATTTACGCAAGCTGGTTCGGCGTGGCCACGCATGCGCGCGAACTCGGCCTGCCGGTTGCCGTCGCGCTGCTGGCGCTGCTCGGCGCGTGGTACATGTCGCTACAGCACGAACTGTTGCATGGTCACCCCACCCGCTCGCCGTTCGTCAATGCGCTGATCGGTTTTGCGCCGCTGGCGGTATGGTTTCCCTATCGCGTCTACCGCGACTCCCATCTGCAGCATCACGACGATGCGCACCTCACGCAGCCCGAACACGACCCCGAAAGCTACTTCGTCAGCGCGCGACGCTGGCATCGCGCAGGGTGGGCGATACGCGCGCTACTGACGTGGCGCAATACGTTCGTCGGCCGCCTGATAATCGGGCCGGCGTTCTCGCTGGCCGCGACGGCCGTGGAAGCGCTCGGTAGATTCAAACGCGGCGACTGGCGCGATCTGCCCGCGTGGCTTGCGCATGGCGTTGCGCTCGTTGCGTTGACGTGGTGGTTACAGCAGTTTTGCGCGATTCCGGCGTGGGCATTTATCGTAGGCGCGGGTTACGGCGCGCTGTCGCTCGGCTCGATTCGCTCGTTTCAGGAACATCGCGTCGCGGGCTCTCACGAACATCGTACGGTGATCAACGAGGCCGCCTGGTTCTGGCGTTTGCTGTTTCTGAACAACAACTATCACCTGGTTCATCACGATCTGCCTGGCGTGCCGTGGTTCGCTCTCAAAGAAGTCTACGAAGCGTCGCGCAGCGAGTACATCGAACGCTCGGGAGGCTTTCTCGTGAATGGCTACAGCGAATGGCTGAAGCTTCACGCGGTCTCGCCGGTCGCGCATCCGGCACACGGCGAATCATCCGGTTTCGTGGATGACGATCCGCAATCCAGCGTGTCTTTTGCCGATCAATGGCAATAAAAAAAACACAAGATAACGCACACGCCGACTGCTGGATTCGCACTATAAGTGCTGCATGCTTCAAACATTTCATGAGTCATCCCAACATATAAAGTTATCGAATTTCGATGGTTCCGAATGCGAAATGCGTCGCGGATAATCGGCCTCTCTTTTGAAACGGGACCTGATACGTGTACGTGCTTCACTTCGGCGACATTGCGCCTTATCTGCCAGTTCTGGCTCATGCACTCGTCCTCACCATCGAGCTGACTGCTATGGCGACGCTCGGCTCGCTCGGTCTCAGTTATGTGCTGGCGTTCGTGTTGGGCGGCGCGAATCGCTGGCTGAGGCTAACGATCGAGTGGTACGTGCAGATCATTCGCAACACGCCCGTACTGATCCAGATGTTCCTGATCTATTTCGGACTGCCGCTCGCCGGCGTGCGGCTCGATCCGTTCACCGCCGGCGTCATTGCCCTCATCGTCAATAACACGGCCTATATCACGGAAATCCTGCGCGGCGGCATTCAATCCATTCCGCGCGGACAGATCGATGCGGCGCGTATTTCAGGCCTTGGCAGAGGACGTATCTATCTCTCCATCGTGCTGCCGCAAGCCTCGCGCAAAACCTATTCTGCGGTGACCAACCAGTTGATCATCCTGTTCCTCAACACGAGCGTGTGCTCGTATGTCGCGCTGAACGAACTGACCGCCACCGCGATGAGCGTCGCGTCCGATACCTACCGGATGTTCGAAGTCTATCTGCTGATCGCGGCCGTCTACGTCGTGCTGACCTTCGTGCTCGGCGGGTTGTTCCGTCTAGTGGAGCGGCTGCGCCTGAACTGGGAAACACAATGATCCAGAGTTTCGGAGCCGCCGAGGTGTGGCAGTTGATCATCTCGATCAAATGGACGATCGCCCTCTCGCTGCTGACGTTCGCGGCCGGCATCGTCGGCGGCCTGCTGGTCGCCCTCGCGCGCGTCAGCCGTGTACACGCGACACGCGCGATCGCCACGGCCTACGTGCGGCTTTTCCAGGGCACGCCGCTGATGATCCTGCTGCTGCTCGCGTTCTTCGCACCGCCCGCGTTCTTCGGTATCGACGTGAGTCCGTGGACCGCGGCGCCGCTCAGCTTCACGCTGTATGCGAGTGCCGGCGCTGGCGAGATTCTGCGCAGCGCGATTCTCGCGATACCGCGCGGTCAAACCGATGCAGCGCGTCTGCTCGGACTGAATCGCACGCAACGCTGGGTGCACGTCGTCCTGCCGCAAGCGTTGATGACCGCGTTGCCCGCGCTCGTCGGCTTCGCGATCCAGCTGATCAAGGCCACCAGTCTCGCGTCCGCGATCGGCTTCATCGAACTCGCGCATACCGCCGAAATCGTGAACAGCCGCACGTTCCGCCCTTTCACGACGTTCGCGCTGGTCGCCGTCATCTACTTCGCGATGTGCTGGCCCTTGTCGCTCGCCGGCAAACGCATCGAACAACGACGTTTAACTTAATGCCTCCCGAGGCGCCGATTCCGGAGAATTACATTGCAACACTGGCTCAAACGACTCGCGACCGCGGCCACTGCCGCGCTGGCCCTGCTGACCGTTAGCGGTCTGACTCATGCGGCCCAACCTACTTCGCTCGACCAGATCATTTCGCAGAAGAAAATTCGCATCGGCGTGCTCGATAACTGGCCGCCGTATAGCAGCGTGAATGCGAAAGGCGAACTGGAAGGCTACGACGTGGACGTCGCGCGTCTCGCCGGCAAGTATCTGGGCGTGGACGTGGAGTTCGTGCGCCTGTCGTTTCCGAATGCGGTGCCTTATCTGGTCACCAACAAGATCGACGCGATCTTCGCCATGCTGGGCGTGTCGCCCGAGCGTGCCAAACAGATTGCGTATAGCGAGCCGTATTCGAGTATCGACATCTCGTTGATGGCGGCGAAGAAAACCCACGTCGTCAAACCGGAAGATCTGAAAGGCTTGCGCGTCGGCGTTTCGCGCGGCACCTCCGCCGAACGGGCGACGCTCGCGTGGGCGCCGAAAGACACGCAGTATCGCCGCTTCGAATCCGACACGGAGTCGGTGCAGGCATTCGTCTCGGGACAAACCGACACGATCTCGACATCGCGTCTGCTACTCAAGCAGATCAACGCGGCCAACCCCGGCCTGCAGGCCGAAGTGAAAGTGCCGTTGCGCACGCAATTCATGGCCGTCGGCGTACGCCGTGACGATACAGACCTGCTGCGCTGGATCAACACCTTCATCTTCTACGTGAAAGACAACGGCGAACTGGCGGCGCTGCATCAGAAGTGGCTCGAGCGACCGCTACCGGCATTCCCCAGCATCAACTAAACGCACTGACGGCGCGTCACGCGCGCCGGCAGCGTCTCGCGCAAGTCACAGGACTTCACATGTCAAACGATCCATCCGCGCCCGCTCGCGGGGACTACTTACGCCTGTCCGGTGTCGTCAAGACCTATCGCGACGCCACCGTACTCGCCGGTATCGACCTGACGATCGCACCGCGCGAGCGGGTGGTGATCTGCGGACCGTCGGGCTCCGGTAAATCGACACTGATCCGCTGTATCAGCGGGCTCGAAGGATACGACCACGGCGAAATCGTCGTGCTCGGCAAGCCGCTGGCGCCGCATCCGCAACCGGATGCGCGACTCTCAGGTCGGGTCGGTATGGTGTTTCAGAGCTTCAATCTGTTCCCGCACAAAACGATTCTGGAAAACTGCACGCTCGCGCCGCGCCAGGTGCTCGGCCTGTCGCGCGAGGCGGCGCAGGAACGCGCGCTCACGCATTTGCGACGTCTGCATATCGGCGAGCATGCCGCGAAGAAGCCCGCGCAGTTATCGGGCGGTCAGCAGCAGCGTGCCGCGATTGCACGCGCGCTCTGCATGCAGCCCGAGATTCTGCTGTTCGACGAACCAACCTCCGCGCTCGACCCGGAAATGGCCGACGAAGTGCTCGACGCGATGGTCGATCTCGCGGACCTCGGCATCACCATCGTGTGCGTGACGCACGAACTCGCGTTTGCGCGCCGCATTGCCGACCGCGTGATCTTTCTGGACCAGGGCCGGATTGTCGAAGCCGGACCGCCCGAGGTGCTCTTTACGCGGCCGCAAACGCCGCGTCTGCAACGTTTCCTGAGCCGCGTGCCGCAGCGGCAAGCGCCTGCTCCTTCGCTCGAGGTTCAATGATGGCTGACCGCAAGCAGATGCATATCGGCCTGTTCGTGTTTCCGCACGGACATCTGCTCGGCTCGTGGCGTCATCCCGACGCACCGCGCCGTGCTGCCTTCGATTTCCAGCACTTCCGACGCGTCGCGCAGGCAGCCGAAGCGGCGCGGCTCGACATGGTGTTTCTCTCCGATACCGTGGCCGAGCGCGAGAACCAGTCCATCACGCCGCAGGCCACCTCGTTCGAACCCACCACCCTGCTCGCGGCGCTCGCGACCGTCACGCAGAAGATCGGCCTCGTCGCGACGATGAGCAGTTCGTTCAACGAGCCGTACAACGTCGCGCGCCGCTTCGCTTCACTCGACCTGATCAGCAAAGGCCGGATCGGCTGGAATCTGGTCACCACGTCGTACCAGCCCGAAGCGCTGAATTTCAATCGCGACGCGCATTACGCGCATGCGGACCGCTACCGTCGCGCGCATGAATTCGCCGAGGTGGTCAACGGACTCTGGCAAAGCTGGGACGACGAGGCGTTCCTGTTCGACCAGCAGGCGGGCCGCTTCTTCGATCCCGGCAAAGTACGCAGGCTCGACCATGTGGGCGAGCATTTTTCGGTGCGCGGACCGCTGAACGTCGGCCCTTCTCCGCAGGGTCGTCCGGTGATCGTTCAGGCCGGTTCGTCCGAAGCGGGCAAGGAACTCGCGGCGGCGACCGCGGAACTGGTCTTCACCGTGCAATCCGATATCGACGAAGCGCGCGCGTTCTATCGCGATCTGAAGGGCCGCATGGCGCGCTATGGCCGTCATCCCGACGAGCTGAAAATTCTGCCCGGCGTGTCGCCGTTTCTCGGTGCGACGAGCGCAGAAGCGCGGGCGCGTTACGACAGTCTGCTCGAACTCATTCCGGTCCCGCAGGCACTCGCGATGCTGAGCGATCAGCTGGGCGGCTTCGACCTGTCGCCGTTCGATCCGGCGCAACCACTGCCGCCTATTCCACCCAGCAACGCCGGACAGACCCGCCGCGAGAACATTCTGCGCATGGCGCGCGACGGCAACCTGTCGCTTCGGGAGACCGCCGTGCGTCATGCGGTGACTGCCGGTCATCTCCAGGTCGTCGGCACGCCGTCGCAAACCGCGGACACGTTGCAGCACTGGTTCGAAACCGAAGCCTGCGATGGCTTCAACTTCAAACCGCCGGTGCTGCCCGTCGACGCCGACGCGTTCTATCAAGGCGTGATTCCCGAACTTCAACGCCGCGGTTTGTTCCGCCGCGAGTACGAGGGCAGCACGCTGCGCTCGCACCTGGGCCTCGCCGTTCCACGTACTTCGATCAATGCCTCGCAGGAGTTTTCCCGATGACTACTCACGTCTTTCCGCCAGCCGCTCACGCGACGTTTCGCCAGCGTCTCGTCGAAGCCGGATTGCTCACCGGCACGTTCCTTAAAGCGCCGGTCCCTATCGTCACCGAATGGCTCGGCGCGATCGGCTACGACTTCACCGTGATCGATCAGGAGCACGGCGCGTTCGGTCGCGAAGCCACGGATCTCGCACTACTCGCCGCGCGCGCGTCCGGCATCGCCGCGCTCGTGCGCACACCGACCGACGGCGCGGAGCACATTCTCAGCGCGCTCGACGGCGGCGCTGCGGGGATTCTCGTGCCGCACGTGCAATCCGCCGAGCAGGCCCGCGCGATCGTTGCGGCTGCACGCTACCGGTCGGGACGCGGCTTCGCGCTGTCCACCCGCGCCGCGGGCTACGGCCAGGTGCCGGCGCGCGAACACGTCGAGCAAGCCGACTCGCAAACCGCGGTGATCGTTCAGATCGAAGACCTGCAAGGACTCGAACACGCCGATGCGATTGCGTCGGTGGACGGCATCGATGCGATTTTCATCGGCCGGGGCGATCTTTCGAATGCGCTCGGCGTGGCGAGCCCGAACGATCCGCTGGTGCTGCAGGCGAGCGCGCGGATCGGCGCCGCGGCGAAGCGGCATGGCAAGGCGCTCAGCGCGTTCATCGCCAATCCCGCCGAAGCACCGGCGCTCGCGCAATTCGGCGTGAGCGCTTTCCTGCTCGGCACGGATCAGGCGCTGCTGCAGCAAGGCGCGCAACTGGCCGCACGCGGCCTGCGCGAAGTGTTGAAAGGCGAACTGTCATGAGCGCGACTCGCACCATGCGCCTCGGCGCCTTTCTGTATGCCACCGGTCATCACATCGCCGCGTGGCGCCATCCGTCGGCGCAGGCCGACAGCGGCTTCGACATCGATCACTACATTCGCGTCGCGCAGAGCTGCGAGCGCGCCGGCTTCGATCTGCTGTTTCTCGAAGACGGCTCGGGCGTGCGCGAAGCCGATCTGAACATTGCCAGCCACAGCGCGCGCGCCGCCCATTTCGAACCGGTCAGTCTGCTCGCCGCGCTGGCGGTGCAGACCTCGCGTATCGGCCTGGTCGGCACGGTGTCGACGAGTTACCACGAGCCGTATCACGTGGCGCGCACCATCGCG
This sequence comes from Paraburkholderia sp. BCC1886, assembly GCF_900996245.1. Lineage (GTDB taxonomy): Bacteria > Pseudomonadota > Gammaproteobacteria > Burkholderiales > Burkholderiaceae > Paraburkholderia. The sequence goes on along the minus strand of NZ_CAAJGK010000041.1, from coordinate 59,015 downwards.
TCGCTCGATCATCTGAGCGGCGGGCGCGCCGGGTGGAATCTGGTGACCTCGCAATCCGATCTGGAAGCGCAGAACTTCGGTCTGACGGGCCAGCGTTTGCACGCCGATCGCTATGCGCGCGCCGAAGAGTTCGTCGAAGTCGTACAGGCGCTGTGGGACAGCTACGACGACGACGCGATCGTCGAGGACTGCGAAAACGCCCGCTATTACGACGAGGCGCGCTTGCGGCGCATCTCGCACAAAGGCGCGCATTTCTCGGTGCGCGGCCCGCTCAACGTGATCCGCACGCCCCAGGGTCACCCGGTGATCGTTCAGGCGGGCGCGTCGGAGTCGGGACTCACGCTCGCTTCGCGTAGCGCCGACGTGGTGTTTGCCGCTGCGCAAACGCTCGAAGAAGGACAGCGCTATTACCGCGACCTGAAGCGCCGCGTGCGCGAGGCCGGGCGGCGTCCCGAAGACCTCCTCGTGATGCCGGGCATCTTCGCCGTAGCCGGCACGAGCCGGGCAGAGGCAGAAGAGCGGTTCGAGCAACTGCAGGAACTGATCGACCCCGAAGTCGGCGTGCGCCTGCTGTTCCAGCATCTCGGCGTGGCGGTTCCGGCGAATCTGGCGCTCGACGAACCGTTGCCCGCCAACCTGCTCCAGACCAACGGCAACAGGAGCCGCCAGCAGCTTCTACTCGATCTCGCCGCGCGCGAGCGGCTCACGGTGCGCGAGTTGTATCGCAAGGTAGCGGGCGCGCGCGGGCACTGGCAAGTGGTGGGCACCGCCCAGGACATTGCCGACCAGATGCAGGAGCGCTTCGAACACGAAGCGGCGGACGGCTTCAACATCATGCCGCCGACCTTGCCCGGCGGGCTGGACGACTTCATCGAACGGGTCCTGCCCGAGCTGCAACGACGCGGCCTGTGGCGCCCGCAACAGGGCTCGACGTTGCGCGAGAGTCTCGGCTTGCCACGCCCTGCCCGTAAAAGCGTAAGCGCTGCCTGAACGCCCAGCTTCGCCAACAAAAACATCGATCTGATTGCTCCAGCATTCGCGACGGGCAATCGCTTTGTCATTTCATTAAGGATGACAAATTTAAACCGGAATCATCATCCGATCCACGCAGGATCGAGCACTCCAGGGGAATAGCAATGCAACGAAAAATTATCGCCGCCACCGCTTCCGCTCTTTTGAGCACGATGGCCATCGACGCCCATGCGCAAAGCAGCGTGACGCTCTACGGCATCGTCGACGCCGGTTTCACGTACACCAGCAATCAGGGCGGCAAAACGGGCTGGCAGGCGGTGTCCGGAAACGAAAGCGGCTCGCGCTGGGGCCTGCTCGGCGCGGAAGATCTCGGCGGCGGCACCAAGGCGATCTTCCGGCTCGAGAACGGCTTCAATGTCGAGACGGGTGCGTTGGGCAACGGCGGCGCCGAATTCGGACGTCAGGCGTACGTGGGCCTATCCAACGACCGTTGGGGGACCGTGACGCTGGGTCGCCAGTACAGCAGCGCCAGCGACGCGCTGTGGAACGACCAGCCCGCCGGCATTCCTTCTCTTAGCCAGATTGCCCTGACGGTCTACGACAACAACAACCTGAACAACACTTACCGGATCAACAATTCCGTCAAATACGTGAGCCCGACCGTCGCCGGTTTGACAGCGGGTGCGCAGTACGGCTTTTCGAACGCGCCGGGTCAGTTCGACGCGAACCGCTCGTGGAGCGCGGGGCTCGACTACATCAACGGCGCGTTGCGTCTGGATGCGGGCTATTCGCTGGTCGATCACCCGACGGCCAATACGACGGGCTCGGTCGCGACGTACTACTCGGCTTCGTCGTCGATCATTTCGAACGTGCTGCGCAGCGAAATCTACGGCGCGGGCGGCAGCTACAAGATCGGCGCGGCGACCGCGGCTTTCCTGTACACGCATTCGCGCTTCGATCTGATCGCAGGCGGCAGTCTGCGCTTTGCCAACTACGATGCGAGCTTGCGCTACTTCGTGACGCCGGCGCTGCTGATCTCGGCCGACTACACCTACACGAACCAGCAGAGCACGACGTCGTCGATCACGAACGCGCACTACAACCAGATCGTCGGCGGAGCCCAGTACTTCCTGTCGAAGACGACCGATCTTTATGCCAACGTCGGCCTGCAACGCGCGTCCGGTGCGAAGGCCTGGTTCCAGGGCAGCGCGTCGGCGTCGAGCAGCGGTCAGCAGGTTATCGCGGTAGTGGGATTGCGCAAGAAGTTCTGACGGACTATTGGGCTGGAGAACGAGCGGTCATTCATGCAGCGCATGGATGACCGCTGGAAGAAACCGGCGCTACGCGACCCGAGCCGCCTGCTCCGCCGCACGATACACGCGCAATGGCCCGGCCTGCACGCGCTCGCGCAACGTCTTGTGCGCGTAACCCGGCGGGCGCAGACCGCGTCGGCGCAACTCCGGCACGACCAGATCGGTGAACTCGTCCATGCAGGTCGGCAACGCATGCGTGATGAGAATGAAGCCGTCGCCACCGCCTTCTTCCAGCAAGCTTTGCAACTGGTCCGCCACCTCGGCGGGCGTGCCGACCACGTGCGGGCCCTGACCTGCCGCGAAATGCCGGGCAATCACGGCGAGCGGCGTGTCGGCCGCGAAGTCTTCGGTGATGGTGGCGAGGTGCCCGCGTATCCCGCTCGTGCCGCCGATATCGGGAAACGGTGCGGCGGGATCGTAGCGCGACAGATCGACGTTCAGAAACGCCGACAGCATCGTGAGCCCCGCTTCGACGGTGACGTTGTCGCGAATCGCCTGTTGCTTGCGCAACGCCTCCTCACGCGTCTCGGCGACGATCGGCACGACGCCCCACAGCACTCTCACCGCATCCGGCGCGCGCCCCGCGGCAATCGCTTCATGGCGCACCCTGGCGACGAACTCGCGCATTCCGCGGGTCGAATGACGCAGACCGAAAACGAGCTCCGCATGCCGGCCCGCAAATGCAGCGCCCGTGCCCGACGATCCCGCCTGTGCGATCAGCGGTCGCCCTTGCGGGGAATGCGGCACCGTAAAGCGGCCCTGACTGGAAAAGTACTCGCCCTGAAAGTCGATCTTCGCAATCTTCCCGGGATCGGCGAACTCGCCCGACTCGCGATCGGCGAGCACGGCGTCCGGCGCCCAGCTATCCCACAACGTCTGACACAGCGCGAGATATTCGGCGGCACGCCGGTAGCGCGTATCGTGATCGTCGAGCGGCTGGCCGAACTGACGTCCTTCCTGCTCGCCCGCCGTGGTCACGAGATTCCAGCCGACCCGCCCTTCGGTCAGATGATCGAGCGTCGCGAACGTACGCGCGGTCCAGAACGGCGGCAAAAACGCCGTGCTGAGCGTGGTGACGAATCCCACCGACTGCGTAACGCGCGCCATGATCGGAATCAACGGCAGCGGATCGTGTCGCGGACACTGCACGGCGTAACGCAGCGTATCGTCGCTGCTGCCGCGAAAGGTCTCGTAGATCGAATACGAGTCGGAAAGAAAGATCGTGTCGATGCCGCCACGCTCGGCGGTGCGCGCCACGTGCTCCCAATACTCCGGGCGGTCGTAACGAAGCCCCTGGTAGGAGCGCGGCAGACGCCACTGACCCACCGTATGCGGGGAAGCGGAATGCGACAGGAAATAGGCCAGCAACATGAAAGACGTACTCCGTTACGGTGCGGTTCAATGGGGTAGACCGCAAACCAGACCGCGGCCTAGCGGGTCGATACGTTCGGACGCTCGACGCCCAGCACGTGCCGCGCGACTACGCCCTTCTGCTTGTCGACCGAATCGTGCAAGGTCAGCGTGCGCGCGTTGCGCCAGTGACGGTCGGCGGCGACCCGCCGTGTCGCCGATCGCGCGCCGCCGATCTGGAACAGCCGCGAACCCGCTTCGAGCGAACTGCCGCTCGCATGCACCTTCGCCTGATAGACGGCAATCAGCACCTCGGCGATATCGGCTTCGCCGCGCGTGAACGCATCCATCGCGCGCGCCGCTTCGCCAATCAACGCGCGGCTCGCCGACAGCGCGATCCGCACGTCGGCCACGTGTGCCTGCAAGGCGGGTTCTTCGGCGGCGCGCGCGTAGCCGTTGGTCGGCTTGAGCGTGGTGTGAACGAATTCGAGCGTATCGTCGAGCGCCGCCTCGCCTATCCCCGTCAGAATCGCTGCGAAACCGAGTTGATAGAGCGGCGCGAGTATCGCGGCAGCCGGCACGCTGGCCGGGTTGCCGATGATCCAGCGCGGCTCGACGATGCTCTCTTCGACCACCAGCTTGCCGCTTCCCGTCGCGCGCTGGCCAATGCCGTCCCACGTGTCGTACACCTGCACCGCCGGATGATCGCGCGGCAATAGCACCAGCACCGACTCGGGCGGCTTGCCGCCGTCGTCCTGCACGGTCGAGCATTGGAACAGCGCGTAACCGCAACCGGGCGAGCCGGTGGCGAAGGCTTTTTCCGCTTTCACGCGCCACCGTCCGTCGGCGAGCGGTTCGGCAAACGATTTGAGGTTGGTACGCTTGTTGTCGTACGTAAAGCGCTCGTCGGGCTCGGCCGCCGTGAAGCAGAACGTCTTGCCATGCTTGCGCACGTCGGCCGCGATCTCGTCGAGCAGATCGCTCGCGCCCAGCAGTTCCAGCGTGAACAATGCGCCCGTCTGCACGGTGTAAAGCTGCGCGGTGTTGCTGCAAGCGCGCGCGATGTCGATGACCGCGTTGAAGAAATGCGTGAACGGCAGATCGCGGCCGAAGCCCACTCCGCCGCGCGCGAGCGACAGGCCGGCGCTCAGCAAGCCGGCCTCGTGCAGCGTGCGCAGATTGTCGAACGGGAAACGGGCGTGTTCGTCCACTTCGGCCGCGCGCTGTTTGAGCACGGGCGTGACGCGTTGCAAAGCGGTGCGCAAATGCGCGGCGGCATCGGCGGCAGAACGGTGGACGACGGGAGCCGCGTCGAGAACGGAATCGGTCATGGTTGTGGCCAGAAAAAAGAACTTGAAATGGCGGAAAACTGGCGCGAATCGAGGGACCCGAGCGACTCAAAGCGCGCGATATTGCGCGCCCGGATGCGACGCTTCCAGATACGGACCGCGCCCGGCGAACAGCTTTTCGCGCAAGGTTCCCGGCGCGTATTCCGTGCGATAGCGGCCGCGGTTCTGCAACTCGGGCACCACCAGATCGACGAACCCCTGCAAGGTTTCCGGCACCACGAGACGGCGCAGATTGAAGCCGTCCACCCCCGTTTCGTCCACCCAGGCAATCAGTTGATCGGCGACCTCGCGCGGATCGCCGACGATGAACGGCCCGCGTCCGCCGGTCTGGTCGAAGCGCGTCATGTCGCGCGGCGTAATCGGGCGGCCCGCGCGGCGGGTCAGATTCTCGACGGTCGATTGCAGGGCGTTGCTTTTCACGTACTCGATCGGCTGGTCGAGATCGAGCTTCGAAAAGTCGATGCCCGTCCAGCCGGACAGCAGCGCCAGTTGCCCCTGAACATCGACGTATTGCGCGTATTCGGCCTGCAGGTCGCGCGCCTCGGCTGAGGTCGGCGCAACGATCACGGTCGCGCCGAGATACAGCAGCACGTCATGCGCGCCGCGACCGGCATCGACGGCATGCTGGCGAATATCGCGCGCGGCCTGTGCGACGATGGCCGGCGTCTGTCCTTCCAGAAACACGCACTCGGCATGCTTGCCCGCGAACGCCTTGCCCCGGCCGGACGCGCCCGCCTGATACAACACCGGCGTGCGCTGCGGCGAAGGATCGGCGAGATTGAAACCGTCCACCTGGTAGTACGGTCCGTTGTGGACCACGCGGCGGATCCGCGTCGGATCGGTGTAAGGCTGGCCCGCGCGACGGTCGCGCCGCACTGCGCCTTCGGCCCAGCTGCCTTCCCACAGCTTGTACGCCGCTTCGAGAAAATCCTCGCCGGCCGCATAGCGTGCGTCGTGTTCGCGTGCCTGGGTTTGCCCCATCCCGCGCGCGGTGCTTTCCAGATAACCGGTGACCACGTTCCACCCTGCGCGCCCGCCGGTCAGATGATCGAGCGTCGAGAAGCGCCGCGTGAACTGGTACGGATGCTCGTACGTCAGGTTCGCGGTCACGCCGAAGCCGAGATGCTTCGTTGCGTGCGCCATCGCCGGGACGGTCAGCATGGGATCGTGCGACGGCGCCTGCGAACCCGCGAACAGCGTCGCGTCGACGCCGCCGCCGTACACGTCGTAAATGCCGAACACGTCGGCGAGAAACACGCCGTCGAACAGACCGCGTTCGGCGGTCACGGCCAGATCGACCCAATAGTCGAGACTACGATGCTCGACCGAGCGGTCGCGCGGATGGCGCCACAAACCCGCCCACGAATGCGCGGGCGTGTTCATGTGGAACGCGTTCAGATGGATGTGCTGGCTCATTTCGCTGACGTGATGGTGCGGTTCCAGAGGTCCTGCGCGCGTTCGTGCGCAGCCCAATATTTGTTCCAGTCCGGGTGATAAAGCGTCTTCGCCTGCTGCGGCGTGTAGATCACTTTCTGCGCAAGCACCGGGTCCGCGGCAATGACCGGTTCGAGCAGACGGTTGGTCGGCCCGTAATAGAAGTCGACCGCATTGCCGAGCTGATACAGCGCGCCGTATATCTCGTTGACGAATTGCGCCGCCAGTTCCGGATGCGGCGTGCCCTTCACGATATCGGCGGTGGACGGAAACGCGATGGAGCCTTCTTTCGGCCGCACCGCGCGGGCCGGTTTATACGCGTCCTGCAATGCGTACGCGCGGCCGTCCGCAATCGCCGTCAGCCAGATGTCGCCTGATTTGATCAACTGCTCGGCTTGTTGGGAAGTGGACCAGTAACTGCGTGCATGAATCTTCGCGACCTCGGCCACGGCGCGGTCGAGATTGCCTTCGTCGCCGCCGTTGAGCCGCGAGGTTTCGATCAGCAGCGCGCGGCCGGCCGCGTTCTGCAAAGTCGGCAAGGCGATGTGATCCGCGATGCGCGGATTCCACAGATCTTTCCACGAGGTCGGCGCGGGAATGCCGGCTTGTGCGAACTTGTCGGCGTTATAGACCAGAATGACCGAGACGAAATCGAAGTCCGGCCCGTAGCCTTGCGGGTTTTTCGAATCGTCGAACGCGTAGCGCGCGTTGGGCACTTTCGCGAGATCCAGCTTCTCCAGCACCCCGGCCTTGATCGCCTGTGCGCGTACGTCGCCGTCGAGCAGCACGACGTCGTACGGCACGTTGTGACCGTGCGCGGCCACGACCTTGGTCAGATGATCGATCGACGCGCCGTCGATGAACTGCACTTTCACACCGGTCTTGTTGGTAAAAATATCGCCGGCGTATTTGATCTGCGTCTGCGTGGACTTGCCGCCCCACGACGACACGCGCAACACGATGTCCTTCGGGTCCGTCGTGTCGGCATGCGCGACGCTTGCAGCCACGGCGAAGAGCGCCGTGGCGAGAAATGCAAAGGCTTTCAAATTGACCTCGATATAAAGGGGAAAACGGCTTGCGGCGTCATACATCAACGGCGCGAGACGAGCCGTTCGAGCCGGAAAAAGCGGTTGATCAGCAAGGTGAGCGCGCACCAGAACGCGACGATCAGCGTGCTCAGCGCGGTCACTGCATTGTCGAAGTCGACTTCCATCGCGTTGAACAGCTTGACGGGCAGCGTCGGCGTGCTCGGGTCGCCGAGAAACCACGCGACCACCACGTCGTCGAACGAGAGCACGAACGCGAACAGCATGCCGGCCAGCACGCCGGGCGCGATCAGCGGTGCCGTCACGCGGCGGAATACCTGCCAGGGCGAAGCGCCCAGGTTCTGCGCGGCTTCGTCGAGCGTGCCGTCGTAATGCGCGAAACTGGCGACGACCGCGCGCACCGTCAACGGCAGCGTGAAGACGGTCTGCAGCAGCACGACTGCGGGCGGTGTGCCGACGAGGCCGAGATCGCGCCAGTCGGACACCAGCAGCAGGAATTTGAACCCCGCCACCGCGATGACGATGGTCGGCACGCTCAACGGCGCCACGCAGAGCGCACCCAGCGCCGCGGTGAACGGCGCCCGGCCGCGCACGATCGCGAGCGCCAGCGGCACGCCGAGCAACGTAGACAGCGCCGTCGTGCCGAAGCCGAGTTCGACGCTGTAGCGCAGTGCGTCGTAATACGACGGATCGATCGCGCGATACCAGTGCAGCGTCCAGTCGTCGGGCGGAAACGCGAGCGCACCGCTACGCGAAAACGACGCGCTCACGATGCCGATGAACGGCAGCAGCAGAAACACGGGCACCGCCACGATCAGCGCGCGCAGCAGCCACTTCACCGCGTGCGCGCCGAGCACGCGCAGCGGGCCATGCAGCGCGAGTGCGGTCGTGCCCGAACGCCGGGTCTCGATGCGCGCGCTCATGTGCGCGCTCCGCCGACCCGTACGGCAATCAGCATCGACGCGAGCGCCGCCGCCATGGTGAGAATCGCGGCGGTCGAGCCGATCGGGTAGTTCAGCACGCCGTGAATCTGTTGATCGATGTACAGCGCCATCAGCATCACGCGATTACCGCCGAGAATCGCAGGCGTGACGAGCGCGCTGATCGCACCCATGAACACCATCGCCGCGCCGCCGGCGAGACCCGGCCGGCACATCGGCAACACCACGCGGAAAAAGGCTTGCGTAGGCGTCGCGCCGAGATTGATCGCGGCTTCTTCGAGCGCGGGGTCGATCTTCTGGATCGCGCCCATCAGCATCAGCACCATGAACGGAAACTCGACGTGCGCCATGCCGATCAGCGCGCCCGTGTAGTTGAAAATCCATTGCACCGGTTGGCTCACGAGGCCGGTTTTCAGCAGCACGTGATTGAGCATGCCGTGCTCGCTCAACACCGGAATCCAGCCGAGATTGCGGATGACCGCGCTGATCAGCAGCGGCAGCACGGTGACGAACAGCAGCGGCGTGCGCCAGCGCGAGCGGGTACGCGCAAGAAAATAACTGAATGGAAATCCCGCGATCGCACAGATTGCCGCGGTCGCGGCGCCGAAACCGAGCGTGTCGGCCATGATGCCGAAGTAGTAGCGGTCGGTCAGAAAGCGCACGTAATTGGAGAGCGTCCACGTCGCGTCCACCTGTCCCATGCCGCCGCCCGAATGCAGCGACAACACCAGCAGATAGCCGAGCGGCACCACGAAGAACACCCCGAGAAACGCGAGCCCGGGCGCGAGCAACGCGCCATAGGCCGCGCCGACGCGCAAGCGGACCTGCAAGCCGGAACGGGTCGATGTCGCCACGCCCGTTGCGGTATGAGCCATGGCAGCCTCGTGACTCATGCGGCCACCTCGTCGCGCAGCAGCACCGCGTCTTCGCCATGCCAGCCGAGCGTTACGTGCTCGCCGGCAGACGGTGCCGCGCGGCCGCTGGTTTTCACCAGCAGGCGAGTGTCGCCCCCTGTCGCGACGTCCAGATACCAGCCGTCGCCCGCATACGTCGCGAGTTCGACGCGGCCTTCGATACGGTTCGGCAGATTCGCAGCGAGTTGAATCCGCTCGGGACGCAGCGCGAGCAAAAGCGGTTCGCCGGCGCTCGGCGCGCGCGCGTGATCGAACGCGGCGTCCCAGTGGCGCAACCCATCCGGCGTGCTGACGGGAACGAGACCGGCCCCGGAAGCGCCGGGCGCTACGGCGCCACTCGCCCTCACCTCCAGCAGATTGATCTTGCCGATGAAACTCGCGACATAACGGTTCGCGGGCCGGTCATACAGCGTTTGCGGCGAACCGATCTGGCTGATGCCGCCCGCGCGCATCACGACGATACGATCCGACAGGCTGACCGCTTCCGCCTGATCGTGCGTCACGAAGATCGTCGTGATACCGACCTCGCGCTGAATCCGCTTGATCTCCGCCTGCAATTCCTCGCGCAACTGCTGGTCGAGCGCACCGAGCGGCTCGTCGAGCAGCAACACGCGCGGATTGATGACCAGCGCACGCGCCAACGCGACCCGCTGCTTCTGACCGCCGGACAACTGTTCGGGGTAACGCCCGGCATAGTCGCCGAGCCGTACGCGTTCCAGCGCTTCCGCCACGCGGGCTTTGATTTCGTTCGCACGCAGCTTGCGCACCCGCAAACCGAATGCGAGATTCTGCGCGACCGTCAGATGCGGGAACAACGCGTATTGCTGAAACACCATGCCGGTATCGCGCCGATACGCGGGCACCCGCGTGACGTCTTCGCCGCCGATATGCACGGAGCCCGCGTCGGGCGTCACGAAACCCGCGATCATTCGCAAGCAGGTCGTCTTGCCGCAACCGCTCGGACCGAGCAGCGTGAGAAATTCGCCATCACGGACCGAGAGCGACACCGTATCGACGACCGGCGCGCCGCCATAGCGCTTCACGACACTCTGCAACTGAACGGTTGCCATGACGTGGCCTAACTTGCGTAGCCGGGGCCGCCGCCATCGACCGCGAGCCGCGAGCCGTTGACGAAGCGCGCCGCATCGGAGAGCAGATAGGCCACGGCATCGGCGACATCGCGCGGCTCGCCGGGATGACCGAGCGCCACTTGCGCGTAACTGTCCGCACCTTTTTTGTCGCCGAGGTCGGCCTTCTCGAGTTCGTCGTAACGCGGCGAGCGGATCGGCCCGGGCGCCACCGCGTTCGTTCGAACGCCGAATTGTCCGTAACGGCGGCCGAGTCCCTGCACCAGCAGATCGAGCGCCGCATTGATGCTGGCGCCGGGAAAATGCTGCGGCGGCGGAGCAATACCGCCGCGTCCGCTGATGACGACGATCGAACCGCTACGCTGTTCGATCAGTGTCGGCAACGCGGCGCGTACAAGGCGCACCGTGCCGAGCAGTTTGGCTTCGATCACGCGCGACCAGTCGTCGTCGGCGAGATCGAGGAAATCGCCGAATGCCGCAACGTTAGTGCTCGCCACGACGCCGTCCAGACGCCCGTGGCGGCTCACGATCGTGCGCGCCGCTTCGTCCACCGCGTGCGCATCCGTCACGTCGAGCGGCAGCACGTGCACGTTCGGCGTGCCGGCGAACTGCTCGCTGTTCACCGAGCGCGCGCTGGCCACCACCTGCGCGCCGTGTTCCGCGAGATGGCGCGCCACCGCACCGCCGAGCGCGCCCGATGCGCCCGAGACCCAATAAACCTTGCCTGCGTGTTCCGCTGTCGACATGCCGTCGTTCCGCCGCTTCGTTGAGTCGCCCGCTGGCGGGCGACGTTGTCTGCAAAACTTTGCCGGGCGATCGTCGCGGCAAAGCAACCGGACAAAATCATAAGAGCCATGCGGGACGCACGAAAAGGCTAATACGTCATTTGCAATCCACACTGCAGCGGATAACTAAATTATTCGCCCGCACATTTGCGAACCCAGGATTCATGTTTGGCCGGCTCGTTCGACGCACCGCAGAATACTCGCAGCGTCTCTATTCCATTCAGTCACCGACCAAGGCTCCGAAGACATGGCAGAAGCGGATCACCCTACCCTCACCGATATCGAAACGACGGGCCGTATCGATCTCGCCGCGGCACATCGCGCGGCGGTGATGCACGAGTTTCATGAAGGCATTGCAAATCATTTTTCGCTGGCGCTGCCCGATCCTCGCGGGCGCTTCCTGGTTGCGCCGTTCGGCTTGCACTGGGCCGAGATCAAGGCGACGGATTTTCTGGTGCTCGATTACGAAGCCCAGCGTATTGCCGGCGAAGGCATCGTCGAACAGTCGGCGTTGTGTATTCATCTGCCGATTCATCAGGCCGATCCGGTGCGGCATGCGGCCGTGCTGCACACCCATATGCCGTACACGACGGCACTCACGCGACTGGCCGATCAACGGCTGCTGCCCATCGGACAAGCGGAGTTGCTGCTGCTCAAGCACATCGCCTACGACGACGAGTACGACGGCCTCGCATACGACATCGACGAAGGGCGGCGACTCGCCGGCCTGCTCGGCGACAAGAGCATTCTGTTTCTGGCCAATCATGGCGTGATCGTCACGGGTCGCACGGTTTCGCAGGCCTACGACCGGCTTTATCTGCTGGAGCGCGCCGCGCGCTTTCAGGTACTCGCCTATTCGACCGGCCAGCCGCTGCGCCTGCTCTCACAGGCGCAGCAGGACAAGGTGCATCAGCAGTACACCGAAGGCGCGAAAGAAGGCGCGGCGTGGACCGGCAAGCCGTATCACGAACTGCATTTCGCCGCGCTCAAGCGCCTGCTCGACAAGTCCAATCCCGGCTACGCGCTTTAAAGCGAAGCGGCCTGCGCGGCCTTCATAAGCCGCGCCTCCCATTCCCAGACGACTTTGACCATAGTGACTCAATCGACACCCACCTCCCTCGTCGACTCATCGCTCAGCGAGCATTCGCAACGACGACGCCGTTTGCTGCTCGCCGGACTCGGCGCTGCGGCCAGCACCTTCACGTTCGGCAATTCGGCGCGCGCGCAGGACGTGCTGCGCGTGGGCGACATGAATTCGATCGGCTGGAAGGCTTTTCTCGAAGCATCGGGCGAAGCGAAAAATCTGCCGTACTCGATCGAGTGGAGCAAATTCCATTCGGGTCAGCCGGAGTTGCAAGCCTTCAATGCCGGCGCGCTCGACGTGGGCCAGACCGGCGATACGGTGTTCCTGTTCGCGTATGCCGCCGGTTGTCCGGCGCGCGCGGTCAGCGCGATCAAGTTCGCGCCGAGTTTCGTCCCGCTGCTCGCGCAGGCGAATTCCGGCATTCATCGCGTGGCCGATCTGAAGGGCAAGAAGCTCGCGGTCAACGCAGGCGGTGGTCCGCAACTGATGGCCTATGGCCTGCTGGATAAAGCGGGTCTCAAAGTGAGCGACGTGGAACTGGTGTTTCTCGATCCGCCCGCGGCGAAACCCGCGTTTGCCGCCGGCGCCGTGGATGCGTGGCTGACCTGGGCACCGTATTCGACGCTGGCGATCGAGCAGAACAAGGCGTATCCGGTCGCCGATCTACGGGACGTGTCGTGGCTATATAGCGGCAACAACTTTTATCTGGTCCACCAGGACGCCGCGCGCACGAAACGCGAGCACGTACGCGACTTTCTCGCGCGCAGCGAGCGCGCGCAACGTTGGGCACTGGCCAACGTGGAGGCGGCTGCGAACGCACTCGCGCAGGACACCAGGCTCGACCTCGTCACGGCCCGCTCGTTGCTGAAAGACTTCAAGCCGACGCCCGAAGCCCTCACGCCCGATGTGCGCACCGCCTTGCAGCACGCAGCCGACGGCTTTTACCGCTACGGCATGCTCAAGAAGTCTCTCGGCGATGTCAGCCCGGCCTTCGATACCAGCTTCGCGACGCAAGCCTGAACGACACCTTGCGCGGCGGCCCGGCTACGGCGGCGGCCGCCTGCGCTCAACTCATCGGGAGCAGCGTCATGGCTGATACCAGTCTCACCCTTGGCGGCGCGCGTCTTGGTACGCGCCGTCCAGGCTTTACGCGCGTGCGGCGCTACGCCGTGCCGCTGCTGTTGCTCGTGATATGGGAAGTCGCGGCGCTGGCAGGACTCGTCAACGAGCGACGCTTTTCTTCGCCCTCGCAGATCGCCACGACACTCTGGCACCTCTCGCTTAGCGGCGAACTCGGCCGGCATCTGCTGGTGTCGCTCGGGCGCGCCGCGAGCGGCCTCGCCATCGGTCTCACGCTCGGCACCGTGCTCGCGCTCGGCGCGGGTCTGTCGCGGCGCGGCGAAGACGCGGTCGACGCGCTCCTGCAAATGGCGCGCACGTTGCCGCATCTGGCGCTCGTGCCGCTCTTCATTCTGTGGTTCGGCATCGGCGAGACGCCGAAGATCGGCCTCGTCGCGCTGGGCTGTCTGTTTCCTATTTATCTGAACCTGTTCGCGGGAATTCGCGGTGTCGACGCAAAAATCGTCGAGATGGCGGGCACGCTCGATCTGACGCGCAGCGAGCAGATTCGCCACATCGTGCTGCCGGGCGCGTTGCCTTCGTTTCTGGTCGGGCTGCGCTACGCGCTCAGTATTTCCTGGCTCTCGCTGGTGGTGGGCGAACAGATCAACGCGTCGAGCGGCATCGGTTATCTCGCGATCACCGCACAGGACTACATGCGCACCGACATCATCATGGCTTGCCTGCTGGTCTATGCGCTGCTCGGTCTCGGCACCGATGCGCTGGTGCGAGCCGCCGAACGGCGCCTGCTGGTATGGCGTCCGTCGAACCTCAAGGACTAGTCGATGAATGCCATTCCGCTGCGCGCCGTCGCGGCGCCCGCTGTCGAAACCGTCGCCGATCCCGTGATTCGCGTACGGCAACTGACCCGGCGTTTCGGCGAGCACGCCGTGCTCGACCATCTCGATCTGCAGATCCGGCGCGGCGCGTTCGTCGCGTTGCTGGGCCGCTCGGGCTCGGGTAAGTCGACGCTTCTGCGCACGCTGGCCGGGCTCGATGCGGCACCCGCCGGCAGCATCGACGTGCCGGCGCGACGCTCGGTCGTGTTTCAGGAACCGCGCCTCGTGCCGTGGAAAACCGTCGAGCAGAATCTCGCGCTCGGTTTGCGCGGGCCCGACCCGGCGGGCGTGATTGCCGCGGCGCTCGGCGAAGTGGGCGTCGCGCATCGCCTGCATGCCTGGCCGCTGACGCTCTCCGGCGGCGAGGCGCAACGCGTCGCGCTGGCACGCGCCCTCGTGCGCAATCCGGAACTATGGCTGCTCGACGAACCGTTCGCGGCACTCGATGCACTCACGCGCATGCAGATGCAGCGCCTGATCGCCGAAGTCTGGAAAGCGCACGGCGCCACCGTCCTGCTGGTCACGCACGATGTCGATGAAGCATTGCTGCTCGCCGACCGCGTGCTGGTGCTTGAAAACGGCCGCATCGGCACGGACATCGATATCGCACTGCCGCGGCCGCGCCGCCCGAGTCATCCCGCCTTCGCGGCGCTGCGCGAGCAGTTGCTGGCGACGCTCGGCGTGGATACCGACGACGAGGCCTGAGCGTTACCACTCTCGCTAAACATCTCTCTTCAAGGATCTCCCCACCGTGACCGCTTCTTCCCTCCCTCCTGTCGAACTCGCCGATCTGCGCGCGCTGCTACCGTGGGTCGCCGAACAGGAAGCCCAGCCCGACCGCGACACGGCCGCCTTCAGCGCCACCATGCAGCGTCTGAAAGACGCCCGCCTCGGCGCGCTGCGACTGCCGCGCGAGCGGGGCGGCGGCGGCATTACGCTCACGCAGCTATTCGCGTTCGTCATCGACCTGGCTCAAGCGGATCCTAACGTCGCGCACGCGTTCCGCAATCCGCTGAACGTGGTGGAAACGCTGTTGATCGATCAGAGCCGCTTGCCGCAATTCGTTACCTATCTCGACTGGATCGCACGTGGCGAGACCTTCGGCGCATCGGCGACCGAACTGGGCCGCGCCAACGTCGGCAATCTCGTCTATCAGACCGCCGTGACGCCCGGCCCGGACGGACTACGTCTGAACGGCCAGAAGTTCTACAGCACCGGCAACCTGTACGCGGATCACATCTATGTCTACGCGGCCGACGCCGGGCAACGTCCCATCAAGGTCGTCGTGCCCGCGCGCCGTGCGGGCGTGCACATCGCCGACGACTGGGACGGCTTCGGCCAGCAGTTCACCGCCAGCGGCACCACCACGTATACGAATGTCGCCGTGGCCCCCGAAGAGATTACCGACGAGCGCCACGTGACCCGTCTGCCGTATTTCGCGACCTTCGCGCAGCTGTATCTGTCCGCCGTCGTGGCGGGCATCCTGCAGCGTGTGGTAGTCGACGCGGCGGCACTCCTCCGATCGCGCGAGCGCAACTTCTATCACGCGGTGGACGAAGTGCCCGCCGACGACCCGTTGCTGCAATCGGTGCTCGGCCGCCTGGAAAGCGTCGCGCATCTCGCGCGCGTCGGCGTGCTGGAAGCGGCGCAGTGGCTAGAAACCGGCTTCGCCAGCGCGACGGCCGGCGAGGTGTCGACCCATGCGTTCGAGCAGGCTGCGGCCAGCACCGCGAAGACCAAGATCATCGTCGACGAACTCGCGTTACGGGCGGGCGGCGAACTGTTCGAACTGGGCGGTGCTTCGGCGACGCGCCGTTCGCAACGGCTCGACCGGCACTGGCGCGCGCTGCGCACGGTGACTGCGCATAATCCGCTGGTCTACAAGGCGCTGGCCGTCGGCAAGCAGGTCACTCACGGCACGCCGTTGCCGAACCTGTCGTATTTCTAGGTGACGAAACGGGTTGCCCGGTGGTTCGGTCGGGCTACGAGTTTGCGGTCATGCGGGCGCCGCCATACAGCGGCAGCATCCATACCCAATTGTTTCGGCATTGGACGCTCATAGTGCCAACTTGTAGCCTTCACCTGGACTTAACCGCCAGGAGCAACTCGTGTCAATCGAGCAACCCGAAGTGTCGAGCGTGCCGAGCGTCGAGCAGATCGCCGAAGCCGTGCGCCGACTCACCCCTTATCTGACCGAAACCCTCACGCGCTTCGTCGGAGCGAAGAGCCTGCCCGGCGAAGAAATGCCGGGCGCCGAATTTCTCGAGCAGGAACTCGCGACGCTCGGCCTCGAATCCGAACGCATCATGTTACGCACGGATCTGCTGCGCGACGAACCGCTGTTCTCCATGCCGTGCTGTCCCGACGGCGGCCGTTATAACGTGCTCGCCGTGCATCGCCCGGAACGCAGCACGGGCCGCTCGGTGCTCTTCAACGGCCACCTCGACGTGGTGCCGACCGGTCCCGCCGAACTCTGGAGCGAGCCGCCTTTCGAATCGAAGCTGCACGACGGCTGGATTTACGGCCGCGGCGCGGGCGACATGAAAGCGGGGATCGTCTGCGCGCTCGCCGCCTTCAAGGCCTTGCGCGAGCTCGGCGTGCAACCGGCCGCCAACGTCGGTTTCAACGGCGTGCTCGAAGAGGAATACACCGGCAACGGCACGCTCGCGACAGTCTCGGCACTGCGCCATGCGATCAATACCGCCAAGCTGACCGCCTTCGACGCCGTGCTGATTCCCGAGCCGACGCATCAAAAGCTCTCGTCCGCGCAACTCGGCGTGTTCTGGATGACGGTCGAAGTAGTCGGCAAGCCTTCGCACGCCGCCTATATGCAGGACGGCGTGAGCCCGCTCGAAGCCGCGCAGCATTTCATTGCGGCGTTGAAGGAACTCGAAGCGGAATTGAACCTGCCGGAAAACCGTCACCCGTTGTATCGCGACCATCCGCACCCGATCAACTTCAACATCGGCCAGCTTCATGCGGGCGAATGGAATTCGTCGGTGCCGTCGACATGCGAAATCGGCTTGCGCCTGTCGTGCTATCCGAATACCGATATCGACGAAGCCAAGCGCCAGGCCGAAGCCTGCATCGAAACCGCGCGGCTCGCGCTGAACCAGCCGGACATTCGCGTGAACGTGAGCTATGAAGGCTTCCACGCGCCGGGTTGCGAATACGACCTCGATGCCGAACCGATCCAGTTGCTCGGCGCGATGCACGAGAGCGTGAACGGCGCACCCATTGAACGGGTTGCGTTGACCGCGACGACCGACGGCCGCCATTTCCGCAAGATGCTCGACGTGCCGGTGACCAACTACGGGCCGATTGCACGCAGCGTACACGGCTTCGACGAGAGCGTGTCGCTCGCCAGCATGATCGAAGTCACGGAAATTTTTGCACGCTTCATCGTCGAGTGGTGCGGCGTGGAAGCGCTGCCCGCCTGACGCCCCGTCGAGCCCGACACAACCACCCGGGACCGGCTCCGAATGCCGGTCTCAATCCATTTCTCAGCATGACGACGATTCTGCTTTGTAGCACGACGACTGATTTTTCACGCCTGAAGGAAATGCTCGAAGAGGCAGCGCCTGAATTCGATTTCCAGTTGATCCGCAACGCCGAAGACGCGCAAGCGGTCCCCGCCGACGCGGTGAAGGGCGCCATCTGCTGGCATCCGCCGCACGGCGTGCTCAAGCGTTTTCCGCAATTGCAGATCGTCTCGTCGGTGGCCGCCGGGGTCGACAATACGCTCGCCGATCCCGAACTGCCGCAGGTGCCGGTGTGCCGCGTGATCGACCCGAATCTCGCGCGCGGCATGGCCGAATACGTCGCGTGGGCGACGCTCTACTATCACCGCCGTTTCGACGAAGTCGCCGCCGACCGCGCGGCGCGCAGCTGGCGCACGCCCGTGCAACAGGCCGCGCCGCAGACACGGGTCGGCATCATGGGGCTCGGCGTTCTGGGCAACACGGTGGCGGATTATCTCGCCAACCTCGGCTTCGACGTGACGGGCTGGGCTCGCACTGCACGGGACAATCCGGCATGGCGCACGTATGCGGGCAGCGATGCTTTGCCCGAGTTTCTCGCCGATCGCGACGTGGTGGTGTGTTTGCTGCCGCTCACGCCGCTCACCAACGGCATCTTCAACCAGCAGACCTTCGCGGCGATGCAGCCGGGTGCCGCGTTTATCAACTGCGGACGCGGCGAGCATCTGGTCGTGCCGCATCTGCTCGACGCGCTCGACAGCGGGCATTTGCGTGGCGCCATGCTGGACGTGTTCGCTCGCGAGCCGCTCGCGCAGGACAGTCCGTTGTGGTCGCATCCAAAAGTGCTGGTCACGCCGCATATGGCGTCGTCGGCGCGCTTCGAAGTGATCGTCGAACAGGTGGTGACGAACTTGCGCCGCGCGTTCGCGGGAGAAGCGCCGGTCAATGCGATCGACCGGACACGCGGCTACTGACCGGCTTAATGCTTACCCGTACGCGACGGTGCTCCCACGCATGGAGCGTCGGGTACGCTTCAGATGCGCCTGCAACTCCCCCACCAGTCCTTCGATGGTCGTCGCACCGTAATGCTCGGGGTCCCACGCGGCGTAGAGCGTGAGCGACAGCGGCCCGGCGTCCGCCTCGTCCTGCATGAGCGTGCCGGTGGCGTCGCCGACTTCCATGATCTCCACGCCATAGGCGCCGTACTGCGCGGGGTCGGTCGTCACCGCCACGCCGTGACCGCTCGCCGATAGCGCGACCATGGTCGAGCCGTCGTCGCATTCGTCCAGATGTTCATAACGCAAACCCTGACGCGCGACCGCCGCATCCAGCACATGGCGGCTAACGCCGCGAGTACTGTGCGCGAGCACCCGCTCGGCCACCAGTTCGCGCAGCGTGACATGGGTTCGTTGCGCCTGCGCCCATGCATGGTCGCCTTTCACATAGGCCCGCAACGGAAAATGCCCCAGCACGCGAAAGCTGTATTCCTTCGGGCACGGTGTGGGCGAGATCACCAGGTCGATGCCGTGCTGCAGCGTGTCGTACACGTGATAGTGATCGACTTCGCGCGTCAATACGGTAGGCGCGGTGGAGGGCAACGTCGCCAGAAAAGGCGCGACCATATAGCGCACCGTGCTGGGCGTCGCGCCCAGATGCAAGCGCGTGATGTGACCGCTCGCGAGACTGCCTACGACGGTCTCGACATGACGCGACATGGTCAGGAGCGCGCGTGCCATTGAAACGAATTGACGCCCGGCGGGCGTCAATTGCAGGCGATTGCGGTTGTTATAGAACAGCTTGAGCCGGACCTCGCCTTCCAGTGCCTGGATATGCCGGCTCAGTGCCGGTTGCGCGATTCCACAGTGCGCCGCGGCGGCCGTGATGGTTCCTGCATCCACGACGGACAAGAAATATTCGATTCGGCGAAGGTTCATGGCGAAAGCATATAAGACAAAAGCATCGTTAGGCAATTGTTTCAGTATTGGACGGCATGATTGTGCGTGCTTAGTCTTGCTACCGTTCGCTGCCGCATTCATCGCGCGGCGCAATGCTTACCCAAGCTTTCCACACACTGGCCGAACGCCCTTTACTGCACACGGGATCACGAATGAAAAGAAGAGAGTTCAACAAGCTCATCGCCGCCATGGCTGCGCTGGGCGCCGTCGAAATGCCAATGGGTATTACACGCGCCTACGGGCAGACCAAAGGCGGCGTACTCAATTCGATCTTGCAGCCCGAGCCGCCCATGCTCAATCTCGCCGTCAATCAGCAGACGCCCACGCAAACCGTCTCCGGCAAGATTTTCCTGAGCCTGCTCACTTATGACTTCGACCTCAAGCCGCTGCCGAGCCTCGCACGGTCATGGGAAGTCTCGGCCGACGCGCTGACCTACACGTTCCATCTCGAACCGAACGTAAAGTGGCATGACGGTCAGCCTTTCAGCGCCACCGACGTGGTGTACACGGCCACCGAGTTCCTGCCGCAAACCAGCCCGCGCGCCCGCGACATCTTCGGGCGTTGCGCGTCGATCACCGCGCCCGATGCGAACACCGTGGTCTTCAAGCTGAAGGAGCCGTTTGGCCCGTTCCTCTCGGCTTTCGACATTGCGAACCTGCCGGTCATGCCCAGGCACATCTATGCGGGCACCGACGTCGTGAAGAACCCGGCGAATCTGAAGCCCATCGGCACGGGGCCGTTCAAGTTCAAGGAGTGGGTGCGCGGCTCGCATATCCAGCTCGTACGTAACGAGGATTACTTCCGTAAAGGCCAGCCGTATCTGGACGGGTTGATCTATCACATCATCCCCGACGGCGCTTCGCGGGCGCTGGCGCTCGAAGAAGGCACCGTGCAGCTCACGCAATGGACCGACCTCGAACTGTTCGACGCACGCCGGCTCGCAGCCGCGCCGAACGAAACGATGACGACCAAGGGCTACGAGTACTTCGCGCCGATCCTGTGGCTCGACATGAACAACCGCGTCAAGCCGATGGACGACAAACGCTTCCGTCAGGCCGTGATGCATGCCGTCGATCGCGAGTTTATCCGCTCAAAAATCCTTTATGGCTATGGACGCGTGTCCACCGGCCCAATCAGCTCGCGCACGCGCTTTTACGATGCCAACGTGCGCAAGTACGACTACTCGGTGCCCAAGGCCACTGCGCTGCTCGACCAGATGGGGCTGAAGCCGGACGCGAGCGGCATTCGCGCGCGGCTCTCGCTGCTGGTGCCGCCGTATGGCGAGTCGTTCACGCGGACCTGCGAGTTCCTGCGCGAAGCGCTCAGCAAGATCGGCGTGGCGGTCACGTTGCAAACCACCGACGCCGGCGGCTGGGCTCAGCGCGTCGCCAACTGGGACTACCAGATGACCGTGAACTCGCTGTACCAGTTCGGCGATCCGGCCATTGGCGTAACGCGCGCTTACGTGTCTTCCAACATTCGCAAGATCCTGTTCTCGAATACGGAAGGCTATTCGAACCCCGAGGTCGACAAGCTCGCCCAGGCCGGCGCCAGCGAAACCGATCCGGCCAAACGCCAGGCCATCTACTCTCAGATGCAGAAAGTGCTGGTCGACGATGTACCGGTTGCATGGTTGTGCGAACTCGACTTCCCGACGATCTACGACAAGCGGCTGCAAAACGTGGTGACGACGGCAATCGGCGTGCACGAAAGTTTCGACAAGGTTTTCTTCAAAGGTTAATCGATGAGCACTCCCGTCATGCATGCCGGTACCCGCTCGCCTGCCCACTTCACGCGCATGGCCGTGCGTTTGGGCGCAAGCGCAGTCGCGCAACTCGCGAAGATGATCGGCATCATTCTGATGATCGCCGTCTTCAACTTCCTGCTGGTACGCGCCGCGCCAGGCGACCCCGCTCTCGTGATCGCGGGCCAGTCGGGCGCTGTGGACGAACAGTTCGTGGCCCGCATCCGGACCGAATACGGTCTGGACAAACCGCTGCCGCTGCAACTGGCCACTTACATGGGCAAGGTCGCGCAACTGGACCTCGGCTATTCGTACCGTCAGCAGCGTCCGGTGCTGTCGCTGATCGCCGAGCGTTTGCCGGCCACGCTGCTGCTGGCGGGCTGCGCATTCGTGCTCTCGCTGGTGGGCGGCGTGCTGCTCGGCTGTCTCGCAGGGATTCGTGCAGGGAGTTGGGCCGACTCGGCCATCACGATTCTGTCTCTGCTCATCTATGCGACGCCGGTGTTCTGGCTCGGTCTGATGCTGGTGCTGCTGTTCTCGGTGCATTTCGAATGGCTGCCCGCGTTCGGCTATCGCAGCATCGGCGAGAACCTGAGCACGTGGGCGGCGATGGTCGATCTCGGCAAGCATCTGGTGCTGCCCGCCGTCACGCTGGGCATGCTCTATCTCGCCATTTATACGCGACTGATGCGCGCGTCGATCATCGAGGTCTCGCATCAGGACTTCGTGAAGACGGCGCGCGCAAAAGGCGCCTCGCCGCGACGCATTCTGTGGCGTCACATGTTGCGTAACGCGCTGCTGCCGGTCGTCACGATGGCCGGTCTGCAGGCGGGCACGCTGATCGGCGGCTCCGTGGTGATCGAAACGGTGTTTGCGTGGCCGGGCATCGGGCGGCTGACCTACGACGCGGTGCTGCAACGCGACTATCAGGTGCTGCAGGGCGTGTTTCTGGTGCTGTCGGCCATTGTCGTGGTGTTCAACTGGCTGACCGATCTGCTTTACCGCGTGGTCGATCCGCGTATCGGTTCGAACTGATTGCTTTTGTCTTGCCTCTGCTTCGCTTCTGCCTCATCACTCAGGATTTCTCATGCGAAACTTTCTTCGCTCTTACGCGCGCCATCCCAGCGGCATGATCGGGCTGATCCTGTTGCTCGCCATCGTCGTGCTGGCCGCGCTCGCGCCCGTGCTGTTTCCCGGCAGCCCGTGGGATTCCGCCGGCGATCCGTTCCTGCCGCCGCACAGCGCGGGCGCGCTGCTCGGCACGGATAGTCTCGGCCGCGATATCGCCTCCGGTATCGCTCACGGCGCGAGCGTGTCGCTGCTGATCGGTTGCGCTTCCACCGCCGCGGCGCTCGTGCTCGGCCTCGCGATCGGCTCGATCTCCGGTTATCTGGGCGGCCGCGCCGACGCATGGTTGATGCGCTTCACGTCGATGTTCCAGGTGATTCCCGGCTTTCTGTTCGCGCTGCTGCTGGTCGCGATCCTGACGCCGTCCATCAAGACGCTGACCATCGCCATCGCGCTCGTGAGCTGGCCGCAACTCGCCCGGCTCGTGCGCGCCGAGTTCCTGTCGCTGCGCGAGCGCGATTTCGTGACGGCCGCACGTTGCCAGGGCGAACCGGCGTGGCGCATCGTCATGCTGCACATCCTGCCGAATGCACTGTCGCCGATCATCGTCACGGCGTCACTCAGCATCGCCAACGCCATCCTGATCGAAAGCGCGCTGAGTTTCATGGGCCTCGGCGACCCGAACCTGATGAGCTGGGGTTTCATGATCGGCGCGGCCCGCACGATGATCCGCGTTGCGTGGTGGATGAGCGTGTTCCCGGGTCTCGCGATCCTGCTCACCGTCATCGCCATCAACCTGGTCGGCGAAGGACTCAACGACGTGCTCAACCCGAGGATCTCACGCCGATGATCAAGCTCGTCTCAACCAACCCCGCTGCCGAGGTCGCTCCCTTGCTTGCCATCCGCAATCTGTCCATCGCCCTGCCTGCCAAGGCGGACCGTGCCCATGCCGTCGAGGCGCTGTCGTTCGACGTGCGCGGCGGCGAGATCGTCTGCCTCGTCGGCGAGTCCGGTTCGGGCAAGTCGATGACCGCGCATGCGGTGCTCGGCCTGCTGCCGCGCGGCGTGACGATCGCCGCAGGAAGCAGCATCAAGCTCGGCGGCGAAGAACTCGCGCAACTGCACGGCGAGCGCATGCGTGCATTGCGCGGCTCGAAGATCGCGATGATCTTCCAGGACCCGATGAGCGCGCTCAATCCGCTGCAGACCATCGGCCAGCAGCTGGCCGAAGCCATCGTGCTGCACGATGACGGCAAAAGCGGACGCCGCGAGATTCAGGAGCGCTGCCTCGCGATGATCGCGTCGGTCGGCCTGCCCGCGCCCGACCACATCATGCGCAGTTTTCCGTTCCAGCTTTCCGGCGGACAGCGGCAGCGCGTAATGATCGCCATCGCGCTCGTCAACCGGCCGCAGTTGCTGATTGCCGACGAGCCGACGACGGCGCTCGACGTGACCACGCAGAGGCAGATTCTCGATCTGATCCGCGAACTGCAACTCGAACGGCAGATGGGCGTGCTGTTCATCACGCACGATTTCGGCGTGGTCGCGGATATCGCCAACCGCGTGATCGTGATGCGTCACGGCAGGCTGGTCGAAGCCGGCGAACGCGACCAGGTGTTGCGCGCGCCGCGAGATGCTTACACGCAGCGCCTGGTCGACGCCGTGCCGGGACGCGACGTGCCGACACGCGGCGCCGCCGCATTGGACCGTGCCACGACCGGGCGCGCACCGATGCTCGAAGTCCGCGCGTTGCGCAAGACCTTCGTGTCGCGTAACGGCTTCTTCGGCAAGCCGCGCGTCGTGCCGGCCGCCGACGATATCGCTTTCGACGTGTATCAGGGCGAGACCGTCTCGGTAGTCGGCGAGTCGGGTTCGGGCAAGACGACGCTGGGCCGTATGATCATGCGACTGATCGAGCCCGATTCCGGATCGATCCGGCTCGACGGGCAAGATCTGCTCACACTCTCGCGCCGGGATTTGCAGTCTTACCGCCGGCGCGCGCAGATCGTGTTTCAGGACCCGTTCGCGTCGCTCAATCCGCGGCAAACCATCGGCGAAGCGATCGTGCGGGGACCGATTCTGGCCGGCACGCCGCGCAAACAGGCGGTGACGCTCGCCACGGAACTGCTCGAACGCGTGGGAATCGGCGCGACCGCCCTCGCCCGCTATCCGCACGAATTCTCCGGTGGGCAGCGGCAACGCATTGCGATTGCCCGTGCGCTCGCCGTGAAGCCCAGCCTGCTGATTGCCGACGAAGCGGTTTCCGCGCTCGACGTTTCCGTGCAGGCGCAAGTCCTGGCCCTGCTCGACGAACTCAAGCGCGAACTCGGCCTGACGATGCTGTTCATTACGCACGACCTGCGCGTCGCGGCGCAGATCTCGGATCGGGTCGTCGTGTTGCAACGCGGCAAGGTGGTCGAGCAGTCGAGTGCCGTGCAGATTTTCAGCGCGCCATCGCACGCTTACACGCGCAGTCTGCTCGATGCGATGCCGGGCCGCGACTGGCTGGTGGCGCCGCACACGGGCACCGATTACGAGTTGCCGCGCACCGTGGGTTAAAGCAGTCCGCAGGTTTCCGGAATACCGCTGCACCGTCTGTCCTTCAGCACCCCGATCGTTGCTTCCCCACCGTCACTCTTCGCCCGCGAGGAGTGATGGATTACGTATGTAGTCATCCTCATCACAATCTAAACAAAGGCTCGGAGAATGGTAATGCGTTATAAAACAACAATCGCAGCGCTTTCACTTGCGTTGCTCCCTGCGCTCGCCAGCGCGCAGAGCAGTGTCACGCTGTACGGCATGCTGGACGTCGGCGCGCAGTATCTGAATCGCGCGAGCGGTACGACGCAGGGCTCGCAGCTTGCGTTGATCAACGCCGGTTTCTGGCCTTCGCGATTCGGCTTTCGCGGCCTCGAAGATATCGGCGGCGGTAACAAGATTCTGTTCCAGCTGGAAAACGGTTTCGATCCGACCAGCGGCGCGATGATTTCTTCCGGCGTGATCTTCAACCGGACCGCGCTGGTCGGCTGGTCGAGCCCGTATGGCACGCTCAGCGCCGGTCGTCAGTACGGCGTGCAGTTCGACCGTCTGCTCGCGTACGACCCGACCTCGCTCGCCAGCTATTCGCTGCTCTCGCTGCAATCCGTGCCGCTCACCACGCTGCGCGTGAACAACTCGATCAAGTACCTGTCGCCCACCTTCGCGGGATTCTCCGGTGAGGCGATGTACGGCTTCGGCCAGCAGGAGCCGGGCAGCAACGTCGCCGGCCGGTATATGAGCGCTGCGCTCGAATACAACCTCGGCTACTTCACCACCGGTTTCACGTATGAAAACACGCGCGGCACGATTGCCACCGCGGTCGACAACTCGGGACGGTCCGACGAGCGCTATACGGTGTCGGCGCGCTATTCGGTGCCCACGAAATTCATCGTCTCGGTCGGCGCGACGCGCGTGCTCGGCGATCTGCAACTGACGCCGCGCGGCACGGTGTACTGGGCGACGGCCGGGTACTGGACTTCGCCCGCGCTCACGTTCGACCTGACTGCGGGCCGCTACGACTATCAGGGCAAGGGCCAGCACTCGGCGCTGCTGACGACGAGCGCACGCTACTTCCTGTCGAAGACCACGTACCTCTACGCCAACGTCGGCTACATGTCGAACCAGGACGTGGGCACCATCGGCATCTACAACTATGCGGCCACCCAGCCGGGCGTGAGTCAGCTCGGCGCCTCCATCGGTATCAACAAACGCTTCTGAGCGTCAGTCGCGGCGCAGGATGGCCGCGACACGACGCGCCTTTCCCTGCATCCCGAACAGAACGGAGTCTTCATGAGCAATCTGGACCCAGCCATCTATCCGCCGACCGGCATTCCCGCGCCGCTCGATCCGCAGATCGCCGAGTTTGCGAAACGCATGGCGAGCGATGCGTCGCGCTTTCCTCGCCGCGACACCGTCTCTCTCGAAGAGGGTCGCGCCATCGCCGAACAGGTTCGCGCGCCCTGGGCAAAAGGCGGTCCCGCGATGGCGTCGACCGTCGAACACGATATAACGACCGCGCAAGGGCCGGCGCGCCTGCGCGTCTACACGCCGCACACGCTGAAACAGGGCGGTGTCTTCATCTATCTGCACGGCGGCGGTTATGTGCTGTTCAGCAACGATACGCACGACCGCCTGATGCGCGAATACGCGCACCGTGCCGGCATGGTCGTAGTGGGTGTCGAATACGTGCGGGCGCCGGAACTGCGCTTTCCCGGCCAGTCGTTGCAATGTCTCGAAGTCGTGCGCTGGATCGTCGCGAACTCGCAGACGCTCGGCTACGAAGCGGGCAAAGTGTTCCTCGGCGGCGACTCCGCCGGCGCGAATCTGAGCGCTGGCATTGGCGTGGCGCTGCGCGCCGCGAACGAGCCGATCGTCGACGGGCTGATACTGAATTACGGCGGCTACGGGGCGAACATGAACCGCAATTCGGTGATCCGTTATGGCGCGGGCGATTACGGTCTGTCCGTGCACATGATGCTGTGGTTCCGCGGCCTCTACCTCACAAGCGTGGAAGATTATTCGGACCCGCGTTACAACCTGCTCAATGCCGATGTCGGCGGTTTGCCGCCCGTGTTGATGGTCGTCACCGAATGCGATCCTCTGTACGACGACAACCTGGACTTCGAAGCCAGGCTCAAGCAGGCAGGCGTCGACGTAACCGCGCGCATCTATCCGGGCACGGTCCATAGCTTTCTCGAAGCGGTGTCCATTGCCGACGTCGCCAGCCGCGCGTTCGACGAAACCGTCGAGTGGATCGCGGAGATTGCCTCGCGCGACGCGCGCTGAGCCTCAAATCACGCGGCGGCGCATGCATCGCCGCCGCGCTTTCATGTCAGGAGACCAGGATGTATATCAAACCGGCTTACGCCGAAGACCAGCTCGCGACCCTTCACGCGCATATGCGCGAGTGGAGTTTCGCCATGCTGGTGAGTTCGACTCGCGGCGCAGTCGGCATTACCCATTTGCCGTTTCTGCTGGATACGACGCGCGGCGAGCACGGCACGCTCACCACGCATCTCGCGCGCGCCAATCCACACTTCGAGCAGCTACGCGAAGCCAAGGATGTGCGCGTGGTCTTCTCCGGCCCGCATGCGTTCGTCTCGCCGAGCTGGTACGAAGACCAGCATACGTTCCCGACCTGGAACTATGCCGCGATCCACGCGAGCGGCCGCCTGCGTCTGATTGAAGAACCCGAAGCCGTGCGCGACATTCTCACGCGTACGGTGGCTCACTACGACACGCCGCTGGGCGGCGCGTGGAGCTTTCCCGGTATGCCCGAAGACACGATCCTGCCGCGCCTGAAAGCGATTGCCGGTGTCGAAATCGAATTGACACGGATCGAAGGCAAATTCAAACTCAACCAGGACCGCTCGGCTGCCGACCGCCACGGCGTGATTGCCGCCCTTGAAACGCAAGGCCGCTGCGATACTCAGGCTTTGGCTGCGCTGATGCGCGCGCGCGAAGAAGGCCCTTCCACCTCCTGATCTTCACGACACCATGAATAGTCAAGCTATCACTCAAACCCCGCCCGTGCGCAGCGCCGCCGAACAGAAAACCCGCATCGAACTAGCCTCGCTTTACCGGCTGGTCGCGCATTTCCGCATGACGGATATCATCGACACGCACATCAGCGCACGCGTGCCGGAGACGGAACATTTCCTCATCAACCGCTACGGCGTGATGTTCCATGAAATGACACCGGACGATCTGGTGAAGATCGATCTGGACGGCAATCCCATGGAAGACGGCGACCCCGATAGCCAGTACGTGAATGCAGCCGGTTTTACGATTCACTCGGCGGTTCATTCGGCACGCCATGATCTCGCCTGCGTGGTCCACACGCACACGGCAGACGGAATCGGCGTTGCGTGTCAGGCCGACGGTTTGCTGCCGATCACGCAACACGCGCTGCGTTTTTACCGGCGTATCGCGTACCACAACTATGAAGGGGTGGCGCTCGATCTCGACGAACGCGCTCGCCTGATCGCCGATCTCGGCCAGCACAATGCGATGATTCTGCGCAATCACGGGCTGCTCGCCGGAGGCCGCACGATTGCCGAGGCGTTCGTGAATATTCATTATCTCGAACGTGCATGCCAGTCGCAGATCAAGGCGATGTCGGGCGGCGCGAAGCTGACGTTTCCCAGCCCCGAAACCTGCGAATACACCGCGAAGCAATTCGAAGGGCCGCATGCAATGGACTACTGCGAGCGCGTGTTCACCGCGGCACAGCGTCTCTGCGCGGCTTGATGCAAAACAAGGTGGATTAGCTTCATGCGTGACGCGGCAAAATGCGCGTCACGCTACTCGAAGAGCTCAGAAGCGTTTGTTGATACCGATGGAGGCGCCGAGCTGACTCACGCCCGGCTGGGTGGCCCTATAGCGTGTGGTCAAGTTCTTATTTGATCGGATTGCACTTGCACCAGTTGACGATGAACCACGCGATGACCGTAATCGAATCCAGCAGTTCGTCGATCGCGACGGATTCGTCGATGCCATGCGTGTTCTCTCCGCCCGGTCCGTAGCACACCGCCGGTGTCTCGCCGTACAGGTTGAAGAACTTCGCATCGGTCGTCCCGGTAAAGGCCATCATGCCGGCCTCGCCGTGCAGGACCTCGTGATGGCAACGCCGCAATTCGGCAATCAGCGGAATGTCGTGGTCGAGCGCAAAGCCTTCGGCGCGAAATCCCACCTCGCTCAGCGTGTAGCTGAAAATCTCGCGATTGGCGTGGTGTTCGAGCGCGTGATCCAGCGCCTCGCGAATCGCGGCAATCGCCTGTTCGACGGTCGTGCCGGGATAGGTGCCCACGCGAATCGTCGAGCGGCAGTTGGTGGCGACGGACGACGTCCACTCGCCGCCCTCGATCGTGCCGAGATTGAATTTGACCGGATTGAAGTGATCGGCGTAACGCGCATGACGGCATTGCGGCGCGTTCTGCCGTCCCTCCAGTTCTTTGAGCGCCGCGAACAGGTCGAACGACATCGAAATCGCGCTGCCGCCTTTCTCGGAGAAAGCCGCGTGCGCGGGCTTGCCGCTTACTTCGAGTTCGAGCCAGATCACGCCCATCTGCGCATCCATCACGCGCAACGAGGTCGGCTCGGGGATGATGGCGGCGTCGGCGGTATAACCGCGCACCAGACAGGACAGCGCCCCGTTGCCCGTGCACTCTTCTTCGATCACCGATTGCAGATACACCGGCGCTGCCGGTTCGAGACCGAGTTCACGCAGGATTTTCCACGCCATGATGAACGCGGTGATGCCCGCCTTCATGTCCGCGCTGCCGCGTCCGAACACCTGACCGTTGCTGACGTAGGGCTCGAAGGGCGGCCGAGTCCACAGCCGTTCGTCGCCGACCGGCACGACATCGATATGACCGTTCAGGATCAGCGAGCGGCCGCTTTCGCCAAAACGCGGCCGGTGAATGCCGACGACGTTCGGACGGCCCGCGTAATCCATCGAACCGGGCGACCACGCGGGGTGCGTTTCCAGTGTGTTTTGATCGACCTCGAATTCGTCGAGTTGGAGTCCGAGCGATTCGAAGGTGTCGCGCACGAACGCTTGCGCCGGTTGTTCGCGACCGACGAGCGACGGGAACGAAACCAGCTTCAGCAGCAGATCGACCGATTCGTCGCGATGGCTTTCGACGGCCGCCCTGAGTGTCGGAATGTCCAGAGGAAGGAGAGAGGTCTTGGCGTTCATGGTTCAGTCGCTCACGGTGGAAGCTGCAGCCGTCTTGAAGACGACGGGGGAGTCGCGTCGCATCAAAATGCCGATACAGCCGGCCGAGATCGCCGCGGTCGCCGAGTAGGCAATCGCGAGCGGCACCCAGTTGCCCGGAAAATGTTCGGCGAGGATCGTCCCGAGAATGGGCGTCAGGCCGCCTGCAATCGCTCCGCAGCCCTGATAGGAGATCGAAATCGCGGAGTAGCGATATTCGGTCGGGAACTGGCTGGCCGAGAACCCGGCGATGGCGGCATAGAACGCCGCGCCGAAGAACACGCAAATCGCAAGACCCGTGAAGATCGACGCCGAGGTCGCCTGATTGACCAGCGGATAAAGCAGAAACGGCGTCACGCAGGTAATCAGGCTCGTGGTCAGGACGAAACGCGCGACGCCCACCTTGTCGGCGAGCCACGCGGCAATCGGGTTCACGCACAACTGCAGGCAGGTGCTGGCGAACACGCAGTCGAGAATCACGGTTCGCGGAATATGCAGATACTGAGTCGTGTAAGTCAGCATGAACACGACGAGAAAATACGCGGAGGAAATGCCGACTGTATTCGCGCCCGCCACCAGCAGCAGAAGCCGCGGCATCTTGCGGATCACTTCGAGCGCCGAAGGCGGACGGTTCGCGACCTTCGCCCGCACCGCTTCGAAATCGGGCGTCTCGTGCACACCGTGGCGGATCACGAGGCCCACGATCATCAGCAGCGCGCTGGCGAGAAACGGCAGGCGCCAGCCCCAGCTATACATCGCATCGCTCGGCAGGCTCGAGATCGCGCGAATGGCGAGGATCGACAGGATCATGCCGGCCGGGCTACCCAACTGCGGAAACGAGGCGAAGAAAGTTTTGCGCTTCGCGTCGCTGTGTTCCGACGAGAGCAGCACCGCGCCGCCCCACTCGCCGCCCACCGCGATGCCCTGCACGATCCGCAGCAGCACGAGCAGGATCGGCGCGGCGACACCGGCGCTCGCGTAGCTCGGCAGACAGCCGATCAGCACCGTCGAGCCGCCCATCAGCAACAAGGTGATCGCGAGAATATTCTTGCGCCCCGCGCGATCGCCTAGCGAGCCGAACAGCGCGGCGCCGAGCGGTCGCGCGAAGAAGCCGACGGCGAAGGTTCCGAGCGAGCCGAGCGTGGCCAGAAACACGTTGCCCTGCGGAAAAAACACGTGACCGAAAACCAGCGACGCGGCCGTCGCGAAGATATAAAAGTCGTACCACTCGATGGTGGTGCCGACAAACGCGCCGATTGCTGCGCGAGCCGGCTGGGCGCCCGGTTTCTGGATGGTGCTGGCCATGGTTTTCCTGCTGGTCTGTAGTCCGAGGCGCCATCCTACGCAACCGAAATTATGCAATCCAATGAGAAATTTGCTAAATTACGATGCAATTTCTGCAACATAACGACACACCATGGATCTCAGAAAACTCGAACACGTGGTCGCACTCGCAGAGACTTTGCACTTTGGCCGGGCCTGCGCGCGGGTCAATCTGAGTCAGTCCGCTTTCTCGCGGAGCTTGCAGAGTCTCGAAGAAGAATTGGGCGCCACGCTGTTCCGGCGCGACGCGCACGGTGTCGAGCCGACGCCGGCGGGCACCGTCGTGATCGGGCGCGCGCGCCGGATGCTGTTCGAAGCGAAGCAGATCAGGGACGACTTGCAGCAGTTGCAGAACGGCGCGCTCGGCAGCGTCGATATCGGGCTCGGCGCGACGCCGGCCGCTCTGCTCGGGTCGAGCTTGTTGACGCTGGGTGGCGGACTGCCGGCGGGTTCCCGCATCGCCATCCGCCAGGGGCCCGCGAGCGCGCTGCTGCAAATGCTCTATAGCAGCGAGATCGACGTGATGTGCGCCGACATCGCGCCGCTCGACACGGTGTCCGATCGCGCGCAACTCGAGATCGAAGAACTGCCGCAATGGCCGATCGGGCTGTTCGTCCGTGCCGGACATCCGCTCGCGGGGCAGCAGACAGTGTCGCGGCAGGAAGTCATTCAGTTCCAGTTCGCCAGCACGCAGTTGTCGCCCTTTGCGCTCGCGCTGTTGCAGAAGGAGTTTGCGACGCCGGATGGTTTCGCGCGGGCGATTTCCATCGAGAGCGACAGCTTCAGCGACATGATTCAGGCGACGCTGCAGACCGATCTCGTCATCGTGGCCAGCCGGTCGGTGTTCGTCCAGCAGATTGCCTCGGGCGAATTGCGCGAGCTTGCGCTCGAACCGCCGGTTGAATCCAGAGCCCGCTTCGGGTTGGTGAAGTTGCGGCGCCGACAGCTTCCGCCGTTAGCCGAGAAGGTCGCGAGTCTCGTGAGAGAGTCGTTCGAGCGTTATGCGCGAGAAGCCGTGGCGCCGCTCAGGACAGACTGATTTACCCGCTCACCGAAAGCCCTTTTCATATTGCGAAATCCCCCTCGGTTTTCGTCGGTCCGGTTTTTTCGCCGCTTGATAACGTGTTTTGCATTGCAAAACACGTTTTGTATCTCCTTGAAAACAAAGCAAAAATAAAGTCTTATGTCTTATATAAGACATTGCTTCGCTGCAGCAAAAGGTCGCTACTATTGAGTCACCAGCTCGCTTCGCAACACACGAAGCGGCAAGCCGAACCCTTTACTCAATTGCGCCTTTGCCCTTAGGAGATACACATGACTCAATATCAGGACGACATCAAGGCCGTTGCCGGTTTGAAGGAAAAACAAGGCAGCGCGTGGAATGCCATCAATCCGGAATCCGCCGCCCGCATGCGCGCGCAGAACCGCTTCAAGACGGGTCTGGACATCGCCCGCTATACCGCCGGCATCATGCGCGCCGATATGGCCGCCTACGATGCCGATCCGTCGCAATACACCCAGTCGCTGGGTTGCTGGCATGGCTTCATCGGCCAGCAGAAGATGATCTCCATCAAGAAGCACTTCAACAGCACCGAGCGCCGTTACCTGTACCTGTCCGGCTGGATGGTGGCCGCGTTGCGCTCCGAGTTCGGACCGCTGCCGGACCAGTCGATGCACGAAAAGACGTCCGTCACCGCGCTGATCCGCGAGCTCTACACGTTCCTGCGTCAGGCCGATGCGCGCGAACTGGGCGGCCTGTTCCGCGAACTGGACGCCGCAAGCGGTCCTGCCAAAGAGGCTATCCAGAAGAAGATCGACAACCACGTCACGCACGTGGTGCCCATCATCGCGGACATCGACGCGGGCTTCGGCAACGCCGAAGCAACCTACCTGCTGGCCAAGCAGTTCATCGAAGCGGGCGCCTGCTGCATCCAGATCGAGAATCAGGTGTCCGACGAGAAGCAGTGCGGCCACCAGGACGGCAAGGTCACCGTGCCGCACGAAGACTTCCTCGCCAAGATTCGCGCGATTCGCTACGCGTTCCTGGAACTGGGTGTGGACGACGGCATCATCGTGGCCCGTACCGACTCGCTGGGTGCCGGCCTGACCAAGCAGATCGCCGTGACCACCACGCCGGGCGACTTGGGCGACCAGTACAACTCGTTCCTCGATTGCGATGAAATTTCGGCCGATGCGCTCGGCAACGGCGACGTCGTCATCAAGCGCGACGGCAAGCTGCTGCGCCCCAAGCGCCTGCCTAGCAACTTGTTCCAGTTCCGCTCGGGAACGGGCGAAGCGCGCTGCGTGCTGGACGGCATCACGTCGCTGCAAAACGGCGCCGACATGCTGTGGATCGAAACCGAGAAGCCGCATATCGCGCAGATCGGCGGCATGGTCAGCGAGATTCGCAAGGTCATCCCGAACGCCAAGCTGGTGTACAACAACAGCCCGTCGTTCAACTGGACGCTGAACTTCCGCCAGCAGGTGTACGACGCGATGGCGGCGGCCGGCAAGGACGTGTCGGCCTACGAACGCGGCCAGTTGATGAGCGTGGAATACGACCAGACCGAACTGGCCGCGACCGCCGACGAACGAATCCGCACGTTCCAGGCCGATGCGGCACGCGAAGCGGGCGTCTTCCATCACCTGATCACGCTGCCGACTTATCACACCGCGGCGCTGTCGACCGACAATCTGGCCCGGGAATACTTCGGCGACCAGGGCATGCTCGGTTACGTGGCCAACGTGCAGCGTAAGGAGATCCGTCAGGGCATCGCCTGCGTGAAGCATCAGAACATGTCCGGCTCCGACATCGGCGACGATCACAAGGAGTATTTCAGCGGCGAAGCGGCGCTGAAAGCGGCGGGCAAAGACAATACGATGAACCAGTTCTGATAGCCGTCGTACCGTAAGCGAAAAAGCCGACCCGTATGGGTCGGCTTTTTTTATTTGCAGGCGTGTGGCCGCACTATCCGGCGATCACAGATCGCCGATCGCCAAGGCCAGTTGCCCGAAAGCCGGCGCTATCTCCTCGTCCGGCACGCAAGCGTAGCCGATCAGCAAGCCCGCGGGCGCTGTCGACGGCTGCGCGTAATACCCCGACAACGGCCGCACGACGATATTGCGTTCCAGCGCTGCCGCCGCCACCACGCGGTCGTCATAACCGTCCGGCAACTGCATCACCAGATGCAGCCCCGCATCGCCGCCTAGCGCCGGCAACGCGTCGCCATAGCGCTGCGTCGCGGCATCGAGCAAAGCCTCGCGACGCTGCCCGTACAGCGTGCGCATCTTGCGGATATGCGACGTGAAATGTCCTTCGGCGATGAACTCCGCGAGCATCGCCTGCTGCAACAACTGCCCTTCGCGATACAACTCCGCACTGGCGGTCGCAAAGCTCTCCGCCAGTGCTTCCGGCACGACCACGTAGCCCACGCGCAAACCCGGATACAGCGTCTTGCCGAAGCTGCCGACGTAGATCACCTGTCCCGAGGTATCGAGACCCTGCAGCGAAGCGAGCGGCCGGCTTCCATAGCGGAATTCGCTGTCGTAATCGTCTTCGATGATCCAGCACTGGTTCTGCCGCGCGTACTCCAGCAGCATGCGGCGCCGGGCGAGGCTCATCACCGTGCCGAGCGGGTACTGATGCGACGGCGTGACGAGCAGCAGCCTGGGTGGCTGCGCGAGATCGTCGGCCGATGGGGCAATGCCCTCGGCATCCACGGGAATCGGCCGCAATTGCAGGCCCGACACGTTCAGCACGCTGCGCACGCCCCAATAACACGGGTCTTCGGTCCAGATCACGTCGCCGGGATCGGACAGCAGACGTACCGCGAGATCGATGGACTGGTGAATGCCGGTCGTGATGATGATCTGCCCGGGCGTGCAACGCACCGAGCGCGAACTGCGCAGGTAGTCGGTCAGCGCATGACGCAGCGACGCGAGTCCGCCGCCCGGCGCATAGGTGAGCAGGTCCGGCCGCGTCCGCCGCCAGTACTTGTTGTGCAGACGGCTCCAGACCCGGGCAGGAAACCGCGTCACGTCCGGCACGCCCGGCATGAACGCGCCCCACTGCCGCTTCGACACGCCCGCGCCCGCGATCAGCCGGCCGCCTCGTTCCGACAATGCACGCCGGCCGGATGGCAACATCGGCAACCCCGGCGACCCCTGCAATATCGACGGCCCGTTCGCAGAAAGCACGCTCGCGTCGGGCGCACCGACGATCTCGTCCGGCGCGCTGTCCGCAACGAAGGTGCCGCGTCCGGTGGCCGAACTCACATAGCCTTCCAGCGCCAGTTGCTCATAGACCTGCGTGACCGTATTGCGGCCGATGCCCAATTCCTCCGCGAGCAGTCGTGACGAAGGCACCTTGCTGCCCGCCGGCAATTCGCGCGACAGAATGGCCTGCTGCAACAACCGGTGCAACTGACGGTAGATCGGCTGACCGTTGCCGCGCTCGAGCCGCTGGCCGAGCCAATCCGACAACACGCTTGCTCGCAAAATTGGCTCCTGTTTATTTACCAGAATGGCTCTGAAAATCAGAGCCAAATCTGATTATAGTCGCGGCACGTGCTGCGCTGGAGCGCGGCGTCGAACAGCGGCCTTGCCCGCCAACCCACTGGAAACGAGCCCATGACTTCGAAGAATGCAGAACTGAAAGCCCGCAAGGACGCCGCGACACCACGCGGCGTCGGCGTGATGTGCGACTTCTACGCCGAGCGTGCTGAAAACGCGGAACTGTGGGACGTGGAAGGCCGACGCTTCATCGACTTCGCGGCGGGTATCGCGGTGTGCAACACCGGTCATCGGCATCCGAAGATCGTAGCCGCGTTGCGCGAGCAGCTCGAGCATTTCACGCACACCGCGTATCAGATCGTGCCGTACGCGTCTTACGTCGAGCTGGCCGAAAAAATTAACGAGCGCGCGCCCGGCGATTATCCGAAGAAGACCGCCTTCTTCACCACCGGCGCCGAAGCGGTCGAGAACGCCATCAAGATCGCGCGGGCCGCGACCGGCCGGCCCGGCGTGATTGCGTTCACGGGCGGCTTTCATGGCCGCACGATGATGGGCATGGCGCTGACCGGCAAGGTCGCGCCGTACAAGATCGGCTTCGGCCCGTTCCCGGCGGACGTGTTTCACGCGCCGTTCCCGAATCCGCTGCATGGCGTGAGCACCGCCGATTCGTTGCAAGCCATCGAGCATCTGTTCAAGGCCGATATCGATCCGAAGCGCGTGGCTGCGATCATCTTCGAACCGGTTCAGGGCGAAGGCGGTTTTTATCCGGCGCCGCTGGAGTTCGTGCGCGCACTGCGCAAGCTGTGCAACGAGCACGGCATCCTGCTGATCGCCGATGAAGTGCAAACGGGCTTTGCGCGCACCGGCAAGCTGTTCGCAATGCACCACTACGACGTGGTGCCCGATCTGATGACGATCGCGAAGAGCCTCGCGGGCGGCATGCCGCTGTCGGGCGTGGTGGGCCGCGCCGACGTGATGGATGCGGCCGCGCCCGGCGGCCTCGGCGGCACGTATGCGGGTAATCCGCTGGCGGTGGCGGCGGCGCACGCGGTGCTCGACATCATCGACGAAGAGAAGCTTTGCGAACGCGCGACCGTGCTCGGCGACCGTATCAAGGCGAAGCTGCACGCGTTGCAGCCCGACGTGCCGCAGATTACCGACGTGCGCGGCCCCGGCGGCATGGTTGCCGTCGAGTTCTGCAAGCCGGGCGGCTCGGAACCGGACGCGGCATTCACGAAGCGCGTGCAGACGCTCGCGCTCGAACGCGGCCTGTTGCTGCTGGTGTGCGGCGTGTACTCGAACGTGGTGCGTTTCCTGTTTCCGCTGACGGTTCAGCAACACGTGTTCGAGGAAGCGCTGACGATACTGGAAGCCGCGATCAAGGACAGCGTCGGCGTCGCCGCTTAAAAAACCGCTGAAAGAAAACGCAGGGAAGACGGAAAACCCGGCTGCCGCGCTGCGAGTGTGAAAAACACGCAGTGGCGGTTTCGCCGTGCCGGCTTTTCACACTCGCAGCACGCAACAAAGACCCACCATGAACACATTGACCCTGAATGACCCGACGCTTTTGCAAACCCGCGCTTTTATCGCAGGTGAGTGGGAAGGCGCCAACGACGGCAGCACGTTCGACGTCCGCAACCCCGCCAACGGCGAAACGATTGCGGCCGTGCCGCGTATGAACGGCGCGGAAACCCGTCGCGCGATCGACAGCGCGAATGCCGCGTGGCCTGCGTGGCGTGCGGCCACCGCGAAGCAACGCGCGACGGTCCTGCGCAAATGGCACGACCTGATGCTGGAGAACGCCGACGACCTGGCGACGATTCTCACTACGGAACAAGGCAAGCCGCTCACCGAAGCCAAGGGCGAAATCCTGTACGCGGCGTCGTTCCTCGAATGGTTCGCGGAAGAAGGCAAGCGCGTCTACGGCGACACCATTCCCACGCCAGCGAGCGACAAACGCATTCTCGTCACGAAGGAGCCGGTCGGCGTGTGCGCCGCGATCACGCCATGGAATTTCCCGGCCGCGATGATCACGCGCAAGGTCGGCCCGGCGCTTGCCGCGGGTTGCCCGATCGTCGTCAAACCGGCGGAAGCGACGCCGCTGTCGGCGCTCGCGCTCGCGGTGCTGGCCGAACGCGCGGGCGTGCCGCGCGGCGTGTTCAACGTCGTGACCGGGGAGCCGAAAGCGATCGGCGCGGAGCTGACCGGCAATCCCGTGGTGCGCAAACTGTCGTTCACCGGTTCGACGCCGGTCGGCCGTGTGTTGATGGCGCAGTGCGCGCCGACGGTGAAGAAGGTCTCGCTCGAACTCGGCGGCAATGCGCCGTTCATCGTGTTCGACGACGCCGATCTGGATGCGGCGGTCGCGGGCGCAATCGCGTCGAAGTATCGCAATAGCGGACAGACCTGCGTGTGTACGAACCGCTTCTACGTGCACGACAAGGTCTACAACGCGTTCGCCGAAAAACTACGCGTCGCCGTCGAACAACTGAAAGTGGGCGCCGGTACCGACGCCGACGTGACCCAGGGGCCGCTGATCAACGAAGCGGCCGTGCTGAAGGTCGAGTCGCATATCGAAGACGCGCTGGCCAAAGGCGCGCGCATCGTCACCGGGGGCAAGCGTCATGCGCTCGGTCACGGTTTCTTCGAGCCGACCGTGCTCGCCGATGTCACGCCCGCCATGAAGGTCGCGCGCGACGAAACCTTCGGGCCGCTCGCGCCGCTATTCCGGTTTACGTCGGACGAGGAAGTGATCCGCATGGCCAACGACACAGAGTTCGGTCTGGCGTCGTATTTCTATAGCCGCGATATCGGACGCGTGTGGCGCGTGGCCGAAGCGCTCGAATATGGCATGGTCGGTATCAATACCGGACTCATCTCGAACGAGGTCGCGCCGTTCGGTGGCGTGAAGCAATCGGGACTCGGCCGCGAAGGCTCGCATTACGGCATCGACGATTACGTCGTCATCAAGTATCTGTGTGTCGGGGGAATCTGAAGCCTCACCGCGCTGTTGCATCGACCCGGCTGCGGATCACGTCGACCAGCGAACGCACTTTGGCCGAAGGATAACGGCTGGGCGGAAACACCGCATGAATGCCCTTCGGCTTATCCGCCCAGTCGGAGAACAGCCGCACCAACCGCCCCGCCGCCACGTCGTCCTGAACCGAGAAATCGGTCAACAGACCGAAGCCGCCGCCCGCCAGCGTCGCGGCGCGCGCGGCGTCGGCGGTATTCACCAGCAACGCGTTTTCGAAGCGCACACTTTGCTTTTCCAATTTGCCGCTTTTAGTCCGCTGTAAATCCAGCGTGAGCGGATGCGGCAACACCGACAGCGCGATCAGCGGCAACGCCGCGAGCCTCGCGGGCGTGCGGGGCTTACCCCAACGCTCGACGAAGTCGGGACTCGCGACGACCCACTTCACGAATCCGCCGATTGTCACCGCGCGCAGACCCGAGTCGGCCAGCTGCCCGAGACGAATCGCGACGTCGATCCCCTCGGCGATCAGATCGACGTAACTGTCGGTGCACACCAGTTCCAGTTCCAGTTCCGGGTAGAGACGGCGCATGTCGACCAGCGCGGGCGCCACCACCAGCGACCCGTAGTCGATCGGCGCGCTCACGCGCAACAGCCCGCGCAGCGGCGCCGAGTCGCCCGATACGGCCGCCAGTGCTTCTTCGGCCGCGTGCAGGATCTTGCCGCTTGCCTCGTAGAACGCGCGCCCGCTTTCCGTCACGCCGAGGCGCCGGGTCGTGCGCACCAGCAAGCTGGCGCCGACTTCTTTTTCCAGCCGCTGAATATGCGTGCTGACCATGGTTTTCGTCAGGCCGAGACGCGCCGCCGCCGCGGTCAGCGAGCCGGCTCCGACCACCGCGACGAACACCGCCAGCCGGTTCAGATTGACATCTCTAAGATCCGCCATGCGCCGATTGTCCATCTTCGATTGATTATGTTTCCCAGCTTAACAGGCTTATGCGCAAGGCCGCCAGCCGGTACGCTTGCCTCATTCCAGCCGGCACCCGTCGGCTCGTTTCTTCAGGAGTTCCACCATGCCCGCTGCCGCGAAGCCCAGTCAGCCCATTCGCCTCCACACCACGCTACTGTCCGGGCATGGTCACCGGGTGAAGCTGTTTCTGACCCTGCTCGACCTGCCGTTCGAAGTGATCGAACTGGATATGGCGGCAGGCGACAATCGTCGCCCCGAGTATCTGAAGCTCAATCCGTTCGGTCAGGTGCCGACCATCGAAGACGGCGACACGGTGCTGTTCGATTCGAACGCGATCCTCGTTTATCTGGCGAAGCGCTATGGCGATGGATCGTGGTTGCCGGAAGATGCGCACGGCGCCGCCGCCGTGCAACGCTGGCTGTCGCTGGCGGCCGGCCCGATTGCTTACGGTCCGTGTGCCGCGCGTCTGGTCAACGTGTTCAACGCGCCGCTGCACCTCGAGACCGCGCAGAAGATCGCCGCGAAGCTGTTCGACGTGCTCGATGCCGAACTGGCGAACAAGCCGTTCGCCGCGGGCGAACGCGTGAGCATCGCCGATATCGCCGCACATACGTACATTGCGCACGCACCCGAAGGCGGTGTGTCGCTCGATCCCTATCCGAACATTCGTGCATGGCTGCGGCGAGTCGAAGCGTTGCCGCGCTTCGTGCCGATGCCGGTGACGAAGGCGGGATTGCTCGCGGCGTAATTCGTCGCGCGCTGTAATGCGTCGTTCCGCCAGTGCCGTAGCCAACGTTCTCCGGGTTCATCATGCCGACAGTTTCCGCCAGCGCCGCGCAAGGTTGGGACGCGCCCACCTCGCCGTTTCATGCCGCCGAGCACCTCGCGCAGCAACGCGCTGGCGTCGTGCAGGAAGCGGAGGCGACCGGCCGTCGCGGTATTCGTCGGGCGATGCCGGATCAGCACCGGCAGTTCTTCAACGAGCAGCCGTTCATGGTGTTCGGGGGAATCGACGCACAAGGTCAGCCGTGGGCGACATTGCGCGCGGGCGAACCGGGCTTCGTGTCCGCGCCCGATTCGAAGACCTTGCGCATCGACGGCGGCGCATTGCCGGGTGATCCGTTGCGCGGTCTGTGGCAGCCGGGCATGATGATCGGCGGTCTGGGGCTGCAACCGCAGACGAGGCGGCGCAATCGCGTGAACGGCGTGATTGCGGACGTGACCGGCGCGGCAGTCACGCTGAATGTCACGCAAAGTTTCGGCAATTGCGCGAAATACATTCAGAGCCGCACACCGACGTTCGATGCGCGTCACGCGGGCAGCAAGCATCCGCCGGTTGAAACAGCTTCCGAACTGAGCGACGCGGACCGCGAATGGCTCGGCCGCGCCGATACGTTCTTTATCGCCAGCGCGAATCTGGACGAAACAGCAGGCGCGGCGCGCGGCGTGGACGTCTCGCATCGCGGCGGCCTGCCCGGATTCGTGCGGGTGGACGACGCCACCACGCTGACCACGCCGGATTTCAGCGGCAACCGTTTTTTCAACACGCTGGGCAACCTGCTTCACGATCCGCGTGCGGGGCTATTGTTCGTCGATTTCATCAACGGCGATCTGCTTTATGTGGCGGCGTTGGCCGAGATCGTCTGGGATGGCCCGGAACTGGCCGCGTTTCCGCTGGCCGAGCGTCTGGTGCGATTCCGGATTGTCGAAGTGCGGCGGACCCGGGCGGCGCTGCCGTTCCGGTGGTCGGACGTCGCGTACGCGCCGCAGTTCGTCGCGCCGGTCAAAGAGGTGGCTAAGGAAGCGAGCGCTTCGTCATGGCGGCATCTGAGCATCGCCGAAGTGGTCGACGAAACGCCCGGCATCCGCTCGTTCTATTTTGAATCGACAGACGGCGCGCCGTTGCCGCCCTTCGAGCCGGGCCAGTATCTGCCGATTCGTGTGCCGGTCGACGCGACCGCTGCACCGTTGACACGCACCTACACGCTGTCCGCCGCCAGCGACACCCGGCGCTACCGGATCAGCGTGAAGCGCGACGGGGTGGCTTCCACGTGGCTGCACGAGCACGCCGTCGCTGGCTCGCGGATCGAAGCCATGGCGCCGCGCGGCAAGTTCGTCTACGACAGCGGCAGTCCG
Source organism: Paraburkholderia sp. BCC1886 (assembly GCF_900996245.1). GTDB lineage: Bacteria > Pseudomonadota > Gammaproteobacteria > Burkholderiales > Burkholderiaceae > Paraburkholderia. The sequence continues at coordinate 16,863 of NZ_CAAJGK010000041.1, read as the reverse complement.
CGCCCCGTCGTGTTCATCTCGGCCGGTATCGGCATCACACCGATGTTCGCGATGCTCCAGCACACGCTCGCCGCATTCGAGTCGGGCACGCCGCGCAAGCCGCTGCACTTTTTTCACGGCGCGCGCAGTCCGGAGGAGCGGCCGTTCGGTCCGCAGCTGGAGGCCGTCGCGGCACGTCATCCGGAGGTTTCGCTGCATCTGTACGACAGCGCTGCGGGTGCAGCTATGCCCCTCTCCACCGGACGACAAACGGGCCGCGTGACCATCGCGGCACTCAAGCACGCATTGCCATTCGACGATTACGATTTTTACCTGTGCGGCCCGGCGGCATTCATGAGCGAACTGTACGAGGGCCTGCGCGCGCTGAACGTCGCCGACGAGCGCATCCGCTTCGAAGCGTTCGGTCCGGCGACCGTTCGACGCAGCGCCGAAAAGCTGGCAGACACGCCAGCCGCACAACACGATGCCGAGGCCGTTCCCGTCACGTTCGCGCGCTCGCAACGCACGGTGCAATGGCTGCCGAAAGACGGCACGCTGCTCGAATTTGCAGAAGCTTGCGGGATCGCCACGCAGTCGAGTTGCCGTTCCGGTATGTGCGGCACCTGCTCCACCCGTTTGACGAGCGGCCAGGTCGAGTACGACGAACCCACCGACGCGCCCATCGCGCCAGGCCACGCGCTGATCTGCATGGCGCGGCCGCTCGTCGACACCGGCGGCCAGGCATCGGCACTCGAACTGGACCTTTGATTCGTCTGACGGCGCTCGAGCCGCAGGGCGGCGCCGACAACCCGCCGCGACTTTCAATTGAATGACGGATATCCCACATACCGACGCGCCGCGGCTCGTCATGCTGGGGTTTCGGATGCAAAGCGGGAGTTCGGTATGCCGATCTATCTGGACGAAGGATTCAGGCCCTGTGTCACGGAAAGCGCGGGCGTCGCATTCCGTGTGTGTTTCGACGATCAGGCGCAGATTTTCGAAGTGAGCGCGGAAGCGCTGATCGCCTATTGCGGAGCAGCCAGCCAACGGCGCCGTGATTTGCTGATCGCGTTCGAAGACGGGCGGCACGATATTCTCGCGGTAGCGTCCCGCAAGCGGATTTTCAAAACTGCCGAACCGGTGCGGCTCGGTCTGGACGAATTCCGCATGGTCTTGCATTAGCCGTGTCAGAATCGCGGGCATGACCTGGATTGCCGCTCTGCCCATGTACAACGTCACGCCCGCGCTGGCCGCTCAATGGCATGCGTGGCTCGGCGACGTTCTGCAATATGCCGCTCCAGCCATGCAGGAATGCCGCATTGTCGAACCGGACGAGGCGCTGCACGCATTCTGGCGCCGGCCCGATCTGCTCATCTCGCAGACTTGCGGTTATCCGTTGACGCATGGCTTGCTGAACGATGGCGTGCATCTTGTTGCCACGCCCCATTTCATCGCCCCCGGTTGTGAAGGCGCGTCTTATTCGAGCGTACTGGTCACGCGGACCGACGCGCCGTTCGACACGCTGGCCGACTGCCGCGGCGCACGCGCGGCCTGCAATCAGGAAGACTCCAATAGCGGCATGAACGTGTTTCGCCACGCCGTCGCGCCGCTCGCACGGAACGGCGCGTTTTTCAGCGAGGTGGTGTGGACCGGCTCGCATCTCGGCTCGTTGCGAGCCGTGGCGGAAAATCGCGCGGACATCGCAGCCATCGATTGCGTGACGTTTGCTTTCGTGTGCGATGAGTTGCCGGAGTTAGCGCACCGGGTTCGCAGCCTCGGCATGACGGCGAGCGCGCCGGGTTTGCCGTTGATCGCCTCGGCCAAGGTGTCCCCGATTCAGATCGAGGCGCTGCGCGACGCGCTCGACAAGACGCTCGTCACCCAGCCCGAACGTGCAAAACGTCTGCGTTTGCAGGGGTTTTCGAGGTTGTCGGCGGCGGACTACCAGCACATCGATCAACTCGAAAACGAAGCGCGAGCCGCCGGCTATCCGCGACTCGCCTGATGCATCAACCCAGGCTTCCTGGTCGATTCATCCCTGCTTCACTTCCAGCACGAGCAACTGCGCACCGTCGGCCACCTGATCGCCGACTGCATACAACACCTCCGTCACCGTCCCCGCCGTCGGCGCGCCGATGGTGTGCTCCATCTTCATCGCTTCCATCACGATCAGCGGCGTGCCCTTCTCCACGACGGCGCCCGCTTCGACCAGCACGGCGATGACCTTGCCCGGCATCGGCGCAGTCAGACGGCCTTCGCCGCCTTCGGCATCGGCGGCATGCGCGAGCAGATTCTGCCACTCGAACGCAAACGCTTCGCCCAGGCAGAACACGTGGAACGTATCGCCATCGACGAACACGCGGCCCGTCACCCGAACCGCACCGATCGTCGCGCGAAACTCGTGCTGCCCCGCCCCCACCGACCAGTCGAAACCGTCGCGCACGCCGTCGTGCTCGAGCGTTTGTGTCGCGCCGTCGCGCGCGAAGGTCACGGTGAAGCCGGCTGCGTCGGGACAATCGCTGCTGCTGTCGACGACACGCCAGCCGAGCGTCTGCGTATAGCCGCTGTTCAGACGCCAGTGCGACAGTGCATCCCAGGGCGACGCGCCGTGCGCGGTGCCGCCTTCGCGCGCGAGCAAGGCCGCGCAGGCCAGCGCCAGTGCTTCCTTGAAGGGTTTGTTGAGCGGAGCGAACAACGCATCGTGATGCCGCTCGATCAGCCCCGTATCGAGGTCGCCGGTAGAAAACGGCTCGCTCGTGACGATTCGCTGCAGGAATTCGACGTTGGTATGCAACCCCACGACTTCGCACGCGTGCAAAGCGCGGTTCATGCGCGCGAGCGCTTCCTCGCGCGTCGCGCCGTGCACGATCAGCTTGGCGATCATCGGATCGTAGAACGGCGTGATGGTGTCACCCTCGCGCACGCCGCTGTCGATCCGCACCGCCGCCTTGCGTGAGGCTTCACCTGCGCCACCCTCGGCGCCGATCGAAAACTCGACGCCTGCCGGCATGCGCAAATGCTTGAGCGTGCCCGTGGACGGCAGAAAACCGCGCGCCGGATGCTCCGCGTAAATGCGCGCTTCGATGGCATGACCGTCGATCTTCAACTGATCCTGCGTGAGCGGCAACGGCTCGCCCGCGGCGACCCGCAATTGCCACTCCACCAGGTCCTGACCCGTCACCATCTCCGTGACCGGGTGTTCGACCTGCAGGCGCGTGTTCATTTCCATGAAATAGAAATCGCCGCTGCCGGTCATGATGAACTCGACCGTGCCCGCGCCGACGTAATTCACCGCGCGCGCGGCCGCTACCGCGGCCTCGCCCATCGCGCGTTTGGTCTCGGCGGGCAAGCCGGGCGCCGGTGCTTCTTCCAGCACCTTCTGATGACGCCGCTGCACCGAGCAGTCGCGATCGAACAGATAGACCGCGCCGCCGCGCGTATCCGCGAACACCTGCACTTCGACGTGACGCGGCCGCGTCAGATACTTTTCGATCAGCACGCGGTCGTTGCCGAAACTGCTGGCCGCCTCGCGTTTGCAGGACGCGAGCGCTGCAACGAAGTCGGCGCTGCGCTCCACCACCCGCATACCCTTGCCCCCGCCGCCCGCACTCGCCTTCAACAGAACCGGATAGCCGATCGCATCGGCTTCGCCTTGCAGCAATTGCGGGTCCTGGTCGTCGCCGTGATAGCCGGGCACGAGCGGCACCGCGGCGGCATGCATGAGCGCCTTCGCGGCCGCTTTCGACCCCATCGCCGCGATGGCTTCGACCGGCGGGCCGATGAAGACGATGCCGACCGCTTCGCAAGCCCGTGCGAAATCTTCGTTTTCCGACAGGAAGCCGTAGCCGGGATGCACGGCCTGCGCGCCGGTGGCCAGCGCGGCTTCGATGATCCGCTCGACGCGCAGATAACTTTCCGCCGCCGTCGAGCCGCCGATATGGACGGCTTCGTCACAGGCGGCCACGTGTTTCGCGTTGGCGTCGGCGTCGGAATAGACGGCCACGCTGGCAATGCCGAGTCGCTTGCAACTCGCGGCGACGCGACAGGCAATCTCGCCCCGGTTGGCAATCAGGATCTTGTTGAACATGAGAGGTCTCGGTGTAGGGTCCCGTGATGGTGTCGGCGATCAGTCGCGCCAGGCCGGCGTGCGTTTCTCGAGGAACGAGGCCACGCCTTCGCGGCCTTCGGCGCTCGCGCGGATGCGGGCGATACGCGCTGCGGTGTCTTCGATCAGCGCGTCGTTCAACGGCGCTCCGGCGATGTCCTGCACGAGTTGCTTGCTCGCGCGCACCGCTTGCGGCCCGTTCGCGCACAGCGCCGCAGCAATCTGCGCGACGGTGGCATCGAGTTGCTCCGCGCTCGCTGCCTCGCTGACGAGGCCGAGACGCAAAGCCGTCGTGCAATCGAACTGCTCCGCGCTTGCGAAGTAGCGGCGCGAAGCCTGCTCGCCCAACGCGCGAATCACGTAGGGCGCGATCGTCGCGGGAATCAGACCGAGACGCGCTTCGGACAGACAGAAACGCGCGCTCTCCACGGCCACGACGACATCGCACGCCGAGATCAGACCCATGCCGCCTGCGTAGGTATCGCCGCTCACGCGCGCGATGACCGGCTTGTTGCAGCGATAGACGGTGGACAGCATGTTGGCGAGCAACATGGCATCGGCGCGATTCTCGTCGTCCGAGTAGCCCGCCATTTTCTTCATCCAGTTCAGGTCGGCACCGGCACAAAAGGCCTTGCCGTTCGCGGCGAGCACCACCGCGCGAACGTCGTCTCGCTCATTGAGCGCGACGAACGCCGCGGTGATTTCGGCGATCATGGTTTCGTTGAACGCGTTCCGCACTTCCGGGCGATTCAACGTGAGCGTGGCGACCTGGCCGGCGACGTCGAGATTCAGCGTTTCGTATTGCATGGATACGGCTCCTGTGGCGACGCTCACATTCTGAACACGCCGAAGCGTGTTTCTTCGATCGGCGCGTTCATCGCCGCCGAGAGGCCCAGACCGAGCACGTCGCGCGTTTGCGCCGGATCGATCACACCGTCGTCCCACAGACGCGCGCTCGCGTAATACGGGTGACCCTGATGTTCGTACTGGTCGCGGATCGGCTGTTTGAAGGCCTCTTCTTCTTCCGCACTCCACGCGCCGCCCTTGCCTTCGATACCGTCGCGCTTCACCGTGGCCAGCACAGAAGCCGCCTGTTCGCCGCCCATCACCGAGATGCGCGCGTTCGGCCACATCCACAGAAAACGCGGCGAGTACGCACGGCCGCACATGCCGTAATTGCCCGCGCCGAACGAGCCGCCAATGATGACCGTGAACTTCGGCACCCTGGCCGTCGCCACCGCCGTCACCATCTTTGCGCCGTTACGCGCAATGCCTTCGTTTTCGTATTTGCGGCCCACCATGAAACCGGTGATGTTCTGCAGGAACACCAGCGGAATCTTGCGCTGGCAGCACAACTCGATGAAATGCGCGCCCTTGAGCGCCGACTCCGAAAACAGAATGCCGTTGTTCGCGATGATGCCGACCGGGTGTCCCCAGATATGCGCGAAGCCGGTCACGAGCGTGGTGCCGTAACGGGACTTGAATTCGTCGAAGGCCGAGTCGTCGACGATACGCGCGATGACTTCGCGAATATCGAATGGCTTGCGGGTATCCGCGGGAATCACGCCGTACAGACTCTTCACGTCGTAGCGCGGCGGCTTGGGTTCCTGCAACGCCAACGGCACCTGCTTGGCGCGATTCAGATTGCCGACGATGCTGCGCGCGATACCGAGCGCATGCGCGTCGTTCTGCGCGAGATGATCGACCACGCCGGACAGACGCGTATGCACGTCGCCACCGCCCAGGTCTTCGGCGCTCACCACTTCACCCGTCGCGGCTTTCACGAGCGGCGGGCCGCCCAGAAAAATCGTCCCCTGATTCTTCACGATGATCGATTCGTCGCTCATCGCCGGCACGTAGGCGCCGCCCGCGGTGCACGAGCCCATCACCACGGCGATTTGCGGAATGCCTGCCGCCGACAGATTCGCCTGGTTGAAGAAGATGCGGCCGAAGTGGTCGCGATCGGGGAACACGTCGTCCTGATTCGGCAGATTCGCGCCGCCCGAGTCGACCAAGTACACGCACGGCAAATGATTTTCCGCGGCGACTTCCTGGGCCCGCACGTGTTTCTTCACCGTGACCGGATAGTAAGTGCCGCCTTTGACCGTCGCGTCGTTGCAGACGATCACGCATTCCTGTCCGGCAATGCGGCCGATGCCGGTAATCACGCCCGCGCCCGGCGCGTCGTCGTTATACATGCCGTACGCCGCGAGTTGCGAGAATTCCAGAAACGGCGTGCCTGGATCGAGCAGTTGCGCGATACGGTCGCGCGGCAGCAGTTTGCCGCGTCCCGTGTGCTTGTCGCGCGCCGCCTGACCGCCGCCTAGTGAGAGCTTCTCGATCTTCTCGCGGAGATCGGCGACGAGCGCTTCGAGCGCTGCCGTGTTGGCGCGGAAATCGTCCGAGCGCGGATTCAGTTTCGATTCGATGATCGGCATTGCGAGGCTTCTCCTGTTCGCCGCTTGTCGTTTGGCCTGGTAGCGTGGATCGCGCGATGAGGTCAGTTCAGGCCGTCTCGGCGAACAGTTCGCGGCCGATCAGCATGCGGCGGATTTCGCTGGTGCCCGCGCCGATTTCATAGAGCTTCGCGTCGCGCCACAGGCGGCCCACCGGATACTCGTTGATATAGCCGTTGCCGCCGAGAATCTGGATGGCTTCGCCGGCCATCCACGTGGCTTTTTCGGCGGTGTAGAGAATCACGCCCGCGCAGTCCTTACGCACCTGGCGCACGTGCGCGGAGCCGAGCGTGTCGAGTTGACGGCCCACTGCGTACAGATACGCCCGGCAGGCCTGCAACGTGGTGTAGAGGTCGGCGACCTTGCCCTGAATGAGCTGGAATTCGCCGATGGACTGGCCGAACTGCTTGCGGTCGTGAATGTACGGCACCACTGAGTCCATGACCGCGACCATGATGCCGGTCGGGCCGCCTGCGAGCACCGCCCGTTCGTAGTCGAGGCCGCTCATCAGCACTTTCGTGCCGCCGTTCAACTGACCGAGGATGTTTTCTTCCGGCACTTCGACGTTCTCGAAGACCAGTTCGCCGGTGTGCGAACCGCGCATGCCGAGCTTGTCGAGCTTTTGCGCCACCGAAAAGCCCTTCATGCCCTTTTCGACGATAAACGCGGTAATGCCGCGCGAATTCGCTTCGGGATCGGTTTTCGCATAGACCACCAGCGTGTCGCAATCCGGGCCGTTGGTGATCCACATCTTGGTGCCGTTGAGCACGTAGTGGTCGCCCTTTTTCTCGGCACGCAGCTTCATGCTGACCACGTCCGAACCGGCATTCGGCTCGCTCATGGCGAGTGCGCCGATGTGTTCGCCGGAGACGAGTTTGGGCAGATATTTCTGTTTCTGCGCCTCGGTGCCGTTGCGGTGAATCTGGTTGACGCAGAGGTTCGAATGCGCGCCGTACGACAGTCCGACCGATGCCGACGCGCGCGAGATTTCTTCCATCGCGATCATGTGCGCCGTGTAGCCCATGTTGGCCCCGCCGTATTCTTCCGACACCGTCATGCCCAGCACGCCCAGGTCGCCGAACTTGCGCCACAGGTCCATCGGGAACTGGTCCGTGCGGTCGATCTCCGCGGCGCGCGGCGCGATTTCCTTCGCGGCAAAGCCCGCCAGGCTGTCGCGTAGCATTTCGATTTCTTCGCCGAGCGGGAATTGCAAACCGGGCAGGTTGGCCATTGCGGTGTCTCCAGAGTTCGTTGGCGGCCGGTGGGCCTCGTTGGCCGCCGGCGAGTCTAAGTGCGTTCGAGGTGCATTCTCAGGCCAGATTTACGTAAGCGTCAATAGGTATTTTGAGTGAGACTCAGAAATCTCCCCGGGCCGATCGCACTGCGACATGGCGTGATAGGATCGCGTTCACCGGGCTCGCATCCCCGCCACGGGCCTTTCAAATCTGAACTTGACTCATATGACCGTTGCCACCAGGAAAGACGCCCAGGACAATCCGGACGCCGATGTCAGGGCGGAGTTGCCCGCGTCGCGTCGCCAGCCGGCCGGGCGCAAGTCGCAGCAGCGCGTCAGGGAAATCCTCCAGGCCGGGCGCGACGTGTTCTCGGAGAAAGGCTACGAGCGCGCGACCACTGCGGAAATTGCGCAGCGTCTGGGTATTTCCGAGGCCACCGTGTTCAGCTATTTCCGCGGGAAGCGCGAGTTATGTGCGCGCGTGATCGGCGACTGGTACGACGAAATCATCGATGCGATTGAATCCGGCTTGCCGCGCGATGGCGGCGTGCGGCAGCAGTTCGGCTTTATCGTGCGCACACATTTGCGGCTGATGCTGGTCAACGGCACCGATCTATGCGCGCTGGTGTTGTCGGAAGGACGCGCGCGTCACCATGAATTGAGCGAAGCACTCACCGAGCTGCAGCGCCGTTACACCGCGCCGTTGATGCGGGTGTTGGCACAAGGACAGGAAACCGGGCAGATTCGCGCCGATATGCCGTTGCGCCTGCTGCGCTCGATGGTGTTCGGTCCGATGGAACACGTGTTGTGGGACGCCACGCTGACCAATCGGCAGATCGATATCGAGGCGACTGCCGATCAGTTGATCGACGTGCTATGGAGCGCGTTGACGCCGGCTGATCCCGACCTGAAGGCGCTGCAGCAATTCAGGTCTGAGGTACTCGAAGCGCAGCGTCGGTTCGACGCGGCGACGGCGGAGGCGAAGGAGAAGGCGGCGGTGAAGCCAGTGCCGCGGTGATTTTCGCGAGATCTTCCGGCGTGGCCGGGTTATAGACCACCATGGTCAGGTCCGGCCTGCCCTCCACCGCGAACCACGAGTACTCGAACGCGAACGGGCCGAACACCGGGTGACGGATGTGCTTGATGTGCTCGTTATAGGCGAGCACGTCGTTATCGAGCCACATCCTCGCGAAGTCCGGACTGAGCCCGCACAGTTCTTCGACGAAGGCGCTGACTGCCCCGGTGGCGCCCGCACGCGCCACGTCCACGCGAAAAGCGCTCACCACGAAACGCGCGACGCTCTCCCAATCGTATTGCGCGGCACGCGCGCCCGGGTCGAGGAACATCATGCGCAGGACGTTGCGCTGTTCCGGCGGCAACGTGGCGTAGTCGAGGAGCATGACCGTCGCCGCGCGGTTCCAGGCAATGACGTCCCAGGTGGCCGTGCGGATTAGGGCCGGACTGGGATTCAAGGCGTCGAGCACGCGCTGCAGTCGTGGCGCGACCACATCGCTTTTTTCGTAGTGAACTTCGGGCGGGCGGCCGAGGCCGAGCAGAAACAGATGTTCGCGCTCGACACCCGTGAGCATCAACGCGCCGGCGATCCGGTCGAGTACGTCGGCCGACGGCGCACCACCCCGGCCCTGTTCGAGCCACGTGTACCAGGCCGCGCTGATATTGGCCCGCTGAGCGACCTCTTCGCGGCGCAGACCCGGCGTGCGGCGACGTTCCGGCGAAAAGCCGAAGACCGCGGGATCGAGCTTGCTACGGCGGTCTTTCAGATAAGTGCCGAGTTGACTCGGAGTGGTGACGTCGTCGCTCATGGGAGCCGGTTTAAACACACGATGAGGCTGCTACTTTACACCGATCGCGGCAGGCGGGGCTTCATCGTCTGCAGGCACTGGAGGCGGTATCGAGCGTGCTTCAGGCGGTGGTGCTCACGAAGATTCCGATCGTGCCCGACGTGCCGCCCTGGAGGTTGCCGGCCAGCGTGGTGAGAAACTTTTCGAGGTCGGCGGTGGCTTTGCTTGTCGAGTCCGTACTGCTGCTCGAGGAGCCGTCGGACGAGCCTAGCGCGGTGAGCAGGTTTTTGAAATCGCTCAGGAGTGTGCTGTCGCTCGAAGTGCTGCCCGAGTCCGATGCCGTGCTGCTCGAAGTCGAGGCGGTGCCTGATTTGAGCGATTGCGCGAGGCTCTCGATGGCCGATGCCAGATCGCCGCCGTAGGCGTCGGCATCGGCGGATTGGGAGGTGGGGTCGTCGGTGCTGGTTGTGTCGAAGTCGTCAAAGTCGTCGAGGTCGTCGAGGTCGCTCGAGTCGGATGCGGATGCGGATGACGCGGTGCTGGTACTGGTGCTGGTGCCTTCGGCTGCGCTGGATGCCTGCTGGCTGGCGGCCTGGAATAGCGCGCCGATGAATTGCTGAAGCGCAGTGCTGACCGTGCTCGACGATGTCGCCGATGTCGAGTCGACGGAAGACGATGTGCTGGAGCTCGAACTCGAACTCGTTGAAGCGTCGCTAGTCGAGGTCAGGCCTAATTGCGCCAACGCGGCGACGATGGCCGCGACCAGCGGGTTCGTGGAGGACGAGTCGTCGGTCGACGAGTCGGTGGCGCTTTGCGGCGGGCGCGAGTGGGAAGAACCCGTCGGCCACGTGTCGAGGCCGGCGACACTCCCGGTTATTGCAGATATGGACATGCGTAGGCTCCGTGTAATTGGCGACGTTGCTCGCCGGATGCGCGACGGCCATCATGGTGTCGTGCTCACGGTATTACGGCTGAGGTGCGGGGAAAATGATGGTGGGTGGTGAGGGGGTTGCCTTACGGAGTCTTTTGGGGGGGGCGTGGTGGCGGTGACGGCGTTGTGGTGGAGACGTTGGATACGGTCGGGTTTTGGTCGGGATGTAGAGCTTGTTTTCACGCTGTGATTGAGTGTGAATCTTGTCATGCTCGCGAAGGAGATGTCGCGCGTATTTTTGTTGCTGACTACAGGGTCGCCAGCAGATATATGACCGCGCCTGAAGCCGAAGCAATGCTGCAACGACGCAGCACACGCAACTGAGCAACACCCATAAACAGCAAACCCGGCCGCGGCCGGGTTTGTCATCTAACTACTACTATTGCGCAGCTACAACGAACACAATATAAACGGGCCGCACGCCTAGACTATTTATGAAGTTGCGAGCTACAGCAATACTCCCATCTACATCCTCTCCCTCATAAAACCAATTTTCGTAAGTCGACTCAAAGCGATCACCCTCCGCTAGTTGATATACGTCACCACCTAGCACGCGCCATCGCTGCAGAGCAAACAGGTCCAGCGCAGCCTCCGCAGCCGCGAGCGGAAGTGCCGCCTCATCCAAACCATTACCAATGAGGCTTCGCCCCATGCGGGCATACAACTCAAGTATTTTTGATGCTGACATAGCTCATCACTTAGTCGGAACGAACAGCCGGTGGTTAATCGTACCGTCCGGGTTGCGAATGTATTCAAATATCCCTGCTGTTCCATTGTAAGAGCCGGGAATCGTCAATTTCCAGCGCGTCACACCATCGCCTCCTGTGATTGGCTGAACATTGCCCTCGCCAGAGAATGCATCTGCTGACTGAGGAAATCCGTGATAGTCACCTGATGCCGCTTGGTTACGCACTTTGGACGTATATGTAGTTCCATCAAAGAAGTTATCGGCAGTAATTGGTTGTGTTGCCTCATTGCCGCTCTTAGCCACGCCATTATCGCCGCTGTTCAGCGTCGCCGTATTCGGCACATAGCCGGGCATTCCCGGCGTCGCGACAGCTGGTGTCATTACGCAACCAGCGTTGGGCGTACAAACCATTGCCGGTGGTGTCACAACAGCCCCACCTGTTGCGGGGGGCGTTTTGTTGTCATTCGCATCCACAAGTGGATTGGCATCTGCATCGGGCTTCTGAGCGGACGGTGCCGGAATGACGCTGTTCAGTGCATGGTTCAACGCGCCCAGCGGATCATCCGCGGTGCTTCTGATCGCATCGCCCAGACGATCGAGGAAGTCGCTGCCCGTGCCACCCTTGCCATCGCCGTTGCCCGTGCTGCGGTTGTACAGGTCCGCATTCGACGCCGTGAACGCACCGGCACTACCACCCACCAGCGCACCACCCACCCCGGCCAGCACGTTCGACACCATATTGCCCAGCGTCATGGAGCCGGTTGCATCGCCAATCAAATCAGCCAGCCCGTTCAGCTTGCCCGCAAACGCCGCCGACACGCCCGCGCCCGCTGCACCCTGAAGGGCTGTTCCGAAAGCACCGCCACCGAGCCCACCGATCAACGCTCCGCCCGCAATGTGCAGCGCTGTTCTGTTCGTCCCACCCTCATCCCACTCCGGATTGCCCGTCGCCCTTGCCTGCTCATCGGCGTAGTCGCCAATGCGTCGGGAGACTGCTTCACCTGCAGCGCCTGAAGCTGACATCCTGTCGGCCTGCTGATCGAGCAGGCGGTTCAAGTCGGGCAGTCTGGCGATCGTGCCGTTCGTGTCCGACGTGTCACGGTTCAGGCTTGCGATGTCCTGTAATTGAATCGCCGGATCGGTCACGCTGATCGTGCCCGCGCTGATACCGCTACGCGTGATGGCGCCATCGCTCCCGTTGTCGTCCTGACTGGGCATTGGCGAACCGCCGCCAGTGTTCCTGCCCGACGTGTTGCCGTGGGTGCTGTAGTTCGCGCCGCCGTCACCGGTCGATGCGCCTGCGCTGAAGCCGCCGGAATGCGCGTCGTAGCTGGACCGGTTCTGGATATCGCTGAAGCTCAGGGTGCCTGTCGACAGATGGTTCTTTAACGGATCGGCATCGCCAGTGATGACGGCGCCCAACAGGTCCGTAGCGCCATGCACGCTGATATTGAAGCCTCCGTCACCGGCCCGGATGCCGGACTGTTCGTTCACACCCGCATAGCTGCCGGTAGCATTGGCATTCGTGTGACTGAAGCTCGCGCTGCCACCGCCCTGACTGATCGCGAATCCGCCGCCCGTGCTCTCCTGATGCGCGGCGCCCGACATCGTGTCCTGCACGCTCGCGAGGTTGAGGTTGCCGCCGACATCGGCACTCACCTGACGGGCGCTTACAGTTGCGCCGATGATCTTCGTATCGCCGCCCGAGACGATCGTCGCCGTGTTCGTCGCCGTCACCTGCGTGCTGTTCTGCATCGCCGCATCGCTGCTGGCATTGCCGTGCGCTTTCGCCATCGACGCCGACACACCGAAACCCTGCGTGCCATACGACACGCCGACACTCGCGCTGCTGGACTCACTGGTGCTGCGGGTCGAGTCAGTATCGGTGGTGTGGATGAGGTTGACCTGATTCTTCGCGGCGAGAATCACGTTTCCGGCTTGCACGGTCGAACCCGCAATCGTGATGTTGCCGCTAGCCGCTGTATCGTTTCCGGTCGCCACGAACGCAGCGGTGTTGCCTGCGCTCACGCCTGAACCGCGATCCGTCATCGAATCTTCGGTGAATTGGTCGCGGCTGTGGCTGCTGCCGTAGCTCAGTTCGAGCTTGGCTTCCGGCCGGTTGCCGCCGGTGAGGTCGTTCAATGCGGACCCGGCTGCGCCATAAGCGTCATACACACCGCTCGCGGCCGCCATGCCGTGCAGCGCCGCTGCGCGATCATCCTGACTGTGGCTTGCCGCATGCGTCTGGTCGACCGCATTCGAGACCGCATCGAGCACCGGTGCCCTGACCGCCAGCGTGAAGCCGCTCCGGCTGACTTCGTGCGTCTCGTCGTGATGGGCGGTGTCGGTGGCGGCGTCGAGAGTTACGTTCGCACCGGTCCCCACGACGTTCTGTGCGGCAATCAGATGGCTGCCTGTCACGTGGAGGTCTGCCCCAGCCGTGAGGGATACGCTGCCGTCCGTGCTGCCAATAAGACTGCCCGTGTTGCTCACCATCCGGTCGTGGGCCATGTCCTTCGTGTCGACCGTGCCGTACGACGCGCCCACCCCGCCAGCACTGCCCAGGCCGGTTTTTATGGTCTGGTGGAAGTGACTGCTCTCGCTGCTGTCCTGCGTCGCGTCGATGACGAGGCTGTTGCCAGCCGCAAGCATCACGTCGTGCGTCGCGGCGAGCGTCGAGCCGCTCACCGTCATGTCACGCCCCGCCACGCCGGTGACCGTATCGCCCGACACCGTCGAACCATTTGCAAGCACCTGATGCGAACTGCTCGTCCCGGTCGTCGTTTCCGTCGACAGGAAGCCCGTATGTCGGGTCTGCGACCAGCTCTGCGAATCGTGCGTCTCGCTCACGCTGCCAAGCGTGATATCGCCCGTTGAAACGAGTGCCACCCCACCGGAATTCGCCGAAACCGACGAACCGGTGATCGCCAGCTTGCCGCAGCCACCCTGACCTGCGGCGAGCGTCATGTTCCCGCCCGCGCTGATAGCGGACCCCCGCACCGATTCGTCGTAGCTGGAACTGCTGTGATGCGAGAGTTCGCCGCCCATCGACCGCTCGCTTTGGGTCTGCGTATCCTTCGCCGCTGTGACCGTCAGGTTGCCGCTCGCGACCATCGTCGCGTCGCCGCCTGACTTTATCGTGGCGCCCGTGAGCGTCGTATCGCGACCCGATAGCGTGGCCAGATCGCCACCCGCCGTGATCGCGCTGCCCGGATTCTGCGTGATCGCCGTGTGACTGCCGTTCATTCCATTGTGCGTCTGCACGTCCTGCGTCGAAGCCAGCGTTGCCGTACCGGCATTCAGATCTCGCCCTGCTGCGAGGGCTACATCGCCGCCTGCCTGGATCGTCGCGCCCGTTAAGGTGACATCACGACCCGCGAAGATCGTTGCGCTTCCCGTCGCCGAGATCGTCCCGACCGCATCGATGCCGGTGCCCGTAATGCTGCCCGTTATGCTGCCCGTGACAGTTTCCGACCCGAACGCCTTCGACACGCCATACGTCTGCGTCCCGTTGACCACATCGCGACCGGCCTGCACGAGGACATCACCGCCACCGATGCGGCCGCTCAGATTACGCACATCCTCAACCGCCGCCACGACAGTCGTGCCCGCACTGCCGATCACTCCGCTGTTCACGATGGTATTGCCCACGACAGTCGTCGCCACACTGCTCACGACATGAGCGCTGCTGTTCACGTCATCCGTCGCCTTCAGGCTCACCGCATTCCCTGCAACCAGCGCGCCGCTGTGCGTCAGATCGACCGTGTCCGGCTTCGCGAGATACACCTGTGGCACCAGCACCGTCTGGTGCGAGCCGTCCGGCAGCGTCACGTCCCGCGAGACGAGCCACACCATGCTGGTTGTCAGCTCTGCCATCTGCGACGCGCTCAAGGCAATACCCGGCGCCAGACCAAACGCCTGCGCATACGCGACACCGCTGTTCATCAGCGCGGTGTATTCGGACAGGCTGTCGGAATAGCCATCGAGGAAGGTGCGCCCGGTCAGTTGCGTGACCTGGTTGCGGATCAGCATCTGCTCATAGACGCCGTCGCCCAGCCGTTTGATCGTCTTCTGCGGATCGATGCCTAGCTGACCCAGCATGTAATCGCTGCTGATGAAGCCTGAATACTGCGTGAAACGTGGATCGGTGACGACCAGGTACGACGCCTCGGGCTCAGTGCTGTAGGTGTAGAGCCCGTTCGTGGGGAGTGTCAGGTTTGCGATGCCGATCGTCTGCGGCCGGTCTGGCTGGTCATTAATTGTCCCCGCCTGCATCCCGTCAGCACTACCACCCGTCACCCCCGACCCCGCCACCGTCTGCCCCTGACGGTCCACCGAACCGATCGTGATCGTCCGGGCGTCGGTCTGCACGGTCTGGTTCGAGCTCGCGATCGCGGGGAGGGCATCCACGGTCGTTCGCGATTGCGTGATGCCGTCCGGCACCGTCTGCGTGTCGCTGTCACCGCCGGTCTTCTGGTGCCAGTAGAACGTCGACGCAGATTCCCGGGTAAGGGTCTGCTGCAGCACCGTCCCTGAATCGGTAACGCTTCCGCCTTCGGCGCGCCGCACCAGATCGCCACCGGCCGCGATCGTCGACGATCCGTTGCGGATGCTGCCGCCATCTGCATTGATACGGATCGCCCCCTGCGCCTGGATCGTCGCCGCATGGCCGGCATCCACGAGCCGGTCAGTCGAAGCCGTCGTCGTGACCGTGCGTGAGATCTCGCTGTAGTCGTGGGAATCGTCGCCGAGACTGTGGTTCACGATCAGCTGATCAGGACGGATATTCTTCGCCGGATCGAAGTCCGGCCACAGGGTGATCGTGTAGGTGTCGCCGTTATCGGTGAGGTCCGTGTACCACTGCACCGGGTTCGTGCCGATCTGACGCGTCTGCAGCACCGGTAACGGATTGCAGTTCAGGCCGTTGGCGTCACACGTCATCGTCGTGTGGGTGCTGTCGTAGAACTGTTCGGTGATGCCCTGGGTGAGCGTCAGCGTGTTCGCGGTCGTATCCAGGTTCGTCACCTGAGCCTTCGGGACCGTCACGGTGACGGGTGCCCGCAGATCGTCCACGATCTCTTCCTTGTAGGACGCCTGATCCTGTTTCCAGGTCCATTGCGGGAAGGTGAGGCTGAAGTGACTGCCGAGCGCATCGCCGATCGGGATGCCCGCGGTCCAGGCGGTGAGTGTGGTTGTGGTGGTTTGCGGTGCGCCTGCCCCGGTGAGGATGCCAGTGCGGACATTGCTGACCCCGTGGGCCGCGATGTCGATATCGCCCTCTGCCCCGATGGTTGCGGCGCGGTTTGTGAGCGTGCCGGTCTGGTGAGCCAGCAGGCCGGACGCGTCGCGCGTGCCGTCGCGGGCGATTTCCAGATTCCCGGCGCTGTAGATCAGCGCGCCGTCGGCGTTGGTGACAGAGTCCTGCGCGTAGAGGTGGACGCTGTTTGCGCCTGCGATCACCGCAGCAATACCGGTGTTCTGCACGTTGGCTGCATTCACGGTTACGTCGTTGCCGATGACCGTGCCGGTATTGGCAAGGCTCGCGCTGTTCGTCGTGACGGTGTCGCCTTCGATCCGGCCAGCGTTGATCAGTGTGCCCGCGGCATTGACGGTAGTCGCCGAAGAATTGATGTCGCCGCCCACCGTGTTCACGACGTCGACCCCGCTC
>NZ_CAAJGK010000040.1 GCF_900996245.1 Paraburkholderia sp. BCC1886 | reverse complement strand
GACGCGGTCGCAGCCGAAGGCGGCAGCGCGACGGTCGAGAAGATCGAAGCCGCAGCCGACAGCGGCATCTCGCAGTTCGTCTCGCGCGAAGTGACGAAGCTGGACCGTCCGGAACTGACGTCGGCCAAGATCATCGTGTCGGGTGGCCGGGGTCTCGGCAGCGGCGAGAACTACACGAAGGTGCTCGAACCTCTGGCCGACAAGCTGAACGCCGCACTCGGCGCATCGCGCGCCGCTGTGGATGCAGGGTTCGTTCCGAACGACTATCAGGTCGGACAGACCGGCAAGATCGTCGCACCGCAGTTGTATATCGCGGTCGGCATCTCGGGTGCGATCCAGCATCTGGCCGGGATGAAGGACAGCAAGGTGATCGTCGCGATCAACAAGGACGAGGAAGCGCCGATTTTCAGCGTCGCCGACTACGGTCTGGTGGGTGACCTGTTCACCGTCGTGCCGGAACTCGTCAGCGGATTAGGCTAAGCGCCGCTTAGTCGCCACCCAGTAGGGCGACAGCATCCGGCACAGGAAAGGGCGCGGGACCGAGCAAGTCCGGCGCCCTTTTTTTATATCAAGACAGGAGGAGAACTGAAATGAGCTATACGGCGCCGATCAAGGACATGCTGTTCGTGATGAAAGAACTGGCCGGTCTCGACACCATCGCGACGCTGCCGGGTTTCGAAGACGCCAACTTCGATACGGCGCAGGCCGTGCTCGAGGAATCGGCGAAATTGTGCGGCGAGGTGCTGGCGCCGCTGAACGTCGAAGGCGACCGCAATCCGAGTAGCTGGAAAGACGGCGTCGTGACCGCGACGCCTGGCTTCAAGGAGGCGTTCCGCCAGTTCGGCGAAGGCGGTTGGCAAGGCGTGCAACACCCGGTCGACTATGAAGGTCAGGGCTTGCCGAAGCTGATCGCCACGCCGTGCGTCGAAATGCTCAATGCGTCGAACCTGTCGTTCGCGCTCTGTCCTCTGTTGACCGATGGCGCGATTGAAGCGCTGCTGACGGCCGGCACCGAGGAGCAGAAACAGACTTACGTGCCGAAGCTCATCTCCGGCGAATGGACCGGCACGATGAACCTGACCGAGCCGCAAGCCGGTTCCGATCTCGCGCTGGTGCGCACGCGCGCCGAACCGCAGGGCGACGGTTCGTTCAAGGTGTTCGGCACCAAGATCTTCATCACGTGGGGCGAGCACGACATGGCGAAGAACATCGCCCATCTCGTGCTGGCGCGCACACCGAACGCACCCGACGGCGTGAAAGGCATCTCCCTTTTCATCGTGCCGAAGTTTCTCGTCAATCCGGACGGCTCGCTCGGCGAGCGCAACGACGTGCATTGCGTGTCGATCGAACACAAGCTCGGCATCAAGGCGAGCCCGACCGCGGTGCTGCAATTCGGCGATCACGGCGGTGCGATCGGTCATCTGATCGGCGAAGAAAATCGCGGCCTCGAATACATGTTCATCATGATGAACGCCGCGCGCTTCGCAGTGGGCATGCAGGGCGTGGGCGTCTCGGACCGCGCGTATCAGAAGGCCGTGGCGTACGCGAAGGACCGCGTGCAGAGCCGTCCGGTCGATGGCTCGGCGAAGCAGCCGGTGGCGATCATCCGGCACCCGGACGTGCGTCGCATGCTCGCCACGATGCGTGGTCTCACCGAAGCGTCGCGCGCGCTCGCGTATGTGGCCGCCGCGCATTGCGACATCGCGCATCGTCACCCCGACGAAGCGACGCGGGCCGAACATCAGGCGCTGTATGAATATCTGGTGCCGATCGTCAAAGGCTGGAGCACCGAACTCTCGATCGATGTCACGAGCCTCGGCGTGCAGGTGCACGGCGGCATGGGCTTCATCGAAGAAACCGGCGCGGCGCAGTATTACCGCGATGCGCGAATCCTGCCGATCTACGAAGGCACGACCGCGATCCAGGCGAACGATCTGATCGGCCGCAAGACGGTACGCGATGGCGGCAAGGTGGCGAAGACATTGCTGGCGAGCATCGCCGAAACCATCGAAGCGCTCGGCGGCCAGTCGGGTGCGGCATTCGATTCGATGAAGAAGTCCCTCGAACACGGACACCGCTCGTTGAGCGCGGTGGTGGACTACGTGGTCGAGAACACGAAGCGCGATCCGAATGCGGTGTTTGCGGGCAGCGTGCCGTATCTGAAGCTGGCGGGCATCGTGCTGGGCGGTTGGCAGATGGCGCGTGCGCTGCTCATCGCGGCGCAAAAACGCGACGAAGATCCGTCGTTCTATGGCGCGAAGATCGCGACCGCGCAATTCTACGCGGAGCATGTATTGCCGCTGGCGTCGGCATTCGAGGTGTCGATCGTGAGCGCGAAGGGTGAGGAAAGCGTGCTGGCGTTATCGGACGATCAGTTCTGACCTGGCCACTCATTGCCTCGCTTCAAAACAAACGGCGCCTTGCAAGGCGCCGTTTGTTTTTGCTGCTCGACCGGGTCGGTGTGGCTTAGGCCTCAGGCGTAAGCCGGCCGATGCGCGCCTTTTGTCTCGCCGAGGTAGCGGTGCACCGAGAGGTCGTCTGCCTTGATGGCGGGTTGCTTGCCCGACATGACATCGGCGAGCAGTTGGCCCGAGCCGCACGACATCGTCCAGCCGAGCGTGCCGTGTCCGGTATTCAGGAACAGGTTGGCAAGCGGCGTGCGGCCGACGATAGGCGTGCCGTCCGGCGTCATCGGGCGCAGGCCGGTCCAGAACGTGGCCTTCGACGTATCGCCGCCGCCCGGGAACAGATCGTTCACGCACAATTCCAGCGTTTCACGGCGCGCTTGCCGCAGGGACTTGTCGAAGCCGACGATCTCGGCCATGCCGCCGACGCGAATGCGGTCGTCGAAACGGGTAATCGCAATCTTGTAGGTTTCGTCGAGCACGGTGGACACCGGCGCGGCCGCCGCGTCGACGATCGGCGCGGTGATCGAATAGCCCTTCAGCGGATAGACCGGAATCTTCACGATGCCGGAGAGGAAACTCGTCGAGTACGAACCGAGCGCGACGACGAACGAATCGGCACGCACCAGTTCGCTGCCGCATTGCACGCCGGCGATACGGTCGCCGGTCACGGCAAGCGCGTCGATAGGGGTGTTGTAGCGGAATTTGACGCCCAGTTGTTCTGCCAGCGCGGCGAGGCGCGTAGTGAACATCTGGCAGTCGCCGGTTTCGTCGCCAGGCAGGCGCAGACCGCCCGTGAGCTTGTGCGAAACGGCGGCGAGCGCCGGTTCAGCCTGCGCCAGCTCGGCCGGCGACAGCAGTTCGTACGGGACATTCGCTTCTTGCAATACGGCGATGTCTTTGGCGGCACCATCGAATTGCTGTTGCGTACGGAACACCTGCAGCGTGCCGCCGGTGCGGCCTTCGTACTGGATGCCGGTGTCGGCGCGCAATGCCTGCAGGCAATCACGGCTGTATTCGGCGAGGCGGACCATGCGGCCCTTGTTGACGGCATAACGCGACGATGTGCAGTTCTGCAGCATCTGCCACATCCATTGAAGCTGGAATTGTGTGCCGTCGAGCCGGATCGCCAGCGGCGCATGTTTCTGGAACATCCATTTGACAGCTTTGAGCGGCACACCCGGTGCGGCCCAGGGCGATGCGTAACCCGGAGAAATCTGACCTGCATTGGCAAAGCTGGTTTCCAGCGCGGGACCGGCTTCGCGATCGATGACGGTCACTTCGTGGCCGGCACGCGCCAGGTAATAGGCGCTCGTCACGCCAACGACACCACTGCCCAGGACGACGACTCGCATAGCTGCTCCAGGAGATTCAATAAGATGAGTGGGCGCTGTGCTCGTCGATTCGCTGAATTTCCTATTTCGTTCGCGCAATTCAATCGATTAACGAGGTTCAAGGCGGCTGGCCCAGTGTTAGCCGCTATACTATTAACGTTTTAATAGGTTTTGTTATTGTATTTTTTGGATTTTCAGTAAAAACATTATGCGAACACAGCGACAACCGGTCCGGGCGCTCGACAAGCTCGATCACAAGATCCTGCGGCTACTTCAGGAGGACGGCCGGATGGCGATGAAGGACCTCGCCGAGCAGGTCGGGTTATCGGTGACGCCCTGCATCGAGCGGGTCAAACGGATGGAGCGCGACGGTGTCATCACCGGCTATCACGCGCGGGTCAATCCGGCCGAGCTGGGTGCGGCGCTGCTGGTGTTCGTGGAGATCACGCTCGATCACAAGAACGGCAATATGTTCGACCAGTTTCGCCGGGAGGTGCAGAAGATTCCCGAGGTCCTGGAATGCCATCTCGTGTCAGGCGACTTCGACTATTTGATCAAGGCGCGCATCGGCGAGATGGCCGACTATCGCAAGCTGCTCGGCGACATCCTGCTGCAATTGCCCGGCGCGGTGCAGTCGAAGAGCTATGTGGTGATGGAGGAGATCAAGGAGACGCTGACTATCGCGGTCGGCGAGCCGTAACGGTCTCGACAAACGGCGTAAACACTGTATATTTGTACAGGTTTTTACGCCGTTTTGTATGCCACCTCCGTGACCGACTCCGACCTCTCTTCCGCTCAGGAATTTCCGATTGCTCCGCCCGCGCCTCGCAAGGGGCGCGGCGCGGTCACCAACTTGCAAGGTCGTTACGAGGTCGATCAGCGGGAAGTCGTCGACGACGGCTGGCAATCCTCGTCGGATGCGCCGGGCGACGAACCTCCCGCGCTACGAACGCAGATTTTCGAGGAGCGCGCAAAGAGCATCCTGACACGCAACGCGTCGCCGGATATTCCGTTCAGCGTGTCGCTCAATCCCTATCGCGGCTGCGAACACGGTTGTATCTACTGCTTCGCTCGCCCCACGCATAGTTATCTCGGTCTGTCGCCGGGGCTGGATTTCGAAAGCCGTATCTACGCAAAGATCAACGCGCCTGAATTGCTCGAGCGGGAACTGGCGAAGAAATCCTACGAGCCCGAACCCATCGCGCTGGGCGTCAACACCGACGCGTGGCAGCCCGCGGAGCGGGAATTGCGACTGACACGACGGGTCGTGGAGGTGCTGAGCGAGCATCACCATCCGTTCGCAGCCATCACCAAGTCCTCGCTGATCGAGCGGGATATCGACCTGCTCGCGCCCATGGCGGCGCGCGGTCAGTTCATGGCGGCCATCACCATCACCACGCTGGACGCCGACATCGCCCGCACGCTCGAACCGCGCGCGGCCACGCCGTCGCGTCGGTTGCGCACCATTCGCACGTTGAGCGAAGCCGGCATTCCGGTCGGCGTCAGCATCGCGCCGGTCATCCCATTCGTCACCGAGCAGGATCTGGAGCGCGTGCTCGAGGCCTGCGCCGAGGCGGGCGCGACCAACGCCAGCTATATCGTGCTGAGATTGCCGTGGGAAGTCGCGCCGCTCTTCAAAGGCTGGCTCGCGGCGCATTTTCCCGATCGTGCCGATCGGGTCATGGCGCGTGTGCGCGATATGCGGGGCGGCAAGGACTACGACGCCAACTTCTCCAGCCGGATGAAGGGCGAGGGCTTGTGGGCGGATTTGCTCAAGCAGCGCTTCTACAATGCCGTACGCCGTCTGGGAATGAACCGGCGCGATCGCGGCATTCTGGATATGTCGCACTTTCGCCGGGTAGAACTGGGGCCGGTGCAGGTCGGGCGCACGGGGCGGGACGATCCGCAACTGGATCTTTTCTAGCGCCTGCGACCTGCAGGCCTCGCCATCGGGTTTATTGCGACAACGCTTTGGCCGCTTCGACCTGACTTTCGAAGTAAGTCTGGAATGAGATCGCGAGGCCCGTCATCAGCAGGAAAGCGCCGATCAGCAGCGAAAAGATCACGATGAAGATCACCGTCCAGCCCGAGCGGCTTTTGCGCGGGGTGTCACGGTTGAATTGCGCGTCCCATTTTTCATCCGGACGCAGCCCGTAGACGATTGCGGCGAGAAAGGCGGCCAGGAGCGAAATGCCCCCAGCGAACGCCAGCGCCCAGCCGGGCATCGACGCGCGTTCGGTCGCCACCACCAGCAAGACGCCCGGAATGCCGATCAGCGTGGCGAGCAGATGCGCCCAGCCATAAATGTCGCGCTTGCCATACAGATAGAAACGATGCGCGCCGAGGCTACCGAAGAAAAAAGCGAGCGCTGCGGTCAGGGTCTTCGACCGGAAACGTCCGGAGTGTGAGGAGTCCGGGGAATGCGGCAGATTCGGAACGGAAGTGGACATGTAGACGGTGCGGGTAGCCGGCGGTCGAAAGGAGCGGTGCGCCAATCGGCGCGGAACGACGCGCATTCTACGCCCGGCCGGGACGACGTGACCACGGCATGTGGCCGGGGGCAGGGCGCTCATGCGGGCGGCATGCGGCTACGACGCGTTATGGCGCCTTGTAGGTGACACGGTAGATGGCGCCGGCGTAGTCGTCGCTGATCAGCAGCGAACCGTCGGGCAGCGGCAGCACGTCGGCGGGGCGGCCCCAGACCTTGTCGCCGGGTTGGAGCCAGCCTTCGGCAAAGACTTCCTGATGGGCGTTGCTGTCGTTCGGCGCGGTTGTCACCCGTACTACGCGATAGCCGACTTTCTTGCTGCGATTCCACGAGCCGTGTTCGGCGATAAAAATGCTGTCGCGATACGCCGACGGGAACATGTCGCCGCGATAAAAGCGCATGCCGAGCGCGGCGACGTGCGCGCCGAGTTGCACCACCGGCGGCGTGAAGGCACTGCACGGGTGACCTTTGCCGAATTCCGGGTCGGGCGTGTCCCCGCCGTGGCAGTAGGGGAAGCCGAAATCCATGCCGGCGCGCGGCGCGTGGTTGAGCTTGTCGCTCGGCACGTCGTCGCCCAACAGATCCCGACCGTTGTCGGTGAACCACAGCTCGTGCGTACCCGGCTGCCACGCGAAGCCGACCGAATTGCGCACACCGCGCGCGACGACTTCGTAGTGGCTGCCGTCCGGGTCCATCCGTCCGATCAGTCCGTACCGATCACGGTCTTTCAGGCAGATGTTGCACGGCGCGCCTTGCGGCACGTACAGCTTGCCGTCCGGTCCTAATGCGATGAATTTCCAGCCGTGGGCGTCTTCGGTGGGTAACGTGTCGATCACCACGGCCGGCCGGGGTGGATCGTTCAGATGGGTATCGATCGCGTCGAAGCGCACGATTTTCGACACGGCCGAGACGTACAGCGCGCCGTCATGCCAGGCCACGCCTGCCGGCGTTTCGAGGCCCGCGGCGATCACGTGCCGGGCGCTCACGCGGCCATCGCGCAATTCGAGCGCATAGATGTGGCCGTCGAGACTGCCTATATAGAGCACGCCTTTCGGCGAAATCGACATGGCGCGTGCGCTCGGTACGTCGTCCGAAAGCACTTCGATGTGAAAGCCGGGCGGTAATTTGATGCGCTCCACCGGCAGTGCGGCAAAAATTGGCAGGCTGGAGCTTGTCAGCGTCAGCATGACTATCGCTTGAAGAAGCCGATTGCGACGCCCCCGGATCGAGTCGTGCAAGGTTGCGAGGCCAGCGCGGATGGACAACGCCAGGGCAGGCAGCAGCGGGACTTTCATGTGCGCTCCGTCAGGAGATCCGGGCGTCCGGACACGGCCGGAAGGCCGCGCCTGGACGGTCAGTGGGGACCGGATGCTGAGTTTATCCCGGTAAGTGTTTGTTATGGCGTTGCTTTCCCGCTATAATCGCGTGTTTCAGTCGTTCCGAACCCCGGTTTTCAAGGATTCTAGTATGGTCATCATCCGCTTGGCTCGTGGCGGCTCCAAGAAGCGCCCGTTCTACAACATCGTCGCAACCGATTCGCGTAACCGTCGTGACGGCCGCTTTATCGAACGCGTTGGCTTTTACAACCCGGTCGCTACCAAAGGTGAAGCACTGCGTATCGCTGCAGACCGCCTGACGTACTGGCAAGGCGTTGGCGCACAATTGTCGCCGACCGTTGCACGTCTCGTGAAAGAAGCGCAGAAGGCTCAACCGGCTGCTTAACCAGGCAACCGCGATAGGCAACCGCGACGCAGCCGCAAGGCAATTGCGAACCAAGCGCGTGCAGCCAATCGTCGAAGTTGGCAGTGAGGGTTTTTCATGTCTGAACGTGATTCCGGCAATTCAGGTCGCGTGAAGGCAGCCGCCCCACGCACGAAGTCGTCTGTCCAGGCGCCGTTCGGAGCATTCGTCCGCAAGCCGGTCGAACGTGCCGAACCCAAGGTGAAAGTCGAAGTGGCTGGCCAATCCCGATCCGGTCTGGACGCCGCAGAAATGCGTGCGGAGACGGCGGAAAGCTGGCCATCCGACGCGGTAGAAGTCGGTGCGGTCGTCGACGCTTACGGCCTCAAAGGCTGGGTCAAGGTGGCGGCGCATGCCGACGCCGGACACGGCGGCGACGCACTGCTGAGCGCTAAGCGCTGGTGGTTGCTCAAAGGCCACGAGCGCAAGTCGGCGCCGTCATTGCAGGCAAAAACGCATAGCGACAGTGTGGTCGCCCAACTGGGCGGCGTCACCGACCGCGACGTTGCGCTGGCACTGCGCGGTACCCGCATCTATATCAGCCGCAGCGAATTCCCGGCTCTCGAGGCCGACGAGTTCTACTGGGTCGACCTGCTCGGCCTGGACGTGGTGAACCTTGCCGGAGTCAACCTCGGCAAGGTGGCGGACATGATCGACAACGGTGCGCACTCGGTGTTGCGTATCGAATATCCGGATACCGACCAAAACGGTAAGCCGGTCACCGGCGAGCGTTTGATCCCGTTCGTCGGCGTCTTCGTCAAAACGGTGGACCAGGCGGGCAAGCAGATTACCGTCGACTGGGAAGCCGACTATTAAAATTTTTCGCTGACTGGAGAGAGCGATGCAGTTCGATGTCGTCACGCTCTTTCCGGACATGTTTCGCGCGCTGACCGACTGGGGTATCACCAGCCGGGCGGCGAAGCAGGCGCGTTATGGTTTGCGTACGTGGAATCCGCGCGATTTCACGACCGACAGCTACCGTACGATCGACGATCGCCCCTACGGCGGCGGCCCCGGCATGGTCATGCTGGCCAAACCGCTGGAAGAAGCGATCGGCGCGGCGAAGGCAGCGCAGGTGGAGCAGGGTATTGGCGCACCGCGCGTCGTCATGATGTCGCCGCAAGGCGCCACGCTGAATCACGAGCGGGTCATGCAGTTCGCGGCGCAGCCCGGTCTCATCCTGCTGTGCGGTCGCTACGAAGCGATCGACCAACGTCTGCTCGACCGGGTCGTCGACGAAGAAGTGAGTCTCGGCGACTTCGTGTTGTCCGGCGGCGAGTTACCGGCCATGGCGTTGATGGATGCCGTCGTGCGTCAGTTGCCAGGCGTGCTGAACGATTCGCAGTCGGCGGTGCAGGACAGCTTCGTCGACGTGCTGCTCGATTGCCCGCACTACACGCGGCCGGAAGAATACGACGGCGTGCGCGTACCCGATGTCCTGCTCGGCGGTCATCATGCGGAAATCGAAGCCTGGCGTCGGCGTGAAGCGCTGCGCAACACGTGGAACAAACGGCCCGATCTGATCGTGAAGGCCAGAAAGAACAAGATGTTGAGCCGTGCCGACGAGGCATGGCTTGCAAGTCTCGCGAAGGAAGAGTCGAAGGCGTAAAGCCGGGGTCTTTCCAGCGGACACCAGGCGGCGTCGCCCATGCGTGGACGGCGCCAGATGTGAACCCATCCTCTATCGGGGCCGTAGCCGAGTGTTTTCACGAGGCAGGTACGAACGCCGACAAGATGGATTTAGGAGTCAGTCATGAATCTGATTGCAAAACTCGAGCAGGAAGAAATCGCGCGCGCCCTCGGCGAGAAGACTATCCCCGAATTCGCCCCCGGCGACACGGTGATCGTCAGCGTGAATGTGGTTGAAGGTACGCGTAAGCGTGTTCAGGCTTACGAAGGCGTGGTCATCGCCAAGCGTAATCGTGGTCTGAATTCGTCGTTCATCGTCCGCAAGATTTCGTCGGGCGAAGGCGTCGAGCGTACGTTCCAGACGTACTCGCCGCTGTTGGCAAGCATCGTCGTGAAGCGTCGTGGCGATGTGCGTCGTGCAAAGCTGTACTACCTGCGCGACCGTTCGGGCAAGTCGGCCCGGATCAAGGAAAAGCTGGTCGCGAAGAAAGATCGCGCCGCTGTCGAAGCGTAAATGCTGTAAGAAAAAGCACCCCTCGCGGGTGCTTTTTTGTTTGCCAGGTCAAAATAGCGGCTTATCCCTATCCGCCTATTCGAGAGACCCGTTGATCCGCCTCGCATTTGAGCCTGAATCTTTGCCTGTCGAAGCGACAGGTGCCGATCTGCCGCCGGTGGCCGAAGGGCGTCTTACGCCCGAGGGTCTGCGTGCACGCTTCGAGCAACATCTGGACTGGACGCTCGAGCCGATTATCGAAACACCCTGGCGCGACACGCATGCCGACCCGCGCGTGGCCGCGGTACTGGTGCCGCTGGTCGTCCGCGACAACGGCCTCGCCGTACTGCTGACGCAGCGCGCCGATCATCTGAACGATCATGCCGGCCAGGTGAGTTTCCCGGGCGGCCGTCACGAACCCTTCGACACCGACGCCACCGCGACGGCGCTGCGCGAAGCGCAGGAAGAGGTAGGCCTCGACCCGACCCGCGTCGAAATTCTCGGCGCATTACCCGACTACCTGACAGGCACCGGCTTCCGTGTCACGCCGGTGGTCGGCCTCGTGCATCCGCCGTTCACGTTGAAAGCGGATGCTTTCGAAGTGGCCGAAGTCTTCGAGGTTCCGCTCGCGTTTCTGATGAACCCCGCGCATCACGAAGAGCGTGTGTTCCGTCATGAAGGCGGCGAGCGTCGTTTTTTCGCGATGCCGTATCCGCGGGACGGTCACCCGGGCAGCGCCGGCGAGCCCGGCGGTCACTACTTCATCTGGGGCGCGACGGCCGCCATGCTGCGCAACTTCTATCGTTTCCTGCGGGCATGAGCGCCGTTGGCCGTTGCAATCGTAGGGTGTTTGTCAGCGGCGCTGCTCAGTCGCATCCGACCCTGTGCTATCGTTCTGACTCACACGTAAAAACTCAAAAAGCACGGCGCATCGCATGACCTTTTTCTCCGTATTGCTGGCTCTGATCATCGAACAGGTACGCGCGCTCGCGCTGAATAATCCTGTTGCAGCGTTGCTTCAATACCATGCGGAGTCCGCAGCGCACGGCTTCGACGCCGGCAAGTCGAGGCATGGCGTGCTCGCCTGGCTCGTCGTAGTCCTGCCGTGGACGCTAGCCGTCGCACTCGTTTATTACGTGCTGTATCACATTCACTTTGCGCTGGCGTTTCTCTGGAACGTCGCGGTCCTGTACTTCACGCTGGGCTTCCGCCAGTTCAGCCATTACTTCACCGACATCCACCTCGCGTTGAACAACGACGACGTGCCGCGCGCCCGCGAAATTCTCAACGAGTGGACCGGGCTCGATACCGTCGACATGCCCGTCAGCGAGATCGTGCGGCACACGCTCATTCACGCCGTGGTGGCATCGCATCGCCATGTGTTCGGCGTGTTCTTCTGGTTCCTGATTCCGGTCGGTCCGGCCGGCGCCGTGTTGTATCGCATCGCCGAATATCTGGCGCGCGCGTGGGTGCGCCCGGCGGACGATCGCACGGTGGCGTTTTCGAATTTCGCGCAGCAGGCTTTCTTCGTGATCGACTGGATTCCGGCGCGGCTCACGTCGCTCGGCTTCGCCATCGTCGGTAACTTCGAGGACGCGATTTATTCATGGCGCAATCATGCGCGTCAGTGGCCGGATACCAACGACGGCGTGTTGCTCGCTGCAGGCAGCGGTGCGTTGGGCGCGCGGCTGAGCGGCCCGCTCGCGGAGCCGTCGAGTCTCGACGCGCTCGCCACCGGTGACGGCGGTCCGATGCAGGTGGGCGACGACTGCACGCCGCGCACGTTGCAATCGGCTGTGGGCCTCGTGTGGCGCGCCGTGGTGTTGTGGATGATCCTGCTGTTGATGCTGACCATCGCGGTGTGGCTCGCTTAAAGCCACTCGAGGTTAGCGGGATAAAAAACCGGGTGAGCCAACCCGGTTTTTTTTATGCCTCAAGCGAACGGATCGCGCGCCGTCCCACACTGCCAGCACACGGTGAATTGCGCCTCCAGCGTCTCGCTGCAAGACTGGCAGTGCCACGAAGGCGAGCCCGCTGCCGGCCCTTGCGCGGCGGCATCGAGTAGACGACGCGCGAGCGCCTCGTCGCGATCGTCGACGAGCCACAACTCCGGTGCGCATTGGTCGGCCGGAATATCGCCGAGCGCGCCGTTCAGATACCGGTTGTGCAACTCGCAGGCGATCCCTGCCGTGGCCAGCAGATTGATCCAGTGCTGTCCGATGATCAGATTCGGCGCGCGCATCAGTTTCATCGTGATCCCGGCGCGTCAGCGCACGATCTGGCTGGCTTCGTGGACGAGTTGCGCATACAGCGCGTGCCGTTCGCGCCGGATGCGGCCATCGGCGACCGCTTCCAGAATCGCGCAGCCCGGCTCGTGCAGATGATGGCAGTTATAGAACCGGCAGTTCGCCAGCAGTGGCCGGAATTCAGGGAACGCGCGTTCCAGCCGTCCTTCGGTCAGATGATGCAGACCGAACTCCTGAAAGCCCGGCGAATCGATCAGTGCGCCGTCGATGCCGCCGCTGCCTTCGGCCCCGTCACGCAGTGGGTAAAGCCGCGTGAAGGTGGTGGTGTGCCGCCCGCTGTTCAGCGCCGTCGAGATTTCGCGCGTGGCGACTTCGGCATCGGGAATCAGCAGATTTACCAAAGTCGATTTGCCCATCCCGGACTGGCCGAGCAGCAAGGTCGAATGACCGCGCAGATGGTCGATCAACGTTGCACGCGCGATGTCCGGCTGGGTCTTGATCGACACTTCCACGACCGTATAGCCGAGCGCGCGATAACGCTCGAGCCGCGCCCGCGCGCCCGCCAGTTCCGCGACCACGTCGGTCTTGTTCAGCACGACCAGCGGCTTGAGTTCGTTCGCTTCGGCGGCGACCAGCGCGCGACCGAGCAGGTCTTCGCTGAAATGCGGTTCGGTGGCGAGCACGATCAGCAACTGGTCGAGATTCGCCGCGAAGAGTTTCGACTTGTACTGATCCGATCGATACAGCAGGTTGCGCCGCTCGCCGATCTCGACGATCACGCCCTGATCGGCGGAGGTCGGTTCGTAGAGCACGCGATCGCCCACCGCCACCTCGCTGCGCTTGCCGCGCGGGAAACACTGCAGCATCGGGCTGCCGTCTTCCGGCGCGACCAGGTAGTGACGGCCATGGGCGGCGATGACGAGGCCACCGACGCGGGTGGTCGACGGCGCGCGCGGCGCTTTCGGGGAGCGGCCGCTCATGCGTGCCGCAGCAGACGGTCGATCCGCTGCGACGCCGGCGGATGCGAGTAGTAGAACGCGGTGTAGAGCGGGTCGGGCGTCAGGGTCGACGCATTGTCTTCGTACAGTTTGACCAGCGCGTTGACGAGATCCTGCGCATCGGTTTGCGTCGCGGCGAAGGCGTCGGCCTCGAACTCGTGCTTGCGCGAGCTCAGGCTGCCGAGCGGCGTGACGAAGAACATGAACACCGGGACGGCGAGGAAGAACAGCACCAACGCGAGACCGCTATTGCCGCCGATCAGCGACGGCCGCACGCCCAGTCCTTCGTAGAACCAGACGCACTGCGTGAGCCAGCCGAGTAGCCCGAGCATGACGAGGCTGATTGCGAACGTGACCAGCATCCGCTTGATGACGTGACGCCGCTTGAAGTGACCGAGTTCGTGCGCGAGCACGGCTTCGATTTCGTTGCCCGACAGGCGCGCGAGCAGCGTGTCGAAGAACACGATGCGCTTGGCCGCGCCGAAGCCGGTGAAGTACGCATTGCCATGCGCCGAACGGCGGCTGCCGTCCATCACGAAGAGGCCTTTGGCGGCGAAACCGCAGCGTTGCATCAAGGCTTCGATGCGGCTTTTGAGCGCCTCGTCCTTGAGCGGCTCGAACTTGTTGAAAAGCGGCGCGATGAACGACGGATACAGCACCAGCACCAGCATCTGGAACGCGACCCACACGACCCACGTCCACAGCCACCACAGGCTGCCGGCCTGATTCATCAGCCATAGCACGACGAACAGCAGCGGCAGCCCGAATGCCGCGCCGAGCAGCGTGCCCTTGAGACGGTCCAGGAAGAAAATGCCTTTGCTCATGCGGTTGAAGCCGAAGCGCTGTTCGACCACGAACTGACGGTAGTAGTCGAACGGCAGATCGATTACGCCGTTGATCGCCAGCACGGCGGCAACCAGCACGATCTGGCCGACGTAGCCGCGACCGAGCCAGTCGGAGATAGACAGATCCAGCCACTGCACGCCGCCGAGCAACGTGAGCCCGATCAGCACGGCTGCGCCGACGACGATTTCGATCATGGTGAGACGGGTGCGCTCGACGGTGTAGTCGGCGGCGCGCTGGTGCGCGGTGAGCGCGATGGTGTTGGAGAATTGACTCGGCACCTGCTCGCGATGGCGGGCCACGAAGCGGATTTGCCGCGACGCGAGCCAGAGTTTGGTGCCGACCATCGCCACGACGGCGACGATGAACAGAACGGTGAAGGTCAGGGTAGGCATCCGGGGATTCCGTGGTAACTATGCGAGAATTATATGTTTCTTCCCGCTTTGCAGCGGGGCGTGCTTAATCAGCGCCAACTCATACTCGACCAATCTTCATGACTGATATCCTCGCCTCCACCGACTCGTCGCCGCTCGTGCGCAGCGACATGAATCTCGTCTGGCTCGACATGGAAATGACCGGGCTCGAACCGGACACCGACCGCATCATCGAAATCGCGGTGGTGGTGACCAATTCGACGCTCGACCGGCTGGTCGAGGGACCGGTGCTCGCGATTCATCAGAGCGACGAGACGCTCGCCAAAATGGATCAGTGGAATCAGAACACGCATGGCCGTTCGGGGTTGATCGATCGGGTGAAGGCGTCGACGGTGAGCGAGGCCGACGCCACCGAACAGATTCATGAGTTTCTCGCGCAATACGTGCCGCCGGGCAAGTCGCCGATGTGCGGCAATTCGATCTGCCAGGACCGCCGCTTCATGGCGCGCTGGATGCCGGACCTGGAGCGCTTCTTCCATTACCGCAACCTCGACGTCAGCACGCTGAAGGAATTGTGCCGCCGCTGGCAGCCGGCCATCTATAAGGGTTTCCAGAAGCGCGCGATGCACACGGCGCTCGCCGACATTCACGAGTCGATCGACGAACTCAAGTACTACCGTGAGCACTTCCTGATCCCGGGCGTGCCGGACGCGCCGGACGAAGCTGCCGCGCAATAAAGCCCACGAAGCAGCCGCGCCGGTTCAATCCGGCCGGGGCGCGCGTACGGCGTTCTTCGGCCGGAACGCCTTCACGACCTCGGCGTTCGTCTCCATATAAGGGCCGCCGATCAGGTCGATGCAGTACGGCACCGCGGCGAAAATACCCGGCACTTTCACGGCGCCGCTTTCGCTATCACGCAAACCTTCCAGCGTTTCGCGAATCGACTTGGGCTGACCCGGCAAATTGACGATCAGCGCCGCATGCTGCGCAGTTTCCCGGATCACCGCGACCTGGCGCGACAGAATCGCGGTCGGTACGAAATTCAGGCTGATCTGCCGCATCTGTTCGCCGAAACCGGGCATCTCTCTGGTCGCCGCCGCGAGGGTCGCTTCGGGCGTGACGTCGCGGCGCGACGGGCCGGTGCCGCCGGTTGTCAGCACCAGGTCGCAGCCGATGTCGTCCACCAGTTCGATCAGCGTTGCCGAGATGGTCGGCGCGTCGTCCTGAATCAGGCGCGTGACCGTCTGGAACGGCGAGGTCAGCGCACTGCCCAGCCACTCCTGCAACGCCGGGATGCCCTTGTCTTCGTACACGCCGGTCGACGCGCGGTCGCTAATGGACACGATACCGATGACGATTTCGTCTGCATGACGACGCTCGGGCTTTGGCATGGGCCTAGTCGTCGCGCTCGTCATCGTCGTCGAGCGCCGGGTCGGCGTCGGTTTCGCTATCGGCGGACGGACCGTCCGCGTTCTTGATCCACTGGAACAGTTCGCGGAAGTAGCGCGGCGGCTTGCTCTGCTGCGCTTCCTTGCGTGCATTGCGGATGAGTGTGCGTCCTTGCTGCGGGTCGGCATTCGGATGCTGACGGATGAATTCGGTCAGCGCGACGTCGTCGGCGAGCAGCTTTTCGCGGGTGCGCTCGATCCAGTGCAGCTTGGCCGTTTCCGCCTTGTTGACGCCGTTATACGTGTCGAGCGCGGTGCGCAGTGCGGCGGTTTCCTCGTCGAGCAGCGAGCGCATGACGCGGCCCACGTATTGCACCTGGCGGCGCTTGCCTTCGTGGTCGGTGATGCGGCGCGCTTCGCGCACGGCGTCGTCGAGCTTCTCGGGCATCGGCATGCGCTTGAGCGCGTCCTTGGGCAGCGCGATCAGCGCCGATCCCAGTTCCTGCAACTCGTGCATGTCGCGTTTGAGTTGGGACTTGCTGGGACGGTCGTAACCGTTCTCGTCGACTTCCGGCTCGGCGGTTTCGATGGGTTGAATGCGGGTTTTGCGTGTCATGGCGATATTGTAACGTGCCGCGCCGGCACAGCCCCGTGCGCGCCCGCCGTGCAGGTGAATGCCAGGTACGGCTGCGCTTACCTTGTTATGATCGCGGGATGCTTAACGACGCCCATGCAAGCGTAACGACGTGACATGGGCGAACACACAGGGCCGCTCGGCCCCGAACAGGACGGCAACCACAATGGCAGCAGACATGGACGTCAAGCAGCGCTTTTTTCCGCATACCCAGGATGAGCTGAAGGAAATCGCCTCCGACATCCTTCGTCACGCAAAGTCGCTCGGCGGCACCGATGCGGCCACCGAGATTTCCGAAGGCGACGGCCTGTCGGTCTCCGTGCGGCGCGGCGAAGTCGAAACGATCGAACACAACCGCGACAAGATGGTCGGCGTGACGGTGTTCATCGGCAATAAACGCGGCAATGCGAGCACCTCGGACTTTTCATCGCAGGCGCTCAAGGATACGGTGGCCGCCGCCTACAACATCGCGCGCTTCACGGCCGAAGACGACTGTGCGGGACTCGCCGAAGCCGAGTTGCTCGAGACCGCGCCGCGCGATCTCGACCTTTATCACCCGTGGAATCTGTCCGCGGACGAAGCCGTCGAAATCGCCCGTCGTGCGGAAGATGCTGCATTCGCGACGGATCCGCAGATCAAGAATTCGGAAGGCGCCAGCGTCTCGGCGCAACACTCGCAATTCGTGCTGGCCACCTCACGCGGTTTCCTCG
The DNA here is from genome assembly GCF_900996245.1 of Paraburkholderia sp. BCC1886. Taxonomy (GTDB): domain Bacteria; phylum Pseudomonadota; class Gammaproteobacteria; order Burkholderiales; family Burkholderiaceae; genus Paraburkholderia. The sequence continues at coordinate 156,956 of NZ_CAAJGK010000040.1, read as the reverse complement.
GCGGCTATCCGTTCTCGCGGCACTACGTGGCCTGCGCGCCGATTGCCGGCAGCGGCCGCAACATGCAGCGCGACGACTGGTACACCTCCACCCGCAACGCCGCCGATCTTGCCGATCCCGAAGCCGTCGGCCGTTATGCCGCGCAGCGCGCGCTGTCGCGCATCGGTGCGCGCGGTCTCGATACGCGCAAGGTGCCGGTGCTGTTCGAAGCGCCGCTCGCCGCGGGTATCCTCGGTGCGTTCGTGCAGGCGACGAGCGGCGGCGCGCTGTATCGCAAGACGTCGTTTCTGGTCGACAGCCTGGGCAAGCCGGTGTTCGCGCCGCACATTCAGGTGGTCGAAGACCCGCACGTCGCGCGTGCAATGGGCAGCGCACCGTTCGACGAAGAGGGCGTGCGCACGCAGAAGCGGTCGGTGGTCAAGGACGGTGTCGTGGAAGGCTATTTCCTGTCGACCTATTCGGCGCGCAAGCTTGGCATGAAGACGACGGGCAATGCGGGCGGCTCGCACAACCTGTCGTTCCGCAGCTCACTGACGCGGCCGGAAGACGACTTCGAAGCAATGCTCAAGAAGCTCGGCACGGGCCTGTTGCTGACCGAGCTGATGGGGCAGGGCGTGAACTACGTGACGGGCGATTATTCGCGTGGCGCGTCCGGTTTCTGGGTCGAGAACGGCAAGATCCAGTACCCCGTCGAGGAAATCACGGTGGCGAGCACGCTGCAGGAAATGTTCCGGCATATCGTCGCGGTCGGCGCGGATACGCTCACGCGCGGAACGAGGGAAACCGGCTCGGTGTTGATCGAACGAATGACGATCGCCGGGCAGTAGGACTGAACGCCGAACGTGAATCCGGCGGCAAAGAAAACGCCACGCATGTTAATGCGTGGCGTTTTTCATTTGAGCTGGCGAGAACGGTGGGTTCAGGCGAGCTCACGTGCCCTTGCGCCGGTACGTCACGAACGCGTAGTCGAAGTCGTTCGGTGCATCCGCACGGTGCGTTTCATGCGCGATCTCTTCCCATTCCTGTTCGTCGAGTTCGGGGAAGGTGGCGTCGCCGGCGAAGTCCGCCGAAATTTCGGTGACGATCAGCTTGTCCGCTTGCCGCAAGCCTTCCGCATACAGCTGCGCACCGCCGATCAGAAACGCTTCGGGCGCCTGGTCCTGCGCCGCGAGTTCGAGGGCATCCGCGAGATTGGTGGCCGCGTCGCAACCCTGAAAGCGGCGCGTGGCGTCCCGTGTCACGACGATGTTGCGGCGCCCCGGCAGCGGCCGGCCGATCGATTCATGCGTCTTGCGCCCCATGATGATGGGCGCGCCCATGGTCGTGCGTTTGAAAAACGCGAGGTCTTCGGGAAGTCGCCAGGGCAACTGGTTGTCGCGGCCGATCACGCCGTTGTTGGCGCGAGCGACGATCAGGGTAAGCGTCGTCATCGAATGGAAGGGAGTACGTAACCTGAAGGATTCTACCTGAGGCGCCTCGCCGTCCCGGCGCACGGAATCCGCTCGCAGGGAGCGGGCGCGAGGCGTCACGCAGGCCGCCTAGTGCAATCGGGTCGGCTTCGCTGCGTGGCTCGCTAGATGACCTTGCGCCGCCCGCGTGTTGTCGACCGGAACCGGCCGCGGCGCGGGTGGCGCGATTTCGTCCCACAGAGTGACGTGCGAATCGCCTTCGGCGCTCGTGCTGGAACTTGTCTTCATGGCCATTCCGGAGGGGGCGGCACGCGTCGGCGACGCCGTGCGGTCCTCCGTCAAAATAGGATTCAGAAATGCACCATCGTTCGGAATGCCGTGTCTGCCGGTCGTCAAAGGTGTGATCGAAACTGGCCCCGGGAAGTCTCCGGTTGCTGAAACCGGCTGCGCGCGAACTTCGCCCGCCAGCAGGTGCAGCAGCACTGCGCCACCCAGCGCGGCGCGCCGCGCGAGTGTTTTTAAATCGGTTCTTAAACCTTGTCGCATATTTTGTCTCCGTTTGGTGAGACATATAGCGAAACACGTGCCATTGCTTGCAATCCATTGCTGAGCCGCAATGCGACGCGTAAATGCCGCGGGTTACTCGCGTAATTCGGACAAAAGTGTTTCAACGTTGAAACGATTGGCAGGAAATACCTGTAAATTGTTAATTCGAACGGTATGAAGTACCTTTTTCCTGCTTAATCCAATAGACTTCGTACGTTAAATCATTGGTCGGCTGAATAACCCCGGTTCCAGCAGCGGAGGTCCGCCCAACGGGCACTTGCGGATTAAATTCGCATAATTGTTTTCCGCGCGGCGCGTGTATAGTAAGCTCTCGAAAAAGAAGTTCATCTTAAAAAAGTCCGATAACGGGCTGTCTTAAACACACACGCCGCTTTCTTGGGGATCAGCTGTCCGCACGGAATGGAATGGCCGTTCGGTTTTTGCTTTTGCGAATCCCGGACGAGTCAGCGTGTCTGAACGTGGTTCAGGTACGTGCATCATCCTTAACGTTCGTTGACGAGAGGATCTGAAGAATGGAACCCGCAACGCGGCAACTGATTTACGTTTCGCGCGACCCTAGCGCGGAATTGAACACCCGTTTCAACCAGCGCGGCTGGCAGGTCGAAGTCGTTGGATCGGCGCGCGATGTGCGCCGGGCCGTTCGCGCCGGTGCGGCAGCGGGCGGACTGCTCGATCTGTCCAGCAATTTCCAGCCGCACGAAATTGCGGCTTTCGAGTCCTGCCTGACCTTGCCGAACGTCGGCTGGGTCGCGGCGACGATGCCCGGCCAGTTGCAGGACGTGGCCTTGCGCCGGCTCGTGCGCGACTACTGCTTCGACTACGTCACGGTGCCCTACTCAGGCGACCGTATCGTCGATTCCGTCGGTCACGCTTACGGCATGGTGTCTCTCGGCGAACCGGCTTCGAACGACGCATCGCAAGGTGCAGAAGGCGAGATGGTCGGCTCGTGCGATGCGATGCTTGCGCTGTTCCGCTCCATCCGCAAAGTGGCCATGACTGACGCGCCGGTGTTTATCTCCGGCGAATCGGGCACTGGCAAGGAATTGACCGCGGTGGCGATTCACGAACGCTCGGCGCGCCGCAATGCGCCGTTCGTGCCGATCAACTGCGGTGCGATTCCGCCGCATCTGTTGCAATCCGAACTGTTCGGCTACGAGCGCGGCGCGTTTACCGGCGCCAATCAGCGCAAGATCGGCCGCGTGGAAGCCGCCAATGGCGGCACGCTGTTCCTCGACGAAATCGGCGATCTGCCGCTCGAAAGCCAGGCAAGCCTGCTGCGCTTCCTGCAGGAACGCAAAGTCGAACGGCTGGGCGGTCACGGTGCGATCGACGTCGACGTGCGCATCATCTCCGCCACGCACGTGGATATGACGGCGGCGATGATCGAAGGGCGGTTTCGCTCGGACCTGTATCACCGTTTGTGCGTGCTGCAGATCGACGAACCTCCGCTGCGCGCGCGCGGCAAGGACATCGAACTGCTCGCGCGGCACATGCTGGAGCGCTTCAAGAAAGACGCGAGTCGCCGGCTGCGGGGTTTCGCGCCGGACGCGATCGCCGCGCTGCACAACTACGGCTGGCCGGGCAATGTGCGCGAACTGATCAACCGGGTGCGGCGCGCCATCGTAATGTCGGAAGGGCGGGCCATCACGGCGCGCGACCTGGAACTCGGCGAGTATGTCGAGATCGTGCCGGTGTCGCTTGCGCAGGCGCGTGAAGCCGCCGAGCGGCAGGCCATCGAACTGGCTCTGCTGCGCCATCGCGGACGGCTCGGCGATGCGGCCCAGGAACTCGGCATCTCGCGGGTCACCCTGTATCGCCTGCTGTGTTCGCACGGTATGCGTCACATGGAAACCGAACCACTGAGCAACGCGTCGCACGGCGGCGAATTGCCGGCTTCAGTGCCGCATCTTTGAGAGGAGCCGAAGGACCGTTGCAGATGAACCGTAGTTAAACGTTTGACGTGCCTCGCGGGTCTCGCGGGCCGTTATAACGCTTCTGTTTTCTCGCCTTGCAATCATCCCTATCGCTGCTTTAACGACTACGCGCGCTCGGCTCGTAGTGGTTCGGTCTGTCGCGTCGATTTTTCAACGCTGCGCGGCTCGATCGGACGGCAGCGGGCCGCGCTTGCTAAAATCGGGTTTTTCGCCAATTTCCGTGGCGCACGCCCGAGTCCGGCAAGCGTCCCGTCGAAGGAACCCGCATGAAACAATACCTCGACCTCGTCCGCACGATTCTCGACACCGGTACGTGGCAGGAGAACCGCACGGGCATCCGTACCATCAGCTTGCCCGGCGCGATGTTGCGCTTCGACCTCCAGCAGGGCTTTCCGGCGGTCACCACGAAAAAGCTGGCGTTCAAGTCGGCGGTCGGCGAACTGGTGGGTTTTCTGCGCGCGTCGCGCAGTGCCGCGGATTTTCGCGATCTCGGCTGCAAGGTGTGGGACGCGAACGCCAATCAGAATCCGCAATGGCTGGCTAATCCGTACCGCGAAGGCCCCGACGATCTCGGCGATGTGTACGGCGTGCAGTGGCGTCAGTGGCCGGCCTACAAGGTGCTGGATGCAAGCGCCGCTGCGCAGTTGACCGACGCACAGGAGCGCGGCTTCCAGGTCGTGACCGAGTTCGACGAGCAGGGCAGCCGCAAGGTGCTGCTTTACAAGGCGATCGACCAGTTGCGTCAGTGTCTGGACACGATCATGCAGAACCCGGCCGACCGGCGGATTCTGTTTCATGCGTGGAACCCGGCGGTGCTGGATCAGATCGCGTTGCCGGCGTGTCATCTGCTGTATCAGTTCCTGCCGAATGTTGCGCGCAAGGAAATTTCGCTGTGTCTTTATATCCGCAGCAACGACGTGGGTCTCGGCACGCCGTTCAATCTGACGGAAGGCGCGGCGCTGCTGCATCTGGTGGGCCGGCTGACCGGTTACACGCCGCGCTGGTTCACCTATTTCATCGGTGACGCGCATATCTACGAAAATCAGCTCGACATGCTGCAGCAGCAGTTGACGCGCGAACCGTACGAGAGCCCCGCATTCGCTATCTCGGACCGCGTGCCGGACTATGCGAAGACCGGCGTGTACGAGCCCGAATGGCTCGAGAAAATCGAGCCGTCGGATTTCTCGCTGGTCGGCTACCGGCATCATGAGCCGTTGACGGCGCCAATGGCGGTGTGAAACCCTTTGCCGGCTGCAGATTCGAAAAAAGCCCCTGCGATGTAAATCGCGGGGGCTTTTTCCATCTGCGCCAGTGAGGCTGGTAGCGGTCGGTAACCCGGTGTCAGCTTCTGTGGTGATCGTCGTGATTCCCACCGCCGCCACCACCGCCGCCGGGATGTTGCTCGGCGCGCTGCGGTTGCTGTTGCTGTTGCTGCGGATGCGGTTGCTGCTGCGCCTGCTGCGGATGAAATTCCTGCCGAGGCTGCTGCTGCGCCTGCTGCGGATGAAATTCCTGCCGAGGCTGTTGCTGACGGACAGGCTCCTGACGCGGCTCCTGCCGCGTTTCCTGCCGCGGCTGCTGAATCTGCTGCGGATGAAACTCCTGACGCGTCTGCTCCTGCGCCTGACCTTGTGCAAAACGCGGTGCCTGCGCACCTGCCGGACGCTCGCCTTGCGGACGAAACTCCGCTTGCCGCGCCTGTTGCACCGTCGCCGGATTCTCCGCCGGATGCGGGGCGGCCTGCTGAGGTCTGCCGCCGTTGGCTTGAGGTTCCGGGCGAGCCGTCTCACCCGCTCTTGTCTGTTCCCGCAGGTTCTGCTGGGCTTGCGCACCCTGCTGCGCCATCGGCGTATGCGGCTGGCCCCAAACCGGCTCGCGACGAGCTTCCGCGCCGGCTTGCTGTGGCATCCCACGTTGCTGCTGCGCGAAACCATTCTGTCCGCCGACGTTGGCCTGCGGAGGACGCGGCACGCCATTACCTGAGCGCTGCGCCTCAGCTGGCTGCGCCCGCACGTTAGCCATCTGCGGCGGCATGCCCGGACGCGCCGCCGGCGCACCGCCCATCCCTTCACCCGGCCGCTGCCCCGCCTGCATTCCGCCGGGCGCGCCTTGCCCACCCGGCGCCCCCGGCGCCGCCCCAGGCATCCGTCCCGCCTGATGCGACTGCACGACACGTACGTTCTGCATCGACGGAACGCCCATGCCAGCCGTCATATGCGCCGGCACGGAAGTGCGCACGATCGGCTGACCCGCGCCGGGCACGCGCCCGCCGCTTTGTGCAAAACGCTGCGCGAGACTGTCGTGATAAGCGGCCGGCAGCGTGGGACTACGCGTCGCCATCACCGGACGCGCCATTGCGCCCGCGCCAGGCCGGAAATTGGCATTGCGCAGTCCCGGCCCGAAGCTCTCCCGCACCGGCGCAATGCCCGGCGCTCCAGGATTGATGCGCGCGTTGCGCCATTGCTGCGGATCGACCCGCTGCGCGAAGCGGCCGACCGGCTGACCGTGCACGAAAGCCGTCGCCGGCACGGCCGTCAAGCCGCCCGGCGCGCGATAGTTGATGTAGGTGTTGTGGATATTCGTGACATTCACGTTCGTCACGTTGCGGTTGTACTCGTTGACGCGCTGGTAATAGCGCGGGCTCCAGTGATCGCGATCGCCCCAATGCGGATGCCACGCTTCGCCCGGACCGAGCGGGAACCACGCCACGCCCGCCGCGATCGCGCCGCCTATCGCCAGATTCACCCCCCAGTCCGCGCCGCCGCCGTCGTTGCCGACGAAGGCGACCAGCGCCGGCGCATACACCGGCGGCGCGTCCTCGACGACCGGCCCCGGCACCCAGGCCCAGGCGTCGTCGACATAGGCCCAGCGTCCGTAGTGGTAAGGGGCGAAGCCCCACGGCGCGTCGTCGACCCAGGTCCAGCCCCATGGCGCCTGCCAGACCCAGTGGCCGTCGTGATAAGGCGCCCAGCCCGCCGGCGTCGCACGCGGCACCCACACCTCGCCGTACTGCGGACTGCTGCGCCACGTGCCGTTAGCGTCCAGATCCTGATAGCCGGGAATATCGCGCGACACATAGCGCGCCGACACCGAGCGGTCCTCCGCGGCATCGCGGCTCATCGCCCACTGGTCGAACGCGTCGAGGCCGGGCGCGCCGTTGTTCGCGCTCTGCTGCAAATTCGTGCCCGCAAAGCGGATCTGCTGACCCGCCGCCACCGGCACCTGACCGTTCTCGCCGTACACCGTCGCGCTGCCGCTGCGCACGGTGACGGTGGTGCTGCTGCCGTCCGGCGCGACGTCGACCCGGTAGTCGCCGGGACCGTTCAGGCCGAGCGCGAGATTCGGCGTATCGATTTCGTACGACGTGCCCGGCGGCAGTTCCCGCACGCGTGCCGACAGGCTGCCCTGCACGACCTTCAGTTGCGCGCTGTCGTCGTCGAGCGCCAGCAGGTCGAGGCTGGTCGATTCGCCCAGACGCACGGCGGTCGAGCCGATGTGCAGTTCCGAGCGCGCATTGCGGTCGTTCCACAACTGATCGCCGGTCGTGAGCGGACGGTTGATCTGCGCATAGGACCAGTCGGTCGCGCCGGCCGGTTCGGTGGTCACCGTGCCCGCCGTGTAGTTCAGCCGCGCGACGCGGCCCGGCGGATCGGTGTCCGGATTCTGGGCAGACGCTGCCTGCTGCGCCGGATCGACGGTCTGCGCGGTGGTCTGGGCAAATGCGGCTTGAGCGGCTAACAGAAAAGTCGCTGCGGCGATCAGCGTGTAACGCAGCGTGCGATGAGCGGAATAGGGGATGGTGGCCAGTGGTCTCATGATCGTTCTCCAGCGGAGACGGCACCTGCCGTATCCGTGGATCACTGTACCTGCGGCGTTTGTTTCAAGGCCCGCACTTTTGTAAGGCCCTGGCATCAGCGTGTAACAAAAGGTCTCGATGACGCGGCGGTCGGCGGCGGACCGCGCGAATCCAAAGGTCAGCCTGCGAGAAACGCGTCGAAGTGACGATGCCCAGCCGGCGTGATGCGTAGAATCCGCGGCCGCGCGGTGCGTTCGACCCAGCCCTGTGCGGACCACGACGACAGCAGCGCCGCGCCGAGTGCGCCGCCCAGATGCGGGCGGCGTTCGCTCCAGTCGGGACAGGTGCAGGCGAAGCGGCGCCGGCGGCTTTTCTCGGCCGACAACTCGATGCCCCAGTCGGCGAGGCGTGCCGCCCCAGCGGGCGTCGCCTCCAGCGACGTGCCGTGCAGCGTCAGCAGGCCGCTCCCGACCAGCCGTTCGAACACACGCACCGACAGTTCGCCGGCCATATGGTCGTAACAGGTACGCGCGTAACGCATGTCCGACGGCACCGTGCGCACGGGCCGCGGCGTCGGCCGCTGCGGCGCGGTGGCTTGCGCGACGTTGGCGAGCGCTTCGATCGACGCTGCGATTTCCGGCGAGGCAATGCGGAAATAGCGATGCCGTCCGCGCACCTCGGCCGCCAGCAGGCCGCCGTCGGTCAGGCGCGCGAGATGGGCGCTGGCCGCCGAGGGCGAGAGTCCCGCGATCATCGTGAGTTCGCCGGCGGGTCGCGCGCTGCCGTCCATCAGCGACCAGAGCATCGCGGCGCGCCCCGGGTCGGCGAGCAGGGCGCCGATGCGGCTCAAACCGGGGAAGTGCTGCGGTTCGTCTGTCGGGTGGGTGGTCATGGAGGTCTCCGGTGAGCGGGGGCGGTGTTGGCGGCGGCGCGCTGTCGTATCGACTTTAAACGCTCGCGGCACGCGACGTTTCAGTCTGGCGTGAACAATCGAATCCCCGCGCATCGCTCCCGCTGCCCCGGTCGCCACCTTGCGCTCCAGCGTAGCGCAAGGTGGCCAGGCTAGAATCCAGGTCTGTCTTCGTGGGAAATCGCAGTCATGAAAACGTTTCTGGCCGTCGCGGCGGCGGTTTTGCTGTTCAGTGCGTGCGCGCAAGGCGGCGCGGGTTCGTCGGGCGGGGCGGGGACGGGCAGCATCTCGATGTACGGCACCCTCGACGAAGGCATTACCTTCCATAAATAAGCGTCATAAGCAAACGCCGGACAGAGCGCGACTTGGCCATATTGCACTCGTATAATCGCCACCTTTGCCCCACATGCGATTGACCGGAGTCAACATGAGCACCCAACCCGTTGCGCCGCTGGACCGTTCGGAAACCACTTTCCGCTTTCTCGCCGAGCCGATTTCCGTCAATTTCGGCGGCAAGGTGCACGGCGGCGCCCTGATGAAATGGATCGACGAAACGGCCTACGCGTGCGCGGCCGTGTGGTCGGGGCGCTATTGCGTGACGGTCAGCGTGGGCAATATCCGCTTTCGCCGGCCGATTCTGGTCGGCAATCTGGTCGAATTGCGCGCCCGCGTGGTGGCGACCGGCCGGACCAGCATGCATATTCACGTGTCCGTGCAGGCGGGCGATCCGAAGGGCGGCGAGTTGCTGCAAACCACCGACTGCCTGGTCGTGATGGTCGCGGTCAACGAGAACGGTCGTCCCGTGCCGGTGCCGGCGTTCGTGCCCGAGACGGACGAGCAGAGGCGGCTGGCCAAATACGCGCTGGACGTGAAAGAAGCGCTCGACGCGATCGTCGAGCTGAAACCGGAAGAAGTGGCGCAGGGCAAAGTCTGATTGCCCGAAGAGCGGCGCCTTCGCGCCGCTCTTCAAAACCGTCGGTCAGGCCGCTGAATTCCCCACCATATCTTTCGGCTTGACCCACTCGTCGAACTGCTGCTCGGTGACGAAGCCGAGCTTCAACGCCGACGCCTTCAGCGTGGTGCCTTCCTTGTGCGCCTGTTTCGCGATCTTGGCGGCCTTGTCGTAGCCGATATGCGGATTGAGCGCCGTCACCAGCATCAGCGATTCGTTGAGCAGCGTTTCGATCCGGTCGTGATTCGGTTCGATACCGACCGCGCAGTTGTCGTTGAAACTGGTCGCGCCGTCGGCCAGCAGACGGATGGATTGCAGCACGTTGTGCGCGATCATCGGCCGGAACACGTTCAATTCGAAGTTGCCGCTCGCGCCGCCGATATTCACGGCGACGTCGTTGCCGAACACCTGCGCGCACAGCATGGTCAGTGCTTCGGATTGAGTCGGATTGACCTTGCCAGGCATGATCGAGCTACCCGGTTCGTTCTCCGGAATCGACAGTTCGCCGAGGCCGCAGCGCGGGCCGCTGGCGAGCCAGCGAACGTCGTTGGCAATCTTGTTCAGGCTTGCCGCGACCGTCTTCAACGCGCCGTGCGCGAACACCAGCGCATCGGCTGCGGCCATCACTTCGAATTTGTTCGGCGCCGACACGAACGGCACGCCCGTCAGTTTGGCGATGGCTGCCGCGACCTGATCCGCGAACTTCGGATGCGCGTTCAGACCCGTGCCGACCGCGGTGCCGCCCTGCGCCAGTTCGTACAGATGAGGTAGCGCGGATTCGACGTGGCGCAGCCCATGATCCAGTTGCGCGACATAACCCGAGAACTCCTGGCCGAGCGTGAGCGGCGTCGCATCCTGCAGATGCGTCCGGCCGATCTTGACGATGCCCGCAAACGCTTTGGCTTTCGCGTCGAGCGTCGCGCGCAGCGTCTTCAGCGCCGGCAGCAGATGCTTGACGATCGCGTCGGCGGCGGCCACGTGCATCGCGGTCGGGAACACGTCGTTGGACGACTGGCCGCGATTCACGTCGTCGTTCGGATGCACCTTGCGCGCTTCGCCGCGCTCGCCGCCGAGCAGCTCGCTCGCGCGATTGGCGATCACCTCGTTGAGGTTCATGTTGGTCTGCGTGCCGGAGCCGGTCTGCCAGACCGCGAGCGGAAACTCGTCGGGATGGTGGCCGGCGATGATTTCGTCGGCCGCTGCGATGATTGCCTTCGCCTTGCTCTCGTCGAGCACGCCGAGGCCGTGATTCACTTCGGCGGCGGCGCGCTTGATGATGGCCAGTGCGTTGATCAGTTCCGGCGACTGCTTCTCGCTGGAGATGCGGAAATTCTGCAGCGAGCGCTGCGTCTGCGCGCCCCACAGGCGGGCGTTCGGCACTTCGATTTCACCGAAGGTATCGCGTTCCAACCGTACGTCGTCAGCCATGTTCCACTCCACTCAAAGTTGTGCGTTGACAGGTAGCAAGGAGAATAGACCCGTCAGCGCGTTGCGGTAAAAACCCGCTTGCGGATCGAAGATATAGGTGCGGCGCCGGCCGTTCTCGACATCGCTCCAGACGAGCGGCGAGAGCGGCGCGCCGACCGAGCGCAAATAGGCGATCTGACGGTCGTCCGCCAGCGTGACCTGGTAGCTGACCTCGGGCGTGACGCCACGATCGAACATCTGCGCGACCTGACCGGCGAGTACCGGACTGTGAATGACCAGCGCCAGTTCGGTGTTCAGATTGGCCGAGCGTGGGTCGAGGTTCATCGAGCCGATCACCAGAATGCTGCGGTCGATCACATAGGTTTTCGCATGCAGGCTGGAGCGCGACTGCGAGCCGGCGATGCCCGCGCGCGGCGTTTCCTGAGTCGGCTTGAACTCGTAGAGCTCGACGCCTTGTCGTAGCAGCGGCACGCGAAACGGACTGTAGCCTGCCTGCACCGCGACGGCGTCGGTTGCGGCGAGCGAGTTGGTGAGAATCGCGACGCGCACGCCGCGCTTCGTCAGCACGCCGACGGCCTGCACACCTGCTTCGTGCGGCACGAAGTAGGGCGACACGACGAGGAAATCCTTCTGCGCATCGCGCATCAGTTCGCCGAGCCGATGCATCGGCGGACTCACGTAGTCGGGCGACGGGGCCGCGATTTTTTCCGGCAGGTCCGCGTGAAACTCCGCGCTGGCCCACGTCAGGCCAAGCTGATCGCTCGTGATCTGCGCGGCGAGCGGCGTCGCGTTCAGTGGTTTGGCGTTGTACGGATCGGCGTTGGTGCGCCAGTGCTGACGCAAGTCGTCGCGGGTCTGGTCGAGCACCTTCGCGTCGAACTTCTGCTTGTTCAGCACGCTCAGCGGATACGACATGCTGCTGTTCCAGTAGTCGTCGAAACTCGCGGACACGTCGGCGGTAATCGGGCCCGCGGCCAGCACGTCGAGGTCGCGGAACTGCAGCGTTTCGCTCGCGCTGAAATACTCGTCGCCGAGATTGCGGCCGCCGACGATCGCCAGCTGGTTGTCCGCGATCATCGCCTTGTTATGCATGCGGCGCGTGAAGTGGCCGATCTGCGTGAAGACATTCGTCGTGCGCTCGAACACGCCTTCCTGTGCGCTGCCGAACGGATTGAACACGCGAATCTCGATGTTCTCGTGCGAGTTCAGGCCCGCCATGATCTGATCGATGTCCTTGAAGTTCAGATCGTCGACCAGCATGCGTACGTGCACGCCATGGTCGGCCGCATACAGCGCGGCGCCGAGCAGCAGCTTGCCGGTCGTGTCCTCGTTGGCGATGTAGTACTGCATGTCGAGCGTTTTCGTCGCGGCGCGCGCGAGCGCAATGCGCATCTGCAACGCGTCGGTGCCGCTCGAAAGCACGCGGAAACCGGACTGATCGGGATGGGCCCCTTCGAGCGGCGCGAGTGCGGTATGGAGTGGACTAGATGCGGTCGCCGGCAACGCGTGCGTGATGTGGCGATCGAATGCGGTGGCAGGCGGTTTGCTCGCGCAGGCGGTCAAACATGCCGCCGCGCAGCACAACAGGAAAAAAAACCTCGTTGTGCTGAACGCGCCCGGACTTCGCCGGGCGCCTTGATTCTGATATCGATACCCCGGCACGCCTGTTCTCCCCTTTATGCAGCTTTCGTGGCAGCGGCGCGGCCAGTTTGCCCGGCTCGCACGGCTGAGAAACGCATTCTAAGGGGATTTGGACGGCAGGGTTTTCCTGTTTTACATGGCTGGTCAGCGGTAGGCGAGCCGCTGGCCGTGGCCTAGCCGCGTCGCTTCGCGGCGAGCGACGGCTCGCTCTCCGCATGCGTCGAGCCCTTCGCCGGACGTCCGGCCCAGTAGCCGGCCAGCAGCGATCCGGAGAGGTTGTGCCACACCGAGAACAGCGCGCCGGGCAATGCCGCGATCGGCGTGAAATACAGCTTGCCGAGCGTGGCCGCGAGGCCGGAGTTCTGCATGCCCACTTCGATGGCGAGCGTGCGGCATACGGCTTCGTCGAAGCCGAGCAGACGTCCGCCCCAGTAGCCGCCCAGCAGACCGATACCGTTGTGCAGCACCACGCCCAGCATCACCACGAGGCCGACCGACGCAATGCTCTTCTGCGTGCCGCCCACCACTGCGCCGATGATCAGCAGGATCGCGACCATCGAGATGAGCGGCAGAATCCATTCGATCTTCCGCACGAACCTGCCGAACAGATGGTTGATGACCAGCCCGACCACGATGGGCAGCGCGACGATCTGCAGGATGCTCATCAGCATGCCGTGCACGTCGACGGCAATCGACGCATCCACGTAAAGACGCGTGAGCAGCGGCGTCGCGAAGACGCCGACCAGCGTCGAGAGCGCGCTGATGGTCACCGACAACGCGACGTCGCCGCGCGCCAGATAGATCATCACGTTCGACGCCGTGCCGCTCGCGACGCTGCCGACCAGCACCATGCCGGCGGTCAGATCCGGCGGCATGCGCAGCGCCTTCGCGATGACCCACGCGGCGAGCGGCATCACCAGGTAATGCAGCACGATGCCGGCGACCACCGGCGCGGGCCGCGTGAAGACGCGCTGGAAATCCGCCACGGAAAGCGTGACGCCCATCGACAGCATGATGATGGTCAGCAACGTGGTGACGTGCGGCGAAACGCCGGCGAACGTAGCAGGCGAGAAATAAGCCGCGATCGAAACGAGCACGGCCCAAAGCGGAAACAGACGGGTGACGCGGGCAAGCATGACGGTTGGTCCTTGATTATGTTTATAGCGAGTAGCGACGGGCAACAAGCAAGGCCGGCGCGCAAAGGTAGCTGCCGGGTCCGGCCTGCGAATCAGGGCAGGTGCCGCGCGGAAACGGAAAACCCGGCGAACCGGGCGAACCCGGCAGCTGATCAGCGCTCGGGCGGCGCGGGCCTTCGTGAGGCGCGCGCACGATGTCTGCCAGGCCACGCGGATGAGCGCGGCCCGGACAAAGCGCGCATTTTACCCGCTGCGGCGATGTCAGCTGGCGGGCGTGCCGCCCGCCGCGTCGCTCGCGGCGAGGCCCGGCCGCAGGCTCAGTTTGTGAAAGCGCAGCGTCATCAGCACGGCGACGCTGGTGAGACCCGCCGCGAGTCCCCACCACAAACCGCGCGCGCCGAGCCCGAAGTGAAACGCGAGCAGGTAGCCGGTCGGAAAACCGATGACCCAGTAGCCGAAGGTGGCGACGATCATCGGCACGCGCGTGTCTTTCAGGCCGCGCAGACAGCCGGAGCCGACCGTCTGCATCCCGTCGACGATCTGGAAAATCGCCGCCACGCCGAGCAGCGAACTCGCCAGCGCGACGGTCGCCGCATTGGCCGGATCGTCGAGATGCAGATACAGGCCGACGATCCACTGCGGCGCGGCAACCAGCACGATGCCCGATAGCGCCATGAAGCCGACGCCCAGCGCCAGCGCAACGAAGCCCGCATGACGCGCGGCGAGCGGCTGGCCGGCGCCCGCCCAGAAGCTCACGCGGACATTGCCCGCCTGGCCGATGGCGAGCGGCACCATGAACGACACCGACGCGACGTTCAGCGCGATCTGGTGCGCCGCCAGTTGCGATTCGCCGAGCAGCCCGACCATCAGGCCGGTCGCGAGAAAGAGCGTCGATTCGACGCCGTAGGTGATCATCACCGGCCAGCCGATGCTGAACAGCTCGCTCATCAGCGGCACGTTCGGCCGGGTGGCGACTACGAAATGGCGGAAGCGCGGCCGCAGGTGCAGCAGGGCCATCAGCACGAGCGTGCCGAGCCAGACGGTGATCGACGTCGCGGCGGCCGAACCGAGAAAGCCGAGCCGCGGCAGTCCGTGAGCCCCGTGAATCAGCCCGTAGTTGAGAAAGCCGTTCACCACCACGCTGATCAGCGACACCCATAACAGGCGCTTCGCCGCGCCGATCGCAGGCAGGAACGCGCGCAGCAGACCGACGCCGATCATGCTGCCCGGCGCGCCCCAGCGCAGCACGGCTGCGTAATCGCCGACGTTGTGCGCGAGCAGCGCCGGTTCGCCCACGGCCAGCAGGATGGGCGTCGCAAACGAGAGCAGGCAGAACGCCGGCACCGACAGCAGCACGGCGAGCAGCAAACCGGTCCAGTAGATGTGCGGCACGAGCCCGTCGTTGCGGGCGCCGCGCGCGTGCGACACGCTCACGCTGACGGAAGTCAGCACGCCTTGCAGCAGCGTGACCACGACGAAGAACAGATTCGCGCCGAGGCCGCCCGCAGCCAGCGCGTCCGGCCCGAGCGAGCCGAGCAGGATGGTGTCGGTGACGCCCATGGCCATCTGCGAGAGTTGCGCGATGGCGAGCGGGGTCGCAAGCCTGGCCGTGTCGGCGGCGTGGCGGCCGAAGGTGGGCGGTGGAACGACGGCACGCGTGAAGCGGGATTGAGTCATCGAGCGAAGTTCGGCGGATGCCGGATGGCCGAAGCAGGTTGGAAGCGGCGCTCAAACCCAGCGGCGGTAAGGGCCGCGGCGTAAGAAGCAATACACGGCGGCGGCAAGTTCAAGCCTCGTGGACCGCGATGCGCGTATCGCCCAGCAGCACCACTTGTCCCGCGCGGATTTTGCAGGTTTTACGCGTTTCGACCAAGCCGTCGACGGTCACGGCGCCGTCGGCAACCATCGTTTTGGCTTGCCCACCGCTGTCCGCGAGGCCCGTTATCTTCAGGAGATTGTGCAGTTCGACATAGTCGCCGGTCAGTGTGAAATCGAGATTGGGCATGGCGTTTGCACCTTCAGACAAAGGGTTCGCATCATAAGCCAGAAGCTTGCCCCGAGATGGAAATCGCGTGAACCCCTGACCCGAAGCGACTTCTGCAAGCAGGTGTTATGCAGTTGTCAGAAAGTGAAACGTTGCGTAACACTGGTCGTCGTATCGCAACTTCACTCGTAAAGTTCGGGTCAGTAGCAAAACATGCTGATTTTAGCTTGAAGACCGGGCGAGGCGCGCCGACCTACGATGCACCGCGCCGGAGATGACGCCCGTGTCACGACAACTTTAGGAGGATTCGTCATGACCCAGATTCGTACGCTGTTGATCGGTACCGCCCTGACCGCCTTTGCCGCGACCGCTGCCGTCGCGCAAACCGCCCAGCCGCAGGCTCAGGACACGACGTCTGTTGCGCCCGCCGCGCAGGGCGTCCAGCCCGTCACGCCGCCGCCGATGCGCCTGACGGCATCGGGTTCGACCGATCCGCTGGTGCAGAAGCGCGACGCCAACGCGCAGGCCAATGCCGATTACAAGGCATCGAAGAAGGCATCGCAAGCCGCGCTGAAGGATCAGCAGAAGGCCGCCAAGGCGCAATACAAGGAGCAGGTGCGCGACGCCAAGATCAACAAGAAGGCGGACAAGCAGACCGCCAACAACGAAATGAAGATGAACATGCAGGGTCAGACGTCCGACATGCAGCCGGGCGTGGATACCAAGCAATAAGGAGGCGCGATGAATCTCGACAAACCGATGAAACCGCGGCTTTACGCGGCATTGATCGCCGCGTGTCTGTCGACTGGCGCGTTCGCGCAGGCTAGCGACCCCGCAGCGGCTGCGCCTGCTCCGGCGACACATGCGGACAAGAAGGCGGCCAAAGCGCAGACCAAGGCCGATAAAAAGGCTTCGGTCGCGCAGGCCAAGGCCGACAAGAAGAAGACCGACGCGCAAGCCGACGCCGACAAGGCTGGCGCCGACGCCAATCTGAAGAACGCGAAGGATCAGTAGGACGGCAGGGCGGTTCGATGCCCAGACAGCCCGGAGCGCCTCGTGCGCGCCGGGCTGTTTTTTTAACTGTTGGTTTGCTCCCTCGTTCGTTGGAAATAAGGGTCGCTTGTCTCGCGCGGTTGTATGGATATACAGTATGCGTCGCCGTCCCGATCCCCTTTTTGACGCAGACCCACTGTGACTTCCGTCGCCGAATCTCCGCCGCCGTTCGATACCGCAGCCTGGCTGGCCAAACTCAACGAGGCGCAACGCGAAGCCGTCGAACACGGCGCCGATACGCCCGACGCTCCGCCCGGCGCGCTGCTGGTCATCGCGGGCGCCGGCTCCGGCAAGACCAACACGCTGGCGCATCGCGTAGCGAACCTGCTGTTGAAGGGTGCCGATCCGCGCCGCATCCTGCTGCTGACTTTCTCCCGGCGCGCCGCGCTCGAAATGACGCGACGCGTGACGCGCATCGCGAGCCACGCGCTCGGCACCAAAGCGGCGCTCGCGCAAGGACTCACCTGGTCCGGCACTTTCCACAGCGTCGGCGCGCGGCTGCTACGCGAATATGCCGACGCCATCGACCTCGCGCCGGCCTTCACGATCAACGACCGCGAAGATTCCGCGGATCTGATGAATCTGGTGCGTCACGAACTCGGTCTGTCGGCGAAGGAGCGGCGCTTCCCGACCAAAAACACGTGCTTCGCCATTTACTCGCGCGTCGTGAACACCAGCGGCTCGCTCGCTCACGTGCTCGAACACGCGTTCCCGTGGTGCGCCGAATGGGAGCCGGACTTGCGCCGGCTGTTCGCCGCGTACGTCGAGGCCAAGCAGAAGCAGAGCGTGCTCGACTACGACGACCTGCTGCTCTACTGGTCGCACATGGCCGCCGAGCCGTCCATCGCGGCCGATCTGTCGGCGCGCTTCGATCACGTGCTGGTCGACGAGTATCAGGACACCAACCGCTTGCAGGCGTCTATCCTGCTCGCGCTGAAACCCGACGGGCGCGGCCTGACCGTGGTCGGCGACGACGCGCAGTCCATCTATTCGTTTCGCGGCGCCACGGTGCGCAATATTCTCGACTTTCCCGCCCACTTCGACCCGCCAGCGCGGCAGATCACGCTCGAGCGCAATTACCGTTCGACTGCGCCGATACTGGCGGCGTCGAACGCGGTCATCGAACTGGCCAGCGAGCGCTACACGAAGAACCTGTGGACCGATACGGCGTCGGCGCAGCGGCCGCGGCTGGTCAGCGTGGCCGACGAAGCCGACCAGGCGCGCTATATCGTCGAGCAGGTGCTGGAGGCGCGCGAGCAGGGCATGACGTTGAAGTCCCAAGCCGTGCTGTTTCGCGCCGCGCATCACAGCGCCGCGCTCGAGATCGAACTCACGCGTCGCAATATCCCGTTCGTGAAGTTCGGCGGACTGAAGTTTCTCGACTCCGTGCACGTGAAAGACCTGCTGGCCGTGCTGCGCTGGGCGGAGAATCCGCGCGATCGCGTGGCCGGGTTTCGCGTCGTGCAACTGCTGCCGGGCGTCGGGCCGGCCACCGCGGCGAAGCTGCTGGACGACATCGTCGCGCGGGCCGGTGGGGGCAATCCGGCCGATACCGCCGGCGGCGCGCTGGCCGCGTTCGCACCGCCCGCGCGCGCACGGGAAGACTGGCATCCGTTCGTCGAGCTGATGTCGAGCGTGTACGGACGGCAAACGCCGTGGCCCGCCGAGTTCGAACAGGTGCGGCGCTGGTACGAGCCGCATCTGGAGCGCAATCACGAAGACGCGGCTATCCGCCATGGCGACGTGATGCAGATGGAGAGCATCGCGGCCACTTATGCGTCGCGCGAGCGCTTCCTGACCGAACTCACGCTCGATCCGCCCGACGCGACCAGCGACGAATCCGGCGTGCCGCTCATGGACGAGGACTATCTGATTCTCTCGACCATCCATTCGGCGAAAGGGCAGGAGTGGCGCAACGTGTTCGTGCTGAACGGCGTGGACGGCTGCATTCCGTCCGATCTCGGTACCGGCAGCGAAGCGGAGATCGACGAAGAGCGGCGGCTGCTTTACGTCGCTATGACGCGGGCGAAGGAGGATCTGCATATCGTCGTGCCGCAGCGCTTCTACGTGCACAACCAGACGCATATGGGCGACCGTCACGTGTGGGCGTCGCGCACGCGCTTCATCCCCGCGCACCTGCTGCCGTTGTTCGATGCCTATGCGTGGCCGCGAGTGCCGGTGCCAAGCGCGCCTACCGCGGCGGGACTGGCCGCGGCGGCGCGCGCGAAAGTCGAGATCGGCGCGAAACTCAGGAAGATGTGGGATTGACGGGCGGCGGATGTGCCCGTGCGCGCCCGCGTGTCCTCAACGCGACTGCCGCTGCTGCGGTTGGGTCGGCCGTGGCGGCACGAAGAAATTGCGCAGCCAGCCGGCCAGACGCGAGAACACGTCGTACGGCTCTTCGACGAAAATCTCCGGCTTGAGCAGGCGCAGATACTCCATGATCTGCTGCGCTTCCTGCTTCTGGAACGAGCCGTGTGAAATGCCCAGCCGCAACAACCCGCGCAACTCGCCGAGCTTCTCGCGCGCGGTGCTGCCTACGCTCGTTTCGCACGCGACCTTGGCTTCGTACACGCGTTGGCGCAGCGATTCCACGAGACGCCACGCCGGCGTCTGCATGATTTCCTCCAGCGCCTGAATGTCCTGCGCCGCACTTTTGATCTGCGCCGCCAGCGGGTCGACCAGCGCCGCGTCGCCCTCGGCTTCCTTGACGATGGCCGCCGCCCAGTCCTGACAATGCTTGGCTAGCTCTTCCGGGGTCCATTCCGAGCGCGCCGCAAAGCCGAAGCCGAATTCGCCCGCCTGCCGCATCAGGATCGCGACCACGTCGGGAAACTCCTTGTCCAGCGTGCGTTTGGCCCATGCATACTGGCCTCCCTGCAACATCCGCTGAACCGCGTGTTCGGTCAGCGGGACCATGTTGTCGAGCAGCTTGGCGCGCAAAAAATCCTCGAAAGACGGCGTCGCGAACTGTGGGTCGAGCTTCAGCGAGACCCGCAGAAAAGCGTCGAAATCCTTGCGCAGCGTCGTGATGGTCTCGTCTTTGAGCGTGAGGGTGATCTGACCCATTGTGTTATCCCGTTTGTTCCTGCTTGTTCCTGCTTGTTCCTGCCTGGTCCCGCTGCGCCGCCGGCTGACGTGGTCCGCGGGCATCCGTCCCGGCCGGATGCGATGTGGTCATCGGCGCGCTCGATGCTTGCCCGTGGCCGCGCGCACGGGACGAATCCCGATGAGCGGACCTCGACTGCATATCGGCGGATTGTCAGGAAACTTTAAGGGTGCGACGCGAGGGCGCGCTCTACCGGCGCCCCGGTCGTCATCGGGGCATCACGCCTTGCCAGACGAAAAACACGCTGAGTCCGACCGCGATGGTCAGCAGCGGGCGGCGCGTCAGCGCACTCACCGCGATCGCCGCGAGCGCGCCGACCAGTTGCGGATTGCGCCACGTCAGTTCGGCCTCGACACCGTGCGGCGACACCGCCATCGGCACGATGATCGCCGTCAGCACGGTGACGGGCACGAAGCCGAGCGCGGTTCGCACGAGCGGCGGGAAGGCGAGCCGGTCGCCGAGCACGAACACGGCAGCACGGATCACCCAGGTGATGAGCGCCATCCCGAGAATCAGAACGACGTAATTCATCGCGAGGCCCTCGGCAGGTCATGGCGGTCTGGGCGGCCAACGGCTCGGGTTTCGCCCGGCTCGCGCCGGTTTTTACGCGGACCCAGCCGCGAGGTGGACAGCAGCACACCAACGGCGACACCGGCGAACACGGCGCCCAGGAGGCCGAGTTTGTACGGCCACGCCTGCCAGAAAAACGCCAGCGTGCCGGCCGTGGCCGCGGCGGCGATATAGCGCAGCGCGACCAGTTGCGGGACGACGATCGCGATGAAGGTCGCGACCATCGCAAAGTCGAGCCCGAGCGATTGCAGTCCGGGGAAGGCCGCGCCGAACAGCAGACCGGCGACGGTCCAGAGCTGCCAGTTCAGGTACATCGCGAGGCCTGCGCCGAAGAAGTAATGCGGGCCGACCGTGCCCGGCTCGCGGTGCCGGTAATGCTCCCAGGCGACGGCGAAGACTTCGTCGGTGAGCAGCGCGCCGAGCGCCCAGCGCCAGCGGGCCGACAGATGGGCGACATGCGGCGCGAGCGTCGCGCTGTACAGCACGTGACGCAGATTCACGACCAGCGTGGTGGCCCAGACCACGGCATAGCCGGCGTGTCCGGCGATCAGGCCGATCGCGATGAACTGCGCGGAGCCCGCGAACACGACGAGCGACATCAACTGGCCATGCCATGCGTGCAACGGGCCGGACGCGACGAGCGTGCCGAAGATGACGCCGAAAGGCGCGGCGCCGACCATCATCGGGATGATGTCGCGCGCGCCGGCGGCGAGTTCCTGCAGGTGGCCCACGCGTGACGGCGGGCTCGGGTTGGGATGGGTCAATCTTGCCTCCTGGATTGGGCAAGCTTAGCGACCGGCCGCCTGGGTGGCTTGTACGTTCTTGCTCTGCGCTTGGTGCATCACTGCTCGATGCGCCGTTTTTCGCCTGAAGTGAAGAGCGGTTATTTCAGGTGCGTTGCCATTGTCCCGGCGGCACGCCGAACATGCGCCGGAAATGCCGCGTGAAATGGCTTTGATCCGTGAAGCCACTGGCCGCCGCTACTTCCGTCACCGACACGCCGGCACGCAGCGGCGCAAGGGCGCGCTGCAAACGCATCTGATTGCGCCACGCGTGCGGCGGCAGTCCGGTCGACTGGGCGAACAGGCGCGCCGCGTGAAACGGCGAGAGCGCCGCCGCGCCGGCCATTTCGGCGAGCGTGACGGGGG
The DNA here is from genome assembly GCF_900996245.1 of Paraburkholderia sp. BCC1886. GTDB lineage: Bacteria > Pseudomonadota > Gammaproteobacteria > Burkholderiales > Burkholderiaceae > Paraburkholderia. The sequence continues at coordinate 135,319 of NZ_CAAJGK010000040.1, read as the reverse complement.
CGGCGAGGTCATCCGCGAGACGTGACTTCATGCGTGCGACGCGGGTGTCGTCGGCGCCGTGGCCGGTGGCCCGTGGCTGGCTTTGCGCATGGCGGACCAGCAGCGTGGACAGCGCGTCGAGCATCGCGGCTTCGGCGGCGAGCGGGTCGTCGCCCGATTCCAGCCGGCGGTGCGCGATCGCGAGGCGCGTCGCGAGGTCCGCGTCGCGAATCACACCGGGTGCGAACCATGGCAGCGTTTGCGGCTTTCCGGCGATCTCGTCGGCGAGCGCATGGAGGAACGGCACCGGCGCATACATCACGCGATACCGCCAGCCGCCTTCGACGGCTTTCGATCCCGTATGCAGTTCGCCGGGATTGATGACGGGCACGCTGCCGGCTTCCGCGACATGATCCTCGCCGCGATAGCGATAGGACTCGGCGCCCGCGACGATCACCGGAATGGTGTACGCGTCGTGCCAGTGCGGCGTGAACGCGTGGTTCCGGTACTCGGCCGTGAGCAGGTCGCCACCGGGCAAGAGCGGCGTGCGCCAGTAGCGGGCGGAATCCCGGAAGCGTTGCTCGGGCGCGGTCATTTCACGGGGATCGTCGTACCGGCCGGCACCGGTACGGCGCTGACGCTGTTTTTCGCGCTGCCGCTGACCACCCGGTCGCTATAGCTCATGTACACGAGCGTGTTGCGTTTGGCGTCGACCACTCGAACCACGTGCAGCGATTTGAAGATCAGCGACATGCTGACGGAGAAGACGTCGGATTGCTGCTTGACCGGCCCGCTGAAGTGGAGTGCGCCGACCTGACGGCAGGCGATGGACGCCTCGGTGGGATCTTCGGCGATGCCGAGCGTCCCCTTGACGCCGCCGGTGCGCGCCCGCGATACGTAGCAGGTCACGCCTTGAACCAGCGGATCGTCGTAAGCCTCGACGACCACGCGATCCGATCCGGTGAGGTGAAAGTTGGTATTGACGCTACCGACTTCTTCGCTGTGAGCGAGCGGCGTCAGCAGGGCGGTAGTGGCGATCAGCGCTGCCAGACGCAACGGGACGGGCAATGAAATGAGTGTCATGGGCGAGGCCGAAAAAATGAACGCTGCGTACGGCACGCGAGGTGCCGGGAAGTCGTCATGGTATATCGGCGTGCCTGCCTGAATGCGGGTACGTGCTGACGCAATGACAAACATCGGCAACTCTTCGCAACGATTGCCGCTGGATACACCCAAATACGCCCAAAAACAAAAAGGCCCGCACGAATGCGGGCCTTTCAAATTTTTGGCTCCTCGACCTGGGCTCGAACCAGGGACCTACGGATTAACAGTCCGGCGCTCTACCGACTGAGCTATCGAGGAACAGCAGTACAACTTGATCTACATAAAAAAGCCCGTCTTGGTTAACGGGCTTTTGCAATTCTTGGCTCCTCGACCTGGGCTCGAACCAGGGACCTACGGATTAACAGTCCGGCGCTCTACCGACTGAGCTATCGAGGAACAGAACAACAAACAGCAGAGAAGCGAAATTGTAGGAGCAGCTTTACCGCCTGTCAATACCTTGCGCTCATCTCGATGAAATCGCCGATGCAGCACGCGATGAGGGGAGCAACAGGTTGGTCAGTTCAACGGGCGAGCAGGTCGAGCTTTTCCTTCACGTCCTTGAACTCGTCGGCTTCGGGCAGCGGAGCTTTGGTCTTGGTGATGCTCGGCCAGCTCTTCGCGAGATCGGCATTCAGCTCGATGAAGTTCTGCTGGTCGCCCGGCACGTCTTCTTCGGCATAGATGGCGTTCACCGGGCATTCCGCCACGCACACGGCGCAGTCGATGCACTCATCGGGGTCGATCGCGAGGAAGTTGGGACCTTCGCGAAAGCAGTCCACCGGGCACACATCGACACAGTCGGTATAGCGGCACTTGATGCAGCTTTCGGTCACAACGTGAGTCATTCAGGCAGCTCCTGCATGCGGTATCTGGGGGGCGCAAAACGCCAAAAGCGCTATTGTAGCGTAACGTCAAGAGGCAGATGTAGCGCGGGGACACGCTGTTTATACGTTTTCGTGATTAGTTTATGGGGGCCTGCGGGAAGCATGGCGGACACTTCCCGACGCCCGGCGCTGCCCACCCGCGCGTTAAATGCGGACGCATTCGGGTAACATGCGTGAGGCCGGCATGCACTGGGCCTGCCGCGCGCGCATGGGTGAGTCGGGCCTCGTCGAGGCCTTCCGTTTTTCCTGCAGTCCAGTTCGCGCCATCATGATTATTACTTCGCTGCTCGACACCGATCTGTACAAGTTCACGATGATGCAAGTGGTGTTGCATCACTTCCCCGCGGCCAACGTGGAGTACCGTTTTCGCTGCCGCACGCCGAATGTCGATCTCGTGCCGTATATCGCGGAGATTCGCGAAGAGGTCCGCAAGCTCTGCGAGTTGCGTTTCACCGACGACGAACTCGACTACCTGCGGCGCATGCGCTTCATCAAGGGCGACTTCATCGAGTTTCTCGCGCTGTTCCATCTGAGCGAAAAATACATTTCGATCGAGCCTTCGCCGAAGGGGAATGGCGAAATCGACATCGAGATCAAGGGTCCGTGGCTGCACACGATCCTGTTCGAAATCCCGATGCTCGCGATCGTCAACGAGGTCTACTTCCGCAATACCCAGCAGCAGCCCGACTACAGCGAAGGGCGTGGCCGTCTGGTCGAGAAAATCCAGTTGCTGGGCGCGCGTCCCGAATTCGCCGACTGCAAGATTGCCGACTACGGCACCCGCCGCCGCTTCTCCAAGCAATGGCACGAGGAAGTGATCCTCACGCTCAAGGAAGGTCTGGGCGAACAGTTCGCCGGCACCAGCAATGTGTTCTACGCGATGAAGCACGCGCTCACGCCGCTCGGCACGATGGCGCATGAATACCTGCAGGCTTGCCAGGCGCTCGGTCCGCGACTGCGCGACTCGCAGATTTTCGGCTTCGAAATGTGGGCGAAGGAATACCGCGGCGATCTGGGTATTGCGCTCTCCGACGTGTACGGCATGGAAGCGTTCTTGCGCGACTTCGACATGTACTTCTGCAAGCTGTTCGACGGGGCGCGCCACGACTCGGGCGATCCGTTCGACTGGGGCGAGCGTCTGCTCAAACACTACGAAGCGAACCGCTGCGACCCGCGCACGAAGATTCTCGTGTTCTCCGACGCGCTCGACATTCCCAAGGTGCTGCAACTGTACGAACGCTTCCGCGGGCGCTGCAAGCTGGCCTTCGGCGTGGGCACCAATCTGACCAACGACCTCGGTTATAACCCGCTGCAGATCGTTATCAAGATGGTTCGCTGCAATGGTCAGCCGGTCGCGAAACTGTCGGACTCGCCGGGCAAGAACATGTGCGAGGACAAGGCCTACCTCGCGTATTTGCGACAGGTGTTCGGCATTGCGCAGCCCGAGGAAGAAGTCGCGAAGTAGCTATTGTCGGCCGTGCCGGATGCGCGTGCCATTAGCCGTTCGGCCAGCTATTTTGCGAGTGGGGCCGCCGGTATAATTCACGCCCTGGTGCCAGTGAATGCAGCAGGTTGCATACGCGGTGCGCCCGTATTCGCACACGCTCCCACGGCCGTCGACAAGAGGACTTCGCTCATGGATACATCGCTTGCCCGCCGCAACATCCTCGCGCGCATTCGCGCGGCGCAGGGCCGCGAGCCCGAGCCGTCCAATGCCGAACGCGAAGCCGCTGCCGACTATCTGGCGCGTCATCCGCAAGGTCCGCGTCCCGATATGCCGGCCGATCTGATCACACGCTTCATCGAAGAAGCACAGAAGATGGCCACCACGGTCGAGTCGGTGCAGACACTCGACGAGGTGCCCGCGGCCGCTCAGCGTTATCTCACCGCGCACGCGTTGCCGCTTGCCGCCATCGCGTGGCAAACGCTGCAGGACCTGCCATGGAAACAAGCCGGACTCAGCGTCGAATTCCGCAAGCCGCAGGAGGGCGACGTAGTCGGTCTCACCGGCTGCTTCTGCGCGACTGCGGAGACCGGCTCGCTGGTGTTGTTGTCCGGTCCGCAAACCTATGCGTCGGCCGGTTTGCTGCCGGAAACGCACATCGCAATCGTGCCCGCCTCGCGCATCGTCAGCGGACATGAAGAAGCGTTCGCGCTGATCCGCAGCGAGCGCGGCGAGCTTCCGCGCGCGGTCAATTTCGTCTCCGGGCCGTCGCGCACCGGCGATATCGAGCAAACCATCGTGCTGGGCGCACATGGGCCTTACCGGGTGCATGTGATCGTCGTACATGGTGCTTGAGCGGAGCGGGTGCATGCGGGCCGGACTTCGTGGTAACTATCGCGAAGGCACGGTCGCGCGGCGGGCCGCACAAACCCAACACACCAGGCCGGCGACCGTCATGCCCGCCATCGTCGTCGCGTTGTTGCTGCTGGGCTGGTCTTGCGGAGCCTCTGCGGCGACGCTCGACGGTGCGGCATTGTCCGCCCTCTGGGGTTTGCCGTTTGCCGGCATGCTGCTGTCCATCGCGATCGGTCCGCTCGTCGCCCCAACGTTCTGGCATCACCATTTCGGCAAGATCGCGGGGGGCTGGGCGCTGGTCTTTCTGCTGCCGTTCGCGCTGACCTTCGGCGCCGGCATCGCCTTCGGCTCGCTCATGCACGCGGTCTTCGAAGAGTACATCCCGTTCATCGTATTGCTGGCCGCGCTCTATACCGTCGCCGGCGGCATTTGTGTGCGCGGCAATCTGCATGGCACGCCCCGTCTGAATACCGCGATACTCGCGCTCGGCACCGTGCTGGCCAGCATCATGGGCACGACGGGCGCGGCCATGCTGCTAATCCGGCCATTGCTGCGCGCCAACGACAACCGCAAGCACGTCGTGCACATCGTCGTGTTCTTCATCTTTCTCGTGGCGAATGCGGGCGGCTCGCTGTCGCCGCTCGGCGATCCGCCGCTCTTCCTCGGCTTCCTGCAGGGCGTCGATTTCTTCTGGACGACCCGTCATCTTGCGTTGCCGATGCTGTTCGTCTGCGTCGTGCTGCTGCTCGGTTTTTACGCGCTCGATACCTACTATTTTCAACGGCGCGAAGAATCACGTCCTCGCGAAGCGGATCCGACACCCGACTCGTCTTCGTTCGGTATCGACGGCAAGCGCAACTTCGTGCTGCTCGCCGCGATCATTGCATTAGTGCTGATGAGCGGTTTGTGGAAACCGGGCGTGAGCTTCGACGTGTTCGGCACCCACGTGGCCTTGCAAAATGCCGTGCGCGACGTCGCGCTACTCGCAGTCACGCTCATCTCGCTCGCCATCACACCGCGCGCTGCGCGCGCGGGCAACGACTTCAACTGGGCGCCGATCGAAGAAGTCGCGAAACTGTTCGCCGGCATTTTCATCACCATCGCGCCGGTCATCACCATTTTGCGTGCGGGCGAGGCGGGCGCGTTCGCAGGGCTCGTCCATCTGGTCAATCAACCGTCGGGGCAACCGCACGACGCGATGTACTTCTGGGCCACGGGTCTGCTCTCTTCGGTTCTCGACAACGCGCCGACCTACCTGGTGTTTTTCAATCTGGCCGGCGGCGATGCCAACACGCTCATGACCACCGGCGCGACTACGCTCGCGGCCATCTCGGCCGGCGCGGTCTTCATGGGCGCGAACAGCTATATCGGTAATGCGCCGAACTTCATGGTGAAAGCGATCGCGGAATCGCGCGGCGTTCGCATGCCAGGTTTCTTTGCGTATCTGGGCTGGTCCGGTGCGGTGTTGTTACCGCTGTTTCTCGTTACCGGCTGGCTCTTCTTTTAATGCACAGGCGCCGCCGGGGACGCTCAGGAACCTCGCGCGCCATCCGGAGAATTGCAATGCAGAAGATCCTCGTCGCCCGTCCGATCTTTCCCGATGTGATCGAACGGCTCCAGCAGTATTTCGACGTCGAGTGGCATCAGGGCGATGTGTTGTCCGCCGACGAACTCACGCGCCGGCTCGCCGATAAAGACGGCGCGCTGACCGCCGGCGACCCGGTCGGCGCGGCTACTCTTGCCGCGGCACCGCGACTGCGCGCGGTCGCGAACATGGCGGTGGGCTACAACAATTTCGACATGGCCGCGTTCAATGCGGCCAACGTGCTCGGCACCAACACTCCCGACGTGCTGAACGAGACGACCGCCGACTTCGGCTGGGCGCTGATGATGGCGGCGGCCCGCCGGATCGCCGAATCGGAACACTGGCTGCGCGCGGGCAAGTGGCAGAAGTGGAGCTTCGACGGTTTTCTCGGCGGTGACCTCTATGGCTCGACGCTCGGCGTGATTGGCATGGGGCGGATCGGTCAGGCACTGGCCCGCCGCGCGAAAGGCTTCAACATGCACGTCGTTTATCACAACCGTTCGCAGGTTGCGGCCGACATCGAAGCGGAATTGAACGCCGAATACGTGTCCAAGCAGGACCTGCTGCGCCGCGCCGATCACGTGGTGCTCGTGCTGCCGTACACGAAGGAAAATCATCACACGATCGGCGCGGCCGAACTCGCGCTGATGAAACCTACCGCGACGCTCACCAACATCGCGCGCGGCGGCATCGTCGACGACGCTGCGCTGGTCGAGGCGTTGCGCGCCGGACAGATCGCCGCGGCCGGTCTCGACGTGTTCGAAGGCGAGCCGGACCTGAATCCTGCGTTGCTGACGGTGCCCAATGTCGTGCTGACGCCGCATATTGCCAGCGCGACCGAAGCCACGCGGCGCGCAATGGCGAATCTCGCCGCCGACAATCTGATCGCCGCGCTCGGCGAGGGTCCGCGCGCCGGCCGGCCGCCGAATCCGATCAACCCGGAAGTCATCGGCCGGGCGCGTTCATGACGCTGATTCTGGTCGCGGCCGTGGCGGTGCTCGCGGTCGCGCTGGTCATCGCTCTGGCCTTGCTCATGCGCAGCCACGGTCGCGCCGACCAAGGCGCGCAGTTCGACCTGCTCGGCGAGCGCATGGACGCCGCGAGCGACGCGCAGTCGCACGCGTACGAGCGGCTCGAACGGCAGTTGCGCAACGACATCGGCGAAACGGCGCGCGTGTCGCGGGTCGAGCAGAGCAGCGGCTTTGCGCACTTCCAGCAGACGCTGGCGGCGCAATTCGGCAGCATGGCGACGGTGCAGGGCGGCAAGATCGACGGCTTTGCGCAGCAACTCGACTCGGTGCGGCACAGCCTGCAGCAGCAGGCGCAACAGGCGCGCGACGAACAGGGCCGCACGCTCAAGCAGTTCGGCGACACGCTCAGCCTGCAACTGGGCCATCTCACCGAGGCTAACGACCGCCGCTTCGCCGAGGTGCGCGCGACCATCGAGCAGCGTCTGAAAGATATCGAGGCGAACAACTCGATGCGTCTCGAAGAAATGCGCCGCACGGTCGACGAAAAGCTGCACGCTACGCTCGAGCAGCGGCTCGGTGAATCGTTCAAGCTGGTGTCCGACCGGCTGGAGCAGGTCCATCGCGGTCTGGGCGAAATGCAGACGCTGGCGGCGGGCGTCGGCGATTTGAAGAAAGTGCTGACCAACGTCAAGACGCGCGGCACGTGGGGCGAGGTTCAGCTCGAAGCGTTGCTGGAGCAATTGCTGACGGCCGACCAGTACGCGAAGAACGTAGCGACCGTGCCGAAGAGCGGCGAGCGGGTCGAGTTCGCGATCAAACTGCCCGGGCGCGCGGAGCCGGGCAGCGCCGGGACGCCGGTGTGGTTGCCGATCGACGCCAAGTTTCCGCGTGAGGATTACGAGCGTCTGATCGAGGCCCAGGAGCGAGCCGATCCGGTGGCGGTCGAGGAGGCATCGCGTGCGCTGGAAGCGCGAATTCGCGCGGAGGCGCGCAGCATCGCCGAGAAGTACGTGGCGCCGCCGCACACTACCGACTTCGCGCTGCTGTTCCTGCCGACCGAAGGCCTGTACGCCGAGGTGCTGCGTCGGCCGGGCCTGACCGATATGCTGCAGCGCGACTACCGCGTGACCATTGCCGGGCCGACCACGTTGACCGCGTTGCTCAACAGTTTGCAGATGGGGTTCCGTACGCTCGCCATCGAAAGACGGTCGAGCGAAGTGTGGCAGGTGCTCGGCGCGGTGAAGACGGAGTTCGGCAAATTCGGCGATGTGCTGGCGCGGACCAAAGCCCAGCTGGAAACCGTCACGCGGTCGATCGAAGCGGCGGAAACGCGCACCCGTGTGATGAACCGAAAGCTGCGCGACGTCGAAGCGTTGCCGGGCGACGCGGCTAGCGGGTTGCTGGGCGACGGGCTATCCGGCGACGGGCTATCCGTCGATCCGGACGAGTCTTAACGCGCCGCCGCTGCGGGTTTTTATCGGCCGACGGCGGTCTGAACGCCGGCCGCCAGTTCTTCGAGTGCCGGGCCCGTCAGCCGTACTACGCGCCAGTCCGGCAACACGGTCGCGCCGAGTTTCTCGTAGAAGTCGATGGCCGGCTGGTTCCAGTCCAGCACGGTCCACTCGAAGCGTCCGCACTGACGCTCCACCGCGAGGGCCGCGAGATGGCGCAGCAACGCCCGGCCGAGTCCGCCGCCGCGCTGGCCTGGTTGCACGTAGACGTCTTCCAGATACAGGCCGCGCTTGCCGAGGAAGCTCGAATAGTTGTGGAAGAACAGCGCATAGCCGACCACGCGCGTGTTGTCTTCGGCCACCAGGGCTTCGATAGAAGGGCGCGCGCCAAATAGCGCGTCCTTCAGACCGTCTTCGGTGGCGACGAACAGATGCGTTAGTTTCTCGAATTCCGCCAGTTCGTACATGAGCGCGAAGATGGCGCCGGCGTCCGCCGGCGTGGCTGCCCGAATGGTCGCTGTGGTCTCGCTCATCAGGCTTCTTCCGGCGCGTCGGTCAATTGAATCTCGATGCCGCCGAAGCGCGACGCGACCCAGTTATAAGCGTGGCAGGCAATCCACAGCAGGATGAAACCGAGAATCGCGTTCAGCAGCAACGCGCTGAACACCGTGCTGAGTTCGACCGAGCCGTAGCGGATGAACGCGACCAGTACGCCCAGCAGCACGATCGGCACCGAAAACGTCAGGTACACGAGGATCAGTGCTTTGGCTGTCTGTCCGGGTGCAATGAACGAAATCTGTTTTTTCATGTAAGTCAAACCCGTGTGTCGTAGTGGTAATGGGTACAGCAACTCGCAAGGTGTCGACCCGGAGCGGCGGGCTGCAGGCCGGCTCCCTCAGATCAGATGAGACCGTTGAACAGCATGACCGACACGCAGTCTCCTTCGGCAATCTCGCCTTCGTCGTGCCCGAGCACGATAAAGCAATTGGCTTCGCTCATCGAACTGAGCACACCGGAACTCTGCGATCCGGTCGGCGTGACGTGCCATTGTCCGCGTGCATCCTGCTGGGCGACGCCGCGCTGGAATTCCGTGCGGCCAACGCGCTTGCGGATGACCTGACGGCTGACGGCATGCAGCAACGGCGGCGGCGGCACGTCGGCGCCGGACATGAGGAGCAGCGCCTCGCGCACGATCTGGTAGAACGTCACCATCACCGCCACGGGATTGCCAGGCAAGCCGAAGAATAGCGCGGGCAGCCCGAGACCCGGCCGTTCGCCGGACCAGATACGGCCGAACGCGAGCGGCCGGCCGGGACGCATGGCCAGACTCCAGAACGCGACGTCGCCGAAGGTCTGCAGCAACTGGCGGGTCAGGTCTGCTTCGCCGACCGACACGCCGCCGGAAGTCAACACCACGTCGGCGCTGGCCGCAGCGCCTCGCAAGGCGGCTTCGAGCGCGGCCGGTTCGTCGCGCACCACACCGAGGTCGAGCGTATCGATGTTCAGGCGCCGCAGCATCGCGAACAGCGTGTAGCGGTTGCTGTCGTACACACAGCCTGGATCGAGCGCATCGCCGAGCGAGCGCAGTTCGTCGCCGGTCGAGAAGAATGCGACGCGCAGACGCCGCCGCACATTGATTTCGCCAATACCGAGGGAGGCCAGCAAGCCCAGGTCGGATGCCCGCATGATCCGGCCGGCGCGCAACGCGGCCTGGCCGCGCGCGAGGTCTTCGCCGGCGCGGCGCCGGTTCGCGCCGGGCTCTACGGCGTCCGCCGCGAAGCGGATGGAAAGCGTGTCGCCGCCTTGTTCGACCCGTTCCTGAGGGACGACCGTATCGCATTCATGCGGCATCGAGGCGCCGGTCATCACGCGCACGCATTGCGTGGCATCGACGTGGCCGGCGAACGGATGCCCGGCGAGCGCCCGGCCGGCGATGCGCAATTCCAGTGTGCCGGCGGCTGCGGCGAGCGCCGCGCTGCTGAACGCGTAGCCGTCCATGGCGGAGTTGTCGTGCGAGGGGACGTCGATGGGCGAGACGATGTCCGTTGCCAGCACGCGATCGAGCGCGTCGCGCAATGGCACCCGCTCGACGGCCGTGACCGGCGTCGCCCATTGACGGACGATCGCCTGGGCGGCCGGGACAGGCAGCGCGTGAGGATCGTACTGTGCGACGCAGCGGGAAAATTCGTTGAGCGTGGTCATGAGGGCTGGACGTCGCGGCCGGCGGCGGGAGCGGCAGTTGCCGTGCGGCCGGAGCGGATTTCAACCGGGGCCTCGGTCATGCTCGAGGTCGGCGAGTTCTTGTAGCGAGTTGGCATTGTAAAACGCGCGCTCGTCGGTAAAGACGACTTCCACGGTCGTGTGGCGCGCGTACCACGCGCGAACTCTGCGCTCACCCGCGTCCAGAAAGGCCGACAGGTCGTCGGCGAGACCAATGCGCACGAGCGCGAAGACAGGGTGCAGGGAACGTTGGCCGTGTGCATCGACGGTGACCGCCGTGGCGATGTCCGCGTTGCTTGCCTGCAGCGCTTCGGCGAGGCGGCTCGCAAGGTCGGCGGGCAGGCCCGGTGTGTCACAGGGGGCGCTTAGCAGATATGGGGTGGCGGCGGCGCGCAGGCCGGTCAGCAAGCCGGCCAGTGGACCGGGGTAGTCGGGCAGCGTGTCGGCCACCACGTTCGCGCCGAACGGGGCGCCGAGTTCGGCGTAAATGTCGGCATGGCGATTCGCGCTGATCAGCAGGGCGCCGACTTGCGGCGCAAGACGCTTGAGCACGTGGCCGGCAAGCGGCTCGCCGTGCAGGGTTTGCAGACCTTTGTCGACGCCGCCCATCCGCGTGCCGCGCCCGCCCGCAAGTAACAGGCCGGTGATGTGTTCGCGGGCAGGAGAAACGAGGTTCAAAACGAGGTTCATGACGCGGCAGCGATGAGGACGGCCGCTCAGCCGCCGATGTAGGACATTTCCACACGCCGGCCGTCCAGCGTGCGCGATTCGGCAGTGGCGCTGCCACGCAACTGCGAATAGCGGTCGCTGCGCCCTTGCCAGATTTCGGCGACGGCGGTGCCGAGTTCGGCGTCGCTCGCGCCGCCACGCACGAGCGCGCGCAGGTCATGGCCCCCGGACGCAAACAGGCAAAGATACAGCTTGCCTTCGGTCGACAGACGCGCCCGCGTACAACTCGCGCAAAACGCGCGCGTGACGCTGGATATCACGCCTATTTCACCGCTGCCATCCACGTAACCCCAGCGCTGCGCGGTTTCGGCCGCACTGTGCGGGTCGAGCGGCACCAGCGGAAACTGCTCGGCAATCCGCGTGACGACGTCGGCCGACGGCAGCACTTCGGCCATGTTCCAGCCGTTCGACGTGCCGACATCCATGTATTCGATGAAGCGCAGCACCGCGCCCGAGCCTTTGAAGTGGCGCGCCATCGGCAGGATTTCGCCGTCGTTCGTGCCGTGTTTGACCACCATGTTGACTTTGACCGGCGCCAGTCCGGCCGCTTGTGCCGCGGCAATGCCGTCGAGCACGTCGGCAACGGCGAAATCCGCGTCGTTCATGCGGCGAAACAGCGGTTCGTTCAGTGCGTCGAGGCTGACGGTGACGCGGGTGAGGCCGGCGTCCTTGAGGCTGCGGGCCTTGCGTGCGAGCAGCGAACCGTTGGTGGTGAGGGTGAGGTCGAGCGGCTGGCCCGCCGGGGTCGTGAGGCGCGCGAGGCGCTCGATCAGGACTTCCAGATTCTTGCGCAGCAACGGCTCGCCGCCGGTCAGCCGGATTTTTTCCACGCCATGCGCGACGAAGAGTCGCGCCAGCCTTTCGATTTCCTCGAAGCTCAGCAACGCGCTGTGCGGCAGGAACGCGTAGTCCTTGTCGAACACGGCGCGCGGCATGCAGTAGACGCAGCGGAAGTTGCAACGATCCGTCACCGAGATGCGCAAGTCGCGCAGCGGACGCGCCAGCGTGTCGTGCAGCACGCCGCTGGGCATCTGCGCGGGGCCGGAGATGACCGGTATCGCGCTGAAATCGGTAACGGGAATGACGCGTCGGGACATGAAAGGCTTGGTTGAGGGACGGCGGGGAAAAACCACGGTTCATTCTATCGGAAATGCGTTGCCGGACTGATAGGCGGCCGGCTAGCTTCGGCATAGCGCGCTCGTGCGGTTGCTGACTCGACACGCAAGAAGCAGGCAAGAAGCAGCAAAAAGCAGGCAAAAAGCGCGCAAGAAAAAAGCCCGCCGGTTAGGGCGGGCTTTTTTCAGATGACCGGGCGGCCTGTTTCGCCAGGTTGCCCGGCTGTTTCTCAGCTCGTTTTCTGGCTTATTTGCCGGTTTCGACCTGCTGCATCGGTGCGCTGTCCTGCGGCGGCAAGGGCTTGCGCTCGCGCACGACACGGGCCGGTTTGGCGGCTTGCGCAGCGCTTTCCTGAGCGGCGCGCAACTTGTCGGCGTCGGTGTTCACCCAGACGAGACCGGCTTGTTCCAGCACCGGTTTCAGGGTTTCCGCCGACACGGCGGGCGTACGCGTCGCCTGCGGTGCTGCGACGACGGGCGCCGGTTGCACGGCTGCGGGTGCAGCTTCCGGCGCGGCCACGGGGGCCACCGTAGGCGCGACGGACGTCACGACCGGTTGCGGTTCGACGATGTCAGCCTGCGGTGCCGTCTCGACAGCGGGCGCTTCTGCCACGATGGCGGGCGCTGCTGTTTCGACCGGCGCCGGAGCAGCCTCAGCTTCGACGACCGGTGCATGGAACGGCTCGGCCGGAGCCGGAGCCTGAGCCTGAGTTGCCGGTGCAGTTTCGGCAGCCGGTTCGACCAGCGAAACCGTTTCGCTGGCGGACGGTGCGGCTTGCGCGGCTTCCACCGGTTGAGCGGCGGCTTGCACGACCGGTTCGGCCACGCTTGCTGGCTGCTCGACTTCGACCACCGGTTCCAGCGCTTCCGATTTCGCCGCCTTTTCGACAGCCAGGGCCGGCGTTTCAGTGGCAGCGTGCAGTTCGGTGACGACTGCCGTGGGCGTCGCGACCGCTGCAACGACCACTTCCACCGGCTTCACATGCTGCTCTTCGGCGACGGCGACGGCCGGCTCGACCGGCTGATGCGTACGCACCGGCGCTTCGTCTGCCGCGTTGCTGCTGTCGTTGCTACCGTCGTTATTACCTTCGCCTTCCGCGACATCCGCTGCCAGGTTGCCGTTAACGTCCTCTTCACGCTCACGACGGCCGCCACGACGACCGCGACGACGACGGCGGCGCTCTTCGCCTTCGCGCGCCACGGCTTCCTGATCGAGCGGCACGCCGTTTTCATCCAGCGTGGGCTGGTTGATCGCCAGTTCTTCGGCGGTTTGCGCGTCGGCTTGCAGCAGGGCATCGGTTGCTTCGGCTTGCGGCTTGCGGCGCTCGCCGCCGCGCTCGCCGCCGCGCTCGCCACGGTCGGTACGTTCGCCACGCTCACGGCGTTCGCCGCGTTCCTGACGATCGCCACGCGCAGCGCCATCGACCGCATCCGTGCGCTCGTTGCCACGATTTTCGCGTGCTTCTCGCGGCTCACGGCCTTCACGCGGTTCGCGGACTTCACGGGCCTCGCGCGGTTCACGCGGTTCCCGATTGCCACGCGGCTCGCGTGCTTCACGTCCCTCACGCGGTTCGCGCGGTTCGCGTGCCTCGCGACCTTCGCGACCCTCACGGGCTTCGCGCGGTTCACGACCCTCACGCGGTTCGCGTTCCTCGCGACGCTGCGACGGCTGCTGGGCTTGACCCTGACCTTGGCCTTGACCCTGACGGCCGCCGTTCGCGCCTTCGCCGCGTCCTGCTGCATCGCGGCCACCTGCGCCGCTACCGTTACGGCGGTTGCGATTACGGTCGCCGCCGCGCTCGCCAGTGCGTTCGCCGGTGCGCTCACCGCGCTCCGTGCGCTCGCCGCGTTGCGGACGGGCCTGCTTGTCGGCGGGAGCCGGTGCGACCGGAGCCGGTGCAGCCGGCTGCACGCCGAACAGATTCTTCAACCAGCCGATAAAGCCGCCGGCCGCCGGCGTGACCGGGGTCGGAGCGGGCGTTGCGACCGGACGAACCGGCGCGCTCGGCGCTGGCTTCTCGGGCGTGATGCCCTTGACCGCGGCTTCCTGCTTCGGCTTCACTTCTTCGGTGCGCTTGCTGTAGCCGGTTTCGGATTCCAGTTCGCGAGCGGCTTCTTCGGCCATCTTCCACGAAGCACGCGGGTCGTCGAGACGCGCGTCGTCGTGACGCAGACGTTCGAGCTTGTAATGCGGCGTGTCGAGGTGCTTGTTCGGGATCAGAACGACATTGACCTTGAAACGCGACTCGATCTTGTTGATTTCGGCGCGCTTTTCGTTCAACAGGAAGGCGGTCACTTCGACCGGCACCTGGCAATGGATGGCCGCGGTGTTTTCCTTCATCGCTTCTTCCTGAATGATCCGCAGCACTTGCAGCGCGGACGATTCGGTATCGCGAATATGGCCCGTGCCGTTACAGCGCGGGCAGGTCACGTGGCTGCCTTCCGACAGGGCCGGACGCAGACGCTGACGCGACAGTTCCATCAGGCCGAAGCGCGAAATCTTGCCCATCTGGACGCGCGCGCGGTCGTGCTTGAGCGCGTCTTTCAGGCGCTGCTCGACTTCGCGCTGGCTCTTGGCCGATTCCATGTCGATGAAGTCGATCACGATCAGGCCGCCCAGGTCGCGCAGGCGCAACTGGCGGGCGACTTCGTCGGCGGCTTCGAGGTTGGTGCGGGCCGCCGTTTCCTCGATGTCCGCGCCCTTGGTGGCACGCGCCGAGTTCACGTCGATCGCGACCAGCGCTTCCGTGTGGTCGATCACGATGGCGCCGCCCGAAGGCAGCGGCACGGTGCGCGAGTACGCGGTTTCGATCTGATGCTCGATCTGGAAGCGCGAGAACAGCGGCACGTCGTCGTGATACCGCTTCACCTTGCTGACATTGTCCGGCATCACGATATCCATGAAGGCGCGCGCCTGGTCATGGATTTCGTTGGTGTCGATCAGAATTTCGCCGATATCCGGCTGGAAATAATCGCGGATTGCGCGAATGACGAGGCTCGATTCCAGATAGATCAGCATCGGCTGACCACTCGAACCGCTTTGCGACGCAGCCTCGATGGCGCGCCACAGTTGCATCAGATAGTTCAGGTCCCACTGCAGCTCTTCGGCGGAACGGCCAATGCCGGCCGTGCGCGCGATGATGCTCATGCCTTCCGGCAATTGCAGTTGCGCCATGGTTTCGCGCAGTTCCTGACGGTCGTCGCCTTCGATCCGGCGCGACACGCCGCCGCCGCGCGGGTTGTTCGGCATCAGCACCAGATAGCGGCCGGCCAGCGAGATGAACGTGGTCAGGGCCGCGCCCTTGTTGCCGCGCTCTTCTTTTTCGACCTGGACGATCAGTTCCTGACCTTCGCGCAGGGCGTCCTGGATGCGCGCGGAGCGCATGTCGACGCCGTCGCGGAAGTACTGGCGGGCGACTTCCTTGAATGGAAGGAAGCCGTGGCGGTCTTCGCCGTAATTGACGAAACACGCTTCGAGCGACGGCTCGATGCGCGTGATGATGCCTTTGTAAATATTGCCTTTGCGCTGTTCGCGACCGGCGGTTTCGATGTCGATATCGATGAGTTTTTGCCCATCGACGATGGCGACGCGCAGTTCTTCCTGCTGCGTCGCATTAAACAACATGCGTTTCATTGAACGGCTCCAGAGCGGCTTAGCCTGACCTCAGCTGCGCGGTTGTCAGTCGCGAGAGCGAAGAGGGCAGCGGCATGCCGCGCCTTATTGTGTTTTCACAAGTACGCTGGAGCGGGAAACATTGGCGGGAGAATTGCCTGGGAGGGCCCGGCCCCGTCGAAAAAGGGCGCGGTGCCGCAGGGCACATGCGAACACGGCTTCAAATAACGACCCGACACGCCGCGGGTTCTGCCAGCAGACCTGAAACAGCCTCTCTTCCACTCGCGCCGGTGCGCCGACTGGGCGCGTGACCGGAGGGGTCGGAGGCTGCGGTCGTGCCGCAACGGGAAGTTCGCGCAGGCGGCGCGTCTTTTCTCGCTGGGGGTGTCTCGCCTCATTTTGACGTCGCCATGTCTTGTACTTTCTACAAGACGCCTCGGGCGCACGCCGTATTTTCGCCACCTGCAGCTTCGAACCAATAAGGCATCAGAACGCCCACACCGAAGCTGAAAGTTAAATTCTTTTTGACCAAAATTCCGTTACCGTCGAAGCCGACCCTGACCGAACGCGCCTATGGGCGCCGCCCCTGCCGGGCACTGACCTCGTGCGTACAACTTGTTGCATCTCATTTTAAGGGTGAGCAACCAGACCCCGGCGCAAGTAAAATAACGGTTTATCGCTTGCACCTGCGCAATCTGCCCGAAAATCGGTACTTCGCCGGTCACTGCGCCGGCCGCCGCAGACTGCTGGGCAAATTATATTCAGAATGAAAGAGTTAGGCAAAATATCCCAGAAATCGGTCGCAAGCGACCAGGTCTCGATGATCGAGATCGACGACAGTGCGGCCGGCCAGCGCATTGATAACTTCCTGTTGCGCGTCTGTAAAGGCGTCCCCAAAAGTCATATTTATCGCATCCTGCGCAGCGGCGAAGTGCGCGTCAACAAGGGCCGGATCGACGCGCAGTACCGGCTGGAGCTCGGCGACGTGGTCCGGGTGCCGCCCATCCGCGTCGCTCAGCCGGACGAATCCGTGGCGCACGTCCCCGTGCCGGGCGCCGAATTCAGAATCATTTTCGAAGACGAGCACATGCTCGTCATCGACAAACCGGCCGGTGTGGCCGTGCACGGCGGCAGCGGCGTCGCCTTCGGCGTGATCGAGCAGATGCGCGCCGCGCGGCCGCAAGCCAAATTTCTCGAACTGGTGCATCGGCTGGACCGCGAGACGTCCGGCATCCTGATGCTGGCGAAGAAGCGCTCGGCGCTGGTCAACCTTCACGACCAGATTCGCGAGAACAAAATGGATAAGCGCTACTATGCGTGCGGTCACGGCGAATGGGCGAGCGACTGGGGCCGTCGCCGCGCAGTCAAGGAGCCGCTGCATAAATATCTGACTGCCGACGGCGAGCGCCGCGTGCGGGTGCAGGCGGACGGCGTGGCGTCGCATACGGTTTTCAATCTGATCGACAAGTGGCCGGAGTATGCGCTGGTCGAGGCCGAGCTGAAGACCGGCCGTACGCATCAGATCCGCGTTCATTTGCAGCATCTGGAACTGCCGATCGTCGGCGACGCCAAATATGGCGACTTCGCGCTGAACAAGGCGCTGGCCCGCGCCAACGCGAAACCGGGCATCAAGCGCATGTTCCTGCATGCTTACCGGCTGAAGCTCGCGCACCCGGCCACCGGCGCGCCGCTGCAGTTCGAAGCGCCGCTGCCTGCCGAATGCCGCGCTTTCGTCGCGCAGCTCAACGAATTACGAAATGGGTCACACCCGGAGACGACAACGCATGGCTAGAGAGCAATTTGACCTGATCGTCTTCGATTGGGACGGCACCTTGATGGATTCGACCGCCCACATCACGCGGAGCATTCAGGCCGCCTGCCGCGATCTTGGCTTGCCCGTGCCGGCCGACGAGGCCGCGAGCTATGTGATCGGCCTCGGCCTGCGCGACGCGCTGCAAATCGCCGCGCCCACGCTCGACCCGTCCGACTATCCGCGGCTCGCCGAGCGCTATCGTTTCCACTATCTGGGTAAAGATCAGATGACGGAGCTGTTCGTCGGCGTGCGCGAAATGCTGCGGGATTTGCGCGATCAGGGCTATCTGCTCGCCGTTGCGACCGGCAAGAGCCGTGTGGGCTTGAACCGCGCGCTCGATCAGTCGCGGCTCACCAGCCTGTTCGACGGTACGCGTTGTGCCGACGAGACTTTTTCGAAACCGCATCCCGCCATGCTTCATGAACTGACGCGGGAACTGGGCCAGGACCCGGCGCGCACGGTGATGGTCGGCGATACGACGCACGATCTGCAAATGGCCATCAACGCGGGCGTGGCGGGTATTGGCGTGACTTATGGTGCGCATCCGGCAGGCTCGTTGACGGCGCTTTCCCCGAAATTCGTCGCGTCGAGCGTCGGCGCGTTGTCCAACTGGCTGCGGGAAAACGCATGAGTGCGGGAATTAGCGATTTGCCGGCCGACGCGGTTCGCGTCTGCGCGTCGTCCGATCTGGCCGATCGCGGCGCGGGCGTCCGTCACGCAGCGAAGCTCGGCGGCGGCGACGTCGTGGTGTTTTTCGTTCGCTATGACGGCCGGGCCTACGGCTATCTGAACCGCTGCGCGCACGTCCCGATGGAACTGGATTGGGCCGAAGGGCAATTTTTCGAGTCGTCGGGCCTTTATCTGATGTGCGCAACCCACGGGGCGATTTATGCGCCCGACACCGGCAAATGCGTGGGTGGTCCATGCAGAGGCGGCAAATTGCGGCCGGTGCAGGTCGACGAGCGTGACACACCGGACGGCCGTGCGGTGTTCTGGTTGCCGGACGGCGACTTGCGTCCGGCAACCGTCTGATTTTTTTTCTCTCTTCTCTTTAAAGCGAATGCCCGACAACTTGACTCCCGAGCCGAAGGAACCGTCCTTGACGGGTCGCCCGCGTACGCCAGCCGATGAACCCGGCTGGGAACGCGCCGCGCTCGAGCGCATTGCGCTCGCTGCCATCACCGAACAGCGCGCGGCGCGGCGCTGGAAGATTTTCTTCCGGTTCGTGTTCCTGATCGTGCTGCTGGTGGCCATCTGGGGCGCGGTGGATTTCTCCGGCGACAAAGTGGCCGCAACCGGCCGGCATACGGCCATGGTGTCGCTCGACGGCGAAATATCGGCAGATACCAATGCGAACGCTGAAGATATCGACGCCGCGCTGCAAAGCGCTTTCGAAGATTCGGGTACGGCCGGGGTGATCCTGCGTTGCAACAGCCCGGGCGGCAGTCCGGTTCAGGCTGGCATCATCTACAACGAAATTCGGCGATTGCGCGCTAAGTACCCGTCTATTCCGTTGTACGTCGTGGTTGGCGATATGTGTGCCTCCGGTGGGTACTATGCCGCCGCCGCGGCCGACAAGATTTATGTCGACAAGGCGAGCATCGTCGGATCGATTGGCGTGCTGATGGACAGCTTCGGATTCACCGGGCTGATGGACAAGCTCGGCATTCAGCGTCGTCTGCACACATCGGGTGAGAACAAGGGCTTCTTCGATCCGTTCTCGCCAGAAACGCCGAAGATGGACGAACATGCGCAGGAAATGCTGGACGAAATTCACGCGCAGTTCACCGACGCGGTTCGCCAGGGGCGCGGCAAGCGTCTGCACGAGACGCCGGATATGTTCTCCGGACTGTTCTGGACGGGTCAGAAGAGCGTCGAGCTCGGTCTCGCCGACGGTCTGGGCGACGCCGATTACGTGGCGCGCGACCTGTTCAAGGCGCCGGACATCGTCGATTACACGGTGAAAGAGAGCATTACCGACCGGGTTGCGCGCAAGTTCGGCGCGGCCGTCGGCAACGGCGCGGTCCACGCGATGGCTCTGGGCGGCAAAATGACGTTGCGCTAAGCAGGCCTCGAATGAAAAGCCCCGCGCGACCATGGCAGGTCGCGCGGGGCTTTTTTATGACCGCAGGCGCGGAAGCCGGATTCAAACTGCCAGAATCAAAAAGATAGCCGGCCGCTTGTGCAAATCGATGGCCGGCTTTTTTTTCCAGTCGGCTACCGTGCGGCTGGCGATGGTTTCCGTCTCCAGCGTCAGATCGACCGCTACGCAAACCAGCGTGGACGGCGCGCAGCTCGCCAGCAAAGTATCGAGCAGCGCGCGGTTGCGGTAGGGCGTCTCGATAAAAATCTGCGTCTGTTTGCCCTTGCGCGACTGCTGCTCCAGATCGCGCAGGCGCTTCGCCCGCTCCGTGGCGTCGACAGGCAGATAACCATGGAACGCGAAACTCTGCCCGTTCAGTCCCGACGCCATCAGCGCCAGCAAGATCGAGCTGGGCCCGACGAACGGCACCACCTTCACGCCGCGTTCATGCGCGCGGCGCACCAGCAGTGCGCCCGGATCGGCGACCGCCGGACAGCCGGCCTCGGACACGAGGCCCGCGTCTGTGCCGGCCAGCAGCGGCGCGAGCAGCTTGTCGATTTCGCCAGCCGGCGTGTTCACGTTGAGTTCGCGGATCTCTATTTCCTGGATCGGCCGTTCGGTGCCGACCTTCTTGAGAAATGCGCGAGTCGTTTTGGCGTTTTCGCCGATGTAATAGTGCAGGGTGGCCGCCCGCGCGCGCACGGGCGCAGGCAGCACGGCGTCGAGCGCGTCGGCGTCGCCTTCGCCCAAGGTGTTCGGAATCAGATACAGCGTGCCGCTCATAGCGCCCCCAGTAGCGGGTATTCGACTGCCAGCAGCATGCGTGACAGGGCAATCAGTGGCAGGCCGACGAGCGCCGTCGGGTCGTCGGAATGAATCGCCTCGAGCAGCACAATGCCTAGACCTTCCGATTTCGCGCTGCCGGCGACATCGTAGGGCGTCTCGGCCAGAAGGTAGGCGTCCAGCGCGGCGTCCGGCAGATCGCGGAAATGCACGCGGGTAACGACATCGGCCGTCTGTGCGCGATTCGAGCGGCTATCGAACAGGCACAGCGCACTATGAAACAGCACTTCGCGGCCGCGCATTGCCTGCAGTTGCGCCAGCGCCCTGGCGTGCGTGCCCGGTTTGCCGATCTGCAAGCCGTCATAAGTGGCGACCTGATCGGAGCCGATCACGAGCGCGCTTTCATCGTCGTCCAGTTTGCCTGCCACGGCGCGCGCTTTTGCCTCGGCGAGCCTCAAGGCGGTCGCTTCGGGCGTTTCGCTGTCGAGCGGCGTTTCGTCGATAGCGGGCACGACGACATCGAACGGAATCCGCAGGCGTTCGAGCAACTCGCGGCGATACGGTGAACTCGACGCCAGAATCAGGCGTGGCGGGCGATTGGGGGAATCTGACATGGGTAACTAGCAGCTAGGAAGGCGGGGCGTACGGCGCTGCGCGAGTACGGGCTTAAGTGTTTGACTCGAAAAGACAAAACGGATATGATCTCGGGCTTTTCATCGGTACGCCATTGCGCGGGCACGCTGCACCTTGCTCCCAAGCTCTGGCCTTGCGATTTACCCCCGGCGAAATCCTTGCCGACGCAGGAGCGCACATGACTCAACATCCTGGCAACCCTGCTGGTCTGTCCGACCCGCATCAGATCGATCTGTTCGAATTTGCGCGGAGTGGGCGTCAGGCCGCGGGTGTCGTGCGCGTCTCGCAACTGCCGCGCATGTTAAACGAAGTCCCGGCGGAAGCGCCAGAGCACGACAGTCCGTTCACCTGGCAAGCCGAAGGTTCGACTCAGCCGGAATTGCAGGACGACGGCACCGAGGGTCCCCAACCCTATTTGCGGATGGCGATTCACGGCGCGGCGTGGCTCGAATGTCAGCGGTGCCTGACGCCGTATTCACAGGCGTTCAACGTCGATTCCATTTACCGGATCGTCAACACCGAGGCGGAAGCCGAAGAGTTTCCGCTCGACGAGGATGAAGTCGAGGTGATCGTAGGCTCGCGCCAGTTCGATCTCATCGACTTGATCGAAGAAGAGTTGCTGCTTGCCTTGCCGCTCGTGCCCAAACACGAGGTCTGCCCCGAAGTGCACGAGAGTCTGGTTTCTGGTGTGGCGGGTGAGGAAGGCGAGGACGACGGGTCCGTGGCGGATGAAGCCGGCGAGGGTGCGGAACCCGAGCGGCCCAATCCGTTTGCGGCGCTCGAAAGTCTCAAGCGCGGTGAGCCGGGCGACAAGAAGCACTGAACAGTTGCATTGGAGCGCGATGCGGGCGCGTTGGCCATTCGGCCAGTGGCGGAGACCGGATCGGGCTGTGTTAGAATTCGGAAAATTTTTAGGAGTAAGTCATGGCAGTTCAGCAAAACAAGAAGTCGCCGTCCAAGCGCGGCATGCACCGTTCGCACGATTTCCTGACGACGGCGCCGCTGGCCGTCGAGCCGAGCACGGGTGAAGTGCATCTGCGTCACCACGTTAGCCCGAACGGCTACTATCGCGGTAAGAAAGTTATCAAGACGAAGAACGACTAATCGTTCCACAGCGGTGCGCCCCATGGCGTTTCGCGTAGCGATCGGCTCGCTTGATATTTTCCCGGCTCGGCAAAAGGCGGCATTCAACTGCCGCTTTTTTGTGTCGATCGCAGTCAGCGTGTTTAGCGCTTACCGCGATCCCATGCGGGGCGCCTGACATTCGTCGCACTCCATGACCGTAAAGCTCACGATAGATTGCATGGGAGGCGACCACGGCCCGTCCGTGACCGTTCCCGCTGCTGTCAACTTCGTTCGTTCGCATCCCGACGCGGCGTTGCTGCTCGTCGGCATTGAAAGTGCGATTCATGCGCAGCTCAAAAAACTGAAGGCTCAGGATCTGTCGTCCCTGACCGTCGTTGCCGCTTCCGAAATCGTCGCCATGGACGATTCGGTCGAAGTGGCGCTGCGCAAGAAAAAAGATTCCTCCATGCGCGTCGCGCTGAACCGCGTCAAGGAAGGCGAGGCGCAAGCCTGCATTTCCGCCGGCAACACCGGCGCGCTGATGGCGGTCTCCCGCTACGTGCTCAAAACGCTGTCCGGCATCGAACGTCCGGCCATCGCGTCCGCACTGCCCAATCCCAAGGGCTACACGATGATGCTCGACCTGGGCGCCAACGTCGACTGTGAACCGCAGCATCTGATGCAGTTCGCCGAGATGGGCCACGCGCTCGTGTCGGCGCTGGAAGGCCGCGAGCGGCCGACCATCGGGCTGCTCAACATCGGCGAAGAAGTCATCAAGGGCAACGACACCATCAAACGCGCCGGCGAACTGCTGCGCGCGAGCACGCTCAATTTTCACGGCAACGTGGAAGGCAACGACATCTATAAAGGCACGGTCGACGTCATCGTTTGCGATGGCTTTGTTGGCAATGTCGCGCTGAAGACGTCGGAAGGTCTCGCGCAGATGCTCTCCAACATGATCAAGGAAGAGTTCGGCCGGTCGTGGCTCACCAAGGTCATGGCGGTGCTCGCGTTGCCGGTGCTGATGCGTTTGAAAAAGCGTGTCGATCATCGGCAATACAACGGTGCGGCCCTGCTCGGGCTGCGCGGGCTGGTGATCAAGAGCCACGGTTCGGCCGATGCCTACGGGTTTGAATGGGCCATCAAACGCGGGTATGATGCCGTCAAAAACGGCGTGCTGGAACGTCTTGCGCGAGCAATGGAAGAGAACGCGTTCTCTCTCGAACAGGCTGCGCGCGAGGCAGGCGGTGCCGGGCAGGCAAGCCCGCTCGCAGGTCAGCCCGCCGAGCCCTACGCTGCGCAATCCTCGAAGGCATAATGGCTCAATCCTCAATTTATTCCCGCGTGCTGGGCACCGGCAGTTATCTGCCGCCCGGCCGTGTCACGAATCAGGAACTGGCTGAACGTCTGGCCAGTCAGGGCGTCGAGACCAGCGACGAGTGGATCGTTGCCCGCACGGGCATCCATGCGCGCCACTTCGCCGCGCCGGACGTGACCACCAGCGACCTCGCGCTAATTGCCTCGCAACGCGCGATCGAGGCGGCCGGTATCGATCCGCAGTCCATCGACCTGATCATCGTCGCCACCTCCACGCCCGACTTCGTGTTTCCGAGCACGGCGTGTCTGTTGCAGAACAAGCTGGGTATCAAGAACAACGGCGCGGCGTTCGACGTGCAGGCCGTCTGTTCCGGCTTCGCCTACGCCGTCGCCACCGCGGACAGCTTCATTCGCAGCGGTCAGCATCGTACGGCGCTCGTCATCGGCGCGGAAACGTTCTCGCGCATTCTCGACTTCAAGGACCGCACCACCTGCGTGCTGTTCGGCGACGGCGCCGGCGCGGTCATCCTGCAGGCGTCCGAAGAACCCGGCGTGCTCGCGAGCGCACTGCACGCCGACGGCAGCCATTCGAACATTCTCTGTACGCCGGGCAACGTGAACGGCGGTGTGATCGAAGGCAGCGCGTTCCTGCACATGGACGGGCAAGCGGTGTTCAAGCTCGCCGTCAACGTGCTCGAAAAGGTCGCGGTCGAGGCGCTCGCCAAGGCCAATCTGACGGCCGACCAGATCGACTGGCTGATCCCGCATCAGGCCAATATCCGCATCATGCAAAGCACCTGCCGCAAGCTCGGCTTGCCGCCGGAACGCATGGTCGTCACAGTGGGCGAGCACGGCAATACGTCGGCTGCGTCCATTCCGCTCGCCTTCGACGTCGCCGTGCGCGACGGCCGCATCAAGCGCGGCCAGCGCGTGCTGATCGAAGGCGTGGGCGGCGGTTTCACATGGGGCGCGTCGGTCATCCGCTTCTGATTGCGGCGACCTTATGGCGCGCACGGTTCACGGCGCGCGCCTACGCTTGAGCGCGCTCGTCCGGATCGAGTGCGCTTCCCATCTATGAATGACAACATCGCTTTTTGGGAACGATATGAAATTTGCGTTCGTTTTTCCTGGGCAGGGTTCGCAGACGGTTGGCATGCTCAACGTATTCGCCGATCACGCGGTCGTGCGTGAGACCGTTCAGGAAGCCTCCGATGCGCTCAATCAGGATCTCGGCAAGCTGATCGCCGAAGGTCCCGCCGAAGATCTCAACCTCACCACCAATACCCAACCGGTCATGCTGACGGCGGCCTACGCGATCTATCGCGCGTGGCAGCAGGCAGGCGGCCCGGCCCCGGCGATCGTCGCCGGCCACAGCCTCGGCGAGTACACCGCGCTCGTCGCGGCGGGCGCCCTGGCGTTCCGCGATGCGGTGCCGCTGGTGCGCTTTCGTGCGCAAGCCATGCAGACGGCCGTGCCGGTCGGCGAAGGCGCGATGGCCGCCATCCTCGGTCTCGACGACGACGCGGTGCGCGCCGTGTGCGCGGAAGCGTCGGTGGCGGGTGTCGTGGAAGCGGTGAATTTCAACGCGCCGTCGCAAGTCGTGATCGCCGGGCACAAGGCCGCGGTCGAGAAGGCCTGCGAGGTCGCGAAGGCGAAGGGCGCGAAACGCGCGTTGCCGTTGCCGGTGTCGGCGCCGTTCCATTCGTCGCTGCTCAAGCCCGCGTCGGATCAGCTGCGCGAGTATCTCGCGAGCGTCAACGTGAACGTGCCGTCCATCCCCGTGATCAACAACGTCGACGTCGCCGTGGTCAACGAACCGGCCGCGATCAAGGACGCGCTGGTGCGTCAGGCCGCGGGCGCGGTCCGTTGGGTCGAAAGCGTTCAGACGATCGCCGCGCAAGGCGTCACGCACGTCGTCGAATGCGGCCCCGGCAAGGTGCTTGCGGGCTTGACCAAGCGGATCGACGGCAATCTGGTGGGCGCTTCGGTATTCGACCCGGCGTCGCTCGACGAAACGCTCAAGCTGGTGACGGCGGGCTGAGTGCGCCTCGAGCGCGATACTAATCGGCCCGGCAAAGGCTACCAGGACTGACAGATGGAAAAGACTCTCGACAAACAGATCGCCATCGTGACGGGCGCGTCGCGCGGTATCGGCCGCGCGATCGCGATCGAACTGGCGCGCCAAGGCGCGACGGTCATCGGCACGGCGACCACCGAAAGCGGCGCGGCCGCGATCACCGAAGCGTTCGGCGCAGCTGGCTTCACCGGCCGCGGCGCGGTGCTCGACGTCAACGACGCGGCCGCAGCGGAAGCGCTGATCGACGGCACGGTCAAAGAATTCGGCGCGCTGCACGTGCTGGTGAACAACGCGGGCATCACGCAGGACCAGCTCGCCATGCGCATGAAAGACGACGACTGGGACGCGGTGATCGACACCAACCTCAAGTCCGTCTTCCGTCTGTCGCGCGCGGTGCTGCGCCCGATGATGAAAGCGCGCGGCGGCCGCATCATCAATATCACGTCGGTGGTCGGCTCGACGGGCAACCCGGGGCAGATCAACTACGCGGCTGCGAAAGCGGGCGTGGCAGGTATGACGCGTGCGCTGGCTCGCGAGATCGGCAGCCGCGGCATCACGGTGAATTGCGTGGCGCCGGGGTTCATCGACACCGACATGACCCGAACCTTGCCGGAAGAGCAGCAAACCGCGTTGAAAACGCAGATTCCGCTCGGCCGTCTCGGTAGTCCCGACGACATCGCTCATGCGGTGGTGTTTCTCGCGTCGCCGCAAGCGGGCTATATCACCGGTACGACTTTGCATGTGAACGGCGGAATGTACATGTAGTAACCAAATTCGGTTACTATCCGCGCCTTGATGCGTTTGCAAAAGCGTAAGGCGCATGCCTTGACAGCCACCCGATGCGCCGCTTTTTTGCCGGGTCAAACCTGATAAAATGCGCGCACCTGTATTTTTGAACTTCTTTTCCCTTTGGAGGGGTAATGGACAATATCGAACAGCGCGTCAAGAAGATCGTCGCAGAACAACTGGGCGTTGCAGAAGCTGAAATCAAGAACGAAGCTTCGTTCGTCAACGACCTCGGCGCCGACTCGCTCGACACCGTTGAACTCGTGATGGCCCTCGAAGACGAATTCGGCATGGAAATTCCGGATGAAGAAGCCGAGAAGATCACGACGGTTCAGCAAGCGATCGATTACGCCCGCGCTAACGTCAAGGCCTAAGGTCATTCGCGCCTGCCTGGCTGCGGTGGCGGCGGTGGTCTTCAACGACGCCCGGTCGTGCCGGCTCTCGGAGCCAGCAGGACATGCGATTTTTTCGCGCCATCGTGGTAGGGAAGTCAGCGATGCTGGCAGCGCAACTTTTCGCGCTCTTACCGAGTATCGGGAAAACGCCGGGCCGCCCCACGTTTTCCAGTCCCGCTGGGGCGATCTGGTGCGCAGCACCGGGTGTAGGGGCGCCTAACAGCCACAGGGCACACAGGGCAGATTCCTGTGGTCGCTGTGGCTTTTGCTTTTGTCATCTATGAAAAAGGGGTTACCGTGAGCCGCCGTCGTGTTGTTGTTACAGGCCTGGGGCTGATTTCGCCTGTTGGCAATAATGTTGCCGACGGCTGGGCCAATCTGGTCGCCGGCAAGTCGGGTATTGCCAATATCACGAAGTTCGATGCGTCGAACTTTTCGACTCGTTTCGCCGGCGAGGTGAAGGGCTTCAATATCGAGGACTACATCCCCGGTAAAGAGGCGCGCCATATGGATACGTTCATCCACTACGGCGTGGCTGCAGGCATCCAGGCGATGCAGGACAGCGGCCTCGAAGTCACCGACGAGAATTCGGAGCGTATCGGTGTAGTGGTGGGTTCGGGCATCGGCGGTCTGCCGATGATCGAGGTCACGCAAACCGAACTGCTGAACCGCGGCCCACGCCGTATTTCGCCGTTCTTCGTGCCGGCGTCGATCATCAACATGATCTCGGGCCATCTGTCGATCAAGTTCGGCATCAAAGGCCCGAATCTCGCAATCGTGACGGCCTGTACGACGGGTCTGCACTGCATCGGCGAGGCGTCGCGTCTGATCGAGTACGGCGACGCGGACGTGATGATCGCCGGCGGTTCGGAGTCCACCGTGTCGCCGCTCGGCGTCGGCGGGTTTGCCGCGGCGCGCGCGCTGTCGCAACGCAACGACGACCCGGCGACCGCCAGCCGTCCGTGGGATAAGGACCGCGACGGTTTCGTGCTGGGTGAGGGCGCCGGCGTCATGATCCTCGAAGAGTACGAACACGCGAAAGCCCGCGGCGCGAAGATTTACGCCGAAGTCGGCGGCTATGGGATGAGCGGCGACGCGTATCACATGACCGCACCGCTGGAAGACGGCGACGGCGCACGCCGCTGCATGCTGGCCGCGATGAAGAACGCCGGTGTGAACCCCGATCAGGTGAATTACCTGAACGCGCACGGCACGTCGACACCGCTCGGCGATCTCGCGGAAACCACCGGCATCAAGCGCGCGTTCGGCGATCACGCCAAAGACATGGTCGTGAATTCGACCAAGTCGATGACGGGTCACCTGCTGGGCGGCGCGGGCGGGCTGGAATCGGTGTTCACGGTGCTCGCCTTGCATCATCAGGTGTCGCCGCCGACGATCAACATCTTCAATCAGGATCCGGCCTGCGATCTCGATTACTGCGCGAACACGGCGCGGGAAATGAAGATCGACGTCGCGCTGAAGAACTCGTTCGGGTTCGGCGGCACGAACGGCACGCTGGTTTTCAAGCGCGCCTGACCGCTTGACGTTTCAGTCGACGCCGCCGGGTCATCCGGCGGTTTCCCCCGCTCCGGTTTTCTCCGACGGAACGCCGCAACGAATCCCGTTGCGGCGTTCCGTCGCGCTTCGTTTTGCGCTGGCGTTTTTGATCCTGACTGCCGCGTGGGCTCTGTTCACCTGCTGCGCGGCTCATCTGGGCGCAAGGCAGGCAGTACCGTTGACGCTCGCGGGTGTCGCGGTGCTGCTTATCTCTGCGGCCCGCTACGAAAGCGCGGCGCCCGTCGAGTTGAAGATCGGCGCCGAGGGCGTGTCCATCTGGGATAGTGATGGCCGCTTGCAGGCACATGGCGCGATTGCGGGCTGTTCGCAGTGGAGCGGCCGTCTTCTGATCCTTGCGCTAACCCAAAGCCCGGGTCGCACGCGCACCCTCGTGCTGGCTGCCGACGCATTGCCCGCCGAAGCGTTCCGCAGGCTGGCCGTGCAAGGCCGACGGGCCTCCGGCGCCTGACTGTAACGACTGTAACCGCTGTTACCTGAGTAACGTCCCAAATTGATAGGGACGCTACAATGGTCCCCCGCCATGCGCCCCTATAGTTAACGGATTTATCAGGTGAGTGAAAAAGAAATTGATCAGGTGCTGGTCGAGCGCGTCCAGAAGGGCGACAAGGCCGCTTTCGAGCTTCTGGTCTCCAAATACCACCGCAAGATTCTCCGGCTGATCTCGCGTCTCGTCAGGGACCCCGCCGAAGTGGAAGACGTCGCTCAGGATGCTTTTATCAAGGCTTATCGGGCGTTGCCGCAATTTCGCGGCGAATCGGCGTTTTATACGTGGTTGTACCGGATTGCGGTCAACACCGCGAAGAACTACCTTGCGACCCAGGGGCGGCGCGCACCCACTTCGACCGAAGCAGATGCTGAAGAAGCTGAAACTTTCTCGGACGCCGACCAACTAAGGGATATCAACACGCCTGAGTCGATGTTGATGAGCAAGCAGATCGCCGAGACGGTCAATGCTGCGATGGCGGTTTTACCGGAAGAGTTGCGCACCGCCATTACTCTTCGTGAAATTGAAGGTTTGAGTTACGAGGAAATCGCTGAGATGATGGGCTGCCCAATCGGCACGGTCAGATCACGAATTTTCCGCGCTCGCGAAGCCATTGCGGCAAAATTGCGTCCGTTGCTTGACACACCCGAAGGCAAGCGCTGGTAAACCACCAGCCGGCCAGTTGGGGCACGGGTGCAATATCTGGATTAGTGGTGTCACTACGGGGTATTCGTAAGATGGGGAGCATCATGGGGTCGGTCTCGGTGCAGTCGCAACACACTCAACAATCGCAAGCCAGCTCGCGCGGCGAGCGTCTTTCCGCTTTCGTCGACGGTGAACTGTTCGGCGAAGAGCATCTGAATCTCAACACGTTTTTTTCCGGGCTGGACGATGAGAGCCGTGCATCCTGGTCCAGTTATCACCTGATCGGCGACGCGCTGCGTTCCGACGATCTCGCGATCAGCCCCGCAGCCAGTAGCGCCTTCCTCAGCGGTTTCACCGCGCGTCTGGACGCCGAGCCGCATCTGCTGGCGCCCGCGGCCGTGCCGGCTGCACGTCGCCTGCTGGGTTTGCGCAAGCGTGTCGTGCCGGCCTTTGCGGTGGCAGCGGCTGCGGCCACGCTCACCTGGATCGTCGTCCCTCAGCTACAAGGCGTGCCGGGTATGCCACAGGTCGCATCGGTCCAGTCGCATGGCGATTCCCTGCAGCGCGTGGCCATGGCTTCGATGCCGGCCGCGTCGGTCCAGCCGGTCGCGCAAGACGCCAATATCATCCGCGACGCCAGTCTCGACCAGTATCTGGAAGCTCATCAGCAATTCGCGCAACAGCCGGTCATGCCGGGTTCCATGCCGCTGATTCGCGCTGCCGCCGTCTCTACGCAAGGCCAATAGTTTGATGCAGACTCCGCGGTTGAATATAACGACTATCTGGGGGCGGCTGCCGGCATTCCTGTTCTGCGCAGCCGTATTGTTGTCCGCAACACCGCGGGTTTTTGCACAAACAGACGATCCGCTCGTGGCCCGTCGCACGGCTGCGGATCTGCTCGATCGCATCCATCAGGCTGCCCAGCAGCAGAATTACGAGGGTGCGTTCGTTTATCAGCGCGGCAATTTCGTGCAGACGTCGCGTATCTCCCATTACGCGACCCGTTCGGACGGCGAGTTCGAGCAACTCGAAAGTCTCGACGGCAAGCCGCGCAAAATGCTTCGTCATAACGACGACCTCTACACGTTCGTGCCGGAGCGGCATCTGTGCGTGGTCGAGAAGCGGCAGAACAAAGACTCGTTCCCGGCCTTGCTGGCAGTCAGCGGCGAGCAGGTGCTGTCGGTCTACGAGCCGAAGCTGCTCGGCAACGACCGCGTGGCGGGTGTCGACAGTCAGGTCATCGAACTCGATCCGAAAGACGCGTACCGTTACGCTTACAAACTGTGGGCGGACAAGAAGACCGGCCTGCTGCTGCGAGCCCAGACGCTCGACGCCAGCGGCCAGGTGCTCGAACAGTTGTCGTTTTCGCAAGTCAGCATCGGCGTGCCGGGCGACAAGGCTGCGATTGCCAATGGCATCCGCAATCTGACGGGCTGGACCGTCGTTCGCCCGCCCGTCGAGCCGGTCGACATGGCCGCGCAGGGCTGGCAGATCACGCCGACCGTGCCGGGCTTCCGCAAGATTCGCGAGTTGCGCCGGCCAATGGCCGCACGCGATGCGGGTCAGCCCACCATTCCGGTCGACCAGGCGGTATTCTCCGATGGCCTCGCGGCCATTTCCGTGTTCGTCGAACCCGTCGAGAACAATACGCGCAAGGAAGGCGCCGGCAGCAGCGGCGCAACGCACGTGCTGGTCAAGCGGCGCGGCGACTTCTGGATTACTGTGCTGGGAGAAGTGCCCCAGGACACACTGCAGCAGTTTCTGTCTGCCATAGAATACAAAGCGCCCAAGTAATCCCCCCGACTCCTGAATCCCTCGGCTTGCTACGATATGACGACTTTCTCGGTACGCAAATTCCTCGCGGCCGCGGTAGTAGCGGCGTGTTTGCCGCTCGTACCGCATACGGCATCGGCGGCCCCGGCCGCCAATCTGCCCGACTTCACCGACCTGGTCGACAAGGTCGGCCCGGCAGTCGTCAACATTCGCACGACTACGCGCGTTTCGAATAGCGGTGCTCGCGGAGGCTTGCCGCCCGGCATGGACGACGGGGATATGTCGGAGTTTTTCCGGCGTTTCTTCGGTATTCCGTTGCCGCAGTCGCCGCAATCCCCGGGTTCGCCGCACGGCGGCGACAACGGCGATAACAGCGGCAGCGGCAGCGGAGGCAGCAGTCCGGACTCGCCGGACAACAGCGATTCGGAAACCAGCAGCGGGGTGGGCTCGGGCTTCATCCTGTCCGCGGACGGCTACGTGATGACCAACGCGCACGTGGTCGACGACGCCGACACCATCTACGTCACGCTCACCGACAAGCGCGAGTTCAAGGCCAAACTGGTCGGCGTGGACGACCGCACCGACGTGGCCGTGGTCAAGATCAGCGCGGCGAACCTGCCCATCATCACCATCGGCGATTCGAACAAGGTGCGGGTCGGCGAATGGGTGGTCGCGATCGGCTCGCCGTTCGGTCTCGAGAATACGGTCACGGCCGGCATCGTCAGCGCCA
Organism: Paraburkholderia sp. BCC1886; assembly: GCF_900996245.1. Taxonomy (GTDB): domain Bacteria; phylum Pseudomonadota; class Gammaproteobacteria; order Burkholderiales; family Burkholderiaceae; genus Paraburkholderia. Next base: position 103,207 of record NZ_CAAJGK010000040.1, on the reverse strand, counting down.
AGGGGCGCGACACGGGTGACTACCTGCCGTTCATCCAGACCGACGTGGCGGTCAATCCCGGCAATTCGGGCGGTCCGCTCATCAACATGCAAGGCGAAGTGATCGGCATCAATTCGCAGATCTATAGCCGGACTGGCGGCTTCATGGGCATTTCGTTCGCGATCCCGATCGACGAAGCGATGCGCGTGGCCGATCAGTTGAAGAGCACGGGTAAAGTCACGCGTGGTCGCATTGCCGTTGCAATCGGCGAAGTAACCAAAGACGTGGCCGACTCGCTCGGCTTGCCGAAAGCGCAAGGGGCGCTGGTCAGCAGCGTCGAGCTAGGCGGTCCGGCGGACAAGGCCGGTGTGCAGCCGGGCGACATCATCCTCAAGTTCAACGGCCATTCCGTCGATACCGCGACAGACCTGCCGCGTATGGTCGGCGACACCAAGCCGGGCACGAAGTCGACCATCACGATCTGGCGCAAGGGTCAGACGCGCGACCTGCCGGTTACGATCGCCGAGATGCAACCGGACAAGGCCGCGAAGACCGATCAGAAGAAGCCGCAGCCGCCTAAGCAGCGCGCTACGAACGTGCTCGGTCTGGCCGTCAGCGATATCTCCGCCGACCAGATGAAAGCGCTGAAACTCCACAACGGCGTGCAGATCGACGCCGCAGATGGACCGGCCGCTCGCGTGGGCTTGCAGAAGGGCGATATCGTGCTGCGCGTGGGCGACACCGACATCACGAGCGCGAAGCAGTTCGACGAACTGACTTCGCACCTCGATCCGCAAAAGATGGTGGCGCTGCTCGTGCGTCGCGGCGAGAACACCCAGTTCGTGCCGGTGCGGCCGCGCGGCGGCAGCGCGAAGTAGTCCGTGGACAATCGCATGGCGGCGCCGCTCACGCTCTACGGGCGCGCGTGGTGCCACCTGTGCGACGACATGCGCGCCGCGCTCGAGCCGTTGCTGGCCGAGTTCGGCGTCCAGGTCGACATCGTCGATATCGACGCCGATCCGCAACTGGAAGCTCGCTATAACGATTGGGTGCCGGTTCTGGTCTGCGATGGCGTCGAACTGTGCCACTATCACCTCGACGCGGCCGGGGTCCGTGCCGCACTCATGGCGCGGTCGGCTGCGCCACTTTGAGGCCGCAAGCCGCGGACCAATACGCCGCGCGCGACACCGCCTCGGACACCGCCTCACTCACCGTTTCACGCTTCTCCCGAGCCGTCTTTTCCGTCCCGACCTCGCAAGATGCGCCGGGCGACAGCCTTTTCGGCTAAAATAGTCAGGTTTTTCACCTACTTACAAGGCGTGCTCCGCTATTGTCCGAGCGCGCCTTTTTTGCTTGATCGGCACTGAATGGATCATATTCGTAACTTCTCGATCATCGCGCACATCGACCATGGCAAGTCGACGCTCGCCGATCGCATCATCCAGATTTGCGGCGGCCTGTCCGACCGCGAGATGGAATCTCAAGTGCTCGATTCGATGGATCTCGAACGCGAGCGCGGCATCACCATCAAGGCACAAACCGCCGCACTGACGTACAAGGCCCGTGACGGGCAAATCTACAACCTGAACATGATCGACACGCCGGGCCACGTCGACTTCTCATACGAAGTCAGCCGCTCGCTGTCCGCGTGCGAAGGCGCGCTGCTGGTGGTCGACGCAAGTCAGGGCGTGGAAGCGCAAACCGTGGCCAACTGCTACACGGCCATCGAGCTCGGGGTCGACGTGATTCCGGTGCTCAACAAGATCGACCTGCCGGCGGCAAACCCGGAAAACGCGATCACCGAAATCGAAGACGTCATCGGCATCGACGCGACCGACGCCACGCATTGCAGCGCCAAAACCGGCCTGGGCGTGGAAGACGTGCTGGAAGCGCTGATCGCCAAAGTGCCGCCGCCCAAGGGCGACCCGGCCGCGCCGTTGCAGGCGCTGATCATCGACTCGTGGTTCGACAACTACGTCGGCGTGGTCATGCTGGTGCGTATCGTCAACGGCACGCTGCGTCCGAAAGAAAAAATTCGCATGATGGCGACCGACGCGCAGTATCCGGTCGAACATATCGGCGTGTTCACGCCGAAGTCGAAGAATCTCGAATCGCTGTCGGCCGGGCAGGTGGGTTTCATCATCGCCGGCATCAAGGAACTGGCTGCGGCGAAAGTGGGCGACACGGTCACGCACGTGAATCGTGCGGCCGCCGAGCCGCTGCCGGGTTTCAAGGAAGTGAAGCCGCAGGTGTTCGCCGGTCTCTATCCGGTCGAAGCCAACCAGTACGACGCGTTGCGCGACTCGCTCGAAAAACTCAAGCTGAACGACGCGTCGCTGCAGTACGAACCGGAAGTGTCGCAAGCGCTCGGCTTCGGTTTCCGCTGCGGCTTCCTGGGTTTGTTGCACATGGAAATCGTGCAGGAACGTCTCGAGCGCGAGTTCGACATGGACCTGATCACCACGGCGCCGACCGTGGTGTACGAAGTGCTGCAACGCGACGGCACCATCATCATGGTCGAGAATCCGGCCAAGATGCCCGAGCCGTCGAAGATCGAGGAAGTGCGCGAGCCGATCGTCACCGTGAATCTGTACATGCCGCAGGACTACGTCGGTGCGGTCATCACGCTGTGTACGCAAAAGCGCGGCGTGCAGATCAACATGCAGTATCACGGCCGTCAGGTGCAACTCACCTACGAAATTCCAATGGGCGAAGTGGTGCTCGATTTCTTCGACCGGCTGAAGTCGCTGTCGCGCGGTTATGCGTCGATGGACTACGAGTTCAAGGAATATCGCGCGGCCGATGTCGTGAAGGTCGACATGCTGATCAACGGCGACAAGGTCGACGCACTGTCGGTCATCGTGCACCGTTCGCAAAGCCAGTATCGTGGTCGCGAAGTGGCGGCCAAAATGCGCGAACTGATTCCGCGGCAAATGTACGACGTGGCCATCCAGGCGACCATCGGTGCGAACATCATCGCGCGCGAGAACATTAAAGCGTTGCGTAAGAACGTGCTGGCAAAATGCTACGGCGGCGACATTAGCCGGAAAAAGAAACTGCTCGAAAAGCAGAAGGCAGGCAAGAAGCGGATGAAGCAGGTGGGATCGGTCGAGATTCCGCAGGAAGCTTTCCTCGCCATTTTGCGTGTCGAAGACAAATAAGACGAACAACGGAACGTTATGAATTTTGCGCTGATTCTTTTTGTGCTCGTCATTTTGACGGGCGTCGCGTGGGTGGCTGACAAACTGGTTTTCCTGCCGCAACGGCGTCGCGCCGCTGAGGCCGCGGTCGCCGAATTCGACCGCCAGCAGGTCCGCGTCGGCGAGCGTTTCGCCGACGAAAACGCGGCACAAACGCGTGCGCGTCTGCGTGACGACAAGCTGCGTCAGCCGTGGTGGCTCGAATATTCGGCCAGCTTTTTTCCGGTCATTCTGGTGGTGTTCGTGGTGCGCTCGTTCATCGTCGAGCCGTTCAAGATTCCGTCGGGTTCGATGGTGCCGACGCTGCTGGTCGGCGACTTCATCCTCGTGAATAAATTCGACTACGGCATCCGTTTGCCGATCGTCAATACGAAGGTCACGCAAGGCCGTCCGCTGCAACGCGGCGACGTCGTGGTGTTCCGCTATCCGAAAGACGAATCGGTCGACTACATCAAGCGCGTAATCGGCTTGCCGGGCGACACGGTCGCTTATCAGGACAAGCAGTTGACGATCAACGGCAAGCCAGTCGCCGAAACGCCGCTGCCCGACTATCTCGATGAAGAGCGTCTCGGCTACGCGAAGCAGTTCGAAGAAGATCTGGACGGACGCAAGAACGCGATTCTGAACAATCCTGCGGTGCCGCCGTTCATCGTGGGCGCGGAAGATTATCCGTACCGCGACAACTGCACGTACAACGCGCGCGGCGTGATCTGCAAGGTGCCTCCGGGCAATTACTTCATGATGGGCGATAACCGCGACAACAGCGCGGACAGTCGTTACTGGGGCTTCGCGCCGGATCAGAACATCGTCGGTCGCGCGTTCTTTATCTGGATGAACTTCAGCAGCCTGAAACGCATCGGCCTGTTCCACTAGGTTCGCGTGCTTTGCACGATGCGCGAGCCGGTCGCCGACCCGCACGCGCATCGTAGGCAACGTCTTGCCACGCCACTTCAAGAACCTGCGGTAACCGCGCATTACCACGCTTTTTTCGCTGTCCGCCCGGCCTTTCCGTCGGGGCGGGCGCCCGCGTTATACTCTGCCCATGCCCTTATCTCCGTTGGAAAGCCGTCTGCGCTACGAATTTCGCAATGCGGAATTGCTGCGCCAGGCTTTAACACACCGCAGTCACAGTTCCACGCATAACGAACGGCTCGAGTTCCTCGGCGACTCCGTCCTGAATTGCGCGGTGGCTGCGCTTTTGTTCCAGCGGTTCGGCAAACTGGACGAGGGCGATCTGTCCCGCGTCCGCGCCAATCTGGTCAAGCAGCAGTCACTGTACGAAATCGCCCAGGCGCTGAATATCTCCGAAGGTCTGCGGCTGGGCGAAGGCGAGTTGCGCAGCGGCGGCTTCCGCCGTCCGTCGATCCTCGCCGACACGCTCGAAGCGGTGCTGGGCGCAATATTCCTCGACGGCGGATTCGACGCCGCCCAGACGGTCGTCAAACGGCTCTACGTGCCGATTCTCGATCACATCGACCCGCGCACCTTGGGCAAAGACGCCAAGACGCTGCTGCAGGAATATCTGCAAGGTCACAAGATCGCGCTGCCCACCTACACCGTCGTGGCCACCCATGGTGCGGCGCACAATCAGCAGTTCGAAGTCGAATGCACGGTGCCCAAGCTGGACGTGAAAGTCGCCGGTTCTGGCGCGAGCCGGCGCGCAGCCGAGCAGGCCGCGGCTAAAAAGGCGCTTGATGAAGTAATGGCGGCGGCTCCCGCGGTCGTCTCCAAATCCAAGCGCTCGAAGGGCGCACGGGCAGCGAAAGCGGAGCCGGAAATCGTCCCCGGCGTGACCGGCGTTCAGGCGGCGCTCGATTTGCGCAGTCCGGATCGCAAGGAACGCGGAGCGGGGCGCGGCGAACCCCGGCTGGTGCCTGCGGCCGCGCCCGAAGGCTCCCCAGCTGAGCGTCCGACGCTCACCGCCACGCCCGCGCCGTTGGCTGTCATCCGTGCCGCGCACGTCGAGTACAGCCAGGAGAAAGGCGAAAAGGGCGAGAAAGTCGAGAAAGCCGACCGCGCGGAAAAGCACGACAAACCCGCCGCTCCGGCAAATGGCGTAGCGCCCGAGCGCTCATCGCCGGAGGCCGCGCCCGAGATCGTGGAAGCCAGACAGGATTCCACCGCCCGCCAGGCCGACAAGCCGCGCCATCGCGAAGCGGCCCACGCGACAGCGCCCGCGCCGGCTGTGCCGGCTGCCACCGAACACGAACCCGGCGTTGCCGACGCGGTGCAAACCCGCGTCGCCGATGCGGGCCATTGATTGCGCTCGGCGCGCCCATCGCGCGCGCCGATCCGAACCGGCCGTAACCCGAATATGAACACTCCCACTCCCCCCGGTTTTCGCTGCGGCATGGTCGCCATCGTCGGCCGTCCGAACGTCGGCAAATCCACGCTGATGAACGCGCTGGTCGGCCAGAAAGTCAGCATCACGTCGCGCAAGGCGCAGACCACGCGCCACCGTATTACCGGCATCCACACGCTCGACGATGCGCAGTACATTTTCGTCGACACCCCCGGCTTCCAGACCAAGCACAGCGGCGCGCTGAACCGCTCGCTGAATCGCGCGGTCACGTCGACGCTGACGTCGGTGGACGCAATCCTGTTCGTGATCGAAGCCGGCCGTTTCGGCCCGGACGACCAGAAAGTGCTGGACCTGATTCCGCCGAAAGTGCCCACGCTGCTGATCGCCAACAAGCTCGATCGCGTGGGCGATAAAGATACGTTGTTCCCCTTCATGCAGCAGATCAGCGCGCTGCGCGAGTTCAGCGAGATCGTGCCGCTCACCGCCAAGCATCCCGACGACGTCAAGCGTCTGATGGCCACGGTCAAGCCGTTCCTGCCGGAAGGCGCGCCCATTTACGGCGAAGACGACCTGACCGATCGTAGCGAGCGTTTTCTGGCCGCCGAAATCCTGCGCGAAAAAGTGTTCCGCTGGACCGGCGACGAGTTGCCGTACACCAGCACCGTGCTGATCGACAAGTTCGAGACGGAAGGGCGCTTGCGGCGTATTTTCGCGACCATCATGGTGGATCGCGACACGCACAAGGCGATGATCATCGGCCAGAAGGGCGCCAAGCTGAAGCAGATCAGCACCGAGGCGCGGCTCGACATGGAAAAGCTGTTCGACGGGCCGGTGTACCTGGAAACCTTCATCAAGGTGAAGAGCGGTTGGGCCGACAACGAAGCCGGACTTCGCGCGTATGGGTACGAATGACGCGTGGATGACGCTGAATTCCGCCGCCGACCCGGACGACTCGGAGCCGGCCGCACCCGCACGCGAACCGGCCAGAAAAGCCGCTCGCAGCAGCAAAAAGTCCTCCAGTAAAAGCACGCAGGACAGCGCAGACGGCGAACCGCGTAAAGCGGCGTCTACCAGTGCCCCGCGTGCCCCGCGAGCCCCGCGCGCGTCCCGCTCGTCCGCCTCCGAATACCGGATCGCGGAACAACCCGCCTTCGTGCTGCACAGCTACCCGTACCGCGAGACCAGTCTGATTATCGACGTGCTGTCGCGCGATCACGGCCGTCTCGCGCTCGTCGCGAAGGGCGCGAAGCGTCCGCACTCCGCGTTGCGCGGCGTGCTGCAGACATTCCAGCCGCTCGCGCTGTCGTGGTCGGGCAAATCCGAAGTGCGCACATTGACCGGCGCCGAATGGGTCGGCGGCATGTTGCCGCTCGCCGGCGACGCGTTGCTCTGCGGTTTCTACGTGAACGAACTGCTGGTCAAGTTCTGCGCGCGCGAAGACCCGCATCCGCAACTCTTTCACCACTACGTCGTGACGATGACGCGGCTGGCGCACGACGAGCCGCCGGTGCAGGTGTTGCGCTCGTTCGAGCGCGTGCTGCTGCGCGAAACCGGCTATGCGATGGCGCTCAATCGCACCGTCGCGCGTCAAACCGTGCGGGCCGACGGCCGCTATGTATTCGATCCGGAGCGCGGCGTGCGCGAGGCGTCGGACGAGCTGCCCGCGCAATGGCCGATTGTGTCCGGACAAACCTTGCTGGATATGGAGCAGGACGATTACCATCGTGCGCAAACTATCGCGCAGAGCAAAACCCTGATGCGTTTCCTGCTGAACACTTACCTTGCCGGCACGCCGCTCGCGACGCGCCAGATCCTGATCGACTTGCAGAGCTTATGAGCTTCTTTCTTACGTCGCCGACTGTGATTGACCTGGGCGTGAATATCGATCACGTCGCCACGCTGCGCAACGCGCGCGGCACGTCCTATCCCGATCCGATCCGCGCGGCGCTGCTGGCCGAGGAAGCCGGCGCCGACGTCATCACTTTGCACTTGCGCGAAGACCGCCGCCACATCGTCGACGCCGACGTGCGCACGCTGCGCCCCTTGCTGAAAACGCGCATGAATCTCGAATGCGCGGTGACCCAGGAGATGCTCGACATCGCCTGCGAAGTGCAGCCGCACGACGTGTGTCTGGTGCCGGAAAAGCGCCAGGAACTGACCACCGAAGGCGGCCTCGACGTCGCCGGACAATTCGAAGCAGTACGCGCGGCGTGCCGGCAACTGGCCGACGCGAAATCGCGTGTGTCGCTGTTCATCGATCCGGACGAAACGCAGATTCGCGCCGCGCACGAAGCCGGCGCACCGGTGGTCGAACTGCACACCGGCCGTTACGCCGAAGCGCACGACCCCGCCGAACAGCAACGCGAATTCGAACGCGTAGTGCGCGCCGTCGAGTTCGGCGCGACGCTCGGCATCAAGGTGAATGCGGGCCATGGCCTGCACTACACGAACGTGCAGCAGATCGCGGCGATCGACGGCATCGTCGAGTTGAACATCGGTCACGCGATCGTCGCGCATGCGATCTTCGCGGGCTGGGAAAACGCCGTGCGCGAGATGAAGGCGATCATGGTCGCCGCGCGTCTCGGCGCGCGCGCCTGAGCGGGCGGCCGCGGCCATGACGATCTACGGGATCGGTACGGACATCGTGCAAGTGAGCCGTGTGGCGGCGGTCATGACGCGCACCAACGGCCGCTTCGCCGAGAAAGTGCTCGGCCCCGACGAACTGCGCATTTACCACGCCCGCACGGCGCGGTCGGCGGCACGCGGGCTCGCATTTCTGGCCACGCGTTTCTCGGCGAAGGAAGCGTTTTCAAAAGCGATCGGCATGGGCATGCACTGGCCGATGACATGGCGCGCGCTGCAAACACTCAACAAGCCAAGTGGCGAGCCGATGGTGGTGGCCTCCGGCGAACTGGCCGAGTGGCTCGACGCGCGCGGTATCACGGCGCGTGTGACGATCAGCGACGAGCGCGATTATGCGGTGTCGTTCGTGATCGCCGAGACGTCGCAGCAGGGATCGCAACCGGGGTTGCCACCGACGTCGTCAGTCACCGAGCCGGATTCCACGCCTTGAACGAACGGGCGACGCGCCGTCTCCGGCGTTCAGCCGCTTCTTTTCTCCCAGCTTTCTCCCCCAGACATTCGATGAAAATCCTTCCCGGACCGGTGATGCTCGACGTGGTCGGCACGACGCTGAACGACGACGACAAACGCCGCCTCGCCCACCCGATGACCGGCGGTGTAATTCTGTTCGCGCGCCACTACGAGAGCCGCGCGCAACTGGTCGCGCTCACTGCGGCGATCCGCGCGATCCGTGAGGATCTGCTGATTGCCGTCGATCACGAAGGCGGCCGCGTGCAGCGCTTTCGCACCGACGGTTTCACCGTACTGCCGGCGATGGGCAAACTCGGCGCGCTATGGGATAGCGACGTGATGCACGCCACCAAGGTGACGACCGCGGTCGGCTACATCCTCGCCGCGGAGTTGCGCGCTTGCGGTATCGACATGAGCTTTACGCCGGTGCTCGACCTGAACTACGGGCAGTCGCAAGTCATCGGCGATCGCTCGTTTCACCGCGATCCGCGTGTCGTGGCGATGCTCGCGAAGAGCCTGAATCACGGTCTCGCGCTCGCCGGTATGAGCAATTGCGGCAAGCACTTCCCGGGGCACGGTTTCGCGCACGCGGATTCGCACGTCGCCATGCCGGTCGACGATCGTCCGCTCGACGCGATTCTGCGCGACGATATTGCGCCTTATGACTGGCTCGGCGTCGCGCTCGATGCCGTGCTGCCCGCGCACGTGGTTTATCCACAGGTGGATGCGAAGCCGGCGGGTTTTTCGCGCGTCTGGCTGCAGGAGATTCTGCGCCAGCAGTTGCGCTTCGAAGGCGCGATTTTCAGCGACGATCTGTCGATGGAAGCGGCCCGGCAAGGCGGCACGCTCACCGAGGGCGCAAGCGCCGCCTTGCACGCAGGCTGCGACATGGTGCTGATCTGCAATCAGCCGGAGCAGGCGGAGAAAGTGCTGGATGAGCTGCGCTTCACGCCGTCGAAGGAATCGCGGCGACGTCTGAAGCGCATGCGTCCGCGCGGCAAGGCGCTGACGTGGAGCAAGCTGGTTGCGCAACCGCGCTATCTGCAGGCTCAGGCGCTATTGCGCAGCGCGTTTGCCTGAGACCGGCGCGCTGCGCTGAATCAGGCGCTCGCGCGCGAAAAAAAACGGCACCTCGTTTCGAAGGTGCCGTTTTCGTTTTGGCCGGCAGAAGCCCGCCTGCCGCGCCCATCAGTTCAAGCGCATCCGCTGCAGTTTGTTGTAGAGCGTCTTCGGGCTGATACCCAGCAGCGATGCCGCGCGATGCCGGGTGCCGCCGACCGCATCGAGTGTCGCGCGAATCAGCATTTCCTCGACGTCGGCGAGCGGCGTGCCGACGGTCACCTGCACCCGGCTGCCGTTCAGATCGCGTCCGTTCGCCGAGCCCGCCTCATCGGCGCGCAGCGATTCGACCACGTCGCCCGATGCATGGTAAGCGCGCCGCACGCGGTCTTCGAGTTCACGCACGTTGCCCGGCCATTCGTAGGCGAGGCATTCACGCAGGAAGTTGGGACCGACCTGCTTGGCCCCTTCCGGGGCGCCGTGAGTGAGCGCTTCGTGATTCAACTCGTCGACGATCGACTGCGCGAGCAGCGCGGGATCGTCGCCACGCTCGCGCAACGGCGGCAGCGTGACCGCGGCTGCTTCGAGGCGCAGGGCGAGGTCTTCGTGCAGGCTGCCGTCGGCGACTGCGGCGCGCGGCGACTTGCGTGTCGATGCGATCAGGCGGAAGTCGGTGACCACCTGGTTCGTGCCGCCGACCCGCATGAAGGTTTGCGAGTCGAGTGCGCGCAACAGCGCTTCCTGCTGCGCACGTGGCAGTTCCGCGATCTCGTCGATGAACAGCGTGCCGCCGCTTGCCTGTTCGAAGAGACCGGGCTCGCGCTGGTCCGCACCGCTGAACGCTCCGCGTTCATGGCCGAACAGAATGCTGTCGAGCGAACGATGCGCGGCGAGGCTCGCGGCCGTGCGGCAGTCGAACGTGATGAACGGACCTTTGCGGCGCCGGCTCATGTCGTGCAGGGTGCGCGCGGCGACCTGCTTGCCGGTGCCGGCTTCGCCGGAAATCAGCACGGCGGCTTCCGTCGGCGCAATATGTTCGATCGTGTCGTAGACGTGCTGGATGGCGCCGCTGCGGCCGACCATCGAGCCGAAACGGCCGAGTTGACGCAGCGACGCGCGCAGCGTCTGCACTTCTTCGGTCAGTTCGTACGGACGCGGAATGCGCGCGAGCAGGCTGCGCAGGCGGGGAATGTTCACCGGCTTGAGCAGATAGTCCCAGATGCCATGCCGCAGGCCTTCGATCGCGCTCTCGACCGTCGCGTTACCGGTCATCACGATCACGGGCAAGGCGCCGCCAGGCGGATGCGCGGGCAGATGCTGGAGCACGTCGAGCCCACTGCCATCCGGAAGATTCAGGTCGACCAGCACGACGTCGGGAATGAAGCGCGTGAGCGCAGCGCGGGCTTCGGCGATCGTGGTCGCCGTATCGACGGAAAAACCGTCCGCGGCGAGGATGGCGGACAGACCTGACAAGCTATTCGGATCGTCTTCAACAATCAGGGCGTGTGGCATGGCGAGTGCATTTTTTAAATGGATTGGACTACCCGATGGACCGCTCTACCTACCCCGCACGACCCTTTCCGCTCAATGCCTGGGCGAGCGGGGGAGAATCGTCTACGGTAGTCCGGTCCTTTTTGTTTACTTCGAGACGCGGCGCCGGCATACCCTCGGCGCTGCGTCTGTACATCCTTCACTCGACGGCTCAAGAATCCCGGTTGCTGTCGAAAAAGCGGCGTACTTCGACCTCCGCCTGTTCGCGCGTTTTGCCGTAGCGTTCCTGAATCAATCCGGCCAGTTTGTCCGCACGGCCTTCGGCTTTGGTCAATTCGTCGTCCGTCAGTTCGCCCCATGCCGTTTTTGCCCGGCCAAGCATCTGTTTCCACTTACCTTCCGCGATGTCGTTATTCATTTCGCATCTCCGCTAGTGAAGAAATAAAGCCGCCTTACTTTCGTCGGCTGATTTCCTTACCATAAGCATGGAGTGTGCCAAGGATATTTGTATCAACTTATCAAGGGTTTGGGCGAAGTGCGGCGGGAGCGCCGGGCGCAGGGCTGGAAATTTGGATAACCACGCCGGTAAAGTTTTCCTCAACCATACACGGCGCGACAAAAAAGAAAAAGCGCCCGGAGAGGGCGCTTCGTTTTTTGCCATTTGTTTTCGCGGCGCCGGCATTGCACCGGCGCTGCGATTCAGGCAAGCAGTGCGCCTCAGGCGCGGCTGCGGTACTCGTGGGTACGCGTGTCGATTTCGATCTTGTCGCCGATGCCGCAGAAAAGCGGCACTTGCAATTCGAAGCCGGTTTGCAGCTTGGCGGTCTTCAGAACCTTGCCCGACGACGTATCGCCCTTGACAGCCGGTTCCGTATAGATGATTTCGCGAACCAGCGTGGTCGGCAGTTCGACGGAGATGGCTTTCTCGTTGTAGAACACGACTTCGCAAGCCATGCCGTCTTCGAGGTAATGGAGCGCGTCGCCCATCATTTCGCCTTCGACTTCGAACTGGTTGTAGTCGGCGTCCATGAACACGTACATCGGGTCGGCGAAGTACGAGTAGGTGACTTCCTTGCGTTCCAGCACCACGACGTCGAACTTGTCGTCGGCCTTGTAGACGTTTTCCATGCCTGCGCCGGTCAGCAGGTTCTTGAACTTCATCTTGACGACGGCGGAGTTGCGACCCGATTTGTTGTATTCGGCCTTTTGCACAACCATTGCGTCAGCGCCGATCATCACGACGTTGCCGGTGCGGAGTTCCTGAGCGGTCTTCATAAAACTGTCCTGTACGAAATAAGTAGCTTCAACTTTTTGTGCTCAACGGCATACGGCGCAAGCGGCTTCGCGGCCCTCGACGGACCTCATGGCGCTTCATTGCCTTTGCTCGCCGGCGCCTGCTTTCGACCCGGAGGTTTAATTCCCGGGTTTTACCCCTGGGTTTTACCCCTGGGTTTTACCCTGAAGGGCGGAGTCACGAGTGGCGCCGAATCACAGCTTGCGCTCCCGGGCTTGCGCGCCGACGCCTGCCGGAGCAGGTGAAGTCGTGTCATGCATCTTGCGATGCGGGGAGTGACTGACGGGATCAACCGGTTGTAACGGTTAGGGAGTCGGCCAGGTTCGCTGATATGGTTCGGGCCGCGCTTGCGTCGTCGGCCGTTGGATAACCGCTTATTTTAGCTGACTTTTTGCGAACGAGGCCAGATTTCCAGCGAGGTCGCCGACGTGGGCCAGTTCGGCCGCCCATTCGACCGCGCGGGTTTGCAAGGCCTCGCGATGGCGCTGGAACTCCGCCCAATCCGGCTGGCCGACACCGTTCCACGCGTGCCAGAAGCGGGCGAGCGCGTCGTTTGCCGCGGCGGGCAGCGTGCTGCCGTAGTGCGCCAGCGCGGCGTCGAGTTTCGGCAGATGCGCGTCGTCGGCTTGCGGATAGATGTGCCAGACGAACGGTTTCGCCGCCCATTGCGCGCGCACGAACGAGTCTTCGCCGCGCACGAAATTGACGTCGCTGGCCCACAACAGCGCGTCGTAGCCGGATTGTTCGGTGAACGCGAGCGAGTGCGCAGTGAGGTTGCCGCGTTCCGCGCATGCGCCGGCCGCGAACGACGGCAGGTCGAAGAAGCGCGCGAGCGCGCCCGAAATACGGCCTTCGGGCGCCAGCAGAACGATCGGGTCGGCGCTGTCGCGCCACTGTTCGAGCAGGCTGTCGACGGCGGGGTTTTCATAAGCGAACAGCGAGACGACCGTGGCCGTTGCCGGTGGTGCCGGGCGGCCGGTGGCCTGCAGCCACCACGTTTCGCGTGCGCTGGGCGAATCGTCGAAAGCCGCGTGATCGGCGTCCAGTTGCTGCTCCTTGAGCACGCCGCCGGTGCCCGGTCCGAGTCCGGGGAAAAAGAACGTCTTGGTCAACGCGAAACGCGGATGCGGCGACGGCCGCAAGTGGAAATCGGCGACCCAGTCTTCGGCGCTCAGATACTCGAGATTGAGCCAGACCGGCGCGCGTTCGCGCTGCGCCATCGCCGCGACGTAGATGGGTGGCAGTTCACAGCCGAATGCTTCGATTACCACGTCCGCCACTTCGATGGTGTCGCCCGCGTGGGTCGGCGCATGCCAGTGTTCGACGACGATGCCCTCGACCGTCTGGCGGGCGCGATCCAGTTCCAGCGACGGGCACAGTTTCTGGAACGCGTGCAGATCGTCGACGAACACACGTACTTGCCAGTCATGTTCGCCCGCGAGTTGACGCGCGAGGCGCCAGCACACGCCGATGTCGCCGAAGTTGTCGATGACCGCGCAGAAAATATCGCAGGCGATAGGGGACGAAAGCGGGGACGAAAGCGGGGACGAAAGCGGGGACGAAAGCGGGGACGAAAGCGGGGACGAAAGCGCGGCAGAAAGCGGCGTGGCAGGTTCGGCAGCGGGGCTGGCGTCGGACATGATGGCCTGGGTCGCGAGTGGGAACGGCCGGTCGAGCCGCATGCGAGGCTCGAATCCGCGTGGAATGTTCTAAACTGGCGATTCTAAAGCACTCGTTCGCGAGCCGTGCGGTCGACACGACCCCGTGCAGACCCACCGCATCACGCGCAAAACGAGGCTTCGCGAGACTCTCCCACTCGACCTGTCTGCATGACCGAACCCGAAGCCACCGACGTCTTCGAGCCCAAAAAGGTGCTCGCCCAATTGCCGCACTTGCCAGGCGTCTATCGCTATTACGACACGCAGGGCGCGGTGCTCTACGTGGGCAAGGCGCGCGATCTGAGAAAGCGCGTGTCGAGCTACTTCACGAAGACGTTGTTGTCGCCCCGCATCGCGATGATGGTGACGCGCATCGCGCGCATCGAGACGACCGTGACCCGTTCCGAAGCCGAAGCGCTGCTGCTCGAAAACAATCTGATCAAGGCGCTCACGCCGCGCTACAACATCCTGTTTCGCGACGACAAGTCGTATCCGTATCTGAAGCTGACCGGCCACGAGTTTCCGCGCATGGCGTATTACCGTGGCTCGGTGGATCGGAAGAACCAGTACTTCGGGCCGTTCCCGAGCGCGTGGGCCGTGCGCGAGAGCATCCAGATCCTGCAGCGCGTGTTCCAGTTGCGCACCTGCGAAGACTCCGTATTCAACAATCGCACGCGGCCCTGCCTGCTGCATCAGATCGGTCGCTGCACGGCGCCGTGCGTCGGCAACATCGACGCGGAAGACTATGCGCACGACGTCGCCAATGCATCGCGCTTTTTGCTCGGCCGTCAGGGTGAAGTGATGAGTGAACTCGAGCAGAAAATGCATGCGTTTGCGAGCGAACTGAAATTCGAGCAGGCCGCGGCGGTGCGTAATCAGATGAGTTCGCTGTCGACGGTGCTGCATCAGCAGGCGATCGAAGTGGGCAGTGACAGCGACGTCGATATTCTCGCGGTCGTCGCGCTGGGCGGGCGAGTGTGCGTGAATCTCGCGATGGTGCGCGGCGGCCGGCATCTCGGCGATAAGGCGTATTTTCCCGCGCACGTGGAGAGCGCACTGACGGTCGACGAAGGCGGCCTGGAAGAGGGCTCAGCGGCATTGGTCGATGTGCTGGCGAGCGACGCCGACGAAGCGGTCGAGGCCGAAGCCGTCGAGGTGCTCGATGCCGCGCAGGCTCTGCCAATAGATGAGCAAGAGGCGCAGGCAGATGAAGATGCCGATGCAGCAGATGATGAAGCCACCCCCAGACCCCGCAAAGGACGCGCGGGCGGCGGCATCGAAGCCGAGGTGCTGGAGGCGTTCATCGCGCAACACTATCTCGGCAACCGTGTGCCTCCCGTGCTGGTGGTGAGCCACGCGCCCACGACGCGCGAACTCGTCGACGTGCTGATCGAACAGGCCGGCCACAAGGTCACGGTCTTGCGTCAACCTCAAGGACAACGCCGCGCCTGGCTCGCGATGGCCGAGCAGAATGCGCGGCTCGCGCTCGCTCGCCTGCTGTCGGAGCAGGGCTCGCAGCAGGCCCGCACGCGTGCGCTGACCGACACGCTCGGCATGGAGTGCGACGATCTCGCGCACTTGAGGATCGAGTGTTTCGACATCAGCCACACGATGGGCGAAGCAACGCAGGCGTCGTGCGTGGTGTATCACCATCACAAGATGCAGTCGTCGGAATATCGTCGCTACAACATTACCGGCATCACACCGGGCGACGACTACGCGGCCATGCGTCAGGTGCTGACGCGTCGCTACGAAAAAATGGTCGCGCAAGCCGCGGCGAATGCCGAGGATGCCGCCGCGGAGTCGCCCGGCGAGGCGTCGCCCGGCGAGGCGTCGCCCGGCGAGGCGTCGCCCGGCGAGACCACGGCGGATTCCGTGCTCGCATCGGATGCGGCCGGTCCGGCGGCGGCCGGCGGCGGTCTCCTGCCGACTATCGTGTTGATCGACGGCGGCAAGGGGCAGGTGGAAATTGCGCGCCAGGTGTTCACGGAGCTGGGCCTCGATACCGGCATGCTGGTCGGCGTGGCCAAAGGCGAAGGGCGCAAGGTCGGCCTCGAGACGCTGATCTTCGCCGACGGCCGTACGCCGCTCGAACTCGGCAAGGAAAGCGCGGCGCTGATGCTGGTCGCGCAGATCCGCGACGAAGCGCACCGTTTCGCGATTACCGGTATGCGCGCGAAACGCGCCAAAACGCGACAGACTTCGCGTCTCGAAGAACTCGAAGGGGTGGGCGCGAAGCGGCGTCAGCGTTTGCTGGCACGCTTTGGCGGATTGCGCGGCGTGGTGGCCGCGAGTGTCGAAGATCTCGCGAGTGTCGAAGGCATATCGCAAGCTTTGGCCGAGCAGATCTACCGGCAATTGCATTGATTCACGCGCGTGCGCAGGCCGCTGGCCGACGAGGCGGCGGCCGCGTTGCTTGTGGCAGGCCTTGTGACACGGCACAATTGCATCTCCCTTGTCAGACGCAGCGCATCCCCCATGCCGTTTAATTTTCCGATTTTCCTGACTTGGCTGCGGATCGTTCTGATTCCGCTCGTCGTCGGCGTGTTCTATTTGCCCGACATGATGATGAGCCCCGCGCACCGCAATCTCGCCGCCGCAACGGTGTTCATTCTGGCGGCGCTCACCGACTGGTTCGACGGCTTTCTCGCGCGCAAGTGGAATCAGACCTCGGCATTCGGCGCGTTCCTCGATCCGGTCGCCGACAAGCTCATGGTCACCGCGGCATTGCTGGTGCTCGTGCAACTCGCGCGCATCGACTCGGGTATTGCGCTCGTCATCGTCGGTCGCGAGATCGCGATCTCGGCACTGCGCGAATGGATGGCGCAGATCGGTGCGTCGAAGAGCGTCGCGGTCAATTCGCTCGGCAAGTTCAAGACGGTGTGCCAGATGGTCGCGATTCCAATGCTGCTGTTCTATGGCCCATTGCGTTTCGGCGGTGCGTTCGTCATCGATACGCGGGTGTGGGGACTGTGGCTCATCTACCTGGCGGCGTTCCTGACAATCTGGTCGATGCTCTACTACATGAAGCTCGCCTGGCCACAAATTCGCGAGCGGGGCGGCGCGGTTTGAGGGTGGGTTCGGGCTCGGATTTGGGTCCAATCATGGGAGCGCGAAGAGTCGAATATTTTCTATTCGGCTCATTCGCAAAAGGGGTTGACACGTTTCAGTCGTTTCTCCATAATCTCGTTTCTCCGATGCACGCAGTTCAGCGCTTCGGTAGTAGTTAGAAGGTAATACCGGTAGTTGGCGGTAAACAAGCAGTAAAGCAAGCAGTAAAAGAATCACAACGCGGGAGTAGCTCAGTTGGTAGAGCGCAACCTTGCCAAGGTTGAGGTCGCGAGTTCGAGCCTCGTCTCCCGCTCCAGATTTTTGAAGCAGCGCGTTGTTGGTAGTGGTAATCGACGTAAAAGGCAAGGCGTTGTGAAGTAGCACAATGCGGGAGTAGCTCAGTTGGTAGAGCGCAACCTTGCCAAGGTTGAGGTCGCGAGTTCGAGCCTCGTCTCCCGCTCCATACATAAGGGGAAGCAACGCTTCCCTTTTTGTTTGGTGGGTCGGTCGCGCAGTCATGTTTCTAGTGTCGTGCGATTAGACAGCCAGACAAAATCTGTGAATCTGCAGCTAGATTCCAGTCCGCTTGCGGCGCGATAGCAAAGCGGTTATGCAGCGGCCTGCAAAGCCGTTTAGGCCGGTTCGACTCCGGCTCGCGCCTCCAGTAGTTGATGTCAGAAAAAGCCCCGATTCGTCGGGGCTTTTTCTTTTCACGCGTCGATGCGCGTCACCTCATCCGAATCTCAGAACGCAATCGCCGACTTCACCGTTTGCAACGCCGCGTTGTTCAGGAAGAAGTAGCTGTCTTGCGCAGTCCCACCGCCGAGCGGTACGAGTTGCAGTGTCGTGCCGTCCTTGATCAGATAGCCCGCCTGAATGCCCGCGCTGCCCTGAAAATACACACGGTACGAAGGGGTCGCACTCGCGAGCGGCAACGTGGCCACCCATGCGCGCGCACCGCCTAGCGTGACGATCTGCCCATCGGTGATCTGATAGGTCTTTGCATCGGCTGTGCTTGCGTAGGGGAAGAAGCTCTCCAGCGTGGACGCCGTCGTCGAGCACGGCGTGGGATTGGTGCCCGTCGTAACGGGTGCGACGCAATCGCCGACATAGACCTCGTCGCCCTGCGCATGACGCACGATCTTGACGTAAGCCGCGCCGCTTTGCCAACGGGTCTGCGCGTTGTATAGCGGCTGACCGTTGATCGAATTCGTCAGCAGGCCGAGTGCGCTATCGGCAAACAACTCGGTCGGCGATGCCGATATCGGGCCGGACAAGGACACCACGTCGTAGCCGGTGCCGATCAGCGTACGCATGATCGTCTTGCCGTCGGTGGCCAGATAATCTTCCTGCACGTTATCGCCCGAGTAGCTGACCTGAGCATGTTCAGGAACGGATCCACTGTAAATCGTCCCGTTGACCAGCATGCGCGGCGGAATAATCGTCGGCACCGCCAGCGATTTCGAGACATTCGAGGTCGTAACCGTCAGCGTTTGGGTACCGATAGAAGGGCTTTGCGGAATGCTGGAGTCGGTCGCATAGAAGTAACTGCTGGAACTTACGCCCAGCGTTCCATTAGATGAAGAACTGAGAGTCAGCCCGCCCGACAAATAATGCAGACCGCCGTTCAACGCGAGCGCGGCGCTTTCGTAACTCTTCTGTATTGCACTCAGATTGGCGCTCGTGGCCGGCGACGGACTACCCGACGATCCGCCTCCACCACAACCGGCTAGCAACAGCGCAGCGCCCATAGCCGCCATGCCATCGCGATTTACTAATCGCTTTTTATTCTCTTTCATTTATATGTCCCGTCTTTCGATATTATTTAGAGTCTTTATGCCGGCATATTAGTGATTTTGCCGAGTATCTACGATATCGCACGATGTCTCAACTATCCATCTAAATTGATTCTGATAATCGGTAATTAATCGGCCGCGCCGGTATGAATTAAAATTCGCGAAAGTCCTGTCGCAATGGCGCCAGACGCGAAACGAGCGTCATCATTAAAAATCGCGGTGCGATGGTTTTATTGCGAGAATAGCGGGCAGGGCAGTGCCCGCCACTTCGAGGCCGCATGTATTTTCAACTTCCCGGTACGCGAGTCCGTCTGCTTGGCTCGATGCATCTGTTTCCCGCGACGTTCCGCCGGACGCCGCCCTGGGTCGCGCAAGCTTATGAGTGGGCGGAGACGCTGGTCTTCGAATCCGATCCGCCCACGATCCTGCCGTTCCTGAAAGCGCCGTCGTCAGCGGCGTCCACCGCGGGCCAGCTCAGGGCGCATGTTCCGCCCGAAGCCTGGCAGCGTCTCCAGACCGCATGGCCGGGCGAAGGACCGCTGGCGCCGCTCGACGATCTGCGGCCGTGGGCCGCGCTGGTGATCGCGCCCACGCTGTTTCAGCAAGTCGTCGAAGGGGTCGAGCCGCGCATGCTGCGTGCGGCCATGACCGAAGGCAAGCCCTACGAGTATCTCGAGACCGCCGAGGATGTCGCCGCGACGCTGGACCCCATTCCCATGGAAGCGCTCGGCGCCGCGCTGTGCGCATTGATGGCCGATCTCGACGAGCCGCAGCGCACGCTCGAGCAGATGCATGCCGCATGGCTGGAAGGCAATGTACAGAAGGTGTACGGCATCGCCGCGCTGTCGCCCATGTTCAATCTGGGCGAGATTCGCCGTGCGGTGCTCGACGCGCGCAATCGCGCCTGGGCGCAGCGTTTGAAGGCGCGCTTTATAGACGCAACCGCAGCCACCTGCAAAACCACGCACGGCCGCCCGCCGCGCACGCTGATCGTGGTCGGCGCCTTACATCTCTGTGGTCCGGGCAATCTGCTGGCGTGCCTGGGCGAGCCGGTCGAGCCCGTCTCAACCGCTACCTAGCGCAACCACAACCGACCCGAACCCGTCGATGCGCGAGCGCATCCGCTCAACCCGCGGCCGGAAATGCCGCTATACACTATGAAGCCTTCGCCTCTGGCTACCCGATTGGCTCCTGGATATACGACATGCAAGCTCCACTGAAGCCCGACAACGAAAGCGCACGTCTCGAATCGCTGCGTGCGCTGCAAATTCTCGATACCTCGGCGGAAGAACGTTTCGACCGGCTGACCCGCCTCGCAAGAAGACTGTTTGGCGTGCCGATTGCACTGGTGAGCCTCGTCGACGAGAACCGGCAGTGGTTCAAGTCGTGCATCGGTCTGTCGGCCAGCGAAACGTCGCGCGACGTGTCGTTCTGCGCGCACGCGATTCTCGGCGACGAAATCCTGATGGTGCCCGACACGCTGGCCGACGAGCGCTTTCACGATAATCCGCTCGTCACCGACAGTCCGAACATCCGCTTCTATGCAGGCTGTCCGCTGACGGTCGGCCGCGGCAACAAGCTGGGCACGCTGTGTCTGATCGACGTGAAGCCGCGCGATCTCGACGACGAAGAGCGCGAGCTGCTGCGCGATCTCGCGCGCATGGCCGAGCAGGAACTCGCGGCGGTGCAACTCGCGACGCTCGACGATCTGACGATGCTGTCGAACCGCCGCGGCTTCGAGGCGCTGTCGCAACATGCGCTGAGCGTTTGCAAGCGCATGAACAAGCCGGCCTCGCTGCTGTTTTTCGATCTCAACGATTTCAAGCAGATCAACGACACGCTCGGTCATGCGGAAGGCGACGTCGCGCTCAGGAATTTCGCCGATGTCCTGCGCCATGCGCTGCGTGAAAGCGACGTGATCGGGCGGATCGGCGGCGACGAGTTCGTCGCGTTGCTGACGGATTCGGATAGCCACGAGACCGACGAAGTCACGCAGCGCCTCACGCGCGCACTCGATGCGCGCAATACCGAAGCCGAGCGCGGTTATCAGATCCGCTATAGCGTCGGGCAGATTCAATACGATCCGGCGCGGCACGTGTCGATTGCCGAATTGCTGGCCGCCGCCGATGCGGCGATGTATAGCCACAAGCAGGCCTCGAAAGCGCGCGCCGCACAGAGCCGGTGAGCGTCGCGGCCCTCGCACGCGGCGCGCGCTGCACGGCATAATCGCGCATCGCCGCAGCGGCACGCGCGCCTCGCGCCTTAATTCAGAAACCCGTCATGACCGAACTGCAATCTTCCTCAGCCTCGCAGCTGTCCCAACTCGAATGGCGCTGGAAGCCGTTCACCGATCTCACGAACGTCGAGGTCTATGCGCTGCTCGCCGCGCGTAGTGCAGTATTCGTGGTCGAGCAGAATTGCGTGTACGGCGATATCGACGGGCTCGATTTCGAAGCCTGGCACCTGAGCGCGTACGGTCCCGCCGATCAGTGTCCGCCGCTCGCGGGTTATCTTCGCGTGCTGCTGCCCGATGCCGCCGACGCCGATATTCGAATCGGCCGGGTGCTGACGACCGCTGAATTTCGCGGCATCGGTCTCGGCAATGCGATGCTCGAACGCGCGCTCGTGCATATTCGCTCGCAGTGGCCGGGCACGCCGATCCGTCTGCACGCGCAGGCGCATTTGCAAGGTTTTTACGGAGCGTTCGGCTTCGCACCGGTCTCGGAGATTCACGACGAAGACGGTATTCCGCACGTGTGGATGCGCTCGCTCTGAGCGCGTCACGCCATGCGACGACGCGTGATCCGCTACGCGACCAGCGCCGCTTTCGTGCGCCGCTCGCGCCTCTCGTCGAGCAGGCGTCCGCGCGCCGATAGCCGCATCCAGTGACGCAGGGCGACGAGCGCGCCGATCACGCTCATCATCGAACCCGGAATCCACAGCAGCAGGCCGCCGATCTGCTGATCGCGCATCGGGCTCAGCCAGGTAAAGGCGCGGCCGCAGATCGAGTAGATCGGATACAACTCGTGCGGCGTGAAGAAGATGAACGCGCCCAGCATGATCTGCGGCGGAATCGCGGCAATCACTACCAGCACCCGTTTGCCCGGCGACAGACGGGCCGGCGGCGCGGGCCGCGGATCGAGAATCAGCCACCAGAACAGCAAGCCGTCTATCACCATGCTCCAGTTCATCACGCGATAGAGGCGCCAGTCGAGCATCGCGACGAAATGAACCGGCGAGGTCAGCCAGAAATAGATCAGCCCGACGAACAGCACGACGGCGACCACCGGATGCATCACCACGTCCAGCAGCTTGCGCACGAACGCCGTCTGGAGCGCGGGCCGCACGAAGCGCTGCCGCCAGCCGAATGGAATACCGGCGCGCACCGCGGCGCCCGGGTAGGACAACGCAATGAAGAACGGCCCGAGGTGATGCAACACCAGATGCTGCGCGCGATGCATGAAGAACTCGTGCTCGAAGAAATAATCGAGCCGCGTATGCAGCGCGACATAGAGCGCGGTCAACCCGAACCAGAACGACAGCCGCCGTGCGAGCGACACCTTCGCCTTGCGCGCGCCGCGGACGAATAGAATCGCCGGCACCAGCAGGGCGATGACGACGGTCGGCGAAAACTCCCAGGGGTCGAGCCAGTAGAGCAGTGTCATCGGCAGATTCATCGCGGCGGCCGGGCAGTGATAAGACCTGGCCTTACTTCGCCTGAGCCTGAGCCGGCGACTTCACGACAAACGGCGTATCGAGCGTTTCGCCGTCGGAGAACTTCAGCGTCAGATGCACGGTGTCGCCGGGCGCGATCTTGTGCTTCGCGTCTTCCAGCATGACGTGATAGCCGCCCGGCGCAATCGCCACCTGGCCGTGTGCGGGCACCGTCAGCTTGTCGACCATCACCATCTTCTGCGTCGAGCCGTTCGAGACGGTCTGATGCAGCATGGCGTCGCCGTAATCGTTGCTCGAGATATCGACGAGGTCGATCGGTTTATCGCCCGCGTTCACCAGCGTCGCATAGCCGCCGGCGGGCAGGTTGTTCGGCAACCAGCGCACCCACGCGTCCTTGACGCTGATTGCCTGGGCGCCCGCGGCCTGCGCGGCCGTGGCGAATCCGAGGGAGAGGGCGAGCGTGCAGCTCAGTGCGGCGAATGTTTTGATCTTGATCGACATAGGTTTCTTTGCGGAAAGTTAGCCAGAAAATCAGTGAGAAAAAACTCAGGAACGGTCATCGATGATACGGCGCAAGTCCAGTGCGATCGCATCGGGCGTGTCGTGATCGGTGGCGAGCAGGCGCGCATGGCCTTCGCGGTCGAACACGTAAACGGCGGAACTGTGGGTGACTTCGTAGTCGCCTTTGGCGTCGCGCTTCTCCATCTGATACGCGACGCGGTAACGCTTGGCGAGCGATTCGATCTGCCAGTCCGTGCCGGTGAGTCCTTCGGCATGCCGTGCGTCGAAAGCGCCGACGTAATCGTGTAAAGCCTGCGGCGTGTCGCGCGCCGGATCGACGGTGATGAACAGGATGCGCACCTTCTGCGCGTCGGGGCCGAGCTTGCCGAGCACCTGCATCAGCCGGGCCATCGTTTCGGGACACACGTCCGGGCAGTGCGTATAGCCGAAGTACACGAGCGAGGTGCGGCCCTTGAACGAATCGCCGTTGACCGGGCGGCCGTCGTCGCCGGTCAGCGTGAAGTCGAGGTTTGGCAGATGGCCGCTCACGTCGGTCAGATGCCATGGATCGGCATGCGGCGCACAGCCGCCGAGTGCGGCCAATGCCGCCGCGACGGCGAACCCCTTCGCGAGCGTCGGCGGTGCGAGTCCGCGACGGCTCGTCGACTTGCGCACGGCTCCAGGGCGGTGAGGTGAGATGATCGGGAACCAAGCAGGCATCAATGACTCGATTGAAAGGCGCGGCGCGAGGCAACCCGGCGCATTTCGTATGATTTCGTGTGAGGTTGTCTCCGTGGCAGCGACTGTAGCGCAAAATTCTGGCAGGCGTCGCGCATCGCCCGTCAGGGCGAACTTCGCGAGGCAATTTGACGCACCAAGCCGAAAGCTCGCCGAAGTCGCCATGTAGGCTCGTTGAATATAAACGGCGGACGCGGCGACGCGACAAGCCCGTCGCTTTTGTTCATCACCTTACTGTCTCGAAACTTTGACGGATGCGCGGTAAGATGCGCACACTTTTCCGGCCCTCGTAGGCTGAAAGGCAAAACCAACCGATGCAAGCACTTCCGGCAGTTCTGTCTCCCAGCGAGACGGCATTTTTCTTCGACTTCGACGGCACGCTCGTCGAACTCGCTTCCACGCCGGACGGCGTCATCGTGCAACCGCGCGTCATCACCGTGCTGAATGCGCTGCGCAATCTCACCAATGGTGCGGTCGCGGTGGTCTCCGGTCGCGGCATCGACAGCATCGACGGGTTTCTCGGCATGCCCGATCTGCCGATCGCCGGTCTGCATGGCGCCGAGCGGCGCGATTCGAATGGCGACACGCAGCGCATCGGTTTTCACGACGAGCGTTTGCTGCGCATGGAGCGCGTGCTCGCCGAGGTCGTCAATTCACACCCGGGCATGCTGCTCGAAATCAAAGGCGCCGCGCTCGCGCTGCACTTTCGCAACGCGCCGGATCGCGAAACCGTGGCGCGCGAGGCGACCGAAAAGCTGGTCGCCGATTACGCGGATGCCTACGTGCTGCAGCCGGGCAAGATGGTCTACGAAATCAAGCCGAAGAACGTCGACAAGGGTCGCGCGATGCGCGCGTTCCTCGACGAGCCGCCGTTCGTGGGCCGCCAGCCGGTGTTCGCCGGCGACGATCTGACCGACGAGAAAGGCTTCGCGGTCGTCAACGAGCGCGGCGGCTGGTCGATCAAGGTCGGTGCGGGCGACACCACCGCGCGCTCGCACGTCGAGTCGGTGAGCGCGCTGCTCGACTGGCTGGAAGCGATCGTTGCGGCGACGCGCGCAGCCTGATGGTCATCTTGCCGCGTCGTCTGTTTCAACTCATTCATCGCATTGGGAAGCGCGCTTCATGAGTCGACTGATCATCGTTTCGAACCGGGTCGCGCCGATCTCGGAGGGCGGACCGGCAGCGGGGGGCCTCGCCGTCGGTGTGTACGACGCGCTGAAAGAAACCGGTGGCATGTGGTTCGGCTGGAGCGGCGACGTGCTGAGTTCGGGGCAGCCGCAGATCGAGGTCGAAGAGCGCGGCCCGGTCACCTTCGCGACCATCGCCCTGATGCGGCGCGATTACGACCAGTACTACCGTGGCTTTTCGAACGCGACGCTGTGGCCGGCGTTCCACTATCGCGCCGATCTGCTGCAATACGACCGGCACGATTTCGAAGGCTACTGGCGCGTCAATGCGTGGCTCGCGCAGCAACTCGTGCCGCTGCTGCGCGACGACGATGTGATCTGGGTGCACGACTATCACCTGATTCCGTTTGCGCAGGCTTTGCGCGCGGCCGGCGTGAAAAACCGGATCGGCTTCTTCCTGCATATTCCGTTTCCCGCCTCGCAGGTGCTGCTCGCGGTGCCCCCGCATCGCGAACTCGTCGAAGCGTTGTGCTCGTTCGATCTGCTCGGCTTTCAGACTGCGCCGGATTTGCGGGCGTTTTGCGATTACATCGTCAACGAGGCGAATGGGACGGCGGAGCCGAGCGCCGCTGACACCGCTGCGCCGCTGACGATTCAGGCATTCGGGCGCACGCTGCGCGCGTCGGCTTATCCGATCGGCGTGTATCCGGATGAAATCGCCGAGCTGGCCAAAGCCGGCGAGCGCGGCAAGCCGGTGCGCACGATGAAGGCCACGCTGCATTCGCGCAAGCTGATCATGAGCGTGGACCGGCTGGATTATTCGAAAGGACTGGTCGAGCGTTTCCGCGCATTCGAACGGCTGCTCGAACACGTCACCGCGCAGCGCAACAAGGTGTCGTTCCTGCAGATCGCGCCGCCGACGCGCGCCGATCTGAATACTTATCAGGACATCCGTCTGCAACTCGAAGGCGAGTCGGGCCGCATCAACGGCCGGTTTGCCGAGCTGGACTGGACGCCGATTCTCTACATTCACAAGCAGTACGAGCGCTCGGTGCTGGCCGCGCTGTTTCGCACCGCGCACGTGGGCTATGTCACGCCGCTGCGCGACGGGATGAACCTTGTCGCGAAGGAGTACGTGTCCGCTCAGAATCCCGACGATCCGGGCGTGCTGGTGTTGTCGCGCTTCGCGGGCGCCGCGCAGGAACTCGACGGGGCGTTGATCGTCAATCCGGTGGATATCGACGGCATGGCCGAGGCGCTGGCGAAGGCACTCGACATGCCGCTCGCCGATCGCCAGGCGCGCCATCGCGACATGATGGCCCAGTTGCGCGAGAACAATGTGTCGGTGTGGCGCGATAACTTCATGCGCGATTTGCAGGGCGTGACCGGTGCGAAGGCCACGAAAAGCGGGAAGGCGCGCAGCGTGGCGGTGAAGAAGGGCGAGCGGGAGAAGTTGGCGGCGGATTAGACTTTCCGCTTCTTCGTTGATGAAAAAAAGCCGCTTTTCGAAGCGGCTTTTTCGTCTTGCGAACCCGCCCCGGGCTGGCCGGGCTTTGGTTAAACCACGTGCTGTTCGTCGACCTTCTTGCCGCCGATATGCAGCGTCGTGCCTTTGCCATGCTGTTTTGTGAGCAGGTCGCGATACAGGCCCGGGCGCTGACGCAGCACATCCGGCGTGCCGTCGTCGATGACCTTGCCCTGGCTCATCACGATGATCCGGTCGAAGTTGGCGAGCGTCGACAACCGGTGCGCAATAGCGATGACGGTGCGGCCGACCATCAGGCGGTCGAGCGCGATCTGGATGGCTTCTTCCGACGCGCTGTCGAGCGCCGAAGTGGCTTCGTCGAGCAGCAGGATGGGCGCGTTCTTCAGGATCGCGCGGGCGATCGCGATGCGTTGCCGCTGACCGCCCGACAGCTTCACGCCGCGGTCGCCGACGATGGTGTCGAAACCTTCCGGCATCGCTTCGATGAAGTCGGTACAGCGCGCTTCACGCGCCGCGGCAATCACTTCGTCGCGCGTTGCTTCGGGACGCCCGTAAGCGATGTTCTCGTACACGGTGCGATGGAACAGCGAAATGTCCTGCGGCACCAGCGCGATGGCGTGCCGCAGACTGTCCTGGGTGATCAGCGCGATGTCCTGGCCGTCGATCTTGATGGCGCCGCCCTGCGTCTCATAGAAGCGCTGCAGGAGAGCCAGCACGGTCGACTTGCCCGCGCCCGACTTGCCGATCAGGCCGACGCGTTGGCCCGGTTCGATATTCAGATCGAAGTGATCGAGAATCGGCCGGCGGCGCGGGTAGGCGAACGTGACCGACTCGAAATGGACCCGGCCGCCTTGCGGCACCAGTTCGGTGGCGTCGTCGCGATCGGGCATGCCGTGCGGTTCGAGCAGCGTGCGCACTGCTTCGGCGAGCCGCGCCACGTGCTGCGTCACGTCCACCAGCGCCACGGCGAGGTCGCGCGTGCCGTGCAGAATCGTGAAGCCGAGCGAGCTGACCAGCACGATGTCACCCGACGTTGCCTTGCCCTGATCCCACAGCATCAGCGCCCAGCCGAGCAGGCCGGCGGACAGCAGCGCGGTGATGACCGCATGCAGCAGCCGTAGCTTTTCCAGATACAGCAGACTTTGCTCGCGCGCATCCATTTCCGCCTTGACGGTCGCGCCGAACCGCTGCTGCTCGCGAAATGTCATGCCGAACGCGCGCACGAGGCCCATGTTGCTAATGACGTCGACCAGTTCGCCATCCACCGAAGCCGCCTTGGTGGCGAAGTGATGGTGTCGCGCGGAGCCGCGTCCGGCGAGCTTGTACAGCACGACCGAGAGAATTGCCGAACATAGCATCAGGCCGCCGGCCATTAGCGGATTCACCGCGATGATCATGACGATCGCACCCAACACGGCAATGCAGGGCGGCAGGACGTTCCAGGCGGTGGTGTTTTCGGCGGTGTAGACGGCGTTGGAGGTGGCCGTGATGCGACTGGCCAGCATGCCGGGCTGCTTTTCGGAGTAGTAGGTCGGCGAGTGTCCGCTCAGATAGCCGAACAGGTCGCGCCGCAAATCGCCGGTCACGGCGACGAAGGTATGCGCGGCGACCCAGCCGCCGACCCGCCATAGCAGGTTGTCCGCGGCGATCAGGCCCACCAGGATGGCGAATGCGCCCCACAGCGGACCGGGATGATGCCGGCCGCCGCCGAGCACGTCGATCAGATGCTTGATCGCGTATTGCGAAGCGAGCGCACAGCCCACGGCCGCGAACACGCTGCACAACACGATCGCGTGGGCGAGCGGGTGGCGGCGGATAAAGCGGAAGAGAAACGCCAGTGGCCGGTGCGCGTAGCTAGCGAGCTTGGCGTCCTGGGCGTTGCGCTGGGCGATGGTTAAGTGTTCCAAATTGAGCGTGATGTCGGATGGGTTTCGGGTTGTGCATGCAAAGCGCGGGCCACCCATGAAGACGGAGGTCGCTGCAAGGTCGTTGCTCCGCATTGTAAACATGCAAAAGCGATTGCGCCCCCTCTATACGGGCGCTGGCGCGACTGATTTCGCGATGGAACTCCGCGACGCACTGTCGCGAGACCCACTATTCGGGCCGCGGCTTGGGCTGGCCTGCGAATAATTATGGATATAATTACAAATTGCATTCAGTGCCGCGCGACTGCAGTGCGGCATTTCTTCGACGGTTGCCGGCAAAGTTGTCGCAACCGTTCGGTCGCTACGCTGAACCGCCCGTGTCCCAAGCCAGTTGCCACTCTAGAACTGTCTTAATAAACAAGGGTTTGTAAAGTGTTTCTCGCTTGTAACAACGTAAAGTCTTTGAAATGTTGTGGTGCAGCGAGGATGCCGGCACTGATAATGCATGCTTTCCGAGGCCCGCGGATTTTTCTGACAGTTTGTCAACGTAGCGTCAAGGCGTGCGTTTAATGACCCATGCCCTGACAGTGCAATTGTCTGAAGTACCGGTTCGGGCTCATCCCCCAAGGCGATCCATCGCAGGATTTCTCGAAAGAATCAGGCCCGCGCCGGTTTCCGGTCCGACTGCCCTGGCGAGCAAGCGAGTCGCTTTTACCAAACGCTGTATCTTTGCCTGATTTATTACGAGGAGTTCTTCATTATGCGAATCGCTCAAATCGCTCCCCTGCACGAGGCGGTTCCTCCCAAGCTGTATGGCGGGACGGAACGCGTGGTGTCCTATCTGACGGAAGCGCTTGTCGAACAGGGCCACGACGTCACGCTTTTTGCGAGCGGCGATTCGCAAACGTCGGCGAAACTCGAAGCGTTCTGGCCGCAGGCGTTGCGCCTCGACCCGACCATTCGCGACGTGATGGCGCCGCACATGCTTCTTCTCGAAGAAGTGCGCCGTCGCGCGGACGAGTTCGACGTGCTGCATTTCCACATCGACTACTACCCGTTTTCGCTGTTCGCCCGTCAGCCGGTGCCGTTCCTGACCACGATGCACGGTCGTCTCGACCTGCCGGAACTGCAACCCATCTTCAATACGTTCAGCGACGTACCGGTGGTGTCGATTTCCGACAATCAGCGCATTCCGCTACAACAGGCCAACTGGCTGCAAACGGTTTATCACGGTCTGCCGGAAAACCTGCTCACGCCGATCAAGGACGTCGAACCGGGCTATCTCGCGTTCCTCGGCCGTATCTCGCCGGAAAAGCGTCTCGACACAGCCATCCGCATCGCCCAGCAGTCGGGCATGAAGATCAAGGTCGCCGCCAAGCTGGACAAAGCCGACCGCGCTTACTACGAAGAAGTCATCAAGCCGCTCATGGCGCTGCCGCACGTCGAGTACATCGGCGAAATCAGCGAATCGGAAAAGACCGAGTTCCTCGGCAATGCGCATGCTTTGCTGTTCCCGATCGACTGGCCGGAGCCCTTCGGTCTGGTGATGATCGAAGCCATGGCTTGCGGTA
The DNA here is from genome assembly GCF_900996245.1 of Paraburkholderia sp. BCC1886. Taxonomy (GTDB): domain Bacteria; phylum Pseudomonadota; class Gammaproteobacteria; order Burkholderiales; family Burkholderiaceae; genus Paraburkholderia. Next base: position 73,321 of record NZ_CAAJGK010000040.1, on the reverse strand, counting down.
CGCCGGTCATCGCGTTCAATCGCGGTTCGGTGCCGGAAGTGATCGAAAACGGCGTGTCGGGTTTTGTCGTGGAGGACGAAATCAGCGCAGTGGCCGCCGTGAAGCGCCTTCATACACTGCCGCGCGCCAAGGTGCGTGAAGCGTTCGAATCGCGCTTCTCGTCGAAGGTGATGGCGCAGAACTACGTCGCCACGTACGAAGCGCTGCTGCGTCAGAAGCAACGCACCGTGCTGCGCGAAGTCAACGCCAACTGAGAAGGCCACGGCGGTCGACCCTGACCGTCCGTCACTGCCCCGACAACGCCCCGCGCGCTCACGCCCGCGGGGCGTTGTTGCATGCGCGCCGCGTTTTTCCCAATCAACTGCTGAAAGTGAGGCTTTGGACACGGTGAGCGTGAGTCGGGCTTCGTAATATCCCTATAATGGCCGTGCCGCGGATTGGACTGCGGCGCCCGCCGACGACAGGAGGATGCCTTGGCGAGAACGAAAGAGACGCGTGCGAACGCGGCGCCAGGCGCCGGAACGATTTTCGCGTTGCGCGCCATCGGTCTCGTGCTTCTGGCTCGCTGGCTGTTTTCCATGTCGCAGATGGACCTCGGCGCCTCGCTGTCCGCCATGGTGTCGTCGCCGTGGGCCTGCATCAACCTCGTCTTTCTCTTCCTGCTGATCTTCCTGCCGGGCGCGCGCGCGCTCGCCGAGCGGCCGTTTCATCCGCTGCCGCAGTGGTTGCGGCAGGCGTTGCGGCTCTTCGCCTTGCTGGGTTTCCTGTTCGCGGTGTGGTCGATCGGCGCGTTTGCGGCGAGCGCCGGTTGGCGTCGTGCGGGCCAGGCAGTGGCCGCGACGAATGGCTGGCTGCTGGCGGCACCCGCTCTGTATGCGGCGGTCATGTGGATCTGCCGGCCGCGCGCGCTGTGGCGCACTAATATCGCCGCACGGCGCTTTGCAGTGGGCCGCTACGCGGTGGCGCTCGATCCGGCTACGCGCACGGTCGTCGTCTGGGCGGAGCGTCGCAAGGTCGGTCAGTACGATGCGCGCGAACTGTCGGTGCGTTGGGCGATTGCCCAGCCGCCCACGCCGGTGGCGACGCCCACGGTGGCTTTCGCAGCCACCGTCGGCGATCCGGATACGACCCATGCCCATGCTGCATCGGCTGGAGCGGCCCCGCTGGCGCACGGACTTTTCAGCCGTCGTCCGAAAATCGAATTGCTGTGGGATTCGCCGGCAGCCGCGGGCCACAACCGGCACACCGTGTTTCGCACGGCGCTGAGCACTGAAGGTGACCGGGTCGCCGCACGCGCGCTCGACACTTCCTTGCAGCAAATCTGACTACGCCGTTCCAAAGCCCGATCGGCCTGACTGGTTTATCCTGCACAGCTTGTGCAGCTGACCCCAGGAGTCGCCATGCTCGTTCGCTGGTTGCTTGCCGCTCTTCATCTGCTGGCTTATGGTTTTGCGCTCGCGTCGATTCTCCGGCGCACCTGGGCGTTGCGCCGCGCGAGCGTGCCCGCCGCGTTGCGATCGGTATTTCGCGCCGATACCGGCTGGGGGATTGCCGCACTGGTGCTGATCGTCACCGGCCTCATGAGGGCTTTCGGCGGTTACGAAAAAGGCGCCGACTACTATCTGCACGAGCCGCTCTTTCACGCGAAGATGACCTTGCTGGTGGTGATCCTCGTGCTCGAAGTGCCGTCCATGCTCGCGCTATTGCGCTGGCGCGCAGCCATGCGAAAAGGCGAAGCGCCCGATTTGCGAAAAGCGCGCAGTTACGCGCGCCTCAGCGTGATTCAGACGGTCTTGCTGGTCCTCATGGTGTTCGCCGCGACCGGCATGGCGCGCGGCATCGGTCTACCGGCCGGCGTGGTCTAGCCCGCGCTCAATCGCGGTCGCCAGCGTTTCCCTCGGCGAACTCCGTTTCGCCCAGCCCCTTGATCAACTCCAGCGCCTGCCGTTCGAACAGGCGCCGGTACAGGCCGTTCTCGAGACGGATCAGCGTTTCGTGGCTGCCCTGTTCGACTACGCGACCCTTGTCCAGTACCAGCAGCCGGTCGAGCGCGCGCACGGTCGACAGACGATGCGCGACTACCAGCGTCGTGCGTCCCTGCATCAGCCGCACCATCGCCTGCTGGATCAGCACCTCGCTTTCGCTGTCGAGACTCGAGGTGGCTTCGTCGAGGATCAGGATCGGCGCGTCCGCGAGGAACGCGCGCGCAATCGCCACGCGTTGACGCTCGCCGCCCGACAGCTTCACGCCGCGCTCGCCGACCAGCGTGTCGTAACCCTGCGGCAACGTCGCGATGAAATCGTGGGCGCTCGCGAGCCGCGCGGCGCGTTCGATGTCGGCGCGGCTCGCACCCGGTTTGGCATACGCGATGTTCTCCGCGAGCGAGCGATGAAACAGCACCGGCTCCTGCTGCACGATGGCGATCTGACTGCGCAACGACGCTTGCCGAACCCCGGCGATATCCTGCCCGTCGATCGTGATGCGGCCTTTCGACAGATCGTAAAGACGCTGGATCAGCTTGATGAACGTGGTCTTGCCCGAGCCGGAGTGGCCGACCAGCCCGACGCGTTCGCCCGGCGCGATCCGCATGGAGAAGTCGTCGTAGAGCGGCGTCGCATGCGTACCGTAGTGGAAGGTGACGTGCTCGAAACGGATCTCGCCCGCGCCGATCCGGATCGGACCGGCGCCGGGCCGGTCTTCGATGCCGAGCGGCTGACGCTCGAGCGCCACCAGTTCTTCCATGTCGTTGACCGAGCGCTGCAGATTGCGGATGTGCATGCCGACGTCGCGCAAATAGCCTTGCAGCATGAAGAACATCGTCAGTGCAAACGTGATGTCGCCGACGCTCGCTTCGCCGCGCATCCACAGCAGCAGCGCGACGCCGAGTATCGCCGCCTGGATGGCGACCAGCATGCCGCCCTGAACGCCGCCGTTGAGCGTGCCGCGCACCCATGTGCGGCGGGTGCGCTGGCGCCACTTGCCGATGACCCGCCCGAGCAGCGCTTCTTCGCGATCTTCGGCACCGAACGCCTTGACGACGGCGTTGCAACTGACGGCATCGGCGAGCGCGCCGCCCATGCGGGTGTCCCACGCGTTGGCCAGACGCGCGGAAGGCGCGACATAGCCGAGCGAGAGGGTGACGGTAACCGCGATATACAACAGCGAGCCCACGCCGACGACCGCGCCCATCATCGGCCAACGCCAGCCGAGCAGGCCGGTCGCGCCGGCCAGCATGACGAGTGACGGCAACAGCGCGATCAGCAGCGTGTCGTTGAGCAGATCGAGCGCCCACATGCCGCGGGTGATTTTGCGCACGGTCGAACCGGCGAAGCTGTTCGCGTGCCAGTCGGTCGAAAACCGCTGCACGCGATGGAACGCGTTGGCGGCGATCTCGCTCATCATCTTCAGTGTCAACCGGATGATGTTGAAGTACACGCCTTGCCGCAGCAGTGTTGCGCCGAGACCGAGCACGGTCAGCACGGCGAACGTCGTGATGGCCGAATGCCAGGCGCGCGCGTCGCTAGCCGGGCCGGACGCAATTGCGTCGACCAGACGGCCGGCGAACATCGGCGTGAGCACGTCGGCCAATGCGGAAAGCAGCGCGAGCGCGGCGATCGCGCCGATGCGTCCGGGTTGCCGGGTCCAGTGCTGGAAGGTGAAGCCGAGGACGTCCTTGAAAGCCTGTCCGCGAAAGTCGAGTTTTTTTCTGGTCATCAGTCATGACCCGGCAACGCTTGCGCGCACCGGGTTTCCAGTCGGAAGCGAAAGGATGAGGCTGTCGGCGCGGCGCTGAACGGCGCTGGCCAGAGACGATGAATCGGGTCGAAGAGCGGGGGCTATCAGGATGCAAACATCAGAATGCAAACATCAGGATGCAATGAGCGGCCCCAGATGCGGCGCAAGACCGCGCCAAGTAGAAAAGGGCTTATGCATTGCTGCATAAGCCCTTTAATCTTCGGTGATCGACACACCAAAATTCTGGTGGGTAGTACTGGGATCGAACCAGTGACCCCTGCCGTGTGAAGGCAGTGCTCTACCGCTGAGCTAACCACCCGAAGAGAGCCGAATTATGTCAGGGATTTTTCGGCCCGTCCAGCATTTTTTAAGCGCTTTGCTCATCCGCGAAGGGTGCCGGTTCGAGCCGCCAGACGCTCGTCCCCTTGACCGCTTTATCGAGTCCGTCGAGCAGAGATTGATGGGCCGCCAGCTCGGTTTCGTCGGCGGCGATGACGATCAGATTCAGCGAGTCGATCGCCACGCGCGGTGTCTTCGAATCGGCGCCGCCGTGCGAATCGCCCAGCATGTCGATGACGAGGCTTTCCTGGCCGCGCGTCATCGCCAGATACACCTCGGCGAGCAGTTCCGAGTCGAGCAGCGCGCCGTGCAGCGTACGGTGCGCATTGCTCACGCCGAAGCGATCGCACAGTGCGTCGAGCGAATTGCGCTTGCCGGGGAACATCTGTTTCGCGCGTGCGAGCGTGTCGATGATCTCGCCGCAATACGTGCTGACCGGCGGCAAGCCGAGCAGCGCGAATTCCGCGTCGAGAAAGCCGATGTCGAACGGCGCGTTGTGGATGATCAGTTCCGCGTCCTGAATGAAATCGCGGAACTGGTCGGCGATCTCGGCGAATTTCGGCTTGTCGCGCAGGAAATCGGTCGTCAAACCGTGAACCGCCAGCGCGCCAGGGTCGCTGTCGCGTTCCGGGTTGATGTAGAAGTGCAGGTTATTGCCCGTCAACCGGCGATTCACCATTTCGACGCAACCGAGTTCGAGAATCCGGTCGCCGGTGCGCGCGTTCAGGCCGGTGGTTTCGGTATCGAGGATGAGTTGACGCATGTCGGTTTAGCCTGCTTGAAGAATTGCTGGGAGAGAAAATGGCGCACCCTCGGGTGCCGCAAAACGCGACGCTTTATGAGTCGGTGAGCGACGCGACGCCGCGATTGGCTAATTGATCCGCGCGTTCGTTTTCCGGATGGCCATTGTGGCCACGTACCCAGCGCCATTCGAGTTCGTGCTGGGCGACGAGCGCATCGAGCCGTTTCCACAAGTCGGCGTTCTTCACCGGCTGCTTCGCGGCGGTGATCCAGCCTTTCTTCTTCCAGCCGTGAATCCACTCGCTGATGCCTTTCTGCACGTACTGCGAGTCGGTGTGCACGACGGCCTTGCACGGGCGCTTCAACGCTTCGAGCGCGGCGATCACGCCCATCAGTTCCATGCGGTTATTGGTCGTGTTGGCTTCGCCGCCGAACAGTTCTTTTTCCTGGTCGCCGAAGCGCAACAGCGCGCCCCAGCCGCCGGGGCCCGGGTTGCCCTTGCAGGCGCCGTCGGTGTAAATGTCGATGAGATCGGAAGTCATTGAGTAGGGTTGCGTGTGTTCGGGGTGGCGGCAGGCGCGAGGCCTGCGGCAAGGACGGGTTTCTTCACCTTCAGCGGACCGACGAGGCGCATGCCGGGCACGCGCTTGATGGCCTTGATCATGTAGGTGGCGCCGAAAATCGGCCACCAGCGGTCGCCGGCGGCTTCCATGAAACCGTAGCGCGCGAGCCATTGATCGCTGTCGAGCGGCGGACGATAGCAGCCGAAGCGTCCGCGTTCAAGGTCGAAACCCAGCAGCTTGATCCAGTCTTTGAGCCGCGTGAAGGCGATCAGGTCGACGGCCGCCGGCACGAACGGGCGCCCGGTCATTTTGCCGACCGACTGGCGCGCGCCCCACAGCGACAACGAGTTGAAGCCGAGAATGATGAGCTGGCCTTCGGGCATCAGCACGCGTTCGGCTTCGCGCAGCAAACGGTGCGGGTCGCTCGTGAATTCGAGCGTGTGCGGCATGACGATCAGGTCGACGCTTTGCGCTTCGAACGGCAGGTCGAGCAGATCGCACCACACCGCGCTGCGGCCGGCGGGCGAGGGCAGGCCAGGAATAGAGATAGCAGAGGCGGAGCGCGGCGGCGTTGCTCCGTTCAGCCGCCCGTTCGACCCCGAACCATGAGCCGTGTGCCCGAGGCCGCGCGGAAAACTGTACGGCGCGCTCGCGCCGCTCGCCGCGTCGAGCACGAGTCCGCGGCAAGGCATGCGATTTTCGCGCAGCGCGTCGAGTTGCGGCAGGCCGAGCTGCAACGCGTGATAGCCGAACACGTCGGACACCACACGGTCGAGCTGGGTCTGCTCCCATTCGAGCACGTAGCGGCCAGGCGGGGAATCGGTCCACGCGGGCCAGTCTATAATCGCTCGGTCAGTCATATCTGAGAATGCGTCGCCTATGAATGCGCTCGAGTACGTACCGGTCCCGGCGTTTGAAGACAATTACATCTGGGTCGTTTCCGATGGCCACCATGCGGTGGTCGTCGATCCGGGTGAGGCCGCCCCCGTACGCGCCTATCTGGCGAAACGCGGGTGGCGGCTGAGCGCTATTTTACTCACGCACCATCATCAAGACCACGTCGGTGGGGTGGCCGATCTGCTGAACGGCCAGGCGGTCCCCGTGTTCGGCCCCGCCCACGAGGCGATCGAGCATCTCACGCAACGTCTCGAAAACGGCGACAAAGTCACGATCGCCGAACCCGCGCTCGAATTCAGCGTGCTCGACGTGCCGGGTCACACGAGCGGCCACATCGCCTATTTCCAGGCGGCCGATCCGGCCGGTACGCCTCACGTGTTTTGCGGCGATACGTTATTTGCCTGCGGCTGCGGCCGGCTGTTCGAAGGCACGCCCACGCAGATGCTCGCGTCGCTCGATGCGCTCGCCGCGTTGCCGGGCTCGACCGAAGTGCATTGCGCCCACGAGTACACGCTGTCGAACATCAAATTCGCGCTCGCCTGCGAACCGCACAACGCCGCCTTGCAAACCTGGAGCGACGAGGCGACGGCCCTGCGCGCCCGGCACGTACCGACCTTGCCCACCACGATCGCCCACGAACGCGCGGTGAATCCGTTCCTGCGCGTCGACGTGCCGTCGATTCAAACCGCTCTCGCCGAGCAGTTGCACGAAAAAGTGCCGGATCGTCTGGCCGCCTTCACGTTGATGCGGGAGTGGAAAAACCGCTTTCGCTAATTCGATCGGCATTGGCGCATAGCTCAGGCAAAAAATCGGAAAAATTCGCCAAGCCTAAGATTTGTTTAGATTTTTTCGCAAATTTCTGATTGACGTAAACGTTCTCGTTTCGTAAGATCGCCTGCAAATTCCAGCCCTTGTGGAAGCCGAGACGTTCATGCGATTTATCCTCAGTGCGTTGCTGGTCCTGACACTCGCCGCTTGCGCGAGCTCGGGACCGGCGACGAATAGCGCCGCCAATTCCTCCAATCCCGCCACCCAGCAAGCCGTAGCCGACGCCCTTCGCAAAACCGCCACCGCCCGCGAAACCATCAACGTCGATCAAGGTTCCGTCCAGCAGCTCACCAGCGCCGACGCCGACCTGTGGGGCCGGATTCGTCGCGGCTTCCAGATGCCGGACCTGCAAACCGACCTCGTCGACATGCAGGTCAACTGGTACGCGCAGCGTCCGGACTACGTGCAGCGCATGACCGAGCGCTCGCAGAAGTACCTCTATCACATCGTCGAAGAGCTCGAAGCGCGACACATGCCGACCGAGCTCGCGCTGCTGCCGTTCATCGAATCCGCGTATAGCCCGCAGGCGTTGTCGGTGGCCAAGGCGGCCGGCATGTGGCAGTTCATGCCCGGCACGGGCCGTACGTATAACCTCAAGCAGAACATGTGGCAGGACGAACGCCGCGACGTGCTGGCGTCCACCAGCGCCGCGCTCGACTACCTGTCGCGTCTGCATGACATGTTCGGCGACTGGCAACTGGCGCTGGCCGCGTACAACTGGGGCGAAGGCAACGTACAGCGCGCGATCGCCCGCAACGAAGCGGCCGGTCTGCCCACCGACTACCTGAGCCTGCGCATGCCGAACGAGACGCGCAACTACGTGCCGAAGCTGCAGGCGGTCAAAAACATCGTGATGAATCCGCAAATGTACGGGCTCACGCTGCCGACTATTCCGAATCACCCGTATTTCGTGACCGTCACCACCTCGCACGACATCGACGTGGACATGGCGGCGAAACTCTCCAACCTGTCCGCCGACGAGTTCCGCTCGTTAAATCCGTCGTTCAGAAAGCCGGTGATTCTCGGCGCCACGCAGCCGCAAATCCTGCTTCCGTTCGACAACGCCAGCGCGTTCGAACGCAATCTGAAAACGTATAGCGGTTCGCTGTCTTCGTGGACCACCTACACGGTCACCGAGCGCGCGGCGCCTGCCGCGATCGCGCAAAAAATCGGCGTCGACGCCGACACGCTGATGGAAGTGAACAAGATTCCGGTCGGCATGCGCCTCAAACCGGGCTCGACGATCGTGGTGCCGCGCGGGTCGGACGACGACGAGGACATCAGCGCCGACGTCGCCGAGAGCGCCGTGCTGGCCATGGAACCGGACGTTCCCGACACGCGCAAGATGTTGATCCGCGTGCGCCGCAACCAGTCGCTGGCGGCGGTGGCGGTGCGTTATGGCGTCTCGGTGGGGCAGTTGAAGGCTTGGAACCGTACGCGTCGCGATCAGGTTTCGCGCGGTCAGGTCGTCGTACTGCACGTGCCGGTCGGCAAGGTCATGCCGAGCGAGCCGGGCCCGGAGCGTATCGCCACCGACGTGCAGGAAGGCGGCGTTCAGCGAATCGGCACGCGGGTTGCCGAGCCGCGTGGCGAGTCGCGTTACGACCGCAAGAAGGGACGCTCGCCGGTCGTGAAGGTGTCCGATCCGGTTGGAAAGGGCGGCAAGCCGTCGGCAGCGGTAGCTTCCACCGCCACCAAGGGCAAGGTGGCGAAAGTCTCGGCGGCCGCTCCGGCCGCCAGGCCGAAAGCCGTCGCCGTGAGTCACTCGAAGACCGTGACGAAGACGAAGAAGACCAAATAAAGTCGCAGGCTTGTCTCTCCGGCTCCGAACGCCGTCACCGTGGTGACGGCGTTTTACATTCCACCTGTCAAAACGAGCAAAGCGGACGCAATTCATTTATCGTTCGTGCTCCGGCCGGAATCGGCCGTTTCCTCCAGAGCTTATGTCGTCGACCCAACTGCGCGTGTTTCTCCTGTTTGCCGCCGGTTACTTCGTCTCGTATCTGTTTCGCGGCGTCAATCTCGGTTTCGCTCCGTTCATTACCCATGACCTGGGCTTGTCGGCCGCCGATCTGGGCGTATTGACCAGTTTGTATTTTCTCGGCTTTGCTGGTGCGCAGATTCCGGCGGGCGTGCTGCTCGATCATTTCGGCGCGCGCCGCGCGACGTCGGTCACCTTGCTGTTCGCCGCCGTGGGAATCTGCGTATTCGGCTCCGCTCATAGCCTCGGCACGATGATGGTGGGGCGCCTGCTGATCGGCGTCGGCGTGTCGCTGTGTCTCGGCGCCGCGTTCAAGGCGCTGGCGCAGCACTTCGAAGCGGCCCGTCTGCCGCTGATGAACGGCCTCGTCATGGCCATCGGCGGCTTTGGCGGCGTGGTGGTCGGCTCGCCGTTGACGTGGGTGCTGACGTTCGCCAACTGGCGAACCGTCTGCGTCGGGCTGGGCATCCTCACGGTCGTCGTGGCGCTCGCGCAATGGACACTCGTGCCCGAAGCCGGACAGACCCATCGACAGGCGAGTATCGGCGAGCAGTTCAAGGGCACGCTGGATATTCTGCGCAGCGCGGCGTTCTGGAAAATCGCGTCGTTCCCGGTCGTTACACAAGGCGTGTTCTACGCGATGCAGTCGTTGTGGGTCGGCGCCTGGTTGCGCGACGTGCAGGGCTTCGCGACACCGCAAGCCGCCGCGCTGGTGTCCGTGCTCGGCTTTGCGATGATGGCCGGCTGCGTCGTGTTCGGCGGGGCGGCGCGGACGCTGGAACGGCGCGGCATCTCGTTGCGCGGGTTCTGCGGGATCGGCGGGGCGCTCTATGTCGTGACGCAACTGCTGATCATGTTCAACGCGCCGCTGCCGGCGGCACTCCTGTGGGCGGCCTACGGCATGTTCGGCGGCTCGGGCATTCTGAGCTACGCCGTGATGGCCCGCCGCTTTCCGGCGCAGATGATCGGCCGCGTGAACACGACGCTCACGCTGCTGATCTTTCTGCTGATTTTCGGTTTTCAGATTGGCGTGGGCGCCGTGTTGTCGCATTGGCCGTCGAGCGCCGGGCATTACCCGGCCGCTGCGCATCTGACTGCTTGGGGCGTGCTGGTCGCGCTGCAGATTTTCAGCGGGATCTGGTACGTGATGCCCGGCCGCGCGCTCGTTCAGGCCGCGCAAACGCACGCGGAACAGGAGGCGTGAGGGCTTCCTGACGCCGATCCCCGGACGCAGGCGTTTTTACCGTCGCTATCCCGAATGGCGGACGAAAAATTTTCCTCGGCCGCTACGTCAGGCCCGCCCAGCAAGACTTCGAGCGACACGAAGGTAGGCGCGCCCAGCGCTTCACGCCATCTCGGATTTGGCGGGCAAGGTGGTTTCACGCTATAATTTCAAGGTTTGAGCTTATCAACCCGCACCCTAGCGCCTACCTCTCCCATACCGTTCATCCGCCGCGCGCCATTGGCGTAGCAAGAAGGCCCACAGCGGGCCGGGACCTGGCCCGCACCGGCCGCTCCTAGCCGATCCGTCCATCCGTTGGACCAATCGCGCCACTTGCAACGTTACCGGCAGCACGCGAGCGAGTCTGCGCGCGCATCACGATGCGTTTCGCTGCGGCTCGCAGTCGGATAGACAGGTCGGCAACAGGGTGTTCCCCAAGGAGTCTCCCGTGTTGCCGTCATTTTCTCCCGCTCTGCTCGCGCTCGCCGACGGCACGGTCTTTCGTGGTTACTCGATCGGCGCCCCTGGGCATACGATCGGCGAAGTCGTGTTCAACACCGCTATCACCGGCTATCAGGAAATCCTGACCGACCCGAGCTACGCACGCCAGATCGTGACCCTCACGTATCCGCACATCGGTAACGTCGGTGTGAACGCCGAAGACGTCGAAGCTACGAAAGTCCATGCCGCCGGTCTGATCATTCGCGATCTGCCGGTTCTCGCGTCGAATTTCCGCATGGAGCGCACGCTCCCGCAATACCTGAAGGACGAAGGCGTCGTGGCCATCGCCGGTCTCGACACCCGCAAGCTCACGCGCCTGCTGCGCGACAAGGGCGCGCAGAACGGCGCGATCCTTGCCGGTTCGGACGACGAAGCGAAAGCCATCGAACTCGCGCGCTCGTTCCCGGGCCTCTCGGGCATGGACCTCGCGAAAGTCGTGTCGACGAAGGAAAGCTACGAATGGAGCCAGACCGAATGGCGTCTGGGTAGCGGCTACGGCACGCAGAACGCGCCTAAGTATCGTGTGGTCGCGTTCGACTACGGCGTGAAGTACAACATCCTGCGCATGCTCGCCGAGCGCGGCTGCCAGGTCACCGTGCTGCCGGCGGAAGCCTCCGCGGCCGATGCGCTGGCGCTCAATCCCGACGGCGTGTTCCTGTCGAACGGCCCGGGCGACCCGGAACCGTGCGACTACGCAATTCGCGCGGCCAGCGAGTTGATCGAGCGCGGCATTCCGACGTTCGGCATCTGTCTCGGTCATCAGATCATGGGTCTCGCGCTCGGCGCGAAGACGCTCAAGATGAAGACCGGTCACCATGGCGCCAATCACCCGGTGAAGGACCTCGACGACGGTCGCGTGATCATCACGTCGCAGAACCACGGGTTCGCGGTCGACGCCGCTACGCTGCCGGCCAATGCGAAGGTGACGCACGTGTCGCTGTTCGACGGCACGCTGCAGGGCTTCGCGCTGACCGACAAGCCGGCGTTCTGCTTCCAGGGCCACCCGGAAGCGTCGCCCGGTCCGCACGACATCGCCTATCTGTTCGACCGCTTTACCGGTTTGATGGACGCGAAGAAAGCCGGTAAAACCGCGGCGGCCTGAGGCTGGCCGCGAAGTGCGCCGCTCGTCACAGCGCGGGCGGCACAACGGCTGGCTCAAGTGATTCAAGCCAGTCGCGCGCGGTTCACGAAGCACAGGGCGCAGCGGCGCCCGCGCATCGAACTGCGTCAAACAGAGCGCGCGCAACGTAGAAGCGACGCGCGCCGACGCAAAGAATTCAGGAATACATTAGCGAGAGCGTTATGCCCAAGCGGACAGATATCAAAAGCATCCTCATCATCGGCGCGGGTCCGATCATCATCGGCCAGGCGTGCGAGTTCGATTACTCGGGCGCGCAGGCCTGCAAGGCGTTGCGTGAGGAAGGCTACAAGGTCATTCTCGTCAACAGCAATCCGGCGACGATCATGACCGACCCGAATACGGCCGACGTGACCTACATCGAGCCGATCACGTGGGAAGTGGTCGAACGCATCATCGCCAAGGAGCGCCCCGACGCGATCCTGCCGACGATGGGCGGCCAGACCGCGCTGAATTGCGCGCTCGACCTGCACGCGCACGGCGTGCTCGAGAAGTACAAGGTCGAACTGATCGGCGCTTCGCCGGAAGCCATCGACAAGGCGGAAGACCGCCAGAAGTTCAAGGACGCGATGACCAGAATCGGTCTCGGTTCGGCCAAGTCGGGCACCGCGCATTCCATGGAAGAAGCGCTGCAGGTGCAGGCGCAGATCGCGGTGGAAACCGGCAGCGGCGGTTATCCGGTCGTGATCCGTCCGTCGTTCACGCTCGGCGGTTCGGGCGGCGGTATTGCGTATAACCGTGACGAATTCGAAGAGATCTGCAAGCGCGGTCTCGATCTGTCGCCCACGCGCGAGTTGCTAATCGAAGAGTCGCTGCTGGGCTGGAAAGAGTACGAGATGGAAGTGGTCCGCGACAAGCAGGACAACTGCATCATCGTCTGCTCGATCGAAAACCTGGACCCGATGGGTATCCACACGGGTGACTCCATCACCGTCGCGCCGGCGCAGACGTTGACCGACAAGGAATATCAGATCCTGCGTAACGCGTCGCTGGCCGTGCTGCGCGAAATCGGCGTGGACACCGGCGGATCGAACGTGCAGTTCTCGATCAATCCGAAAGACGGCCGGATGATCGTGATCGAAATGAACCCGCGCGTCTCGCGTTCGTCGGCATTGGCGTCGAAGGCGACCGGTTTCCCGATCGCCAAGGTCGCGGCCAAGCTGGCGTGCGGCTACACGCTCGACGAGTTGAAGAACGAAATCACCGGCGGCCAGACGCCGGCTTCGTTCGAACCGACTATCGACTACGTCGTCACCAAGATTCCGCGCTTTGCGTTCGAGAAGTTCCGCGAAGCCGATTCGCGCCTCACCACGCAGATGAAGTCGGTCGGCGAAGTGATGGCCATCGGCCGCACGTTCCAGGAGTCGTTCCAGAAAGCGCTGCGCGGGCTGGAAGTCGGCGTCGACGGGCTGGACGAAAAGACCGATAACCGCGACGAGATCATCCGCGAGATCGGCGAAGCCGGTCCGGATCGCATCTGGTACGTGGGCGACGCGTTCCGCATCGGCATGAGCGCGGAAGAAATTTTCGAAGAGACGGCGATCGACCCGTGGTTCCTCGCGCAGATCGAACAGATCATCCAGAAGGAAAAGGCCTTGAGCGGCCGCACGCTTGCGAGCCTGTCGAAAGACGAACTCAAATACGTGAAGCAGAGCGGCTTCTCCGATCGCCGCCTCGCGAAGCTGCTGGGCGCGACGCCGGCCGAAGTGCGCGCGCGTCGTATCGAGCTGAACGTGCGTCCGGTGTACAAGCGCGTCGACACGTGCGCGGCCGAGTTCGCCACGAAAACCGCCTACATGTACTCGACCTACGAGGAAGAGTGCGAAGCGAACCCGACCAATAACAAGAAGATCATGGTGCTGGGCGGCGGCCCGAACCGGATCGGTCAGGGTATCGAATTCGACTATTGCTGCGTGCACGCCGCGCTCGCGATGCGCGAAGACGGCTACGAAACGATCATGGTCAACTGCAACCCCGAAACCGTTTCGACCGACTACGACACGTCCGACCGTCTGTACTTCGAGTCGCTCACGCTCGAAGACGTGCTCGAAATCGTCGACAAGGAAAAGCCGGTCGGCGTGATCGTCCAGTACGGCGGTCAGACGCCGTTGAAGCTCGCGCTCGATCTCGAAGCGAACGGTGTGCCGATCGTCGGCACGTCGCCGGACATGATCGACGCCGCCGAAGACCGCGAGCGTTTCCAGAAGCTGCTGCAAGACCTGGGCTTGCGTCAGCCGCCGAACCGCACCGCTCGCGCCGAAGACGAAGCGCTCAAGCTCGCCGACGAAATCGGCTATCCGCTGGTGGTGCGTCCGTCGTACGTGCTGGGCGGCCGCGCGATGGAAATCGTGCATGAGCCGCGCGACCTCGAGCGCTACATGCGCGAAGCCGTGAAGGTGTCGCACGATTCTCCTGTGCTGCTCGACCGCTTCCTGAACGACGCGATCGAATGCGACGTGGATTGCATCTCCGATGGCGAGGCGGTGTTCATTGGCGGCGTGATGGAGCACATTGAACAGGCGGGCGTGCACTCGGGCGACTCGGCTTGCTCGCTGCCGCCGTATTCGCTGTCGAAAGAAACGATTGCCGAACTCAAGCGTCAAACCGGCGCGATGGCGAAGGCGTTGAACGTGATCGGCCTGATGAACGTGCAGTTCGCGATCCAGCAAGTGCCGCAGGCCGATGGTTCGAAAGAAGACGTCATCTACGTGCTGGAAGTGAATCCGCGTGCTTCGCGTACGGTTCCCTACGTGTCGAAGGCGACGAGCCTGCCGCTCGCCAAGATCGCCGCGCGCGCGATGGTCGGGCAGAAGCTGGTCGACCAGGGCGTGACGAAGGAAATCGATCCGCCGTACTTCAGCGTGAAGGAAGCCGTGTTCCCGTTCGTGAAGTTCCCGGCGGTCGACCCGGTGCTCGGACCGGAAATGCGCTCGACCGGTGAGGTGATGGGCGTAGGTCAAACCTTCGGCGAAGCACTGTTCAAGTCGCAACTCGCCGCGGGTTCGCGTCTGCCGGAATCGGGCACGGTGCTGTTGACCGTGATGGATGCCGACAAGCCGAAGGCCGTCGAAGTCGCGCGCATGTTGCACGAACTCGGTTACCCGATCGTTGCAACGAAGGGTACGGCCGCTGCGATCGAAGCCGCGGGCGTGCCGGTCAAAGTGGTCAACAAGGTGAAGGACGGTCGTCCGCACATCGTCGATATGATCAAGAACGGCGAGATCGCACTGGTATTTACCACCGTCGACGAAACGCGTGCAGCGATTGCCGATTCGCGTTCTATCCGCATGAGCGCGCAGGCGAACAAGGTCACGTACTACACGACCATGTCGGGTGCGCGGGCCGCGGTAGAAGGTTTGCGCTATTTAAAGAACCTCGAAGTCTATGATTTACAAGGCCTGCACGCTCGCCTAAACTAAGGCTTCGACTACCTGTCCAAGATGTAAGTGCCGCGGTTAAGCGGCGTTTCGCAGGTGCTGTGACCCGGGTATTTTCCGGGGCGTCAGTGTCCGTGAAATGCGCTTAACCGCGGTGATTTTTTTTACGGCTGTTTTTTGCATAGAGTTGTTTATGAGCACTGTTCCATTGACTAAGCGCGGCGCGGAAATGTTGCGCGATGAATTGCAGCGCCTGAAATCGGTCGAGCGTCCCTCGGTGATCAATTCGATCGCAGAAGCACGTGCCCAGGGCGATCTGTCGGAAAACGCGGAATACGACGCGGCGAAGGAAAAGCAGGGTTTTATCGAAGGCCGTATTGCCGAGATCGAATCGAAGCTGGCCGGCGCGCAGGTCATCGACCCGGCGGCGGTGGAAGCGGATGGTCGGGTAGTGTTCGGCGCCACGCTCGAACTCGAAGACCTCGATTCGGGCGCCAAGGTCAAATACCAGATCGTCGGCGACGACGAAGCGGATATCGACCATGGTCTCATCTCGATCAGCTCGCCCATCGCGCGCGCGCTGATCGGCAAGTCGGAAGGCGACGTGGCGTCGGTGCAGGCACCGGGCGGCGTGCGCGAATACGAAATCATCGCGGTTAGCTACGTTTGAAGGCGGCGCCGGTGTCCTTGCTGCCGCATCGGGTGTTCTCCCTGCTGACGGTCGTGTGGGTCGGTAGTCTGCTGACTATCGGCTATGCCGTAGCACCCGTGCTGTTCATGTCGCTCGACCGGATTGCAGCAGGCGCCGTTGCGGCGCAGTTGTTTCGCATCGAAGGTTTTGTCGGCGTGGTGTGCGGCGTGTTGCTGCTGGGGCTGGCGAACCGTTTCGTTCGTGGCGGCGCCCAGGCTTTCCGGCGTTTGCGCTGGGTGATCGTCGGCATGCTGGTCTGCGTGCTCGTCGGGTACTTTGCGCTGCAACCGTTTATGAATGCCATGCGAGTTGCCGCGCTCGAAGCGGGCAGTGACGTCGGGCATTCTGCTTATGCGACGCGCTTTGGCATTCTGCACGGTGTTTCGAGTCTGTTCTATCTGATCGAGAGCGTGCTGGGCCTGATGCTGGTGTGGAAGCTGCCGGCGCGTATCGAGGCAGCGCGTGCTGGAACTTCTTCAGACGCGGCAAGCGCGGGGAGCGTGGTTCGCTAAGCGGCGCTTCGCCGATCAAGTTCAAGGTGCGGCCCATGGCGCGCACCTCTCATCACCGGTTATTTCGACGACTGATGCCCGCGCTTCGCGCTGGTCTGGCGTTTTTTGGCGCGCTTGATATTGCCGCCCTGCGTGACGCGCTCGTTGCCGCGAACCACGACCGCCTTGGCCTTGGGCTTGCGCATCGGAATTTCGCTCGGCTTGACCACCGTGACCACGCGCGGCGCGCGCCCCTTACCGGGTTTGGCTTCAACCGCGGCTTCGCGTGCGCTCGGCAGGGCGCCGCGCTTGGCCTTCACGGCCGGTTGCGTCGATTCCGGCTTCCAGATGACCAGCAGCTTGCCGATGTGCTGGATGGGCGCGGCGTTCAGCGTGTCGCAAATCTGTTCGTAGATGGCGATGCGCTCTTCGCGCTCGTCGCCGAATACACGGATCTTGATGAGTTGATGCGCACCGAGGTGGACCTTGATCTCGGCGAGCACGGCGTCGGTCAAACCTTCGGCGCCGACGAGCACGACCGGTTTGAGCGCATGTGCCTGGGAGCGCAACTCGGCGCGTTGGTCGGAAGAAACTTTGAGGGCGGGCATGGAAAGTAGAAGACTCGACTAAAATGGCGGCACTGCGTAACCGACCGATCGGAACAATCACTCCGGTTCGGATCGGTTGGCTCAATCGGGTCGAACAGGCTGGCGACTGCAGGCAGTCGCAACCGGCTCCTGATTGGGCTGGATTTACAGGCGGCGCGTCAGAACAACAGAATCGCGGATAAAGCCAATTTGGCGATGGCCGCGCGAATTAACCGCGTATTATCCGCTAAAGCGCGACATCACGCAGCAAGAGTTCAACGTTTAATGGCAAAAAACAAGTTCAATACCGCGTGGCTGCATGACCACATCAACGATCCGTACGTGAAAATGGCGCAGCGGGAAGGCTATCGTGCCCGCGCCGCCTACAAGCTCAAGGAAATCGACGAGCAGGACAAGCTGATCCGCCCGGGCCAGGTCATCGTCGATCTCGGTTCTACGCCAGGCAGCTGGAGCCAGTACGCACGCAACCGGCTCGCCAAAGGCTCGCAGCGCAACGCCGAGCATGCAGGCGGCATCGACGGCACGATCATTGCGCTCGACTTGCTGCCGATGGAGCCGGTCGCCGACGTCCATTTCATTCAGGGCGACTTCCGCGAAGACGCGGTGCTGCATCAGCTGGAAGAATTAGTCGGCGAGCGGCAAGTGGACCTTGTAATTTCGGATATGGCGCCCAACCTGTCGGGAGTCGCGCTGGCCGATGCGGCGCGAATCGAGCATTTGTGCGATATCGCGCTGGAATTTGCACAGAATCACCTGAAACCGGATGGTGCCCTTTTAGTCAAATGTTTTCATGGCAGCGGTTACAGCCAGATTGTCGAAAAGTTCAAGCGTCAGTTCAAGGTGGTGGGCGCCCGCAAGCCCAAGGCTTCGCGGGACAAGTCGTCTGAAACGTTTATTTTGGGTAAGCATCTGAAGCGTCCTGCTTGAAGGGCCTCCGTCAAGCGCCTTCATAAGGGGCACTGCAGAACGGTTCGGCATCTGCCGATATTCTGCTGACGGTGCCGAAAACTGGCGCCGTGGTGGTCGGCCGCACGATTTAAGTGGCCGCGAAACCTTATGGCAGGGGTCTGCGGACTGGATTAGAATGCTTTCGTGGTGCCGCAAGGCAAATGTAGGCGCCCGTCTAAGTGAAGGAGTGGTGCTTTGAACAACAATATGTTTTCGAAGGCGGCAGTGTGGCTGGTTATCGCACTGGTGCTGTTTACGGTGTTCAAGCAGTTCGACAAGCCCCGTGTCCAGGAAGGCGTTTCCTATTCGCAGTTCATGGACGACGCAAAAAGCGGCAAAGTCAAGAACGTCATTGTCCAGGGGCGGAACCTCACGGTCACTCCAGCAGACGGCCAGAAGTACCAGATCGTATCGCCCGGCGACATCTGGATGGTCGGCGACCTGATGAAGTACGGCGTTCAGGTCAGCGGCAAGGCCGACGACGAACCGAATGCGCTGGTATCGGCGTTGTACTACCTGGGACCTACCATCCTGATCATCGGATTCTGGTTCTACATGATGCGACAGATGCAGGGCGGCGGGAAAGGCGGTGCGTTCTCGTTCGGTAAATCCCGTGCTCGTCTCATCGACGAAAATAACAACGCTATCAATTTCACCGACGTCGCCGGTTGCGACGAGGCCAAAGAGGAAGTTTCCGAACTGGTCGACTTTTTGCGCGATCCGCAGAAATTCCAGAAGCTTGGTGGGCGAATCCCTCGCGGTGTGCTGCTGGTCGGGCCGCCGGGAACGGGTAAGACTTTGCTGGCGCGAGCCATCGCAGGCGAAGCCAAGGTCCCGTTCTTCAGCATCTCGGGTTCGGATTTCGTCGAAATGTTCGTCGGCGTGGGCGCGGCACGCGTTCGTGACATGTTCGAGCAGGCGAAGAAGCACGCACCCTGTATCGTGTTCATCGACGAAATCGACGCGGTCGGTCGTCATCGCGGCGCCGGCATGGGCGGTGGTAACGACGAACGCGAACAGACGTTGAATCAGATGCTGGTCGAGATGGACGGTTTCGAAGCGAACTCGGGCGTCATCGTGATCGCTGCAACCAACCGCTCCGACGTGCTCGACAAAGCGCTGCTGCGTCCGGGCCGCTTCGACCGTCAGGTGTACGTCGGTCTGCCGGATATCCGCGGCCGCGAACACATCATGAAGGTTCACCTGCGCAAGGTGCCGATTTCGAACGATGTCGACGCAGCCGTGATTGCACGGGGCACGCCGGGCTTCTCAGGCGCCGACCTCGCGAATCTGGTCAACGAAGCGGCTTTGTTCGCGGCTCGCCGTGGCAAACGCATCGTCGAGATGAACGACTTCGAAGACGCGAAAGACAAGATATTCATGGGTCCGGAGCGTAAATCGGCCGTTATCCGCGAGGAATCCAAGCGAGCGACGGCTTATCACGAGTCGGGCCATGCGGTCATCGCCAAGCTGCTGCCGAAGGCCGATCCGGTTCACAAGGTCACTATCATCCCGCGTGGTCGTGCGTTGGGCGTCACCTGGCAGTTGCCGGAGCACGACAACGAAACGTATTCGAAAGATTACCTGCTGGATCGCCTCGCCATCCTGTTCGGCGGCCGCGTTGCGGAAGAATTGTTCCTGAACCTCATCAGCACGGGTGCATCGGACGACTTCAACAAAGCAACGCAAACGGCGCGTGCGATGGTCGCTCGCTTCGGTATGACGGACGCGTTGGGGCCGATGGTCTACGTCGACGACGAGAACGACGCCACTCCGTTTGGCCGTGGCTTCACTCGCACCATTTCGGAAGCGACGCAGCAGAAGGTCGACGCGGAAATCCGCCGCGTGCTCGACGAGCAGTACAACCTGGCGAAGCGCCTGCTGGACGAAAACCGCGACAAGGTCGAAGCCATGACCGCCGCCTTGATGGAGTGGGAAACGATCGACGCCGATCAGATCAACGACATTATGGCTGGCAAGCCGCCGCGCTCGCCGAAGAGTTCGCCGCCGTCGGCTAGCGACGCCTCCTCGGGCGGTAGCCCGGGCACCGAGGTCAAGCCGGGCAGCGCGACAGCGCCGGCCTGACAGGCGACCTGAAGAAAGTGCGGGCCGGTGTGTTTCACACCGGCCCGTTTTGCATTCTTGCAATTTTTTGCAATTTCCCGTTTTGTGATTGACCGCTCCGTGTCGAACGTCGAATTACCATCCCAATCTTTTCCAGCGCCGCTGCGCTGCGGCCGCTTCACGCTGAGCTTCGAACGTCCGCTGGTCATGGGCATTCTGAACGTCACGCCCGACTCGTTTTCCGATGGCGGTCAGTACGCGATGCATGGCGACGCGCTGCGTCAGGCCGAACTCATGCTGCTCGATGGCGCCGACATCATCGATATCGGCGGCGAATCGACCCGGCCGGGTGCGCCGCCCGTGCCGCTCGACGAAGAACTCGCGCGCATTCTTCCGCTCGTCGAGATATTGCGCGGCGCCAACGTCCCTCTGTCGATCGACACCTACAAGCCCGAAGTCATGCGTCACGCGTTAAGCGCGGGTGCGGACCTGATCAACGATATCTGGGGTTTCCGGATGCCCGGCGCGATCGACGCAGTACGCGACAGCAACTGCGGCCTGTGTGTGATGCATATGCTGGGTGAACCACAGACTATGCAGCTCGGTGAGCCTACTTATGGAGACGTCGTCGGCGCGGTCCGCGAATTTCTTGAAGAGCGGGTAGCAAAGCTTCAGCAGGCGGGCATTGCCCGCGAAAGAATCAGTGTCGATCCCGGTTTCGGCTTCGGCAAAGCGGTGGTCGACCACAACTACGCGCTGCTCGCGCAACTGCGCGACACGGCGCCCAGAGCGGAACCGTCGTACCCGATTCTGGCCGGCATGTCGCGCAAGTCGATGATCGGCGCGGTAGTCGGGCGACCGGCCGGCGAGCGTATCGCCGGCAGTCTCGCGGCGGCTGTGTGCGCGGCCGAACGTGGCGCCGCGATCCTGCGGGTACACGATGTGGCTCAAACGGTAGATGCATTGAAAGTGTGGGCAGCCATGCGCGACGCGGCGAACCTAAGCCGTGCGCGCGGTTGAACCCATTAGCCAAGGAGGAAGATAAAACATGGCACGTCGTTATTTCGGAACGGACGGCATTCGGGGCAAGGTCGGCGAAGGACCCATCACGCCGGAGTTCGTGCTGCGGCTTGGCTACGCGGCCGGCAAAGTGCTCGCGGGTGCGGACCGTTGGGCGCGCACGGGCTCGCGCCCGACCGTCCTGATCGGCAAGGACACGCGCGTCTCGGGCTACATGCTCGAGGCGGCGCTCGAAGCGGGGTTCTCCGCGGCCGGGGTCGACGTAATGCTGGCGGGGCCGATGCCGACGCCCGGCATCGCCTATCTCACCCGCGCGTTGCGGCTGGCGGCGGGCGTCGTGATCAGCGCTTCGCACAATCCGTACTATGACAACGGCATCAAGTTTTTCTCGGCAGACGGCAACAAGCTGCCGGATGAAGTGGAGTCGCAGATCGAAGAGCAGCTCGACCTGCCGCTCGCGTGTGCAGCCTCCGAGCAACTGGGCAAGGCGCGCCGTCTCGACGACGCGGCCGGCCGCTACATCGAGTTCTGCAAGAGCACCTTCCCGGCCGCGTACGATCTGCGCGGCCTGAAGCTGGTGGTCGACTGTGCGCACGGTGCCGCGTACGACGTCGCGCCGCACGTGTTCCACGAACTCGGCGCGGAGGTCATTCCCATCGGCGTGGCGCCAAACGGATTCAACATCAACGACGGCGTCGGCGCCACCGCGCCCGACGCACTGGTGCGCGCGGTGCGCGCAAATCACGCGGACCTCGGCATCGCGCTCGACGGCGACGCCGACCGTCTGCAGGTCGTCGATGCAGCCGGCCGCCTGTATAACGGCGACGAACTGCTGTACGTGCTGGTAAAAGACCGCATCGCCACCGACGGCAAGGTGGACGGGGCAGTCGGCACCTTGATGACCAACATGGCCGTCGAGGTCGCGTTGCACGAAGCCGGCGTGAAATTCATCCGTGCGGCGGTCGGCGACCGTTATGTGCTCGAACAATTGCGCGAGCACGGCTGGCAACTCGGCGCGGAAGGCTCCGGCCATATCCTGTCGCTCGACCGTCATTCGACTGGCGACGGCATCGTATCGGCACTGCTGGTGCTGGCCGCGATGAAGCGCAGCGACAAGACGCTCGCCGAACTGCTCAACGGCGTGACGTTGTTCCCGCAAAAGCTCATCAACGTCCGGATGAAACCGGACGCGGACTGGAAGGGCAGCGACACGATCAAAAAGGCGATTGGCCACGCCGAAGATGCGCTGAAAGGTCGCGGCCGCGTATTGATCCGCGCATCCGGCACGGAGCCCGTGCTGCGGGTGATGGTCGAAGCCGAGCAGGTCGACGACGCCCTGCGTCACGCCGAGGCCATTGCGGGCGCGGTCAAACTGGCAACGGCATAACTGCCTGAATCGAAAACAAAAAGAGCGACGGTGCCCGACACCGTCGCCGTTTCCCCAGCCGTTCACATCCCGATTCAAACCCCGGTTTAAACCCCGCCCCGCCTTTCACTCCGTAACCCCACTGTCACATCAGCTTCACCATCCGTCACGTTACTGTCACATTGAGACTCTAAGCTTCGCGGTGTTCGTGTTAATCGCTCACACCGCTCACACCCTGGAGGTCTCATGAAATTGATGCAAACCGTGTTCGCTGGCGTCGCTGGCGCGCTTTTCGCACTCTCAGCGCAAGCCGCAGACATCACCGGCGCGGGCAGCACCTTCGCAGCACCGATCTACATGAAATGGGCCGATGCCTATCAGAAATCCGGTGGCGGCAAGGTGAACTATCAAGGTATCGGCTCGTCGGGCGGTATCAAGCAGATCGAAGCGAAAACAGTCGATTTCGCCGGTTCGGACGCACCGCTCAAGGACGACGAGCTGGCTAAAGCCGGCCTGTTCCAGTTCCCGACGGTGGTCGGCGGTATCGTGGCCGCGGTCAACGTGCCGGGCGTGAAGCCGGGCGAACTGACGCTGTCGGGCGAAGTGCTCGGCGACATCTATCTGGGTAAGATCAAGAAGTGGAACGACCCGGCAATCGTCGCGTTGAATCCGAAGCTGAAGCTGCCGGATACCGACATCGCCGTGGTTCGCCGCGCCGACGGTTCGGGCACGACGTTCATCTGGACGAACTATTTGTCGAAGGTCAACGCGGACTGGAAGTCGAAGGTCGGTGAAGGCGCAACGGTCAACTGGCCGACGGGCACGGGCGGCAAGGGTAACGACGGCGTCGCGGCATTCGTGCAACGTCTGCCGGGCGCGATCGGCTACGTGGAATGGGCGTACGCGAAGCAAAACCACATGACGTACACCGCATTGAAGAATGCAACGGGCGCCGTGGTCGAGCCGAAGACGGAAACCTTCAAGGCAGCCGCAGCCGGTGCGGACTGGTCGAAGTCGTTCTACCAGATCCTGACGAACGAGCCGGGCAAGGACGCATGGCCGGTCGTCGGCGCAACGTTCGTGCTGCTGCACAAGGCACAGGACAAGCCGGCGCAAGGGACGGAAACGCTGAAGTTCTTCGACTGGGCGTTCAAGAACGGCACGCCGGCCGCGAACGAACTGGACTACATCTCGCTGCCGGAATCGGTGACGGCTGAAATCCGCACGCAGTGGAAGTCGGCCGTGAAGGACGCATCGGGCAAGTCGGTCGCGGAATAAATCCGGCCGTATCGTCGCGAGTTGCATCATGTAACGCGCCGGCCGTCCTCGTGTGAGGATGGCCGGCGGCATTGCTGCCGCAGGACAACGGTCTTGCGGTTACTGGCACCCGCCAGCAGGCACCGTCCGGTTCCTCTGGTTCATCAGGTCCATCAGGCTCTCATGTCCGATATTCAATTAGCGTCTGGCGCGCGCAAGTCGACACCGCCGGGCCGCGCATCGCAGCAGAAAGCGCCTGGCCGCGCCGGCGATGTCATCTTCGGCGGTCTCGCGCGTCTGGCCGCCATCATTACGCTGTTACTGCTGGGCGGCATCATCGTGTCGCTGATCGTGGCCTCGTTGCCGTCGATCGAGCAGTTCGGCCTCAGTTTTCTGTGGACCGCCGAATGGGATCCACCTAGCAAACACTTCGGCGCGCTGGTGCCGATCTACGGCACGATCGCCACCTCGCTCATCGCGCTCATCATCGCCGTGCCGGTCAGTTTCGGCATCGCACTGTTTTTGACCGAACTCGCGCCCGCGTGGCTGCGTCGGCCGCTCGGCATCGCCATCGAACTGCTCGCGGCAATCCCGTCGATCGTCTACGGCATGTGGGGCCTGCTGGTGTTCGCACCGATCTTCGCGACGTGGTTCGAAAAGCCGCTCGGCACCGTGCTCGGCGGCATTCCGTTCGTGGGCGCGCTGTTTCAGGGCGCGCCGATCGGCATCGGCATTCTGTGCGCCGGCGTCATTCTCGCGATCATGATCATTCCGTACATCGCCTCGGTGATGCGCGACGTGTTCGAAGTCACGCCGGTTCTGCTGAAGGAATCGGCCTATGGCATCGGCTGCACGACGTGGGAAGTGATGTGGAAGATCGTGCTGCCGTTCACCCGCAGCGGTGTGATCGGCGGCGTGATGCTCGGCCTCGGCCGCGCGCTCGGCGAGACGATGGCGGTCACCTTCGTGATCGGCAATACGAATCTGCTCGACAACGTGTCGCTGTTCTCGCCGGGTAACAGCATTACCTCGGCGCTCGCCAACGAGTTCGCCGAAGCCGATCCGGGCCTGCACACGTCGGCGCTGATGGAGCTCGGCCTGATCCTGTTCGTGATTACCTTCATCGTGCTGGCGATTTCGAAAGTCATGCTGCTGCGCCTCGAAAAAGGGGAGGGCGCGAAATGAACCAGTCCATGCTGAACATGCCGGGGTCGAACGATCCGGCTGCACTCGAAGCCATGCGCGTGCGTCTGCAAGGACGCCGCCGCACGAAGAACGCCATCGCGTTGACGATGTCGCTCGCCGCGATGGCCTTCGGCCTGATCTGGCTCGTGTGGATTCTCTATACGACGCTGCGCCTCGGTCTCGGTGGCCTGTCGATCGCGTTGTTCACGCAATCGACGCCGCCGCCGAACACCGATGGCGGCGGTCTCGCGAATGCGATCGTCGGCAGCGGCATGCTGATCGGCCTCGCCACTTTCGTCGGTACGCCGATCGGCATTCTGGCCGGCGTGTACCTCGCCGAGTATGGCCAGAAGGGCTGGCTCGCCGGTCTCACGCGCTTCATCAACGACATCCTGCTGTCGGCGCCGTCGATCGTCGTCGGTCTGTTCGTCTATGCGCTCGTGGTTGCGAAGATGGGTCACTTCAGCGGCTGGGCCGGCGTGTTCGCGCTCGCGTTGCTGCAGATTCCCATCGTGATCCGCACGACGGAAAACATGCTGAAACTGGTGCCGAACGCGCTGCGCGAAGCGGCCTTCGCCCTCGGCACGCCGAAGTGGAAGATGGTGCTGTCGATCACGTTGAAGGCCTCCGTCGCCGGTATCGTCACCGGTGTGCTGCTCGGCGTTGCGCGCATTGCCGGCGAAACGGCGCCGCTGCTGTTCACCGCGCTGTCGAATCAGTTTTTCTCGCTGGACATGGGTCAGCCGGTCGCCAATCTGCCGGTCACGATCTACAAGTTTGCGATGAGCCCGTTCGCGCAATGGCAGTCGCTCGCCTGGGCCGGCGTCTTTCTGATCACGCTCGCGGTGTTGGGACTCAACATCGTCGCGCGCACGATCTTCTCGAACAAGTAAGGGCGGAGTGTAATCCGATGAATATGGCAGAAACTCAACTGAATACGATCGAGCGCCCGAGCGCGCCCGCCGGCTTCGAACCCGCCCAGAACGGTCCGGCCGCCGAGGCGTCGCGTCCGAAGATCGAGGTCAACGACCTGAACTTCTTCTACGGCAAGTATCACGCGCTGAAGAACATCAACCTGCGTATTCCGGAAGGTAAGGTGACGGCGTTCATCGGCCCGTCGGGTTGCGGCAAGTCCACGCTGCTGCGCACCTTCAACAAGATGTACGCGCTGTATCCCGAGCAGCGCGCCGAAGGCGAGATCCTGATGGACGGCGAAAACCTGCTCACGTCGAAGCGGGATATTTCGCTGCTGCGTGCGCGCATCGGCATGGTGTTCCAGAAGCCGACGCCGTTCCCGATGTCGATCTACGACAACATCGCATTCGGCGTGAAGATGTTCGAAACGCTGCCGCGTTCGGAAATGGACGACCGCGTGGAATGGGCGCTGACCAAAGCCGCCTTGTGGAACGAAGTGAAGGACAAGCTCGGGCAGAGCGGTTACGGTTTGTCCGGCGGTCAGCAGCAACGTTTGTGTATCGCACGCGGCATCGCGATCCGTCCTGAAGTGCTGCTGCTCGACGAGCCGTGCTCCGCGCTCGACCCGATTTCGACGGGCCGTATCGAAGAGCTGATTGCCGAGCTGAAGAGCGATTACACCGTCGTGATCGTCACGCACAACATGCAACAGGCGGCACGCTGTTCGGACTACACTGCGTACATGTATCTCGGCGAACTGATCGAATTCGGCGACACGGAAAAGATCTTCATCAAGCCGGTCCGCAAGGAAACCGAAGACTACATTACCGGCCGCTTCGGCTGAGTCGACGAGCACAATAACGGAGTACGTCATGTCCGATAAACATTTGTCCAGCCAGTTCGATGCCGACCTGAACCTCGTTTCGTCGAAGGTCCTCGAAATGGGCGGCCTCGTCGAATCGCAGATCGTCAATGCCATGCAGGCGCTCAACGAGTTCGACCTCGACATCGCCGAGCAGGTGATTCTCGCCGAAGACCGTCTGAACAAGATGGAAGTGGAAATCGACGAAGAGTGCAGCAACATCATCGCGCGCCGTCAGCCGGCGGCACGCGACCTGCGTCTGCTCATCGCGATTTCGAAGACCATCACGAATCTCGAACGCGCCGGCGACGAAGCCGAAAAAATCGCCAAGCGCACCAAGCGTCTGATGGAAGACGGCGCGTCGCGCACCATCAACATCGCCGAGATCAAGCTCTCCGGCGAAATGGCCGTATCGATCCTGCGCCGTGCACTCGATGCGTTTGCGCGCCTCGACACGGTGGCCGCCGCGCAGATCGTGCGCGACGACAAAGCCATCGACGAAGAATTTCGCGCGTTCGTGCGCAAGCTGATTTCGTACATGACTGAAGATCCGCGCTCGATTTCCGTGGGCCTCGACTTTCTGTTCATCGCCAAAGCGATCGAACGGATCGGCGACCACGCGAAGAACATCGCCGAGTTCATCATCTACATCGTCAAGGGCACGGACGTGCGGCACAAGTCGCGCGACGCGCTCGAACGCGAAGCACTCAGCTAACTCCATCAGAATAAGGACTAGAGGTGCCGATGCCCAGCAGCATTCTCGTCATTGAAGATGAGCCCGCCATTTCCGAACTCATTTCGGTCAATCTTCAACACGCCGGACACTGCCCGATTCGCGCGTACAACGCGGAGCAGGCGCAGAACCTGATCAGCGACGTGTTGCCCGATCTGGTCCTGCTCGACTGGATGTTGCCGGGCAAATCCGGCATTGCGTTCGCGCGCGACCTGCGCAACAACGAGCGCACCAAGCACATCCCGATTATCATGCTGACCGCGCGTGGCGACGAACAGGACAAGGTGCTCGGCCTCGAAATCGGCGCGGACGACTACGTCACCAAACCGTTTTCGCCGAAAGAACTGATGGCGCGTATCAAGGCGGTGCTGCGCCGCCGCGCGCCGCAGCTCACCGAAGATCTGGTCGCGATCAACGGCCTCAAGCTCGATCCGGCCACGCATCGCGTCGCCGCGAACAACGAAGGCAGCGAGATCAAGCTCGATCTCGGTCCGACCGAATTCCGTCTGCTGCATTTCTTCATGACGCATCCGGAGCGCGTGCATAGCCGCACGCAACTGCTCGATCAGGTGTGGGGCGATCACGTGTTCGTCGAAGAACGGACGGTCGACGTGCATATCAAGCGCCTGCGCGCGGCGCTCAAGCCCGCCGGGTGCGATGCTATGATCGAGACGGTGCGCGGTAGCGGCTACCGGCTCGCCAAGAGCGCCTGAACCGCGGCGGCGCTCGCGCCGCCCGCGTTTGTTTTCCTCTTCGATCGCTAGACCATGAACATCATCTGGGCGCGCTCCATCGTGTCGGTCGTGCTGCTGGGCGTTCTGTGCGTGGTGGTCGGCGCACTCGTCAACGTCGAAACAGGACTGTCGCTTGCGGTCGTTCTGTTACTGGCGCAAAGCCTGTTCGGCACGTTTCATAAACAGCGGTTGTGGCGTCTGCTCGACGCACCGGTCTACGGCGAAGTGCCGAGTGCTCCCGGCATCTGGGGCGAAATCTACTACCGTTTGCACAAGCTCGCGAAGCGCTGGCATGCGCAGGTGCGTCAGGTGGAGCAGCAACATTCGCGTTTCATACAGGCGATTCAGGCGTCGCCGAACGGCGTCGCGATGCTCGACGATCACGACCAGATCGAGTGGTGCAACGCGATCTCCGAGGTGCACTTCGGCCTCGATGCGAAGCGTGATTTACGTCAGCACATCACGCATCTGGTGCGTCAGCCGGACTTCGTGCGCTACCTGAATTCGCATCGCTATGAAGAGATGCTGATCATGCGCGGTATGGGCGAGAAGCGGCAGAACGTGTTGTCCGTGCAGGTGTTTCCGTACGGCGAAAATCGCAAGCTGGTGCTCTCGCAGGACATCACCGAACTCGAGCGCACCGACGCGATGCGGCGCGACTTCGTCGCCAATGTTTCGCATGAACTCAAAACGCCGCTGACCGTACTGTCGGGTTTTCTCGAGACCATGCGCGAGCTGCCGTTAAGCGAAGCGGAGCGCGCGCGCTATCTCGATCTGATGGAGCAGCAGTCGTCGCGCATGCGCCACATCGTCAACGATCTGCTGGTGCTCGCGAAACTGGAGGGCGACAACAAGCCGGCCAGCGATCAGATGATCGACATGCGCGCAGTGCTGCGGCATTTGCAGGACGATGCGGAGAGCCTGTCGAGTCAGCATCACCGGATCGTGTTCGATGCCGACGAGGGGCTCACCGTGACCGGCGTTGAAACGGAGATTCTCAGCGCGTTCGGCAATCTCGTGACCAATGCCATCCGCTATACGCCGGACGGCGGCGCCATCAAGGTCGTGTGGCAACTGCAGGGCGGCAGTGCGATGTTCGCCGTGACCGATAGCGGCCTCGGCATTCCGGCTGCGGATATTCCCCGGCTCACCGAACGCTTCTATCGCGTGGATCGTAGCCGCTCGCGCGATACCGGCGGAACCGGGTTGGGCCTCGCGATCGTCAAGCACGTGTTGCAACGGCACGATGCGCAACTCGAAGTGACGAGCGAAGAGGGACGCGGCAGTACGTTCACGGTGCGGTTCCCGGCGGTGCGCACGGCGCGGCGACTGCCTGCGCCGGCTTGATGTCACGCATAAAAAAGCCCGCCGGTCGCATGACCTGGCGGGCTTTTCAGCATCGAGTGCGAATTCCTACGAGCAGTACTTTCCCAATAGACTCATCTGCGCATTGCGCGACGATTTTCCGGGACGCCTGCGCCGGTAATGACCGTCGCTCTGCATCAGCCAGGCGGCCTGGTTATCGCCGAGAAACGCCGACAGACCTTCGGCGATCACGCGCCGTTTGAGTCGCCGGTTGTTGATGGGAAACGCCACCTCTACGCGCCGGAACAGATTGCGATCCATCCAGTCCGCGCTCGACAGATACACCTGCTCCTTACCGCCGTCGTAGAAGTAGTAAATGCGATGATGTTCGAGAAAGCGCCCGACGATGGAGCGCACCGTGATGTTCTCCGACAGTCCCGGCACACCGGGCTGCAACGAACACACGCCGCGCACGATCAGATCGATTTTCACACCCGCTTGCGACGCCTCGTACAACTCGGCGATCACCGTCGGTTCGAGCAGCGCGTTCATCTTCGCGACGATGCGGGCCTTCTTGCCGGCGCGCGCATTGTCGGCTTCCACGCGAATGGCTTCGACCAGCTTCGGGTGCAACGTGAACGGCGACTGCCACAACTCGTGCAACCGCAATTCGCCGCCGATGCCGGTGAGTTGCTGAAACACGTGATGCACGTCCTCGCAAATTTTCTGGTCGGCGGTCATCAGGCCGAAGTCGGAATACAGACGTGCGGTGCGCGGATGGTAATTGCCCGTGCCCAGATGCACATAGCGTTTGAGCGTGCTCTTGCCGCCCGCCGACACGCGCCGCACGATCAGCATCATCTTCGCGTGGCATTTGTGACCCACCACGCCATACACGACGTGCGCGCCGACGGCTTCGAGTTGCGAAGCCCAGTTGATATTGGTTTCTTCGTCGAAGCGTGCCAGCAGTTCGACCACGACCGTGACTTCCTTGCCGTTGCGCGCGGCCTGCATCAGCGCGTCCATGAGCGGCGAGTCGGTGCCGGTCCGGTAAATGGTCTGCTTGATCGCGACGACGTGCGGATCTTTGGCCGCCTGCAGCAGCAACTCGAGCACCGGCTGAAAACTTTCGTACGGATGATGCAGCAGCACGTCGCCCTGATCGATCACGTCGAACATGCTCGCACTATTGGCGATCTGCGCGGGAATCGACGGAATGTGCGGCACGAATTTGAGGTCGGGCCGGTCGACCATCTCCGGCAACTGCATGAGCCGTACTAGATTGACCGGACCGTCCGCGTAATAGCAGTCCTTGTCGCTCAGACCGCTTTCGTCGAGCAGGCGCCGCACGACGTGAATCGGCGTTTCCGCGGACACTTCGAGACGCACCGCATTGCCGAGATGGCGCGCGGGCAACTCGCCCTGCAACGCGACGCGCAGGTTGGTGATTTCGTCTTCATCGACGAACAGTTCGCTATTACGCGTGATACGAAACTGGTTGCAACTGCGCACCACGAGATTCGGAAACAACTCGCCGACGAAGCGTTGCAACAGCGAGCTAAGCAGAACGAAGCCGTGCGGATAACCCGACAACGCTTGCGGCATGCGCACCAGTCGCGGCAACGCGCGCGGCGCCTGGACGATGCCCATCATCGCCTGCCGGCCGAAGGCGTCCTTGCCTTCGAGTTCGACCACGAAGTTCAGGCTCTTGTTGAGCACGCGCGGAAACGGATGGGCCGGATCGAGGCCGATGGGCGTGAGCACCGGAAGCAGTTCGTCGAAAAAATAGTTGCGCGCCCAATCGCTTTGCGCTTCGTTCCACGCTTCGGTGCCGTGAAAATAGATGCCTTCTGCTTCGAGCGCCGTGAGCACGGTGTCGTGCAGCATCGTGTACTGACGATGCACGAGCTTCTGCGCCCGCTCGACCACGAGGTCGTACACGTGTTGCAGCGACATGCCGTCCGGCGCCAGCGCGCCAGGATTGTCGCGCATCTGCTCCTGCAGACCGGCCATGCGGACTTCGAAGAATTCGTCCAGATTGCTACTGGTAATACAGATGAAGCGCAGGCGCTCGAGTAACGGCACAGCGGGGTCGGCGGCTTGCGCCAGGACCCGCTCGTTGAAACCAAGAATGCCCAGTTCGCGATTCAATAACGGGTAGCGGATGGACATCGGCAGCGAGAAGGGAGTGTCGGAAAGAGAGGCGTAAAGGCCTTCTGAAATTCTCACAGTATGATGACGTTGTTATGACAATCCTGAATTTTCGATTCTACGCCGTATTCGTTGCGTGTCGTCAACATGACGCAGTGCGTATGGGACCATAGCGCTTCCCCTTACTGCAAGGTGACATCGTGAGCCACGGTACGCTTAGAATGCAGTCTTTGAACAGCAGCGCGGCCGGGCCGAAGTCACCCAGGGAACCCAAGGTTCCCAAGCCACCCAGGCCGGAGACAGTGCCCGGTGCATCCTCCGGGTCCACCGTTTCCACCGCATCCACCGCCGCCGCGCTTCGCCGCATGGAGTCCGCCTACCCGATGGTCAACACCCCACAACTCCTCGCCGCCGTCGATCTCGGCTCGAACAGCTTCCGGCTGATCGTAGGCCGTGTCGAGGAAACCGACGCGGGCAGCCAGATTTTTCAGGTCGACGCCCTACGTGAACCCGTGCGCCTCGCCGCAGGTCTGTCGCGCGACAAGATGCTCGATCGTGCTTCACAGGTGCGCGGTTGGGACGCATTGAAGCGCTTCGGCGAACGGCTGCGCGACTTCGACCCCGAGCATGTCCGGGCCGTCGCCACTAACACGTTGCGCATCGCCAAGAACGCTCACGAGTTCCTCGGTGAGGCGCAAGCAGCGCTCGGTTTTCCGATCGAAGTGATCGCCGGACGCGAAGAAGCACGGCTCATCTATGCCGGTGCAGCACACTCCGTGCCCGCGAGCGCGGGCAAGCGCCTGGTGGTGGATATCGGCGGCGGCTCGACGGAATTCATCATCGGGTCGCACTACACGCCGCTCAAGATGGAAAGTCTGTATATCGGCTGCGTGAGCCATAGCCGTGCGTTCTTCCCGGCCGGCAATGTCGACGAGTACACGATGCGGCAAGCCGAACTCGCTGCGGGCCGCGAAATCCAGATCATTTCCGCCGAGTACAAGAAGACCGGCTGGGAGCAGGCCATCGGTTCGTCGGGCACCGCGCGCGCGTTGGCGGAACTGGTCGAAGCGAACGGCTTCAACGATCCGGGCATCACGCATGGCATCTCGCGCGGCGGGCTGGAGCGACTCAAGCGCGCGTTGATCAAAGCCGAAAACGTCAATCGTCTGAAGCTGGTCGCGTTGAAGGGCGATCGCATTCCGGTGCTGGCGGGCGGCCTGTCGATCATGATCGCGGTGTTCGACGAACTCGGCGTCGATTATGTCGATACGACGGACGGCGCGTTGCGTCTGGGCGTGCTGTACGACCTGCTCGGGCGCTCGCAACACGAAGACATGCGCACGGTCACGGTGGAAGGTTTCATGCGCCGCTATGGGGTCGATCGCGCGCAGGCGGGGCGTATCGGCGAACTCGCGGTGAGCTTCTACGATCAGTTCGCCGAGCCCGACAACGACCGTCGCGTCGAAGATCACATGTTCCTCGGCTGGGCGGCGGCGTTGCACGAAATCGGTCTGTCGATTTCGCACAGCGCCTATCACAAGCATTCGGCGTATATAGCAAGCAATGCGGATATGCCGGGCTTTTCCCGCACGGATCAGGCGCGCCTCGCGGCGCTCGTGCTCGGCCATGCGGGCAAGCTCGGCAAGCTGTCGCAAACCCGCGAAGTGGAGTGGCCTTTGCTGTTTTGCGTGCGGCTGGCGGCATTGTTGAGCCGGCGGCGTACGGATGTCGGTTTGCCTGGTATCGCGGTGTCGCGGGTCAATGGCGGCTACGAAGTACGCTTGCCCAACGAGTGGGTCGCTAACAATCCGCTGACCGATTACAGCCTGATCCAGGAAGCGGCGGAGTGGGAGAAGGTCGGGATTCCGTATCGCGTCGTGTATACGGATTGAAGCGCGGATTGAAGCGCGGATAGAGAAGCGCGGATAGAGAAGCGCGGATTGAAGCGCGAATCGAAGCGCGGATTGAAGCGCGCCGCAAAGCATCGACAGTGAAGCAGAAAGCCCGGCTATGCGCCGGGCTTTTTTATGCGCCGCGTCTTCTCAGCGCGGCAGTGCGTCGCCGAGAAAATGTTTGGCGTAGCGCGCGTTGATATCGGCGAGACGGAACAGCGTCAGGAAATCCGCCGTATTGAAGTCGGGATCCCATGCCGGTGCGCCGCAGATTTTCGCACCGAGCCGCAGATAACCTTTGACGAGCGGCGGCGGCGCGACATCGGCGCCGGTTTGCAATTCGTCGATCGGCAGGGGCGTGTGCGCGAACGCGCGATACTCCGGCGGGGTCAGCGCATGCTCGCGCAGCGCGCAGTACAGGTTCGCCGCGTAGTGTCCGCCGTCGGCCATCGCGACGCTCGCGCAGCCGAGCATCGTGTCGTAGCCGTTGTGTTTCATGTAGGCGGCAAGGCCGGCCCACAGCGACATGATCACCGAGCCACTGCGATAGTCGGGATGCACGCAGGAGCGTCCCACTTCCACCATCCGCGCGCGCAGATGCGTGAGCCGCGACACGTCGAATTCGCTCTCCGCATACAGACGGCCAATGCGCGCAGCCTGATGCGGCGGCAACGCGCGGTACGTGCCGACCACTTTCAGCGTATCCAGATCGCGCACCAGCAGATGGTCGCAGTAAGCATCGAATGCATCGACGTCGAGACCGGCGGGGCCGGTCAGACGCGCGCCCATTTCATCGGCGAACACGCGATAGCGCAGGCGTTGCGCCTCGCGGAGTTCTTCATCGGTCCGTGCCCAGGTGACCTGCAGGCGATGCTGTGCGGTGACCGTTTCCTCGGCGCGTGGCAGACGACGTGCTTCGTGGTTCGAAGCGGGGCTGGCGGCGAGGTTCGAAGTGGGCGTCGGCAGATCTCGCATGGGGGGTCCTGGTCGAAGAAAGAATGGTTTCTTTTTTCGCCAATGTAGTAACGCCCGGTGACGCTCGCATGGCACGGCCATGACGATTGGATGACGGGTCGTAAGCCCGCCACGTGCCGCTTGTAATGTCGATGAGAGATTCGCGCAATATTTTTTGCGCCTGCGCGGAGCAGGGTGGAGCGATTCAGGCCTTCACACCAGATCAGGCGTGATCGCTGCGCGCAGCACCGCATGGTCGTCGCCGTCGTCCCCGCGCTCGCGGCCGGCAATCCACACGACGCCGGCCTTCTTCACTGGCCAGCTACCTTCGCTGTTGCCGAGCAGCCGTGCCGCCACGTGACCGAGCGTCGGTTGATGACCCACGATCACCACCGTTTGCGCGATGCCCTTAGGCCAGCCGGCGGCAGCGAGCACGTCGTTCGCGCTCGCGTTCGGCGCGAGTTCGCGCATCACGCGGTATTGGTCGCTCAAGGTTTCCGCGGTCTGAATGGTGCGGACCGCCGGGCTCGCCAGCACGACGGCATGCTCGGGCAAACGCGTGCGCAGCCACTTGGCCACGTTCTGCGCCTGCTTGCGGCCGCGCGTGGTGAGGGCGCGGGCAAGGTCGCTCGCGGCGAAGTCTTCGGCTTCGGCGTGACGCCAGAGGATCAGATCCATACGTGTCTCCTGATTCCGGTCGTGGCCGTGCGACGAACGGCCACTCCCGGCGATTTGACCTATCGTTCACGGCACCTTGGGGCATGCGACTGCGGTGTGCGTCGGCCAAAAAGCAAAAACCCGCGAAGCCGATGGCGACGCGGGTTCCGTACTGCTTTTTTCGTGGTCGGAGCGATAGGATTCGAACCTACGACCCTCTGATCCCAAATCAGATGCGCTACCAGGCTGCGCTACGCTCCGACGAATCCGAGATTCTAAGGGGCATAGGGTGCCAGAGTCAATCGCGATTTGTCTGGCGATCAAAGCGCGCTCGAAAAAAACGTGCGGACGCAGTGCGAACGCTGTCTGAACGCGCGGCGTTATATGCGACCCATCAACAGCAGAATGATCACGATGATCAGCACCACGCCGACCAGCCCCGTCGGTCGATAACCCCAGCCGCTGCTATACGGCCAGCTCGGCAAAGCGCCGATCAACAGCAGGATGAGCACGATAAGCAGGATGGTTCCGATAGTCATTCGAGTTCTCCTGGCTGCCCCGCGCGGAGCCGGGGCGCATAGTTGGTAAATTGGGCCGCACTTCAGCCTCGAGACAATCGACGCGACCGGTGCACCCAGTGCATGACGTGCATCGCTTGCGTCGAGCAATCAGCAAGGCATGTGCCCGTCAGGCTGTCGAAGATGTAGGGGAAAGCGCTTTGCGGTTAGACTTCCGGCGCTTCGAGGCAGGTGTGCACGGCGATTCGTGAAAAGCGCGAATCGTGAACACGCCGGCCTCGCGTTTCGACCTCAACCGTTTCGAGAGACCTTTGCGATGATTCGTGTTCTATTGACTGTGTCGTTCGTGCTTGCCGGCGTAGCAGGGATTGCCGGCTGTGCCGACACGCCATCCGGCCATCATGGCGGACCGCCGCCGCAAGACCCCGCGGATTACCACGGTGTCCCGACCGATACTCATCCGCCGGCTATGGTTCCTGCTCCGGTCACGCCATGAGGTTGGCGATGAAGATATCGAGGCGGGAAGGCGAAGCGTCGACGCGGGCACGCCAACGCTTCTGACCCGCACACACTGTTCGCGCGGAGCGTGCGGGCTGCGCTCATTCTAGGGAACTGCGCATAGCGCATCTGTATGCGCTTGTATCAAGCCGTAACCGGCATACCCTCCATGCCACGCGATACGCGCGGCAGATAGCACGCCAGCGCGACGCCTCGCGCGGCCATGAAGGCCAGCATCGCGGCCCACAAACCGTGATTGCCGTACATCGCCGAGAGAATCCACGCGGCGCTCATGAACACCGCGAACGACGCCACCATCGACGTCATCAATTCGCGCGTGCGAGTGGCGCCGATGAACACGCCGTCCAGCACGAAGCCGCCCACCGAAGCGATCGGCAGGATGGCGGCCCATGGCAGATAAATCTCGGCGGCCGCGCGGATGCCGGGCTGATCGGTCAGCCGCTCGACGATCCACGCGCCCGTGCCGAAGTAGATCAGTGAGAAACCCAGCGCACCGATGGCGGACCACAGCGCCGTTATCTTGACCGCCTGAGTAAAAGCATGCCGGTTGCGCGCGCCGATCGCCGCGCCGACCAGCGCCTCGGCGGCGTGGGCGAAGCCATCGAGTCCATAGGACATGAAGGTCTGAAAATTCAGCAGCAGCGCATTGGCGGCGAGAATCGCGTCGCTCTGCCGCGCGCCCAGATGCGCGAACCAGCCGAACGATGCCAGCAGACACAGCGTGCGCACGAAGATATCGCGATTGAGCGTGAACAGTCGCCTGAGCGCCGCCGGGTCGAGCAACGCGGCGCGGTTCAGCTTCGGCAGACCACGCGGCCAGCCATGCCACAACAGGAAAGCGCCGAGCACGAAGCCGAGCGCATCGGCGGTGGCGGTGGCCGCACCAATGCCCGCTATGCCCCACCCGAAGCCATACACGTAAAGCAGTACAGCGACGATATTCACGCTATTGATAAACACCTGCGAGACCAGCGCGAGCCGCACGCGTTGGGTGCCGAGCAGCCAGCCCAGCACGACATAGTTGCCCAGCGCCGCCGGCGCGGCCCAGATGCGCGCATCGCAATAGGCTCGTCCCTGGCGTTGCACCTCGGCGCTGCCGCCGATGGCGCGCAACGCATAGTCGATCAACGGAATTTGCAACGTCAGCACGAGCGCGCCGATGAAGGCGGCGAGCAACAGCGCGCGCACTACGTCGTTACGCAAGCGGGCGTGATCGCTTGCGCCATGCGCCTGCGCGACGAGGCCCGTGGTTCCCATGCGCAGGAAGCCGAAGCCCCAGAACACGAAGTTGAAAAACAGTCCGCCGAGCGCGACGCCGCCGAGATAGGACGGCCCGTCGAGGTGGCCCGCGACGGCAGTGTCGACCACGCTGAGAATCGGCTGGGTGAGGTTGGCGAGGACGATGGGAAACGCCAGCGTCAATACGCGCCGGTGCCAGTGAACGGGCAGGGCAACTGTCTCTGCCACGCCGGGTGTCGCGTCGTTCAACTGCGTTCCTGCACGCATACCCACGGCGATACCACGACCGCCCACAGGTCGGGATCCCGCGCGGCGAAGTCCGCGGCGGTTTCCGCCTGCACCCGTTCAACGAGTCCCGCGGACAGCCATTGCGTGACCTGCGCGGTGTCGTCGCTGGCAATCGCCTCGGCGACGCTCACGAGGTCGAGGTCGCGCGCCACGCGCAGCAGAATGCCGCGCGCAAAAAAACGTTCGAGTTCCGACCAGCCGATCTTGGCGGTTTCGGCGAGCAGCTTGGTGTACAGCGGGCCGGGAGTGGCGTCGGGGGCGTCTGGGGAAGTCATCGTAAGCAGATTCTGACGGGGGAGCTACTATAAACCATCGGCGCTTGCCGCCGTGGCGGCGCGCGTTCCGGTACGCTTCGGGTCTTTCGACATCATTTCCGAATTGTCATTCATGTCACAGGATTCAACGACCCCGGGCTCGCACGCGAATCGCGTGAGCGAAGCGACTCTCACGCGCGCCGACGTGGAGCGACTCGTCGCGGCCAACGCTCAGGGCCGGCAGGAAGCGCTGCATTTTACCGACTGCGATTTCGAAGGTGCGGATCTCTCGCGACTCGACTTGCGCGGCGCCGAGTTTCATCGCTGCACGATTGCCGAGACGTCGTTTTTCGCCGCGACGCTCACGCATTCGCGTTGGGTCCGTTGCCGCGGACGTCAGGCGGATTTCGCATCGGCCGATCTGGTCGACGCGTCGTTCGAATCGAGCGATCTGAACAATACCGGATGGCGCCGCGCGAAGCTCGCGTCGGCATCGTTCCGCGGATGCAAACTGACGGGCGCGAATTTCGAGGCTTGCACGGCGCTCGGTTTGAGCTTTGTCGAGACCTTGCTGGTCGGCGCGCATTTGCGCGGCCTGTCGTTTCGCAAAGCCACGCTGCAGCAACTGGACTTCTCCGACGCCGATCTCGCAGGCGTCGATTTTCGTGAAGCCGTGTTCGACGGTGGCAGCCTGAAGGACGCCAATCTGAAGGGCGCGCGCTTCGACGGCGCGGATTTGCGTGAAGCCGATCTGAGCGGCGTGCGCCTCGTCGACGCGGCGCTGTTCAAGGGCGCGACGATTTCGCATCAGCAGGCCGCTGTGCTGGTGACCGAACTCGGTTTGCTGGTCAGGTGAATGCAAACCAGCCGAAGTTAATTGTCTATCCAGCAGGCTGGAAATAATTCGTAAGCGTGCTTATCATGTGATTTGTCGAATCAATCAAATAAGCCGCAGAAATTCCGTCATTCGCCAATTGCGAATTTTAATCAGTCGAATTGGAAAATAATTTATTCCGGTCGATATTGGTTAATGTGTTCCCAATGTGTGTTGGCACACTAAACTTATTTCTCTGGTCGGACGTATTGTTTATGCGGAATCGGGCTAGAGGAAATCGGCCAGTCGAACCGGGGCGCCTGTTTCAGGCGGGTTTCACGCAGAACCACGCCCCATGCGGCGGCGCGCTAGCGCATCGATTACGGCTTGCGCTCATCTAGCGTTTAATTGAGCGTAATGCCGTGCAATTTTCGCCAGCTAAATTCCGCCAATCCGGCGCGTTTCGATGCGGAATCGGTGCGCCGGATCACACTGACTACGCAATTAATAGATTGCGCTCGTATAAGCGGGTTGTTAGATTCCGTTCTGGCGCATGGTGAACCGGTCCTTTGCCGATATGCGCCGAACCCCCGTTAGCCCGGCCTCGTGCCGGGCTTTTTTTTTGATCGACGGATATCGAGCGGGCGCGAATCGACTGCGGATTGAAATGCGCATTTCGAAGCGGGAATTACGCCGTCTTTGCTGGCGATTTCACTTCGGCGTCACTGCCGATTCACACGTCAAGCGGATGATGAAGCACGATTTTCACTTTCCGCCGACCATGAACTGGCTGCTCGTATTTCTCGGCGTCTGGCCGATTGCGTTCGGTGTGCTGCTGGCGTTCGCCGCGCGCATCGACCCGCGTTCCGGCCAATGGGCGGCGCGAACCGACACTCCCGCGGGCTGGGCGCGCCAGTGCGCCGCTTACTGCTTGCAGCGAACCACCATCGAGCGGTTCTTGACGTTCGCGCCGAAGATGCCCGCCACCGTGCCGCCCGAGGTCGCGCCGTTGTCGACATCCTTCGACACGACGTCGTAGCCGTAATTGCCGCATACCTGACCGGCCTGCTTGTAGCATTCGGCCCAACTGGAGCTGGCGTCGCTGCCGCTGCAGTTGATGGCGAAGCCGGTGTCGCCGCTCGGCAGATAGGTCATGGTCGTCGTGCTGGAGCAGCCGCCCAGGCTGCCGAGTGCCAGCAAACCGAGGCCGATCGTGGTGGCGGTCGCGATGGACGCAAATGCGCTCTTCATTGCAGGTTCCTTACAGATGCGAAAAGAGTGGCGATGCCACGTCGGGTTCCGGATGGTGCGGGTTATAGCACGCCGGGCTGTCGCAACGCGGTTGCAGGCGGCGTGCCCGCTGTCGCCGAACGCCTGGACCGTGGCGTGCGGCGCCTGAGCGCCGGGCGGCCGAACAGCCTGACGCCGGACTCAACGCGGCGGCAGCGCCCGTGACGGGTCGATCGAGCGGCCTTCATAGCGCAATTCGAAATGCAGCATCACGCGGTCGGTGTCGGTGTCGCCCATCTCGGCGATTTTCTGGCCGCGCGCGACCGATTGACCTTCCTTCACCATCAGCGCGCGGTTGTGCGCATAGGCCGTCAGATAGTCGCTGTTGTGTTTGAGGATCAGCAGATTGCCGTAGCCGCGCAGTCCGTTGCCCGCATAGACCACGGTGCCCGCCGCCGCGGCGACCACCGGCGTGCCGGCCGCCGCCGAGATATCGATTCCCTTCGAGTTGCCGCCGTCGAAACGCCGGATCACGGTGCCGTCGGCGGGCCATACCAGCGAAATGGTCGAAGCCGGCGGAGCGCTCGGCGCGGTGTCGGCCGGGGCGGGGCGCGGTGCGGCGGGTGTGTTCTGAGCCCCGCTGCTGCGGATCGCGCCGCTGGTCGAGCCGTTGGCCGAAGCAGCCCCACCCGGCGGCGCGACTCGCAGCACCTGACCGACTTCGATGCTGTCCGGATTCGTGAGATTGTTCCAGCGGACGATGCTTGGCACCGACTGCCGGTTGCTGCGCGCGATCTTCGAAAGCGTATCGCCCCGTTCGACGCGATAAAAGCCCGGCCCCACCGGCGCGGACCCGCACGCGGCGAGTACGGCCAGCAACGACGCGCAGGCGAGTCGTTTGATCATTCTTGTCGTTCCCAGCATGGGACCCCGTAAAGCGCTGCCGCCTCGCCGTTGCGGCAAGGCGGCAGATGGCTGCAAAGCGTCCGATTCTAACGGTTTTGCGCTGCACCATCGGAAAACGCGGTAGTCCGGTGCCACTCCGCCTTCTAGTCGCCCAGTCACTGTCCCCGGCAATCAGGCGACGCGCTCAAGCCAGCGCACTCACGCTGATGCGCAACGTCGCCGTTTCGCTCTGACCGGGTTCGACCCAGCGCAGGCCCATGCCGTTGTGAATCGCATCCGGCAGGCCGAGCCACGGCTCCACGCAATAGAAGTCCGACTCCGGGGCTTCGGTCCACGTCGTGACCGCGTACCAGGGTAGCGAGCCGGGGCGTTGCAGATCGATGCTGATCAGCCGGTTCAGCGCCGGCACACTCAGCCGTACGGGTTGATCCGGTTCGCCGACCAGACAATGGAAACGGTCGAGGATGCGCGCCTCGTCGAGCGTGTAGCGCGGTTCGCCCGGCTCCGCTGCGCTGATCGAGCCATCTGCCTGCTGGAAGCGGCGCTCCGTGGGCGGCAGGTCCAGCGTCGTCGACGCGCGCTGGGTATGCGGCAGCGTGAAATAGAAATGATGGCCAGCGTAATAAGGCAGACGCGTGTCGCCCGTATTGGTCGTGCTCAGCGACACCTCTAGCGTGTGCGTATCGACCAGACGATAAGTCGCTTCGAAGCGGAAGCCGAACGGATAACCGCCGCGCGTCGCCTCGCTGTCTGTCAGCACCATCCGCAAGCCGGCGCCTTCGACGTCGGCATGGGCTTCAAAGGGCAGGTCGCGCGCGAAGCCGTGCATCGGCAATTCGCGCACCGTGCCCGCCGCGTCGCGCCAGTAGCCGATCTTGCCGTCGACGCGATGTCGGCCGAGGAACGGAAACAGCAGCGGGTTACCGCCGCGAATGCGGGCCGGTTGACTCCAGTCGGCGTGCTCGGGCCAGTGGATCACTTCTTCGCCGTCGATGGTCCACGACAGCAAACGGCCACCGGTTTGCGGCGCGAAACGCAGCACGGAGTTGTCCTGGGCGATTTCGAGAATGTCCGGTTGCGGGGAGAGGGGCATGGGCGCTCGCAGATGAGTGAGAAGTGGAGGGAAAGCGCCCCGAAGAAAGGGGTCGGCTTGCGCAAGACGACGATTTTGCGCTGCTTTGTGCTACGGGGAAACCCTTCTCGGGAAATTGCGGGTGTTCAGCAGGCGCCATCGTTGCCGATAATTCTTTCAACGGCTCGATCAATTCGCGATTCCCTCGCGACCGGTAGCTCGCTCAGGAGGCTTTATGGATCTCGCAATGGCAATGGGTGTGGCGTTGTTCGGCATGTTTGGCGCGAGCACCGTGTATTTCTTCTACAAGCTCGACCGCTGACCAGACACTTGGCCTTGCGCCGCGCGGCCGACCGGTCGAGTCGACCCGAACTATCTTTCACTGCATGAAGCCGCCGTTCCGGGCGGCTTTTTTCTTTACTGCGTCCGCCGTTCTGCGCGGGTTGGCCCACAGTCACCCGCGATGACGCGGCGCACAATATTTCCCCTGTGGCGATTCAAACGCTTGGCGCTGACATTGCAGCCAGGCATAATCGGTGCGCCTTCGACGCGCCGCAGGCCTGCCTGCGGCGCGCTTTTCCCCGACATTTCCCTTACGAGGACGCCGCGTGAACCTGTCGTTTCTGATCTTCCTGAGCGTGCTGCAAGGCGTCACCGAACTGTTTCCGGTGAGCAGTCTTGGCCACACCCTGCTGGTTCCCGCCTTGTTCGACATGCATATCGACAAGCACGCGCCGCAACTGCTGCCGTTCCTCGTCGCCTTGCATCTCGGTACGGCCATCGCGCTGCTGTGGTACTTCCGCAAGCGCTGGTGCGAACTGGTCCGGGGCTTCTTCGCTTCGCTCGGCGGACGCCGCAACGACGACGCGCACATGATGTGGGCGGTGATCATCGGGACCATTCCGGCGGGCATCGTTGGGCTGCTGCTGGAAAAGCGGCTCGAGTTGCTGTTTCACGACCTGCGGATCGTCGCCATCGCGCTGATCGTCAACGGCGTGCTGCTGTGGTTCGGCGACCGCCTGCAACGCTCGCGCGTGCATCTGACGCCCGAGAAACTGAGCTTTCGTCAGGCGTTTTTCGTCGGCCTCGCGCAGATCGGCGCCTTGATTCCGGGTTTCTCGCGCAGCGGTTTGACGATGATCGCCGGTAATGCGGCGGGACTCACGTCCGAGAAGGCCGCTGAGTTTTCGTTCCTGCTCGGCACGCCGATCATTCTCGCCGCCGGTGTGCTCGAATTGCCGAAACTGCTTCACGCGCCGGGACAACTCGGCGATGCCGTGCTCGGCGGCGTGCTGACGGCGATTGCCGCGTATCTGAGCGTGCGCTTCCTGATGCGTTATTTCGAAGGCCGCGGCCGGCTGGCTTCGTTCGGCGTTTACTGCGTGATCGCCGGCATCCTGTTCCTCGGCTGGTTCATGCTGCATCCGCAACCGGTCTGAGGGCTTTCTTCCGGGCGCCGCTGGCTGGCGCACGGGGACCGATCGGTTATAATCCGGGCCCGGCAGCGATTGCCGGGCCCGTCTGTTTTGGCGCTTGCAGTAAAATTCCTGCTTTCTGCCCTTAGCTCAACTGGATAGAGCACGCGCCTTCTAAGCGCGAGGTTACTGGTTCGATTCCAGTAGGGCAGGCCATCAAAGCGCCTGCGTCAAAGCGGGTAGCACCTCGAACAGATCACCCACGAGACCGTAGTCGGCAACGCCGAAGATAGGTGCATCCGCATCCTTGTTCACGGCGACGATCACCTTCGAATCCTTCATACCCGCCAGATGCTGGATCGCCCCCGAGATGCCGAAGGCGAGATAGACATCCGGCGCGACGATCTTGCCGGTCTGGCCGACTTGCCAGTCGTTCGGCGCAAAGCCCGAATCGACGGCGG
Source organism: Paraburkholderia sp. BCC1886 (assembly GCF_900996245.1). Taxonomy (GTDB): domain Bacteria; phylum Pseudomonadota; class Gammaproteobacteria; order Burkholderiales; family Burkholderiaceae; genus Paraburkholderia. The sequence continues at coordinate 29,450 of NZ_CAAJGK010000040.1, read as the reverse complement.
CGCGCGATGCGCCCAACGCCGCGCCGAGTTTCTCTGCCAGAGGATCGAGCAGTGCGAAATTTTCCCTGCTGCCCAGCCCGCGTCCTCCCGACACCACCACGCGTGCGCCGGTGAGTTCGGGCCGCTCGCTCGTCGCGACTTCGCGGCGGATGAAGGTCGATAGCCCGGAATCGCCGACTGCCGGCAGCGTTTCGATCGGCGCAATGCTGCCGTCGGGTTTGGCCTCGGCCACGGCCGCCTCGAACGCCGTCGTGCGGATGGTCGCCACTTTCACCGCATCGGCCGACTGCACGGTAGCGATCGCGTTGCCCGCATAGATAGGGCGCTGGAACGTGTCGGCAGACTCGATAGCGATCACATCCGATATCTGCGAGGCATCCAGCTTTGCGGCCACGCGCGGCGCCGTATTCTTGCCGGCCGCCGTCGCGGCAAAGAAGATATGCGTGTAGCCGTTCGCGATGGACAGCACCTGGGCGGCGACGTTTTCCGCCAGCCCATCGGCGAGATGCGGTGCGTCGACGTAGATGACCTTGTCCACGCCCGCGACCCGGCGCGCGGCCTCGGCCGCCGACTGCGCGCCGCTGCCGGCGACCAGCACGTGCACCCCGTTCGAGAGTTGCAGCGCGGCGGCAATCGTATTGAGCGTCGAATTCCGCAGCCGCGCGGTTCCGCCTGAAGGCGCCTGACCGGCGGCATCGTGTTCGGCAATCACCAGCGTCGTCATTGAATCACCTTGGCTTCGTTCCTGAGTTTGTCGATCAGCGTCGCGACGTCCGGAACCCGAACGCCTGCGTTGCGCACGGGCGGCTCCGCGACCCTCAGCGTTCTGAGACGCGGCGTGGGGTCGATGCCGAAGTCCGAGGGCCTCACCACGTCGATCGGCTTTTTCTTCGCCTTCATGATGTTCGGCAAGGTGACGTAGCGCGGCTCGTTCAGGCGCAGATCCGTCGTCACGACAGCCGGCAAACGCAGCGACACGACTTCGAGACCGCCGTCGACTTCACGCGTGACCGTCGCGCGGCCTGCAGCGGCGTCGATGTCGATGCTGCTGGCGAACGTCGCCTGCGGCCAGTCGAGCAGCGCTGCGAGCAACTGGCCGGTCTGCGCGGCATCGTCGTCGATGGCCTGCTTGCCGAGAATGACCAGTTGCGGCTGTTCGCTGGCGATCACCGCCGCAAGCAGTCTGGCGACCGCGAGCGGCTGCAACCCGGCGTCCGTTTCCACCAGCACGCCACGATCCGCACCGATCGCAAGCGCGGTCCGCAAGGTTTCCTGGCATTGCGGACCGCCGCACGACACCGCGACGACCTCGCTCGCTATGCCCGCTTCTTTCAGACGGGTGGCCGCTTCGACGGCGATCTCGTCGAACGGGTTCATCGACATCTTGACGTTGCCGAGATCCACGCCGCTGCCGTCGGCCTTCACGCGCACCTTCACGTTGTAGTCGACCACGCGCTTCACCGCGGTGAGCACTTTCATTGACTGTTCCTCTTGATTGACGGGCGACGCGTCTCAGGACACCGCACCGAGACCATATTTGCCGACCAGCAATTCGCCGGTCGAAAAACGTTCGATGGAATAGGGCTTGAGCGACACGTCGGTCGGCAGGCCGAGTGCTTCCTGCGCCAGCACGCGGCCGACGGTCGGCGAGAGTTTGAACCCGTGACCGGAGAAGCCATAGCCGACCACCAGTCCTTCGATGCCGGGCAGTTTGCCGAGCACGGGATTCCAGTCGGGCGTCACGTCATAGACACCGGTCCACGACGACGCGATGCCGGCCGTTTCGTATTCGGGGAAGCGCTCGGCGACCTGGGCGCCGACTTCGACGACATAGTCCATCGGAATGTCGCCTTGCTCGACTTCGTTGGTGTTGAGTTTTTCGCCCACTACGCCTTCGCTGACGAGCATCTGCGTGCCGCCGTAGCTGCGGTAATAGAGCATGCCCGGCGAGGCGAGGTCCTTGAAGACCGGCATCGAGAACGTGTACTTCGCGGCCGCGCATTCGAGCGCGAGCACCGCGTGGCGCTCGGGGACGACCGGCAGCGAGCGGCCCGTCCAGCCGGCGAGTTCCGGCGTCCAGATGTTCTGCGTGCTGATGACGGTCGAGGTCCTGAATTCGCCGATGCTGGTGGCCACGCCGACCACCTTGCCGTGCTCGATGAGCAGCCGCTCGACCGACACGTTCTCGCGAATCGTCACGCCGCCGCGGCGTGCCGCGCGGGCGAAACTCGTCGCGACCAGATAGGCATCGGCGAAACCCGCTTCGGGTTCATAACCGATCAGCGCGGCATCGTCGAAGCGGGCGATCGGGAGCAGTTCGGCTGCCTGTTTCGCGTCGAGCAGTTCGAGCGGGATGCCTTGCTCTTTCTGCTGCGCGAGCGACGCGCGCAGCGGCTCCAGCTTGTCGCCTTCGGCGGCGGCAATCATGTAGCCGCACTTGACGAGCCCGCAGGAGGCTTCCTCGTCTTCGAGCGCGGCGGCGAAATGATTGAACACGTCCCATGATTTGCGCGCCAGCTCGACGTTTTCCTTCACCGAGTAGTGCGTGCGCAAAATGCCCGACGACTGCGAAGTCGTACCGGCGCCGATCGTGCCGCGCTCCAGCACCAGCACGTTTTTCGCGCCCAGCCTGGCGAGCTGGAACGCGACCGAGCTGCCGATCACGCCCGCGCCAATCACGACCACATCGTATGTTTTCACTGTCAGCTTCCTGTCGAACAAGGTGTGGCTGAAGTGTGCGGTGGCAAAAAGCGGAGTCGCGCAATATAAGCGACTCCGATTCTTAGCAGAAGCGATTGCGGAGACGGGAGGCGGGAGTTTGCTCTTACGCGCCCGGTTGCACCTCGATCGACACCCGGTCCGGATAGAACGCCAGATATTGCGCGATCTCCTTGACGGCGGAGTACGGCGATTCATACGTCCACACCGCATTGATTCCCTGCTCCCCGGCCAGCGCAATGCTGTAGTACGCGCAGTTGCCTTTGTACGGACAGTAGGTGGTGTGGCTCGTGCGCGCGAGCAGCGTCATTTCGACGTCGTTGCGCGGGATGTAATACACCGGCGGATAGGACGCTTCGCGCAGCACGAGGGCCTTGCGGGTATCGGCGATCACCTGGCCGGCAACGGTCACGACGACGTGCGCGTCGTCGGGTTCGACGGTGATCGGATGATCGGGACCGGGCACCTTGATGGTTTTTTCAGTCATGCTGTCGAACTCCTGTGAGTGGGCAGGCTTGCAGTACCAGGTCGCGGTGCCCGGCGGTATCGACGGAAACGGGCGCGACCTGTCGGTGGAAGCATACGCTGCTCGTGTGAACGTGTCGTATCGCTGCTTCGTCGGCTCGTGCCGTGGATCGCCTGAGAATGGCGAAAGGGCGGCCGAAGCCGCCCTCACTGGGTGGTCGACTGGTGCGGTCGACCTCCATGGTCATCTGCCCGCGCTCACTGCCTGATGTCGAGCGCGGCCGTCAGGTCGCCCATCGGCTTGCTGCCGTTGCTGACCAGCGCGGCGTCGCGCGCGGCGATGCCCGGCAGCGTCGGCAGCGAGAAGCGATGCGTGATGAAACGCAGAATCGACGTGGTGTCGTACTGCGTGTGATCGACGAAACCCTTCTTCGCGAATGGCGACACGATCAGCGCCGGAATGCGCGTGCCCGGACCCCAGCGGTCGGCTTTCGGCGGCGCGACGTGATCCCAGAAGCCGCCGTTTTCGTCGTAAGTCACGACCACCAGCATGTTGTTCCACTGCGGGCTCTTCTGCAGATGCGAGATGAGGTCGGCAATGTGCTGGTCGCCCGATGCGACGTCGGTATAGCCGGCGTGCTCGTTCAGGTTGCCCTGCGGCTTGTAGAACGACACTTGCGGCAGCGTGCCGCTGTCGATCGCTTTGATGAACTCGGCGCCCGCGAGACCGCCGTCGAGCAGATGCTGCGAGCGGTTCGTGCTGCCCGGCGCGAGGTCGGCGAAGTAGTTGAACGGCTGGTGATGCGGCTGGAAGTTAGGCGCCGTGAGGTTCGCGCCGTAAATCACGTTGGTCGCACCCGTTTGCGCCGCCGACACCGCCGCGCCCCATGCGCCGCCGTACCATGCCCACGAGACTTTCGCGTTGTTCAGCAGGTCGCCGATATGCGTCTGCGTTTGCGCGGGCAGCGTGGTGGCCTGGGTCGGATCGGCGAGATTCGCGTCGCCGCCGCTGGCCGCCTTGTTGCCGCTCGGCTGATACGGCGGCTGCATCGTGTTGATCGCGTAGAAGTCCGGCGTCAGGTTGCCCGACAGCACGTACTTCGGCGGTCCGCTCAGCGCCGAAGCCGGCGAGTTGGTAGCCAGCTTCAGGGTCTTGCCGTCGCTTTCCACCGAAGATATCGACCCCGCCGCCGGGCTCTTGTCCGCGTTCGGATAAGTCGGCGTGCACGCGCACACCAGCCACTGGTGGTTCAGGAACGAGCCGCCGAAAGCGCCCATGAAGAAGTTGTCGGCAAGTGTGTATTGCTGGGCGATCTTCCACAGCGGCAGCTTGTCGGCGTCCAGCGTGTAATGGCCCATGACCAGGCCACCCGAATCCGCCCACGCGGCAAACTTGTCGTTCTTGCCGCCGTTGATCTGCATCTGGTTCTCGTAGAACCGGTGATACAGATCGCGCGTCGTTGCCGTGATCGGCGTATTGAAGCCTTTCGGATCGTCGATGGCGAACGGGCTGTTCGGCAGATTCGCCGTCATCGCCTCGGTAATCACCGGCGTCACGCCCGTTTGCGTGAGGCCGTTCCAGACCTTCGGCAGCGTCGCAAGCGTCGAGCCGTCTCGATCCACCTGCGTGGAACTGGCCGCCGTCACGTTCTGCAAACCGTTCGCGCCGGGGAAGTTGCCATACAGATTATCGAAGCTGCGGTTTTCCGCGTAGATCACGACGACGGTCTTGATCGACGAAATGTCCGGCTGGTTGACCTCGCTGCCACCGCAGGCATACAGGGTGAGCGCTGCGGCGATCGCGATGGGCGTCGCGCAGATCAGTTTTTTGTTCATTGGGTGTGGGTTCTCTCTGTCGCGTTGAGGACGGGCCGCGTGCTTTGCCTCGCACATCCGGCCGCGATGAAAGTTTGGAGAAGGAATTTGACAGAAAGATGTAATAACTTACGAATTGCCTGTTTCTTCGATTTTTAGGTATGGCAACTGTCATTTAACCGACATGCAAATGAAATACGCTCGCGGACTTCACTATGGCAAGCACAGATCATTCATATGCAGGGTTTGACGGAAATTCGGACGGCGGCGCTGGCGCTCATCGCGCTCACCACTTTTATGCTCGCGGCTTGCGATGGCGGCAAGCCGGAGGCGGTGGCTGCGGGAGCTGCCGCTGCCGCCAGCCCTGGCTCGGGCAGCGCCGCGCAAGCCGTCAAGGCGCCCGCCAGTAGTCCGGTCCAGCATCAGGGCGGGCAGACGCGCGCGGAGGTCTATGAGTCCGTGCGGCAGATGTCGGCGCTCGGCAAGCAGTTGTTTTTCGACGCGTCGTTATCCGGTTCGGGCAAGCTCGCCTGTGCGTCGTGCCATAACCCCGAGCATGGGTTCTCGCCCGCTAATTCGCTGGCGGTGCAACTCGGCGGCAGCGACATGCACCGCACCGGCATGCGCGCCGCGCCGACGCTCAAGTATCTGCAATCGGTGCCGGCGTTCGCCGAGCACTTCCACGAGTCCGACGACGAAGGCGACGAAAGCGTCGATGCCGGTCCCACCGGCGGCCTCACGTGGGACGGCCGGGTCGATCGCGGCGCGGATCAGGCGCGGATTCCGCTGTTGTCGTCGTTCGAGATGGGCAGCACGCCGGCGAAAGTCTCGCGCGCGGTGCAGGCCGCGCCCTATGCGAACGCGTTTCGTGTGGCGTTCGGCGAGCACATTTTCGAGAACGACGATGCGACCTTCAAGGCCGTGCTGCAGGCGCTCGAAACGTTCGAGCAGACGCCCGAAGTCTTCTATCCGTACAGCAGCAAATACGACGCTTATCTGGCGGGCAAAGCGCAGTTGACGCCCGCCGAACGCCACGGGCTCGAAGTGTTCAACGACGAGAAGAAGGGCAATTGTGCGAGCTGTCACATCAGCCAGCGAACGATGGACGGCGCGCCGCCGCAGTTCAGCGACTTCGGTTTGATTGCGATCGGCGTGCCGCGCAATCGCGCGTTGCCGGTGAATCGCGATCCGCATTTCTACGATCTCGGCGCTTGCGGACCGGAGCGCACGGATCTACAGGGACGCGCGGAGTTTTGCGGCATCTTCCGTACGCCGACCCTGCGCAACATCGCGTTGAAGAAACGCTTTTTTCACAATGGGATTTACGCGTCGCTGGCGGAAGTGCTGCACTTTTACGCCGAGCGGGATACGAATCCGGAAAAGTTTTATCCGGTCGTGCACGGCAAGGTCCAGAAATTCGACGATCTGCCGCAGCAATACTGGGTCAATCTGAATACCGATCCGCCGTTCGACCGGAAGCCGGGAGAGAAGCCTGCGCTCGACGAGGCCGAGATCAAGGACGTGATTGCGTTCCTGAATACGCTGACCGATGGTTACCAGACCAAGGTGGTCGCGGCGAAGTGATGGAAGGGTGGTGTAGGGCAGTTGGGCCCGGGATGATTCAAAGACCGGCGCCGGTGAGAATCGCGTAGCAGGCGCCCAGCAGCAACGCGAAAGACAGTAGCAGGCACGCGAAGCCTGCGCGTGTCAGCCAGTTGGGCCAGCGGGTGAGAGGGAGTTTGTCGAGTTGCACGATGCGCCGTGCAAAGCCGGGATCGATATGGATGGAAACCGGCACGAGCGCGATACACAGCAGCGCAAGGGCGACGGCCAGGGTTTCGAGGGCGAGGTAAAGGTTCATGAGCGCAGGGTGTCGAAGTTGGCGTTGAGCTTGTAGGGCGCTTGGCACGCAGTACGACGATCTTAGGAATATAGACTGCGCAGACATATGAGATAAGTCCTAAAGATCGGACGGCATGGCGGTCAGCCCCTGTTTGCGTTGGACGGATCGGCGGGACGGGGCGAGCGGCATGCTATGCTTTTGGGGTCCAGATCATTAGCCGCGGCTGGCGGGCGCCACGCCCTGCGAGACCGCCGGAAACCCTTCTCGAGGAGCACTTCATGTCGATGCGAACGCACGTCCTGTGTCAACTTGCCGCCGGTAGCCTGCTGCTCGGCGCGGCGCTCGGCGCGCAAGCCGCGAATCTCGGATTCCTGAACGACACGCCCATCAGCTACCTGAAGCAACGCGACACCGATTCCATCAAGAAGGCCGTGTTTGGCGCGCTGGACAACAAGCAGGACGGCGAGAGCACCAGCTGGGACAACACCGGCACGGGCAATAGCGTAAAGATCGACGCGACCATCACGGTCGCCAGCACGGCCAAGGACGGCGCGCGCACCTGTCGCGACGTCGGTGTCGTGTTGAATGCGAAAGGACAGTCGATGAACCTGCGGCCGCAATTCTGCAAACAGGGTAGCGGCAGCTGGCAATTGCAGAAACGGCATTGATCGTGCAGCGCGGCTCGATTGGCGACGGGTGTCCCGGCGGCCGGCGTCCCGGCAGCGGGAGCCAGACGCGATGAGCGGGCGCGTCGTTTCCTGCGGCGTGGTGCTGCTCGATCCGTCCGGGCGCGTTTTGCTCGCTCACGCCACCGAGACATCGCATTGGGACGTCCCGAAAGGGCATGGCGAAGAGGGCGAAGCGCCGCATGTGACGGCGCTGCGCGAGATGGTCGAGGAGACCGGCATCGTGATCGAACCCGAGCGGTTGAAAGATCTCGGCCGCTTCGTCTACCGGCGCGACAAGGACTTGCATCTGTTTGCCGCGCGCGCCGGGGACCATGAGCTCGACCTCAGTTCGTGCACCTGCACGTCGCTATTCCCGCGCCGCTCGGACGGCACGATGATCCCCGAAATGGATGCGTACCGGTGGGTGGCGCCCGATGAAGTCGAGCGCTATGCGAGCCGCAGTCTCGCGCGCCTTTTCGAGACCGTGTTGTCGCTCGAAGACTTGCATCGCACGTTGTAACCACCACGCGCGTGCGAGGCGCGGTCAGTCCAGCGCGGCGTCGTTCGGATGGGCGAACAATGCGCGGTTCTCCTGCGACATTGGAAAATTCAGGTTGATGTTGCGCGGTGGAATCGGCTGCATGAACCATTGCTGGTAGAGACGCTCCGCATCGCCGGACGTCTGGCCGCGCGCGATGACGCCGTTCACCAGGTCGCGCAGCGCGGGGTCGCCTTTGCGAAACATGCACGCATAGACTTCGTGACCGATCGGCGTGCCGGTCACCACGAAATCTTCCGGGTGCGCCGTGGATGCCTTGAACCCGTAGACGATCGGCTCGTCCATCAGAAAAGCCACGCCGCGCGCATTCGCAAACGCGGCAAATGCATCCGCGTGATCAGGGGCGCTCGTGATCCGCATATTCAGATTGTGCTCGGCGTTCAGGCGACGCAGTTGACGTTCGACGGACGTGCCAGCCGTGGTCACCACGGGTTTGCCGGTCAGTTCCGCGAAATCTTTAACGCCGCTGTTTTTGCGCGTGATCATGCCCACGTCGTAGACGAAGATGCTGTCGGAGAACGCCGATTTCTGCTCCCGGTCGCGCGTGTGCGTGGTCGAGCCGCATTCCAGATCGATCTGGTTATTGAGCAGCATCGGCGTGCGGTTCGACGAGGTGACGGTGACTTCGCGGACCCGCAGGTTAGGGAGATCGAGCGTTCTTCTGATCTCGTCGACAATCTGCAGCGCAATGGTTTGCGAATAGCCGACCGTGTGATGGCCGTCGAAATACGAGAACGGCGCCGAGGCCTCGCGTACGCCGAGCACGATCACGCCGTCGTCGTGAATTTTCTTGAGCGTGCCCGAGAGTTCGTTCGCGTGAGCCGGGGCGAACACCGCCGCGGAGGCTGCGGCGAGTGTGATGAGCAGAGCGCGCAGCCAGCGAGGCTTGCGCTCTTCGTGCCGCACGGCTGCTTTGACCGAAGCTCTGGGGCGAGACATGCTCAGGCCGGCTTGCCCCAACTGTCGCGCAGGCTCACGATCCGGTTGAACACCGGTTTGCCCGGCTGCGAATCGACACGGTCGGCGACGAAGTAGCCATGACGTTCGAACTGATAGCGCTGTTCCGGCAGCGCGTCGCGGGCGCCCGGTTCCAGATAGGCCTGTACTACACGCTTCGAATCCGGATTCAGCGCGTCGAGGAATTCACGGCCGCCCGCATCCGGTTGCGGTTCCTTGAACAGACGGTCGTAGATGCGAACTTCCGCCTGGTACGCGGCAGCCGCGCTGACCCAGTGGATGTTGCCCTTCACCTTGTAGTTGTTCGCGCCTTCGGTGCCCGATTTGCTGTCGGGGAAATAGGTGCAGTGGACGGCCACGATGTTGCCGTTCTCGTCCTTGTCCGCGCCGGTGCACTCGACCACGTAGCCATAACGCAAGCGCACCTTGTTGCCCGGGAACAGTCTGAAATAGCCCTTCGGCGGCGTTTCGCGATAGTCGTCGCGCTCGATCCACAATTCGCGCGAAATCGGAAACTCGCGCACGCCGTGTTCCGGATGATGCGGATGAACTGGCGCACTGCACGGCTCGCTCAGGTCTTCCGGGTAGTTGTCGATGATCAGCTTGACCGGGTCGAGCACGGCTGCGGTGCGCGGCGCTTTCTCATCCAGATCGTCGCGCAGCGCGCCTTCGAACACACTCATGTCGATCCACGAATCGACCTTCGTGACGCCGATGCGTTCGCAGAACAGTTGAATCGCTTCCGGCGTGAAACCGCGCCGGCGCACGCCGACGATGGTCGGCATGCGCGGGTCGTCCCAACCGTCGACATGGCCTTCGTTCACCAGTTGCAACAGCTTGCGCTTGCTGGTGATCGCGTACGTGAGGTTAAGACGCGAGAACTCGATTTGCTGCGGCAACGGACGCGTGAAAATGCCGGCCTCGGCGAGCTCGTTCAGAATCCAGTCGTACAACGGACGATGGTCTTCGAATTCGAGCGTACACAGCGAGTGCGTGATGTTTTCCAGCGCGTCAGAAATGCAGTGCGTGTAGTCGTACATCGGGTACACGCACCACGTGTCGCCCGTGCGGTAGTGATGCGCGAAGCGGATGCGATAGATGACGGGGTCGCGCATGTTGAAGTTCGGCGAGGCCATGTCGATCTTCGCGCGCAGTACGTGCTCGCCTTCCTTGAACTGGCCCGCCTTCATGCCGCGGAACAGGTCCAGATTTTCCTGCACGGAGCGTTCGCGGAAGCGCGACGGCGTGCCGACTTCGGTGGCCGAGCCGCGGTTGGCGCGCATTTCTTCGGCCGACTGGCTGTCGACGTAGGCCTTGCCGCGCTGGATCAGCAGTTCGGCGAATTCGTACAGCTTGTCGTAGTAGTTGCTGGCGTAGTACAGATGGTCGCGGCCGTCTTTGTCCCACTCGAAGCCGAGCCAGCGGACCGCGTCGATGATCGAGTCGACGTATTCGACGCTTTCCTTCTCGGGGTTGGTGTCGTCGAAACGCAGGTGGCACACGCCGCCGTAACTGCGCGCCACACCGAAGTTCAGACAGATGCTCTTGGCGTGGCCGATATGCAAATAGCCGTTCGGCTCGGGCGGAAAGCGCGTTTCGACGCGCTGGCCCCACTTGCCGGTGCGGTTGTCGTCGTCAATGATGTTGCGGATGAAATTGGATGCCGCTGGCGCGTCGTTGCGTTCGGTAGTCATGCGAGAAGATGAGTGTCTGTCCGGGGCGCGCAGTGCGCCCACTTATCTGACAATTCTACCTGACGCGTTCTCTCCCGACAGCCCGGGTGCGGCGCACAGCCAACGTTCAAGCGGTTTTAGCGGAAGTTTCCGGCTGAGATTCAGCCGCGGCTCAATGGTTAGTAGCGCGGTGGGAAGCCTGCCTGAAAGCCCGCCTGAAAGCCGGGCGAATGCGCTGTAACAGGAGGTAAAACGCTTTGTCCGCAGCGCGGCCGCCGACTTACGATGCGCGACGGCGCGCCAGTTGCCGCCCCTCTTTTGTCGTGTTGCACGATGCGCCTGCGCTCGTGCAACATGGCGCCCTCGGTTCCCGGAGTTCGTCGGATGTTCGTCTCGAAGCAGGCCGCGCCGCGCGCGTTTTTCACCTTGTCGTTTTTCGACTCGTCTTTAACCTCGTTGCTTGCTACCCGGCTCGTCATGGTCTGCGCGCTTGCGCTCGGCGGGGGGGTGCTGGTTTGTGCGCCGATTCCCGTGCTGGCGAAGACGCCGCCGCCCAAAGCCGTGTTCGATGCGTCCGCGGTAGCCGTGGCAGATCGCTACGGTGCCGACGCCGCGCAGCAGATCTTCGCCGCCGGCGGCAACGCGGTGGACGCCGCCGTGGCGATTGCGTTCACGCTCGCCGTGACGGACCCGGATGCCGGCAATATCGGCGGCGGCGGGTTCATGACGGTGTTCATGGACGGCAAGCCGTATTTTCTCGACTATCGCGAGCGCGCGCCGCAGCAGGCGACCCGCGATATGTACGTGGACGACAAGGGCAACCCGGTTGCCGGCATGAGCACGATCGGCCACCGCGCGGTCGGCGTGCCGGGTACCGTCGAAGGCATGTGGGAGGCGCAGCAGCGCTTCGGCAAGCTCAAGTGGAAGCAGGTGCTGGCCCCCGCGATCCGCTACGCCACCGAGGGTTTCCAGGTGCAACCCGGGCTGCAGCAGCGCCGCGATACGGCGGCGAAGAGCTTTACCGGCAAGACCAACTTCGACGCTTACTTCTCGAATCTGAAAGCGGGCGTGACCTACCGTCAGCCGGAACTCGCGCAGACGCTCACGCGTATTGCCGGCGACGGCGGCCGCGAGTTTTACGAAGGCCAGACCGCCGACCTGATCGCCCAGCAGATGTATGGCCACGGTCTGATCACCAAACAGGATCTGGTGCAGTACAAGGCGGTGTGGCGCCAGCCGTTGACCGCGGACTGGAACGGCTACCAGGTGGTGACGGCGCCGCCGCCCAGTTCGGGCGGTGTCGGCCTGATCCAGATGCTGAAGATGAAGGCCGATCTCAAGCAGGCGTTCGATGGCCTCGAGTTGAACTCCGCACCGTATATCCATCTGGTCGCGCAGATCGAAGACCGCGTGTTCGCCGACCGGCAGCAGTATCTGGACGATCCGGACGCAGTGAAGGTGCCGGTCGACAGACTGATCGACGACGCCTATCTCGCGCCGCGTGCCGACGAAGTGAAGCCCGACGAAGTGCCGGGCGCGACACCGGTCAAACCCGGACTCGGCGATGCCGCAGCGGAGAAAGCGCAGACCACGCATTTCTCGGTGGTGGACAAGTGGGGTAACGTGGTGTCCAACACCTACACGCTGAACGGGTCGTTCGGCTCCGGGGTCGTCGTGGATGGTGCCGGTTTCCTGCTCAACGACGCGATGGACGACTTCGTGACGAAGCCCGGTGTCGTTGCCGCGAGCGCTGGCGCAGCCACTGGAGCGGATGACGCTGGCGGCGAACTGAACACCATCGCGCCGGGGCGCCGCCCGCTCTCGTCGATGACGCCGACCATCGTGCTCAAGGACGGCAAGGTATCGCTAGTCATCGGCACGCCCGGCGGCTCGCGCATTCTCACGACGATCTTCCAGGTGATGACGGACCTGTACGACTTCAACATGCCGCCCGCCGACGCGCTGGCTGCGATGCGGGTTCACCACCAGTTGCTGCCGCAGAAGACGCTTTACTTCGAACCCTTCCACCCGGCGCCGGCCGATCTGGCCGAGCAGTTGAAGGCCAAGGGCTACACGCTGGAGACGCAGTCGTTCAATGGCGACGTGCAGATGATCCGCGTGCAGGGCACGACGCCCGAGCCGGCCGCGGACCCGCGCGGCGTGGGGGTGGGGCGGGTGATTCGTTGAGTCGGCGTTGAGGCGGCGTTGAGGCGGTGTTGAGGCGGTTGAGTCAGCGTTGAGTCGGCGTCGACCCGGCGTTAATCCCGCAAGGTCGGCAACACCCCGACCCTCACCCCTCACTTCAAATCACCGACTGCGCTCGTAACGCCGCAATACGTTCTTCGTCATAGCCGAGCACATCGCGTAGCACGCTGTCGGTGTGCTCGCCGAGCGTGGGCGGATGCTTCAGCGCTTCGGGTGGCGTCGCGCTCATGTTGATCGGGTTGCGCACCAGCTTGACCGTCCCGCCCGAAGGATGCGGCAGATCCACCTGCAGGCCGCGCGCCACCACCTGCTCGTTCTCGAACACTTCGCCGAGGTCGTTGATCGGTCCGCACGGCACGCCCGCCGCTTCGAGCGCGGCAATCCAGGTCTGCTTGCCCTGCAGTCGCACCATCGCGGCGAGCAGCGGCACGAGAGTCTCGCGGTTGCGCACGCGCGCCGGGTTGGTGGCAAAACGGTCGTCGGCCGCGAGTTCCGGCTGACCGCCCACCTCGACGAATTTGCGGAACTGGCCGTCGTTGCCCACGGCGACGATGATCCAGCCGTCGCTCGTCTGGAAGGTCTGGTAGGGCACGATGTTCGGATGCGCGTTGCCCCAGCGCACCGGCGGCTGTCCGCTCGCCAGATAATTCGAATTCATGTTCGCGAGCATGGCCACCTGTACGTCGAGCAACGCCATGTCGATGTACTGGCCTTCGCCGGTCCGGTCGCGGTGCGTGAGCGCGGTAAGCACGGCGACCGTCGAATACATGCCGGTCATCAGGTCGGCGATAGCGACGCCGGCTTTTTGCGGGCCACCGCCGGGCTGGCCGTCGCGTTCGCCGGTAATGCTCATGAAGCCGCCGATTCCCTGCACGATGAAGTCGTAACCGGCCCGCTGCGAGTACGGTCCGGTTTGTCCGAAGCCGGTGACCGAGCAGTAGATCAAGTCGGGCTTCACTTCTTTGAGCGACGCGTAATCGAGCCCGTACTTCCTGAGTTGCCCGACCTTGTAGTTCTCCAGCACCACGTCGCTTTGCGCGGCCAGTTCGCGAACGATTCTCTGGCCTTCGGGCGATGCGATGTCGAGCGTGACCGAGCGCTTGTTGCGATTTGCCGCGAGGTAGTAGGCGGCTTCGCGGGTGTCTTCGCCCTGCTGCGTTTTCAGATAGGGCGGCCCCCAGTGACGCGTATCGTCGCCGACCTCGGGACGCTCGACCTTGATCACGTCGGCGCCGAAGTCGGCAAGTGTCTGGCCGCACCACGGTCCGGCGAGTACGCGCGTCAGATCCAGCACGCGAATATGACTGAGAGCGCCCATATTCTTCGAAGTCTCCTTGTTGGTTGTGGCAGCGCGGGGGAGCCGCGAACTGGAGGCATCTTAAGCGATTCCCGCGGACCGGTGCAGTCGGCCGAACGGCATAGGACAAGCTTAGGACGGTGCCTGGGTCGACGCCTGCGCCATCCCGTGTCCCGTCGTGCGCGTGCAAACCTGGCCGAACGGCCAACGCCACAGGCCGCGCCGTCGCGGGTTTGCCGATCCCGTATAATCAGTCGTTTAAGAAACAAACAGTTGGCGCATCTCACGATGCTGCCGGTAACAGCCAGGGAACTGGCAAACCCCGTCCCCCGCACGCTATGAAAGCCGCCGAAATCCGCGAGAAATTCCTTAAATTCTTCGAATCGAAGGGCCATACGATCGTTCGCTCGTCGAGCCTCGTGCCCGGCAACGACCCGACGCTGCTCTTCACCAATTCGGGAATGGTGCAGTTCAAAGATGTCTTCCTCGGCGCGGAATCGCGCCCGTATTCGCGTGCCACGACCGCGCAGCGCAGCGTGCGTGCGGGCGGCAAGCACAACGACCTGGAAAACGTCGGCTACACCGCGCGTCACCACACGTTCTTCGAAATGCTGGGCAATTTCTCGTTCGGCGACTACTTCAAGCGCGACGCCATCCATTACTGCTGGGAATTGCTGACCAAGGTCTATCAACTGCCGGCCGACAAGCTGACGGTCACGGTCTATCAGGAAGACGACGAGGCGTTCGCCATCTGGGAAAACGAAATCGGCGTGCCGAAAGAGCGGATCATCCGCATCGGCGACAACAAGGGTGCACGCTACGCCTCCGACAATTTCTGGACCATGGGCGACACCGGCCCGTGCGGACCGTGTTCCGAAGTGTTCTACGACCACGGCCCGGAAATCTGGGGTGGCCCGCCCGGGTCGCCGGAAGAAGACGGCGACCGCTTCATCGAGATCTGGAATCTCGTGTTCATGCAGTTCAATCGCGACCCGCAAGGCAACATGACGAAGTTGCCCAAGCAGAGCGTCGACACCGGCATGGGTCTCGAGCGTCTGGCGGCCGTGCTGCAGCACGTGCATAGCAACTACGAAATCGACCTGTTCCAGTCGCTCATCAAGGCTGCGGCTCGCGAAACGGCAACGTCGGACCTCACGAACAATTCGCTGAAGGTCATCGCCGACCACATCCGCGCGTGCTCGTTCCTGATCGTCGACGGCGTGATTCCGGGCAACGAAGGCCGCGGCTACGTGCTGCGCCGTATCGTGCGGCGCGCCATCCGTCATGGCTACAAGCTCGGCAAGAAGGGCTCGTTCTTCCATCGCATGGTGCCCGACCTCGTCGAGCAGATGGGCGCGGCGTATCCGGAACTGAAGGAAGCCGAGCAACGCGTGACCGACGTGCTGCGTCAGGAAGAAGAGCGCTTCTTCGAGACCATCGAGCACGGCATGTCGATTCTCGACAGCGCGCTGGCCGACCTCGACGCCAAAGGCAGCAAGACGCTCGACGGTGAACTCGCGTTCAAGCTGCACGACACATACGGCTTCCCGCTCGACCTGACCGCCGACGTCTGCCGCGAACGCGAAGTCACGGTCGACGAAGCCGCGTTCGACGAAGCCATGGCGCGGCAGCGCGAACAGGCGCGTGCGGCCGGCAAGTTCAAGAGTGCGCAAGGGCTCGAATACTCGGGCGCGAAGACCACGTTCCACGGTTACGAAAAAATCGCGTTCGACGACGCGAAAGTCGTCTCGCTGTATGTGGACGGCTCGTCGGTGAATGAAGTGCAAGCCGGCCAGCAGGCCGTCGTCGTGCTCGACCACACGCCGTTCTACGCGGAGTCGGGCGGTCAGGTCGGCGACCAGGGTGTGCTCGGCAACGCGAGCGTGCGCTTCGCGGTGGCGGACACGCTCAAGGTGCAGGCCGACGTAGTCGGTCATCACGGCACGCTCGAGCAGGGCACGCTGAAAGTGGGCGATGTCGTGAAAGCGGAGATCGACACGGTGCGCCGCGCGCGCACACAGCGCAATCACTCGGCCACGCATCTGATGCACAAGGCGTTGCGCGAAGTGCTCGGCTCGCACGTGCAGCAAAAGGGTTCGCTCGTCGACGCCGACAAGACCCGCTTCGACTTCGCGCACAACGCGCCCATGACCGACGAGCAGATCCGCCGGGTCGAAGAAATCGTCAATGCCGAAGTGCTGGCGAACTCGCCGGGCGTGGTCCGTGTGATGTCGTTCGACGACGCGGTGAAGGGCGGCGCCATGGCGCTGTTCGGCGAGAAGTACGGCGACGAAGTCCGTGTGCTCGACCTCGGCTTCTCGCGCGAACTGTGCGGCGGAACGCACGTGCAGCGTACCGGCGACATCGGCCTGTTCAAGATCGTAATGGAAGGCGGCGTGGCCGCCGGTATCCGCCGGGTGGAAGCCATCACCGGCGACAATGCCGTGCGCTTCGTGCAGGACCTCGATGCGCGCATCAATGCGGCGGCAGCGGTGCTGAAGGCGCAACCTTCGGAACTGACGCAACGCATCACCCAGGTTCAGGACCAGGTGAAGTCGCTCGAAAAGGAATTGAGCGCGTTGAAGTCGAAGATGGCGTCGAGTCAGGGCGACGAACTCGTTGGTCAGGCAATCGACGTGGCCGGCGTGCAGGTGCTGGCGGCAACGCTCGAAGGCGCGGACGTGAAGACGCTGCGCGAGACTGTCGACAAGCTGAAGGACAAGCTCAGGAGTGCCGCCATCGTGCTGGCTTCGGTCGAAGGCGGCAAGGTCAGCCTGATTGCCGGTGTCACGGCGGATGCGAGCAAGAAGGTCAAGGCCGGCGAACTCGTCAACTTCGTCGCGCAACAGGTGGGCGGCAAGGGCGGTGGCCGGCCGGACATGGCGCAAGCGGGCGGCACCGAACCGGCGAATCTGCCGGCCGCTCTCGCCGGCGTGAAGGCCTGGGTCGAAGCACAGCTTTGATCCGGCAGTAAGCCGGAATCGTTCCTCCAGAAGCGCTTCGAGACCGGTTCAGATCGAAGCAGAAAAGGCCCCGCGGGATGCTGAAAATTTCAGCATCCCGCGGGGCCTTCCCGCGTGGCCTTCCCATTTGCGAACCGTGAACGCGACCGGCGAACGCCCGGAGCATCAATTCACACCCACGGCCGCCGTCGCGACACCCGGCGATCCAACCGCCTCACTCCCCGCCAGCAAACTCTGCTTCAACGCATTCAGCGCAGAAGAAAAATGTCCACGCCGCCAGACGAGCAGCGTCTCGATCGGCGCGACGTCGGGCAGTTCGTGCACGGCGATATTGCTCGTATCGGTTTGCATGTTCATCACCGAGCGGGGCGCTACCGCCACGCCCGCACCCGCGGCCACACACGCCACGATCGCGTGATACGAACCGAGTTCCAGCACGCGGGCCGGCCTCACGCCATGCTCGACGTACCACTTCTCGATGTATGAGCGGTAAGCGCAGCCATGCTCGAACGCGATCAGCGTCGACAACGCGATGTCGCGGACTGCCTTGATCGGCCGATGCCCGCGCGGTGTCAGCATCACCAGTTCTTCGCGGAATACCGGCACCGTTTCGAACAGGTCGCCGAACGCACCGACGATGTCCAGCGGCGTCGCAATCAGCGCGGCGTCCACTTCGAATTCGCGAACCCGTTCGATCAGCTTGTCGGTCGTGCCGGTTTCCAGTTCGAGCGCGACGTCCGGCCATTGCTGATGGTATTGCGCGAGCACGCCGGGTAGACGGGCGGCCGCGACGCTCTCCATTGCGCCGAGCCGCAAGCGGCCGCTGGGACGATCTTCGCGCACTGCGTGACGGGCTTCGTCGGCGAGGGCGAGCAGGCGTTCGGCGTAGGGCAGCAGGGTTTCGCCCGCGGGCGTCAGCACGAGACGCCGTCCGTCGCGGATGAACAGGTCCGTGCCCAACTGTTCTTCGAGCTGCTTGATACGCGTCGTCACGTTCGACTGCACGCGGTTGAGCTTCGCCGCGGCACGCGTGACACCGTTTTCGCGCACCACGGCGCGAAAAATAGCCAGAGCGGCCAGATCCATAGTTCTCTCCTGACGATGGATAGCATCCGAATTATTCATTTTAAGTGATTGAAAGGTCAAGCTAAGATCCAACGTATCGCCGGGGTATGCCGTTCCGGCAACCGGCCATCACCTCGAATCGGACCGATCATGAACGATCTCACTTCCACCGCACACGTCGTCGCCGTCGACCGGCATGCCGCCCGCCGCGCCGCCCTGGCCTGTATGGTCACGCTGGCTGTGGCGCTCGGTATCGGACGCTTCGCCTTCACGCCGCTTTTACCGCTGATGCTGCATGGCGGTGCGGCCGGCAGGCCCCTGCTGGACATTCAGCACGGCGGCTGGCTCGCCTCGTTCAACTACGCGGGCTATTTCGTCGGCGCCGTGGCCTGCGCGGCGCTGCGGGTCAGCGCGGCGCGAATGGTCCGGCTGGGTCTCGTCCTGACGGTTCTGCTCACGCTCGCAATGGGCGTCACGAACCAGTTCTGGGTCTGGGCGATGGTGCGTTTCGTCGCCGGTGCGGTCAGCGCGTGGACCTTCGTGTTCGCGTCGCAATGGGGTTTGCAGCGCCTCGCGGAACTCGGCGCGCATGGCTGGAGCGGACTGATTTACACGGGGCCGGGATTCGGCATCGTCGGGACGGGCTTGCTGGTCAGCGCCGCGGGTAGCTATGGCGCGCGCGCCGGGTGGATCGGTTTCGGGATCATCGGGGCGGTGTTGGCCATTATGGTGTGGCCGCTTTTCGGCGGGCACGCCGGCACCGCGAGCAGCGCAGCAACCAGCGCAACGAGCCCGACCAACGCCACCCACGCCACCCACGCCACCCACGCCACCCACGCCACCCACG
This sequence comes from Paraburkholderia sp. BCC1886, assembly GCF_900996245.1. Taxonomy (GTDB): domain Bacteria; phylum Pseudomonadota; class Gammaproteobacteria; order Burkholderiales; family Burkholderiaceae; genus Paraburkholderia. Next base: position 10,375 of record NZ_CAAJGK010000040.1, on the reverse strand, counting down.
CCACCCACGCAGCAAAAGCACCCACGCCATCCAAACCACGCCACAACGCCGACACCATCTGGCTCATCCTGCTCTATGGCGTGCCGGGCTTTGGCTACATCATCACCGCGACCTTTTTGCCGGTGATCGCCCGTCACGCGTTGCCCGGCTCGGCCTGGCCCGATCTGTTCTGGCCGATGTTCGGTGCGGCGCTGGTGGTCGGCGCGTTGCTGGCGGCGCGACTGCCGACCTATTGGGATAACCGGCTGCTGCTCGCCGGCTGCTACGTGCTGCAAGCGGCGGGCATCGCGCTCGGCATCATCTGGCCGACGGCCGGTGGGTTCTCGCTCGGCAGCATGCTGATCGGGTTACCGTTCACCGCCATCACGATGTTCGCCATGCGCGAGGCGCGGCGTCATCACGGCGATTCCGCCGCCGGGCTCATGGGCTACGCGACGGCCGCCTACGGCGTCGGGCAGATTCTGGGTCCGCTGGTCGCCGCACCGATCGCGAGCCACACCGGCTCGTTCTCGCCCGCGTTGTGGCTGGCGTCAGGGGCGTTGCTCGCGGGTGCATTCGGTTTGATCGCCGTGAGCGTGCCGCGTGGCCGAGGACGACACCGAGGCGAACCTCAAGACCAACCCCAAAACCAACCCAAAAACCAACCCCAACGCTGAACCCGAACCCGCATGCCCGACTGCGGCTGCCAGTAACCGGTTTTCACGGGCCCAACCCAAGCCCAACCCAAGCCCAACCCAAGCCCAACCCAAGCCCAACCCAAGCCCAACCCAAGCCCAACCCAAGCCCCGCCGAACCCCCAGCCCCGTCCCGCGAAAACCCAAACCTCCCACCGGCACACTAGAATGACCGCTTTCCCGTCATCCCAGCGCGCCGGTCGACGGCCGCGCCGCCCGCCATGCAACATTTCGCGTCCGATAACTACGCCGGCATCTGTCCCGAAGCGCTCGAGGCGCTCATCACCGCCAACAACAGCGGCCACGAGCCCGCTTACGGCGACGACTCGTGGACCCATCAGGTTTGCGACCGGCTGCGCGATCTGTTCCAGACCGACTGCGAAGTGTTCTTCGTCTTCAACGGCACGGCGGCCAACTCGCTCGCGCTGGCGTCGTTGTGCCAGTCGTATCACTCGGTCATCTGCCACGAACTCGCGCATATCGAAACCGACGAATGCGGCGGTCCCGAGTTTTTCTCCGGCGGCTCGAAACTGCTGACCGCGCCGGGCGTCGGCGGCAAGCTCACGCCCGATGCGATCGAAGCGGTGGTCACGCGCCGTGCCGACATCCACTATCCGAAGCCGAAGGTCGTCACGCTGACGCAATCGACGGAAGTGGGCACCGTCTACAGCGTCGATGAAATCCGCGCGATCGCGGCCATCGCCAAGCGGCGGCATCTGAAAGTCCATATGGATGGCGCGCGTTTCGCGAACGCGGTCGCGGCGCTCGACGTGCATCCGTCGGAGATCACGTGGCGCGCGGGCGTGGACGTGCTGTGTTTCGGCGGTACCAAGAACGGCTTGCCGGTCGGCGAAGCGGTGGTGTTCTTCGACCGCGCGCTCGCCGACGACTTCGCCTATCGCCTCAAGCAGGCCGGCCAGCTCGCCTCGAAAATGCGCTTTATTTCCGCGCCCTGGCTGGGTCTGCTCGACAACGACGTCTGGTTGCGCAACGCCCGCCACGCCAACGCGATGGCCGAACTCCTGCAAACCCGCTTGCAGGAGATTCCTGGCGTCGGCATCATGTTTCCGCGCGAATCCAACGCGGTGTTTGCGCAGTTGCCCGCAGCGGCGGCCAAAGTTATGCGAGCGCGCGGCTGGAAGTTCTACGAGTTCATCGGCGCGGGCGGTTGCCGGTTGATGTGCGCGTGGGACACGCAACCGGAAACGGTCGAGCGCTTCGCCGCCGAAGTGCGCGCCTTGTGCGCGGCCTGACGCGTGCTCGCCGTAGCCGCATCGCAACCGCAACCGCAACCGCAACCGCAACCGCAACCGCAACCGCAACCGCAACCGCAACCGCAACCGCAACCGCAACCGCAACCGCAACCGCAACCGCACCGACCGATATAAACAAAAGACCGCCGCAGCGCGAGCCTCGCTCGACGGACGACGCCCCTCACGACCCCGCTCCAATAAAAACGTCCCAACGCCATGACCGACTACCGATTTTGCCCACGCTGCGCCACGCCGCTGATCGAGCGCGCCGACGCCGAACACGAGGGCGGCCGCATCCGCCAGACCTGTCCCGATCCCGAATGCGGCTACGTGCACTGGAACAATCCGCTGCCGGTGGTGGCGGCGATCGTCGAATACGAAGGCAAGATTCTGCTCGCGCGCAACGCCGCGTGGCCCGAAGGCATGTTCGCGCTGATCACCGGTTTCCTCGAAAACGGCGAGACGCCGGAAGAGGGCATCGCGCGCGAAGTGCTCGAAGAGACCTCGCTGCATGCGGACAGCGTCGAGCTGATCGGCGTGTACGAGTTCATCCGCAAGAACGAGTTGATCATCGCGTATCACGTGAAGGCGCACGGCACCGTGGCGCTGTCGCCGGAGTTGCTCGAATACCGGCTGATCGAGCCGGCCAAGTTGCGGCCGTGGCGCGCGGGCACCGGCCAGGCGCTCGGCGAATGGATGCGCCGGCGCGGCTTGCCGTTCGAATTCGTTGAACGGCCAGGACAGTAAAACCGGTTTTCACCTTCGCCTCAAAGCCACTTCACGACGCCCAGCCAGGCCACGATGAACAAACCTGCTCCCGCCGCGCGCGCGGCTTACCCGCATTTCCTGTCGATCCCCACCCGCTGGATGGACAACGATGTCTACGGTCACGTGAACAACGTCGTCTACTACAGCTACTTCGACACTGTGGTGAACGAGTACCTGATCCGTGCCGGCGTGCTCGACTACGACCGCGGCGCGACTATCGGACTGGTGATCGAAACGCAGTGCAACTACTTTGCGCCGCTGGCCTTTCCGGAACGGATCGATGCGGGTTTGCGGGTCGTGCGGCTCGGCAATTCGAGTGTGCGCTACGAAGTCGGCCTGTTCCGCGAAGGGGCGTCGCAACCCGCCGCTCAGGGTCATTTCGTGCATGTGTACGTGGATCGCGCCACCCGCCGTCCGGTGAGCTTGCCGGAAGCGCTGCGCGCCGCGCTCGCCCCGCTGGTCGCGCCGGACAACGCGCCGGACAACGCGCCGGACAACGCGCCGGGCGATGCAGCGACCGACGCGCCTGCGCAGACGGACTAGCCGCGTGCAATCCGTCGTCGTCAATCTGCTCAACGGCGTCAGTTACGGCCTGCTGCTATTCATGCTATCGGCCGGACTGACGTTGATTTTCAGCATGCTCGGCGTGCTGAACTTCGCGCATGCGAGCTTCTACATGCTCGGCGCTTACGTGGGCTTGTCGGTCGCGAAGTACGCGGGATTCTGGAGCGCGCTGGTGCTCGCGCCGCTGCTCGTCGGCGCGCTCGGCGCGGCGCTCGAACGCTGGCTGTTGCGCCGCGTGCGCAGGCACGGGCATGGCCATCTCGCCGAGTTGCTGCTGACTTTCGGCGCGGCGTATCTGCTCGGCGAACTGGTCAAGCTCGGCTGGGGTCTGGGGCCGTTGAGCGCCAGCGTGCCCGCCCTGCTCGACGGGCCGTTGTTCACGATCTACGGCGCGGCGTTCGCGCGCTATCGGGTGTTCATGATGGCCGTCTCGCTCGCCATGCTGGGTATTCTCTACGCGGTATTGCGGGTGTCGAAGGCGGGGCTGATCGTGCGGGCCGCGCTCACGCACGCGAGCGCCGTCGAAGCGCTCGGTCACGACGTGCCACGTGTGTTCACCGGCGTGTTCGCGGCCGGCACGGCGCTCGCGGCGCTGGCCGGGGTGATCGGCGCACCGCTGTTCGTGATCGAGCCGGCCATGGCGGACTCGCTCGGGTCGATCGTCTTCGTGGTGGTCGTCATCGGTGGACTGGGCTCGCTGGGCGGCGCGCTGGCAGCGTCGCTGCTGGTGGGATGCGTGCAAACCTTTGCGGTAGCGAGCGAGCTGTCGCTAGGCGAACTCTGGCCGACCTTCGGCGGCGCGTTGCCGCCCGAGTGGGACGCGCTCACGCTCGCGCAACTCGCACCGCTGATTCCCTACGTGCTGCTGGTGGCGATGCTCGCGGTGCGTCCGCGCGGCCTGTTCGGGCAGCGTGACGACCATGCGTGAGCCCGCGTGGCGGCGTGCTGCGCCATGGCTCGCGCTGATCGCGTGGCTCGTGGTGCCGCCTTCGATCTGGCCGCAAAGCTGGCTGCTCGCCTGGCTGTCGCAAACCGCGGCGATGATCGTCTTTGCGCTGTCGTACAACTTGCTGCTCGGCGAAACCGGGCTGCTGTCGTTCGGCCACGCGGCGTACGCCGGACTCGGCGCGCTGATCGCCGCGCAGATTTTCAACCGGTTCGCCGTGCCGCTCGTGCTGCTGCCTTTGATCGGCGGACTGGGCGCTGCGTTGTGCGGTGTCGTGTTCGGCTTCGTCTCGACCCGCCGGGCCGGCACGGCCTTCGCGATGATCACGCTCGGCATCGGTGAACTGATCTCGGCGGCCGCGTGGACGCTGCCCGACTGGTTCGGCGGCGAGGCGGGCGTCGCCATCGATCGAACCCATGCAGCGGCGCTCGCAGGCTGGACGTTTGGCCCGGCGCGCGAAGCGTATGGGCTGATCGCGTCGTGGTGTCTGCTGGCGAGCGTCGCGATGTTCGGTCTGTCCCGCACGGCCTTCATGCGGCTCGCGAATGCGGTGCGCGACAACCCGGCACGGGCCGCGGCGATCGGCTGCTATCCGCGCCGCGTGCGCCATGGCGTCGTGGTGCTGGCGGCGTTTTTTGCGGGCATCGCGGGGACGTTGGGGCTGATCGACGTCGAACTGGTATCCACCGAAAGCGTTGGCATGATGCGCTCGGGCGCCGTGCTGATTGCAACGGTGATCGGCGGCACGGCTTCGTTTTTTGGGCCGGTGGCGGGCGCCATCGTGCTCACCTTTTTCAGCGTGGTGGTGGGCAGCATGACGCGGGCGTGGCTGTTTTATCTGGGACTGCTGTTCATCGTCATCGTGATGGCTTCGCCGGATGGACTCGCCGGCTTCGCGCGACGCCACGGTGCTCGAATCGATGCATGGGGATGGCGCGGGTGCCGCGGCTTTTATCTGTGGGCTTCGGCTGCCGTGCTGTTGCTCGGCGCGGCAGTGGTGGTCGCGGTGCAGTGGGCGTATGCCGTGCAGTTCGGCGCGGACGACGGCACGGTGGTCGCCGGGCTGTTCACGTTGCCTGCGTTGCCTGCATTACCCACATTGCCCGCGTCTGCACAGTCGATCGCCTCAGGCTCCGGCGCATGGACACTCGGCCTCACACTGACGGCACTCGCCGCGTCGGGCGCCTTCGCGGCGCATGCCGCGCTGCGCGCACGCGCCCGACTCCATGCTTCCACGGGCTTACGCGCACACGCATCGCAATCCACCGACGGGGACGCGCCATGACCCCCGCGCTCGCGCTCTATGGCATCGAAAAGCGCTTCGGCGCCACGCAGATCCTGCGCGGCGTCGATCTCACGATCGAACCCGGCGAACGTCATGCGTTGATCGGACCGAACGGCGCGGGCAAATCCACGTTGTTCAATCTGATTGCCGGCGGTGCGCGGCCGGACGCCGGGCGCATCGATCTGTTCGGCGCGGAGATCACGCGGCTCGCGCCGTCGACGATCGCGCGTCGCGGGCTGGCGCGCAGCTTCCAGACCACCAGTGTGTTCGCCCGGCTGAGTGTGCGCGACAACCTGCGTTGCGCGGCGCTGCTTGCAGAGCGTGACCGGCTGCGCTGGTGGCAACGGTTGAGCGCTTCGCGCGCCGTCGATGCGCGCGCGGACCAGGTGCTCGACGCCGTCGGTCTGAGCGGGCGCCGGCATGCCGCGGCCGGCGCCCTGAGCTACGCCGAACAACGCGCGCTGGACCTCGGACTCGCCCTCGCGGGCGGCGCGCACACCTTGCTGCTCGACGAGCCGACGGCGGGCATGAACCGCGCCGAAGCAGCGCGGGCGATCGAGCTGATCCGCGAGGCCACCGCGGGCCGCACGCTGCTGATGGTCGAGCACGACATGGACGCGGTATTCGCGCTCGCCGATCGCATTTCAGTGCTGGTGCAGGGCAGGGTGATTGCGAGCGGCACGCCCGCCGAGATTCGCGCGGATGCGGCCGTGCGCGCCGCCTATCTCGGCGAAGGGTTCGACGCATGAGCGCCTTGCTCGACATTCGCGGACTGAACGCGTGGTACGGCGCGAGCCAGGTCTTGCACGGCGTGACGCTCGGCGTCGCAGCGGGCGAGGTGCTCGCGCTGGTCGGCCGCAACGGTTCGGGTCGCTCGACGCTGGCGCGTGCCGTCATGGGACTCGTGCGCAGCGAGGGCGAGCTGCGTTTCGCGGGCACGGCGCTCGGCGGCCTGCGGACCTTCGAGATCGCGCGGCTCGGGCTCGGCTACGTGCCGGAACATCGCGATGTGTTTCCGACGCTTACCGTTCACGAGAATCTGCAGCTCGGCGTCGCGCCGCATGGGCGTGCGAGTGTGCGTGGTCGTGCGCCGCGCTTCGGTTTCGACGACGCCTACAGTCTGTTTCCCGTGCTGCTGGAGCGCCAGCGCACGCGCGCGGGCGCGCTGTCGGGCGGCGAGCAGCAGATGTTGACGCTCGCGCGGGCGCTGCTCGGCGACCCGGATCTGCTGGTGATCGACGAACCCGGTGAAGGGCTCGCCAGTCTCGTGATGACGCAGGTCGCGCGCTGCTTGCGCCTGCTGCGCGATCGGGGCGTCGCCATGCTGCTGATCGAGCAGCAGCTGACGCTGGCGCAGGAACTCGCCAGTCGCGTCGCCGTCATGGGTCATGGACAGATCGTGTTCGATGGAGAATTGGCGGATTTCATAGAGCGGCGCGACGTGATGCAGGAATGGCTCGGCGTAGGCTGATACGCGCGCCGGGCTGCGTCGATTGGGCCGTGCCGTATTCGAAATGACGTGCTGGTTTCTACTGATACGGTGCGTGGCGCGGCCGTTCATCGCGCCGGTGCCTTCCCATCTGCCCTAATCATGCCGTTTGAATTCGGTGCGCCCGCGGGCCGCCAACGCAGAATGCGCGCGGCTTTCCCGGGACCCAGCGTAGCGATTCAAACGCTTGATCGTTTGGTGAGCGTCCTCCAGAAATCTTGTCGGCAGCGCGCGGACAAATCAAGACAATCAGGTGAAAGACGCGCGCCGTCGGCTTGCTGTTTAAAGCCGGTGTATGCGTGACGAACCATGTCGGCCCGGCGTGCCAGAGGCGCATCGCGGCTAGAGGAGGAGACATCATGAGAAAGACTGGCGAACAGGCTGAAAAGACGCTGCGGACGATGCGATTGCAACGCGGGCAGTCGGGCGGCAATGGATGGCGCAGGCCGATGGGTGCCGGTCTGACCGTCCTCACGGCCGCGTTGCTGATGTCCGCTTGCGCCGATGCGAGTTCCACCACGGGCGCTGGATCGGCGAGTGGGGCAAGTGCCGTGAATGCCCTGAGTGCTGTGAATGCGCCGGCGGCTGCCGGGCAGAACGACGCGGGCGCGGCGGCTGGCAGCAACAGTGGGGCAAGCGACAGCCGCGAGGCGGCGAACGCCCATCCCGATGTTCCGGCTTCCGGCAACGCGGCGCAACGCGATGCCGCGGCGGCCCGCACCTCGCTCGAAGTCGCAAAGGCCAAACAACTCGCTGCCGAACGAAGCGTCGCCGCGCGGGTGCCGTCGGCGAGCGGCATGGCCGAGCGGCGTGTGCGCCCGCTGACCTTGCGCGACTCCGGTATCGACGGCTCGCTGATGTTCGCGCGCGATGTCGATTTCCGCGTGACCGGCGACATCGGCTTCATGATTCACGACATGGCGGCCACGCTGACGCCTTCGCATCCCGGGCAGCCGATCGTGTTCGACGATCCGACCAGCGTGACGATCAACGTGCATCGCGGCGAAGTCACGCTCGACAGCGCCAAGCTCACGGCAATTTTCAACCGTTATCTGTTCCAGTATCAGGGTTCGCCGTTGCGTAACATGCGCGTCGTGCCGCAGGACGGCGGCACGCTGCGTATTACCGGTGAGATGCATCGGGACACGTGGGTGCCGATCGTGCTCGGCGGTTCGATGTCGATGCGCAGCGCCGGCGAACTCGTGTTCCACGCCAACCATATCGAAGTGGCCGGCGTGGCCGCGGACAAGTTGATGCAGGCCGCGCACGTGCGGATGGCCGATCTGCTGAAAGTCGACACGCCGATCGCGCGTCTCGAAGGCGACGACGTCGTGATGCAGGTGGCCAAACTGACGCCGCCGCCCGCGCTGAACATGACGATCACGCAGATCGATACGAGCGCGGCCGGCGTGCGCTTCACGCTCGACGACCACACGGTGCCGAAGATCGACTGGCCCGCGACGATGCCGCCGCGCGGTTTGCTGGTGCAGGGCGGCGACGTGAAGTTCATGCGTTCGATGCCGATGAATATCGACATGGCCTTGACGCCGACCGAGGCGAACGCGCCGTTCGTGCTGGATCTTTATCACTATCGCGATCAGATGGCGGCGGGCTATTTCACTTTCGACGAAGCGGGTGCGCTGGATGTGCATCTGCCTTCCTATACGAGCCTGGCGAGTGCCGGGGCTGCTGCGGCCAAGGAATCGCCGGGGCAGGTGGGTAGCGCAAGTGCGCGCTTTAACGACAGCATCATTCGCGCGCAGCAGGCGGCGCTGGCGCAGGCCCGGCAGGTCTGGCAGCAGGTGCCGGGCGGTCTGCGCACCGCGTCGGCAGGTCAGAGCGCGTCGTCTTCGGCGCGGATGATGCCGGTGAGCACGCGTGCTGCGCTCTCTGGACCGGGTCTGGCGACGCCCGGTTCGGCGCTCGTGGATGAGCGGCATTCTGCCGGGCCGGCTCCGCTGATTCACGTCGAGAACGTCGACTTCTACGTAGCGGGGCGGATCGGTTTTCACGTGCGCTCGCTCGATGCGCAGATGGTGCCGAAGAAGCCGGGTCAACCGGTCGATCTCGACGATCCGGATCAGTACGATATCCGGATCGTCGGTGGCGAGGTGGTCGAGCCGTGGCCGGCGATGGCGGCGCTTTTCAACGACTATCTGCTCGATTACGAGCCGCGCTCGCTCAACGATTTGCAGTTGAAACCGGTGGACGGGCAGCTTCAGGTTTCCGGCGGGATCAAGTTGTGGAATCACTTTCCCGGCGTGTGGTTGCCGACGACGATGAGCGGCTCGATCGTCGCCGCCGATGAGCGGCATCTGGTTTATCAGCCGACTTCCGTGAAGGTGTTGGGGGTACCGCAGGCTGGGCTGTTGCGGGCGTTGGATATTCCGTTGGCTTCGTTGACGCCTTTCACGCGCAAAGGTGTGGCTCTGAAGGGGAATGAGCTTGTGTTCGATCAGTACACGGTGTTTCCGCCGCCGGTTTTGCAGGGGCGGCTTGCCAGTGCGACGGTGACCGATGACGGGCTGGTTTTGAAGTTCAAACGGGAGGCGGGGGTGGCGGTGGCGCGGCCGCCGGCCGATGCCGGGAAGAGCTTCGTCTGGATCGAAGCCGGGGATGTGAAGATGTTTAATTCGTTGGTCACGAATACTCGGACTTTTATTAAGGATTCTTCTAATCCTGGGGTGATGAAGTTCGATCTTTATGGGTATCGAAGGGATGTTTCCAAAGGGGTCGTCAGGATGGGGGGGGATGGGAGTTTGAATGTGGATTTGGCCGGTCGGCGGTGAGGGTTTTTTCGTTGCTCTGGCTTTTTGGGCCTTTGGCCTTTCCTTGCATTGTTAGTGGTCTATTAGCGTTCCCCCTGTGCGGGGGGGGCACTTACTTCTCTTTGCCGCCGCAAAGAGAAGTAAGCAAGAGAAAGCGGCTCACACCGCTAACCATTAAGCGGGCCCCGCGGCATTTCCTTGGTAGTGGTGCATCTGGAATCCGTGTTCCCGCACACTCCGCTCTTGTGACAAGGCAGTCATTCTTCCGGCGGCGCTTCGCGCGCCCCCGGGTCGTTCTACAACCGTCGGTTTTTCGACTTCCGTGGTGTTCCCATCCGCGACGCACGCAGTGCGGAGTGGGCGCTGATGAGTGCTTTGTCACTACCGCATAATGCGCGGGGGACCGGATTCCAGATGCACCACTACCATGAATCTCGCGCGGTTCCCATTTAAGAGTTAGCGGTGTGAGCCGCTTTCTTTTGCCTACTTTTCTTTGCGGCGGCCCCTCCATGTCAGGCTAGTTGTCGCCTCACCCGAACCGATTGATGTAAAGATTGGGGGGCGGACAGCGAATGGAAGATGAAACGCTATTCAGCAGAGACCCGGGAATGGGTAATTCAACAGATGA
>NZ_CAAJGK010000039.1 GCF_900996245.1 Paraburkholderia sp. BCC1886 | reverse complement strand
CACTGAGCACGGATCAGGTCGGCGCATTGACGTCCGCACAGGTTGGCGCGTTGACCACGACGCAGGTTGGCGCACTGACGACGGCGCAGGTCGGCGCGCTGTCCACCGGCCAGATCGGTTCGCTGACGAACGCGGACGTGGCGGCGTTGAGCACGGATCAACTGGGTTCGTTCACTACTGTCGATATCGCGGCACTGAAGACGGCGCAGGTCGCGGCATTGACGACCGCGCAGGTCGGCGCATTGAGCAACGACCAGCTTGGCGCGCTGACGTCGACGCAGGTGGGCGCGTTGACGACCACGCAGGTTGGCGCATTGAGCACGGCGCAGATCGGTGCGTTGTCGAGCACGCAGATCGGCTCGCTGTCGACGAAGGACGTCGCAGCACTAAGCACGGATCAACTGGGTGCACTCTCGACGGACGACATCGCCGCATTGAAGACCGCGCAGGTCGGCGCATTGACGACCGCACAGGTCGGCGCACTGACCACGGCGCAGGTCGCGGCACTGACGACGACGCAGATCGGCGCGTTGTCGACGGCGCAGGTGACGTCGCTGAACACGACGCAGGTCGGTGCGCTGGCAACAGGTGAAATCGCCGCGTTGAAGACGGGCCAGGTGGCCGCGTTGACCACGGCTCAGGTCGGTGCATTGAGCAATGACCAGATCGGCGCGTTGTCGGCCTTGCAGGTTGGCGCATTGACGACCACGCAGGTCGGCGCACTGAGCACGGCGCAGGTCGGCGCGTTGTCGACCGGCCAGATTGCAGCGCTGTCGAACGCGGACGTGGCTGCACTGAGCACGGATCAGCTGGGTTCGTTCAGCACCACCGATATCGCTGCATTGAAGACGGCACAGGTCGCCGCGTTGACGACGACGCAGGTCGGCGCACTGAGCAATGACCAGGTCGGCGCGTTGACGGCCACGCAGGTCGCCGCATTGACGACGACGCAAGTGGGCACGCTCAGCACTGGCCAGGTCGGCGCGTTGTCGACCGGCGACATTGCCGCGCTGACCACGAATCAGGTCGGCGCGCTGACGACGGACCAGGTGGGCGCCCTGTCGACCGATCAACTCGGCGCGTTGAAGACGACGCAGATCGCCGCGTTGTCGACCGCGCAAGTCGGCGCGCTTTCTACGGCGCAGGTCGGCGCGCTGTCGACGCTGCAAGTCGCCGCGTTGACCACGACCGATGTGGCCGCACTGAGCGCCGACCAGGTGGGTGCGTTGTCGAGCGGCGACATCGGCGCGTTGAAGACGACCCAGGTGGCCGCGTTGACCACGACGCAAGTCTCCGTGCTGTCGACCTCTCAGGTGGCGGCGCTGGCGTACGCGCAAGTGGCTGCGCTCACCACCTCGCAGGTTCAGGGTGGCTTCTCGACCGCGCAGATCGCCGCGCTGTCGACCGGTCAGGTCGCTTCGCTGACGAACGCGGATGTCGCGGCGCTCAGCACCGACCAGTTGGGCGCGTTGTCGAACGACGATATCGCCGCGTTGAAGACGGGCCAGGTCGCCGCGTTGACGACCACTCAGGTGTCGTCGTTGACGACCTCGCAAGTCTCCGCGCTGACGACCACGCAAGTGAACGCGTTGACCAATGCGCAGGTGGCGGCGTTGTCCACTACGCAGGTGTCGTATCTGAACATTTAAACCGGCGTGTGCCGGGCGCATTTTTCGCGGGTCCGGCGAGTGGCTATACTCGCCGGATTTCTCTCATGACCGGTAACAGGCCGGGCTGGACATGGCCACCGAAAACAACCTGACCGAAGTACTGATTCACCAGATTCAGAACGGGCAGACCGACAGCGCGCTGCAACAGCTCGCCGGGCTGCTCGAGCAGGAACCGAATCAACCGGGACTGCTGACGCTCAAGGCGGAAGCGTTGCGCCTGTCCGGGCAATCCGGCGCGGCGATCGACGCGTACCGGCGTGCCGGCGCGGTGGGCGGCGGCGCGCGCAACTGGCTGGTCGCCGGACTGATGCTGAGCAACGAGCGGCGCATCGACGAGTCCATTTCGTGCCTGACCTTCGCGATTGCCGAAGATCCGGGCAACGACGAGATTCTGAACGCGCTGGTCACGACGCTGTTCAACGCGAATCGCTATCGCGACGGCGTGGCGTTCGCGCGTCGTCTGCTGGTGTGCAGCACGAAGGCGCATTACCTGTCGAACGCGGCGCTGCTGTTGCAAAGCAACGAGTCGTACGAAGAAGCCGCGGACGTCTTCAAGAAAATTCTCGGTGACGGCGGTACGGACCCGGCCATTCTCGGTGCGGCGCTGGTACCGGCGCGTTTCACCTGCGACTGGGACTGGATCGAATCGCTGCAGCAGCGCATCGGCGCGCATTACGCGCAAGGCCAGTACGCGGCCACCCAGGAATTTCCGCTGACGCACCTCACGTGGTGCGCCAACGAGCTGTACAACCTCGAAGTCACCCAAGCCTACGTCGCGCGCGTGTTGCCGACGGTCGCGCCGCTCGTCACTGCGCCGCGTGCGGATAGCGCAGGCACGCGGATTCGCGTCGGCTATCTGTCGTCGGACTTCTGCAATCACGCCACCATGCATCTGATGGCGGGGCTCTTCGAAGCCCACGATCGCGAACGCTTCGAGGTGTTCGCTTACGACTCGAGTCCGCCGGACGTCTCGGTGTACCGGCAGCGTTTTCTGCGCGCGGTCGAGCATCACATCGATATCACCGCGATGACCGATGCCGATGCCGCCTTGCGCATCGCCGCCGATCGGCTCGACATTCTGTTCGACCTGAAGGGGCACACGGGCTGGGGACGTCTGGGCATCATGGCGTATCGGCCCGCGCCGTTGCAGGCTGCGTATATCGGTTTTCCGGGCAGCACCGGCACGCCGTTCATCGATTACCTCGTGTCCGACCGCTTCGTCACGCCCGATAGCAGCGCGCCGTTCTATTCGGAAAAGCTCTGCCGTCTGCCGCATTCGTATCAGTGCAACGACCGGCAGCGGCCGGTGGCCGGCGATCCGGGTTCGCGTGCATCTCATGGGTTGCCGGACGACGCCGTGGTGTTCTGCGCGTTCAATCAGTCGTACAAGATCGATCGCGGCAGCTTCAATGTCTGGATGCGCGTGCTGGGCGACGTGCCGGACAGCGTGCTATGGCTGTTGAATCAGGGCGAAGCCGCCGAACGCAATCTGCGGCGCCGTGCTGCACTCGCCGGCATCACGCCGGATCGGCTGATTTTTTCTGGCTTCGCGCGCCCCGAGCAGCATATTGCGCGTCTGCAACTCGCGGATGCGGCGCTCGACGCGCTCATCTGCAATGGCCATACGACTACGTCGGATACGCTGTGGGCCGGCGTGCCCGTGATCACCGCGCGCGGTTCGCATTTCGCGTCGCGGGTGAGCGAGAGCCTGCTGAACGCGGTGAATCTGCCGGAGCTGGTTGCGCGCGATGCCGACGAGATGGTGCGGATCGCCGTGCGGCTCGGACGCGATGCCGGGGAGCGCCGCGCACTGCGAGCCAGGCTGGCGGCGAATCTCGGCACGGCGCCGCTTTTCGATACCGGGCGCTTCACCCGCTATTTCGAAGACGGAATCGCGATGATGGTCGAGGCTAGCCGGTCGGGAGCGCCGCTCGTGCATCTCGATGTGCCGGTAATGCGCGGGTGAACGCGCATTCGCGATACCGCGCCGAAAGAAGTACCATGCTGCAGATTTGATCGACCGCGAAAGCGTCGGCCATGCTCTCTTGGGAAAACGTATGAGTCGGTACTTGAACGATCCGCTGGCGAAACTGACGCTCGACGAGCGACGAGCCATTGTCCTCGCAGGACTCGACACGAAGAAGCTCGTCGGTCTGGAAATCGGCGCGTTGTGCCGACCGCTCGTCAGGCGCGAAGAAGGAGAGCCGGTGATTTATGTCGATCACGCCGACACGCCGACACTCCGGAAAAAATACGAGAACGACGAAAACGTCACCGTCGACCACATTGTCGATGTCGACGCCGTCTGGGGACACAATACGCTGCAGGAGGCCACGCGCGGGCGGCTGGTCGACTACGCCGTCGCATCGCATGTCGTGGAACACGTTCCCGATCTGATCGCCTGGCTCAATGAACTCGCATCGGTGTTGCGCTCGACAGGTGAACTTCGGCTGATCGTTCCGGATAAGCGCTTCCTGTTCGATATTTTTCGCCGCGAAACCAGTTTGGCTGACGTGCTGCTGAGCTACATCAACAAGGCGCGGGTTCCGCAGCCGCATTCCATGCTCGACTTCGCGCTCGGCGTGGTGAAAGCCGGGCGAGCCGAGATCTGGCGCGACGAAATACCGGCCGTGCCCGAGCGCCACTACGACTGGCAAGGCGCCGTGGCGTTGGCTCGCGACATTATCGAGAAGGGTACCTATCACGACATTCACTGTTGGGCATTTACGCCCAAGTCGTTTGCGGAGCTTTTCCGCGACATGACGGACGCCGGGTTGATCGATTTCGCGTGCGAGGGATTTCTGGACACCCAGGACGAAGACTTTGAATTCTATGTTTCGATGCGACGTTCCAGCGATCGTGAGTACATCCGCAGCAGTTGGGCGCGCATGGCTGCCGCGGCATCGACAATCGGCCCTGGCGAACCCGACTGGCAAGCTAGGCGCCGGGCAGACATCGCGCGACGCCGTGAGCTAGGTGGCCGTTATTCCAGTCGCGTCGTCGGCCAGCCAAGCGATCTCGATACGACCGTGTCCGTCGTCGTGCCCTATGACTTCGACGGGGATGCGTACCTTGCAGCCAATCCGGATGTCGCCGCCGCCGGCGTTGACCCTGTCGAGCACTATTTGCGGCATGGCCAGCACGAGAATCGACCGCTCAAGCCCCAGTGACGGCGAAAGGGGACGTAACGCCTACGTCAATCGCAGATCCCACAACGCATCGAGTACGTGTTGCGCCGAACGCTCGACGTTCCCGGCGCGATGCGCAATGCCGAGCCGCCGCCACAACGCCGGGCGTAGCGGACGCATGGCAACGCGCGCATCGGGTATCGGGGTAGGGGCCTCGTGAGGCAACAGCGCCGCGCCGTAACCTGCCGCTACCAGACTCTTGATGGCGTCGTTGTAATTGAGCTGGATGCGCGGTGCAGGATGTTGCGCGCCGATCGCAAACCACTCCGCAGTCAGACGCGAGAGATGCGTGGTCGCGTCGTTGAGAATGAGCGGGCGACTGGCGATCCATTCCGGCGTGATGCGCGCCGGACAGCGCCAGTGCGCCGGCAAAAAGGCCATCACGGGATCACGGCGCCAGGGCTTGATGACCAGCTCCGCCAGCGGAGGCTGAGGGAGTGCGACCAGCCCGACATCCAGTGTTCCCTGGGCCAGCCGGGTTAGCGTTTCTTGCGACGTCAGTATCGCGATCTGAACGTCGATAGCGGGATGGTCCTTGCGCAGCACGTCGAGTGCTTCAGGAAGGAGATGCGCAATCGCGCCGGTCGATGCGCCAAGCCGAACACGTCCGGCAACCCCCTGAACCTGGCGCTGAACGTCGTCCAACGCATTTTCCGCGTCGGCTAGCAGTCGACGCGCGCGTTCGACCAGCAACTCGCCCGTTGCCGACGGCCGGACGTGGCCGCGCTTTCGCGACAGGAGCGGAGCGCCGATGCGGTCTTCCAGATCGGCAATGTGAAGACTGACCGTGGGGGGTGCCAGATTCAACGCGCGCGCCGCGTCGGCAAATGAGCCGTGGTCGGCAATCGCGACCAGGGTGCGCAAGCGGTCCAGACTGATCTCTCGCATATCGCCTTCCAGATTCAGGAAAGTTGAATGAACAGGTTATGAAATTCAACTTTCTCTATTATAGCGTTGCGCCGAAGATAGCAGCCTGCTTTATCTGTTATCGACCCGCCACCGGAGCATTCCACTCATGAGCTCACCCCTTGTTTTCATCGACGGCGATCAAGGCACCACCGGGTTGCAGATTCACGAACGGCTTCGCGACCGGTCCGATCTGACCGTGGTGACGCTGTCTGCGGCGGAACGGAAGAATTTCACGCGTCGCGCCGAAGCCATCAACGCGTGTGACATTGCCATCCTCTGCCTGCCCGATGCCGCTGCGCGCGAAGCGGTGGGCGCCATCGTGAATCCCGCCGTCAGAGTCATCGACGCAAGTTCTGCGCACCGTACACAGCCGGACTGGACATATGGCTTTCCGGAAATGACACCAAGACAGGCTGAACGCATTGCAAACGCAAGTCGTGTCACCAATCCCGGATGCTATCCGACCGGTGCAGTGGGCTTGCTGCGTCCCTTGTTGCAGGCTGGCTTGATGCCGGACAACTATCCGGTCAGTATTTACGCGGTGTCCGGTTACTCGGGGCGCGGGCGTGCGGGCGTGGAGGAATACGAGGGGCAAGGTGCCACTCAAGCGCCTTCGTATCAGGTATATGGTCTCGAGCTCGCGCACAAGCATCCACCGGAGATCCAGCAATACGCCGGCCTCGCGCAGCGTCCGGTTTTCGTCCCGGCATATGGAGCGTTCCGGCAAGGAATCGTGCTAACGGTGGCCCTGGATTTGCGGCTGCTCGCGCCCGACGTGGATGGCGCCACGTTGCACGCCTGCCTCGCACGCCACTATGCCGACGCGGCCCATGTACAGGTCATGCCGCTCTTCGAATCGTCCACACTGAAATACCTGGATCCACAGGTGCTGAACGGCACGGACGACATGCGCTTGAGCGTGTTCGCCAACATCGAACACGGACACGTCCTGCTAGCCGCGGTTTTCGATAATCTCGGCAAAGGTGCATCGGGTGCCGCGGTTCAGAATCTGGATCTGATGCTCACGCGGCAATCACGGTGAGCTGGAAGCAACGTGAACGGGTTTGGACCGCATCGTTCAGGACAGCGGGGCCGAACGGACAACCGCTCCTCGAATTGATTCATAGCGGACATTCGCATTGCGGTCTTACCGTGAAACCTGGTCCGGTGGTAGCACCAGGTTTCCGCAACCGGTATCCGCGATGAATGTCGCAAGAAACCTTGCCGGGTGGGTCGGATCGGGATTCTCGGCAAACAGGTGAAGCGTGTCGGGCGGCTCGAACCATGTTTGGCCACTGACGTAATCGACGGGCGCTCCTCCCGCCAGTTGAGAACGGATCGTCCCTTCAAGCACGACCGCTGTCACCGAACCCGGGTGACGATGCGCCGGCGTAAAGCCGAGCGGCGGAAACTCGACGATGGCCGTCGTCACCGACTTGCCCGGCGCGTCAGGCAGCGCTTCGCAGGACAGAACCTTGACGGTCGAGGCCGGCCGGCTGGTCACGCCGGCAGCCAACGATGCGCTCGACAACAGTGGATCGTGACGACTACCGCACATGCCGGAAAACCAGTCGATCGCCGAGCGCGGCGCTGCCGGGCCGAGCGTCAGCGAAACGACTGCCATCGCCGCGAGCATCGTGGGCTTGCCTGGCAGGCGAGGCAGGCGCGCGCGAAGTGGCAGGGCGAGCGGGGTCATACAGGTGTCCCCGCTCGCAGGTCCGGCGACCAGCCCAGCTCGCGCTTCGCCTTTGCACTGTCGACCTCGGCGTCGTCGCCGGCGATGTTGTAGATCCCCGATCTGCTTCGTTCAAGCGCGAGGAACGCCGCATACGCGGCAGCTTCGACATGCAGTGGGCTCGAGCCGGCAGCGACCTCGATGCCCGTGCGAGGACCGTAAATCTGTCCGTACCGCAGCACCGTTCCAGTTAGCAGTGCCGTGTTCAGTACGTGGTGCTCCAGGGCCGCGACGCCCCGCACGCTGATACCGCGCGGGCCTTGCGCATCGATGTCGAGCGCGCAGCTTTCGTCGTAGGGCCGCTCGCCGGGTCGATACGCCCACGCAATGCTTTGCGCAATCATCCGTTTGCTACCGGCCGCAATGGCCGCGGCGATCAGGTTTCGCGTTCCCTCGTCGCGTATCCTGGCATTGGCCGCCACTGCCTCAGCCATGCGGGCAGGGTCGAGCCCGTGCGGCAAATCGGTCAATTGATGTATCACGCTGTGCGGCGCGATGCGAACCAGCGCGTCGTGTAGCGCGAGCGCATCGAATACATCGACGACGACCGGCGTGACACCGGCGTCTGCAAGCGTTTTTGCGCGGTCGGCGCGTCGCGTGGTGCCGAACACTGCATAGCCCGCCTTAATGAGTAGGGGTACCAGTGCAGCGCCAATGGCGCCACTCGCTCCAGCCACCAAAACCCTGTGTTTCATCTCTTTTCTCCCGTCTGCAATGCGCCGACAGCGGTCTGTCGCGCGCTTGACGCAAAGCAGGATAGGGTGGTTAATGGTTGCGCAAAAGATCCAATTTCGGGAAATCGATTGAGCCATTATGGAGCGCGATCATGCGCCGAGCTGAACACATCGACCTTGCGCTGGCGCCACGGCCAGACGGTATGCCGCTGCAACGCTGGTTATACGACGAACTGCGTTCGGCGATTTTGACCGGCCGGCTATCGCCAGGGGCCCGTCTGCCATCGTCGCGCGATCTCGCCGCACGCTTTGCCTTGTCGCGCGGAACGGTACTCGGCGTGTTTTCGCAACTCGAGGCCGAGGGCTATCTGACGAGCGCCGTCGGACGAGGCAGTTTCGTCGCGCCCGAACTGCCGGATCAACGCAGCGACAGCAGTGAGCCCCGGTCAGTCGGGAAGCGGGCTGGCGTCGACGGCGCGCAACCCCGTTCGATAACGCTGTCGGTCCGCGGCCGTCTGCTTGCGCGGACCCCGTTCCAGGCGGGCGGCCGCACGAGTCCCGCTCGCGCTTTTCGTGCCAGTTCGCCAGATCTCGATGCGTTTCCGTTCGAACTGTGGGCGCGGCTGGCAGCGAAACGCACGCGCCGCTCTCGACGCGATCTGCTGGGTGACGGTGAGGCGCAAGGATATCGGCCGCTACGCGAGGCGATTGCCGGGTATGTCGGCATGTCCCGTGGCATCGCGTGCGCGGCCGATAGCGTCGTGATGCTCGGCAGCGTCCAGCAGGCGATCGATCTGACCGCACGTCTGCTGCTCGATCCGGGCGACGCCGCGTGGATCGAAGATCCCGGCTACCCGGGCGCGCGCTTCGTGCTCGAAACTGCGGGCGCCCGGGTTGTCGGTGTGCCCGTGGATGCAGGTGGTATCGACGTGGAATGGGCGCGACAGCACGCGCCCGACGCGCGTCTCGCGTACGTCACCGCGGGGCGGCAAGCGCCGCTCGGAGCGCCGCTCGCGCTCGAACGGCGGCTGTCGCTGCTCGAATGGGCACGGGATCGGGACGCCGTCGTCATCGAGGACGACTACGACAGCGAGTACCGCTTCGAGGGCAATCCGCTGGCCGCGATGAAGAGCCTCGATCGGGATGGACACGTGATCTACTGCGGCACATTCAGCAAATTGCTGTTTCCTGGATTAAGGACTGCGTATGCGATCGTGCCCGACCGGTTGATCGATCCGTTCGTGGCCGCGTTGTCGTTGACGGCCCGGCATGTTCCGTCAGATCAGCAGTCGGTGTTGCATGAATTCATCGCCGACGGCCATTTCGGGCGCCATATCCGGCGCATGCGCATGCTGTACGGCGAGCGGGCCGAAACGCTGGAAAGCTCTGTGGAGCGGCATCTTTCCGGCTTGCTGACGGTTCCCCGAATCGTTGCGGGACTCGATGCGCCGGCCTTCCTGCCGCCCGGCATCGACGACGCCGACGTCTCGCGTCGCCTCGCGCTCGAGGGCGTCGAGACACGGCCGCTGTCGCTTTACGCGATCGACCGTCCGGCTCCGTCGGGGCTGGTGTTGGGTTTTGCCTCGGTCGGCCGCGACGCGATCGAAGCTGGAGTGATCGCTCTCGCGCGTGTGCTGGCGCGGTGATTGTCTGATGCCGAAGACATCGTGATGATGAGCGCGCGTCGGGAACCCTGCCGGGTCTGCGAGTTCAGAGTTGGACAAATAGGGGTTAAACCTGGATGAAACCCTACCCAGGCCCGATTCCAGAACAATTTCGACTGCGACCTGCATCGCTTCTTGAATTTGTCACCACCCGTCCATATAATTAGCACTCGCTGCACGAGAGTGCTAACAACATCGCCGGTTGGCGCAGCCAATCGGGTTTTCTCAGCGTTCTTCAGTCTCAATCAAGAGAGGAGTATGTATGAACCTTCGTCCTTTGCATGATCGCGTGATCGTCAAACGTCTGGATCAAGAAACCAAGACCGCGTCGGGCATCGTGATCCCCGAAGCCGCAGCAGAAAAGCCGGATCAAGGCGAAATTCTGGCAGTCGGCCCGGGTAAGCGCGACGACAAGGGTGCACAAATCGCCCTGGACGTGAAGGTGGGCGACCGCGTTCTGTTCGGCAAGTATGCAGGCCAGACCGTCAAGGTCGACGGCAACGAACTGCTCGTCATGCGCGAAGAAGACATCATGGCCGTGGTGCAGAAGTAAGCGCAAAGCGCTACTTACCCGGTTATATCCCAAGAATTCAAGGAGTTAGAAGATGGCAGCTAAAGACGTCGTATTCGGTGATTCCGCCCGTGCCAAGATGGTTGAAGGCGTGAACATCCTCGCGAACGCTGTGAAGGTCACGCTGGGCCCGAAGGGTCGCAACGTTGTCCTGGAACGCAGCTTCGGCGGCCCGACGGTCACCAAGGACGGTGTGTCGGTCGCGAAAGAGATCGAACTGAAAGACAAGCTCCAGAACATGGGCGCACAAATGGTCAAGGAAGTCGCTTCCAAGACCAGCGACAACGCAGGCGACGGCACCACGACCGCTACGGTTCTGGCCCAGTCCATCGTTCGCGAAGGCATGAAGTACGTCGCATCGGGCATGAACCCGATGGACCTGAAGCGCGGTATCGACAAGGCAGTGTTCGCTGCTATCGAAGAACTGCGCAAGATCAGCAAGCCCTGCACGACCAACAAGGAAATCGCTCAAGTCGGCTCGATTTCGGCCAACAGCGATTCGTCCATCGGCGATCGTATCGCTGAAGCAATGGACAAGGTCGGCAAGGAAGGCGTCATCACCGTCGAAGACGGCAAGTCGCTGCAAGACGAGCTGGACGTCGTCGAAGGTATGCAATTCGACCGCGGCTACCTGTCGCCGTACTTCATCAACAACCCGGACAAGCAAGTTGCCGTGCTCGAAAACCCGTTCGTGCTGTTGCACGACAAGAAGGTTTCGAACATTCGTGACCTCCTCCCGGTTCTGGAACAGGTCGCCAAGGCTGGCCGTCCGCTGCTGATCATCGCAGAAGACGTCGAAGGCGAAGCACTGGCAACGCTGGTGGTCAACAACATCCGCGGCATTCTGAAGACGGTGGCTGTGAAGGCTCCGGGCTTCGGCGATCGCCGCAAGGCCATGCTGGAAGACATCGCGATCCTGACCGGCGGTCAGGTCATCGCTGAAGAAACCGGCCTGACGCTCGAAAAGGCAACGCTGGCCGAACTGGGCCAAGCGAAGCGCATCGAAGTGGGCAAGGAAAACACGACGATCATCGACGGCGCTGGCGAAGCGGCCAACATCGAAGCGCGTGTGAAGCAAGTGCGCACGCAAATCGAAGAAGCGACGTCGGACTACGACCGTGAAAAGCTGCAAGAGCGCGTGGCCAAGCTGGCCGGCGGTGTTGCAGTGATCAAGGTCGGCGCTGCGACCGAAGTCGAAATGAAGGAAAAGAAGGCACGTGTCGAAGACGCACTGCACGCAACGCGCGCAGCTGTGGAAGAAGGCATCGTGGCAGGCGGCGGCGTTGCACTGATCCGTGCACGTACGGCCATCACCGGTCTGAAGGGTGCTAACCCCGATCAGGACGCAGGTATCAAGATCGTGCTGCGCGCGATGGAAGAGCCGCTGCGTCAGATCGTCACGAACGGCGGCGAAGAAGCCAGCGTCGTGGTGGCAGCAGTTGCAGCTGGTACGGGCAACTACGGCTACAACGCAGCAACGGGCGAGTACGTCGACCTGGTCGACGCAGGTGTGGTCGACCCGACGAAGGTGACGCGCACGGCACTGCAAAACGCAGCTTCGGTCGCTGGCCTGTTGTTGACCACCGACGCAGCTGTTTGCGAACTGCCGAAGGACGATGCTCCGATGCCCGGCGGTATGCCCGGCGGCATGGGCGGCATGGGCATGGACATGTAAAGTCCGTCGGGCCTCGGCTTGCAACCCGAGTCGAGGCTCATTCGAACATGCATGGTCTGGTGTCATGGGAAGTACGCTGCAAGGCGTGCTCCCCAAACAAAAAACCCGCATCTCTGCGGGTTTTTTGTTTGGGGCTCGCGATATCACACGACTTGCTGGCGATCCGGATCGACCACGCAGTGCGCGTGCAAATAGGCGAACAGTTCCGCGACGCTTTCCTTGGGTGTCGACGAGCCAGTGTCGATCCGCAGTTCCGGATCGATCGGCGCTTCGTAAGGCGCGGAGATGCCGGTGAACGACGCAATCTCTCCCGCGCGCGCTTTCGCGTAGAGGCCTTTCGGATCGCGCCGCACACAGGTGTCGAGCGGTGCGGACAGGTGGGTTTCGATGAATTTTTCCGGGCCGATAATCTCCCGCGCCATCGCACGGTCTTCGAGCATCGGTGAAATGAGTGCCGAGATCACGATGAGTCCGGCGTCGTTCATCAATTGCGCGACATGGGCGACACGGCGAATGTTTTCGCGCCGGTCGTCGCTGCTAAATCCGAGGTCACGTGCAAGGCCGTGACGGATGTTGTCGCCGTCGAGTACGTAGCAGGCATGACCGAGCGCCACGAGTTGCTGTTCGAGCGCAAACGCAACCGTCGATTTGCCGGCGCCGGAGAAGCCGGTCAACCAGACGGTGACCGGCTTCTGGCGGAAAATCTGCATGCGGTCGCGGCTGGTGACGACGCCATGGCTGCGTTGCAGGAAAACGGGAGATTCCATCTGGGGGTGTCCTTCTGTCAGGCGCAGTGCCAGCCTTGGCGCCAGGGTCCTGCGTTGCTCAGCGATTCCGGCGAGCCGGCAATCGCGACTTGAAAAGTATCGGTGAGATCGGCCGGCAGCGGAATCGAAAATCCGACTTGCGCGCTGGGGAAGCCGGCGCGGGCTACGTCGGGCCGCGACTCGCCACTCCAGCCGCACGCTACGACACGTGCTCCCGCGCGCACTTCGAGCGGCACGCTCGCTTCCGGCTGGCTGAGGTTGACGGCCCAGCCCGATACCGCGCCGTTCTGGACCGTGTCGACGTGGCCTTCGTAAAAGTCGGCCATGACTGGCCGGTGCTCGTGTGCAAACTGCAGATACGCGCGCAACGGTTCGAGATCGTACTGGCGGATGAGCGCACACACCTTCGCGAGAAACGCGTCGTCGAAGCCGGTAAGGATAGTGTTGTACAGGTACGGATTGTCCAGGCGATTAATCTCCGCCTGAATCGTTTGGACCAGTTCCAATGCTTTCGTGAAAATACTGCCCGTGTCTTTAGCGTATCTATCGACGTCCTCTTTGGCTTCGTGAAAAAGCTGGTAATCGAGACTGTTCTGCTCGATAAAATCTTGCTTCGCCGTTTCGCTTAAATGCAGTTTCTGTTCTGCCGTTCCGCAAGTCTTATTCGTTTCGAAATAGAAGGGGAGGCGCAGTCCGGTCGTGCCGCAAAGCCGCAATAGAAATTCGCTGATATTTTCGCAAAAGCCAAACGTCGTGATATGCCGGCGGAGATGAATTCTGGCGAGTTCGAGGCTCTGTTGGTCGACGATTGGCCGGCCGCTCAACATTTGCACGTAGAGATTATTGCCGCCATTCATCGATTCGCCAACCCATTCGTCGAGCGTCAGATTGCCACGGCGCACCAATGCTTCCAGCGACGAAACGCTCGCGCCGAGTTCCACTGCGCCATTCTTGCCATTTAACGCATATCGGTAATGCGATATTTGCCGTGCAAGCGGATCGCGCAAAATCGCGCAATAGCGCAGAGCGATTTTGAGATCCCGGTGAATGCCATACGGCAAATGGCCGCCGCCCGCGCCTGTTTGCAAAAGTCGACTGCGGCAATTCTCCCATCCAGGCCGATCCCATTCGAATTGAACGAAGCCGCTTTTTCCCAGATTCAATTCGAAAAACGATACGACAGTCGACCCCCCACTCTTCGGCGGATGAATGAAGAAGATTGGTGCGGACATATCGCATCACCTCCTTGTCACACGATCGTCAAAGTTTAGCGTGGTAATCCGCGGATGTTGTAACGATTAATTACGCTTTCTAACATCCGAAATCGATGTGAAATGGATAAATTCCGCGTTAAATCTGCGGCGCCATGCATTCCGCAATTCGCGCCATGCAAAAGAAAACCCGCACGAATGCGGGTTATCGGGGAAACAGGCGGCCAGTCTGCACGCGCGGATTCAGTGGCGCGCTTCGCCTGGTGCTGCGTCTTTGCCGGTGGTGGGCGGCGTGTCGTCGTCGCTGCTGCGGGCCCAGAAAAAACGATCCGGCATGTAGGCGCCCATACCTGGCCGGAATGCGTTGCGCATGGCCTGGTAGAGATATTCCTGCGCCTCGCGAACCGCCTCGGCCGGTTCCTGACCGTTGGCCAGCAATGCGGCGATGGCGGCGCCGAGCGTGTCCGTCAGTCCCATGATGCGATTGCTGCCGCGGTCCCACATGTCCTGGCGCAGTTGCCCGTCTTCGCTGAACAGCGTGTTGACGAGCCGGTGCGTGCCGGTTTCCGTCGACAGGATGTATTCGCAGCCTTGCGCGAGCAGGTGCGAAATGGCCGCGTCGAGGCTGGGTGCTTCGGCGTCGCCGTCGGGTTGGGCAAGCGCCAGTAGCGTGGCGGAGTCGGCGACCAGCAACGTGGTTTGCGGCGCCAGCAGGTCGGCGATGGCTTCGCGCAATTCGTCTGCAGCCAGCACGTGCTCGTCGTCGAGCGTGAAGTCGGGGGCGAGAATCAGCGGAATGTCGTCGTAATCCGCGACCACTTCGGCAATCGCGCTGACCACCTCGGCGCGGGTGCAGGCGCCCACTTTGAATGCGGCGATGGGCATGTCTTCGAGCAGCATGCGCGCCTGGGTGGCGACGACTTCGGGGTCGAGTCCGGTGACTTCGTCGCAACTGGCCGAGTCGCGCACGGTGTAGCCGGTGAGTACCGAGACGCCGTGGCACCCCATGCTGGCCAGAGTCATCAGGTCGGCTTGCAGGCCAGAGCCGCCGGTGGGATCGGAAAGGCCGAAGGTGAGGACGATCGGGGGCGTGTCGCTGGGCATGAAGATTTACAAAAAGGAGCTGTTTTTAAGCGCAGACGGTGCGCAATCGGCTCAATTATGCGGCCTAAACCGTGACGAGGGCGTTTTTTTGCATCGCCGCGGCTTTGGCTAACCTGAAGATTTGCGCGCCGGCCGCGTCCCTGATCGCCATGCCGACGCATGAACCCGCCGACGAGCCGGGAGCGCCGCCCGGACCCGACGCAAACCCACGAGGCCCATGGACGCGCCGCATTTTGCCGCATCCCGAGAGACCCTTCTGATTGCTAGGCATTGGGGCGGCAACACGGTACCATCATGGCTCCCATTTCCCCGGACTCTACGACGCGACTCAAGAATGGAATATCAAAGCTGGATGTGCCTGATTTGCGGCTGGATTTACGACGAAGAAGCCGGTTTGCCGGAGGAAGGCATCGCGCCGGGCACCCGCTGGGAGGACGTTCCCATTAATTGGACCTGCCCGGAATGCGGCGCGCGCAAGGAAGACTTCGAGATGGTCCAGATCTGAAGTCGGCGCGGGTTGGGCTGCTTAGTGGGCTGCGCAGTGGGATGCTTAGTGGGCCGACTTCTTTAAGACCGGCCATCGACGGCAGCATCCGCCTCGCGGGGCGCCAGCCAGGCCGGAAACAAGCACCGTTTGCGGCTATCCGCTAACCCTCCGCCGACCCGGCGCGCTGAACAGTTCGCTCGCGCCGTATTCCAACGATAGCCTGTCATTGTCCTGTCGACGGTTCGCGCGTTAGCCGATCAGTGTAAGGCAGCGCATAGAGCGACCCGGTCGATTCCCTGCGGACCGCCCATGCCACTTCGACCTGCTGAACCCGCATCTTTCGACGCCTTGCCGAATCCGCGCGGCGGCGCGGTCCGTGCCGCGGAACTCGCGCTCGCCGAAGCGTTGCTGGCGTTCGAACAATATGGCGAGAGCACCTCGGCGCTGCTGCGTGCTTCGCACGCGCTGCGCAGCGCCGGCTGGTTCAGCGCCCAGCGTTATATCGACGCGCTCGTCCGCCTGTCGCCCGTTACGGCCGACCCGTCCGATCCCGATAACGCGCGCCCGGCATTCGGCGCGGCCTTGCAGGACTTTCGGGCAGCGCTCGAGCGTCACAATCTGCGCGAATTGGCCTGTTCGCCCACGCTGTTTGATCACTACCGATCGCTCTGCACGCAGTTATCCGATCCCGCCACGGGTCCCGGCGTGACCTTCGACGATCTGGCGTTGAGCGCCCGTGCCGTCCCGCTGGCGTCGCTGCATGCGCAGTCGGCCGATCGGCTGGCCCATCTGCGGGCGCGCTTCGAGCGTGCGCTGCTACCCGTGCTGCGCTCGCAAGCCAGTAGCGGTAGCGCGGCGGTCTATGCGCTCACCCAGGCGGCGCTCGACGAAATCGATGCCGTGATCGCCGAACTCATCGGCCCCGATCCGTATGACTTCTGGCGACTCGCGCAGGCTTGCGCGAAAAGCTTGCGGCAGAGCGGCCGCATCAGCGGCCAAGGGGGCCAAGGGGTCCCGAGCGCACTGAACAACGACACCGACGCCCGCCGTTTCTACGCACGTTGCAACCTGGCCTTGGCCGATCACGCGCGCGGTGTGCAGCACGCGCCCCGTTCGCTGGTGCGCGCGACGCTGGCGCTGCTCTGGCGCGACTACGCGCTGTTCGGCGCCGCCGCCGAAGACGCCGCTCACGTCGATGTGCTGCGCGACTATGGCCTGACGGTGGATTGGCACGTGGCCGGCACGCAGGATTCGGAGGCGCTGTGGGAGGCGGGCGCGTTGCAGGCGCAGGCGATTAGCGCCGCGCGAAGTTCGTTGACGCGCGATCTCGGTGTATTGACCGTCGGCACGCAGGCCTATGAAGATTTTCTGCAAACTGCCGATGCCGCGATTTCCGCGCTGACGGACCATGCACGCGCGGCGAATCATCCCGACAGACTCGAACCCGGCGCCGCGTTGCAAGCCGGCGATGCGGCCTCCCGACTCGGCGCTGCGGCCTGCGCGCTAGGCCTCGGTCACGTTGCGGTGCTTGCCGACACGCTCGGTCTCGCATGGCGTCGGCGCGCGCACGCGGCAGTGGCTTTGCAGGAGCAACACCAGGAGGGGTGGGAGCAACGACAGGGCCAGCAACAGAACCAGCGCGGCCAACGCGGCTTCGACGCGCCGTCCGCCGCAACCCTCGAACAAAGCGCCGAAGCGTTGCGCGCGATGTTGCACAAGGTGGCGGCGGGCGTTGCGCCGGCCGCCAACGCGATTGCGCTTTCGACGCTGACCCGCGCGATCGAGCATGGCGGCTCCGGCGCAGCAAAAGGCGACGCACGCGGCAGGTCGTGAACCGCACCGCGAGCCGAAGCGCGCAACTCCCGGCCGCCCGCACCCATCCCCCGCATCAATGCCCGCGCCGACGCCCACCGCCAAACCGCTTCGCATGCCCGGTGGCGCTCGCGCGCGTGCGTGATAGAGTGCAACCTGATTCGCCGTCGATGGCTCGCGGCAGACTTCACGACACATCTCGCGGTACCACGCTCAAAGCCCGCCATCCCGCATCGTCTTTGTTAAAATCCGAACTATGTCCAAGAGTACCGATCGCATCAATCTGACCAACCAGTTCCTCATCGCCATGCCCAACATGGCCGATCCGACGTTTTCGGGAACCGTGGTCTACCTTTGCGATCACAGCGAGCGCGGCGCGCTCGGCCTCGTCATCAACCGGCCGACCGATATCGACCTGCAAGCGCTCTTCAGTCGCATCGACCTCAAACTCGAGATCGAACCCCTTCTCCACGTTCCGGTTTATTTCGGCGGCCCGGTGCAAACCGAGCGCGGCTTCGTGCTGCACGACCCGAAAGACGGTAACGCCTACACGTCGTCGATGTCGGTGCCCGGCGGCCTCGAAATGACCACCTCGAAAGACGTGCTCGAAGCGGTGGCGGGCGGCACCGGTCCGGAGCGTTTTCTGCTCACGCTCGGCCATGCCGGCTGGGGTGCGGGTCAACTCGAAGAAGAAATCTCGAAGAACGGCTGGCTGACGGTCGAGGCAGACCCGAAAATCGTTTTCGACGTGCCCGCCGAAGAACGTCTCGAAGCCGCCCTCGCGCTGCTCGGCATTTCGCTGTCCATGCTGTCGGGCGAGGCGGGGCACGCATGAGCCTCACGGCCGGACGTGAGGCGACGCTGCTTGCGTTCGACTATGGCGAAAAACGCATCGGTGTGGCGGTCGGCAATTCGCTTACGCGCAGCGCGCGGGCACTGGTCATCGTGCAGAACCGCAGCCGCGAATATCGCTTCGAGGCAGTCGGCAAGCTGATCGCCGAATGGAAGCCCGACGCACTGGTGGTCGGATTGCCGATGCACCCGGACGGCACGCCGCACGAGATGACCCAACTGGCCAAACGCTTCGGCAATCAGCTGAACGGCCGCTTCAACCTGCCGGTCACGTGGGTCGACGAACGCTATTCGTCGGTCGAGGCGAAAGCGGGAATCCGCGCTGGCATCGGCCGCGCCGATCTGCTCGACGCCGAAGCCGCCAGCATCATCCTCCAGCAATATCTAGACGGACTTTCCGACGATCATGAGTTCCATTGACGCCGAAGCGCTCTATCGCGCCTTGCTCGACCAGATTCGTGCGGTGTACGGTGACCAGCTCGGTGCCGGCAGTGCGCCGAACGCCGACGGCGCAGTGCTCGCCGGCATCTATAGCGGCGGCGCGTGGCTGGCGGAGCGTCTCGCCCGCGACCTGAACCTGCCGAGCTTCGGCGTGGTGAACGTCGCGCTGCATCGCGACGACTACGCGAAAAAAGGCCTGCACTCGCAGGCGAGCCCGACCTCGTTGCCGTTCGCAGTGGACGGCCGCCGCATCGTGCTGGTGGACGACGTCCTGTACACCGGCCGCACCATCCGCGCCGCGTTGAACGAGTTGTACGACTACGGCCGTCCGGCATCCGTCGAACTGGCCGTGCTGGCCGATCGCGGCGGCCGCGAGTTGCCGGTAGCCGCGCGCTTCGTCGGCGGCGTGGTGCAGGTGCCCGCCGACGCGACCCTGGTGCTGGCACGCGACGAACAGTCCGCCGCCGATGGCCCGCGTTTCTCCTTCCATACCGAAGCACGCGTCGATTGAAGCGCGTCCCGCTCGTCGAGCGCGTCGATCTTCTCGCCGCCGTGGCTCGCAATGCCATGGCAGACCAGCAGTGCGCATCGACATCGACCACGTTGAAGCCCGTATTTCAAGCAGGTAACTCATGAACACCGCCACCCAGGCCCCGCAGGATCCAGCCGATAGCGCCGCGCGCTTCCGTCATGGCTTCCTGAAAGGCAATCCGCAGCTCACGAAAAACGGCGAGCTCAAACATCTGTTGTCGATCGAAGGTTTGCCGAAGGCGATCGTCAATCACATTCTCGATACCGCCGACCAGTTCGTCAGCGTGACGGACCGGGAGGTGAAGAAGGTGCCGTTGCTGCGCGGCAAGTCGGTGTTCAACCTGTTCTTCGAGAACTCGACGCGCACCCGCACCACGTTCGAAATCGCCGCCACGCGGCTTTCGGCGGACGTGCTGAATCTGAACATCAACGCGTCGTCCACCAGCAAAGGCGAATCGCTGCTCGACACGATCAACAATCTCTCGGCGATGCATGCCGACATGTTCGTCGTGCGCCATGCGTCGAGCGGCGCGCCGTACCTGATCGCTCAACATTGCGCGCCGCACGTGCACGTGATCAACGCCGGCGACGGCCGTCATGCACACCCGACCCAGGGTCTGCTCGACATGTACACCATCCGCCACTACAAGAAGGACTTCACGAATCTGCGGGTGGCGATCGTCGGCGACATTCTGCATTCGCGGGTGGCGCGCTCCGACATTCACGCGCTCACCACGCTCGGCGTGCCGGAAGTGCGCGCGATCGGCCCGCGCACGCTGTTGCCGGGCGGCCTGGAGCAGATGGGCGTGCGGGTGTTCCACAATCTCGACGAAGGTCTGAAAGACGTCGACGTGATCATCATGTTGCGACTGCAGAACGAGCGCATGAGCGGCGCGTTGCTGCCGTCGGCGCAGGAATATTTCAAGAGCTGGGGGCTGACGCCCGAGCGCCTCGCGCTCGCCAAACCCGACGCGATCGTGATGCACCCGGGCCCGATGAACCGCGGCGTCGAAATCGATTCGCAGGTGGCCGACGGTCCGCAATCGGTGATCCTGAATCAGGTCACGTTCGGCATCGCGGTGCGCATGGCGGTGATGGGCATCGTCGCGGGCAATCACGATTGAGCGGTAACTCACCGACGCACCGACGCACCGACGCACCGACGCACGAACACCCAGTTACGCAGAAACCAGCTGAACACCTAGTGGAAAAATAAGGCAGCGCATGCAGATTCATATTCAAGGCGGCACGCTGATCGATCCGGTAGCGGGCACCGAACAGCAGCAGGACGTATTCATCGCCGCGGGCAAGATCGTCGGCCTCGGTAAGGCACCGGACGCACCGGCCGCACCGGCCGCACCGGCCGGCTTCCAGGCCGAGCGCACGATCGACGCACGCGGCCTGCACATCGCGCCGGGTCTCGTCGATCTGTCCGCGCGTCTGCGCGAACCGGGCTACGAGCACAAGGCCACGCTCGAATCCGAAATGGCGGCGGCGCTCGCGGGCGGGGTGACCAGCCTCGTCTGTCCGCCGGACACCGATCCGACGCTCGACGAACCCGGTCTCGTCGAAATGCTCAAGTTCCGCGCGCGCAATCTGAACCAGGCGCACGTGTACCCGCTCGGCGCGTTGACGGTCGGGCTGAAAGGGCAGGTCATCACCGAGATGGTCGAGTTGACGGAGTCGGGCTGCATCGGCTTTTCGCAGGCCGACGTCCCAGTGGTCGACACGCAGGTGCTGATGCGTGCGTTGCAATACGCGAAGACGTATGGCTTCACCGTGTGGCTGCGTCCCGTGGACGCGTATCTCGGCCGCGGCGGCGTGGCCGCGAGCGGGCCGCTGGCGTCGCGTCTCGGCCTGTCGGGCGTGCCGGTATCGGCGGAAACCATCGCGCTGCACACGATTTTCGAACTGGTCCGCGTGACGGGCGCGCGCGTGCATCTGTCGCACGTATCGTCGGCGGCGGGCATCGAGTTGATGCGCGCGGCCAAGGCCGAAGGCCTGCCGGTCTCGTGCGACGTGACCATCAACCACGTGCACCTGATCGACCTCGACATCGGCTACTTCGACGCGCAGTTCCGGCTCGATCCGCCGCTGCGCCAGCAGCGCGATCGCGAAGCGATCCGCGCGGGGCTGGTCGACGGCACGATCGACGCGATCTGTTCGGATCACACGCCGGTGGACGACGACGAAAAGCTGTTGCCGTTCGCCGAAGCCACGCCGGGCGCGACCGGCCTCGAGCTGTTCCTGTCGCTGACGGTGAAGTGGGCCGACGAAGCGGGCTTGCCGCTCGCCAAAGCGTTTAACCGCATCACCACCGCGCCGGCCGACGTGCTGAACCTGCCAGTCGCCGGTCGCCTCGCGGTGGGCAGCGTGGCCGACCTGTGCGTGTTCGATCGCCACGCTTACTGGCGCGTCGAGCCGCGCGCGCTGAAGAGCCAGGGGCACAACTCGCCGTTCCTCGGCTACGAGTTGCCGGCGCGTGTGCGGGCCACCGTGGTGTCGGGTCACATCGCCTTCGAGCAGCGCTAATCGTCCGTCAAAGAAAACGCCGACCATGCAGAACGCGCCCCCCGCGTCATCGACGTCACTGGCCTGGAAGAAAGCGCGTCTCGTCGCGCATCTGCTGCACGGCATGTGGATCGTGGCGACCCGTTTTCCGAATGCCGGCGCCGAGCGGCGCCAGATGCTCAACCGGGAATGGTCGTTGAAAATGCTGCGCCTCTGCGGCATGCGCCTCGTCGTGCATAACGACGGGGCGCGGCTCGAGCGTGGCGCGCTGGTAGTCGCCAATCACATCTCGTGGATCGATATCTACGTGATCAACGCGTGGCGGCCGACGCCGTTCGTCTCGAAGGCCGAAATCCGCAACTGGCCGGTGGTCGGCTGGCTCGCGCAGCAACTGGATACGGTGTTCATCCAGCGCGAAAAGCGCAGCGACGCGAAGCGCATCATGCATGAATTGTCGCAGCGTTTGAGCGCGGGCGAATTGATGTGCGTGTTCCCCGAAGGCACCACTTCCAGCGGACTCGCGCTCCTGCCGTTTCACGCGAACCTGTTCCAGGCGGCGGTGTCGGCCGCGGCGCCGGTGCAACCGCTGTGCATCCTGTACGAAGACGCGCAAGGGCGGCAATCCACTGCGCCGGCTTATATCGACGATCTCTCGTTGGCCGATTCGCTAAATCTGCTGCTGCAAGGCGGTCCGTTGACCGCTCACGTGTATGTCGGCGCACCGCTGGCGGCGGGGCCCGACCGGCGGACGTTGGCCGCGCAGGCGGAAGCGGTGATCGGTGCGGCGCTGCGCGAGATGCAGAACGGTACGGCCAGCGCGGGCGCGTTGTTCGCGGAGCAGGGTGGCTCGAGCGTGCCGCCTCGCATGCAGCCGCAGGCACCCGACGAGCCGGTCGATCAGTCAGGCCGTTCGGCCTAGGCCTGGGCCCAAGCCCAAGCTTCGTTCAACCTCTCAGTTGCCGCCGCCCGAAGCGCGGCAACTTTCGCATTGGACCTGAGTCAGCGTGCGCTCCGCCGGGTCGCGCGCCAGCCGCACCGCCGAGAGCTTCTCGCCCCACACGCAGCCCGAATCCAGTCCGAGCAGATTGTCGCGCAGGGTCAAACCGAGCGCGGCCCAATGACCGAACACCACGGTGACATCCGCGGTCTTGCGCGAGGGCACGTCGAACCAGGGCATGCAGCCCGCCGGCGCCGCGTTCAAACCGCCGCTGCTGCTGAAATCCATCACCCCTTCGGCATTACAGAAGCGAATCCGCGTGAGCACGCTGCAGGTCAGCCGCAACCGGTCGATGCCCTTCAAGCCGGGTTTCCAGCGGTTCGGCTCGTTGCCGTACAGGCCCGCGAGCGTTTCCTTCCAGTTCGGCGCGCGCAGGGCGCGCTGCAGTTCGTCCGCGAGTTCCAGCGTCAGGCTCACGTCCCATTGCGGCAGGAGACCCGCATGGATCATCAGCATGCCGTCCTCGAAATGGGCGAGCGGGCGATGCCGGACCCATTCGAGCAGATCGGCGGCATCGGGCGCGTTGAGAATCTCGTCGATCGTGTCGCCTTTTTTCGACTTGCGGATACCCGCCGACACCGACAGCAGATGCAGATCGTGATTGCCCAGCACCGGCACCGCCCGCTCGCCCAGCGCGATCACGTCGCGCAACGTCGCCAGCGATTCGGCGCC
This sequence comes from Paraburkholderia sp. BCC1886, assembly GCF_900996245.1. Classification (GTDB taxonomy): domain Bacteria; phylum Pseudomonadota; class Gammaproteobacteria; order Burkholderiales; family Burkholderiaceae; genus Paraburkholderia. Next base: position 163,124 of record NZ_CAAJGK010000039.1, on the reverse strand, counting down.
GCGATTGATCAGGTCGCCCGCGAACCACAACGGCGTGTCGGCCGATGGCGCGGCTTTGGCCAGCAGTTGCTGGAACGGTTTGCGACAGCCCTGCAGATCGCCGAATGCAAGTGGGACCGGACGGGGCGACGGGGTTGGCGCAGAAGCTTGGGAAGGTGTCATCGGGGAGTCGGTGCGGTTCGATACACGCAGTGATGCACGGAGCATGCCGGGTTGGGCAGTGCAGCAAGCGAGCGTGACATAATAGCCCGTTTGCTGCACGGATAACGCATCGCGCATGGCCGGAAAGCGCTGAATCGTCGGCAATTCGCCGCATGGCTCGTGTTATTGCACTACAACAGGATGACCCTCGTGAACGGAGAAAGCATGTCGTCTCTTCATGCGAAACAACCGGTCCGCACGCTCGTCACCGGGGCGAGTGGCTTCACCGGCCACTATCTGGTCGACACGCTGCGCAGCCGCGGTCATACCGTGATCGAAACAATAGCGGGGCGCGATGGGCCCGAGACCGAGACGCGGGTGCGGCTCGATATCACCTCGCCGGACAACTGCCGGCGCGTCATCGCGTCGGTCCGCCCGGACTACATCGTGCATCTCGCGGCAATTAGCTTCGTCGGGCATCAGGACCCGCTCGACTTCTATCGCGTCAACGTGCTCGGTACGCTGAATCTGCTGGAAGCGTGCGCGGCCGTCGGTCACACGCCGCGCAAGCTGCTGATCGCAAGCAGCGCGAACGTTTATGGCAACGTGACGAGCGACGCCATCGACGAAAGCTTCCCGCTCACGCCGGTCAACCACTACGCGGCCAGCAAGGCGGCCATGGAAACGATGGTGCGGACGTGGTTCGACCGGCTGCCCATTCTGATCGTGCGGCCGTTCAACTACACCGGCCGCGGCCAGGCGTCGAACTTCCTCGTCCCGAAAATCGTCGAGCATTTCGCCCGCCGCGAGCCCGCCATCGAACTGGGCAATATCGACGTGGCGCGCGACTTTTCCGACGTGCGCTACGTGGTGAATGCCTACGAAGCCTTGCTCGACTCCGACGCCGCGGCGGACACCGTCAATGTCTGCACGGGCACGCCCTACACGTTGCGTGAGATTCTCGCCGCAGCGAGCGATCTGACCGGTCATGAACTCGAGGTTCACGTCAATCCGGCCTTCGTCCGTCAAACCGACGTGAAGATGCTGGCCGGTTCGCCGGCGCGGTTGCGCACGCTGGTGCCGGCGGTCGAATCAATTCCGTTCATGGACACGTTGCGCTGGATGCTGGCGGCCTGAGGCCGGCGTCGGGGCATCGTTGGACGGTCGCCGGTATGGCCTCGCAAGCCGGTCCGATTTCCCCGGAAACCAAACCTGTCAAGCTGTTTCAAGTTGTTAGGGTGCTCGTTTTTGGGCCGGGCGGCTTTATAATCGGGGCTTCATAAATGGCGTCCAAGCGTCCGCAATCAGCAGCGGGGCGGCCCGGGCGCCGACCAGAACACAAGAAAACCACAACGCGGGGCGCGCGGAGCGGCGAGCAGCCAGCCGATCCGCCGCTAACATCTAGAAGGGAATTTCATGATCCTGGTAACGGGCGGCGCCGGTTTTATCGGCGCCAATTTCGTGCTCGACTGGCTCGATACGTCCGACGAAGCGGTACTCAACGTCGACAAACTCACCTACGCCGGCAATCTGGGCACGCTCAAGTCGCAACAGGGTAATCCCAACCATGTGTTCGCCCGCGCGGACATCTGCGACCGCGCCGCGCTCGACGCGCTGTTCGCCGAGCACAAGCCGCGCGCCGTGCTGCACTTTGCCGCCGAAAGCCACGTCGACCGCTCGATCCACGGCCCGGCCGACTTCGTGCAAACCAATGTGGTCGGCACCTTCACGCTGCTCGAAGCCACCCGTAGCTACTGGAATACGCTCAGCGCCGGCGATAAGGCCGCATTCCGTTTCCTGCACGTATCGACCGACGAAGTGTTCGGCTCGCTGTCCGCTACCGACCCGCAGTTTTCCGAAACCACGCCGTACGCGCCCAACAGCCCGTACTCGGCGACCAAAGCCGGTTCCGACCATCTGGTGCGCGCCTACCATCACACGTATGGTCTGCCGGTGCTCACCACGAACTGCTCGAACAACTACGGCCCGTACCAGTTCCCCGAAAAGCTGATTCCGCTGATGATCGCCAACGCGCTCGCGGGCAAGGCGCTGCCGGTGTACGGCGACGGTCAGAACGTGCGCGACTGGCTGTACGTGGGCGACCATTGCAGCGCCATCCGCGAAGTGCTCGCGCGCGGCACGCCGGGCGAGACCTATAACGTCGGCGGCTGGAACGAGAAGAAGAACCTCGAAGTCGTGCACACGCTGTGCGACCTGCTCGACGAGTTCCGTCCGAAGGCCGGCGCTTCGTACCGCGACCAGATCACCTACGTGACGGATCGCCCCGGCCACGACCGCCGTTACGCCATCGACGCTCGCAAGCTCGAACGCGAACTCGGCTGGAAGCCGGCGGAGACGTTCGAAACGGGCCTCGCGAAAACGGTTCAGTGGTATCTGGACAATCAGGCATGGTCGGACGACGTCGCTTCCGGCGACTATCGCAAATGGGTTGAGACCAACTACGCGCAGCGCGCGTAAAGGCACGGCAATGGCGCGCAAAGGCATTATTCTCGCGGGCGGATCGGGCACCCGCCTGTATCCGATCACGCATGTGGTTTCCAAGCAGTTGCTGCCGGTGTACGACAAGCCGATGATCTACTACCCGCTGTCCACGCTGATGGTGGCGGGCATACGCGACGTATTGATCATCTCCACACCGCAGGACACGCCGCGCTTCGAAGCCATGCTCGGCGACGGCAGCCAGTGGGGCATGAATATCCAGTACGCGGTCCAGCCTTCGCCGGACGGTCTTGCGCAGGCATTCATCATCGGCCGCGACTTCGTCGGCCACGACCCGTCGGCGCTGATTCTCGGCGACAACATCTTCTACGGTCACGATCTCGCGAAGCAGCTCGAGCACGCGCATCTGAAAGACGAAGGCGCCACCGTGTTCGCCTATCACGTGCACGACCCGGAACGCTACGGCGTGGTCGAGTTCGACAAGCAGTTCCGCGCGTTGTCCATCGAAGAAAAGCCGCTCAAGCCGCGTTCGAACTACGCGGTCACGGGCCTCTACTTCTACGACAACCAGGTGTGCGACATCGCGGCCGACATCAAGCCGTCGCCGCGCGGCGAGCTCGAAATCACCGACGTCAATTCGCGCTATCTGGCCAACGCGGCGCTCAACGTCGAGATCATGGGACGCGGCTACGCGTGGCTCGACACGGGCACGCACGATTCGCTGATCGAAGCGGCCACCTTCATCGCCACATTGCAGAAGCGGCAGGGTCTGGTGGTGGCGTGTCCTGAAGAAATCGCCTACCGGCAGAGCTGGATCGACGGCGAGCAGTTGCTGGCGCTCGCCAAACCGCTTGCCAAGAACGCTTACGGGCAGTACCTGCAAAACATTCTTACGGACCAAGTTGCATGGCCATCCAAGTAACCGCCACCGCGCTGCCTGAAGTCAGGATCATCGAGCCGAAGGTGTTCGGCGACACGCGGGGCTTCTTCTTCGAAAGCTTCAACGCGCTGGAGTTCGCCGAGAAGGTCGCGCCCGGCGTGGAGTTCGTGCAGGACAACCATTCGCGTTCGGCGCGTGGCGTGCTGCGCGGTCTTCACTATCAGATCGAGCATGCGCAGGGCAAGCTGGTGCGCGTGGTCGAAGGCGAGGTGTTCGACGTCGCCGTGGACATTCGCCGCAGCTCGCCGAATTTCGGCAAGTGGGTGGGCGTCACGCTGTCGGTGGAAAACCATCGGCAACTGTGGGTGCCGCCCGGTTTTGCGCATGGCTTCGTGGTGCTGTCCGAGTCCGCGCAGTTTCTGTACAAGACGACCGACTACTGGTTTCCCGAGCACGAACGCAGCATCGTCTGGAACGATCCGGCGGTCGGCATCGAGTGGCCTATCGACTTCGAGCCGCTGCTCGCCGCGAAAGACGCGGCCGGCAAGCGCCTGGCCGACGCCGAAACGTATGCATAAGGAAATGGCCGCATGAGCGCACACGATGCCAGGCGGACGATTCTCGTCACCGGTGTGAATGGTCAGGTGGGCTACGAGCTCGCGCGGACGTTGCAGGGTCTTGGCCGGGTAGTCGCGGTCGACCGCTCGACGCTCGACCTGTCGAATCCGGCGCAGATCCGCGCGGTGGTGCGCGACGTGCAGCCCGCGCTGATCGTCAACCCGGCCGCCTACACGGCGGTCGACAAGGCCGAGCAGGAAGAAGCGCTCGCCACACGTATCAACGGCGAGGCACCCGGCGTGCTCGCCGAAGAAGCGAAGAAACTCGGCGCAGCGCTGATCCACTATTCGACCGACTACGTGTTCGACGGCAGCAAAGACAGCGCCTATGTCGAAGACGATCCCACCGCGCCGCAGAACGCCTACGGCCGCAGCAAGCTGGCCGGCGAGCAGGCGATTGCCGCGACTGGCGTGAATCATCTGATTCTGCGTACGAGCTGGGTGTACGGCACGCGCGGCAAGAATTTTCTGCTGACGATGCTGCGGCTCGGCGCCGATCGGCCCGAGTTGAAGGTGGTGGCCGACCAGTTCGGCGCGCCCACGTGGTGCAACACCATCGCGACGCTCACCGCTCACCTGGCCGCGCAAGCGTTTGCGGCGCAGGACGGCGCGGCGTGGTGGAACGAGCGTTCCGGCATCTATCACCTGTGTGCCGGGGACTCGACGTCGTGGCACGGTTTCGCGTCCGCCATTTTCGAACTCGCGGATCTGCCGAACCGCCCGAACGCGTTGCCGATTCCCGCCGCCGACTATCCGACGCCGGCTAGCCGGCCCGCCAATTCGCGGATGTCCAACGACAAGCTGGCGCGTGTATTCGGACTGGCCGCGCCGCATTGGCGCGACGCGTTGCAGTTGTGCCTGACGGACGGTTTTCCGAAGTCGCCTGCCGGGCGTTCCTGAGCACGGGTGACACGGGGACTTGGCACGGGGACGTAGCGCCGCGTGCGCGGCAAATCTGGTTTCGCTGCGACTCTCCCGGCGAACACGACATCGTCCGCTTCGACGACATTTACGGACGTACTTGAAATGGATATCAGTTTTAGCAACGACACGGAAGACCTCACGCGTCACACCGAGAACGACGACCTGCTGGTCGGCATGAAGGCGGTGCGCGTCTGGGGCACGCTCGGCTGGCACGACATCCGGCAGCGCTACCGGCGCTCGGTGCTCGGACCGTTCTGGTTCACGCTGAGCACGATCATCATGGTGGTGGTGCTGGGCGCGCTGTATTCGACGTTGCTGCATCAGGAAATCTCCGCGTATCTGCCGTATCTCGCGGTAGGTCTGGTGGTGTGGGCGTATCTGGCGTCGGTGGCCAACGAAGGCTGTCTCGCGTTCATCGGCTCCGCGTATCTCATCAAACAGATCCGGCTGCCGCTCACCGTCCACGTGTGCCGCATTGCGTGGCGCAATTTCGTGATTCTGCTGCACAGCCTGCCGGTGGTCGTGGTGCTGTTGCTCATCTTCGGCCATTGGCCGGGCTGGGAGTTTGCGCTGGTGCCGTTCGCGCTGTTCGTGCTGCTGCTGCACGGCGTGTGGCTCGGCGTCACGCTCGGCGTGCTGTGCGCGCGCTTTCGCGATATTCCGCCGATCGTCACCAACCTGATTCAGGTCGTGTTCTTTTTCACGCCGGTCATGTGGTCGCCGGAAATTCTCAAGGACCGCGCCTGGGTCGCCGAATACAACCCGCTGTATCACCTGATCGAAACGGTGCGCGCGCCGCTCACCGGCCGCCCGACGCACTGGCAGTCGTGGGCCTGGTCGATCGGCTTGCTGATCGTCGGCTTCGCGTTCGCGCAGTTGCTGATGAAGCGTTTCCGTAATCGCGTTCCTTACTGGCTTTGATATCGTGAGTTCTTCCTCGATTGTTGCTCATCACATCTCCGTCGAATTCCCGATTTACGAGAACTCGCATCGCTCGCTGAAAAAGGCGGTGCTCAATCTCACGACGGGCGGCCGGATCGGTCAGGACGCTGGGCGTCACGCGATCGTCAAGGCGATCGACGACCTCAGCTTCAGCTTCACCGAAGGCGACCGCGTCGGCCTCGTCGGCCACAACGGGTCCGGCAAAACCACGCTGCTGCGCACGCTGTCGGGCGTCTACGCGCCGGTGCGCGGCGAGCTCAAGGTGCAGGGCAAGATTGCGTCGCTGCTCGACGTGTCGATGGGGCTGGACCCGGATGCGACCGGCTTCGAAAACATCTATCTGCGCGGCATTCTCGATGGCTTGAAGCCGGCGCGCATTCGCAGCAAGATCGACGAGATCGCCGATTTCAGCGAACTGGGCGATTACCTGAACCTGCCGGTGCGCACCTACTCGAGCGGCATGATGCTGCGCCTCGCGTTCGCGATTTCGACCAGCGTCGAAGCCGACATCCTGATCATGGACGAATGGCTGAGCGTGGGCGACGCCGAGTTCAGCATCAAGGCGGCCGAGCGGCTCGAGAGCCTGGTCGGCAAGGCGTCCGTTCTCGTCGTGGCGTCGCACGATCCGTCGCTGGTCGCACGCGTGTGCAACCGCAAGATTTCGATGGAACACGGCAAGATGATCGCCGACGAAATCGTGCTGCCGCCGGAAAAAAGCGCGGCGCCGCTCGTCAGCCACGCGGCGCAACTGCCGCACTGAACGCGCCGCACCGATCGTGCCGCAGCAGCAGTTCGTGACCCGCTCGCGACTCCGCTTGAGCGCCCCCTCGGGAGGCCTATCGAGAGCCACCTCGAGAGCCGCCTCGGGAGGCCGCTTGCAACAGGCCCGCGACCCGCTCCCGGCGCGATCGGCGGTCGCCCCCCAAGGCGCAACAAGGTTCGAATCCCATGCGAGCTAATCATCCGTTTCTGCGTTACTCCGAGTCCCTGCTGGTGCGTCAGCCGTTTCGCACACTGAAGGGATTTGCCGGCGGCTACCTTGCCTATCCGATCGCCGAGAGCCGCGAAAAGCGCAAGGTCCGCCCGAAGATCGAAGAGCTGCGCGAGCACTACACGCTGCCCATGCCGCACCGCCGCCGCATCGCGCTTGAGCGGCTCGCCGGCATGCTCGAATTCGCCGGTGCGAAGGTGCCGTACTACCGCGATCTGTTCCAGGCCACGCAATTCGATCCGGCCAAAGTCAAGGACGACCCGCGCTATCTGGAAGCGTTGCCTTATCTGACCAAGGACATCATCCGTGAGCAGGGGCCGCGCCTGCTGTCGGGACCACTCGAGGCGGGCCGGCATCATGCGTGCAAGACCGGCGGCTCGACGGGCTTGTCTACGACCATCTACTACGATCAGGTGGGCGCCGATTATTCGTCGGCCGTGACCACGTATGCGCGCGAGCGGATCGGCAAGCTGCGGCATCGTTCGGAATTGCACTTCGCGTGCCGTTTCCCGGATCAGGTGATTCCGGAATGGCCGTCGCGCGAAGACTTCAAATGCTTCGCGATGAATCGCAGCAACATTTTCTTCGACCGGATCGACGATCAGGGGCTCGAGGAAATGTGGCAGACACTCAGGCGCCGCAAGCCGTATCTGGCGCATTCGCATCCGTCCACCATGTACGCGCTCGCGTGCTACGTGCAGCGCAAATATGGCGGCGGCAAGGCGTTCAACGTGTTCGAGTCGAGCGGCGAACTGCTCGAACCGCACGCGCGTGAAACCATCGCGAAGGCATTGCGTTGCCGCGTGATCGACCGCTACGGTCTGGCCGAACTGGGCGTGATGGCCTATGAACTCGACGGGCACGAAGGCGGTTTTCAGATTCTCGAATCCGAAGGCTGGCCGGAAAGCCGGGTGGCGCCGGGCAATCCGGACGGCGCGCACGAACTCGTCTTTACGGGCTTTCGCAACAGGTTGATGCCGCTGATCCGCTATGCGACCGGCGACCTCGCGCGCGTGCAGGAAACACCGAAGGGTTTCTTCCTGACCGACGTGGTGGGCCGGATTCACGACGTCGTGCCGATCAACGGCGTCGCGCATCCGACGCACCATATCCAGGACATGCTGGATCACCGCGTCGGCGGCATTCAGGAATTCCAGATCGATCTGCGCACCGAGCCGCCCACGTTACGGATCGTGCTCGAACCGTCCGCGAATCCCGATGACACGACTCAGAAGATCCGCCACTTCTGGCAGGACGCGTTCACGATCGCGTACGTCGGCCACGACGATTTCGTGCGCGTCGGCAGCCGCGCAAAATTCCGTCACGTGGTGACCGCATGATCGGCGTGCTGTTCGCGGATGCCGCGGTACAGGCCGGCCACCACGTGCTGGCCGCCGTGCGCCGCTCGGTCAGCGCGGGTCAGGCACAGGCGGTGTCGCGCAGTCTGCTGCGCGGCATGGCGCCCGACACCATCGTCGCGGTCGACGCGCCGGACGGCTGGAGCGCCGACCTGATCGCCTGGTTGCAGGCGCGGCCGCGCAAGCTGGTGGTGTTCGGCAACCTGCCGCTCGCGCTGGCCGGCTATCTCGGGTATCACTCGACCGAACTGCCGCCCGGCCTCGAAGCAGCGAGCCGTAGCGCCGCGGCGCCGGTGGGTGCGTCGGCGCAAAGCGCGGCGGTGGTGCGCTATGGCGCGCGCACGCAAACGCTCGGCGGCCAGTCCTGGTTGCGCCCGTTCGAACGCTACGATTTCGCCGATGAGTGGAACAACCTCGGCTACGGTGCGATTCGCGGCGACGGGTCGATCTGGGCCGTCAGGCAGGCGGGTCAGGCGCCGGCCGAAGCGGAACTTGCCGCGGTGTATGTCGACGGCGAGCGCCAGTTCTCCTACGCGGCGTTGTGGGATGCCGGCGCGTCGAGCGTGTTGTGGTTCAACCGCCCGGTCGGCCCTTGCGATTCGTTCGAATGGCGCCTCGTCGAGCAATTCCTGTCGGGTTATCGCGCAAAGACGCTGCCGTGTCAGCCGGTGTTGAGCGAGTTGCCCTGGGGTTACGATGCGGCCATCACATCGCGGCTCGATTGCGACGAAGACATCGAATCGGCCCGCCCGCTTTGGCAGGCTTACCAGCGCATGGGCGTGCCGTTCTCGCTGGCGGTCAATACGCAGAACCTGAGCCGCCCGGACCAGCACCCGATTCTGCGCGAGCTGGTGGCCGACCGCGAGCAGGGCGCCGTGCTCTCGCATTCGGCCACGCATTCGCCGAACTGGGGTGGCACGTACGACAACGCGGTTGCCGAAGGCATGCAGTCGGCGAACCTGCTCGAAGCGGTAACCGGCGTGAAGGTGCGGTATGCCGTGTCGCCGTTTCATCAGTCGCCGCCCGAGGGCTTGCGCGGTCTCGCCGATGCCGGCTACGAAGGCTGCGTCGGCGGACTGATCCGCAACGACCCGGAGTTTCTGACTGCGCGCGGCGGCGCGTTGGCCGGCTTGCCGGCGGGCTTCGTCGCGCATAGCCAGCAGTGCATGCTGCACGGCGCCAGCATGCTGAAGGAGGGCGATCCGCTCGCCGTCTTCAAGCAGGCCTTCGACCTGGCATTCGACACCCGCACGTTGTTCGGCTATCTCGATCACCCGTTCTCCGAACGCTATACGTACGGCTGGTCCGACGAAGCCGCGCGGATCGCGGCGCACGAGCAGTTCGTCGCCTACATTCGCGCGAAGGCCAGCAAGCCGCTTTTCCTGCACGAAGACGCCGCGCTGGATTTCCTTCAGTTCAGATCGCTTGCGCAGGTGGTTCACGCCGGCGACGCATTCCACGTCCAGACGCCGCCGAATGCCGACGGCGCCACGCCGTTGCGGCTCGGCGTCGAGTACCGGGGCACTCATACCCAAGTCGAAGCAGGGAAGCCATTGCAATGAAAGTCATGGTAGTGATGGGCACGCGGCCCGAAGTCATCAAGCTCGCGCCGCTCGTGCGGGTGTTGCGTCGCGAAGTCGACACCGTCGTCTGCGCGAGCGGCCAGCACAAGGACATGGCCGCGCAGGCGCTGGCGTTCTTCGGCATCGAACCGGACATCACGCTCGACACGATGAGTCCCGGGCAATCGCTGAACGCATTGTCCGCGAAGCTGCTGGCCGCGCTCGATCAGGCGTTCGAGCAGGTGCGCCCCGACTGGGTGATCGTGCAGGGCGATACCACCACGGCGTTTTGCGCGGGGCTCGCGGCGTTTCATCGCGGCATTCGGGTCGGACACGTCGAAGCGGGATTGCGCACCGGCGACCTGGCCAGCCCTTTCCCCGAAGAGGCGAATCGCAGCCTGCTAAGCCGCATCGCGACGCTGCATTTCGCGCCGACCGGTCTCGCGCGCCAGCATCTCCTGGACGAAGGCATTGCCGCTGAGAAGATCGTCGTGACCGGCAACACTGTGGTGGACGCTATCGGCGAAGTCCGCGCGAGCTGGCAGGACACGCCGCCGCAAAGCCCGCTGCCCGCATGGGACGGCGCCGAGCAGCAGCATATTCTGGTGACCTGCCACAGGCGCGAGAATTTCGGCGACGTGTTGCAGGACATCTGCCGCGTGCTGCGCGATCTCTGCCAGCGCTATAGCGCGTACCGCTGGGTGTTCCCGGTGCACCTGAACCCGGCCGTGCGCGGCCCGGTGCTGCGCGAACTGGACGGCATCCCCAATCTCGCGCTGATCGAGCCGGTCGATTATCCGACCAGCCTGTATCTGATCAGCCGCAGCGCGGTGGTCGTGAGCGACTCGGGCGGCATTCAGGAAGAAGCGCCGACGTTCGGCGTGCCGGTCGTCGTGATGCGCAACCACACGGAGCGGCGCGAAGGCGTCGACGCGGGTTTCGCGACGCTCGCCGGCCAGTCGCCGCAGAACATCGAAAGCGCGGTCACCGCGTGGCTCGATGCGCCGGCGCGTCGCGAGGCGCTCCGTAACCGCGCCAATCCGTACGGTGACGGGCTCGCGTCGCAGCGCATTCTCGACAGTCTGCTAGGCCGTGCGGTCGAGGTATTCGGTGGTTGAACGCGACGGCGCGGCAACGCACGCGCACGACTGCATCCTGTTTTCGACGGCCGACTGGGACGAGCCGTACTGGACCAACAAGCAACACACCGCGAGCATTCTGGCGGCGCGCGGCTGGCGGGTTCTGTACGTGGAGAGCGTCGGTTTCCGTTCGCCGAAAGTCGGCAGCGGCCGCGACTGGGCGCGCCTGTGGCGGCGTCTGTGGCGCGGTGTGCAATCGCTCGTAATCGGGCCGCCGCGGCGCGCGCACAACATCTGGGTGCTGTCGCCGCTGCTGGTGCCCGCCGGGCATCATCTGCCGCTCGTGCGCGCGCTGAATCAGGCGCTGCTGCGCTTTGCGGTGACCCGCTTCGCGAAGTCGCGACGCTTCGCGGCGCCGGTGGTCTGGACGTATCACCCGTACATGCTCGATGCGATCGACACGCTGCCGCGTGGGCCGCTCGTGTATCACTGCGTCGACGATATCGCCGAGATTCCGGGCGTCGACGTGAACGCTTTTCGCGCCGCCCAGCAAGCGCTGCTAGGCCGCTGCGAGGCGGTGTTCACGACGGCGCGCTCGCTGCAGGAAACCTGCGTGGCGTTCAATCCGAACACGCATTTTTTCGGCAACGTCGTGGATGACGGGCACTTCGCCCAGGCACGCGACGCAGTCGGACCGTTGCCGCCCGAACTTGCCGCCATCCCCGAACCGCGGCTCGTGTATCACGGCGTGCTGTCGGACTTCAAGGTCGACTTTCCGCTGCTGCTGCAGACCGCACGGGCGCGGCCGCAGTGGCAGTGGGTGATTATCGGCGAGGAGCGCGAGGGGCAGCGCAGCGAACTGTTCGCGCAACTGGCGGCGTTGCCGAACGTGCATCGGCTCGGTTACCGGAGTTACCCAACGCTGCCGCAATATTTGCGCGGCATGCGGGTGGGCGTGCTGCCCACGCTGCTCAACGATTACACGCGTTCGATGTTTCCAATGAAGTTCTACGAATACCTCGCGTCCGGTTTGCCGGTCGTGTCGACGCCGCTCGACTTCGCGAAAGAACCGCGCGCGGGCCTCGAAGTCGGCGGCGATTTTGCGGCCTTCGTCGCGGCCATCGAGAAGCAACTGGCGCGCGGCAAACTGAGCGACAGCGAGGCGCGTGCGGCGGTGGGAGAGAACACCTGGGAGGCGCGGCTGGACAAGATGCTCGCGATCACTTTCGCCAGCGGCCGGACCGGTGGTGCCGGTGGTGCAGGCGCGCAGCGCGACGACGCGGAGGTGCGCACGTGAGAGTGGTTCATGTGTATCGCACGTACTTCCCCGATCCGCCGGGCGGCCTGCAGGAAGCGATTCGCCAGATCGCGTTGTCCACGCGCGCCTGCGGTGTCGAGCCGCGGATCCTGACGCTTTCGCCGACGCCGACGCCGGGCGTGCTCGATTATCCCGAGGGCGCGGTGGTCCGCGAGAAGTCGTGGGCCGCGCCCGCCTCGTGCGATCTCGGCGGCCCCGGCGCATTGCTGAAATATCGCGAGCTGGCCGATTGGGCCGACGTCGTGCACTTTCACTTTCCGTGGCCGTTCGCCGATGTGCTGCATCTGCTGGGCCGCACGAAAAAACCCACGGTGATGACGTATCACTCCGATATCGTGCGGCAGAAAGCATTGGGCGCGGTCTATGGCCCGTTGATGCGGCGCACGCTGCGCAGCATGTCCGCCGTGGTCGCCACGTCGCCCGCCTATGCGGATACCAGCGAAGCGCTGAACGCCAGCGTGTCGAAGTCGCGGCTGAAGACGATTCCACTCGGCATCATCGACTACCGCGACGCGCCGCGGCTACCGCAGGACATCGCGCAGCGCCTCGGACTCGCGCACGGCGAGCCGTATTTCCTGGCGCTCGGTGTGCTGCGCTATTACAAGGGACTGCATACGCTGGTCGAGGCCGCGCGCGCCGTCGACGCCCGCATCGTCATTGCGGGTTCGGGCCCGGAGCGCGAACGGCTCGCCGCGCAGGCCAAAGAGTCGGGCGCCGACAACGTCGTGTTCGCCGGCCAGGTCTCGCACGACGAGAAAGTCGCGCTGATCGAGGGCTGTCGCGCGATGGTGCTGCCGTCGCATTTGCGCTCCGAGGCGTTCGGCATGGTGCTCGTCGAAGCCGAGATGTTCGGCAAGCCGATGGTGTGTTGCGAAGTCGGCTCCGGCACGTCGTATGTGAACGAAGCCGGCGTGACGGGTTTCGTGGTGTCGCCCGAAGCGCCGCAAGAGCTGGCGCGGGCGATGAACACACTGCTGGCCGACGTCGATCTGGCCGCCACGATGGGCCGCGCGGCCCGCGCGCGCTACGAGCGTTTATTTTCCGGCGACGCGTTGGGCAGGGCTTATAGTGCGCTGTACCAGGAAGTGGCGCCAAGCCGCGAGGGGAAGGGTTAGCGAGATGCAATGGAAGACACTGGCCGTCGATCTGGACGGTACGTTGATACGATCGGACATGCTGATCGAAACCGGTTTCGCCTATCTGAAGGCGAAACCGCTGCGCTTTTACCGGCCGATACTGTGGCTTGCGCGGGGCGGTAAAGCGCATTTGAAGGCCAAACTGGCGGAGGCCACGCACGTCGACGTGGCGACCTTGCCCTACGACGCGACCGTGGTCGAATGGCTCAAGCGCGAACGCGCGGCCGGTCGTCCGCTCGTGCTGGCCACCGCCAGCGACGCGCGTTACGCGAACGCGATTTCGGATCACCTCGGTTTGTTCGACAGGACGCTCGCGACCGACGGCAAAGTGAACCTGTCGTCGGAACGCAAGCGCGATGCGCTGGTGCGCGAGTTCGGCAACAAGGGTTTCGATTACGCGGGCAATTCGCACGACGACGTGGCGGTCTGGCAGGCCGCGGAACGCGCTTACGTGGTGAACCCGTCTTCCGGCGTGGAGCGCCGTGCGCAACGTCTCGGCAATGTCGAGAGCGTGCTGCACACGCGCAAGAACCCGTTGCGGGTATGGGTCAAAGCGCTGCGCATGCATCAATGGCTGAAGAATCTGCTGATCTTCATTCCGCTTCTGGCTTCGCATCAGGTGTCGTCGTTCGCGCTCGATCTGCGTGGCCTGCTGGCCTTCGTGCTGTTCGGACTGTGCGCGTCGAGCGTCTATCTGCTCAACGACCTGCTCGATCTCGACGACGACCGGCATCATCCGACCAAGAAGCGGCGCCCGTTCGCCTCGGGTGCGCTGTCGATCGTCTGGGGCGTGGTGGCGTTTCCGGTCTTCGCGCTCGGCGCATTCGCGGGGGCGCTGATCTGGCTGCCGTGGCGCTTTGCCGCCGTGCTCGCCGGCTACTACGTGCTGACCATGGCGTATTCGTTCCTGCTCAAACGCCGGGTGATTCTCGACGTGGTGGTGCTGGCGATGCTCTACACCGCGCGCATCATCGCGGGCACGGCGGCGTTCAGAATGACGCTGACGTTCTGGCTGCTCGGCTTCTCGATGTTCCTGTTCCTGAGCCTTGCGCTCGTCAAGCGCTATGCCGAACTGCACGCAACGCGTGCGGCCGGCAAGGCCAAAGCGCGCGGACGCGGTTACGAAGCCGACGACTTGCCGATGATCTCGTCGATGGGCGCGGCGTCGGGTTATCTCTCGGTGCTGGTGCTGGCGCTCTACATCCAGGACGCGAAGACCACGCATCTGTACAGCCATCCGCAGTTGATCTGGCTTGCCTGTCCGCTGCTGCTCTACTGGATCAGCCGGACGTGGCTCATCACGCATCGCGGACTCATGCACGACGACCCGGTCGTGTTTGCGGCCAAAGACCGCACGAGTCTGCTGGTCGTCGCGTTGATGGGCCTGGTGTTCTGGCTGGCGATATGAGTCGCGGCCTGAAATCCTGGGGACGCTACCCCGACTTTCCGCAGACGGGCCATCCGGTGCAATGGCGCGACAGTCTGCAATCGGTATGGCGCGACGTAGCCGATACGAACCGGACGACGCTCGCCTATGGTAACGGTCGCAGCTATGGCGACAGTTGTCTCGCCGTCACCGGACAGGTGGTGCAAACGCGCCCGCTGAACCGCTTCATGTCGGTGGATTGGGAAACTGGCGTGTTGCGCGCGGAGGCCGGCACGACGCTCGACGAGATCCTGCAGATTGCCGTGCCGCGCGGCTGGATGTTGCCGGTCACGCCGGGCACCAAATACGCGACGCTGGGCGGCGCGGTGGCCAACGACGTGCACGGCAAGAACCACCACGTGCGCGGCACGTTCGGCCGCCATGTACGGCGCTTCCTGCTGTTGCGCTCCGAGCGCGAGCCGTTCGAATGCTCGCCCGACGAGCACGCTGAATTTTTCGCGGCCACGATCGGCGGACTGGGGCTGACGGGCGTGATTGCATGGGTGGAAATCCAGCTCATGCCGATCCGTTCGAGCCGTATTTCGGTGACGAGCATCCGCTTCGGCAATCTCGATGAGTTCTTCGCGCTGTCGGAAGAGCTCGATAGCCGTCACGAATACAGCGTCGCGTGGATCGACTGCCTGAGCCGCGGCGCGGCGCTCGGGCGCGGCATTTTTCTGGTGGGCGATCACGCGACCCGCGGCGGCCTGCAACTGCCGGTCAGGAAAAAGCGCAGCGTCCCCATCACGCCGCCCATCTCGCTGATCAATCCACTGACACTGCGCGCGTTCAACACGCTGTACTACAACCGCCAGCAGGAAAAAACCGTCCATAGCGATGTCGATTACGACAGCTATTTCTATCCCCTCGACAGTCTGCTCGAATGGAACCGCATCTACGGCAAGCGCGGCTTCCAGCAGTACCAATGCGTGCTGCCGCAAGCGCGCTCGCGCGATGCGATGCAGGCCATTCTCGAAGCAATCGGCAGGAGCGGCACGGGCTCTTTTCTTGCTGTGCTGAAACGCTGCGGCGCGGCCGTGTCGCCGGGCCTCCTGTCGTTCCCGATGGAAGGCGCGTCGCTCGCGCTCGATTTCCCGCAGCACGACGCCAGCAATCGCCGGCTGTTCGAACAGCTCGATGTTATCGTCCGGGAAGCCGGCGGACGGATCTATCCGGCGAAAGACGCTCATATGTCCGCGCAGGATTTTCAGCTCGCCTACCCAACATGGCCGCAACTGGAGGCATTGCGCGATCCCGCGCTGATGTCCCGATTCTGGCAACGAACCACACAACTATGAAAAAAGTCCTGATAGTCGGCGCGACCTCCGCCATTGCGATTGCCTGTGCACGCCGTTGGGCGGCGGACGGCGCCACGCTGTTTCTCGTCGGCCGGCACGCGGAACGCCTCGAGCAGGTCGCGGCGGACCTCGTCGCGCGGGGCGCCAAAGGTGCCACCAGCCACGTGCTCGACATGAACGACTTCGACGCGCACCAGCCGATGCTGAGCGCGTGCGTGGCCGCGCTCGGCGGCGTGGATATCGCGCTGATCGCGCACGGCACCCTGTCGGATCAGAAAGCGTGCGAACAGGACGTGAAGGTGGCGCTGCGCGAACTGTCGACCAATGGCCTGTCGGTGATCGCACTGCTGACGCCGCTCGCGAATCTGATGGAAAGCGCGAAGACCGGCGTGATTGCGGTGATCTCGTCGGTGGCCGGCGATCGCGGACGGCCGTCGAATTACGTGTACGGCACCGCGAAAGCGGCGGTGACCACGTTCTGCGAAGGGTTGCGTGCGCGCCTCTTCAAGTCGGGCGTGCATGTGTTGACCATCAAGCCGGGTTTCGTCGATACGCCGATGACAGCCGGCATGCCGTTGCCGGGTCCGCTGGTGGCCACGCCCGAGCGCGTCGCGAACGACATCGTGCGGGCGGTGGAGCGAAAGAAAGACTCGATTTATACGCCGTGGTTCTGGTCGGGCATCATGCTGATCATTCGCTCGGTGCCGCGTTTCCTGTTCAAGCGCGCTTCGCTTTGAGCCCCCGTGCCGGCCTTTAGACAATCCGCATTCTTTCCAGAACAATGAACACTACCCGCATCATTCTCCCCGGCGGCGCCGGTCTGGTTGGCCAGAACCTCGTCGCGCGACTCAAGCAGCGCGGCTATACGAACCTCGTCGTGCTCGACAAACACCGCGCCAATCTCGACGTATTGCGCCGCGTGCATCCCGAGCTGACGATCGAGTACGCCGATATGGCCGAACCCGGCGAGTGGACCCGCTATTTCGACGGTGCGGAAGTCGTGGTGATGCTGCAGGCGCAGATCGGCGACCCGAATCTCGAGCCGTTCATTCGCAACAACATCACGTCGACCGAGTTGGCGCTCGACGCGATCAAGCGCTACAAGGTGCCTTATACGGTTCACATCAGCTCGTCGGTGGTGAATTCGGTGGCTGAAGACTTCTATACGGAAACCAAGAAGCAGCAGGAAGCGATCGTGCTCGCGTCGGGCATCGAATGCGTGGTGCTGCGGCCGACGCTGATGTTCGGCTGGTTCGACCGCAAGCATCTGGGCTGGCTGTCGCGATTCATGCAGCGCGTGCCGGTGTTTCCGATTCCGGGCAGCGGCCGGTATATGCGTCAACCGCTGTATGCCGGCGACTTCTGCAACGTCATCATCAGTTGCATCGAGTCGCGGATCAGCGGCAAGTCGTTCAATATCACCGGCCTCGAGCAGGTGGATTACATCGACATCATTCGCCAGATTAAGCGCGCGACGAAAGCACGCTGCGCGATCGTGCGCATTCCCTATGGCCTCTTCTACGTGCTGCTCAAGGTCTGGGGGCTGTTCGACAAGAACCCGCCGTTTACCGCTTCGCAACTGAAGGCGCTGACTGCGGGCGACGAGTTCGAAGTGATCGACTGGGAAGGCATTTTTGGCATCAAGGCGACCTCGTTCGCGGATGCTATCGACGAAACCTTCAACGATCCGGTGTACAGCCAGATCGCGCTCGAATTCTGAACGGACGGTGAGCATGAGTCAGGACAAAATTGCGGTGCTGGGTGCGGGTCCGATGGGACTCGGTGTCGCATATCAACTCGTCAAGGACGGCCGCAAGCCGGTCATTTTCGAGGCCGACGACCGCGTCGGCGGCATGGCGGCCTGCTTCGATTTCGGCGGCCAGTCGATCGAGCGCTACTACCATTTCCACGCGATTTCCGATCACGCGTTTTTCGACGTGCTGCGCGAGCTGGGTCTCGAAGACAAGATGAAGTGGGTCGAGACCAAGATGGGTTATTACTACCAGGGCAAGGTGCAGGCCTGGGGCAATCCGGTCGCGTTGCTCAAGTTCAAGGGCTTGAGCCTGACGGCAAAATTCCGCTATGGCCTGCACGCGTTTCTGTGCACGAAGCGTAACGACTGGCATCCGCTGGACCATGTCGAGGCAACCGGCTGGATTCGCCGCTGGATCGGCGAGGAAGCGTGGGAAGTGCTGTGGCGCAAGCTGTTCGACTACAAGTTCTACGACCATGCGTACAACCTGTCCGCCGCGTGGATCTGGAGTCGCATTCGCCGCATCGGCCGCTCGCGCTACAACCTGTTTCACGAGAAGCTGGGTTACCTCGAAGGCGGCTCGGACACGCTGCTCGAAGGCATGCGCCGTTACATCGAAGCGAATGGCGGTGAGTTCCGCCTGCGTTCGCCCGCGCAGAAAGTGGTGATCGAAAACGGCGCGGTGCAGGGTGTGCAGGTGGACGGCGAGTTTCTGCCGTTCGACAAGGTTATCAGCACGATTCCATTGCCTTATGTCCCGCGCGTGATGCCCGATCTGCCGGCCGATGTGCTGAGCGCGTTCGAGAGCGTGAAGAACGTCGCGGTGGTGTGCGTGATCGCCAAGTTGAAGAAAGCGGTGACGCAGAATTTCTGGCTGAACGTGAACGATCCCGACATGGATATTCCGGGCATCGTGGAGTATACGAATCTGCGTCCGCTGGACGAGCACATTATTTACGTGCCGTTCTACGTGCCGGGCGAACATCCCAAGTATCAGGAGGCCGACAGCGTGTTCATCGACAAGGTGAAGCGCTATCTGATGCGGATCAATCCCGCGTTGACCGAGCAGGATTTCATCGACGTGCGCGCGAGCCGTTACCGCTATGCGCAGCCGATTTGCGAGCCGGGATTCCTCGACCGTCTGCCGCCCATCCAGTTGCCCGTGAAGGGGTTGCTGGTGGCCGACACGTCTTATTACTACCCGGAAGACCGCGGCATTTCCGAGAGTATCGGCCTCGCCCGGACGATGGCGAAAATGGTATGACGGACGGCCTGATCGAGGTCAAGCGGAAGCTGGCCTCGCCGCAGTTTCTCAAGTTCCTGCTGGCGGGCGGCGTGGCCGCCGCGGTGAACTTCGGCAGCCGGATCGTATTCAATCACTGGATGCCGTTTTCCGCTGCGATCGTCGTGGCCTATATCGTCGGCATGATCACGGCGTTCGTGCTGACGAAGCTGTTCGTCTTCACGGACAGCGTGCGGCCGACGTGGCAATCGGGGCTGTTCTTCATTCTCGTGAACGTGGTGGCCGTGCTGCAGACGTGGGCGGTGAGCGTACTGCTCGCGTATTACGTGCTGCCCTGGCTCCACGTGACGTGGCATCCGAAAGAGATCGCGCACTTCGTGGGCGTGGTGGTGCCGGTTTTTACCAGCTACGTCGGTCATAAGAAGCTGACTTTCAAGTAGCGGGTGCGGGCTGCTTCAACGGGTTATTTAGCGGTCTCCAGCGGGCAGAACCGGTCGCCGATCAACGCATAGGCACTGAGGTTTTTTTCTCCCGCCTTGGCAAATCCACTCCAGCCTGCGCCTTTGGGTGCGCCTTTGATGAATCCTTCGACGTCGGGACGGCTTCGGCCCGAAACGCCGTAGCCCACTGTCTGGCCGTCGCCGTTGACCATCACGACCAGTAGCGATCTGTCGGTCGTGATATGCGGAACCACCCAGCCGGAGGCCACGATACCCGTGTCGTCCGTATGGGTGGATTCGAGGAAGCCCGCGCAGCGCGTGGCGTCGACAAAATCCTTGTCGAACCTGACAAGTCCGGCATCGTGCAGCCAGCCGCGCGAATACGGTCCAATCTGATTTTCGGCGGCGAATTTCGCCTCGCGTTCGTACACATAATGCACATCCGGCGGAAAAATCAGGTTGTCCAGCTTGGGACGATCGAGGCCGATCTTCTGCGCCAGTACCGCCAGCTTCCACTGAAACAGAACCTCGGTGTCACCGTTCACGTTTCTCTGGAATTTTACGAGGAAACTCAGCAGGACTAGCGGCACCAGTATCACGAGCACGTGGGCACGTTTGGTCTTCGCCAGATCGATGGCCAACAATGACATCAGCAGGAAGCCCAGCAATACTGGGAATGTGTAGCGGCTGGATACGGCCGCATAGAGGCCGAGCATCCAGCGCCCCTGCGTCGCGCCGATCGCCGATGCGACGATGAATGCATATCCCACCAGCAGGAAAGCGCGGTACGGCGTGAATTGCTTTTTGAAGTACAGGGAGATCGTGGCCCATGCAGCAAAGGCGAATACCAGAAGGCCGCCTGCGCCAGCGAGCGCCAGACTGTTGTTGATGAAGAAAAGCGGATTGCCGATAAAGATCAGAAAAAATCTCAACCGTTCGAGAGGCACCAGATTCACCGCGGGGTCGAACGACATGACCGGTTTGACGAAGTGATACAGGTAAACGGCGTTGGCGATCACGCCGGCCACGACGACCGTCAGAACCTCGCGCCACGAGCGGCGCAGCAACACGCCTTGCATGGCCATTGCGTAATACGTCGCGATGCCGTTACCCATGCTCAGTTCTGCCATGGTGCAAAACAACACACCCAACGCGACACGACTCATGCTGCCGGTGGGTTTCGAGTAAAAGGCGAAGGCGAGAACGGCGAACAGGTAGACGGCGACGAACTGCGTCTGAAATCCCCATTTCAGGTTCTCGTTCTGGATCCACGAAAAAAGGAAGGAGCCAATCAGGCCGACGATCAGGAATGGCGAATAACGTTGTGCCGGCCCGTTTCTGTAGACGATCCAGACCGTCGCGCCGATACACGCGAGCATGAAGTAGATCGAGACGATATTGAATATGTTCCAGCCGCCGAACGCCCAGATATCCAGAAAAAACAGAACACGCGGAAAAACGATGCGGTGGTCCATATGCTGCGACCAGAAAAACTTGTAATCCCCGTCGACAATAGCGTGGTAGAAGCCGATATAACCATTCCACTGATCCCAGTAGGGGATCGGTGAAAAATAATGGAATCCGCCATAAATGGAAGTCGCGACGATAACGATCCCGAGTAGCGCACTCCAGAGGGAATAGATGCGTTGCAATCCAGACTCCGTGCCTAAAAATGTTGCGCGACCTTAGCAAATTGACGCGGGTGCGTCCAGTGCAAGGCGCAGGTCGCCGGAAGCCTCGGCCGGAGTCTGGAGTGGTTGCGCCGGGATTACGGCCGCACTGCGCGCCCTTCGCGCCACCCGAAGTGCTTGAAATGAGTCTGGGGATCCGCGTGAGCCTGCGCCACATCGGGATTCGCGGCGAGATAAGCTGCCGGATCGAAGCCCGGCGGCAGCGCGGCCGCCACGTCGGAGTCCAGTTCGCTGCGTTGCCCGCAGACCCGGCGCGCAACGGCGTCGCAGGGTTGCGCGAGACGCAGCTCTTCGAGCCGGCGATGTACGCGCCGGAACGGAATCTCCCGTGTGTCTTCGCGGGCCTCGCGCTCCATGCGTTGCCAGCTTTCGGCAATGTATCGACGATCGCGCGAACGCCTCAACACCACCGAGAATTCAATTTCGTTGCGAAGCGTGTCCGAAAAGTCTTCGCAGGCGAAATCGAGTAACTCCATTTTGCAAAGCTCGGCAATCAGTCGCGCAAACGAACGCGGGGTGAAGACCCAGCAGTGCACGTCGTGATAGGTACCGTTTTCGAATGCGTCGCGGGCGAGATGCAGCGCACCCTGCCAGGTGTGATGCCGCTTCACCGAATCGGCGGCAATCGGGCCGCGCCACGCGTCGGCGGTCGAAACGTCCGCGGCGGCGAGGCAATGATCGAGCAACGAATAAGGCTGCGGTATGCGGGCGTGAGCAATATAGCTCGCCAGTACTTCGGGAAGCCGGCTTTCGCGCCGGAAATAGTCGAACGTGAAGCGTCTGTCGGGCACCGCGAGTCGAACTTCGCCGGTCGGTTTGAGCACGGCGGCCAGTTCTTTCAACCACGTGACGAGATCCGGCACGTGCTCGACGACGTGAGACGCGACGACGTAGTCGACATAGCGGCCACGAATGGCCTCATGCAGGGTATTGAGACCCCAGACCGCATCGACGTCGACGATCTCGTTCACATCGAGATGCAGATCGTCGCGGTATTTCTGCCGCAGACTGGGTGTGTCGGTATGGTCGACGTAAATGATTTCGCCGCCGTCGCTGCGCCGTACGAGCGGCCAGCAAAGCGGGCCGATTTCCACGCCGACGCTGTGGGGAATGTCCAGTCCGCGCAAGAGACGCTGGCGCCGCGCGTCGCGAACCTGAGTGATGGTGATTGGATCGTCGTCTCTGACCATGTTGCTTCCTCGTATTAGATGGCATGCATTTATGGTTTTGTGCGTTGCTGCGGCTACCTTTACGACTGCTTACACAATATAGGCGATCGAAGCTCAAAACGCCCTTAGCTAACCGCTTCAGGGCTTGTCCTGGCGGCCGGTCGCGCTGGATTTTGGCGTAAAATCGGGGCCTCGCCGACTAATGGATTGGCCGGGACGGAGCCCGCATTCATGCATTTCAAGATTCTCCTCACCACGCACAGTACCGCGTTCCTCACGAGCGGCGGCGGCGAGTCGGAGCTCGTACAGGTTGCCGAGCTTCTCAACGATGCAGGCATTCAGGCCGACATCTACGGTATCCGCAGCCGGCCGGTACGTTTCTACGACGCCGTCATGCATTTCTCCGTGCATGCGGACGGCGAGGCGATCATTCGCGCCATCGTCCATCACGGCAAGAAGCTTTTTCTCTGGCCGAACGTCTGGTTCCTGAGCCCGCCCGACGACGCCGAAATCCGTCGTATCGAGGCCATCGCGGCGCATGCCGAGCGGCTGCTGTTCAAGTCGGTCACCGAACTCGAGCACTTCAACCGCTACATCACGGCCGATCCGCGCAAATGTGTCGTGATCGGTTCCGGCATTTCCGACCGGTTCCTCGCGCCCGCCGATAAAGACTTACTGCCCACGGTGTGCGACGTGTCCGACTACGTGCTGTGTCTGGGCCTGATCGAACCGGTGAAGAACCAGCTCGAACTCATCCGCGCGCTCAACCGTCTGGAGATGAACGGTCTGATGGCGGGCGGTTTCAGGGACGAGGAGTACTACCGGCAATGCACGCGCGAAGCGCATCCCGGCATTCATTTTTTGCCGTTCATCCAGCCGTGCAGCGCACTGTTGCGCTCCGCGCTGGCCAACGCGCGGATAGTGGCCGAACCGAGTTTCGATCCGCCCGGCCGCTCGTGCCTGGAAGGCGCGTTCATGAAAAAGCCGCTCGTGATGGCCGACGGGCAATGGCAGCGCGAGCACTTCGGCGACAACGTCTGGTACACCGCTTCCCCGAATGCGGCGGATATCGCCCCTGCCATCAAGGCCGCACTGACCGATACGGACAGGGAGGAAAAGATCGCACGCAATTACGAGCGCGTCTATGCACGGCACTCGTCGAGCACGGTAGCCACTGAACTGAACAGACACCTGATCGATGCCGGACTCACACATTAAAAAAATTCCCCGCCTGTTAGTGGTCCAGCGGCGCTCCATGACCGATGGACGAATGAAGTCTCGCACCATCGGCGCGAGATTCGCGCCATTGCTGACGTATATGCAGCGGCACCGGCTCATCGAGTGGGAGCAGATTTCCGAAGAGGAAGTCGGCATCCGGCACCTGCATCGCTTCGACGTCGTGCTGTTCAACAAACACGTGTCTAACCTGTCGCTGCAAATCATGCGCATGGCCAACGAACTCGGTCTGCATACCATCTACGATCTCGACGACTGGCTGCTCGACCTGCCTTCGTGGAGCGTGCTCGAAATGAACGAGGACGTGCTGTACAACGTGCTCGCCATGATCCGCGAGGCGAGTGCGGCGACCGCGTCGAATCTGTTGCTGCAGGAGCGCATGCGCAAGGTCCGGCGCTCGGACGTGCTGATCATTCCGAACGGTTTCGATCATCAGGCGTTCGATCTGTCGCCCGAGTTGTGGAAGGAACAGCAGCCGCCCAAAATCATCTTTTCGAATCTCGACGGCATCAAGCTGGTGAGTTTCCGAAAAGAGTTCTTCGCCACCTTGCGCGACTTCCTGACCCGCAACGCGAACGTCAGCATCGACTTCTGGGGCGATCCGTTTCCCGAGCTGAATTCGATTCCACGCGTCACGCATCGCGGCAGTCGCGGCAATCTGGAATACAAGCAGGCGATTCGCGACGAAGGCTATACCTTCGCGATCGTGCCGCTCGGCGCGGAGGAAGATCCGGATACGCTGTTCTTCAATTCGTGCAAGTCGCCGATCAAGTATGCGGACTACGGCAGCCTCGGCATCCCCAGCATTTATTCCGACTGCCCCACGTATCGCGAGAACGTGAAGCATCGGCTGACCGGTTATATTGCGCCGAACACCGCGCCCGGCTGGCAGCAGGCGCTGCAGGAAATGCTCGACGATTCCGCGCTGCGGCAAACCATCCGCACGAACGCGTACGAGGACGTGCTGGACCGCTTCAGCGTCCGCCGTATTTCCGGCATGTTCCTGAAAGCGTTGCCCGGCCCGGCGTCTGCGCCCGGGCTTTCGTAATCAAGCAGTCAGGCGCTCTATGGATCTTCTATTAATTCGTCACGGCCAGTCATTTGGCAACGTCGCCGGTCTTCTGAATTCGACCGAGCAGGACGGCCTGACCGAACACGGCTTGCAGCAGGCCGCGAATCTGCGGGTCTCGATGGACAGTCGCGGCCTCGTGCCCGACGTGGTGTATTCCAGCCCCTGGTTGCGCGCGTTGCAGACCACCGAAGTGCTGTTCAAGGACCGCTGCGAGTGGACCGTCGACAGCCGGCTCGGCGAGACCAATGCGGGGCGGTTCGCCACGTGGAAAGCCGACGACTTTCGTCAGGCGTTTCCCGATTGGGGCAAGCATCTGTCGGACCGTTACGAAGGCGGCGAGTCGCATCTCGAGTTGGCCGCGCGCTCGGTCAACTGGTTCGAAGAGGTTTTTCTAAGCCGGGCGGACGAGCCTGGTTTGATGGCCGCGGTCTGTCATGCAGGGCCGATTTCGGTTATCTCGCAGTATCTGCTGAACATTCCACTGTCGAAATTCCCGAACGTGCTGGTGCCGAACGCGTCCATGACGATATTCCGGCAGAACCCGCACACGAAACAGTTTTACCTTCAGATTGCAGGGTTGTCATGAGCGCGTCCATCAAGATCTTCGAGCCCATTTACGCGCCGGGACAAGTGCTGTCCGAGAAAGCCTTTCACCCGCTCGTGCTGCGGGACAATGCGCACGCCGCGTGGCGGGAATTTTATATTCTGGTCCACATGTACCGGCAGGGTCTGCATCTGCAGCAGGAGTTCACCGGCCTGTTCTCGCCGAAGTTTTCGCTGAAGGCGCGCATCGACGGCGAACAGTTTCTGGCGTTCGCCGAGGCCAATCCCGACGCCGACGTCTGCCTGATCAACCCGTTTCCGCAACTCGCGTACATCTCGTTCAATGCGTGGATGCAGGGCGAGCATGCTCATCCGGAACTCACCGCACGCAGCCAGCTTTTACTCGATGCGTGTGGAATCGGCTGGAATCTGAAAGAAGCGCCGCGGCAATCGCCGGGCACGCTGTGCTACTGCAATTTCTGGATCGGCTCGCAATCGTTCTGGGAAAACTACGTCGGCCAGGTGCTGGTGCCAATCGCGAATTTTCTGGAAACGCAAAGCAATACCGCGGCGGCGCGCGCGGTACTCGAACCCACGGTTCATTCGGACGATGC
Source organism: Paraburkholderia sp. BCC1886 (assembly GCF_900996245.1). Classification (GTDB taxonomy): domain Bacteria; phylum Pseudomonadota; class Gammaproteobacteria; order Burkholderiales; family Burkholderiaceae; genus Paraburkholderia. Next base: position 137,231 of record NZ_CAAJGK010000039.1, on the reverse strand, counting down.
GCCGTTTTTGCCGTTCGTGGCCGAGCGGTTATTCAGCACGTTCCTGACGCTCAATTCCGCTGTGAAGGTCGCCGCTTATCCCATCGAGGGTGACGCCGTGCTCGACTACTGCGTCAGCGATTTCGAAAAAGACATGGTGCGGTATATGCAAAAACCGGTCGACGCCGCGGACCGGCTCCCGTCTTTTCCTCACGAGCAGAAGGAATTGATGGAACTGCTATGCGCACTCTCGCTGAAGTATGTCCGCGCGCATTTCTCGATCAATCCGCATCCGCATACGGGCAAGCCGATCGACTTCGACAGGTTCGACAAGCAGTAACGACGGCAACGCGTCAACCAGTTAGCGGACGAATGAAGATGTCACGCCAGATGCTGTCGCTTGCGCGTTGCAATACGGCGTTGGCCTGTTCGATAAAGGCATCGCTGCCCGTTGGGGCTTGCACCGATGACGTGAGACGCGCCACCACCGCAGCCGCCCAGTCGTCGAGATCCACGCCGGCACCGAACACGCAGTCCGGCGGACAGATTTCCTCCGCCGCGGTACCGCCGCGAACGAACACCGGCTTACCCGCGTGCATCGCTTCGAGCACCGGCACGCAGAATCCTTCGTGCTGGCTGAGCGCGAGTAGCGCGCTGGTGGTGTCGTAGCATTCGAACAGATCCGCGTCGTCGAGCATGCCTTTGAAATCCACCTGTTCCAGCACGCCGAGGCGGCGCGCATGGTTGATCAAATACTTCAGGTAGTCGTAATTCGGTGCGCTGCCGACAATGGTCAACGTAGCCGCAAACTCTCTTTGCTTCAGGCGCGCGAGCAGTTCGATGCCGTCCTCGATCCGCTTGTGCGGCACGACGCGGCCCACCATGAGCAGGTTGGGCTGCGGGTGCCCGGGCGACGCAGAATCCTCGCGCGGTTTGTCGCGGCGGAACGCCGGCATATCGGCAAAGACCGGCGGCACGACTTCGACTGCGTCCGCTTGAGCGAGACCGGCGAGACTGTGAGCGGTGTCATGCGAATTGGCGACGACGGCATCGAAGCCGGCGAGCAACGGCAATTGCGCCAACGCCTGTTCACACAACTGGGCGGTCCGCGGTTCGAACGTGCGCAGCAGATCGGGATCGGTCACGCCGTGGAAATAGCAGATCTTCCTGCACGCGAGCGCAAGCAGCCGTTCGAGATTGGGATCGAAGATCGAATAGCTCAGCAGCACGATATCGTCGGGCGCCACGCTGTCGAACAGGCTCTCCAGCGGATGCACGTCCGGCGTCCCCGCATCGAAACCGGTCGCGTAGAGTTCGACGGCAAGCCCGAGACGTCGGGCCACGCGGGCGAGACCCAGGCAGTGATTGCCCACTGCATCGCCGGCGAAAATATCCGGCGCACACACTCGCAGCGTCATGAAGACTTCGCCTCCGCGATTTCGCTCAAGCGTCGCGCGTAGGCGCGTGCGACCGCTTCCACCGAGTAGTCGCGCTGCACGCGCGCCTGGCCCGCCTGCGCGATGCGCTCGCGCAGCGGCGCGTCGTCGATCATGCGCTTGAGCTGGTTAGCCGCAACCGACACGTCCGGATCGCACCAGTACTGGCCTTCGGAAAACAGGTAATCGCCGGCGCGTAGCGGGATCAGTTCGCCATCCACCAGAAACGCGGTGTCGGGCTCGCAGAAGTCGACGTTGCCGGAAAAATTGGTGACCACCACCGGTTGTCCGAGCGCCATGGCTTCAGCAATCACGCGGCCAAAGCCTTCACTGCGATGCAGCGAGACATAGGCGTCGCAACAGGCCATGAAGTCGGTCGAATCCTGCCGGCTGAGCCGTTCGGAAACGATATGGATACGCTCGTCGCCCGAGGTCAGTTCGAGGACGGCGCGCCAGACCGGATCGTCGTCGCGCACGTTCATCGCCTTGATGACGAGCCCGACGCCCGGAGAGCGCTCGCCGAACGCCTCCTTGAACGCGCGCACGCCGGCGAGCGGATTCTTGCGGCTCAGCCACGAATTGCCGTCGAACATCAGATAGAACAGAAACAGGTCGGCGGGCAGCCCGAACCGTTCGCGCCGCGGATCGGCCGGCTGCGGCACTTCGACCGCCATCGGCATGTGATAGACGGGTGTATCGCCGAGACGGGTGTACACGCTCTGCACGAAGCGGCTCTGCGCCCAGATTTCATCGACCATCTGGTGCACTTTGCCGAACGCGCCCGGCCAGTGAGGCAGCTCCCACGGCCACGCGCCGATCTTGTGCGTGGGCGCGTCGATCAGGCGGCGGCCGCCTTCCAGCGCGAGGCGCACCATCTCCGGCGCGGGCAGGCAAATCAGGCTGACGCTGTACTTGAGCGACTCGCTGATCAGATGATCGACCGAATGGTCGAGCTTGGCGGGCCCCGACATCGGCGCGTTGATCAGCGCGACCGGCGTGTCGTTCAGTTGGAATACCCGCGCCGCCATTCGCGCGTCTTCGCCGAGGCCGAGCACGCCTTGCGGGAAGCCGACTATGTTCACGCCGAATTCGTAGCCGGCCGGCTGGACGTACGCGTGATAGCGGGGCGCTTCGGCCGCGCGATCACTCTCGCCCTCGCTCCCGCCTTCGCCCTCACTGCTGCTGTCGGCCCAGCGGATTTTCAGCGTGCCCAGCAACGGATATTCGACTTCGGCCCACTCGTTCCACCAGTGCACGAGTTGCGCGCGGCCCGACTCGGTACTCGCGTCGTAGGCGGCACGCAGATCGGCACGCTCGCTGACGATCATTTCCAGAAAGCGCGGCAGCACGGACGTGCCGGGCGTCTGCTCGTCGTCCATGCGCGCGAGCGCTGCGGGCAGGCGGGTGGCCGACCATTTGATCGCGTGATATTCGTTCTGCCCGTTGCGCTCCCACCAGGCAAGGAACCCCAGGCGTTCGCCAAAACTGTTCAGGTCGAACGCCCCTTGAAGATCGCGCCGCTCGTTCCAGATCAGAACGAGAAAGCGCGGCAGCAGCGGCAACGCGCATTCGGTGCCGGCTTCCATCGTGAACAGCTCGTCGGGCAGCGCCGGGGTCACCCAGTGAATCGCCGGGTACTGCAATTGCCCGTGTTCGACCCACCACGACAGACATTTCAGCCGTCCGGTAAAGAGCGCCGGCGCGCAGAGCGCCTGCAGATCGGGCCGTTCTTCGAGGATCAGACGCAGGAAGCGCGGCAGCGGCAGCCAGTCGGCGTGATCGCCCCATTCCATCTCGAACCAGCGGACCGGCGCGCCGGGTGGCACCCACTTGATTGCGCGGTATTGCATCTGGCCGTGTTCGAGCCACCACGACAGGCAACTGAGCCGTCCGGTGAACGCCTGCAGATCGAACGAGGCCTGCAGGTCCGGCCGTTCCCGAATGATCTGCGAGATGAAGCGCGGCACTTCCGGACCGCCGTCGACGACCGCGAGTTCCGGTTCGAGCATCACGCCGCCGATGGGTGCCGGCGTCCATTTGATGCGCGGGTATTCGCGGTAACCGTGCTCTTCCCACCAGCTCAACGCGGCGAGGCGGCCGGTGAACTTCGTCAGGTCGAAGGCGCTGCGCAGGTCCGAACGCTCGGCCGTGATGAGCGCGAGAAAACGCGGAAACGGCATCGCCTCCGACTCGGGGTCGTCGATAGGCTGCAGGAGTTCGGGCCACGAAGCGGGCGGCTGCCAGCTCACGCGCGGACTGCCGTTCTGGCCGTGAGCGTCCCACCAGTCGAGGCAATTCAGATAGCCGCTCAACGTGCCCAGATCGAATGCGCGGGACAGGTCGCCCCGACTGCCGACGATCATCGTGATCAGCCGCGGCAGTGTGAGGCCGGCTTCCACGAGCACGGTCTGCGGTTCGAGCAGCGTCGCGGCGAGATGCTTGGCGTCCAGCACGCTCGGCGAGGTGGCGCCCAGCCAGTACGCGAGGGCGTCCGGATGACGCTGGATCAGCGTGTGGTTATCGAGTTGCCGCAGATACTCGCGGTCTTCGTGGCGCAGTACCCAGTCGAAGTCGGGGTACGTCTCGCGCGCCGTCATTTCCCACCAGAAGTACAGCGTGATCCGGTCGTTCAGGCCTTTGGGATTGAAGCGCGCCAGATCGTTTCTGAACTTCATCAGAAAGTAGATCGCGCTCGGCAGACAGAAAAGCTCGGCCGGCGAGGGATGACGATATTCGGCAAGCCATCCGGTCCTGCTGCTGTTAGGTCCCGGGTTAGCCAAGGTCTGCCACCCTCGAAGGCCACGCGAAAGAGAAATCGTCGGCGTTCAGCGTGAGATTCGGCGAGTAGTAAGGGTCGTTCAGCAGCAGGTCGCCCCAGCGCTGGCGGACCAGTTCCGATTCCTGGTTGAAGCGGCTGATCTTTTCCGGCGTGTCTTCCGCGCCGCGCGAGGCCGACTCGTGGTGATAAAGCTCGGCGTACGGCGTCCACACATTGCGATAGCCGGCCTTGCCCACGCGCAGGCAGAAGTCGATGTCGTTGTAGGCGACGTGCAACTGCTCGTCCAGACCGCCGACCTGCTGGTAAATGGACTGGCGGATCAGCAGGCACGCAGCCGTCACCGCGCTCATCGCATTGCGCAGCCGGGCGCGCGCGAAGTAGCCCGGATGGCTGTTCGGGAAGTGCTTGTGCGCATGACTCGCGATGCCGCCCACGCCCAGAATCACGCCGCCGTGCTGGATGGTGTCGTCGGGATAGAGCAGCTTGGCGCCGACCGCGCCGACGTTCGGCTGCGAGGCGAGCGCGACCATTTCTTCGAGCCAGTCCGCGTTGATGACTTCGATGTCGTTGTTCATCAGGCAGACGAAATCGGCCGTGCTCGCGAGCGCGACGCGATTGTTCAGCGCGGAGTAGTTGAACGGCGAATCGTCGCGCACGACGCGAATGCGCTCGTCCGTTTGCAGGCGCGCGAACAGCTCGTGGGTTTCGGGCTTGACCGAGCCGTTGTCGATGATCGTGATTCGCCAGTTCGGGTAGCTCGACTTCTCCCGGACCGATTCGACGCACTGTTCGACGAGGCCTGCGGAGTCACGCGTCGGAATGATGATTTCCACCGACGGCAGGTCGGCCGGCAAGTCATACACGACCTTGTTGAACGCGTCCGTGCCGGGCGCGTGTTCGGCGTGAGCGGCGATCTTGTTGCGCGCCAGATGTTCGTCGAGCGCGCGCATCGCCGCGATATGCGCGTAAGGCTTGGCGTCGTGTCCGGCCGCCGTGCTTTCCGGGATCATGCGCCACTGGTACAGCGCGCGCGGCACGTGCTGGATTGCCTGCGGGCCGGCGTGATCGAGCACGCGCAACGCGAGGTCGTAGTCCTGCGAGCCTTCGAAGCCGACCCTGAAGCCGCCGACTTCGCGCATCACCGACGTCTTGTACACGCCGAAATGCGAAATCATGTTCTGACTGAGAAACAGGTCGTAGTTGAAATCGCACTTGAAGTACGGGTCCGAGCGCTCGCCGGCTTCGGAAATCTTGTCTTCGTCGCTGTAGATGAGCGCCGCGTCGGGATGCGCGTTGAGCGTCTCGACGGTGCAGTAGAGCGCGAGCGGATGCAGTTCGTCGTCGTGATCGAGCAGCCCGACGAATTCGCCGGTTGCCAGTTCGAGCGCCGAGTTGCTCGACGCGCTGATGTGGCCGTTCTGCGTACGGTAGGCGACCTTCACGCGCCCCGGGTATTGCGCCACGTAGGCGTCCAGCACGGTACGCACTTCGGGCTTGGTCGAGCAGTCGTCCGCCACGCAGATTTCCCAGTTCTCGTAGACCTGATCGATCACGGAATCGAGCGCCTTGCTCAGCCACTTTGCCGGCGTGTTGTACGTCGGCATGACGATGCTCACCAACGGCTGCAGCGCGAACGTTTTCGAACGCTCGCGCAAGGCCGGATAGGTCGCGGGCGCGGGCTCGTTCGACTCGATCCACTGCTGATACGACTCGCCGACCACCGGCGCCGCGACCGGTAACGGGCCGCCGCGCCACGCGGCGATTCGCCGCGCGCGGGCCAGCAGTTCGGGCGAGCACTTGTCGGAATCGAGTAGCTCGATGCTCAGGCCGGTCACCGTGAATGCGGCGCGCAACGCGATCGGGTCGAAGCGAAGCGGACCGGCCAGCGTCGGAAACACGACTTCCTGATCGACGTGCCCGTTGGCGTCGACGTTCAGACCGATGGCGCTGTGCTCGGACATGCCGGAGCCCGCGTCCGCGTAGATCATGCACGGCGAGGCCGACGCGGTGCTGGTTTTGAGGTCGAATGAAATTCGCGCGGCCTGGCCCGACAACGCTTCCCAGCCCACCAGTTCGAATTGCGGGTCGTTGCTGGTGGCCTGCCATGCGAAGTCGGGATTCGCGGAAGGCTCGACGTTATTCAGAGGACGAAGATCGAAGTTCATTGTGTCGACAGAGAATCGTAGAGGTCTTTCAAAGGTGTCAGGACGGCTTGCCACGTCAGGTCGCGAGCCGTGTCCGGTCTACCGGTATGGGGTTGCGTGAGCGCAGCGCCGATCGCGGCGGCAATGCTCGCGACATTCGCCGGGTCCAGATAGGCGACGTGCTGCGCGAAGTATTCTTCGGTCGAACCGACCTGGGTCACCGCGAGCCGCGCGCCGGCGGCGTGAGCTTCGAGCGCGGCGAGTCCGGGCGTTTCGAGCGTGCTGGGCAGCACGAACGCTTCGCAAGCCGCATAGGCCGAACGCAGCAGCGGCGAATCGTGCGCGAGCGTGCCGGCGTAGACGAGCTGGTCGCCGCCTTGCGCGAAGCATGCCTGGGCATACGCGGGGTCGCGTTGATGGCCGATCAGCACGAGCTTGAGCTCGGGGAACGACTTCATCGCTTCGATCAGCGCGAGCTGGTTCTTGCGCGGTTCGATGTTGCCGACGTTCAGGACGAAGCGCTCCTGAATGCGGAACTCGTCGCGAAACAGCGAGGCGGCGACCGGTTCGTAAAAGTCCGGTTCGACGCCGTTGAGCACGCTCACGAATTTCTCGCGCGGCAACTCGAAAATGCGCGCGAGCGTCTCGCACTCGATCTCCGAATTGGCCACCACGCGGTCCGCCAGCGAGAACTGATGATGAATCTCGCCGATGGGATACAGGTGCCGCGTTTCTTCCGTGACCCAGAGACTAGACGAAACCACTAACGGCAGGCCCAACTGTTTAACAAAGTTACAGAAGTGGACCGAGCCGCCGACGCAGGAGAAGAAATGCACGACGTCGTGGTCGAGAAAGCGCGGGTTCCACGGATCGAACAGCGTGACGTCGACGCCGTGCGCAGGCAGGTGCTTGCGATAGGCGAGCAGCTGGATTTCTCCGCCGCCGGGGGTGTGGAACGCCATCGGGTAAGTGGCAAACAGCACTTTCATGGCTGGAACTCGAGTGGCTGGACGGGCTGGGCCGTGGGACGTTCGCACCGGCTAGAGGTGGGCTGGAGTGTGCTGTCGTCGAGCACGTCGGATCGGAACCACGATTTCCACATGCGCGAATATGTTTGAGATGTTACGAAGTGTTGAGACGGCGCGTTTGGCGCGGCTGTCCGTTTTATTATCACGGCCCGGGACTCGGGGCTACTCGCTGCGGGCAAGGCTCCTTTGCAATGAGCCGCGATGCCGCGCGTCGATCGATGCGCAAAGCATTCTAGCGCCTAATGTCGCAGGAAAGCCCTCAAGGAACTTTGCTTTCCCGCGTAGTTGCCCGCATACAATACGTCCCGGAAAGAGGCTCGCCCGACGAGTCACGCTAATAAGCTCACTAAGCCCACTGCCACCCACGCCGCCGCCGATGCCAGATTGTATCGTGTCTCAACCGCCTATCCAGCCCGCCGGAGCGCTTCCATGACCCAACGCGTGCTGGTGACGGGTGCCAATGGTTTCGTCGGCCGCGCGGTTTGCCGTGCGTTGCTGCAGCGCGGCGACAGCGTCGTCGGTCTGGTGCGGCGCGCGCAGACCACCGTGGAAGGCGTGCGCGAATGGCTGTTCGACGCGAACGATTTCGAAGGCATGGACGCGCGCTGGCCGCTCGCCATGCAATGCGACGCCGTGGTTCATCTGGCCGCGCGCGTGCATGTGATGCAGGACACCCTGGCCGATCCACTCGCAGCTTATCGCGCGACCAATGTCGAGGGCGCGTTACGCGTCGCCCGGGCCGCTCGCCGCGCGGGCGCGCATCGCTTCGTGTTCGTGAGCAGCGTCAAGGCGGTCGGCGAGGGCAGCGACGGCCGGGCGCTGACGGAGACCGACCCGGCCGCTCCCAGCGATCCCTATGGCATTTCAAAGCTCGAAGCCGAGCGGGCGTTGCTCGCGTACGGTCGCGAGTCGGGTCTCGAGATCGTGATTGTGCGGCCGCCGCTGGTCTACGGCCCGGGCGTGCGGGCCAACTTCCTGCAACTGATGAACGCCATCGCTCGCGGCATCCCGCTGCCGCTCGGTGCGATTGCGGCGCGACGCAGCCTCGTGTTCGTCGATAACCTCGCCGACGCACTGGTGCATTGCACGACCGATCCGCGTGCGATAGGCGAAACGTTCCATGTGACCGATGGCCGCGATCTCAGCGTCGCCGAACTGGCGCGTCTGCTCGCCATGCAATTGCATGTGCCGGCGCGGCTCGTGCCGGTGCCGGTCGGCGTGCTCAGGCTCGCGGGCCGGCTGACCGGACGCTCCGCGCAGATCGACCGGCTGATCGGCGAGTTGCGCCTCGACAGTTCCCATCTGCGCGAACGCCTTGGCTGGTATCCGCCGCACACCGTCGAACACGGCTTGCTGGAAACGGCAGCCTGGTACCGTTCCAAGCACTGAATCCGATATAGATGCCGATTGCCTCGTTCCTGCTGCAGCCCGCGGCGCAACCCTGGTTGTGGGGCGCCGCCGCGCTCTGTTCATGCGCCGCGATTCTCTGGGTGCTGCTGCGAACCGGTCTCGCCTGGCGTCTTGCCACCGACATCCCCAACGACCGCTCCTTGCATACGCGGCCGACGCCACGCGTCGGCGGATGGGGCATCGTGCCGGTCCTCGTGATCCTGATCGTGCTGGGCGCGCCTGCGTTGTGGTTGCCGGCTTTGCTTGCGGCGCTGCTGGCCGCGCTGTCGCAGGTCGACGACCGGCGCGGGCTGCCTGCACGCGTGCGTTTTGGCGGCCATGCCGCCGCGGTGATCGCGCTGATCGCCGTCTATCCCGCCGATGTCCCCTGGTGGGCGCTCGTGGCCATGGCGGTCTTACTGGTCTGGCTGGTCAATTTGTACAATTTCATGGACGGTTCGGACGGTCTGGCCGGCGGCATGGCGCTGTTCGGCTTCGGCGGCTATGCGATCGCCGCGAGCGTCGCGCTCCATGCGGACCCTTCGCTTGCGCTTGCCGCCGGGATTGTGGCGGGTGCGGCAGCAGGTTTCCTGCTATTCAACTTTCATCCTGCAAGGATTTTTCTCGGCGATGCCGGTTCGATCCCGTTGGGTTTCCTTGCCGGGGCGCTGGGCTACTGGGGCTGGCGCGAAGCCGTCTGGCCGGTGTGGTTCCCCGCCGTGTGCTTCGCGCCGTTCATCGGCGACGCATCCGTCACCTTGCTCAAGCGCCTGCTGCGCGGTGAAAAGTTCTGGCAGGCTCACCGCGAACACTACTATCAGAGAATGGTGCAGTCGGGTTTGGGCCATGGCGCAACCGCACGGATTTGGTATTTGTTTATGGCGGCGGGCATAATGCTTGCTATCTGGGCACTTGAGTTCGCCGTGCGCGACCAATGGCTAATGGTCGCCGCATGGGCTGCGGTACTCGTCGTCGCCGGGCTTTGCATCGATCGCCATTGGCGGCGCCATGTGTCCCGTTCCGGGCAATCCTGAGGTTCTGCGCAATGAAAAGATTCAAAGCCCGATGGCTTTCGTTCAGTGCGTTCGCTTTCGACCTGTGCGCCGTGGCGCTGGCCTGGATGCTGGCCTATGTGATCCGCTTCAACGGACCGGTGCCCGATCCATTCTGGTGGAGCGGCCTGCACGCGCTGGTGTGGGTGCTCCTCATCTATGCCGTGATGTTCCGCAGCTACGGTCTGTACCGCGGCATGTGGGTGTTCGCGAGCTTGCCCGATCTCGTGCGCATCGCCAAGGCGATCGGCGTGGGCGCGCTGGTCGTCATGATCGGCTCGGCGCTGTTGCAGCCGGCGCCCGTGGTGCCGCGTTCCGTTCTCATCGTGTCGCCCATGTTGCTGTTTCTCGGTATGGGCGGTTCTCGCGCGCTGTATCGCGCGGCTAAAGAGTTCTATCGTTACGGCGGTCTCGTCGGTCAGGGCAAGCCTGTGCTGGTGCTCGGCGCGGGCAATGCCGGCGCGAATCTCGTGCGTGAATTGAAGCGCTCCGGCGAATGGCGCCTCGCGGGTTTGCTCGACGACGATCCGGTCAAACAGGGTCGCGAAATCTACGGGTATCGCGTGCTCGGCGCGATCAGCGACTTGCAGAAGATCACGGCCGAGATGAAGGTCGAGCATGTGATCATCGCGGTGCCGTCGGCTTCGGTGGAAGCGCATCGGCGCATTGCGACGCTGTGCGTGCGCGCAGGCGTGCGTGCGATGACGTTGCCGGCGCTCACGTCGCTGACCCAGGGTCAGGCGTTTCTGTCGCGAGTGCGACAGATCGATCTGGAAGACTTGCTGGGTCGCGACCCGGTGAGCGTCGATACCGAGCACGTGGGCGCGCTGCTGAAGAATCGCGTCGTGATGGTGACGGGCGCGGGCGGATCGATCGGCTCCGAACTATGCCGGCAGATTCTGCGCTTCGGGCCGGTGCAACTGGTCGCCTTCGATATCTCCGAGTTTTCGATTTATCGCCTCAACGAAGAGTTGCGCGACAAGTACCCCGAGGTGTCGGTGGTACCGATCATCGGCGATGTGAAAGACTCGCTGCTGCTCGACCAGGTGCTGGCGCGCTACAGTCCGCATATCGTGTTTCATGCGGCGGCCTACAAGCATGTGCCGTTGATGGAAGAGATCAACACATGGCAGGCGGTGCGCAACAACGTGCTGGGCACGTACCGCGTCGCGCGAGCGGCGATTCGTCATGACGTCGCCCATTTCGTGCTGATTTCCACGGACAAAGCCGTGAACCCGACCAACGTGATGGGCGCGAGCAAGCGTCTCGCGGAGATGGCGTGTTCGGCTTTGCAGCAGCAGGGCGCGCGCCGCACGCAATTCGAAATCGTGCGTTTCGGCAACGTGCTCGGCAGCGCGGGCAGTGTGATTCCGAAGTTCCAGGAACAGATTGCGCGCGGTGGCCCGGTGACGGTGACGCATCCGGAAATCACGCGGTTTTTCATGACCATTCCCGAGGCGTCGCAACTGGTGTTGCAGGCGTCGAGCATGGGACATGGCGGCGAGATCTTCATTCTCGATATGGGCAAGCCGGTGCGCATTGCCGATCTTGCTCACGATCTGATCCGCTTGTACGGCTTCACCGAAGAGCAGATTCGGGTGGTGTTCACGGGGCTGCGTCCCGGGGAAAAGCTGTACGAGGAACTGCTCGCGGACGATGAAACGACGACCCGTACGCCGCATCCGAAGTTGCGCATCGCAAGGGCGCGTGAGGTGTCGGAGGGGCTGATCGATAACCTGCTGCCCTGGTTGATGCAGCATCGCGTACCGGCCGACGATGAAGTGCGCCGCGATCTGCGTCGCTGGGTGCCGGAGTATCAGCCGGCCACGGCGACGTCGTTGAGGAGTGTGCCGGTGGTGACGCCGGTGACGCGGGCTTCGTGAGGGACGAGGGGTAGAGTGGTTTCCGACTTTTCAGAAAGCTCGTTCTGACTTTTCCTATCGAAGAAAGATTCTCGCTTCGTTAAAAATGCTCGTGCCGATTCGGCGAGAGACATTTAAAGAGGAGCGAAATGAAATCTGAAATCGACGAGGTGGTCTCGTGAAGTTCGAGTGTTGGCTTCTGGAGAAGTACCGCTCGGACGCGATCGGCGAGCCTGGCAGAGAAATCTACTTCACGAGCGCAGTTTCTCTGAAAATCCCCGCGGACTGCGACGCCAATGACGTGGCGATCATCGGTGTAGACACGTTCACCATCGACCAGGGCGGCACCTATCTCCATATGGATGGGATTGCAGACTACTCTTCCGCAGTCGGCGATCCTTGGGACGCTATGCGGCCGCTCTGCAATCGATCGGCGCGGTCGATGATCGAGGACATGTGCGCACAAAAAGGCCCCGACACCTGGTTTTCGTTCGTGTTTGTCGAGCCTGGCAGACCGCGGTTGCGGCTGGTCTACAGTCGTCGTTGCTGACGCCGCCCCCTACCGCTTCCCCTTCCTCACCACCATCCATCGCGGCGACTTGAACCGCACGATGCTCATATACAGCCACACGTAAGTCGCCGCGAACACCACCACGAAACAGAACAGATGCAACGTATGCCGCCAGAACAGCGTCGCCGGCACGACTGCAATCAGACAGAGCAGCCACAGATAAGGTGAGGTCAGCGAGTTACGCCGCGTCAATTCCGCCGCGGTGCGCGTGCCGACGGCCCAGCGCATCAGCCGCTTGTACACCAGCATATGCAGATGCACGCCGTCGGGAATACCCGGCGACATCCCGCGAATAAACTTCTTCCGGTAAATCGAAAAGCACGTCTCGAAGATCGGGTACATGAAAAGCAGCACCGGATACCACGCCGACACATCCCGATTGCGCATCACCAGCATGATCGACAGTTCGGCGAGCATGAAACCGATGAAGTACGCGCCGCCATCGCCGAGAAAGATCAGCCCCGCCGGGAAATTCCAGATGAAGAAGCCGAGCACCGCGCCCATCATCATGAACGAGGCCGACAGCACCACTGGATCGGAAACCTGGAACGCCACGTAGGCGAGCGACGCGAACATCATGAACGCGACCATCGACGCGAGACCGTTGAAGCCGTCGATGATGTTGATCGCATTGGCGAGCGCCGCGACGGCGAGCACCGTCACCCCGCACGAAATCACCGCGTAGGAAAGCAGAAAGTCGAGCGGCGGCACGCTGATACGCGTGACCGCAATATCCAGCAGGAAGTAGGCGAGCGCCGCGGCTGCCATCGTGCAGATAAGCCGCGCGAGCGGCGAGACCCGCTTGGTCAGGTCTTCCACGAGACCCGAGCCGAACGCCGGCAAGCCGCACGCAATCAGCCCGAGGATGCCGCCCGACACGGCGGGATACGCGCCATGCAGTTGCACGGCGGCGACGATCAGGCCGAGCAGAATGCCGGTCCCGCCGATTCGCGGCACCGGGTTCACATGGAATTTCTGCACGCCGGCGAGATCGCTGTCGGTAGAGAATTTTTCATGCAGATGCGCATAGCGCACGATCAACAGCGTGATCAGCAGTGAAACGAGAAAGCCGAGCGCAAAACTGAGCATGAAAGTGGGCCTGAGCGATGACGCCGAATTATACAAACGAAACGCCCGCGGCCCCGAAAGCGACGTGGCCGGTCCACTTTATTCATCACGGATAAGGTGCGGCGACTTGTCAGCGAGCAAGCGGCGAGCGCGCATATATGATCGGAACGAGCCGACGAGACCTCGAGGATCCCGATGCTGAACAACATGACGATTCGCGGCGGCCTGACGCTGGTGATCAGCGTATTCGTCGCCTTCCTGCTGACGGTGATCGGTGTCGGTTACGGCGCGTTGTCGCTGGCCGACCAGAGTCTCGACGACACGCAGCACAGCGCCGCTGCGCTGTCGCGTCTGCGGGCAAGCTCGGAGAAGTTGCTGCGCGTGCAACTCGCACTCGGTACTTACCAGTCGAGCGTGGCCATCGGCGAGAAGACGGAAGAGCTCTTGCCCGCTGCCCACAAGCTGCTGATGGAATCGGGCCGCGATTTCAGCGAGTACATGGCCGGCCCGTTCTCGAGCGACGCCGAGCGCACGCTGGCCAGCCAGGCCGCCGAAGCGCGCACGGCGCTGATCGACGGGGCCATGGAGCCCGCCTTCAAGGCGCTGAACAGTCTCGACTTCAACGCGTTTCGCAGCATCCAGGGGCAGACATCGAGCGGCTTCGATGCCACCTATTCGAAAGCCATCGATACGCTCGAACGCGCTCAGGTCGACGTTCAGCACCGGCAGGCGAAGACCGCCTCGCAACGTTTCCAGATGGCGACGCTGCTGTTCGTCGCAGTCGGCGTGCTCGCGATCGTACTCGGGTTGGCGGCGCGGATCGGCTTGTCGGCGGCGGTGGTCCAGCCGGTTAAGACGACCATCGGGCACTTCGAGCGGATTGCCGCGGGCGATCTGACCATCGTCATCGGCAACCGCTCGCGCAACGAGATGGGACAGCTACTGGGCGCGCTGATCACGATGCGCGACGGCCTCGCGCAAATGGTGGCGAAGGTGCGCGGCAGCACCTCGGCGATCACGAACGGAGCGAACGAGATCGCATCGGGCAACGCGGATCTCTCTTCGCGTACCGAACAACAGGCGGCAGCCGTGCAACAGACGGCAGCGAGCATGGAGCAACTCTCGGCCACGGTGAAGCAGAACGCGGACAACGCGCGGCAGGCGAACCGGCTCGCGCAGGGCGCGTTGGATACGGTGACGCGCGGCGGCGCGGTTATGTCACGCGTGACCGAAACGATGGACGGCATCACGGACGCGTCGCGCAAGGTGGCCGAGATCATCGGCATGATCGAGGGGATCGCTTTTCAGACCAATATTCTGGCGCTGAATGCGGCAGTAGAAGCCGCGCGCGCCGGCGAACAGGGGCGCGGTTTTGCGGTGGTGGCCTCAGAAGTGCGCGGTCTCGCGCAGCGCTCGGGCGCGGCGGCCAAGGAGATCAAGACGCTGATCGGCGAGTCGAGCGCGAAGGTGGAGCAGGGTGCGTCGCTGGTGAGCTCCGCACAAAAGACCATTCAGGAAGCACTCGGCGCGGTTCAGCGTGTGACGGACGTGATGAACGAAATCGAAGCGTCCGCGCTCGAGCAGAGCGATGGCATCGAGCAGGTCAACAAGGCGGTCTCGCAGATCGACGAAGTGGCACAGCATAATGCGGCGCTGGTCGAGCAGGCAGCGGCCGCGGCGCGGTCGCTCGAGGAACAGGCCGAGACGTTACGCGAAGCGGTTGCGGTGTTTCAGGTCGCGGCGTGAGGGGCGAAGTGAAGCCTCACATAAAGCGCGGTGGACCCGGCTCGTGTGCGGACGCGATACGGACATCTGTCCCGACAAAGGTCTGGTAGCATGCGCCGACGGCGGAGCTCGACTCCAGGCTTTATTTCGACGGTGTTATCGTCGTGAAAAGCGATGCGATTCGACAGCCGGGGTGGGTCGTGCGCGGCCGTGGCTCGATGCCCAAAGGTCGCCACGTCCCCAGCCTGACTTCGTGCTGTTCGACGCCCAGAAAAATTCGATGTAGTCGTTTAGGGAGCGGAAGATGGTGAGTTTCTTGACACACGCCGCCTGTCTGTTGATCGGCGTGGCGATTGGTGTCTTTGCGTGTGCTCTCTGTGTGGCACGCGCCAGAGGTTCGAAGGATGAGAACTAATCGTTCCCGTCCTTCTGGCGTCAAAGTTATTGCTTCACAAAACGACGCGAACACCCGGCTGGGTGTTCGCGTTCATCCGATGGATTACGACGGTTCGTTTTACTTGATCGGCGTCAGGTAGCTGCCTGACAGGAATCGTTCCGAACTGGGAATCGTCGCGGTGTACGCCTTGATAGCCGCAGCGAGTTGAGGACGAATCAGGTTGCGGTTGTAATCGTAGATCGAATAGCCGTCACCCTCACCATTGCTCGGATCGCCGTTACGTACGACGTACCAGAACGCTTTCTGCACCGAGCCGTTGGTCATCATCACTTTCAACTGGTTGAAAGCCGCAAGTTGCCCGGCGTCGGTGCCGTTCGTGCCATTGTTGGTTTCCGTGAGCCAGAGCTTTTTCGGACCATTGGGCGTCAGGCTCGACATGGTGTCGATAAACGCCTGCATCAACATCACGTAGTCACTGCTGCTGAAGTACGGGTGGACGTCGACGACATCGATCGTGGTGTTCAGCGGGCTAGTCGCGCTCTTCGTGCTGTTGCCCATGGCCTTGATGTAGTCCGTGGCCTGGATCAGCTCGCTGCCTGCGGGCGGTTGCCAGCCATTGTTCGGATACGCCGAGTTATAGAAGTACGAGATGCCCTGAGTGTGCAGGACCGTCTGGTAGCCGGACTGGCTCTTCGTGTTCAGAACCTGCTTGGCTTCCGAATAGAGCGTCTTGCTGCGGTTCAGGATGTAGCCGGAGACACCGTTCGGATCGCCGTACGACGGATCCGTCGCGGAGAAGCTCCAGTTGGTCTCGTTGAACAACTCGATATCGGCAGTGAACGGCAGGACGACATCCATCAGCGAACCAAAATACTTCGTGAAGATGGCATCGCAGAAGTCGAGTCGCGGCGACGATGCGCTCGGCGGACTTTGCGTCGCGGAGCACTTATAGGCGCTCGCCGGCGCATACATGCCGACCTGGAAGAGAATCTTCATGCCGCGCGTACGCGCGGCATTCAGAAGCGACTTCATGAATGCAACCTTGTTCGGATCGAGCGTGCTGCCATCGGCCTCGACCATGAAGTCCCACGAAAAGCCCAGCCGAACCGTACCCACGCCCAACGCGGAAATCAGGTCGAGATCCTTCGAGCATTCGCTCAGCGCCGTCTGATCGGCACTCCAGAGATTGCAGTTCACGTCCATGGCGAACCGGTCGTTGCCGCTGCCGTTCGGCGGCGGCTGCACGGTTGAAACCGCCGTGGTGCCAGTCGTGGTGGTGGCGGCGGCGGTCGTGGTCGTGGTCGTGGTGGCAGCGGCCGCAGTGGTGGTCGTGGTAGCGGTAGTCGTACTCGAAGTTTTCGTGTGATGACGCGCGAAGGCTGACATCGGCTGCGCCGATAGCAGTGCTACAACTGCGAAGAGGGAGAAGAGTTTAAGTTTCATTTTCTGACTATAAATGGCTATTGCTTGGAGTTGGTCCGAAAACGTTGGCGTTACGTATGCCGAGCAGCATTGGTCGATTCTGCTGATGGCATTTCATAACGTGTCACGTCTGGCGCGCGCATCTGTCAATCACCCTGTCCCGCCCTTTGCAGAATTGCGCGGTTATAGGGCTGGCCGTTGCTCTGGGTGGGCGCCCCAGTGTCGTTCTGCGCAAGGGTGGTGGTGCTGGTTACAACCGAGCCGGTGCTGCCGATGCTCGCGTCTGCGCTACCGTCCGCGGCAGGCGATGCCACATTGGAGACCGTCGAGGTCGAACTGCCGTCGTCCTCGCCGTCGCCACCGCAAGCAGAGAGGCTGAGCGCCCCTGCACCGAGCGCAACGACTGCCAGGAGTTTGGCCAGTCTGGTAAGCCGGTTGGACGTGAAGTCGATTGGTGAAAAGAGTCTGTTGGAAGAGGACATGTGTCTATCGAGGTCGATCGAACCTGACCGTTAAAAAGAACAGCGTTCGCGTGAAAAGAAGGCCGCCGCGAAACTCGGGGCGACAGTGTCCAGTCGTACTAACTAATTCATTGCTCTTGAAACCAGACGCTGGCGCACGCACGAATAGACGGGCGCGTTGCTGAAACTAATCGTCTGATTTAATGCGGGACTAAAGCCGGATTGAACCGCAGAACCAGTTCAGTAGAAACTTCGCATAAAGAGAAGTAGACGGATATTTAAACCTGTTTGAAACGGGGTTTAATCTGTCTGAACTGATGAATACGGATGATACATAGTTGAAACAAATTTCGCGAAGTCGAGTCGTAACTAAGCGTAACAATGGAAGGTATGGTAAGGATAGGGTCGGACTGGTGGTGGATAAGGACTCAAAACCCTTATCCGACAAGGCTTTTAGGCTTTTAAAAGAAAGTCTGAAAACGCATCGCAAAACGTTAAAAAAATATTTAAGGCGGCTTTGGATGGCGTTCGGGGACTATTTTCAGATACCACTTTATTACATCATACTATATGAGCTTTATCTTACCCGACCCGTTTAAAATGATTTTGAAAGGAATATGCTGAGTCGCAACCAAGCTTGCATGGAAGGCAATTTCGTCGTGACAGGCCCGCCTGCCCGGATGCAAACGTAGACCGCCCAAAATTACCCCGATTAAATCGGCTGTTTCAATTAATGCGTAACGCATGACACGTAGATTTTCCGGATTGAGTCAGGCCCTTTGAAAGCCCTGCTGTGTGGATCATTAACGTACCTGTCATGAGCTTTGGGCCTCGCAAAAACAGGCAGGAATTCAAACGCTTTCGTCCAACGTAAAGCCCTTTTCGTCAAACTTCGCTGGTGTGTGGTCAACCTCACAAACGACGGCAACTTCCAGCGTGGAGACAGGTCCGCTTGGGCGGCCTGACTGCTACGCTGCTTCATGTTGGTAATCCCCCGCGTCTGGGGCAACAAAAACAGATTTCACGCGATTCGTCCCCGGTATTCGCCGACCGTGATGGGAATTCTTTAGCGATCCGTAACGTTTATCAGCCGTTCAGATTTTCGCGGGAGCATGATCGATGTCTCACGGATATATTGGCACCCGCTCTCGTTCGCTGATGGAAGCGTCGGACCGAAAAATCACTCGACGCACTTTGCTGCGCAGTATGGCTTCAGTCGCGATCGCCGCGGCCTCATCGCCCCTGCATGCGCAGCACGAATCGATTGGGTTGGTCGCACCGCCAGTTCGTTTAGAAGACGTGTGGCTGGTCGATCAAACAGGGCAAAAGCGGCTGCTTAGCAACCTGTTGCTCGACAACGTGACTGCGTTGCAGACCATCTATACGGGCTGCAGCTCCGTTTGTCCTTTGCAGGGCGCGCTATTCAACGCGGTTCAGAACCGGATACCGCAACTCCGAACCCGACATCCGGTGCAATTGGTCTCAATCGGAATCGATCCACTTTCCGACACACCGTCCGCTCTGCACGACTGGCTCGTGCGATTCCAGGCGGGCCCCGCGTGGAAAGCGGCCACCCCCACGTTACGCGACGTCGATCGGATGCGCACGGCGCTTTCCGGTAGCACGCTGCCACTCGGCAACATTGCGGATCATTCGACGCAGATCTATTGCTTCGACGCGACCGGCATGTTGCGCTGGCGCAGCTCCGATCTTCCCCGCACTCAGGACGTCTGCGACGTTCTGAGTGCACTGAGCCGCGTATAGCCTTTCTGGAACCGATGCCATGCAACGACTTCGATATATCAGGATCCGCTCCGGATTCATCGACACGTGCGCGAAGGCGCTGCTTTCGATCGTCTTCGCCTTCACGTTTGCACTACACGCTAATCCGGCCCACGCACAGGCGACGAGCACGCTCACCGTAACCGGTACCACCTTGTGCGCGGACATAACCGGCGAGTCGAAAACGACGGGCGCCCAACTCATCACGTGGGCGTGCAATGGCGGAAACAACCAGCACTGGACCCTCACGCAGAACAACGGGCTGTATCAGTTCGTCAACGTCAACAGCAAGCTTTGTCTCGACATCTACGGGCAAAGCACGGACGCTGGCGCGGGTGCACAGCAATGGACCTGCAATGGCCAGGCGAACCAGAGCTATAAACTGATTCAGCAGGGAAATGGCTACGCCATCGTCGCGTCGCAAAGCGGGCTTTGCCTGGCTGCCGCGAGTTCGACGGCGCAAGGCGTGCAGGTGACCCAGCAACCTTGCAGTGGCGGACCCCTTCAGACGTGGCCCATCAGCGGTATGACGGTGACAGCGGTGCCGTCGAAATGGACCACCGCGTATAACCTGACGATCGTGCCGTCCGCCGCGGCCAATCTTCCCGACGGTACCGTCGTCGTATGGTCCGCCGACCAGCAATTGGACTTCACGTCGGGCGAAGTCACGCCGGGTAAAACGTATACGTCTATCTTCAACCCGGCGACCGGAACGAGCAAACAGGTGATCGTCACCAACACCGGGCACGACATGTTTTGCCCCGGCATCGTGAATCTGCCGGACGGCCGCATCTTCGTGACAGGTGGGTCGAGTAGTGACGAGACGAGTTTCTATACGCCTTCCACCGCAAAATGGTCGTCGGGTCCGCTGATGAAAATCCCGCGCGGCTACCAGGGTAGTTTGACGTTGAGCAACGGCAGCGTATTTACCGTGGGTGGCTCGTGGAACGGCGGCGAGGGCGGCAAGAACGGCGAAACCTGGGACCCGGCTACCGGATGGCGTCTCAATAGCGCGATCCTCGCGGACTACATTCTCACCCAGGACGCAGGCGGCATTTTCCGCCAGGATAACCACGCCTGGATGTTCGCGGTAGCGAACGGGCGGGTCTTCCATGCGGGCCCGAGCGTTGCCATGCACTGGTTCGATACGACCGGCAACGGCAACGTGAGCCCGGCAGGCAATCGAGGCAGCGATGCCGACGCAATGAACGGCAACGCGGCCATGTACGACATCGGCAAGATTCTCACTGTTGGCGGCGCGCCGAGTTACGAGCAGTCCAACGCGACCGCGAATGCCACGATGATCGACATCAGCAGCGGCACCGCCGTGACACAAACCATCACGCCGATGCATTACCGCCGCGCATTCAATAACAGTGTCGTTCTGCCGAATGGGCAAGTCGTCATCGTGGGTGGACAGGCGTTTGCCCAACCCTTCACGGACGATGCCGGCGTGCTCGCGCCCGAGCTCTGGGACCCGACGACGAAAGCCTTTACGGTGCTCTCTCCGCAAGCCGTGCCGCGTAACTATCACAGCATTGCGCTGCTTCTCCCGGATGGCCGGGTGCTGAGCGGCGGCGGCGGTCTGTGCGGCACCTGCTCGACTAACCATACGAATATCGAAATACTTACCCCGCCATATTTGCTCAATACGGATGGGACGGCCGCAACACGGCCCACTCTCACCTCGGCGCCGGCCACGGCCCAGCTCGGTACGTCGATAGCGGTCGCCGGCAGCAGCGGGATGAAAGCGTTCTCGCTGATGCGGCTGTCGTCTTCCACGCACTCGGTCAACAACGAGCAGCGACGTGTGCCCGTGACCTTCACCGTGGGGACGGCTGGGGAATATCTGGTTGCGATTCCGTCCGACCCAGGCGTGGTCGTCCCCGGCTACTACATGCTGTTCGGACTCAATGCCAAGGGTGTGCCGAGCGTGTCGCGAACGGTGCAGATCCAGTGAGCGCGTGGCGATCGCGATGTTCTGCGGCGAGCGCAGCCGTGCTTGCTCTCGCACTGCTCGGCGTGTCAGGTTCGAGCAAAGCGGCAGAGCCGTGCAGTTCCAGCGATGTGGGCTGCGCGATTTTCTACGGGAAACGCGCGGTCCCGGCGGAGTTGCGCGACGACAATCGTCTGCTGCCGGGCGCGACGACTCGCTGTGTGAACTGTCACACCCGAACCGCATCGCCGGACAGCTTCGCACCACCGTTGACGCCCGGCTATCTGTTCGCAGCAGCGAGCCGCCGCGGCGGCCCGGCGAGTAGTTATGACGAGCCGGCGTTCTGCCGGGTGCTCAGGGAGGGCATCGATCCGGCAGATGTCATGCTGCGCAAGGCAATGCCTCACTACCGGATTTCGGACCCGGATTGCAAAGCGCTCTGGCATTTCCTTACCCAACCGTAGTGCCTTGTAAGCGAGTTCTCAGGTTGTGTGGGCTAGCGCGCAGTGGATAGTGATATTGGCCCACCATACTTCCCACCGAAAGATCAGCGATTTTTCAACGGATTGCGCGAAGTGCTCGCTCAAGTCGCGTTCCAGCAGAATCATTAAACAGTTGAATCGACGCCGATGCAGAAGGCAGAACGCTCGTGCCTCTGCATCTCCGGTCGCGGGACTCGTTAAATAAAAACGACTTCGTTACGTAGAATAAAGTACTCGATTTTAGTATGAAGAAATTCCGCTTCAGTTAGAGAAGAACCTTATTCTTCATGACAATGAAAAATAAAAAAAACCGGGGTGTGGTACATCGAATTTCTTCGGTGATGAAGTTCTCACCAATGAAACAAAACCGTCGTTTTCGCTGCTTTAATCACGTGTCTTTAACGGACTGTACGATGGCGTCAGCAACCGCTATTCATAATATTCCGTCGAAGGGTGCAATGTTACGCTGATCGCGAGTTCCACGCCGCCTTCGCGACTTCTCGTGGCAAAAGATATTCAAGAAAACGAACATCAATAAGAATTGCAGCATTTCATCCAAGTACCCATCTCACCACCGTTCCAAAGGGTGTCTGCTTTACACAGGAGATAGTATGTTCGATTCCAACGCCGCCGCGGATCCGAAGCTGGAAGACGCGTGCCTCGACGTCGCTTCAAATCTGGCTATCCCGGACGCTTCCAATCCGACGGACACTAATGTCTATTTCGCCTGGTGGGGCAACGTGCTGAAGCGCAGCTTCGATGTCTGCGGGGCATCCGTGCTGCTCATTCTGCTCTTTCCGGTTCTGCTCGGCATTGCAACGATCGTGATGAGAGATCGCGGCAATGCCGTGTATGGGCACCCGCGAATCGGCCGCGGCGGACGTACTTTCCGTTGCCTGAAATTCCGCTCGATGGTGACTAACTCGGAAGAGGTTCTGGCCACGTTGCTCGCAACGGACCCGAAAGCGCGCGAAGAATGGGACCGCGATTTCAAGCTCAAGAACGATGTCCGCATCACGCCGGTGGGCCGTATCCTGAGAAAGACGAGTCTCGACGAACTGCCGCAACTCTGGAACGTACTGCGTGGCGATATGAGCCTCGTCGGCCCGCGTCCCGTCGTACAAAAAGAACTCATCAGGTATGGCCGCGACGTGAGCTACTACCTCGCGCTGAAACCGGGCATGACGGGTCTATGGCAGGTGAGCGGCCGCAACGACGTCGATTACCCTACGCGAGTTTCGCTCGACGTGAAGTATGCAATGAACCGCTCGCTCGCCTTCGACATCGTGATCTTATTCAGAACGGTAAAAGTGGTGTTTGCGAAGGACGGCGCCTACTAGAGCGCTCGCACTCGCGGGCAGTGACTGACTGCATATCGCCAGAAGCGCTGGGAGCGCCGGCGATATGTTCCGCTTTTCCTCCGACGTCGACGGGAACATTTCATGAGAGTAGTCCACGTAATCGAATCGACTGCAACAGGCACGCTTGCCGTTGTCAGCACGCTCGCCACGCGTCTTGCGAAGGAAGGTCATGAAGTTCACGTGATCTATTCCGAACGACCGGAAACCCCCAAAGATCTGCGCGCGCTGTTTCACCCCGACGTGGTGCTCGAGCATCTGCAGATGAAAGGGCCCTCGCTCCCGGGCATCGTGTCCGGTCTGCGACGTCGGCTCGTCGAACTGAACCCCGATATCGTCCATATGCACTCGTCGTTCGCAGGATTTCTCGGGCGGGTGTCGACACTGTTTTGCCTGCCGTCGACTGCGTTCCTGTATAGCCCTCATTGCATCTCCTTCGTGCGCCGGGACATCAGCCCGCTGAAGCGCTATATATTCGCCGGACTCGAGTTGCTGGCCTGCTTGAAGAGTTGTACGTACGTGGGCTGTTCCGAGAGCGAGTGCGAGTCGATTCGCCATTACCTTCGACGCGACGCCGTGCTCGTCGAGAATGCCGTCGATCGCGCCGTCGCTCTGCAGACCGACCGTCATGCACCGAAAAGCCCGCTAAGGACGAAGCAGAGAATCGTGACCGTCGGCGGTATTCGCGTGCAAAAGAACCCTCGACTCTTCGCGGAGATCGCACGTTCATTTAATCCCGACGATGTCGAGTTCGTATGGATCGGAGACGGCGATGCAGAGTTCAAGCAAACGCTCGCAGCGTCAAACGTACGCGTGACGGGCTGGCTTACCCGGGCGGAAGTGATCGAAGCCGTCGGCGAGGCGGATATCTACTTGTCCACTGCGTCCTGGGAAGGGATGCCGATCTCGCTGATCGAGGCCATGACGCTCGGTACACCGGTCGTGGCTTCCGACTGCCCGGGCAACACCGATACGATTCGTCACGAATCCACGGGCGTGCTCTACCAAACCGCAGCCGAGGCGACGCTGCTCATACGAAGAATGATGGACGAAGACGGCTTCCGCGAGGGGCTGGCGCGCCGAGCTCAGCAGGAAGCTCGCAGCCGGTTCAGCGAGGACCGCTTCTTCGGCAATTTCCTCTCGCTCTATTGCGCGCAATTGAACGATGTCCGCCAGGGCGTCGTGGCGTGAATTATTGAGTGATCGAACGAAAATACGGCCCGCGCGATGCTTGCGCGGGCCGTATTTTTTAAAGGGTCTTGCGCTACCAGATAACGCAAAACCCTCCATCCTCCTGTTCTAGATCCGCTCCAGATACCGCTGCACGCCCGACGCGGCGATCACATTCGTCCAGCGCAAGTGCAGCAACGCGGAAGGATTGTTCAGCGGCACCGTGTCTTCGTGAAAATTGCAGATACTCGAGAACACGTTCGGGCCGGTCACCTTGCACTGAATGCCGAATGCAGCCGCCGCGTTCAGGTTCGAGGGCGAGTCGTTGCAGATAATCCTTTTCCCCAAGGCCGCATACTCCAGAAGCTTGGTCGGCGTCTGAACGTTATACGGGCGCTTGTACGGTATCGTCGACACGGCGATCTCGCAGTTACGCACCACAGCCAGTGCATCGCGTTGGGACAGACGGCCCGTAAATAGCACTCCGGGTGATTTCAGATAAGCGTCGGAGATCTCTTTCTCGACCGGCCCGATCAGCACGAGCGTGTCCGACTCGCGTTTAGCGGCCAGAAAATCGGCGATGAACCCGACAAAGCCGCGCTCCCGCGTGATTTCTCCCAGGTAGCAGTAGGTGCCGGACGGCAGCGTCTGATTACGGTCCCCATTGGTCGCGAAGATCCAGTCAGGCACGCCCAT
The DNA here is from genome assembly GCF_900996245.1 of Paraburkholderia sp. BCC1886. Taxonomy (GTDB): domain Bacteria; phylum Pseudomonadota; class Gammaproteobacteria; order Burkholderiales; family Burkholderiaceae; genus Paraburkholderia. Next base: position 112,494 of record NZ_CAAJGK010000039.1, on the reverse strand, counting down.
GGGCAGATAAATCGTGTCCACGCTGTCGTCGAAGCCCATCATCGTGCGCATCGACTCGTTCTGAAAGATTCTCAGGTCGGGCCGTGGGTGAAACCGCTTCTTGATACTGTCTTTCAGCGCACTGTTACGTCCCACGGAGAGCGACCGGTAATCGTGTATGACGAATTTTGCGGGCGGGGTTCGTGGATAGAAACCCATGATGCACCACAGAACATGCTCCTCCGGATCCTCGATTTTCTTGTACTCATCCAGTGTCCCCGAAGCGACCTCGCACCCGTTATCGGAGAAATACTTCGTGTAGGCGTCGATCTCCGGATAATTGGCTTTACCAGGATGAAGAATGAATATTTTCATTTCATTGCCACCGTTCTATTAGTTTTGCGTCCTAGTCCGTTTCCCTTCCGCCACGCTGAATCCCGAGCGCCGTGACATCGCCTGCCCGAGCCGGTCAGGAGAGGCTGAGCTGGATATCCTTGGGAAGAAAAGACGCGACATTCGATCGTTCGATTACGCGGTCCCACATGAGATTTTCGAAATCCGAGCGACGGTTCCCTTTTGCGTCGCGCATCGCGTCTTCGTCGATACCGTCGAAGATGTTCGCCGTGGTGATCACGCTGTTGATGCCCATTTCTTCGCAACATTGAATGTTGGAGGGCGAGTCGTTGCACAGAATCTTTTTACCCAGCGCCGCATATTCCAGAAGCTTGGTCGGCGTTTGATAACAATGCGGACGGTGGTAGGGGAAGTAGCACACGGCCACTTCGGACTCGGCTACGTGTTTGAGCGCATCGCGCTGAGGCAGCGGCCCGGTGAAGATGAGATTGTCGGCCTTGGAAAATCGCTGGTAAATGCGCGGATCGGGCTTGCCTACCAGCAGAAGCGAGATCTGCCGGCTGGAGAACTTTTTGACGAACGCTTCCAGCACCCGATCGAATCCGCGTTCGACGCTCATCTCGCCGATGTAGCAGAAGTTGGCTTTCTTGCTGGCCTGACTATCGTCCTCTTTCACGTCGAAAATCCAGTTGGGAACACCCATCGGAAGAATGACGCTCGGAACGCCCGGGCCAAAGCCCATGATTTCCTGTTGCCGTGTGTTCTGGAAGATCCGCAGATTCGGCTGGGAATTGAAGAACCGTTTGGCGAAGTCCTTCATGGCCGGCAAGCCACCAACGGACAGCGAACGGTAGTCGTGAATCACGAAATCCGATGCGAGACGATTCGGATAAAAGCCCATGATGGCCCAGAGCAGAAAGTGTTCTTTCTGCTCGAGCTGTTTGTATTCGCTCATCGTCCCAATCACCACATCCACGCCGCGCGCCTGAAAATAGTTCTTATAGGCGGTCACTTCCGGATAATTGGCGTTGCCAGGATGCATGATGAAGATCTTACGCATGTTGCCCCTTGGTCGATCCAGAGAGAGGAACAATAAAGCCGCGACTCGTGGAAAGCGTCGCGGGTGATTGCCGCCGTTCAATGGCAGCGTGTCCCCATGCCGGGCCGCTCGCGGCCTGAGCCACCGCGGTTGAGCCAACCGGCATTTTTCGTTTTAATTGCTCTATATTCGCGATGTCCTGAGCGGCGGTCTGTTCGATGCCGCTCGCAGAACGCGACCACTACGCGCGAATCAACGACCGGGGTATCGCGAAGAGGCGCGCCCCGAAGCGCCGGACTTTACCCAGCCGCAAATAGCGCGGCGCCAGCGTGAGACCGGTGAGTTGCGCGGCAAACCAGTGCACCGACGAATCGTCCTCGATGTCGAACGCTTTCAGCCGATACGGGTCGCTCGACTCGTCGTTCCAGCCGACGTCGGTCGTGCGACCGGTCTTGTAGCCGGCGGATTTCAGAATCTCCACCTCGCGAGCGCCGAACATGCCGTACGGGTAGGCGAAATGCTCGCAGGGCTTGCCGACGATCCGCTCGACTTCCACCTTCGAGACGGAGAGTTCTTCGTAGCATTCGTCGTCGTCGCAACGCGTGAGCGTCGGATGAAACCGTGTGTGAGACTGGAAGTCGACGTAAGGACGCATGGCTTCGATCTGGTCGGCTCCAAGCCCACTGGTCGTCGCCTGCCCGTCGAGACTATCCTGGTGGAAACCGCGTGCATCCAGTTCGGCCAGGCGTTCACCGTTTTTCATGCGGATGAGCCTTTGCACGCCCGCGTCTTTCGCGATTGGATGCAAGAACCAGTGCGTGCGTTCGTACGTCACGACGCCGCTGCAGAGATAAATGGTCGGCTGCACGCCGTACTTGATGAAGACGGGAAGCAGGGCGGCATTGCCGATATGGCCGTCGTCGAAGGTGACGGCCACGCGTGGCCGACCGTTGCCGCGCGAATTAGCCTGCGACAGCGGAACGAATTCCACTTTGTCTTTTAAATAACGAAAATGAGCGTCGAGTGTTTCTGGCGAAGGATCGTGATACAACAAAATCGCTACCCGGTCCCGCCATAACAAAGCACGAACCGCCGTTGGAATTCCAGTGAAAAGTAGGGCGCGGGTAAATATATCGCGCATCAATGGTTTCATTTGTATGTCCAATTAACGGCTGGTTAAATACATTGTGCCGTTACGGCCAGGAATGAGAATGTGCGATAGCGAACAGAGGTGGCGACAGCTGTCGGATAGTCTGCGATAACTGCTCGTGCGAATAAATTATTTTCTGTTTTTTATCGCGGTATAAGCTGCGAAAAACAGGGGTTTGCGCGGGGCTGGTCTGACTTAAATCTTTAATCTTTAGACATTAAGAATTAATTAGGCGTCCGCTGCCACGGTGTCGTGCCGGGTTTTGCGGCTGCGTGGTGCACCGTACTGACCGCGCCAGCAAAACCCGTCCAGAATCCGGGCGTCCAGTAAAAAAATAAAATGCGGCAGCGCCTGAGTTGCCTGCACTAATCAAGTTTCCAAACTTTTCGTCTACCGACCCGTGGGGTTTCGATGAACCAGAGCTCTCCGCTTGCGAATGCTTCTGTGCTGCGAAATGAGGATGTCAATCTCTCGCGTTATTTCGACGTACTCATGGCAAACCGTTGGCTCGTCGGTGGCATCGCCGGCAGCGTGTTTGCCCTCGGCGTGGCCTACGCGTTTATCGCGCCGCCGGTGTATCAGGCCGACATTCTCGTCCAGGTCGAGGACAGCATCCCGACCACGACGTCCAGAAGCCCGCTGGGCGATGTCTCCAGTATGTTCGACGTGAAGACGGAACCCACGGCCGAAATGGAGATTCTCCAGTCGCGAATGGTCGTCGGCAAAGCCGTCGACGATCTGAACCTCGACATCAGCGCCAAGCCGAAGCGTTTCCCGCTGATCGGAGACTGGTTGGGCAGGCAGTCCAAACGACTGTCGGACCCGGGTCTGTTCGGTTATGGCGGTTACGCGTGGGGCGGCGAATCGATCAAGGTATCGAATTTCACCGTGCCCGAATGGCTGGAAGGCGAGAAATTCGTGTTGACCGCGTTGGGCGGCGGGCACTACCGGCTCGAACAGGAAGACGTCGACAAGCCGCTCGAAGGCAGTGTCGGTGGAACGGTCACGGCGAAGCAGGGCGACGGCGCGATCACGTTGCAGGTCGAATCCCTCAATGCAAAGCCGGGTACGGAGTTCGTGCTGGTCAGGGAATCGCGTGAAAAGACGGTCGAGAATCTGCAGAACAAACTGAACATTTCGCAGAAGGGCAAGGACAGCGGCATTATCGGCGCGTCGCTGACGGGCGCCGACCGTATGTTGACGGCGAAGACGCTCAACGAGATCGGCAATGCTTATGTCGACCAGAACCTCAAGCGCAAAGCTGCGGAGGCGGAAAAATCGCTGGCATTCCTGAGCGATCTGCTGCCGCAGCTCAAGAGCGAACTCGAACGCGCGGAGGGCCGCTACAACGACATGCGCAACAAGATGGGCGTGTTCAATCTGAGCGAACAAGGTAAGTCGACGCTGGATCAGAGCGTGGCCGCGCAGCGCAGCCTGCTGGAACTCAAGCAGAAGCGTGCGGAACTGAGTGCGATCTATGCACCGGGTCACCCGAGCATTCAGGCGATCGATCAGCAAATCGGCTTGATGAGCGGCAAGATCAGTACCCTGTCGCAACAGGAACAGGCGCTTCCCGATCTGGAGCAGAACGCGCTGCGCCTGACTCGCGACGTGAACGTCGACAACGATCTGTACGTCGGCATGTTGAACAACATGCAACAGCTCAAGCTGGTGCGTGCGGGCAAGGTGGGAACGGTGCGGCTGATCGACGGCACGGTGGTGCCGCGAGACCCGATCAAGCCCAACAAGCTTCTGGTGATTATCTATGCGGCGCTTGGTGGACTGATTCTCGGCCTCGGTGCGGCATTCACTCGCGCGGCGCTGTACCGCGGTGTGACGGATCCGCAGGAAATCGAGGAGCAGACCGGTTTGAACGTCTACGCGACGGTCCCGCTGTCGCAAGCCAAACTCGCGCGCATTGGAAAGACATCGGGCGCGCCCGGCCACGACAAGTTTCTGCTGGCTAGCGAATTTCCGCGCGACCCGTCTATCGAAAGTCTGCGCCGGCTTAGAACCGCACTGCATTTCGCGATGCTCGAATCGGAATCGGGCGACAACCGGGTGATGCTGACCGGTCCGACCGACCAGGTGGGCAAATCGTTTCTTTCCGCGAATCTGGCGGCGGTGGTCTCGGCAGCGGGCAAGCGCGTGCTGCTGATCGACGCGGACTTCCGCAAGGGTCATCTCGAACAGTACTTCGGCGTGAGTTCGAAGCCGGGTCTCGCCGATTACCTGACCTCGGACGCGGACGCCGAATCGGTCATCATGCACGACGTGGTGCCGGGTCTCGACTTCGTTCCGCGTGGCGGCATGCCTGCGAACCCCGCCGAGCTTCTGCTGAGCGAACGCATGCAGCAGTTTCTCGCCACGACCAGCAAGTACGACATCGTGCTGATCGACACGCCGCCGGTACTCGCCGTCGCCGACGCGACCGCGCTTGCTCACAGTTGCGGCACCGTGTTGCTGGTGACGCGTTTCGAAACGACGTCGATTGCCGAAGTGGTCGAAGCAACCAAGCAGCTGAAGCAGGCGAATGCGCGGGTAAAGGGTGTGATCTTCAACGGGATCGACACGGATGTTTATCGTTATAGCCTGGGCTCGCGTGCCGGTCTGTACCGGAACGCCTCGTATCTCGAGGCGCTGCCGGCTGGCGGAGAAGCGCCGAAAGGCTAAGCCTGTCTGGCGACGAGGACCGACGTCGCGCCGACTACGATGACATTCCACCTGGCTTTCGACGTAAATAAATTGTGAATATCAAACATTCGTTCGTCAGTATCGCCGGGGTCGTACTCAGCCAGGCGCTCAACTTCGTTTCGATACTTCTCATTGGGAAGTATTGCGGGCCGACGGATCTTGGCTACTTCAGCCAGTTGATGGCGGGCGGGCTGTTCATCGGCTCCGTGATCGGCTTGCGGCTGGAGGTAGCCTGCATGGCCGCAGACAAAGCGACGGCGGTCCGCGCCATGACCAGCTCGAGCACGGTTGCCATTCTGCTTGGCGTGGCGCTGGTGGTGGCGACGACCGTTGCCGGCCACCCGGAGTACATCCCGGTGATTGGATTGGCATTCGGTGTATTCCTTCAGCAGGCGCTGTGCGCGGCGCTGACCACGGAAAGAAAATATACGAAGATCGCAACGATCCGGTTCTTTCCGAACGCGGCGTTCGCGGGGTATTTCGTGGGCCTGATGGCCGTGTCGAAAGGCGAGTGCACCGGCACCAGCGTGTTCAATATCTACAGCTGGATATTCCTGGTGTCCACGTTCGTACCGGCCGCCATCTATCTGTTCTCTGCCCGGCGCATGATTCCCGCCGCCGTCATGAAGTTTTCCGCGTTGCAGATTCAGTACGCCAAGTACGGCGTGCCGACCACCACGCTCAATTCGTTCGTGATCTACGCGTCGGCGATCCTGATGCCGATGATCTTCGACCATCGCGACGCCGGTATCTTCGCCCTCGCCTATCGCGTCGGTTACTTTCCTGCCTCGTTGTTATCGCAAAGCCTGGGCGCTGTGTTCCGTCGCGATCTGATCGATTATTTCGACGGCGAGAAAAAAGGTGGCGTGAATCCGTCGAGACAGTTCTTCACGACCTTGACGTTTATTAGCGTCGCGCTCGTCGCAGCGTGTTACGCGGGCTTGAGCCTGATCATTCACGTGAAGATGGGTGAACAGTGGGAATCGTCGATGTCGGTGTATCTGCTGTTCATTCCGTATTTCATCACGATGGCTATTTATGGCTCGATGGCGCAGGTCTTCATCGTCGTGAACCGTCAGAAGATCGATTTGATGATCCAGACGGCCAACGCGATGTTGATCTTCGTGATCTTCGCCACGGCGCATTTCTTCGGCGTCGGATTCATCCAGACACTTTTGCTGCTCAGTGCGAGCGGGACGATCGTGGCGTGCGTGGGTACTTATCAGGCGCTCAGGATCGGTAGAGGGGCAGACGCCTATCCGGATCGGCAACCCGGATTCGGCACGCCGTGATCTCGTACAGGGACCTAACATGCGTATCGTGAAAATACCCGGCATTATCGGCAAGAGTGCGAGCCCCGGCGTGTCGGCCGCGGTCTGGTTCCTCCTGTTCGTCATGCTCTACGTGGTGTCGGCGACGCACGACTCGTCGCTGCCGGCGCGATTCCTGTTCGACGAGGCGGTGATCTTCGAGCGCATGAAGACGGCGGTGTCGTTCAAGGCATTCGGCGACTCGTTCGACAATCTCGCCTACATCTTCAATTTCTTCGGGCTTGAGAACTTCTCGATCTCGCTGCTGGGATTTGCCGTGTCGACTTCCGGCATGCTCTTTGCCATCTGGCGCTCGCATGTCAGCTCGCTCAGACCCACCGAGTTCTTTCTGGTTGCGTTCTGGCTAGTCAATCAAACGGTGTATATCGGCGTACCGTCGAAAGAACTCATCATTTCCGTGGTGGTGCTGCTGCTTCTGTTCTATAGCTCGTCGCGGGCAATATTGGCGCTGTTCGTTTTTCTGGCCACGTTGGTCGCGATCTATTTCAGGTCGTATTGGGGGATCACGATGATCGCGACCGTGGTCCTCTACCTCGCGCCGAACGGCGTCAGAAAACCCATTGCACTGATTCTCTTCGCACTCGCGATGTTCGTCATCGTCGCTGTTGCGTTTCAGAAAGCGTATGGAGAGTCACTCGACTTCGCGAGACAGAATGCCAACGAATGGCGGGATCCGAATGAAGTGGGGTCGATTATCGTCCAGTTCATTCCCGGCAGCGGCATGTTCGTCGGTATCGCGAACGTTGCGATTACGCTGGCGACTTTTGTTCTGCCGTTACGCCTGATGACGTCGGGTTCGCCACTGCAAACGCTTGGCGGCGTCGGCGTGTTTTTTACTTTTGCGATCGTGTTCATCCGCTATCGTGCGGCGGCTTCGCTCTTCCCGGTGGGCCGGTTCGAGAAACTGTGCTTCTGTTTTCTCGTCAGTTTCATCTCGACCCAGGCCATTTTCGAACCGGACTATGGCTCGTTCCTCAGGCATCTTTCGCCGGTGTCGCCGATGATCATGTTCCTCGTTCTGCGGCTGCAATCGCTGCGCAAAGGCCCGGACGTGGTGACGAATCGGGCCATGACCTCTATTTCCGCACGGGCCTGACAGAGCGTCCGGCGCCCGATGAACCGGGCGCCGTGCTCAACGGGCGCCGTGCTTAGCGGGCGCCGTGCTCAGATCAAAGGAAGCCGTTCGGATTCGTCGACTGCCAGCGCCAGTGATCCTGGCACATCCGCTCGATGCCGTACTCCGCCTGCCAGCCCAGCAGCCTTGCGGCCGCCGCGGGCTCGGCGAAGCACGAAGCCACGTCGCCCGGCCGCCGTGCGACGATTTCATACGGCACGGGTTTGCTCGACGCTTTCTCGAACGAGCGCACCACGTCGAGCACGCTATAGCCCTGGCCCGTACCCAGATTCACCACGAAGCTGGCGTCGTTCTTCACCAGCGCGTCCAGCGCGGCAAGATGGCCGCGCGCCAGATCGACTACGTGAATATAGTCGCGCACGCCCGTGCCGTCCGGCGTGTCGTAATCGCCGCCGAACACGCGCAGTTTGGCCAGCTTGCCGACCGCCACCTGCGCCACGTATGGCATCAGGTTGTTGGGGACGCCGGCCGGATCTTCACCGATCAGCCCGCTCTCGTGCGCGCCCACCGGATTGAAATAACGCAGCGTGGCAATACGCCACGACGGGTCCGCGATTTCCAGATCGCGCAGCACCTGTTCGGCGATCAGTTTCGACTGGCCGTACGGGTTGGTAGCCGACAGCGGGAACGATTCGTCGATCGGCGAGCTTTTCGGCACGCCATAAACGGTTGCGGACGAACTGAACACGAACTGCCTGATGTTGCGATCGCGCATGACGCCAAGCACGGCCAGCAAACTACCGACGTTATTGCTGTAGTACTCGATCGGCTTGCTCACCGATTCGCCCACCGCCTTCAGTGCGGCGAAATGAATCGCGCCGGTAATGGGGTGCGCGTCGAAAATGCGATTCAGTTCGCCGACATCGCGTGCGTCGGCCTCGTAAAAGCTCACCGCTCGGCCCGTAATCTGCTCGACGCGACGCAGCGACTCGCGGTTGCTGTTCACGAGATTGTCGATTACCACGACGTCGTAACCGCCGTTCAGCAACTCGACGCAGGTGTGCGAGCCAATGAACCCCGCGCCGCCTGTTACCAGAATCGTGCCCTTCGTGGTCATGCTGTTGCTCCGTTAAAGTAAGACGCCTGTCATTTTTTGCACCAGGTCCTGATACGTTTCGACGACGACGCGTTCGTCGAACTCCGCCGCGACTTTCTGCCGGCCGCGTTCCGCCATGGCGCGTCGCTCTGCGCTGCTCATGTCGAGCATGCGCGCGAGACTCGCCGCGAGACTTTCTGCATTGCGCACTTCGCATAACCAGCCATTGACGCCGTCCGTCACCACCTCGCGGCAGCCCGGCACGTCGGTCGTGACGATCGGGCGGCCCATTGCGGAGGCTTCCATCAGCGTGCGCGGCACGCCTTCGCGATACGAGGGCAGCACGACGCAATCCGCTTCGGTGACGAAGGGCCGCACGTCGTGCGCTTCCCCGAGGTATTCGACGACGCCTTCCTGTTCCCACGCTGCGACTTCCGCGCGAGTGATCGCGCTCGGATTGTCGACGCCGACCGGGCCGAGCAGCTGGAAGCGGGCTTGCGGATAGCGCTCGCGCAAACGCCGCGCCGCTTCCACGTATTCGCCGACGCCTTTGTCCCACAGCAGCCGGCCGATCAGAATGAATTTGAATTCCGCACGCTCGGGCAACGGCGTAAAAGCGAACTGATCGAGATCGACGCCTTCGCCATGCAGGAGCCGCGCACGCTCAGGATGCACTAACAAATTCTGCTCGACAAATGCTGTCTGGTCGTCGCGATTCAAAAACCATATTTCGCGCGGGAAACGGAACGCGAAACGGTACAGCTTTTTAGCGACCTGAGCGGCCCGGCTCTGCTGGATGAAAACATAGCCGAGTCCGGTGGTGACCGCGACCGATTGCACGCCGGCGAGTTTCGCCGCGATCGAGCCGTAGATATTCGGCTTGATGGTGTAGTGAAACACGACGTGCGGGCGGATCGAGCGGTACAGGCGATACAGCGAGAGCAGCGTGCGCAGATCGTCCCGCGGATTGGTGCCTTTGGAGGCGACCGGCAATTCGATGCAGCGGCAACCCATCGCAATCAGCAGGTCGAAGGTGCGGTCGCGCGGCGCGAGCACCGTCACGTCCACGCCCCGTCCCACCAGCATGCGGATCAGCCCTTGCCGATAGGTGTAAATGGCCCACGCGGTATTGCATACGAGCGTGATGCGCAGCGCGGGCGTCGACTTCAGGGCAGGGTTCAGGCTGGACATCGGCGATCTTGTATAAGGCGATGAAGGGAAAAGATAACGACCGGCCGCTCAGCGATTCGTGCGGGGCGTGAGCACCCGGCGCTTGAACCGCTGCAACGCGCGGTACGGCGTGACCAGATGCAGCAGGCTTTTCGCGAGACCGAGCCAATCGTACAGGTTGAATGCGTCGAAATAGCGTAATTGCAGCCGCAATGTCGAACTGACTTGCGCACGCCGCTTCGTCGCGCTAATGCCGCCTTCGTTCAGTTCGTAATACAGGCCGAGCACGGGCAGGTTCGCGCAGTCGTAGCGTTCCATCAGACGCAGGAACAGATCGAGGTCTTCGGCGGAACGATACGCTGCACGATAGTTGCCGGCCGCGCGCACGGCGTCGATGCGCAACATCATCGACGGATGCGCGAGGCATGAGCGGAAGAAGCGCTGACGGCGAATCGCCGCGGGCTCGGTCGGCGGCGTCAGCATGAAAAGCGGCGTGCCGTCGCGGCTGACGACTTGCGTCCACATGCCGAGTCCCGCCACGCGCGGATGCGTTTCCATGAACGCGCGCTGTTGCGCCAGCCGGTCCGGCACGCTGCGGTCGCCCGCGTCGATGCGGGCGGCATAACGGAACCCCCGTTGCGCCAACGCGTCGATACCGCTTTGCAACGCGCGCTCGATCCCGCCGTTGTGCGGCATGCGCAGCACGTCGATTTGCAGGTTGGGCAGCGCCGGCGCGACGATCGGCGGCGTGCTGCCGTCGTCGACGATCAACACGTGCACGCGCGCGCGCTCGTCGAACGACGCGAGCGTGGCATCGACGTCTGCCTGGCCGTTGTACGCGGGAAGCAGCACGGCGACGTCGTCGAGCGGGACGGCCGCGGCGGGCGCATTAGCGGGGGAGGTCGTCATGAACGCAGCTTGAAGCGGATGTAGAAGAGATTGACCGAGGCGGCCGCCAGATAGCCGGCCGCGAGACCCACGAGCGCGCCATATGCACCCAGGCGCGCAATGGCCAGCAGATTGACGACGAACGCGACCGCCAGCGCCAGCAGCCATTTGGCCAGCAACACGAATTTGGCCTGGTATTTGAGCACGATCAGATTGCCGATTGCCTCGATGCCGGCGGGCACGGAAAGCCATACCGCCCAGCGGAAAATGTCGATGGCGCCTTCGAAGTCCGGGCCGAACACGCGACGGATGATCACACCGGCCAGCAGGTCCAGCACGATTGCACCGCTCACCATCAGCACGGCGGTCATCGCGGTGAGCCGCCACATGTTGCGACGCAGACGGGCCGCTTCCTGTACGCGATAAACGAAGGCCGGCGCGATGGTTTGCGCGAGCATCAACGCGAGCGTGATCCAGTTTTCGTTCAGTTGCTGTGCGGCGGAATAGCGGCCGAGATCGGCGAACGTGATGGCGCGCTCCAGCATCAGCCGGTCGAGTTTCAGGAACAGATACATGCAGATCAGGCCGAGCCAGAACACGGTGCCGGCGCTCGCGAAATGGCGGAACAGCGAGCGGTCGAACTGCCAGCCGAGCCTGCCGCCATGCCGACGCATGTAGTAGATCAGCAGCACCGCGCCGATCGCCGCGGATTCGAGTCCCCATAGCCAGCCGAAGCGCGCTGGCGTAGCGGCGGCACGCACCAGCACAAAGACGAAGGCCGCCTTCAACACCGCGGTGCTCATGCTGGTGAGCAATTGCGGCCTGCTGTAGGTCATGCTCTGCAGCCACGCGTTGATTACGCCGACGAACGGCTCGCGAAACAGCATGGTGACGGCAAGACCGGCCAGCATGGCGCCGACCATCGGCTCGAAAAAGTGCAGGGCGATGCCGAGCCACGTGAGCAACAGGGCTGCGACCGACACCGAAAAGCGCAGCGTGAACGCGCTGCCGAGCACGGTGCCCAGTTGCGCGGGCGGCCGGTTGACGATGGTGGGCACCAGAATCTCCGCACCGCATACCCAGGTGATGGGCGAAAGCACGAGCAGCAGCGTATTCGCGTACTGCCATTTGCCGAACACGTCCGCTCCGAAGTAACGCGCCAGCATGCCGCTAATCAGAATTGCCACGCCAATCTGCGTGAGTCGTTCGAGTCCGAGCCAGACGATGTTGGAAAACGCGCGCGTGACGTCGGGATTGGCGAAGCGCTTGAGCGTCAGCATCCGGCTTCCGTTTGCCGAAGCCACGCCGATGCGGCCACATCGCGCATGAGCGGGGTGTGCGGCAACGCACGGTGCGCGAGCGCCCACCTGGCCGAGAGTCTCGGCAACATTGCAAAGGGAGGGCGTCTAGGCATTAGAATGGTGTCGATAAGGCAGGTCCGAAAGGCGCAATTATAAGTTGGAACCGGATCGCTTCCGGCAAGTGCGCATCGCTGTAAATACTGTGTCTTTTACCGACCAGCCAGTGGCGCGCCGGTCAAATTTTTCCATTGCACGCAAGTGAGCCAATATGATCTCCAAATCCATTTTCAAGGCGTATGACATTCGCGGCGTGATCGGCAAGACGCTCGACGCCGATGCAGCCCGTTCAATCGGTCGCGCCTTCGGTAGTGAAGTACGCGCACAAGGCGGCGACGCCGTCGTCGTGGCGCGCGACGGTCGCCTGTCCGGTCCCGAGTTGATTCAGGCTCTGTCGGACGGTCTGCGCGAAGCCGGTGTCGATGTCGTGAACGTCGGCATGGTGCCCACGCCGGTCGGTTACTTCGCGGCCAGCGTGCCGTTGCAACTCGAAAGCGGTGAGCGCCGCATCGACTCCTGCATCGTCGTGACAGGTAGTCACAATCCGCCAGACTACAACGGCTTCAAGATGGTGTTGCGTGGCGCCGCCATCTACGGCGAACAGATCCTCGCGCTGCATCAGCGTATCGTCGACAACAACTTTGCCAGCGGCAGCGGTACATACACCGAGTACGACATCGCCGACACCTACCTCGACCGTATTGCGAGCGACATCAAGCTGGCACGCCCGATCAAGATCGTCGTCGACACGGGTAACGGCGTCGCGGGCGGCCTTGCACCGTTGCTCTTCAAGAAGCTCGGCTGCGAACTGCTCGAACTCTTCACGGAAATCGACGGCAACTTCCCGAACCATCATCCGGACCCGGCGCACCCGGAAAACCTCCAGGACGTGATTCGCGCGCTGAAGGAAACGGACGCCGAAATCGGCTTCGCTTTCGACGGCGACGGCGACCGCCTGGGCGTGGTGACCAAGGACGGTCAGATCATCTATCCAGACCGTCAACTGATGCTGTTCGCCGAAGAAGTGCTGTCGCGCAATCCGGGCGCACAGATCATCTACGACGTGAAGTGCACGCGCAATCTTGCCACCTGGGTGAAAGAGAAAGGCGGCGAGCCGCTCATGTGGAAGACCGGCCACTCGCTCGTCAAAGCCAAGCTGCGTGAAACCGGCGCACCGCTCGCCGGTGAAATGAGCGGCCACGTGTTCTTCAAGGACCGCTGGTACGGTTTCGACGACGGCCTGTACACGGGCGCGCGTCTGCTCGAAATCCTCACGCGTGTCGAAGACCCGAGCGCCTTGCTGAACTCGCTGCCCAATTCGAATTCCACGCCGGAACTGCAACTCAAGCTCGAAGAAGGCGAGAACTTCGAACTCATCGCGCGTCTGCAGCAAAGCGCAACGTTCACCGGCGCGGACCAGGTCGTGAAGATCGACGGTCTGCGCGTCGAATACCCGGACGGCTTCGGCCTCGCGCGTTCGTCGAACACGACGCCGGTCGTGGTCATGCGTTTCGAAGCCGACAGCGACGAAGCGCTCAAACGCATCCAGGAGGACTTCCGCCGCGTCATTCTCGCGGAGAAGGCCGACGCGAAGCTGCCGTTCTAACGGTTCGAGCGGCGCCTGCTTCCGGTGGATAGCCGGCGGGCGCCGCAGCATCACGTAGCTGGAACGTTATCCAGCACAGGCAAAACGCAACGTCGCGCGGCGCGGGTAGTCACTACCGCGCCGCGTTTTCTCATGCGCTCTGGCGGTTGCGCGCTAAAATTGCCGTCCCCGTGAAAAACGCGGAACCCTTTCAACGCATCTTCGGGCCGGATAGCCGGTTTTCCCACACTTGAGCGTTCAAAAGATACTGATCGTGAGGGTGTCGTCTCTGGGCGACGTCGTTCACAACATGCCGGTGATCGCCGATATCCGGCGGCGCCATCCCGAGGCGCAGATCGACTGGCTCGTCGAAGAAAGCTTCGTGGGCCTCGTGCAACTCGTGAGCGGCGTCCGGCGCGCGATACCGGTGTCGCTGCGGCGCTGGCGCAAGCGCCTGCTGTCGGCGGGCAACTGGCGCGAGATCGGCGCATTCCGGCGCGCGCTGGCCGCCGAGCATTACGATCTCGTGATCGATTGCCAGGGGCTCATCAAGACGGCGTGGCTCGCGAGCATGGCGCGCGGACCGCTGGTCGGTCTCGGCAATCGCACCGACGGCGCCGGCTATGAATGGCCGGTGCGTTTCTTCTACGACCGGCGCGTGCCGATCGAACCGCGTACGCACGTGGTCGAGCGTACGCGGCAACTGGTCGCCGCGGCGCTGAACGAACCGCCGCCGCAACCCACCGACGACATTGATTTCGGCCTCGACACGCAACGCGCGGCTTTGGCGTTGTCGCAAGCGGACCTGAATCTTCCGGTGCCTTACGTGGTGTTCGTGCACGCCACCTCGCGCGCCGACAAGCAATGGCCCGATACCGCGTGGATCGAGTTGGGCCAGTCGCTGGTGCGGCGCGGCGCGTCGATCGTGCTGCCGTGGGGCAACGAAGCCGAGCGCGCGACCAGCGAACGGCTCGCGAGAGAATTCGGCGCGGCCGCCATCGTGCCGCCCAAACTGTCGCTGCCCGCAGTGGTCGGGTTGATCGAAGGGGCGGCCGCGACGGTCGGAGTTGACACAGGTCTCGTTCACATCGCGGCAGCGCTGAAACGGCCCACGGTCGAGTTGTACAATTTCGCCACCGCATGGCGCACCGGCGGTTACTGGTCGCCGAACGTCGTCAATCTCGGCACCGCCGGCAAGCCGCCCACGCTGCAGGAAGTCAAGTCCGCGCTAGCCGGCTTCGGCCTGCTATGAGGCGCGGGCGCGGCGGCCGCTGCGCTGCATGCACCATCCGTTTTCAAGGGCGACCATGAACGAAACCCAGATCATCGAAGTCGCGCACGCCGACTGGCACGGAGCGAATCTTTCCGTGCCGCGCGAGACGCTGCTCGCCGGCGTCGAACGCGGCAAGGTGCTGTATTTCCCGAACCTGCGCTTTGCGATCGAAGGCGGCGAACAGGCGCTGCTCGACCCGGCGCTCGCCGATCCGAACCGCAAGAACATCAGTCTCGAACCGAATGGCGGGGCACTGCACGGTGTGGCCGGCGACGCCGTCACGCAATCGGCGGTGCGGGCATTGATCGCGCGCTATCAAAGCAACGCGCGCACGCTGGTCGATGGACTCTTTCCCGAATACGACGGCCGTCTGCGTGTTGCGCCAACCAGCCTGCGGCTGCATCAGGTCGAAACGCGCGAGACGTCATGGCGTAAAGACGACAGCCGCCTGCACGTGGATGCGTTCCCGTCGCGGCCGAATTACGGCGAACGTATCCTGCGCGTGTTCACCAATGTCAATCCGCACGGCTCGCCGCGCGTCTGGCGCGTGGGCGAACCGTTCGAGGCGATGGCGCAACGGTTCTTGCCGACCATCAAACCGCAACTGCCGGGCGCTGCCTGGCTGCTGAATCTGCTGCACGTCACCAAGACGCCGCGTAGCGAATACGACCATTTGATGCTGCATCTGCACGACGGCATGAAGGCCGATCTCGAGTATCAGAAGTCGAGCCCGCAGGAGACCATGCCGTTTCCGCCGGGCAGCGTATGGGTGTGTTTCTCCGATCAGACCTCGCATGCGGTGATGTCCGGCCAGTTCATGCTCGAGCAGACCTTCTTCCTGCCGGTCAAGGCGATGGCACAGCCGGAGTGCGCGCCGCTCGGCATTCTCGAACGCCTGAAAGGCAGGGCGCTGGTTTGAGCGCCGCGTTCCGGTTGTCGTTAGCGCCGCGTGCGGGGCGTCGATGCTGAGGGCCGTCTACAACGCACTGTGGTGGATCGTCGCGCCGCTGGCCGTGCTGCGTCTGCTAATCCGCTCGCGCAAGGAGCGCGGTTATCGCGAGCATATTGCCGAGCGCTTCGGCTTTTCGCGTGGGCGTTTGCCCGAAGACGACCGGCCGTTGATCTGGGTGCATGCGGTGTCGGTCGGTGAAACGCGCGCCGCGCAACCGCTGATCGACGCGTTGCTGAAGGCGCGTCCCGACGCCCGCATTCTCTTGACGCATATGACGCCGAGCGGTCGCGCGACCGGCGAGCAGATTTTCGGCGACCGGGTGTTGCGCAGCTATCTGCCGTACGACATGCCGCATGCGGTGCGGCGTTTTTTGCGCAACTGGCGTCCGTCGCTGGGTCTGGTGATGGAAACCGAAGTATGGCCGACGCTGATCGACGAATGCCGTCGCGCCGACGTGCCGCTGGTGCTGACCAATGCGCGGATGTCGGCGCGTTCGTTCAGGCGTGCGGCGAAGTTCGGCGGCGCGACCAAGGATGTGTTCGGCGGGTTTGCGCGCGTGCTGGCGCAAAGTCCGTCGGACGCCGAGCGTTTGACCGCGCTCGGTGCGCGCAACGTCGCGGTGCTGGGGAATCTGAAGTTCGATATGAGCACCGCGCCCGAACTCGTCGCGCGTGGGCATGCATGGCGCGCGGCGATCGGCACGCGGCCCGTGTGGGTCGCGGCGAGCACGCGGGAAGGCGAAGAGGAACGGGTGCTGCAGGCGTTTGCGGCGCTGGCCATGGACGACGCGTTGTTGATCCTGGTGCCGCGTCACCCGCAACGGTTCAACGAAGTGGCCGCGCTGGTCGGGAAGGCGGGATTGCGGCTCGAACGGCGCTCGAACTGGGCGCCGGACGCAAAGGTGGCGTCGGCGGCGACCGGCGCGCTCGGCGGCGTGCCCGCGTTGCCGGCGAACGTGAACGTGCTGCTCGGCGATTCGATGGGCGAGTTGGGCGCTTACTATGCGGCGTCGGACCTGGCGTTCATCGGCGGCAGTCTGCTGCCGCTGGGCGGGCAGAATCTGATCGAGGCTTGCGCGGTGGGCGTGCCGGTGCTGATCGGCCCGCACGTTTTCAACTTCACCCAGGCGACTGCCGACGCGGTTGCCGCAGGCGCCGCGCTGCAGGTGCAGGACCCGGCCGAACTGGGACGGGCGCTGCACGAACTGTTCGGCGACAAGTCGCGCAGACTGGCGATGGGCGGCGCGGCAGCGGCCTTCGCCGCGCGTCATCGCGGGGCGACGGCAAGGACAGTGGAGGTGTTGATGGCGGCGTTGCCGGAGTAGAGGCGGGGGAGCCTGGAGGATGACCGCTCAACGCAATGCGTGCGGACAAATCGTTTATCCTGCGAACACTCGGCCAAATTCAGATGGCCAATGACTCACATCGGTTTCTTCACTCACATGACGCTCTTTGCCGACCTTGGGTTTCAATGGGATCGCTCTGCGATTCCGCAAGATATCCCGTCTCACTCGATCAAGCGGGTCAGTTTCCGCTTTCATCGAATGCTGCCGGAATTCGTGTGGGATGCAAGCGTGCTAGAGGGCAACCCATTTACTTTTCCCGAGGTGAAGACCCTGCTCGACGGGGTAACGGTCGGAGGGCGGAAGATTTCCGACCAGGAGCAGGTTTTGAACCTGGCGGAGAGTTCGAGGCACCTGTTGGCAATCGTGCAAGGCGGCCGCTTTGCCCTCGATAAAACGACGTTTTGCGACCTGCATCGACTCGTTGCGCGTAACGAGGCATTAGAGTGGGGCGTTTTCCGCGGTGAAGGCGAAGAAACCCGCAACACATCCGACGCTGCCTTGGGCGAAGCGGGCCGGCACACACCGCTGCCGACTCTGCCCGGTGCGCCCGAACTCAATCGCGTCTTTGCCGCCGGCACTCAGGCGCTTACCGATCAGGTCTCCGGCGCGTTCGAGCGCGGTTGCGCGTTTTTTCTGTTCGGCGCGCTGCAGCAGTTCTTCTTCGACGGCAACAAGCGCACGTCTCGCTTCATGATGAATGGCGTGCTGATGTCGAACGGTATCGATGCGATCAGCGTTCCGGCGCAGCGCGCAGGAGACTTCAACGAAAAGATGGTGCGTTTCTATTTGTCGAAAGACGGATCGGAGATGATGGCATTCCTGCTCGAATGCCATCCCGGCGACTAACCCCACTCCGCTCACACCTTCAGCAACCCCTTCCGCTCGATAAACCCCACCACCTCGCTCAATCCATCGAGCGCTTTCAGATTGGTCATCACGAATGGCCGTTCGCCGCGCATCTTCTTCGCGTCCGAGGCCATCACGTCGAGATTGGCGCCCACCATCGGCGCGAGGTCCGTCTTGTTGATCACCAGCAGATCCGACTTCGTGATGCCCGGACCGCCTTTACGCGGAATCTTCTCGCCGCCCGCCACGTCGATCACGTAGATAGTCAGGTCCGACAGTTCCGGGCTGAACGTGGCCGCGAGATTGTCGCCGCCCGATTCGATGAACACGATATCCGCGTCGGGAAAACGCGTGAGCATGCGGTCGACCGCTTCGAGGTTGATCGATGCATCCTCGCGAATCGCCGTGTGCGGGCAGCCGCCGGTTTCCACGCCCATGATCCGCTCGGCTGGCAGTGCGCCCGCCACCGTCAGCAGACGCTGGTCTTCTTTCGTGTAGATGTCGTTGGTGATGGCGACGAGGTCGTACTGTTCGCGCATCGCCTTGCAGAGCATTTCGAGCAGCGTGGTCTTGCCCGAGCCGACCGGGCCGCCGACGCCGACGCGCAACGGCGGCAGTTTCTTGGTGCGCTGGGCGGGATGATGAGGTGCGTTCATGATGGTTCGAGTTATGAGCGAAAGAGCCGCGAGTATTGCGACTCGTGACGCGCCGACAGAATGCCTAACTGTGGCGCGAACGTGTTGAGGTTGTCCGGTGACGTGGCCAGCGCGCGCGTAACGGCGGCATCGATGGGTTCACGCAACGCGACGATGATGCGTTGGCCCGCGAGTTGCCCAAGCGGCACCGCTTTCAATGCGGCGGCGGCCTGGTTTTCCACCCAGCTGAACGCGTAGGCGGCGAGCGCGGCATCGGCCGCTGCGTCATGTGCGTAGGCCGCGAAGGCGAACGCGGTGGGTTGCGCGAGCGGCGTCAGCGAAGAGAGCGTCGTGCGTCGTGGTGCGTCGCCCCATTCCAGCGATACGCACAGTTGTCGCAGCGACCAGCCCATCTGTTCGGTCTCGCGGCGCAGTTCGGCGGATTCGCGGCTGGCGAGAAACTCGCTGTTAGCCGTGCGCAAACCTTCCCCGTCGTGAGTTCGCCAGCGCTCGATCTGATGCGCGAGGAACGGCAGCTCGCCGTGCGCGAGCACGTCCGTCAGACCGCTTGCGATCCAGTCGCGGGCGGACTGCGCGTCGGTGATCAGTTGCGCTTCGATGGCCGCTTCGAGACCCTGCGAATAGCTGAACGCGCCGATCGGCAGCGCAGGCGACGCGAGATGCAGCAGCGCCGTGAGTTCAGCGATGCGCATGTGGCGGGTGCCCGTGATCGTGGCCGCAGGATTCGTCGTGCACGTGAGTGTCGTGGGCGGGGTCATGCGCGTGATCGTGGTCATGGCCGTGGCCGTGATCGTGATCGTGATCGTGATCGTGATCGTGATCGTGATCGTGATCGTGATCGTGCGAATGACCGTGCGCCGCGTGGCTATGCCCGTGGCCATGATCATGATCATGCGAATGCCCATGATGCTCGCCGAACACCTGCTGCGCCAACGCATAGTCTTCCGCAAAGGTCTCGTCATGGCCGTGCTTGTGGCCGCCGCCATACGCCCCGGATTCGGGCTGGAACGGCATCGTCACCTGATCGACGGTCGCGCCGATGCGCTTGAGCATATCGGCCAGCACCGGGTCGTATTCGAGCTTCAGATAATCCGCGCCGACCTCGACCGGCGTGTGCCGGTTGCCCAGGTGATACGCGGCACGCGTCAACGTCAGCGCATCTTTTGCGCGCACGTAAAGCACGGTTTCGGGCGCGGCGACCACGCGCACCAGCGCGCCGTCGTCGGCCACCAGCACGTCGCCGTCGCGCAGCACCGTGCCGCGCGGCAGCACGAGCGCCACTTCCTCGCCGTTATCCAGCGTCGCCGCAAGGCGGCTCTTGCGGCGCTCGTCGAACGCGAGCGTCAGGCTCGGCGCACGCTTGACCAGCACGGGTGCGAGCTTCAGATGCGGGGCCAGCAGTTTGTCGATAGTGCGCATGATCAGAACAGGAAATAGCGTTGCGCCATCGGCAGTACCGTGGCCGGCTCGCAGGTCAGCAACTGGCCGTCCGCGATCACCTGATAGGTTTCCGGGTCGACGCTGATCGCCGGACGCCACGCGTTGTGGATCATGTCTGCCTTCGAAATGTTGCGGCAGTTTTTCACGGCGACGATCTGCTTGCTCAAGCCATAACGTTCGCCGACGCCCGCATCGGCGGCCAGTTGCGACACGAAGGTCAGCGACGTGCGCCCCAGCGCACCGCCGCGCGTGGCGAACATCTCGCGATAGTGGACCGGTTGCGGCGTCGGAATCGACGCGTTCGGGTCGCCCATCTGCGCCATCGCGATCATGCCGCCTTTGAGGATAAGCGACGGCTTGATGCCGAAAAACGCCGGTTCCCAGAACACCAGATCGGCCCACTTGCCCGGTTCGATCGAACCGACTTCGTGCGCGATACCGTGCGTGATGGCCGGGTTGATCGTGTACTTGGCGACGTAGCGTTTCGCACGGAAGTTGTCGTGCCGCGCGCTGTCTTCGGCCAGCGCGCCGCGCTGCACCTTCATCTTGTGCGCGGTCTGCCACGTGCGGATGATGACTTCGCCGACGCGGCCCATTGCCTGCGAATCCGACGACAGCATCGACAGCGCGCCGAGGTCGTGCAGGATGTCTTCGGCCGCGATGGTCTCGCGGCGGATCCGCGATTCGGCGAACGCGATGTCTTCCGCAATCGACGGGTCCAGGTGATGGCACACCATCAGCATGTCGAGATGCTCGTCGAGCGTGTTGACGGTGTACGGGCGCGTCGGATTCGTCGAGGAGGGCAGCACGTTCGATTCGCCGCACACCTTGATGATGTCCGGCGCGTGACCGCCGCCCGCGCCTTCCGTGTGATACGTATGGATCGTGCGGCCCTTGAACGCAGCCACGGTCGCTTCGACGAAGCCCGCTTCGTTCAGCGTGTCGGTGTGAATCGCGACCTGCGTGTCGGTGTCGTCGGCGACCGACAGACAGTTGTCGATCGCGGCGGGCGTCGTGCCCCAGTCTTCGTGCAGCTTCAGGCCGATGGCGCCGGCGGCGATCTGTTCGAGCGCCGGTTGCGGCTGGCTCGCGTTGCCCTTGCCGAGAAACCCGAGGTTCATCGGATAACCGTCGGCCGCCTGCAGCATGCGTTCGAGATGCCACGGCCCCGGCGTGCAGGTGGTCGCGTTAGTGCCGGTGGCCGGGCCCGTGCCCCCGCCAAGCATCGTCGTGACACCGCTCGCGAGCGCTTCCTCGATCTGCTGCGGACTGATGAAGTGGATGTGCGTATCGATGCCGCCCGCCGTCACGATCAGCCCTTCGCCGGCGATCACTTCGGTGGACGCGCCGATCGCGATCGTCACGTTCGGCTGGATGTCGGGATTGCCCGCTTTGCCGATCGCGTGAATGCGGCCGTTCTTGATGCCGATGTCGGCCTTGACGATGCCCCAGTGATCGAGAATCAGCGCGTTCGTCACGACCGTATCGACGACGTCGGCGTGCACGCGTTGCGACTGGCCCATGCCGTCGCGAATCACTTTGCCGCCGCCGAATTTCACTTCTTCGCCGTAGGTGGTGAAGTCCCGTTCGACTTCGATCAGAAGCTCGGTATCGGCGAGGCGCACGCGGTCGCCTGTGGTGGGGCCGAACATTTCCGCGTAAGCGCGGCGGCCAATGCGTAAGGTCATGGTGTGGATCCGGAAATGAGCAGGGCGGTCGGGCAAATGAAGCGGGAAACGCGAGCGGCGCGCAAGCGCATGCGCGGCCTCACAGCTTGCCCATTACCTTGCCGTTGAAGCCGTAGACGACACGGTCGCCGGCCAGTTCGACCAGTTCGACGGTGCGCTCCTGGCCGGGCTCGAAACGCACGGCGGTGCCGGCCGCGATATTCAGCCGGAAGCCGCGGGCCGCTTCGCGGTCGAAAGTGAGTGCCTCGTTGACTTCGTAAAAATGATAGTGCGAGCCGATCTGCACCGGCCGGTCGCCGGTATTGGACACGACCACCGTGAGGGTGGCGCGGCCCGCGTTGAGCTCGTGTTCACCGTCGTCGATGAGGAGTTCGCCGGGAATCATGGGATCTGCCTTACGTAGTGAGGGTGATCAGGGAATCGGGTGATGAACGGTGACGAGCTTGGTGCCGTCGGGGAAGGTGGCTTCGACCTGAATGTCCGGAATCATTTCCGGCACGCCTTCCATCACGTCCGCGCGCGTGAGCAGCGTGGTGCCGTAGTGCATGACCTCGGCGACGGTCTTGCCGTCACGCGCGGCTTCCATCAGCGCGGCGGTGATGAAGGCGACTGCCTCCGGATAATTCAGCTTCAGTCCGCGGTCGCGGCGCCGTTCGGCGAGCAGCGCGGCGGTGAAGATCAGCAGCTTGTCCTTTTCGCGAGGTGTCAGCTTCATTGAGTGTGTGCGTTGGGTTGCGCCGGCCCCGGACGGGACCGGCTGCGGCCATGATAGGCGCTGCGAGTCATGGCACGCGATTGCATGCTACGCACGGGATGCGTCCACGACAAGTGCAATGCCGGATAAGCCGGTGACGAGATGACTCTGTTGGGGTTGCTGCTTCGAGTTCTGCTTCGAGTTCTGCTTCGAGTCCCGCTTCGAGTTCTGCTTCGATTGCTACTAACGGGACGCTTTCACGCGGACGCTTACAGATCCGCGGGCAACGGTGCGCCGAACCACTTCTTCGACATCGTGTTGAGTGTGCCGTCCTGTTTCGCCTGCGTGATCGCCGCGTTCACCTTCTGCTGCAAGCGGCCTTCGTTCTTGTTCATGCCGACGAAGCACGGCGAGTTCTTGATGACGAACTTCGGTTCCGGACGGCGCGGCGGATTCTTCGCGAGGATCGCGGCCGCGACGATGTTGCCCGCGGCGATCAACTGGACCTGGCCGGAGAGGAATGCGGCGATGGTCGCGTTGTTGTCTTCGAAGCGTTTGATCGTCGCGTTCGGCGCCATCGCGGTGAGGCCGATTTCTTCGAGTGCGCCGCGTGTTGCGCCGACCGTCTTGCCCGTCAGATCCGCGGGGCCCGTCACCTTGATGTCGGCGGGGCCGAACACGCCCTGGTAGTAGGGCGCGTAGGCGATCGAGAAGTCGATCACCTTGTCGCGCTCGGGCGTCTTGCCGAGCGACGAGATCACGAGATCCACCTTGCCCGTCTGCAGATACGGAATGCGGTTCGCGCTGTTGACCGGCACGAGTTCGAGCTTCACGTTCATCGACTTCGCGAGCAGCGAAGCGGTGTCGATGTCGTAGCCCTGCGGCTTCATGTCGGCGCCGACCGAACCGAACGGCGGATAGTCTTCCGGCACGGCCACTTTCAGCACGCCGGCCTTGGCGATGTTGTCGAGCGTGTCGGCATGCGCGACGGGCGCCTGAATCGCTAGAACGGGCGAGACCAGCAGGGCGGCCAGCCAGGCGCGGCGCGAGCGAAGGGCGGGGCGGAGAGTCGATCGGATCATGTTATTGGAGTGTGGTCGCGAGAAGTCGGCTGCCGTCTGGACGCGGCAACATCGTGGCGATTTCAATGCAAGGTATGTGCCATGTCGGTGCAGATTGGGGCCGCATGGCGACCGCCAGAAACTTGCACGGGTTTGAAGCCGGCTGTCGCGCTGTTTTGGTGCAGAGGTGGCTGAAGACGGCGGAAAGCGCCGCCCAGAAGCGCCTTCTGAAAAAATCCGGGAAATTTTAAAATTTCTCTAGACGACTGGTCTACTCGCAAGGTAAAGTCCTTCCCATGCCAGCCGCCAACCACTCCGAAACGGCCGATGTTCGAGAAAACATCCTTGCCGTGGGTCAACGAATCATCGCCGCGAAGGGATTCTCCGCCGTCGGTCTGAACGAGATTCTGTCGGCTGCGGGCGTGCCGAAGGGGTCCTTCTACCATTACTTCGGTTCGAAGGACGGCTTCGGCGAAGCTCTGCTGGAAAACTACTTCGAAGACTATCTCGCCGAGATGGACAGGACGCTCGGGCAAGCAGGTTTGAATCACGCCCAGCGGCTCATGAATTACTGGTTGATGTGGCAGGAAGCCCAATCGTTTCTCGAGTGTCAGGGCAAGTGCCTGGCCGTCAAACTGGGCGCCGAAGTCGCGGATATGTCCGAAGCGATGCGGGCGTCGCTCAATCGCGGTACCGCGGGAATTATCAGCCGGCTCTCGGGTGCCATCGAAGCCGGAGTAGAAGAAGGTTCGCTCGTCATCGAAGGAAGGCCTGGCGACGTTGCCCAGAGTCTTTACCAGCTTTGGCTGGGCGCGAGTGTGATGGTGAAGATCGTCCGCCACGCCGAACCGTTTGAGATTGCCCTGAAGACGACTCGCCAGATTCTCCGTGCCTCGACTTGAGGCGAGACAGCGTGTCGCCGGCACTTCGACCGAAGTGCTTTTTTTGTACCGTTTTACTAGACGACCGGTCTACTTTAAATAAGTCGCTTTACCTAACCCAACCTTCTGGAGCAGCAAAAAATGAAAGTACTCATGGTTCTGACCTCGCACGACCAACTCGGCAACACGGGCCGCAAGACGGGTTTCTGGCTCGAAGAACTGGCTGCGCCGTACTACACCTTCAAGGACGCCGGCGTGGAAGTCGTGCTGGCTTCTCCCGCAGGCGGTCAGCCGCCGCTCGATCCGAAGAGCAACGAGCCGGCCAATCAGACCGATCAGACGCGTCGCTTCGAACAGGATGCCGCCGCCACTGCGCAACTTGCCGCCACCGTGCGTCTGGATAGCGTGTCGCAAGCCGACTTCGACACGGTGTTCTATCCGGGCGGTCACGGCCCGCTGTGGGACCTCGCCGAAGACCGCAATTCGATCGAACTGATTCAGGCTTTCCTCGCGGCCGGCAAGCCGGTTGCGCTGGTCTGCCACGCACCGGGCGTACTGCGCCATGTGCAGACGCCGGACGGTGCGCCGCTGGTTCAGGGCAAGCAGGTGACCGGCTTTGCCAATAGCGAAGAGGAAGCCGCCGGTCTGACGGACGTCGTGCCGTTCCTCGTCGAAGACGAACTGAAAGCGCAGGGCGGTCTGTACACCAAGGTTGCCGATTGGGCGCCGCATGTGGTCACCGACGGTCTGCTGATCACCGGCCAGAACCCGGCGTCGTCGACGCGTGCCGCGCAACTGCTGCTCGCCCATCCGGCAGCTGGCGCCGGCCTGTAAGCAGATTCTTCGACCCACGCACCCGTGCAATCAAACCAGGCCATCATGAAACCCAGCTCACTCTTCAAGCCAGTTCAACTGGGCCGGCATACGCTCAAAAATCGCATCGTGCTGCCGCCGCTCACCCGTCAGCGCAGCGGCCAGCCCGGCGACGTTCCCACCGATCTTGCCGCGCTCTACTACCGGCAACGAGCGGGCGCGGGTTTCATGGTCAGCGAAGGCGCGCAGATCGAACCGCGCGGCCAGGGTTATGCGTGGACGCCGGGCATTTATAGCGATGCGCAGATCGACGGCTGGCGCAAGGTGACCGACGCCGTGCATGCCGAAGGTGGTGTGATCTTTGCGCAGTTGTGGCATGTCGGTCGCGTGTCGCACACGGCACTGCAGCCGGATGGCAAGGCGCCCATCGCGCCTTCTGCGATCCAGGCGCGCAAGGTCAAGGCCTTTATCGAAACCGGGCCGGGGACGGGCACGCTCGTCGAACCGTCCGAGCCGCGCGAACTGACGGTGGCGGAGATCCGCGAACTGGTCGGGCTCTACGCGAAGGCTGCGCAGAACGCGTTGCGTGCGGGCTTCGACGGTGTCGAGATTCATGCCGCCAACGGCTATCTCGTGAACCAGTTCATCTCGACGCATGCGAACCAGCGCGTCGACGAATATGGCGGGTCGCTGCAGAACCGCCTGCGCTTTCTGCGCGAGATCGTGGAGGCCGTCGTCGACGTCGTGGGCCCGGGCCGACTCGGTGTGCGTTTTACGCCGCTCTTCACGAGCACCGAGCAGGACCGCGTGTATATCGGACTCGTGGAAGACGATCCGCACGAGACCTATATCGAAGCGATCAAGGTGCTCGAGGATGCAGGCGTTGCATACCTGTCGATCGCCGAAGCCGATTGGGACAACGCGCCCGATTTGCCCGAAGCGTTTCGCCGCGAGGTACGGCGCAGTTTCAGCGGCTGCATCGTCTATGCGGGCCGGTACACGGCCGAACGCGGCGAGCGGCTGATCGACGCGGGCCTTGCCGATCTGATCGCATTCGGTCGCCCGTTTATCGCGAATCCCGATCTGCCCGAGCGGATTGCCAATGGCTGGCCGCTCAACCCGTTGAATCCCGCGACGTTGTACGGCGGCGCGGAAGAAGGACTGACGGACTATCCGGTGTACGCCGCGTCCCGATCCGCTACTACCACTACTGAAAACGACGAGGTGATGTCATGAGCAAAGGAATCAAAGGCAAGGTCGTCTTGATCACGGGTGCAAGCACCGGCATTGGCGCCACGGTGGCGCGACGGCTCGCAGCGGGCGGCGCGAAGGTGGCGGTGGCCGCGCGCCGTAAAGACAAACTCGATGAAGTGGTCGCGAGTATCGAGGCCGATGGCGGTGTTGCGAAAGCCTACGCGCTGGACGTGACGGACAAGCGGCAAGTCGAGGCGGTCACGGCTGCCGTGGTCGCCGATTTCGGGCGCGTCGACGTGCTGATCAACAACGCGGGCCTGATGCCGATCCGGCCGATGGCCGAGGTCAACACCGACGAGTGGGACGCGATGATCGATGTCAATCTGAAGGGCACGCTTTACGGCATCGCCGCCGTGCTGCCGCGCTTTCTGGCGCAGCAGAGCGGGCACATCATCAATCTGAGTTCGGTGGCCGGCATCAAGGTGTTTGCGCCGGGTGGCACGGTGTACTCGGGCACCAAGTTCGCCGTGAGCGCGATTTCGGAAGGACTCAGGCAGGAGGTTGGCGACAGGATTCGCGTGACGTCTATCGAGCCGGGCGCCGTGGAAAGCGATCTGAAGTTCACCACGTCCGGGACCGCGAAAGATACCGTGCTGGATTTCTACAAGCAGGCGATTCCGGCGGATTCGGTCGCGCGCGCAATCGCGTTTGCGATCGAACAGCCAGACGACGTGGATATCAATGAGATCGTGATCCGGCCGACTAGTCAGGTGTTTTGAGGGGGGCGGCCGGTGACCGCTTGACAGGCGGTCACCGTGCCCGGTTATTTACTGCCCGAGAATGCGGCTTGCGCGTCGAGTTGCGGTTTCACGTGCAGTGTTTCGAGCGTCACGTGAATGTTGTGTTTCCACAGCAGGTTACTGGAAGAAACCAGTTGGATGGACTTCACCGGCTGATTGAATTTCCCCGCTGCCATCGCGACGAAGTCGGCATTGGATGCGACAAGGGGCGAGAGGACGAAGCCCGTCGTGCCCATTTCCGGGATGTAGCGGAATCGAACCGTCTTGCCCGATGTGAGCGTTAAGTCGATATAAACCTGCGGCAATTTGTAGGCCGCCAGTACGGCTTGTCCTAACAGGGTGGGCCGCATGTTGATGCGGGCGATCACGATGCCGTCGGTCGGTGGCACGGCAATGGCTTCATTGGTTTTCGCATCCGCATCGAAGAGCGGCGTCGACGTAGTCGGCTTCGGCGGCAACGTTTTCTTCATCTGGATGAGATTCAACTGCTGGCCGACGATCGAATAGTTGGTCAGGAAAATGCCCCAGCTCAGCGCGTCTTCGAGGGTCGGTAGCCGGAAATCGATCGGTGTCACCGCCAGAAACACGTTGTCCGGTGCCGCGGCGCCTGTCAGATGATCTGCGTTCAACTGGTCCAGCACGGGACGGTAAGCCGAATAGCTTTGTATGACTGGCCTTCCTGCCCAAGGAATATCGTTCATGAACAGAATATCCAGTCGGGTGGGGTAGACGTCTGCGGTACCTGTTACGCCATTCAGCGTGTTTTGCGTGTGTTCGATGGACTTGACGTTCGAGTAGTTCGTCGGTAGCGAGTCGTCTGCCACCAGTCGGCGAGGCAGCCACGTAGCGACCGACCCGTAGGTGCTAGCAAGACGTTCGGCGATGAAATGTCGATTGAAATCGGAAAGCGATTGCTCGATGCCGAACCAGCCGATTACCGCGACCAATGCAACGACTAGTGCTCGCGGTCTCTCCAGCATCGCGCCGAGGGCAAGGGCGACGAACAGCAATGTGGCACTCGCCGTGTGCTGGTGAAGATCCTGGCGGACGAACCCGGCTTTGAACGTGACGATGAGGTAAAGGACTAATCCGGCGAGCGCGATTAGACCCGTCAAGCCACGGCCTTTCGCGATAAACACGTAAAAAGCTGCGGTGATGATGGCCGCGGATACGAACCAGTAGACCACCTCGGAGAACGGCCCGTTGACAGCCATGCCCTCCGAATATCCAGAGACGATCGAACGTTGCGCCAGCACATATTGGACGATCCCGGTGATGGGTTGTCCAGACCAGACCCATCCGAGCAGCGTTGCAGCGGCGGCGACCACGACGATGACGAGCACGAGCCTGAATCTCTTGGCCAGAATGAGCATGATCACACTGGCGAAGCCCGCAATAAACGCTAGTCCAAGGAAGCTGACCTTAATCAAAGGAAGGATCCCAACCGCGCAAGCTACGATGCCGAGATATGTCGCCCTCCGGCCGGAGAAATCTAGAGCGTATTTGCTACCGGGAGGCAACGCGGCCCGAAAGCAGACGAGCATCAGGAGAAACGGGATTGCCATGAAAATGGCATCTCGTGTCGAGGTGACAGCCACAACAACTGGCAAAAGAATCAATAAAACGGGTCGCTGCTCGAAGGACAGAAGTACGAATCCCGCGCAAAGACCGAGGGCAAGTATTGCGCTGCCCACTAGCATAATGGGGTACGTTGCGGGGTGATAAAGCTGCGTATATACCGACGCAAACGGCCCGAATGTAAAAACGATGTCCCGCCCAATGACAAGGTGCCGGGCGACGGCCTCGTTCATGACCACGGTCCATGCCTCTGAGCCGGAGCCGATGCCGGGACTGAAAGGGATCATGCCGAGAAAGGTAACGAGCATCGCTGCGACTGCCAGTATCCTCAAGAGCACGGTTAAAAGGAGTTTCCCTGAATACTCTGGGGCGAGGCGTTCGGATGTCGACGGCATATTCATAGCGATTACGGGATATCTCTACGTTATTTATCGTGGGTTGATTCTATGGCGCACCGGGAGCCCAAAAAGCTTGGCCCGAAAAGTTAGCCCGCACTTTATCATCTGGAAATCGGGAGAGGCAGTTATGCCTCGAGTCACGGGGCATATTGCGCTCTGGTATTGGCTGGCAACAGCCATGTAGCCTTTAGAAAGGAGTGAGTCTGATTCGCGGTATCAGATTAAGTTGAGGTTCCTGGACGCTAACGCATCGATTGGCCTACGTCGTCCATATCCGCAACGGCACGGCCTCGACGCTATGCACGATGGGTCGGAGCTTCAACCAGCACTGCGTCAACGCATTTTGCAGAGTCTCCATCGACCGCGACACCGCCCGTACGATCAACACACCTGAAGTCACGCACGAAGCGCCCGCGCGCAGCGAATCGTTAAACGGCAATTGCGCGGTGAGTGCTTCGGCCAACGCATCGTCGCATGCGTGGCCGACGGCCCACAACGTTCCATAAGCCGGAAACCCCGCCAACCCTTGCGCGGCATCGCGCAGCGGATCGCTGGCCGCGAGGTTCGCGCGCTCGAGCCACAACAGTTCGCCATTCGCGCGGACGATACGCGACACCACGTGCAGATCGCCTGCTGTCCAACGCTCGCCGGCGGCTTGCCGGCCGAGTTGCGTTGCATCCCAACCGATCGCGGTTGCGTCTTCACCTAGCGTCAGCGAAAAATCCAGATGCGCATTCGCGTGATCGAAAACGATGTTGTTCTGTGGGAGCCAGTCCAGTTTAGCCTGTGCATCGACACGCACGGCAATGCGTTGATGCGCGGCACGGCCATTGGACTTGTACCACTTGGTGGCACCGGGCGTGGTGACCACGGCATGTGCGTTCTCACCGACGGCGACCTGGATATCGAGCCGGTCGCCGCCCGCGACGCCACCGGGCGGATGCACGACGACCGCGTGACAGACCGCGTGGCCTTCCGGATAGAGCGGCCGTTGCACGCGCAACGGGCCGTCATGCAGACGATGCTTGAGCGTGGTTCGCTCGCCGTCCTTGACGAAGCCGAGTTCGAGGCGGGCACGCCATGACGAGTGGGAGGCCGGATTGGCGGTAGCGAGCGTGACGTGATTTTCGTGAAGCGACATGCGGATGGACTGACGACCGGATGGAGTGAGGGCGACGGCTTGCTGGGCCGCTGAAAACGAAACGGCGCGCGTGCTGAGCGCCGAGCATAGCACGCGGTTTGGCCGTTGCCGAACGTGCTGCCGTCAGACGGCGATGAGGGTGCGCACGCCGTCCGCGTCCATATTGGCGCCTTCGCCGCCTGCGACGATTTCACCGCGGCTCATGACCCAGTAGTGGTCGGCGATATCTTTGGCGAAGTCGTAATACTGTTCGACGAGCAGTACGGTCATGCCCATGTCTTCGACCAGTTGCCGCAGCGTGCGGCCGATGTCCTGGATGATGGAGGGCTGGATACCTTCGGTGGGTTCATCGAGGATGAGTAGTTGCGGGTCGCTCATCAGGGCTCGGCCGATGGCGAGTTGTTGCTGCTGACCGCCTGAGAGATCGCCGCCGCGGCGGGAGCGCATGTCTTTGAGGACCGGGAATAGTTCGTAGATGCGGTCGGGAATTTTTTTGGGGGATTTTTTGCTGGCGGCGCCGACCAGCAGGTTTTCTTCTACCGTCAGGCGGGGGAAGATGTCGCGGCCTTGCGGGACGTAGGCGAGGCCTTTTTCTACTCGCGAGTAGGTCGGGAGTTTGGTGATCGGCGCACCGCGCCAGGCGATCGAGCCGCTTCGTGTCTGGACTACGCCCATCAGGCAACGCAGTAGCGTTGTTTTGCCTACGCCGTTGCGGCCTAGCAGGACGGTTAGTTTGCCGTCCGGCACGGTTAGTTTTACATCGCGGAGGATGTGGCTGCCGCCGTAGTACTGGTTCAGGTTTTCTACTTCTAGCATTTGGGTGGTTCCTTCGGAACGGTCTGGTGTTTTTTTTGCCTGCGGCGCCTTGGTTTTTTTTGTTGCTCTGGATTGCTTTGGCCTTTCCTTGCTTTGCTCTCGGTCTATTAGCGTTCCCCCTGTGCGGGGGGGCACCTACTTTTCTTTGCCGCCGCAAAGAAAAGTAGGCAAAAGAAAGCGGCTCACACCGCTAATTCTTAAGCGGGTCCCGCGGCATTTCCTTGGTAGTGGTGCATCTGGAATCCGTGTTCTCGCACACTCCACCCTAGTGACAAAGAACTCATTCTTCCGGCGGCGCTCCGCGCGCCCCCGGGTCGTCTAAAAACCACGGGTTCACCTGGTTTCCGTGGTGTTCCCATCCGCGACGCACGCAGTGCGGAGTGGGCGCTGATGAGTGCTTTGTCACTACCGCGCAATGCGCGAGGGACCGGATTCCAGATGCACCACTACCAAAGACCTCGCGCGGTTCCCACTTAAGAATTAGCGGTGTGAGCCGCTTTCTTTTGCCTACTTTTCTTTGCGGCGGCAAAGAAAAGTAGGTGCCCCCCCGCACAGGGGGAACGCTAATAGACCACTAAGAACACAAGGAAAGGCCAAAGGCCAAAAAAGCCAGTGCAACGAAAAAAAACCATCACCTCCCAAGATAAGACTCAATAACAGTCTCATCCCTCTTAACCTCATCGAGCGTCCCGTGCGCCAGCACGCGCCCTTCCGCCATGACGGTGACCTTTCCGGCATCACCAGAAAGCGCAGCAACAAACTCCATATCATGCTCGACGACCATCATCGAGCAACTCCCTCGAAGATGATTCAGGAGTTCAGCCAACTGCATGGTTTCATCATCGGTCATGCCCGCCGCAGGCTCATCGAGCAACAACAAAGCAGGCTGCTGCATCAACAACATCCCGATCTCCAGCCGCTGCTTCTGCCCATGCGACAACTCCCCAGCGAGCCGCCGGGCCTCGCTCTCCAACCCGATCAACACCAGCGTCTCTTCAATCCGCGCCTGCGCCTCGCGATCCAGCCGCGCCCGCAACGATGCCCACCAACCCTTGTCGGCCTTCATCGCCAGTTCGAGGTTCTCCCACACCGGATGCTGCTCGAATACCGTCGGCTTCTGAAACTTGCGCCCAATCCCCGAACGCGCAATCGACGGCTCGTTCATCCGCGTCAAATCGATCGACTGCCCAAGAAACACCTTGCCGCCATCGGGCTTCGTCTTGCCGGTAATCACATCCATCATCGTGGTCTTGCCCGCGCCGTTCGGACCAATGATGCAACGCAATTCGCCCACCTCGATCGACAGACTCAACGCGTTCAACGCGCGAAACCCATCGAAGCTCACCGTCACGTCTTCCAGATACAGAATCGTCCCGTGCGATACGTCGATCTCACCCGGCACCACCACATGCCCCATATTCGCCACGCCGCTCAGCGAACTCTCAGCCGGATCCTCCGGCAACGCCAGATCAGGCACCATCGGGTTCTCGTTCATGTGCGATTCCTCTTGCGTGTCACGAGCTCGATCAGCCCCATGATGCCGTTAGGCAACAACAGCGGAACCAGCACGAAGATCAGTCCAAGGAAAAACAGCCAGTACTCCGGGAAATTCGCTGTGAAAAAGCTCTTCGCGCCATTCACCGCAAACGCGCCGATGATCGGTCCAATCAACGTGCCGCGTCCGCCCACCGCAACCCAGATCGCCATTTCGATCGAGTTGCCCGGCGACATCTCGCCCGGGTTGATGATGCCGACCTGCGGCACGTACAGCGCCCCCGCAATGCCGCACAACACCGCCGACACGGTCCACACGAACAGCTTGTAAGCAAGCGGGCTATAGCCGACGAACATCAGCCGCGTCTCGCCATCACGCACCGCCGTCACCACCCGGCCGAGCTTCGACGTGACGATCGCCCGCGCGCCCAGAAAAGCCAGGATCAACACGGCGAAGGTGATCATCAGCAAGGCAGTGCGCGTGCCCGGATGCGTAATCGGAAAGCCGGCAATCCGCTTGAAATCGGTAAAGCCGTTGTTGCCGCCGAAGCCCGTCTCGTTGCGATAGAACAGCAGCATTGCGGCAAACGTCATGGCTTGCGTGATGATAGACAGGTACACGCCCTTCACCCGCGAACGGAACGTGAAGAAGCCGAACACCCACGCGACCACGGCCGGCACCAGCACCACCAGCAACAACGCATAACCGAGATGCTCGGTGCCCTCCCAATACCATGGCAACTGGTGCCAGTCGAGAAACACCATGAAGTCCGGCAGATTGCTGCCGTACGTCCCCTGCTTGCCGATTTCGCGCATCAGATACATGCCGATGGCGTAGCCGCCGAGCGCGAAGAACAGCGCGTGCCCGAGGCTCAGAATGCCGCAATAACCCCACACCAGATCGAGCGCCAACGCGGCGATCGCGTAGCACATGAACTTGCCGGTAATGGTCATCGCGTAAGCGGACAGATGCAACGCGCTGGTCTCCGGCACCACCAGCGTCGCGAACGGCACGCCGAGTCCAAAGACGATGATCAGGGCGATCAGCGCAAGCCATGCGCGGCGCGACAACAGCGCGGGCCGCGCCGGCAGACCGAGCGCGAAACCGGACTGCGCGTCGCGCCCCGGTACGCCGCCGGTCGGGCCCACGGACGCCGTGGAAGTTACAGATGTCATGTCATGCCTCCGCGCTACGGCCCTTGAGAGCGAACATGCCCTGCGGACGCTTCTGGATGAACAGAACGATCAGCACCAGCACCGCGATCTTCGCGAGCACGGCGCCCCAGAACGGTTCGATAGCCTTGCTGACGAGACCGAGCCCGAAGCCGCCGATCACCGTGCCGGCCAGTTGACCGACGCCACCCAGCACGACGGCCATGAACGAATCGATGATGTAGCTCTGGCCCAGATCGGGACCGACGTTGCCGATCTGCGACAGCGCGCAGCCGCCGAGTCCGGCAATGCCCGCGCCGAATGCGAATGCATACGAGTCGACCCGCGCCGTCTTCACGCCGACGCACGCTGCCATGCGACGGTTCTGCGTCACCGCGCGCACGAACAGACCGAGACGCGTCTTCGTCAACACGGTCCACGCAATGCCGACGACGATCAGCGAAAACGCCAGAATCGCGAGGCGGTTGTACGGCAGGATCAGATTCGGCAGGACGGTCACGCCGCCGCTCATCCACGACGGGTTGATCACCTGCACGTTCTGCGCCCCGAAAATCATCCGCGTGGCCTGAATCAGGATCAGGCTCACGCCGAAGGTGGTCAGCAGCGTTTCGAGCGGCCGTCCATACAGATGCTTGAGCACGAGCCGTTCGAGCACGATGCCGACCAGTCCGGCCACGGCGAACGAGGCCGGCACCGCGAGCAGCGGATACCAGTCGAACGCGCCGGGCGCGAAGCGCTGAAACAGGTTCTGCACGACGTAGGTCGCGTAGGCGCCGATCATCAGGAATTCACCGTGCGCCATGTTGATGACGCCGATCAGCCCATACGTAATCGCCAGCCCCAGCGCGGCCAGCAACAGCACGCTGCCGAGCGACAGGCCCGCGAACAGCGTGCCCGCGATCTGGCTGCGACGCTGGATCGCGTCGAGTTCGTCGATACCGGCTTGCGCGGCGGCGCGCACCCGGTCATCCGCTTCGTTGAAGGTGCCGTCCGCTTTCTTCGCGACCAGCGGACGCAGCAGTTCGTTCATGTCCAGGTCGTGACGTGCCGCGACCAGTTGTACGGCTTCCAGACGTTTGGCCGCATCGGTGTCGTGCAGGGCCGTCATCGCCCACAAGGTGTCGAGACGTTTTTTCAGTGCCGGGTCGGTCTCTTTGGCGCGGGCCGCGTCGACCAGCGGTTTGATCGACGGATCAGGGTTTTGCAGCAGCAGCTTGATCGCCGCTTCGCGGGTCGCCGGATCCGGCGAATCGAGTTGCAGGCCGGACAGCGCGCCGGCCACTTTCGAGCGCAGCAGGTTGTTCAGCGTGACCGGTTGAGCGTCGCCGGCTTCGACCGTCTTGCCGGTGATCGCGTCGCGCGTGGTGTCGCCGTCCTGCAGCAACACGGCGCCGGAATCGGTGGCGAGCGCGGTGTCGTCGGAGAGCGCCTTGAGCACGGCAAGCGATGCTTTGTCGTGATTGGCGATCAGTTTGTCGATAGCCGCGGACTTCGCGTCGAAGTCGTCGGCGGCCAGCGGCGCGACATCGGCTTGGGTGAGCGCAAAAGCGGCGAGCGGCATGCTGGCGATCAAGGCGAGCGCCACGCCGCCAATGCTGCGCCGTACGAATGGGAGGAATGAGGACGCCATGGTGGCCTTTTAGAAAAACCGGCGGGCGAGAAACCGGCGGGCGGCGAGCGCGATGGCGTTAGCGATAGCCATCGTCATCTTGATTGCCGCACCGTCGGGTTACAGGGCGCGAACCGCGCCCCTTCTCAGGAACACCTCGGATGAGCCCGCCCACGACCCTTGGCGGTGCGGGTGCGCTCATCCGTTCGCGTGAGCAGGCTGCCTGCTCACGCCATCCGCTCAGGCAACCCGCGAACGCTTCAGGAATGCCGGAATCGAGCTGACCACGTCCGGCTTGCCCGCGTTGCCGGCAATGTACGGGCTCCACGGCTGCGCACGGATCGTGGTCTTGGTGCGCCACACCACGTTGAACTGACCGTCGGCGCGCACTTCGCCGATCATCACCGGCTTGTGCAGATGGTGATTGCCGTCCATTTCGAGCGTGAAGCCGCACGGTGCCGCGTACTTCTGGCCGATCATCGCGACGCGCACCTTGTCGACGTCCGTGCTCTTCGCTTTCTCGACAGCCTGCTTCCACATGTGGATGCCGACGAAAGTCGCTT
Source organism: Paraburkholderia sp. BCC1886 (assembly GCF_900996245.1). Lineage (GTDB taxonomy): Bacteria > Pseudomonadota > Gammaproteobacteria > Burkholderiales > Burkholderiaceae > Paraburkholderia. The sequence goes on along the minus strand of NZ_CAAJGK010000039.1, from coordinate 76,360 downwards.
CCATCGGGTCGTTCGTCACGCGCTTGGTACCGCCGGGCAGGTTGTTGTCCTTGACCCATGCCGCCCATTGCTTCTTGAACTTCTCGTTGGTCGGATTGCGCAGCGACATGAAGTAGTTCCATGCGGCGAGGTTGCCGACCAGCGGCTTCGTGTCGATACCGCGCAGTTCTTCTTCACCGACCGAGAACGCCACGACCGGCACGTCCGACGCTTTCAAGCCCTGGTTGCCCAGTTCCTTGTAGAACGGCACGTTCGAGTCGCCGTTCACCGTCGAGATGACCGCGGTCTTGCCGCCTTGCGAGAAGGTCTTGATGTTCGCGACGATGGTTTGATAGTCGCTATGACCGAACGGCGTGTAGACCTCCTGGATGTCGGCTTCCTGCACGCCTTTCGACTTGAGGAACGCGCGCAGGATCTTGTTGGTCGTGCGCGGGTACACGTAGTCGGTGCCGAGCAGGAAAAAGCGCTTGGCTGCGCCGCCTTCGGCGCTCATCAGATATTCGGTGGCCGGAATGGCCTGCTGGTTCGGCGCGGCGCCCGTGTAGAACACGTTGCGCGACATTTCTTCGCCTTCGTATTGCACCGGGTAGAACAGCAGGCCGTTCAGTTCTTCGAAGACCGGCAGCACCGATTTACGCGACACCGACGTCCAGCAGCCGAACACCACGGCGCATTTTTCCTGCGTGATCAGCTGGCGGGCTTTTTCGGCGAACAGCGGCCAGTTCGACGCCGGGTCGACCACCACGGGCTCGAGCTGGCGGCCCATCACGCCACCGCTCTTGTTGATTTCCGAAATGGTCATCAGCGCGGTGTCTTTCAGCGACGTTTCGGAGATGGCCATCGTGCCCGACAGGGAATGCAGAATACCCACCTTGATCGGGCCGCTGCCCGACTGCGCGTTCGCGAACGGAACCTGACCCGCCAGCGCCAGCGCGCCCGACATCGAACCGAACTTCAAGAGACTGCGACGTTTCATGTGTATCCCCTTGCCATGATGTGAGTGTTTTTAGGCGTCGTATTCAGCCAGCGGTAGGAGCCCCGCATGACGTGCCGTTTGTGTACTGCAAAGGGTGTGCCATGCAGTAAGTTCGACTGCCGGTATTGGCGGCGCGGGCTGCGGCGCGACTGACGCGGCGGTAAGTCCTGCGCGTTCGTGCACGAACCTGGTGCGTTGGATGGCTAATCGCCTCGTTCGAGTGCGTGTCGCGCTGCGAGGAAGCGTTGTGCTCCGCCGACGGGCTTCCGCGGTGCATCGCCGCCGCGCGGTTGTGCATGGGGGATTTTTTCGGTGTGGTGGGGACGCGGCTCGGGCTGGGAGGCGCTGATTCGTGTGGCGACGTGTTGGTGGTCTGGCCGTTGTGATGCCGGAAGTGACGCCGGAAGTGATGCCGGAAATGAAAAGCAGACGCCCGGCGTCGTGGTAGACGCCGGGCGTTGGTTGCTTGTTACTGGTCGGGTTAGCGCTGTTCAGAACGCGATGAACGGTCCCGACTGTTTACCGGCGGTCGCATTGCTGAGCGCGGTGTAGACGTCGCGTCCAAAGAAGAACGGCAAGCCCCAGATGAACATGCCGGCGGACGGCGCCCCGAGGCTGTCGTAGGCCGCGTTGCGATTGGCTGTGAGCGTCCAGCCGTTGGCGAGCGGGAAGTGCACAGTGACCGACGTCGACGTCAGGCCGCTGCTACGCAGAATTGCGGACAAACCGAGTGTGGCAGTCGGCACGAACCACTGACTGGACGACGGGATGGACGAATCCGGGAAGATGTTGGCATTGGAGCCGCTGTCGATCGCACTGGTGAGCGCACGGCTCTTATACGTGGTGGGAAAGTAGCCGTATTGATCGAGCGCGAGAACGTTGGCCGCCGCGGGCAGTGCGTTATTGGACTGCGTGCCGATACCGAACACCAGTTCGCCTGTCACGCTCGCCGACCCCTCCGCCGGGACGGACGGCAGACGGATGATCGTGCCGTTGTTGTCGGTCGGGAAGTTGGCGACCGGATTCATCACCTGAGTGTCGAGCGGGACGCGAGTGCTCGTGCAGCCGCTCGCCGACGTGCCGGTGGCCGTCGTGCAGTAGTAGTAAGCCGATGGCAAGACCGTGTTTGCCGCGGCCGGGAAATCGCGTTGCGCCGGACCGATGCCGAGCACGCCGTTCGCGCCGAGCAGGGCGGGCGCGCCGAGGTTGACGACACCACGCGACTGACAGTCGCCCGGCACCGTGGCCTGGGTGTCCGCAATCACCTGAAGCGGCAGGTTGCCTGCGACTTTGCCGCCGATCTTCACGTCGGCACGCCGGATGGGCCCCCACGTGTAGCCCGATCCGAACACCGCGCATTCGGCGATCGGCGCGTTGCCGGTCGGGTCGTCGGTGGCGCCGGATTGCGACGGCAGACGCGCGGCGAGCAGCGGACCGAGGGCGCTGCCGAGCACGCGCACGCCGACGGAACCGGTGTCGAGCACCATGTGGTCGAGCGTCGCGCACTGATCGCTGCCTTGCACGCCGGGGACGCAGATCGTCACGCTGACGTAGGGCGTGTTCGGGTAGTTGCCCGTCCATCGTTCGACGGTGATGGGGAGGGTGTTTGGGGTGGGGCTTGGGCTTGGGCTTGGGCTTGGGCTCGGGCTCGGGCTCGGGCTCGGGCTCGGGCTCGGCGATGGGGTGGGCGTTGGAGTTGGACTCGGAGCCGGACTCGGAGCCGGAGTCGGAGTCGGAGTCGGAGTCGGAGCCGGAGCTGGTGCCGGACTCGGACTCGGTGCTGGTGCCGGAGTTGGTGCCGGTGCCGGAGCCGGAACCGCTGTCGGCGTTGCCGCCGGCACCGATGCCGGCTTCACCGCCGCCGCATTATCCTGAGCCGCACTCGCGCCCTCGCCATTGCCATCGCTCCCGCCTCCGCCACAAGCAGTCAGCATCACGCTCGACGTCACGAGCGCAACGCCCAGCGTTTTCTGCAAAGTCATCAGGTTGCTCGACCGGCACGCATTCCCACGCAGCATCTTCATTGCAGTTCCTCCACCCGAACCTGCGAAGGAACGAGACGCGGTAAATAGGCCTTGCCGAAAAAATGTCCCGGCCGCCCGGCGGACTCGATATGCAAATTCCCATCGTGCTGAACGAGCGGACCTGCGCCGCGGCTTCGACCAGTGCCCGCGCCCGCATTCGCGAAATTCGGCAGATAGCTTCCGAGCAGGGCGGTCATGTCCGGGCGCACGGGCCCTTGCCAGCTGACCGCGAACACAACGTTCTCAGGCAGCACGTATTCGCGGATCGCCACGCCGTCGGCACCGAGCGTGTAGCGCACGCTGTAGGGCAGCGCCACCGACGCGCTATTGAGCGAAGCGGCCGAGCGCAACAGGGACGGCGCGGCGCTCGTGCCGGTTGCCGGCGCGCCGCCCAATGTTGCCAGCGAGGCGAGCGGCCACAGTGCCGCGCCGGCAAGCGCGATCTTCACGAAGTTCATTACGGGCTCCAGAGGAAAGGTCGGAGCATGTTGCCAGCGAGCTTTTATCGGGATGACCAGAAAAGTCCGAATGACTCGTAGGAAACGCCGCGAAGTTCAGCTTCGATCTTCCCGATCACCCTCCACGATCCGAATCTCGCGCTAGAACGCGACGAACGGTCCCGTCAGCGTGCCCACCTTCGCGTAGCCGATGACCGTATAAACATCGCGACCGAAAAAGAACGGCAGTCCCCACAAAAACATGTTGCCCCGGCTATTCGAGAAGTACATGCCAATGTTGTCGAATGCCGCGTAACCGGTCGCCATCAAACCGCCCGCATTGGCCACGCGCAGCGGCATCTGCAACGGCGCGGACGCGGCGGTGTTGGACTCCATGGTCGCGCTGAGCGTGAGCGGCGTCGCCGGGGTGTACCAGCTGCCGAGCTTGGGAATCGCGCTGTCCGGAAAGGCGTAGGCATTGGTGCCGCTGTCGATTGCGCTGCGGTTGAACACCTGTCCTTTGTACTGCGTCGTGAACATGCCGTAGTCGTCCACGGCGAGTACCGTCGCGCTCGCCGGCAACGTATTGTTGCGCTGCGTGCCGACACCGAAGATGAGTTGCCCCGTGACGGCCGCCTGTCCGCCGGCGGGCAACGCCGGTAGACGGATGACCGTGCCGTTGTTGTCGGTGGCAAAGGCCGCGACCGGATTGGTGACTTCCTTGGCTGCCAGCATGCGCGTGCTGATGCAGTTGTTCTGCGACGGGCAATAGTAGTAGTTGGCCGGAATGGCCGTCGTCAACGCGTCGCGCGAGTCGCCGGTGAAATGGTCGATACCGATGATGCCGTTGCCGCCCAGACTCTCCACCGTGCTCAGATCGGCGCCGCCGTGTTGCATGCAGTCGGTCGGCGTGGCGAAGGCGCCATCCGCCATCAACTGGATCGGAATGTTGCTCGCCGTCTTGCTGCCGATCGTAATGTCCGCGCGTTTGACCGATCCCCACGTGAACCCCGAAGCGAACAGCATGCATTCGGCGATCGGCGCGGCACCCGTGGCGTCGTCGAGCGCGCCCGCCTGCGTCAGCAGCAAGGGCGCGATGGTGGGAATCGCGCGTGCCGCGATACGTACACCCGTCGAGCCGGTGTCGATCAGCATGTTGTCTACCGTCACGCACTGGCCCGGCGCTGCCGAGCCGGGCACGCACACCTTGATCGACGCGGACAGCATGTTGATGCTGCCCATGCGGTTGTCGACGTGAATCGGCACGGTGTTGTCGCCGGTAGCCGGCAGAGCGCTGCCGCCCGAGTTGCCCGACCCACTGGCGCTACCCGAGCCACCGGGCTTGTCAATCCACTCGGGCGCGGCATTCCAGCCGACCGCGCTACCGTCCTGACCACCGCTGCCTCCGCCGCCGCAAGCGCACAGCAGGAGCCCCATCGCGGCAATGAGAGCCGGGAGAGTTGGAAGAGTCGGGAACGCGGCACCGCGCCCGCGCTTCGTTCTGAAGTTAGTCATATTCGAGTTTTCGGTCACTGGTCGAGCGTGTTATCGAGCGGGTTATTGCAGGTCGCCCGCGCGAACATTGGCGGGCATCCTGCGCGGCAGGTAGGCCATGCCGTAGAAACGCCCAAGACGGCCGGCGGATTCGATGCGAAAGGCGTCGTCGCCGTCGACGAGCGGGCCCGTGCCGCGTGCGCCGCTCTGTCCTGCGTTGACGTAGTTGGGGAAATAGCTGCCGAGCAGCGCGCTCATATCGGGACGAATCGGGCCTTCCCACGTGACCGCGAACACCACCCGGTCGGGCGATGCGTATTCGCGAATGGTCACGCCGTTGGCGTCGACCGTTTGGTGGATGGTGTAGGGCACGGCGGCAGCCGTGCTGGACACGGAGGCCGATTGGACAGTGGGCGGCGTGGCGCGCAGCGAGGTGGGCGCGAGCGTGCCGCTGCCCGGTGCGCCCCCCAGGCTCGCCTGCGACGGCAAGGGCGCCATTAGCATGAGCACGGCGACAGGGACGACCACGGCGGCCAGCGCAGCCGCTCTGCCGCTCACGAAAGAAATGTTCGACAACCTCATCACCCAGCTCCTCAAAACGTTCGGAGCATGGTGCCTGTCGAAGGCGCGGAAAATCGTGCGAAATTTCCCTGGCGAGGCTGAGAAGCGGCTCAATAAACTGCGGAGGTTTGCAAAGGCGCAGTACCAACGCGCCGCTCTACCTCGGCATGGTCTGCCGCCCGCCTTTCCCGGCCGCACCTTTCGCGGCCACACCCGGATGCGGGACGCCCGGCGCCTGCGGCAAAGCGGTCAGCGCGCCGTCGTCGATGGGCGTGAGCAGCGCGCTCAGTTGCAGCACGTCGGCATCCGTCAGGCTGGCGGTCGCGGCCTTCAGTTTGAGGCCGTTGAGCAGCGTGTCGTAGCGCGCTCTCGCCAGATCGCGGCGCGCCGAGAACAGTTGATCCTGCGCGTTGAGCACGTCGATGTTGATGCGCACGCCGACCTGATAACCCAGCAGGTTCGATTCGAGCGAAGTGCGCGCCGAGCGCTCGGCGGTTTGCAGTGCACGCACTTGCGCGAGCCCGCTCACCACGCCGAGAAACGCCTGGCGCGCCGAGAGCGCGGCCTGACGACGCGCGCTGTCCAGATCGGCGGCGGCCTGATCCTCGAGCGCCAGCGTCTGCCGCACGCGGCTTTGCGTGGCACCGCCGGCGAAAATCGGAATCGTCACCTGCACGCCGATCGTGCTGTTCGTATAAGACGACCCGAGGTTGCCCAGTTCCGCGGCGAGCGCGGGCGTGCCGGGCGCGAGCGTATTCGCACCGCTGCCGAAGCCGCCGCCGAAATTGCCGCCGAAGCTCCCCGCACCCGCCGCGCCAAGGCTGCTGCGCGAGCGGCTCGCCACCAGATCGACGGTGGGTAGATGGCCCGCCTTCGCCTTCGACGTCTCGCGCTGCGCGTTGGCGAGCGCGATCTGTCTGAGCACGACCGCGTAGTTGGCTTCGCTGGCGCTGTCGACCCAGTCGTCGATGGCGGCGGGCATTGGCGGCGGCAGCGGTGCCCCGGCCACGAGGCCGTCGACCTGGGCGACCGGATGCCCCACGATCTGCTGCAAGGCCGCGAGTTTCACCGCGAGGTCGTTCTGCGTGGCGATTTCCTGCGAAATCGCCTGATCGAATCTTGCCTGCGCTTCGTTGGTATCGGTAATGGTCGTGTTGCCGACTTCGAACGAGCGCTTCGCCGATTCCAGCTGCTGCGCAATCGACGCCTTCTGCGAGCGTGTGATGGCGAGGCTGTCCTGCGCGCCGAGTGTATCGAAGTAGGCCTGGCCGAGCCGTACGATCAGATCCTGGCGGGCCTGTGCGAACGACGCCTGCGCCGAATCCACGGCCAGTTGGCCTTGCGCATAGCCGTACCAGCTATCGACGTGAATCAGCGGCTGCGTGAGCGAGATCACGTAGCCATTGCTGTTGCCGTAGGAGGAGGGGAAGCCGCCGCCGAAATCCGTGCTCTGGCGGCTCGCGGTGAGCGACGCCGAGACTTGCGGCAACAGCTTGGCGCGGGCGAGCGGCAACTCTTCGCTGTTGGCGGCAAGCGCCGCGCGCGCGCTTTGCAACTGCGCGTCGTTCGAGAGAGCTTCGTCGTAGAGCTGGGACAGACCGACCGCGTGCGCCGGGCGCAAGCCCAGCGTGAAGGTCGCGGCAAGCGCCAGAGCGGCCAGTAGAACCGGCAACCGCTGGCGCGTCATGAGGGGCGTGAGATCAGTAAGTGGGGACGGCCGGGTCGACCTGACGCGACCACGCGTCGATCCCGCCTTGCAGATTGAACACGTTCGCGTGGCCGCGCGATTCGAGAAACATCGCGACTTGTGCACTGCGCGCGCCGTGGTGACAGACGCAGACGATTTGCGCGTCGTCGTCGAGTTCTTCGCTGCGAGCCGGAATGTCCCGCATGGGGATGGACACCGCGCCGGCAATCGACGCGGTCTGGATTTCCCACGGCTCGCGCACGTCGAGCAGCACGGGCGCGGGACGCGACGAGTCGGCGAGCCATTCGGCGAGTGCGGGAGCGGTCAGATTTTGCATCGAAGGGACATCCAGTTCAGAGGCCGGAGAGCAGGCCGGAAGCAAGGCCGGCAGTCATTACGCGATCAGCCGGCCATGCGGAATATGAAGAATCCCGCGTTTTCCGCCGCGGGAAGCGTTGCGTGCCGGTTAAAACTTGAAACGCGGCGGCTGAACCGCATTGGCGAGCGGTTCGACATACGTTTCGAACACGTCGGCAATGCGATATTGCTTTTCGTCGATGCGCGTGATGATTTGCGCTTTCATGACGGGCGCCACGCCTACGAACGCAGCCAGACGGCCGCCGATTTTCAGATGTTCGAGGATTTCCTGCGGGAGCACCGGCAAGCCGCCCGATACGCAGATCACGTCGTACGGCGCCGCGCCGGCCCAACCGCGGGCGGCGTCGCCGGTGACGACTTCGGCGTTCAGCACGCCGTTGGCGATGAGGTTGTTTCTGGCCAGTTCGGCCAGTTCCGGTTCGATGTCCACCGTCAGCACGTGTTGCGCGCGGTGGGCGAGGAGTGCTGCCATGTAACCCGAGCCGGCGCCGATTTCGAGCACGCTTTCGTGTTTCTTCACCGCCAGTTCCTGCAGCACGCGGGCTTCGACGCGCGGCGCCAGCATGTGCTGACCGGCCGGCAGCGGCACTTCGAAGTCGACGAAGGCCAGATCGCGGTAGACCGTGGGGACGAAATGTTCACGCTTGACGATGGAGAGCAGATTCAACACGTCCTGGTCGAGCACTTCCCAGGGGCGGATCTGCTGTTCGATCATGTTGAAACGCGCTTGCTCGATGTTCATGGCGGGTTCGGCAGGTTGGGATGACAACGCATTGGCGACGGGGCCCATGGCTGGCGGTCTGCACTCCAGACCACGGCCAGGGTAACTGCGGGATTGTACCAAATGGCAGCCGGGCGTTTGCGCGAGCCGGGCAGCCTGCCGGCGGCGGTCCACCTGGCTGTCCCGGCCGGCGTTCTAGCTGTTTTTGCTCTTCCTGATCTGTTCTTCGAACGCGATATCCAGCTTGCTGGCCTTGCGTGGCCTGGGCGGCCCGAAGCCGTCGACGAATTTGACGAAATCGTCCAGCGTCAGAGGTTCGGAGACTTTCTGGTCGCTGCCGCCCGATTTGTCGACGAGATAGAAGAGGCCGCCGGACAGGCTGATGGCCGCGAACTGCGGATTGCCGCTACGGGTTTTCAGCCGTTCGACCGCGTGGATGGCTCGGGTGGTGCGCATGGGTTTGGGTGGGGGCGTCGGAAGGCGTCTACTGTAGCAATTTCATCGGCGGGGTGGGTTCTGGCGGCCGAGCTTCCCCCGCACCCAATCCCCCCAATCCTCCAGCACCGTATAAACCACCGGCACCACCACCAGCGTCAGGATCGACGAGGTAATCACTCCGCCGATCACCGTCTGCCCCAGCGGCCCGCGCTGTTCGCCGCCTTCGCCGAGCGCCGCCGCCAGCGGCAGCATGCCGAAGATCATCGCGAGCGTGGTCATCAGGATCGGCCGCAAACGCACGCGGGCGGCTTCGAGCAAGGCCTCGCGCCGCGCCAGCACGCGGCCCTTGCCGGACGCGTCGAGCAGCGTGCCGCGGCGCGCCTGGTTCGCGAAATCCACCAGCAGGATCGCGTTCTTCGTGACCAGGCCCATCAGCATCACGAAGCCGATGATCGAGAACATGTTCAGCGTGCTGCCGAATAGCAGCAGCGCGACCAGCACGCCGATCAGCGTGAGCGGCAGCGACGCCATGATCGCGAGCGGCTGCGCGAAGCTGGCGAACTGCGAGGCGAGGATCATGTAGATGAAAATCACCGCCAGCGCCAACGCCTCCACCGCGAATACGAACGACTCGTTCATGCTTTTGGTCGAGCCTTCGAAGCGATAGTGGTAGCCCGCCGGCAGATGCATCGCGTCGAGCGTCTTCGCGATGTCCGCTGCCACTTCGCCCGGCGAGCGCCCGTTCACGTTGGCCGAGAGCATCACCTCGCGTTGCAGGTCGCGCCGGTTCAGCACGTCGGGGCCGGTAGTCTGCACGATGTCCGCGACTTGCCGCAGCGGCACCAGCACGGGTGCGCCGCTGGCGTCGGTGCGGCTGGTGGCGATCATCAGCCGGGCCAGGTCGTCGACGTCCTCGCGCTGCGCGCGCGGCAGACGCACGCTGACGTCGTAATCCTGATCGTCGGGCGCGCGCCAGGTGCTGATGGCATCGCCCGAGAGCAGCGGACGCAATGCCGCACCGATGTCGGCCACACCCACGCCGAGGTCGGACGCAAGTTCGCGCTTCACGTCGATCGCGACGATCGGCTTGTCGGCCTTCAGACTCGAATCGAGATCGACCAGGCCGCGAATCTTCGTCATGCGCGCCTCTGCCGCTTCCGACAGCCGCCGCAGTTCGTCGATGTCGCCGCCCTGCAGACTCACCTGGATCGCCTTGGTGCTGCCCGCGCCGTCCGGCACGCCGATCTCGTTGATCGACACGCCCGCGACCGACGCCAGCCGCGCGCGGAATATCTGGTTCAGTTCGAGCATGCCGCGCGAGCGGTCGCGCCGGTCCAGCAATCGCACGGTGATGAGCGCCGTGTTCTTGCCCTGCGTATTGCCCGAATTGATGGTGGCGTAGCTGAAGCGCACCTCCGGGTAAGTCGCCAGAATCGCTTCGACCTGCGCGACCTTTTCCGACGTGGCATCGAGCGAGGTCCCCACCGGCGTGCTCAGACCGATCTGCGTTTCCGAGAAGTCGGCGCTCGGCACGAACTCGGTGCCGACCAGCGGCACCAGAAACAGGCTGCCGAAAAACGTGGCCGCCGCCACCGTCAGCGTGATGGCGCGATGCTGCAGCGACCAGCCGAGCAGTTGCTGATAAAACCGCGTGAGCCGCTCTATCTGCGTGTCGAACAGATGCAGCGAACGTTCGATCGCGCGTCCATAACGGTAGCCTTTGCGCCCGGTATCGGCATCGTGCAGGTCCGGGTCCGGCCAGATGGACGACAGCATCGGATCGAGCGTGAACGAGACGAACATCGAGATCAGCACGGCGGCCGCCACGGTAATGCCGAACTGATGAAAGAACCGTCCGATGATGCCGCCCATGAAACCCACCGGCAGAAACACGGCGACGATCGAGAACGTCGTGGCCAGCACGGCGAGCGCGATTTCTTTCGTGCCGTCGAGCGCCGCCGTGCGATGGTCCGCGCCGAGTTGCACGTGGCGCACGATGTTCTCTCGCACCACGATCGCGTCGTCGATCAGCAAGCCGACGCACAGCGACAGCGCCATCAGCGTAATCACGTTGATCGTGAAGCCGCACGCGTACATCACCGCAAAGGTGCCGATCAGCGCGATGGGCAGCGTCAGGCCGGTGATCACCGTGCTGCGCCACGAGCCGAGAAACAGGAACACGATCAGCACCGTCAGCAACGCGCCTTCCACCAGCGTGCGCTTCACTTCGTTGACGCTGTCTTCGATGTTGATCGACGAGTCGTCGGTGATGTCGAGTTTGATACCCGGCGGCAGTTGCGGCTGCAGGCGCGCGACTTCGTCGCGCACGCCATGCGCGACGTCGACGGTGTTCTCGCCCTGCGCCTTGATGATCGACAGAAACAGCGCGCGGCGGCCGTTGAGGAGCGCCACGCTGTCCGCTTCCTGCTGGCCGTCGACCACCTCGGCGAGCTGGTCGAGCGTGACCGGCTGCGTCGACGACGACGCGCTCGGAATCGCCGATTGCGCGCCACGCCGCGCGACGATGATGCGTTTGAAGTCGTCCGGTTTCTCGAAGCGCCCTTTGATCTGCACGGTCTGTTCGACGTTGCGCGAGGTCAGCGGGCCGGCCGGAATCTCCTGGTTTTCGTTCTGCACCGCGCGGATCACCTGATCGACGCCGATCGACAGCGCCTGCAGTTTCTGCGGATCGATATCGATCTGCACCTGCCGTTTCACGCCGCCGACCAGCGACACCGAGCCGACGCCGCGCACGGTCTCGAGCCGTTTGCGCACGATCTGATCGGCGACCGTGGTGAGATCGCGCGTCGACAGGGACGCGCCCGGCGCATTCGACACGGCCACCGTGACGATCGGCATATCGGCCGGGTCGTAGCGCAGCACGCGCGGGTCTTTGACGCCGTCGCGCAGGTCGGGGCGAATCAGCGCGATCTTGTCGCGCACGTCCTGCGCGGCCTGCACGGCATCGACCGCGAGATCGAACTGGACGATCACCACCGACTGCGCGTCGTACGAGCGCGAGGTGATTTCGTCGATCCCGCTGATGGTGTTGACCGCTTCCTCGATCTTGCGCGTCACGTCCGATTCGACCGACTCGGGCGACGCGCCCGGATAAGCCGTCTGCACGACCACGACCGGAAACGTGATGTCGGGGAACTGGTCGACCTTGAGCCGCTGATAGGAAAACAGACCGATGACGAGGAACGCCATCATCATCATCGTGGCGAGCACCGGGTTGCCGATGCTGATGCGCGTGAACCACATGGCGGCGCTCCGGTCAGGGCGAGCTTGCGCCCGCTGCGGGCGTGGCGACGATCCGCACCGTGCTGCCGATGCGCAGCGAGCCGAGATTGTTCTTCACGATCTGCTGGCCGACGCCAAGCGGTCCGCCGACGATCTCCGTCCAGGCCGCTCCTTCCGCCATGCCCGATGCGCCGGCCTGCACCGTCTGCTCGACGAGCTTGCCGCCGGCGAGCGCGTAGACGCTGCGCCGCGCGCCGTCGCTACGCAAGGCGGTCGCCGGCACCACCAGCACGTTCGGCCGGCTGCCGACCGCAATCGTGCCGGTCCCGAACATGCCGACGCGCAACGTCCCCGTGGGGTTCGCCATCTGCACGTACACCATGATCGAGCGCGAGCCCGCCTGGGCGGCGGGGTTGATGCGCGTGATCGCGCCTTGCACCGGCGCGTCGATGCCGTCGAACCGGATGGTCACAGGCTGACCGACGCGCACGCGGCCGATCTCGCCGACCGGCACCGGTGCTTCCAGTTCGAGCGTGCGCAGATCGACCACGTCGAACAGCTTGGCGTCCACCGCGACTTTCTCGCCAGGCTCGACCGAGCGCGACGCGATCTGCCCGTCGAGCGGCGAGCGCACGACGGTATCGGCGAGCGAGAGATTCGACGACGCGAGCGCGGCCTTCGCCGCATCGAGGTTGGCGCGCGCGATCGCGTACTGGCTTGCCGCGGTGTCGAACGCGTTCTTCGAGATGAAACCCTTTTCGACCAGCACGCGATTGTTGTCGAGCGTCTGCTTCGCAATGTCGAGCTGGCCCGACATCGCCGCCATCTGCCCGCGAGTCTGCTCGGCGCGGGCGACGTAATCGCGCGCGTCGATCTTCACGAGAATCTGTCCGCTTCTGACCGCGTCGCCCTCGCGCACCAGCACGTCGAGCGCGGAACCGGCCACTTTCGATTTGACTGCCGCCTGCGTGACGGCGCGCAGCGACCCCGTGAGCGGCAGTGTCTCGGACAACGTGCGGCGGCTGACCGCGGTGAGGTCGTCGGGCGCGAATTCGATGACGGCGGACGTCGTGTCGGGCGGCGCGGCCACTGCGCCGCGTTTTTTGATGGCCTGGCCGATCGCGATGGCGACGGCCAGCAGCCCGAGCAGCACGACAACGGCGATGACGATACGTTTTCTGTTTTCTGGCATGCGCGGTCTGACGGATTTCACGAAACGGACGCGGCGCTCGCGGACCCGGCCGTCGAGCCTTGGCCTCACCTCACTGCAAGCGAACCGTCAGCATGGTACACGCAGCTTGCGTGCGCGCCGCTATCTCACTACTGCGAGCGGCCTGAACGAAAAACGGCTCGCCTGGCGGGGCGAGCCGTTTTGCGTATCGGGAGCTTCCTGCGTGCCGGACGATCGCCGTTACTGGCTGAGGTACACGAACTTGCCGTTTTTGATCGTCCCCATCACGCTCGCGCGCTGATCCAGTCCGACGTGGTCCTTCGGGCTGGTGTTCACCACGCCGTTCGGCACCACCAGTTCATGCGCATGTTCCAGTTCGTCGCGCAACGCGGTACGGAAAGCCGGCGTGCCCGGCTGCGCCGTTTTCAGCGCACGCGCGACCGCATCCTGCAGACGCGGATACACGCCCGCCGCGTCGCCGGCAAATTGCGTCACGCTGCCCGCGCCGTACTTCGCTTCGTAGTCGTTGGTGAACGCGAGCGCCGCCTTCTTCGCCGGATGATCCGCCGGCAGCGTACGTGCGACCACCACCGGCTGGGTCGGGAACAGCGTGCCTTCCACGTCCTTGCCGCCCAGCTTGATGAACTCCGGCGTGGCGATGCCGTGCGTCTGATAGATCGGGCCTTTGTAGCCGCGCTCGATCAGCGTGCGTTGCGGCAGAACCGTCGGCGTGCCGGCGCCGGCAATCAGGATCGCGTCCGGTTTCGCGGACATCACCTTGAGCACCTGGCCGGTGACGCTCGCGTCCGTGCGGTTATAGCGCTCCGTCGCGACCAGCTGGATATGGCGCAGCGCCGCGAACTTGCTGAACTCGTTGAGCCAGCTTTCGCCGTAACCGTCCGCAAAGCCGATGAAGCCCACCGTCTTCACGTTGTGGTTCGACATGTAGCGCGTCATCACGTCGGCCATCGCGCTGTCGGTCTGCGCCATCTTGTAGGCCCAGACCTTCTTGCCTTCCTGCGGTTCGACGACGCTGGCCGAGCCGATCAGCGTGATCATCGGGGTCTGGCTTTCGGCGACCGGATCGAGCGCGGCCATCGCCGCCGGCGTGATGTTCGGGCCGACGATCACGTCGACGTGGTCTTCGTTGATCAGCTTGCGGATGTTGCGCACGGCGGCGCCCGGGTCGGACGCGTCGTCGAGGAAGATGTAGTCGGCTTTCTGCCCGGCGATGGTGGCGGGCCACATCAGCATGGCTTCCTTGCTGGTGATGCCGATCACCGCGGCGGGGCCGGTGCTGGACAGGTCGATGCCGACCTTGATGTCCGCGTGGGCGGCGGTGGCGAGCAAGAGCGCGCCGAGAGCGGCGAGGCCGCTGATGCTGTTCTTATACGACGTCATCCAGGAGGTCTCCATAGCGGAAAAGCGCAAAGCAGGGTGGATCAGAGTTCGTAAGTTTCGTGTTCGCCTTTGAGCGCCTGTTCGATCAGCTTGCGGTTCATGCTCGGCGACAGCAGTTCGACGAGCGTATACACATAGCTGCGCAGGTAGGCGCCCTGTTTCAGCGCGACCCGCGTCACATTGCTGCCGAACAGGTGCCCCACCGGCATGGCACGCAAATGCCGGTCGCGCTCGGCGCTGAACGCGATATCCGCCATGATGCCCACGCCCAGACCCAGTTCCACGTAAGTCTTGATGACGTCGGCGTCGATCGCCTCCAGCACGATGTCCGGATGCAGGCCCCGCAGACGGAACGCCTCGTTGATCTTGGTGCGCCCGGCAAACGCGTTGTCGTAGGTGATCAGCGGATACTGGGTCAGATCATCCAGCGACAAAAGTTTTCGGTCCAGTAAAGGATGATCCGGCTGCATCACCGCTACGTGGTGCCACTGGAAGCAGGGCAGCGACACCAGTTCCTTATAGTTGGCGATCGCCTCGGTAGCGATGGCCAGGTCGGCCTGGTCGTGAATGACCATCTCGGCAACCTGCGTGGGGCTGCCTTGCAGGATCGACAGATGAACTTTAGGGAAGCGCTTCTTGAATTCGGCGATGGCGGCCGGAAGTGAGTAGCGGGCCTGCGTGTGAGTGGCGGCAATCACGAGGTTGCCCTGATCCTGCGCCGCGTAATCTTTACCGACCCGCTTGAGGCTTTCGACTTCCTGCAGGATTTTTTCGACTGACTGCAATATGATGCGTCCCGGCTCGGTTAGCGAGCGCACGCGCTTGCCGTGACGGGTGAAGATTTCGACGCCCAGCTCGTCTTCCAGCTCGATGATCGCCTTGGAGACGCCCGGCTGGCTGGTAAACAGGGCTTTGGCTGCTTCGGTCAGATTGAAATTCTGCCGCACAGCCTCGCGCACGAAGCGGAACTGGTGCAGGTTCATATATAACCTCTCCGCATATCAAAAGAATTTTTTAGTCGTTTGAAATATAAGGCGAGTTTATTACGATCAGTCCATGTTTTTCAATATGGTTATCTGTATTTGTCATAAAGAAATGAGCGCTGGGCCTAAACCCTGCCCGGTTTCTGCTGACAAAGGGTGATGACAGACTGGTTTCACGGCGCGGCGAACCGGACGTCGCGTGTCACGAAAGCGTTACGCAAAAAAATTGGGGTCCCCGAATGTACCAATACGATCAGTACGACCAGACCATCGTCGATGAACGGGTCGCGCAGTACGCCGATCAGGTTCGCCGCCGCTTGTCGGGCGAATTGAGCGAAGAGGAGTTTCGTCCGCTGCGTTTGCAGAACGGCCTGTACATGCAGCGCCACGCGTACATGCACCGCATCGCGATTCCTTACGGCAATCTGCGCAGCGACCAGATGCGCGTGCTCGCGCAGATCGCGCGCGAACACGACCGCGGCTACGGTCACTTCTCGACGCGCTCGAACATCCAGTACAACTGGATCCAGCTCGAAGAAACGCCGGAGATCCTGCGCAAGCTCGCTGCCGTGCAGATGCACGGCATCCAGACCTCGGGCAACTGTATCCGCAACATCACGGCCGACCAGTTCGCCGGCGTCGCACCGGACGAAGTGGTCGATCCGCGTCCCTGGGCAGAAATCCTGCGCCAGTGGTCGACGTTCCACCCGGAATTCGCGTGGCTGCCGCGTAAGTTCAAGATCGCCGTGTCGGGCTCGACCGAAGACCGCGCCGCCGTGCAGATTCACGACATGGGCGTGTATCTGAAAAAGAACGAGCAGGGCGAACTGGTGGTCGACATTCTGGCCGGCGGCGGCATGGGCCGCACGCCGATCATCGGCGCGATCATTCGCCGCGATCTGCCCTGGCAACATCTGCTGACCTATTGCGAAGCCGTGCTGCGCGTGTACAACCGCTACGGCCGCCGCGACAACATCTACAAGGCGCGCATCAAGATTCTGGTGAAGGCGCTGTCGCCGGAGAAATTCTCGGCGCAGGTCGAAGAAGAATGGCAGCACCTGAAAGACGGCCCGGCCACGCTCACGCAAGCCGAAGTGGATCGGGTGGTGCAGGACTTCGCGCCGCCCGCGTACGACAAGCTGCCGGATACGGACGCGTCGTTCGAAAAGCATCTGCTGGAAAACCGTGGCTTTGCGCGTTGGGTCGAGCGCAACGTGCGTCCGCACAAGGTGTCGGGCTACGCGTCGGTCACGCTGTCGCTGAAGCCGACCACGATCGCCCCGGGCGACGCAACCGATACGCAGATGGAAGCCGTCGCCGATTGGGCCGACGAGTATTCGCTCGGCGAAATCCGCGTGTCGCACGAACAGAATCTGATTCTTGCGAACGTGAAGAAACGCGATCTGTTCGCGCTGTGGGAAAAGGCCAAGGTGCAGGGCTTCGCGACGGCGAACATCGGTTTGCTGACCGACATCATCGCGTGCCCGGGCGGCGATTTCTGCTCGCTCGCGAATGCGAAGTCGATCCCGATCGCACTGGCGATTCAGGAGCGCTTCAACGATCTGGATTACGTGTACGACCTGGGCGACGTGTCGTTGAACATCTCCGGGTGCATCAACGCATGCGGTCACCATCACATCGGCAACATCGGCATTCTGGGCGTCGATAAGGACGGCTCGGAGTGGTACCAGGTGACACTGGGCGGCGAGCAGGGCAACGGCGCCACGGGTGCGCATCTCGGCCGCGTGATCGGCCCGTCGTTCTCGGCGGAAGAAATGCCGGACGTGATGAGCAAGGTGATCGATACGTTCGTGGAGCATCGCCACGAAGGCGAGCGTTTCATCGAAACGTACAACCGCATTGGCATTGCGCCGTTCAAGGACCGGGTGTACGCGTCGCGTCAACCGGCTCACGCGTAAGCGCGCAAAGGATACTGAACAGATGGCTTCTATCATCAAGAATCGCGCGATCGTCAGCGACGACTGGACGGTGGTGCGCCCCGCGGAAGACGGCACGCTGCCCGCGGTGAACGATTTGCCGGCCGGCAAGGTACTGGTGCCGCTGGCGTTGTGGCAGGCTTCGGGCGACGCGTTGCGCGCATCGCGCAGCGCGGCGGAAATCGGCGTGTGGCTCGCGCCCGACAATGAACCGGCGGAACTCGTCGCCGACTTCGACAGAATCGCGCTGATCGGCGTGGACTTCCCGGTATTTCGCGACGGCCGCGGATACAGCATCGGCCGCCTGCTGCGCGAACGCTATGGCTACAAGGGCGAACTACGCGCAATCGGCGACGTGCTGCGCGATCAGATCACGTTCATGTTCCGCTGCGGTTTCGATGCGTATGCGCTGCGCGAGGACAAAGACTTCGACGACGCGTTGAAGGCGTTCGACGAATTCAGCGTGCAGTACCAGGGCGCCGTCGATAACCCGTCGCCGCTGTTCCGCCGCCGCGAGGCGGCAGAGGCAGCAGAGTCCGCCAAGGCGTCGGCATGAGCGACGTTCAATCGATCACGCCGGAACTCACCGCCAAGGTCGAGCGCCTGGATGCGCTGCTCGATTCGATCGCCGCGCGTCACGCCAACGTGAAACTCGCGAGCAGCCTCGCTGCCGAAGATATGCTGCTCACGCACGCGATTCTGTCGCGTGGCGTCAAGATCGGCATCTTCTCGCTGAACACCGGCCGGCTGCATGCGGAAACACTCGGCATGCTGGATCGCGTGAAAGAGCGTTATGGCTACGACATCGAGCAGTTTCATCCGCAAGCCGCTGCGGTCGATGAATACGTCGGCTCGCACGGCCTGAACGCGTTTTATGAAAGCGTCGACCTGCGCAAGCGTTGCTGCGAAATCCGCAAGGTCGAGCCGTTGAACCGCGCGCTGTCGGATGTCAGCGCATGGGTAACCGGCCAGCGCCGCGAGCAGTCGGTCACGCGCGCGGAACTGCACGAAGAAGAGCTGGATGGCGCACGCAATATCGCCAAGTTCAATCCGTTGACGGACTGGACGGAAGCGGACGTGTGGGCCTACCTGAAAGCGTTCGACGTACCGGTCAACCCGCTGCATGCGCGCGGCTACCCGAGCATCGGCTGCGAGCCGTGTACGCGCGCCGTGCGCCCCGGCGAAGACAGCCGCGCCGGCCGCTGGTGGTGGGAATCGCGCGACTCGAAAGAATGCGGGCTGCACGTCACCACCATCGCGCCGATCCCGGTCAGCAGCATCGACACCTCGTCGGCCAAGAGCATCTGACAAGCGGCGGCTGGCAACGCCGGCATTTAGCGACGCCGGGCCTTGTGATTCAGGCCCGGTCACCGCACCTACCGATCTGAATACTGCGCGACGCCGGCAACCGCCGACGACGCGAACCAACGAAGGACCCAATCATGAGCAGCACGCTCGAATCCACTGTCAACGCTCCGCTCGCCAACACGGCCAACCGGATGGATCACCTCGATTGGCTCGAAGCCGAGTCGATTCACATCCTGCGCGAACTGGTCGCCGAATGCAGCAAGCCTGCGCTGCTGTTTTCGGGCGGCAAGGATTCGGTCGTGGTGCTGCATCTTGCGCTGAAGGCGTTCGGTATCGGCGCGAATCGCAAGACCGTGTTGCCGTTCCCGCTCGTGCACATCGACACGGGACACAACTACGCCGAAGTGATCGACTTCCGCGATCGCCGCGCTAAGGAGATCGGTGCGGAGCTGGTGGTGGGTCATGTCGAAGAATCGATCAGGCGCGGCACCGTGCGTCTGCGCCGCGAAACCGATTCCCGCAATGCCGCCCAGGCGGTGACGCTGCTGGAGACGATCGCCGAGCACGAGTACACCGCGTTGATCGGCGGCGCGCGTCGCGACGAAGAAAAAGCGCGGGCGAAAGAGCGGATCTTCTCGTTTCGCGACGAGTTCGGCCAATGGGACCCGAAGGCGCAGCGTCCTGAATTGTGGAGCCTGTACAACGCGCGTCTGCATAACGGCGAACATCTGCGCGTGTTCCCGATCTCGAACTGGACCGAACTCGACGTGTGGCAATACATCGCGCGCGAGCAGCTCGAACTGCCGTCGATCTACTACGCGCATCAGCGCGAGATCGTGCGCCGCAACGGTCTGCTCGTGCCGGTGACGCCGCTCACGCCGATGCGCGAAGGCGAGACTAGCGAAACCGCGCTGGTGCGCTTCCGCACGGTGGGCGACATCAGCTGCACCTGCCCGGTGGAAAGCGATGCCGACGACCTCGAGAAGATCATCGCGGAAACGGCCGTGACCGAGATCACGGAGCGCGGCGCCACGCGGATGGACGACCAGGTCTCCGAAGCCGCGATGGAACAGCGCAAGAAGCAGGGTTATTTCTAAATGCACGGGGCCGGAGCACGCTCAGACGCGCGCTCCGGTCACAGAGGGACCAAGGAAACATCATGAGCATTCAACAACCGGAAGACCTCGGCGTGCTGCGCTTCATCACCGCGGGCAGCGTCGACGACGGCAAGAGCACGTTGATCGGCCGTCTGCTGTACGACAGCAAGGCCGTGCTGAGCGACCAGTTGTCCGCGCTGTCGCGCGCGAAGAACAAGCGCACGGTCGGCGACGACATCGACCTGTCGCTGCTGACCGACGGTCTGGAAGCCGAACGCGAGCAGGGCATCACGATCGACGTAGCGTATCGCTACTTCGCGACTGCGCGGCGCAAGTTCATCATTGCCGATACGCCGGGTCACGAGCAATACACCCGCAACATGGTGACGGGCGCATCGACCGCGCACGCGGCCATCATTCTGGTCGACGCCACGCGCGTGACCTTCGTGGACGGTGTCGCGCAACTGCTGCCGCAAACCAAGCGTCATAGCGCGATCGTCAAGCTGCTCGGTTTGCAGCATGCGATCGTCGCGATCAACAAGATGGATCTGGTCGATTACAGCGAAGCGCGCTTCAACGAAATCCGCGACGCGTATGTCGAACTCGCCCGTCAGCTCGGGTTGAAGGACGTGCGCTTCATCCCGGTGTCGGCGTTGAAGGGCGACAACATCGTGACCTTGAGCGACAGCATGCCGTGGTACGCAGGCGAGCCGCTGCTCGATCTGCTCGAAGCATTGCCGGTCGAGATTCCGACCGGCCAGGCGCTGCGTTTCCCGGTGCAGTGGGTCGCGCGTCAGGACGGCAGCCAGGCCGACGATTTCCGTGGCTACATGGGCCGGGTCGAAGCGGGCGAAGTGAAGGTCGGCGACACCATCGTCGTGTTGCCCGCGAACCGTGAAGCAACGGTCGCCGAGATCATCGCTCCGGTCACGGGCGGCACCGCGCAGGTGGAGCGCGCGTTTGCCGGTCAAACGGTCACTATCCGTCTCGCCGAAGACGTCGACGTCTCGCGCGGCGACACCTTCGTGCTGCGTGAAGCCGCACCGGAACCGGCGAAGAAGCTGGAAGCCGACCTGTGCTGGTTCGACGACACGCCGCTCTCGACGCAACGCAAGTACCTGTTGAAGCAGACCACCAACACGGTGTTCGCGCGCATCGGTGCGATCCGCGAAGTGCTGGACGTGCATACGCTGTCGCAAGCGGTCGATCGCAAGGACCTGACGATGAACGACATCGGCCGCGTGGCGCTGACGCTGCAAAAGCCGGTGGTGTGCGACGTGTACGACTCGCATCAGGGCACGGGCGCGTTCGTGCTGATCGACGAGGCGACGCATCACACCGTCGCGGCCGGCATGATCCGGGCGTTCTCGGCTTGATTCACGGGTTCATCACGGGTTCATCGCAGGTTCAGGACGGGTTGACGCAAATGGGCAAGGTTTATCTGATCGGCGCAGGGCCGGGTGCCGCGGATCTGATCACGGTGCGCGGCGCACGGCTGCTCGGTCTGGCCGACGTGGTCCTGCACGACGCGCTGGTCGAGCCGGCCATGCTCGACTACGCGCCGATCCACGCGCGGCGTATCGCAGTGGGCAAGCGTTGCGGGCAGCTTTCCACGGCGCAGCAGTTCATCAACAAGCAGATCGTGGATGCCGCGTTGGAGCACGACGTGGTGGTTCGCCTGAAAGGTGGCGACCCCATGCTGTTCGGACGCGCCGACGAAGAAATGCGCGCGCTCGAAGCGGCCGGAATCGAGTATGAAGTGGTGCCGGGCATTACTGCGGCGCTGGCGAGCGCGGCGTCGTTGAAGCGCTCGTTGACGCTGCGCGGCGTGTCGCGCAGCGTCGCGTTGGCGACGTTCAGCCGCGCGCCCGGCTCCGACGAAATTCGCGAGCAGGTGAACGCGGATTCGCTGGTGTTCTACATGGGCCGCGACAGCGGCGTCGAGATTGCACGGCAATTGATCGAAGCCGGCCGGCCGGGTTCCACGCCGGTCGCGATCGTCGAGGCCTGTAGTACGGCACGCGAGCGCACGCTGAGCTTGACGCTCGAAGGGCTGGCCGCCGGTGCCGCGGTGAATTGGGTGCAGGCTTCGCAGCCGAGCCTGCTGATGATCGGCGAGGCGTTCGCCGATCGTCAACGACTGGCGCAGTCGTGCGCCGGTGCCGTGGGAAATAACGCGCTCGCCGCGGCTTGAGACAACCTCGCCGTCGCGAGAGCGGCGTTGTTGCTACCGCGTCACGTCTTCATGAGCTTTTCCCGCAGATCCTCACGGGCGTACTCGCGGGTCTTGATGTTCTGCCAGAGATCGTCGTCGATCGTGAAGTTGACCGGATTCGGGTCGAGCCGTGTCCACGTCTCCTGATCGTTCGCCAGATCGACCTTCAATTGCCAAACCGGCTTGCCGGCAATCGTGCGTATTTCTAGCCGGTCACGACCAAGCGGAACCGCATAGAAGCCATCACGAAAAATCCAGGCGGCATTGCGCGTAGTCAGCGTCTCGATGACGAACTCGCCGTAGCCCTCACGCTTCAAAAAATCGACACTTTGAGCGAGCGTACCTTCGGGAACGTCGGCCGCACCCTGCGTAACGAATTGCGTCGTACCCGGTGGCAAAATGGACTCCGGATCCTGGCTGAACCTGTAAAGCTTGCGACGGCTTTCGATGTCGCTGTCCCGTGAAAAGCTGTTTTCGTTGACCGTAGGCGGCATGACCTTCCCGCCGGCGGGTTTGGTCAGTAACCAGGACGACCGGTACCCGGCGTCGTAGTCAGTGACGAAGGGGGTGTACACCGTCTTACCCACGGTCAGATATCGGGAATCCTCGACAGACCTGAGCCGGGAGCCGTCGAAACGGAACATGCCGACCTTGCTCCACGGGTCTTTGGGAAGTGTGCCCACGTACAGGTATCCGTCGTACCCGACCCGCAGGATCTTGTTGTAGTTCTTTGCGTAGTGGAAACGCCCGTCGCTGCCCATCGCGAATTGCGTCGTGAAGTCCGGATACCCGTCGGCGTAGGACTGTTTATAGATGGTGGGATTATCCTGTCCGTCCGCATAGAGTATGTATCGCCCATCTCCGCCATAGGCCCGCAGGACCATCGGCCCGCGATAATCTTTGCCGGCCGATTGCTGGTTGGCCAGGTGATCGATTTTCAGCATGGCATCGAGATAGAAGGTCGCCGACCTCAGGTTGGGGTCGCCTTTCGGGATCAAGCCCTGTCTCCCCGGGCCGCCGCGAGGCAATGAGAACGGCTGATAGGCGGCCTCTTGCCAGGCTGGGTCGTTCATCTTGAAGCGGGCCAGTTGAGGTTGCGTGCCAGCGGTTCGCGTGCGCCCGTACACGTCCCATCGATAATCCGGGTTGGGGACGAATTCCCCGAACCGTCTGTCTTTCAGATCGGATGTACGCCACCATCCGATGATCTGCGTCGCGTCGAGGTACCCCATCGCGGCGAACTCGTGCTGACCTCGCGCGAATGCATGAGGACCGAGGCTCGCATTCACATCGACCATGTTGGGGGACGGGGCGAGCGCATAGATATAGCCTTCAGCGGATTGATTTTCCTGACGTTCGATTGCGACCGCCGGGCTATCGAATGTACCCAGGTAGCCCGCGCTATCGGTTTCTCCCCGGTGCGAAGCGATATCGAAGTTGTGGGTGAGCAGATTGACGTCGCGCAGTGGCGTCGCGCTGGCGCTGAAACCGCCTCTCTTGCGTACCTGATCCGGTGTGTCGGTCGAAGGGCGAAAGAGCACCCACGGATCATGGAGCGAGTCGCGTCCCGCAGCGCGTTTGAGGTCGGTGCGTTGAACGAAGGTCCTGAGGGAGGGACGGTTGTCGTCGGGTTCGGCGGGCAGACCGGGGAGCGGCTGAACGTGCCCGCCATGATGCACGTGGCCGACCGCGTTTTCTGCCCCGTCCAGCGTGATGTTTCGAGCGACCGACAACGGTTGGGTTCTCCACGCCTCGTCGGTCGTATCGGCGACTCCGGCCGCTCCCGCATACCACGTGGTCGTGGCGTGCCCAATCCCGCCTTCGTCGCTGTAGCCCGAGTTGTAGATGCGCCGGACAGCGGCCGACATATCTTCGAACCCGTGATAGACATAGACCCCGGAGTAGGGGTCGTAAAGCTGGTAATCGTCGCTCGAAAAGTCGGCCCTCTGCATGAGCCGCTGAACGATGATCGGTCGACTGGGGTCGCGGCTCGACGCGCCCGGCACCTGATAACCCAACGCCATGTCGATGACTGCCAGATCGTTATGGAACCGGGTTGCCTCGCCTTCACCAATGTACGTTTCGCTGAAGTGTGTCCACAGGTCGCTGACGAGATCTTCCTCGTTACCGGTCTGGAGCGTGCCGCCGTGCCGGGTGTGATTGCGCACGATGGTGGCCGACGCGGATTGATAAGGCTCGTAGCGGGCATTCAGATCGGCGATGGTCTGTGTTCGCGTTTGCGAGTTATTCAGCAAATTTCCCAGTTTGTTCGTGGCGGAAAGGAGATCGGGCGATCCTCCCGCTGCGACTTCTTGCAGCACATAGCTGCCCATCGACTCGGCCGGACTTCTGAGTCCCGCCGATCCCGTCCCGTGGGGGAACAGCGCGTCGATGGCGACGGAACTCCAGGACTGCGCATGCTCCTGATAAATCTGGTCGTCGCATTCGGCTTCGGGCGGTCCATAACCAGCGGGACCTGGCCTCGGTGACAGAGTCGGTATTGGAGCGGGCTGGGATTGCGTCGCACCGACGGGTGATTTTTGCAGATACACCTGCATTTTGAACGGTACGACTTCGTAGCCGCTTCCGGTCTCGGGAGATAGCTCGTCTTCGATAGACGCGCGCCGTCTGAACGAGGTGAGCATATATTCTTCCAGCGCCTGAGCCGTGTCCCGCCAGTCCGCGTATTCGAATGCACCATTGTTGGGGTCGAAAATCGAATAGTGATTGTCGGCGCCTCGCTGGACCAGAATGGCGTGCCCGTAATCCCCTCGACCGGTCGACGATTCCAGGCTCAATTGCACATAGGCCATGTCGTTGGGGTGCTGCAGCGATCCTTTCAACTGATCGAGAAAATAGGCGATCCGGGTTTCACGAGATCCAGGCCTGTGGAGATTGATCGACGGCTGCGCGATATAGGACGTGAAGCCGAGTGAACTGCGCGCGTTCTGAAAACCCTGGATGCGGGCGAACAGAGGCTCTCTCGCGCTGCCGTACTGTGCGGCTTCAGCGTGCATGTCGTGTACCGCGGCCATCAAGGGAAGCGTGGACTGCTCGCCCGCTGCGAGTGGTCCGCGCCCGCGGTCGAGCCGGCGCATGGCCTCGAAAACCATGCCTTCGCAAAGTCCGCCGCTTGCCTGGCCGCGACTCTCCAGATAGTTGCCCTGGTCGAATCGCTCCGACGCAATCGCGTTGTACGCCAACGCTTTGCCGCCGCGATCGGAAATGCAGGCGCTGAGAACGGGACCGCGTTTCACTCGGCCGCCTGAATCGGCGCCGGCAGAAGCGGGCGCGGCCCTGTTGCCGGTTTCGGCCGAACGGGCTCGCGGCGCCGCCGTGTAGCTGGCGGCCCGTTTGCTCTCCTGCCGGATAAGGTCGCGCACGGTGCCCGAACTGGCCGGGCAATCTTCCGGGTTCGGTTCAGCGGTCGAGAAGTCTTGCGCGGCGCAGGTGTCGCGGCCGGAAGGTATGCGGGAGATGCGCATGATCGGTGCTCCGGGAGAAAGGCCTGAAATGTCTCGCTGGATCCATCAATCCATGAAGACGATCCTAGGCATTGCAACCGGCGCCCGGGTGGTATCGGAGCATCGCAAGCCGAACCGCGCACATGTGCCCGCTTGCCATTCGCGTCGGGACGGCGGTCTTTATCCCGCCGGCAGCTTGTATCTCAGATCGAAGCGCCGGTACTCGCGGGCCTTGAGATCGTTCCACGTGTCGTCGTCGATATGGAAATAGCTCGATATGGAACCCAGGCGGGTCCACGACTCTTTACCGTTGGTCAGATCGACCTTCGCTTGCAGGACCGTGCGGCCGCTCAGCGTGCGGAATTCGAGCAGATCGCGGCGAACGGGGACCGCGTAAAAACCGTCGCGAAAAATCCAGGCCGCGTTTTCCGACATCATCGTCTGGATCACCACATCGGCTCCGCCAAATCGCTGAAGGTGGTCGACGGCGTGCGCCAGATCCTCCTCGGGATTTTCATCGGGTGAGCCCGGCATGCCTTGCGTGAGAAATTGCGATGTCCCCGGCGGCAACTGGGACTCCGGATTCTGAACGAAGTGAAAGAGCTTCTTGCGGGCCTCGAAGTCTTTCTCCCACAGGAACGTGGCGAAATTGACGGCGGGCGGTCTCACTATGGTGCCCTTGGGATTCGTCAGGGCCCACCTCGACCTCGACCCCGTGTCGTAATTCTCGACATACGGCGTCCAGCCGCTTTTGCCGACCGTCAGATATTTCCCGTCTTCGACATGAATGAGGCGCGCAGGGTTGCTTCCATCGATGTGAAACACGCCGTTGACAAGGCGTGGATTGGACGGAATCGGCCCGACGTAAAGATAGCCGTCATGGCCGACGAGCAGAACCTTCTGATAATCGTCGGCGTAGTGGAAGCGGCCGTCGCCACCTAGGGCAAATTGCTTCTTATTTTCCGGATACTGGTCGACAGCGGATTTCTTCCCGATGTACGGCTGGTCCGATCCATCGGCGTAGACGATGTAGTCGGTCTCCCCGCCATACGGTTTCAAGGTCAAAGGCCCGCGATAGTCCTTGCCGTTCGCCTGCCGGTCTCTTGCCTGATCGATTTTCATCATGGCATCGGCATAGAAGCTGGCCTGCGTCAGGTTAGGGTCCTGCTTGGGGATCACGTCCTTGGGCCGTCCGTCGAGACCGCGGTCCGCAGCGAACGGGCGATAGACCGGGTCCTGCCACGCGGGACTGTTCATCGGAAAGCGGGCCAACTGCGGCTGCGCGCCGGCAGGCGGCGTGTGACTGTAGACGTCCCAGCGGAACTCTGGATTGGCGACGAACGCGTTTTTGCGGCCTTGCTCCAGATCTTCCATTCGCCACCAACCCATGATCTGCGTGGAATCGATGTGACCCATTGCGGCGAATTCGTGGCTGTCGTGCTGCTGTGTGTAGCGGCCGAGGCTTGCGTTGACATCGACCATGTTCGGCGACGGCGCGATCGCATAGATGAAGCCTTGCCGGGGCTGCTGCCGTTGCCGTTCGATCGCGGTAAGCGGGTCCTCGAAGGTGCCGAGATAGCCGGCGCTGTCCGTCAGACCGCCATGCGCGGCAACGTCGAAATCATGCGTGAGCAGACTGACGTCGCGCAGTGGCGTCGAGCCGGCGCTGAAGCCGCCTTTCGAGCTGATCGACTGCGGGGATTCCATCGAAGGGCGGAAGACCACCCACGGATCGCCCGACGTTTGTAACCCGGTGGACCGTTTCTTCAGGTCGACTTTCTGAAAAGCGTCTTGCAGCGCGATATGGTTTTCGTCCGGCGCCGCCGGGAGGTCGCGGCGAGGCGCGACGTGCGGGCCGGGATGGGTTTGGCCGACGAGATGCTCGACGCCGTCCAGCGTGACGTTGGGCGCGCGCGCCGATGGCGGTATCTGGAACGTCGTGAGGCTGGTGTCCTCGATGCCGCTCTGCCCGGAATACCACGTCGTGGTGGCGCTGACGACGCCGCCCTCGTCCCGGTAACCGGCGTTGTACATGCGTCGTAGCGCGTCCGACATATCGTCGAATCCGCGGTAGGTGTAGACGCCGAAATTCGGATCGTAGACCTGGTATAAGTCGGTCGCGAAGTCGTTGGATTGCTGAAGCCTTTGTATGAGCACGGGACGGCTGGGCTCCCGTCTCGACCCACCGGCGGCGCCCGCGCCCAGGTTCAGATCGACGACTGCCAGATCGTTCTGGAACCGGGTCGATCCGCCTTCGCCGATGTACGGCGCACCGAATTTGTCTCTCATATCCTGAACCAGCGCTTCCGCGTTGGGGACATGCAGCGTGCCGGCGTGCCGCGTATGGTCCTGCAGTTCGGTGGTCGATGCCGACTGATACTGGCTCTCGCGGGCATTCAGGTCGCCGACGACGTCGGCACGCGCATTCGGATTGCCGAGCGACAGACTCAACCCGTTGGCGGCGGCGTTCAGGTTCGGCGCTCGCCCCGCTGCGACTTCCTGCAATACGTAACTGCCCATCGATTCTGCGGCTCGTCTCACGCCTGCTTGCCCCGGCCCCTGTGGGAACAGCCCGTCGATGGTGATCGGATTCGAGGACTGCGCGTACTGCCGATAGATCTGATCGTCACACAATGTCTCGGGCGGTCCATATCCGGCCGCTCCGGGTCGCGGTGCAAGCGCGGGCGGCTGCGTCTGCGACTGCTGCCCGGGCAAGGTGACTGGCGGGGTCGACGAGTACTGCTGCATCTTGAACGGGACGACCCGGTACATGGGCCGGGTGCCGCCCAGAATCGGGTCCTCCGGCGAGGAGCGGTGGCTGAATGCCGTGTCCATGTAGTCCTGCAACGCATGCCGCGTATCGGTCCAGTTCGCGTATTCGTAGGCGCCGTTGTTGGGATCGAAGATCGAATAGTGACCCGCGGCGCCGCGCTGGACGAGGATGGCGTGTCCGTAATCATGGCGATGATTGTCCGTTTCCAGACTCAGTTGCACATACGCCATGTCGTTGGGATGCTCGAGCGAACTGTTTATATGGTTGAAGAAACGCACCATACGGCTGTCGCGGGACTCCGAACTTCGAAAGCTGATGAACTCGTGACGTGTGTAGCCATTGAAGGCCAGCGTAGGCGTGCGCGAGTTCTGGAATCGCTGGATCCGGCTGAACAGATCCGGCCGCGCCGCGGAGGACCACCGCGCGTCCGCGCGCATGTCGTGCACGGCCGACATCATCGGCATGGCGACCCGGCCCGGCACGCCGGTCGGGCCCGGTGAACCGTCGCGTATGCGGTCGATGCGGCGCATCACTTCCCGAACCATGCCTTCGCATAGACCGCCGCTCGCGAGCCCCTTGCTTTCCGCGTAGTCGCCCTGGTCGAAATGTTCCGATGCAATCGAGTAGTGCGCGAGCGCGGTGCCGCCGTGATCGGTGATGCAGGAACTGAAAACCGGACCGCGTTTTACACGGGTGCCGTCAGCGGGTGCGTTGGAGTCCGGTGTGGAATCGGTGAGTGCGGGCGGTGACTGGGTCGGGATTCGCAATGCGTTCGGTGCGGTCGCGGATCCGGTGGCAGACGCGGTCGCCGACGAGTAAGCCGCCGCTGCGTCTCTGGCGGTTTGCTGCGTCGGATCGCCGCTGTTGCCGCTATTGCCGCTGTTGCCGGCAGGGCGCTCATCGGTCGAACGGGCGCCGTTGACGAAGCGGGAAGGAAGGTCGCACACACGCATAATCGATGCTCCAGGAGACGGGATGTCGAGGAAAGGCCTCGCAGGATCGGACGATCCCTGGAGGCGATCTTAGGCATCACGTCCGGCACCTGGTGGTACCGACGCATGGTTCAAACCGAACGGAAAATCAGAGCTGGCGAAGGCAGTACTGAGCGACGGCATCCAGTACCGCGTCGTCTTCGCCGACGGCGACCGCGCAGTCGATCCGGATCGACGGATGCAGCGCCTGGCAGCGCTCGATGACGAGCGGAAGGTCACGCCGGATATGCGCGCCCTGACCGAAGAAAACCGGCACCACGGTCACTGTGTCGCAGCCTTGTGCAACGAGGTCCGACACCGCAGTGGGAAGATCGGGCTCCATCAGTTCGAGAAAGGCCAGGGTCACCGGCGTCGCATCGCGCGCGCCGCGCAGCTTGTCGGCGAGTCGTTCGAATGGCTCGCGCCAGCGCACGTCGCGCGCGCCATGGCCGAACAGGACGATTCCATGCAGGGCCATGACGTTCGCTCCTAGTGACGATCCACCCATTTCAGCCCGACGAGGCCGAGCACGAGATACACGAGTCCGGGCGTGGCCGCGGTAAGCGGCGCAGGCCACGTATTCAACGTGCCGATATGCGAGAACAGCGTGTTGAACAACTGGAAGCTCATACCCAGCATGATGCCGCCGAATACTTTCACGCCCACTACGCCCGCACGCGTATGCAGATACGCGAACGGCAGCGACAGCACCAGCATCACGAATACCGCGAACGGATACAGCAGCTTGCGCCACAGCGCGATTTCATAGCGCTGCGTGTCCTGATGGTTTTCGGTCAGATGCTGGATGTAGCGGAACAGGTTGAACATCGACATGCGGTCGGGCGACACCAGCAGCACCGACAGAATCTGCGGCGTGAGTTCCGAGCGCAACGAATACTCGGGCAGATTCACCTGCTTCGCGCGATACACCGGATTCAATGCGTCGGCGGGCGTGCCGGCGGGCGGCGGCACGTCGATCAGTTGCGTGTCGGTCACGTCCGTCAGTTGCCAGTGGCCCGGCGGCTGATACGTGCCGCTCTTCGCGATACGCACGTTCGACAGACGGAATTTCGAGTCGAATTCGTAAATGCGCACGTTGCTGATGGTGGCGTCGGGCTTCAACTCGCCGACGTTCACGAAGCGCGTCACCTGTTCGCCGTCCGCGCGCGCGGTCAGCGTGTCCTTGACCCAGACGCCCGACTGGAAGTTACTGGATACCGACGAGCCCAATGCCTCGAGTCGCACGCGTTCGGACAACTGGTCGGTGTACGGACCGATGACTTCGCCGATCAGATACGTGAGAAACACGAGCGGAATGCCGATTTTGAGCAGCGAGCGCAGCGCCTGATTGGTCGCGAGGCCGGACACCCGGAAGATGGTGTACTCGGAGTTCGCGGCCATTTGCGCGAACACGTAGATCGAACTGATGAGCGCGGCGACCGGAATGATTTCGTAGAAACGCGACGGCGTTTGCAGCGCGACGCGCAACACCGCGTACTGGAATTTGTAGTTGCCGTGACCGACCGAATTCAGTTCGTTGATCAGATCGAAGAAGAAGAACAGACCCGAAAACGCAAACAGAATGAAGATGAACGTGAGGTACACCTGGCGCGCAAAATACTTTTCATAGATGCGCATGGGTCAGGCTCCCGAGCGGCCGAACGTGGCTCGCGTGAAGAGTGGCCGGTTGCGCACGCGCATCCAGAAGATGAACGCGACGATGGCCGCGACGACGATATGCAAACCCACCAGCCCGACGCCGAACGACATCTTGCCCTGCTCGATCCACGACTGCACCACGTTCAGCAGATTGGAATAGGTCAGGTAGATGAGCACGGCCATTACCAGGTTGATCGTGCGGCTGCGCCGCGGGTTCTGGTGAGCGAGCGGAATGGCGAGCAGCATCAGGTTCAGCGCGATCAAGGGCAGACCCGCGCGCCACGCGAATTCGGCGAGGTTGTCGCGAGTGGGATTGCGCAGCAGCGTGAGCGTGGGCGTGCCCGTCGTGGTGGGCGTGTTGATGACCGGCTGACTTTGAATCTTCACGCCGTAGCGCTCGAACTCCATGATGCGGAAGTCGGGGTGCCCCGGCTCGCCGTCGTAGCGCCGGCCGTTTTCCAGCACCACGAAACGGTCGCCGTTCTTGCGCGTTTCCGTATGGCCGTTTTTCGACACCACGACGTTGAGCTTGCCGTTCTCCGTGCTGGTGACGAACACGTTTTCGACGTGCCCCTGGTCGGGCGTCATCTTCTCGATGAAGAACACGCGATGGCTGGTGGCCGATTCGCGGAACTGTCCGGGCGCGAGCAGCGAGACTTCGTCGCGCTGCTGGAAGCGCGCGCGGATCAGCTTGCTCTGCTGGTTCGACCACGGCCAGCCGACGAACACGAAGAACATGATGAGGATGATGATCGGCGTGGCGAAAATACCGATCGGCTTGATGAACTGGGTCAAACTGACGCCCGACGACAGCCAGACGACCATCTCGGAGTCTTTGTACCAGCGGGTCAGGACGAACAGGATCGACACGAACAGGGTCGCGACGAGCATGATGGCCAGGTAGCCGATCACGGTCAGGCCGATCAGGACCAGCACGTCGCGCGGGTCGATCTCGCCCGAGGCAGCGAAGCCGACGATGCGGATCATCATCGTCGTCAGCACGAGCGTGAGCAGAACCATGAACACGGCACCAGCCGTATACGCGAGTTCGCGCTGGAGGGAGCGTTCGAAGATCATTATTGATGGCGAGAGGGGGCGCTCTCAGTGACGCTGGGGTCGCTTCTTGTGGGTCGCTTCCCGTCACGCCTCCGGTGCAGCCGCCGCGGGAAAAATAGCGGATAATTGCGGCTTCATCCTAAGCCCAGATTTTATCCGAGGACAAGCGCGATGGACTTTAGCATAAAAGCCTGTGATTGGACCAAAGGCTCGTCAAACGGTTTCCTGACCGGGAAATCGGATTGCATCGTAATCGGTGTATTCGAGTCGCAAACGCTCTCAGGCGCAGCGCTCGAGATCGATGTAGCCACCAAGGGGCTGCTCACCCGCATCGTCAAGGCAGGCGACATAGACGGCAAGGCCGGCACCACGTCGTTCCTGCACGAAGTCTCCGGTATCGGCGCCTCGCGCGTTCTGCTGGTGGGTCTCGGCAAGCAGGACGCCTTCAATCAGAAAGCTTATGGCGACGCCGTGCGCGCCGCGTGGCGCGCGCTGCTGGCCACCAAAGTCGTGCAGGTCACCTTCACGCTCGCGCAACTGCCCATTCTTGAACGCTCGTCCGACTGGGGCGTGCGTGCCGCCATCCTCGCGCTGCGCGAACTGACCTACAAGTTCACGCAGATGAAGAGCAAGCCCGACACCACGGCGCGCGCGTTGAAGCGCATCGTGTTCAGCGTCGGCACCGGCGACGAGAAAGCCGCCAGGCTCGCGGCCAAACAGGGCGCCGCGCTCGCCAACGGCATGGACCTGACGCGCGACCTCGGCAATCTGCCGAGCAACGTGTGCACGCCGTCGTATCTCGCCAGCACCGCGAAGAAGCTCGCCAAAGACTGGGCGCTGAAAGTCGAAGTGCTCGGCGAAAAGCAATGTGAAGCGCTCAAGATGGGGTCGTTCCTGTCGGTCACGGCCGGCTCGGCCATCCCCGCGCAATTCATCGTGCTGCAGTATCAGGGCGGCGCCGCGAAAGCCGCGCCGGTCGTGCTGGTCGGCAAGGGCGTGACGTTCGACACCGGCGGCATTTCGCTCAAGCCGGGCGAGGGCATGGACGAGATGAAGTACGACATGTGCGGCGCGGGCTCGGTACTCGGCACGTTGCGCGCGGTCGCCGAGATGGGCCTGAAAATCAACGTGGTCGGCATCATTCCGGCGGTCGAGAACATGCCGTCGGCCACCGCCACGAAACCGGGCGACATCGTCACGAGCATGAAGGGGCTCACCATCGAAGTGCTGAACACGGACGCGGAAGGCCGGCTGATCCTGTGCGACGCACTGACCTATGCCGAGCGTTTCAAACCGGCGGCTGTGATCGACATCGCTACGCTCACGGGCGCCTGCATCATCGCGCTGGGTCATCACAATAGCGGGCTGTTCTCGAAAGACGACGCGCTCGCGGGCGAGTTGCTCGACGCGTCGCGTGAAGCGTCGGACCCGGCCTGGCGTCTGCCGCTCGACGACGAGTATCAGGACCAGCTCAAGTCGAACTTTGCGGATCTCGCCAACATCGGCGGCCGGCCGGCCGGCAGCGTGACGGCCGCGTGCTTCCTGTCGCGCTTTACGGACGCTTATCCGTGGGCGCATCTGGATATCGCCGGCACCGCGTGGAAGAGCGGCGCGGCGAAGGGCGCGACCGGTCGCCCGGTGCCGTTGCTCGCGCAGTTCCTGATCGACCGCGCCGCGCAATGACGCGAGGCAGTCTGCTTGCCGCCGTGTGCGGCAGCGCGGGTGACGGCGCGGACAGCACGTACGGCGCATACCGCGCCGTACGTGGGAGCCGCCGATGACGAGAATCGATTTTCACTCGAACGTCGGCGACTCGCTGCTGTATGCGTGCCGCCTGATCCGCAAGGCGTATCAGGCGGGGCAGCCGACCATCGTGCTGGCCGAGCCCGCGCGCCTGAAGGTCTTCGACGAACAGTTGTGGACGTTCTCGCCGCTCGACTTCGTTCCGCACTGCATGGCCGGCACGCCGCTCGTCGCACAAACGCCCATCGTGCTGACCTCCACACTCGACGATCTGCCGCATCACCAGGTGCTGCTCAATCTGGGCGCAGCGGTGCCCGCGCAGTTCGCGCGCTTCGAAAGATTGCTCGAAGTGGTCGGTAACGCACACGAGGAACTCACTGCCGGGCGTGAGCGCTATCGTTTCTATCGCGATCGCGGCTATGCTTTGAACAACTACAAGCAGGGCAGCTAGCGTCGACTGCCGGTCTCGCCAGCATTCCCTTCGACACTACCACGGAGGCGCACGTGTCCGATCTCAACGACGATTCGATCCCCGTTCTGCAGGACATTCTCGTTCACGGTAATCCTGCGCAGGCGCCGCGAGCGTTGCATGACGGTGAAGCCGCGCCTTCATCCGCACCGGCGTCGGCTTCGGCTGGCGTGTTCGATCGGACCGAACCGGTCGCGCCGATCGAGGCCGGTGCCAGCGTGCCGCCCGATATCGCGCGCGATCCAGGCGTGCAATCCCAACCGCAACCGCAGTCTCAGCTCGATGCCAGCGCCATTGCCGAACGGCTGCGCGGGCGTTTTGCAGGTTTTCTGACCGGTGAAGGGCGCGGCATCGTCGAGGCGCGTTGCCGCGATGCTTTGCAGGATCACACCGCCTGGCTCGTCAGCCAGATCACACGCGAGGTCGCGCTGGCGCTAGAGACCGAGATGACCGGGTGGGTGCGCGAAGCCGTTGAGGAAGAAATCGCGAGACGGTCGGCGCGGGTTTGAGCGCGCTCATTTCAGCGTCAGGATCCAGTTGGCCAGCGTGGCGGCCTGATCGGGCGTGAGTTGCGTATTGGCGGGCATCGGCACCTCGCCCCATACGCCCACGCTGCCATCCAGAATCTTCCGTTTCAGATAGGCGGGGGCGTCGTCGAGGGTGGCGTAGCGGGCGGCGACGTCGTGCAGCGCCGGACCCATGAAGGTGCGCTTGACCGAGTGGCAACTCATGCAGTTTTCCTGCTGAGCCAATGCGAGGCCGCTCGCGCTTTCCTGTTGCGCTTGCGCTGCGGCACTGCCTGCGCCCAGCACGACGCCTAGCACAGCCGCTGCTGCGAGCGCCGCATACGACTTTGTTTTCATTGTGGTCTCCGCCGGTGATAGCCCGACTTACGGAGCACGCATTATAAAAGCAAAGGGGCGCACGGCTGGCCGTGCGCCCCTTTGCTCCGGCTTCAATCGAGCTTCAATCGAGCTTCAGGCCAGCATCAACCCGACACCGCGCCCTTGTTCGCCGGCAACGCCAGCGCGGAATACTTCGCCAGCACGCCGCGCGTATAACGCGGCTTCGGCGCTTGCCATGCGGCGCGGCGACGCTGCAGTTCGGCGTCGTCGATGTTCAGTTGCAGCAGTAGCTGGTGCGCGTCGATCGTGATCGAATCGCCTTCCTGCACGAACGCAATCGTGCCGCCGACGAACGCTTCCGGTGCAACGTGCCCGACCACCATGCCCCAAGTGCCGCCTGAAAATCGCCCGTCGGTAATCAGCCCGACGGTTTCGCCAAGCCCCTTGCCGATGATCGCGGAAGTGGGCGCCAGCATCTCCGGCATACCCGGGCCGCCCTTCGGTCCGAGATAGCGCAACACCACCACGTCGCCGGCCACGATCCGGTTGTCGAGAATCGCTTCGAGCGCGCTTTGCTCGTCGTCGAAGACGCGAGCCGGGCCCGTAATAACCGGATTTTTCAGGCCGGTGATCTTGGCGACTGCGCCGTCTTCGGCGAGATTGCCCTTCAGGATGGCCAGATGACCTTCCTTGTAGAGCGCCTTGTCGATCGGGAAAATCACCTGCTGGTCGGCGCGCGGTGTGGCCGGCACGTCCTTCAGTTCCTCGGCGATGGTCTTGCCGGTAATCGTGATGCACTCGCCATGCAACAGGCCCGCGTCGAGCAGGATTTTCATGACCTGCGGAATGCCG
Organism: Paraburkholderia sp. BCC1886; assembly: GCF_900996245.1. Taxonomy (GTDB): domain Bacteria; phylum Pseudomonadota; class Gammaproteobacteria; order Burkholderiales; family Burkholderiaceae; genus Paraburkholderia. The sequence goes on along the minus strand of NZ_CAAJGK010000039.1, from coordinate 40,457 downwards.
CCGGCTTTGTGCAGATCGGTCGCGACGAATTGTCCGGACGGCTTCAGATTGCAGATGACCGGCACTTTCTTGCGCATGCGCTCGAAGTCTTCGATGGTCCAGGGCACCTCGGCGGCGTGCGCAATCGCGAGAAAATGCAGCACGGCGTTGGTCGAGCCGCCGGTCGCCATCAACACGGCGACGGCGTTTTCGATCGACTCGCGAGTCACGATGTCGCGCGGCTTCAGGTCTTTCTTGACCGCTTCGACCAGCACGCGCGCCGACTCGGCGGCGGAGTCGACTTTCTCCTGATCGGGATTCGCCATGGTCGACGAATACAGCAGCGACAGGCCGAGCGCCTCGAACGACGAGCTCATGGTGTTGGCGGTGTACATGCCGCCGCACGAGCCGGTCGACGGACACGCGTTCTTTTCGACTCCTTCGAAATCTTCCTGAGACATGCGCCCGGCCGTGAATTCGCCGACGGCTTCGAACGACGACACGATGGTCAGGTCGGTACCTTTCCATTTGCCTGGACGGATGGTGCCGCCATACACGTAGATGCTCGGCACGTTCGTGCGCAACATGCCGATCATGCCGCCCGGCATGTTCTTGTCGCAGCCGCCGATCACCACCACGCCGTCCATCCACTGACCTTGCACGCAGGTCTCGATACAGTCGGCGATCACTTCGCGCGACACCAGCGAGTACTTCATGCCTTCGGTGCCCATCGACATGCCGTCCGAGATGGTCGGCGTGCCGAAGATCTGCGGGTTTGCATCGGCGCCCTTGATGGCCTCGACTGCGGCATCGGCCAGACGCTGCAGACCGGCGTTGCACGGGGTGATGGTCGAGTGGCCGTTGGCGATGCCGATCATCGGCTTGTCGAAATCGTCCTTCTGATAGCCGAGCGCGTAGTACATCGAGCGGTTCGGCGAACGGGCCACGCCTTGCGTGATGTTTTTCGAACGACGGTTGTATGCCATGGGGGGCTCCTAAATGTTTGTTTTATCTGCCAGTCCAGTTTAGTGCCGGCATGCCGGGCAAGGATGCAGTTTCGCGATGCGTGCGTCCAATATATTATTCACGCTCCACTAGGTCGTAAAATGTATTAATCATGCTGCCTGCCATTCCCGACCTGCGCCAGTTGCGCTATTTCGCGACCGTCGCCGAAGAAAAGCACTTCGGCCGCGCGGCCGCGCGCCTGGCGATGACGCAGCCGCCCTTGTCGCAGGCCATCCGCGCGCTGGAGCAGACGCTCGGTGTGGAGTTGTTCGCGCGCACCAAGCGCTCGGTCGAACTCACCGCGGTGGGCGCCGACCTGCTGCCCGAAGTGCACCGTCTGCTGGCAAGCGCCGAGGGTTTGCGCCCGCTCGCGCAGAGCCTCGCGCGCGGCGAAGTCGGGGTGCTGTCGCTGGCGTTCGTTTCCACTGCGGATTACGGTCTGCTGCCGCTGCTGTTGCGCGATTTCGGCGCGCGTCATCCTCGTGTGCGGCTCGAACTGACCGAAGCCACCAGTGACCGGCAAGTGGATGAACTGATCGCCGGGCGCATCGACGCAGGCCTCGCGATTGCACCGCTGCCGCTGCGTCACGCGGCGCAGCTATCGTGGTTGCCTATTGCTCGCGAGCCGCTGGTCATTGCAATGTCCACGCAAACCTCGGCGCGCCTCGCGAACCCGAATGGCGATGACGCCGACCCTCGATCCGAGTGGCTGGACACGCCGGTCAGCCTGTGCGAACTCGCCCGCGAACCGCTCGTGATCTTCCCGAGACGTCTGGCGCCGGGCTTTTATGACATCATTATGGATTGCTACGGCGTGGCGGGTCTCGTGCCCCGGGTCGGTCAGGAAGCGATCCAGATGCAGACCATCGTCAGCCTCGTCTCGGCCGGCATGGGCGTCGCACTAGTGCCGCAATCGTTGCGTAATCTGCGGCGTACCGGCGTCGTCTACCGGCCGCTTCGCGAGTCCGTGCCGGCGATCGAAACCGGTCTGGTCTGGCGCACGAACGATGTTGGACCAGTGCTGGCCGGATTCATCGAAATCGTGCGGCAGCATGCCGCGGCTGACGCGTTTGACCTGGCGAGCGCTGAGCCACCTTTCGATCCGTAGCAACCGTACTGACCGTTATTCCGCTTCTGAACCTGAACTGCCCATAACAAGACGATGCTCATTCACCCGAATTTCGACCCCATTGCCATTCATCTGGGGCCGCTCGCCGTGCGCTGGTACGGACTGATGTACCTCGTCGCGTTCATTGCGGCGATCGTGGTGGGACGCTTGCGGCTGCGTTTGCCCTACGTGGCCGCTCAAGGCTGGACCGCGAAGGACATCGACGACATGCTGTTCTACGGCGTGCTCGGCACCATTCTCGGCGGCCGCATCGGCTACGTGGTGTTTTACAAGGCGAGCTTCTATCTCGCGCATCCGCTGGACATTTTCAAGGTGTGGGAAGGCGGCATGTCGTTTCACGGCGGCTTTCTCGGCGTGACGCTGGCCATGGTGCTGTTCGCCTGGCAGCGCAAGCGATCGTGGCTGCAGGTCACCGATTTCGTCGCGCCGATGGTGCCCACCGGCCTCGCCGCGGGGCGCCTCGGCAACTTCATCAACGGTGAGTTGTGGGGGCGCGTGACCGATCCGTCGGCGCCGTGGGCGATGATGTTTCCCGGCGCCGCGCCGGACGATGCCGCGTGGCTCGGCACGCATCCGCAACTGGCCGCGCAGTGGCATCTGAACGAGGTGTTCGCGCAATATCACATGCTGCCGCGGCATCCGTCGGAGTTGTATGAAATTGCGCTGGAAGGGGTGGCGCTGTTCTTCCTGCTGTTCTTCTTCTCGCGCAAACCCAAGCCGATGGGCGCGATCTCCGCGATGTTCCTGATCGGTTACGGCCTCGCGCGCTTCACGGTGGAATTCGCCCGCGAGCCCGACGACTATCTCGGCCTGCTGGCCATGGGGCTCTCGATGGGCCAGTGGCTTTCGCTGCCGATGATCCTCGTGGGGATCGGCTTGCTGGTGTGGGCGTATCGACGTGCGCGCCGGCATCCTGCGCAGGCGGTCGGCGCGAGCTGACCCGTTGGGCGCTTTCGTGCGGACCATGTAAAACGCCACGGCATGCCGTGGCGTTTTACATTCTGCAGACTCGAACGAAACACTCGAAGACCGCGCGTTCTAGCGCGATCGGCGAAGCCTCACTTCATCTGCACCGAACCCGACACGTTGACCGTCACCGTGGACGTGCCGCCTTCGATCGGCACGGGCGCCGCGACCTTGGCGTCGGCGCCCATGGCGCGTGCGCTCATCATCATCATCGGGCGCGGCATGGCGCCGTTGTGTCCGACATTCACCTCGCGAATCGAATAGCCGCTGTAGCCGAATGCCTGCGCCGACGAAGCAGCCTGGTCGCGGAACGAGCGGATGGCTTCGCCCGTGAGTTTCTGCTCGGCGGCGCGCTGTGCTTCGGGCGACAGCGAGAATTGCACGTTGCTCACCTGCATGATGGCAGCCACCTGACCGGCGAGCTTCGACGCCGCGGTGAAATCGTGCGATTCGAGCACGATCTCCGTGCGGCCGCGCCATGCGGAGATGCGACCGTCGCGATCGGTGGACGGATAGATCGAGAATGAACCGGTGCGCGCGGTGACGCCGCTTACGCCTTTGGCTTTTTGCAGCGCGGCGTCGGCACGCTGATTCAGCGTCGACGTCAGCACGGCGGGGTCGCTGGCTTCCTGCTCGTAGAACAGCGTGATATCGACGACGTCTTGCGGGACTTCCGCGCTCGCCTGCGCATTCAACGACAGCACGCCGGCGGGCTGATACGGGGCGACGCTTTGCGCGCGCGCCATCGACGGGCTCAACGCGAGCGTGACAGGCGCGGCGCAGGCGAGAGCGAATGCGAGGGCACGTGCGGTGGTTTTTGTCATTCTCGGACTCCTTGCTTCGAAGAGAGGTCCCGGTTGGGGACCATTTGGGAGTCCGTTAGGCGCTTGTAACCTGAGCTTGGTTCCCACGTTTAACGTTTGCGTCCGACGAGCGTATCGACGATGAAGCGCCATTCGGCTTCGGTAACCGGCGTGATGGAAAGCCGGTTGCCTTTGGCGAGCACGCGCATGTCCTGCAACGCTTCGTGTTCCCTTAATGCGGCGAGTGGAATCAGCGGAATCTTCTTCTTGAAGACGACATCGACAAGTAGCCAGCGCGGTGTTTCCGGCGTCGATTTCGGATCGAAGTACGGACTTTTCTTATCGAACTGGGTCGGGTCCGGATAGGCGGTCGAAGAAACTTCCGCAAGCCCGGCGATGCCGGGTTCGGGGCAACTCGAGTGATAGAAGAGCACGCCGTCGCCGACCTGCATCATGTCGCGCATGAAGTTGCGCGCCTGATAGTTGCGCACGCCAGTCCAGGGCAGCGTGTGCTTCGGAGCGTGAGCGAGGTGGTCGATGCTTGCTTCGTCCGGTTCGGACTTCATTAGCCAGTAGCGCATGAATCGGAATGAACGTTGAGGTTGAACAGCGGAATGCAAAACCGAGGCACAAAGAAAAACGGCATCGAACCCAAGGTCCGATGCCGTTTTGAATAAGGTCCCCGCCTTAGCCGCTAGGCCGGCATCCTGAACCGGGGGTTCAGAATTGGTCGCAGTTAGCAGCACTTCGGGTACATCAGACAGAGTGACGCGCACACCCGTGCTACAAATTTCCGCAACCGTGCACATGGCATTGGTTCAAGGAATATACGACCTTGGCGAACCAGGCAGGGAAGCTAAACCGATGATGCTAAAACCGTTGATGCGTGGGTACTGCCGGAGAACTTACTGCATGCTGTATTGCTGAATGACCGTACCCAGTTGTTCGTTCATCTGGTGCATTGTACGCCGGATTTCCTCGGCGGGAAATGCTTCTCCATGCCGTACGCTCGATTGCAGCTTAAGCAGTTCCGATGCCAGCGACAGCGCCGCCATGACTGCAATACGATCCGTGCCGCGCACGTTACTGTTATTGCGAATCTTCGACATTTCGGCGTCGACACGCGCCACGGCTTCGAGTAGCGCGCCTTCTGTTTCGGCCGAACAGGCGAGACGATAGGGCACGCCGAGAATCGATACTTCGATCTGCTTGGTGGTCATGCGTTTTCTCCGTGGCGGGTCGCGTCGCTGCCGGCTTCGACTTCCTGCTGAGCGGGTTCGAGCAGATCGAGTTGATCGACCTGACTCGTCGGCTCGCTGCTCGCGCGAGCGCGCGGCAGTTTTTCGAGAATCGCATTCAGCCGCACCTGGGCATCGTCGATTTTCGCGGATAACGCATCGCGTTCGGCCTGCAGCGCATCGCGTTCTTCGCGCAGCATCGCCAGTTCCGTGCGCGTGGCTTCGGCCTCGGCACGTGAGTGGGCGAGTTGCTCTTCGAGCGCGACACGCGCTTCGTTGTGGCGTTGGCTGATCGCAATCAGCTTGCCGATATTCTGTGAAAGTGTTTCGAGTTCGGTGAGCATCTGCTGCGTCCTCTAAAGACCTGGCATTTTAGCGCCAAATGTCACAGGTTCCGATAATTGTCTCGTTTCGAGACGTAACAACCCGGTTTTCGACGGGCTTTGCAGTGTTCCAATGCAAGATCGGATCGTCTCCGGGCATCGGACAATGCTCTGGTCGAATCGGTCTACGTCGTCGGGATACGAAGCACGGCTCATTCATTTTCGTCTTTCTTGACGCTCCCGGGCACCGCTCCTAAACTGGGCGCACTTTGGTGCCCGCGCGTATTGTCGACGATGCGCGCAGTTAAACGGGAAGCAGGGCGCGTCGCTCGCCAGAGCGTGCCAACCTGCGCTGCCCCCGCAACGGTAAGCGACCGCATTCGTCATGCAGGTCGGTCCCATTCCGATGTTCGTGTTCGAACTAACCGGTGAGATGCCACTGCGCTTCATGCGTGGGAAGGCGGGATCGATGTGTCGCCAGCCCGGATACCGGCCAGAGGGAGAAGCGCATTCGCCGTGGCACGGGCACTGTCACGCGCTTGCGCTTCGTTACGCATCGGCCTGCGGGGAAGCGGGCCGCGCACGCTATCCACAGGACGTTCAACCCATGCTGTTCCCTATCGCCCGCGCGACGCTGGTCGCCTTCGCGGGTCTGCCGCTCGTCGTGCATGCGCAAACCGTTGCGCCTTCGCCGGCGTCCGATCCGGCCGCATCGACACCGTCGCCAGTCGCATCGAGCAACGCGTTGACTCCGATCGTCGTCACCGCAAATCGCGCTCCCCAAGAGCTTGCCGACACCATTCCGCAAACCACGCTGTTCGATCAGCAGGACATTGCCGACACCACCGCGACCGATTTGCCCGGCTTGCTGCAATTCGCACCCGGCGCGCAGATTTCGCGCACCGGCGGGCCGGGTTCGACCGCGAGTCTGTCCTTGCGCGGCGCATCGTCGACCCAATCGCTCGTGTTGATCGACGGCGTGCGCGTCGATTCGGTGAGCCTCGGCAATGCGCAGATTGCGCAGTTGCCGCTCGACCAGATCGATCACGTCGAAGTCGTGAACGGCAACGTCTCGGCGCTGTACGGCTCGGGTGCGATCGGCGGCGTGGTGCAGGTCTTCACGAAAGACGGCGGCGACCATCCGCCGCGTTTCGATTTCTCGGTGGGCTACGGCAGCTATCACACGCAGACGCAGCAGATGGGCTTGAACGGTGCGCTCGACAAGGACGGCAACACGACCTTCAGCGTTTCGCTCGCGCGCTCGAAGGACGACGGTTTTTCGTCGGTCAATCCGCGCGAGGCGCCGCTCGCGAACCCGAATGCGAACGGCTATCTGAACGAGAGCATCTCGGCGTCGCTGCGCCACAAGTTCAACGACCGGTGGGATGCGGGCGTCACGTATCTGCAATCGAACGGCAACGACAGTTACGACAATGCGTACGGCGTGCCGACCGATCTGAACAATCTGTATAGCAAGGTGCGGCAGCTCTCGGCATTCGCGAACGGCAAGCTGACCGACTGGTGGACCACGCACTTCATCGTTGCCGAAGGTGACGACCGCAGCGTGTCCAGCACCAATGGTCTCTATAACGGCCGTTTCGACACGGACAACCGGCAGTACACCTGGCAGAACGATTTCGCGCTGGCCGCGCAGCAGAAACTGCAGGTCGGCTACGAGCATCTAGATCAAAGTCTCGACTCCGACACGTTCGGCGCACCCGAGCGTCACGTGGATTCGGGCTTCGCCGGCTACACCGGCCGGTTCGGCCGCAACCAGTTTCAGGCGAACGTGCGGCACGACCAGTATTCCGATTTCGGCGGCGCGAACAGCTACTATCTCGGCTACGGTTTCGACATCACCTCGCACTGGAAGGCGACTGCAAGCTACTCCGACGCGTTTCGCGCGCCGAGCTTCGACGATCTGTACTATCCGTACAGCGGCAATGCGTCGATCCAGCCGGAGCGCAGTCATTCGATCGAAGCCGCCTTGCAATACGCGTCGAATGCGCTGGGCGTGCTGCGCGTGAGCGCGTTCCAGACCCGCTACTCGAACCTGATCGACTATGCGCAGGCGTCGCCCGGCATCTATCTGGCGGAGAACGTCGGGCATGCCAAGGTGCAAGGTCTGGAAGGCTCGTGGAGTGGACACGTGGGCAAGACCGACGTGCGCGCGTCGTTGACATTGCAGAATCCCGTCGACCTCGATAGCGACACCGACCTCGTGCGACGCGCGCGGCGCTTCGGCACGCTGAGCGTGAATCGCAACCTGGCCGGCTGGCGCGTGGGCGGCGAGTGGATCGTCAGCGGCGCGAGCGAAGACAGCAGCGGCAAACTGGGCGGCTACAGCGTGGTGAATCTGTCGGCCCGCTACAACATCACCAGGGCATGGTACGTGGCCGCGCAAATCCAGAATCTGTTGAACAAGGACTATGAGACGGCCTACTCGTATAACTCGCCGCGACGCGGGGCGTATGTCACCGTCGGCTGGCAGCAGCAGTGACGTCGCGGCGGGCCGGGCGCGGTGGCCGGGATGACGCGTCCCTCGAACCCGTCGCCCTCCCGCGCCAGGCATGCTGCCGGCGTTAACGTCGTCAGCGAGCCTCGCAGCAGCGGTGCGCCACGCATGATGACCGCGCGCCGCGCCGCGTCCATCTGGCTCGTGCTAGGCGCGCTCGCGCTGGCCGTGCTGGTGGCGTCGCTCGCGTTGGGCAGCGTGCCGCTCACGCCCGCACGCGTGCTGGGCGCGCTCATTCCCACGTCGATGCCAACCGGGATGAACACGTCCTCGCAAACCGCGCCGCACGCGTCGAACGAGCTTGCCGGCGAGATCGTGCGCACGTTGCGTCTGCCGCGCGCACTCGCCGGGTTTGCTTGCGGCGCGTTGCTCGCCGTCGCCGGCGCGTTGCTGCAGGTGCTGCTGCGTAATCCGCTAGCCGAACCTTATGTGCTCGGGGTCTCCGGCGGCGCCGCGAGCTTCGCGCTGCTCGCGATGATCGGCGGCTGCGCGTGGTGGCTGGTGGATGCCGGCGCATTCGCGGGTGCGTTCGTGTCGATCCTGCTGGTGCTCGGCCTCGCGCGCCGCGAACTGTGGCGCGGCGTGCCGCAGGACAGCTCACCGCGCCTGCTGCTCACCGGCGCGGTCATCGCGGCGGGTTGGGGCGCGTTCATCACCTTGCTGTTGAATCTGGCGCCCGACGACCGTCTGCGCGGCATGCTGTTCTGGCTGACCGGCGATCTGAGCGGCGCCGCGATGCCATGGGTCGCGCTCGCGGCGCTCGCGGTGGTGCTGGTCACGATCGTGCCGGCCGCACCGCGTCTGAATGTGCTGCTGCGAGGCGACGCCGCCGCGCAGGCGTTGGGCGTGGCGGTGATGTCGTTGCGTCTGCGGGTGTATCTGGTGGCGTCGCTGGCGGCTGCGGCGGCGGTGACGACGGCCGGGACCATCGGCTTCGTCGGACTGGTCGTGCCGCACATGCTGCGGCTCGCGTTCGGCAACGATCAGCGGATGTTGCTGCCCGCGGCCGCGCTCGGCGGCGGCGTCGCGGTGATGGGCGCGGACCTGATCGCGCGCACGGTCGTCGCGCCCGCGCAGTTGCCGGTCGGGGTGATCACGTCGATCGTCGGCGTCCCGGTGTTCCTCTGGATGCTGTTGCGCACCCGCCGATGACCGCTCCCGATAGCCCACACGTTTCTCACGCCGCGCTCAGCGTCGAACAGTTGACCTTGCGGGCCGGCACGCGCACCTTGCTCGACGGCTTCACGCAGCATTTCCAGGCCGGCGAGATGTGGTGTGTTGCCGGTCCGAACGGCGCGGGCAAGACTACGCTGCTCGACACGCTGGCAGGTCTGTCGAAACCGTTCGCGGGCCGCGTCGAGATCGACGGCGTGGCGCTGGCCGACTGGTCGCCTTTGCCGCTCGCCCAGCGCCGCGCGTCGATGCCGCAAAGCGCGCCGGACGCGTTCAGCGCCAGCGTGCTCGACATCGTTACGCTCAACCGCTTTCCGCACCTGAACGGTTGGGGTTGGGAAAGCGACGCGGATCGCGCGGCCGCAGGTGCCGCGCTCGAGCGTCTGGGTCTTGCGGATTTCGCCGCGCGCGACGTGTTGTCGCTGTCGGGCGGCGAGCGTCAGCGTGTGGCGCTCGCGGCGGTGCTGTGTCAGGCCGCGCCGTTGTTGCTGCTCGACGAACCTTTGTCGCACCTGGATCTGCATCATCAGATCGACTGCCTCGACGTGCTCGCCGAGTGGGTGCGTGAAGCCGGACGTACCGTGCTGTTCTCGTGCCACGATCTGAATCTCGCGCGGCGGTTCGCCACGCATGCCTTGCTGCTCGACGGCGCGGGCGGCGCTCACGCGGGCACCGTGCGCGACGTGCTCACACCGGCGCTGACCAGCCGTGCGTTCGGTTATCCGCTGATCCTGATTCGCGACGGCGACCACGAGGCGCTGATTCCCGCGCCGCGCGGAGCTGCCGGTAACCCGCCGCACTAGACGCGCCGGCCAGAAAACTTTTCTCTTTCTCAAAGCTCTTCATGACCTCATCGCCATCCGTGTCGGGCCTGCCCGAAGTCGAAGCGCTCGACCAGACGTTACGCGCCGAACTGCAACACATCATCGATACCAAGACCAAGCCGCCCGGCAGTCTCGGGCGGCTCGAAACGCTCGCGCTGCAAATGGGCCTGATCCAGCGCAGCACGCGTCCCACGGTGCAGCGTCCGGCAATGATCGTGTTCGCCGGCGATCACGGCATCGCGCACGAAGGCGTGAGCCCGTATCCGCAGGCCGTGACCGTGCAGATGGTCGCCAACTTCCTCGCCGGCGGCGCGGCGATCAATGCGCTGAGCCGCGTTGCCGGCATCGAACTCGAAGTCGTGAACGCGGGCGTGGCGACACCGTTGCCGTCGACGGCGGGTCTCGTCGATATTCCGGTCGCCGCCGGCACGCGCAACTTCGCGCACGAAGACGCGATGACCCGCGAGCAGGCGCTCGCCGCGATGCGTGCCGGCGCGGCCCGCGTGCAGCATCACGCGGCGCTCGGCACGAACGTGATCGGCTTCGGCGAGATGGGCATTGCCAACACCTCGGCGGCGGCGTGTCTGATGAGCCGCTTGTGCGGCGTGCCGATCGCGGAATGCGTCGGCCGCGGCACCGGACTCGACGACGCAGGGCTCGCGAAAAAACGCGACGTGCTGGCGGCCGCGCTCGCGCATCACCCGGTCTCGACGGATCCGCTCGACGTGCTGGCCACCTTCGGCGGCTTCGAAATCGCGATGATGGCCGGCGCCTACCTCGCCGCCGCACAAGCGCGGATGACGATTCTGGTCGACGGTTTCATCGCGAGTTCGGCGCTGCTGGTGGCCGACGCGCTCGCGCCGAACGTACGCGACTACTGCGTGTTCGCGCATGCGTCGAACGAGGCGGGACACCGGCGCATGCTCGGTCACTTCGGCGCACAGCCGTTGCTGTCGCTCGACCTGCGTCTGGGCGAAGGCACGGGCGCGGCGCTCGCGGTGCCACTGTTGCGCGCGGCGGCGGCGTTCGTCGACGGGATGGCCAGCTTCGAGTCGGCGGGCGTCGCCAATCGCGATGCGTAATCCGTCGAGCCGCCGCCGAGGCGCGTGTCGCTCGTGAATCCGCTGGCGGAACTGCGCTATTTCTTCACCGCGCTCGGCTATTTCACGCGCGTGCCGGTGCCGCGTTGGGTCGGTTACGAGCCGCATTACCTGAATGCGGCGGCGCGCTATTTTCCGCTGGTCGGCGTGCTGGTCGGCGGCGTCAGCGCGCTGGTGTATCTCGCGGCTTTGCACGTATTTCCGGCGAGCGTGGCCGTGCTGCTCTCGATGGCCGCGTCGCTGCTGATCACAGGCGCGTTTCATGAAGACGGCCTCGCCGATTGCGCCGATGCGTTCGGTGGCGCCTATACACGCGAAAATGTGCTTCGGATCATGCAGGATTCGCGCATCGGTGCATTCGGCGCCATCGCGCTCGTGATCGCGCTGACGCTGAAATGGCAAACGCTCGCCGCATTGCCGCCGATGCGGGCCGCCGCGTTGATGGTCGCCGCGCATGCTGCGAGCCGGGTAGGCGCCATCAGTTATCTGGCGACGCTCGATTACGTGCGAGCCGAGGGCAAGGCCAAGCCGGTCGCGCAGCGACTGCGCGGTTTGGCGTTGGTATGGGCTGCGGTTTCCGGTTTGCCCTGGCTTGGCTGGCCGAATGGCTTCGGCGCGCCGGACTGGCGTTTCGCGGCGACGGTGCTGGTCGTGCTGGTGGTGCTGCGTGTGGCGATGGGTCGTTATTTCGTCCGGCGCATCGGCGGCTATACCGGCGATTGCCTCGGCTTCGCCCAGCAGATTTTCGAATTGAGCATCTACCTCGTGGGGCTCGCATGGATATCGTCCTGATCCGTCATCCCGCTGTCGCAGTCGATACCGGTGTTTGCTATGGCCACAGCGACGTCGCGCTTGCCGAGGACGTCGAGGCGTCCTCCGCGACCCTCGCGGTGAAACTCGCGACCTTGCAGGTGCCCGCGCCACGCGTGCTGATGTCGAGCCCGCTGACCCGTTGCTCGGCCCTGGCCGCGTCGCTGGCGAACGATTTCGGCTGCGCGCTCAGTCACGACGATCGTCTGAAGGAAATGGATTTCGGCGCGTGGGAACAGCAGCGCTGGGACGCGATCGACCGCACGCTGCTCGACGACTGGGCCGCCGACTTCAAGCACGCGCGCGCGCATGGCGGCGAAAGCGTCACGCAATTCGTCGAGCGGGTTCAGACCTGGTTCGACGCGTTCGCGCAAACCCGCGAATTGACGCCGGCGTACGTGGTGACGCACGCGGGCGTGATGCGGGCGATCGCCTCGCTGGTGCTGGAGGTGTCGCTGGAACGCTGTCTGCGCTGGTCGCTCGATATGACGGGCATTGTCTGGCTGCGCCGGGAGGGCGAGGCACAGCAGTGGTCGCTCGTGCGGTGGAATGCGTAGGCGCGCGGCAGCGTCGTTGTGAATGTCAACAAGTGGCGCAATTAGGCGCGAGGCTCGCTAATTGCGCCACTTTTTTGTCTTATCTCTGTCGAAAGGTCCTATTCGCGCCACTTTTTCGCGATGAGTGGCGCGAATAGCGCTATTTGTGCCACAATTTCCTCTGGAAAGTGGCGCGATTAGGGTTAATCGCGCCACTTCGAGTGAAAGGGGTGGCGCGAATGAACCACAGTGGCATCGACCGGGAACTGGACCTGATTGGGCAACTCGTCGCTGCAAGCGGCGAGGGGCAAAGCATTCGCGCACTGGCCACGGCGCTGGCCGAGCGCCGTCATCCCATGCCGCGGCGCACGCTTCAGCGGCGACTCGACACGCTGCTCGCCGCCGGCCGGATCGTGTCCCGAGGTGGCGGCCGGGCCGTCGTCTATACCCGTGCGGCCGTGCCGGACACCACCGCGGCGGCCGCGCCGAACCTGCCCGTCGATACCGGCGGCGAGGCCTACGTGCCGGTGTCGAGCGGTGGCCTCGAAGTGCGCGCCGACGTAAACCGGCCGCTGCACGAGCGCCGGCCGGTCGGCTACAACCGGGCGTTTCTGGAAAACTACCGGCCGAATCAGGACGCTTACCTCTCCGCAGCGCAGCGCGAACGGCTTCACGAGTGGGGCCGCACTCGCGCGGACGCGCGTCCTGCCGGCACGTACGCGCGCGACATCATGGGCCGGTTGCTGATCGATCTGTCGTGGGCATCGTCGCGGCTGGAGGGCAACACCTACTCCCGCCTCGACACCGTGCGGTTGATCGAGCAGGGGCACATCGCGGAGGGCAAGGACGCCCACGAAACGCAGATGATCCTGAACCACAAGGCGGCGATCGAGATGATCGTGGAGAGCGCCGACGAGGTGGGTTTCAACCGGTTCACCGTGCTGAATCTGCACGCCATTCTTTCCGACAACCTGATGTCCGACCCCACCGCGAGCGGTCGTTTGCGCGTGCGCGAAGTGGAGATCAGCGGCACGGTGTTTTTCCCGCTGGCGGTGCCGCAGCAGATTGCCGAATGTTTCGAAGAGGTGTTGAACAAGGCCGCGCAAATCGACGATCCGTTCGAGCAGGCTTTTTTCGGCATGGTTCACTTGCCGTATCTGCAGCCGTTCGAAGACGTCAACAAGCGGGTCTCCCGGCTCACCGCCAATATTCCGCTGGTGCGTGAGAACCTGTGTCCGCTGTCGTTCGTCGACGTGCCCGAAAAAGCGTATATCGAAGGCACGCTCGGCGTGTACGAAGCGAATCGCGTCGATCTGCTGCGCGACGTGTTCATCTGGGCGTATGAGCGCTCGTGTCAGCGCTATCTGGCAATTCGCCAGTCGCTCGGCGAGCCGGATGCTTTCCGGCTCAAGTACCGCAACGCGGTGATGCAGGTGGTGCAGGAGGTCGTGCGCGGCGAGCGGGCCGGCACGCGCAGCGAGGTCGAAACCCTGGCCAGGAGTCTGGTGAGTCCGGCCGATCTTGCGACCTTCGTCGACGCGATTCAATCCGACCTCGATCATCTCCATCTGGGCAATGTCGCGCGTTATCGGCTCAGGCTTTCCGAGTTCGAACGCTGGCCGTTCAAGCGGGCGGACCGGGTGGCGGGTTGAAGCCGGGCGTTTCCGCTGGCGTCATGGCGCAGCCGGTTTGCGGCGCGAGCGCGCCAGGTCCAGATCCTCGCAGAGTTGCTTCGCACCCTGCGCGATACGCGGCGCCGGGCGATTGATCAGGTCGCCGTCGATCGCGAACAGATTGTCGTTCGCCACCGCCGTGAGGCTCGCCCACGCGCGCCATGTGCCGAGTTGCGGCAGCGTGCTGTCCGGGCGGGTTGCGCCGGGCGCGGCCGTGACGATCGCTTCCGGGTTCGCCGCAAGCACGGCTTCGGTCGAGATCGTCGGCACCAGCGGCGTCAGTGTCGCGAACACATTGCGACCGCCGCACAGCGCGATGACGTCGCTGATCATGTGCTCGCCGTTGAGCGTCATCAGCGGCCGATCCCATACCTGATAGAACACGCCGACCGGCGCCCGGCTCGCATACTTCGCGCGCAGTTGCGCGATGTCCTGGCGGTACGCGGCGGCCGCCGCATCCGCCGCCGCCGATGTGCCGAGCAGTTGGCCGAGGCGCGTCAACGACACGGCGACATCGTCCAGACGATGCGGCTCGCTGAAGTAGAGCGGCACGTGCAACTCGCGCAGGCGGTCGAGTTGCCGCTGCGCATTGCCATGCCGCCAGACGACGATCAGATCGGGTTTTAGCGCGACGATGCGCTCGAGGTCGAGCGCCTTGTTGTCGCCGACGCGAGGAAGCTGCTGCGCTTGCGGCGGGTAGTCGCTGTAGGCCACCGCGCCGACCATTTTTGCGCCGCCGCCCGCCGCGTACAGCAGTTCGGTGACGTGCGGCGCGAGGCTGATTACGCGTTGAGGGGGCGCGGCGAGCGTCACGGTGGCACCGGTGTCGTCGGTGACGGTGATCGCGGCGTGGGCGCAGCAGGTGGCCGCGATGCCGGCAAAGGTAAGAGCCAGGCGGGCCATCTGAGCCATGCGGGCGAGTTGGATCATCGGGCTGGAGCGACGAAGATATTGAAAAGGTCGGGTAGAAGCCATCGTCCGCCGCGTCACCGGATCGCGCGAACGGCTTCGCTCAACGCCTGCTCGAAGCGGGTCCATTCGTGGGCGTGCGCGGGCAGCCCGAAACGCACGCTGCCGGTCGCGGCGAACAGCCGTGTCCATACACCCTGGCGCGCCAGTGCTTCATGTAGCGCGGCGGCGCGTGCATCGTCCGTCCAGGCAAACAATGCCGTGCTGCGGGTCGCAAAACCGTGTGCCCGCAACAGCGTCACGAGACGCGCGCTGTCGGTGGCGAGCCGTGCGCGCGTTTGCCGTTGCCACGGCTCGTCGGCGAAAGCCGCTGTGACCGCGTGACGCGCTGGACCGCCGACGGTCCACGCGCCCAGCATGCCGCGCAAGGCCGCGAGCAAACCTGGCTCGGCGAGCACGAAGCCCGCGCGTACGCCGGCAAGTCCGAAGAACTTCCCCGGCGAGCGCAGCACGACCAATCCGGCGCGCTCGACGCTTGCCGCGAGCGAGCCATTGGCGGACGCATCGACAGCCGCATCCGCGAACGCTTCGTCCACCAGCAGGCTGCCGCCGCGCGCGCTCAGTTGCGCATGCCATTGCAGGAGTTTCGCGGCGCCTAGATGCTCGGCAGTCGGATTGTTCGGATTCACGATCACGACATGCGTGAGCGCCTCGGGAAGACGTTGCATCGACACGTCGAGCGGCGTCGTCTCGTGGCCCGCGCGTTCGAACGCGGGCGCGTACTCGCTATAAGTGAGCGGCGCGATGCCGACGCGCCCGGCGGGCAACAACGAAGGCAGCGTGCGGATCGCCGCCTGGCTGCCGGCTACCGGCAGCACATGCGCCGCGTCCGGCGCGCCGTAGTAGCGTGCCGCGCAGGCGGCGAAGCCATCGCCATCGTCGGGCAGACGGCGCCATGCGTCGGCGGGCACCGGCGGCACCGGATAACCGTGCGGGTTGATCCCCGTCGACAGATCGAGCCACGCTTCGTACGCGATGCCATAGCGTCCCGCCGCTTCGTGCAGATTGCCGCCATGCACGACCGCGACGGCAGACTCTGCACGCTCCGCCTTCGCCGGTATTCGATCAGACATGAAACGGCACACTCAGCAAAGCCAGCACGATCAGCACTGCGAGCCACAGCACGATGGTCCGTTCGACCAGCAGCAGCGCAGCCGTGATATGGCTGGACTGCGCGGCATGCCCGAACCCGAGTGTCGGCCGGTGTTCGAGCGCACCGTGATAAATCGCCGGACCGCCTAGCAGGACGTTCAGACTGCCGGCGCCCGCGGCCATCACCGGGCCGGCGTTCGGGCTGTCCCAGCGCGGCGCCTGTTCGCGCCAGCAGCGCCAGGCCGTGCGAGTGTCGCCGAGCAGCGCGTAGCTCGCGGCAGTGAGGCGAGCGGGAATCCAGTTGAGCGCGTCGTCCAGACGCGCGGCGGCCCAGCCGAAGCGCAGATAGCGCGGCGTGCGATAGCCCCACATGGCGTCGAGCGTATTCGCGAGACGAAAGCCCAATGCGCCCGGACCGCCCGCAA
The DNA here is from genome assembly GCF_900996245.1 of Paraburkholderia sp. BCC1886. Classification (GTDB taxonomy): domain Bacteria; phylum Pseudomonadota; class Gammaproteobacteria; order Burkholderiales; family Burkholderiaceae; genus Paraburkholderia. The sequence goes on along the minus strand of NZ_CAAJGK010000039.1, from coordinate 23,897 downwards.
TTGCGAACCAGAAGAGCGCGCCGAAAATCGCATCGTTGCCGTTTTCCAGGGCGGATTCGACGGCGGCGCGCGACAGCGCGGTTTCATCCGCATGGGCGGTTTCGCGCGAGACGATTCGCGACGTGAGTTCGCGTGCGCGGGGCAGATCGCGTTGCGCGAGCGCCTGCGCGATGGGCGCGATGTGGTCGTGCAGACTGCGCGCGCCGAGTGCGAACCACAGCAACGCGACATGCACGGCGCAGGCCGCGAAGAACGGCAGCACGTCCACGAGCCACCATGCGACCAGCACCGGCGGCATGACCGCCAGCGACCAGGCGAGCAGGCCTTTGAGGCGCAGGCGACGGCCGGTGTTGTAGCGCGCTTCGAGCCGCTTCGCCCACTTGCCGAAACCCACCAATGGATGCGCGGTGCGCGGCTCGCCGAGCCAGCGGTCGACGGCGACGCCAGCCGTCGCCAGCGTCACGATGAGCGGTAGCGTGAGCGTCACGGGCGGCCTGCGTCGGTCGGGCCGGCAGCCTGCGCCGGTTGGGTCGGGTGAATCGCGTGAATCGCGTGATCGGGGATTTTCAGCGCGAGGGGCAAGCCGGCGACCATCATCGTCGCGGCGGTGCTCAACGCGGCGATGCGCTGATTGAGGCGGCCGAGTTCATCGACGTATTGCCGCGTGGCCGCGCCCAGCGGCACCACGCCCAAGCCAATTTCGTTGCTGACCACGATGATCTTGCCGCGCGCGTTGCCGAGCGCCGTTTCGAGCGCGATATGGCAGGCCCGATAGCGGCCCAAGGGCAACGCTTCGCCCCCGGCGGGACATAGCAGGTTGGCGAGCCAGAGCGTCAGACAGTCGATCAGCAGGCAATGCCCAGGTGCGTCGAGTTGCGCAATCACGTCGGCCAGTTCGACGCCCGCTTCGTGCAATTGCCAATGGGCGGGACGCCGTTCGCGATGCAGCGCGATGCGTTCGGCGAACTCGGCGTCTTCGGTGACGCGCGCGGTGGCGATATAGGTGACCGGCAGGCCGCTGCGGTTCGCGAGTTGTTCGGCGTAGAGGCTCTTGCCCGAACGGGCGCCGCCGAGTACGAAGGTGAGGTCGCGGAAAGTCATCGCGTGATTGTACCGGCGCACGGAGCGGCCCGGCACGATGGGATAATGCCGCGTTCCGTCCCATCCCCGCCGAGACCGACACCCCGTGACCCACGTTTCCGTTCCCGCTTTTGAGCCCGCTTCTAAGTCCGCTTCTGAGCCCGCTTCTGAGCCCGCTTCTGCTGCCCCGTCCGAAGCCCCCGCCTTGCCGCGCGGCACGTTGATGATCCAGGGCACCACGTCCGATGCGGGCAAGAGCACGCTGGTCGCGGGCCTTTGCCGTCTGGCGCGGCGTGCGGGCGTACGGGTGGCGCCGTTCAAACCGCAGAACATGGCGCTCAACAGCGCGGTCACGGTCGACGGCGGCGAGATCGGCCGCGCTCAGGCCTTGCAGGCGGTGGCCGCGGGCATCGACGCGCACACCGATCTGAACCCCGTGCTGCTCAAGCCGACCAGCGACCGCGGCGCTCAGGTAATCATCCACGGCAAGGCGCGCATGAACCTCGATGCGCGGGCGTATCACGACTACAAACCCGTCGCGTTCGAAGCGGTGCTGGAATCGTATGCGCGTCTGCAGGCGGGCTACGACGCGATTTTCGTGGAAGGCGCCGGCAGTCCGGCCGAGATCAATCTGCGCGATCGCGATATCGCCAACATGGGTTTTGCGGAAGCGGTCGATTGTCCGGTCGTGCTGGTGGCCGATATCGATCGCGGCGGCGTGTTCGCGCATCTGACGGGCACGCTCGCGTGTCTGTCGGCAAGCGAGCAGGCGCGCGTGCAGGGCTTCATCATCAACCGGTTTCGTGGCGATGTCAGTCTGCTCAAGCCGGGTCTGGACTGGCTCGAAGCGAAGACCGGCAAGCCGGTGCTGGGCGTCGTGCCGTATCTGCACGGCCTCACGCTCGACGCCGAAGACATGCTGCCGCCCGAGTTGCGCGCAGGGCACCGCGACGCCGCCGCGCGCAGATTGCGGGTGGTCGTGCCGGTGCTGCCGCATATCAGCAATCACACGGATTTCGACCCGTTGCGCGCGCATCCGCAGGTCGACTTTCAATACGTGCGCGGCGGCACGCCTTTGCCGCCGGCCGATCTGATCGTGCTGCCCGGTTCGAAGAACGTTCCCGGCGACCTGGCGTTCCTGCGCGCACAAGGCTGGGATGCGGTGTTGCAGCGGCATTTGCGGTACGGCGGCCGGGTCATCGGAATATGCGGCGGCATGCAGATGCTGGGCCGCGAAGTGGCCGATCCGCACGGCGTGGAGGGTGCGCCGGGCACCGTCGCGGGCCTCGGCTGGTTCGATTATTCGACCGTGCTCACGCGCGAAAAGACCTTGAAGAACGTGACCGGGCGGCTTGCGTTGCCCGGTTCGCCGGACGTGTCGGGCTACGAAATTCACATGGGCGAGACGCAAGGGCCGGCGTTGGATTCGCCGGCTTTACAGCTAGGCGAGGGCGGCAAGGCGCGTCCTGACGGCGCTTTGTCCGCGGATGGGCAAATTCTCGCGACCTATGTGCACGGGCTGTTCGATACGCCGGCAGCGTGCGCCGCGTTGCTCGCCTGGGCCGGGTTGAGCGACGCCGAGCGCATCGATTACCCGGCGCTGCGCGAAGCCTCGCTGGAGCGGCTCGCCGATACGCTCGCTGGACATCTCGACCTGCAAAGGCTGTTTGCCGCGATGCGCTGAACCGCCCGCTCAGCCGCTCAGCGCTCAGCCCGCTCAGCCCACTCAGCCGGTTCAGCCGCTCAGTACAGAACCATCTGCGTGCAACGGAACAGCGCCATGGTCTTGCCGTTCGGATCGGTCACCGTCGCATCCCACACCTGCGTGCTGCGGCCCAGATGTACGCCGGTGGCCACCGCGCGGATCGTGCCTTCGGTCGCGGTCCCGAGGAAATTGCTTTTTAGCTCGACGGTCGTGAAATTGCGCGCCGTCTCCGGCAGATGCGCGAGGCACGCGTAGCCGCAAGCGGTATCCGCGAGACCGATGACGGTCGCGGCATGCAGGAAACCGTTCGGCGCGAGCAATTCCGCGCGAACCGTCAATTCGGCGCTCAGGCTGCCTTGTTCCAGCAACAGCACGCGCAGGCCCAGCAAGCCGGGCAGCGTGCCCTGCTGGCGTTCGTGCAGGCGTTCGACGGTATATTCGGGGCGCAGTCGGCTCATGAGATGGGGTTCCTGGTGGAAAAACCGGTGGGGCGAGCCGTTCAATTAGCCGTTTGGGGGCTTCGGCCGCGCTGGATTTGCCGATATTATCAACGGCTGGCTGATTGGGTGAACCTCTCGACCGATACCGGCTAGTGGCCGGTCGAGGCATCGAACATAGCCTGAAGCACACAGCGCGGCAAACCGGCTGGCAGCGCCCAGCCTTCTTTCCGGGGGAATTCATGACGGTGATCGTGGTGGCGAATCCGAAGGGCGGCGTGGGTAAAAGCACGCTGTCCACCAATCTGGCCGGCTATTTCGCGGCGGCCGGCGAATGGGTGGCGCTGGCCGACCTCGACAAGCAGCAATCCGCGCACGGCTGGCTCGCGCTGCGGCCCGCCACGCTGCCGGCCATCGAAGTCTGGGAGGTTGACGCGGAAACGCCGGTCAAGCCGCCGCGTGGCCTCGAACGCGCGGTCATCGACACGCCGGCCGGGCTGCACGGCAATCGACTGGGTATCGCGCTGGATCTGGCCGACAAGGTCATCGTTCCACTTCAGCCGTCCATGTTCGATATTCTCGCCACCCAGGAATTTCTCGAGCGGCTGGCGAAGGAAAAAGCGGTCAGAAAAGGGGCGATCGAGGTCGGCGTGGTCGGCATGCGGGTCGATTCGCGCACGCGCTCGGCCGAGCAGTTGCATCGCTTTATCGAAGGTTTGGGGCTGCCGGTGCTCGGCTATCTGCGCGACACGCAGAACTACGTGCAACTGGCCGCCCACGGCCTGACCCTGTGGGACGTTGCGAAAAGCCGGGTGGAGAAAGACCTGGAGCAGTGGCAGCCGATCGTCGAATGGGTCGAGGCGAAGGGCGGCAAGAAGGGGTGAGGCGCGAAGCGCGGGCCGGGTACGGCGACTTGCGCCGGACGGCCCGCCGCCGTGAGCGGCAGGCGCTTCGCCTTTGCGCTCAGGTCCAGTTCTGCGTGGGCACGTGGTCGCGGCTGCCCTTCATCCTGTTGTTCTCGTCGACGAACACCAGGTCGGGTTTCCAGCCGGCCTTCAGCTCCGCTTCGTCGACCACGGCGAACGCCGCGATGATTACCAGATCGCCCAGTTGCGCGCGCCGCGCCGCCGACCCGTTCAGCGAAATCATGCCGCTGCCGCGCTCGCCCTTGATCGCGTAAGTGGAAAAACGCTCGCCGTTATTGATGTTCCAGATGTCGATCCGCTCGTTTTCGACGATATTCGCGGCTTCCAGCAGGTCTTCGTCGATCGCGCACGAACCTTCGTAGTGCAGTTCGCAGTGCGTGACGGCGACGCGGTGGATCTTCGACTTCAGCATGTTGCGTTGCATGACCGGATAAATCCTTGTTGTCTCCTGAGCGGGCCCGTGCGAGGCCCGGGCATCAGATTTCGAGGTTGTCGATAAGGCGCGTGGTGCCGAGCTTCGCCGCCGCCAGCACGACCAGCTCCGCGTTCGCGTCCTGCGGACCCGGCGGCAGCAGATTCGCGCGTTTGCGCACGGCAATGTAATCGGGCTGCCAGCGGCGCGCGGCCAGCGCGTTCATGGCGGCCTGTTCGAGCTTGCCGAAGTCGTGCTCGCCCGCGAGCACCGCGTCGCGCACGCGGTTCAGTTCGGCCGCCAGCACTGGCGCTTCGGCCCGCTCGGCGGCGCCGAGAAAGCGGTTGCGCGAGCTCATGGCGAGGCCGTCGGCGTCGCGCACGGTTTCGGCGGCGATGATGTCGGTGGGCAGCGCGAACTGGTTGCACATGCGGCGCACGATCATCAACTGCTGGTAATCCTTCTTGCCGAACACCGCGACGCGCGGCTGCACACAGGACATCAGCTTCATCACGACCGTGCACACGCCCTGGAAGAACCCAGGCCGGAATTCGCCTTCGAGGATGTCACCCAGATCGTGCGGCGGATGCACGCGGTATTCCTGCGGTTCCGGATAGAGATCGCGCTCGGTCGGCGCGAACAGCACGTAGACGCCTTCGCTCTGCAGCTTCTCGATATCGGCTTCGAGCGTGCGCGGGTACTTGTCGAAATCTTCGTTCGGGCCGAACTGCAGGCGGTTGACGAAAATGCTCGCCACCACCGGATCGCCGTGCTGGCGCGCGAGGCGCATCAGCGAGAGATGGCCGTCGTGCAGATTGCCCATCGTCGGCACAAAGGCGGTGCGATTCTGGCCGCGCAACTGGTCGCGCAATTCATGGATCGAGCTGATGACTTTCATGATCGGACGGGGATTTCCTCGCACGGCGCGAGACGGCTTTCCGCCTCACTGGGGATGACAGGTTCGGAGCGCCGGATTGTAGTGGATTTGTTGCCCCAGCGCACCGAAACGAGGCTTTAACGACAGTTCTGGCGCAACCCGATCTTTTCTGGTGCAGGCCGCGCCGCGTCAGGCCGCGCCGCTCGGCATCAGGCCGGCAGATACGCAAGCCGCACGTAGATCGGCGCGAACGGTTCGGCCTGGGTGATCTCGACGAGCGATTCGCGACACAGTTCGAGCATGGCGATGAAATTCACCACGACGACCGGCACGCCCTTGCTAGTGTCGAACAGATCGGCGAACTCCATGAAGCGCGCGTTCTGCAATTGCCGCAGGATCGCGCTCATGTGTTCGCGCACCGACAACTCCTCGCGCGAAATCTTGTGGTGCTGGACGAGCTTGGCGCGCTTGATCACGTCGGCCCACGCGGCGCGCAGATCTTCGCTGTCCACGTCGGGAAAGCGCGGCGTGATGCTCTGCTCGATATAGACCTCGGCGCGCAGGAAGTCGCGCCCGAGTTGCGGCAGCTGGTCGATGCGCTGCGCGGCAAGCTTCATCTGCTCGTACTCCAGCAGACGGCGCACGAGTTCCGCGCGCGGATCTTCGGCTTCTTCGCCGCTGTCGGCTTTTCTCACCGGCAGCAGCATGCGCGACTTGATCTCGATCAGCATCGCGGCCATCAGCAGATATTCGGAAGCCAGTTCGAGGTTGGTCTGGCGCAACTGGTCGACGTAGCCGAGGTATTGCACCGTGACATCCGCCATCGGGATGTCGAGCACGTTGAAGTTCTGTTTGCGGATCAGGTAGAGCAGCAGATCCAGCGGGCCTTCGAAGGTTTCGAGAAACACTTCGAGCGCGTCCGGCGGAATGTACAGATCGGTGGGCAGCTTGAAGAGCGGCTCGCCGTATAGGCGCGCGAAAGCGATGCCGTCGACGGTGTCCGGCGTCGAGTCGGGCGTGCTCGACTTGATGGCGAGCGCGGCGTCGGCAGGCGCCGGGCGGGCGCCGTGAGCCTCGTCGGCGTGACTCACGCTTCTAGAAGTTTTGATAGTACGAGTAAGGCGTCTGTTCGACGCGCGAGGCTTTCTGCTCGGCGCGTTCTTCCAGATTGATGGGCTGCTTGTCCCACAGGAGCGCACGGCCGCGGCGCTGTTCGGCTTCCAGAGAAGGTTTCTGTTGCTTGAGCTGGTTCAGGAACTGGGTGATGTCCGATTGATACATGGCTCGACGTCCGTGGTGGTGAGTAGCGGCTTCAGGCTTTGCAGCGGGTGCCCGTGCGATGCCGCGGCTGGTCAGGGATTTTACCGCATGCATCGCACGCGCACGAAAAACCGGCGCCGCGCCGCGTTCCGCGATGTCTGCAGAGCGACTTTTAAGAGATCGCGCGAGCGTGCCGATGTGGTCAAATAGCGTGCTTCGGCCACAGCGGCGTGGCCAAAGCAACCAGATTCATCCATCGTGGCCGGAGGTCCTGTTTGGCGGGAAGTGCGATCGACAAGCCGCCGGTGCGGCGCGGCAGAGCCAACGGCGGGCGCGGGCCGCTCGCGTCGGCGCGGCGCTCGCTGCGGGTTCTGTTCAGACTCGGGTTGACGCTCGGCGTCGCGCTGTTGATGCTGAATGCGCTCGAGGCGCAGGCGGCCAGGCGCGCGGCGGCCAGCTACAAGGTCGATATCGAGGCCGCGCCGCGTTCGCTGCGCAAGCTGCTCGAAGCGCATCTGGACATCGCGCGTTTTGCGAAGCGGCCCGATATCAGCGAAGACCAGTTCGAGTTTCTGATTACCGCCACGCCGCAGCAGGTGCGCGATCTCGCCTCCACGCAAGGCTATTTCAGCCCGGTCGTGCGCACGGACGTGCGGGTGGTCGACGGCAAGAAACAGATCACGGTCAACGTAGACCCCGGTCCGCAGACTCATATCACGTCGGTGTCGCTGTCGTTTCGCGGCCCCGTGCTGACCGAAGACCCCGCGCAGGAAAACGCCGCGCGCTTCGCGTTTTCGCTGCATGAAGGCGACGCGTTTTCGCAGGGCGACTGGGACGACGCGAAGAACGCCTCGTTGAAGGCCTTGCAGGCGCGCCGCTATCTGGGCGCAAAGATTTACCACTCCGAAGCGCGGGTCGATCCGCGCACGCACGAGGCGACGCTGGCGGTCACTTACGACAGCGGCCCGACCTTCACGATGGGCGCGCTGGACGTGTCCGGCACGCAGCGTTATCCGAAAGGAATCGTCGACAACGTCAACCCGATCCACGCCGGCGACATCTACGACGTGCAGCGCGTGACCGAATTGCAGCGGCAACTGCAGAACACACCGTACTACGCGAGCGTCGCGATCGACGTGGACAGCGACCCGGCCAAGCCGGTCGACACGCCGGTGCACGTGAAGGTGTCGGAGTATCCGTACAACAGCATCCGCGGCGGGGTCGGCTACTCGACGGACAACGGCCCGCTGATCCAGGGCTCGTATTCGTATCTCGACACCTTCGGCAAGGCGTGGCCGTTCACGGTCGAAGGCCGTCTCGATTCGACCCAGCAGTACGGCCAGGTCCAGCTCGCCATGCCGCCGGGTGCGCGTGGATGGACCAACAGCGTGCTCGCGTCGTACACCACGACCGACGTGTCCGATACGCGCATCTACAGCATTCGCGGCGGCGTGCAGCGCGCGCGCACCTCGCAGTTCATCGACACCAGCTACTCGATCCTGTACTACCAGGACCGGCTCGACCAGAACGCGTTCGCGCCCACCACGAGCCGCGCGCTGGTGCCGTCGTGGTCGTGGACGCGCCGCAATACCGACGACCCGCTGTTCCCGCGCTCGGGCAACCTGATTCACGTCGAGGCGGGTTTTGCCGTGAAGGGCGTGTTGACCGACCAGACCTTCGTGCGCGGTTATGCGCGGGGCCAGCAGTATCTGCCGATCGGCAAGGAAGATCTGATGCTGTTCCGCGCCGAACTCGGCGGCGTGTTCACGAGCGGCCCGTCGAGCGGTGTGCCGGCTTCGCTGCTGTTTCGCGCGGGCGGTTCGAACTCCGTGCGCGGCTATAGCTATCAGAGCATCGGTAATAACGTCGACGGCTCGGTGCTGCCCACCAAGTACCTGGTGACGGCGAGCGCCGAGTATCAGCACTGGTTCAGCCACGACTGGGGCGCCGCGGCGTTCTTCGACGTCGGCACCGCGACCGATACCTGGGGCGAGAAGGTCTTCTATCCCGGTGCAGGCGTGGGCGCGCGCTGGCGCAGCCCGGTCGGCCCGGTCAACGTCGACATCGCATACGGCATCCGCAACCATAGCTGGCGGCCGTATCTGACACTCGGCATCGCCTTCTGATGCAAACCCGCTTCCACATGACTCACGCATGACCACGGACGTTTCCGCTCATTCCTCCGCGCAGCCGCCCGGCACGCTTCCGCCGGGCGAGACGCCGCCTCCTTCTGCGCCGCCGCCGCGGCGGCGCGGCCGGGCGTGGCTAAAAGCGCTGGCGTGGGTGCTCGTGGTGGTGGTTCTGCTGGTGGCGCTGGCCGTCGGGCTGCTGTTCGCTGCGTTGACGACCGAACGCGGCACCGCTTTCGCGTGGCAGGCCGCGGTCAAACTGCTCGACGGCAAACTGAGCGGCACGCTCGAGCGCGGCGCGCTCGCGAACGGCTTGCAGTTGCGCGACGTGCGCTGGCGCAGTCTCGACGGCAGCGGCACCGATATCCGGATCGATCGCGTGGCCGGTCGCTGGGAACTGACCCGCGAGCCCTGGCGTTTCACGATCGATTATCTGCACGTGGGGACGGTGGATGCGCGCGTCGGTAGTTCGTCGTCGAGCAGTAGCGGGCCGCTCAGGTTGCCGGACGATTTGCGGTTGCCGTTGCAGCTGGAAGTGCGCGACGTGCAACTCGACACGTTGCTGTTGCGGCAGGGCGGTTCGACCACCGGGTACTCGAACTTCCGTTTTCATGGCCGCAGCGACGGGCGGCATCACGAAGCCGCGATCGATCGGCTCAGCACGCCGTTCGGCGCGGTGACGGCGGCCGCGAAGCTCGATGGATTGCGGCCGTTCCCGTTGACCGGCGACATCGGCTATTCGGGCAAGGTCAACGACGAAGCGGTGCAGGTGGGCGGGCATTTGAGCGGCTCGCTGGAAAACCTCGTCGCCGAACTGGATGCGAGCGGGATGAAACTGGCGGGCCACGCGCGGGTCGAGGCCACGCCGTTCGACTCCGTGCCGTTGCGGCGCGCGACGCTGAACTTCGATCACGTGAATCCGCAGGCGTTCGCGCCTGGCGCGCCGCTGGCGGATCTCGCGGTGCGGGCGGAGTTGGCGCCGGTGGGGCAGGAAGCTGACGGGGTGGTGGAGTTGGGGGCGGTGGGGGCTGCTGGTGCTTCGGGTGCTTCGGGTGCGGCGGGCGCCGCGGGTGCTTCGGGCGCCTCGGGTGCTTCGAGCGCGGCGGGCAAAAGCGGCGTTGCGAGAGCGGGGAGTCCCGCCAGTTCGGCTAGTACGGCTCGTGCTGCCAACACCGCCTCCACCGCCAGCACCGCGCAACCCGCGCCGCTGAAAAACGGCAAAGGCAGCGCGGCGAAGCCAGCCGCCGCCGGGTTCGCGGTCGCGGGTCGGGTTTCCATCGTCAATGCCCGGCCCGGTGCGCTCGACCAGAAGCTGCTGCCGCTCATCGACGCCATCGCCGACGTGCGCCTCGACGCGCAATCGCAGCGCATTTCGAATCTGCATGTGCGGCTCGTCAGGAACGCCACGCTGACCGGCGGCGGCGCGCTCAGCGGCAAGCGCGGGCAGTTCGATCTGCAGGTCGCCGGACTCGACCTGAATGCGCTGGAAGCGCCGGTCCGGCCCACGCAGCTATCGGGTCCGATCGGCATCCGTCTGAACGACGATATCCAGAGCCTCACACTCGATCTCGCCGACCCGAAAGCGGGGTTGCGTGCACAGGGCAAGATCACCCTCGATCCGGCCCGCACGAGCTTCAACGATGTGCGCATCACGTCGGGTAAAGGCCATATCGATCTGTCCGGCGCGCTCAAGCACGACGCCAATTCCACCTACAACCTGAAAGCCCAGCTGACCGACTTCGATCCGCTAACACTGACCTCGCAGATGCCGTCCCGCACGCCCGTGACGGGACCGGCGCCAGCGCCTGCAAAGATGGCCGCAGCCAAAGGGCGCGACGCGCAAGCAGGCAAAACCAACGCCGCGACCGCACCCGACGCGCAAGCCGCGGCCGAAGCCGGCAGCACGGCCGGCGCAAAAAGCGCAGCACCGGGCGACCAGATCGCGGCGGCCGCGAAAAATACCGCCAGGGCCGTCGTCAAGACCGAGGTCGTGCAACGCCGAACGCCACCGCCGCCGAGGCGCGCCACGCCGCCCTCGCGCAAGATCGAGGCGCGCGTGAACGGCACGCTGACAGCGGCCGGCGTGCTTGGTCCGGTGCTGACCAGCAAAGCTGAATTCAAGCTCGGCCCGAGCGTCTACGACGGCTTGCCGTTGACCGGAGCCGGCACCGTCCAGATTGCCGGCTCGCGGATTCTGCCGAGCCGCGCGGCGCTGTCCGTCGCGGGCAATCAGGTGGATCTGCAGGGCAGTTTCGGCGAGCGCGGCGATCGCCTGCGATTCCGTGTCGATGCGCCGGCGCTCGATCGCCTCGGTTTCGGCCTCGCGGGCAACGTCGCCGCCGACGGCGATCTGACCGGCTCGTTCGCCCATCCGAACGTGGTGCTGAACTACAAGGCCGACAGCGTCGTGTTCGGCACGAACCGCATCGGTCACGCCGAAGGTCACGCCGAATTGCGCGATGGCGCGAACGGCGCGCTCGCCTTCACGACCGACGCGCGCAACGTCAGCGCGGGCGGCGTCGATCTGACCACGCTCACGGCGCGCCTGTCCGGCACGCGCGCGAGCCACACGCTCGAAGCGGCGGCCACCGGCAAGCTGCAGGACCGGCCGCTGGACCTGACGGTGGCCGCCAGCGGCAAGCTGACCGAAGCCCGCGACGGCACGCGCTGGGACGGCACGGTGACCCGCTTGCAGAATCGCGGCCTGCCCACGTTGAACCTCGAGGCGCCGCTCGCCGTGAGCGCCGGGCCGAGCCGCCTGACGCTCGGCTCGACGCGGCTCACGCTCGAAGGCGCGGTGCTGAACCTGAAAGCGCTCGCGTTCGACCACGGCAAGCTGCAATCGGCGGGTAGCCTGACCGATATTTCGATCGCGCGTCTGCAGGACTTGCGGCGTCAGATTACGGGCGAGCCGGCAGCGGTCAAAACCGATCTGGTGTTCGACGGCGACTGGGACTTCTCGCTCGGCAGTACCGCGAGCGGCCATATCCAGTTGAAGCGCCGGGGCGGCGACGTCACGGTGGAGATCGGCCGCGGCCTCGCGTCGCTGGGTATCACCGATATCAATGCTCGCGCCGATTTCAGCGGCGGCAATCGGGCCAATCTCACCTTGCATGCGCAGGCGAGCCGCATCGGCGTGGTCGATGCCGACGCACACACGACGCTGGTCATGCGCGACGGCTTGCTGACGTTCAACGAGGAAGGCGCGCTGACCGGCAACGTGAACGCGAACGTGCCGTCCCTGAAAACGACCGGCGGGCTGTTCGGGCCGAGCTATCTGCTCGACGGCCATCTCACGCTCAAGCTCGCGCTCGGCGGCACGGTCGCGAAGCCGAACCTGACCGGTTCGCTGCTCGGCGACGGCCTGTCGGCCACGCTCGTCGACCAGGGCGTGCAGTTGAAGGACGGCGTGGTGCGCATTGCGTTGTCGCAGAATCTGGTGGACTTCCAGCAGGTGGAGTTCCACGGCGCGACCGGCACGCTGCGCGCAACCGGCCGCGTGCGGCTGGATGGCGCCGAGCCCGACCTGAACGCGAGCATCGTCGCCGACAAGCTCGAACTGTTCGCCGCGCCGGACCGCAATCTGTCGCTCTCGGGCAGCGCGAGCGTCGCTAACGCGGGCGCGCAGGGTGGCATGGCGATCAACGGCAAGTTCACCGTCGACCACGCATTGTTCGATCTGCCGGAGCAGTCCGCGCCCAAGCTGGGCGACGACGTCGTGGTGGTGCGCCCGGACGGCACGGTCGCGGGCGAACGGTCGCCGTCGGCCGTGGCGGGCACCAACAAGCCGGTCGGACCGTTTGCGCCGCGCGCGAACATCGACATCAACCTTGGCAACGATTTCCGCTTCCGGGGGCAAGGCGCGGACCTCGGCCTGAACGGCACGATTACCGCGATGAGCGCGCCGAATCTGCCGCTGCGCGCGGTCGGCAATGTGCGGGTGACGCAGGGGTCGACCTATACCGCGTTCGGCCGCAAGCTCAATATCGAGAACGGCTTCTTCACGTTCAACGGTCCGGTGGCCAACCCGGGGCTCAACATTCTGGCGATGCGGCGCAACCAGCAGGTCGAAGCGGGCGTGCAGGTGACCGGTACGGTGCAGTTTCCGGTCGCGAAACTGGTCTCCGAACCGAACGTGCCGGATAACGAGAAGCTCTCATGGCTGCTGTTCGGGCACGGCACGGATCAGGGCAACAACCTCGGTCAGCAGAGCACCATGACGACCGCGCTGGCGCTACTTGGCAGCGCCAGCGGCAAGCGCATTGCGCAGACTTTCGGACTCGACGAGTTTTCGATCGGACGCAGCGAAGTGGGCCTGACCGATCCGCAAGTCGTGATGGTGTCGAAGGCGATCAACGAGTGGCTCGTGCTCGGCTATGAGCAGGGTTTGCAGTCGGCGAGCAATGCGATCAAGGCGACCGTGAATCTGACGCGGTATTGGTCCGTGGCCGCTTATGGCGGCACGTTCGATGGAGTCGAACTCCTTTACACACGGCGCTTCGACCAGATTCACTGGTGAGGGTGGATGTCGGTGTCGGTGTCGCGCAGAAGTAAAAAGCGGTACGCCTCGTGAGGGGCGTACCGCTTTTTTTAACGTGGGTGGGCAGCGTTGGCCACTGCCCAATCCAGCTTGCTTCGATTCGCGCGATGCGGGCTACTTCACTCGCATACCGGGCTTTGCGCCGCTGTCCGGTTCGAGCACGTAGAGGCCCGGTTCGGCTTTCTCGTCAGTTGCCGACGCCGCCAGCACCATGCCTTCGGACAAACCGAACTTCATCTTGCGCGGCGCGAGATTCGCGACCATCACGGTCAGCTTGCCGACGAGTTGCTCCGGCTGATAAGCCGACTTGATGCCCGAAAACACGTTGCGGGTTTTCTCTTCGCCAATGTCGAGCGTGAGTTGCAGCAGTTTGTCGGAGCCTTCCACCGCTTTGCAGTCGACGATCTTCGCGATACGCAAATCGATCTTGGCAAAGTCGTCGATCGAGATGACGCCCGGCGTTTCGTCCTGTGCAGCGGCAGCGGATTTTGCGGCTTTGGCCTTGCCCTTCGCATCGGCTGCAGCCGCGGTGGCAGCGGCGTCCGGCGTCGCTTGCAGCGACTCGCGGTTGGCGGCCAGCAGTGCGTCGATCTGCTTTGGATCGACGCGCGTCATCAGATGCTTGTACGCGTTGATCGGCCGCGTGGACGACAGCGGCACATTGGCGTCGGCCCACACCAGCGGCTCGATAGCGAGGAAGCCTTCGACTGCTTCGGCCAGCGTCGGCAGCACCGGCTTCAACGCGAGCGACAGCAGGCGGAATGCCTCGACACTCACGCTGCAGGTCTCGTGCAGTGCGACTGCGTTGGCCGGGTCTTTCGCCTGATCCCACGGCTTGGCGGTGTCGACGTAGGCGTTGACCGTGTCGGCCAGGTCCATGGTTTGACGCAGCGCGCGGTTGTACTCGCGCGCTTCGTAGTTCGCGGCGATTTGCGGCACGGCGGCGCGCAGGGTGGCGAGCAGCGGATGCTGCATCGCGCTGTCCTGCACGCGCCCGTCGAACCGCTTGATCAGGAAGCCGGCCGCGCGACTCGCGATATTCACGTACTTGCCGACCAGATCGCTATTCACGCGCGCCTGGAAGTCGTCGAGGTTCAGGTCGAGGTCTTCCATCGTGCTGTTAAGCTTGGCTGCGAAGTAGTAACGCAGCCATTCCGGATTGAGGCCCGTATCGATCACGCTTTGCGCGGTGATGAACGTGCCGCGCGACTTCGACATCTTCGCGCCGTCTACCGTCAGGAAGCCGTGCGCGAAGACGTTGGTCGGCGTGCGATGTCCGGAAAACTCGAGCATGGCCGGCCAGAACAGCGTGTGGAAATACAGAATGTCCTTGCCGATGAAGTGATACTGCTCGGCCTTCGACCCTTTGCGCACCCACGCGTCGAAGTCGATGCCGCGCTTTTCGGCGAGATTCTTGAAGCTCGCGTAATAGCCCACCGGCGCGTCCAGCCACACGTAGAAGTACTTGCCCGGCGCGCCCGGGATTTCGAAACCGAAATACGGCGCGTCGCGCGAAATGTCCCAGTCGGCAAGCTTGGCTTCGCCCGCGTCGCCGAGCCATTCGCGCATTTTGTTGGTCGCTTCCGGCTGCGCCAGACCCCCGACCCACTCGCGCAGGAAATTCTCGCAGCGCGGATCGGACAGGCGGAAGAAGTAGTGTGTCGACGTCTTGCGCACCGGCGTAGCGCCCGACACCACCGAGAACGGGTTGATCAGATCGGTAGGCTGGTACGTCGAGCCGCACACTTCACAGCTATCGCCGTACTGATCTTTGGCGCCGCACTTCGGACATTCGCCCTTGATGAAGCGGTCCGGCAGGAACATTTCCTTGACCGGGTCATACGCCTGTTCGATGTCGCGCGCTTCGATCAGGCCGGCGTCTTTGAGCGCGAGGTAAATGTTCTCGCTCAAGACGCGGGTTTCTTCGGAATCGGTCGAATAGTAGTTGTCGAACGAAATGCCGAAACTGTCGAAGTCGCGTTTGTGTTCTTGCCACACCCGCTCGATGAGTTGCTTCGGCGTGAGGCCTTCCTTCTCCGCGCGCAACATGACGGGTGTGCCGTGCGTGTCGTCGGCGCCCACGTAGTAGACCTCGTGCCCATGCATGCGCAGCGTCCGGACCCAGATGTCCGTCTGAATATATTCGACCAGATGGCCGATATGGATTTGCCCGTTCGCATACGGAAGGGCCGACGTGACGAGAATCTGGCGACGGCCTGACGGCGCGCCTGCGGAGAGAGCGGTGGCGGGTGCTGACATAAAAGGTGGGAGCCTGCGGTGGGACGAAACGATGATTCTAGCAGGGCAGGCACGGGAGGCGGGACGGCCCGGCGGGGGGGTAACGGGGGGGCGGGGCGGGGAACGGGTGCAAACCGCGCGCCCAAAAAAAAACCGGGGTGATTAACCCCGGAGCAACAACGACAAGAGGAGAATGGTGACGCGCCGGCATGGCCAGCCACGTACCGTAAAGACTGACAGCGGATATTTGGCAGAGTTCGAAAATTTTTTCGTTCTCGCGCGAAATTTCCTCGCCGCCTCTTCCTGAGCTTCCTGCATTTCCTGCGCTCACCGGAGCCGAAAGCTTGCTCCGGCTCCCGCTCTCCTCCTGATTCGTGCTGCTTAGCCTGCGTGTTGAGCCGTTGCGCGCAGATAGATTTCCACGCGACGGTTTGCGGCACGGCCGGCTTCGGTATTGTTGTCGGCGATCGGCTGGTTCTGGCCCATGCCTTGTGCCGACAGACGCTGCGGCGCAACGCCGCGCTGCGCCAGATAGCCGGTCACGCTTTCTGCGCGGTTGACCGACAGCGTCTGGTTGTAGGCCGGTTGACCCGTGCTGTCCGTATGGCCGACCACTTGCGCGATCAACTCGGGATTCTGTTGCAGCGTTTGGGTGAGCTGGTCCAGCACCGGTGCGAACGACGGTTTGACCGCGTAGCTGTTGGTGTCGAACGTGACCGAACTCGGGATGTTCAGCTTGAGCGAGCCGTCGGGCTGCTCGGTGATTTGCGTGCCGGTGCCCTTGGTCGCGCCCGACAGCTTGTTGTGAATGGCCTGCCAGTTGTAGCCGGTAATGCCGCCCACCGCAGCGCCGACACCCGCGCCGATTGCCGCGCCCTTGCCGCCGCCGAAGATCGCGCCCAGCGCAGCGCCGGTGCCTGCGCCCACGCCGGTGCCCACGGCGGTGTTGGTGCCCTGTTGGGAAGCGCAGCCTGCCAGCACGGAACCGGCAACGGCGAACACGGCCAGGCGAGTCATGATTTTTGCATTCATTTTAGATTTCCTCTTTGTTGAAGCGAGTGAAGCAGCGGTAGCGATCGATTATCTGTCCAAGCCGATGACAATCATGCCAGCGGCCTGACAATACGGAATTTCCCAAGCGTTTCAAGCCCCGGTCCGACAGTGAAGAAGGGTCTTCCGGCACCGCATGGCGCCAGCTACTACAATGAGCCCTGCTGTCAGTAGCGATGCGACCCCCACACCGTCTACTTGCCCGAAGGGTGCCCGGCAGGTCTGGATTTCGCAATGCTGTCTAACAATTTCTTTCAAATATTGGCGCGTGGCCGGGATTTCGATTCCGCCGCGCCGCAAGTGTTCCCCACGGAGTGTCAATGAGTATCGATCGGGCTTTGGTCGACGCTGCCCTCGCAGCCGTCACTGACCCCAACACCGGCCGGCCCTACGCGGCCGCCAAAAATATCAGGAACGTGGCTGTGCAGGGTGACACGGTTAGCCTCGAGGTGGTACTCGGCTATCCGGCCTCGCGCCAGTTCGACGCGCTGCGCGCACAGTTCACCGAGGCGCTGCAGGCCGTGCCGGGCGTGGCGCACACGCGTATCGAGGTGTCCCAGCAAATTGCCGCTCACACCGTGCAGCGCGGCGTAAAACTCTTGCCGAACGTTAAAAACATCGTCGCCGTGGCGTCGGGCAAGGGCGGCGTCGGCAAGAGCACGACCGCGGTCAATCTCGCGCTGGCGCTCGCCAGCGACGGCGCATCGGTCGGTATTCTCGACGCGGATATCTATGGACCGTCCCTGCCGATGATGCTCGGTATCGAAGGCCGTCCCGAATCGCCGGACGACAAGTCCATGAACCCGATGAACGGTCACGGCCTGCAGGCCAATTCCATCGGCTTTCTGATCGAGCAGGACAATCCGATGGTGTGGCGCGGCCCGATGGCCACCTCCGCGCTCGAACAGTTGCTGCGTCAGACCAACTGGCAGGACCTCGATTACCTGATCGTCGACATGCCGCCGGGCACCGGCGACATCCAGTTGACCCTGTCGCAGCGCGTGCCGGTGACCGGCGCGGTGATTGTCACCACGCCGCAGGACATCGCGCTGCTCGACGCGAAGAAGGGCCTCAAGATGTTCGAGAAGGTCGGCATTCCGATTCTCGGCATCGTCGAGAACATGGGCATGCATATCTGTTCGAACTGCGGCCACGAAGAGCACATTTTCGGCGCGGGCGGCGGCGAGCGAATGGGCAAGGAATACGGCGTCGACGTGCTCGGCAGTCTGCCGCTCGATATCGCGATTCGCGAGCAGGCCGATTCCGGCAAGCCGACTGTCGTCGCGGACCCCGAAGGCCGCATCGCGGAGATCTACCGGTCGATCGCGCGCAAGGTCTCGGTGCATATTGCCGAGCGCGCCCGCGACATGACGTCGAAGTTTCCGACGATCGTCGTGCAGAACACCTGAGCTTCCCCTCGGAAGCGGCGCAAAACTGCGCCAGGACTGGCCGGGGACGTATTTTGCGGAAGCTCTCGCGGTATCATGGCGGCTTCATCAGTTCGGCCCGGCGGCCGCAGGGGCGGGCGCCGACCGGCAAGAGGATCGCATGGGAAAACGAATCGACGGACAGGCGGTGCATGCGTTCATCGTCCTGGCTGCCACCACGGTACTGTTGTGCGGTTGCAGCGCTTTCCTGAGACCACAGGAAAAGCGCGCCGATGCGCAGTTGCTGCCCACCGTCGGCAATCAGGCGCGCGGCCTCGTGACGTTCATCGAGCGTCCGGACGGTGTACAGGTGACTTACAACCTGGCCGGCCTGCCTGCCAACAGCGACCACGCACTGCAGGTGCATGAACGCGGCGACTGCAACGCGGTGGACGGCGCAAGCGCCGGGCAGGTGTTCTCGCCGGCCGCCGAGCGGTTGAAAGCCGGCGCGCGGGTCGAGGGCGACCTCGGCAACATTCACGCGGACTCGAACGGCGTGGCCACCGGCTTCATCGTCGCGCCCGATGTCTCGCTCGACGGTATTCGCTCGGTGCTGCAGCGGGCCGTTCTGCTGCATCGCGACGCCACCGACCCTTACGCGTATCCGCAGCATGGCGCCGGTCCCGCGCTCGCGTGCGGGCTGATTCGCCAGTAAGTGGCTGGTGAGTGCCAGGTGAGCGGCAAATAAGCGGCAAATAAGCGGTGAGTCCACCGTCATCAGGCTCTCAGGCCGCCCCAGCGGCAGCAATCCCACGATCGCGTAAAATAAGCGCCTTTCGTTTGCGGTGGTTCGCCGGAACCGCTTATTGGCCGTTCATCCGGCATTCACCTGTCATTCATCTGTCACCCACGTCGAGCAGCGTTCACCTATGACCATCAAATCCGACAAGTGGATCCGGCGCATGGCCGCGTCGCACAACATGATCGAGCCGTTCGCGCCCGACCAGGTCCGCGTCTCCGAAGACGGCCGGAAGATCGTCAGCTACGGCACCTCGAGCTACGGCTACGACATTCGCTGCGCCGACGAATTCAAGATTTTCACCAACATCAACTCGACCATCGTCGATCCGAAGAACTTCGACGAGAAGTCCTTTGTCGATTTCAAGGGCGACGTGTGCATCATCCCGCCGAATTCGTTCGCGCTGGCCCGCACGGTCGAGTACTTCCGCATTCCCCGCAGCGTGCTGACCGTTTGTCTCGGCAAGTCCACGTACGCGCGCTGCGGAATCATCGTCAACGTGACGCCGTTCGAACCCGAGTGGGAAGGGCACGTTACGCTCGAGTTCTCGAATACGACACCTTTGCCTGCGAAAATCTACGCGAACGAAGGCGTCGCGCAGGTGCTGTTTTTCGAAAGCGACGAAATTTGTGAAACGTCGTACGCGGATCGCGGTGGCAAATATCAAGGTCAGCACGGCGTGACCCTGCCGCGCACCTGACGCCGGCCGCGCCCCGACCCCTCAGCTAGACCGGGTGACCGCTGCGATCGACACCACGCAGCGGTCGTTCTTTTTGGAGAATCGCCCATGAAGTTTCGTTTTCCCGTCGTCATCATCGACGAAGATTTCCGCTCCGAGAACATCTCGGGTTCCGGCATCCGGGCGTTGGCCGAAGCCATCGAGAAAGAAGGCGCGGAAGTGCTCGGGTTGACGAGCTACGGCGATCTGACCTCGTTCGCGCAGCAGTCGAGCCGCGCGTCCTGTTTCATTCTGTCGATCGACGACGACGAGTTGCTGCCCTACGTCGATAACGTCGTGGTGGAAGGCGAGACACCCGAACTCGCCGCCGCGATCGTCGCGTTGCGTGCGTTCGTGACCGAAGTGCGCCGCCGCAACGCCGACATTCCCATCTTCCTGTACGGCGAAACGCGCACCTCGCGCCATTTGCCGAACGACATCCTGCGCGAACTGCACGGCTTCATTCACATGTTCGAGGACACGCCGGAGTTCGTCGCGCGCCATATCATCCGCGAGACCAAGGTGTATCTGGACTCGCTCGCGCCGCCGTTCTTCAAGGAACTGGTGCAGTACGCGGAAGAGGGTTCGTATTCGTGGCATTGCCCGGGACACTCGGGCGGCGTGGCCTTTCTGAAGAGCCCGCTTGGCCAGATGTTCCATCAGTTCTTCGGCGAGAACATGCTGCGCGCCGACGTCTGCAACGCGGTCGACGAACTCGGCCAACTGCTCGATCACACGGGTCCCGTGGCCGCTTCCGAGCGCAACGCCGCGCGCATTTTCAGCGCCGACCACGTGTTCTTCGTGACCAACGGCACGTCGACCTCGAACAAGATCGTCTGGCACGGGACGGTGGCGCCGGGCGACATCGTGCTGGTGGACCGCAACTGTCACAAGTCGATCCTGCACGCCATTACGATGACCGGTGCGATTCCGGTGTTTCTCACGCCCACGCGCAATAACTTCGGCATCATCGGCCCGATTCCGCGTAGCGAGTTCGAGCCGGAAAACATCAAGAAAAAGATTCTCGCGAACCCGTTCGCTCGCGAAGCACTCGCGAAGAACCCGGATCTCAAGCCGCGCATTCTGACCATTACGCAGAGCACGTACGACGGCGTGATCTACAACGTCGAGATGATCAAGGAAATGCTCGGCGACTGGCTCGATACGCTGCACTTCGACGAAGCCTGGCTGCCGCACGCCGAGTTCCACTCGTTCTATCAGGACATGCACGCGATCGGCGCGGGCCGTCCGCGGATCGGCGCGCTGGTGTTCGCCACGCACTCCACGCATAAACTGCTGGCCGGCATTTCGCAGGCGTCGCAGATCGTCGTGCAGGATTCGAAGAACAGCCGCTTCGACAAACACCGCTTCAACGAAGCGTATTTGATGCACACGTCCACCAGCCCGCAATACGCGATCATCGCGTCGTGCGACGTGGCCGCGGCCATGATGGAAGCGCCGGGCGGTCCCGCGCTCGTCGAAGAGTCGATTGCCGAGGCGCTCGACTTCCGCCGCGCGATGACCAAGGTCGACGCCGAATATGGCGACGATTGGTTCTTCAAGGTGTGGGGTCCGGACGAGTTCGCCGAGGAAGGCATCGGTTCGCGCGAAGACTGGATGCTGCGTCCGAACGACGCGTGGCACGGTTTCGGCCCGCTCGCCGAAGGCTTCAACATGCTCGACCCGATCAAGGCGACCATCGTTACGCCGGGTCTCGACATGGACGGCGGCTTCGGCGAAACCGGCATTCCGGCCGCAATCGTCACGAAGTATCTGGCCGAGCACGGCATTATCGTGGAGAAGACCGGGCTGTATTCGTTCTTCATCATGTTCACGATCGGCATTACCAAGGGCCGCTGGAACTCGATGGTCACCGAGTTGCAGCAGTTCAAGGACGACTACGACAACAACCAGCCGTTGTGGCGCGTGCTGCCGGAGTTCGTCGCGCACCATCCGATGTACGAGCGCGTCGGCTTGCGCGATCTGTGCCAGCAGATTCACAGCGTTTATCGCGCAAACGACATCGCGCGTCTGACCACCGAGATGTACCTGTCGAGCATGGAACCGGCGATGAAGCCGTCGGACGCATTTGCCAAACTCGCGCATCGCGAGATCGACCGGGTACCGATCGACGAACTCGAGGGCCGCGTCACGTCGATCCTGTTGACGCCGTATCCGCCGGGTATTCCGTTGCTGATTCCGGGCGAGCGTTTCAACAAGACCATCGTCAACTATCTGCGGTTTGCGCGCGAGTTCAACGAGCGCTTCCCGGGTTTCCATACGGATATTCATGGGCTCGTCGGGGAGATGATCAACGGGCGCATCGAGTACTTCGTCGATTGCGTGCGCGGCTGACGATGCGTCTGGCGATGGGTCTCTCCGTTCTGCGCGGCGTGCGGCGTGTGGCCGGCGCTTTGGGTGTGACGTATGGGCTGACATATGCGCTGATGACTTGTGCGCTCGCGTGTGCGTTGGCCGTGGCGCCGGGCGTTGCGCATGCCGAAGTGGCGGCTGCCGATCCGATCGACGCGGCGATGCGAAGCTGTCTCGCGCGTGGCGATATGTCGTCGACGAAGGGGCAGGTGCAATGCATGGACAACGCGCGCATCGGCTGGAAAGCCGCGCTGGACAGTGCATGGCAGCAGCTTCAGCCGAAGCTGCCGGCGCCGCAGCGCAAGCTGTGGGAGAAGAGTCAGGCTGCGTGGCTGGATTCGCGCGATGCCGAGCAGCCGCTGCTGGGCGCGGTGATCGCGACGACGCGCGGCACGATGTATGTGCTGGCCGAGGCCGACATGCAGTTGCAGCCCGTACGCGATCGCGCGCTGGCGCTGCGTAGCGCGGTGGCGAATGCGGGTGGCGCGTTGCCGCGCCGCTTGCGAGCCTGCCGCGCGGATGCTCAGTGCGAGCATGCGATGTTCGATCTGAATCGCTATTACAGGCGTTTGCAAACGAAGATGCCGGCGCGTTCGCGTCCCACGCTCGTGCGCGCGCAGAAAGCGTGGACGGCTTATCTGAATGCGACGACGCCGGTGGTGGACGAACGCGGCCGGATCGATATCATCGGCGCGCGGGTGGCGACCCTCAAGCGTTTATCGGAGACGGTGGGCAACGATTGAGGCGGCGCAGTCGGGGCTTGGGGCAAAGGCCTGCCGCCAGGCTCCAGGCTTAAGTTAGGGTGTAGCTGGTGGTGCGTTCGCGGGTGGTTGGCAACGGCGGCTCGCCTTGGAGATCGCGCACGGCATCTTCGATCGTGGCGGACATGGCGTCGAGCGCGAGGTCGTTGTCGTCGATGCCGAAGGGTTCTTCGATTTGCGACGCAATGGCTTCGTGGGCCATGAAGGTGTACGCCACGAATACGGCGAAGACGGGTGTGAAGATGCCGATGCTGTCGACCAGACCGAACGGCAGCGAGGCGCAGAAGAAATAGACCGTGCGGTGGATCATGACCGAGTAGGCAAACGGCAGCGGGGTCGAGGCGATGCGTTCGCATCCGCCGATCAGGTCGGAAATTCCATTCAGATTCCTGTCGTACGCGAGGACCGCCATGGGGTCGATTGTGCCTGCGCGCGCGTGGCGGTGGACCCATTCACCGAGGTGGAGCATGAGCGTGGCGGGTTTATAGCGCGATGACATGACGCGGTTCAGCAGTGGCGGTGGCAGCCGGGCGGCCAGGTCGTCATGCGGGTCGGTGTTGCGTAGTTGATGACGTAGCGCGTGAGGTAGGGCGGTGAGTGCGCTCAGGAACTCCTTGATGTGTTCTTTCGGCAGGGGGTCTTTTTGCAGCGTGAGCACCTGGCGTGTTAGCGAGCGCGATTCGTTTAGCAGTTGGCCCCAGAGTTTGCGGGCTTCCCACCAGCGGTCGTAGCTGGCGTTATTGCGGAAGCCGAGGAAGACCGCTAGCGCGATGCCGATTAGCGAGAAGGGGGCGGTGGTGTTCAGGTTTAGCGAGATCGGGAGCAGGTGGTCGTGGGCGGCTACGGCTACGATCGAGATGCAGAGGATTAGCAGCAGGCGCGGGATCAGGCGAGGGAGGACGGAGCCGTCCCACGCCAGTAGCATGCGGAACCAGTGGGTGTGGGGGCGGATGATCATTACGGGTGGCCTTCGGCGAGGGGGGTTATTATCGCCGGTTTTTTCGATGCACTGGCTTTTTTGGCCTTTGGCCTTTCCTTGTGTTGTTAGTGGTCTATTAGCGTTCCCCCTGTGCGGGGGGGGCACCTACTTTTCTTTGCCGCCCTCCATGTCAGGCTAGTTGTCGCCTCACCCGAACCGATTGATGTAAAGATTGGGGGGCGGACAGCGAATGGAAGATGAAACGCTATTCAGCAGAGACCCGGGAATGGGTAATTCAACAGATGA
>NZ_CAAJGK010000038.1 GCF_900996245.1 Paraburkholderia sp. BCC1886 | reverse complement strand
TCATCTGTTGAATTACCCATTCCCGGGTCTCTGCTGAATAGCGTTTCATCTTCCATTCGCTGTCCGCCCCCCAATCTTTACATCAATCGGTTCGGGTGAGGCGACAACTAGCCTGACATGGAGGGCGGCAAAGAAAAGTAGGTGCCCCCCCGCACAGGGGGAACGCTAATAGACCACTACCAAAGCAAGGAAAGGCCAAAGGCCAAAAAAGCCAGTGCAACGACAAACCCTAACCGGCACACCCCTTGCTGATCACCAACCACCACAAAGAGGACAAAAAAAGGACACCGCCATGCCCACTCAAGTTGCCCCTCTAAAAGCGCACCGCCCCGAGCCAACCGAGCCGCCCTCGGCTCCCCCTTTCGTGCCACCGCCCCCGGGCGAACCCGACACCATCCCAGACCCAACCCCGCAACCGATAGAACCGGTCGCCCCGCCCATCGGCGACCCGCCCCCCACGCAAGCGCCACAAGCTAGCGGCAAGCAGCCCCCGAACCCATTGGGCATGCAACTCTGACACACTGCGTGTGCCACGCCACAGTCCCACGCAGCAAATATTTGTATTCGTTACAAAAGCGCCGCATCTTTTACCCGGAACCCGCTAATCGATGCGCCGCGTCACGCCCAGCACTCGCTGGATGCCGCTTCCCAGCGGCAAGCTTCCCCCGGAGGCATCGACATGAGACACCCCGCACTACGTCGCCCGGCGCGCCACTCCACGCCCAAGCCGCGTCCTCAAGCCGCCACTAACCAGCCGGCACCGCTGTCCGACCCCTCGCCGCAAAACCGTATTGCCCCCGATGCGCCGCCCGATGGCGAACACAACCAGGGTGGCGTGCGCCGCGAAGGCCTCGACTACCAGCGCGATCTCGGCTCGGAACAGGACGCGTGATGTCCCGCATTCCCTAAAACCGTTTCGCTGGCAGAAGCCCAAATCGCAGAAAAAACTTCTGGCCTTTGCTGCGACATCGCGGGTTTTAGCTCGTTCGTCACATTTGCACACATTTTTATTTCCCGGATACGGCGAAAACGGCACGCGACTTGCATGCACCTGTTTGGCACATATCTGTACGCAACGAAACAACTGAACTAGGTGGAGCGCCAATGAGCAGACTGATCGTGGTATCGAATCGTGTCGCGCCGTCCCAGGAAGGCCGTCCCGCCGCGGGAGGTCTTGCGATCGGCGTGCTGGACGCGTTGAAGGAAACCGGCGGGGTCTGGTTCGGATGGAGCGGCGAGACGGTGTCCGAACCCACCGCGCCCGTGATCGAAAAGCAGGGCAACGTAACCTACGCAACCGTAGGTCTGACCAAGCGTGACTACGACCAGTACTACCGCGGCTTTTCCAACGCGACGCTGTGGCCGACTTTCCACTATCGGAACGACCTCTCGCGTTACGATCGGCAGGAATATGCAGGCTATCAGCGCGTCAACGCGACGCTCGCGAAGCAGCTTAAAGAGCTGCTGAAACCCGACGACATCATCTGGGTTCACGACTATCACCTGCTGCCGTTCGCGCGCTGCCTGCGTGAACTCGGCGTCAAGAATCCGATCGGCTTCTTCCTGCACATCCCGTTTCCCGTGCCGGAAGTGTTGCGCACGATTCCGCCGCACGAAGAACTCGTCAAAGCCATGTGCAGCTACGACGTGGTCGGCTTCCAGACGGAAGCGGACCGTCAGTCGTTCGTCGATTTCATCGAGCGCGGTCAGCATGGCACGTCGAGCGAAGACGGCATGGTCCACGCGTATAACCGCTTCCTGAAGGTCGGCGCCTATCCGATCGGTATCTATCCGGACGCAATCGCCAAAGCGGCCGAACAGTTCGCCGACCGCAAGCCGGTGCGCAGCCTGCGCGACGGTCTGCGCGGCCGCAAGCTGATCATGAGCGTCGATCGTCTGGACTATTCGAAAGGGCTGGTTGAGCGCTTCCAGGCGTTCGAACGCCTGCTCGGAAATGCACCGGGCTGGCACGGACGAGTGTCGCTCGTGCAGATCGCACCACCGACGCGCGCCGACGTGCAGACCTATCAACGCATCCGGCAAACGCTGGAAGGCGAGGCAGGTCGCATCAACGGGCGGTTCGCACAGCTCGACTGGACGCCGATCCAGTACCTGAACCGCAAATACGAACGCAATCTGCTGATGGCGCTGTTCCGTCAATCGCAAGTCGGCTACGTCACGCCGCTGCGTGACGGGATGAACCTCGTCGCCAAGGAATACGTCGCGTCGCAAGACCCGGCCGATCCGGGCGTGCTGGTGCTGTCGCAATTCGCAGGTGCGGCCGAGCAGTTGCCCGGCGCGCTCGTCGTCAACCCGTTCGATCTGTCGCAGATGGCCGAGGCACTGGAACGCGCACTGTCGATGCCGCTCGCCGAACGTCAGTCGCGCCACGCCGACATGATGGCGCCGATGCGCGAGAACAATCTGTCGGTCTGGCGCGATACGTTCCTCTCCGATCTGCGCAACGTCGCCACCGCTTCGTCGGTCACGGCCAAAGCGGTAAAGCTCGCTGACGTGACGGCATCGTCGTAGCCGGAGTTCCGGTGGCGCGGTCTGGCTTTGCAAGCCACCGCGTCTGTCCGTCACGTCGAAAAGCAGGAAGGGCGCGAAACGCTATACGCGATTCGCGCCCTTCTTTATGTCCGGCCGAAGTGCGGCAGCTAGCAAAAACCGCAGGCCTCAGGCCGCTTTCACGCTCACCCTCTGCATGATCCGCATCGAACTGACCACCGCCGCCACCGCGGAAAAACACGCTGCCACGTAGATTGCGACGGTCGGTCCATGCTGCGGAGCGAGGCCGAAGATCAACGCCACCAGCGCGGCGCCCAGCGTTTGTCCGGTGAGTCGCGCCGTGCCGAGCATGCCGCTCGCGCCGCCACTGCGATCGGGCGGCGCGGAGGACATCATCGCGCGGTTGTTGGGCGACTGGAAAATCCCGAAGCCCGCGCCGCACAGCGCCATGCGCCAGGCAATCTGCAATGGCTCGGGATGTGCGCCGAGTGTCGCGAGCAGAACGAGTCCGACCGTCAACACGGCCAGTCCCACTCCGCCTAGCCAGCCCGACGACACGCGATCCGCGAGCATGCCCGCAATCGGCGCGACGACGATGATGATGGCCGGCCACGGCGTCATCAACAAGCCGGTGTAGACCTGCGAAAACCCGAAGCTGTCCTGCAGCAGAAACGGTAGCGAAACGAACGCCAGCATCTGCGCGCAGAACGAACACACGGACGTGCCGATGGACAGCGCGAACATCGGAATCTTTAACAGATCGATCGGCAGGAGCGGAGCCGGGCGGCTCAATTGACGGCGCACGAAGAAGTAGCCGATGACCGCCGCGCCCAATCCCTCGAGCGCCACGAAACCGAGCCCTTCGCCGTGACCGAGACCGTCGACGGCGAAGATCAGCAGGCCGAACACGAACGCGTTCATGACCGCGCTCATGTAGTCGTAGGGTGAATCGTGGCCGACGTTCATCGGCAATGCCTTGAAGCCGCCGGTGATCGCTGCGATACCGATCGGCACGTTGATCGCGAAAAGCCACGGCCAGGCCGCGATGGCGAGCACACCGGACGCAATGGTCGGCCCGACTGCCGACGCAATGGCGACGACCATGGCATTGATGGCGATGCCGCGTCCGAGATGCGCAGGCGGATAGATCATGCGCACGAGCGCGGTGTTCACGCTCATGATGCCCGCCGCGCCGAAGCCTTGCAGCACGCGCGCGACGGCTAGCGCAGGCAGCGACGTGGACAGCGCGCAGGCGAACGAGGCCAGCGTGAAGAGCAGCAGGCCGCCGAGATAAATGCGCCGGTAGCCGATGCGGTCGCCGAGCGACGCGAGCGGCAAAAGCGTAATCGTGGTGGCGAGCTGGTAAGCGTTGACGATCCAGATCGACGCCGCCGCGCTGGCGTGAAGATCTTTAGCGATGGTCGGCAGCGCGACGTTGGCGATCGCGCCGTCGAGCACGGCCAGCGTCAGTCCGAGCGCGATGACCAGCATCGCCCAATAACGTTGCGGAGTGGGAAGCCCCTGTTCCGGGCTGCCCGCAGGCCAGCCGGCGGCGGTATTGGCCGTTGCGCGTGGGGGGCGCGTTGGTTGTGCGTGCATCGATCGTTCGATTTGTAGTTGGACGGCTCGTCGACCACACGACGGGCCACACGCGCCGCACGCCCGAAGTCCGTCGAAGGACGCAGGGCGGCGGAACGACATCGGCGCGTCAGTTGCGCCGATGTCGCGTCTCTCACGTGTTATTTGAGTTCGTACAGGCCAGTGTGGGTGGCCGAATCGAGTTCGTTCAGATGCGTCATGAAGCGGGCCACGGCGTTGGTGGTCTCCGCATTGATCGGCAGATGCGGCACCTTCAGCGCATGCAGACGGAAGATGTAGCGATGCGCCTTGTCGCCGCGCGGCGGTGCGGCGCCGCCGAAGCCGACCGTGCCGTAATCGTTACGGACCTGGAGCGCGCCGGCTGGCAGCAATGCGCCGTCGGCTTTGCCGGCATTGCGCGGCAACGAGCGCGCGTCGGCCGGAATGTTGACGACGACCCAATGCCAGAAGCCACTGCCGGTCGGCGCGTCGGGGTCGTAGACGGTGAGCGCGAAGCTTTGGGTGTCGGCCGGCGGCGCGTCCCATTGCAAAGCGGGCGAGACGTTCTCGCCATCCACACCGAAAGCTTGATCGTCGAATTCGTGCGCCTTCGGCATGAAACCGTTGGCGGGAAAGTCGTCGGACCAAAGACGGAAATCGGCCATGCTGCCTCCCTTCTATGAATGGTTCTGGGACGATCGGAGCGTACCTGCGCGCAGACTGAAATACGACGTGACCGCAGGCAAAGCGACAAGCTCGGGCGCTCCGCGTGAGCCGGTCGAGTGTATCACCAGCACTCGCGGGTTCTGCTCGTAACGGGCTGCAACCAGCCGCGCACGAGGCGGCTTTTCAGCCGCGTTCTTCGAAGTTGGGCGTGTCGTCTTGCAGCCAGTCGGTGAGCCGCTGCAACACGCCTTCGATATCCCGATTCGCACCACGCAATGCGCATTCCCACACCACCGCGACGCGCCAGCCCTGATCGAGCAGGGCCTGGTGGACCTTCGCATCGTTACTCCGGTTTCTGCCGATCTTTTCGCGCCAGAATTCCGGCCGCGTTTGCGGCCATTTGAACAGGCGACAATCGTGGCCATGCCAGAAGCAGCCGTGCACCAGCACGACGGCGCGATAACGTGGCAGCACGATATCCGGCCGACCCGGCAGTTCGCGCACGTCGAGCCGGAAACGGTATCCCCGTCGATGCAACAGGCTGCGAATCAGAATTTCCGGCTTGGTGTTGCGTCCGCGAATGCCGGACATCATCCGGCTGCGCGTCGCGCTATCGACGATGTCTACCATGCCTGGAATCCGGCACGCGCCGTCGGGCAATTCCTGGCTCGGTCAGGCGTACAGCGAAAGGGCTTGCTTCGAACCATGTTGGCTTGTCTCGGCGAGTAGGGTCTGCACATGCGGCAGCATGATGCGCGCCACTTCCCGCATCACCGGCATGACGACGCTATTGCCGAACTGGCGATAGGCCTGGGTATCGCTCACCGGAATCCGGAACGTATCGGGGAAGCCCATCAGGCGCGCACATTCGCGCGGCGTCAGGCGACGGGGCCGCAGCGTCTCGCCCTGGTAGAGCAGAATCTCGGAGCCGTCCTTGTGATAGCGCGCCGACAGCGTGCGCGTCACGCTATCCGGGTAGGCCATGCCGAAACCGAAGCCATTACCCGCCGCGCGGTGCTTGTCCGCGTAATTCTGCAGATACGTCCAGAGCTTCGGGGTGAGCGTGTACTTCGGCTGCACGCGGCGGTTAGCGTGATCGAAGAAGCGTTCCTGGTCCCACGGTAGAACTGGTTCGGTGCCGTCGGTGCGATGCAGGATGGAGCCGAGGCGTGGTCCCTGTTGCGGCAGAAGCAGATCGTTCCACGAAAACTCCGTCTTGCCGCGAAAGCCGACGATGATAATGCGCTCCCGATGCTGCGGCGTGAAATGCTGACCGTCGATCACCCGGTAATGCACTTCGTAGCCAAGCTCGTCGCGCAGGGTTTGCAGGATCACCTCGAAGGTGCGGCCTTTATCGTGCGACAAGAGGTTCTTCACGTTTTCGAGCAGAAACGCGGCGGGGCGCTTCGCGGCGATGATCCGCGCGACATCGAAAAACAGCGTGCCCTGAGTCGTGCACTCGAAACCGTGCGGCCGGCCCAACGCGTTTTTCTTGCTGACGCCAGCGATCGAAAAAGGCTGGCAGGGGAAGCCGCCTAGCAGCACGTCGTGGCTCGGCACCTCTTCGGCGGGGAAGGTCACGATATCGCCGATCAGCGTGTGCGCAGCGTCGCCGGGGTAGTTGTCGCGATACGTTCTGGTGGAAAAGTCGTTCCATTCGCTGGTGAACACGCACTCGCCGCCGTGCGCCTCGAAACCCATACGAATGCCGCCGATACCCGCGAACAGGTCGATGAAGCGGAACTGCGCCTGCCCGGAGCCTGCGACGCCGCCGACCCGCGTGCCGCCTTGCAGCAGATCGCGCAACGCCGGTTCGAGCATCGCAGGGCAGGGCGATTCGCCTTTCTCCCAGCGCCGGATGGTCTTGGTGTCCTTGCCGACATGGGCGGCGATTTCACGCTGGGTGAAGCGTGCGCGAGCCTGCCTGAGCAGTTCGAACGATGCGGCGAGGGTCACGGCGGTCCTTGCTGGGAATTTTTGCGGACATTATGACCTAAAGTCGTCCCCATTTTCCCCTTCCGCGCATTCTGCAGAACAAGTCCTTCGATGGCCGCGCGGCTTTTTCGGTGAAATACGCTTGTCACACGGTGCCCTGTACGCTTGCCGTGTGACGCGAATTCCCAGCGTTGCGACGTGTTGAAGCCGCGACGAGAATCGCGGCTTTTTTTTAACCCGGGTTGGCGGCGAGGGCCGCTGCCTTGTGACGTCGACGGTTTGTCGCGACCGGCAGGACCGGCGCAGGATTTGCCTCGAACGCTTCGAGTTGCAACATTAGCTCGTCGATGGCGAGCAGCTGGGTGTGCGAGAGATGGGCGGCGGCAAGCAGTTGCTCGAGGCGCTTGCGCCAGTAACCGGCCGACAGGATCGGCCCAGCCATGTCACCGTGTAAAGACGGTCCCATCACGCGCGCAATGTGCATGATGTCATTGTCGATAAAACCGGTCCTGAACGACCCGGAAAGCGAAATGAGTGTGCGGTTCATGTCTTCTCCTTGCCTGCTTTACGGCAGGCCGGCTGGAGACTTTAGGCCTCTGACCATCTTTTTTTCGCATTTTGCGAGTTCTCGATGCTGCAGAGCATCGAGACTCAGGCATACCCGTTGCTCAAGGAAAGTACTGGCGTAATCTCGCGCTGGCATTCCAAACAATGGAGCCGAACATGAACAAGGACCAAGTGAAGGGTGTGGGCGAGCAAATCAAGGGTAAGGTCAACGAGGCAGTCGGCAAGGTGACCAACGACCCGGGTAAAGAACTGAAGGGCGATCTGCAGCAAGGCGCCGGCAAGGTTCAGAAAGCTTATGGCGACGCCAAGGAAGACGCCAAGGACAATGCAAAGCGCACCGGACATTAATCCGGCGCGTGACGCGCATTGACCGTTGGACAGTAAGCTGGAAAGTAAAGGCGCTTCGGCGCCTTTACTTTTTGGACGTTCGACGTGTGAATGGCAAGGCGTGTTTTACCCGGCATGTGGCGCGACGGTTTATATTTGGCGGCTTCGCTAACTTCCGCACAAGGTGAACGCTTCCCATGACCGATCTAGCCGCTTTCCCGATCACGAATAAATGGCCTGCCCAGCATCCCGACCGGCTTCAGCTTTATTCGCTGCCCACGCCGAATGGCGTCAAGGTGTCGATCATGCTGGAAGAAATCGGTCTGCCTTACGAGGTGCATCTGGTGCGATTCGACACCAACGATCAGATGACGCCGGAGTTTCTCTCGCTCAACCCGAATAACAAGATCCCGGCGATCATCGATCCGAACGGTCCGGACGGCAAGCCGCTGCCGCTGTTCGAATCCGGTGCGATCCTCATTTATCTCGCGGAGAAGACGGGCCAACTGATTCCGCAGGACGCCGCCGGTCGCTACGAGGCGATTCAGTGGGTGATGTTCCAGATGGGCGGTATCGGGCCGATGTTTGGTCAGCTCGGTTTCTTCCACAAATTCGCCGGCAAGGACTATGAAGACAAGCGGCCGCGCGACCGTTACGTGGCCGAATCGAAGCGGCTGCTCGGTGTGCTGGAGCAGCGCCTCGAAGGGCGCGCATGGATTCTCGGCGACGCCTATTCGATCGCCGACATCGCCACGTTCCCGTGGGTGCGCAACCTGGCTGGCTTTTACGAGGCCGGCGATCTTGTCGGCATTCAGAACTTCCCGAACGTGCAGCGTGCGCTGGCCGCATTCGTTGCGCGTCCTGCGGTGGTGAAGGGATTGGATATTCCGAAGCGGCCTTGAATGACACGAGCCGGCAAGTTCAGATCGATCCAGGCGCTTCGCGCGCTCGCGGCGCTTGGGGTGGTCGCTTACCACACGAACGGTCTCGTGATGGGCGCTGGGTGGCTGCCGCATTTTTTTCACGCCGCTTCACTGTATGGCGAGATTGGCGTCGATATCTTCTTCGTCATCTCCGGTTTCGTCATTGCCACGGTGACGCACGAACTGCCGACGGGCTTCGCGTCGGCGCGATCTTTTATCGCCGCACGGCTCGCGCGAGTCGTGCCGCTTTACTGGGTATTGACCGCGCTGTTCATCGCACTGGTCGTGTTCGCACCGCAAGCGCTGGTGAACGTGCCACTGAGCGTCGGCCATACCATCGCTTCGTTGCTATTCATTCCAGTGTTCAATCATGCCGGCAAGATCGAGCCCGACCTGTACGTCGGCTGGACCCTGCAATACGAAATGTGGTTCTACCTGATCTTTGCCGTCGCACTCTGTTTTCTGCGGCGGCGGATTCTCGGGGTGGGCCTCTTCCTGGTGGCGACCTGTTTGCTCAACCGGCTGCCTGTGTCCGGCGCGGCGTTCGCGACGTACACGAATCCGCTCGTGCTCGAGTTCGTGTTCGGATGCGGCCTCGGCTGGTGGTATGCAATGGGACGACGCATCCATCCCGTTGCGGGAATCGCGGCGCTCGCGATTGCGCTCGGCTCGCATGAACTGCTCAGGCCGGTATTGACGGAGGCCAACCGGTTCTGGGTGTTCGGCCTACCCGCGCTGGCGCTCGTCGCGCTCTGTCTTTCGATCGAGCGGCGCGTGCGGTGGGGCGCGCTTTCCCAGGCGATCGGCGACGCGTCGTATTCGCTCTATCTGACGCATGTGTTTGCGGTACCGATCGGCATCAGGTTGTTGCTGGTGATCGATAGCGGGCACCGGATGCGCGGCGATCTGGCCTGCGTGTTCGTGGTGCTGGTGTCGGTCGCGATCGGGCTGGCTTCGTATCGATGGCTCGAACGGCCGTTGCTCGCGCTGTTCCGGCGAGCGGGGAAGGTGCGTGCACGAGCGGTAGGGGTGACGACGCCTTGATGCGCGTCGCCGTGGCCGGAGCTAATGCTGGCCGGCGTTCAGCAACATCCAGATTTGACCGGCTTGCCGCCCCGAGAGCACGCGCGTGAACACTGCGCTGCACCGGCCGCAGACGTAGTGCTGGTTCGGGCTCGCCGTATCAGGGGTGCCCGGGGCAAGCGTATCGTGCGGTTCGACGCTGGATGGCCGACCGTACAGATCGGCGCAGGCGGCACAGGGTTGTATCCAGAGTTCCATGGAGAGCCAAAGTTGGGCCGGCGGCGCGGCCCGTTCAGCGCGTTGCCGTGGCAACGAACAGATGTTCGAGTTTCGATCTCAGGTTGCCTTCGAGCCCGCTCAAGCCATCGCGAAGCAATCTTGCCTGCGACTCGGTGAGCTCACGAACGATGATCTTGTGTTCGAGGACGTCGGCACGGCGGACCATGGTCCAGCGCTCGATCTTACCGTTGGATCCTGCAATGTGCGATTCGATCGCGCCGTTGACGCGCGCGTCGGCGCGAGAAACGAGACGGAAGATGTGGCTCAGCTGATAGTGAGGGAGGAGGGTGCAACTGTCGCCCGAATTCGAGCCTGTTTCCAAAGTCATGACTTGCTCCATGTCTGGAAGAAACCGGTGCAAGCCGCTCCCGTTTCTTTGCCGTTGAAAGGCCGCATCCCTCTTGGAGGAGGACTCCACCTTGCCCGGGGCGGGCAGGTTGGCGTCGGCGAAAGCCGACTCTTGATGCTGTGAATTTCCTGATCCGGTTGTCGGGAAGGTTCTCTAAACCGAACGGGGTTCCAATATAGCGAAAATGCGATGGATGTGCAACGACGCGGGCGGGGTGGTGCGGCGGGCGTTTGCGGGTCGTGAATGCGGTGCGCGGGCCGCGATCCGAACGCGCTTTGAAAGCGAAAAAGCCCGCGGGGCGGCGGGCTCTTTTGCTGCGCCAATCTGGCGCGGGCGTGAAGTGTTGCCACTCCGTTTTACGCCAGGCTGTTCGCTGTTTCCTGCTGGGTAAGGCTTTTGGGACGTCGTCTCGTGGTCCCCCTGACAGGAATCGAACCTGTATCTAGCGCTTAGGAGGCACTTGTTCTATCCATTGAACTACAGGGAGAAGACCGGACCCGAGCCCAGTACACCAGCGAGCGCAGAGTATATCAAACGTGCCCAGCCGCGAGGAGTGCGGTGCATGGCCCGCCGCAACCGCCGGCCTGACAAAACGCACCCACCCCCGCCAATTCGCCCGTCTTTCAGAACTCGACTACCGCAAACTCCGACTTGCTGACGTCGCACAGCGGGCAGCGCCAGTCTTCGGCAATCTCGGCGAAACGCGTGCCTGCCGCGATACCTTCCTCAGGCAGGCCTTCTTCTTCGTTGTAGATCCAGCCGCAAATCAGGCAGACCCAACTCTTGTATTCAGTCACTTCAATTACTTCGCTCACGACGTACTCTTCTCTCTTTTAATGCAGTGAATCACTCGCTCTGCCCCTTTTTGTGGCATTGCGACAGTCCGCAATACTACCGGAATTTTCAAAAGAAACCGTGGCTTAGCATCGGACTACGTCGTAAAACGAGCCGCGAAACGTCCGAATTGGTCGATGCGTTCTGTCACTCGCAGCGTGTATCCTCTGACTCCGCAACGAGCCTTTCGCGCTCACGCGGCGCGCTGCGAGCGACTCGTACGTTTTCCTTCAAGGAGCAGAACGATGTTGAAAAACAAGTGGTTGATCAGTGCGGCATTGGCCGGCTTGCTCGCCGTGACGGGCGTGGCGCAGGCCGCCAGCGTTTCTTTCGTGCAACCGGCCGATGGCGCGACCGTCAGCAACCCGGTGCATGTCGTGTTCGGCGTGGAAGGCCTGAAGATC
Organism: Paraburkholderia sp. BCC1886; assembly: GCF_900996245.1. GTDB lineage: Bacteria > Pseudomonadota > Gammaproteobacteria > Burkholderiales > Burkholderiaceae > Paraburkholderia. The sequence continues at coordinate 181,686 of NZ_CAAJGK010000038.1, read as the reverse complement.
GCCCCGGCCGGGACGATGACCGAAGGCACCGGGCATCATCACCTGTTGATCGACGGCCAGGCGCTGCCGAAGGGCGAGGTGATCCCCGCCAACGACAAATCGCTGCATTTCGGCAAAGGGCAGACAGAAACCGATCTGACGCTGCCGCCGGGCGACCACACGCTCACGCTTCAGTTCGGCGACGGCGCTCACCGTTCGTATGGTCCGGAGTTGAGCAAAACCATCACGGTGCACGTGAAGTAAACCGGCGCGGGCTGCGCGGCGGGTGACTGCGAACCGCTGCGGACCGCGGCGGCCAACCGCCGCCGCAGCACGTCCTACGCAGTCCCACGGGCTCGCATCCCGAACCGCCTGCCTCGGCCGTCCGTCAAGCCGGCCGTCCGATCTATCTCTTCCGGCGGACAGGCACCGGCGCCCGCGCCCGGTACAATGACCAGTTCCGACTCATCGCTGTCCTTCTCCAATTCTCCATGTCGCTTTACACCATTACCGGAGCCCAACTGGCTTTCGGTCACGTCGCGTTGCTCGATCACGCGGATTTCTCCCTCGAAGCGGGCGAACGCGTCGGGCTGATCGGCCGCAATGGCGCGGGCAAATCGTCGCTGCTGAAAATCGTCGCCGAATTGTCCAGGCCGGACGACGGGCTCATCACGCGGCAAAGCAGCCTCACCACGGTCTACGTGCCGCAGGAGCCCGAATTCGACACGGACGACACGGTGTTCGACGCGGTGGCCGCGGGCCTGACACACGCCCGCGCGTTGCTGGATGAATACGACGCGGTCGCCAATCAACTCTCCGACGAAGCGGAAGGCGCGCAGTACGACGAGCTCATGTCGCGCATGAACACGCTGCAGTCCGCGCTGGACCATGCGGACGCCTGGAACTGGAGCACCCGCGTCGCCACCACGCTGCAGCAAATCGGCCTGAATGGCGAAGCGCGCGTCGGCTCGCTGTCGGGCGGTATGCAGAAGCGCGTGGCTTTGGCGCGCGCGCTGGTCGTGCAGCCGGACGTGCTGCTGCTCGACGAGCCGACCAACCATCTGGATTTCGACGGCATCCGCTGGCTCGAGGAACTGCTGGTGTCGCTGCGCGCGGGCCTGCTGTTCATCACCCACGACCGCGCATTTCTCGACCGGGTCGCCACGCGTATCGTCGAGCTGGATCGCGGGCGGCTGCTCTCGTATCCGGGCAATTTCAGCGCGTATCAGACCCGCAAGGCGCAGCAACTCGAAGTGGAGCAGGTCGAAGCGGCGAAGGCCGACAAGCTGCTCGCGCAGGAAGAAGTGTGGATCCGCAAGGGCGTGGAAGCGCGCCGCACCCGCAGCGTCGGCCGTATCGCGCGGCTGGTGGAAATGCGCAATCAGCGCGCCGAGCGTCGCAACGTGCAGGGCAACGTCAAACTCGACGTGGGCCAGGGCGAGAAGTCCGGCAAGATCGTCGCGGAACTGACCGACGTCACCAAGCGCTACGGTTCGCGTACGGTGGTCGACAACTTCACGGCCACCGTCATGCGTGGCGACAAGATCGGCTTCGTGGGTCCGAACGGCGCGGGCAAGACCACGCTGCTCAAAATGATTCTCGGCGAACTGGCGCCCGACGAAGGCACGGTACGCATCGGCACCAACCTGCAGGTCGCTTATTTCGACCAGATGCGCGCGCAACTGGACCTCGAAAAAAGTCTCGCCGACACGATCAGCCCCGGCAGCGAATGGGTCGAGGTCAACGGCCAGAAAAAACACGTCATGAGTTACCTGGGCGACTTCCTGTTCGCCCCCGAGCGCGCACGCTCGCCCATCAAGTCGCTGTCGGGCGGCGAGCGTAACCGCCTGTTGCTGGCGCGTCTGTTCGCGCGTCCGGCCAACGTGCTGGTGCTCGACGAACCGACCAACGACCTCGACATTCCGACGCTCGAACTGCTCGAAGAACTGCTCACCGAGTACGACGGCACGGTGCTGCTGGTCAGCCACGATCGCGCGTTTCTCGACAACGTCGCGACCTCGGTGATTGCGGCCGAAGGCGGCGGCAAGTGGCGCGAATACGTGGGCGGTTTCACGGACTGGCAAATCCAGCGCGACCGTTCCCAGCAGATGGCCGCGCAGCAGGCGCCGAAGGAAGTCGTCAAGGAGGCGCCGAAAGATTCCGCCGCCGAGCGCAACACGCCGCAGCGCGCCGCCAAGCTGTCGTTCAAGGAACAACGCGAACTCGAGGCCCTGCCGCAGCAGATCGCCGAGCTGGAAGCCGAACAGAAATCGATCGGCGCTCATCTCGAAGACGGCTCGCTGTTTGCGAAAAACCCTCAGGAAGGCACCCGTTTGACGGAGCGCTACGCGGAGATCGACGAAGCGTTGCTGGTCGCGCTGGAACGCTGGGACGAGCTGGAAAGCAAGCGCAAGTAAAGCGGCCGGGCGGCTTCGCAAGAGGCCGCCCGGAGCCGCGGTTGCCTGCGCCTCCGTGGGCGCAGCCGGCCCACACTTATCCAGATGGCTAATCCCGGGCCCGATGAATTGCCGCCAGGTTCGAAATCAGTAAAATACCCCGCGAACGGGTTTCCCCGGCGCCGCGCCGCCGCCGGGCGCGCCTCTCGAAGCCCCGCGACAGAACACGACAGAACGCGCTTGCCCGTACTGCGGGCAGCCCACCTAACCCCGTTGTTTCGTTTCGCTTTTTTTGAAAACTCAACGCATTGTCCACGGACCTGTCCACAGGACCTGTGGACAACGATGAATCGACGCACCCGAGTCAACCATGTCTACGAAAAAGCCAAACGCCGCGTATAGCGAAGCGTCGATCAAGGTGTTGAAGGGCCTGGAGCCGGTCAAGCAACGACCCGGCATGTACACCCGCACCGAAAATCCGCTGCACATCATTCAGGAAGTCATCGACAACGCGTCGGACGAGGCGCTAGGCGGCCACGGCCGGCAGATCACGGTCACGCTGCACGCGGACCATTCGGTGTCGGTCGAAGACGACGGCCGCGGCATCCCGTTCGGCCTGCACCCGGAAGAAGGCGTGCCGGTCGTCGAAATTGTCTTCACGCGTCTGCACGCGGGCGGCAAGTTCGACAAAGCCGCAGGCGGCGCCTACACGTTCTCGGGCGGTCTGCACGGCGTCGGCGTGTCGGTCACCAACGCGCTGTCCACCCGCCTCGACGTCACCGTGTGGCGCGAAGGCAGAGTCGCCGATCTGAGTTTTGCGAACGGCGACGTCGCCAAACAACTCGAAGTGCGCGCCGCCAGCAAGGGCGAAAAGAAATCCGGCACGCGCGTTACCGCGTGGGCCAATCCGAAATACTTCGATTCGCCGAACCTGCCGCTCGGCGAACTGCAACGCCTGCTGCGCTCGAAGGCGGTGTTGCTGCCAGGCGTCGAAGTCACGCTCATCAACGAAAAAACCGGCGAACAGCAAAGCTGGAAGTACGAAGACGGTCTGCGCGGCTATCTGCTGGAAGGCATGAACGGCAGCGACCTGCTGATTCCGCTGTTCGAGGGCGAGCGCTACGTCGAGAACTCGCGCGCCAGCGAAGAAACTTTCGCGGAAGGCGAGGGCGCCGCATGGGTGGTCGCGTGGAGCGAGGAGGGCACGCTCATGCGCGAGTCGTACGTCAACCTGATTCCCACGCCCGCGGGCGGCACGCACGAATCCGGTCTGCGCGACGGCCTGTTTCAGGCGGTCAAGAGCTTCGTCGAACTGCACAACCTGCAGCCCAAAGGCGTCAAGCTGCTGGCGGAAGACGTGTTCGCGCGCGTCTCGTTCGTGCTGTCGGCCAAGGTGCTCGACCCGCAGTTCCAAGGGCAGATCAAGGAACGCCTGAACAGCCGCGACGCGGTGAAACTGGTGTCGTCGTTCGCGCGGCCGGCGCTGGAGCTGTGGCTGAACCAGCACGTCGAACACGGCAAGAAGCTCGCCGACCTCGTCATCAAGCAGGCGCAGGCACGCACGCGGGCCGGGCAGAAAGTCGAGAAGCGCAAGAGCTCGGGCGTGGCCGTGTTGCCGGGCAAGCTGACCGATTGCGAGTCGACGGAAATCGGCCGCAACGAACTGTTTCTGGTCGAGGGCGACTCGGCGGGCGGTTCGGCGAAAATGGGCCGCGACAAGGAGTATCAGGCCATTTTGCCGCTGCGCGGCAAGGTGCTGAACACGTGGGAAACCGAGCGCGACCGGCTGTTCGCCAACAACGAAGTGCACGATATTTCGGTGGCCATCGGAGTCGATCCGCATAGCCCGGACGACAAGGTCGATCTGTCGAATCTGCGCTACGGCAAGATCTGCATTCTGTCGGACGCGGACGTCGACGGCTCGCACATCCAGGTGTTGCTGCTCACGTTGTTCTTCAAGCATTTTCCGCAACTCATCGAACGCGGTCACGTGTGCGTGGCGCGGCCGCCGCTATTCCGGGTCGACGCCCCCGCGCGCGGCAAAAAGCCCGCGCAGAAGCTGTACGCGCTCGACGACGGCGAACTCGAGGCGATCCTCGACAAGCTGCGCAAGGACGGTGTGCGCGACACGCAATGGTCGATCAGCCGCTTCAAGGGTCTCGGCGAAATGAGCGCGGAGCAGTTGTGGGACACCACGATGAACCCCGACACGCGGCGCCTGACGCCGGTGGCGCTCGGCGAACTCGACTACGACGCCACGGTGGCGCGCATGACCATGCTGATGGGCAAGGGCGAAGCGGCGTCGCGTCGCAGCTGGCTGGAAGAAAAAGGCAATGAAGTGGAAGCGGACATCTGAGCGCGGCGCGCTCCGGCACGCACGCTGCGTAACACCACTTCAAGCCATACACGGATACGGAATCTAGATGGACGACGACAACACTCTCGACCTTTTCAACGCACCGCCGCCGCCCGACGGCGACGTGCTCACGCTCGGCAATTACGCGGAAGGCGCGTATCTCGAGTATGCCGTGAGCGTGGTCAAGGGCCGCGCCCTGCCGGACGTCTGCGACGGACAGAAACCGGTGCAGCGCCGCATTCTGTACGCGATGAACGAGATGGGCCTGTCCGACAACGCGAAGCCGGTGAAGTCGGCACGCGTGGTCGGCGACGTGCTCGGCAAGTATCACCCGCACGGCGACCAGTCGGCGTACGACGCGCTGGTGCGCCTCGCTCAGGACTTTTCGATGCGCTATCCGCTCATCGACGGCCAGGGCAACTTCGGTTCGCGCGACGGCGACGGCGCGGCGGCGATGCGGTACACGGAAGCCCGTCTCACGCCCATCGCGAAGCTGCTGCTCGATGAAATCGATCAGGGCACGGTCGCCTTCATGCCGAACTACGACGGCTCGCAGGAAGAGCCGCGGCTGTTGCCGGGGCGCTTGCCGTTCGTGTTGCTGAACGGCGCATCCGGTATCGCGGTGGGTCTGGCGACGGAAATTCCTTCGCACAATCTTCGTGAAGTCGCGGCGGCCACGGTGGCCATGATCCGCAATCCGAAAATCGAGCACGCGGAGTTGATGCAGCACATCGCGGGTCCGGACTTCCCGGGCGGCGGCCAGATCATTTCGAGCGATGCGGAAATCTCCGCAGCTTATGAAAGCGGTCGCGGCAGCCTGAAGGTGCGGGCGCGCTGGAAAATCGAAGAACTCGCGCGCGGACAGTGGCAACTGGTCATTACCGAACTGCCGCCGAACACCGCCGCGCAGAAAGTGCTCGAGGAAATCGAAGAGCAAACCAATCCGAAAATCAAACTCGGCAAGAAGGCGCTCACGCCCGAGCAACTACAAACGCGGCAGACGCTGCTCGGCCTGCTCGACGCGGTGCGCGACGAGTCCGGCCGCGACGCGCCGGTTCGCCTCGTGTTCGAGCCGAAGTCGAGCCGTATCGATCAGGCCGATTTCGTCACCACACTGCTTGCGCATACCAGCCTCGAATCGAACGCGTCGCTGAACATGGTGATGGTGGGCGGCGACGGCCGTCCACGTCAGAAGGGTTTGAGCGAAGTCCTGCACGAGTGGATCGCGTTCCGCTTTGCTACGGTCACGCGTCGTACGCAGCATCGTTTGCAGAAGGTCGACGACCGCATCCATATTCTCGAAGGGCGGATGATCGTCTTCCTGAATATCGACGAAGTCATCCGCATCATTCGCAAATCGGACGAGCCGAAGGTCGCGTTGATGGCCGCCTTCGGTCTGTCCGACCGGCAGGCCGAAGACATTCTCGAAATCCGCTTGCGGCAACTCGCGCGGCTCGAGAAGATCAAGATCGAGAAGGAACTCTCCGAACTGCGTGACGAGAAGGCGAAGCTCGAAGAACTGCTCGGTAGCGAACCGGCAATGAAGCGTCTGCTCATCAAGGAAATCGAGAGCGACGCGAAGCATTACGGCGACGAGCGCCGCACGCTGATCCAGCAGGAAAAGCGCGCAACGTTCGAAGCGAAGGTGGTCGACGAGCCGGTCACGGTGGTGGTCTCGCAGAAGGGCTGGGTGCGCGCGCTGAAGGGGCATGGTCTGGATGTCGCGGGCTTCACCTTCAAGGCCGGCGACGGTCTGTACGCTGCGTTCCAGTGCCGCACGCCGGACATGCTGATCGGCTGGGGCAGCAATGGCCGCGTCTATTCGGTGGCCGTCTCTACGCTGCCAGGCGGACGCGGCGACGGCGTGCCGGTCACCTCGCTCATCGAACTCGAGTCGGGCAGCCATCTGATGCATTACTACGCAGCCTCGGCCGATCAGTCGCTGCTGCTTGCGTCGAGCACTGGCTTCGGCTTTATCGCGAAGGTCGGCGACATGGTCAGCCGTGTGAAGGCGGGCAAGTCGTTCATGACCATCGACGCCGGCGCCGTGCCGCTCGCACCCATGCCCATGCTGCCGGACGCGTCGCATGTCGCGTGTCTGTCGTCGGGTGGCCGCGTGCTGGTGTTCGGCCTCGACGAAATGAAGACGCTGTCGGGCGGCGGACGCGGTGTCACGCTAATGGCGCTCGACGATAAGGAAAACCTCATGCAGGCGCTGTCCATCGACAAGGCGGGAGTCATGCTGATCGGCACCCGCCGCGGCGGCCGTCTCGACGAGGAGAAGCTGAGCGGCGCCGCGCTGGCCGCGCATATCGGCAAGCGGGCGCGCAAGGGCCGCACGCCGGATTGCAAGATGAAGCTCGAAGGGATGCGTCCGGTGCTGGCCGGTTGAGGACCGCGAGGGCAACATCGCGAGCAACGACGTAGCACCGTAGCACCGTAGCAAAAGCAGCCTGGGCGGGCTTGCCTCATCCGCCCAGGCTGCCGGTATCACGACAAAGACGACTTCCACCCCCACAACGACGAAGGCCTCGAAAGCCGACGATCACCGGAACTGCGCTTACATCGCGCGGTCGAATGCGCTCAATAGCCGCTGCAAATATCATTCGCCATAAGCGGCTCGGTGTCGTCGGGAGAGGAAAACAACATGAACAAGGCAATCGAGCTCGCGCTCTTTCTCCATCTGCTGGCTGTGGCAGTGTGGGTTGGTGGGATGGTATTTGCGCATTTCTGTCTGCGCCCGGCCATTGCCGATCTCTCGCCGCAATTACGTCTGCCGTTGTGGGAATCGGTGTTTAGCCGCTTCTTCAACTGGGTGGCAGCGGCCGTGCTGGTGATACTCGTCACCGGTGGTTTCCTGCTGATGCAGTACGGCGGCGGTCACGCCACGTGGCCTCTGCACGCCATGGCCGGCCTCGGCATCGTGATGATGCTGATCTTTGGACACATCCGGTTCGCGGTTTTCCCGCGCATCCGCCGTGCGGTACAGGCGCAGAAATGGCCGGACGGCGCGCGAGCGGTCGGCACCATCCGGCGCCTCGTGTTGATCAACATCGTGCTGGGTGTGGTGACGATCGGCGTCGCCGTGTTGTCGCGCGGGTTTTAACCAGCAGGTCTGGTTCGAGAAAGCGTCCGCTTCAACGGCTTATCGCTCAGCCGCTCAGCCGCTCAGCCGCTCAGCCGCTCAATCATGAGCGCTGGGCACGCTGCGCCCAGTGTGGATGCTGCCGTTTTCCTGGCTCGCCTCACGCCCGGCCATCCCGCAGACGCCGAACCGTTCCATCAACGCTGCAATCGCCTCCACCGGCACCGGTCGTGAAAACAGGAAGCCTTGCGCTTCGATATGACCGAGGGCCGTGAGCCATGCAATCTGCTCTTCGGTTTCGGTGCCTTCCACCACCACCGTCAACCCGAGCGAGCGCGCGAGATTGACGATCGCGGTGACCATCACGCAGACGCTGCGGTCGCCGGGAATCGCCTGGATAAACGACTTGTCGACCTTGAGCGTGTCCACCGAAAAGCGGTTCAGATACGACAGCGACGAATAGCCGGTACCAAAATCGTCGAGCGCGATGCGCACACCCAAACGCTTCAGCGCGAAGATTTTCTCGGAGACGAGTTCGGGATATTCCATCATCGCCGTCTCGGTAATTTCGAGTTCCAGGCGGCGTGCCGAGATGCCGCTTTCCTCGATCGCGCGCGAGATGGTTTCGTACAGATCGCCGCGCCAGAACTGCACCGCCGAAATGTTCACCGCCAGCGACAGCGTGTCGTAACCCTGTTGCTGCCATAGCGCCAGTTGCCGGCACGCGGTGTCGATCACGAAGTCGCCGATCGGCACGATCAGACCCGTGGATTCGGCCACCGGAATGAATTCGTTAGCGGGAATCAGCCCATGCTGCGGATGATTCCAGCGCACCAACGCTTCGAAGCCGGTAATGCAGCGGTGTGTCAGATCGATCTTCGGCTGGTAGGCGAGAAACAGTTGCCCTTCGGCTAGCGCGACCCGCAGTTGCTGCTCCCAGCGCATCAGATGATCCGCGCGATGCGACAGTTGCTGCGAATAGAACTGGTAGCAGTTCTTGCCGGCGTCCTTCGCGCTATACATCGCGAGGTCGGCCTTTTTCAGCAGATCGATTTCGCCTTCATTGGCGACCGAATGCAGCGCGATGCCGATGCTCGCATGCAGCACGAACGAACTGCCGCGCACTTCGAACGGTTTGGCGAAGGCTTCGGCGGCGGCTTCGGCAAGCGCGACCGCCTGCTTCTCGACCTCGTCGCCCTTGATGACGACCACGAACTCGTCGCCGCCGATGCGGCTCAGCGTGCCGCCATTGCCGACCGCGCTGGCGAGGCGCGCGGCGGTCATCTGCAGCACGATGTCGCCGGCGTTGTGGCCGAGCGTGTCGTTGACGGTCTTGAAGTTGTCGAGGTCGATGAACAGAATCGCGAGACGGCCGAGATTGGCCGGTTGCGCGACGTCGTGGCGCAGGCTTTGCAAGGTTGCATAGCGATTGCGCAGGCCGGTGAGCAGATCGTATTCGACCAGATGCGTCATTTCGCGCTCGCGTCCCAGCAGCTTGCCGATCAGGCCGGTGGCCACCGCGAAGAAGCTCAGCATGGCGAGCGAGATGAAGCCCGCCATCAGCAGATAGACATTGCGCGTGTGGTTGTAGTCGGCAAACTCTTCGGCTTGCGACAGACCCACCAGCACGCCGAGCGGATAGCCGTCGATATGCCGGTACGAGACGATGCGCGTGACGTTGTCGATGGAATCGACATAGGTGCCCGACACGTGCTCCGAGGTCGGATAAGAACCGCTGGCCGAGAACGTGCCGTTGGTGCTGTCGGTGCTGCCGGTGCGGCGCGCGAGTATGGCGCCGTTGTCCGAGATCACGGCAATCACGCCGTCGCGCCCGATCGCCGCATTGTTATAGAAGTCGCTGGTGAAGTAGCTGGGGTCTTCCGAGACGACGACCACGCCCGCGAACGAGCCGTCGGGATGATTCAGCCGCCGCGTCATCTGCAAGGTCCAGTGGCCCGACACGCGGCCGAGCACCGGCTTGCTGATATACAACTGGTCGTCGTTCTCGTGTTCGTGGACCTTGAAGTGCTCGCGGTCCGACAGGTCGATGTGTTTGGGGTTGAGTTCGGCGGTGTTCGCAATCAGTTCGCCATGCTCGTCGATCAATGAAACCTGGACGAGTGTTTCGCTTTGCACCACGCCTTTTTCCACCGTGCCCGCAAGGTCGAAATGACCCGGCGATTTTTCGAATTCGTATTTGACGAAGCGGGTGATCTGGTCGACCTGGTGAATCGCCTTGACCGTGTGCTGTTCCAGCGCCGAAGAAAGAATCGCGGACGACGCCATGGCCTCGCGATACGTGGCTTCCTTTTCCACCGAGAGCCGCGCGAAGATCACTGCCCACAGCAGAATCAGCACCAATACGCCGAGCGCCGGAATGACGAGTAGAGCGCGGCGGCGTGAAACGGCGGGGTCGCGCCTCGCGGAAGTGTCGCGTGGATCGGAGAAGCGGGATTGGCTCATTGGTCGGCCCGTGTTCCGGAGCCGGCCGGTTGGAACCGCGCGGACGACGACTGCGCTGAATTCATGGATGGTTGTATTTTGAGCGAGGTGCCGGTACTGCTACGCAAGTGACGGGACCGTGGCATGGAAACTGACCAACCGCAGATCATCGGGAACGTTTCGATCTTACTTAATGCACGAGCATTACGGAAGCGCTCCATCATCGGGTTAACACGGGCGCGGCGACGTGCCCCGGGTGTCGGTATTCTCCGTTGGCAACGGCGGCCCGTCGCTTCGGGTGTTGGGTCGGGGCGAGGCTTTCAGGATCGCCCTTGCTCGAGCAGGAGCGGGCGTCCATCCAGCCTTTCATCATGCGGCATGCATCGACGAAGGCGCTCACGCGACCCGGAAGGTGCCGTCGACGATCGTCACCGAGGCGCCCCCGATCCACGTTTTGCCATTCGCATCGTCGTAGCGAACGTCGACCTGACCGGCCCGGCCGAGCACCGTGCCCTGCCGGGCGGTGTAGCGCTCGCCGGGGCGCAGTTGCTGTGCGCTCAGCAGACCGGCCAGCGCGGCATTCGCACTGCCGGTGACCGGATCTTCGCCGACGCCGAAGGCGCCGCCTGTCATCAGGCAGCGCACTTCGAAGGTGGCCGGACCGTCGGCGTCATGCGGGCCGTACACGGCAACGCCGTGCGTGTCGACCGATTGCACGATCTCCGCGAGCGCTGCCGCATCGGGTTCGATCGCGAGACACGCAGCCGCCGAGTCGAGGCGCACGACGAGCCACGGCGCGCCGTTGTCGACCGCGCAAGGAGGCGCGCTGAAATCGATTGCCGTGGTGCGCAAAGCCGCCGAGAGCGCTGCGTAGTGTGTTTCGGGCAGTGGCGTCACGCGCGCGGGCGGCGCGGCGAAAGCCCAGAGCGCGGCGTCCGCGTCTTGCGCGTCTGCCGCTTGCGACAGCGCTTTCAGTTCGACGAGACCCACGCCGCATTGCTGGATCAGCTTGCCCGGCTGCTTCGGCCGATAGCCGCTTTCGAGCAGCGCATGCGCGGTGCCGAGCGTGGGATGGCCCGCGAACGGCAACTCGCCGTGCGTGGTGAAGATGCGTACGCGGTAGTCGGCAGCGGGGTCGGTCGGCTCGAGCAGGAAGGTGGTTTCCGACAGGTTGGTCCAGTGCGCGATGCTCTGCATCTGCTGCGTATCGAGCGCTTCGGCGTCGAATACGACCGCTAGCGGATTGCCTTTGAACGGCACCGACGTGAACACGTCGACCTGTCTGAAACGAACCATGTTGGCGGGCATCGGGCGCGATCCTGCGAGTGCGGCGATTGAAAGGGCATCGCGGATTCTATCTGGTGAAGCGGTCGCGAGCCACCTCGTCACAAAGGTGGAGGGCCGCTGCCAGAGACAGGCGCAATAAAAAACGCGCCGCGGGTGCAGGGCACCTCGCGACGCGTCGAGTACAGCGCAGCCTTGTAGCCGACGCTTATTCGACTTCGGCGATCAATTCGATTTCGACGCATGCGCCCATCGGGATCTGCGCCACGCCGAACGCCGAACGCGCATGTTTGCCGCGCTCGCCGAACACGTCGGCGATGAGTTCGGACGCACCGTTCGTGACCAGATGCTGTTCGGTGAATTCGAGCGTCGAGTTGACGAGGCTCATCAGCTTGACGATGCGCGTGACACGGTTCAGGTCGCCCACGTGCGCGTGCAGCGTGGCGAGCAGGTCGATGGCGATCGAGCGTGCCGCGGCCTTGCCTTCTTCGGTGGTGAGCGTGGCGCCCAGCTTGCCGGCCCAGACCTTGCCGTCCTTCTTTGCAATGTGGCCGGACAGGTACACGGTGTTGCCGCTTTGCGCGCTCATCACATAAGCGGCTGCCGGTGCGCCGGCGGTGGGCAGTTCGATGCCCAGTTCCTTGAGCTTGTCGTAGACGTTGCTGTGTGCCATTTCGAGTCCCTGATTCGCGAGTTGGATAAAGCCGATAGGTCCGTTCGGGCGAGCGTGCCGCTCAAACCTTCGTGCGGATCAGCGCGGCGAGCGTCGACACGCCTTCGTCGATCTTCGCCGGCGGCACCGTCACGAACGACAGGCGCAGCGTGTTGTGTTGCGCTTCGTTCGCATAGAACGGGCCGCCCGGCACGAACGCGACGTTCTGCGCGACCGATTCTTCGAGCAGTTTCATCGTGTCGATCTGCGCGGGCAGCGTCACCCAGATGAACATGCCGCCTTCCGGGCGATTCCAGCTCACGCCGGCCGGCATGTGACGTTGCAACGAATCGAGCATGGCCGCGCACTGGTCGCGATAAAGCTCGCGGATGGTTGGCACGTGCGTGTCGAGGAAGCCGTCCTTGATCACTTCGTAGACGATGCGTTGCGTGAAGCTCGGCGTATGCAGATCGGTGGCCTGCTTGGCCTGCACGAGTTTGAAGATGAGTTCTTCCGGCGCGATGATGTAGCCGACCCGCAGGCCCGGCGCCAGCACCTTCGAGAACGAGCCGAGGTGGACGATGTGATCCGGCGCCATCGAGAGCATGGTGGGCAGCGGCTCGCCGGCGTAATCGAGTGCGCCGTACGGGTCGTCTTCGATGATGGGGAACGGCGCGGTCTTCGCGAGTTCGGCGAGTGCGCGGCGGCGTTCTACCGGCAGACGGCGGCCCGTGGGATTCTGGAAATTCGGTTGGGCGTACAGGAGACGGGCGCCGGCGGTCAGTTCGGGCGTGAGCGCCTCGGGAATCAGACCCTGCTCGTCGGTCGGCACCTGGACGTAGTTGGGTTCGTACATCGAGAACGATTGCAGCGCGCCGAGGTAGGTCGGGGTTTCGACCAGCACCGGGCTGTCCGGGCAGACCAGCACTTTGCCGAGCAGGTCGAGCGCCTGTTGCGAACCGGTGGTGATCAGCACCTGCGATGCGCGAATTTTCGCGCCGTTCACCGAGTAGCGTTGCGCGATCCATTCGCGCAGCGGCGCGTAGCCTTCGGTCGCGCTGTATTGCAAGGCGGCGGCGGGCGCGTCGCGCAGAATGCGGTCGGCGGCTTCGCGCATGCGTTCAGCCGGGAAGGTGGCCGGCGAGGGCAGGCCGCCTGCGAACGAAATGACTTCCGGCCGCTCCGTGACCTTCAGAATTTCGCGAATCGCCGAACTCGTGAGCTTGCGCGCGCGTTCTGACAGTTGCCACGTAGGGGCTTTCAAGTCGCTCTGGTCCATGCTTTCCTCTGCTCGTATCTCTGGGACGGGTCAAAAAAACGTCGATTATCGCGCGAGTTGGCGAGCTGCGCGCATTGCTTATTTAAGGGTCCGTAGACCTTCGGGTGTTTCGAACTCGGCGATCAACGCCGGAGCGCCGTCGTCGGGCTGGGGTTCCAGCGCAATCAGGTGTGCGGCGCCGAGCCATTGCAACTGCTCGGCGAGCGCCTCGATTCGGGGATGCTTGCCTTTCAAGGCTTTCAGCACGATGCCGGTTTCCGGCAGCACGTCCGACGGATGCCGCGGCGTGTCCCACTGGATCAGCGAGGGCAGCACGCCGTCGCCGACACCTTGCCAGGCCGGGAACGCGCCGTCGTCGGGGACGCTCAGGCTCCAGCCGAAATCGCCGCGCGTCATCGGCACGATCGGCGCGATGCGCTGCGGATACTGCTTTTGCCACGCTGCGAGTTGCCTGGGACGTTCGACGCGGGCTACCCAGTGAGACAGGTACGGGCCGCTCGCGAGACGGTCTTGCGTCGCCGGATCGTCGAGCGCGAAGAGTCGGGGCCGGGCGGGACTGCTGTCGTGCACGGCAGCCGCGGCCAGCGGATCCACTGCGATCACCTCCAGATACACGCCGCCCCACAGGTTCAGAAGCCGGTTGTGCGTGCGCATCAGCGGATGCGCGCCGCCGCCGGACGGCGCGACGCCCAGCGAATCGGCGACGTATTGCGTGCCTTCGTCCAGGGTACGGGCGGAAATCACAAGGTGATCGAGGCGGATCGAGTGAACGGTCATGGTGGATCGATGAATCGGTTACTGCGCCAACCACATGCGAAACCCGCGGCGAAATTCGGTGAGCGGGGCGACGGCTGGCGCTGCCGGGTCGTAAGCATAACCGTTTGCCGCTTCTCCCCGGCATCCCGTCTTGAATAAGTTCCCGAATGTAACGGCGCCCACCGGCACAGTAACGGTACAATCGCCGCGATACTATTCGGTACAGTCGGAGCCCCTGTCATGTCCGTGACGCTTGCCCATATTCCCGCCCCGCACGACACGGCGTCGCTGACGCTGGTCGAACAACTCGTTCAGTGGGCGCGTCGCCGCATCGAGGAACGCGTGTTCCGGCCGGGCATGCGCATGCCGTCCATCCGCAAGCTGGCGCTCGACAAAGGCGTGTCGCGCTTTACCGTGGTCGAAGCCTACGAACGGCTGGTCGCGCAGGGTTATCTGGAATCGCGGCGCGGCTCGGGTTTCTACGTACGCGAGCGGTTGACCGGCGCGGCGAGCGTCGACAGTTATACGAGCAGCCAGACGAGCGCGCAGGCCGCGCCCGCGCCCGCCACGATCGATGTGGTCTGGCTGCTGCGCAACATGCTGCACACGAGCGCGCGGCCCGAGCGCAGTCCCGGCCTCGGGTTTCTGCCGGCGCGCTGGCTCGACGGCGATCTCATCACCAACGCGTTGCGCACGCTGGGTCGCCAGAGCGGCGCGCATATGCTCGGCATCGGCTCGCCGCAAGGTTTTTTGCCGTTGCGCCAGCAATTGCAGACGCGGCTCGAAGAGATCGAAATCGGCGCGTCGCCGGATCAGATCGTGATGGTGTCCGGCATCACGCAGGCAATCGACCTGATCTCGCGCATCTACGTCAAGCCGGGCGACGCGGTGATCGTCGGCGATCCGGCCTGGTTCCAGATGTTCGGGCGCTTTGCGTCGCAGGGCGCGCGGCTCGTCGGCATGCCATACACGCCGGACGGCCCGGACCTCGATGCGCTCGAAACGCTGGTGCAAACCTGGCGCCCCAAAATGCTGGTGATCAATTCGGTGCTGCAGAACCCGACCGGCACATCGCTCACGGCCGCGCAGGCGTTCCGCATTCTGCGGCTGGCCGAAGCCTACGACTTCATCGTCGTCGAGGACGATATCTACGGCGACCTCTGTCCGCCCAGCCATGCCGGCACGCGGCTCGCCAGCCTCGACCAGTTGAAGCGCGTGATCTACCTCGGCAGTTTTTCGAAGACGCTCGCGCCGAATCTGCGCGTGGGCTTTGTCGCCTGCGCGCCGGAAGTGGCGACGGCGGTGGCCGATCAGAAGATGCTGGTCGGCATGACGAGCCCGGAGTTGAACGAGCGCGTGCTGTACAAAATTCTCACGGAAGGCCATTACCGGCGCCACGTCGAACGCCTGCGCGCGCGGCTCGACAGCGTGCGCGAGAAGTCGGTGCGCATGCTCGAGAAGACCGGGCTGAAGCTGTTCCTGACGCCGCCGGCCGGTATGTTCCTGTGGGCCGACACCGGCGTGGACGCCGACGGACTCGCTGCCGCCGGTCACGAAGCGGGCTTTCTGCTCGCACCGGGCAGCCTGTTCTCGCCGCAGCAATCGCCGACGACGTGGATGCGCTTCAATATCGCCAATTGCGGCGATCCGGAACTGGCCAGTTTTCTCGGCCGCTATCTGGAGAGCGTGGCGCGGCGCGGAGGCGTCCCCCTTGAAACCGCGCCGGATCGTCCCCAGTTAGGCGAACGATCTGGCGGCCCGGCTGGCAGTCCGGCTTGAACACCACTTCGGGCCCTGCGCCGCGCCCGACCCGAACCCCATTCGCAACGAAGAGGAAGTCCGACCATGGCACAAGAAACCATGAGCTTTCAGGCAGAAGTGAAACAGCTTCTGCACCTGATGATTCATTCGCTGTACAGCAACAAGGAAATTTTTCTGCGCGAGCTGATTTCGAACGCGTCCGACGCGTCCGACAAGCTGCGCTTCGAAGCCATCGAGAACAGCGCGCTGTACGAAAACGATCCGAATCTGCGGATTCGCGTGTCGTACGACAAGGCCGCGCGCACCATCACGCTCGAAGACAACGGCATCGGCATGAGCCGCGACGAGGCGATCGCCAACCTCGGCACGATCGCGCGCTCGGGCACCAAGGAATTCTTCGGCAAGCTCTCCGGCGACCAGCAGAAAGACGCGGCGCTGATCGGCCAGTTCGGCGTGGGCTTTTACTCGGGCTTCATCGTCGCCGAGCGCATCACGGTCGAATCGCGCCGCGCGGGCTTGCCCGCTTCGGAAGGCGTGCGCTGGGAAAGCGCGGGCGAGGGTGACTTCGCCGTCGAGCAGATTGAACGCGCGGCACGCGGCACGACCATCACGCTGCATCTGCGTGCCGACGAAGACGAACTGCTGTCGTCGCACCGCCTGAAGTCGATCATCCAGAAGTACTCGGACCACGTCGCGCTGCCCATCCTGATGGCCAAGGAAGAATGGGATGCGGAAAAGAGCGAGATGGTCACGAAGGACGAGGACGAGACCGTCAACCAGGCGAGTGCGCTGTGGACCCGTTCGAAGAACGACATCACCGAAGAACAGTACAAGCAGTTCTATCAGCATCTCGCGCACGATCACCAGGATCCGCTGACCTGGACGCATAACCGCGTCGAAGGCCGCAGCGAATACACGCAGTTGCTGTACGTGCCGACCCACGCGCCGTTCGACATGTTCAACCGCGATCATCGGGGTGGACTGAAGCTGTACGTGAAGCGCGTGTTCATCATGGACGATGCCGAGCAACTGTTGCCGGCGTATCTGCGTTTCGTGAAGGGCGTGGTCGATTCGGCCGATCTGCCGCTGAACGTGTCGCGCGAAATCCTGCAGGAAAGCCGCGATGTGAAGGCGATCCGCGAGGGCGTGACCAAGCGCTCGCTGTCGATGCTCGAAGAACTGGCCAACTCGGAGAACGAAGCGGACCGCGAAAAGTACGCCGGTTTCTGGAAGGAGTTCGGTCAGGTGCTGAAGGAAGGCATCGGCGAAGACTTCGCCAACCGCGACCGGATTGCGAAGCTGGTGCGTTTTGCATCGACGCATACCGAGTCGCCCGAGCAGACCGTGTCGCTCGCCGACTACGTCGCGCGCATGAAGCCCGAGCAGACCAAGATCTACTACGTGACCGCCGACGCGTGGCAAGCCGCCACCCACAGCCCGCACCTCGAAGTGTTCCGCAAGAAGGGCGTCGAAGTGCTGTTGCTGACCGATCGCGTGGACGAGTGGATGCTGTCGTTCCTGAACGAATTCGATGGCAAGCCGCTGCAGAGCGTGGCGCGCGGCGACCTCGATCTGGGCGCGCTGAACGATGAAGAGAAACAGGCGCAGGAAAAAGTCGGCGAAGAGTTCAAGCCGCTGGTCGAGAAGATGAAGGAGTCGTTGAAGGACAAGGCGAAGGACGTGCGTCTGACGTTCCGCCTGACCGATTCGCCTTCGTGCCTCGTCGCGGACGACGGCGAAATGAGCGGCTACCTGCAGCGCATGTTGAAGGCAGCGGGACAGGACGCGCCGGCGGTTCATCCGATTCTGGAAGTTAATCCGGAACACGCGCTGGTGAAGGGCTTGCATGCGGACAGCGCGAATTTCGACGACTGGTGCCACCTGCTGTTCGATCAGGCATTGCTGGCCGAAGGCGGCGCACTGGAAGACCCGGCGAGCTTCGTGAAACGCACCAACGCGTTGCTGTTGGCGCGGGCTGGTTGAGTGAAGTGGGATGGGCGTCTTCGCGACGCCCGTCGTTGAAAAAGCGCTGCTTCGGCAGCGCTTTTTTTGTATCGGCGTCAGCTTTGATAATCCGATACCACGCCGTGCAGATGACGCACTTGCGAGAGCACGCAACCGGCCAGTTCTTTGGCTTCGTAAGTGGACTCGTGGTCGCTCAACACCTTGGCGGCCAGACTGCCGATAGCCGTGCTGGTTTCTTTGTGCGTGTGATGCTGCGCGAGCGCGGAGCCGGCCAGTTCTTTCTCCAGATGCGAAGCTCCCGGACGTCGCAAAACGACAGCGGCCAGATGAGCGATGCGGTCCGACGTTTCCTTGTGATTAGTGGTGTTCACGTGTACTCCCTGCGGTTGGTTTTTCGAACGGAAAAATCATTATGGTTAACTGATTAAAACTAATCAACGACCTTAAATTGAGATTGGTTTATGAGACGCGAACTTCGGAACAGCCCTTAAGATTGCGCGCTCCCGTTGCGACAACTCCTCAGTTTTCTCATGTCCGTTTCCGTTCCGGCGCAGCCCGCCGATCCCGTGCATCTCTTATGGTCGATCCTGCGCGCTCAGGGTCTGGACGCCGCCGTGCAGCACGCGAGCCAACTCGCCGCAAGCGGCGTCACTGCGCAACTGCATGCCGACCTGCTGGCGAGCGCGGGCCATTTCGAAGCGGCGTATCACAGCGCGTCGCAGGCTCCCGCGGTTGCGAACGGCCTGCGTCATGCACGGCTCGCGCTATTTGCCGATGGGCTGGGCGACGCCGCCGGCGCGCAACGCCACAGCGAGCTGGCCGTGACCGCGCAGCCGTTTGCCGCGACGCTCGACTGGATCGTCTGGTTAATCGATCGTTGCGGCGCGCACACGGCCGCGGCGCACCTGCTGCGCGCCTACGAACGCGCCGTGCCGCGGGACGCGCGCGCTCCGTGGTGGCTGGCCATCGCGCTCGCCGGCACGCCCACCGAAAGCGCTCGCGCGGAACGTCACGAAGCGTTGCTGAGAGCGTATGCGCTCGACCCTATGCTCGATCCCGCGTTGCCGTTGCAACTCGTGCTGGCGCTGCGTGAACGTCGCGATTGGCCGCTGCTCGAGCGCGTATGCCGCGCCCGCCTCGCGCTGGACCCGACGGATGCCGAGATGGCCTGGCAACTCAGTCATGCGCAATGGCAGTGCAACGACGCGCGTGCCGCCGAGGCCACCATGCGCGCCGTGGATGCCGCCGCGCCGCGCCAGGCGGAGGTGCTCGCCGCGATCGGCATGTATCTCAACGAGCAGGCGCGTTACGAAGAAAGCGAAGTGGTGCTGCGCGCAGCGTTGAATGTCGATCCAGCCAGCGTGCAGGCGGCGGTCGATCTGGCGGATCTGGAATTGCGTCGCGGGGCGTGGTCGAGCGGCTGGCCGCGCTTCGAGGCGCGCCTCGCGCGGATGGACCGCGAGCCGAACAACATAGTCAGCCTGATGGCGCGACTGGCGCCGCGCTGGCAAGGCGAACCGCTCGCCGGCAAGACCCTGGTCGTGCACAGCGAGCAGGGCAATGGCGACGATATCCAGATGGTCCGGTTCGTCGCGCAGTTGGCCGAGCGGGTGCGCGTCGAAGGCGGCCGGCTGGTGCTCGCCGTGCGTCGCACGTTGTTGCCGTTGCTCGCGCGTCTTTACGACGATTGCGTCTCGATAGAAGACGGCCCGCTCGAACCGCCCGACTTCATCTTGCCGATGATGAGCCTGCCGCTAATGCTGGGCTTTCAGCCGCACCAGGTATGCGGCACGCCTTATCTACGGGCCGATGCGACGAGAGTGTCGGCATGGCGCGAGCGGATCCTGGGCAGCGCGCCCGACGCGCGGCTCAATGTCGGCCTCGTGTGGCGCGGCAGTCCGACACATCGGCGCGACGCGAAACGGTCGATTCCACTGACGGCGCTTTCGCCGTTGTGGAAGCTGCCGGGCGTCGTGTTTCATCCGCTCACGCCCGGCCTTCACGCCGATGTTGCCGCACTGGCCGAGCAGGGCGCGCGCGTGTGCGATCTGAGCGACGGCTATCTCGACGGATTCGACGACGTCGCCGCGCATCTCACCGTGCTCGACGCACTCGTGACCATCGACAGCGCGCCCTTGCATCTCGGCGGCGCGTTGGGCCGGCCGGTGTTCGCGATGCTCGATCATGTCTCGCACTGGTCGTGGGGCAACGTGGAGAAACAAAGCTGGTACGACTCGGTGCGGTTGTTCCGGCAGCCGCGGCCGGGCGACTGGGCGCCGGTCGTGGACCGGGTCGCGCTGCATATCGGGCAGTTGGCTTTCGACCGCACCGGGCATGCGGGCAAAGCCGATGTGCACCGTCCGGACGGGATGGCCTGAGCCGATGAACGAGCAAAGCGCACTGTCCCTGCCTGATCCTTTGCCATCGGCACAGCAGCATCTCGATGCAGCCGCGCTGATCGCGCAGGCCGATGCCAGCGCTGCGGCCGGCCAGCATCTTCAAGCGCTGCAGGCCTACCAGCGCGCGGTCGAACTCGAGCCCGCTAGTGCCGATCTGCTTCATTGTGTTGGTCTTGCGGCTTTTCGCGCGGACCGGATCGACCTCGCGTGCGGCTATCTCGATCGGGCCTTGCATCTCGCGCCGCATCGAGCGCAATGGTGGGAGCATCGTGGTTTGATCGCGGCGTTGGGCGGCGATCACGTCGCGGCCGAGGCGTTCTATCAGCGTGCGTTGTCGTTGAGCGGAGGCACGGCGAGCCAGCATCGAAACCTCGCCGATTCGTTGAAGCTGTCGGCGCGCGTGGACGAAGCGCGCACGCATTATCGGCTCGCACTCGACTTTGATCCGTCGCTGCGTCATGCGCTGCGTGCGCTCGCGCGAATCAGCACGGAACAGGCGGCGCGGGATGACGCCGCGGACTACTGGCTGCGCGCGTGGACCGTGGATCGTACCGATCGCGCCGACCTGCCAGAACTGTTCTCCGCACTCGCGAAAACGCAGCGCGACGCAGAACTACAAAGCGTGCTGGCCCAGCTCCGCAAGGACTTCGCCGCCGACCCGTCCGCGCTCCTGCAACTCGCCTTCGCGCTGAACGGCGTGGCCCGCTTCCGCGATGCCGCCAGCGTTGCAGCGCAAGGTCTCGCCATCGATCCGCACGACGCGCTGCTGCATCACAACGCGTCGTTCGCGTTCAACATGCTGGGCGACTCCTCGGCGATGCGGCAGCATGCCGGCGAGGCAGCGCGTCTGCTGCCCGAACACGCGCTGATGCAATTCAATTTCGCCGCGGCGCAACTTCGCGACGGCGATTTCACAGACGGCTGGCGGCGCTATGCATGGCACGAGGCGCTGCCGGAAAACGCCGATCTGGTGCGCCCGGATTTCCCCGAGTGGCGCGGTGAAGCGCTGGCCGGCTGCCGATTCCTTCTGATCGGCGAACAGGGGCTGGGCGATCAGATCCAGTTCTTATGTATGGCCGACTGGTTGCATCGTCAGGGCGCTATCGTCGATGTCTGGGTGGAAGATCCGTTGCGCGAAATAGCCGCCGATGCGGCCGGCGTGCATACGGCATGGAGCAGTGCGCCGCCCGGGCCGTACGACTACTGGTGCCGCATGCTGCGAATGCCGATGCACATGCAACTGAGCGAGCCGATGCTGCCGCTCGCCAGGTCCTACCTTGTCGCCGACGCCGCGAACGCGGCCCGCTGGGAAAGTCGTCTTAACGAAATCGCGGCCGGCGCATCGCCATCGCTATCGCCGAACGCGCCAGGACTGCGCGTGGGCATTGTCTGGGCAGGCAATCCCGCTTATGAACTGGACCGCTACCGCTCGATTCCATTGCAACAATGGCGATCACTTCTGGAGCAGCCGGACGTCACGTGGTTCTCACTGCAGAAGGGCGCCGCGCAAGATCAGGCGGATGCATGGTCCGTTCGGCCCGGTCTTCATAGGCTGGGGGCGGAAATCGACGGCTTCGCCGATACGCTGGCGATCGTCCAGTCGCTCGATCTGGTGATCACCGTCGATTCCGCCGTGGCTCACCTGGCCGGCGCGTGTGGCACGCCGGTCTGGCTGCTGGTGCCCACCTTCACCGACTGGCGCTGGATGACCGGCCGGGACGATAGCCCGTGGTATCCGTCGCTACGCCTTTTCAGGCAGCGCGAACTCGGCTGTTGGCAGCCGGTGCTGGACGACGTGGCGCGTGCGTTGCGCGAGCGTGTCGAACTCAAGGCTTGCCCATCAACGTCTCCATCGTCTCCCCGCGCACGGTGATTTCCGTGCGACGGTTCAGCGCGCGTCCTTCGGGCGTATCGTTGCTGGCGACCGGATCGTTGTACGCATTGCCTTTGGTGCGAATGCGACCGATCGGGATGCCACGCGCGACCAGCGCATAGCCGACCGCGGTCGCACGATCTTCGGATAGCTGCTGGTTGTACTCGAGGGTGCCGACGTTGTCGGTGTAGCCTTCGACGAGGATCGGCTTGCTGCTTCGCTTCAGCAGGACGGCCGAGCGGTCGACCACGGCGGAAGCATCGGCGCGCACTTCCGATTTGCCGAAATCGAACAACGCCGTCTCCGGCAGTTTGACGGCGACGCCGCCCGCAACCGGCGCCACTTCGATGCCGACTGCCTTGTTCAAACGTGTTTCCTTGTCGCGATTCAGCGGGCTGGCGCAACCGGTGACGAACAGGACCGCAAGGGCGCAAACCGTGGCTCTCAATGTTGTTTTCATCGTGTTTTATCTCCTTCTTTCTACGATTGTCTGGTGCGTTATCGGGAGTGCTCGTGGATGACAGCCGCGCCGTCGATCGCGTCGAGCACGAAGGTTTTATCGTGGGCCGTGGGTTTGGGAATATCGGAACTATCCGAATTCGAATCACGTCGCGTGGTTCTTAACCCGGTGCGTCGGAATGTGCGTCGCAGCTTGTCGGAGAAGGGCTGCGAGCTTGCCGATGTGCCGATAGCCGCGCCGTTATAATCCGACACCATGTCCCTACGTTTCACTGCCGCCGACGCTCATTGGCGCGTCGCACCCGCGCCTGGCCTTGGCGCTGTCCAGAAAGACTGGCTCACTCGTGAAGGTTCGCTGACCGCGCATCTGCGTGCGCTCGGCGAGGTCACGGTGCGCGTGACGCGTGAAGGCGTCGCGTTGCCGTGGGCTGACGAACGCGCCGCGCTCGCGCTCGCTTCGCGTGCGCCGGTGTGGGTGCGGGAAGTGGTGTTATCGGTGGAGGGTGTGCCGTTCGTTGCCGCGCATAGCGTCGCGCCGCTCGCCGCGAGCGTCGGCGTCTGGCAGGCTACCCGAGATCTGCGCACGCGGCCGCTGGCTGAACTGCTGTATAGCGATCGCAGCGTCGCGCGTTCGGCGCTGGTCAGCCGCAGGTTGACCGCGCGTCATCCGATGTACCGGTTGGCTGTGCGCGAGATCGCCGCGCCTGCGCGGCGCAGCGAGTCACCCGTGCAGAAAGATAGTCACGCCGCGCCTCATGCACTGGTCGCGCGTCGCTCGGTGTTCGAGCGCCATGGCGCGCCGCTGATGGTCACCGAGTGCATGCTGCCCGCGTTGTGGGCGTGCACGTCCGACGAACGGAGCCGTTGATGCTGCAAGGCTTTCCTCCCGTAACCGCCGCGAACACCCACACGCTGATATTGGGCAGTTTTCCCGGCGAAGCGTCGCTGGCCGCGACGCAGTATTACGCGCATCCGCGTAACCAGTTCTGGCGGCTTCTGGGCGCCGTGCTCGGCGAGGCGTCGTTGCACGAGTTGCCTTACGACGCGCGACTCGAGCGTGTGCTTGCTCATGGCGTGGGTGTGTGGGACGTACTCGATGCGTGTCAGCGCGAAGGCAGCCTCGATTCGGCGATCCGGCATGCGCAGCCGAACGATTTCGCGTCGCTGCGCGAGCATGCGCCGCTGCTCAGAAAAGTCTGTTTCAACGGCAAGACGGCGGGGCGCTTCGCCCCGGTGATCGGCGCCGCCGGCTATGCGACGCTCGTGCTGCCGTCGTCCAGTCCGGCGAATGCTATGCTCTCGTTCGACCAAAAACTGGCGGTCTGGCAGACGTTGTTTGATTAGCGTGGGCCGTTGCCATTCATCAACGGGATTTGACCCCGGCGAAGTTGGGCGATCGTTACGGGTGGGCGACGATTGGCGGTGAGTGAAGCACCTGGATAGCTTCGATCAATCTTTCGTAGTGATCTTGAGACATCAGGACGGCGTTTGGCGCGTCGCTTCGTGTGATGAGCGTGACATTGGCATCGTCGACGGCCTGCTCGATGAGAGCCTCCAGATTATTTTCGGCTTTGGCAAAGCAGACTATGCGCATAGCGCTCCCCTGTGAATGGCAAAGGTCAGGCGCGATCATAAGACATGTATCGCGCCGCCGGCTATGCGACGCTCGTGCTGCCGTCGTCCAGTCCGGCGAATGCTATGCTCTCGTTCGACCAAAAATTGCGTCTCTGGCGCGACCTCCTGACATGACGAAACTGATCAAGCGGGCTTCGGCCGAAGCGCGCGCTTTCCGCAATAAAAACGCCGACGTCGCCGGCGGCAAACAACGCGCGGAACAAACGGGCCGCAACAAGAAACAGAAACGCGAGCGGGACGACGACGATCTGCACGACGCGCCGCAAATCGAAACGCCGCGCAAACCGCGTTTCGCTCCCGTCACGTTTTCGGAAGAGGGCGGTGTGCGCTTCCTGCATTTCGGCACGGAATGGGTGCAAGGCGCCATGCGTCTGCGCAAGCCCGATCACATCGAACTCGAATACGCGCAGCAGATGATGGCCTGGCTGCTGTTCATCGAAACGCCCAGGCGCATCGTCCAGCTCGGTCTGGGCGCGGCCGCGCTGACCAAGTTCGCGCATCGTTACCTCAAGCGTGCGCAGGTCGAAGCGGTCGAAGTGAATCCCGCGGTCGTCGTGGCCGCGCGCACGATGTTCGAACTGTCGCGCGACGACGCACGCCTCACCGTGCATGAGATGGACGCGTGGGACTTCGTCAACGACCGCGCGAATCACGGCACCATCGGCGCATTGCAGATCGACGTGTACGACGCTACCGCGCGCGGACCGGTGCTCGACAGCGTGGGTTTCTATCGCGCGGTGCGGGCGTGCCTGACCGAAGCCGGCGTCGTGACGGTAAACCTGTTCGGCGATCACCCGAGCTTCGTGCGCAACATGAAGCGCCTGAACGAAGCGTTCGACGGTCGGGTGTTCGCGCTGCCGGAAGTGCACGACGGCAACCGTATCGCCATCGCGTTCTCCGGTCCGGCGCTCGAGATTCCGTTCAAGGCGCTGCAAGCCCGCGCGAAGGTGATCGAGTCGAAGCTCGGCCTGCCCGCGCGGCAGTGGATCAAAGGCCTGCAGGAATCGACCGGTCAAACCGGCGAGACGTTCTCCATCTGAGCGTCCCAATCTGAGCGTCCCAATCTGATCGACCCGCCACCCGGCCAACCGAAGCCGGGTGAGCGCCGCGCCGTGCCGTTGTGCGCGCGCGACAGCACCATCTTTACCTACGTCGCACCACCTCGCAGCCACCCGGCGTCCCTCCCCGCCGCCGTGCCCGTCTGTCTCCGCGAAATCCCCTCAAAGCACCGCCGGGCCTCGGGTCACCCCGTCTTGACCGCGAGTTCGCCGCTCCTATACTCTTTCCCAGCTTTCGGAGCAGCCCTGCCATGCGCGGGGCGGCGCTCCGCTGGGGACCCACCACCCGTGCACACACGGGCCAACAATTCAATAAAAGGGAAGAGGAGACGTCATGGCTCACGACGCCGACGCGAACAAGGCCAGCAAGCACTGGCTCTGGTTGCTGCTATTGCCCTGGATCGCGATGATCTGGGTGCCGTCCTACAACAAGATCGAACCGCAGCTGTTCGACTTTCCGTTTTTCTACTGGTATCAGCTCCTTTGGGTGCTGATCAGCGCGGTCATCACCGCGCTCGTGTACTTCAAGACCAAGACCCGCTCGAAAGGGGGCGCACGCTCATGAACGCCACCGCAACCTTCGTCTTCGTACTGTTTTTCATCGGCGTGACGATCCTCGGCTTTATCGCGGCCCACTGGCGGCGCGGCGATCTGGCGCATCTGGAAGAGTGGGGCCTGGGCGGACGCCGCTTCGGTACCGTCGTCACGTGGTTCCTGCTGGGCGGCGACCTGTACACCGCCTACACCTTCATCGCCGTGCCGGCGCTGGTGTTCGGTGCGGGCGCCACCGGTTTCTTCGCGCTGCCGTACACCATCCTCATCTACCCGTTCGCGTTCGTGGTGTTCCCGAAACTGTGGAGCATCGCCAAACGTCAGGGCTACGTGACATCGGCGGACTTCGTGTCGGCGCGCTATGGCAGCCGGATGCTCGCTCTGGCGATCGCCGTGACCGGTATCGTGGCGACCATGCCGTATATCGCGCTACAACTGGTCGGGATCGAAGTGGTGATCGGCGCGCTCGGTTTCGACACCACGGGCTTCGTCGGCGACCTGCCGCTCATCATCGCTTTCGCGATTCTCGCGGCGTACACGTACACCTCGGGTCTGCGCGCACCGGCCATGATCGCCGTGGTCAAGGACGTGCTGATCTACATCACGATCTTCGCCGCGATCATCGTGATTCCGCCGCAACTGGGCGGCTTCGGCCATATTTTCAGCATCGTGCCGCCGGCCAAGCTGCTGCTCAAGGCGCCGGACGTGTCGAGCCTGAATGGCTATAGCGCGTACGCGACGCTCGCGGTCGGCTCGGCGCTCGCGCTGTTCCTGTATCCGCATTCGATCACCGCGGTGCTGTCGTCGAAGTCGGGCAACACCATCCGCCGCAACATGGCGATGCTGCCGGCCTACTCGCTGGTGCTCGGTCTGCTTGCGCTGCTCGGCTTCATGGCGTTGGCCTCGGGCGTGAAGGACATGCCGGAATTCGCGCCGTACTTCAAGGCCTTCGGTCCGAACTTCGCGGTACCGGCGCTGTTCCTCCACTACTTCCCGTCGTGGTTCGTCGGCGTGGCCTTCGCGGCGATCGGGATCGGCGCGCTGGTGCCGGCGGCGATCATGTCGATCGCGGCGGCCAATCTGTACACGCGCAACATCCACAAGGAGTTCGTCAACCGCAATATGACGAACGAGCAGGAGACCAACGTCGCCAAGCTCGTCTCGCTGATCGTCAAGGTCGGCGCGGTGGCGTTCATTCTGGGCCTGCCGCTGACGTACGCGATCCAGTTGCAACTGCTGGGCGGCATCTGGATCATCCAGACGTTGCCGGCGATCGTGCTGGGTCTCTACACCCGCGTGCTCGACTACCGTGGCCTGCTCGCCGGCTGGGCGGTCGGCATCGCCACCGGCACGTGGATGGCGATCTCGCTGAAGCTGGCCGGTTCGATCTTCGTGATCCATCTGTTCGGCATGGCGATTCCAGGCTATGCGGCGGTGTGGTCGCTGATCGTCAACCTGGTGGTGTCGGTGGTGGTCAGTCTGCTGGTGCGCGCGTTCGGCATGCAGCGCGGCGTGGACCGTACTCATCCCGAAGACTATCTGGACGTGGTGGAAAGTTAAGCGGCGGCGTCATTCCGCTGACAACGCAGCGCCCGCGGACGAAAGTCGGCGGGCGTTTTTCATGGTGTCATTCCGGACGAGTCCAGGGCAGGATAGCGAGACCGTCCTCCAACGCGTGATCGCGCCGTCATGGCCTCTGCCGATTCCCGTCCTTCCCGCACCGTGGTCCCGCGCCGCCCGGCCCTGAGCCGGATGATCCGCGCGGTCACCTCGCCGTATTACCGCTACCGGCACGCCAAGGTGCTGCACAGCCTGCGCGTCGGCCTCGCGATGCTGGTGTCGATTCTCGCGACCACCGGCATCGACATTCCGCATGGCATCTGGTCGTCGGTCACGCTGCTGGTGGTGATCGGCGGCTTGCAGCATCACGGCAATATCCGCAAGAAGGCCGCCGAGCGCGCCGCGGGGACCCTGCTCGGCGCGACGATCGGGCTGCTGCTGATCCTGCAGCAGAACCTGATCGGCTCGTTGCCGCTCACCTACGTGCTGATGGCGATCGTCGCGTCCATCTGCGCGTGGTTCGCCATCGGTTCGGCCGGCTATATCGGGCTGCTGACGGCGATCACGATGTGTATCGTCGCGGGCCACGGCGACAATCTCATCGACACCGGCTTGTGGCGCACGCTCAACGTGCTGATCGGCATCGTCATTGCGCTGGCGTTCTCGTTCGCGCTGCCGCTGCATGCGACCTATTCGTGGCGTTATGGACTCGCCGCGAATCTGCGCGAATGCGCGCGCATCTACACGTATCTGATCGAGGGCGAGACGCTCGGCGAAGAAGAGCAGGTGAAGCAGTTTCTGCGAATCAACCGGCGGCTCGTGCAGTTGCGCTCACTGATGCCGTCGGTCGCGAAAGAGATCGACGTGCCGCAGTCGCGGCTGGAAGAAATCCAGCGGCTGCATCGCTCGGTGCTCAGTTCGCTCGAACTGCTCGCCACGGGCTCGCTGATGCACGCCGACGAGACCGCGCGGGCCGCGTATGCCGCGCGCTGCGGCTTCGAAGTACGCGCCGTGCGCGGCATGCTGCTGGCGATGGCGCGCGGTTTGCGCTTCGGGCACGCGACGCATTTCAGTATTCCGGGCGCGTCGCCGCTGATGCGACTGGAACCGCAGACGCCGCCGCAAAATCCGGGCGACGCGTTGCGCGACCTGCCCGCCGATCTGCAAGGACCGTACTGGCTCGGACAGCGATTGTCCGAGCAGGTGGAGCGTCTGCGCGCGCTGTTGCAGGAAACCGAGCCGAACTGGAACATCGAGCGGCATTCGCGGACTTTGCTGAAGTCGACATGACAAGGCCCCGAGCCGTTGCGGGCTCGGGGCCTTGTCGGAGCGCCGCCGGTTCGCACTGGCGGCGGGCGGTGGGCGGCGCGCGGTGGCTCCGCGCGGGACTTAGCGCAGCGCTTCGATCAGCTTTTCCAGCTTCACGGCGTCTGCGGCAAAGGCGCGGATGCCTTCGGCGAGTTTCTCCGTGGCCATCGCTTCGTCGTTGACGAGGAAGCGGAACGTCGATTCGTCGACCGGCACGCGTTCGATATCCGCGCCATCGGCGAGATCCGGCGACAGCTTGCGTTCGATCTTGTCGGTGCTGTCCTGCAGCTTTTGCAGCAGGTCCGGGCTAATGGTCAGCAGATCGCAGCCGGCCAGTTCCAGAATCTGACCCGGCGTGCGGAAGCTCGCGCCCATCACCTCGGTCTTGTAGCCGAACTTCTTGTAGTAAGCGTAAATACGGCGCACGGACTTGACGCCCGGGTCGTTCGCGCCGCCGTCTTTGGCCTCGTCCCACGCGCTGCCGGCGTTCTTCTTGTACCAGTCGTAGATGCGGCCGACGAACGGCGAGATGAGTTGTGCACCGGCTTCGGCACAAGCCGCTGCTTGCGCCAGCGAGAACAGCAGCGTCATGTTGCAGTGAATGCCTTCTTTCTGCAGCACTTCGGCGGCGCGGATGCCTTCCCACGTCGAGGCCAGCTTGATCAGCACGCGTTCGCGGCCGATGCCGTGGTCTTTGTACAGCGCGATCAGTTCGCGGCCTTTGGCGATCGACGCTTCGGTGTCGAACGACAGTCGGGCGTCGACTTCGGTGGACACGCGGCCCGGAATGATCTTGAGAATTTCGGTGCCGAAAGCAATCAGCAACTGGTCGATGATCGCGCCGACCGGCTTGCTCGCGTGCGCCTTCACGGTTTTTTCTAGCAGCGGACGGTAGTCGTCTTTCTGCACCGCTTTGAGGATGAGCGACGGATTGGTGGTCGCGTCCTGCGGCTTGTATTGCGCAAGCTGCTGGAAGTCGCCGGTATCGGCGACGACGGTGGTGTACTGCTTGAGTTGATCGAGTGCGGTTGTCATGTTCGAGCCTTCAGGACGCTTACGCGTCGTGGTTCAGGAGAAATGAGATTGCCGCCGCGCGGCAGGATCGAACTGCAATCCAGCCGCGCCGGCGGCCGCGGGTCACGCTGCAGTCTTTTTTCCATACGGCTGGAAAGACTGACGGATGCCTCTATTCTAGGGTGGATCGCCCGATCCGGTTGTGACAGCGGGCATCGCCCATCCGTTCAGGCGTTCTGGCGGAGGTTTCTGCCGGCGTTCAGCACCAGTTGCGTCAGCACGCCCGCGACCAGCCCCCAGAATGCCGAGCCGATCGACAGCAAGGTCAACCCCGAGGCCGTCACCATGAACGTGACCAGCGCCGCCTCGCGCTGCTTCACGTCCTGCATCGCGTTGGCGAGTCCGCTCATGATCGAGCCGAACAGCGCCAGCGCAGCCACCGAGACTACCAGCGCCTTCGGCAGCGCCGCGAACAGCGCGGCGATGGTGGCGCCGAACGTCCCTGCAACCAGATAGAAAATGCCGCACCAGACCGCCGCCGTGTAACGTTTGGCGGGATTTTCGTGCGCTTCCGGGCCAGTGCAGATCGCTGCCGTAATGGCAGCAAGATTGATGCCGTGCGATCCGAACGGCGCCAGCAGCAGCGACGCGATACCCGTGGTGGAAATCAGCGGCGCCGACGGCGTCCGATAACCGTCCGCGCGCAGCACGGCAATACCGGGCACGTTCTGCGAGGCCATGGCCACGACGAACAGCGGAATGCCGATGCTGATGGCCGCCGCCACGCTAAAGGACGGCATCGTGAAAACCGGATGCGCGAGCGCGATGTGGAAGTGGCTGAAGTCGAGCAGACCGAGTCCGCCGGCCGCCACCGTGCCGACGATCAGCGTGGTGACGATCGCATAGCGCGGCGCGAGGCGTTTGACGATCAGGTAGGTGAAGAACATCGTCAGCACGAGCGCGGTCTGGAACTGCGCGGCGCGAAAAATCTCGATGCCGATTTCGAACAGGATGCCCGCGAGCAGCGCGGCGGCAATGCCGGCCGGAATCTTCTTCATCAGCGTGTCGAACCAGCCGGTCAGGCCGACCACGGTCAGCAACACCGCACATACGATGAACGCGCCGATGGCTTCCGGATACGGAACATGCGGCAACGACGACACCAGCAGCGCAGCGCCGGGCGTCGACCAGGCGACCACGATCGGCGCGCGAAAACGTAGCGACAGGCCAATGGTACAGACCGCCATGCCGATGGACAGCGCCCAGATCCACGAGGAGATCTGCGCGTCGCTCAAATGCGCGGCCTGACCCGCCTGAAACATCAGCACGAGCGAGCTGGTGTAGCCGGTCATCATCGCGACGAAGCCGGCGACGATGGCGGACAGCGACGTGTCGGCCAGCGGATTGAAGCGGCCGGGCCGGGTGGCGGCCGGAGATAACTCGGGTGAAGAAGACGGACTCATGCAGAAACTTTCTTATCGTTGGAACGTTGAGGATGGAACGGATGAGGTTACTTGCTGAGCATGCGCATGGCGGCTTCGAGGCCGGCCAGCGTCAGCGGATACATACGCTGACCCAGCACTTCGCGGATCGCGCCGACCGATTGCCGGTAAGCCCATAGCCCTTCGGGCTCGGGGTTCAGCCAGGCGTGTTGCGGGAACTGGTCGGCGAGACGGCGCAGCCAGACTGCGCCGGCTTCCGCGTTGTTGTATTCCACCGAGCCGCCCGGTTGCAGCACTTCGTACGGACTCATCGTCGCGTCGCCGACGAAGATCAGCTTGTAGTCGGGCGTGAACTTGTGCAGCACGTCCCACGTCGGCATGCGCTCGGCGTGGCGGCGGCGATTGTTCTTCCACAGGAAGTCGTACACGCAGTTGTGGAAGTAATAGAACTCGAGGTGCTTGAACTCGGCTTTCGCCGCCGAGAACAGTTCTTCGGTACGCTTGATGTGGTCGTCCATCGAGCCGCCCACGTCGAGCAGCATCAGCACTTTCACTTTGTTGTGGCGCTCCGGCACCATCTTGATGTCGAGCCAGCCGGCGTTCGCGGCGGTGCTGCGGATGGTGTCGGGCAGATCCAGTTCGTCGGCTGCGCCTTCGCGCGCGAAGCGGCGCAAGCGTCGTAGCGCGACCTTGATGTTGCGCGTGCCGATTTCGACCTGGTCGTCGTAGTCGCGATACGCGCGCGCTTCCCACACTTTCACCGCCGTGCGGTTGCCCTTCGCGTCGCCGCCGATCCGCACGCCTTCCGGGTTGTAGCCGCCGTTGCCGAACGGCGAGGTGCCGCCCGTGCCGATCCACTTGCTGCCGCCTTCGTGGCGCTCTTTCTGTTCGTCGAACAGTTCCTTGAGACGCTCCATCAGCTTGTCGAGGCCGCCCATGGCTTCGATCTGCGCTTTTTCCTCGGGCGACAGGTCGCGTTGCAGTTTCTTCTTGAGCCAGTCGAGCGGAATGTCGAAGGCCAGCTCCGATGCCTGCGCGACGCCCTTGAAATACGCGCCGAACGCCTGGTCGAATTTGTCGAAGTACTGCTCGTCCTTCACCAGCGTGATGCGCGCGAGGTAGTAAAACTCGTCGAGCGACGGCGCGATGACGTTGGCTTTGAGCGCTTCCAGCAGTGTCAGATATTCCTTCACCGACACCGGCAGTCTGGCGGCGCGCAACGAGTAGAAGAAGTCGATCAGCATGCTGGGTCCTCCGCGAAGGCGGATGTGCGCATCAACGGTTATTGCGGTTCATGAAGATCAGCCGTTCGAACAGGCTCACGTCCTGTTCGTTCTTGAGCAGCGCGCCGTGCAGCGGCGGGATGATCTGCTTCTGGTCGGTCGAGCGCAGCGCTTCCGGCGGAATGTCTTCGGCGAGCAGCAGCTTGAGCCAGTCGAGCAGTTCGGAAGTCGACGGTTTCTTTTTCAGTCCCGCGACGTTGCGCAGTTCGAAGAAACTCTGCATGGCCGCGGCCAGCAGTTCTTTCTTGATGCCGGGGTAGTGGACTTCGACGATCTGCTGCATGGTGAGCGGATCGGGAAACTTGATGTAGTGGAAAAAACAGCGGCGCAAAAACGCGTCGGGCAGCTCTTTCTCGTTGTTCGACGTGATAATGACGAGCGGGCGCTGTTTTGCGCGGACCAGCTCGTGCGTCTCGTACACGTAGAACTCCATGCGGTCGAGTTCGCGCAGCAGGTCGTTCGGGAACTCGATGTCGGCCTTGTCGATTTCGTCGATCAGCAGCACGACCTGCTCGTCCGACTGGAATGCCTGCCACAGCACGCCCTTGACGATGTAATTGCCGATGTCCTTGACGCGCTCGTCGCCGAGTTGCGAGTCGCGCAGACGCGAGACCGCGTCGTATTCGTACAGGCCTTGCTGGGCTTTGGTGGTGGACTTGATATGCCACTGCAGGAGCGGCATGCCGAGCGCGGCGGCGACTTCTTCGGCAAGCATGGTTTTGCCGGTGCCGGGCTCGCCCTTGATCAGCAATGGCCGCTTGAGCGTCATCGCGGCGTTGACCGCGAGCTTGAGGTCGTCGGTGGCGACGTACTGCGATGAGCCTTCGAAACGCATGGCGAGGTGCTCTTTTCGGGAAAAAACCCAGTATAAGTCAGAAGGGGTGTTGGCTCGAAACCGGCTCGCGTATGGTGTCACGGCGCTGTCGTGGCGGCTTTGTCGCGGTTGGGGCCGCAGGGTGGCGGGGTGGCAACCGCCTGTTTATCCAAGGCGACAACGCGCTCGTCAGGGATGACCCGGATAGCGACGCGAAGTCCCACGGCGTATGCATTGTGGCCGCGCGCGGCGAGTGCGGCGGCGAGTGCGGCGGCGAGTGCGGCGCGGGCCTCGCCCGGTGGACGTTCGCCGTAGCGTCGCGGTACAATTAGCCCGATTTTTTTGCCTGCGTGGCTACCCCATAAGAAGAACGGCGCGGGCCGTCGCCTATCCGGGCGCCCGTTTCCCCTCATGCCAGGTTACATGCTATGAATAAATACGTTGGCAAACACGTCGTGATCGCAGCGCTGTCGGTGCTGACGGGTTACGCGGCCAGTGCGCAGGCAGCGGATGTCGTCGGCAACGCGAAGGCGGGCCAGGGCAAAGTGGCAATGTGTATCGGTTGCCATGGCATTCCTGAATATCGCACCGCTTACCCTGAGGTCTACCGCGTGCCGATGCTCGGCGGCCAGAATCAGGCGTACCTCGAAAACGCCTTGCATGGCTACAAGAAGGGCGACCGGCACTTCGAAACCATGCACGCCATCACCGTGTCCTTGTCCGATCAGGACATAGCCGACATCTCCGCCTATTACGCAGCGCAAAATTCCTCTTCGAAAAGCAATCCCGACAAGTGATCGGCTGAGGCCATCCTTCCAGTCACACGGTTATCACTATTCGCGGGATAGGAGAATTCATGAATAAGCCCCAACAGGCACGCCACCCGGCGCGTGCGATGCGGACGATGCACGCGGCGGTCAAAGCGGCTTGCGCATCCGCGGCAATGGCCGGTCTGGTTGCAGCGAACCTCGCCTATGCGGCGGATGCCGGCAACGGCAAGGTGCTGGCCGACAGTCATAACTGCGCGGCGTGTCATGGTGTCAATCTGAACAAGCCGGTGAGCCCCGAGTATCCGAAGCTGGCCGGTCAGCATGCGGACTATGTGTACTGGGCGCTGCGTCAGTATCAGATGGGCAATGGCAATCCTCACCTGGGCCGCAATAACGCGATCATGCAGGCACAGGTGCAGAGCCTGTCGCCGGGCGATATGAAAGACATCGCGGCGTATATCGAATCGCTGGACGGCGATCTGGTGCAGAAGAAGTAGTCTCGCTGTTTCGTTCATGAGCTTGCAGCTAAAAGAAAACACCCCGCCATGGCGGGGTGTTTTCTTATGTGCGTCGCGCGCCGGGCAAAGCGGTCGAGCGCGTTAATCGCGCGTCGCGCGTCTTTCTATGCGTTGCAGATAAGCCTCTGTATCCGGCGGCGTGCCGGTACGCTGCGCTTCCCAAATGGTTTCGCCGAGACATTCCATGATTGCGTGCTGCGCGTCGTGCGTCGAACCCAGACGCGCCGCCAGGCGCTCATGCGCGGCGCGAATGCCGGGCGGCTGATCGATCGACAGTTGCTCGGTAATGGCGAGATGCATCGACAGATGCAGGAACGGATTGGTTTGACCGCGCTCGGGCGAATAGTCTTGTGCCTGGGCGGCCTCGGTGTGACTCAGGTCGGTGTGATATTCGGGATGCTCGACGATCCAGTCGGCGGCGATGGCTTCCAGCGGCGTCAGAATTTCGCCCTGACGTTGCTTGCGCCAGGTATCGGTGAAAAATTGGCGGACTTCGTCGCGGCTGGGATTAAACATCGTGGGATCGCTGTGTGTGAGTGTGGGGGTGCAAAGCGTGGGGCGCGGTAGCGGGCTATTTTACGCTCGGGGCGATTCGCTTGCCGATGCAGGACCGGCGCGCCCAGGGTGTACCCGAAGTGTTCACGCCACGTCATGCCCGCGGCCCGCTCAAAGATCCGGCGGCGGCGTCTTCGGACGGAACTCGCATAGCGGTTCGATCGCGCAATGCCAGCATTCCGGCCGGCGCGCCTTGCAGACATAGCGGCCATGCAGGATCAGCCAATGGTGCGCATCCTGTTTGAACTCGGCGGGCGTGAATTTTTCGAGCGCGGTTTCCACCGTGCGCACGTCTTTGCCCGGCGCGAGTCCGGTTCGATTGGCAACCCGAAAGATATGTGTGTCCACCGCAATCGTCGGATGGCCGAACGCGGTATTCAGAATCACGTTCGCGGTTTTCCGGCCGACGCCCGGCAGACTTTCCAGCGCCTCGCGATCTTCGGGCACCTCGCCGCCGTACTGATCGAGCAGAATCCGGCAGGTCGCAATGACATTCTTCGCCTTCGTGCGATACAGGCCGATGGTCTTGATGTAGCCGCTCACGCCTTCTTCCCCGAGATCGAACACGGTCTGCGGCGTGTTGGCAACCGGAAACATCTTGCGCATGGCCTTGTTGACCGACACGTCGGTGGCCTGCGCGGATAGCAGCACGGCAAGCAGCAGTTCGAACGGACTGGTGTACTCCAGTTCGGTCTTCGGATGAGGATTGAGACTCTGCAGCGTTTCGTAGATGGCGCGGCGTTTGTTCGCGTTCATGCGGAGCGGGCGGATGCGGTCGAGGAGTGAAAGTAGGGGCTTGGCCGTGAGCGAGTCGCTGTCACTGTCGCTGCCGTGATGAATCAGTGCTTGCCGGAAGAAGGCGAGGGCGTCGGACCATCGTCCACGGTGAGACCCAGACGACGGCGCCGTGCCTCGGCGGCATCGATCTGCGCCTGCACGTCGGCGCTGACATGCTCCGTGTTTTTCGGACCGTGGCCCTTTGCGGCGAGTTCTTCTTTCTTCTGACGGGCGCGCTCGAGCGCAGCCTGGATAATCGCGCGCTTCTTTGCTTCGGGATCCTCCGCACCGGGGGCAGCCTGGGAATCCGCAGTGCCCCCATGCTCGCCCGCAACCGCCGCGACGGTTTGCGCCGCGCTCCCGGCTCGCCGCGCTGCAGCACGCGCTTGCGCGGCTTCGCGCTCGCGCTCCAGACGACGTTCACGGCGGTCATGGCGTTCGCGCGCGGCACGCGCCTGCGCGTCGCTCCACGCGTCCCAGCCGGTTGCCGAACCGGTGACGGGCGGCAGCGCGATGCAGTCCACGGGGCAGGGCGGCACGCAAAGATCGCAGCCGGTGCACAGTGCCGCGATGACCGTATGCATCTGTTTCGGTGCCCCAACTATCGCGTCGACCGGACACGCCTGCATACACAGCGTGCAGCCGATGCAAACCTGTTCGTCGATGACCGCCACGGGGCGCGGCCTTTCGACGCCGTTCTCCGGATTGAGCGGCAGTACCGGTTGGCCGAGCAGGGCGGCGAGGCGCGCGACGCCCTCGGCGCCGCCCGGCGGGCACTGGTTATAGCTTGCCGCGCCGCTTGCAACGGCCTCTGCGTACGGGCGGCACGCGGGGTAGCCGCACTTGGTGCACTGCGTTTGGGGAAGCAGATCTTCAATGCGATCTGCGAGTGTTCTGATCTCGGGGACGGTCACAACGTGGGGGCTCGCCTTGCGGCCGGGTAGCTTTAATTAAATGGCGCATTATCGCCGATTTCCCCAATTGCCATCGGCAATCCATGTGCCATAATCGAGACGCTTTTTCGAAAGACCGCAGAAGGGTGTCCCCCAACCATGGCGCGCCCGTTCAACGCTGTCGGTGTACGGCCCGAGGAAGCGGCCGGCGGCGCGATCCGGATAACGCGGCTCACGAAGACATGCCACCATGAATCAGCCGAAAATCAAAAGAGATCCTGAAGGCACACGGCGTCGCATTCTGCTCGCGGCGGCCGAAGAGTTTGCAAATGGTGGGTTGTTCGGCGCACGCGTCGACCAGATCGCCCGCCGCGCGGAAACGAATGAACGCATGCTGTATTACTACTTCGGTAGCAAGGAACAGCTATTTACGGCAGTGCTCGAGCACGCGTTCAGCGCGCTCAACGAAGCGGAACGCACGCTCGAATTGAACGGTATTGCACCGGTCGAAGCGGTCACGCGTCTCGCGCATTTTGTTTGGGATTACTACCGCGATCATCCCGAGTTGCTGCGCCTCATCAATAACGAAAATCTGCACGAAGCGCGCTACATGCAGAAGTCCTCGCGCATCCGCGAAATGATTTCGCCGATCGTCGCGACGCTCGGCGGCATTCTCGAACGCGGCCAACGGGCCGGCCTGTTTCGCGGCAATGTCGATCCGCTGCGTTTTTACGTGACGCTGTCCGGCATGGGTTACTACATCGTGTCGAACCGTTTTACGCTCGAAGCCACCCTTGGCCGCGATTTCAACGGCGCGAGCGAACGCAGCGAAGTGATTCAGATGAATACGGAATTGCTGCTCGCTTATTTGATGCGCAAATAGAAAACGGCCTCCTGCTGGAGGCCGTGTTCGTTGCATCGAACGCATCGGACGAAACGCTCAGGCTTCGACTTTTTCCTTGGCGGCTTTCGGCGCCTTGTTGTGCTCGAGAATAAAGTCGCGCAACTGCGGATAAATAATCGTGCGCCAGCGGCGGCCCGAGAAAATACCGTAGTGACCGCAAGCTTCCGCGGTGAAGTGCCGCTTGTCCTTCTGCGGAATGCCCGTGCACAAATCGTGCGCGGCATACGTCTGACCGTCGCCCGAAATGTCGTCGAGTTCGCCCTCGATGGTGAACAGCGCGGTCTTCGTGATGTCCTGCGGGCGCACCCGTTCGCCGGACACGTCCCACGTTCCTTCGGCCAGACAGAATTCCTGGAACACCACGCGGATCGTTTCCAGGTAGTAGTCGGCGTCCATGTCCAGCACGGCGTTGTATTCGTCGTAGAAACGACGATGAGCTTCCGCGTCGTCTTCGTCACCGCGCAGCAGGCTCTGGTAATAGTCCCAATGCGAAGCCGCGTGACGTTCCGGGTTCATCGCGACGAAGCCGGTGTGCTGCAAAAAGCCCGGGTAAACCTTACGGCCCACGCCCGGATAATTCGGCGGCACCGTGAAGATCACGTTGTTCTCGAACCATTCGAACGAATGCTGCGTGGCCAGCGAATTGACCGATGTCGGGCTTTTGCGTGCGTCGATCGGCCCGCCCATCATGGTCATGGTGCGCGGCGTGTCTTCGCCGCGACTCGCCATCAACGAAATGGCGGCGAGCACCGGCACGGTCGGCTGGCAGACGGAAATGACGTGCAGGTTTTTCGCGCCGATGTGGCGGATGAATTCCTGGATATAGGCGACGTAGTCGTCCAGATGAAACTCGCCGGCTTCGAGCGGCACCATGCGCGCGTCGATCCAGTCGGTGAGGTAGACCTTGTGGTCCTGTAACAGCGTGCGCACGGTGTCGCGCAGCAACGTGGCGTGGTGACCGGAGAGCGGGGCGCAGACCAGCACCGTCGGCTCGTCCTTCAACTGGGTCACGGCGTCGCTGTCGTCGGCGAAACGCTTGAAGCGCATCAGACGGCAAAACGGCTTTTCGACGATCGTCTGCTCGATGATCGGAATGTTGTGGCCGTCCTTGACGATCTGGTGGAGATTGAACTCCGGCTTTTCGTAGTCTTTGCCAAGCCGGTAGAGCAATTCGTAACCGGCCGAGAGGCGCGTCGCGCCAGGCACATAAGCAAGCGGACTGGCGGGATTCGCGAACGATTTCGACGCGGCCTGAGCCCAGGCGGTCAGCGGGCTCAACATCGCGCGCTGGAATTCATGCAATTGGTAGAGCATGGGTGCTCCGTTTTTTAGGCGGTTCGCTCGAGGCTACGCGAACACGCAATTGGCGACTGGCCATTCTGGTTGTGAACACATCGAATTGGCCAAGGTGCGCGGCCAAAGGTGCGGTCGATCATATCTAACTCGGCTGACTTGTGCAATGCAGCAATTCGCGTACTGGCCAAGGGTTTACCGCCCCCCGGCCGCACACGAATTGTCATGAAATCATGCTACTGGCGATGTTGCAGCGCCGCTATCCGGGCTTGCCTGAGCATCAAGTTCAGCACTATTCGTGCCGTTATTCGACGGCTGCCCGGTGGCCTCGGCCATTTCCTGTTCATGCTGCATCAGGTTCAGACCGGTGTGCACCAGCGCCACGTGTGAGAACGCCTGCGGGAAGTTGCCGACCTGCCGCTTCGCCGTCGGATCGTACTCCTCGGCAAGCAGGCCGACGTCGTTGCACAGGTCGAGCAGACGTTCGTACATGGCGACCGCTTCGCTGATACGACCCTGCAGCGCGAGGTTGTCCACCATCCAGAACGAACAGGCGAGGAAAGTGCCCTCACCCGGCGGCAGGCCGTCGTTGTAGTCGGTGGTGCGGTAGCGCATCACGAAACCGTCGTGCATCAGATCGCGCTCGATGGCCGCCACGGTGCCTTTGATTCGCGGGTCGTCCGGCGGCAGAAAGCCAATCAACGACATGAGCAGCAGGCTCGCATCCAGCTGATCGGTCCCGTACGCCTGCGAGAACGCACCGAGCGTCGGATTCCACGCCTTCTCGCAGACCTGCGCATGAATCTTCGCGCGGGTGGCGCGCCAGTCGTCGAGCGGACCTTCGAGTTCGAACATCTCCGCCGACTGGATCGCGCGATCGTAGGCGACCCACGCCATCACCTTCGAAAAGGTGAAATGCTGGCGGCCGCCACGCGTTTCCCAGATGCCTTCGTCCGGTTCTTCCCAGATCGTATCGAGGTGGCCGAGCAGCGCGCGTTGCACGTTCCACGCGGTGTCGTCCGCCTGCAGACCCCCGACGCGCGCGAGGTGCAGCGCGTTCATCACTTCGCCATACACGTCCAGTTGCCGCTGCCCGACCGCGTTGTTGCCGATCCGCACCGGCTTGGCGCCCTGGTAGCCTTCCAGCCAGTCGAGTTCGAACTCGGGCAGACGCCGCTCGCCGGCGATGCCATACATGATCTGCAACTGATCCGGCGCGCCTGCCATCACGCGACCGAGCCAGCTGCGCCAGGCGCGGGCTTCGTCGTAGTAGCCGCCGCGCATCATCGCCAGTAGCGTGATGGTCGCGTCGCGCAGCCAGCAATAGCGATAGTCCCAGTTGCGCGTGCCGCCGAGTTGCTCCGGCAAGGACGTGGTGGGGGCCGCGACGATGCCGCCGGTCGGCTCGTAGGCGAGTGCTTTTAGTGTGATCAGCGAGCGGCGGATCGGTTCGGCCCAGCGGCCTTCCACCGTGCCGCGCGCGGACCATTCGAGCCAGTGGTTTTCGGTACGGGCGAGCGACGTGTGCGGGTCGCGGGCAGGTGGATTACGCAGATGCGATGCGGCATACGCCAATGAAAACGGCACGCGTTCGCCTTCGCTCACGCTGAATTCGGCGATGGTCTTCATGTCTTCGCCGCGCAGGTCCACGGGCGTGCGCAACACGGCATTGTCCGGGCCGACGATGGCTTTGACGCCGCTTTCGTTGTCGAGCCGGTCCACCCACGGCACCGAAAACCCGTAGTCGAAGCGCAGCACCAGTTCCATGCGCATGCGCACCGTGCCGCGCCGGCCGACGACGATGCGGACCATCTCCGACCAGCCGTTGCCCGGCGGCATGAAGTCGATCAGCGTGACCGCGCCTTCGGGGGTCTCGAAGTCGGTTTCGAGAATCAGCGTTTCGCCGCGATAGCGGCGCGTGACGGTGGGCGGCGTATCCGAGACGGGGGAGATCAGCCAGCGGCCGTTTTCCGGCGTGCCGAGCAGCGCGGCGAAGCACGCGCCGGAATCGAAGCGAGGCCAGCAAAGCCAGTCGACGGAACCTTCGCGGGAGATGAGCGCGGCCGTGTGGCCGTCGCCGATGAGCGCATAGTCTTCGATGAGTGCAGGCATAGTGTCTGGCGTGTAGGTGAGTGGCAAATGAAGGGCAAACGACAGGAACCACACGGAAGTCGCCTGGGCGGTGCTTCGTTTGCGCATCGTTCGAGTTGTTATTACGGGACCGGCTTCATCTGCATTGGTTCAGCTTTGTCGTCACGCCGAATGCGGCAAAACGCGGGTTGGTATTCTGGCAGGTGCTGCCTACAATCGGATTTTCCTACGCCGTCTTTCGAGGATGAAAGCTATGCTCAACCCATCGAAAACCGATTGCATCACGATACTCTCCGCGGCCAGCGAGCTGACCGACGACGCCATCCTGCCGCTCGATCACGGCCGCCTGGGTCTGAGCCGCAACGGCATGCAGGCGGCCGCGGCGTTTCTCATCGAACGGGCCTGTTTCCAGCGGCATCAGGAAGGCGACGGCCAGTATGCGGTGGGCGCTCTGTCCTTGCAGGGCCGCTTACGGCTCGAACAGCTTGCCAACGGCTGAACGCCATTCATTCTTCCTGCAGTAAAACGAAGCGCGCCGGGCCGACGAGGCACCGGCGCGCTCGTGCTGGTCGCCGATAACTAGGTCGCGTTGCGGCTCAGAAGTGCGACGCGCCCACGCCAAACAGCCCGATGACACCGATGATGATCAGATAGAGCGCGACGATGTAGTTCAACAGACGCGG
The DNA here is from genome assembly GCF_900996245.1 of Paraburkholderia sp. BCC1886. Classification (GTDB taxonomy): domain Bacteria; phylum Pseudomonadota; class Gammaproteobacteria; order Burkholderiales; family Burkholderiaceae; genus Paraburkholderia. Next base: position 139,850 of record NZ_CAAJGK010000038.1, on the reverse strand, counting down.
CATGACGAGAATCAGAATGCCGGCGATCAACGAAACGAGCGGGCCCAGGCTGAGTGTGAGGTTCATGAAGACTCCGTAAGTAGTTGTGGCGCGTCGATGTCGTGACGGACACGGGAAGACGCGATTGAAAAAATTCCCCGCCAGGCGAGGCAATTGCTACACAAGCTGCGCAGGCCGGAAGCCGGCCTCGCTGCATGATCCGAACCAACGCTTTTATACTTGCCCGCCAGGACCGACGCTCGACTTGTCGCGCGGCATCTCCGTGACGCCCTGATCCACCGATCGATTCGATAACCGATATCCAGGAGGTCTCATGTTTTGCCTTCGTCGAGCTACTGTGCGAGCCGCTTCATCTGTTCGCCCTACACCTTCAACAACTTCCGCCCGCTCGATCATAAAAGGTTTTGTGCTCATGGTCTCGATTGTTGCTTCGCATGCGTTTGCGCAAGATTCCGGCCCGGTTCCGGCCGATGGCATATACGACCTGCTGGTCGGCACGTATACGTCCGGCAAGAGCGAAGGACTCTATGTCTATCGCTTCGATACGAAGACGGGCGCGGCGACCCGCGTGTCGGTCGCACAGACGGTCAACCCGTCGTATCTCGTGGTGAGCCACGACCGCCGCTTCGTCTACGCGGTCAACGAATTGCCCGGCGACGACGGCCCCGCTTCACAGCGCGGCGGGATCAGCGCGTTCCGCTTCGATGCCGCTAGCGGCCAGTTGAGCTTCATCAACAAGGTCTCGTCGGATGGCAACGACCCGTGCTATCTGAGCCTCTCGCCGGACGGCAAGTATCTGGTCACCGCCAACTATTCGGTGGCGGCCGATCCCGGCGGCAGCTTCGCCGTGTTTCCGTTACAGTCCGACGGCCAGGTGGGCGCGTCGGTGTTGACGGTGCATCACGAAGGCGGCGGTCCGGTGAAGGGCCGTCAGGACAATTCGCACGTGCATTCCGCGGTGTTCTCGCCGGATGGCCGCTATCTGTTCGCGCAGGATCTCGGCACCGACAAGCTTTATGGGTATCGCTACACGCCCGACGGCAGCCGCGGTCTGTTCGGTCCGACCGATTCGCGCTACACGCAGGAGAAAGCAGGCAGCGGCCCGCGTCATCTGGTGTTCGACAAGCAAGGCAAGCATGGCTACCTGACGAGCGAAATGGCCGGCACGGTCAGCACGTTCGACTACGACGACGGCAAGCTCAGCCAGGTGCAAACGCTCCCGCTCGTCGAGCCCGGCTTCAAGGGCGCGGTGGGTGGCTCGGCGATTCATCTGTCGCCGGATGGACGGTTTCTGTACGCGTCGAATCGCGGCGATGCAAACGATATCGTGATCTTTTCTGTCGACCCGACCGACGGCAAGCTGAAGCAGGTCGGCCGTCAGTCGAGCCTCGGCAAGTCGCCGCGCGAATTTGCGATCGACCCGACCGGCAACTGGCTGATCGTCGGTAATCAGAACAGCGACTCCGTGTATATCTTCAGGCGCGATCAACAGAGCGGTTTGCTCGAGGCGAACCCGCAGCGTATCGAGATCGGCTCGCCGGTGGATTTCAAGCTGGTTTCGCCGTCGTGACAGGGTGACGCGTTTCGGCGCTCTCTAGGAAAACGGGCCGCTTCGAGCGGCCCGTGTTCATTCCGATGCGCCATTCCGATGCGCCATTCCGATGCGTCATTCCGATGCCGGCACGCCGGTCGCTTATTCTGCCGGTCCAGGTGCCAGCACTTCGCGACTGCCGTTGATGCCCATTGCCGAGACGAGGCCGGCCGTTTCCATCTGCTCGACGAGCCGCGCCGCGCGGTTATAGCCGATGCGCAACTGCCGCTGCACCGACGAGATCGACGCCCGCCGCGTGCGCACCACGAAGGCCACCGCCTCGTCGTAGAGCGGGTCGGCTTCGGCCTCCGGCGAATCTCCGAACAGATCCTGCGCTGCACCGCCGTCCGTGGCCGGGCCGTCGAGAATCCCTTCCTCGTACTGCGGCTCGCCGAACTGCTTCAGATATTCGACGATGCGATGCACCTCTTCGTCGGCGACGAACGCGCCGTGCACCCGTTGCGGATAACCGGTGCCCGGCGGCAGGAACAGCATGTCGCCCTGACCGAGCAGCGATTCGGCGCCCATCTGGTCGAGGATCGTGCGCGAGTCGATTTTCGACGACACCTGAAAGGCCACGCGAGTCGGAATGTTCGCCTTGATGAGGCCGGTAATCACGTCCACCGAGGGCCGCTGCGTCGCGAGAATCAGATGGATGCCGGCGGCGCGCGCCTTTTGCGCGAGCCGCGCGATCAACTCTTCGATCTTCTTGCCTGCGACCATCATCAGGTCGGCCAGTTCGTCGATTACCACCACGATGAGCGGCAGCGGCGCGAGCGGTTCGGGTGCGTCCGGCGTGAGCGAGAACGGGTTGCCGAGTTTCTTGCCGCGCGCTTCGGTATCGCGGATTTTCTGGTTGAAGCCGGCGAGGTTGCGCACCCCGACCGCGGACATCAGGCGGTAGCGCTTTTCCATTTCGCCGACACACCAGTTCAGCGCGTTGGCCGCGAGTTTCATGTCGGTGACGACCGGCGCCAGCAGATGCGGAATGCCTTCATAGACCGACAACTCCAGCATTTTCGGGTCGATCATGATGAGCCGCACTTCTTCGGGCGTCGCCTTGAACAGCAGCGAGCAGATCATCGCGTTGATCGCCACCGACTTGCCCGATCCGGTCGTGCCCGCCACCAGCATGTGCGGCGCTTTGGCGAGGTCGGCGACCACAGGATGCCCGGTGATGTCCTTGCCCATGGCCAGCGTCAGTTGCGAATGCGAGTTCTGATAGACGCTGGCTTCGAGAATCTCGGACAGGCGGATGGTTTGCCGCTTGGCGTTCGGCAATTCGAGACCCATGCAGGTCTTGCCAGGAATCGTTTCGACCACGCGGATGGAAGTCAGACCCAAGCCGCGCGACAGATCCTTCATCAGACCGACGATCTGACTGCCGCGCACGCCGAGCGCCGGCTCGATTTCGAAGCGCGTGATGACCGGGCCGGCCGAATGACCGACCACGGTGACGGGCACCTTGAATTCCTGCAGGCGTTGCTCGATGAGCAGGCCGGTCTCGATCAGCTTTTCCTCGGAGACGGGTTCGACATCGGTGTCGGCGAGCGCCAGCAGATCGAGGGTCGGGAGTTCGACCATCGATGCCGCCGGCGCATGGAATTCGAAGCCGTTAGTCGGACCGTGGCCGCGCAGCGGCGCGCGCTCGGCGATGGCCGGCGCGGGTGGCGGGGCCGGGAAGTCGAGCGGGGGAAGCGCTTCGGGTTGCGGGAAGGAGTCTGGGGGTGGTGGGGTGTCCAGTGTGTTGGGTGTGCTCGGCGTGCTGGGCGTGCTGGGCGCGCTCGGCGTCTCGTTATAGACGGGCAGGGCGGCTGGTTCGGTGATCGTCGGGATCGTGCTTGCCGTGGGCGTGCTTGCCGTGGGCGCGTCGAAGTGGCTCGGCGTTGCAGGCGCACTCAGCGTGCTGGTCGACGGTGCCTGGTTCGGGACGGGCCATGGAGTGACCGATGTTGCTGCGGACGGCAGATGATCGGCTGGTTCGTCGATCGGCGGCGTGCCTGGCATCCCTGCGCTCGCAGGTGTTTCGATCGATGCTGCTGCGACAGCCGGTAGCTCGGCTTCACTCACGGTCGCATCTGCGGTTGTGTTTGCGTCCGCATCCAGGTTCGCATCTGCGATCGCATCTGCGACCGCATCGGGTTGCATGTCGCTGGCTTGCAACTGCGCGGCGAAGCTCTGGAACGGCGTAGGCGTGACCGTCGGCGCTACCGGTGCGACGAATTGCGGAACCGGTGTCGGCAACGGCAACGGCGCAGGCACGGCGACCGGGGCAGACTCGGTGACCGGCGCTTCGATCGGCCAGTGCGCGACAGGATCTTCGCTCGGTAACAGCGTGTCCGACTGCACGTCGTGGTGCGCGCGATCCTGGATGTCGATCGGCTGTGCCGTCGTCGTGTCGATCGGTGCGGCTTCAGCCGTTGCAGGGGGATCGACGGGCAGGCTTGGAGGCGTGGGCGCCTCCCGCCATGGGGCCACCGCTATCGTTTCTCCTAGCGCGGGAAGCGGCGGAGGCGATGCAGTCTCTATCGGCTCAATTTCAAAAGATAACGGTTCGCTCGCGGCAGGCGTCGAGGCCGGCGCGACGGACAAGTCTTCCACAGGCAAGGGCGCAGTTGCGGTCTTTGCACTCTCCGCGCTGCTGCTTCGTGCGAGGCTGACCCCTGCCAGGTCCGTCCAGCGCGCGGCATTTTCCGCAATGCTGCGCAGGGTTTCCTGAACGCTTTCCGGTGGCGAGGCCGTTTGTGTGCCCGTCAGCGGACGGGTGAAGCTGGGCGCCGTCGAAGCCGGGGAGCGAGGCGTCGGTCGAGTGAGGTCGACGCCAGGGGCCGGCGCAGGCGCGGCCGACTGGCGAGGCTGCACGGGACGGCCTGCTGCAATGGGCCGGCTCGCTGTGGCACCGCTTGTTGAGTTGTGTGACGAGGTCTGTGAGGTCGTTATGGGTTGTGCCGCGGTTCGCGCAGCCGCAATGTGCGTGGCTACGCTTGCGGCGTCAGCAGCAGCCGCACCAACGCCAGCAGCGCTAGCGTTACCCGCAGCACCAAGCGCACCAGCAGCAAGCCCGCCCGTGGCAGCCACGGTTCTCTGCTCACCCACCGACCGACGTCCCACCGGCGAAGCGCTGTCGCGTGCCGCGGCTTTCTGCGCCGCGACGCCAGCCGTCGAACCCAGAACGACCGTCGGCGCTCGCGCAGCAGGCGTCGATTCGCGCAACCATCCGGCAGGTGCCACCGGCTCGGTGGGTAGCCAGGCCGGTTTGCCCGCATTGCCTGAATTAGCCGCCGCATTGGCGTTGGTATGCGCATTCGCCCCCACAAACTCCTGCGACGAAGCCTGACGAACCGGTGCGCTAGCACCCGTGCGCAGCACCTGCTCGGCTTGTCCTGCCACGCCGCCGCGCGCTCGGGCATTTCCCGCGCGCCAATCCGCTGCACCGCTGCGCACCGGACGATCCTTGGCCGCCGCCGCCGTCTGGCCGGCCGCCGCTCCCGCCACGCCACCCGCCGATCCGCGCGCATTCGCTGGCGGCCGCCAAACCGTTGGCCGGGCATAACGCCGGTTGCTACCGGGCGCCATCGTGTTGCTGGCGGATGAAACCGGCGAGCCATGCGACGGCAGTCCGTCGTCGGCCCGATGCCGGCGCGCATCCTCGTCGCGTTTGGCGAGCCCGCGCGACAACCCGAGGCCGAACGCGCCGTCGGCCCACACGGCCACGTCGCGCCAGCGAAAGTCGATCAGCCAGGGCAGGCTGATCAGAAACAGCACGAGCGCTGCGAGCGGCGTACCGATGTGTCCCAGCAAACGACCGAATCCCGCCGCAAACGCATGACCGATCGCGCACCAACCGGACGCGCCCACCAGCGATCCTTCCAGCGTGCAACTGGCCACCATCACGCAGACGAAGCCCAGCCACAGGCGGATCGTGCCCGGACCGCGCAAGCCCGCGCCGCCCGGCAGCGCCGATCTGACGAGACGCCACAAAAGAGGAATGAACCAGACGGCCGATGCGCCGAACCAGCCGAAAACTACCGTGTGCATACTAGACATCGACGAATGACGGACACGCGCAAGACGCGATCCGTCGGGTTTAAACCGGCGAAGACCGAGCCTTCGACGGTGGACGCGGGCAAGCTCGCATCCCGGAAACGCGCGGGCCGGCTTGCGTGCCGCGCGAAAGTCATTGGGCGTTGCGCTCGTAGGTCAGCGTGTCGCCGTTATCGAGCACCAGTTGCATCTGCTGAGGCGCGCGCATCTGCACGCCGGTGCGCTCGATGTGAGTGAGGGCCTGCAGGTACGCGCTTTCTATCTGACCGCCCGGAGTCGCGCACGCCATGCGCGTGCCGCCCAGCGTGCCGAAACTCAACTTGCCGTCTTTGAGCGCATAGGAACCCATGTACCGGTTGCAGCCCGAAAAACCGCTGGCGTGCCGCTGGCCTTTTTCGGTGGACAACGTGAGCGTGATAGGCGTCCCGCTGCCGGCAGCCGGAATGGAGGGGATTGGGCGAACCGTGCCGTCCGCCTGCTTCCAGCTGCTGAGCACCCAGCTGGTGTCGTCGAGTAACTGTGTGGCCGCCGGGTTGAACGGATCGGGCGCGGGGGCCGCGGCGTCGGTGTGTTTCGGCATCGCGCAGGCGCTCAATAGCGCGGCGACGCTCAACGCGGCGAAAGCATGGCGCGCGTACGGGATGAAGCGCACAACTCGTGGCGCGGAGGAGTTGTGGAGCATGGCGTCGTTCCTCTTCAAACTGGCGAAGGCGTAAGCGTAACGCACTCCACACGCCGCACGCGAGCGCCGCGACGGGGGGGCTGAATTCCGTCGGGGGGGTGTCGGGGGGTATGGGTGTGCATCGGGGCGTGCATGTTAACATCGTGGTCCACGCAAAACCGCCCCCACCCCCCACTTTCCCCACTTTTATCTGGAGACCCCATGCAGATCGGCCAACGGATCGGCACGCCGCTTTCTGAATCCGCCACGCGCGTCATGCTGCTCGGCGCCGGCGAGCTCGGCAAGGAAGTGATCATCGCGCTGCAACGGCTGGGCGTCGAAGTGATCGCCGTTGACCGTTACCCGCATGCACCAGGTCATCAGGTCGCACATCGTTCGCACGTCATCGACATGACCGACCATGCCGCGCTGCGTGCACTGGTCGAACAGGAACGCCCGCATCTGATCGTCCCCGAAATCGAGGCGATCGCCACCGACGCGCTCGCCGCCATCGAAACCGACGGTCTCGCCGAAGTCATCCCCACCGCGCGCGCCACGCAACTCACCATGAACCGCGAAGGCATTCGCCGGCTCGCCGCCGAGGAGCTCGGTTTGCCGACCTCGCCCTACGCGTTCGCCGACTCGCTCGAAGAACTGCGCGCGGGCATCGCCCAGGTGGGCTACCCGTGCGTCGTGAAGCCGGTCATGTCGTCGTCGGGCAAGGGGCAGTCGGTGCTCAAAAGCGAGGCCGACGTCGAACCTGCGTGGCAATACGCGATGGCGGGCGGCCGCGTGAATCACGGCCGCGTGATCGTCGAAGGCTTTATCGACTTCGATTACGAAATCACCCAGCTCACCGTGCGCGCCATCGACCCGGCGAGCGGCGAGGTCGACACGTATTTCTGCGACCCGATCGGCCATGTGCAGGTGGCGGGCGACTACGTGGAATCCTGGCAACCGCAGCCAATGAGTCCGCTCGCACTGGAGCGCTCGCGTGAAGTCGCCCGCAAGGTGACCGCGGCATTGGGCGGCAGGGGCCTGTTCGGCGTGGAACTTTTCGTGCGCGGCGATGACGTATGGTTCTCGGAAGTGAGCCCGCGTCCGCACGATACCGGGCTCGTCACGTTGAGCTCGCAACGCTTTTCCGAATTCGAACTGCACGCGCGCGCCATTCTCGGTTTGCCGGTCGATACGTCGTTGCGCTCGCCGGGCGCGTCGGCGGTCATTTACGGCGGCCTCGACGAGGCGGGCATCGCGTTCGAAGGCGTGGCCGCCGCGCTCGCTGTGCCGAACGCCGATCTGCGTCTGTTCGGCAAGCCGGAGAGTTTCGTCAAACGCCGCATGGGCGTGGCGCTCGCCACCGGCGAGACGATCGACGAAGCGCGCGGGCGCGCGAAGCAGGCCGCGGCAGCCGTACGGCCGGTGTCGGCGAAATAAGCTGCGCGAACGTCTTGCTCGTCGCAGTCCGTTTTTATTCTGAAGCTGGTTGAAGTCGAGGCTCGTATGCTGCAGCAACCGCAATCCCGCAGGCCCGCGTCGCGCCCGTGGCATCGAAGTCTAAGCCGGCTTGGAGCATTCGGCGTGGCGCTCGCCGTGTATGCCGGCATGACGGGCTGCGGCCTTGCGGCTGCGCCTTGCCGCGTGGCATCGGCGGGGTTGAAGATCGTGCCGCTGGTCGGGCACGTGGCCGCGGCGCCCACCGACGCGTGTGCGAGCGTGATCGATCCATGAGCGGCGCATGCACCGCGTCCCATCCAGAGCGAGGCGTTTCATGAAGAAGTGGCTTTCCGTACTCGTGACCGTCGCCGGTCTCGCCGCGCTGAACGGCAACCTGTGGGCTGCGCCGCTGCGGCTTGCCGAGATCCAGACCAAAAACCGTCAGACCAACAAATACACCTGCGCGACCGGCAAGATTCTCCAGGTGACGTACTGGAACACCGCGAACGGCCAGAGTTTCGCGCTGGTGCCGGTCAAAGGCCAGACGCTGCTGTTCGTCAACACCTTGTCCGGCTCGGGCGCGAAGTATCAGGCGGGCAGCTACACGTGGTGGACCAAAGGCCCGCGCGCCGATCTCTACGATGCAACCGAGGGCGAGAACGCACCGCCCATGTTGTCGGACTGCGTGACGATCGTCCGCTGAGCGGCGTCGTCCGCGCGTCTTTCGACAGGCTTGCCGGAAGCCCGCCAGCGCACGCATATTCCGTTCGGGTAGTAAGCTCTCCCGCACGGGCGGCCATGGCGTCGCCCGCAGCAGCCGTCGGCAAACGTCGGCCGTCTTCGTCTTCGATCGTCCCAGTCATCAAGCGAGGCCTCAATGAAAGCATCGGACCTGTTCGTCAAATCGCTGGAGGCCGAAGGTATCGAGTATGTGTTCGGTATCCCCGGTGAAGAGAATCTCGATCTGCTCGAATCGCTGCGCCGCTCGAAAATCCGTCTCATCCTCACGCGTCACGAACAGGCCGCCGGCTTTATGGCGGCGACCTATGGCCGGCTCACGGGCCGCATCGGCGTCTGTCTGGCCACGCTCGGGCCGGGCGCGACCAACTTCGTGACCGCCGCCGCCTACGCGCAACTCGGCGGCATGCCGATGCTGATGGTGACCGGCCAGAAGCCGATCAAATCCAGCAAGCAGGGGCATTTCCAGATCGTCGACGTGGTGCGGATGATGGAACCGCTCACCAAATACACGCGGCAAATCGTGTCGATCGCCAACATTCCCGCCGCCGTGCGCGAAGCGGTCCGCCAGGCCGAAGAAGAGCGGCCCGGCGCCACGCATCTGGAATTGCCCGAAGACGTCGCCGACGAAGAGGGCGACGGCAAACCGATCCCCAAGAGCTACAGCCGCCGCCCGGTTGCGGAGGAAAAAGCCGTGGCGCACGCGGTGCAGGCCATCACGAAGGCGAGGCATCCGTTGCTGATGATCGGCGCCGGTGGCAATCGCAAGACCACCACCAAGATGCTGCGCGAGTTCGTCGACCAGATCGGCATTCCCTTTTTCACGACGCAGATGGGCAAAGGGGTGATCGACGAATCCCATCCCATGTGGCTCGGCAACGCTACGCTGTCGGACGGCGACTTCGTGCACCGCGCGATCGATCACGCGGATTGCATCATCAACGTCGGCCACGACGTGATCGAAAAGCCGCCGTTCTTCATGCGCAGCGGAGACACGGGCGAGAAGACCGTGATTCACGTGAACTTTCTCGGCGCCGAAGTCGATACCGTGTATTTTCCGCAGATCGAGGTGGTGGGCGACATCGCGAACGCCGTGTGGCAGCTCAAGGAAAGCTTGAAGGAGCGCCAGGAACATTGGGATTTCACGCGCTTCAAGGAGATCAAGGCGCACTTCGAAGCGCATCTGGTGAAGGGCCAGCACGACGACCGGTTTCCGATGTACCCGGTGCGGATCGTCCACGACGTCTACGAGACCACGCCGGTGGACGGCATCGTGTGTCTGGACAACGGCATGTACAAGATCTGGTTCGCGCGCTATTACCGCGCGCACGAACCGAATTCGCTGCTGCTCGACAACGCGCTGGCCTCCATGGGCGCCGGTTTGCCGTCGGCCATCGCGACGAAGATCGTCCATCCCGACCGCAAGGTCATGGCCGTGTGCGGCGACGGCGGCTTCATGATGAATTCTCAGGAACTGGAAACGGCAGTGCGTCTGAAGCTCGATCTGGTAGTGCTGATTCTGCGCGACGATGCGTTCGGCATGATCCGCTGGAAGCAGGAAAACATGAATTTCCCCGATTACGGCATGACGCTGAGCAATCCCGATTTCGTCGCGTATGCGCAAAGTTATGGCGCGAAGGGGCACCGTATCGAGACGGCGGCGGAGTTCGCGCCGTTGCTGCGCGAATGTTTCGCCACGCCTGGCGTGCACGTGATCGACTTGCCGATCGATTATTCGGACAACGAGCGCGTGCTGAACCGGGAGATCAAGCGCCTGAGCGCCCAGTTGTAAGCGGCGGTTAGTCAGCGCTCGGAGGCGACGACGTGCATTTGGGGCCGGTACGGCGAGCCATGACGGGGTCCAAGCAGAAATCGCGCGTATGCGCCATGAGTGTTTTTGCTGAAGTGCTACAATACCGGCCTTTCCGGCGGGTGTTTCCGTCGGCCGGAGCCTGCCGCCATTTCCCGAGTTTCAGATGGGACCCGTGCGGAACGCCGTGGCTCCGCCTTCATCCTGATGCCTTCTGCGGTTCCGACCGTTGCCGCGCGCAACCGCGCCAAGCGCATTTTTAGCGAAAGCCACCATGTCCGACACACCCGTCACACCCGACACGCCCAGCACTGCGAGTTTTGATCAATTCGGCCTCGCGCCCGATATCCTGAGAGCCGTCAAGGAATCGGGCTACACCACGCCGACGCCGATCCAGGCTCAGGCGATTCCCGTCGTGCTGGCTGGCCGCGACGTGATGGGCGCCGCGCAAACCGGTACCGGCAAGACCGCGAGTTTTTCGCTGCCGATCATCCAGCGCCTGCTGCAGCACGCGAGCACGAGCGCTTCGCCGGCCCGCCATCCGGTGCGCGCGCTGATTCTCACGCCGACTCGCGAACTGGCCGACCAGGTCGCCGCGAACGTGCATGCGTATGCCAAGCACACGTCGTTGCGCAGCGCGGTGGTCTTCGGCGGGGTGGACATGAACCCGCAATCCGATCAACTGCGCCGCGGTGTCGAAATTCTGATCGCGACGCCGGGCCGTCTGCTCGACCATGTGCAACAGAAAACCGCCAACCTGGGCCAGGTGCAGATTCTGGTGCTCGACGAAGCCGACCGGATGCTCGACATGGGCTTTCTGCCCGACCTGCAGCGCATCCTGAACCTGTTGCCGAAAGAACGTCAGACGCTGCTGTTCTCGGCCACGTTCTCGGGCGAAATCAAGAAGCTGGCCAATACGTATCTGCGCGATCCGCAGACTATCGAAGTCGCGCGCAGCAATTCGACTGCGACCAACGTCACGCAAATCGTGTTCGAAGTCGCCGAGGGCGACAAGACCGGCGCGGTCGTGCAGCTGATTCGCGAGCGCAGCCTCAAGCAGGTCATCGTGTTCTGCAACAGCAAGATCGGGGCGAGCCGTCTCGCGCGCAGTCTGGAGCGCGACGGCGTGGTCGCCACCGCGATTCACGGCGACCGCTCGCAGAACGAGCGCATGCAGGCACTGGACGCGTTCAAGCGCGGCGAGATCGTGGCGCTGGTCGCGACGGACGTGGCGGCACGCGGGCTGGACATTGCGGAACTGCCCGCGGTGATCAACTTCGATCTGCCGTTCAGCGCGGAAGATTACGTGCACCGGATCGGCCGTACCGGCCGCGCGGGCGCGTCGGGCGATGCGTTGTCGCTGTGCAGCCCGAACGAGAAGAAGCAGCTTGCCGATATCGAAAAGCTGATCAAGCGTCCGCTGGACGTGCAGCGTTTGACGGTGGATGCGCCGCCGCGGCACCACCATGAAGAACGAGCACCGCGCCGCGAGCGTACCGAGGGTCGCGAAACGCGTGACGACCGCTCCGGCCGTCGCCGTTCGGGCCCGGGGTCGTCGGGCTCGTTCGATCGCCCGCATCATCACCGCGCCCCGCCGGTCGACGATTTCTTCCTCAAGCCCTACGAGCCGTCGCCTGCGTCGGTGCGCAAGATCGAAGAGGCCGATGCCGCGTCGGGCGCGCCGCAGAAGTCGTCGTCCAAGCAGCCGCTGGCAGCGTTGCTGGGCGGCTTTGGGATGCCGCGGAAGTCGTCTACCTGAGTTGGCGGGCTTTGCCCTGAGCTGCACAGCCTTGGGCGGCACGGTCTACGGCCCGTTCAGACGCAGAAGCAGACGCAGACGCTCACGCGTTCATCGCCGTCTTTTTCGCCCATGCGGCAATCGCTGCCGCATAAAAATCTTCCAGAGTAGCAGGCGGGCTCCCGCCTGAGTCCAGTCCCAGATGGCGTGCGGCCGCAATGAGCGCCGCGAGCGGCCGAGCCGGATCGAGCGCGGTCGCGCCGTTCTGCTTGCTGAGCTTCTCGCCGTGCTCGTTCACGACGACCGGTACGTGCATATACGCAGGCGTCGCAATGCCGAAGCATTGCTGCAAATAAATCTGCCGCGCCGTCGAATCCAGCAGATCGGCGCCACGCACGATGTGGGTGATGCCCGCCTGCGCATCGTCCATCACCACCGCCAGTTGATACGCCCATTGCTGGTCCGCGCGCTTCAGCACGAAGTCGCCGACCTCGGTGGCGAGATTCTGCGTCTGCACGCCTTGCCAGCGATCCTGAAACGTCACGATGGCGGAGTCGCCATCCGGCACCCGCAGACGCCACGCGCGCGCGGGCTTGCCATGCAGACCGTCTCGGCAGGTGCCCGGGTAGGCGAGGGTGGTGTTGCGGGCGTGCGCCTGCAACAGCGAATCGGCGATTTCCTTGCGGGTGCAGCCACAGGGATAGACCAGACCTGCCTGCTGCAATTGCTCGAACGCCCGCTGATAGAGCGCTTGCGCAGCCGGCTGGCTTTGCCAGACAGGCGGCTCGTCGGCGCGCATGCCGAAGCGCTCGAGCGTGGCCAGAATATCTTCGGCAGCGCCGGGCACGGTGCGTGGCGCGTCAATGTCTTCGATACGCACGAGCCACGCACCCTGGTTCGCGCGCGCGTCGAGCCAACTGGCAAGCGCGCTCACCAGCGAGCCGAAATGCAGCGGGCCCGTGGGAGACGGCGCGAAACGTCCGCGATAGGGGGTCATCGGTCGCTCATTGCGGGTTCGGCGCGGGTTCGGCGCGGGTTCGGCGCGGGTTCGGCGCGGCGCGGGCGGTACACGCAGCACTCGCAGCGACCGCGCGAGCGCACGCTCTGGGCACGCAATGCAAACGCAATGAAACGCAATGAAACGCAATGAAACGCAATGAAACGCAACGGGTACGCGATCGGCACGGTCAGCCCCAAGGGTCACGCGGCGTGCGCGGCCTTGCTGTCCGGATGACAGGCCGGACAGGTCTTGCCCGCCACGTAGAACGGCGATTGCTGTTCTTCGGGCGTCACCACCGCGCGGCAGCCGAAGCATTGCACGGTGGCCGTGGGCTCCAGTTGCGGATTGAGCGCGGTGCGGTAGTCGAATACGAAGCAGTCGCCGTTGTAATGGGCGCCGCCCACTTCCTCGAAATACTTCAGAATGCCGCCTTCGAGTTGATACACGTGGTCGATGCCGACTTCTTTCATGTGGATCGCCGCTTTTTCGCAGCGAATCCCACCCGTGCAGAACGACACCACGGTCTTGCCTTCCAGATCGGCGCGGTTCTGCTCGATCACTGCCGGGAATTCGCTGAATTTCGTAATGCGGTAATCGAGCGCGTTGTCGAAGGTGCCGACATCCACTTCGAACGCATTGCGGGTGTCGAGCATGACCACGGGCCGGCCTTCGTCGTCATGACCGCGGTCCAGCCAGCCTTTCAGCGTGGGGGCGTCGACGAACGGCGCACGGCCCAGTTCCGGCCGGATAGCCGGCTTCTTCATGGTGATGATTTCGCGCTTGAGCTTGACCAGCATGCGGCGGAACGGCTGCTTTTCCGACAGGCTTTCCTTGAATTGCAGCGTGGCGAACTTGCCTTCGAACAGCGCGTCGTGGCGGATGTAATCGATGAAGGCGTCTGCCGCGTCGCGCGAGCCGGCGACGAACAGGTTGATGCCTTCCGGCGCGAGCAGCACGGTGCCGCGCAGACCGAGCGCGTTGCAGCGGTCGGTGACGGGTGCGCGCCATGCGGCGGTGTCTTCGATGGTCGCGAAATGATACGCGGCGAGATTGACGATACTCATAGATGTGGAGCGGTAAGGCGTAACGGGCGAAACCGGCATTATCCCTCAAGCCGGCGTTTTTCCCGACTCGGCCGAATGGCTAAGCCCTTGATCCAGCGCAAAACCGTGTGCCAATTGGGCTACGTCCTGCTGTCCTAAGCCGGATGGCCAATGCACTGGTTTGGCCTGAAAACTCCGGGAGGGTGGAGTTACAATGTCGCCCATGTCAGATCCCCGCTTCGTTCATCTTCGCGTCCACTCCGAATTCTCGATTGCCGACGGCATCGTGCGTCTGGACGACATCGTCAAAGCCGCCGCCAAAGACGGGCAAGGCGCGCTCGCGCTCACCGACCTCGGCAATGCGTTCGGCCTCGTCCGTTTCTATAAAGAAGCCCGCGGCAAGGGCGTGAAGCCAATTGCCGGCTGCGACGTCTGGATCACCAATCCAGACGACCGCGACAAGCCTTCGCGTCTGCTGTTGCTGGTCAGAAACAAGGTCGGCTATCTCAACCTCTGCGAACTGCTGAGCAAAGCCTCGCTCACGAACCAGTACCGCGGCCGCGCGGAAATCGAGGCTGGCTGGCTCGAGTCCGGTTTGGGCGAAGGTTTGCTGGCGTTGTCCGGCGCGCAGCAGGGCGATGTCGGGCTCGCCCTCGCGGCCGGCAACGAAGAGGCCGCGCGGCGCAACGCGCAGCGGTGGGCGACGGTCTTTCCGGGTGGCTTCTATATCGAGTTGCAGCGCTGCGGGCAGCCGGGCGGCGAGCAGTACGTGCAGCAGGCCGTTGCGCTGGCGGCGGCGCTCAGATTGCCGGTGGTCGCAACCCACCCGATGCAGTTCATGACGCCGGACGACTTCACTGCGCACGAAGCGCGCGTGTGTATTTCCGAAGGCGATATTCTTGCGAATCCGCGCCGCTCCAAACGCTTCACGTCGGAACAGTATTTCCGCACGCAGGACGAGATGGCGGCGGCGTTCGCCGACATTCCATCGGCGCTCGCCAATTCGGTCGAAATCGCCAAGCGTTGCAACCTCACGCTCGAACTCGGCAAGCCCAAACTGCCGCTCTTTCCGACACCCGACGGCATGTCGCTCGACGACTACCTCGTTCAACTGTCGAAAGAGGGGCTCGAAAAACGTCTCGAGCAGTTGTATCCGCTCGAGTCCGAGCGCGACGCGCAACGCGAAACGTACTACCAGCGGCTCGAATTCGAGTGCGGCACCATCATCAAGATGGGCTTTCCCGGCTACTTCCTGATCGTCGCGGACTTCATCAACTGGGCCAAGAACAATGGCGTGCCGGTCGGGCCGGGCCGGGGTTCGGGCGCGGGCTCGCTGGTCGCGTATGCGCTCGGCGTAACCGACCTCGATCCGTTGCGCTACAACCTGCTGTTCGAACGTTTCCTGAATCCTGACCGCGTGTCGATGCCCGACTTCGACATCGACTTCTGTCAGCAAGGGCGCGACCGCGTCATCCAGTACGTGAAGGAGAAGTACGGCGCCGACGCGGTATCGCAAATCGCGACGTTCGGCACGATGGCCGCGAAAGCGGCGGTGCGCGACATCGGCCGGGTGCTCGATCTCGGCTACATGTTCACGGACGGCATTGCCAAGCTGATTCCGTTCAAGCCGGGCAAGCACGTCACGATTGCCGACGCAATGAAGGAAGAACCGCTGCTGCAGGAGCGCTTCGACAACGAAGACGAAGTGCACCAGTTGCTCGAACTCGCACAGCGCGTGGAGGGCCTCACGCGTAACGTCGGCATGCACGCCGGCGGCGTGCTGATCGCGCCGGGCAAGCTGACCGACTTCTGTCCGCTCTATACGCAAGGCGACGAAAGCGGCGTGGTGAGCCAGTACGACAAGGACGACGTGGAGGCGGTCGGCCTCGTGAAGTTCGACTTTTTGGGCTTGACCACACTCACCATTCTCGACTGGGCGGAGCGCTATATCCGCCGGCTCGATCCGTCGAAACAGGACTGGTCGCTCGCTCAGGTGCCGCTCGACGACCCGGCGTCGTTCTCGATTCTCAAGAAAGCGAACACGGTCGCCGTGTTCCAGCTAGAAAGCCGCGGCATGCAGGGCATGCTGAAAGACGCGCAGCCCGACCGCTTCGAGGACATCATCGCGCTGGTGGCGTTGTATCGTCCGGGCCCAATGGATCTGATCCCGAGCTTCTGTGCGCGTAAGCACGGGCGCGAAGTGGTCGAGTATCCCGACCCGCGCGTCGAATCTGTTCTGAAAGAGACCTACGGCATCATGGTCTACCAGGAGCAGGTGATGCAGATGGCGCAGATCATCGGCGGCTACTCGCTGGGCGGCGCCGACTTGCTGCGCCGCGCGATGGGTAAGAAGAAGGCCGAAGAAATGGCCGAGCATCGCGAACTGTTCCGCCAGGGCGCCGCGAAGAACGGCCTGACCGGCGAGAAAGCCGACGAAATTTTCGACTTGATGGAGAAGTTCGCGGGCTACGGCTTCAACAAGTCGCACGCGGCCGCGTATGCGCTGCTCGCGTATCACACCGCGTGGCTCAAGGCGCATCATCCGGCGGAATTCATGGCGGCGAATATGTCGCTCGCCATGGACGATACGGACAAGGTCAAGATCCTGTTCGAAGACTGCCTGACGAACAGGATGTCGGTGTTGCCGCCGGACGTGAATCTGTCGGCCTACCGTTTCGAACCGGTCGCGGAAGCGGACGGCAAGCGCTCGAAAACCATCCGCTACGGTCTGGGCGCGATCAAGGGCAGCGGTCAGAACGCAATTGAAGAAATCCTGCGCGCACGTGAAGAAGGCCCGTTCATCGATATTTTCGACTTCTGCAACCGGGTCGACCGTCGCATCGTCAATCGCCGGACGGTCGAAGCGTTGATCCGTGCCGGCGCGTTCGACAGCCTGCACGCCAATCGCGCGCAACTCATCGCATCGGTGTCGCTGGCTATGGAAGCCGCCGAACAGGCGAGCGCGAATGCCATGCAGGCAGGCCTGTTCGACATGGGCGACGCACCGTCGCAAGGTCACGAACTGGTCGACGAGCCGGAATGGGCCGAGAAAAAGAAGTTGCAGGAAGAGAAGGCGGCGCTCGGCTTCTATCTGTCGGGCCATCTTTTCGATGCCTATAAAACCGAAGTGCGCCGCTTCGTGCGCCAGAAAATCGGCGAGTTAAAAGAGGGGCGCGACAAGCTCGTGGCTGGCGTCATCGCGTCGCTGCGCACGCAGATGACCCAGCGCGGCAAGATGCTGATTGCGCTGCTCGACGACGGCACCGGCCAGTGCGAAGTGACTGTCTTCAACGAGACCTTCGAAGCCAACAAGCCGCTGTTCAAGGAAGACGAACTGCTGGTCGTGCAAGGCTCGGCGCGTAACGACGCATTTACGGGCGGCATTCGCTTCACGGTCGACACGGTCATGGACCTGGGTCGCGCGCGCTGTCGCTATGCGGAGGCCGTGAAAGTCCAGATGAACGGCAATGCGGATGCGCTCGCGTTGCGGCGTGTGCTCGAAGCCCACAGCGCGGGCAAGGACGAACCGGCGCCGGTGGCCGCGCCGCCCGCTGCTTCACGCGGCGGCGGCAACGGCGGCGGAGGTGGCCGGAACGGCGGCGGATACGGTGGCGGGGACAACGGCCGCCAACGTCAGGCGGTGCAAATTCCGAACGGGCTCGCGGTTCAGGTGGTGTACCGCAGCGAAAATGCCGAGGGCGAAATGCGCCTGGGCGACGCCTGGCGCGTCAAACCGACCGACGAACTACTCGCGGCATTGCGCGGAGAATTCGCGGGAAGCTCGATCGAAATCGTGTATTGATGCGGCAAGGGCGAGCCTGAGGTTGCCCCTCAATCGCCCCTTCATTCGCCCCTTCATTCGCCCCTTCATTCGCCCCTCATTCGCCCCTCATTCGCCCCTTCATTCGCCCCTTCATTCGCGGCTTCGATCGGCCCGCTCCAGCCAGGCAAGCTTGAGAAACCGGTAATACACGGTTTCCGCGTTGAACACCGCGATCATGAAGCCGGCGCGGCCATCGAGAAAGCCACGCCGCAACACGTAAGTTCGCACGAATGCCCAAAGTCCGCGCCCGAGCGCCTGGCCGAAGCTGCTGCGCTTACCCTTCGCATGGCGTTGCTGCGCACCCGCCGTCGAATACGTATCGAGCTTGCGCAGCACGCCCTCGAAGTCTTCGTACGAGTAGTGCATGAGCTTGCCCGTGAGACGCTGCGCCGGCGTATCGAAAACGAGTCGCTCGTGCACGAGGTCGGCGGAAAAACGCGCAGCGCCACGCTTGAACAAACGCGGAATCCAGTCCGGATACCAGCCGCTGTGATGCACCCACTGGCCGCAAAAACTCGACAAACGGTCCACCGCGTAGACATCGGCCGTGGGCGCGGCAAGCGCCGCGCGGATGGCCGCGGCGAGTTCGGGTGACACGATCTCGTCGGCGTCCAGCGAGAGAATCCAGTCGGTCGTGAGCGCGTCCACCGCGCGATTCTTTTGCGGGCCGAAACCCGGCCAGTCGGTTTGCTCGATCACTCGCGCGCCGTGAGCGCGGGCAATCTCCGCGCTGCCGTCGGTACTGCCGCCGTCGATCACCACGATCTGATCGGCGAAGGCGACGGCCCGCAAACAGTCGGCCAGTCGCACGGCCGCGTTTTTCGTGATGATGGCGACGCCGAGAGTGGTTTCTTGCATACCGGATGACGTGGAATTGGCGTAAGAGAGGCGGCTGGGCGCAAAGAGTCGCGCAAGTATACACAGCGTCCGTCAGCCGTCGTCGAGCGTTTACAATGCTCATTTTTGATATTGCGCACGGCAGGCATTCCCGTCACCGCGCGTGAGCCGTTCCGCATTCCCAGAGGATTCCTTGAGCGCGAAGCCAACGTTAAGCAAACCCATCGGTTCAGGCGAGGCATCGTCGCCTGCGGTCGTTTTCCGGCGCTTGTGGCCGTATCTCAGGCCGCTGTTGTGGGTGATTCTCGCCGCCATCGCGGCCATGGCTGTCAGCGCCGGCACCGACGCCGCCATCCCCGCCTTGCTCAAACCGCTGCTCGACCATGGTTTCGGCACGCACGCCAGCGACAAGGCCGCCTGGTTCGTGCCGCTCGCCGTGATCGGGCTGGCGCTGGTTCGCGGCCTGTCGCAATACGCGTCCGGCTATCTGCTGGCTTACGTGACCAGCAAGATCCTGCTCGATCTACGGCTCAAGATGTTCGAGCGCATGGTTCACACGAGCGTCGCGTTCTTCCAGCGCGAAACGGCGAGCACGGTCATCAACGCCATTGTCTTCGAGGTCAACCAGATTCTCACCGTGCTGCAAAGCGTGCTGGTGACGCTGGTGCGGGACTCGCTCACCGTCATCTTTCTGCTCGGCTATCTGTTTCTGTTGAACTGGCGTCTGACCTTGATCGTCGCCGTGCTGTTGCCGAGCATCGGCTGGCTGGTCGGCAAGATCAGCCGCCGTCTGCGGCGTCTGAACCGCGAGCAGCAATTGCTGACCAACGAGCTGTCGTACATCGTCGAAGAGACGGTTGGCGGCTACAAGGTCGTCAAGGTGCATAACGGCGAGCCGTACGAGATCGAACGCTTCACGTCGATGGCGCGCCGGCTGCGCGGCTACGCCATGCGCGTGACCGTGTCGGGTGGTCTTGCCCAGCCGCTCACGCAATTTCTGGCTTCCATCGCACTGGCCGTGGTCATCACCATCGCGGTGGTGCAGTCGTCGTCGGACCAGACCACGGTCGGCGGCTTCGTCGCCTTCGTCACGTCGATGCTGCTGATCATCTCCCCGCTGAAGCATCTGATGGACGTCAACCAGCCGCTGCAGCGCGGCATGACGGCGTGCGAACTGATCTTCGGTCTGATCGACGAACCGCTCGAGCCGGCCGGCGGCGGCAAGACGCTCGAACGCGCGCGCGGTGAAGTCGAGTTCCGCGACGTGTCGTTCAGCTATGGCAGCAACGCGACCCACAACCGCCACACGCTCGATCAGGTGTCGTTCAAGGTCGCGCCGGGCGAAATGATCGCGCTCGCCGGTCCGTCGGGTAGCGGCAAGACTACGCTGGTCAACCTGCTGCCGCGCTTTTTCGATCCGAGCGGCGGCGCGATTCTCGTGGATGGCGTCGCGTTGCCGGAATACGATCTGCACGCGCTGCGCAGCCAGATCGCGATGGTGAGCCAGGACGTCGTGCTGTTCAACGACACCGTGGCGAACAACGTCGCTTACGGGCAGAAGGCCGACGCCGCCAAGGTCGAAGCGGCGCTGCGTGCGGCTAACCTGTGGGAAACGGTCGAGGCGATGCCCAACGGCATCGAGACGCTCGTCGGCGACAACGGCATGATGCTGTCGGGCGGCCAGCGCCAGCGCCTCGCCATCGCGCGCGCGATCTACAAGGACGTGCCGATCCTGATTCTCGACGAAGCCACCTCGGCGCTGGACTCCGAGTCCGAGCGTCATGTGCAGGCCGCGCTGGAAACCTTGATGAAAGGCCGCACGACGCTCGTCATCGCGCACCGCCTGTCGACTATCGAGCGCGCCGACCGCATCCTCGTGATGGAGGGCGGGCGTATCGTCGAGAGCGGCAGCCATCGCGAACTGCTCGCGCAGAACGGCATGTACGCCAATCTGCACCGCATCCAGTTCCAGCAGAGCGGAAGCTAGGCCTCGACGCTACGCAACACAAACGCAACACAAACGCGACACTCAGCCGCGCTCGCCCCGCACCTTCCGTTTGAGCCAGATGCCCGGCGCATAGACCGCCGGGCAACTCGCATAGAGGAACATGCGCACCCGCAAGCCGGGCTTCACGCCTGCGCTCTTCAGCAGCAGCGCCACCCGCTCACCGCCCGAACGCGCCTCGAACATGTCATGGATGAAGCGCTCGCGCGCGAGCTTGGGCGCGAGCGCCGCGCGCATGCGTTCGCCCACACCGGCGACCTCGGCGTCACGCTGCAACTGCGCCAGCTCCGCCAGACCATATCGATTGCTCTGCCGCATGCGCGCGATCAACTCGGCCACCGAGCCGTAACGGCGTTTGCGCGACAAGCCACCACGCCGGTAACGCACCAGTGGTTCGCGCAGGCTCATCGCGCCGCCCGACAGGATCGCGCGCAACACCATGATCTGATCCTCCGCCGCGGCGCCCGGCAGCATGGGCCCGAAGCGCTCGAACAACCGCCGCGACCACGTGTGCGCCGCACCGATCAGCCAGGGCCGGCGCACCAGCCAGTCGTCGAAGCTGCGATAGGTGTCGAGTTCGGTCGGCGCCATCCGCTCGTGGACGTGGCCCGCTTCGTCCATATCGGCGAGATCGGTGGCGATCAGGTCGGGGCGGCGCTCGTGCGCGAGCCAGAAATCGACCACGCGCTCGCAACGGTTCGGCGCCGACATGTCGTCGCCGGCCGCCACGAACAGCAATTCGCCCTGCGCGAGTTGCGCGAGTTGCGACAGATGCGTGCTGATGCCCTGGTTGGTCGCATTGCGCCGTGCGCTCACGCGATGCGGCCCGGTGTAGCCGGCCAGCGTCGCTTCGATGGCGGCGAACGTGCCGTCGCTGGACGCATCGTCGGACACGAGAATTTCGAGCGGTTGATAAGTCTGCGCGAGCGCGCTCCGGATCGCGTCGACGATCGGCTTTTCCTGGTTGTAGGCGATCAGCAGGATCGACACCAGAGGGCGGGCGGGGTCCGACGCGGCGGCGGTAATCGAGGGCGACGGGCTATCGGTCATGGAATCGGTGGAGAAGCGGATCGGCTCGATTCTAATCGGTCGCGGCCAGCCTGCGCGAGGGGAGCGCGCCAACCCGCGCCGACCCGGACCGACCCGGACCGAGGCATGCAGACAACGCGTACCCCTGAACCCATCCTTTACAATTGCCGCTGCCGCCGGAACCGCCGCGTCGTCGTCACATCACCGCGGCGTCCCCGGCACCTCACCGGCACACTACCCGCGCCTCCGCCACGCAGGTGCGCTTCAACGAGATCCGATCCTTGTCCGACCCGACCCGTGCTTCACTCACCGACATCGCCCTGACTGCCCAGGCACTGAAGAACAGCGGCGGTGCCGAACGCTACACGCGTGACGTGATTGCCGGTCTGCATCGTTTGGGAATGCGTCCCACGCTGTACGCCCGCGAAATCGACCGTTCGCTGCCCGAGGCGGCATGGATCGACGCGCAGCCGCTGAACGTGCGCTGGGCGCCGCGCAAGCTGCGCAATCTCGCGTTCGACTGGCGTCTGAAGCAACGGCTCAAACGTCATCGGCCGGCCTGCGTGTTTTCGATCAACCACTCCACGCATGCCGATGTCGCGTTGTGCGGCGGCACGCATCCCGGCTCGCTGGAAGCGGCGGGGCGTAGCGCACGCCGCAGCGACCAATGGCAGATCGAACTGGAGCGGCGCGTGTATCGCGAGGCGCGCGGGATCGTCGCCCATTCGCAGTTGATGAGCCGCGAGTTGCAGCGTTTCTACGACGTCCCGGCCGAACGCATCGACGTGCTCTATCCGCCGGTCGATACGGCGCGCTTCCAGCCGCTCGACGACGCGGCGCGCGCGGCGGTGCGCCGCGAATTCGATTTGCCGTCCGATCGGGCGATCTTCGTGTTTTCGTCCACCAGTCACGAGCGCAAAGGGTATCCGCTGCTGGAAGCTTTTTTTGCGCAGACCACGTTGCCGGTGTGCCTCGTGGTAGCCGGACGTCCGGTGCCGAAAACCAGCGAGACGATCCGCTATGTCGGCTATTGCAACGAAATCGGCAAGCTGTTCGCGGCGGCCGATTTCACCGTGGTGGCGTCGTCGTATGAGCCGTTCGGTCTGGTCGGCGTGGAGTCGGTAATGTGCGGTACGCCGCTCGTGATCGCCGATAACGTCGGCTCGGCGGAGACCGTCACCGGATCGGCAAAAATCGAATTTTCGCGGCAAACGCCGGGGAGTTTCGAGCGCGCCATCCAGCTTGCGCTCGCGCAACTGAACAGCGGTTACGCTCGCATCGAGGACCCGCGCAGCAGTCTGGTCTACGACCCCAGCGTGGATGCGCACGTCGCGGCGCTGGTTGAACTGTTCACGCGGTAGACGAGGCGCGTGGTCGCTTCAGTCGCTTCAGCGCTTAGTCGACGGTTAGCGGCGCAACGCCGCACCACCCGCCGCCAGTTCGCGCTTGCGCGAATCGATCACCGCGAGCAACGCGGCCACGAGCAGCGCGAGCAGCACGGTCACCATGATCGGCACCAGCACGTCGATGGTCAGCCCGAAGACGACGGTGCTCGTGGCAACGGCGAGCCCGGCATACGAAGCCGCGCGGATCGCCGGGTCGGTAGACCGCCGGTGCCGCCAGAAATACACCGACATGCCGAAGTAGAGTAGCAGCAGGCAGACGACGCCCACCGCGCCCATTTCCGCGAGCGTCGAGAAAAAGTCGCTATGCGCGCGTTCATTGACGATCTCGGGCTTCACTTCGCCGCGTTTGGCAAGCAGACCCAACTCGTCGACGAGGCGCCCCTTGCCGATCCCGTAGACGGGATGGTGCGCGAAGATCAGCCGCGACGCGTTCCACAGTTGCAGACGCAGCCCGACCGAGGTGTAGTCCTCGCCCTGATGCATCATCGAGACGTCGGTGGTGACTTCGTCGAGCCGCTTGTGAATGCGCTCGGTGGAATACAGCGCGACGGCCAGCACGACGATGGCGAGCGTCGCGACCAGCAGCCGTTTCTTGTGGACGAACCACTGATACTGAAACCCCAGCAGCACGACGAACACCGGCACGGCGAGCCAGCCGCCGCGCGTGCCCGACAGATACGAAGCGTAACCGCCGGCCACCAGCGCCACGAGACGCACGCCCAGCACGCGCCAGTCGCGCGGGCTATCCCAGCCGAGCGTGAACACCGACAGGAAGCCGAGCAGCAGCGCCGTGTCGCCGAACGGAATGGCATTCGTGTACGAGTTCGCGAGGCGGTTCGCATCGGTCCAGCCGCCGGGCGGCTGATCGACCACTGCCCAGACGCCGACCGCGACGGCGCCCGCCGCGCAGCCCCAGCCGATCATCCGCAGATGGCGCGACGGCAATTGCCGCAGCAGCAGAAAGATGGGTAACGCGAGCACGAAGCGCGACAGCGCGTCGAACTGGCGTGGCAGCCAGTAGCCGAACAGCGCCTGCTGCACGGCGATCGCGACCACCAGCGCCAGCATGCCGATGGAGTACCAGCGATAGGTGCGCAAGCCGGAGAAATAGCCGGGTGTGCGCCGGTTGACGATCGCGGCGCCGAGCGCCAGCGCCAGTAAAGCGAAGAAGCAGTAGCCGGTGCCGCCACGCCACACGAGATTCACCGCGGGCGCCAGAAACAGGAGTGCCGTGCTGAGCCAGACCAGACTGGGAGCAAAAATCATAGAGTCGGAATATTTATAAACACTACCGTTCCGGTGGTGAAGTTGCGGGGCCGGACGCCTCGTTGGCAGTTTTGAGACGGTAGAGCGAACGGGATTATAACCGTGCCCCTCCTTGCAAAATGCTTGCTGTCGCACACGGTAAGGTTCTCCCCAGGCCCGCGCGACCGGGCAAGGGCGGAATTTGTCGGCGCGTCGAACGCGGGCGGTACAATTCCGGGCAAAACGGAAGGTCGGCGGATGGCCGTCGGCAAGCTCAACGGACCGAATCGATGTTCTCAATCATCATCCCGACCTGGAACAACCTGCCTTATCTGCGGCTCGTGATCGAGAGTCTGCGGCGTCATTCGACGCATGCGCATCAGATCATCGTGCACGTGAACGACGGGTCGGACGGCACGCTCGCCTGGGTGCGCGACGAGGGCATCGAACATACCGCGTCGCCCGGCAACATCGGCATCTGTCATGCGGTGAACCTGGCGGCGGCGCGCGCCACGCAGGAGTACGTCGTGTACATGAACGACGACATGTACTGCTGTCCCGGCTGGGACGACGCGCTCGTCAGGCGGCTCGCGCAGATGCCGGCGGATCGTCTGTTCATGCTGTCCGGCACGATGATCGAACCGGTCGATTCGGGTAATCCCTGTGTGGTCGTGCAGAACTTCGGCCGCGACGTCGAGAGTTTCCGGGCGGACGAACTGGTGGCCGCCACGTCGACACTCAAGCGCGCCGACTGGCGCGGCGCCACCTGGCCGCCCACGCTCGTGCATCGCGACTGGTGGCACAAGGTCGGCGGCTACAGCAGCGAATTGAGCCCGGGCATGAGCAGCGACAACGACTTCTCGATGAAACTGTGGGACGCCGGTTGCCGCGTGTTTCTCGGCGTCGGCGACAGTCTCGTCTATCACTTCCAGCAGAAGAGCACCGGCAAGGTCGTCAAGAACGACGGGCGTCGCCAGTTCCTCAACAAGTGGGGCATGACGCAGGCGACGTTCGACCGGTATTTCCTGCGCCGCGGCCGCGCGGTGGAAGGCGGCGTAGCCGTGAGCGAGCCCGAGCGCACGGGCCGGTTGCGCCGCGCGCTGCTCAAGTCGCGTATCAAGCGCGCATTCAGTTGAGCCGGGCGGCGCGGGCTCGGCTAGCCGGCCGCGCCCGCGTCGTCATATAGAATGGCGCGCTTTTCCTGCTCGACATTCCCTGCCCATGTGGTTCAAAAACCTCCAGCTTCACCGCCTTCCCGCTCCGTGGTCCGTCAACCCCGAACAGATGCAGAAGTGGCTCGCGCCGCATGCGTTCGCGCCGGGTAACAGCGTCGAGATGCAAAGCCAGGGCTGGGCTTCGCCGCGCGACGACGACTCGCTCGTGTACACCTTGAATGGCCAGATGCTGCTGGTGTTTCGCGCCGAAAAGAAATTGCTGCCCGCATCGGTGGTCACGCAGGTGACGAAGGCGCGCGCCGCCGATCTCGAAGATCAGCAGGGTTTCAAGCCCGGGCGCAAGCAGATGCGCGAACTCAAGGAACAGGTCACCGACGAGTTGCTGCCGCGCGCCTTCAGCATCCGGCGCGATACGCGCGTGTGGATCGATACGCGTCATGGCTGGCTCGTGATCGACGCCGCCTCGCAGGCGGTAGCCGACGAGGTGCGCGCTCTGCTCGTGAAGTCGATCGACCAGTTGCCGCTCGGCACGGTGCGCGTCGCGCACGCGCCGGTCTCGGCGATGACGGGCTGGCTGTTGTCGGGCGAAGGCCCGGCCGGCTTCACGCTCGATCAGGACACCGAGTTGCGCTCGCCCGCCGAAGGCAACGCGACCGTGCGTTACGTCGGACACACGCTCGACACCGACGACATGCGCCGGCATATCGAAGCCGGCAAGCAATGCATGCGACTCGCGATGACGTGGAACGACCGCGTGTCGTTCGTGCTGACGCCGTCGCTGACCATCAAGCGCGTGACGCCGCTCGACGTGTTGAAGGAAGCGAGCGATCCCACCGCGCAGAACGACGACGAACGCTTCGATTCCGACTTCACGTTGATGAGCGCCGAACTCGACCGCATGCTGGCGGATCTGCTCGACGCGCTGGGCGGTGAGCAGGGGAGCGGGCAAGGCGCCGGCAGTCTCGCCACGCCGCAGGCCGCGACGGCCTGACTGCGCTGGTCGGTCGAACCGTTGCCGCCGTGAATGTGGTTAAGATGCGTGCAGTGCGCGCATCGACTACGGAGGTCCCGCGATGGTTCGGCTGGTGATGATCCTGCTAGGTGTCGATTACCTGCGCCAGCGCTGGCGCTCGCTGCGACTGATGGGCTGGCTGAGTCTGCTGCTCGGCGTGCTGGTGTTCATCGACGCGCTCGACGGCGCGCTGTATTTTCCGATCACGCCGTTCGCGGCCTTGCTGCTGATCGAAGGTCTCGCCACGCTGGCCGTCGCGTGGACCGGCATGGGCGGCCAGCGCACGCTGCGCTATGCGAAAGGTCTGACGTTCTGCGTCGCGGCCTCGCTGATTCTCGCAGGCCATCATCACGGCCACTTCATCCTGTCGATGATTTTCGGCACGCTGTTTCTCGCCGACGGTCTGCTGCAGATCGTCTCTGCCCGCGTCGTGCGTTACCGGACGTGGCGGCTCGCGATGATCGGCGGCGTCGTCGAAATCGCGCTGGCGATTTTCTTCTATCAACCGTATCCGACGCACTATGCGGGCACCGTGCCGTACTGTCTCGGGCTTGGCCTGATCTTCGGCGGCTGGAACATGCTGCTGCTGAGTACGCGGGTGCGACGGCTCGCGGTTATCCCCGCTTCTTCCCTCGATGACGCCGTGAGCGAGGCCGATGCGACGGCTGCGCGCGCAACGACCGCTGGCGCATCGGCGCCCGGCGCGTCGGCGCCCGGCGCAAGCGCGGCGATGGAATGGGACGGCCCGCCCGCCGTCGACGAAGCCGCGCTGACCGTGCACGTTTGGACGCCGGTCGGCTCCGCGAAAGGCGAAGCGCGCCGTCAGCTCATCGTGGATCGCTACATCGCGGCGGTCGACCGCAACGGCGTGATCTCGACTGGTCACGCCGCGCTCGAATCGCCCGAGGGCATTTATATCAGCCTGTATCCCGGCGTCGAGATCGACCGCTCGCCCGACGACTTCGCGCGACTGCTGCGCGCTACTCGCGAGAACGACATACCGGGCTTATTCCAGCCCGATTACCCGACCGAATCGAAAGCGTGGTGCCCGTCGACGGTTCAGGTGCGCATCCGTAATTACGACCCGGTGCGGTTGCAACGTTTCTGGGACGTGTATCGGCAGGACACGACTTATAACCTCACGCATCGCAACTGTTCGAGCACGGTGTCGCGCGCGCTGGAAGCGGCGATCGAAGGTGCATCGGCGCGCGTGTGGGGCAGGCTCGGCGGATGGCGGCCTTTCCTGCGGGTGATCATGACGCCCGAGCTGTGGGTCGCCGCGCAACTGCGCAAGCGGGCGGCGACGATGGCATGGACGCCCGGTCTCACACTCGACTACGCGCGCGCGTTGAGCATGCTCGCGGACCCGCGGCCATCGGGCTGGGTCAAGATGGCGCGGCTCGCGGTGCGCAGGATGGTGCGCTCCCGTCAGCAATGGCGTGCGCAGGCGCGCGAGACCGATGCGTCGACTGCGGCCGCTTCTCAGGACGCGTCCGGCGTCGCGCGCGAATAACTCATTGCGAGCGCTGCTGTGCTTTGTCGTTGCGGTAAAAATGGCAAGCACTTCAACGGCTTATGGGTTTTGTGGGGTATTAGACGTGGTGGAGACCTGCGAGTGTGCTGGTAAGGAGGATGCGGTGAAATCGTCGCACTCCTGTCAATGGGTCAACCCGATCTCAAACGGTTCATGACATTCACGGAAAGCCCGTTAGACAAGCTCTTATAAGATCGATGGCGCTTCGAGGGGAATCGGTGGCGTCACGTTCAACAATGCAGGGGGTATTGATGGTCAATCATCCGCCGTATTCCGTGGTCGTCACTTACACCGACGATCCTCGTCAATTGACAATGCAAGCTGTAGATTCAGCAAAGCTGGCTCCGCTCGTGGCTGCAAGCATGGCGGTGCCATTTTTCCTTGACGATGAAGCAGTCAGATTCGACGACGAACTGGCTCGACAGCTTGGAGTCGCAATGCTCAACGTGATTGCCTTGGGCCGGCCGGATGTCAGGAAACTTCTGAATCTCACACAACATCCCATTGGCAGACCATCAGAAGAGTAACTGATCGCAGATTCGGCGCATAAAGCGCGCGACAGCTTCCGCCGACAACTTCGCCTTCTGCGACATCGCCTGCTTGCACCAGGCAGACACCCGCGAATTCACCCCCCCGCCACCCGCAAATGAATGTTTTCCATTAATTAGGCGGGTGTATGCTCGACCGATCGCTGCTCATTGAGCGCACCCGACCTCGCTGATTCCGGCGGTGGCTCATTCCGTGTCAGGTCGTGCCGTGCGCTTTCGGATGCCACGGGCGCGGCCACCTGCAAACGAGAAAGCGATGGTCACAGTAACGCCCGCCGCACATTCAGATCACACCGTTCACTGCGAATGCTCCGATGAATGAGCCGCAGCGATTCACGGTTCGTCACCTCAGCATCTATCGTTACTCGGAACCCGTGCGCTTCGGCGAACACCGCATGATGTTCCGCCCGCGCGCCAGTCACGATCTACGCCTCGTCACTACCGAACTGGTGATCACCCCGAAGCCCGAGCGGCTGCACTGGTTGCACGACGTGTTCGACAACTCGGTGGCGGTCGCGACTTTCAAAGGTAAGGCCCGGGAATTGCGTTTCCACAGCGAAGTAACCATCGAGCACGTCGAAACGCCGATGCCCGACTACGCACTCGAACCGTACGCCGTGAACTGGCCGTTCGCCTACACCAACGAGGAAGCGTCCGATCTCGTCAACGCGCGCAGCCGCCAGCATCCGGACCCCGAAGTCGACGAGTGGGCGCGTCGTTTCATCCCGGTCGCGGGGAGCGGCGCGGCATCGGGCAAAGGCGGCGGCACGATGGCGTTGTTGCGCGCGATGACGCTCGAAATCAAAAGCAGTTTTTTTTACGTGCGCCGCACGGAGAAAGGCGTGAATCGTCCCGGCGACACGTTGCGCACGCGCAGCGGCAGCTGCCGCGATTTCGCGGTGCTGATGATGGACGCAGTGCGCTCGCTGGGTCTGGCGGCGCGTTTCGTCAGCGGCTATCTGTTCGTGCCGGAGCACGACGCGACGCAAGGCGGCGGCGCGACGCACGCGTGGTTGCAGATTTATCTGCCGGGCGCGGGCTGGGTCGATTTCGATCCGACCAATAGCATCGTCGGCAACCGTCACCTGATTCGCGCCGCGGTTGCGTGGAATTATTACCAGGCGCTGCCGCTGTGGGGCACCTGGCATGGCAAGCCGAATTCGTTTTTAGGTCTGGAGGTCGAGGTGAGCGTGACGGCGGGCGGTTAGGCAAGGCGTCCCGGTCATGGCAGGGCAAGTGAGAGCGTGTGAACCAGGAGTCGCCCGAGCGGCTCGCTGTGCGCGTCAACCGTGTGTTTCAACCGAAAGAGGGCGCCGCGATGAAATTACGCGTTGGCTACGAGCTGGTCTATGAGTGCGTCCAACCGACGCCGATGTTGTTGATGCTGAACACGCACTATTCGCACGCCAAAGAAGTGCTGGAGCCGGACCTGCTGAGCGTCGATCCACCCGTGCCGATTCATCAGTACCGCGATAGCTTCGGCAATCTGTGCAGCCGGCTGGTGGCGCCGCCGGGGCGCACCGGATTTTCGACGCGCGCGGTGCTGGAAGTGCCGTCCATGCCGGAAGAGCGGCCGCCGTTCGTGCTGCAGCATCCGGTCGAAGATCTGCCCGACGATGCGCTGCTGTACCTGCTCGGCAGCCGTTACTGCGAAACGGATCTGCTGTCCGACTTCGCGTGGCAGAACTTCGATCATCTTCCGCTCGGCCGCATCCGGGTGGAGGCGATCTGCAACTACGTGCACGAGCACATCAAGTTCGGCTATGGCTTTGCCCGGCCGACCAAAACCGCGTTCGAAGCGTGGCAGGAAGGGCAGGGCGTGTGCCGCGACTTCGCGCATCTGGCCGTCGCGCTGTGCCGGGCGATGAACATTCCGGCGCGTTATTGCACGGGGTACATCAGCGATGTCGGTTTGCCGCCGCCGTATGCGCCGATGGACTTCGCGGCATGGTTCGAGGCGTATGTGGGCGGCTGCTGGCAGACCTTCGATCCACGCAACAACGCGCCGCGCACCGGCCGGGTGCTGATGGCGCGTGGCCGTGACGCGGCCGACGTGGCCATCAGCAACGCGTTCGGACCGACCAAACTGCTGAAGTTCGAGGTGGTGTGCGAAGCAACCTGAAATGACGCGGCGTGGCGCGGGATGATCTAAAGTGAATCGATCCGGGACGGACCGTACAGAGCAGGCTTAAGTTTTCGGTGAAAATGCCGACAAAACCTGAATCTCCTTCCGTCCCGTTTTATTCCGGTCACCATGATGCTTCGCAACCGAGCCGCCGCGTTGGCGGCAACCCTGACGATTCTGGCGTTGCCGACGGCGTCCGACGCGGCGCCGACGGAACTCGCGTCGATCGCCGTCAGTCTCGTCGTGCAGGAAACCTGCAGCGTGCAGTCCGCCGATCTGGTCAGCGTGGCCGACCAGCCCGCGGTGACCTGTCTGCACAGCGCGCCTTTCCAGGTCAACCAGCTCGGCTTCGACCCGGTCGGACCCGAAGATACTGCGACGAGTACTGCGCAGCCGGTGGATTTCGCCGCCACGCATGGCGTGCAGCAGACGGTCTGGACCGTCAAATTCTAGGCGCCTTCGTCATAGCCGCTGTCGCTCCAGTCGCTATCGTCCTGGTAGCGCTCGCGCCATCTCAGGCGCTTTCCCCCTCTAAAAGCTGATCGTCGCAGTAATCGTGTCGCTGTAGGAGCCTGGCATCGGCGTGCTCTGCGCTGGCACGCGTCCGTACACGTTGATCGTCACCGCATTGCCGGTCCCAACAGCGTCCACCGTCGAGGTGCCGGCCGAGCCGTCGCCCCACGCGATGCTGCGGCCCGAGTCGGTGTAGAGCTGATAGTTCACCACGCCGCCGCCGCCCGTGCGCTGCATCTGACGAGCCGTCATGCTGCCGCTCGAACCCGCGCTAAGCGCGATCCGGTAAGCGTCGCCATTGGTGCAGCGTGCGCTGATCGTGCTGCCGGCGTCGAGCCGCGAGCTCAACACCCCGCTCGCGGAAAACGCCATGTTGGTCGCGCTGATCAGGCAGTTGTTCACGACCGTCGCCCCCACCGTAAAGCCGAAGCTGCCCGCGCTCGTGGTCAACGCGCCGCAGCCCGGCGAGAGCAGCAGAAAAAACCCATAGGTCAGCGAAGTGGAACCCACCGTCTGCGAATAGTCGGTGCTGGCGTTGTTGACGCTCGGCACGGTCGGCTGATTGGCGGCGATCTGGCCGTAGTAATTGACCGACGCGGACGCGGTTGTGCCGGTCAGCGGCTTGTTGAGCACGAGCGAGATCGGCGTGGTGCCGAGCGTCGTGGAACCCCATAGCTGCGAGTGCCCCGCATCCTGATACAGGTCGTACTGCAACTGGTTGGACCCCGCGCTCATGTAACGCGGCGACGTGCCGCCGAGATTGAGACACACCTGCACGCTGACCAGCAAGGTGGTGGCGGGCCAGGTGCAGGATACGGTCACCGTGCCGGTGCTTGCTACCGCGCTGAGTGCGATCGGGCTGACATTGCCGAAGCTGAGCGGCGACGCGCTCGCGTTGCAGGTCTGCGCGCTCGCGTGCGTGGGCAGCATGCCGAACATGCCGCCGAGCAGCACACACAACGCGAGACGCAGAACGAGCCGCTTCATGGCGCCGCCTGAGCCGCGTTCGCGTTCGCGTTCGCGCTTGTGCCCGAGCCCGAGCCCGAGCCCGAGCCCGAGCCCGAGCCCGAGCCCGAGCCCGAGCCGGCGCAGGTCAAAGGCCCATAAGTCGGCAGACCCCCGTTCGCGGGCCGTTCGTAGACGAAGGTGACGCTGCAATGCATCGCATCGCGATCCACGTCGAGATGATTGTCGTGCTGCAGATTCTCGATGAACGTCAGGCCGTCGTAGCCGACGATCGTCTCGCCGCCGCTTTCGACGTGGCGCACGCGCGTGCCGGGCGCCAGCAGCTTGCCGTCGGCGCCGCGCAAGATGACCGAGGCGGCGCTGTAGCGCGACACCCGGAAAGTCGCCAGCACGCCCGCATGCGACTTCGGCACGAGGTCCATCGAGGTCGTGGCGATCTGCGCATCGGCGGGCAGATTCATCGAGTTGATCGCCACCTGGTTGTGCTGGTACGCGTTCAGGTCGGGAATCAGCAGATGGCCGCCGCTGTCGGTCTTGCCGATCACCCGGTTCTCGTGCAGCACCGGCACGCCGGCGACGCCGTCGGTGGAGACCAGCGCGAAGCCGTCGTCGATGCGCCGCGATGGCTGGATGGTGTGATCCATCAGCACGATCGCGCCGGTCATGTCGAGCGACGCGCCCGCGCGCCGGTCGATGTCCTGGGCGACCGCCGTCACTTCGCCGTACTTGCCGAGGTACTGCGCCTGCGCCTGGCGATATGGCACGGCGCCCGAGCCGCCCGCCTGCACACCCCAACCCCAGCCGCCCGCGTAATCGGGCGCGCGTTGCGCATTGAGGTTGTACGAAGATTGCCCGTTCTGACGACCGACCGTCGTGTTGATCGACGTGTTGTTGCCGAGGCCGAAGCTGGCGGTCAGAAACGCGCCCTGCGCGTCGTGTTGCAGAAAATCCTTGTACGCACTGAGCGTGAGCGAAGCCAGATTGCCGAAGTTGACCGTGTACGACAGCGAGCCGATGCGCGAGGCCTGCACGCCCGGAAACCGGTAGCCGATGTAGCTGAGCGCCACGGTCTGCTGGCCGAAAAACGGCAGCGCCAGCGTCACGCGATCGGTCGCGGTGGGCACGGGCGTGCCGTCGCGCGCGGCGAGATCGCCGTAATGCTGATAGGCCCGCAGCGTTTGCGCTTCGATCGAGAAGCCGGGTTCGATCAGTTGATAACCGAGGCCGGCCTGAGTGCCGGTCAGCTTGCCCGCACTCGCCGACAACGAGCCGTTGATCACGCCCGCCATGCCCAGCCGGACCAGACCGCCGGCGCCTGCGTTGACGAGGCCGCCGGTTGCTTCGGCATGACTCTCGAGCGTCACGCTGTCGGTAATCCCGCGTCGCGCGGTGGCGCTCACGGCCGGACGTGGATCGTAGGAAAACGAATCGATGCCGTACTGGCGGCGCAGGAAGCCGGCTTCGAACGAATAGCTCGACAGGCCGGCGGCGAGCATGCGCGTATCCACGTAGAGCGGGATCGACGTCGCAATCGTGCGGCCGAGCGCGTCGTGCGTAATGACGGTCGCCTGGCCCGCGCCGTTGATGCCCGGCACGTTGTTGACGATGAACGGTCCGCTCGGCACGTTCGCGCTGTACTGCCGCACGTTGTTCACGTACAGATCCACTGCCGATGGCACGACCGCGGTGCCGGACAGCGCCTGCACCGGAAACGTCACGAGGTCGGGGCGCAGCGTGAAGTTGCTGCGCCACTGGAAACCGCCGATGCGAATCGAGCGGCTCCAGTCGAGCGACGAGGAGATGGTGTCGCCGAATTGCGTGGTGCTGAGCGCGGTGGGATTCGACATGCTCCACGACGTGTCGTAACGCACGTAGCGATGGATATCGCGGTACAGGTACGCGATGCCCGTGTTGCTCAGCACGCCGGCCGGATCGAAGTACCGCTCCTCGCTCCAGAGCGCGAATTGCGCGGCTTTGTCGGTCTGCGCGAACGCGTCGTAGTTGATCAGGACGCCGCGCCCCGAGGTGGCGTTCGGCGTCGGCGTGAGACCGCGGGTGTCGAAGGTATACGGCTTGCGGATCGCGTCCGGCACCAGCAGGTCGATGCTCTGGCCGGCGGCATCGTAGTGGAACTGCAGGCCGTCGATCTGATCGAGATACAGCGAAGCGGAATCCGCGCCGCTGCGGTTCGTGACAATGCCGATGTCGTCGAGGTCTTTAACGGTCGCGCTGAGCCGGCCGCCCGATTCGCGGAAATGCGCGATCAACGAAGTGCGCTGGCCGTTGAGCATGACTTCGAGATAGAGATCACGACCGGCAGCGATCGCGGCGGGCGGCGCATTCGAGGCGGCGGACGCGGGGGCCGCGGCAGCGGTCACCGTGACCTTCGCGCCCGCGCCCATATCGACGCGCGCATCGGCCGCGGTATCCGCGAACAGCAACGGTGCCTGCGCACCCACCGGGCTTGCGCCGAGCAGGGATA
Source organism: Paraburkholderia sp. BCC1886 (assembly GCF_900996245.1). Lineage (GTDB taxonomy): Bacteria > Pseudomonadota > Gammaproteobacteria > Burkholderiales > Burkholderiaceae > Paraburkholderia. The sequence goes on along the minus strand of NZ_CAAJGK010000038.1, from coordinate 105,088 downwards.
GCGTGACGGCCAGCGCAAAGGTGGAGGGCTTGCATCGATGACGTTGTCGGCGTCGTGTCATTCTGTTCGCTAGCTTGGCGGTGCATCGTGTGCGTTCCCTGTGACCTTGGGCGCAACCGTGGGGCGCGGCGGCGGGCGCGACCTTACTCGACGTTCACGGTGGCCTCCGCCGGCAGCGAGTTGATCGCGGCGCGCAGTTTCAGCGCGCCGCTTCGCGCGACGTTGTCGGGCAGCGTGATGGGCCAGTTCCGGGTGCGGCCCGCCAGCGCATAGCCGAGTAGACCCTTGTTGACCGGATAACTGTTGCCGGCCCGGTCGAGCAACTGGACGGCTGCGATCTGCGCGCGTTTTCTGCCCGAGTTATCCACCCGCAGCAGCCACCCCTGCGGGCCTCGTACGAGATGCCAGTTCAGTTTCGGCTGACCGATATCGACCGGCGGTTCGACGAACACCGGCACCGAGTAGCGCAAACGGATCGTCACGCCGTTGGCGGGCGCGGCGTTGGGCTCGGGCAGTTCGTCAATCAGCACGCGATAGCTCTGCTCGGCCGTGGTCGGCGCGGGAATGGTCCGCACCAGCCGCACCAGTTGATCGGCGTGACCGGCGATCTGGATCAGCGGTGGGCTGGCGACGAGATCCTGCGTTGCGTCGAGCGCGTCGTCGCCACTCGCCTGATCCCAACGGAACACCCGCACCTGTCCGAACAGCGGCTTGTCGCCGGGGTTCTTCAGCGTGATGCCGGTGGCGTTGGCGTCGGCCTGCATGTCGACCATCACGGGCGAGATCTGCAAGGTCGCGGCGGGGGCGCACGAGGCGAACGCGAGCCCCAGCCACCCCATGCACCCCACGCAGACACCGATGATCCGCCGACGACGCGGCCCGGCCACGGCGCGCGCGCCGTGCTCAGGACCGCGTGTCAAAAGTAGACCGTGGCGGTGACCGTGGTTTGGTAGGTGTCGGGTCGCGGGGTGGCCTGGGCGGGCACCTGACCGTACACGACGATCGATTGCGCGCTGCCCGAGCCCGTGCCGCTGACCGTGTTGGTGCCTTGCGTGTTACCCCAGGGCACGCCGTGGCCGGCATCCTGGTAAAGATTGAAGGCGACGGTGGTCGCGGTGTTGCCGGTGGCGGTGCCCGCCATGAGCCGCGTGCCGACGGTGGAGCCGGTGACGGTGCCGGCATCGAGTCCGACGTTGTAGGGCGTGGTGTTGGTGCAGGTGACTGCGACGGTGCTCTGCTGGTTGATCGCGGTGCCCAGCACGCCGTTGGTGCCGAAATTCAGCGGGTTGGCCGTGATCGAACAGTTCGCGTTGAGGATGATCGTGACGGTGAAGGTTGCCGTGGCCGTGCCGTTGTTATAAACGGCGGCTCGTGCGAGTTGTAAAGGGACGCCGAATACCAATGCGGCGATCAGGCTTGATGCGACCAGTTTCTGTTTCATGACGGCACCTCTCAGGCTCTCTGAACAGCTGTTTTAATTGCGCGATTCGTTTGAAATCGATTTCTTCCCTTAAACGGAATTCATTAGATAAATGCCGTTTAAATAATCGCCCGATCGGGTGATTCGCAAATTGTGAAATGAGTCTACACAGACTTGCTAACTCATACAAATAGTCGAAGAAGGAAAGTGTGTCGATTTTGTAACGCTTTGTGAGGGCGGAGAGGTAGGACCAGCAGGGGTAAGGAAAATAATTCGTATTTTAGTTATCAGGGAAAATACTTAAATCGGGTAGTTTTTTCTGATTATATTAATTCGCATATTCTTAGTGGTGGGCATCATCCGGATTCTCGTGTAGCGCGCTGGATTTAAAAATTCTATTCGCGCGAAGGGATTCTCAAATTAAATGCCCGCCACATAATTTTATTGTCGTGAATTCTGCAGCGGTTTTCAGCGGATCGACCGCGCGGCTGTTTTTGTAGGGATTACTTCATCGACGCCATCGCTTGCTGGATCTGTTCGACGCTGAGGTCTTTGATATGCGTGGCGAGCGACCAGCGATGGCCGAACGGGTCGGTCAGTTGCGCGTAGCGATCGCCCCAGAACATGTCGGTGGGCGGCATCATGACCGTCGCGCCTGCGTCGACGGCCTGTTTGAAGCTTGCGTCGATGTCCTCGACGTAGTGGTGGATCGTGACCGGCGTGCCTTTGATCGTGAGCGGACCGAAAACCTGGTGCTCGGGCCATTCGTCGGTGAGCATCAGCATGGAGTCGCCGATTTTCAGGCATGCATGCATCACCTTGCCGTTGGGCCCCGGCAGCCGGAACTGCTCGACGGCGTTGAAGGCTTTGGCATAGAACGCGACCGCTTCGGCCGCGTTGGCGCAAATCAGATAGGGGGTGAGCGAGTGCATCCCGTCCGGGATCGGTTTGACGGTGGAACTGGACATGATGGAGGCTCCTTGATCGACTGGTTCTTGAGATGAAATGCCACGGCCTGAGTCGGGCATTCAACGATACGACGAGCGACGAGTCCTGGGATCGACAAGGGTGGGAAAAAGAATTTTTACTGGGAGCGAAGCGACTCCCACTCACCCCGCCGGACTATCGTCATCCGCCGGCGCACTCGTCGCTGACCCGGGCGGCGCGCCCAGCACGCTGATCTGAAAAATCGGCGTCCCCGCCAGCGATTGCAGCGTCGCGTCCTCCGCAATGTGTTCGTCCAGCGGCAAAATCACCGAGCCGCCGATCACCGCGCGCCGGCTGTCGTCGGCCGGGCGTAGTCCCCACACGTCCTGATACACCACCGGCACGACCACGCCGTGTCGCGTCGTCGTGCCGATATACAGCATCACGTGACCGCCGATGTAGATCAGCGTACGCATCTGCACGCCGTGCTGGACGAGGTAGTCGAGCCGTTGCGCGGGCGACGACGCCGACAGGTCGGTCATGCGCCCGGCGCTCATCTGCGTGGACGAGTGACGCGGCAACCACACGCCGAACACCGCGAAGATACTTTGCAGTTCCGACGAACAGTCGTTGTTCAGTCCGCTATTGCCCCATCCGTACGGCCGGCCGATCAAGCGCTTCATCAGCATCGCGAGATGGCGCGGCGTGGCGGCGAGCGGCATCGGCGCGATCTGCGTGTCGCTCAATTCGGCGTCGCGTATCAGCGCCTCGCCATCCGCATCGCGAGCCGGCACCAGCACGTGGAGGGGACCGCCGCCGGAGGCCTGCGAACCCTGCGGCACCAGCGGCAGCAAGGTGCCGGCCGGCGCGTCGAAACGGAACGTGCCGCGGCTATCGCGCACCGGCGCGGACGCGACCGTCACCGCGCCGAGCGACGTCGCCGTGGCGGCGCGCCAGCGATCGACGAAGCGGTCGTCCGTCATCGCCACGCCGTCGCTGCGCACCCAGCCTTGCACGTCGGGCGTCTGCACGTAGTACCACGCACCATCGACACTGCTGCCCAGCACGTAGAGCGGCGTACCCGGGCGGCTCGCCGAAATCTGCAGGTTGTCGAACGGATAACCTTCGCCCGCGAGACGCCGGTCGTAGAACGACGGGTCGATCGTCGGCAGTTCGCGCACCAGCAGATTGCCGGTGGCGATCGCCCGTCGCTCAGGGCGATACGCCGCGTCCGCCGTGAATTGAGCGACGTTCATGTTTTGCGCGATCGCGTCGATCCACGCCTTGTCGTGCGGACGGAAATTTTCACCGTAGCCGACATCCGCGCCGTGTTTTTCCGCATTGTCGAAGCGCGCGATGCGGCGTTGTTGCAAGGCGGCGATGTCGGCGCCTTGCTGGCGATACACGCGCATCGTGACGAACGCCGCGTTCCACGGCGAAGGCGAGTTCGAACCGGTGCCGAAGTAGCGCGCGTAGAAGAGGCGCAGATGCGCCTTCTGATCGGCGGCACTGAGAAACGGCTGATCGTAGCCGGCGCTGTCCGGCTCGATCCAGTGATCGACGTTCTGGTCGTAATGCTCGATCGGAAACAGCGTGATGTTGTCGGGCTGCAATCGCGTCGCGCCGCTGTCCGGTGCAGGATTGCCGCAAGCGCACAGCGCGGCCAGCGCGCAGCCAGGCAGGACGGCGCGTAACCGCCTCAGCGAGGCTTTCGACGAAGCGGCAGCAACGAGGCCGGACAGGACGGCGGCGGGCAAGGTGGAATCGGGCGCCATAGGGTGCGGTAGCGGTAGGGCAGGAACTGACCAAAGACCAAAGGCCACGATGATACGGTTTCCCCGAGGCGATCGGAAATCGGACCTTGGGCCACGACCGCAGGACGCGACGGGACGATATAACCAGCGCGGATTCCGCCGCAACGAGCCCGGACCCCGCGGCTTCGGCTAAACTCGCGCGGTAATTCCAGCGCCGCGCTCGACTCGCAGCGGCGCGACCCATTCAAGGAGATCGACATGCAAACCAGCGCACGCAACCAATTCGCCGGCGTGGTCACCGAGGTCAAACACGGCGCGGTGAACGACGAAGTCATCCTGCGCACCCAGGACGGTCTCGAGATCGTCTCGGTCATCACGCACGGCAGCGTCGCCACGCTGGATCTCGCGGCCGGCAAGAACGCCTTCGCGCTGGTCAAGGCGTCGTCGGTGATCGTGATGGTCGACGTGTCGGCCAATCAGGTCTCGGCGCGCAATTGTATTGCCGGTAAGGTGTCGACCGTCACGAAAGGCGCGGTGAATTCGGAAGTGGTCATCGCCGCGGAGGCTGGTGGCGCGCAGATCGCCGCCATCATCACCAACGAGAGCGTCGAGCGCCTGAAACTGGCGAGCGGCTCGGCTGCCACGGCTATCTTCAAGGCGTCCAGCGTGATCGTCGGCGTGGAATGAGCGGCTCCCGTTTCTAATCAACCGTTTCTGATCAACCGTTTCTAATCAATCTTTCTCAGCTTTCATCACGGACTCTGTCATGTTCGAAGTTTCCTCCGCCTCGTCACTCCCCAAAGCCGCTCACTACGAAGAGCTGGTCACCCAGGCGCGCGCGCTGCTCGCGGGCGAAACGGAATGGATCGCCAACGCCGCGAATTTTTCCGCGTTCGTGTTCCATTCGCTAAGCGGTCTGAACTGGGCCGGCTTCTACTTTCACGACGGCCAGGAACTCGTGGTCGGGCCATTCCAGGGCAAGCCTGCCTGCGTGCGCATCGCGCTCGGCAAAGGCGTCTGCGGGACGGCGGCGCAAACGCGCGAAACCCAGGTGGTTCGCGATGTGCACGACTTTCCCGGCCACATCGCATGCGATGCAGCGTCGCAATCGGAAATCGTCGTGCCGCTGGTCGCGCCCGACGGTACGCTGATCGGCGTGTGGGACGTCGACAGTCCGCTGGTGGCGCGCTTCGACGACGACGACCGCCGGGGCATGGAAGCGCTTTGCGCGGTGTTCATCGAAGCCGCATTGCCACGTTGAACCGGCTGCCGGCGCCTGTTTCGCGCAGGCTTCCGGCACGCTGGTGTCGTGTGCGAAAGCCGCTATCATAGGCACCCATGGTTTCGCATAGATAGACAGGTGGTGCACGGGAGGTCGGACCGGATTACTCCCGCAGTCACCCCGCCGTTTGCACGCATCAAGAACAGGCTCATCCGCACTCAATCACAGGACCATAAAAGGCCGGCGCGATGCACGATCACCCCTACGCGCAAGCGCGTATGCGCGAAGCCGCCCTCGCGGCGGCGCCCTATGGCATGTTCATCTGCACTGCGGACGGCCAATTCGACAGCGTCAACCCGGCTTTCGAAAAGCTGACGGGTTTTGCGGCCGGTGAACTCGTCGGCCGGCGCAGTTTCGACTCCTTACTCGATCCCGCCGAACTCGCGCGGCGGCGCGCCGAATTGCCGTCGCTCGCGACCCTCACCGGTCGTTACGAAGGCGAGTGGAGTTGTATGCGCCGCAGCGGCTCGCCGCTACGTGTGGTGCTCGCGCTGGCGCCGGTCGCGCCCGAAGCCGCCGCACCGGAGAGCGGCGCGCCAGGCCCGGCCTGCTACGTCGGCATCGTGATCGATATGACGCGCTATGCGCAGTCCGAAGCGCGTCTCTGGTACGTCGCGCACCACGACGGCGTGACCCGCCTGCCGAACCAGACACTCTTCACCGAACGGCTCGAACTGACGATCTCGCGTTGTCAGCGCGGCGGCGGCGGTTTCAATGTGCTGATCGCCGAACTGGACCATCTGCGCAAACTGCGCGACGCGCTCGGTCTGCACGCGGCCGAACTGGTGCTGCAGATCGTCGGCGAAAGGCTGCGCAGTCTCTTTCCCAACGACGGAACGATCGCCTCGATCGGCGGCACGCAGTTCGCGTTGCTGATCAAGGAAACGGGCGCCGCAGCGGATGCTTTCGCGACCGAGGCGCTCGGGCGCATCGGCGAAGCAATCGACTACGCCGGCACGGCGCTCAACATCACGGCGAGTATCGGCATCGTCGCGTACCCGGACGACGGCGCCGACGCGCCGACGCTGATGCGTCGCGCGGGCGTCGCGCTGTCGGCGGCGTCGGCGGTGAACGGCAACGCGGTGCGGCGATTTTCCACCGCGCTCGAAGGCCAGGCGGCGCGCCGCTTCGAACTCCAGACGATGTTGCGCGAAGCGTTGGAGCGGCAGCAACTTCATCTCGTTTATCAGCCGCAGGTCACGCTCGCCACCGGGCAGATCGCCCAGGTGGAAACGCTGCTGCGCTGGAACCATCCGCAACGCGGATCGATCAGTCCGGCCGAGTTCGTTCCCGTGGCGGAAGAGGCGGGCCTGATCGAACACATCGGCGAATGGGTGATACGCACGGCGTGCCGAGACGCTGGCAAATTGCTGCGTCTCGCGGGAACGTTGCCGCGTATCGCGGTGAACGTGTCGCCGCAACAGTTCCTGCGGCAGAACCTGTACGAGACGATTCGCAGCGCGCTGGAAGACGCCGCGCTCGACCCGTCGTATCTCGAAGTGGAGATTACCGAGGGCGTATTGCTGGGCGACACCGAACAGGCGTTGCAGACCTTGCACGCATTGCGCGAGCTGGGCGTCGAAGTCGCGGTGGACGATTTCGGCACTGGCTATTCGAGCCTCGCCTATCTCACGCGTTTTCCGCTGAACCGGCTGAAGATCGACCGCTCGTTCGTGACGCGTATGGGCACCGACGCGCAATGCTCGGCGCTCGTCGGCGCGATCATCGCGATGGCGCATGCGCTGAAGCTTCGCGTGACCGCCGAAGGAGTCGAGACGGCCGAACAGGCCGCGCAACTGCAGGCGCTCGGCTGCGATGAAGTGCAGGGCTACTGGTTCTCGCGGCCGATCACCATTTCCGCATTGCGTAATCTGCTCAAGCCATTGAGCACAGAGTGACCCGGGCCGCCCGGTTCTTGTAACCGTCCACTTTTCAATCGAGCCGCTTGAGCGCCGCGCCGCGATGCACGGCGTGCTTGCCGCTTTTTTCGCTTTCGACCTCGTATTGCGGATCGTCCTTCGACGCGTCGACCGTATGTCCGTCGACGCTCGTGTGCGTAGAAATGACACGCACCACCTTGCCGTGCGTCATGCCCTGCGGGGTGTTCCAGCTGACGCGGTCGTGCACTTTCAGATGTCCGGACATGTTCGACTCCTCGGTAGGTTAAGGTCTCGCCCACATACCCTTCCCGCCGATCCGCGCAAGCGGCGTGCCGCTCCATTCCCCGACACGCAAGCCGGGAACGCATCCTGCTGAATCCTCTGATCGGAATTCCATCGCAACGGAACGAACAAGATGAACGATCTGCTACCTCGTCTATTGCACTTTCAGCCGTCGCTGCTGGTCACGTTGACGCACGACGCCCTGCATGTGGTATTGGCCGTGGCGATCCTGACGATCGGCTGGTGGCTGTCGAACCGCGTTGGCGCGAGCTTCGCGAAACTGCTTGCGCACACCCGCGCCGATCCGACGCTCGCGCCCATGCTGGCGGCGCTGGGCACTTGGGCCGTGCGCGTGCTGGTCTTTATCGTCGCGCTCAGCGAAGTGGGGATTGCCACCGCGAGCGTGCTCGCCGTACTTGGCGCGGCAGGTCTCGCGATCGGTCTTGCTCTGCAAGGCACCCTGCAGAATATCGCCGCCGGCATGATGTTGCTGATGCTGCGGCCGTTCCGCGTAGGCGATGTGATCGAAGGCAGCGGCGCGGTCGCGGGCATCGTGCGCGAAGTGGGACTGTTCACCACGCGTATCGAGCGCAGCGACGGCAATCTGGTGTTCGTGCCGAACAGCCAGATCTGGAGCAACCCGGTGATCAACTACAGCAGCAGCGGCACGCAGCGCATCGAGATCGAAGTGGGTCTCGCGCAGCGTAAGGACGTCGATGCGGCCATCGGCGAATTGAAGAAACTCGTGGCCGACGAACCGCGCGTGCTGACCGGCTCGACACTCGCGCCGATGGTCACCGTTGCTGATTACCCGGACAAGGGTGGCGCCACATTGCGGATCGCGGCCTGGGTGCGCACGCCGGACGCGTCGTTGACGAGTGGCGATCTGCAAAGCCACGCGCAGGCCGCGCTCGAAGAAGCCGGTTGTCCGGTGGCGGCATAATGGCCGATGCAGTGCGTGAGGTGCGGGCGAGTGGGCGTGTAAAGCAAGGCACCCCGTGCAAAACGCGCCTCCCACTGCTGATCCGTCGCCTTTATAATCGTGCTCTGCTTAATCCATGCTGAACCGGACTGGTTTGATCGACTCATCTGATTCTTCTCCGGGCAACCCGGCTGGCGTGATCCCTGCGCTGCGGGCGGCCACGACCGAACGTCACGAACTCCTCCATCGCATCATGCCGCTGTCGCTCGACAGCGCTGCACTGCGCGACTACCTGCTGCATATCGCATTGCTGCGCGAATGGCTGGCACCGCTCGAAGCGTGGCTCGGCCAGTTCAGCGACGGTCCGCAGTCCGCCGCGCTGGCGCCCCGGCTGAACCGGCTTGCGTTGATCGATGCCGATCTCGCGCATGATGCCGCCCGCGATTCGATGGGTGCACGCGAGCCGACCGACGCTGACGCAGCGTCTCATCCGCAACGTTGGCATGGCGACGCCAGTGCCGCCTACCGCTGGGGCGCCTGCTATGTCGTCGAAGGCTCGCAGCTGGGCGGCGCGGTGCTGTATGCGCGTTTAAAGGACCGATTCGCTTCGCATCCGCTCGGCTTTCTCAGTGCGGGACGCGAGTCGCTCGGGCCGCGCTGGCAAGCCTTCGTTCGTGCGATGAGCGCCGAGGTCAACACGCCGTCCGCCATCGACGACGCATGCCGCGGCGCGGCCGATGCGTTCGACCGCCTGATCGAACTCGCGCAGCGCCCGACACGGGCCATTTGCGCGAGCGCCGGTTGAACCGCGCCGGGACCACGCCGATGGACACTCGTCTCCACGATTCGCCCACGGCGGAATTGCCCTTCGATGCCGCATTGGCCTTCGAACTTTTGCCGGACGCGTATCTGATCCTGAACCGGCGCTACCAGATCCTGCTCGCCAATGCGCACTACCTGGCCTTCACCGGACAGGCGCTAGGCGATCTGCTGGGCAAGTCGCTGTTCGACGTCAATCAGTTCGGTGCGGTCGAACAACGTGAAGCGCGCCGCGACTGGCTGCTGGGTGCATTGAACGGATTGTCGACCGGTCACTCGGTCTGGTCGCCGCTGTTCCGCTACGAGATGCCCGAGCCGCAGACACACCGCGACGACAGCGCGGAGCCGGCCGAACCCGGCATGCCGCGCTACTGGAAGATCAAAGCGAGCCTGCTCGGCGCGAGCGAGGGGCAAGGCGGTTATATCGCGTTGCGTGTGAGCGAAGTCACCGACCGCGTTTCCGAACTCGAGCGCGACCAGCGCGAGCGCGCGAAGCTGCGCTCGCAGGCCCAACTGCGGCTGCTGCTCGCCGACGAAGCGAAGGCGCAATTGCGCGAGCATCAGGAGCGTTTCCAACTGGCTCTGGCGTTCTCGCAACTCGGTGCGTGGGAACTCGATCCAACTACCGGCGTCTTCGAGTGCACGGATCAATGCAAGACCAACCTGGGCCTAGGGCAGACCTCGGTGCTGACCGAGCGGCGCCTGTACGGCGAGCTCGTGCATCCCGAAGACCGCATCCGGTTGCGCGATGCCATCGGTCATGCGCATATCGCGCCGGAGCATGTGGAAGTCGATTTCCGGATCGGCTGGGCGAGCGGATCGATCCGCTGGATTCTGGTGCGCGGCGTGGGCCGCTTCGCGGCGGACGGTTCGCTGAGTTCGGTGATCGGCTTCACGCTCGACATCACCGCGCGTAAAGAGGCGGAACTCGAGCAACGCGAAATCGCGGCTTCGGAGAAACGCGCGCGCGAACATAGCGAACGCCTGACCATGGCGATGGATCATTTCGTCACGACGGTGAGCCACGAATTGCGCTCGCCGCTGTCGGCCATCATGTCGTGGACCGACCTGCTGCAGCGCGCCGCCGACCCCGCGCACATCGGGCGTGCCACCGGCGTGATCAGCCGCAATGCGCGGCAGCTTTCGCATATGGTCGACGATCTGCTCGACAGCGGGGCGATCGTGACCGGCAAGCTCTCCGTGCATCTCGAGCCGGTGGATCTGGGCGCGCTGGCCGGCATCATCGCCGAAGACATGCGCATGCACGCCGAAGCCAAGGGACTGCGCCTCGTCGCAACCGATCTCGCCTCGGTCACGGTGCTCGCCGACGAAGGGCGCATGAAGCAGGTGATCTGGAATCTGGTGTCGAACGCGGTGAAGTTCAGTCCGCAAGGCACCGTCGAGCTATCGGTGCGCGTGATTGGCGACCGCGTCTGCGACCGCGTCGAACTAGCTGTGCGCGATACTGGGCTCGGTCTGGATGAAGAATCGCTGGAGCGGATTTTCGAGCGCTTCCAGCAATTCAGCGCCGATGGCTCCGGCCGCGTCGCCGGCTTGGGGCTCGGATTGTGGCTCGTGAAGAATCTGGTGGAACTGCACGGCGGCACGATTGCCGCCGAGAGCCCGGGCATGGGGCAGGGCGCGACGTTCAGGGTCAGCCTGCCGATAGCCCGCTGAGCAGCGAGCCTGCTTCAGATACGGTTCAACGCGGATAGGGCGGCGGCTCGTTGAGCACGGCCCAGAACATCCCGAGGTCGTTGATGGCGGCCATGAAGTCGTCGAACGCGACCGGCTTCACCACATACGCGTTCACGCCGAGATCGTAGCTGCGCAGCAAATCGCTTTCTTCCCGCGACGACGTCAGCATGACCACCGGAATGCGCTTGAGCTTGTCGTCGCTGCGCACCGCCTTCAGCACCTCGTGACCGTCGACCTTCGGCAGCTTCTTGTCGAGCAGAATCACGGCGGGGTTTTCTTCCGGACGATCCGCCCAGGGTCCTTCGCGGCGAAGATATTGAAGCGCTTCCTCGCCGTCTCGCAGCGAAACGACTGGATTGGCCAGACGCGTTTTTTCCAGTGCGATCAGCGTGAGTTCCACGTCGTTCGGGTTGTCTTCAACCAGCAGAATGGGTCTCAACACGCTTCTTCCTTCAGGTTTGTTCATCTTTGGATTCCTTCGGCACGGGACGGAAGCGCTTGCCCGGTGACAATGCAATCAGTCGTGCTACCGCCGCCGCGGCGGACTCTTCGCCCTGGCTCGCGTCGGCCTTGAAAATATGCGGCAGAGAAAAATACAGTGCCGCGCCCCTATCGATTTCGCCGACCGCCCACGCCTTGCCGCCGTGGCGCTCGACAATGCGCTTGACGCCCGCCAGTCCGATGCCGGTCCCGCTGAACTCCTCGACCCGATGCAAACGCTGGAATACGCCGAACAGCTTGTCGACATAGCGCATGTCGAACCCCACGCCGTTGTCTTTGACGAAGAACACGTCCTGACCGTCCAGTTCGCCTTCCCCGTCGTATCGACCGATCTCGATGACCGCCTGCTCGCGCGTCGCGGTGAATTTTACCGCGTTCTCGATGAGGTTTCTGAGCACCACATGCACTAGTACGGCGTCGGCGTTGACCTGCCCCAACTTGCCGACCTGCCACGTGATTGCTCGCGACGGCGCGTCTTTCGTCTCGTCGGCAATCAGGGCGTCGACGAGCGCATTCAGATTGATGATCTGCGGGCGCAGCGCCGCCCGGCCCATCTGCGAAAAGGCGAGCAGGTCGTCGACCAGTTTGCCGCCGAAGCGTGCCGACGAAATGATGCGCTCGACAAAATGATTGCCTCGCTCGGACAGCCGGCCCTGTTCGATTTCGCGCAGTAGATCGGCGAAGCCGATGATATGCCGCAGCGGTGCGCGCAGGTCGTGCGACACGGTGTACGAGAAGCCTTCGAGTTCCTTGTTGGCGCGGCCCAGTTCGAGCGCCAGTTGCGCCAGTTCCTCGGCGCGGCGCAACACGATGCCAAGCAGCGCCGTGCGGAATTCGAGCGCGATTTCGAGTTCGGGCGGCTGCCACTCGAGCGAACGGTCGCGCACCGTGTCGGTCCAGACCTCGAAGCTCTTGCGCGGCGAGAGCGAGTCGGCGAGTCCGCTTAATTTGGCGCGCGGGTCGCCGGCCCACTTGATGGTCTGCACGACCTCCGAGCGAAACCACAGCACGTAGTTGCGGAACAGCTTCGAAATCGACACCGCGAGCAAGCCGGCGTAATCCGGATGCGCGGGCAGGACCGGGCAGTCGACGGCGAGCGAGTCGGTGGCGAAGGTGTCGTCCACTTTCGTGTCGAGCCATTCGACCAGCTTCGTCACCTCCGCTTCCGGCGGCGTGTGGCCGACCAGCAGCACGCGTCCGTCGAAGACGATCGCCGCGCCGTCCGAGGCGGTCAATCCGAGCAGGTCTTTGGGGTCGTTGGCGAGCGCGTCGGTGAAGCTCTCGGTGTTCGCCATCGCGGCGAGCAGGCGGGCCAGCGTGTGGCGCAACTCGAGCCGGTATTGCGCCTGCGCATAGTCTTCTTTCGCTTCGATCTGCAACGACAGGATCTGGGCAATGTGCTCGCAGGCCGTGCGCACTTCGAACGGCGGCACGCGGGCGCTGTCGTGGTGACAGGAAATCAGCCCCCACAGCTTGCCACGCACGACGATCGACATGGACATCGAGGCGAGGGTGCCCATGTTCTTCATGTACTGCACATGCACGGGCGAGATGCTGCGCAGCGACGCGAAGGTCAGGTCGGTGGGTTTCTGCGTGGACGGATGCAGCGGCGGCACGAGCGGCGCGGCCTGGTAGTCGGCATCGGCGATCAGGCGGATGCGGTTGCGCACGTAAAGCGCGCGCGCCTGCATGGGGATGTCGGACCCCGGGAAACGCTGACCGGCGTATGACGCGTAGCCCGGCTCGACGTGTTCGGCGAGCACATGGCCGCTACCGGTCGCGTCGAAGCTGTAGACCATCGTGCGACCGAAACCGGTGATGCGCTGTACCTCGTCGGCGACGATCTGTGCGAGGTCTTCGACACTGGCCGCTTCTTCGAGACGATTGATGAACGTGCGCACCAGCGGGTACATCGACGCGAACACGTCGTGCGTGTCGCGAGCCGGTTCGAGTTCGACGATCGTGGCGCCTTTGTAGCGATGCACGGTCACCGCGAACGGGGTGGCGCGCGGGCTGTCGTGTTCACGGTCGTGCCCACGAAGTTCGTCCAGCGAGCCGAGGTAAAGCGGGATGCCTTCTTCCCGATGCTGGGACAGCGCACGGAGCACCCGGGCGGCCCATGCTTCGCCGAGCAGGACCGCGAGCGGCTGGCCGAGCGTGGCGTCGGCCGGCGCGCCGGTGAGCGTCGCGATATTGGCGCTCACCTGCAGGATTGCGCCGTCGTCGCCAATGCTGATCAGGAAGCCGTGCGGCTGGATGCCGCCCGGAATATGGATGGGTTCTCTCGCGCAGTCGGTGGCGATCGTCGAAGATGCGGAAGAGGTGAGGTCAGCCATGCGGGCTCCACGAACGGGATGCGGCATTTTCGCATAGGCGCCGGGATGGGGTCGGGGCGGTGGGTGAGCCAGGTCCGCGACATGGTTAACACTCGCAGAAAGCAGAAAGGGGCCGACTGGCCCCTTTCGTTTGCTGCTTCCTACTGCTATTGCCTACTGCTATTGCAGGCTGTGACGCAGCGTTTACTCGGCCACGATCACCGCCGTGCTGGCCGCGGGCGGCACCATGCCAGACGCGCGTTTGATGCTGTCCTGCAGCGCCGTGCCCGACTGGATCATCGACGCCATCACCGACTGCATCGCGCCGAACCCGCCATCGGTGCCGAACGACTTGACCTGACCGAAGCCCGCGCCGAACTGCGCGAAGCTGTTGCTGAACTCTTCACGCAGCGCTTCGCCGGCTTTCGTCAACGCCGTGTTGAATTGCGTGTCGATTTCCTTCACATGCTGCGCGTACGAGAGGCTGCGCTGCACGAATTGCTGCTGCATGTCCGCTGCACCGGCGAACGCCGTGCCATTGAGCTGCCCCGTGCTCATTGCCGTCTGGCCTTCGCTGACGGTGGCCTTGAAGGCGGCCAGATTCAGTTCGCCCAGCTTCTGCAGGCAGGCGAGGCCGTTCATCTGCAAGTCGGAGAAGATCGCGAGGGTGCGCTGGCCGAAAGCGGCGGACGATTCGATGGCGGGATTTTGCATGGTGAGCTCCTGAGGTGACCTGACGCAGGCGTCCAAGGGATTTGGAGGCGTGGGCCCGTCGGCATCGGCGTGGATCGCGCGGCTGCCGGTCGCCTGAACGACGGCGAAGCGGCGGCGCGAAAGCCGATGAACGGACGGGAGGTCGGTGCGGCACATGTTTGCTGCGCTGCAACATGGGCCACTCTATAGAGTTGCGGCGGGATGTACAGCGTTTTTTCGCGCGCTCTCGTCAGGTGAATACCGCTCAGCCGCGCTGGGGATGGGCGAGGAAGAATCGCAGCATTTCGGCGCTGGCGTCGGGGCCGGATGGATCCGTGTACGAACCGCGCTGGTTACCGCCCGACCATGCGTGACCGGCGCCGCGAATCGACCAGGATTCGGCCGGCACGCCGTTCGTCGCAATCAGATGCTGGACCGTATAGCCGCGTTGACGGCCTTGCGAGTCGACAGGCTGGCTCGACGTCGTGCTGCCGCCCGCGAAGGGCGCGACGAGCGCGCTGGCGTTCGACGGATGCACGGTCGAGTCGGCATCGCCCTGAAACACGATCAGCGGACGGGCCGGTTCCGCTTGGGAGCGGCCGCGCGGGGTCTTGCCGCCTTTCATGGCGGCGAGCGCGGAGGGCAAGTCGCGCGCCGATCCGCACGCGAGTCCCGAATGCACGCCGGCCGCCGCGTAGAGATCGGGCCAGGTTTTCAGCATGATGTCCGCCATCGCGCCGCCAGCCGACAGGCCGGCCACGTACACGCGCGCAGGATCGACGCGATAGCACGACATGACTTCGCGCGTGATACCCGCGATCAACGACGGCTCGCCGCTCTCGCGGTGCTGGTCGCCGGGTTTGAACCAGTTCCAGCAGCCCGAGTGATTGGCGGAAGCCGCCTGATTCGGATACACCACCAGCATGCCGTGCCGCTCGGCCAGTTCGTTCATGCGCGTGCCCGCGGCGAAGTCGTCGGCGTTCTGGGTGCAGCCGTGCAGCATCACGATCAGCGGGACCGGTTCGTTGCCGTACGCGGCGGGGACGTAGAGCTTGTAGTCGCGTCGGCCGGCGTTGTTGCTGAAGCTATGGGTGCTGAAGGTGCCGGGCGTGTCGGCATCGACGGTGTAGGCGGCCTGCGGTTGCGGACGCGTTTGGGTTGGAGCGTGAGCTTGCGTGTTTTTCCACGCGTTGACCCAGTCTGCGGCGCTTTGCGGCATGGGCGGTATCGGTGGCATGGGTGGCATCTGCGGCATCTGCGGGTCGCCCAGGCCAGCGCTCGGGTGAGCGCCGCCGCCCAGTGCGCGCTGGACCGCTGCGGTCGCTTCCTTCGGGCCTTTCGTGCGCAGCAGGTCGAAGGCTTCTTTCATCGAATGCAGGAAATCGTCGTTCATGGTCGGGGTCGCTTGCGAATGGGGGGTGAGGGCGGGGCGCATTTAAGCGATGCGGCCAGCTAGTGCCGCCTTCACCGCGGGCGACGCGTGAAACGCGCCGAGCACGGTGATGGACGCGATCGTGGCCGCCGCCAGTTCCGGCGGGACATCGGCGGCAATGCTGGCAAGGCCCAGCACGTGAATGGCGAGTTGCTCGCCGGCGGTCTGCGCGGCTTCCAGATCCTTGCGCGAGAAATGCTGCAGACCGAGCACCAGTTCGCGGCGCGTCACCGTTTCCGTGACGACCTGCGCGTGCACGGCGAGCTGGTTGCGGATTGCCGTGCGGATCAGATCGGTGCGGTTCGAATAAAAACCTTCTTCGACCAGCAGGTCGATCTGGCCAAGATCGATCGGGCCTAGGTTGATGGTGATCTTTTCGGTCTCGCCGCCTTTCGGGCGAGCCGTGTCGATCAGGCTCAGGGCAGGGGATTTTGCGGGCTGTGGCATCTCAGGACCATCCAATTAACATCCAATGGGATGGTTATACGCCCGATGCGCCTTTGCGGCAATGGAGAAATTGAGGGCCGGTGCAGCAAGCGTATGGGGCTATTTCGTCTGTGGCAGAAACTAAGGGTTTACCCAAATCCAACAACAATCCTCTCCAGCGCCGCCCGTTAATCTTAAGCGTCCGCTTATCTAGACTATGTTCACTGTTCTACGGACAGGGCTGTTCGTAGCAGGCAAACCGAAGTCTAGAGGTACGTACCATGAAGTCCATGATTCAGGCAGTTGTCGTCGCAGTCGCGCTCGCTGCGCCCGTCGTGTCGTTCGCCCAGTCGAATTCGCCCGTCACTCGCGCACAGGTCCGCGCGGAACTGCTTCAACTCGAGCAAGCGGGTTATCACGTGGGAGATGGCGACAACGCGCACTATCCCGAAGCGCTTCAGGCTGCCGAAGCCAGGGTCGCCGCCCGGAATGGCGCGACGAGCGGTTTCGGCGGTGTGGCGAATGGATCGTCGGAGACGAGTCGCCCGGCAGTGTCGCAGGCGGACTGGAAGGCGATGTATAGCCGCCCGTGAGCGGGGCGTGAAAGCGGGCTGACGGTGTCAGCCCGTTGCTGCCGATGAACGGGCGTTACATCAGCACGATGTCGTATTGTTCCTGACTCAGATTCGACTCCACCTGCAGCGACACCGGCTTGCCGATAAAGTCGATCAGCATCGCCAGATGCTGCGACTCTTCTTCCAGAAACAGGTCGATGACCTGCTGCGACGCCACCACGCGAAACTCACGCGGATTGAACTGGCGCGACTCACGCAGAATCTCGCGCAACACGTCGTAGCACACGGTGCGCGGCGTCTTCACCTGCCCCTTGCCCTGACACACCGGACACGGTTCGCACAGCACGTGCGCGAGCGATTCGCGGGTGCGTTTGCGCGTCATCTCCACCAGCCCCAACTGCGAGAAGCCGTTCACGGTCACGCGGGTGCGGTCGCGCGACAACGCTTTCTTCAACTCGCCGAGCACCTGGTCGCGATGCTCGACGTTTTCCATATCGATGAAGTCGATGATGATCACGCCACCCAGATTGCGCAGCCGCAACTGACGCGCGATGGTATGCGCGGCTTCGAGGTTGGTCTTGAAGATGGTGTCGTCGAAATTGCGCGCACCGACATAACCGCCGGTGTTCACGTCGATGGTGGTCATCGCTTCGGTCTGGTCGATCACCAGATAGCCGCCCGACTTCAGATCGACGCGACGTGACAACGCACGCTGAATCTCCGCTTCAATGTTGTACAGATCGTAAAGCGGCCGCTCGCCGGTGTAGTGATGCAGCTTGGACGAGACCGCCGGCGTGAACTCCGCGGCGAAGTCGGCGAGCATCTGATACGTCTCGCGCGAGTCGACCTGGATGCGCGACGTCTCGTCGTTCACGAAGTCGCGCAGCACGCGTTGCGCGAGATTCAGGTCCTGGTACAGCAGGCTGGTCGGCGGCATGCGCTGGCCTTGCGACAGAATGGTCGCCCACGTCTTGCGCAGATACGCGACGTCGGCGGCTAGTTCTTCGCTGGTGGCGTCTTCGGCGATGGTGCGCACGATGTAGCCGCCTTTTTCATCGGCGGGCAGCACGGCGGTCAGACGCTTGCGCACGGCTTCACGTTCGGCTTCGCTTTCGATTTTCTGCGAAATGCCGATATGCGGCTCCTGCGGCAAATACACCAGCGTGCGCCCGGCAATGCTCACTTGCGTGGAGAGGCGCGCGCCCTTGGTGCCGATCGGGTCTTTCACGACCTGCACCATCAAGGTCTGACCTTCGAAGACGATCTTCTCGATAGGTTGATGAGGCGGCTGATGCTGGGGTTCGCCCGCGATACGCGGATGCCAGATGTCGGCGACATGCAGGAAGGCGGCACGTTCGAGACCGATGTCGATGAAGGCGGATTGCATGCCCGGCAACACGCGCACCACCTTGCCGAGATAGACATTGCCGACGCGGCCGCGAGACAGCGTTCGTTCGACGTGAAGTTCCTGGACGGCGCCTTGCTGGACGAGCGCGACTCGCGATTCCTGCGGCGTGACATTGATCAGGATTTCTTCATTCATAGTGTTGTTCTAGAAGTCGATGCGCGCTGCGCGCAGGAGGGCAGCGGTTTCAAAAAGCGGCAAACCCATGATACCTGAATAGGACCCGTCGATATGTTCGATGAACTCCGCGGCGCGCCCTTGCACGCCGTAAGCGCCGGCCTTGCCGAGCGGCTCGCCGCTGGCGGCATAGCGGCGGATCGCATCCGCGTGCAGTGCAGCAAAGCGCACCTTCGAGACCGACAACGCAGCGGGTAGCAAGGTGCCGGCGGCATCGACGACGGCTAGTGCTGTCAGCACTTCGTGCGTGCGTCCGGCGAGGCGGGTGAGCATGGCGATGGCGTCGTCGGTATCGACCGGCTTGCCGAGAATCGCATCGTCGATCGTGACCGTGGTGTCCGCGACCAGGATTGGCCGCGCTTCGCGGCCGCTTACTTCCAGATGCGCAAGACGCGCATGCGCCGCACGTGCTTTGGCCACACAGACCCGCTGCACGTAGTCGCGTGCGCGCTCGCCCGGCAACTCGGCTTCGAGTGCTTCGGCATCTTCATCGGGACGCGGCAGCAGCAGTTCATAGCGCACCCCGAGTTGCTGCAGCAACTCCTGGCGGCGAGGGCTCTGCGAAGCGAGGTAGACGAACGGATAAAGCGCAGTGACGGGTGTTGACATGGAAAGGTCTCGAGCAGGCGGATGGCGCCGTGAGCGTATCGAAAGACGAGGCTTTGGGAAAGGCCTGGCCCGACTTGCACGCAGAAGCCGCAAGCCGGCCGCGCCCCGCGCTCAGACGCGATGGTAGGGATGGTTCTGCGTGATGGTCCACGCGCGATACAGTTGCTCGGCGAGCAGCACCCGCACCATCGCGTGCGGCAAGGTCAGGCTCGACACGCGCAACAGCATGTCGGCGCGCGCTTTCAGATCGGGATCGAGCCCGTCGGCGCCGCCGATCAGAAAGGCCACGTCGCGGCCGTCCTGCTGCCAGCCGGGCAGCGCGTTCGCCAGTTGCATCGTGGTCCAGTCGCGACCGCGTTCGTCGAGCGCGACGATGCGCGCATTCTTCGGCAACGCGGCTTCGATCTTCAGACGCTCGGCAGCCATCACGCTCTCGGCGGGACGTCCGGACGAGCGCTGCTCGGGCTTGATCTCACGCAACTCGATGCGAAGCTCGGGCGGCATACGCTTCGCATACTCGTCGAAGCCGGTCGCGATCCAGTCCGGCATCTTGTGGCCGACGGCGAGAATGTGCAGTTTCACGGCAGGGTTAAGAAGAGAGTGGACGGTTCGACACGCGTCACGCGGATGACGGAGGACATCCCGCCGCGCTTACTTGCGCCGTGCCGCCGTTTTGCGCGCGGGCTTCTTGACGGCCGGCGCTTCGTCCTCTTCGTCCTCGTCGTCGAGCGGTTCGCTGGCGCTCGCGCCGCCGAACGGGCTCGGCGTGGAGAGCTTGATGCGCACCGGCTTGTCGCCCCAGATTTCTTCGAGGTTGTAGTACTGGCGCAGCGCCGGTTGCAGGATGTGGACGATCGCGTCGCCGCAATCGACCAGCACCCATTCGCCGACGTCGTCGCCTTCGGTGCTGATCACGTCGCCGCCATTTTCCTTGACGCTCTCGCGCACGCTCGACGCAAGCGCCTTGGTCTGGCGATTCGAGGTGCCGCTCGCGACGATCACGCGGTCGAACAGCGAGGTCAGATGGGTGGTGTTGAACACCTTGATGTCTTGCGCCTTGACGTCTTCGAGAGCGTCGACGATCACGCGTTGCAGTTTGCGAATATCCATGAGGTTACCGGTGGTACAGATGATGTTGAAGAATATAGTCCCACACCGCAGTGGGGACATGGCTCGCGGCGGCCTGATCCTGCTGTTCGTCGCCCACGAGGGCGAGCCGCCGGCTGACGTGTTCGCGCAGATGCGCGCGAATCTCGGTAGCCGACACGTCGAAAGCAAGCGTCGTATCGATCAGCAAGTGGCCGCAGGGCGTCGCTTGCAGAACGTCGGCGCGGGCACGGCGCGCGTCGATTTCCCGGGCGACCACGGGCGGAATCGACGCAAGGTCGAAACCGGGCCGCGTGGCCGCGCAAATATGCGCATAGTCGAACAGGCGCCGCCAGTCGCGCCATGTGTCGAGATGAACCAGTTGATCCGCGCCGATCAGCAGCGAAATCGAGGCGGCTTCGCCTTCGCGCTCGCGCCATGAGCGCAGCGTGTCGACCGTGTAAGTCGGGCCGTCGTGCTCGATCTCGTCGGTCGCGACCCGCACCTCGACGCCCGGCAACTGCAACTCGCCGGCGGCGGCGCGGGTCATGGCCAGCCGGTGAACGGCGGCGGACACGTCGGTTTTCTGCCAGGGCTGGCCGGCGGGCAACAGCACCAGTTCGGTGAGTTGCAGCACGTCGGCGAAGCGCCGCGCGAGCGCGAGATGGCCGTCGTGGATCGGATCGAACGTGCCGCCGAGCAGTCCGATGCGGCGCGGCAAGGCGACGGGATGAGCGTTCGGCTTCAGATGAAGCTCCTTTGTCGTGACGTCGACGGCCATGAAGGGCACTCGGGCGCGCGCCTCATAGCCACTCGCGCGCGACCAGAAAATCGCTATAGAGACGCGCTTCCGGCGTGCCCGGTTCGGGCTGCCAGTCGTAGCGCCAGTTCACGACGGGCGGCATGGACATCAGGATCGACTCCGTGCGCCCGCCGCTTTGCAGCCCGAACAGTGTGCCACGGTCGAACACCAGATTGAACTCGACGTAGCGGCCGCGCCGGTAAGCCTGGAAATCGCGCTCCGCTTCACCATACGGCATGGTGCGGCGCTTTTCGATGATCGGCAGGTACGCTTTGAGGAATCCCTCGCCGACGCTCCTGACCATCGCGAACGATTGCTCGAAGCCCGCGGCCGAGAAATCGTCGAAGAAAATCCCGCCGATGCCGCGCGGTTCGTTGCGGTGCTTGAGGAAAAAATACTCGTCGCACCAGCGCTTGAACTTCGGGTAAAGGTCCGCGCCGTAGGGCGCGAGCGCGTCATGGCAAACCCGGTGAAAGTGTTGCGCGTCTTCTTCGTAGCCGTAGTACGGCGTCAGGTCCATGCCGCCGCCAAACCAGAACACCGGCTCTTCGCCGGGTTTGGTGGCGATCAGCAGGCGCACGTTCATGTGCACGGTCGGGCAATGCGGATTGCGCGGATGCATGACCAGCGACACGCCCATCGCTTCGAAGCCGCGACCGGCCAGTTGCGGACGCGCGGCGCTCGCGGAGCCCGGCAACGTATCGCCGGCGACATCCGAAAAGCCGATGCCGGCCCGTTCGAAGAAATTGCCGCCTTCGAGAATCCGTGTGCAGCCGCCGCCGCGCAGTTTTTCGCCGGGAGCGCGTTGCCATGCGTCGGTGGCGAACGGCTGACCGTCGAACTCGCCGAGCGTGTCCGCAATTTGCGTTTGCAGGCCTTGCAGCCAGCTGCGCACGGCTTGTGCGTCGTAGCTCGAATCGGTCATGAATGCGGGTGCGGAGGGCGGCACGCTCGGTGTGCCGCGGGTTCTTCGTGATGGGCGGGGCCCGGGCCGGTGCAGGACGAGCCTGCCAAAGCGCGGCGTGCTTGCGGGCGGCCCGGAGTCGACCTCAGCCTGCAGGTCGGCACACCCGGGTGCAGCGTGCCCTGCCAGTGCGACCGGGCAGGCCGGTGCGATGTCGGTGCAATGACGCAGCGACCCTGGCCGCCAAAACCCGCAGTGTAGCGCCGTTGGCGCCACCCGCGAGCGTAAGACGCCTGTAGGGCGCGGGTTACTTGACTTCGGTCTTGCCGTCCTGCTTGCCTTCCTGCTTTCGATTCAGCGCTCGGTAACCGATGTCACGACGGTATTGCATGCCGTCGAACGAAATCTGGTTGATCGTGCCGTAAGCGGCCGATTGCGCGCTGCGCACCGAGTCTGCCAGACCGACCACGCACAGTACGCGGCCGCCCGACGTGGTCAGCTTGCCGTTGGCGAGCGTGGTGCCGGCATGGAACGTGACCGAATCGGCCGTTTCAGCCGGAATGTCGTTGATGCGGTCGCCTTTGCGCGGCGTGTCCGGGTAGTTGTACGCGGCCAGCACGACGCCGAGCGCGGTACGGCGGTCCCATTCCAGTTCGACCGTATCGAGCGTGCCGGCGATGGCCTGTTCGACCACCTTCGAGTAGTCGCCCTTCAGACGCGCCATGATGGGCTGCGTTTCCGGGTCGCCCATCCGGCAGTTGAATTCGAGCGTCTTCGGGTTGCCCTGCGCGTCGATCATCAGACCGGCGTACAGAAAACCCGTGTAGCGGATGCCTTCCTTCTCCATGCCGCGCACCGTCGGCAGGATGATTTCGCGCATCACGCGGGCATGCAGTTGCGGCGTGACGATGGGCGCGGGGGAGTAAGCGCCCATGCCGCCGGTGTTCGGGCCCTGGTCGGCGTCCAGCAGACGCTTGTGGTCCTGGCTGGAGGCGAGCGGCAGCACGTGCTTGCCATCCACCATCACGATGAAGCTGGCTTCCTCGCCGGACAAGAATTCTTCGATCACGACACGCGCGCCGGCGTCGCCGAGCTTGTTGTCCGACAGCATCATGTCGACCGCGGCATGCGCTTCTTCCAGCGTTTGCGCGACCACGACGCCCTTGCCGGCCGCGAGGCCGTCGGCCTTGATCACGATCGGCGCGCCCTTGGCGTCCAGATACGCATGCGCGGCGGCGACGTCGGCGAAGGTTTCGTACTCGGCAGTCGGAATGGCGTGGCGCTTCATGAACGCCTTCGCGAAATCTTTCGAGCTTTCCAGCTGCGCGGCTTCTTTGGTCGGCCCGAAAATCTTCAGACCGCGCGCGCGAAACAGATTGACGATGCCTGCGGCGAGCGGCGCTTCCGGCCCGACCAGCGTGAACGCAACCTGCTCTTTCTCGACGAAGTCGGCAAGCGCGGCCGGGTCGGTGATGTCGATGTTGCGCAGACGGTCGTCCTGAGCCGTGCCGCCGTTGCCGGGCGCGACGTAGACCAGCTGAACCCGTGGCGATTGCGCGAGCTTCCATGCGAGCGCATGTTCGCGACCGCCGGAACCGACGACGAGTAACTTCATGTGAATCCCCGAAACTTAAAAACCATAAACGGCCGGCAGAGGGCGCCCAGCCGTGGAAATGACAACGCGAACCAACCGCAACCTGCTACGTCCCACTACGACCCATCACGACCTGACGACTGAACCTCGCAGCAAGCCGTCGGCCTGAAAACCACCGGGCGGCCGCGGCGCGGTTCGCAACGAACCTTCGCCGCGCGGCCCGTCTCGCTTACTCTTCGGCGATAGCCGCGTTTGTATAGACTTCCTGCACGTCGTCCAGATTTTCCAGCGCGTCTAGCAGTTTCTGCATCTTGATCGCGTCGTCGCCGGTGAACTCGACTTCCGTTTGCGGCTTCATGGTCACCTCGGCAAGTTCGGCCTTGAAACCGGCCGCTTCGAGCGTGCTCTTCACCTTCGGGAAATCGTTCGGCGGGCACAGCACTTCGATGCTGCCGTCTTCGTTCGTGACGACGTCGTCGGCGCCGGCTTCGAGCGCGGCTTCCATCAGCGTGTCTTCCGGCGTGCCGGGCGCGAACAGGAACTGGCCGATGTGATCGAACATGAACGACACCGAGCCGTCCGTGCCCATGTTGCCGCCGTTCTTCGAGAACGCGTGGCGCACTTCGGCCACGGTGCGCGTGCGGTTATCGGTCATGGTGTCCACGATCACCGCCGCGCCGCCGATGCCATAGCCTTCGTAGCGGATTTCTTCGTAGCTGGCGCCGTCGACGCCGCCCACGCCGCGCTGGATCGCACGGTTGACGTTGTCTTTGGGCATGTTGGCGTCGTACGACTTTTCGACGGCGAGCCGCAGACGCGGGTTCGAGTCCATGTCGCCGCCGCCCATGCGCGCCGCGACCTGGATTTCCTTGATGAGCCGCGTCCAGACCTTGCCGCGCTTGGCATCTGCCGCTGCTTTCTTATGCTTGATGTTGGCCCATTTCGAATGACCCGCCATACCTTTCTCCATCGCGCGCGCCAGTCGGGCGCACGCATAGTGCGATTGTCGTTGCGATGTCGGGCGCTCGCGAATGCGCGCCTCGATGTCGTACCGCCCGGAAGCGTTCCGTGCGGCGTCAGACCTGGTTCGGCTCGATCACGTCCGGTCCGGCCCGGCTAGCGGGACCGAAGCTCGGTGGCTCTTCGGTGGCTCGATAGCGCGGGGAAGGGGACGTGCGGCCAGCAGACCGGAAACAGGCCGCTTTATAGCATTGCTTCATAGCGTTGCTCTGCAGCCTTGCCGCCGACAGCGCGCTGCACCGAACGAAGCCGGGTGCCTGTCAGGGCGATGGTGCAAGCTGCGCCGCTTTTTCAGCGGAGCCGAATTTTATCACGCCGGGAGGGCGCGGCAGGAGGGGAGCGGCGATAGATCGGCGGCGCAAAGCGCCACGCCGGGATTTTTCACCCGCGGTGGCGCTTCGGCCGACCGACCCTCAATTCTTCGTGCCGAACAAGCGGTCGCCGGCGTCGCCGAGACCCGGGATGATGTACGCGTGCTCGTTCAGATGCGAATCGAGCGACGCCACGTACAGCTTGACGTCGGGATGCGCGTCCTGGAACACCTGCACGCCTTCCGGCGCGGCCACCAGCGCGAGGAACATGATGTTCTCGCCGGCCACGTTGCGGCGTTTCAGCACGTCGACGGCATGCACCGCCGAATAACCGGTTGCCACCATCGGATCGCACAGAATGAAAACCCGGTCTTCCAGATCCGGCAGACGCACCAGATATTCGACCGGCCGATGGTCGTCCGCGCGATACACGCCGATGTGGCCCACGCGCGCCGACGGCACCAGTTCCAGCAGACCGTCCGACATGCCGATGCCGGCCCTCAGCACCGGCACGATCGCCAGTTTCTTGCCGGCGATCACCGGCGCGTCGATCTCGACCAGCGGCGTGGTGAGGCGGCGCGTGGTCATCGGCAGGTTACGGGTGATTTCGTAGCCCATCAGCAGCGTGATTTCGCGCAGCAGTTCGCGGAACGTGCGCGTGGAGGTGTCCCGGTCGCGCATGTGCGACAGCTTGTGCTGGATCAGCGGGTGATCGAGGATGAAGAGATTGGGAAAACGGCTGTCCTGGGTCATGGCGGGCGCACGAGCGGCGGGTAGAAAGCGATAAAGGGCGAGGAGGAGCGCCGACGTGCCAGGCCTGCCGGGTCGGGCCAAGTCAGGCAGATACTGGCAAATACAGGCAACGGCGGACGACCTCGCAATCGGTCCGGCGCGTCCGTGCAGCTCGACAAAACCGGCGGCCGGACGCGCCACGGCGCAAGTTTACCGAAAGAGTGGCGCCAGA
The DNA here is from genome assembly GCF_900996245.1 of Paraburkholderia sp. BCC1886. Classification (GTDB taxonomy): domain Bacteria; phylum Pseudomonadota; class Gammaproteobacteria; order Burkholderiales; family Burkholderiaceae; genus Paraburkholderia. The sequence goes on along the minus strand of NZ_CAAJGK010000038.1, from coordinate 79,290 downwards.
AGATACCGGAGATTGTGGAGATTACAGCCGCCCCGGCGCAATCCGGCACCGATTCTTCTAGAATCGGGGAAAACTTTGCAACGCATGGGGTTGCGCCGGCCATGAGACGCGCCAGCACCCCGCCACGAGGACACACATATGGATCTGGGAATCGCCGGACGCAGCGCACTGGTTTGCGCTGCCAGCAAGGGTTTGGGGCGCGGTTGCGCGGAAGCGCTGGCCGCGGAGGGCGTCGAGCTGACCATCGTCGCGCGCACCGCCGACACGCTCGAGGCAGCGGCAGACGAGATTCGCCGGCAAACCGGCGTCACCGTCAAAACCGTCGCTTGCGACATCACCACGCCCGAGGGCCGCGCCGCCGCGCTCGCCGCGTGCCCGCAGCCGGACATTCTGGTCAACAACGCGGGCGGCCCGCCGCCGGGCGACTTCCGCAATTTCACGCATGAAGACTGGATTCGCGCGCTCGAAAGCAACATGCTCACGCCCATCGAGTTGATTCGCGCCACCATCGACTCGATGAGCGCGCGCGGTTTCGGACGCATCGTCAACATCACGAGCTCGGCGGTGAAGGCGCCCATCGACGTGCTGGGTCTGTCGAACGGGGCACGCTCGGGCCTCACCGGATTCGTCGCGGGTCTCGCGCGCAAGGTCGCGCCGACTGGCGTCACGATCAACAACCTGCTGCCCGGCATGTTCGACACCGACCGCATTGCCGTCACCTTCGAGGCGCGCGCCAAGGCCGCGAACATTTCCATCGAACAGGCACGCGAGGAGCGCGCGCAGACCATTCCCGCCGGCCGCTTCGGCAACCGCGACGAGTTCGGCCGCGCTTGCGCGTTCCTGTGCAGCGTGCATGCGGGCTACATTACCGGGCAGAACTGGCTGATCGACGGCGGCGCCTATCCGGGCACCTTCTGACCGGCAGCCTGAGACACGACTACAACAACAACGACATCGAGGAGTATCGAAACATGACCCGCATCGCGCTGATCGCACACGATCACAAGAAGGACGACATCGTCAGGCTGGCCGGCGAGTACGTCGAGACGCTGCGGCGTTGCGACATCGTCGCGACCGGCACGACCGGCACGCGGATCGGCGACGCGCACGGCCTGACGGTCGAGCGCATGCTGTCCGGCCCGCATGGCGGCGATTTGCAGATCGGTGGCCAGCTCGCCGAAGGCCGCGTGGACATGGTGATCTTTCTGCGCGACCCGATGACGCCGCAGCCGCACGAGCCCGACATCAACGCGCTGGTGCGCGCGTGCGACGTCCACAATATTCCTTGCGCCACCAATATTTCCACTGCCCGCATGGTGCTCGACGTGCTGACGCTGCGCATGTCGCAGCAGGTCTGATCCATCGACTCCGATGCAGCGCAGTGGCATCTCGGCATTTCCGCATCACATAACGAAGGAGGCATGATGGTCAAAGCAATCCGCTTCGAAAAAGCCGGCGGCCCGGAAGTCATGAAATGGGTCGATGTCGAAGTCGGCGAGCCCGGTGCGGGCGAGATCCGCATCCGGCAGACCGCGGTCGGTCTGAACTATATCGACGTGTATTTCCGCACGGGTCTGTATCCGTTGCCGCTGCCCGGCGGGCTGGGCATGGAAGCGGCCGGCGTGGTCACCGCGGTCGGCGCGGACGTGAGCGCGCTGCAGGTAGGCGACCGGGTTGCCTACGTGGCACGGCCGCCTGGCGCGTACGCGCAGGAGCGTGTGTTGCCGGCCATCCAGGCGGTCAAGGTGCCCGACGCGCTGAGCGACGAGCAGGCCGCCTCGGTCATGCTGCAAGGGCTGACCGCGCAATATCTGCTGCGCCGCACGTATCCCGTGAAAGCCGGCGACACGATCTTGATTCAGGCCGCCGCCGGCGGTGTCGGTCTGCTGGTGTGTCAGTGGGCCAAGGCGCTGGGCGCGACGGTGATCGGCACGGTGGGTTCGGACGAGAAAGCGGAGATTGCGCGCGCACACGGTTGCGATCACGCCATCGTCTACACGCGCGAGAACTTCACGCAGCGCGTGCGCGAGATCACGAACGGCGCGGGTGTGCCGGTGGTGTACGACTCGATCGGCAAGGACACGTTTACCGCTTCGCTCGACTGCCTCGCGCCGCTCGGCATGTTCGTGAGCTTCGGCAATGCGTCGGGGCCGCTGCCGCCGATCGACTCGTCGGAATTCGCCGGACGCGGTTCGCTGTTTTTCACGCGCCCGACGTTGTTCAGCTATATCGCGAAGCGCAGAGATTATGAAGCGATGTCGGCCGAACTGTTCGACGTGCTGGTGTCAGGCAAGGTGAAGGCGAGCGTCAATCAACGCTATGCGCTCGCCGATGTCGGCGAGGCTCATGCCGATCTCGAAGGACGCCGCACGACGGGGTCGACCATCCTGTTGCCGTGATGCTATCGGGGCGCCTTTTTGCAGACGCCCTCGCAGACGTTATTGCAGGCGCCCCTTGCAGGCGCCCCTTGCGTGCTCGGTCAACGTGCAACCTGCGGCGACCGTTGCACGCTCTCATCGACCCGTTTGACAGTGAACCCCGCCGGCAGCAAATCCGGACCCGTCTGCCGACTCGCCGGGCGCAAATCCGGCAGCACGACGCCGCCGCCATGACCGCCGGCATCGTTCACGCTGTTGTGTTCGCCTTCGATGTAGATCAGCGTGCAGGCGCCCAGCGCCACGCCCAACGTCGATGCGCCGGCAAACTCGGCGACGAGCCGCCGGCCGGTTCGATAAAACTGGCTTCTGTTCATTTCGATCGCTCCTTGAAAAAGCGCAGACGACGCGACGTCACTCGCGCCGTCCCTGGCGCCGATCAGTCCTTCACGTTGACGCCCTTGCAGTAGAGCGGCGCCATATCCACGGCCTGGGTGATCGCCTTGCCGCCGAGCCCTTCACGCGCGGCGTTGAGCAGCACGCCGTTGTCCATTTCGATGGTCCACGTGAACAGGCCGCCGAGTCCGCGTTCGCGCACGTAATCGCCCTTGGCTTTCACCGAGCGCGGGGTGTCCACCGACATGAACAACTGCGTGCCGGGGTTGTACAGGTAGTCCGCATCGGCAATCTCGTCGGTGTACAGATTGAAGCCGTTCAGCCCGGTCTGATGCTCGAAGTCGACGTAGTTGTAGATCAGGTCGTACCACTCGGTCGTGCCCGATTCGAAGGTGCCGACGGTGGTGCCGCTGCCCGCGTCGTAGGTGCCCGTGAGCGGCGACCATTCGCTGATCTCGGCATTGCGCGCGTTGCGCGAGTAGGCCGCGTAGCCGATAAAGATCTGCTTCGACGGCACGCCGTTCGCAAGCAGGTAGTCGACGGCGGCATCGACGCTGAACTCGTCGGGGTCGTCAGGATGCGACGCATGAAGATTGGTGTGATGCGCGAGCGTCGGCGCCCACGGTGTGCCGAAGAAATCGTAGGTCATCAGGTTGATGCCCTCGACGCCCGCAGCGATCATGCCGGGAATGTCCGCCGACTGCAGGTTCGTGAGCGACGCGCCGGCGGCAATGCTGATCTTGAGCTTCGGCAGTTTCTTCTTGATGCCGCTCACCAGCAACTGAAAATTGGCGGCGTCTTCCGGGCCGTGCGGGTTGCCGTTGCCCACGGCGTTCGGGTATTCCCAGTCGAGATCGATTGCTTCGAACATCGGGAAGCGCTGCAGCAGCGACGCGATGCTGTCGACCAGCGTCTGACGGCGGCCCGCGTCGGCGCAAACCCGGTGAAACGCTTCGCTCATGGTCCAGCCGCCGAGACTGAACGACAGCGTCAGATTGGGGTTCTTTTTTTTCAGTTTGGCCAGCCCGCCCAAAACGCCTTGCGCGGTCTCCTGCGTGAACAGGTCCATGTAGTCGTTGCTGATCCAGCCAGGGAAGCCGCAATTGACGTACGACGCCACGTCGCCCCATGCATCGACGAACGTGGCCTCGTTGGTCTTGCGTTCGAAGTCGGTCGCGGCCCGGGAGATGGTGCTGGCTTTCTCGCCCATGTCGCCGACGATGCCCGCGAAACCGATGATCAGCTTGTCGTACGCGGTCGCGCTCAGCAGCATCAGATCCGCGCCGCGGCCGGCATCGGCGGGATAGGTGTCGCCCTCGAGGCGCGCATCGTATTGCGACCAGTCGGTGTAATAGCCGAACACCGTGAGATCGTTCGCCGGGTAGCGGTTATAAACGCGCTTCGCGACGCGTGTCGACGTGTACGAAAAGTTCTCGACCTCGCTTTTCGGGTTGTATCCGGTCGCCTTATAGGTCGTCTCGCTGGCCTTCTTCGACCCGGGAAATTTCTTGTCACCTGGGTCGCCGTTGAAGACCAGCTTGCTGGACGCCCGTCCGCCGGCGGGCGCTTGCGGTGCGGCATCCGCGTTCCCCGCGTTGTCGATTACGCTCGCCGCCGTTCCGGCTCGTGCGCTGTCCGTTTCCTTGGGCGCACCGCTGCGATACACCGGGCTCATGCTGCCTGCACGGCCCTGACCACTCTTGTCCGACGTTGCCATCACACACCTCGCTCGATATGAAAAAGGTCACGCTGGGCACGTTGAAAAAACTCCCCCGCCGTGACGTAACGATGATTGAACAAAGCGCGATCCGGGGACATGGAAAAGGGATAGAAAAGAGATGGAAAATACCGCGCCTTTATTATTCGATTATTCCTGATCAGGATAAAAATTATCGATGCAAAGATAATTGGCTTTTATTCTCGGGAAGCGGGCTGATTAATTCCGAAAATAAGCGTTCGTGTTGCGATCTGATTTCAATCGCCCGATCCAGCGATGAAGGACCGCAGGCCGGCTCTCGCCGACCTGCGACTGCAAGTCGCCTTGTCTGAAAACGACCTTTGTCGTGGCCGCCTCACGCCACGACGCCAGCGCTAAAACCCATTCGCGTCGCTTCGCCGCAGTGCGTCGCCCCTCAAGATCGGGTGTGCCGCTGCCGTTGTCCCGACAGGCCGTCTCGACAGCGGCCAGCGCACGTCGCGCGAACGCACGGACCGGCGCCGGCCGCCGCTATTATTTGGGAAACCCCACGATCAGCCACTTCTCTCTATTCGAAATCCATTCAAATTAAAGCTAATGTTTCAACGGAAAAATATGTTCCATTGGTCTGCATAAGTCGCATGGCTACGCTTGGCGTCTCCCGGGTCATGACGAGGCACGCCAAATGAATTGCGATGCGAATGAAATTATCTTTGATTGGGACCGAGATCGCGTCTTGCGCGGAACAGTTCAAACCAGAATAACCGGTCAGCAGAAAGCTTTATTACGGTTGCTGGTCGATCGCGAAACGACGGTCAGCCCGCGCGAATTTCTGCTCGATTGCATCTGGGGAGAGCGGGCGCCTTATGTCGACGAACTGTACCTGGTGCAACTGGTGTATCGGCTGCGCAAGTCGTTGACGGCGGTCGGTCTCGACCGGTGCATCGTGACCGTGCCGCGGCGAGGCTACCGCTTCGTTCCGCTCGCGCAGACCGGCCGGCCGGAGGTCGAGCGCATGGCCGAGGCCAGTCCAGCTTCCCGGAGCGAATCGCGTGCCGCCTGCGCGCATGCGCTCGGCTATCTGCTGTCGCGGCTGGGCGCGGCACCCGCCGAAGCGCCGCTGACCGCGTCGGTGTTCATCGCCGATCTTGGCCTGCACCTGGACGAGTCGCATGGCGTCGTCACCTATGGGCAGGTGGTCGCGCGGCTCACGCGGCTCGAACTCCGTCTGCTGGCCGCGCTGACCCAGCATCCCGATACCGTCTTGCCGAAGCACGAGATCATCGCCAGCGTGTGGGGCGAGCACGTGATGATCGACGAGAACTCGCTGACGCAACTCGTCTCGCGTTTGCGCCGCGCGCTGCTGCCGCTCGGTCTCGACTGCTGTGTCGCCGTGGCGCCCAAGGTCGGCTACCAGTTCGACTGCACGCGCGTCGCGGCGACCGCCTGTTCGTGGTGAGGCAAACCTGAATCGCTCCCAACATCCCGGCGTTTACACGATTTTTATACGCACCTCCCGCTCTTTGATCAGCCCTTTATGTGCTTCGGCATACCGTTCTACCCATCCAAAGTCCGTGAATGGAGAACAAAAATGGATGTGCTGTATGTCGGGGGGCTTGCGCTGTTTGCCGCGCTGACCTTTGCGTTAATCGTCGGCTGCGAAAAATTGCTGCGCTCGCGCGGTGGTCAGGGAGCGCGCTCATGAACTGGATTCTCTGGTTGTCGAGCGCAGCGACCGTGCTGCTGTTCGTGTATCTGGTGTATGCGCTGCTGCGCGCGGAGGACATTGAATGAACCCGAACAATGTCCTGCAGATCGTCGTCTTTCTGGTCGTGCTGCTCGCGGCCGCCGTGCCGATGGCGCGTTACCTCAGCAACGTGATGGACGGCAGCTCGCGCGTGCTGCGCGTCGGCGGCTGGCTCGAACGCGGGTTGTATCGCGTGGCCGGCGTCGACGCGACGCGCGAAATGAGCTGGAAGCACTACGCGATCGCCACGATCGCGTTCAACGTATTGGGCGTCGCGTTCCTGTACGTGTTGTTGCGCGTGCAAGGGTGGCTGCCGGGCAATCCGCAGCAGTTCGGCGCGATGACCGTGGACGGCGCCTTCAATACCGCCATCAGCTTCGTCACCAACACCAACTGGCAGGATTACACGCCGGAGCAGACCGTCGGCTATCTTACGCAGATGCTCGGCCTGACGGTGCAGAACTTTCTGTCGGCCGCGACCGGCATCGTCGTGGTGATCGCGCTGATTCGCGGCTTCGCGCGGCATACGGCGAGCACCATCGGCAACTTCTGGGTGGATATCACGCGGGTGACGCTGTACGTGTTGCTGCCCATGTCGATGATCGTCGCGGCCGTGCTGATGAGCCAGGGCGTGATCCAGAACTTCAAGTCCTACCAGGACGTCCCGACGCTGCAGACCACGACGTACGCCGCGCCGAAACTCGACGCCCAGGGCAATCCGGTGAAGGATGCGAAGGGCAATGCGGTGACGGTCGATACGCCGGTGAAGACGCAGACCATCGCGATGGGTCCGGTCGCCTCGCAGGAAGCCATCAAGATGCTCGGCACCAATGGCGGCGGCTTCTTCAATGGCAACTCGGCGCATCCGTACGAGAACCCGACGCCGTTCGCCAACTTCCTGCAAATCTTCTCGATTCTGATCATTCCGGCCGCGCTGGCGCTGGTGTTCGGTCGCATGATCGCGGACCGCAAGCAGGGCATCGCCGTGCTCGCGGCGATGACGGTCGCGTTCGCCGTCTGCGTGGCCGGCGAAGTCGGCGCGGAACAGCGCGGCAATCCGGCGTTGACGGCATTGCATGTCGATCAGTCGGCGAATGCGGGGCAGTCGGGCGGCAACGCGGAGGGCAAGGAAACCCGTTTCGGTATCGCGCAATCGGGTCTCTTCACCGTCGCGACCACGGCGGCTTCGTGCGGCGCGGTGGCCAATACGCACGACTCGCTCACGCCGATCGGCGGTCTCTATCCGATGTTGCTCATGCAACTGGGCGAGGTGATCTTCGGCGGCGTGGGCTCGGGGTTGTACGGGATGCTCGTGTTCGCGATGCTCGCCGTGTTCGTGGCGGGTCTGATGATCGGTCGCACGCCGGAATACGTCGGCAAGAAAATCGAGTCGTACGAGATGAAGATGGTGTCCATCGTCGTGCTGCTGACGCCGCTGCTGGTGCTGGTCGGCACGTCGATCGCGGTGCTCAGCGACGCGGGCCGCGCCGGCATTCTGAATCCGGGCGCACACGGCTTCTCCGAAATCCTCTACGCGTTCAGTTCGGCCGCCAACAACAACGGCAGCGCGTTCGCCGGGCTGACGGTCGGCACGCCGTTCTACAACTGGCTGACGGCGATTGCGATGTGGTTCGGGCGCTTCGGCACGATCGTGCCGGTGCTGGCGATCGCCGGCTCGCTGGCCGCGAAAAAGCGCCTCGGCGTCACGGGCGGCACGCTGCCCACGCACGGTCCGCTGTTCGTCGCGCTGCTGCTCGGCACCGTGCTGCTGGTCGGCGCACTCACTTACGTGCCCGCGCTCGCGCTCGGCCCCGGTGTCGAACATCTGATGATGATGGGCGCGCACTGAGCGCCCGGTTCGATCGTCCTGTTCAGGCGCTAACGGAGTATTCGAGGATTTCATGACTCAACATAATGCAACCCGATCCCTGCTCGACCCGGCGCTGCTGCGCCCGGCGATCGTGGATTCGTTCAGGAAGCTGACGCCGCGCACGCAGTTGCGCAACCCGGTGATGTTCTGCGTGTACGTCGGCAGTCTGCTGACCACGCTGCTGTGGATCGCCGCGCTCGCCGGTCAGGCGGAAGCGCCGGCCGGCTTCATTCTCGCGGTCACCTTGTGGCTGTGGTTCACGGTGCTGTTCGCGAACTTCGCGGAGGCGCTCGCCGAGGGCCGCTCGAAGGCCCAGGCCGCGTCGCTGCGTAGCGCGAAGCAGGACGTGATGGCGAAAAAGCTCAACGAACCGCATCCGAAGTCACCGATCCGCATCACGACGGCCTCCGATCTGCGGCGCGGCGACGTCGTGCTGGTGGAAACCGGCGACGTGATTCCCGCCGATGGCGAAGTGATCGACGGCGTCGCGTCGGTCGACGAGTCGGCGATTACCGGCGAATCCGCACCGGTGATCCGCGAGTCGGGCGGCGACTTCTCGTCGGTGACGGGCGGCACGCGCGTGCTGTCGGACTGGATCGTGGTGCGGGTCACGGCCAATCCCGGCGAAGCGTTTCTCGACCGCATGATCGCGATGGTGGAAGGCGCCAAGCGCCAGAAGACGCCGAACGAAATCGCGCTGACCATTCTGCTGGTCGCGCTGACCATCGTGATGCTGCTCGCCACCGCCACGCTGCTGCCGTTCTCGATGTTCTCGGTCGACGCCGCGAAAGCGGGGCACGTGGTGTCGATTACCGCATTGGTCGCGTTGCTCGTGTGCCTGATTCCGACCACGATCGGCGGCCTGCTGTCGGCCATCGGCGTGGCCGGCATGAGCCGGATGATGCAGGCCAACGTGATTGCCACGTCGGGACGCGCGGTGGAAGCGGCCGGCGACGTCGACGTATTGCTGCTTGACAAGACCGGCACGATCACACTGGGCAACCGTCAGGCCGCGTTGTTCGTGCCGGCGCCCGACACGAGCGAAGAAGCGCTCGCCGATGCCGCGCAACTCGCGTCGCTTGCCGATGAAACGCCGGAAGGCCGCAGCATCGTCGTGCTGGCCAAGCAGCGCTTCAACATCCGTCAGCGCGATATGGCCTCGTTGCAGGCAGTGTTCCTCGCGTTCACCGCGCACACGCGGATGAGCGGTGTCGATCTGCCGGGGCGTGAGATTCGCAAGGGCGCCGCCGATGCCGTGCGGCGTTACGTCGAAACCAATGGCGGACGCTTTCCGAACGAAGTCGGCAATGCGGTCGACGAAGTGGCGCGGCGCGGCAGCACGCCGCTCGTGGTCGCCGAGAAGGACGCTCACGGGGCGCGCGTGCTCGGTGTGATCGAGTTGAAGGACGTGGTGAAGGGCGGCATCAAGGAGCGCTTCGCCGAGTTGCGCAAGATGGGCATCAAGACGGTGATGGTGACCGGCGACAACCGGCTCACCGCCGCGGCCATCGCCGCCGAAGCCGGGGTCGACGACTTCCTCGCCGAAGCCACGCCGGAGGCCAAGCTCGCGACGATCCGCGCGCATCAGGCCGAAGGTCGGCTGGTCGCGATGACGGGCGACGGCACCAACGACGCGCCGGCGCTCGCGCAGGCCGACGTCGCGGTGGCGATGAACACCGGCACGCAGGCCGCGAAGGAAGCCGGCAACATGGTCGACCTCGATTCGAACCCGACCAAGCTGATCGAAATCGTCGAGATCGGCAAGCAGATGCTGATGACACGCGGCTCGCTCACCACGTTTTCGATTGCCAACGACGTCGCCAAATACTTCGCGATCATTCCGGCCGCGTTCGCTACGACCTATCCGGCGCTCAACGCGCTGAACGTGATGCATCTCGCGACACCGGCTTCCGCGATCATGTCGGCGGTGATTTTCAACGCGCTGATCATCGTGCTGCTCATCCCGCTCGCGCTCAAAGGCGTGCGCTACCGCGCGCTCGGCGCGGCGGTGCTGTTGCGTCGCAATCTGCTGGTGTATGGACTGGGCGGGATCGTCGTGCCGTTCATCGGCATCAAGCTGGTGGATATGCTGCTGTCCGCGTGCGGTTGGGTTTAACAAGGAACCATCATGAACACATTGTTTCGTCCGCTGCTGGTGATTTTCGTGGTGCTCACCACGCTCACCGGCCTCGCGTATCCCGCGGTGATGACCGCGTTCGGCCAGACGGTGTTCGCCGATCAGGCCAACGGCAGTCTGCTCCAGCAGAACGGCAAGCTGGTCGGCTCGGCGCTGATCGGTCAGCAGTTCGATGCGCCGCAGTATTTCTGGGGCCGTCTGTCGGCCACCAGTCCGATGCCGTATAACGCGCAAGGCTCGAGCGGCTCGAATCTCGGGCCGACCAATCCGGCATTGCTCGACGAAGTCAAAGGTCGCATCGACGCGTTGAAGGCGGCCGGCACGGACATGTCGAAGCCGGTGCCGGTCGATCTGGTGACCTCGTCGGGCAGCGGTCTCGATCCGGAAATCAGCCCGGCGGCGGCCGCGTATCAGATCGATCGCGTGGCCGCCGCGCGCAAGCTCGCGCCGAACGACGTGGCGGCGCTGGTCGATCGCTACACCAAAGGCCGTCAGTTCGGTCTGTTCGGCGAAGCGCGGGTGAACGTGCTGCAACTGAATCTGGCGCTGGACGAGATGAAGCGCGGATGAGGGCCGACTCGAGGCGATTCACGGCGACGGTCGCGACGACATTTGCGGCGGCGCGGCCGTCGTGCCACCATGCGCACACCGCCGCAAACCGCTATCCGAAACCCCGAGCATGAACCGCCCCGATCCCGACGAACTGCTCGACAAACTGCAGCGCGACGAAGCGAAACGTCAGCGCGGCGCGCTGAAGATTTTTTTCGGCGCGTCGGCCGGGGTCGGCAAGACCTATGCGATGTTGCAGGCCGCGCGCCGGCGTATCGACGAAGGCGTGGACGTGCTGGTCGGCGTGGCCGAAACGCACGGCCGCAGCGAGACGGCCGCGCTGCTCGAAGGTCTGGCGGTGCTGCCGCTCGCGCAACTCGTCTACCGCGGCCGTGAACTCGGCGAGTTCGATCTCGATGCCGCGCTCGCCCGCCGTCCGCAACTGATCCTCGTCGACGAACTCGCGCATTCGAACCTGCCCGGCGCGCGGCATCTGAAGCGCTGGCAGGACGTGCACGAACTGCTCGATGCGGGCATCGACGTCTATACGACGGTCAACGTTCAACACCTCGAAAGCCTGAACGACGTGGTAGGCCAGATTACCGGCATCCGCGTGTGGGAGACCGTGCCCGACCGCGTGTTCGATCGCGCCGACGAGGTCACGCTGGTCGACCTGCCGGCCGAGGAACTGCTTGACCGGCTGCGCGACGGCAAGGTGTATCTGCCGCAGCAGGCCGAGCGCGCGGTGCGCAATTTCTTTCGCAAAGGCAATCTGATCGCGTTGCGCGAGCTGGCGCTGCGCCGCACCGCCGACCGCGTGGATGCGCAGATGCGGGAATATCGCGCCGACCGTTCGATCGAGCGGCTGTGGCAGGCGCGCGAGCGCTTGCTGGTGTGCGTCGGTCCCGGTGCAGAGGCGCCGTTGCTGGTGCGCGCGGCGGCGCGGCTCGCGGCGAGTCTGAAGGCCGACTGGCTTGCGGTTTACGTCGAAACACCGGCGCTGCAGCGCTTGCCGGCGGCGCGCCGCGAACGCACGCTGAACGCGCTGAAGCTGGCCGCCGAACTCGGTGCGGAAACCGCCACGCTGGCCGGCTCGGATGCGCTTGCGGCGATCGTCGGGTATGCGCAGGCGCGCAACGTGTCGAAGCTGGTCGCGGGCGCCTCCACGCGCACCGGAGTCTGGCGCTGGCTGCGCCGGCCGTTCGGCGAGCGCCTCGCGCAACGCTCGGGCGAACTGGATCTCACGCTGATTCGCGCGTCGTCCGAACGCGACGGCGGCGCGCAGCGGCGGCTGCTCGATACCACCGCGAACGCGTGGCGCGATGCGCTCAGCGCGGCCAGGGAGCGCCGTTCGCCGCCGCGCGCTTACGGTCTCGCGGTGGCGATGTGCGCGGCCATCTCGTTGCTCGCGAGCTGGCTCAGCGCCCACATCGATCTGACGAACCTGGTGATGCTGTACCTGCTCGGCGTGGTTTTTACCGCCGCCAGACTCGGGCGCGGGCCGGGTGTCCTGCTGTCGTTTCTCAGCGTCGCCGCGTTCGATTTCTTCTTCGTGCCGCCGCGCATGTCGCTGTCGGTGTCGGACACGCAGTATCTGCTGACCTTCTTCGGCATGCTGTTGACCTCGCTCGTGATCAGCCATCTCACCTCCAGCCTGCGCCGCGAAGCGCGCGTGGCGCGGCGGCGCGAGCAGCGTACCGGCGCGATGTACGCGATGGCGCGCGAACTGGCCGCGGCGCTCACCACCGAGCAGATCGTCGGCATCGGCAGCCGGCATGTCGGCGAAGTGTTCGGTGCGCGCGTCGCGATTCTGCTGCCGGATAGCGCCGACCGGGTCAGGCAGAAGCTCGACGATCCCGATCCCGCAGCCTTCACGCTCGATGGCGATGCGCTCGATATCGACGTCGGCCAGTGGGTGTACGACCGGCAGCAGCCGGCCGGGCATGGCACGGACACGCTGCCGGCCGCCGCCGCGCTGTATCTGCCGCTGAAGGCGCCGATGCGCACGCGCGGCGTGCTCGCCGTGGTGCTGCGCGAGGCGCGCGAAGTGCAGCCGCCCGAACAGCAGCGCATGCTCGACGCGTTCGCTGCGCAGATCGCTCTGGCGCTGGAGCGCGTGCATTACGTGGATATCGCACGCGATGCGCTCGTCAACATGGAGTCGGAGCGCTTGCGCAATGCGTTGCTGTCCGCGATTTCGCATGACCTGCGCACGCCGCTGACGACGATCGTCGGGTTCTCGTCGATGCTCGCGCAAGGGCGTGAAAGCGCGGCGGCTGAATTGCCTGAATCGCCCGAATCGTCTGAATCGCCCGCGCGCCGCCAGGCCGACGACGAACTGGTCGACGCGATCCACGAAGAAGCGCTGCGCATGACCAGCATCGTCACCAATCTGCTGGACATGGCGCGGCTGCAGGCGGGCAGTCTGCGCTTGAACCAGCAATGGACGCTGCTCGAAGAAACCGTCGGCGCGGCGCTGCGGGCGTGCAAGCGGGTGCTGGCCAGACATCCGGTGCGGGTGCTGCTGCCGGCGGATTTGCCGCTGCTGCATCTGGACGCCGTGCTGATGGAGCGGCTCTTTTCCAATCTGTTCGAGAATGCCGCGAAATATGCCGCGCCGGGCACCGAGGTGACGATCGGCGCGCAACGCCTCGACGCCGACGGGCAGTCGTTCGTGCGCGTGAGCGTCGACGATCTCGGGCCGGGCCTGCCTGCCGGCATGGAAGCGCGGGTGTTCGAGAAATTCACGCGCGGCGAGAAGGAGTCGGCCAAGCCGGGCATCGGCTTGGGACTCGCGATCTGCCGGGCGATCGTGGAAGCGCACGGCGGTACAATCGGCGCCCTCAACCGGCAAGGGGCAGAAGGGCAGATCGAAGGCGCGCGTTTCTGGTTCACGCTGCCGGTGTTGACGGCGCCCGCCGTGCCCGAAGACGAGCACGAGGATGAACAGGAGCACGAGTCCGTGCCCGCGCACGCGCCGGAAGAAGCCGCAGGCGCTTCCATTTCCCACTTGCCGCCCGACTTGAACCATGACTGACCCGAGCATCACCGTCGTCCTGATCGAAGACGAAAAGCAGATCCGCCGCTTCGTGCGGACCGCGCTGGAAGGCGAGGGCATCGCCGTGTACGACGCCGAAACCGGCAAGCAGGGGCTCGTCGAAGCGGCGACGCGGCAGCCGGATCTCGTCATCGTCGATCTGGGTTTGCCCGATACGGACGGACTCGACGTGATCCGCGAACTGCGCGGCTGGAGCGAATTGCCGGTGATCGTGCTGTCGGCGCGCACGCAGGAGAGCGAGAAAGTCGCCGCGCTCGATGCCGGCGCCGACGACTACCTGACCAAACCGTTCGGCGTGTCCGAACTGCTGGCGCGGATCCGCGCGCATCTGCGGCGGCGTAATCAGGGCGGCGCGAGCGAGTCGCCGCAGGTGCGCTTCGGCGCGGTCACCGTCGATCTGGCCTTGCGTCAGGTGAGCCGGGACGGCGCCGCGATTCATCTGACGCCGCTCGAATACCGGCTGCTCGCGACGCTGGTGCGGCACGCCGGGCGCGTGCTGACGCATCGGCAACTGCTGCGCGACGTGTGGGGACCGTCGCACGTGGAGAGCTACCACTATCTGCGTATCTACATGGCGCATCTGCGAGGCAAGCTCGAACGCGACCCGGCGCAGCCGGAGCATATCGTCACGGAAACGGGTGTGGGCTACCGGCTGGTGGGCGTGTCCTGAACGCATGAGGTCGACCGGCGGCGCGGCGCGCTTTGTTATAGTGCCCGGCTGTAAGGACGGCCTTACGCATTCGACAAACGGGGACGGCCCCACTCGTCATGGAGCGTTCATGTCCTGGTTTCTTCTCTTTATCGCCGGTTTGCTCGAAGTCGCCTGGGCCGCCGGTCTCAAAACTTCCGAAGGTTTTACCCGGCTCTGGCCGTCCGTCTTCACGGTGGTGACCGCGCTCGGCAGCTTCGTGCTGCTTGCCATGGCCATGCGGCAACTGCCGCTCGGCACGGCCTACGCGGTCTGGACGGGCATCGGCGCGGTCGGCGCGTTCATCTTCGGCATCGTGGTGATGGGCGAGGCGCTGACGGTGGCGCGGGTCGCCAGCGCAGTGCTCATCGTGATCGGGCTGATCGGGCTCAAGCTGTCGTCGGGACACTGAATCGCGCGCCGCAGCAGATCGGGCCGCGGCCCACGCCCGGCCGACGGGCGTTTCGCCGCGGCGTTTTGTTTGCTGCTCTGCGATCTGCGAATTAAGGTGGCTATAATGAGACGGAATCCAACCTGAAATTGCCCGCGGCCTCTTTGGCGCGGCCGGCTTGGCGCGGGTCTGACGAGTTCGGTGCGGCGGGGCTCTCCGCCTTGCCCACCGACGCGCCCGGCACGCCCAGCGCGCCCGGAGACGGCCATGCTTGAATCACTCTCGCTCGCAGCGGGCCTTTCGTGGGGCAGCGGTCTGCGGCTCTACCTCACTGTCCTGCTGGCCGGCGTATTCGGACGCCTCGGTCTTGTTCATTTGCCCGATACGCTGTCGGCGCTGATGTCGCCCTGGGTCATCGGCGTAGCGGGCGTGCTGACGGTCACCGAATTTCTCGCCGATAAAATCCCCGCGTTCGACTCCCTGTGGGACGCCGTTCACACCTTCATTCGAATTCCCGCCGGCGCGATGCTGGCCGCAGGCGCATTAGGCCATGCCGATCCCGCGTTGCTGACGGTTGCCGCGCTCGCCGGCGGCACGCTCGCCGGCACCTCGCATCTGGCCAAAGCCGGCACGCGCGCGCTGATCAACCTGTCGCCGGAACCCGTCTCCAATGTCGTGACCTCTACCGCCGAAGACGGTCTGGTGTTCGTCGGCATGCTGCTCGCGCTGTTCGTGCCGTTCCTCTTTCTCGTGCTGATGATCGGGTTTCTGATGCTCGCCAGCTGGGCTTTGCCGCGGCTCTGGCGCGGCGTGCAAGGCGGCTTTCGCGGCATGGCGACGCATATGGTGTCGCACTTCGCGAGGAGCCGGCACGATTGAGCGATACACGACGTAACCAGACGGGGCACGGCTTGCGCGGGATGGATCTGCTGCGTCAGGCCGTTCGGATGACGGCGCGCGACTGGCGCGCGGGCGAGCTGACCATGCTGCTGCTCGCACTGGTGCTGGCGGTCGCCGCCCTGTCCAGCGTCGGATTCCTCGCCGACCGTTTGCATCTCGGGCTCGAACGCGACGCGCGTCGCATGATCGCCGCCGACTTCATCGTGCGCGCGGATCATCCCGTCGATCCGCAATTCGCCGCGCAAGCCAAAGCACTCGGTCTGAACACCGCCACCACGGCGATTTTCCCCAGCATGATCAGTTCGGCCGGCACGCAGCCGGTCTCGCGGCTCGCCGCCATCAAGGCGGTGTCGCCCGGCTATCCGTTGCGCGGCGCGTTGCAGATTGCCTCCGCGCCCGGCGCCGCCGATCGTCCCGCGCAATCGATTCCCGCGCCCGGCACCGTGTGGGTCGACGAGGCGCTGCTCGACGCGCTCAAGCTACGGGTCGGCGATACGGTGAAGGTGGGCAATCGCGGCTTCACCATCGGCGCGGTGATCAAGCGCGAGCTCGACCGCGGTTTCTCCTTCGTCAATTTCTCGCCGCGTTTGATGCTGCGCGCCGACGACGTGCCGTCCACCGGGCTCATCACGTTCGGCAGCCGCGTGACTTACCGGCTGCTGGTGGCGGGCGCGGACCCGTCCGTGGCGCGCTTCGCGCAGTTCGCGCACGGCAAGGTCGACGACGGCAAGATGCGCGGCGTCGCGCTCGAATCGCTGCAGGACGGCCAGCCCCAAGTGCGTCAGACGCTCGATCGCGCGAGTCACTTTCTCACGCTGGTGTCGTTGCTGACGGCATTGCTCGCGGCGGTCGCGATTGCGATGGCGGCGCATCGGTATATGCGCCGCCATCTGGACGGCTGCGCGGCGATGCGTTGCCTCGGCGTCAGCCAGGCGGCGTTGCGCACGCTGTTCACGCTGGAATTCGTCGGGCTGGGTCTGATCGGCGGGGTGCTGGGTATCGCGCTGGGTTTTTTGGGGCATCTCGCGCTGTTGACGTGGCTCGGCAGTCTGATCGACGTCGCGTTGCCTTATCCGACCGCGTGGCCCGCGCTCGAAGGCATCGCCGCCGGTCTCGTGCTATTGCTCGGGTTCGCGTTGCCGCCCTTGCTGCCGCTCACGCGCGTGTCGCCGGTACGCGTGCTGCGCCGCGAGTGGGGCGAGGCGGGCCGGACCGCGTGGGCGGCCTACGCGCTCGGCATCGTGCTGTTCGCCGCGCTGCTGATCGTTGCGGCGGGCGAACTCAAACTCGGCGGGATCGTGGCGGGCGGCTTCGCCGGCGGCTTGCTGATCTTCGCCTGTATCGCGCGGCTGGCGTTGTGGGGCGCGGCGCGCCTCGTGCGCAGCGAACGCGTGAATGCGGGACTCGGCTGGCGCTACGCGCTCGCGTCGCTGGAACGGCGCAGCAGTGCCAGCGCGCTGCAGATCACCGCGCTCGGCATCGGCCTGATGTGCCTGCTGCTGATTGCGATGACGCGCGACGACCTGGTGGCCGGCTGGCGCAAGTCGACGCCGCCGGATGCGCCCAACGAATTCATCATCGATATCCAGCCGGATCAACGGCAAGCGGTGGCCGGGTATCTGAACACGCACGGGGTGCCCGATCCGGCGCTGTCACCGATGGTGCGCGGCCGCCTCACGGCGATCAACGGCCGCGCGGTGAACCCGGACTCCTTCAAGGAAGAGAACGCCAAACGGCTGGTGGATCGCGAGTTCAATCTGTCGTACACGACCGAGTTGCCCGACGACAACCGGCTGACCGCCGGCACGTGGTATGGCAATTCGACTACGCCGCAGATTTCGATCGAAGAGGGTCTCGCCAAGGTGCTCAAGGTGAAGCCGGGCGACACGCTGCGCTTCGACGTGACCGGCTTGCAGATCGACGCGCCGGTGACCAGCGTGCGCAAGCTCGACTGGGGTTCGTTCAAGGTCAACTTCTTCGTGCTGATGCCGCCGGCTGCGTTGCGGGACTTCCCGGCGACCTTCATTACGAGCTTCCATCTGCCGCAGGACAGGCAGTCGACCATCGACGGCCTGATTGCCGCGTATCCGAATCTCACCGCGATCGACACCGGGCCGATTCTCGCGCAGGTGCAGCGCGTGCTGGAGCAGGTGATCGGCGCGGTGCAGTTCCTGTTCGCGTTCACGCTCGCGGCGGGCGTGCTGGTGCTGTACGCGGCGCTCGCCGGCACGCGCGACGAGCGCATGCGCGAATCCGCGCTGTTGCGCGCGCTGGGCGCGTCGCATCGCCAGGTGCGCTCGGTGCAGGTAGCCGAGTTCGTCGCAGTGGGCGCGCTGGCCGGTTTCATGGCGGCGCTCGGTGCACAGGCGATCGGCTGGGTGCTGGCCACGCGCGTGTTCGAGTTTTATCTGAGCTTCAATCCGTGGATGCTGCCGGTGGGCATCGCCGCGGGTGTCGCGTGCGCCGGCCTGGGCGGCTGGCTGAGCTTGCGGCACGTGTTGTCGCGGCCCGCGTTGCAATCGCTGCGGGACGCGTGATTTTTCTTTCTGTCGACGAGTGGGTATGAGTGATCTGGATGACGAAGTGTCCGCGGCGCAGCCGACGGCCTTCGAACTGGTGGGCGGCGAAGCGCGCGTGCGCGAACTGATCGACCGCTTTTACGACTTGATGGATCTCGAAGCGGAGTTCGCCGGGATTCGTGCCTTGCACCCCGAGTCGCTCGACGGCTCGCGCGACAAGTTCTTCTGGTTTCTTTGCGGCTGGCTGGGCGGGCCGGATCATTACATCAGCCGCTTCGGGCATCCGCGTTTGCGGGCGCGCCATCTGCCGTTTGCCATTGCGTCGGGCGAGCGCGATCAGTGGCTGCGCTGCATGGCGTGGGCCATGGAAGACATCGGCCTGGCCGAGCCGCTGCGCGAACGTCTGCTCGGCTCGTTCTTCGAAACCGCGGACTGGATGCGCAACCGGAATGGTTGACGGAGGGGACGAGTACGCGAGCTTGCCCGAGGAGGCGCGCGCCGTGCTCGATGTCTGGTTCGGTGCGCCGGACTCGCCGGACTTCGGGGCGGAGCGCAAGCTCTGGTTCGCCCGCAACCGGAGCTTCGACGCGATGCTGCGCGAGCGGTTCGGCGCAATGATCGAAGCGGGCTGTGCCGGCCGGCTGGACAGTTGGACCGCCACGCCGCTCGGCGCGTTGGCGTTGATCGTCGTGCTGGATCAGTTCTCGCGCAATTGCCATCGCCATACGGCGCGCGCGTTCGCAGCCGACCCCTGCGCGCTGCGTGTCGCGCAACGGATGGTCGCGCGCGGCGACGATCTTTTATTGCCGGGCGCGCATCACCGCGCTTTCGCCTATCTCCCGTTCGAACACGACGAGACGCTCGCGAGTCAGCGGGAATCGTTGCGACTGTTCGGGCAGATCGAGGCCGAGCCGGGCGGGAAGTCTTATTACAGGTTCGCGGAAAGGCACGCGCGGATCATCGAGCGCTTCGGGCGGTTTCCACATCGTAATGCCGCGTTGGGCCGGACATCGACGGACGAAGAAGCCGCTTTTCTGCGCGAACGCGGCTCTTCTTTCTGAGTGAACGCTCGAGCGCGTCGGCGCTTTTAGCGCCCGCCCGCGACGTCGAGCAACGCGCCGGTCACGTACGACGCGGCATCGCTTAGCAACCAGACGATGCTTTGCGCCACTTCCTCCGCGCTGCCGGGACGACCGAGCGGTGTGCTCGCGCCGAGTTGCGCGGCCCGGTCGGGCTTGCCGCCGCTCGCATGAATTTCGGTATCGATCAGCCCCGGACGCACGGCGTTCACCCGCACGCCTTGCGGACCGAGTTCCTTCGCGAGACCGATAGTCAGCGTGTCGATCGCGCCTTTGGAGCCGGCGTAATCGACGTATTCGTTCGGCGAACCCAGCCGCGCCGCCGCCGACGAGATATTGACGATCACGCCGCCCGCGCCGCCACGCTGTGTCGACAGACGGCGCGCCGCTTCGCGCGCGCACAGATACGCGCCGAGCACGTTGACGTCGAACACGCGCTTCAGGCGCGCGAGGTCCATGTCGGCCAGCTGGCTCGACGGCGCGACGATGCCTGCATTGTTGACGAGCGCGTCGAGCCGGCCGAACCGTTGCTGGACCGTATCGAACATGGCGATCACGTCGGCTTCGCTGGCGACGTCGCCGGCTATCGCGACAGCCTGGCCACCCGCGCGCTCCACCTCGGCTACCGTGGTCTGTGCGGCCTCGAGATTCTGCGTGTAGTTCACGCCTACGCACCAGCCTTGCGCGCCGAGCAGACGCGCGCTCGCGCGGCCAATGCCGCGGCTGCCACCGGTGATCAGAACGGCTTTTGTCATTGCAACCTCATCGTGGGAGACGGCGCGCACGGAACGTGCGGCCGGGTGCCGCTCAAACCGCGTCGCGTTTGATTGCCCACTTGTCCGTGGACGGCGGCGAATAGTGTTGGAGCTTGCCGATCAGCGCGGTGGGATCGGCGTCGATCTGTAGCAGGTCGACGTAAGTCTGGCGCATGAAGCCTTCGTCGACCGTGTGCTGCAGCATCGCGATCAACGGGTCGTAGAAGCCGGCGATATTCAGCAAGGCCACCGGTTTCTGGTGATACCCAAGCTGCGCCCACGTGAACACTTCGAACAGCTCTTCCAGCGTGCCCGCGCCGCCCGGCATCGCGACGAACGCGTCGGACAGGTCGGCCATCATCTTCTTGCGCTGATGCATGTCGGGCACCACATGCAGTTCGGTCAGACCGTTATGGCCGACTTCCTTGTTGACCAGCAATTCGGGAATCACGCCGATCGCGCGGCCGCCTTCGGCCATCACCGTGTCGGCGATCACGCCCATCAGGCCGACCTTGCCGCCGCCGTAGACGAGCGCGAGATCCGCCTCTACGAGCGCGCGGCCGAAGGCGCGCGCCGCTTCGGCGTACAGGGGTTTGGCGCCGTTGGAGGAGCCGCAATACACACAAACCGACTTCATGTTCGAACGTCCTTCGATTCATTACGGGGCGCCGCGCCTTCCTTGGGCGGAAGGTAGTCGTAAAACTCGCGCTTGGGCAGCTTACCGGAAACAAGATCGTCGAAGATCTGCCGCGAGCGGCCGCGTAGATAAGGGGCCATCAGCGAGACGATCTGCACGCTCACCTGATGCAGTTCCGCCTGAATCGCTTCCTGCTCGTTGTACTTGCGCGGATTCATCACGAACTGATACGACAGCCAGTAAGTGCCGATCACGCCGACGTTGGTCGCAATCACCTGCAACTCGGCCGGCGTCGCGACCATTTCGCCGTCGGCCACCAGCTGTTCGCAGAACTGGCTGGCGAAGCGGACCTTGTGACTGATGATCTGCTTGAAGTGCGTTTCGAGCGTGCGGTTGCGCGCCAGCAGGTCGTTCAGATCACGATATAAAAACCGGTAGCGCCAGGTGAAATCGACCATGTACTGCAGATACGACCACATTTCGTCGATGGTCGCGCGGTGATTGTCGGGGAAGCGCAGACGCTTTTCGATCTCCTGCTCGAACTGGCTGAAGATGCTGTTGATGATGTCGTCTTTGTTGCGGAAGTGGTAGTACAGGTTGCCCGGACTGATCTCCATTTCCTCGGCGATGGTCGTCGTCGTGACGTTCGGCTCGCCGATTTCGTTGAAGAGTTTCAACGAGAGTTCGAGAATCCGTTCGCGCGTGCGGCGGGGAGGTTTGGCTTCCATGTCGTCCGGCCCTGGTGACGCCGGGCTTGTCGCGCGGCAGCGTAGGCTGCCACATGATCCGCCCGGACGCGGTTGGTATAGTGAGCGCCCCTAAACCCGTCGCTGTCAGACGGACTCCCCCGAGAGGCAGAAAAACCCGAGACGGGCTCGGTATTTTCCCTAGAGACTGTCGGACGATTATAAACCGAGGCTTCTTACACCCAACAGGGGATCAGGGTTTTCATTACCGGCGTGTATTTGGCCTTACAGCCATGCTTTCACCCAGCCAGGCACGAGTGGGCCGACGATCAGAACCCACGTCATCAGACACATGCCGAGCGCCACCATCACGGCAGCGCTGCCCAGGTCCTTGGCGCGGCGCGACAGTTCGTGCCGTTCGAGCGAAATACGGTCGATGGCCGCCTCGACGCTCGAATTCAGCAACTCGACGATCAGCACCAGCAGCACCGAGCCGAGCAGCATCACCCGCGCGACCGGTTCGACCGGCACGACGATGCCGCACGGAATCAGCAGCGCGGCGAGCGTGAGTTCCTGACGGAACGCGCTCTCTTCGCGAATCGCGACGCGGAACCCGGCAAGCGAATTTTTCATCGCATGCCAGGCGCGCGTCAGACCGCGATTGCCTTTGTAAGGATTGACGGGCAGCGGCGCGAGCGGATCGTCGGGGCCGAGCGGTTCGTGGATGTCGCTGCTGGAACTGTCTCTTCGCATGGGTGGAACTGGCGCGTCGCCTCAGGCGGCCGCGCTTTCCTCGCTATACGATGCGCGCGGCAGCGGCTTCAGATGCGCCGCGAATTGCGCGGAGGCGGCGGCCCACGAAAAGCGTTCGGCCCACGCGCGCGCATGATCGCGATCGATTTTCAGCGCGTCGAGGCAGGCTTCACGCAGATCGTCGTTCATCGCGCCCGCACCGCCGTCGGCCAGCACGTCGATCGGACCGGTCACGGGATAGGCGGCGACCGGCGTGCCGCAGGCGAGCGCTTCGAGCAGGACGAGGCCGAACGTGTCGGTGCGGCTCGGGAACACGAACACGTCGGCGGCCGCGTACACCTTGGCCAGTTCAGTCTGCGTGAGCACGCCGAGATAATTCGCCTTCGGGTAACGCGATTTCAGTTCGGCGAGCGCCGGGCCTTCGCCCGCCACCCACTTCGAGCCGGGCAGATCGAGCTTGAGGAACGCCTCGACGTTCTTCTCGACGGCGACGCGGCCCACGTACAGGAAAATCGGCCGCGCGCTGTTGAGCACCTTCGAATCCATCGGGTGAAAAATGTCGAGATCGACGCCGCGCGTCCACAGCACGACGTTGGTGAACCCGAATTTCTCGAGATCGGTCTTGACCACCGGCGTGGGCGCCATCACCGCGAGCGAAGGCTTGTGGAACCAGTGCAAAAAACTGTAGGTGAGCGCGACCGGAAGGCCGAAGCGCGCCTGCACGTACTCCGGAAAACGCGTGTGATAGGCGGTGGTGAACGGCAGCTTGTGACGGATCGCGTAAGCGCGCGCCGCCATGCCGAGCGGCCCTTCGGTAGCGATATGCAAGGCGTCCGGCGCGAACGCGTCGATCCGTTCGCGCAGCTTGCGGCGAGGCAGCAGCGACAGGCGGATCTCCGGATAGGTCGGGCACGGAATGGTTTTGAATTCGAGCGGCGTCAGCAATTCGACACGATGGCCGAGCAGGCCCAGTTCGCGCGTGGTGTTTTTCAACGTGCGCACGACGCCGTTGACCTGCGGTTCCCATGCATCGGTGACGATCATGATCTTCATCGGTTTTGGCCCAATGGAAGTGGAGGGGACTACGCGGTCGCCCGGGCCTTCTGCACGTCCGTTTCCGGGGAGCGCATGACGGTCCAGTAGATCACCTTGAGTTCGCCTTCGTAGGTCTCGACGAGCGCCGAGAGGCTTTCGACCCAGTCGCCGTCGTTGCAATACAGCACGCCGTCGATGTCGCGGATTTCGGCCTTGTGGATGTGTCCGCACACCACGCCGTCGCAGCCGCGGCGGCGCGCTTCGTCGGTCATCACGCGTTCGAACGAGGAGATGAAATTCACCGCGTTCTTCACCTGGTGTTTCAGGTATTGCGACAGCGACCAGTACGGGAAACCGAGCCGGCTACGGATCCGGTTGAACCAGCGGTTCAGCACCAGGATCATCGTGTAGAGCGTGTCGCCGAGGTAGGCGAGCCATCTGGCGTGCTGGATCACGCCGTCGAACAGGTCGCCGTGCACGATCCACAGACGCTTGCCCGCGAGGGTGGTGTGAAACGCTTCGCCGCGCACGTGGATGTCGCCGAAGGCGAGATCGCAGAACTGCCGTGCAGCTTCGTCGTGATTGCCCGGCACGTAGACCACCTGCGTGCCTTTGCGGGCTTTGCGGAGGATTTTTTGCACGACGTCGTTGTGCGCCTGCGGCCAGTACCAGCCTTTCTTCAACTGCCAGCCGTCGATGATGTCGCCGACGAGGTACAGGTAGTCCGATTCGTTATGCCGCAGAAAATCGAGCAGATACGGCGCCTGGCAGCCGCTCGAACCAAGATGGATGTCGGAGAGCCAGATGGTGCGGTAGCGATGCGGCTCGGTTTGCCCGTCGTCGGGCTGGCCGGTCGACGCAGCCACGGGCAACGGCGCCGCGGGTAGCGTCAACGCGTGAGCGGGGTTGGGTTCCGGACGGAACGCGACGGGGTCGACGCTCGGGCCGGTCTGGCGGAACAGGGAAGTCGCGGACGTTATCGGGTCCATGGCTCACGCGTCGAGTTGCGGTGCCCCTATTGCGCCAGTTGCGCGTGACTGTGCCATGACAGTCACGAGAAGTTCTTATTACGCGGGGTGCGAACTCAGTGCGCGAGATGGATTACGCGAGTGCCGGCGAGGCGGTCGTGCAGAAAGCGGCGTTGCGGATCGAGGCGGCCGGTGGCGGCCCACAGCACGAACCAGACGGCGGCGATTGCCAGCGTCTGCGGCAGCTTGAGGCCGAGTAGTGGGTGCAGTGCGAGCGGCGGCAGGAACCATAGCCACGCCAGCACGTAGCGCAGAATCGCGCGGCCGGTGGTGAGCGGCGCGCCGTTCGCGGCGACGACACGCAGGCGCCAGGTTTTCATCGGCAGGGTCTGGCCACCGTGGGTCCAGAACCAGACGAAATACGCGCCGACCACGAGGCCGATCCAGGCCGCCAGCAGGTCGCGATGCGTGAGCCCGTTGCGCTGCTGCGTCAGCGTGCTGAACAGATAACCGGCGATGAACACCACGCCGAACAGGATCAGCGCTTCGTAGAGTAGGGCCGCGAGACGTCGGCGCACGGTCGGCGTGGAGTCAGGGGACGACGCGTCAGGGGACGACCCGTCAGGGGACGACCCGTCATGGGGCGCGGTGGACGATGACTCCGCGGCGAGCGGTCGGGTTCTGGACACGTGGGCGCGGGTCGACCGGATAGATGCGGCTCAGGAGCCGTTGAAGATAGACGGCGCTTCGGCGGGCGACACCGGAATCGGCGTGGCGGGCACGAAGCTGCCGGCGGGGGGGATGGCCGGCGGCGCCGGCGTGACCGGCGGACTCGGCAATGCAGCCGCCGCCGCGCTCGCGGCGGCCGTCGCGCTGGCGCCATGTTCGCGCGCGTTCACTAGGCGGTCGATTCCCTTGATCTCAGCACGGCCAGACGGCGGCGCGCTCACCACGCTCGGCCGGCGTTTGCGCTCGCTGGCGGCAAGCCGCTGCTTCTGCTCTTCAGGCAATTGCTGGTAGGTCTTCCACGCGTTCTGACGGGTCTCGCGCGGCAATTCTTTCGACACCTGGTAGTTTTCGCGTGCCACACGCCGTTGATCGGGCGTCATGCGCGCCCACTCCGTCATGCGGTCATGCAGGCGCTTTTGCGCGTCCGGCGTGAGCTTCGGATACCGCGACGCGATCTTCATCCACTTGCGCTTGCGCTCTTCGCTGAACGAATCCCACTGACGCTCGAACGGTGCGAGCGCGAGATGATCGGCTGCGGACAGACGCGCCCAGGCGAGCGGACTGTTGCTGCCAGGCAGGCTGGGCAGCTCGACAGAAAGATTGGGGGCGGGCGATCTGGCCGTGAAGTTACCGCCGCTGCCGGTCGCCGGCGCGGCGACGGTCGGCGAACCCGGATAGAAGCGCGGATAAGTCGCGGCAAACGACACGAGCGCCGCGATTGCACATCCGAAAACAACGGCCAGGCCGCGCTTGTAACTCACCCGAGAAATCTCCCGCTCAATGGGCGCGTGAAAGGTACGCGTTGAAACCGTGGTCGAGATAGGCATTGAGCGGCAGGTCGTCGCTTAGCATGGCGGCATCGATATCGGCCAGTTCGGCCGTGCGCTGCTGGTCTTCCCAGTACGCGATGCCGATCAGGCTCACCACCAGCGCGGCGAGCGGCCACGCCAGCGCGAAGCGGCGCAGCGGCGAACGGCGGCGCGCCGGGTGGTCGGGTTGCGGCAATCCACCGGGCATAGCAGAGCCGGCAGCAGCACCGGCGAACGCGGGCACGAAAGCCGGTGCGCTCGCCGTTTCGGGCTTCTTGCGGGCCAGCGCGGCGCGGCGCGCGGCCGCGAGTCGATCGACCGCGGCGGGGGCAATCGTGGCGGTCGATTCGTCGAGCGCGCGCCGGATCTGACGGGCGAACTCGAGTTCTTTAGTTTCCAGGGAGCTCATAGCGTGATTCCTTTGGCCTTGAGCGCTTGCGCCAGCGTGTGCGTGGCTCGCGAGCAGTGCGTCTTCACACTGCCTTCGGAGCAGCCCATGGCGGCGGCAGTCTCGGCGACATCCATATCTTCCCAGTAACGCATGAGAAACGCCTCCCGTTGACGTGCAGGTAACTTTTGGATCTCGTCGTCGATCGACTGCAACACCTGTTCGCGTTCGAGTTTTTGTTCGTTGCTCTCGGCGCCGGCCGAGCCCTGCTGGGCTTCGAAGGTTTCGAGCGGGTCGAATTCGTCGTCGTCGGCGTTACCGAGCGAGGAGAACAGGCTGACCCAGGTATTGCGTACTTTCGCACGACGGAAATAGTCGTGCATCGCATTCTGGAGAATACGCTGAAACAGTAGCGGAAGTTCGGCGGCAGGACGGTCGCCGTATTTTTCGGCGAGCTTGATCATCGCGTCCTGCACGATATCGAGCGACGCGTCGTCGTCCCGCACGGCGTAGACCGTCTGCTTGAATGCGCGCCTTTCGACGCCCGCCAGAAAGTCGGCGAGTTCCTTGTCTGATGCCATCCGTTTGGGGGTCGGCGCAGCGAGCGTGCGCGTAATCGGTCGAAAAATGTCGTAAAGCCCGCGGATGCTAACAAACTTTTGCGTCGCCTGGGCGAAACGGGCCGTACCTTGCATCCGCCTGACATGTTTCGGTCAACAAAGTCTTTCGCTTGCAGCTTGCCCGGGCAATTTTTGCTTGACCGCGTGGCGGTCTGCAGATATCTTCGCTGGTTCGCAACATAAGTGACCTGTCTCTTTTGAGGTTGGCCCAAGAAGCCACCCTGTCAACTGGACGCGCCGCTTGAACCCGAGCCACAAGCCCGGCAGAGAGCACCCGATCAATTTTTTGCCGAAAATTCGAAAGGTGAAACAATGAATATGCCCAGCGCGGAATTCTCCACGTCGGATACGACTCCTCATCCCGAAGCTGACTCTATCGGCGCCACCGTGCTCATGAAGGCACTGGCCGACGAAGACGTCGAGTTCGTTTGGGGCTATCCCGGCGGCTCGGTACTCTACATCTACGACGAGTTGTACAAGCAGGACAAGTTCCAGCACGTTCTCGTGCGCCACGAACAGGCCGCCGTCCATGCCGCCGACGCGTATGCGCGTTCCACCGGCAAAGTCGGCGTGTGCCTCGTGACCTCCGGTCCCGGCGTCACCAATGCGGTGACGGGCATCGCGACCGCCTACATGGATTCGATTCCGCTCGTCGTGATCAGCGGCCAGGTGCCGACTGCCGCGATCGGCCAGGATGCGTTCCAGGAGTGCGATACGGTCGGCATCACGCGTCCCTGCGTGAAGCACAACTTCCTCGTGAAGGACGTGCGCGACCTCGCCGCCACCGTCAAGAAAGCGTTTTATATCGCCCGTACCGGTCGTCCCGGCCCGGTGCTGATCGACATTCCGAAAGACGTGTCGAAGACGCCGTGCCAGTACGAACCGCTCAAATCGGTGTCGCTGCGCTCGTACAACCCGGTGACCAAAGGCCACTCCGGCCAGATTCGCAAGGCCGTAGCCCTGCTGCTGTCGGCGAAGCGTCCGTATATCTACACCGGCGGCGGCATCATTCTCGCCGACGCTTCGCGCGAGTTGAACCAGTTCGCCGACCTGCTCGGCTATCCCATCACCAATACGCTGATGGGTCTGGGCGGCTACCGCGCGAGCGACAGGAAATTCCTCGGCATGCTCGGCATGCACGGCACGTACGAAGCCAACATGGCCATGCAGCACTGCGACGTGCTGATCGCCATCGGTGCGCGTTTCGACGACCGCGTGATCGGCGACCCGGCGCACTTCGCGTCGGTGCCGCGCAAGATCATCCATATCGACATCGATCCTTCGTCCATTTCCAAGCGCGTGAAGGTCGACATTCCGATCGTCGGCGACGTGAAGGAAGTGCTGAAGGAACTGATCGAGCAGTTGCAAACGGCCGAGCATGGTCCGGACACCGCGGCGCTGGCCGACTGGTGGAAGGACATCGAAGCCTGGCGCGCGAAAGACTGCCTCAAGTTCGACCGCAAGAGCGACATCATCAAGCCGCAGTACGTGGTGGAAAAGGCGTGGGAACTCACCGACGGTAATGCCTTCGTCTGTTCGGACGTCGGCCAGCATCAGATGTGGGCGGCGCAGTTCTATCGCTTCAACAAGCCGCGCCGCTGGATCAATTCCGGCGGCCTCGGCACCATGGGCTTCGGTCTGCCGGCGGCGATGGGCGTGAAGATGGCGCATCCCGACGACGACGTGCTCTGCATCACGGGCGAAGGCTCGATCCAGATGTGTATTCAGGAGCTCTCGACCTGCAAGCAGTACGAGACGCCCATCAAGATCATCTCGCTGAACAACCGCTATCTGGGCATGGTGCGCCAGTGGCAGCAGATCGAATACAGCAAGCGCTATTCGCATTCGTACATGGATGCGCTGCCCGACTTCGTGAAGCTCGCCGAAGCGTACGGCCACGTCGGCATGCGTATCGAACGCACCGCCGACGTCGAACCGGCGCTGAAGGAAGCGCTGCGTCTGAAAGACCGCACGGTGTTTCTCGACTTCCAGACCGATCCGACCGAAAACGTCTGGCCGATGGTTCAGGCCGGCAAGGGCATCACCGAGATGCTCATGGGTTCGGAAGATCTATAACGGGCGTTTTTGCCGCCGGCTTCGTCACGCGCGCCTTCACGAAGGGCGCTTGCAAACTCAGTGACGAAGCGGCGCGAACGGCTCGCGGATATCGACAAAACATCTGGAAGAAGCGAAACATGAGACACATCATTTCAGTCCTGCTGGAAAACGAACCCGGCGCGTTATCGCGCGTCGTGGGGCTCTTCTCGGCACGCGGCTACAACATCGAAACCTTGACGGTGGCGCCGACCGAAGACCATTCGCTGTCGCGCATGACCATCGTCTCCATTGGCTCGGACGACGTGATCGAACAGATCACGAAGCATCTGAACCGCCTGATCGAGGTGGTGAAAGTGGTCGACCTTACCGAGGGCGCCCATATCGAGCGAGAGCTGATGCTGATCAAGGTGAGGGCGGTCGGCAAGGAGCGTGAGGAAATGAAGCGGATGTCGGATATTTTCCGCGGCCGCATTATCGACGTCACCGAAAAGACCTACACGATCGAACTGACGGGCGCGAGCGACAAGCTCGATGCCTTCATCGAAGGGCTCGACGCCACCGCGATTCTCGAAACCGTCCGCACGGGCAGCTCGGGGATCGGACGCGGCGAGCGCATTCTGAAGGTGTGACGCCAGGATCATCCCGTCCGGTCGAGGCCGGCCCGACCCGCACGAAACCGGCCACGCAGTACCCCATTTGCAGTATCCGAATTTCACCGAATCATCGAATTTAGCTAAGGAACCGACATGAAAGTTTTCTACGACAAGGACGCCGACCTCTCCCTCATCAAGGGCAAGCAAGTCACCATCATCGGCTATGGCTCGCAAGGCCATGCTCACGCGCTGAACCTGAAGGAAAGCGGCGTGAACATCACGGTCGGTCTGCGTAAGGGCGGCGCATCGTGGAGCAAGGCCGAGAACGCCGGCCTGCAAGTGAAGGAAGTGGCTGAGGCCGTCAAGGGCGCGGACGTCGTCATGATGCTGCTGCCGGACGAGCAGATCGCCGAAGTCTATGCGAAGGAAGTGCACGGCAACGCCAAGCAAGGCGCCGCGCTCGCGTTCGCACACGGCTTCAACGTGCACTACGGTCAGGTCATTCCGCGTGCCGATCTCGACGTGATCATGATCGCGCCGAAGGCGCCGGGCCACACGGTGCGCGGCACCTACTCGCAAGGCGGCGGCGTGCCCCACCTGATCGCAGTTGCACAGGACAAGTCGGGCGCAGCGCGTGACATCGCCCTGTCGTACGCGGCAGCGAACGGCGGCGGCCGCGCCGGCATCATCGAAACGAACTTCCGCGAAGAAACGGAAACCGACCTGTTCGGCGAACAGGCCGTGCTGTGCGGCGGTACGGTCGACCTGATCAAGGCCGGTTTCGAAACGCTGGTGGAAGCCGGCTATGCGCCGGAAATGGCGTATTTCGAATGCCTACACGAACTGAAGCTGATCGTCGACCTGATCTACGAAGGCGGCATCGCGAACATGAACTACTCGATCTCGAACAACGCCGAGTACGGCGAGTACGTGACGGGTCCGCGCATCGTGACGGCTGAAACGAAGAAGGCGATGAAGGCCGTGCTGACCGACATTCAGACGGGCGAGTACGCGAAGAGCTTCATCATCGAAAACAAGGCGGGCGCACCGACGCTGCAATCGCGTCGCCGTCTGACGGCCGAGCATCAGATCGAAACGGTCGGTGCAAAGCTGCGTTCGATGATGCCGTGGATCGCAGCGAACAAGCTGGTCGACCAGTCGAAGAACTAAGCGGGTCATCGCTTTGGTCCGGCGCGGCGCAGGGTCGCACGAGCCGGACCTGTCGAAAAGCCGCCCAAGGGTGCTGAACCCTGGGCGGCTTTTGCTATCCTACGGTTTTACAAAATACAGAACCCATCCATGAATTATCCTCATCCGATCATCGCGCGAGAAGGCTGGCCGTTCATCGCCATCGCGGCCGTCGTTGCCTTACTGGTGCATGCCTTCGCGGGATTCGGCTTTGCATGGCTGTTCTGGCTCATTCTTATCTTCGTGGTGCAGTTCTTCCGCGACCCTGCGCGTCCTATCCCGACACAGGCCAACGCGGTGCTGTGCCCCGCCGACGGCCGCATCGTCGCCGTCGAAACCGCACACGACCCGTATGCCAACCGTGAAGCGCTGAAGATCAGCGTGTTCATGAACGTGTTCAACGTGCACTCGCAACGCTCGCCGGTCGACGGCGCCATTTCCAAGGTCGAATATTTCCCGGGCGCATACCTGAACGCCGCCGTGGACAAGGCCTCGACCGAAAACGAACGCAATGCCGTGGTGATCGAGATGGCCGGCGGCCAGACTGTCACATCGGTGCAGATTGCCGGGTTGATCGCGCGGCGCATTCTTTGCTACGTACGGGCAGGTGAGCCGCTCAGCCGTGGCCAGCGCTATGGATTCATCCGCTTCGGCTCGCGCGTCGACGTGTATCTGCCGGTGGGCAGCCGTCCGCGTGTGTCGATTGGCGAGAAGGTGTCCGCGTCGTCCACGATCCTCGCTGAACTGTAAAGCGGCACCAAGGAGATTTCCCGAATGGCCGCATTCAAGCCGCGTCGCCCCCGTAATAGCGGACCGCTTCCGCGTCCGTTCCGCCGCAACAAGCCGATGGTGAGCGAGTCCGCGGTGGATAGCCGGCGCGCCCAGCGTCAGCAGTTTCTGAGAAAGCGCGGCATTTATCTGCTGCCGAATGCCTTCACCACCGCGGCGTTGTTCTGCGGCTTCTTCGCCGTGGTGCAGGCCATGAACGTGCGCTTCGAGATCGCGGCTATCGCGATTTTCGTGGCCATGGTGCTCGACGGCATGGACGGCCGCGTCGCTCGCATGACGCATACGCAGAGCGCGTTCGGCGAGCAGTTCGACAGTCTGTCGGACATGGTGTCGTTCGGCGTCGCGCCGGCGCTCGTCATGTACGAGTGGATTCTGAAAGACCTCGGACGCTGGGGTTGGCTCGCGGCCTTCGTGTACTGTTCGGGCGCGGCTTTGCGGCTCGCGCGCTTCAATACGAACATCGGCGTGGTCGACAAGCGCTTCTTCCAGGGTATGCCGAGCCCGGCGGCGGCGGCGCTGATTGCCGGCTTCGTGTGGCTCGCGACCGACAACCGCGTGCCGCTCAAGCTGGTGTGGCTGCCGTGGGTCGCATTCGTGCTGACCATCTATGCGGGCGTGACGATGGTGTCGAACGCGCCGTTCTATAGCGGCAAGGCGCTCGACGTGCGGCATCGCGTGCCGTTCGGCGTGATTCTGCTGGTGGTCGTGGCATTCGTGCTGGTGTCGTCCGATCCGCCGCTGATGCTGTTCGGCCTGTTCGTGCTGTACGGTCTGTCGGGCTATGTGTTCTGGGGATACCAGGCACTGCGCGGCAGGGCGAATCCGGCCCGTTCGGTCGTTCGCGACCGCTAGTTTTTTTCGCGCTCGACTGGGCGCAGTTTGAACGGCTGAACCGCTTAACGCCGCCTGCGGGCGGCGCAACTATTCCAATATCCGATCCCCATCGAACGACTCCTCAGGAGACACGACATGTCCGACAAGCTCATCATATTCGACACTACCTTGCGCGACGGCGAGCAATCGCCCGGCGCATCGATGACGAAAGAAGAGAAAATCCGCATCGCCAAGCAGCTCGAGCGGATGAAAGTCGACGTGATCGAGGCCGGTTTCGCGGCCAGTTCGAATGGCGACTTCGACGCGATCCAGACCATCGCCGGCATGATCAAGGACAGCACCATCTGCTCGCTGGCCCGCGCGAACGACAAGGATATTCAACGTGCCGCCGACGCGCTGAAGCCGGCCGATCATTTCCGTATCCACACATTCATCGCGACGTCGCCGTTGCATATGGAAAAGAAGCTGCGCATGACGGCGGACCAGGTGTTCGAGCAGGCGCGCCTCGCGGTGCGCTTTGCCCGCAAATTCACCGACGACGTCGAGTTCTCGCCGGAAGACGGCAGCCGCTCCGACATGGACTTCCTGTGCCGCGTGCTGGAAGCGGTGATTGCGGAAGGCGCGACGACCATCAACATCGCGGACACGGTCGGCTACGGCGTGCCGGAGTTGTACGGCCAACTCGTGAAGACACTGCGCGAGCGTATTCCGAACTCGCACAAGGCGGTGTTCTCCGTGCATTGCCATAACGACCTGGGCATGGCGGTGGCCAACTCGCTCGCCGGCGTGCAGATAGGCGGCGCGCGGCAGGTCGAGTGCACGATCAACGGTCTGGGCGAGCGGGCGGGGAATACGTCGCTCGAAGAAATCGTGATGGCGGTGAAGACGCGCAAAGACTACTTCGGCCTCGACATCGGACTCGACACCACGCAGATCGTGCCGGCTTCGAAACTCGTGTCGCAGATCACCGGCTTCGTCGTGCAGCCGAACAAGGCGGTGGTCGGCGCGAATGCGTTCGCACACGCGTCCGGCATTCACCAGGACGGCGTGCTCAAAGCGCGCGACACCTACGAGATCATGCGGGCCGAAGACGTGGGCTGGAGCGCGAACAAGATCGTGCTCGGCAAGCTGTCGGGGCGTAACGCATTCAAGCAGCGTCTGCAGGAACTGGGCGTCGCGCTCGAAAGTGAAGGCGAACTGAACGCGGCATTCGCGCGCTTCAAGGAACTGGCCGATCGCAAGTCGGAAATCTTCGACGAGGACATCATCTCGATCGTCAGCGAAGAATCCGCCGAGGCGCAGCAGAAGGAGCACTACCAGTTCCTGTCGCTGTCACAGCGTTCCGAAACCGGCGAGCAGCCGCAAGCGAAGATCGTGTTCTCGGTGGAAGGGCGCGAGGTCACCGGCGAAGCGCGCGGCAACGGTCCGGTGGACGCCACGCTCAATGCGATCGAAACGGAAGTGGGCAGCGGCTCGGAACTGCTGCTCTACTCGGTGAACGCGATTACCACCGGCACGCAGGCGCAGGGCGAAGTGACCGTGCGGTTGTCGAAGAGCGGGCGCATCGTCAACGGCGTGGGCACCGATCCGGATATCGTCGCCGCTTCCGCGAAGGCCTATATCTCGGCGCTCAACAAGCTGCATTCGAACGTGAGCAAATTGAATCCGCAGCGTTCGGAGTAAGGTTTTTCCAGATGAAGGCTGGCGGCCTGGAGCCGCCGCCAGCTGACTTTAAACTTCAGAACATCCCGCGCCGCTCGGGATCATGCAGCGGATCCGGCGTTTTCTGCGTGAGCCGCACGATGCCCTGGTCGTCGAAGTAAAAGCTGTACATCATGTACCAGACGTCGCTTTCCATATAACGGTAGGTCCAGACTTCGCGCTTCATCAGCGGATAGTAGGCGGTCTCGACTGGCCGGCCAAAATTCACCAGCACGTCGCTCTTCGTCCATTTGCCGATTTCGGCCCGATAGAACTCGTTCGCCTGAAGCACCTGACGTACGCCGACGATCTTGCCCGCCGAGTCGATGTCGGCGGCCGTGGTGAATTCGCCCATCGGCTGGGTGGGCCACATCAGGCGCTTGCCGCCGTTGGGCAGGTCGTAGGCTTCGCGTGGCGGTCCTAGACGCGCGACGATGGTCGATTCGTCCGCGCCCTGGGTGTATTGCTGCCACGGCTGCACACAGCCGGCGAGGGTGACGGCAGCCAGTGCGCCCAGACAGGCAAGCGTCGCGCGGCGCAGGCGCCCGGCGGCCGTCGTAGCGTGATGGCGGTTGAACATACATTCCTCCGATGGCATTGGAATAGCGGTTGTTATCATCGAGACGCGTATTCTGACACGCGCTGCCGACAAAAAGCTCGGCATTGTGGCACCGCGCCCAGCTTGCTTATTCCGTCCTGAACGACCTATGATCCGCGCTTCGACGAATCGAGTGGGGCAGGCACGATGGTGAGGTGGCGAGGTAGAACGCGCGTGGCGCGCGCAGCAGCCGTAGCGGCAGCGGTGGTGCTGGCTGCGTGGTCGATGACGTCGGCGCATGCAGCGAGCAACGCAGCGGGCAACGCCGCCAGCGCCACGGGCGCACCCATTCAACTGGCGCTGATCGAAGGTATGTCCGGTCCGTTTGCCAATGCCGGCGCGGCGGTCGAGCGCAACCTGCGCTTCGGCGTCGAACAGGTGAATGCGCAAGGCGGCGTCAAGCTCGCCGACGGCGCGCATCCGCTCGAACTGGTCGTGCTCGACAGCAAGGGCAGCACCGAAGCGGCGCTCACGCAGTTGCGCGCGGCCACCGACCGTCACATCGGCTATGTCATGCAAGGCAACAGCTCGGCGGTCGCGGCGGCGCTGATCGGCGCGATCGACAAGCAGAACAGCCGTGAGCCCGGCAATCGCGTGCTGTTCCTCAACTATTCCGCCGACGACCCCGCACTGACCAATGCCGCCTGCAGTTTCTGGCATTTCCGTTTCGACGCGCATGCCGGCATGCGCATGGATGCACTGGCCGATGTGATCGAGCGCGACCGGTCGGTGAAGAAGGTTTATCTGCTGAATCAGGACTACAGCTTCGGTCACGACGTCAGCAGTCTCGCGCGGTCGGCGCTCGCGGCCAAACGGCCGGACATCACGGTGGTCGGCGACGAATTTCATCCGATTGGCCGCGTGAAGGATTTCGCGCCGTATATCGCCAAGATTCGCACGAGCGGCGCCGATGCGGTGATCACCGGCAACTGGGGCAACGATCTCACGCTGCTGGTGAAGGCGGCGCGCGAGCAGGGGCTGGACACGAAGTTCTACACGTTCTA
Source organism: Paraburkholderia sp. BCC1886 (assembly GCF_900996245.1). GTDB lineage: Bacteria > Pseudomonadota > Gammaproteobacteria > Burkholderiales > Burkholderiaceae > Paraburkholderia. The sequence continues at coordinate 43,740 of NZ_CAAJGK010000038.1, read as the reverse complement.
TGGCAACAGTCTCGGCGCGCCGGCTGCCTTGGGCGACGCCGGCGTGGGGCACGTGATCGCGGTGGCGGAGTGGCATCCGAACGCGGGCGGCGCGGCCTCCGACGCCTGGTATGGCGCGTTTCGCGCGCGCTTTCCCGCTGCGCAGGACGATTACCCGGTGCTGCGCATGCCGCTGATGATCGAAACCCTCGCCGCCGCCATGACGCGCGCCGGCAGCGCCGATCCCACGGCGGTCGCGCACGCGCTCGAAGGCATCCGGTTTGACAACGGTTTTCATGGATCGTCGATGCGCGCCGACGACCATCAGCTGATCCAGCCGCTCTACGTCATGGAGATGGCTAAAGTCGGCACGCCCGGCGTCAAGTTCGACAACGAAGGCTCGGGTTATGGATTCCGCACGGTGGTGGCGTTGCCGGCCGCGCGCACGGTTCTGCCGACGACTTGCCGGATGGTGCGGCCCTGAAGCGCCGCTGCGCCGCTGCGCCGCCGGACCGCCGAATGGCTCCATCGCCCCGGTACAGCAGGGTTCGCGGGCCGGTTGCGCTGTGCTACAATACGCGTCCCGTTGTCAGGCGGGCTGGTTCAGGCGCTGCTTGTAGAAGAAGTTGCAGCAGGTAGCCATCTGGACAGCACGCTAAACGGGTAACCCACGGCACGGCCTTTCTTCCGTGACCGCCTGTCTAGTTCTCAAGGAAATCGACATGTCCGCAGTTGAAACAAGCAAGAAGTCCGAGGTCGTTGCGCAATATGCACGCGCAGCCAACGACACCGGCTCCCCCGAAGTTCAGGTCGCGCTGCTCACGACCCGCATCAACGAACTGACCGTTCACTTCAAAGCCCACACCAAAGACCACCACAGCCGCCGCGGTCTGCTGCGCATGGTGAGCCGCCGTCGCAAGCTGCTCGACTACCTGAAGGGTAAGGACGCGGATCGTTACCGCGCACTGATCGAAAAGCTGGGTCTGCGTAAGTAATCGGCCAGTCGTTCAGCAAGATGCCTGTGTCAGTTTCGCTGATACAGGCATTTTGTTTTTGCACGGTGTGCTTCATGTGACGCACATCGTCCGGGTTCCGCGGCAGTGTGTCGGTTCGTGCGGCGGGAATCGGAAAAAGCGCAGGAAAGCAGTAGGAAAAGCGCAGGAAAAGTGCAGTAGAACAGGCAGCAAAGCAGAGAAACACGGCCGGGCTTCAGGGCGGAGCCTTGTGTCATTCCAGCGGTTCGCGCGCGTACTTCACGTAGAGCGTGGTTCTCTGGAATGGCATAACACGACTCTTCCCATGCGGCGCCGGTCCTGGCGTTGCCGCGCCGCTTCTGGTCCGCGCGGCATTACGAAGAGGAAAAGCAATGACTATGTTCAATAAGATCGTCAAAGAATTCAAATGGGGCCAACATAACGTTCGCCTCGAAACGGGCGAAATCGCCCGTCAGGCAAGCGGTGCGGTGATCGTCGACGTCGAAGACACCGTCATTCTGGCGACCGTGGTCGGCGCCAAGACCGCCAAGCCGGGTCAGGACTTCTTCCCGCTGACCGTCGATTACCTCGAAAAAACCTACGCCGCCGGCAAGATTCCGGGCGGCTTCTTCCGCCGTGAAGGCCGTCCGTCGGAAGGCGAAACGCTGATTTCGCGCCTGATCGACCGTCCGCTGCGCCCGCTGTTCCCGGAAGGCTTCTACAACGAAGTCCAGGTCGTGATCCACGTCCTGTCGCTGAACCCCGAAATTCCCGCCGACATTCCCGCGCTGATCGGCGCGTCGGCAGCGCTGGCCGTGTCCGGTCTGCCGTTCAACGGCCCGGTCGGCGCAGCCCGCGTCGCCTACATCAACAACGAATTCGTGTTGAACCCGACGCGTCCGCAAATGAAGGAATCGGCGCTCGACCTGATCGTCGCCGGTACGGAGCGCGCGGTGCTGATGGTGGAATCGGAAGCGCAGCAACTGACCGAAGAAGTGATGCTCGGCGCCGTGGTGTTCGGCCATGAGCAGATGCAGATCGCGATCGACGCAATCCACGAACTGGTTCGCGAAGGCGGCAAGCCGGAATGGGACTGGAAGCCGGCCGCGAAGAACGAACCGCTGATCGCACGCGTGGCGGAACTGGCGCAAGCCGACCTGCTCGCCGCTTATCAGATTCGCGACAAGCAGGCTCGCTCGACCAAGCTGAAGGAAGTCTACGCAGCGACGTCGGCGAAGCTGGAAGAAGACGCGGCAGCCAGCGGCTCGGTGGCGGCCGACAAGGCAACCGTCGGCAATGTGCTGTTCGACATCGAAGCGAAAATCGTCCGTACCCAGATTCTGGACGGCGAACCGCGTATCGACGGCCGCGACACGCGCACCGTCCGCCCGATCGAAATCCGTACCGGCGTGCTGCCGCGTACGCACGGTTCGGCGCTGTTCACGCGCGGCGAAACGCAGGCACTCGTGGTGGCCACGCTCGGCACCAAGGGCGACGAGCAGAACATCGACGCGCTCGAAGGCGAGTACCGCGAACGCTTCATGCTTCACTACAACATGCCGCCGTTCGCGACCGGCGAAACGGGTCGCGTCGGTTCGCCGAAGCGCCGTGAAATCGGTCACGGCCGTCTGGCCAAGCGCGCATTGGCGGCTTGCCTCCCGGGCGCCGACGAATTCGGCTACTCGATTCGCGTCGTGTCGGAAATCACGGAATCGAACGGTTCTTCGTCGATGGCTTCGGTGTGCGGCGGCTGCCTCGCGCTGATGGACGCTGGCGTGCCGATGAAGGCGCACGTCGCCGGCATCGCCATGGGTCTGATTCTGGAAGGCAACAAGTTTGCCGTGCTGACCGACATCCTCGGCGACGAAGATCACCTCGGCGACATGGACTTCAAGGTGGCAGGTACGGAACAAGGCGTGACCGCGCTGCAGATGGACATCAAGATCCAGGGCATCACCAAGGAAATCATGCAGGTCGCGCTCGCGCAAGCGAAGGAAGGCCGTCTGCATATCCTCGGCAAGATGAGCTCGGCGGTGTCGGGTGCGAACACGGTGCTGTCGGACTACGCGCCGCGCATGATCACCATCAAGATCAATCCGGAAAAGATCCGCGACGTGATCGGCAAGGGCGGTTCGGTGATCCGCGCGCTGACCGAAGAAACCGGCACGACGATCGATATTTCGGACGACGGCGTGGTGACCATCGCGAGCACGAGCAGCGAAGGCATGGCCGAAGCGAAGAAGCGCATCGAGAACATCACGCTGGAAGTCGAAGTGGGCCAGGTCTACGAAGGCACCGTGCTCAAGCTGCTCGATTTCGGCGCGATCGTGAACATCCTGCCGGGCAAGGACGGTCTACTGCATATCTCCGAAATCGCCAACGAGCGTATCAAGGACATCAACGACTACCTGAAGGACGGCCAGCAAGTGAAGGTCAAGGTCATCCAGACGGACGAAAAGGGCCGCGTGCGTTTGTCGGCCAAGGCGTTGTTGAACGACGCCGGCAACGGCGCGCCGCAAGGCGAACCGACGCCGCAGTAATGCGGTAGCAGGGCGACGGCCGGCAGCGCGAATGCGCGCCGGCCGTTTTTTCATGAAGTGCAGGGTGGATTGCATTGCGAACGGCCGGGGCAGAAGCGGTTACTCTGTCCGGCGGGATGCCCGCGTTGGCTTGGCGGTTCGAGCCGTTTCAATGCAATCCAATCTTGGAGTGAACACAGATGAAAGCGATCGAAATCACCGAATTCGGTGCGCCCGAGGTGTTGAAGCTGGCCGAGCGCCCGACGCCGCAGCCGCAAGCGGGCGAGGTGCTGATCAAGGTGGCCGCCGCCGGTATCAACCGTCCCGATGTGTTTCAGCGCAAGGGCGCGTATGCGCCGCCGCCGGGCGCGTCGGATCTGCCGGGGCTGGAAGTGGCGGGCGAGATCGTCGGCGGGACGATCGACGAAAAGCACAATCCGTTCGGTCTGAAAATTGGCGATCGTGTGTGTGCGCTGCTCGCCGGCGGTGGTTACGCGGAGTACGCGAGCGCGCCGCTTTTGCAGTGCCTGCCCGTGCCGGCCGGTTTGACGAATGTCGAGGCGGCGTCGCTGCCCGAGACGTTCTTCACGGTCTGGAGCAATGTGTTCGACCGCGCGCAGTTGGGTCACGGTGAGGGCGCTCCGAACGAAACGCTGCTCGTGCAGGGCGGCTCCAGCGGAATCGGCGTGACGGCGATCCAGATTGCGCACGCAATGGGATATCGGGTGTTCGCGACGGCGGGCTCGGAGGAGAAGTGCCGCGCATGCGAAGCGCTCGGCGCCGAACGCGCCATCAACTACAACACCGAAGATTTCGTCGAGGTGGTGAAGTCGCTCACGAACGATCGAGGCGTCGACGTGATTCTCGACATGGTCGCGGGCAGCTATGTCTCGCGCGAGCTGACGGCGCTGGCCGATGGCGGACGCGTCGTCGTGATCGCTTTGCTGGGCGGTGCGAAAGCGGAGCTCAACCTGAGCGAAGTGCTGCGGCGCCGGCTGACCTTGACGGGCTCGACGCTGCGTCCGCGGCCGGTCGAATTCAAGGCGAAGATCGCCGCGCAGCTCAAGGAGCGCGTGTGGCCGCTGATCGAAGAGGGACGTATCAAGCCCGTGGTGCATCGCGTGTTCGACGCGGCGCAGGCGGCCGAGGCGCATGCGTTGATGGAAAGCAGCACACACGTCGGCAAAATTGTTTTGAGCTGGGAGCCGGTGGCTTGACGTGGTCGGCGTGACCCGGTCAGCGTGACCCGGTCAGCGTGACCCGGTCGCCTTGACAACGCGTGTTTGACCCGATCCACCCCACGAAGTAAAATTGCGCGTTTTGCGCCTGCCGCATGAATCCGAAAGGCGGACTGTAAGCGTTTGGAAGGCTCATCGCAAGCGCATGCCCAGTTCGCCCGCCAAGACTAGACAAGACGATGCCGACACAAAGCGCCAATGCGCGAGCCAAGCTGGTGGTGGGTAACTGGAAGATGCACGGGCGTCTCGCCGAAAACGCCGCGCTGTTGCAAGCCGTGGCGCAAGGCGTGGGCGAATTGAATGCCGATGTGCGCGTCGGTGTTTGCGTACCGAGCCCTTATCTCGCACAGACTCAATCGTTGCTTGAAGGCGGCCCGGTTGCATGGGGCGCCCAAGACGTGTCGGCGTTCTCGCACGGAGCTTATACCGGCGAAGTCGCTGCAGGTATGGTGGCGGAGTTCGGCGCCACTCTGGTTATCGTCGGACATTCGGAGCGTCGCGCTTATCACCGCGAAAGCGCCGAACTGGTCGGCATCAAGACTCAGCGCGTGCTGGAAGCGGGTTTGACGCCTATCGTCTGCGTCGGCGAAACGCTCGAAGAACGCGAGGCGGGTTTGACCGAGCAGGTCGTAGCCGATCAGCTGGATGAAGTGCTGGTCAAGTTGTCGGTCGAGGACGCGGCGCGCATCGTCGTCGCTTACGAGCCTGTGTGGGCAATTGGCACCGGCAAGAGCGCGAGTTCGGATCAGGCGCAGGCGGTTCACGCGTTTTTGCGTTCGCGTCTGGCGGCCAAAGGTGCGGCCGTTGCTAGCGTGCCGTTGTTGTACGGCGGCAGTGTGAAGCCGGACAACGCGGAAGAGTTGTTCAGTCAATCGGATATCGACGGCGGCCTGATCGGCGGCGCGTCGTTGAAAGCCCAGGATTTCCTGGCGATCTGCAAAGCGGCAGCGGCGACTGGCGTCGCCGGCTAAGCAGAACGCCGCGTCGAGGATGACCCAATCCCGTGCAGCACGTTACGTGTGGTGCGGTTAATAAAAGACTCAGGTGAGTGCAATGCTGTATTTGAAAACTTTGATTATCGTCGTTCAGTTGTTGTCGGCGCTGGGGGTCATCGGCCTCGTTCTGCTGCAACACGGCAAAGGCGCCGATATGGGTGCCGCTTTTGGTAGCGGCGCGTCGGGTAGCCTGTTCGGCGCAACCGGTTCTGCGAACTTTTTGTCGCGTACCACGGCAGTCCTCGCTGCTGTGTTTTTTGTAACGACTTTGGCACTGACCTACCTCGGCTCGTATCGCACGAAACCGTCGGCGGGCTTGCTGGGTACGGCGGTGACTGCACCGGTGGCCGCGTCGGCATCGACCGCTCCGGCGGCGGGTTCGGCTGCATTGCCGGCCTCGGCTGCGTCGAGCTCGAACACCGATGTACCGAAATAATTTTGGTTCGAACGCATTTTGTGCGTTGAACAAACTGTTTAAACCAGTTACAATTCAAAGCTTGAAGCGATTCGCGGGTTTTACACAGTAGATGTCCCGGATTGCAGTTAGTGCCGACGTGGTGAAATTGGTAGACACGCTATCTTGAGGGGGTAGTGGCGAAAGCTGTGCGAGTTCGAGTCTCGCCGTCGGCACCAAATGTTATCTAAATGCCAGCCGCTTGCTTCGCTTCGGCTGGCATTTTTGCTTCTGGCGCCCAGTGCTTGTGTTCGGTTTTCGGCATGTGCGTTTCGGAAGTGATTTCGCGTCAGGAGTGCTATGCTCCTGTCGGCACTCAGAACCAACCAATTGAGGATAGTCTTGAACCTCGCAGCCTATTTCCCCGTCTTGTTGTTCCTCATCGTAGGCACCGGTTTAGGCGTAGCGCTGGTCAGCATCGGCAAGATCCTCGGTCCCAATAAGCCAGACACCGAGAAGAACGCACCGTACGAGTGCGGCTTCGAAGCGTTCGAAGATGCGCGCATGAAGTTCGACGTGCGCTACTACCTGGTTGCCATTCTTTTCATCATTTTCGATCTTGAAACTGCGTTCCTGTTTCCGTGGGGCGTGGCTCTGCGCGACATCGGCTGGCCCGGTTTCATGGCGATGATGATTTTCCTGCTCGAATTCCTGCTGGGCTTCGCCTACATCTGGAGAAAGGGCGGCCTCGACTGGGAATGATGGATCAATCGCCGGTTTGCGTGGGTGGCCAAGGCTTGCCGCCCCGTCTGGAGTGGAAAGCAAATGAGTATTGAAGGGGTCTTGAAGGAAGGGTTTGTCACCACGACGGCAGACAAACTGATCAACTGGACGCGCACCGGTTCCTTGTGGCCGATGACGTTCGGTCTCGCGTGTTGCGCAGTCGAGATGATGCATGCGGGCGCTGCCCGTTATGACCTCGACCGATTCGGTGTGGTGTTCCGTCCGAGTCCGCGTCAGTCGGACGTGATGATTGTCGCCGGCACGCTGTGCAACAAAATGGCGCCGGCTCTGCGCAAGGTCTATGACCAGATGGCCGAGCCGCGCTGGGTGATCTCGATGGGGTCGTGCGCAAACGGCGGTGGCTACTACCACTATTCGTATTCCGTCGTGCGTGGTTGCGATCGCATCGTACCGGTCGACGTTTACGTGCCCGGTTGTCCGCCGACCGCGGAAGCGCTGGTGTACGGCGTGATCCAGCTACAGGCCAAGATCCGACGCACCAACACAATCGCCCGTCAATAAGGCCAACGCCACCCCACAATATGGCAAGCAAACTCGAGACACTGAAAGCGAACCTCGAGGCGGCCTTCGGCGGCCTCCTGTTGAACCTCTCCGAAGCAATCGGCGAGTTGACCATCGTCGTTAAAGCCAGCGACTACCTGAGCGTGGCAACGCGCTTGCGCGACGATCGCTCGCTCGGCTTCGAACAGTGTGTGGACCTGTGCGGCGTCGATTATCAGACTTATGCGGACGGCGCCTATGACGGTCCGCGTTTCGCCGCCGTCCTGCATCTGCTGTCCATTCAGAATAACTGGCGCGTTCGGTTGCGGGTGTTTGCTCCGGACGACGAAGTGCCTATCATCCCCTCGGTCGTCGAAATCTGGAATTCGGTCAACTGGTACGAGCGCGAAGCATTCGACCTGTTCGGCATCGTCTTCGAAGGCCACCCCGACCTGCGCCGCATCCTGACCGATTACGGTTTCATCGGTCACCCGTTCCGTAAAGATTTCCCTGTTTCCGGTTATGTCGAAATGCGTTACGACCCGGAAGAGAAGCGCGTCGTCTATCAGCCTGTGACGATCGAGCCTCGGGAAATTACGCCGCGCGTGATCCGCGAGGATCGCTATGGCGGTCTGAAACACTAAGAGAACGCCATGGCAGAGATCAAGAACTACACGCTCAACTTCGGCCCTCAGCATCCGGCCGCGCACGGTGTGCTGCGCCTCGTGCTCGAACTCGACGGCGAAGTGATCCAGCGCGCCGACCCGCATATCGGTCTGCTGCATCGCGCGACCGAAAAGCTTGCGGAAACCAAAACGTTCATCCAGTCCGTCCCGTACATGGACCGTCTCGACTACGTGTCGATGATGGTGAACGAGCACGGCTACGTGATGGCCATCGAAAAGCTGCTCGGTATCGAAGTGCCGCTGCGGGCTCAATACATCCGCGTGCTGTTCGACGAAGTGACGCGCGTGCTGAACCACCTGATGTGGATCGGCGCCCACGCGCTGGACGTCGGCGCGATGGCAGTGTTTCTGTACGCGTTCCGCGAACGCGAAGATCTGATGGACGTGTACGAAGCGGTGTCCGGCGCCCGCATGCATGCGGCGTACTACCGTCCGGGTGGCGTGTATCGCGACCTGCCCGACGCGATGCCGCAGTACAAGGCCTCGAAAATTCGCAATGCGAAGGCTCTGTCGAAGATGAACGAGAACCGTCAAGGTTCGCTGCTCGACTTCATCGACGACTTCTTCACGCGTTTCCCGCACTGTGTCGACGAATACGAGACGCTGCTCACCGACAACCGTATCTGGAAGCAGCGTCTGGTCGGTATCGGTGTGGTCAGTCCCGAGCGCGCGTTGCAACTCGGTATGACCGGCGCGATGTTACGCGGCTCCGGTATTGAGTGGGACCTGCGCAAGAAGCAGCCGTACGAAGTCTACGACAAGATGGATTTCGACATTCCGGTCGGTGTGAACGGCGACTGTTACGACCGTTATCTGGTCCGCGTCGAAGAAATGCGTCAATCCACGCGGATCGTGAAACAGTGCATTGAGTGGCTGCGTAAGAATCCCGGCCCCGTGATGATCGATAATCACAAGGTTGCGCCGCCGTCGCGTGTCGGCATGAAATCGAACATGGAAGAGCTGATTCACCACTTCAAGCTCTTCACCGAAGGCATGCACGTTCCGGAAGGCGAAGCGTACGCCGCAGTCGAACACCCGAAGGGCGAGTTCGGCATCTATCTGATCTCCGACGGCGCCAACAAGCCGTATCGTCTCAAGATCCGCGCACCGGGCTATGCCCATCTGTCCACGCTCGACGAAATGGCGCGCGGGCACATGATCGCCGACGCAGTGACGATCATCGGCACGCAGGACATCGTGTTCGGCGAAGTGGATCGCTAGAACGTAATCATCGGCGCGAGCTTCCGCCTGGCATCAAGGTGTCACGAAGCGCGCGTCGAGCAAGGAACGCCGGGTCTGTCGCAGTACCACGTGAGCGACGGGTTTTCGTTCGGTAGGAATTGAAAGAGTCGTGTCTGAAAATGATCTCAGCTGAAGGCCTGAAAGAAATCGATCGCGCGATCGCCAAGTATCCCGCCGATCAGAAACAGTCCGCCGTAATGTCGGCGCTGGCCACTGCTCAGGAAGAGCATGGCTGGCTGTCGCCCGAACTCATGCAGTTCGTCGCGGACTACCTCGGCATGCCGGCTGTCGCCGTGCAGGAGGTCGCGACCTTCTACACGATGTACGAGACCTCGCCGGTCGGCAAATACAAGATCACGCTCTGCACCAACCTGCCGTGCCAGCTCGGCCCGGACGGCGGCGCGGAGGGCGCGGCTGAATATCTGAAGCAGAAGCTCGGCATCGACTTCGGCGAAACCACGCCCGACGGCAAATTCACTCTGAAAGAAGGCGAGTGCATGGGCTCGTGCGGCGACGCGCCGGTGATGCTGGTGAACAACCATCGCATGTGCAGCTTCATGAGTCGCGCGAAGATCGACCAGCTGCTCGAGGAGCTCGCGAAATGACGTCCCTACACGATCGTCACATCAAACCCCTGATTCTCGCCGGACTGAACGGCGACAACTGGCATATCGAAGACTACGTGGCGCGCGGCGGTTACGCCCAGCTGCGCCGCATTCTCGAAGAAAAGATCGCACCCGAGCAGGTGATCGCCGACGTCAAGGCGTCGGGACTGCGCGGCCGTGGCGGCGCCGGTTTTCCGACGGGCCTGAAGTGGAGCTTCATGCCGCGTCAGTTCCCGGGGCAAAAGTATCTGGTGTGCAATTCGGACGAAGGCGAACCGGGCACATTCAAAGACCGCGACATCCTGCGCTTCAATCCGCATGCGTTGATCGAAGGCATGATCATCGGCGCGTACGCGATGGGCATCACCGTCGGCTACAACTATATTCACGGCGAAATCTGGGAAGTCTATAAGCGCTTCGAAGCCGCACTGGAAGAAGCGCGTCGCGCGGGCTTCCTCGGCGCGAACATCATGGGCTCGGGTTTTTCGTTCGAACTGCACGCGCATCACGGTTACGGCGCCTATATCTGCGGCGAAGAAACCGCGCTGCTCGAATCGCTCGAAGGCAAGAAAGGCCAGCCGCGCTTCAAGCCGCCGTTCCCGGCGAGCTTCGGCGTGTACGGCAAGCCGACCACGATCAACAATACGGAAACCTTCGCGGCCGTTCCTTTCCTGCTCGCAGTCGGTCCGCAGAATTATCTGGAACTCGGCAAGCCAAACAACGGCGGCACGAAAATCTTCTCGGTGTCGGGCGACGTCGAACGTCCGGGCAACTACGAAATTCCGCTCGGCACGCCGTTCTCCACGTTGATGGAACTCGCGGGCGGCATGCGCGGCGGCAAGAAAATCAAGGCTGTCATTCCTGGTGGTTCGTCGGCGCCGGTCATTCCGGGCGAGATGATGATGAACACCGACATGGACTACGACTCCATCGCCAAGGCGGGGTCGATGCTCGGCTCCGGCGCGGTCATCGTGATGGACGAAACGCGTTGCATGGTGCGCTCGCTGTTGCGCCTGTCGTACTTCTATTACGAAGAGTCCTGCGGTCAATGTACGCCGTGCCGTGAAGGCACGGGCTGGCTGTATCGCGTCGTGCATCGTATCGAACACGGGCTCGGTCGTCCGGAAGATCTGGACCTACTGAATTCGGTGGCCGAGAACATCATGGGCCGCACGATTTGCGCGCTCGGCGATGCAGCGGCCATGCCGGTGCGCGGCATGCTCAAGCACTACTGGAACGAGTTCGAGTACCACGTCGCTCACAAGCACTGCCTCACCGACGGACACGCCCACGCGGCGGCGGCCTCGGAAACAGTGGCGGCCTGAATTCGCCAGACAGCGCATCAGAACACGTCATCCGCACGATGCCTCGCCTGAAACGGGCGACGAGCAAGCGAACGATTGAGCGGTAACAGGTTAAGGAAGATTGACCATCATGGTTGAACTTGAAATAGACGGCAAGAAAGTCGAGGTGCCTGAAGGCAGCATGGTGATCCAGGCTGCGCATAAGGTCGACACGTACATCCCTCACTTCTGCTATCACAAGAAGCTGTCGATTGCGGCCAACTGCCGGATGTGTCTGGTCGATGTCGAAAAGATGCCGAAGGCGGTGCCCGCGTGTGCCACGCCGGTATCGGCCGGCATGATCGTGCGCACCAAGTCCGAGAAGGCGGTGAAGGGCCAGCAGGCCGTGATGGAATTCCTGCTGATCAACCACCCGCTCGATTGCCCGATCTGCGACCAGGGCGGCGAATGTCAGCTGCAGGATCTGGCGGTCGGCTACGGTAAATCCGGCTCGCGTTACAGCGAAGAAAAGCGCGTGGTGTTCCACAAGAACGTCGGCCCGCTGATCTCGATGGAAGAAATGTCGCGTTGCATTCACTGCACGCGTTGCGTCCGTTTCGGTCAGGAAGTGGCCGGTGTGATGGAACTGGGCATGTTGGGCCGCGGCGAACATTCGGAAATCACGTCGTTCGTCGGCAAGACGGTCGACTCCGAAATGTCCGGCAACATGATCGACCTGTGTCCGGTCGGCGCGCTCACCAGCAAGCCGTTCCGCTACAGCGCCCGCACGTGGGAGCTGTCGCGCCGCAAGTCGGTCAGCCCGCACGATTCCGTCGGCGCGAACCTGGTAGTGCAAGTCAAGAACAACCGTGTGATGCGGGTGCTGCCGTTCGAAAACGAATCCATCAATGAATGCTGGATTTCGGACAAGGACCGCTTCTCATACGAAGGCCTGAACAGCCCGGAACGTCTCACGCAGCCCATGCTCAAGCAGGGCGGCGAATGGGTCGAGACCGACTGGCAGACCGCGCTCGAATACGTGGTGAAGGGGTTGAAAGGCATCAAGGCCGATCACGGCGCAACGGCGCTGGCGGCTTTGGGCAGCGTCCACAGCTCCGTCGAAGAACTGTTCCTGCTGAAGCAACTCGCGAGCGCCGTCGGCACGCCGAACGTCGACTTCCGTCTGCGTCAGTCGGACTTCTCGGCCCCGGTCGAAGGCACGCCGTGGCTCGGTACGGCCATTGCCGATCTGTCCACGCTGGACTCGGCGCTCGTCATCGGCTCCGATCTGCGTCGCGATCATCCGCTGCTGGCCGCGCGTCTGCGTCAGGCTGCGCGCAACGGCACGAAGCTCACCTTGGTGCAAGCGACCAACGACGACGCGCTGATTCCGCAGGCGCAACGCGTCGTGGCCGCACCGTCGGCATGGCTCGACGCGCTCGCCGGTATCGCCGGCGCCGTGTCGGAAGCGAACGGCACCGCGTTGCCGGAAGCGTTCGCCGGCACGCAGCCGACCGACGCGAACAAGCAGGTCGCCAAGTCGCTCGCGACCGGTGTGAGCCGTCTGGTGCTGCTCGGCAACGGCGCGGTTCGTCATCCGCAATTCGCAGCGATTCACGCCGCGGCGCAATGGATTGCCGACGCGACCGGCGCGACGCTGGGCTTCCTGACCGAAGGCGCGAACACCGTCGGCGCACACCTGGTGAACGCACTGCCGGGCGAGGGCGGTCTGAACGCCCGCGAAGTGTTCGAACAACCGCGTAAGGGCTATGTGCTGCTCAACGTCGAACCCGAGTTCGACACGGCGAATCCCGCTCAGGCTCTGGCCGCGCTGAACCAGGCCGAGATGGTCGTGGTGCTGTCGCCGTTCCAGACCGGTGCCGAGTATGCCGACGTGCTGCTCCCCATCGCACCGTTCACCGAAACGGCCGGTACGTTCGTCAATGCCGAAGGTACCGTGCAGACGTTCAACGGCGTCGTGCGTCCGCTGGGCGATACGCGTCCGGGCTGGAAAGTGTTGCGCGTGCTGGGCAGCCTGCTCGGCCTGCCGGGTTTTGAATTCGACACCTCCGAAGAAGTGCGCACGGCAGCCCTCGGCGCCGGCGAACTGACTTCGCGTCTGTCGAACAAGACGAGCGTTGCCGTGGTACGCAGCCAGGCCGCCAGTCTGACTGACGGCGCGTTCGAGCGTATTGCCGACGTCCCCATCTATCACGCCGATGCGCTGGTGCGTCGGGCGCCTTCGCTGCATCTCACCGCAGCGGCGCGCGCGGCGAACTCGGTTGGTTTGCCGGCCGGGTTGTTCGACAAGCTGGGTTTGAAGGAAGGCGACGCAGTGCGCGTGCGTCAGGGCGAGCACGCGGTGCAGTTGCCGGCCGTGCGCGATGCGAATCTTGCGGAGACGGTCGTCCGCGTATCGGCGGCGACGCCTGCCGGTGCAGCGCTGGGCAGCCTGTTCGGTGAACTGCTGGTGGAGAAGGCGTAAATGAGCTTGTTCGATACGATCAACTCGGGCGGCACCCAGCTCCTCGGTGTGGCATGGCCCACGGTGTGGGCACTGGTGCGCATTCTGGTGGTGGCCGTCGTCATCCTGCTGTGCGTCGCGTACCTGATTCTCTGGGAGCGCAAGCTGATCGGCTGGATGCACGTGCGTCTCGGCCCGAACCGCGTCGGCCCTGCCGGTTTGCTGCAGCCGATCGCCGACGTGCTGAAGCTGTTGCTCAAAGAAGTGATTCAACCGGCGCAGGCGAGCCGCTGGATCTACATGATTGCGCCGATCATGGTGGTGGTACCGGCCTTCGCCGTCTGGGCGGTGATTCCGTTCCAGGCGGGCGCGGTGCTGGGCGACATCAATGCAGGCCTGCTGTACGCCATGGCGATTTCGTCGATCGGCGTGTACGGCGTGATTCTGGCCGGCTGGGCGTCGAACTCGAAGTACGCGTTCCTCGGTGCGATGCGCGCCGCGGCGCAAATGGTGTCGTACGAAATCTCGATGGGCTTCGCGCTCGTCGTCGTGCTTATGACCTCCGGCAGTCTGAATTTGTCGGACATCGTCGGTTCGCAGGAACGCGGCATTTTCGCCGGCTACGGGCTGAACTTTCTGTCGTGGAACTGGCTGCCGCTGCTGCCGATGTTCGTCGTGTACTTCATCTCGGGCATCGCCGAAACGAACCGTCACCCGTTCGACGTGGTGGAAGGGGAGTCGGAAATCGTCGCGGGTCACATGATCGATTACTCGGGGATGGCGTTCGCGCTGTTCTTCCTCGCCGAGTACATCAACATGATCGTCATCTCGGCGTTGGCTGCAACCCTGTTCCTCGGCGGCTGGAGTGCGCCGTTCGGTTTCCTGTCGTTCATCCCGGGCATTTTCTGGCTCGTGCTGAAAGTCTTCTTCCTGTTGTCGGTGTTCATCTGGGCGCGCGCCACGTTTCCGCGCTATCGCTATGACCAGATCATGCGTCTGGGCTGGAAGATTTTTATTCCGGTCTGCGTGGTCTGGCTGGTGGTGGTCGGCTTCTGGATCATGTCGCCGTTGAACATCTGGAAATAAAGGGCGGATGAACCTATGACCGCAATCCAAAATTTTTTCAAGACCTTCTTTCTGACAGAACTGCTGAAGGGTCTGGCGTTGACGGGACGTTATACGTTCCAGCGCAAGGTGACCGTGCAGTTCCCGGAAGAGAAGACCCCGATCTCGCCGCGTTTTCGCGGTCTGCATGCGCTGCGCCGGTATGAGAACGGCGAAGAACGCTGCATCGCCTGCAAGCTGTGCGAAGCGGTGTGCCCGGCGCTGGCCATCACGATCGAATCGGAAACCCGTGCGGACAATACGCGCCGTACGACCCGCTACGACATCGACCTGACCAAGTGCATCTTCTGCGGTTTCTGCGAGGAAAGCTGCCCGGTCGACTCGATCGTCGAAACGCACATTCTCGAGTATCACGGCGAGAAGCGCGGCGATCTGTATTTCACGAAGGACATGCTGCTGGCCGTCGGCGATCGCTATGAAGCGGAAATCGCTGCGAACAAGGCAGCGGATGCGCCATACCGTTGAAGCACGGCAGTAGCAGGCAGCATCTAAAGCGATACGAGAAGCAGCACCAGAAGCAGTACCAAACGCAATACCAGACGCAGTACCCAAGCAAGTAGCACCACGGCCTGTTGTCGGGCCGAACGCCGTGGCCCGTCGCCACGGCACGGCGCACCCGTGTGGATGTTTCCGGCAGTCCTGCCGGGCACGGGTGCCAAAGAACCAAGCCTGACAATGGCCTAACGATGAACCGGTAATCATGGAATTCACGACCGTACTGTTCTACATCTTCGCGCTGCTCCTGGTTGTGTCAGGGCTGAAGGTGATCACCGCGCGCAACCCGGTGTCGTCCGCACTGTTTCTGGTGCTGGCGTTCTTCAACGCAGCCGCGATCTGGATGCTGTTGCAGGCCGAGTTCCTGGCAATTCTGCTGGTGCTGGTGTACGTCGGCGCGGTGATGGTGCTCTTCCTGTTCGTCGTGATGATGCTGGACATCAATATCGACGTGCTGCGCAAGGACTTCCGCCGCTTCGTGCCGATGGCGACTCTCGTGGGCGCGATCATCGTGGTCGAAACCGCGCTGATTCTGTGGCACGGCTACGGCGCGACCGCCACCGCGTTGCGAGATACGACGGCGGCCGCCAACGGAATGGGCGACTGGTCGAATACGCGCCTGATCGGCAAGGTCATCTACACCGACTACATCTTCGCGTTCGAAGTAGCCGGTCTCGTGTTGCTGGTGGCGATCATCGCGGCGATCTCGCTGACCACCAGCCATAAGAAAGACAGCAAGCGCCAGAAGGTCAGTGACCAGGTCAAGGTGCGTGCTCAGGACCGCGTGCGCGTCGTGAAGATGCCATCGGAAAAAACCGCGGCGACCGTCGCGGCGGAAGAAGCCGCGGCAGCGGCAACAGCCGACTCGGCACCAGCCAAAAACAGCTGAGCGGACAGGAGATAGAAACCATGTTGACCCTTGCTCATTACCTCGTCCTAGGCGCGATCCTGTTTGCGATCAGCATCGTGGGCATTTTCCTGAACCGTCGCAATGTCATCATCATCCTGATGGCAATCGAACTGATGCTGCTGGCGGTCAATACCAACTTCGTCGCTTTCTCGCATTATCTGGGCGACGTGCATGGTCAGATTTTCGTCTTCTTCGTGCTGACGGTAGCGGCGGCGGAAGCGGCGATCGGCCTTGCGATTCTGGTGACCCTGTTCCGTAGCCTCGACACGATCAATGTCGAGGATCTCGATCAGCTCAAAGGTTAATTTCAGGGAAAGCGGTTATGTCCACGATACTCAATGAAAACCTGCTGCTGGCGATCCCGCTGGCACCGCTGGCCGGGTCCCTGATTGCGGGGCTGTTCGGAAAAACGGTCGGGCGCGCCGGCGCGCATTCGGTCACGATCCTCGGCGTCGCGATCTCGTTCATCCTCTCGGGTGTGGTCTTCTTCCAGGTAATGGACGGCGCGAGTTTCAACGCCACCGTCTACGAATGGATGCAGATCGGCCAGTCGAAGTTCGAAGTCGGCTTTCTCGTCGACTCGCTCACCGCGATGATGATGTGCGTCGTGACCTTCGTGTCGCTCATGGTGCACGTCTACACGATCGGCTACATGGCCGAAGACGACGGCTACCAGCGCTTCTTCTCGTACATCTCGCTGTTCACGTTCTCGATGTTGATGCTCGTGATGAGCAACAACTTCCTGCAACTGTTCTTCGGCTGGGAAGCGGTGGGGCTCGTGTCCTACCTGCTGATCGGCTTCTACTTCACGCGTCCGACCGCGATCTACGCCAACATGAAGGCGTTCCTCGTGAACCGCATCGGCGACTTCGGGTTCCTGCTGGGTATCGGTCTGCTATTCGCCTTCGCCGGTTCGATGAACTACGGCGACGTGTTCGCGAAGCGCACCGAACTCGCGGCGCTGTCCTTCCCGGGTACGGATTGGGGTCTGCTGACGGTGGCCTGTATCTGCCTGTTCATTGGCGCAATGGGTAAGTCGGCGCAGTTCCCGCTGCACGTCTGGCTGCCCGATTCGATGGAAGGCCCCACGCCGATCTCCGCGCTGATTCACGCGGCGACCATGGTGACCGCCGGTATCTTCATGGTGACGCGTATGTCGCCGCTGTTCGAACTGTCGGATAGCGCGCTGTCGTTCGTCACGGTCATCGGTGCGATTACCGCGCTGTTCATGGGGTTCCTTGGTATCGTCCAGAACGACATCAAGCGTGTGGTCGCTTATTCCACGCTGTCGCAACTGGGGTACATGACGGTGGCGCTCGGCGTGTCGGCTTACCCGGTCGCCGTATTCCACCTGATGACGCACGCGTTCTTCAAGGCGCTGCTGTTCCTCGGCGCCGGTTCGGTCATCATGGGCATGCACCACGACCAGGACATGCGCAACATGGGCGGCCTGCGCAAGTACATGCCGATCACGTGGATCACGTCGCTGGTCGGCTCGCTGGCCCTGATCGGTACGCCGTTCTTCTCGGGCTTCTATTCGAAAGACTCGATCATCGACGCGGTGAAGTTGTCCCACCTGCCGGGTTCGGGTTTCGCGTACTTCGCCGTGGTCGCGAGCGTGTTCGTTACTGCGCTCTATTCGTTCCGTATGTACTTCATGGTATTCCACGGCAAGGAGCGTTTCCGCGGTCCGAAGCATCCGGAATCGCCGATGGGCATCGAAGCCGCCGCGCACGCACACGATGCGCACGGTCACGACGCACATGGCCACGACGCGCACGGCCACGACGCGCACGGCCATGGTCACGACGACCACGCACATGAACCGCACGAAACCCCGTGGGTCGTCTGGGTCCCGCTTGTCCTGCTGGCCATTCCTTCGCTCGTGATCGGTGCGATCGGTATCGGTCCGATGCTGTACGGCGACTTCTTCCAGCACGGCGTCGCGTTCGACAAGGTGATCTTCATCGGCGCGAATCACCCGGCGCTGCATGAGATGGCCGACGAGTTCCAGGGCTGGGCGTCGATGGGCTTCCACTCGATTGCGGGTCTGCCGGTCTGGCTGGCGCTCGCAGGCGTGGTGGTGGCGTGGTTCCTGTATCTCGTGCGTCCTGATCTGCCCGCGGTCGTCAAGCGCGCGTTCGGTCCCGTCTACACGCTGCTCGACAACAAGTACTACCTCGACAAGATCAACGAGGTGGTGTTCGCCCGCGGTGCCGTGGCCATCGGCCGTGGTCTGTGGAAGGAAGGCGACGTGGTGGTGATCGACGGCATCGTCAACGGCAGCGCGCGCTTCATCGGCTGGTTCGCCGGTGTGATCCGCTTCCTGCAGTCGGGCTACATCTACCACTACGCGTTTGCCATGATTATCGGCATGCTGGGGCTCCTGACCCTGTTTGTAACGCTCGGCGGCAAATAAGGCGAGGGACACTAATGCACGCTTATCCGATTCTCAGCATTGCGATATGGTTACCGATCCTCGTCGGTCTGCTGGTTCTGGCGGTCGGTAACGACCGCAACCCGGCACCGGCCCGCTGGATCGCGCTGATCGGCTCTGTCGCCAGCTTCATCGTGACATTGCCGCTGATTACTGGTTTCGATTCGAGCACCGCCGATCTTCAGTTCGTCGAGAACGCGAACTGGATCGAGCGATTCCACATTGCATACCATCTCGGCGTCGACGGCATCTCGATGTGGTTCGTGGTGTTGACTGCATTGATCACGGTAATCGTCGTCATTGCCGCGTGGGAAGTCATTACGAAGAACGTGGCGCAATACCTGGCCGCTTTCCTGATCCTCTCCGGGATCATGGTCGGCGTGTTCAGCGCGGCCGACGGCATGCTGTTCTACGTGTTCTTCGAAGCGACGCTGATTCCGATGTACATCATCATCGGTGTGTGGGGCGGGGCGAACCGCGTGTATGCGGCGTTCAAGTTCTTCCTGTACACGCTGATGGGCTCGCTGCTGATGCTGGTCGCGCTGCTGTATCTGTACGTCGAGACCGGCACCTTCGATCTGGCCACGTGGCAGCACGCGCCGATCGCGATGACGCCTCAGATATTGATCTTCATCGCGTTCTTCATGGCCTTCGCGGTGAAAGTGCCGATGTGGCCCGTGCACACGTGGTTGCCCGACGCCCACGTCGAAGCGCCGACCGGCGGCTCGGTCGTGCTGGCGGCCATCATGCTGAAGCTCGGCGCGTATGGTTTTCTGCGCTTTTCGCTGCCTATCGCGCCGGACGCCAGCCACTTTCTCGCGCCGGTGGTCATCACGCTGTCGCTGATTGCGGTCATTTATATCGGTCTGGTCGCGATGGTGCAGGCCGACATGAAGAAGCTGGTCGCGTATTCGTCGATTGCCCACATGGGTTTCGTCACGCTCGGCTTCTTCATCTTCAATCAGCTCGGCATGGAAGGCGCCGTCGTCCAGATGATCTCGCACGGTTTCGTCTCGGGCGCGATGTTCCTGAGCATCGGCGTGCTGTACGACCGTATGCATTCCCGCCAGATCGCCGATTACGGCGGTGTCGTCAACGTGATGCCGAAGTTCGCGGCGTTCGCGATGCTGTTCTCCATGGCCAATTGCGGCTTGCCGGGCACCTCCGGGTTCGTCGGCGAATTCATGGTGATTCTCGCGGCCGTGCAATACAACTTCTGGATCGCGGGCGGCGCAGCCGTCACGTTGATTCTCGGCGCGGCCTACACGCTGTGGATGTACAAGCGCGTGTACTTTGGCGCGATCGCCAACGATCACGTGAAGACGCTTCTCGACATCAACCGTCGTGAGTTTTTCATGCTGGCAGTGCTCGCTGCACTGACGCTGTTCATGGGCCTGTATCCGAAGCCCTTTACCGATGTGATGCACGTATCCGTGGAAAACCTCCTCTCCCACGTTGCGCAGTCGAAACTGCCGTTGCCTCAGTAACGCAGAGCGGAGGAATCAAAACACCATGCAAAACGCCCCTATGACTGCCCTGTTGCCCGACGCGCTGGTGATGCTCGCCGTAGTGCTCGCGTGGCTCAACGACACGTTCGTCGGCCAGGCCGGTCGCCGTACCACGTTCTTCATTGCGTTCTTCGGGACGCTGATTTCCGGCATCTGGTTCGCGGTCAACGCGTTCGACCCGCAAGTGCATTACTTCTTCGGCCACATGTACGTGGTCGATTCGTTCGCGAGCCTGATGAAGGCCGTCGTGACGCTCGGTTATGCCGTGTCGATCGTGTATTCGCGCACCTACCTCGACGATCGCGGCCTGTTCCGCGGCGAGTTCTTCCTGCTGGGCATGTTCTCGTTGCTCGGCCAACTGGTGATGATCTCGGGCAACAACTTCCTGACGCTTTATCTCGGTCTGGAGTTGATGTCGCTGTCGCTGTACGGCGCGATTGCGTTGCGTCGTGACGCAGCGCCGTCGAACGAAGCCGCGATGAAGTATTACGTACTCGGCGCGTTGGCATCCGGCTTCCTGCTGTACGGTATCTCGATGCTCTACGGCGCGACCGGTTCGCTCGATCTGAACGAAGTGTTCAAGGCAATTGGTACCAGCCACTACGATCCGAGCGTGCTGCTGTTCGGCGTGATCTTCGTCGTGGCCGGCGTGGCGTTCAAGATGGGTGCCGTGCCGTTCCACATGTGGGTGCCGGACGTGTACCAGGGTGCACCGACGGCCATGACGCTGATGGTCGGCGGCGGTCCGAAAGTGGCGGCGTTCGCCTGGGGCTTCCGCTTCCTCGTGATGGGTTTGCTGCCGCTCGCCGTCGAGTGGCAGGAAATGCTGGTGATTCTGGCGGCGCTGTCGCTGATCGTCGGCAACATTACGGGTATCGTGCAGCGTAACGTCAAGCGTATGCTCGCTTATTCCGCGATCTCGAACATGGGCTTCGTGCTGCTCGGCCTGCTTGCCGGCGTGGTCGACCACAAAACGGCGGGCGCCGCGAGCGCCTATGGTTCGGCCATGTTCTACAGCATCGTGTATCTGGTCACGACGCTCGGTACGTTCGGCGTGATCATGTTGCTGGCGCGGCGCGACTTCGAAGCGGACACGCTCGAAGACTTCAAGGGTTTGAATCAACGCAGCCCGGTGTTCGCGTTCGTCATGATGGTGATGATGTTCTCGCTCGCCGGCATTCCGCCCGCGGTCGGTTTCTATGCGAAGCTTGCGGTGCTGCAGGCAACCATGAACGCCGGTTTGACTTGGCTGACGGTGCTGGCCGTGATCACGTCGCTGTTCGGGGCGTTCTACTACCTGCGTATCGTGAAGCTGATGTACTTCGACGATCCGCAAGACAAGTCGCCGATCCTCGCCGATTCGAGCACGCGCGCTTTGCTCACGCTGAACGGCGTGGCGGTGCTGGTGCTCGGCCTCGTGCCGGATCCGCTGCTGAAGGCCTGTCTGCAGGCCATCCAGCACACGCTGCTGCTCTAATGTCGGCTGCGGGCTGGTTTATCGTATTGTTGGCGCTGGTCGGCGCCAACCTGCCGTTCCTGAATCAACGTCTGGTCGCCGCGGTGCCCTTGAAGGCGATCAGAAAGAGCGCGTGGATCCGGATCGGCGAACTGATCGTGCTGTACTTCGCTGTCGGTGCGGTCGGTTTTCTGCTGGAAGCGCGCGCGGGGAACCGGTTCGTACAGGGATGGCAGTTCTACGCCATTACCTTCGCGTTGTTCGTCGTGTTCGCCTTCCCCGGCTTCACCTTCCAGTATCTCGTCAAACGCCGCTGACGGCTTTCTGCCGTCGCGCATCAGGCCGTCCAGAGGTCCATCCATGTCCGAGTCTGAACTTCCTGCTGAACTACCCGATCACGACGCTGCGCTGACCGAGACCTGTCTCGACAGCAAGACGATTCATCAGGGTCCGTTCCTGACACTCAAGTGCGACACGGTCCGCTTGCCGGACGGCAAGCAGGCGACCCGCGAGTATGTTCAGCACCCGGGCGCCGTCATGATCATTCCGTTGTTCGACGATGGCCGGGTATTGCTTGAAAGCCAGTATCGGTACCCGATGGGTAAGGTGATGGTCGAGTATCCGGCCGGCAAGCTCGACCCGAACGAAGGTGCACTGGCCTGCGCGAAGCGAGAGTTGCTGGAGGAAACCGGCTATTCGGCTCGCGAGTATGTTTATCTCACGCGCATCCACCCGATCATTTCGTACTCGACCGAATTCATCGATATTTACCTCGCGCGCGGACTGACCGCGGGCGAACGCAAGCTCGACGAGGGCGAGTTCCTCGAACTGTTCACGGCGACGGTGCCCGAGGTGTCCGAATGGATTCGTACGGGCAAGATCACGGATGTGAAGACGGTGATCGGCACGTTCTGGCTTGAGAAAATTCTGTCGGACACCTGGCCGATGCCGCAAAACCAATGACGCACTAACGCGACTTAAGATTCCTCTGAAAGCCTCTGCCGATCGACGATCGGCAGAGGCTTTTTTCTTGGGTTTGTCCTATGCCATCAGGCCGTCTCGTCTCGCAGCGGTCGCCGCTCTACCATCGATCTTTCGAAAGAGGTGAGGTAACGCGGCTGAAAAACGATGCCTCGCCGGAAACAGGTCAGCACATGGTTGTCGATTGACAACCATGTGCTGACGCGTTAAATTGGAGGCATGGATGGTTCGACAAACTCATTCAAAAAAAGAAATTGAGGCGGCTTTGGTGTACGCCGAAAGCAAGGGCTGGCGTATTCGAAGCGGCGGCAAAGGGCATGCGTGGGGAAAACTGTACTGTCCGGTCAATAGTGCAGAGTGCCGGTGCGGCGAGTTCTGTATATCGAGCGTGTGGAGTACGCCCAAGAATGCAGGTAACCACGCCAAACATCTGCGGCGTATTGTCGATAACTGCACGGCCCTCGTCGTGCAGTGCGCCGAGGGCGTCGGCACGCAACTGAATTGAAGCAGGAGGAAATAATGGAATATGTGTTCACGCTGAAGTATCGACTCGCTCCGGAAGACGCCGACCTCGACGCGATCGTCGAACGTCTTGGCGAAGCCGGGTGCGACGACGCCACAATCGGCATCGGGCAACCGGGGCGCATCGCGCTGGTCTTCACGCGCGAAGGTCCGTCGGCGTTCGGCGCGCTCATCAGCGGACTCGAGGACGTGAAGCGGGCGGTCCCCACGGCGAGTCTCGTCGAGGCCGGTCCCGACTTCGTCGGCCTGACCGACGTTGCCGATGTCGCCGGTGTATCGCGTCAAAACATGCGCAAGCTGATGTTGAGTCACCCGACCGACTTTCCTGCACCGGTTCACGAGGGCAGTGCGTCGGTCTGGCATCTGTCCGACCTGCTCGACTGGCTCGTCACGCGCGGCGGATACGACATTGCACCCGACGTCTTCGACGTGGCGAAATCAGCCAAACAGATCAATCTGGTTAAGGCAGCGCGGCAGATCGAGCCGCGCGTGAATCGGCAGATCGAACGCCTCGTCGCCTAAGCCGTAGGCGTGCGCAGCGGCGTGTGCAACGGCGTGCGCAACGGCGTGCGCAGCAGCCCATGTAACGGCTTGTGAATAAGGCGCAAAACCAGCGCGGGCGGCTTCGGCAGCGCTTTCTATAGCGGGTTAGAATCGCGCACCGTTGACGCGTTGCCGGTCCTATCCGGTGCCGCTCAATCACCCGCAAAATTTTGCGAACGACCGTTCATAAAATTTCCTGTTTTGCGCTAAACTGGCACCCAAGCCCTGATTCCACATGAAGGTCCTCGATTTACAGTGTCCACATGGCCATCGGTTCGAAGGCTGGTTTGCTTCGGCGGATGACTTCGAATCGCAGCAGTCGCGCAAGCTCGTCGCGTGTCCTGTCTGCGGTGCAAACGAGGTGAGCCGGTTGCCTTCGGCGCCGCGCCTGAATCTGTCGGGTTCGACACAGGCAAAGGCGCCGGTTGCGGTAACCGACAGGCAGGCGGACATGCAAGCGCGTGCGATGCGTGCGTTGCGCGAGGTACTGGAAAAGACCGAGAACGTGGGCGACCGCTTCGCCGAGGAAGCAAGGCGCATCCATTACAACGAAGCGCCCGCACGCGACATTCGTGGTGTCACCACGCCCGAAGACGCGAGAGCCTTGGTCGAAGAAGGCATCGAAGTGATGCCGCTGCCTGTTCCGGCCGCCCTGAAAGAACCGCTGCAATAACGCAGTGGCTCTCTGGCCGCAGGAGGTAGCGGCCAGGAGACACTACGCATGAATCTGGATTATTCCTCCGCCGAGAGCGCATTCCGCGCCGACATCCGCGCGTGGCTCGAAGCCAATCTGCCAGCCGAACTCAGTCACAAGGTACTCAACCACAAGCGTCTCGCTCGCGAAGATTTCGCGAACTGGCACAAGCTGCTCGGTACGCGCGGCTGGTCGGTCATCGCATGGCCAAAAGAATATGGCGGCCCCGGCTGGGACGCTACCCAACGGCATATCTGGGAGGAGGAGTGCGCAAGAATCGGCGCCCCTTCGGTACTGCCGTTCGGCGTATCGATGGTGGCCCCGGTGCTGATGAAGTATGGCAACGAGGCGCAGAAGCGCCACTATCTGCCGCGAATCCTCGACGGCACGGACTGGTGGTGCCAGGGCTACTCGGAGCCGGGTTCCGGTTCCGACCTGGCCTCGCTCCGAACCCGAGCCGAACGCGTTGGCGACCACTACGTCGTGAATGGCCAGAAGACCTGGACCACGCTCGGCCAATATGCCGACATGATGTTTTGCCTCGTGCGCACCGACAGCGGCGCTAAAAAGCAGGAAGGCATCTCATTCCTGCTGATCGACATGAAAACGCCGGGTATCACCGTGCGCCCGATCATCACGCTCGACGAAGATCACGAAGTCAACGAAGTCTTTTTCGAAGACGTCGAAGTGCCGCTCGACAATCTGGTCGGCGAAGAAAACCGTGGCTGGACCTACGCGAAGTATCTGCTGGGACACGAGCGCACGGGTATCGCGCGAGTCGGTCAGTCCAAGCGCGAACTCGTGTTTCTGAAACGCCTCGCGCTCGATCAGAAAAAGAACGGCAAGCCGCTCCTGCAGGATCCGGTGTTCGCCGCTAAAGTCGCGAGTCTCGAGATCGAACTGATGGCGCTCGAGGTCACCGTGCAACGCGTGGTCGCCAATGAAGCAGGCGGGCGCGGTCCGGGTCCGGAAGCGTCCATGCTCAAGATCAAGGGCACGGAAGTGCAGCAGGCGCTGACCGAATTGATGTTCGAAGCAGTCGGCCCACTGGCAGCGCCGTTCGACGTGGTGTTCCTCGAAGGCGAACGCAAGCACAGTCTGGCCGGCGACGATGACGCTGCGCCGCTTGCCGCGTACTACTTCAACTTCCGCAAGACGTCGATTTACGGCGGCTCGAACGAAATTCAAAAGAACATCATCGCGCAGATGATTCTCGGCCTTTGAGGAGCGGCGCATGGACTTTACTTTCAACGACGAACAGCAGCAACTGTCCGACGCGCTGCGTCGCTATCTCGACAAGAACTACGGTTTCGAAGCGCGCCAGGCGATCGTGCAATCCGCCGCCGGCGTGTCGGCCACGCATTGGACCGCGCTGACCGAACTGGGTTTGACCGCGTTGCCGGTGCCGCAAGCGCAAGGGGGCTTCGACGGTAGTCCCATCGACATGCTGGTGGTCATGCAGGAACTCGGCCGTGCTCTGGTCGTCGAGCCTTACTGGTCGACCGCGGTGGGTATCGAGGCGCTGCGGCTCGCCGGCGAGCCGGGCGAAGGCGCGGACGCCGCGTTGCTCGAACGCGCGGCGCTGGGCGAGATCAAACTGGCCGTCGCATTTCACGAACCGCATGCGCGCTACGATCTGTTCGATGTCGAAACCACCGCGAGCGAAAGCGCCAATGCAAGCCCAGGCGCAAGTGAAACAAACGGGCAGCACACGCTGAACGGCACGAAGTCGGTCGTTCTGCACGGCGCGCAAGCCGACTACCTGATCGTGCCCGCGCGACAGAACGGCGAGATAGCGCTCTTCGTCGTGGCGCGCGACGCGGCCGGCCTCACGGTTACCGACTATCGCACCATCGACGGCCAGCGGGCGGCCACGCTCGCGTTGGCAGGCACGCCCGCGCGGCGCCTGGCCGGCCAGCACTCGGGTGCCGCGGCGCTCGAACATATCGCCGATTACGGCACGCTCCTGCTCTGCGCGGAGGCCATCGGCGCGCTCGACGCGTTGAATCTCGCCACCGTCGATTACACGAAAACACGCCAGCAGTTCGGCCAGCCTATCGCGCGCTTCCAGGCCTTGCAGCATCGCATGGTCGAGATGCTGATTCATGCCGAGCAGGCCCGCTCCGTCACCTACCTCGCCGCCATGCGCTACGGCAGCGAGAACGCCGACGAGCGTCGCCGCGCCGTGTCCGCCGCGAAGGTCCGTGTCGGTCAGGCCGCGCGTTTCGTCGGTCAGCAAGCGGTGCAACTGCACGGCGGCATGGGCGTGACGAACGAGGTGGCCGC
Organism: Paraburkholderia sp. BCC1886; assembly: GCF_900996245.1. Classification (GTDB taxonomy): domain Bacteria; phylum Pseudomonadota; class Gammaproteobacteria; order Burkholderiales; family Burkholderiaceae; genus Paraburkholderia. The sequence continues at coordinate 17,120 of NZ_CAAJGK010000038.1, read as the reverse complement.
AGCGCATCTGTTCAAACGGCTCGCTATTATCGAAACGACGTTGGGCGACGTAGACCATCATCTGGCGCGGTTCTCCACGCTGCCCGGATTCGCCACGGCCGACGTCTGACTGCGCGCGCCAAACCCTAACTCCGGAGGCACCACGATGGGCTTGAGTTTCGAGGATATGGTCGTCGGCTCGGTCACCGAGATCGGCAAGCATACGTTCACACGCGACGAGATCGTCGCGTTCGCCGAGCAGTACGATCCGCAACCCTTCCATGTCGACGAGGCTGCTGCCGTCGAGTCGCCGTTCGGCGGCCTGGTGGCAAGCGGCTGGCAAACGTGCTCCATCATGATGGGTCTGCTGGTGCGCAACGTGCTCGCCGGCTCCACGTCGATGGGCTCTCCCGGTATCGACGACATCCGCTGGCTGAAGCCGGTACGTGTCGGCGATACGCTGACCATGACCAACGCCGTGCTGGACAAACGCGTCTCGGCCAGCAAGCCGGATCGCGGCATCGTGTCGACGCAGTGGGAAGGAGTCAACCAGCACGGCGAAACCGTCGTTACGGTGCGGTCCAAAGGTCTGTTCGGGCTGCGCAATCCGGGAGCGGCGGCATGACGGAGCCAGTCTCCGCTAATGTCGCCGGCCCCGTCGCCAGCGCTGCGGCTCTGCGTGACAAGGTCGGCGCCGCGCTGCTCGTGAGCGAGTGGGTGACGGTCGACCAGGCGAGCGTCGACCGGTTTGCCGATACGACCGGCGATCACCAGTGGATTCATACCGACCCGGAACGGGCCCGGCGCGAATCGCCGTTTGGCGGTCCTATTGCGCATGGGTTTCTGACGCTGTCGCTGATTCCAGGACTACTGGAAAAAACGGTCGCGCTCGAGCAGCGCATGGGCGTGAACTATGGATTGAATCGCGTGCGCTTCACGTCGCCGGTGCCGGTCGGCTCGAACTTGCGGGCGAGTTTTGCGGTGGAATCGGTAACGGACATCGACGACGCGGGCGTGCAGGTCGTCTGGCACGTCACGCTCGAATTGCAGGGCAGCGAGCGGCCTGCCTGCGTTGCGGAATTCATCACGCGCCATTACTTCTAGCGCGCAACGAAAACCGCGAGAACGCCGCAGGCGTCAGATTTGCGCTGGCTTCGGTTGCCCTGCATCCGAAGCCAGCGTCACCGTCTCCCGATACTGCGAAAGTTCGAGCTTGGCAATCGCGTTGCGATGAACTTCGTCGGGACCGTCGGCGAAACGCAGCGTACGTGCCGACGCGTACGCATAAGCGAGCGGGAAATCGTCGCTGATGCCGCCGCCGCCGTGCGCCTGGATCGCCCAGTCGATCACCTGACACGCCATGTTGGGCGCGACCACCTTGATCATCGCAATCTCGCCGCGCGCGCCTTTGTTGCCCACCGTGTCCATCATGTAAGCCGTCTTCAATGTGAGCAGGCGTGCCTGTTCGATCAGGCAACGCGCTTCGGCGATACGCTCCTGCGTCACGCCTTGTGCCGCGATCGGCTTGCCGAACGCAACGCGCTGCAGCGTGCGCTTGCACATCAGCTCGAGCGCGCGTTCGGCGAGACCGATCAGACGCATGCAGTGATGGATGCGTCCCGGTCCGAGCCGGCCTTGCGCGATCTCGAAACCGCGGCCTTCGCCGAGCAGCATATTGCCGGCCGGCACGCGCACGTTGTCGAGCGTGATCTCCATATGGCCATGCGGCGCGTCGTCGTAACCGAACACCGTGAGCGGCCGGTGCACGGTGATGCCGGTCGCGTCGGCGGGGACCAGAATCATCGATTGCTGTTGATGCCGCGGCGCGTCGGGATCGGTCTTGCCCATGACGATGTAGATCTTGCAGCGCGGATCGCCCGCCCCGGACGACCACCACTTGTGGCCGTTGATCACGTAGTCGTCGCCGTCGCGCACGATGCTCGTCTGGATGTTGGTGGCGTCCGAGGAAGCCACGTCCGGTTCGGTCATCAGGAAGGCCGAGCGGATCTGGCCTTGGAGCAGCGGTTCGAGCCATTCGCGCTGGTTGGCTTCGCTGCCGTAGCGCTCGATGGTTTCCATGTTGCCGGTATCGGGCGCGCCGCAGTTGAACACTTCCGGCGCCCACGGTACGCGGCCCATGATTTCGCACAGCGGCGCGTATTCGAGATTGGTCAGCCCCGCGCCGCGAGTCGATTCGGGCAGGAACAGATTCCACAGTCCTGCGTCTCGCGCTTTCTGCTTGAGTTGTTCGACCAGTTCGGTCGGCAGCCATGCGTTGCCGCTGTGCCGGTTGCGCGCGATCTCCGCGTAAAACGCCGACTCGTTCGGATAGATATGCTCGTCGAAAAAAGCGAGCAGTTTGCTGCGGAGTGCCTGAACCTTCGGGGTGTAATCGAAATTCACGTATGACCTCGCGGGTAATGAATTGCCGTGCTTCGTTCTTGCCGCTGCCGCTGCCGCTGCCGCTGCCGCTGCCGCTGCCGCTGCCGATGCCGCTGCCGATGCCGATGCCGCTGCCGATGTGTTACCAGCCCGCTCAGCGGACCTTTTGCGCGTAGCGCCAGGCCAGTTCGGCCATCGGTCTTGCGCGCCGGCCGGCGTCGAGCGCCTCTGCGCTGGCCGCGGTGCCGTCGACGACGCGCTTCATGATTCCCTGCAGAATCGCGGCAATGCGGAACATGTTGTACGCGAGGTAGAAGTTCCAGTCGCCGTGGATTTCGAAACCGGTCCGCCGGCAATACCGCTCGACGTACTGCGCTTCGTCGGGAATGCCGAGCGCGGCCCAGTCGAGGCCCGCGATGCCGCGAAACTGCGCGGGGTCGACATGCCAGGCCATGCAGTGATAAGCGAAGTCGGCGAGCGGGTCGCCGAGCGTCGACAACTCCCAGTCGAGCACCGCGAGCACGCGCGGCTGTTCGGGATGAAAGATCAGATTGTCGAGCCGGTAGTCGCCATGCACGATCGACGCGCGTTCGCCGGTTTCAGCCGGTAGATGGTGCGGCAGCCATTCGATGAGCCGTTGCATCGCCTCGATCGGTTCGGTTTCGGACGCCAGGTACTGCTTGCTCCAGCGGCCGATCTGCCGCGAAAAATAGTTGCCCGGTTTGCCGTAGCCCTCGAGCCCCACTGCCGTGACGTCGACGCTATGCAAAGCCGCGATGACGCGATTCATCTCGTCGTAAATCGCCGCGCGTTCGGTGGGCGACATGCCGGGCAGGGATTGATCCCATAGCACGCGGCCCTCGACGAACTCCATCACGTAAAAGGCCCGTCCGATGACGCTCTCGTCCTCGCACAACGCCAGCATTTGGGCGACCGGCACGTCGGTGTCGGCGAGCGCGTGCATCACGCGGTACTCGCGCTCGACCGCGTGCGCGGACGGCAACAGCTTCGCGGCGGGGCCCGGTTTCGCGCGCATCACGTAAGTGCGCGACGGTGTGATGAGTTTGAACGTGGGATTGGACTGGCCGCCGGCGAACTGTTCCAGCGTGAGCGGGCCGGCGAATCCCTCCACGTGTCGCGCTAGCCATGCAGCAAGCGCATCGCTGTCGAAGCGCTGTCTATCGTTGACCGGACGTGTGCCTTCGAATGCCGAGTAATCGGTTCGATCGTCCGGTTCGCCGGATCGTGGGGCTTGCACCATGTGTCTCCTCCAGTTCGGGTTCAACTACGCCTGTATTGAGTGAATTGTGCGTAGAGCATTTCCATCGTGGTATTTCGGACGTCGCGATGGAGCGGCGACGGCGGTGAGTAATTGATCGTGCGTAACACCCAGTCGCGCGGTGCGGCGCCCACGTCGAGAGCATTGATGCAGCCGGTGGCCTGCGCGAGATGGCCGAAAAATGTTCGGCCGCCCGCCGTGAGCGCGTGCGAAAGAATGGCCCGGTTGACGCCGCCATGCAGCACCAGCAGCACGGTGTCCCACGACGAGTCGTCACGCAGCGCGGCCACGGCGGGCAGCACGCGATCGAACAGCGCGCCGATGGTTTCGCCGTCGAGAAAACGCGTGGTCTCGGGGACGATGCCGTCGAACACGCCGAGAAACGCGGCTTCGATATCCGCGCGCGGAATGTTGCCTAGCTTGCCGCCGCGAATCTCCTGCCACGCGGGTTCGATCTCGAGTTCGATCGTCTGGCCGGTCTCGGCGAGCACGCGTTGCGCGGTTTCGATCGTACGCGGCAAGCCGCTGACGATCACGCGGTCGAAGCGCGCGTTCTGTTCGGCGAACACGCGGCCTGCCGCGCTCGCCTGCTCGCGTCCGTTGGCGTTCAACGGCACCGTCTCGGGATCGATCGCGCGGCCCGAGTCGTCGAAGTACGTGACGTCGCCGTGACGCATCAGAAAGATGCGGCGGCGCTTGGGCAACTGATAAGCCTGATCGGCGGGCAGGGACGCTTCGGTCACGGGATTCACCTGTAGAGCGGTGCGCGTTTTTCGAGGAACGCCGAGATGCCTTCCAGCCCGTCGCGATGATGCAGCGACGCGACGAAGCTGTCGCGCTCCGCGACCAGATGATCGGCGAGCGGCTGGCTACCCGCTGCGGCGACCAGACCTTTGATGCGTGCCACGGAGTTCGGCGAAATCTTGCCGAGTTCGTCGGCCCACGCCACGGCGGCGTCGAGCACACTGCCTGTTTTGGCGAGCCGGTTGACGACCCCGAGTTCGTGCAGACGGAGAGCGCCGATCGGTTTGCCTTCGATCAGCACTTCGGTGGCGAGCTGGCGCGGCAACGCCTGGCTCAAGAACCACGAGCCGCCGCCATCGGGCGTCAGGCCGACCCGTGCATACGACATCACGAACCTGGCCTCCTCGGCGGCGACGATCAGATCGCAGGCGAGTGCAAGCGAAAAGCCCGCGCCCGCGGCCGCGCCGTCCACGGCGGCAATCACCGGCTTGGACGACAGGCGCAGCGCGGAGATCCACTCACCGAGCAGATCGATACTCTCGGCCTGCACCGACGGATCTTTCGCGCGGTTCTCCAGCAAGCGGTTCAGATTGCCGCCCGCACAGAAGAAGTTGTCGGCGCCGGTAATCACGATGGCGCGGATCGACGGATCGCGTTCGACCGATTCGAGGGCTTCGATACCCGCCGCATACATGTCGGGATGCAAAGCGTTGCGTGCGCCGGGGTTGGACAGCGTCAGGACCAGCGTGGAATCGCTGCCGGTCGGGCGCGAGCTCAGAAGTTCGGCGCTCATCGTTGGTTCTCCGTGGAAGTGTCGTGAGTAGGGCTTGTGGGGTCTGCGTCGCTGGCGTCGAGTGCATCGCTTTGCGTGAGCGACAGACCGAGTTGCGCGCGCCGCAGCAGCCAGGGCGACGGGCGATAGCGCGGATCGCCCAGCACGGCGAAGATGTTGCGCAAAATCGCGAGGATCGTGCCCGAACCGAGTGTATCGCCGAGCGCGAGCGGCCCGCGTGGATAGCCGAGACCTAGCGTGACGGCAAGGTCGATGTCTTCCGGCGAGGCGATCTGTTTCTGCGCGATGTCGCAACCGATGTTCACGATGGTCGCCACCACGCGCTGCGCGACGAAGCCGGTCGAATCGCGAATCACCGTGACCGGCACGCCGTCGGCGGCGAACAGTGCGTGGGCCGATTCGCGGGCGGCGCGCCCGGTGGCGGGCGTGGTCATCAGCGTGCGGCGTTTTGCGGTGGCGAGCGGGAATAAAGCGTCGATGGCGACCACGCGGGTGGCGTCCAATGCTTCGTCGACCGCAGCCGTGGTCGCGTCGTGCCCGAACGGCGTCACGACGATCAGCGAGTGCGGGCCGGGCGTGGCGCCTTCGTCGAGCGCGACGCCGGCGTTGTCCACGAGTTGCGCGACGGCGTCGTGAGCCGCGGGGTAGCGCTTGCTGATCCACACACTGCGCGGCAGTTCGGTCGGCGTCGCGGCTTCCGGCGGCACTTGTTGTTTGCCGTCTTCGTAGCGGTAAAAGCCTTCGCCGGTTTTCCTGCCGATCAGGCCGCCCGCTAGCCGCGTGCCGGTAATCGGCGACGGCGTGAAGCGCGGCTCTTCATAGAACTGGTGATAGATGGACTCCATGACCGGATGCGACACGTCGAGCGCGGTCAGGTCGAGCAACTCGAACGGTCCGAGCCGAAAGCCCGCCTGCTCGCGCATGATGCGGTCGATGTCGACGAAGCTCGCGACGCCTTCGCCGGCCACGCGCAGCCCTTCGGTGTTCATGCCGCGGCCCGCGTGATTCACGATGAAACCCGGCATGTCTTTCGCGCGCACCGGCATGTGACCGAGGCGCCGCGCCAGCGCCATGAGGGCGTCGCCGGTTGCGGGTGCACTGCGCAGACCGTCTATTACCTCGACGACCTTCATGAGCGGCACGGGATTGAAAAAGTGGTAACCGGCGACGCGCGATGGATCGGTACAGGCGGCGGCGATAGCCGTAATCGACAACGACGAGGTATTGGAAGCCAGAATGCAGCGGTCGCTCACCACCGTTTCGAGTTCGCGGAACAGCGCCTGCTTGACGTCGAGTTTCTCGACGATAGCTTCGACGACCAGATCGCAGTCCGCCAGGTCGGCAATCGTATGCGCGCCCGCGACGCTCGACAGCGCGGCCAGTGAGCGCGCCTGATCGAGCTTGCCTTTCGCGGTCAATTTCGCGAAAGTGTCGGCCAGGTAGTCGCGCGCGGCGCCGATCGCAGCAGGATTCGTGTCGTACAAACGCACGGTGAGTCCGGCCAACGCGGCAAGCTGGGCAATGCCGCGGCCCATCGCGCCGGTTCCGACGATGCCGATAGTCTCGATGCTGGGATTGCGAGAGGTCATTGTGATGCTCGACTCCATGGTTTTTTTAGATTAGCACGATCGTGCAATTTACTGGATGATGCTGCGCAGACCGCCAGGATAGTCACGAGCGGTCTCGTACAACTCAAAAGAAGGAGACACCCGATGATCAGGCTGTGCGGTTTTGCGCTCTCTAACTACTACAACAAAGTGAAGTTCGTGCTGCTCGAACACGGCATTCCGTTCGAGGAAGTCTCGGTGCTGCCGAGTCAGGACGAAGCCGTGCTCGAACATTCGCCGCTCGGCAAGGTGCCGTTCCTGCAGACCGAAGAAGGCGATCTGTGCGAGTCGCAATGTATCGTCGAGTATCTCGCCGCGCGCTTTCCCGACAAGGCTATTTTCCCGGCCGACCCGTGGGAAGCAGCCAAGCAGCGCGAATTGATTTTTTTCGTCGACGTTCATCTCGAACTGACGGTGCGCAATCTCTACAAGGAAGCCTTTTTCGGCGGGACCGTGACCGACGCGACCAAAGGGCGAGTAGAGAAGTTGCTCGTGCATCACATCGCCGGCTTCAAGCGGATTGCGAAGTTCGGGCCGTATTTGCGGGGCGAGCATTTCAGTGTCGCCGACGCCGCCGGCTTCGTCAGCTTGCCGCTGGTTGGAATGGCCACGCAGACCGTTTACGGCCGCGATCTGCTGCTCGATGCGGGCATCGACTGGAAGCGCTACGTAAAGGCGATCAACGAACGGCCGGCCGCGCAGCGTGTGACCGACGACCGGAAAGCGTATATCGCCGCATCGCGGCCGGCGTGAGCGGTGAGACGGGTGTGACAGGTGATTCCGCAGGTTCGGGCGGCGCGCCGCACTCGCCGGCGTTGCGCGCGATGATGAAGAACCGGAGTCCGTTCGTAGCATCGCGCGCGGTGTCTTAAAGCCGGGCCAGCCGTTCGAGTGCGGTGGCCAGCGTGCTTTCCTTCTTGGCGAAGCAGAAGCGCACCACGCCCGATTCATGTGCCTCGTGATAGAACGCCGAGACCGGAATGGCCGCGACACCGATCTCGCCGGTCAGCCATTGAGCGAACTCGGCTTCGGGCAAATCGCTGATGGCCGAGTAGTCGACGCACTGGAAGTACGTGCCGGTGCAAGGCAACAATTTGAAGCGCGAATTCGCGAGTCCCGCGCGGAAGAAGTCGCGCTTCTTCTGATAGAACGCCGGGAGGTTCACGTACGGCGCCGGGTCCTGCATGTAGTCGGCGAGACCGACCTGCATCGGCGTATTCACGGTGAACACGTTGAACTGGTGCACCTTGCGGAACTCCGCGGTCAGTGCGGCCGGTGCAGCCACGTAGCCGACCTTCCAGCCCGTGACGTGATAAGTCTTGCCGAAGCTCGACACCACGAAACTGCGTTGCGCCAGTTCGGGATAACGGGCCACGCTTTCGTGCGGGGCGCCGTCGTACACCATGTGCTCGTAGACCTCGTCGGACAGGATCAGCACGTTCGTGCCGCGCACGATCTCTTCGAGCTTGCGCATGTCTTCGGCGCGCCAGACCGTGCCGGTCGGATTGTGCGGCGTGTTGATCAGCAATAGCCGCGTTTTCGGCGTGATGGCGGCGGCGAGTTTGTCGAACGGGACCGCATAGTCGGGCGCGTCGAGCGTGACGAACACCGGTTTTCCGCCGGCCAGTTCGATGGAAGGCAGGTAGCTGTCGTAAGTGGGTTCGACCACGACCACTTCGTCGCCCGGATGCACGCAACAGAGAATCGCGGTGAGCAGCGCTTGCGTGGCGCCCGCTGTTACGGTGATTTCGCTGTTCGCGTCGTAGCGGCGGCCATACAGATTCGCGATCTTGTCCGAGATGGCCTGACGCAGCGGCGCGGCGCCGGCCATTGGCGGGTACTGATTGTGGCCCGCGCGCATCGCGTTCGACACCGCGTCGACAATGCGCGGATCGCATTCGAAGTCGGGAAAGCCCTGGCCCAGATTCACCGCGCCTTTTTCAGCGGCGAGCGCGCTCATCACGGTGAAAATCGTCGTGCCTACATTGGGTAGGCGAGACGGGAACGAGGGAGTGGTCGGGGTAACGTGCGGTGCATTCATGGCGCTGTCCGAAGCGTGGGCTAATGAGGTGGCAGTTGGGTCGATCCCGAAGACCGACTAAAAACCTTCAGGCCTGATTGTAGGGAATCGCGGCGGCGCGTGGGCGGCATTGCCGCGGGATTAGCCATCCGGATAAGCCATCCTGACAAATTCACGCCGTTGCACCCGCAACGGAGTCTGCGGAATCCGCGCCGATGGCTACGACGAACGGCGCCGGCTGTGCAATCTGAAAACCGAAATCGCGGGCGATGCGTTTGGCCAGTTTCAACACGGCGCGATCTTTCGATACCAGCCAGTCGGCGTGCGCCGCGTGCGCGAGCTCGAGAAACTTCTGATCGTCGCGGTCTTTGCATTTGGGCAGCGGCTTCGCGTCCGCCGCCGGCGGTGCGGTTTCGACCTGCTGCGTCAGGCGGGCGACGATGGCGAGCGCGGCCGCTTTATCCACCTTGCGGTGCACGAATTGCGGATAGTCGAGTACGTAGGTGAGTTCGGCGAGACAACGCGCGTCGATCAATGCGGCGAGCGTGCCGCTTTCGAGCGCGGCGCGAATCGGTCGCGTGTGCGGATCGTCGAACACGAGAATATCGATCCAGACATTGGAGTCGAGGACGACGCGCAAAGCGCCGTGTGAGGCATGGGAACCGGGCATTCGTTACAATCTGGCTTTCGTCTTTGACCGCCAGGCACGGCGTGCCTGCAAGCCTCTATGATAATCGTTCTGTCGCCGGCGAAATCGCTCGACTACGACACCCCACCGCACGTCAAAAAGCACACTATCCCCGATTTCGTCGACGACGCTGCCGAACTGATCGGCGGATTGCGCCGTTTGTCGCCGCAGCAGATTGCGTCGCTGATGGATATTTCCGACCAGCTGGCGCACCTCAATTTCCAGCGCTACGCCGACTGGTCGCCGAGCTTCGATACCCGCAATGCGAAGCAGGCGGTACTCGCGTTCAACGGCGACGTGTACGAAGGCTTCGATGCGAAGACGCTCTCGTCGGCCGATCTGGATTACGCGCAAAGTCACGTGCGCGTGCTGTCCGGGCTTTATGGCCTGCTGCGGCCGCTCGATCTGTTGCAACCGTACCGGCTGGAGATGGGTACGCGCTTCGCCAATCCGCGCGGCAAGGATCTGTACGCATTCTGGGGCGAGCGCATTACGCAGGCGCTCAATGCGCAGTTGAAGCGGAACACCGTGGCGTCGCGCGTGCTGGTGAATTGCGCGTCGAACGAATACTTCAAGTCGGTCAAGCCCAAGCTGCTCGAGGCACCGGTTCTCACGCCCGTGTTCGAAGACTGGAAGGGCGGTCGCTACAAGATCATCAGTTTCCACGCGAAGCGCGCACGCGGTTTGATGGCGCGCTATGCGGTTGAAAACCGCCTCGACAAGCCCGAACAGTTGAAGACGTTCGACTCGGAAGGCTATGCGTTCGACGCCGGCGCGTCGAACGATTCCACTTACGTATTCCGCCGCCGCATCGCCGATTGAGCGACTGTTGCGCGCACTAGCGGGGATAAGCATCATGACTTTATCGATTACGAGCCAGTTCGACGCGGGCGCGATCGACGTGCTGTCCTGCGAGCAGGCGGACGCCATTCGCCTGCGCGTGCGGCCGGACAGTCACGCCGAGTTCGCGCAGTGGTTCTACTTTCGTCTGTCCGGCGCGGCCGGCGAGCGTTGTGTGATGACGTTCGAAAATGCCGCGGCCTGTGCATTCGCCGAGGGCTGGCGCGACTATCGGGCAGTGGCGAGCTACGACCGGGTGAACTGGTTTCGCGTGCCGACTTCGTACGACGGCCGCGTGCTGACCATTGAGCACGCGCCGGAATTCGACCGCATTTACTACGCGTACTTCGAGCCGTATAGCGAGGAGCGTCATTCGGAGTTCCTAGGCGCCGTGCAGCAGATGCCGCAGGCAACGCTCACGGAGTTGGGCAAGACCGTCGAGGGCCGGCCGGTGTCGCTGCTGACGCTGGGTACACCGCCAACCGGCGGGACGCCGAAGAAAAAAGTCTGGCTGATCGCGCGGCAGCATCCTGGCGAGACGATGGCCGAGTGGTTCATCGAAGGTCTGGTTAAACGTCTCGCAGGCTGGGGCGATTGGGCGGGCGATCCGGTTGCACGCAAGCTCTACGACCGGGCCGTGTTTTACATCGTGCCGAACATGAATCCCGACGGCAGTGTGCACGGCAATCTGCGCACCAACGCAGCGGGTGCGAATCTGAACCGCGAGTGGATGGAACCGGACGCTGCGCGCAGTCCCGAGGTGCTGGTCGTGCGCGACGCCATTCATGCGACGGGCTGCGATCTGTTCTTCGATATTCACGGCGACGAGGCGCTGCCTTATGTCTTCGTGGCAGGCTCGGAGATGTTGCCGGGGTTCACCGAGCAGCAGGGGCGCGAGCAGAAGGCGTTCATCGAGGCATTCAAGCAGGCGAGCCCGGACTTCCAGGACAAGTACGGTTACGCGGCCAGCAAGTATCGCGAAGACGCGTTGAAACTCGCTTCCAAATACATCGGCAACGAGTTCGGCTGTTTGTCGCTGACGCTGGAAATGCCGTTCAAGGACAACGCCAATTTGCCCGACGAGCGCGTCGGCTGGAACGGAGAGCGCAGCGCGTCGCTCGGCGCCGCGATGCTGCAGGCAATCTTGCAGCACGTGGAGACGTTCGGCTGAGTTCAGACCGACTGGCTACGGCAGTTGAAAAAAAGCGGCCCGCATTGATGCAATGCGGGCCGCTTTTTCATTTCGACGATTTCTTTTTGCTCGCGGATTTGCCGGACGATTTCGCCGTCGATTTTTTCGCGCCCTTGCCGCTAGCGGCATGCTTGCCTCTCGCACCGCCATGCTTGCCGCTCGCACGGGAATGCGACGACGAACCCGAGCTTTGAGCGCGGGCCGGCGGCACCGGGTCGTTCCAGCTGAATGCCAGCATCTGCGCGCCGACGTAGCCACAGCGGAACTTCAGGGCTGCCGGATCGCCGTCGCCGCTCTGCCGGACACCGAGTCCTTCGACGGTGACGATGTTGTCCACCTTGACGCGCTGCTTGGCCTCGTCGAACGAATCGTTCCATGGCGTGACCGACGCATGAGCGCTGTCGAATGAACTGGGCGGGAATTCGACATGGTCGAAGGCAGTGGATGTGCTTGCAACAAAGTCGCCATGAGCGGCGCAGTCCGCGACTAGCGGATCTGCATGCATGTCATTGACAAACCTGTTGACGAGATCGTTGTGCTGTTCGAGTTGATCGGCGAATGCGGGAGCAGTGCATATGAGCGAGAGAGCCGCCGCACATGTTGCCAACCGTCCGATCAACCGCAGCAATCGGCGCGGTACGTTGGTGCGATCCATCAAGTTCGTTAGACGCTAAGAGGACATGAGGCACGTAAGATGCCTGGCAAGCGGGGGGAGTTCAATCCTGACACAAATATTTTGTCCTTTTCTTTGTCCGTCTTCTGTCCTTCAGTCGCTTCAGGTACGCGGGCCACCGAGGCGATACCGACGCACATCATACGTGGTCACCCACGCTGGACGATAAATCGCGATCAGCGCCGTCGACATTCCGGTGAACCACGCTTCGCCGGTCGCCAGCAGAAATACGCTGAACGCGTAACCGACGGGCACGACGGTCATCGACCCGCCGGCGAGTTCCACGTGAATGCCGAGGGCCGCGACAGCCGTAAGCGACACGGCGATGGCAGGCGAAACAAAGCCTTGACCGAGGATGAACATGAAGAGACTGCGTGGGAGCCAGGCGATGCTCGCGCGTTGGACCAGAGTCGAGATGCCGACCGGCAACGCTCCGAAAACGAGGAAGGTGAGCGCGATGCCCTGCCAGGGCGCATCGAAAACAACGGCAGCGACACCGGTGATGACGGCCATCGCAATCAATGCGAGAGCCCAGTCGAACAGGGTCATGACTAACGTTGCGCCGAGCAGATGCATGACGGTGCCGTCGTCGAGCCAGGCATTGCTAGCCCACAGCACCGACACCGCGACGATGATCGCGAGCCAGACATGCTGCAAGGTGCCGTCGTGAAGTCGTTTGAAAGGATTTTTCCACAGCGCGAGCGCGACCACGATCGCGGTGGTGATCCAACCACCGACAGCGACCCAGAATGGAAGCGGTGTGTAGAGGAAACCCATGTATCTCATATTACTCGTTGGACGAGAAAAAATGTTAGCGGATTCCGTGCCAGGCGACGCGGAACTCAACTGGAACCAGGCGCCGCCGTTCGTGAGGGAACGCGACGGGCGTCAGGTCGGATCTTGCGCAGTCGGCGGCGATGGAAGCCCGCTGTTTGCGTTAGGTCCTGCGATTCCCGTGCGTCCGGAGGGGATCGAATCGCGATACGGTGGAGTGGGCTCGGCAGCCATCGGGAGGAGACTGGTCATGTCGTTCGCCGGCAACGCATACTGGAAGCGCCGGCGCGCGCGACGTCGCAATGGGACACGGCCGGGCTGTCCCATGAGCGGCCGGATGGACGCTTCGCTACCGTTGCGCAAAACCTGCAGATGCGCCGACAGCCAGCCGTTGTATAGCGCCACCGCCGCAGCGCGATTCGGTGCGCCGAGTTGCTGGAATATGCTGGTCAAGTGAATCTTGACCGTGCCCTCGCTGATGCCGAGTGTGCGCGCGATCATCTTGTTGGTGCTGCCCATATGAACGCAGCGCATGATCTGCTCCTGGCGCGGCGATAGCCCGCTCGACAGTCGGGCACGCCGGGGCGGCGGGTTCTTCTCGTCGAACGGTCGCAGGGTGATGTCCGGCGGCAACGGAGGATCGAGCGCGAGCGCGCCTGCTGGAACGTAGTGGCCGCCTAGCAGGACCATCTCGAACGCCCGCACGATCAGGCATGGATCGGTCTCGCGAGGTACGACGCCGAGCACGCCTTCATCCATGAGTTCACGCACGACGGTTGGCGATATCCGGTCCATGAGCACGGCGATGCGCAGGTCGGGGTAGTGACTGAGCAGATTGCGTGCGTCGGCAACCGACATCCAGTCCTGCCAGTCGATCACCAGCAGATCGGGCCGCTGACGCTTGAGCGTGCGTTCGACCTGACGCCAGTCCTGCGCTTCGTTGAAACGCGCGAGCCGGTCGATTTGCCGCAGCAGTGCTTTGAGCCCATCGCGTCGTTCCGCGTCTGAGTTGAGTATCGAGAATCGCATGCATGTCTCCAGATGAGTCGGCGAAGTGGCGCGATGCGTTCGTACCTGGCCATCGAGCCAGGCGCGGTGCGATGCGTCGCCCTGCATATGATGACAAATTCGCTTCCATTTGACGGCCTGTCCAAAAGGCATAGGAAAAAGTGACAAAAAAAGCCCCGCATGTAGCGGGGCTTCTGTTTGGACGATCATTTGATCGGGTTCGGGCTCAGTGGAAGTGCGGTTGAGCGGGCTCCGCGTCTTCAGGCATTTCGGCATGAACGATTTCGCCGAGCGGATCCGCATACAAGGGAACGCCGCAGTCGTCGCAGTACTCGGGTTCGAAGCGACCGGCATGGCGACGTATTTCCGTTACGCCCGTTTCCTTGAGCAATGCGACGATCTCCTCGAGCGGGTCATCCGATGCGGCGGTTTCCTGCGGTTCTTCGTCGATACCCGGCTCGCCGTTTTCGCGACCGTAGAGCGGCCAGACGACGCCGTAGATCACATCGTTGCTGCCGCGGCGGGTGAAGCCGACGCGATATTCGTCGATCCGACGTTCGCCGAAACCCGCGACGACCGCGCGCAACTCCTGAGGGGCGGCGCCGATCGTATCGAACAGATAGCGCACGGCGGTGCGTACCGTGTGGGGCCGCACGCGTTCGTCGGCGTCGCGGCAGGCCGAGTAGTACGCATCCGGCAGCAGGCACTCGAATTCACAACCGGGCAAGACCAGCGACAGATTGGCGCCGCCTTGCGTGGTCCACTGTTCGAGACATTGGCCACGCTCGATGCGGCTGCCATGCTCCTCTTCCTGCCAGCGGAAAATCGGCTCGCCTACCGGGGCTGCAACTACGGCCAGTAGAAAACGCGGGTCGGCGAGGATTGGCGAGGTCTCAGGCAATTCGCCAAAATTGAGCTTGACGTTGCTGCCGGTCAATGCGGCTTGAGCAAGTTGCTGGGCGATGCGCCATGTTTCGACGTGATGGCGCGGCAGCTGGTCGATGCTATACATGAACGGCGCCAGCGCAACGCGCGTATTGCCTGCCAGCACATGCGCCTGCAGATGCGCGCGCAGCGCGTCGGCCGCCTCGACCTTGAGCGGGCCCGAGGGAATCATGTAGCGGGTCCAGGCGAGGACGGGCGCGGCGATCAGCAGCACCTCGTAGGGCGTGCCGTCATGGTCGACGACGAACGATTCACTGTGCGTTTCCGCCATGTCGGCGAGCGCGCCATAAGCGTCCGGATGATTTTGCTGCAAGTGATCGAGCGCGGCGTCCAGCGTGGTCTGGTTGGCGTGGCGGACGATCTTGGCGAGCAGTGCGTCGAGTTTCGCTTCCCAGAAGCGGTCCTCGGTGCGGCTGCCCGACGCGAAAAGCGCGAGCGAAAGACCGACGAGTTTGTCGGCATCAGGGGGGAGACGTTTGGCGATTCGCGAGCGCATAAATCCAGAAATTGGGGGGCACAGAACCTTATATTCTATTCTTTTCTATGCCGCCATATTATTTGGCCGGCACTCCGGGGCAGATTAGGACGTTTCAGCGCACGAATTCGGATGCTGGCGGGAGTCCGGAGTCGCCCGGCCGCACGCCGCAATGGTATAAAACTTACCCGCGCGAAAAGTTTGAGGTAGTTGGTGCTAACAGGAGATTCAAAGTGAAGTCCGACCAACTGATCGAGCGTCTTGCTGCCGTCTTCGCGCTAATTATTCTGGTGGGCGGCTCGCTGCTGGTGCTGGCGCCGTTCACCACGGCGCTGCTCTGGGGCGCGATTCTCAGCTATAGCTCGTGGGGGCTGTACCGGCGTCTGACTGCGGCAGTCGGCGGGCGCAGGAAATTGGCTGCTACGCTGATCGTGCTCATCATCCTGATCGTGGTTCTCGGGCCTTTCGTCTACGCGGGATTCGCGTTCGGCGCGCATGCACGCGAAATTGTCGCTCTGGTGCAAAGGCTCTTCGAGGCGGGCCTACCCGACCTGCCGTCGTGGGTCGGGCGAATTCCGCTAGTCGGTTCGAGTATCGAGGCGTTCTGGGAGCGCGTGACCAGTAGCAATTCGGAGTTGATCGCCCAGTCGCGAATGTTCGCGGCGCCTGCGGGCAGGTGGATCCTCGGCGCTGCTATCGCGGTAACCCACGGCTTGGGTTTGCTGGCGTTGAGCATCGTGCTCGCGTTCTTCTTTTATACCGGTGGCGAGGGGGCCGCGGCGTGGCTCAACGCCGGCATGCGTAGGATCGCCGGCGAGCGCGCCGATTACCTGCTCACGTTGGCGGGCAGCACGGTGAAGGGGGTTGTCTACGGCATTCTCGGCACGGCGCTTGTACAAGGGATCCTGGCTGGATTCGGTTGCTGGATTGCAGGCGTGCCGGCGGCGGCTCTGCTGGGTCTTGCCACCTTCTTTTTATCGGTGATACCCGGTGGCCCGGTAGTCGTATGGTTGCCTGCAGCAATCTGGCTCTACCACGGCGGGGCGACGGGATGGGCCATCTTCCTGGTCGTTTGGGGCGTGCTGGTCATCGGTATGTCCGACAACGTTATCAAGCCTATCCTGATTGGAAAAAACAGCGATATGCCGCTTATCCTTGTGATGTTGGGCATCTTGGGCGGGGCTTTCGCATTTGGTTTTCTTGGTGTTTTCATTGGCCCAACTTTGTTGGCCGTGGCTTATACCGTGTTGCATGACTGGACCATTGGCGCACAAGCGGGACGGTCGTCCGTCGGCGCAGTAGTGCCGTCGCTCGACGAACCGGCACGCGTCGAAAAGCAACCTTGAAGAAATTTCAGATACCCCTTGCAAGCCCTGCGTGGCCTCGCTAGAATCTCGCTCTTTCGTGCTTCGGACAGCGGGGCACGGGGAGGCGGGGAGCCAGTAATGGCGGGGGTTTGCGGCACGCTGGACGGGTTGGAAAAGTTAGAAAAACCTGTTGACGGCGTAGCGGAAGTTCTCCATAATCTCGTTTCTCTGCTGCAGATGCAGCGACGCAGAACGGGGCGGTAGCGGTGAAGTTGGCCGGTGCGGTTCGGGTAGTGAGTGCGTAATCGATCTTTAAAAATTAACAGCCGATAAGTGTGGGCGCTTGATGCGCGATGCGCCGGCGGGCTCTTCGGGGTTTGCCGGGTAAAGCGAAAGTATCAAGTCTCACACAGT
>NZ_CAAJGK010000037.1 GCF_900996245.1 Paraburkholderia sp. BCC1886 | reverse complement strand
TGCACTGGGTAACCTGTGGATGGCACGCAAGCAATTGCTCAAAGCGTGAAACGCGAGGGCGTGGGCGGCCTCATGCGCGGGCAAACGTGAATCACACGGCCGAATCAAAACCTATGACCAGCGCCACAGCATGTTTGCAATGTAGTGGCACGCGCTGCAAACAGCCCACGCGCAGAAAACGGGTTTTGCAGACCTTCCCTAGCAGTCGTAATCGTCACATCCGTACCTGCATTCAGCGCGTTATTGATACTCGTGTTCTGAACATTAGCCGTCGTATTACTCCCTCCATCAAACCCACCCGTCACCGCTCCACCATAATTCGAATCCGGCAACGAACTGATAGTCACATCTGTCGGATCGATCAACCACTGCCCACCCTGACCATTCCCACCACCTGCAGCACTAACCTTCCCCGCCACATCGAGCCGATGTCCAGAAGTCTCGACAAACCCGCCATTCCCATGCACCGAGTCGGCCTTAATAGAAGCTCCCGAATCCACTTGGGTGTAGTTAGCAAAGTTCACCCCCGACATCATCCCGGCAGCCTGCGTCCCACCAATCCGGTTCAAGCTATCGCCGCCCATCACGACATTCCCACCAGCCGCATCACCACTCACATCCACACTGCCATTTCCGAACAATCCAACCCGATCCCCAGCCAGCACCACGGTCCCGCCGACCGCACCCGCACTCAAATCCGAAGCATCGATCTTCCCCGTCACCGCAAGATCGCCGGTATTCCCTGCATCCGCGACCACCGTCCCCGCCCGCACGACACCCGAAAGATTAATCACCGTATCGAGCAACGTATCTTTCCCGCGCGCAGTCAGCAGAACATTCCCGTCCTGCGCCAGAATGCTCCCGCTGTTCTCGACCAGAGCATTTGCCGAAGCATTAGTGAGCGTCAGCGATATCCCCTGCCCATTAGGCAACGCAACCGTCGCACTATCGCCGGCAGCAAGCGCAACCTGCCCACCCTTCGCGGTCGATATCGCGCCCGTATTCCGAACCTGATCGCCCATCAGCACGACAAAGCCCTGCGCCTGAATCGACCCATCGTTCACCACACCCGCACTCGTCCCGGTCGAACTCAACGAAAGAGGACCGCCCGCCATAAACCCATTTGCATCGATAGCCTTCGTGGTCGCCAGCAACGACCCCACGTTCACCACCGAGCCCTTGCTGAACAACACGCCATTCGCGTTCTGAATCAGCACCTGCCCATTCGCCAGCAGCGAGCCCTGAATTGTCGACGGCACGCCACCCACCACCCGGTTAAGCGCCTGCGCCCGAGCATTCGGCTGATTGAACTGAACCGTCTTACCCTGTCCGACGTTGAACGTATTCCAGTCGATCACGGCCCGCTGGCTACCCTGATTCACCATCATCGTGTTGCCGTTCGGTTGCGCGATACTCGCCTGTCCCGCTCGCACCTGCCCATTAGTCGGCAAAGATTGAGCAACCGCGCTTGACGGACTCAAAGCAAGCAACGACACCGCAATCGTCGTCATGAACGACACCATCACAATCGACCTGGAAGGCACGTTCAAACCCGTGCTCTCGCCCGGACTGCTGCAATGGCTCTTCACATTCTCCGCAACGGCAACCAGCATACCCAGACGTTGGCTGAAAACCCGGCGAAACCGATTCTTGTTCATGATTGGTAATCCGAAATTAGCGAGAGGACAAATGGGCTTTGCGACGACTGGCCAATCCAGGGCAAAGCGCTGCCATGGCATCCGCAAGAGCGGTAGCCAAAGCTATCTCTGATCAGGAAACGCAGGAACGCTAAAACAGGCAGAAAAAAGTAGGGAGATACCTCGCGCTACTCACATGAGCGCGAGACCGTCTTAAGCGAGGATCAACGCCAGCACACACGAACTCGAGCAGACAAGGTTGCCCGACGCGCCGAATCCGGCTGGCGAATCCTGCCTAGTATCGTAGGAGGTGAATAGACAAAAAGCCATGAAAGCCCAGTGAATATTTCCGTGTCTTTTTGCCACAACATCGCGATAACTCTGCGTATAGCGAATTTCCCTTTTTCGAATCCATCGCATATAACGCTTCAGGCGAATGCAGACGTATCAAAGGATTCGCAGCACCTGAGCCTAGCCTTGCTTCGTCGGTCAGAGAAGGGGCGCCATCATTTTTTGGTCTCTATTCGAATAGAGTATTAAATTGTTATTCCATTTTTTATTCTATTTTTAGGCGAGTGGAATTCCGCCACCGCGCCAAATGGCAATAGACTGCCGCGTCAGTCCCGCAGCCCCAGACCCCGCAATTCCGTCCTCAACACATCGCCGAGCATATGCTGACGCTCCGGCCCGAACCGCGCGGTCAACGTCGCGATGCTCAAGCCGCCCATTCCATGTTCGCCCATCCGGAATGCCATCCCGGCGCCCGCCACACCCACTTCCAGCGCGTCGAAAGTCAGCGCGAGATCGGTCGCGCGAACCGCGTGCGCCATTGCCAGCAATCGCGCCGCGTCGATCTCATGCGCGGCATACTCGGCTGCATTGCGCTTGTGAATCTCGACAATCTCCGCATCGTCGATCAGCCCGAGCAGCGCGACGCCACCCGTTCCCGTGCCCAGCAATCGCCGCTGACCGACATAGGTGGTCAGCACCTTCACCAGCGCGCTGCCTTCCTCGCGATGGACACATTGAACGAAATCGCCCTGACGCATCAGCAGAAACACGGTGTCGCACGCGACGCGGCTAATGCGCTTCATCGCGGGCATGAAATGGTTGACCACCGGCAACGGTTGCGAGAACAACGAGCCGAGTAAGACCGATTGCGGCCCGAGCCGGTACGCGTGGTCGCTGCCGCGCGAAATAAACTGCTCTTCGAGCATGCAAGTGAGCAGCCGGTACGCGGTGCCACGGTCGAGTCCCGACTCGTCGACCAGTTTTGCAAGTCGCACGCCCTGATCGCTGGAACGCGCGACGAGTCGCAACAAGGACAACGCGCGTCGCACGCTCTGCGTTCCGCGCACGCCCTGCTCCGCGGTATCGCGCTGCTTGACGGCTTCCGGCACCCGGACGTTCATAGCGGCCTCCCGCATGGCGGCGTGGTGTTAGCGACCGGTGAAAACCGGCTTTCGTTTGGACGCAAACGCTTCGATCGCTTCA
Organism: Paraburkholderia sp. BCC1886; assembly: GCF_900996245.1. Lineage (GTDB taxonomy): Bacteria > Pseudomonadota > Gammaproteobacteria > Burkholderiales > Burkholderiaceae > Paraburkholderia. Next base: position 192,682 of record NZ_CAAJGK010000037.1, on the reverse strand, counting down.
TGGTGATCCTGGGTCAGGTTCGTGAGGCATTCGTAGGCGGTGCCCGCATCCATGTGACCGTGCGCGAGCTGGCGCAACGGAATGGTGTAGCCCGCTTTGGTCCAGCGGATGGCTTTGGCGGCGCCGTTTTTCAACTTCGCTACGAAGGATTCTACTTTGGTATCCAGTTCACCCGCCGGCACCACGTTGCCGATCGCGCCGAGTTGCTTCGCTTCGGACGCGCTCAACAGGTCGCCCGTAAGCAGCAGTTCGCGTGCTTTTGCGAAACCGATCATCTGAGGCCACAGAAAGCCGCCGCCATCGGCTGCATTCAGGCCCACGCGCACATGCGGGTCGCCGATGCGCGCGTCCTCGCTCATCACGGTGATATCGCACAGCAAGGCCAGCGTCGCGCCGAGTCCAACCGCATCGCCATTGATTCGCCCGATAATCGGAATCTCGCAGTCCAGCATCGAATAGACAATCCGTTTCGCTTCCCACGTGACGACCTCGAATCCTTCCGGCTCGCGCACCGCCTCGCGCATCCACTCGATATCGCCGCCCGCGCAGAAGGCCCGGCCCGCGCCAGTCAAAACAATCGCCGCAATGTCGCGCCGTTCGCCGAGATCGATGAACACGCGCGACAACGCGCGATGCAATTCGCCGTTGACCGCGTTCATCGCTTCAGGACGGTTGATGGTGACGCGCGCGATGCGGTCGGCGATATCGATTTTCAGAGCGGATTCGGTCATGGTGTGGTCCCTGTGAGGGTTATCAAAAGAGGCATGCTCGATTCAGTGCGCCAGCAGAACAGCGCGCACGTCGATCGATTCCAGTTGCTCCTCGGCATTACCGAACAGCGTCGCGGCAACATGCAGCCGCCGGTAGTAATGCGTGAGCCGGTATTCTTCGGTCACGCCGATACCGCCGGACACCTGGATCAGCTGTCCGCATGCACGCAATGCACGTCGTCCAATGAACGCTTTGGCTGGCCGCAACGTGTGCCATGGGCCGTCCGGTGCAAGGTCCATCTCGGCGGCGACACGTCTGGACAAAGCAATCAATTGCTGCAGGTCGCAGAAAATCTCGGCCATCTTGTGCTGCACCGCCTGTTGCGCGGCCAGCGGCTTGCCGAATTGCACGCGCTGTTTCAGGTAATCGAGTGTCAACTCGAAGGCGGCTTCCAGCACGCCGGCGCTATCGGCAATCAAGGCGGCGGCCACGCGGTTGCGAGCGGACATAACATGCCCCGCGCCAGGGAGTTTGTCGAATAACAGCGCCGTGGTTTGCGTCAACCTGAAAAGCGCGGTGCTGCGACCATCCACGAGCCTGGCATTGACACGCTCGATACCCGCAGCGCTCGCCAGTTCAATCTCCGCGAGCCGCGAGCCGCCGTTCTGCTCCACGACCGGCACCAGCAAATGCGTCGCGTACCCGGCGCCAAGCACCGTCCCCGCGCTGCCTTGCAAACGTCCGTCCGCATCGACTCGTACGGCGTCGTCGCCTACAGCCAGATCGGAAAGCGCGAGCCGCATGCTGCCGTCGCTCAACGCGGCCGCAATGCGCGACCTCTCTTCACCCGCCGCCCAACTCAACCGCAACGGCGCCAGCAGCAGATGCAAATCGAGCGATTCAGGCCGCGCGTCGCGGCCCGCCACACGCAATAACTCGAATGCGACGCGGTAATCGGCACCGACACCGCCATCATCTTCCGGCAAGGTCAAACCGAGCCAACCCAACTCAGCGAGATTGCGCCACGCGCCGTCATGCTCGTGCTGCCCATCGCGAAACGACGCGACCCGCGCGTCCATCGGCGTGAATTCGCGGAACCAGCGGCGCGCGGCATCGAGTAGCAACTCTGTCTCTTCGCGATCCATGTCGTGACCTCACATGTCCAGAATGGACTTGGCAATAATGGTTTTCTGGATTTCGTTCGAACCCGCGTAAATGGTCACGACGCGGCGGAAAAAGTGCCGTTCGGCCCAACCAATCCCATCAGCCGCGAGCAGCCCGCTACCGTAGTCGTGACCCAGTACGACACCGGCTTGCCCCAGCATCGCCAAAGCGGTTTCGCTCACCCGTTGCTGCAATTCCGAACCGCGAATCTTGAGCGTCGACGCAGCGGGTCCAGGCTCGCGCCCTTGCATCTGCTCGGCCAGCACACCCAGTGCAGCGGATTCCAGCGCGACGAAATCCACCGTCAGCGCAGCGAGCTTGCGACGCACCCACGCCTGTTCGATCAACGTGCGGCCGTTCGCGTTTTTCAACGTGCGCGCCATCCGGTCCAACTCGACGATGTCGCGTTTCGTGCGCGGCGCCTGCGCGTTGTTCACGCGTTCGCGAGCGAGCAACTCCTTTGCATAAGTCCAGCCCTTTTCGAGTCCGCCGATCACGTTGGCGCGCGGCGTCCTGACGTTATCGAAGAACACCGCATTCACGCTATGTCCTTCGTCCATCGTCATGATCGGATGCAACGTAATGCCGGGCGACTTCATATCGACGATAAATTGCGTGAGGCTCGCCTGCGGCTTCGCGTCGAGATCGGTACGTGCGAGGCAGAACATCAAATCGGCATGATGTCCGCTGGACAACCAGGTTTTCTGTCCATTGATCACCCACGAATCGCCATCGAGCCGCGCCGTGGTTTTCAGCGAAGCGAGATCGGAACCCGCATTCGGCTCCGAAAACCCCTGGCACCAGAACTCCTCGCCCGCGAGAATCTTCGGCAAATAGCGGGCTTTTTGCTCTGCACTGCCTTCGGCTATCAGCATTGGTCCAACGAGAAACAGACCGTGCACGTCGCCGAGCGGCGCATCCGCAAAAGCCGATTCCTCCTCGAAGATATAACGCTGCAACTCATTCCAGCCGGTTCCGCCGACGGCCTTGGGCCAATGCGGCGCGCCCCAGCCTCGCGCGTTCAGAATGCGCTGCCAGTGCGCCATGTCTTCGCGCTCGAGATGCAACTGGCTGCGCGTCTGCGCAATCAAACGCGGTGTCAGGTTCGCTTTCAGGAACGCGCGCACTTCATGACGGAATTCGCGCAACTCGGGCGTATCGAAGAGGCTCATCAGGCGTCACTCCGGTAAGAGAATCAGCGCACCCGTGGTGCCGCGCGATTGCAGCGCGAGGTGCGCGTTAGCGGCTTCGCGCAACGGAAAGCGTCCGCCGATGCGCACTTTCAGGGAGCCGTCCGCAATCAGTGAGAACACCGTGTCGGCCGCGCGCTGCAAGTCGGGATGCGTGCGCACATACGCAAACACGCCCGGCACCGATACCGTCAGCGAGGCCGCCGGCCCGAGTGCCGCGAGTGGCACGACCGGCAAGCCATCGGCCACCTGGCCGAGATTGACCAATTGACCGAACGGCTTCAGCAGCGTCAGCGAATCGTGGAACACCTGGCCGCCGAGTCCTTCGAACACGCAATCGACGCCCACACCGCCCGTCAATTCGCGCGTCGCGCGAATGTACTCGCCGACGACGACTTCGTTGCAACCCTGCTCACGCGCAATCGCCGCTTTACTTTCGGAGCCGACCACGCCGATCACACGCACGCCCTGCCGATGCAGCCATTGCGTGAGCAACGATCCGAGCCCGCCCGCCGCCGCATGAACCAGCGCGGTATCGCCGGGCAGCAGATGCGTCACGCGATGCAGCAACATGTGCGCGGTCAGCCCTTGCAAGGTGGCGGCCGCCGCCTGCTCGTAACTCACCGCGTCGGGCAGATGCAGCAAAAACCGCTCGCTCAGATTGCGCACGCTCGCATAGCCGCCCAGCGGCGGACACGCATAAGCCACACGGTCGCCGACCTTGAAGCGCGTCACCTCGGGTCCAAGCGCGATCACTTCACCCGCGCCTTCCACCCCCAGCGTGCCCGGCAACGCGGGCAACGGAAACACGCCGCGCCGGTGATACGTGTCGAGATAATTGATACCGGCCGCATGCTGACGAATCTGCACCTCGCCCGCTGCTGGCGGCGCCAAGGCGATTTCCTCGAAGCGCATCGCTTCCGGGCCGCCATACGCGTGGATCCGCACGGCCTGCGCACGATCCACACAGCGTTCGAGCACGGCGCTCATTGCTTCACCTCGTCCAGTTGATCGCGCAGTTCGCGCTTGAGCACTTTGCCCATCGGATTTTTTGGCAGTGCATCGAGCAGATGCCAGCGGCGCGGCGTCTCGTAGTCCGCAAGCAGCCGCGCGCAATGCGCCTGCAAGGCGTCGAGATCGAGGCGCACGCCCTCCGCAGCCACCACGCACGCGGCAATGTCCTCGCCGAGCCCGCGATGCGCGACCGCCACCACCGCCGCTTCGGCAACACCCGGAAAGCGGTAGATCACATCCTCGATCGCCGCCGACGCGATCTTCAAACCGCCGCGATTAATGATGTCCTTCTTTCGATCGACGAAATGCAGATGCCCTTCCTCGTCGAAGCGGCCGATATCGCCGGTGCGTACCCAGCCATCCACGAAAGCGGCCGAGGTGGCACGCGGATCGTTGTAGTACGCGAGCGCCATCGACGGTCCGGAGAACTCGATCTCGCCCGTCTCGCCACGCGCGAGCGGACGGCCCTCGTCGTCGATCACGCGAATCGCACAGCCGGGCTGCGCGCCGCCGATGCAACCCGCCTTGCGCGGCAGGAACCACGGCGGCAAAAACGTCCCGGCCGGCCCGGTCTCCGTCATTCCCCAGATATGCACCTGGTCCACCCACGGCAGACGCTGCGTGAACTTGTCGATCACTTCGGCCGGCATCGCCGCGCCGCCGTAGCCGATACGCCGCACGCGCGACAGGTCATAACGTCCTCGCGGATATTCGTCGATCATGAAATGCAGCGGCGACGTCACGCCGTGATAGATCGTCGTGCCCTCGGTCTCGATCAGACGCAGGCGGCCCGCGTTGTCGAGCGGCACTTCTTCGAACACCACGCCCGCGCCGTGCACCCACGACGCCATGCACGCCATGTTCAGTACCGAGCTTGTATAAAGCGGCCACGCGCCCTGATAGGTATCGTCATCCGTAATGCCGATGGCGCCGCCGATCGCATAGCCGCAGTACAACTGGCTGCGATGGCAGTGCATGACCGCCTTCGAGCGTGCGGTCGTACCCGACGTAAACAGCAGCACGCTCGGGTCTTCCGCCTGCGCGACTTCGGGCAGCGCGATATCGTGAAACTCCTTCTCGGGCTCGGGCCACGAACCCGCGTCACCCACCGCGCCGCCGATCACCAGCAGCTTCGCCGCAGGACACAGGTCCGCGATACGCGCCGCCGCGTCGTGCGTCGTCACGATCATGCCGGGATCGATCAGCGCCAGCGCATAACGCAATTCGTCGTCGGAAGAACGGACGTTCAACGGCGAGACGATTGCCCCGAGCCGGTAGCAGCCGAGCGCGCTCAACACGCCCTCACGCACCGCCGCATTCGACAGGAACAGCGCGAGCCGGTCGCCCTTCTTCAGACCGCGCGCATGCAGGCCGCGCGCGACGCCTTCCATGCGGATCACCAGTTGCGCGTAACTCAGCCGGTCCCGATACCCGCTCGCGCTGTGCGCGGACAGCGCGAGCTTGAACGGCGAGCGCGCGGCCCGCAGCCGCAACAGCGCAGGCACGGTCAACCCATGCAGTTCGTTGTAGAGATTCATGCCCGCGTCGTTCATGGCCAGAAGCCCTCTCATGCCGCGCTATAGCCGCCGTCGACCGGCAGCACCACGCCGCTGATATAGCCGGCATCGCTCGACGACAGAAACGCCGCCGCCTTGGCGATATCGGCCGGCTTGCCCCATTTTTTCGCGGGCACGCGATTCATGATCGCGACGCTGCGCTGCGGATCGGCGAACGCGGTGGCCGACATGCGCGTCTCGATCCAGCCCGGCGCAATCGCGTTCACGCGAATGCCGTCGTCTGCAAACCCGACTGCGAGCGAGCGCGTCAACGACACGATCGCGCCTTTGCTCGCGGAATAACCGGGGTTGCGCCCCGAGCCGAAATAACTCCACATCGAAGCGAAGTTGACGATGTTGCCGCCCGTCGCCGCCAGCGCGCCGCGAAACAGCAGACACGCGAGCTGGGTGCCGTTCAGATTCACGTCCACGACCTTGCGAAAACCCTCGATGGTCAATTCGCGCCCTTCGTGCAGGATGATTCCGGCCGCGTTGGCCAGCACGTCGACACGCGGTTCGCGCTCCGCCACCGCACGCATCGCGGCTTCGTCGGTGATATCCATGCGCACAAATTCGATGCCGGAGCCGTCGAGTTCCGGCTCGGTGTCGAGCCCGAGCGCGATCACGCGATAGCCGCGCGCACGCAGTTCGAGTCCGGTGGCGAGGCCGAGGCCGGTGCCACCGCCCGTGATGACCGCTACTTTCGTGCTGTTGTCGTTTGTCATGGCAGATCCGTCAGTGGAGGTCTTCGGTCAGGTGTGTCAGGTGTTCGAGCCGCGTCATCGCAGCCACGAAATCCGCCGCGGTGAGCGGACGCTCGAAATGCTTCAGATGCGGTGAAGCCATCGTGCCGTCCGCAATCACGCGGATCGTCTCTGCCGACGCATCGGGCGCGTTCAGGCCACGCAGGTTCACCGCGAGGCCGACCGCGCGATAGAACGCGAACTGCTCGGCCATGAACGCGTCGCTACGGTTTTCGAGCAGGAACTGCACGAGCAATCCATAGCCGACATGAAAGCCGTGCAAGGTCTGCGTGATCGGCGCAATCAGCGGCAAGCCGCGGGTGATGGAATGGGCAAGCGAAAGCCCGCTATTTTCGAAGGCGATCCCGCTGAGCAGCACGAGCGCCTCGGTCAGCCGTTCGAACGCGGCGCTCGGCCGCCCCGTGTCGAGCGCGCCGAGCGCGGCGACCGAATCCGCGCGAATCACACGATCGCAGGCGACGGAAATCTGCTCGGCGGCAATCGTGTTCAATCCGCCGAACAGATTGCGCCCGCCCGCCAGCCGCGTCTGCGCGCCTTCATAGAGCTTGCACAGCGCGTCGCCGATACCCGACACCAGCAGCGCGCGCGGCGCCTTCACCAGCAGTTCGGTATCGACGAGCACGACGTCGGGGTTGCGCGGCATCTGCTCGACCGATTCCATCCGGTGCTGGTCGTCGTAGAACACGAACGACTTGCTGCACGGGCCGTCATTGGACGCGGAGGTCGGCAGCACCAGCAACCTGGCGCCGAGTTCGCGAGCGACCGCCTTGCCGGTATCCACGCCCTTGCCGCCGCCGGCCGCGATCACGAGATCGACGTGACGGCCGTCGGCACGCGCTTCGTCGACGAGAACGCGCACCGCGCGACGCGTGACGTCGCCGCGCACTTCGCCCCAGCGCAGTGGCAGGTCATGTTCCGCGCAACTGCGGCTTGCAACGGGAAACAGCAAGCCGTGGACGATCGCGTCGCAAATCAATAGCGGCTCGCGCCCGAGGCTCGCGGCCAGTTCGCCCGTCATCGCCAGCGCGCCGGGTCCCTGAAAATAGCGATGCGCCGAGCCGAACGCCCGTACGTTGGCTGCGGCGTTCATGCCTGCTCCAGCCATGCGTTCACCCGCGCGTGAATCTTCTGTTGCGTGAGGCCATAGCGGTCCAGCAGGAACTGATGCGAACCGCACTCGGTGAATTTGTCGGGGATGCCGATCTTCAGCACTTTGCGTTGCAATCCGGCGTCCTGCAACGCGTCGATGACGAGCGAGGCCAATCCGCCCATCGACACATGGTTCTCGCACACCACGAGCCGCCGCACCGACATCGCGAAGTCGAGCAGACCGTCGACGTCGAACGGCTTGATGCTCGGACTATGGAATATCGACGACTGCACGCCGTCGGCTTGCAGCGCGCGCGACGCGTCGATGACGCGCTCGGTCATCGAGCCGGTCGACACGAAGCCGACGTCTTCCCCTGCGCCGATCCGGTGACCGCGGCCCACCTGGAAGCGATACGTGGCCGGATCGAACACCACGGGCACGTTCGCGCGCAGCAGCCGGCAATACACGGTGCCGGGAATTTCCGCGGCCATTTCGGCGATCTGCTGCATTTCGGTCGCGTCGCACGGGTCGAGCACCGTCATGTTCGGAATCGAGCGCATCAACGCGAGGTCTTCGTTGGCCTGGTGCGTGCCGCCGTAGCCCGACGCGAGGCCCGGGTTCCCCGCGAACATCTTCACGTTCTCGTTGCTGTGCGCGCACGCGATCGCCAGGAAGTCATACGCGCGCCGCGTCGCAAAAGTGCCGTACGTCGTGCAGTACGCAATCTTGCCGACCTTGGACAACCCCGCGGCGGTCGTCACGAGCGACTGCTCCGCCATGCCGACATTGAAGAAGCGCTCGGGATACCGTGAGCGGAAGTCGGCGATATCGGTGTACTTGGCGAGGTCCGCGGTCAGCACGCACAAGCCGGCGTGAACCTCCGCAGCTCTCAGCAAGCCTTGCGAGAACGGTGCAAAAAGCGAGGCCCGTCCCACCACTTCTTCCGATTCGATCATCGCCAGCGTGCGGGAAGGCTGCACGGGCAGCGTGGCTTGTTCAGACATTTTCGATCTCCAGTTCGCGAGCCACGTCGTCCCATTCGTCCGCATCGATCCGCACGAAATGCGCGCGCTCGCGTGCCTCGATGCGCTTCACCCCACGCCCCGGATGCGTGCGCAGAATCACGCCCTTCGGCTTGCCGTTGCGCGCGCGCGCCCATTCGAACGCGTCGAGCAATTGCGCGAGGTCGTTGCCGTCGATCTCTTTCACCGCCCAGCCGAATGCGGTAAGGCGATCGGCCAGCGGTTCGATCGGCACGACCATCGGACCATCGGCCTGAATGCCGTTGCAGTCGAACCAGCACACCAGGTTGTCGAGCTGGAACGCGGCAGCCGTGTTGATCGATTCCCACGTCGCGCCTTCCTGCAGTTCGCCGTCCGACGTCTCGACGTGAATCGTCGACTCGCGAGCGTCGATGCGATAGCCGAGCGCCGCGCCGTTCGCAATGCCCAGACCATGTCCGAGTGAGCCGCCCGTCATCTCGACGCCAGGCAAGCGACCTTCCATCGTGCTCATTTCGAGCGGGCTTTCGTCCGCGCCGTAGGTGGGCAGCAACTCGCGTTCGATCAGGCCGAGTTCGGCGAACACGGCCCACAACGCGATCGAATAATGTCCAGTGGAAAGATAGAAGCGGCGGCGATCCGCGTTCGCAAAGTCGAGGTCGTGCGGCTCGAATTCGTCGAAGTACAGCACGGCGAGAAAGTCCGCGAAGCCCAGGCCCTGGCCCAGATAACCGGCGCCTTTGCCGCGCGCCTGAGTAATCATGTGGCGCCGTAAATTCAGTGCGATGGCGCGCAGCCGTTCGATCCGCCGGTCAGCCGCCCTGGCTTCGGACACCGCCGTTTCCGTTGATGTTGCAGTGCTCATGACGTCCGTCTCTCCTTTACATGCCGAGGTAGGTGGCGCGTAGATGCGCGTTCGCGAGCAGGTCGGCGCCGCTCCCGGACATTGAAATGCGGCCGTTTTCCAGCACGTAGCCGCGATCGGCCATCTGCAGAACCTTGAACACGTTCTGCTCGATTACCAGCACCGTCACGCCCAGATCGCGAATCCGTGCGATCGATTCGAATAGCCGGTCGACCATGATCGGCGCGAGTCCCAGCGACGGTTCGTCGAGCGCGAGCACGCGCGGCTTCGCCATCAACGCGCGGCCCACGGCGACCATCTGTTGCTGGCCGCCCGACAGCGTCGACGCATTCAGATGCTGGCGCTCTTCCAGGATCGGAAACAGCGCGAACACTTCTTTCAGCGTCTGGTCGCGAACGGCTCGCGCGCGCTTGATATGCGCGCCGATCAGCAGATTCTCGAGAATCGACATGGACGGGAACAACTGCTTGCCCTCGGGCGATTGCACGAAGCCCTGCTCGACGACCTGGTGCGGCCGCAAGCTCTGCAACTCGTTGCCGCCGAGCCGGATGCGGCCGGCGGTGGTTTTCAGCAGACCGGAAAGGGTGCGCAGCAAGGTGGTCTTGCCGGCGCCGTTCGCGCCGATCAGCGCGACCAGCTGACCGGGTTCGATCGACAGCGACAGGCCGCGCAGCACGGAGACATCGCCGTAACCGACGCTCAGGTCGGACACTTCAAGCGCCGGCTTCGACATAGTCTTCTCCGAAATACGCCTTGAGTACGTTCGGCTGCGCCACGACTTCGGCGGGCACGCCGTCGGCGATCAACTCGCCGAGATGCATCACGATCACGCGATCGGACAGGCCCATGATCACTTTCATCACGTGCTCGATGATCAGCACCGTGACGCCGCGCGTACGTACCTTCCTGATCAGATCGACCATCACCATCGCTTCCTGCGGCGTCGCGCCCGCCACCACTTCATCCATCAGCAGCAGACTCGGGCCGGTCGACAACGCGCGGCCGAGTTCGATCTTGCGGCGCTCGAAGGCGGTCAGGTTGTCGGCGTCGATATCGCGCAGCGCGCTCATGCCGAGGAAGTCGAGCAGTTCATCGGCGAGCGCCTCGCTCTGCTTTCTGTCACGGCTCTTCACGAGCGCGCCCACCACGAGGTTTTCCCGTGCCGACATGCCGCCGAACGGCTTGGACAACTGGAAGGTCCGCGCAAGCCCGGCCGCGCAGACTTCCCACGGACGCTGTCCGGTGATGTCGCGGCCGTTCAGCACGATGCGCCCCTGGTCCGGCGCGACGAAGCCCGCGATCATGTTGAACGCCGTGGTTTTGCCCGCGCCGTTCGGTCCGAGCAGCCCGAGAATTTCGCCGCGCTGCAGGTCGAACGAGAGATTTCTGACGGCATGCAGGCCGCCATAGCGTTTGCCGATACCGGCCACGCTCAGCAAGGTGTCGGTCATCGCGTGTCTCCCCGGTCGGCTTGCACGGCGAGCGGCACTTGCGGCTTGCCGCGTCCCGCTTCGGCCACCCGCGCCGGCGACGCGCGTCGCAACAGTTTCCTGCCCAATCGTTGCAACGGTTCGAGCAAACCCTTCGGCAGATACAGCACCGCGAGAATCAGCACGAGGCCGTAGAGCGCGAGATGCAATCCGGTGAGGTGACCGCCCAGGTAAGTGCGCGTCAGCTCGGACACCGGCGCGAGAAACAGCGCGCCCACGAACGGCCCGAACACGGTCCCCTGTCCGCCGATAATGCTCATCAACGCCATGTCGATCGACAGTTCCGTGCCCATGTTGCGTTCGGGATTGATGAAGCGGATGTACTGCGCGTAGAAACTGCCGCCGAGCGCGGTCATGTAAGCGCTCATCGCGAATGCGGTGAGCGTGTAGCGGGTCGGATTGATGCCGAGCGACTCCGCTGCGTCGCGGTCGCCGCGAATCGCCTTGAGGCACACGCCGAGACGGCTGCGCTCCATGAACCATGTGATCGCCATCACGATCACCAGCAGGCCGGCGATGATGTAGTAATACGGCAGCTTCGAATCGAACTGGAACGCGTACCAGCTGGTGCCGATCAACGGAACGGTCAAGCCCTCGGCGCCCTTGATCGGAATGCCGAACACGCTGTCGGTATTCTCAAACCAGATGCGGATGATCTCGGCCACGGCGATGGTGGTCAGCGCAAAATACGGCCCACGCAGCCGCATGGTCGGGTAGCCGATTGCGACGGCCAGCGCCGCCGCGGCCGCGCCGCCCACCAGCATGCCGAGCCACGGCGACCAGCCGAGTCCCGTCAGCAGCAGCACCGAGCAATAGCCGCCCACGCCGCTGAACACCGAATGTCCGAACGAAATCTGCCCCACATACCCGCACATCAGGTTCCACGAGCAGGCGAGATAGGCGAAGTAGATGACCATGATCATCGAATGCAGCACGTAGTCGTCGCGCACGATGAAGGGCATCGCGAGCATCAGGACGAACAGCACGGCAACCAGAACAGCCGAAGGTTTCATTGCACGCCTCCGTTGCGGTTATCAAGCGGTTGTGCAAGCCAAAGCACCGGCATGAGCACGGACATGAGCATGAGCATCGACATCAGCGCCGCCCCATCAGACCTTGCGGCCGGACCAGCAGGATCACGATGAAGAGCCCCAGCGAGAAGATCGCGGCGGTCGGCGTCGCGACGAATTGCGCGGCGACCGCTTCGAACAGGCCGATCACCACGCCGCCGACCAGCGATCCGGCAATGCTGCCGATGCCGCCCAGCACCACCACGATGAACGACTTGATGCCGAACGCGAGGCCGATATTCGGCGACACCGGAATGAACGGCGCGATCAGGCAGCCCATCACGCCGACCATCGCGCAGCCCAGCCCGAAGGTCAGGTTGTAGATGCCGTTCACGTCGATGCCGGACATCGCAGCGGCGTCGCGATTGAGCGCCGTTGCGCGAATCGCGCGGCCCATGTCGGTGCGCCGCAGCCACAAGGCCAGCGCACCCGCCATCGCCAGCGACGCGAACGCGGCCACCACCCGCAGCGTGTTGATCGGGAACGGGCCGAGCATCAGGCTCGTCAGCGTGATGCCCGACATTGCCGTGCGCACGCTCGGGCCGAACACCATCAGCGCGACGTTGTCGATCAGGATGTAGACGCCCGCGGTCAGCAGCAACGCGCTGACCGGTTCGACCACCAGCGCCCGTTCACGCCGGATCAGCGGCCCGATGACGATGGCCTGCACGCCATAGCCGAGCGCGAACATCAGCGGCGCGGCGATGAAAGCGCTCAGATACGGATCGATGCCCCATAAGTGCTGCAGCCAGAACGCCGTGTACATCGCCAGCATCAGGAACGAGCCGTGCGCGAAGTTGACGATGCGCAACACGCCGAAGATCAGGCTCAACCCCAGCGCGATCCCGCCCAGCATCGCGCCCGTCAGAATGCCGTTGAGCGCGGAATACGTCAGTACGTACCAGTCCATCGTCCACCTCGCGTGTGAAGAACCGCTACCCGGCTAGCGCTGCGACCAGGTCGGCACGGGCCAGACCGGCTTGATGCCCGGTGCGCGGTTGGCCACCGGCCAGATGGTGCGGCGCTTGCCGCCAAGGTTTTCCGAAATCACGCCATGCGCGAAGGTGTTCTGGCCGGACGCATCGAACTTGATGCGCTGGTAGCCGGTGAAGAGCGCCGGTCCCGACGTGATGTCGGTGGCCGCGAGCGCATCGCGCAGCTTCTCCCGATCGGCGCTCTTTGCACGCTCGAGTGCGTCGGCGATCACGTAGGCGGCGGACAGACCCTGCGCCGTGTACGCGCTCATGCCGTAGCCGAGCATCTGCTTGGTGCGCTGATCGGCTTCGGCCAGACGCGGGTCCTTGTTGTTGTCGAGAATGTCGATCTGCCAGTCTTCCTGTACGAAGTAATAGGCGACCGACTTCGGCTGCACCGCGGCATAGAACGACGGATCTTCCGTGCCGCCGCCCGCCGAATGCACACCGAACGGCAGGTCGAGCCGCTGCTCTTCCAACTGCCGCGTGAACAGCAACTGGTCGGGCGTGTAGAGCGCGAGAATCAGCGCGTCGGGTTTGGCGCTGCGGATTTTCAGCAACTGCGACGTGAAGTCCATCTGGTTCGGCGGCGCCGGTTCGTCGAGCACGATCTCGATGCCGTGCTGCCCGGCGAGCTTGCGAATGTTCGCGGCGTGCGAACGGCCCCAGTCGCCGCCTTCGTAGAACAGGGCGACCTTCTTTACCGGCTTGCCGGTGTCCTTCGCCAGCATGCTCATCGCGTCGAGCTGCTCGCGCGCGTCGTAGGTGGCCTTGTTGTTGATGCGGAAGACGTACTTGAAATTGCGCTCGGTGATCTCGTCCTTCACCGCGCCCACTGCCACCCACGGCGTCTTGTTGCGCTCGGCGACTTCGCTCGCGGGGAAGGTGACTGCGCTGTTGAATGCGCCGCATAGCACCGCGACGTGTTCGCGCTCGATCAGCCGCTCGGTTTCGGAAACGCCGACATCGGCCTTCGACTGCGAGTCGCCGAACACGGCTTCGAGCTTCGCGCCGTTCATCGACTTGATGCCGCCGGCGCGATTGATCTGATCCACGGCAATGGTGACGCCCGCGCGGGTCTGGTTGCCGACCGCCGCGGACCCGCCGCTCAGAGGCAGCACGCAACCGATCTTGATGGTCGCACCCGGTGCAGCCTGTGCTTGCGCGAGGCCGGCCGCCGTTCCCAACATCATGACGAGACTGCAACCGGCTAACGCGCGCAGCGCGCGCCGGCGATGAACGTGAAGATCCATGCTTGTCTCCAATATCTGTCTTGTTGTTTGTCGGCGGCGTTTTCGATCTCGGCCGCTGCGGACAGATATTGGATTGCGATGCTTACGATGCAAAACACAAGCGAAAAAAAGCTCACGATGTGAACTCAGTGCTGTCCCCATTCGGGTTCGGGAGTACGGGGAGGCCCGACGGGAAACCCGGCGGGGAACCCGTCGGGCCTCCCGGCGTCGTGCGACGACTTCGCGAGCGGTGGCGTCTGAAGAATGGGGCTATGCGCGGTGGACTATCTATTCGGCCGCTTCGGTTTGCGCCTGCTCGAGGTCGGCATGCGCGTCGTCCACCTTGCGCTGCCGATCCGCGATCTTCTTCGAGCCCTTGCCCTGGGCTCGCGCTTCACGCAAATCCTTTTCGCGTTCCGCCAGCTTCTTCTGCGCGTCGGCGACCTTGCGCTCTTTTGCGCTGCGCAAAGAGGCATCGGTGCAATTCGCGTTCAATTGAGCAAGCGCCGTCTCCAGTCCACTCACGCGATTCGCATTGTGATGCGCCTGTGCGTAGGTAATCTCCTGCTCCAGCGAGGCGCGTTTGGCATCGCACCCACCTGCCTGCGCCCAAACGAGCGTCGGCACGACCAGCGGGCACAGCAGCAGAAGTTTGAGCGTGGTTTTCATCGATCACCTCGGTGGATGGCAGGAGACAGGCGGCAGGCGCCGCCGCGTTTATCGGAACTGCTGCAAGGACGGATCGGTAATCGCCTGTTCGGGCAGATTCAGCAGGCCGGGCAACGAACTCAACGGCGGCAGGCCGCTCAGGTCGGCCCAGCGTCCGCCGCTCGCCCGATAGATGATAGTCGGCGTGCCGTCGAAGCCGAAGTCCTTGAACATCTTCGCGTTGCCGTTCAGCCGGGTCTGCGTTGCAAATGGAATCGTCGCGAGCGGCGCAATGCCGCCGGACTCTTCCTTCTCCGAGAACTTTGTTTCGAGTTCGCGCAACAGCGCGGGACCGTCTTTAGCCTGCAGCAACGCGGCGGCCTTACCCGGCGAATCCGGTTTCAGGAAACCCATCGGAATCCAGTGCACCTGCAAGCCCACCGCTTCATACGGCTGCAGCGCTTTCCACGCGTAGTGACAGAAGATGCAATTCGGGTCCATGAACACGTAGATCGTCGCTTTGACGTTGCTGCCCTTGGCGCCTTCGACGATCGCCGGCGCGTTCTGGAACGTGGGGACCGCCGTGGCGGGCAGATAACTGGGCGCGGGCTGATCCGCCGCGACGGCAACACCGGACAACGCAACGGCGGCTGCGGCGAATACCGTGGCCGCGGCGGTAAAAACGAGTCTTGCAGGCTTCGACATGAACCGCTCCCATTCGGACGAGAAAAGACGGCAAGCACTGTACCACCGCGACTTTACGGCAGCATCGCAGGTGCGCAGTTGCGCAGGCGCTGTTCGAAGGCAACATGGTAGGCAAATGCTTAAGTTGTCTTATCATGACGCACCGTTCCCGTTCGCCCGTTATTCAAAGGATTGCGCCCGTCCGCACCATGGCAGCCAAGACGCACTTCCAGAACTTGCCCATCGCCGTCGATCCCGAGCCACGTCTGCGGATCGCGCATCAGCATTTCGACGTCGCGGCGCTGGACACCCATCTGCAACTGCTGGCCTGGCGCGAGCGCATGGGACAGGTCATCGACGTGGTGCCGTCGCTTGCGGAAGTGCTGCTGCCGTTTCGCGGCTCGATCGACCGCTACGACGTCGGCGAATTCATGTTTGCGGATTGCTTCACCGACCGGCTGACGCTCGACCGGACCATCACGCGCATCTCGCGGGACAGCGCGCGCAGCCTCGTCTTCCACGTGTTCATCGACTCGGTGCCGCATAACCTGCTTGCCCGGCCGGCGAAAACGGACAGCACGCCGCTCGACGGCGGCATTCTCGCGGTCGATCTCGATCAGCCGGTGCGCGTGTTGCGCGAGGCCTGCCGCCACATGACGATCTTCCTGCCGGGTCTCGCGGTGCGCGACGTATTCGCCGATCCCGGTGCCTTGCATGGCCGCGTGCTGTCGCCGCTTCTGCCGGTGGTGGATTACGTGGTCCGGCGCACCGTCGCGTTGTCGGCGCGTATCCGCTTCATCGCGCCCGACGAGGCGTATCGCGACCTGCGTGAAATCGTGCAGCTGATTACCGAGGCGTTCGGCGAACAGGCCGGGTTGAAAGGCGGCGAACGCGCGCTGGCGCGAGCGATGGCCTTTGACCGCGCGCGCAGCTTCGTGCGCGCGAATCTCGCCGACAGCGATCTGTCGCCCGAGTCCGTGGTCGATTCGCTCGGGCTGTCGCGGCCGACGCTATATCGGCTATTCCAGCATGAAGGCGGACTGGGCACCTATATCCGCCACGTGCGGCTGCGCACGGCGGCCCACGACCTCGTCCACTTCCCCCACGTCCCCGTTCAGGACATCGGTTTCGCGCTGGGTTTCAAGAGCGCATCCGACTTCTCGCGCGCGTTCCGGCGCGCCTTCGGCGTCGCCCCGCAAGACCTGCGCATGCAGGCTTGAATCGCCGCTCGAGCCCTTACCTTTCCTTACTGAAAGTTTTTTTAAGCAAATCGTTACATTCGGTATCAAGACTGCGGCGCGCCTGCCGTTAAAGGGTATGCCCAGCGCTCTACCAGATGACGGCATCGCCCGGCGGCTTCGATCCCCGAGTTATGCCTTTTGCGTTTGAGTAGCAAGCTGGTTTGATTTCGCGCTCCGAGTTGTGCCGCCCCGCCTTGTCCGATCGATCGGTATGTAAGCCACTCGTCCGGCAGCCCTGAGAGAGGTTGCCGGTTCAAGGACCATTCCGCTTCAATCGATGACTGCTCCGATCCCTCACGACATTCTTGCCGTTCCTGCCGGCGATACCCCGGCCGCGCCCGCCGCTCCGACCCAACTGGTGTCGACCAGCGGATCCGCCAAACCGCCGTTCCCCCTCCCCGCTGCCGAGCCGACCCAGGATGCCGGCCATGGCGCACGCTTCGACTTCAACAGCGGCTGCCGTGTCGTGCTTCCCGAAGGGGAATGGCACGTCGTGCTGCGCGACGTCGAAACCGACAACGTCCTGTTCGAGACGGATATCGGCGCGGGCATGGTGGCGAGCGGCAAGAAGTATTTCGTCCCGTTCGAACTCGAGATCCAGAAGCGCGGCAAGGACGCCGAGCCGGCCTTCATTCACCGCTACGACGCGAAGGATCGCGAGGTGCTGATCCAGTTCCCGGTCGGCACGCTCGGCGATCTGATGGGCTGGTTTCCGTACGCGGTGAAGTTCCAGCGCAAGCACGGCTGCAAGCTGACCTGCGCGATGTCGGCGCTGATCGCGCCGCTCTTTAGCCGCGCGTATCCGGAGATCGAGTTCGTCACGCACGAGCAGGTCGACCCGAAGCGCTACTACGCGACCTACAACATTGGCCTGTTCTTCGACGACGAAGCCCGCGTGCATCAACCATGCGATTTCCGTCAGGTCGGACTGCACCGCACGGCCGGCCACATCCTCGGGGTGGATCCGGAAGAGATGGTGCCGGAGATCACGCTGGCGGACGACAGCCGTCCGATCGAAGAGCGCTACGTGTGCATCGCCGTGCAGAGTTCGACCCAGTGCAAGTACTGGAATCATCCGACCGGCTGGCGCGAGATCGTCACGTTCCTGAAGGAAGCGGGCTACCGCGTGATCTGCATCGACCAGAAGGCGACGCACGGTTCGGGGCTCGTCTGGAACCACATCCCGCACGGCGCCGAAGACCAGACCGGCGACAAGCCGCTCGAAGAGCGCGCGCGCTGGCTGCGTCATGCCGATTTCTTCGTCGGTCTGTCGAGCGGCCTCGCGTGGCTCGCGTGGGCTTGCCGCACGCCGGTCGTCATGATCAGCGGCTTCACGCAGGAGAACAACGAATTCGCGACGCCGTTCCGCGTGATCAATTACCACGCGTGCACGGGCTGCTGGAACGACCAGCGGGTTCGTTTCGATCACCAGGACTTCTTCTGGTGTCCGCGCCACAAGGACACGCCGCGTCAGTTCGAATGCACGCGGCTCATCACGCCCGAGCAGGTCAGGCGCACCTTGCGGCGCATCCCGGGGTTCGGAGTCGGGTCAGGTGGAGAGGCCGTACCCGCCGCCGTTCAGGCTGCCAGTTCGACGCTGTAAAGAGTTCGTTGCACGCTTTAGACGAGTAGAGACCAGATCCCATCGCGCACGACGCGAGGGACACCAATAAAAGATCACTAGAAATAATGAAACCAATTACCTTTCGCCGTAAATTCTGCCAGCACGTCTTCGGCAATCGCAGACGCACCGTGTCGCGCCTGCTGTCCGGTATGTTTTCGATGTTCGGTCTGTTCGTCGCATTCGCGCCCGCGGCGCATGCCGTCCCGGCGCCGGTTTTTACCACTAACGTGACGAGCGGTATCACGGTCTCCGGCGAGACCGTCGAAGCCGGCACGCAGAACGTGTCGGCGGGCGGCGTGACGTCGGCCGTGACGGTCGACCAGGGCGGCATTCAGGTCGTCTCTTCCAGCGGCGTCGCCTCGGGCTCGCAGATCGGCCTGTATGGCACGCAGATGGTCAGCTCGGGCGGCAGGACCGTTAGCTCCGTGGTCGACTCCGGCGGCAGCCAGATCGTGTCGGCCGGCGGCGTAGCCTCGAGCACCGCCGTGAATAGCGGCGGCAACCAGACGGTCAGCTCGGGCGGCATCGCGCGCAGCACCAGCGTCAATCTCGACGGCGCGCAGGTCGTCTCGTCCGGCGGCATCGCGTCGGGCACGATCGTCAACAGCGGCGGCCTCCAGACCGTCGCCCTCGGCAGCGTGGTGTCCAACACCACCGTCGGCAGCGGCGGCACGCAGACCCTCAATGGCTCGGCGTACAACACGTCCGTCACCGGCGGCACGCAGAACGTCTCGTCGGGCGGATTGGCCTACCTCGCCACGGTCAACAGCGGTGGCGTCCAGAATGTCGATTCGACCGGCGTCGTGGAATACACCACCGTCGCCAACGGCACGCAGAACGTCGCCGGCTCGGGCACCTCGGCGCTGTACAACACGCTGACCAGCGGCGGCGTCCAGAATGTCTCGTCGGGCGCCTCGGCCCAACTCACCTTCGTCAGTAGCGGAAGCACCCAGAACGTCGGCTCGGGCGCACTTGCGACGTCCACGACCGTCTACAGGGGCGGCGTTCAGGACGTCGCGTCGGGCGGCGTGGCAAGCGCCGTCACCGTCGCCGCGGGCGGCACGGACGTGCTGGAAGCCGGTGCAACGGCCACCGGCGTCACGCTCGTAGCCGGTGCGATGATCTCGGCCACCACCTCCGGCATCATCACCGGCACCAATGCCAACGCCACCACGTTCAGCATCAGCGGCAATGCCGCGTCGCGCGTGCTGCTGACGAGCGGCAGCGAACTCAGCGTGCTGAGCGGCGGCACCGCGAGCGGCACCGTGGCGAGCGGGGGCGGCACCGAGAACGTGCAGAGCGGCGGCACCACCAGCAACACCGTGGCGAGCGCAGGCGGCATCCAGAACGTGCAAAGCGGCGGCGTCGCCAGCAACACGGTGGCGGCCGGCGGCACGCAGAACGTCGCCGCAGGCGGCAGCGCCCTTGGCGCGAACATCACGAGCGGCGGTGTGCAGAACGTCGCCGGCACCGTTACCGGCACGACCGTATCGGCCAGCACGCAGAACGTGTCCGGCACGGGCGTCGCCAGCGGCACGACCCTCACCTCCGGCAGTACCCAGAACGTGACCTCGGGCGCCATGGTGTCGGGCACGACCCTGACGTCGGGCAGCACCCAGAACGTGGATAACGGTTACGCGCTCAGCTCGACGCTAACGTCGGGCAGCACGCTCAACGTGTCGAATGCAGGCGTCACCTCCAGCACCGTCCTCAACTCGGGCAGCACCGAGAACGTGCTGAGCAACGCCGGGGCTTCCACGACGACGGTCAACTCGGGCAGCACGCTCAATGTCCTGTCGGGCGGTAACGCGGACGTCGTCAGCGTCAATAACTCGGGCAACGCGATCGTCGCCGGATCGGCTGCCGCCGTCACGGTCAACAGCGGCGGCTCGCTCACTGTCAGTGCGGGCGGCTCGCTGTCGAATGCGGTGCTGTCCGGCACGATCGTCTACTTCGCGCAGGAAACCAACAGCGGTACGGAACTGCACACCTCGGTCGGCAACTACTCGACCGACACGGTGGTATCGGGCGGCGTCGCGACCAGCTCCGTCGTGTCCGGTTATTACGCGGAACAGATGGTCTACGGCGGCGCGCAGACCAATAACGCGACGGTCGTGAGCAACGGCGGGATCTACCTGCAGTCCGGCGCCAGCGCGGATTCGACGACCATCGATGCGAATGGCACGCTGAGCGTCGCGGCGGGCGCGACGGCCACCAACGTCATCCAGAACGCGAGCGGCGGCCTCGTGGCCAACACTTCGTCGACGGTCGACGGCAACAACACGCGTAGCGACGGCACCGCATTCACGATCGCCAACGGCGTCATCTCGCACGGGCAATCGGTCGACACGGGTCACCTCACGGTGCTCGCCGGCGGCAGCGGCATCGACAACGTCTACTCGGCGGGCGGCATTTTCGAAGTCGACGCGGGCGGTGTCGCCGATTCCCTGGTACAAGGCGCCAGCGGCCAGATCATCACCAACACGTCGGCGACCATCACCAACGCGACGAACACGTCGGGCGCGTTCACCGTGCAGAACAACGTCGCGTCGAACCTGGTGCTCGATGGCGGCAGCGCGAAGCTCGAAGTATTCAGCGGCGGCCTGGCGAGTAACACGGTGGTCAGTGCCGGCACGCTGCAGGTGGATGCAGGCGGCACGGCCGATCTGGTCGCGATGAGCGCGAATGCCGCGCTCATCACCAATACTTCGGCGCTCATCACCAATGCGACGAACCGCCTCGGCAGCTTCACGGTCAGCGGCAACTTCGCGTCGAACGTGGTCGCGGAAAACGGCGGCGCGCTCACCGTGCTGGACGGCGGCTCGGCGACGTCGACCACGGTCGGCACTTATGGCAGCGCCACGGTCAGCAGCGGCGGCATCGCGACCTCGGTGACGGTAGCCAATTCGGGCGGTCTCGAAGTGGATGCGGGCGGCGTCGCGGATACCGTCGCCATCTCGTCGGGCGGCGCGCTCGTCACCAACACGTCGGCCACCATCACCAACGCGACGAACCGCCTCGGCAGCTTCACGGTGAGCGGCAATGTCGCGTCGAACGTGGTCGCGGAAGACGGCGGCCAACTGACGGTGCTGACCGGCGGCACCGCCAGCGCGACCACCGTCGGCAGCGCCGGCACCATCACCGTGTCGGGCGGCCTTGCGCAGGACGTGACGATCGGCACGTACGGCACCGGCGTGGTCCGCGGCGGCACGCTCAACAACGTCAGCGTCGGCAGCGATGCGCAGCTCTATGCCTACGGCGGCGTGACCAGCGGCGCGGTCATCGGCGCGTCGGGCTTCCTGATGGTGTCCGGCACGGCCTCCGTGCAGGACACGCAACTGAAAAGCGGTGCAGAAGAATACGTGCTCGGCGGCACGACCACCGGCACGGTCATTTCGGCCGGCGCGGTGGACTACGTCGAAGGCGGCGTCACGAGCGGCGCGACGCTGGCAGGCGGCACCCAGGTCGTCTACGACGGCGTCACCAGCGACACGCAATTCAACAGCGGCTCGCTGACCGTGAACGGCGGCACGGCCGTCGGCACGGTCGCGGCATCCGGCACCACGGTCAACCTGATCACCGGCACGACCGTCGGCACGCTGCTGTCGGGCGGCGCGACGGAAACCGTCACGAGCGGGATGGCTAGCGGCACCGTCGTGAGCAGCGGCGCCAGCCAGACCATCGGCCAGTACGGCGCCGAATCGGGCTCGCAGATCCAGAACGGCGGCACGGTCACGGTCAACGGCCAAAGCACCGGCTCGGTCGTTTCGAGCGGCGGCACGCTGACGGTCGCCAACTCCGGCGCGCTGGCCACCTCGGCCACGCTGCTCGCGGGCGGTTCGATGACGGTGCAGAACAGCGCGACGGTCGATTCGACCCAAGTGGACGGCGGCACGCTGTCCGTGCTGACCGGCACGACGGCGAGCAACACCGATGTAAGCAACGGCGGCAGCCTGCTGCTGTCGGGCGGCGTCGGCTACGGCACGACGGTGTCGAGCGGCGGGACGGAAACGGTGTCGGCCGGCGGCTACGCCAGCGGTACGACGGTCGAGGACGGCGGCAACCAGTTGATCAGCGCAGGCGGCCTCGCCAGCGCGACGACGGTGTCGGGCGGCACGCAAACGGT
Source organism: Paraburkholderia sp. BCC1886 (assembly GCF_900996245.1). Lineage (GTDB taxonomy): Bacteria > Pseudomonadota > Gammaproteobacteria > Burkholderiales > Burkholderiaceae > Paraburkholderia. The sequence goes on along the minus strand of NZ_CAAJGK010000037.1, from coordinate 170,238 downwards.
GACGAGCGGCGGTGTCGCGGCCGGCACGCAAGTCCAGTCCGGCGCGCAGATCGTCGCCTCGGGCGCGGTGGCGACCGGCGCGACCATCGACGGCGGCGAACAGCAGGTGCTGTCCGGTGGACGCGCTTCCGGCACGGTGGTCAATGCCAGCGGTTCGGAACAGGTATCGTCGGGAGGCTACGCGTCGGGCACCACGGTCGCCTCGGGCGGCAACCTGACGATCGTCGCGGGCGGCTCGGCGCTCGGCGTCACGCAGCAGAGCGGCGCGGCACTGTACGCCGATACCGGCGCGCTGGTGTCGGGCACCAACCCGGACGGATCCTTCCGCATCAGCGGCAACGTCGCGTCGAACGTGGATGTGGAGAACTCCGGGGTGCTCACCGTGTTGTCCGGCGGCACGTCCATCAACACCCACGTGGGCAGTTCGAGCGCGGAGGTGGTGAACTCCGGCGGCGTGACCAGCGGCGCGACGGTGGACGCCTTCGCGGAACAGTACGTCTCGGCCGGCGGCACGACGGTATACGCCGACATCGCCGGTTATCAGGACGTCGACGGCACCGCGTCCGGCACCACGGTGCTGGCGGGCGGCAATCAGAACGTGCATAGCGGCGGCGTCGCCTCCGGCACGACCGTCGAAGCCAACGGCGCGATGACGCTCGGCGACGGCGCGAGCGGCACCGACGCCATTCTCGCCGGCGGTACGCAGGTGGTGCAGTCGGGCGGCACGGCAACGGGCACCACGATTTATAGCGGCGAGCAGGACGTCGAAGGGTCGGCGAGCGGCACGCTGGTGAGCGGCGGGACGCAAAACGTCAGTTCGGGCGGCAGCGCGGGCGGCACGCAGGTCTTCGCGGGCGGTACGCAGAACGTCACGGGCGGCACGGCCACCACCACCACGGTCTCTTCCGGCGGCGTGCAGGCCGTCACCGGCAACGGTATCGCGACCGGGACGACGGTTGCGACCGGCGGTTCGGCCAGCGTCGGTTCGGGCGGTACGATGAACGCGGCCACGGTAGCGGGCGGCACGCTCGAAGTGGCCGACGGCGGCGTTGCCTCGGCCACCACGGTGCAAAGCGGCGGCACGCAGCAGATCGACAACGGCGGGCTCGCCAGCGCGAGCACCGTGAACAGCGGCGGTCAGACCGTCGTGCTGGCAGGCGGCAGCGCGGCGGCGACCACGGTGGCCGCCGGTGGCGCGCTGTCGGTGCAGGGCGGCGCAACGGCCACCGACGTTAATCAGATGTCGGGCGCGGCACTCGTCGCGAATACCGACGCGACGGTCAGCGGCACCAACGCGAACGGCAGCTTCTCGGTGGCGAACAATTCGGCCACCAACGTGCTGGTCGAAAACGGCGGCGCCTTCACCGTCGAAGCGAACGGCACGGCCAGCAACACGCACGTCGGCTCCGCGGGTCTCGAAGACGTGGCATCGGGCGGCGTCGCCACGGGCACGATCGTGTCCTCCGGCGGCTCGCAACTGCTCGACGCGGGCGGTTCGAGCACGGCCACCACGGTCCTCGCAGGCGGTGTGCAAACCGTCGCCGCGGGCGGCGTGGCGAGCGGCTCGCTGTTGTCGGGCGGCAATCAGATCGTCGACGGCACGGCCGTCGATACCTCGGTCGTCTCCGGCAGCAAGCAGATCGTGTCCAGCGGCGGCACGGCGAGCAACACGAGCGTCGGCGCGAGCGGCATCCAGCAGGTGCTGTCGGGCGGCGTCGCGAGCGGCGGCACGGTCGCCACGGGCGGCGAGCAGGTGGTCACCGGCGGCAGCACGGTGAACACGGTCGTGACGGGCGGCGAACAGAAAGTCACTGCCGGCACGGCGAGCGGCACGGTGGTTTCCGCAGGAACGCAGGTGGTGGCCAACAGCGGCACGGCCATCGGTACGGACGTGAAGTCCGGCGGTATCCAGACCATCAACGCGGGTGGCACGGCAGCCGGCGGCGAAGTCGAAAGCGGCGGCACGCAGACCGTCAACGCGTCCGGCACGGCGTCGGACGGACTGATCGATGCGGGCGCGACGCAGGTCGTCTCCGGCAGCGCGGTGAACACCACCGTGTCGGGCACACAGACCGTCTACGGTACGGCCTCCGGTACCACCGTCGACGGCGCGAGCGCGCTGCAAACAGTCGCCTCGGGCGGCCTCGCGGCAGGCGGCAGCGTCGACGGCGGCGGCTCGCAGACCGTCGCGCTCGGCGGCACGGCAAACGGCACGACCATCGGCGCGTCGGGCACGCAGAACGTGTCGGGCACGGCGAACGACACGGTCGTCTCGGGCGGCACGCAGAACGTCGCGGCCGGCGGTCAGTCGATCGGTGCGAGCTTCACGGGCGGCGTCGAAAACGTCGCGGGCACGGCGTTCGGCACCTCGCTGACCTCGGCGACGCAAAACGTCCAGGTCGGCGGCACGGCGGTTTCCGCACAGGTCGGCGACGGCGCTTCACAACAGGTAGCCGGTTTGGCATTGGCCACCACCGTCACGTCGGGCGGCTCGCAGACCGTGACGGCAACCGGCGACGCGACCGGCACCAGCGTCGTCGCGGGCGGCCTCGAGACGGTTCAGTCGGGCGGTCACGCGACCTCGTCGACCGTATCGTCCGGCGGTCAGTTGACGCTGGCGGCAGGCGGCACGGTCGCCGGCCTCGATCAGCAGGCGGGCGCCACTCTGGTCGCCGATACGTCGGGCACGATCACCAGCGGCACCAACGCGTCGGGCGCGTTCTCGATCGTCGGCAACGTCGCTTCCGGCGTGCTGGTCGAGAACGGCGGCAGCTTCACGGTGCTGTCCGGCGGTCAATCGTTCGGCACGCAAGTAGGTAGCGCCGGGACGGAAATCGTCGCGGCAGGCGGTAGCGCCACCGGCGCGCAGGTCGACGGCGGCACGCAACGCGTGAGCGGCACGGCCACCGGCACCACCGTGCTGGGCAACGGTCAGCAGACGGTCGCGTCGGGCGGTATCGCCAACGGCACGTCCGTTAGCGCAGGCGGCGCGGTGACGGTTCAGGCGGGCGGCACGGCCAACGACGCGCAGATCGGCAGCGGCGGCGCATTGACCGTCGCCTCGGCAGGCCTCGCGAGCGGCAGCGTGTTGCAAGGCGGCGCGCAGACCATCGACGCGGGCGGTCAGGCAAGCGGCACGATCGTCGACGCGGGCGGTGTCGAAACCGTCGCCAACGGCGGTCTCGCCGTGGGCACGACGGTCTCGGGCAGCGGCCTGCAGAACGTCCAGTCGGGCGGCGTCGCCTCGGCCACGCAAGTACAGTCGGGCGGCACGCAGAACGTCGCGGCAGGCGGCAGCGCCGTGACGACGCAAGTGGGTAGCGGCGGCCTGCAGACCGTGCAGACCGGCGGTACCGCCATCGATACGACCGTCGCCAACGGCGGCGAGCAGGACGTCGCCTCGGGCGGCACGGCCACCGGCACCGTCGTCAGCGCGGGCGGTGTCCAGCGCGTGTCGGCGGGCGGCAGCGCGGGCGGCGTCTCGCTCGGCAGCGGCGGTAACCAGTACGTGTCGTCGGGCGGCAACGCGGACGGCGTCTCGATCGCCGACGGCGGCGTGCAAACCGTGCTCGCCGGCGGCAACGTCAGCGGCTCGCAGGTCTCGAGCGGCGGCCTGCAGGCCGTTTCGTCGGGCGGCGCATCGCTCGACGCGGTCGTGTCGGGCGGCGGTCAGCAGACGGTCACGGCCGGCGGTTCGGCCACCGGTTCGCTGATCCAGAGCGGCGGTTCGCTCACGGTGTCCAGCGGCGGGACGGCCAGCAACGTCGCCCTGACGAGCGGCGGCACCGCGACCATTACCGGCGCGGGCAGCGCGACCATTGCGCAGGCGTCGGGCGCCGCGCTCGTCACCGATACCTCGGCGACGGTGAGCGGCACGAACGCGAGCGGCACGTTCCAGGTGAGCGGCAATGTCGGCTCGAACGTGCTGGTCGAAGACGGCGGCGCGTTCAGCGTGCTGTCGGGCGGCAAGTCGGTCGCTACGCACGTCGGCTCGGGCGGCACGGAAACCGTGCTGGCCGGCGGCGTGGCGAGCGGTTCGCTGGTGTCGGGCGGCGAGCAGGTGCTCGACGGCGCGGCGGTCTCGGCGACCGTGATCGCGGGCGGTTTGCAAGTGGTGTCGAGCGGCGCGACGGCGACCAATACGAGCGTCGGCTCGGGTGGCTTGCAGCAGGTGCTGGGCGGCGTCGCCAGCGGCGGCATCGTGACGGCGAACGGCGAGCAGATCGTCGACGGCGGCAGCGCGGTGAATACGGTCATCGCAGGCGGCGAGCAGAAGATCGCGAGCGGCACGGCGACGGGCACCGTGGTGTCGGCGGGTACGCAATCGGTGGGTGGCACCGGCATGGCGGTCGATACCGACGTCAAGTCGGGCGGCTCGCAGACCATTTTCGCCGGCGGCACGGCGTCGGGCGGCGAGATCGAAAGCGGCGCGATCCAGGACGTGTCGACGGGCGGTGTCGCTTCCGGGACCACCATCGATGCAGGCGCGACCCAGGTCGTGTCCGGCACGGCGCTGAACACGCTCGTGTCCGGCACGCAGACCGTCTACGGTTCGGTGAGCGGCACCACGGTTGCAGGCGCGAACGCGTTGCAAACTGTCGCTTCGGGCGGCAGCGCGAGCGGCGGCAGTGTCGACGGCGGCGCGGCGCAAACCGTCGCGGCTGGCGGGTCGGCAACCGGCACCGCCATCGGCGCGACGGGCACGCAAAACGTGTCGGGCACGGCGATCGATGCAGTGGTCTCGGGCGGTACGCAGAACATCGCGCCGAATGGCGAATCGATCGGCGCAAGCCTCGTCGGCGGCGTGCAGAACGTTGCGGGCGAGGCCGACGGCACGACACTCACCTCGGCCACGCAGAACGTGCAGGCCGGCGGTATTGCCGGCACGACCACGGTCGGTGCAGGGGCCGTGCAGGCGGTGGCCTCGGCCGGCGTCGCGTCGGCCACGACCGTCGACGCGGGCGGCGTGCAAACGGTGCAGGCCGGCGGCAGCGCGAACGCGTCGACCCTCGAGGCCGGCGGCGAACTCAAGCTGGTTGCGGGCGGCACCGTGAATGGCGTCGACCAGCTGGCGGGCGGCAAGCTCGTGGCCGACACGTCGGGCACGATCACGAACGGCATCAACGCGGACGGCGCATTCTCGATCGTCGGCAACGTCGCGTCGGGCGTGCTGCTCGAGAACGGCGGCAGCTTCACCGTGCTGTCGGGCGGTCAGTCGTTCGGCACCCAGGTGGGCAGCGCGGGGACGGAAAAAGTGTCGGCCGGCGGCAGCGCCACCGGCACGCTCGTGAGCGGCGGCGAACAGCTCGTCAGCGGCACGGCAGTCGGCGCGACGGTCGTTGCAGGCGGCGAACAGAAGATCGCAGCGAGCGGCGTGGCCAGCGGCACCACGGTCAGCGAAGGCGGCACGGTCATCGTCGCGGGCCTCGCCAACGGCACGCAGGTCGGCTCGGGCGGCACGGTCTCGGTCACCTCCGGCGGCAAGGCGGCGGCGACGCAAGTCGCATCGGCGGGCTCGGTTTCGGTCGGTGCGAACGGCAAGGCCACCGGCACGGTCATTAACAGCGGCGGCACCTTGACCGTCGCATCGGCCGGCCTCGCGAGCGGCAGCGTGTTGCAAGGCGGATCGCAGACCATCGACGCGGGCGGCAAAGCCAGCGGCACGACGGTCAATGCAGGCGGCGTGGAAACCGTCGCGGCGGGCGGTCTCACCGTCGGCACGACGGTCGCGTCGGCCGGTCTGCAAACCGTGCAGTCGGGCGGCGTCGCATCGAGCACCCAGGTGCTGTCCGGCGGCACGCAGAACGTCGCGGCGGGCGGTAGCTCCATCTCGACGCTGGTGGCCGGCGGCGGCCTGCAGACGGTGCAAACCGGCGGCACCGCCATCGACACGACCGTCGACAACGGCGGCGAGCAGGACGTCGCGTCGGGCGGCATCGTGACCGGCACCGTCGTCAGCTCGGGCGGTATCCAGCGGGTGTCCTCGGGCGGTAGCGCAGGCTCCGTCACGGTCGGCAGCGGCGGCAATCAGTACGTCTCGTCGGGCGGTGCCGCGAACAGCGTCACGGTCTCCGGCGGCGGCACGCAGACGGTCACCGACGGGGGCACCGTCACCGGCACGCAGGTGACGAGCGGCGGCACGCAGGCCATTTCCTCGGGCGGCAGCTCGACGGACGCCACGGTGTCGAGCGGCGGCACGCAGACCGTCACGGCAGGCGGCACGGCGAGCGGCACCACCGTCAACAGCGGCGGTTCGCTGACGGTGTCGAGCGGCGGTACGGCCGGCGGCGTCACCTTGACGAGCGGCGGCACGGCCACCGTGACCGGCGCGGGCAGCGCGACGATCCAGCAGAGCGCGGGCGGCGCGCTCGTCACCGATACCTCGGCGACGGTGAGCGGCTCGAACGCGAGCGGCACCTTCCAGGTAAGCGGCAACGTGGGTTCGAACGTGCTGGTCGAGAACGGCGGCGTCTTCAACGTGCTGTCGGGCGGCAGCGCGCAAAGCACGCATGTCGGCTCGGGCGGCACCGAGAACGTGCTGGCAGGCGGCGTGGCGAGCGGTTCGCTGGTGTCGGGCGGCACGCAGACGGTTTCGTCGGGCGGCTCGGCCGTCGACGCGACGGTCGCCGACTCGGGCACCCAGCAGGTCGCGGCGGGCGGCAGCGCCACCGGTACCAGCGTGAGCGCGGGCGGCAGCCAGACCGTCGCGGGGACGGCGAGCAACACCACCGTCACGGGCACGAGCGGCACCCAGACGGTCACGTCGGGCGGCGTCGCGCAGAACACCACCGTCGCGGACGGCGGCACGCAGAACGTGAGTTCGGGCGGTGTCGCCAACTCGACGACCGTGGCGGCGAGCGGCACGCAAACCTTGACCGACGGCGGCGTGGCGAGCGGCACGACGATCAACGGCGGCACGCAGAACATCCTGGGCGGCGGCGTCGCGACCGACACCACCGTCAACGCGGGCGGTCTGCAGTATGTGGACGGCGTGATCGAAGGCTATGCGTACAACACCGTGGTCAACAGCGGCGGTGTGCAGCAGGTGGCGTTCGGCGGCGCGGCGGTCAATGCGGTCGTGAACAGCGGCGGTCTGCAGGAAGTTCAGGCGGACGGCGTCGCCACCAGCGCGACGCTGAACGGCGGCACGCAGGTGGTCAGTTCGGGCGGCACCGCCACCAGCACGACCGTCAACGCGGGCGGTTTGCAACAGGTGCTCTCGGGCAGCCTCGTGAGCAACACGCTGGTGAATAGCGGCGGCACGGTGACCGGCGACGGCGACGTGGCCGGCCTCGTGGTGACGAGCGGCGGTCTCGTGACGGATCTCGCCAGCGCGAGCCTCGGCATCGAGGACGACGGCGGCACCGTGCAGGTCGACACGCTGACGACGGCGAACGTGGCGGTGAACAGCGGCGGCACGCTGCTGGGCAGCGGCACGTTGACCGGCAACGCGACGGTCAACGCGGGCGGCACGCTCGCGGCGACCACGCCGGGTCAGACCTTGCACGTGAACGGCAACCTCGCGCTCAACGACGGCTCGACCTTCGTGGTCAGCGCGACCGCGGCGGGCCAGGCCGGCAGCGTAGCGGTGACGGGCGACGTGAGCATCGCGCAGAGCGGTGCCGACGGCGGCGCGAAGGTCAGCGTGATCGCCTCGCCGGACACGTGGAAGTCGGGCACGAAGTACACCATCCTCTCCTACACGGGCACGCTGACGGGCGCGTTCGCGGGCGTCTCGATGGATTACGCGTACCTCACGCCGACGTTGTCGTATGCGGCGCAGGAAGTCGACCTCACGTTGAACATCACGTCGCTGTTCTATCAGAGCGGCGCCTTCGCGGGCTTCGGTCTGGTCGGTCAGAACCAGAACCAGTTGCAGGTGGCGAGCGCGCTGAACCGCATCTATGCGGCCGGCGGCAACACGATCACCGACAGCCTGCTGCTCGAATCGAAGACCGGCGCGCAAACCGCGTTGAACGAGATGTCGGGTCAGGAAGCGACCGGTCTGCTGCGCGTCGCGCGGCAGAGCACGGAAGCATTCGGCAACGCAGTCGGCGATCGTCAGACCGCCACCGCGCTGGCGCGTCCGTCGGACGACGTGTGGGCGACCGTGCGTTACGGTCAGTCGCATACGGCGGGCAGCGAGTCGGTGGGCAGCACCGCGCTCGACGCACGCACCAGTTCGCTGACCATCGGCGTCGATCACGAAGTGGTTCGCGACGTGCGGGTCGGCGTGGCGGTCGATGCGGACTACAGCGACCTGAGCTTCGGCGAACCGGGTGCGAGCGGTCATGCGAACGGCTGGCAGGCGCTGGTGTACGGCGCATGGCAACCTGCCGCGCAACCGTTCTATGCACGGGCGACGGCGGGGATCGGCCGCTGGAGCAATTCGGTGAACCGTGCGATCGCCTTCGGCGACCTCGCGGGCTCGCCGCAAGGCAGCACCGAAACGCGCGCGGCGACGGCTTACGCGGAAGGCGGCCTGAACCTGCATCTGCGTGACGACATGACGTTGCAGCCGTATGTCGGCATGCGCGTGGGTCGCTATAGCCAGGACGGTTACGGCGAAGGCAACGGCAACGTGTTCGATCTCGTCTATCAGGGCAGCAGCCAGGCCGCGACGACGGGTGTGGCAGGCGTGCGGTATCTGTTCACGCAGAAGCGCGCCGACGGGGCGAGCAACACGTGGGAAATCGATGCGAACATGCAGCAGCGCATCGGCAGCCTCGGACAGTCGCTCAACGCCGCGTTCGCCAGCGCACCGGGTACGGTCTACCAGGTGTCGGGCACGCCGCTCGCCCGCACGGTCGCGCACGTGGCGACCGGCGGAAGCTGGGAGATCGGCCGTCACGCGTCGGTGTTCGCCCATGTTGCCGTCGATGCCGGCAAGCACGAGCAGGACTACAGCGGTGCGGTTGGCCTGAACTGGAAGTGGTAAAGCCTGTCGGGCCCTGCGGGGCCCGACGCTGGCGCCGCTGCTGTTGCGGCGGTCCCAACGAAAACGCCGGTGCGCTTTGCAGCGCACCGGCGTTCTTTTATGTCGATTCCTTCGTCAGGCCGGGCGGGAATGCAACCGCCCGCTAGCCTGCCATGGCCTCGCCGCGCGGGTCGGGCGCGAGCCACTGTTGCGCCTTGCCCGCGCGCAGCGCTTCGGTAAGCGCCTCGAGCGGCATCGGCTTCGCGATGTAATAGCCTTGCGCATGCGCCGCGCCGATTTCGCGCAACGCGGCCAGCGCCGCGACGTCTTCGACGCCTTCCGCGACCACGCCGAGATCGAGCGACTCCGCCATCCGCACGATGGCGCGCACGAGCGCCCGCGTGCGCGGACTCGATGTCAGTCCGAAGATGAACGACTTGTCCACTTTCAGGCCGCTGAAGCGGTACTGATGCACGTAGCTGAGCGACGAGAAGCCCGTGCCGAAATCGTCCAGCACCACCGACACGCCGTGATCGGTCAGACGCTGCATGGTTTGACGCGCGATCTCCGGCTCCGCGATCAACGCGCCTTCGGTCAGCTCCAGGCAGATTCGCGACGGCGCGACGCCGTGCTGTTGCAGCAGCGCGAGGATATCGTCGGCGAAATCCTCGCGCGTCATGCTGTAGCTCGAACAGTTCACGTGCACCGGCGGCCAGCCGGCATGCTCGGGCTGCGCGAGAATCGCCGCGACGCTGTTCAGCATGTACAGGTCGAGCCGGCCGATCAGCCGCATGCCTTCCATCGCGGGGAGGAATTCGCCGGGCGCGAGCAGCCGCCCGTCCGGCTGCCGCCAGCGCACCAGCGCTTCGAGCGCCGTCAGACGGCCGGTGACCGTGCAGACGATCGGCTGGAAGAACGGCACGAGTTCGTCGTCGCGTTTGAGCGCGCTGCGCAGCGCGCCTTCGCGCTGCATCTGGTCGGACACTTCGCGGCGCAGTTCCTGGTTGAACACCACGTAGCTGTCGCGTCCGCCGTTTTTCGCGCGATACATCGCGGTATCGGCATCGCGCAGCAGGTCCGCGGCTTCCGTGTGAAATTGATGCTCCGCCGTCACGATGCCGATGCTGCACGACGAGAACACCACGTGGTCGTCGATATGAAACGGCAGGTCGAAGGCGGACAGGATGCGCTCCGCGACCGCCACGGCCGCTTCGAGCGAGCCGGCCGGCGAGAGAATCGCGAACTCGTCGCCGCCGAGCCGCGCCAGCATGTCGCCCTCGCCGAGACAGTCGCGCAGACGCCCCGCCGCCAGCACCAGCAGTTGATCGCCGAAATGATGACCGAGACTGTCGTTGACGACCTTGAAGCGGTCGAGGTCGAGAAACATCACGGCCAGTTCATGACCGAAGTCACGATGCTCGATCCATTCCGCGCCGAGCCGCTCGAGCAGATGGCTGCGATTCGGCAAGCCCGTCAGCGCGTCGTGATAGTTCTCGAACAGTAGTTGCGCATTGGCCCGGTCGAGTTCACGCGTGCGGTCCTGCACGCGGGCTTCGAGTTCAAGATTGGACGCATGCAGCGCGTCGGCGGCGCTGCGTCGCGACAACGCGGTGTCGATATGGCGCGATACGAACGTCAGCAGTTCCTGATCGCGCGCGGTGTACCGCACGTCGTCCGAATAGCTTTGCACCGCCAGCATGCCGCGCACAATACCGCCTTCGAATAGCGGAATGCCGAGCCACGAACGCAGATGAAGCCGGTCGTGGTCGACTTCGATCCGGCCTTCGCGAATCAGACGCTCGGCTTCTTCCCGATCGAACAGACAGGGGCGACGCAGCGCGATGACATACTCGGTGAAGCCGCGCTTGTAACGCCGCGGGCGCGGCTGTTCCTGAACCAGTTCGTCGACGTAATACGGAAACGACACGGTCGCCGTTTTCTCGTCGTAAAGCGCGATATAGAAGTTATGCGCGTACAGCAGTTCGGCCACGATGCCGTGCAAACTGCGAAAGAACTCGACCATATCGCCCGACGCGCTGGAGAGTTCCGCAATCTTGAAGAGCGCGGCTTGCAGATGCTCCGCGCGCTTTCGTTCCACCACTTCCTGGCGCAGCGCGGCGTTCAGTTCGGAGAGTTCCGAGGTCCGGCGCGACACCGTGTCTTCCAGATTCGCGCGGTGAAGGATCCGGTCGAGCGCCATTGCGACGTGACGCGCGACTACCAGAAACAACGCGCGGTCTTCCGCGCTGTAGATACGCGACACGTCGTACACCTGCATGGCGATCATGCCGAACACTTCGTCGGAAGCGTTCTTGAGCGGCGCGCCCATCCAGAATTCGGGCCGGTCGCCGACGCAATGGAAACGCCCTTCCGACTCGGCCTTCAGCATGTCGGCGGCGTCGATCAGCAACGGTTGTCCGCTCGTCAGAACCTGACCGGTCAGCGAGAGGCGGTTCGGATCGAGAATGTCGTAGCTCTCCGATTCGAGCGCTTCGACGTCGATGACATCGACGTAATAGGGGTAGGTAATGCGGCGGGTTTCCGGCTCGTAGAGCGCGAGATAAAAGTTCTCCGCGTCGATGATGGTGGCGAGTTGCCGGTGCACCGCATGCAAAAAAGCCGAACGCTCGCGGATCGAACTGGCGATATACGCGATTTCGTAGAGCACGCGTTGCGTGTTCTGGGCCCGAACCAGTGCATCGGCCAGCAGTTGAAGGCCTAGCGCATTGGCGAATGCGGCGAGGGCTTCGTCCTGGGTTTCGTTGCCTGGGTCGTTGCTTGCGTCGCTATTTGCGTCGTTATTCGCGTCGGCCCGCGGCGCGAGCAGCCAGCCTTGCGCCTTGCCTTCACCGCCCGTCGGCCAGCCTCTCAAGCCACGCGATTCGCAAAACGCGTTGAACGCGTCGGGGGATATCTGCTCCGGCCACACAGTCTCCGTTTCCGCATGGGCGGCGAGCCGCAACGTCGATCCCGCCCGGTACCACGCCCAGTCGCGCGCGCGAATGCGGTTGCGTGAGGCTTCTAACAATGTGTCGATAGAAGGCGTCGCGGCGATCGGCATGGTCGGGCCGGGCGCCGGATAGACGGCAGCAGCACCTGGCCGATCGTTTTGATTCTCGTCCGGCAAATCGTGGTCCCCGGAAACACTCTTCATTAGCGCTCCATGCAATCAGTCATTTGCATGCATCCCAAACCGAATGACGAGGCACGCGCATTTAACAATTTGCAATTCGCTTGCCCATGAAATGTTTACGGCACGCGGCAAAGGCGGCTTTAGAAAGTCTTTCGCATTTTGCGTGTCGTTCGTGTCGTGCTTCTTGCGGCCATGCCGATCATAGCGCACCGCGCAAAGCGGAAATTTATAGCGGGTGGCCGCGCCTGCTCGTGACTCTCACTCAACCGGTGTTGAATTCTTTGCGTTGGAGCGATGCTGCGCCGGTCGATACGCTTTGGACCGTTGCGGGTGTCGCCCTGACAGCCGACCAGCAGCGAATCGACATCTCATGAAACAAGACCTTTCTATCGTGCTGTTGCACGCCACACCTGTCGCCATGGCGCCGATTCACGACGCCTTCACGCTCGACTGGCCGCAGGCGCGCTTGACCAATCTGCTGGACGACGGCTTGACTTCGGCGCGGGGCACCAGCAAAGACCTGAGCGCAGCGTTGCAAACACGTTTCGTGAATCTCGTGCGCTACGGTTACGAGAGCGGTGCGGATGCCGTGCTGGCGACGTGTTCCGCGTTCGGCCCCGCAATCGAGGCCGCCGACGCCGCGCTGCCGGTGCCGGTGTGCAAGCCGAATACCGCGATGTTTCGCGACGCGCTCCTGCAAGGCAGGAACATCGCGATGATTGCAACGTTTGCGCCCGCGTTGCCGACCATGGTGACGGAGTTCTTCGAGGAGGTGTCGCGCGTGAACCCGGACGCAACGCTGGCCACGTTCGTGGTGGACGAAGCCATCGACCGCTTGCGGGCCGGCGACACGGACACGCACAACCGGCTCGTTGCGGAGAAAGCTGCGAGCCTGCACGGGTATGACGCCATCATGCTGGCCCATTTCTCCACCGCTCAGGCACTCGACGCGGTGAAGCGCGTCGCGAGTTGCCCGGTGTTTTCCGCACCGCGCAGCGCGGTGGCGGATTTGAAGCGCCGTCTGGAATCAGCCCAATGAGCCGTCGTGTTTCGCTGATGAGCACGCTCGCAGTTAAAGCGGCGCTGGTCGACACGATTGTTCCCAGGTTCGTGGCGCGCACCGGCATCGACGTGCAATGTGTTTTCGATCCCACGAATGTGTTGCAACAACGCGTGTCGCATGGCGAACGAGCCGACCTGCTCATCGCGACACGAGCTTATGTGAATCAACTCGCTCAAGAGCAAACGGTGGTTGCGTCGACGGCGCGTGCGCTGGTTAGAACGGGTGTGGGCGTGGCGACGATTTTGAACGCGGATGCCTCAGCGGGCCGCCCAGCGTTGAAAACCATCGACGATCTGCGTGAACTTCTGCTGTCCGCCAAGTCCGTCGCCTATTCGAAAACCGGCGCGAGCGGTGTGTACTTTGCGTCGCTGCTCGACAAGCTCGGTATTGCGGATCGGGTCAACCGACGCGCGACGATCGTCGAAAAAGGCTTTACCGGCGAGTGCATTCTGCGCGGCGACGCAGACATCGCCATTCAGCAGATGAGCGAACTGGCCATGATCGCCGGCATAAAGATCGTCGGACCGCTCCCGGACGACGTGCAGTTCTATACGGATTTCCACGTCGCGATGTTTTCCGGGCGTGCACAAGCTATTCACGGTGCGCAATTACTGGAGTCGTTGTTCAGCGACTCCGCACGCGATGCTTATGAACGGCTCGAGCTGACCGTTCTGTGAGCCTCGCCTAATCGACATGGAACAGGAAACACCATGCAGCAGACACCCAGTCAACTCATTACGCCCGTCACCGTATTCGGCGATCTCGCTTTCGTGAGCGGCCAACTGCCGCGTGAAGATGGTGTACTCAAATATCGCGGCAAGGTCGGCGGCGAAATATCCGTGGAAGAGGCACAGCACGCGGCCGCGTTGTCCGCGAAAGCCTGTCTCGATGCGCTATCGCTCGCGCTGTCCGGACTCGACCGGATTGCGCAGATCGTCAAGATAACCGGCTTTGTCGCATCGGAAGCCGAATTCACGGGACAGGGTGCGGTAATAGACGGCGCTTCGCGCGTGCTGATCGACACGCTCGGCGAGCGCGGCAAACACGCGCGCAGCGCAATCGGCGTGCAGCAACTGCCGCATGGCGCCGCCGTCGAAATCGAAATGATCGTGGGATTGAAATGACTGCTGCGACCGGGTCGAAAAGTTCGCACGGTCCCCGTCGCGGCGAGATTCGATTTGCCGCGAATCTCAAATGGCTATTCACCGAGCTTTCGTTTCCCGATCGATTCGAAGCCGCTGCATCGAGCGGCTTTACTGCCGTCGAATACGCTTCGCCTTATGAATACGATCCCGCGGTGTTGCAACGTGCGTTGCAGAAATGGAACCTTCAGCAGGTGTTGATCAACACGCCCGCAGGCGATGCGGGCACGCTGGGCGTCAACGGATATGCGTGCATTCCGGGCTATACCGAGACCTTCCGCAGTGGCGTCCACCGCGCGCTCGACTATGCAAGCGCATTGAACTGCCGCTTGATTCATCTGATGGCCGGCAGAATGCCGGCGGGTTGCTCGCAGTCGGAAGCGGAAGACGTTTTTCGCGCGAATCTGGTTTGGGCCGCTGAGCGGGCCGCAAATTGCAACGTGACTTTCGTACTGGAGTGCCTGAATCAGCAGGACGCACCGGGCTACTTTCTTTCGAGTCTCGACCACGCGAGTACCTTCATACGCGAAATACCGAAACGCAATGTCAAACTGCTTTTTGATTTCTATCACGCAGGCATGAGCGGCGTGAATCCGCTGGACGCGTTTGCCAGGCACCGCGCCGACATCGCGCATATTCAGGTCGCAGATGTACCGGGTCGACATGAACCCGGCACCGGCACGTTGCCCTGGGCCGCCATTGCACGCGCCATTGCACGCGCCGATTACCCAGGCTGGATCGGCTGCGAATACCGGCCCGAATCCACCACCACCGCCGGTCTGCACTGGCGACGCGAATTCAGAAAATCGTTCGAAGATTAGCCAGTTCGAGTTCGGTGCGCAGCCACTTTTCGAAGACATCGGCTTCCGCGGAATTGCGCAGACTCGACGAGCGCAGCAGATAGTACGAGATGTTCTCGACACAACATGCCGGGTCGGGAAAAGGCTCGATCAGGCGGCCATCGCGCAACTCCTGCTCGGCCAGAATCTCGCTTTCGAGCACCACGCCCAGCCCTTCTACCGCGGCTTCGATCGCCATGGCGGAACGGTCGAGCCACAAATCGTGCGCGGGCTTCACGACGAAATTGCCGATGCGACGAAAGTACTCGACCCAACTCAACGGATTGTTCGAATGAATGAGGGTCGCTTTCGCCAGATCCTTCGGGCTTTTCAGGCGCAGTTCGCGCGCGAGTTGCGGACTGCACAGCGGCCTGAGACGCTCGACCAGCAGTGGCTCGGCCAGCTTGAGACCGGGTGTCTGGGGGCCGTGCGCAATTGCGATGTCGTAGCGATTCGCGTCGAGTTCATGCGTATGAAGCGTGGCAAGCCGCACCCGGAACAGCGGATTGGCCTTCAGAAAGGTCTGCAAACGCGGTTGCAGCCACTTCACCGAAAAGCTGTTGGGTACCGCGATCGAAAGATGACCGCCCCATGACTGCGGCGCAATCAGGCTGGTTGCGTTCGCAATCAGGTCGAATGCCTTCTTCACTTCGACTGCGTAAGTCCGGCCCGCGACCGTAGGCACCGCGCGTCCGGCGTGCCGTTGAAACAGCGGCACGCCGAGAAACTCTTCGAGTTGCTGGATGTGATGACTTACCGCGGACGTGGTAATACCGATCTCGTCCGCGCCTTGCGTGAAGCTGCCATGCCGCGTCGCCGCTTCGAAAGCAATGAGCGATTTGAGCGGAGGAAAGCGCGCGCGGCGCGTGTCCGAAGTCGACTCGACTTCGTCCTCCGTCTCCTTCTTTTTCGGACCGGTCCTCATTTACGCTCTCGTCGCAACTCGATGTCGGCAAGCATAAAGCATTTGCCTGCCAAGAAGAAAAGCGCGCGCCGATTGCCGTCAAGCCAGGCAGGCTTCGAAGAAAGTCATGAGTTCGGCCGCCAGTTTCTGCGGATGCTCTTCGGGAATGTAATGCCCGCAATCTTCGATCACGCCGCCGCGAAGATTCTCGCAAAGCGGCTTCATCAACTCATGAATGGTCGGCGCGCTGCCTACGTCGCCGCCCAGCGCCAGCACCGGCGTCGTGATGCGACTGGCGAAGCGTTGCTGGTTCTGCCGCATATCTTCTTCCACGGCACGGTAATAGCCGAGCATGCCGCGCAGGCCGCCGAGCGACGCGTAGGCCTTCACATACTCGTCGATATCGGCCGGATCGAAAGTCGTCATGGCGTTAGCGGTCTTCTTGTTGAAGAACCATTCGATCAGAATGCGCTCTCGTCCGGCAATCAGCGCTTCCGGCAGATCGTCCACCGCGTTGAAGAGAAAATGCCAGCTCTTCCAGTTCGAAGGCGCCGTGACCGACACTTCGGGTTTGAGCGTAATGCCCGGAATATTGCCGTCGATAAAGACGACGCCGTCGAGATCCGCCGCATACCGATGCGCGTACGGATAGGCGATCCACGAGCCGATGTCGTGCCCGACGTAGAAGTGCCGCCCGACACCCAACGTCCGTAGCAGATCGTGAATGCGGGCGGCCGCGGTTTCCGTGTCGTAACCGCTCATCGGTTTGTCCGAGTAGCCCTGGCCCGGCAGATCGATGGCGATGGTGCGGTAGGAACCCGCCAGCAGCGGCTGGACGCGGCGCCATGCATAAGCAGTCTGCGGAAAGCCCGCAATCAGAACTACCGTCGGGCCGACGCCGCCATCGACGAGATGAAAGCGGATATCTCCGCTGCGAACGAAGCGCCGCTCGAACGGCTTGCCGCCAAGATCTATCGTGCCTGCCATGTCCGTTTCCTCGGTGGAAAAAGTGGAATCATCTTACGGCCTCCGGGCGCGTTGCGTGAGTTCGCCGGATTGACGCGGATAATGATCCGCGACGAACTGCGGACTGATCAGGCCGGCTTCGAGATCCGCTTCGATGCTTTGCAGCGGCCGGCGTGCCGGGTCGCCATAGCCGCCGCCGCCCGCATCGCGAATCTCCACGACACCGCCGTCGGGAATCAGTACCCGCGCTTTAGGATCGGTTTCCACGCCGTCGACAAAAATAAACCGGTGCGCGCCGGCGCGAGCGCCCGCAAAACCCTTCGCCGCAATTTTGGTGCGCGACGCCATGAAAGACGCCTCGAGTGCGTGACCCGTGTCGTTCCTGATCGCGAAGATCTGGCCATTGCCGCCCTGAAACTCACCGGGGCCACCCGAGTCTTGCAAAATCTCTTTTTGCAGGAACGTGCAGCCGATCTGCTGCTCCCAGAACTCGATCGACCCGCCGATGATATTGGCCGGCGCGGGCAAGGCCGGCCTTCCGTCATAGCCTGCGAGCGCACCGTAGCCGCCGGCCGAAAAGTAGATCGACGAATAGTGCTTTCCCGCGCGGGTCTGTCCGCGCAGGTTCATCTGGAACACCATGCCCGAGTCGGCCTGTACGTCGTTCGGAAAAGCATCGGCCAGCGCATTGAAAATCAGCGGGCCGACGAAATGGCCGAACACGTGCCGCGCGCCGGTCGGGTTCGGTCTGAGCGCATTCAGAATGCAGTTGTCGGGCGCTTCGATCGCGACGAAGTCCAGAATGGCCTGGTTATTCGGAATGTTCGGCGCGACCAGCACCTTCGTGCAGAAATAGCAGAACGCCCGCGTATAGCAGATCGGCACATTGACGCCCCGCGCGACCACTGGGTCCGTGCCGGCGAAGTCGTAAGCGAAGCCGCTTTCGCTCAACGTGACCGTGACGGAGAGAGAAATGTCGGGAAAGTCCTTGCCGCCTTCCACGGGTATCGTGGCTCGATAAGTGCCTTTGGGCATCGACTGCAGCTTCGCATTGATCGACTTGCGGGTGAGCGCGAAGATCGCATCGGCCGCGTCGGTCGTCGTGGACAACTCGTGCTCGGCGAGAATCTTCACGAGCCCCTGAGCGCCGACATTGCACGCGGCCACATTGCAATAGATGTCGCCCAGCACGTAATCTACGGTGCGAACATTGTTCCTGATGAAGTCGAATACGAAGCGGTTCTCGACGCCGGCTTCGAACAGCTTGACGGGTGGCAGCGAGAAGCCTTCTTCGTACACGTCTTTCGCGACCGAGCCCATGCCGACACCACCGACATCCGCGAGATGCGAAACCGTCAGGCAATAACCGGCAATGCGGCCTTCGTAAAACACCGGCTTGACGACGTTGATGTCGAATGTATGACCCGTGCCGATCCATGGGTCGTTGGTGACGATAATGTCGCCGTCGCCCAATCCGGCAGGGTCGAACACTTTGAGAATATGGGCGAGCGTACTCGGCCCGGTGCCCGTGAACGACGGCACGCTCGTCGCGCCTTGTGCGATCAGCTTGCCGCGTGCGTCGAAGAGCATGCAGGAAAAATCGCCGCTCGCTCGCACCATCGTCGAAAAGGCGGTGCGCTCCATGGCCGACACCATTTCGTCGGCGACGGAAACGAAGCGCGACCAGATAATCCCGGCGTCCACCGGGTCCATGCTGACTGGAGAATTCACGACTTGAGCTCCGCAATGAGATCCAGCGTCGAAGCGATACGCGCTTCTGCAAAGGCCGGAATATAGATAGTGGTGTCGTTTTCTTCGACGAGCGCCGGGCCGGCGCACTGCCAGCCGACCGGCAACGCGTAGCGGTTGAACACGGGCACGGAAGTCCAGACTTCGGTTTCGCCATTGCTGATGAAGCAGGACCGCGACTCCTTTTCCAGCTTCGCGTCGGGCGTCAGCGCGTCGTAGGTGTACTCGCGCACCGACTTGAGATGCTCGGGCAACGAGACCTCGACAATCCACGTACTGATCTCGATGCCATAGTCGGGAAAGTTCAAGCCGAAAATGTCTTCATAGGCGGCGAGGAACTGGCTGCGAATGTCGGCGGCGTTCAGGTAATGGCCATCATCCCCGGATATTTCCACCGTCACTTCCGAGTCCTGCCCCTCGTAGCGCATTCCGAGTTTCACGATGCTCCGCGCGCCGCCGCTCACCAGTTGGCTCGCGTACGGTTCGGCTTGCACGAGTTGCGCGACTTCTCTTGCGATCACTTCGTCGCTCACGTCGGCGAGGCTCATCTTGCGCGTTTGCTGCAGGACGATGCCCTCGCTGCTCGCAAACTGTCCCATGGCCGACGCCACGCCTGCGGCAAACGGAAAGATCACGCGTCGAATCGACAGAAGTCGTGCAATCGGCAAAGCGTGAACCGGGGACGAACCGCCCGTGCAAACCAGCGTCGCGCGCCGATAGTCGACGCCGAGTTCCGCGGCATGCACGCGGAACGCACGCGCGACGTTCTCGTTGATCGTGCGGTGAATGCCGACCGCGGCGCGCTCCACGGAGATATCCAGCTGCTCGGCGATATTCCGCTGAATCGCCTGCTTCGCTTCGACTTTCGTTGCGGCGATTCCGCTATTGCGGAAGTTCTGCTCGCCGAGAAAGCCCAGGAAAAGATTGGCGTCGGTCACCGTCGCCTGCGTGCCGCCGCGCGCATAACAGGCGGGACCGGGCACCGCGCCGGCGCTTCGCGGCCCGACGGCAATCGCGCCGCGCTCGTCGATCTCCGCGATGCTGCCGCCGCCCGCGCCGATTTCGATCAGATCGAGTGCCGGGATCATCAGCGGAAAACCGCTACCCGCTTCGAATGCGCCTTCGCGGGCCACTTCCAGACCCGCTTGCACATCGACCTTGCCGGCAATCAGGAACGCGCCCTTTGCGGTGGTGCCGCCCATGTCGTAGGCGAGTACCGTCTCGTCCAGGTCGTCGGCATGGCCGTCGCGCAGCGCATTGCGCGCGGCGATTTCTCGCGCGGCCAGCACGCCTGCGGCGGGACCGGACTCGATCAGGCGAACCGGTGCGCGTACGCAGTGGCCGATGGGGAGCGGCAGGCCCGACGACGTCATCATCAGAAGCCGGCCGGTAAAGCCCGCTTCGTTGGCGCCCTGTTCCAGCCGGCTCACGTACTGACTCAGTAGAGGCTTGGTGAACGCGTTCACCGCACAGGTCATCCAGCGCTCGTATTCGCCAGAACGGGGAGCGAGCGCACTGGAAGTCGAGACGACCGCGTCCGGGAAAGCTTCCAGAAGCCAGCCTTCCACGAGTTGTTCGTTCGCCGGATTCTGGAAAGCATGCAGGAAGCACAGCGCAAAATTCTTCACGCCGGTTTCTTCCACCAGACGGCGAACCTCGGCGATGAGTTCGGTCTTGTCCGGTCGCTGCACGACGTCACCCGTGTACGCAATGCGCTCGCGCACCGGGATTTTCAGCCCGTGACGGGTTAGCGGTTTCGGAAACGCGAGCCTCAGCGTCGACACGTTGTAGCGGTGCTCACGGCCCGTTTCCAGCGTCGTCCCGAACCCTTCGGTATGAAGCAGAATGAAATCGTGCCCCTTGCGCTCGATGACCGCATTGGTAATCACCGTCGTCGCATGCAGAAAGACATCGCAATCGGACAGGTTCAATCCAGCCGCATCACGCAGATGCTCGAAGCCGGTAAAGATCGCTTCTTCCGAACGCTGCGGGGTACTCAGAACCTTGGCGGTCGTGACACGCTTCTTCTCGCTGTCCAGCAGGACGAAGTCGGTAAACGTTCCGCCGATATCGACGGATATAGCAAACCTGGACGTCATTGTTTTTTCCATTGTTAATGTGCCAAACCCAGGCACAGACCTCACGCATTCATTTCAGGCCGAGATGCGTAGGCAACCAGAGCGCAATCTGCGGAAACGCGATCAATGCGATGCCGAACAGAATGAGCAGCACGAGGTACGGCAGCGTGGCCTTCGTAATTACCGCGAGCTTTTCGCCGGTAATGCCCTGAATCACGAAGAGATTGAAGCCGATGGGCGGATGCACCTGAACGATCTCGACGGCGATCACCAGAAAGATGCCGAACCAGATGGCGTTGAAGCCGGCGGCCAGCACCATCGGCAGTACGATAGGCAGCGTAATGACGATGATCGAGAAACCTTCGAGAAACGAACCGAGCAGGATGTAGCCGAGAAACAGCACGAACAGCAAAGCGAAGGGCGACAGATGCAGTTCCTGCACGAAGGCGGCGGCCGCCTGCCCCACGCCCAGAAACGCGGACGCGCTGCCGAGAATGGAGGCGCCCAGAATGATCAGCGCGATCATCGAACAGGTCTTGACCGCACCGAGCCCGACTTCCTTCAGCTTCGCGAGACTCAGGTCGCGCTGGAACGTCGCGATTGCGAGCGCACACACCACGCCGGCCGCCGCGGCTTCGGAGGGCGTGACGAGACCGCCATACATGCTGCCGAGCACCGCGACGATCAGCATCGTGACCGGCGCCAGATGTTTCAACGAAGCCCAGCGCTCACGCCATGTCAGATTGGCGAAGCTTTCCTCTTCCGGTACGAGGCTTTTGTTCCAGGTCGTGTGAATCATGATCCACGCCATGAAGCACGACGCGAGCAGGATGGCCGGCACCAGGCCGGCCGCGAACAGCTTCAGGACCGATACCTGCGCGAGCACCCCATACACAATCATGATGTTGGACGGCGGCACGAGAAAGCCGAGCGTACCCGCGCCCGCGAGACTGCCCATCGAGATCCGCTTGTCGTAGTGACGGCGGTTCAGTTCGGCAAGCGTGACGCGGCCCACGATCTGCGTGGTCGCCGCGGACGAGCCCGAAATCGCGGCAAAAATCGAACAGCCGATCACGTTCGAATGCAGCAGCTTGCCGGGTAACAGGCTCGCCCACGGCGCGAGTCCCTTGAAGAGCGAGGTCGAAATACGCGTGCGGAAAAGTATCTCGCCCATCACGATGAACAACGGCAGCGCGAGTAGCTCCTGCGTCGTCATCACGTTCCACGCGTATTGCGCGATCAGCCGGTCGACCGGAATGGAACGGAAGATAAACAGGGCGAGCGAACCGGTGATCGCCAGTGTCAGTCCGACCCAGATACCAATAGAGAGGCCACCGAACAGCAGCGCCGCCATCGTCGTCAATATGGTTGCCATTTCACTTACCTCTGCGGGTTCGCCTGGCGGCGTTCACCGGATCATGTTCTTGTCTTCGACGGGCTCGTCCAGCAACAACTGGCCGAGACGCGCGAGCAGTTGCAACGCCAGCAGCAACGCGCCGAATGCAACGAACGCTTTGGGTATCCACAACGGCGTGCTGCTGGCCAACGAGCGTTCATCGGTCACGAACGACTGCCAGGAGAAATGCGTCATGGCGATCGAGAAGAACGTCGCGAAGGCGAAGCCCGCCGCCGCCGACAGGCCCTCCAGCAGCTTGAGCACCGCCGGCGACGCGTTGGACAGCAACACCCTGACGCGAATGTGACCGCCGGCACGCAGTGTCAGCGCGGCGCCGAACGTAAAGGTCACCGCCATCAGATACGAGCTGTACTCCCACGCGATCGGAATGTCCCTGGGTAACCAGCTCACCACGGCCGACAGCGTGCGCACCACGATGCCGGCGATCATCAGCAGGCAGAGCAGCAACAGGCAAAGGGCGCCGAGCCAGCCGTCCAGCCTCGCCAGCAGATCGATGGCGTTCAGCGTTTTCTTCACGAACGCGCGTCCCTTCGAGCTCGCGACGGGTGCGACGGTGTCGATATGTTCCATTGGCTTTTCCCTCCCTACGTCCGTGGGTTTGACAGGAAAGACGTGACGGTTCACTGCTTGCCGACTGCGCTCAGATAACTCTTGAGTAGCGGCCTGGCCGCGGGCACCGAGTCTTCGAATGCCGTCCACGTCGGCTTGGCTTTGGCCGCCATTGCACCGCGAACATTGGCGGGCGGCGTATAGATTTCCATGCCCTTCGCCTTGAGCGTCTCGAAGTTCTTGCCGTCTTCCGCTTTCGCCGCGTCCCAGAACACGGGCTCGAGTCGCGCCGCGAGTTCTTCGATCGCCTTCTGGTTTTTCGGGCTGAGCTTGTTCCACGCGTCGAGATTGACCGACACGCCTTCGAAGTTCGACTGCCAGTTGACGACGTTGCAGACCTTCTGGAAGTCCCAGAACTGACCGTCGACCGCTGACGAAGTCGACGTCGACACGCTGTTGATCACGCCGGTCGACAGCGCGGGCACCACTTCTCCCCAAGGGATTTGCGCGGGCGATGCGCCGAGGCTGCGGAAAAAGTCGCTGCCGTTGCGGTCGGTCGTGCGGATCTTCATCGTGCCGAAGGTGTCCGCATTCGACAGTTCGACTTTTGAAAACACGTTCTGGCCGGGCCACGGAATCGTGAACAGCAGCTTCTGGTTGAACTTCCTGAATTCGGCGTCGTAGTAGGGCCTCGAGATGGTGCGGAAGGTCTTCATCTCGTCGAAACCCGACACCAGATACGGGACCGACGAGCCGCCCAGAATCGGCGAGATGCCCACTTGCTGCGCGAACTGGAACGAGCCGATGGGCACGAGTCCATCGCGAATCACGCCGAGCATTTCCGGGCCTTTGAAACCGAGTTGGCCGCCCGCGTGAATATTGATCTTCACTTCGTTGTTGGTGGCCGCGGCGACACCGGCGGCAAACTTCTCGTCCAGCTTCGTCTGGTAATTACCCGGTGCGTTGGCGGTGGCGAAATCCCAGTCCACTGCGAACGCGGAGGTTTGCATCGTCAACGCACCGGTCAACGCCAGCAGTGCACCGAGTTTTTTGAGTCCGTTCATGTCGATCCCTTAACGAAAATGAATGCGATGGCGGCGTGTGTCATGCGCCTGTTCCTGATCCGCAGTCAGATTAGTTAGAGGGGTAAAGCGCTGCCAGTTGAAAAAAGAAATGATGTGTTGAATGAAATTCAACGGGTGAGCCGGACTCACCGGGCGGCGTTGTATGATTGTCGCGCCGCGCGCGCTCGTTCGCGGCGCGGTCCCGTGCACTGCACGGCAGTTCGAAACCCCCACTTCAAGCGGAACACACGCTGTATGAATATTCGCCAGGTGGCCCGTATCGCGGGAGTGTCCACTGCAACGGTTTCGCGAGTCATCAACGGCACCGGGCCGGTGAAACCGGAGACCTATGAAAAGGTGATGCGCGTGGTGCAGCAGGAAGGGTTTCATCCCAACCTGCTCGGTCAGAAGTTGAGGAATGCGCAAACAGGCATGCTGCTGGTGCTTGTTTCCAGCATCGCCAACCCGTTCTGCGCGCTGACAGTTCGCGGCATCGAGCACGAAGCCGAGCGGCGCGGCTATCACATCCTGTTGTGCAATTCCGAATCGAATCCCGAGCGCGAAAAAGCCTATCTCGAACTGCTGCGCGGCAAGGTGGTGGATGGCGTCATCACGATGGACGCGACTACGCGAACCGCCGCGCTCAAAGAACAGATCGGCGACCGCCCATGGGTCCAGTGCGGTGAATTCGAGCCCGGTGTCGCGCCGTATGTGTCGATCGATAACCATGCTGCGGCGCTTGCCGTCGTGGCTCATCTGGTGGCATCCGGCCGCACGCGAATCGGCCTGATCGGTGCGAAGGGCGAGTACATGTATGCGCGCGAACGTGAACGCGGCTATCGCGATGGACTCGCCGCGGCAGGTTTGTCGTTCAGTAAGGTCGAGCATGCGGACAGCGTGACGGAGTTTGCCGAAGGCTCGAAGGCCTATGCGGCAATGCATGCACGAGGCGAATCCTGCGATGCGGTGTTTGCCATCTCCGACGTGCTGGCATGCGGCGCACTTAACGCCGCGACGCGCGCCGGTCGCCACGTCCCGGGCGATCTCGCAATAGTCGGATTCGACGATCTGCCCTACGCGGAGATCACCTCGCCCATGCTTACCACCGTGCGTCAGCCCATGTTCGACCTGGGCTCGAACTGCGCCCGTCTATTGGTCGATCAGATCGTCGGCGAGGAACGGCACGACGGCGGCGTCATCCTGCCGTGGGAATTGATCCGTCGCGGTTCCGCCTGAAATCCCCTGTTCCTGCACTAGCGTAAACCACGATCGCAAACAATTTTGATCGAATTATGTAACGCGTTACACTCCATTTTGGTACTCGTGTAACGCGTTACATTTACAACTGAGAGGCAAGGATGCCAAGCAGATATCCGCTAGTGGTTCCCCGACTAGCTTTCATGATGTTCATGCAGTTCTTCGTGTGGGGCGCGTGGTACGCGACGCTCGGGTTAGTGATGTCTCAGGCGGGCTTATCCGGTGCGATTGGCGATGCGTATTCGACCGGGCCCATTGCTTCGATTCTCGCGTCGTTCCTGATGGGCATGCTGGTCGACCGGTTCTTTTCGTCGCATCGCGTGCTCGGCGTGCTGCATCTGGTCGGCGCCGCTCTGCTCTGGACGCTGCCCGGTCTCCTGCATGTGGAAGCGCGCGGCTGGTTCCTCGGGGCGTTGCTCGCCTACCTGTTGTGCTACATGCCGACCCTCGCGCTCTCCAACAACGTGGCGTTCCATCACCTCGCCGATGGGCAATCGCGCTTCCCCGTCGTGCGCGTATTCGGCTCGCTGGGATGGATCGCTGCGGGTGTGCTAGTCGGCACCGCCGGCTGGTCCGCCAGTCCGCTGGTGTTTCATGTGGCCGCTATCGCTTCGTTGCTACTCGGCCTGTATAGCTTCTCGCTGCCGGCCACCCCGCCGCCGGCCGCCGGCAAGCCGCTCGCATTGCGCGACCTGGTTTGCGCGGACGCCTTGGCGCTATTGCGGGAGCGGCACTTCCTGGTCTTCATCGTCTGCGCGATGCTGATTTCGATCCCGCTCGCCACCTTCTATGCGTTCGCCGCGCCCTTCGTCGGCGCAGTCGGATTCCGCGACGTCGGCTCGGTCATGTCGCTCGGCCAGGTCGTCGAAATCGTCTTCATGCTGCTGATTCCCTGGTTTTATCGGCACATCGGCATGAAGGGCATGCTGTTGCTCAGCATGATCGGATGGGTCGTACGGTATGCGTTTTTTGCGTTGGCGGCGCAACCGGGATTCGCGTGGCTGGTGTATGCCGGTGTGTTGATGCACGGCATCTGCTACGACTTTTTCTTCGTGGTGGCGTTCATCTACACCGACATGGTGGCGGGCGCCCGCATCAAAGGTCAGGCGCAGAGTCTGACGGTGCTGTTCACGTACGGCATCGGCATGTTGATCGGCGCGCAGGTGTCGGGATGGATGTTTGCGCATGTCGTCGATAACGTCGTCGGTCAGCAGGCGTCGCTGCTGCAATGGCAGCGCTTCTGGATCTATCCGGCAGCCGGTTCGGCCATCGTCGCTATCGGCTTCTATTTCTTCTTCAATTTTCGCTCACAGCGACAACAGGCCGGCCATGGCTCGCCGTCGGAGGTCAATCCATGAGTCCGGCTTCTACAGTTTTATCCATTCCAACGACAACACCGCTGCGCACGCTGGTGGTTGGGTGCGGCAACATGGGCGCGTCGCATGCGCTCGCTTACGACGCCATCGACGGTTATGTGTTGTGCGGTCTCGTGGCGCGGGGTCGAAGCAAAGTCGATCTGAATGCGCGCCTCGCCAAACCGGTTCCGTTATTCGACGACTACGAAACCGCGCTGCGTGAATTGCGTCCCGACGTCGTGTGCATTGCGAGTTATCCCGACACGCACGAGGCTTTCGCATTGCGGGCGCTCGAGGCAGGCTGCCACGTATTCGTCGAGAAACCGCTGGCGACCACGGTAGAAGGCACGCGACGCTTAATTGCGGCGGCCCTCGCTGCCAATCGTCAATTGATGGTGGGCTATGTGTTGCGGCAACATCCGTCATGGCAGCGGTTCATTGCCGAGGCACAAAGGCTCGGCAAACCGCTCGTCATGCGGATGAATCTGAATCAGCAAAGCTCGGGGCTCGCCTGGCAGAAGCATCGGGCGATTCTCGACACCCTCTCGCCGGTGGTCGACTGCGGCGTGCATTACATCGACGTGATGTGCCAGATGACCGGCGCGACGCCGGTGCGCGTCTCGGCTATCGGCGCGGCATTGGCATCTGACCTGGCGCCGGGCACGCTCAATTACGGCCAGTTGCAAGTGTGCTTCTCCGACGGTTCGATTGGCTGGTATGAAGCCGGCTGGGGTCCGATGATCAGCGAAACCGCGTTCTTCGTAAAAGACGTGATGGGTCCGCGCGGGTCGGTGTCGATCGTCGCGGACGGCGTCGCGCGCGGAAGGTCCGCTGACATCGCCGCGCATACCGAGACGCAGCGTCTGCTGGTTCACTGCGGCGAACTCGATGCAGAAGGACGGCTTGTCGAAGCAGACCGCGAACTTTCGTGCGAAGACGAACCGGACCACGACGGCTTGTGTGCGCTCGAACAGCGACACTTTCTCGCGCGGATTCACAGCGGCGAACCGGACTACGAGCACTGGAATTCAGTCGTAGACAGCTTGCGCGTGGTGCTCGCGGCCGACGAATCCATGCGAACGGGGATGATGCAGTATCTCGAACCGGTGGAGCGCTTCATGCCCGAAGAAGCGCATCGATGAACCGCGAGCGTCTTGAATCCGGCGCGCCGGTACGTTGCATCGGCGTCGATGGCGGCGGCACTGGTACACGTGTCGTACTGGGCGACGGGATGCAGGTGATTGCCGAGGCGCAGGGTGGACCGGCCGCATTGTCGCGAGGAGTCGAAGCCGCATGGCGCACGATCGAAGCGGCGTGCGTCGCCGCGTTCGTACGAATCGGCGAGCCCTTTGCATGGGACTCGGTCACGGTGGGTATAGGGATCGCGGGCGCGCACAACGAGCAGTGGCGACGCGAGTTCATCGCTTGCGCACCGGTCACGCTGGGGATCGTCGTCGAGACGGACTCGTACACGTCGTTGCTGGGCGCGCATGGCGGCGAACCGGGTATCTGCATTGCAACCGGTACGGGCAGCGTGGGCGAAGCGCTGTATGCCGATGGTTCGACACGCGTGGTCGGCGGCTTCGGTTTTCCCGCCGGCGACGAAGCGAGCGGCGCGTGGTTCGGGTTACACGCTGTCGGGCATATGCAGAAAGTCGTGGATGGACGCAGCGGCTTCGATGCGCTTGCGCGTGACCTGTTCGCTCTCGTCGGCATCGACGGTTCGCAGCCGTGTCCCGCCGAACTCGCGCAGCGGTATCGATCGACGTTGATGCGTTGGCTAGCAAGCGCCGCTGCATCGGACTACGCGCGGCTCGCACCGACCGTGTTCACGCACGACCGGCATCTGCTTTCGCGCGAGTTGATCGGCACGGCAATCGACGACGTGCTTTCGATGGTGGATACGCTCGATCCCACACACGAGTTACCCGTTGCGTTGAGCGGCGGCTTGGCGTCCTGTCTCGCGGCTTATCTGGGGGATCGGCTTGGCGGCCGACTCGTCAGCGCGCGGGCGTCGTCGGCACATGGGGCGCTGTCGCTGGCGTACCGGACGCGGGGCGCTGAATTGAAGCAGCGGCAAACCTGGAACGCCATGCATGGTCGCTCGAAGCCGGCCCGTTAATGAAGAGTCGACGCCGGAGCCTGTTTGTGTATAATGCGAATGATTCTCAATACCACGCAAACCGAAAGCGATTTCGCCGCCGCGACCATGCAAACTTTTCTCTGTAACGATCTGATCGAACGCTTCGGCTACGGTATGGCCGTCTATATTTCGGCGAAGGCTTCCGCGATGCAGAGAAGCATCGACGCACTCAACGCCGAGCGGCAACTTGCCGGCGGTCGTCTGCTGAAAAACGCGAGTATCGACGAAGTGGTCGGCGTGTTGCGCAGGAAAGGTCAATTGCCTGCGTGAGAGGTTCCGGCATGTCGTAACGACGGATTCGAGCGCGGCCCGGCCGCCTCACCCCGCGTCGCCATCGCCCTCCCTGACTTCATGCACGCCCGGCACCGCGCGCAGCCGTTTGCAGATGGCTTCGAACTGCACCGGCGTCACGCGCGACAGCGTGATGCCGATTTCATCCACGTCGTCGTCTTTCTGCTGCATCACGAACTGTTTGACGCGTGCGGTGCCCGAGCCGAGTTCCTCGTGCAGCGTGGCGAGCGACAGCGCATTCCTGTTGGTGTAAACCGTCAGTTCGCGCCGCTGGCGATTGCCGATGAAGCGCTTCTCCAGCGGCTTGATGCCGGCCAGAATGATCAGCATGACGACGGTCGCGGCGATAGCCGCCGTGTACAGACCGCCGCCGACCGCGAGGCCGACACCGGCCACCGCCCATACGCTCGCCGCCGTCGTGAGACCCCGTATCACCTCGCCGCGCGCGAGAATCGCACCCGCGCCGAGAAAGCCGATACCGGAGACCACCTGCGCCGCCATCCGCGAAGGATCGAGCACCACGCCTTCGCGCAACACCTCGCTGAACCCGTAGGCCGACACGATCATGATCAACGTCGAGCCGACACACACCAGCATGTGCGTGCGCAAACCCGCGGCCCACGACAACCGCTCGCGCTCAATACCGATGACGCTGCCCAACGCGGCCGATATCACCAGCCGTCCGACCAGTTCCCACTCGCTCGCCATACGTGCCTCCGTTTGCACGGCATCGAGCGCGTTGCGTGCTACATGGCCCGATGCCCCGATGTCCGACAAAGAGGACGAGTGTAACGAATCACCGTCGGTCACGAAAGACGAAGGGCGGTCGACCTGGACAACCTCTGCCCACGTCGACCGCCCTTCGCTCTTCCGAAGCCGGCTGGCTTGCGCTTACTTCAAGCCGAGCATGCCGCGCAGTCGCGACAGATCTTCGGCCAGCGTCTGCACCGGCCCGACGAGCGCCTTGCGATCCGCCGCGCTGAGCTTGTCGTAGGTCTCGTAGCCGTTGGCCGTCTTGTACTTGGCGAGAATCGCATCGACCGTCGCGAAGTTGGTGTCGATCTTCTTCGCGAACACGGCGTCCTGTTTCTGGATCAACGGTTCGAACAGCGTGACGATTTTCTTCGCGCCGTCCACGTTGCCCTGGAAGTCCCACAGGTCGGTGTGGCTATAGCGATCTTCCTCGCCCGAAATCTTCGTCGCGGCCACTTCTTCCATCAACGCAGCCGCGCCGCCCACCACCTTCGACGGCGGGAACACGAGGCCTTGAATACGCGTTTGCAGATCGAGCACGTCCTTCATCAGCTTGTCGGCCAGCGGCGCGAGGTTGGCCGTGCTGTTCTGCGAATACAGACCGTATTCGATACGGTGAAAGCCCGTGAACGACGGGTCGGCTTCTTTCTTCTCGTGATCGTCGGCGCGCGAGTCGACGGAGTTGTCGAGGTCGCTGAACAGTTCGGCGATCGGTTCGATCGATTCGTAGTGCACGCGCGTGGGCGCATAGAGCGCTTTCGCTTTCGCCAGATCGCCGGCCTTGATCGCGGCAACGAACGCCCGCGTGCCGTCGACCAGTTGTTGCGTCTCGACCGAAACGTAAATCTTGTAGTCGGACACCGGCTTCACCAGATCGAGCGGCGCAACGGCGGCATTGGCCATCGGCAGTCCGCTCGCGAGGCTCGTGAGCAACAAGGCAGCCATCAAAATGCGTTTGTGTTTCATGAATTTCCCCTAGATCGATGTAATCGCGTCAGTCGGCTTCAGGCACTCAGCAATCCGCGCCCGAGGTAATCGGAGCGGCTGGCAGCGCCCGGCAATACGAAGAAGTAGCCGCCGCCGATCGGCTTCAGATACTCCTCCAGCGGTTCCCCATTCAGCCTGGTCTGAACCGCGATGAAACCCTTGTCGAGATCGGCCTGGAATGCGATGAACAGCAGGCCCATTTCGAGTTGTCCATTCGACGCAATCCCGTTCGAATAATTGAACGGACGGCGCAGCAGCAGATGCGCGGCGGCCCCTTTGCTACGGTCGTTGGCGAGGCGGATATGCGCGTCGAGCGGCGTGACGTCGCCCTTCGGATCGCGTGCGTAATCCGGTACGTCGCTCTCCTTGTGGCCGTCGAACGGCGCACCGGTCGACTTGCGGCGGCCGATGATCGACTCCTGCTCCTGCAACGGCGTGCGGTCCCAGCGTTCGACGAAATTGCGGATGATGCGCACCGCCTGGTAGCTGCCGTTCGCGGTCCATGCGGGTTCGGGCGCGGCGCCGTCGCTGCCGGCACTGGCGCCCGCCGGCTGCACCCAGACGATCCGCTCCATCAACGCGCTGTCGTTGACGTCGGGGTTCGCCGAGCCATCGTGAAAGCCCAGCAGATTGCGTGCGCTCTTCGTCTCGCCGCGGGTCTGCGCGGGTGTCGGCGGCACCGTGCCTTCCTGCTTCCAGCGCAACTCGAGCAGGTCCGGGGTGTTCTTGACGATATCGCGCAACGCGTGAATGTTCGTGTCGGGCGTGTGCGCGCAGAACTGCAGCAACAGGTCGCCGTGACACAACTGCTGGTTCAACGCATCGTTCGGAAAGCCCGGCATGCGTGAGAGCCGCGCCGGCTTGTGCGGCGCGAGTCCAAAGCGATCGTCGAACAGGCTCGAGCCCACGGCGACCGTCACCGTCAAGCCGTCTGGCGCGATGACCGGTCCGAGAATGCCGGAGTCGGGCGGCGGAAACTTCGGATCGACTTCGGGCGCCTTGCCGCCTTGCGTCAGGAACGCGATGCGTTCGGTCAGCGTGCGGAACAGGCGCTCGAGGTCGGCGCGGTCGGTGCTGAGCACATCGAATGCGACCACCATGCCGGAGGCCGGCCGCGGTGTCGTAATGCCCTGCTGGCGCACGCCGAAGAACGGGTAACTTTGCGACTGGTCGGGCCGCGCCTTCGGCGCATCGGTGACCTGATGGCCGGTGTTGCCGGTATCGGCGGCACGCGCCCATTGCGTGGCCAGCACGCCGGCGCCGGCGCCGATGCCGGTCAGCAGTCTTCTGCGGCCCGGCGACGGCGCGCCGGCCGTTGCGGTAACGGCTGCCGTCGCCGCGTTCTGGTTGTCGTGGTCTGACTTGGACATGGTTCGTCTATTTCTGGATCAGTTCAGGCCGAGGGCCGGATTGATCCGGCGCAGGTCGGCGGCCAAGGTGGTGAGTTTCTTTGCGAGTTGTTCGCGCTGGCCGGCGTCGAGGCTCGCAAAGGTTGCGTCGTCGCCTGCCGCAGCGGACACGCTCTTTGCCTGCGCCAGCGCCGCATCGAGATCGCTGCCGAGCGTCGTGCCCAACGCTGCGTTGCTTTGCGTCAGCAACGGCTTGAGCAGACCGACGATCTCGCTCACGCCTTCGAGAGCCGGCGCGACATTGCCCGGGCTCATCGACGCATGCGCTTCTTCGTTGCTCGCCGTGAGCGCGGTGGCAATCAGTTCGACACGGCGCGCGGTCGCGACCGACAGTTGCTTCGGCTCGATCGACAGGTCGTCCATGCGCTTCTTCAGCGCGTCGGCGTCTTTGGCCAACTGCTGCGCGGGCGCGGCGAGCGTCGCGAGCGATACCGGCGCGCCCGCGCCGAACAAACCGTATTGCACGCGATGGAAGCCCGTGAAACCCGGGTCTTTCTCACGCTTGTCGTAGAAGTCGGCCGGTGCGTCGAGACGCTTGTCGAGATCGCTGAACAGATCGGCGATCGGTGCCAGGTGCATGTAGATGTGATGCGCGTCCGCATACGCCGTCTTTGCCGCCGCGACGTCGTTGCCGGCGATCGCCTGGTTCAGCGCCTGCACGGCACTCACCAGCGACATGGATTGCAGCGTCACGTACACGCGGTATTCCGACAACGGGCCGACGAAGTCGGTCATGGAAGGCGCCGCCTTGCTCGCCTGATCCGACTGCGCGGTCGGCGTGACGTGCAGCTTGCCGCGCGGATTGCTCAGCAGGCCGCAGGTGATGTCGTAGTCGCCCGGCGCGAGTTGCGCGGTCAAGGTTTGTGCGAATGCGGGCGCGATGTTCTCGCGTTCCTCGATAACCATTACGCCGTCGAGAATTTCCCATTCGACCGCGCGATCCGATGTGTTGACGATGCGGAACGTCGAGAGGCCGGCCGGGACGGTCAATTCGTTCGGGGTGCACTCGTGGGCGCCGACTTTCACGGTCACGACGCCCGCTTCGTTCTGGTTCGCCTGATGCGCTTCACGCGCAAAGCGCGTCGCCACGTAGAACGCGACGAGGCCGGCGATCACCAGCACGATGGCGACGATGAGCAGCAGCCACGTGGTCTTGCTGGGGGCGGGCGCAGCCTGTGCGCGCGCCGCGGTGTCGGCATCGG
Source organism: Paraburkholderia sp. BCC1886 (assembly GCF_900996245.1). GTDB lineage: Bacteria > Pseudomonadota > Gammaproteobacteria > Burkholderiales > Burkholderiaceae > Paraburkholderia. The sequence goes on along the minus strand of NZ_CAAJGK010000037.1, from coordinate 137,020 downwards.
GACGATGGCCGGGAGTCTTGCTGGATTCGCTCATGTTTTACGTCTTGGTATGACTGGCCTGCTGGACCGGCAGCTTCGCCATCGGCCGCAGGAAACCGTAGAGGCTGACGACGAGGAACACCACGTACGCCAGCACTTCGCTTTGGGTCGGCGCGTCTTCATAGCCGAAGATGCCCGCGAACACCGTGCCGAGCGCGCTGTCGGCCGGCAGGATCGGACTCGCGTCGAACACGACGCCTTGCAGGTAGTTCCACACGCCGGCCTCGTGCAAGGCGCGCACGGAGCCCGCGAGAATGCCTGCGGCCACCACCAGGATGAACACGCCGGTCCAGCGGAAGAAGCGCTTGAGATTCAGACGCACGCCGCCCGCATAGATTGCATAGCCGATGATGCACGCGCAGATGAGGCCGAGCAGCGCGCCGACGGGGGCCGCGGCGCTCTCGCTCTGCTGGAACGTGGCCAGCAGGAAGAACACCGATTCGAGCCCTTCGCGCGCGACCGCGAAGAAGATCATGCCGACCAGCGCATAACCCTGACGGCGCGACGAAGCGAGGGCGGAGTCGACGGAATTGCGCAGTTCGGTAGCGATGGAGCGCGACACCTTGCGCATCCAGAACACCATCGAAGTCAGCACGCAGACGGCAATGCCGCCGACCACCGCCTCGAAGAACTCCTGCGCCTTCTGAGGGAATTCGGCGCTGATGAACTGCAGCGCGGCACCGACGAACAGCGAGAGCGCGGCGGCCAGCAGAATGCCGATCCACACCATGGGCATCCAGCGCGCCCGCCCCGTCTGATTGAGATAACCCGCGACAATGCCAACGATCAATGCTGCCTCGATACCTTCTCGAAGCATGATAAGAAACGGGACGAGCATGTTGATTGGGGTAACGGAGTGAAATACCGCGTCAGGAACGCAGCCGCGGACGAGCCGCGATGAGATACAAAATTTGTGACAAGCACGTGAACGCTGAAATGTACACCGTCGCATTTCTTATTGCAAGTAATTCTCATTACCAACGTTTAGTTTTTGCGGGTTTTGTGGTAGTTGGCGCGAGCGCGGCGTGTTTTCCGTCAGGCGGTCTCGCCCGCAACGGTGAGCCCTGCACCGGTGCCGGCGGAAGTGGCAACGCCGTGCAGATAGCGCAGATCTCGCATAACATCGGCGTCGCCGTGACCGAACTCGGCGCGACGCTCGGCGACATTGTCACGTATTCGACCTCGCGCGAACGACATGCTGGTCGAAATCGACGTGACCGTGATGGTGCCCGCGTCCGTCCGGGACCGCTAACCCGATTGTCCGGCTGCGCTTTTCCGGCGAAGCGCAGCCTTCAACATTGAAGAAGAGATTCATGACACACCGTCCTGCCACCACCGACCTCGACATCCATCCGCTGATCGCCGGACGATGGAGCACGCGCGCTTACGCCGACAGGCCCATCGACCACGCCAAGGTGGTCAACATTCTCGAAGCCGCGCGCTGGGCGCCGTCGGCGTTCAACGCCCAGCCCTGGCGTTTCGTCGTGTTCGAGAAGTCCGGCGACGCCGCCGCCTTCGCACGCGCCTTCGGCACGCTGGCGCCGTTCAACCAGGGCTGGAATACCAATGCCCAGGTGCTGGTCGCCGTGCTCACCGACACGCTGAACGCCAAGGGCGAACCGAACGCGAACGCCGCGCACGACGCGGGCGCCGCCGCCATGGCGCTGCTGCTGCAGGCGCACGCCGAAGGGCTCGCTGCGCACACCATGAGCGGGATCGACGCCGACGCGTTTCGTGCCGAGTTCGCGATTCCCGAACGCTTCAAGGTGCTGAGCGTGATTTCCATCGCGTATCACGGCGACCAGCAAACGTTGCCGGCCGCGCTGCTCGAACGCGAACAGGGACCGCGCGCGCGCCTGCCGCTCGAGACCATCGCGCAATTCGGCGGCTGGCAGACAGCGGGCTAAGCCTCCAGTTCCAGCCCGCCTGGCCTTGTGCAGTCGCATCGGGCCAGCCGCTATCCGAACAGTCCAACTTGCAAGCTAATCTTGGAAGATAAGCTTGCAAGTTGGACTGTTTACCTTCATGCTCGCCAAACACCGGAACCGCCCTGCTTTCGCGTTTGGAACGACCATGCCCACCATCGAACAATCCGCTGTCGATTTCATGCAGGCCATCGGCCTGCTGGTCCGGCGCACCCGCAACGAAGCGGGCTCGGACGAACTCTCCATGACGGAGTCGGTCGTCATGTCCCGGCTCGCCAACGACGGCCCCGCGACGACCGCCGCGCTGGCGCGCGCCGAAGGCATGAAGCCGCAATCGATGGGCACGACCATCGCGGCGCTGGAGGAACTGGGCTTCGTCAAGCGCACGCCGCATGCTACCGACGGCCGCCAGATGCTGATCGCGTTGACGCCCAAGGGCGTGCAGGTCCGCAAGAAAACCCGCGAGGCCAAGCAGATGTGGCTCTCGCAAGCCATGGCCGAACTGGACGCGCAGCAGCGCGACACGCTCGTGAAGGCGACCGGCATCATCAAGGCGCTGGCGAGCCGGTGAACGAGCCGAACCCGCCGGACGGCAAAGCCGAGCGGATCGACGCGTCGGTCTGGAAAGTCACCGTGGTCGCGGTAATGGGCCCGTTCATGGCGCAGGTCGATTCGACCGTCGTCAACGTGTCGCTGTCCACCCTCAGCCATACGCTGGGTTCGCCCATCGCGATCGCGCAATGGATCGTCACGGGCTACCTGCTGGCCATGGCACTGACGCTGCCGCTGAACGGCTGGCTGGTGGACCGGCTCGGCGCGAAGCGTCTCTATCTGATCTGCTTTTCGACCTTCACGCTGGCCTCGTTTCTGTGCGGCGCCTCGTCCAGCATGAGCCTGCTGATCTGCGCACGCGTGTTTCAGGGGCTGATAGGCGGCGTCATGGCGCCCATGACGCAGATGATGATCGCGCGTGTCGCCGGCCGGCACATGGCGCGCGTAATGGGCTACGCGGCCTTGCCCATCCTGCTCGCGCCAGTGCTCGGTCCGGTCCTCGCCGGGACGATTCTCGCGCATGCGTCGTGGTCCTGGCTGTTCTATCTGAACGTGCCGGTCGGTATCGCCGGAGTGGGGCTGGCAACGTGGCTGCTGCCGCGCGACCTCGGCGCGTTGCAGAAGCGGCCATTCGACTTTTTCGGCTTCGCGCTCATCTCTCCGGGACTCGTCGCGCTCATCGACGGTCTGCAAAACTCGACGCGAGTGCAAGGCTTCGCGCTACTGCTTGCGGGCGCGCTGCTGCTCGCGGCATTCGTGTGGCACTCGGCGCGTAAGGGCGCCGCCGCGCTCATCGACGTGCGGATTTTCGCGGACCGGGTTTTTTCCACCGCCGCCGCGACGCAGTTTTTCACCAACGGCCTGCTATTTGGCCGGCAACTCGTCGTGCCGCTTTTTCTGATCGCCGGCTGCCAGATGTCGGTCGAACACGCCGGTTGGCTGATCGCCGCGACCGGCGTCGGCATGATGTGCTCGTTTCCGTTGCTTGGCTTTCTGACCGAGCGCTACGGCTGCCGCGCGGTCGCGGCGGGCGGCGCCTTGCTGGCTACGTTGGGCACGTCGAGCTTCGTGTGGATGATCGAATACCGGTTCTCGCCAGCCGTTGCGCTGGTCAGTCTTTTCCTTGCCGGTGCGGGTCAGGGGACGATCAGCATTCCGTCCATCACGGCTGCGTATGCATCCATTCCCAAAGCGCGGCTGGCGGTCGCCAATACCGCACTGAACATTGCTCAGCGAATCGGCGGTCCGGTGGCGACGACGTTGCTTGCGCTGGTGCTCTCGCTGACCATGGCGCACCCGGCCCTGCACGCGGCGAGCGTCGGGCCGCGGCCGTTCTTCTGGCCGTTCGTGCTGCTGGCCGTGCTGCATCTGCTGGCGTTCGCTACTGCCATGCGTCTTCCGCCGCGAATTCAACGCGAACCTGAAGCGGCCCGACCATGAGATTGCCTACGTTGACCCAATGCCGCTGCGCGCGTATATTGATTACGCTCATAATCAATAGAGCATCGTCGACTCATCGAACGGAGCGTTCAACATGCGTTATCGACTATTCGGAAAACACACTGGCCTGCGGGTCTCGGAACTGGTTTTAGGCGCCGGCAACTTCGGCACGCGCTGGGGTCACGGCGCCGAGCCCGACGAGGCCGCGCGCATTATCGACACGTATGCCGAGGCCGGCGGCAACTTCATCGACGCCGCCGACAGTTACCAGTTCGGCGAATCCGAAGAGATTCTCGGCGACCTGCTGGCGGGCCGCCGCGACGAGTTCGTGCTCGCGTCGAAGTTCAGTCAGCGGGCAAGTCCCAAAGACAGCATTCTCGTCACCGGCAACAGTCGCAAGGCGATGGTCTCGTCGGTCGAAGCGAGTCTCAAACGGCTGAAAACCGATCGGCTCGACCTGTACTGGGTTCACTATGCCGACGGCGTGACACCGGTCGACGAAATCATGCGCGGCTTCGACGACCTGGTGCGTGCGGGCAAGATTCTCTATGCCGGTTTGTCTGACTTTCCGGCGTGGCGTGTCGCGCGTGCAGCAACACTCGCCGAGTTGCGCGGATCGATTCCGCTCGCGGGTCTGCAGGTGGAATACAGCCTCGTGCAACGCACGGTCGAGTTCGAGTTGCTGCCGGCGGGTGATGCACTCGGCCTCGGCGTGGTCGGCTGGTCGCCGCTCGGCGGCGGCATGCTGACGGGTAAATATCGCAAGGGCGAGAAAGGCCGTGCCGAAGGGCTCGGCGGCAAGGTGTTCCAGGCGGAAAACAGCCAGCAACGCACCGCCATTCTCGACACGCTGATCGCCGTTGCCGGCGAACTGGGCGTGTCGCCCGGCGAAGTGGCCATAGCGTGGGCCGCGGCCAAGGGTCCGTTTCCGATCATCGGTCCGCGCAGTGTCGAACAGTTGCAGGCCAATCTCGCCGCCGCCCGACTCACGCTGCCGCCCGATGTCATGACCCGGCTCGACGCGGTGAGCGCACTTGCGCCCATCTTCCCGCATTCGATGCTGAACGACCCGGCCAACCGGCAGCGCATCACCGGCGGCAAGTTCGACGATTTCGTTCAACCCATCGAGGCGGTGGCTTGACGCGCGTTCGCCGGTCGGGAGTCGTGAGTTGTGAATCGGGAGTCGTGAGTCATGAGTCGCGCTTTACAATCACGCTCTATTCAACGAGTCGAACGGGAAGCATCCCATGAAGGTATCGCGCGAACAGGCTGAACAGAACCGGGCGTCGCTGCTCGACGCAGCGTCCCGGTTGTATCGCGAGCATGGTTTCGACGGCATCGGCGTCGGGCAGGTCGCGAAGGAAGCGGGCTTGACGCACGGCGGCCTGTACGCGCATTTCGATTCGAAAGACGATTTCATCGCCGAGGCGTGCACCCGCGCTTTTGGCAACAGCCTCGGCAAACTCGCGGCGATTCAACCTGGCGACGCCGCCGGGTTCGCACGCTTTCTGAAGAACTACCTGTCGGACAGGCATCGTGAAGCGGTCGGCGCCGGTTGTCCGGTAGCCGCGCTCGCCGCCGATTGCGTGCGCGAAGGCGGTCAGCCTGGCGCCGCGATGAGCGCGGGCATCAAGCGCTATGTCGAGCTTTTCGAGCCGCTGCTGGCCGCTTCGGAAGACGCAGCGAGCGGCAATGAGTCCCACGCTCACGACGAAGCGATGGTGCTGCTGTCGACGATCGTCGGCGCGCTCGTGCTCTCGCGTGCGACGCGCTCGGATGCCGCGCTGTCGCGCGGCTTTCTGGCCTCGGCGCGCGCGCATGTCGGGCAGAGGATAGAAGCCGGTCAGGCTGCCGGGACAGCGGATGACGCATTGCCGGTGGAAACTTTCCAGCTCGCCAAATCCCGCAAGCGGGCCAAACCAGCTGCGTGACAAGCGGCAAACCCCGGCCAATTTTCACCCACGTCATAAAATCCGCAGCGACTATCGGTACCATGCGCACTGGCGTCTGGCAAAGTCGGGCAAAAAATCGCACCTTCGAGAATTTTGCCCGGCTAGCCTGTGTGCAGGCGCGCTCGACCGGGCGCGCATCGCAATCGGACTCCGTCCTCCATCAGCACCATAAGGGATTCGAACACATGAGTTTCGTGCACTTCATCGGCGGGGAAAAAGGCGGGGTGGGTAAGTCGCTCGTCGCCCGCGTTCTGGCGCAATACTTCATCGACCGCAATCTGCCGTTTCTGGGTTTCGACACGGACCGCTCGCACGGCGCGCTGCTGCGCTATTACGGCGATTTCGCCGCCCCTGCGGTACTCGACGGACACGACAGTCTCGACCCGGTAATCGAGCACGCGCTCGAACAGCCGGAACGGCGCATTCTCGTCGATCTCGCGGCGCAAACGCAGCAGTCGGTCTCGAAGTGGTTCGACGATTCCGACGTGCTCGGCATCGCGCAGGAAAGCGGCATTGCGCTCACGTGGTGGCATGTGATGGATGCGGGCCGCGACTCCGTCGACCTGTTGCGGCAATGGCTCGACCAGTTCGGCGGCAAGTTGCGGCTCGTGGTGGTGCTCAACGAAATTCGCGGCGAGCGTTTCGAACTGCTGGACGCGTCGGGCGAACGTCAGCGTGCACAAGCGCTCGGCGCGCAGTTCGTTTCGCTGCGCCATCTTCCCGATACGACGATGCAGAAAATCGACCAGAAGAACGCGAGCTTCTGGGCCGCGGCGCATCACCCCGACCGCGCGACGACCGGTCTCGGCATGCTCGAACGGCAGCGGGTCAAGGTGTGGCTCAACCGCGTGTACGAAGAGATCGACAAGGTCGCGCCTTGAGCCGCGTATTGTTTGACACCCCGGCCTCGTCGATCGAGTGACCGACTCGGCGGCCGGCCTCGTCGATCGAGTGCCCGGCTCAGTGGCCGAACTTGTCGGCATCCAGCATGTCGGGGTCGGGCCGCTGCAGCGCGCTGATCGCCGCCAGTTCCTCGTCCTTCAAACGGAAGTCGAACAACGCCAGGTTCTCAGCCTGCCGCTTCGGATCCGCGGACTTCGGCAAGGGCACATAACCCCTCTGCGTATGCCAGCGCAACACGATCTGCGCGGGCGTGCGCTCATAGCGCTGCGCCAGATCGACGATGACCCGTTCCGCGAGCAAGCTGCCACCGCGGCCGATCGGGCTCCACGTCTCCGTCACGATGCCGTGTTGCGCGTTCACCGCGGCGAGATCGTCGCGCAAGTGATAAGGGTCGAGTTGAATCTGGTTCACGTGCGGCACGAGCCCCGCGTCGAACAGTTTTTGCAAATGCGCCTGCTTGAAATTCGACACGCCGATAGCGCGCACCTTCCCTGCATCGAGTAGCCGCACGAGGCCCTCGACCGCATCGACATAGCGGTCCTGATCCGGATTCGGCCAGTGCACCAGCAGCAGGTCGATATAGTCGAGGCCGAGGCGCGTGCGGCTTGCTTCCCAGGCCTGCTGCACGCCCTCCACGCTGTGCCATTTCCGGTTGAATTTCGTCGTGACGAAAATCTCTTCGCGGGCAATGCCCGACTTGCGGATGCCTTCGCCGACGCCGGTTTCGTTGCCATAGTTCTCAGCCGTGTCGATCAGCCGATAGCCGAGTTTCAGCGCGCTTTGCACCGCGCTTGCCGAGCCCGCGTCGTCGAGCGGCCAGGTGCCCAGGCCGATATGCGGCATGGTCACGCCGTTCAGTAGGGTGATCGAATTGGCAGTGTCCGTGGTCATGCAATAACTCCTTTGAGGCTGTGGGCCTGTGAGTAAAATGAGCGGGCGCCGAACATCGCGCGCCCGGAGACCGGACTGTGCGGCGCAGTTGGAATACCCGTTGGTATCTCAATTCGCGAGAAAGTTCCACGCATGTTCCGAACGAGAGTGCCCGTCCAAGGAATGCACCGATGGCTCGAATGACCCGAGAAGAAAGTCAGGCGCTCACCCGCGCCAAACTCATCAGCGTTGCGCAAACGCTTTTCACGCGCGACGGTTACGCGGCAACCTCGCTCGATCAGATTGCCGAAACGGCCGGCTTCAGCAAAGGCGCGGTGTACTCGAACTTCGAAGGCAAGGAAGAGTTGTTTCTGGAGGTGCTGGAAGAACACGGCCGCCTGAGCCTGAGCGGCATTCTGGCCGTGGTGAACAGCGCGCAATCCATCGACGATGCGATCGAGCGCATTGCGCAGTGGTCGGAGAAGAGTTCGCGAAAGGGCAACTGGCCGACGCTGATCCTCGAGTATTCACGCCAGGCGAAACCCACTGCCAGCTTTCGCAAATCGCAGGAGAAGGTTTTGCGCGCGCAATGGCGGGCGCTGGGTGAACAGTTGCTGAATCTGGACGATACGCCGGCCACGAAGAAACTCGCGCCGGAGACCGTCGGCGCGTTGATTTTCGAATTGACCTATGCGCCGGCTATGAGCTTTGTCAGTCAGCCCACTTCCGGCGATCTGCTGCGCGTCGCGTTGCGAGGCGTGTTCGGATCCGCCAACCCATGACCGCGATGAGGGATCCGCGCTGCCCGGCTTGTCCGGCTAGCTAGTGACGGGCCTTGTCGATCGCACTGACCGCCAGATCGCGCGCCAGGTCCGCGTACAGTTCGGCCCATTTACCGAGCAGACCCGGATCGTCGGTCAGAAAAAGCGGATGCTCGGCCCACGCGCTGACATCCGCGCCCTTCCACGCGACTTCGAAGATACGCAGATCTTCGTCCTCGCTGACGCCCGCATCGACCAGTTCGTGAAACGAAGCGAGATTATGCAGATGGACGTTATGCGCCGCGACGCCGTGAATGGCGGCGAGCGCATGCGTTGCCCGCGTGCGCGCATCGTCGCGACTGGCCGCGATCAGAAACACCATGCTTTCGCCGTGCGTATCGCCGGCAACCGCCCGGTAGAGCGACATCTTGCAGCGCTGGCTGAGGTGTGAGGCCATGATGGATTCCCCTCCCGAAAGTTCTTCTTCGTGTTGTGCGATTGCTTTCGTGCCGCCGGTCGATGCATGGCCTTGTCGCAGGCGCGCACGGTAGTGTTCGCTGCTCCAGTACACATACAAACCGCATACGAACAGACAGGCCAGCGCAAGGATCGCGACGCCTGCGAGTACCGCCAGATCGGCGCGCGCCATCTCAGGTCTCCTCGACTCTCGCGCGTACTTCGTCTGCGTTATGGGGGATAACTTCAGTCAATACGCGCCGTGCCCGGGGAATTACGGCGGTAGAACGGGTGTCTCTCATGGTCTACTCCCATCGTCGGTATTGCTATGATTTTGTAAGCGAAGGGGCGATGCCGCGAGTATCGGACGACGCAGGCCGTTGATCAACAGAGCACACGTCTCTATTGACCAATTCGCCTGGCTGGAGGAATCTATCTGGCTGCGGTTTTTGCGGGGTAGGTAGTCACCCCAGGTCCGTCCCTTGCTGACGCGTCACACGGACATCTCGTGCGCCGGTCGTCTCGCTGCATGTCTTCATTCGCCAGGCGCTGGATCCCGATGGCGTGCCGCCTCCGGGGAACGAAAACTGCTGCGCCGCCTCTACCCGAATGCATCCTATGCAGCGACGTGGCCCTACAGCGCTTTGCCTGAGCCACTCACGCGTGCCCGTCCAGATCCACGAGTACCCCGCACGAGTACCCCGTTCGAACCCGATTGCCGGCGTGCACTTCTGCGTCATGCGTTTCCATTCACCGTGCTATCGTGACCCGACCCCGGGTAGCGACCGCCTTCGTTACTGACCTGAAAGGATAGTCCGATGACCGAACAATCTTCCGCAAGCGCCTCGACACCCAAAGGCGTGCCCGCCCCACGCGATCAGCACCTTCGCGACATGGCCGACTGCATCCGCTTTCTCTCCATGGACGCCGTGCAGAAAGCGAAGAGCGGACACCCCGGCGCACCGATGGGAATGGCCGACATCGCCACCGTGCTGTTCAAGGACTTCATGCAGTTCGATGCCGCCGATCCGCACTGGATCGATCGCGATCGCTTCATTCTGTCCAACGGCCATGGCTCGATGCTTCTATACAGCCTGTTGTATCTGACGGGCTATAAAGACATGACCATCGACCAGATCAAGAACTTCCGCCAGGTCGGCAGCAAGACGGCAGGTCACCCGGAATACCGTCACGCGGACGGTATCGAGCTGACCACCGGGCCGCTGGGTCAAGGTATCGCCGAATCGGTCGGCATGGCGCTCGCCGAGCGCATCATGAACGCGAAATTCCATGACGATCTGGTGAATCACTTCACCTACGTTTTCCTCGGCGACGGCTGCCTGATGGAAGGCATCAGCCAGGAAGCGATATCGCTCGCCGGTCACCTGAAGCTCGGCAAGCTCATCGCGTTCTGGGACAACAATTCCATTTCGATCGACGGCGCCACGAGCCTGTCGGTTTCCGACAACGAGGTCGAACGGTTCCGCGCATCGAACTGGCACGTGCTGGAAATCGACGGCCACGACACCGACGCCATCCGCGAAGCCATCAAGACCGCACGCGCCACCACCGACAAGCCGACGCTGATCGCATGCCGCACGATCATCGGCTTCGGCTTCCCGACCAAAGCCGGCACGCAGAAAGCACACAGCGACGCCCCCGGCGAAGAAGAAATCGCGGGCGCCCGCAAGACGCTCGGCTGGACTTCGCCGCCGTTCGAAATTCCCGAGAATCTGCTGAACGAGTGGCGCGAGATCGGCGCCAAGGGCCGCACCGCGCGACTCGCGTGGGCCGACCGCGTGAAGCAGGCGCCAACCGAATTGCGCGGCGAGTTCGAGCGACGCAACAACGGCGAGCTTCCGCCCAACTGGAAGGAAGCGATCGCCGCGGCGCGCGCGGAGTTCATCGCGAGCGGCAAGGAAATGGCGACGCGCCAGGCGAGCGGCGCGGTGCTCAATCACCTGTTCGACGCCATCCCCGAACTGCTCGGCGGGTCGGCCGACCTCACGCCGTCGAACAACACCAAGGCGAAAAATCAGGTCGAAATCAAACCGGGCGACTACGACGGCTCGTACATCCACTACGGCGTGCGCGAACACGGCATGGCGGCGGCAATGAACGGCATCGCGCTGCATGGCGGGCTGATTCCGTACGGCGGCACGTTCATGTGTTTCTCCGACTACTGCCGGCCCGCCATCCGTTTGGCCGCAATGATGCGCATCCGCACGACCTTCGTGATGACACACGATTCGATCGGTCTCGGCGAAGACGGTCCGACGCATCAGCCGGTCGAACACCTCGCTTCGCTGCGCGCGATTCCGCATCTCGGCGTGTACCGTCCTGGCGACCCCGTCGAAACGGCGGAGTGCTGGGAGCTCGTGCTCGATCAACCGCGCCGCGCGGCATTGCTGGCGCTGTCGCGCCAGCCGATGCCGCTGCTGCGTAAAGAGGCCGGCAACGAGAACAAATCGGCGCGCGGCGCTTACGTGCTGCAGGAAGCGGAAGGCGGCCCGCGCCGGTTGACGCTGCTGGCTACGGGCTCCGAATTGCATCTCGCCGTCGAAGCCCGCGAGATCCTGCAGAAGGAAGGTGTGCCAACGGCGGTCGTGTCGATGCCGTGCCGTCTTTTGTTCGAAGAACAGGACGTGGCGTACAAGAAGTCGGTATTGGGCGAGACCACGGCGCGAGTCGCCGTGGAAGCCGCCGTCGAATTGGGCTGGGACAAATATCTCGGTCTGGAAGGCAAATTCGTCGGCATGCACGACTTTGGCGAGTCCGGAAAGATTCAGGACGTGTACGCCAAATTCGATATCACCACCGATGCGGTCGTTCGCGCTGCAAGGGAAGTGCTGGCGAACGTGAAGGGCTAGAAGCGTTTGAATCGCCGCGCCGCGATTCCGTCGAATCGCGGCGCGCGCTAGCAATTAGCGCTTGTCCACCACCGGATAACCCGCCTCGTGACTCACCCGCGCGGCCGGCACCGAAGGCTTCAGCTTCGCGATGAACGGCACGTCCGGTTTCATGATGAAGGTCATGAGCACGCCGCAGGCCATCACACCGATCGACAGCAGGAAGGTGACGTTCCAGTTGCCGATATGGTCGATCACATAACCCGCCACCACCGGACTCACGATCGCCGCCGTGAAGCCCGTGCCGCTCATGATGCCGCTAGCGGTGCCCGAGCGGTCGTACGCCACGTCCATCGGAATGGCCCACATCGGGCCGACATTCATTTCGTTGAAGAACATCGCCGCCGCGAGAAACACGAGCGAATACATCGGATCGTGAATCAGCACGACCGGAACCAACGCGAGCCCGGTCATCGTCATGCAGAACGCCACCAGATAGCTGCGCGCGAGTTTCAGATTGCCGGTACGGCGCAGCAACCGGTCGCTGACGAGGCCGCCCACCAGATCGCCGAACACACCCGCGACGAACACGCCGGACGTGAAGATCACCGCACGCTTGATGTTCAGATGGAAGCTGTGCATGAAGTACAGCGGCATCCAGTCCAGCATCAGCCAGAGAATCCAGTTGTAGCAGAAGTACACGCCCGAGACCGGCAGCAGCCGACGATAAAGCGACGCCCACGTGCCGGGCATTTCCGCCGCGCGGATCGTGGGCGGCGGCAGGCTTTCGATTTCCGCCGTCGTGATGCGCGGATGGTCCGCCGGCTTCTCCGTATAAGTCACGTACCACAGCACCAGCCAGCCGAAGCTCAGCGCGCCCAGCAGGTAGAACGCGAAGCGCCAGTCGAACGCGGTCATCAGCGCGAGCACCAGCATCGGCGCGATTGCATTGCCGAGCCGCGCCGACGAGTGCGTAATGCCTTGCGCCATGCCGCGTTTGTCGCGGCGAATCCACGACGCCATCGCGCTGGTGGAAGCCGGGAAGGTCGCGCCTTCGCCGAGACCCAGCAGCAGGCGCGCCGCCACGAGCGTCGTGAAGCCACCGGCGAGGCCCGTCAGCGTCGTCGCAACCGCCCAGATGAACGCGCAGGCAATCAGCGTGCGCTTCGCACCGAAGCGGTCGCTAACCCAGCCGCCGATGAACTGGAACACCACGTAGGGATACGCGAACGCCGAAAACACGAAACCGAGTTGCGTGTTGCTCAGCCCGAGTTCCGACTTGAACTGTCCGGCGGCGGTGCTGATGTTGACGCGATCGACGTAGGTGATGAAGTACATCAGGCACAGCATCACGAGGACCGTCGTGGTCGCTTTCAGCTGGAATCGTTTCATGTCTCACTCCACAGTATTCGTTGTTATTTTTTCGACGATCCCGAGGTGAAGGCGATCACGGCCTCCTTGAAACGGCTGCTGCCGTAGACCTCTTCGACCAGGTCTTCATCGTCCAGACGCTGTTCGACGACGATACGGCGCGAACTCTCCTTGACCGCTTTCTGCGTGACCGGCGACAACGCGATCAACCGGTGTGCGAGCGTATGCGCGGCGTCCTGCAGTCTGGCCGCTTCGCTCACCTCGTAGACGAAGCCGCATGCGAGTACTTCCTGAGCCGTGAGGTACTCCGCGAGCAGCAGCATCTTCTTGACTCGCGGCACGCCTAGCGAGGCCTGCAAACGCGCGATATTGCGCGACGACAGCGTGTTCGACAGCGTTTTGGCAATCGGCGCGCCGAAGCGCGAGCCTTCGCTACAGAGACGGAAGTCGCAGGCAGTCGCTAATGCGAGGCCGCCGCCGACGGCCCAGCCGTCGATCACCGCGATGGTCGGCAGCGCAATGCGCTCGACCGTGTCGATCACGCGTTCGACGAAGGCCTCGTAGGCGACGCCGTCGCGGCCATCGCGGAAGTCCTTGAAGTAACCGATATCGGTGCCGGAAATGAAGGACTTGCCGCCCGCGCCGCGAAACAGGATCGCGCGGACCGAGCTATTGCGCTCGCATTCGGCAATTTGCGCGAGCAGCGACTCGTACATCTCGATCGACATCGCGTTGTGCCGCTCGGGCCGGTCTATCACGATCTCCGCGGCGCCCGACTCGTGCACCGTCAGCTTGACGAATTCGCTCATGGCGCGGTCCCATCGAGTTCGGCGAAAATCTCCGCGTTATGCTCGCCGAGCAGCGGCGGATGACGCCGCACCGTTTGCGGCGTGCCGAGCATTTTCACGGGGAAGCCGATGTTCTTCACCTTCCCTTCGTTCGGATGGTCGATCTCCATGCACATGCGGCGATGCGTGGCGTGTTCGCTTTCGAAGGCTTCGGGGTAAGTCAGAATCGGGCCGGCCGGAATGCCGGCGGCGAGCATCGCGTCGACCCACTCGGCGCTGTCGCGCTTCGCAAATTCGCGCTCGAGTTCTTCGATCATCACTTCGCGATGCTTCAGGCGTAGCGAGACGCTCGCGTAATCCGCGTGATCGAACAGATCGGGGCGGCCGAGCAGTTCGCAGAGCTTCGCCCACAGCTTCTGATTGGTCGCGCCGAACACGAAATAGCCGTCGCGCGCTTTCACGGCCTGGTAAGGTGCGCTCATCTTGTTGCTGGTGCCGAGCGGCGTCGGCGGCACGCCCGTGCCCCAGTATTCCGACATATCCCAGATCGAGAAGGCCATCACCGAATCGAACAGCGACGCGTCGATATGCTGGCCTTCGCCCGTTTTTTGCGCGCCGATGTAGGCGGACAACAGGCCGTAGACCGCGAACAGCGCGCAACCGATATCCGCGACCGGCACACCGGCCTTGACCGGCTTGCCGCCTTTATAGCCGGTCACGCTCATCACGCCGGACATGGCCTGCGCCATCAGATCGAAACCCGGACGCGTGGCCCACGGCCCGCTCTGGCCGAAGCCGGAGATGCTCACGTAGACGATCTTCGGATTGATCTTTTTGATGGTCTCGTAGTCGACCGCAAGACGCTGCACGACACCGGGCCGGTAGTTTTCGACGATCACGTCGGCGGTTTTCGCCAGCTGATAGAAGCGCTCGCGCCCTGCTTCGCTTTTCAGATCGAGCGTGACCGAGCGTTTGTTGCGGTTCATGTTCAGGAAGCCCATGCTGTCCGGGCCCTTCATCTTGAAGCCCATCGCGCCGCGGGTCTGATCGCCTTCGAGCGGTTCCACCTTGATGACGTCGGCGCCGAGGTCGGCCAGCAGCATGCAGGCGAACGGTCCGGCCATGACCTGGCTGACGTCCAGCACGCGAATACCCTGCAAGGGCAGATGCTTCGATTCGCTCATCGCGAGTCTCCTGTAGGAATAGTGAGGTGAACCGCGCGGCCACGTCGGGCGTGGCCGGCCGGTTCTTTTCCTTACTGTCCGCTACAGCGGAAAGCGCCGCAAGAATGCGAGGAGCATGGCTGGTTTCGCGGATGGCGAAACCGGAGAGGGGAAGGGGGAAAGGCGATCAACCTGATCGAGCGGCCGTGCTTATCTGAACGGTTACGCCGAATGCGCCCCCAGCAACTCCTTCACCACATTCGTCAAAGTCTGCGCCTGCGCATGCCCTTCGACACACGACAGCACATAACTGCGGTGATGCCAGTCGCCCTGCAACTCCGCCGACGCCAGTGACGCCTCCGGGTGAAAGCTGCGCAGCACCTCCGGCGGCATCAAACCGACGCCGAGACCATGGCGCACCATGGCGAGCATGGTGTCGAATCCGCTGACCGTGAAGTTGCTGGGAAACGCGCGCCCGCGACTCCGATAAGCACGCTCGACCGCCGACAGCACCGCCGACCCTTTGCCAAGACTCACGATAGGCAGGTCGAGAATCTCGTCGATTCCAACGGGCGCGTCGTCTGGAAAAGCGAAATGCGAACGGTGATAAACCAGCACCAGCCGGTCTTCCTTGTACGCCGACTTCGCGAGATTCAGAAAGCCGCTTTTCTTCTCGTAGATGCCGATGTCGATCACCTTGTCGCGCAGCAGTTGCTGCACGATCTTGCTGTTTTCCTCGACGATTTTCAGCGAGATGCCGGGGAATTTGCGCTGGATATCCGTAATCTCGCGCGCCAGAAACTGGATCACGACCGCCTTCGGCGCGCCGATGATAATGCGGCCTTCGAGCCCGTCGTTCATCGCCCGCGCGTCGCCGGACAAGCGGTCGATCAGGTTGTCGATCTGCCGCACGTACTCGAGCAGCTTCGCACCCGACTCGGTGATCTCGACACCGTGTGGCACGCGCTTGAACAGCTTGGCACCGAGTTGCTCTTCGAGATCGCTTACGCGGCGCGACGCCGCCGCAACCGCCAGACTCAGCTTGTCCGCCGCGCGCGAAATGCTGCCCTCTTCGACGATGGCGAGGACGAGACGCACGGTTGTCGTATCGAATTTCACAGCGGCTCCTTTGTCTTCGCGATCAGATCGGCGACGATGCGCTGCGTCGCTTCGAGCAACGCCGTCTGCAGACTGGCCAGATTCTCTTCGAAGCGCATTTTCGGCACGGCAATCGATAATGCATGCGGCGTCAGCCCGTCCACCTGGATCAGCGCGGCGACGGCGCACACGCCGAGCCCATGCTCTTCGTAATCGAACGCCACGCCCTGCTGGTGCACGCTTTGCAGGTCGATCCGCAGTGCGTCGATCGAGCGGATCGTATTCGGCGTGAGCGGTGCGAGATCCGCGCCGAGCAGTTGCCGCAGTTGCGCGTCGGACATGCCGGCCAGAATCACCTTGCCGGCCGCCATCGCATACAGAGGACGCGGCTTGTCCATGATCGGCACGACGCGCAGTTCCTGATCGGAAATGATGCGGTCCAGAAACGACACCTCACGCCCGGCGCGGCAGGTGATGTCGATGGTTTCGCGCGTCGTCTCGAACAGCCACTCCATGTGCGGACGCGCGGTCGCCAGAATGTCCGACTGCGCCAGTTGCGCGAGCCGCGCGATGCCCCAGCCGAGCCGCACACCGTCCTCGCCCGCTTCCACGAAATGCTCGAGCGCGAGCGCATCGACGATGCGCTGCACCGTCGAGCGCGGCAACCCGGTTTCTTTGGCGAGCGTGCCGAGGCTCGATCCCTCCCGTCCCAACGCCCGCAGGATGGCCGCCGCGCGCGCGATGACCTGTATTCCGCCAGTTTCTTTTTCCATGTCTCTTGTATCGCATTGCGGTACACTGCCGTACCGTTTTGTGACAACAGTGTCGCACAAAACCCGTGGCGCTCACCAGCCGCAGTCCGGTGCGGCCCACGCTGCAGCCATTTTCCGAAGGCGTTTTAACGCCGTATCAGAGCCGATTCCCATGCCCCAGATGCAGCCTCAACGCGCGTATTTCATGCTGTTTCTCGGCGCACTCGCCGCGTTGCCGCCCATTTCCACCGACATGGCGCTGCCCGCCCTCGGCTCGATCGAAGACGCGCTGCACACGTCGGCATCGGCAGCCGGCCTGACGTTGAGCCTGTTCATGCTCGGCTTCGCCATCACGCCCATCGTGCTCGGGCCCATGTCCGACCGGCGCGGCCGGCGGCCCTGCCTGATCCTCGGGCTCGCGCTGTTCGTGCTCGGCGGTCTGGGCGCGACGTTCGCGCATTCCATCGCCGGCCTGCTGGTCGCGCGACTGGTGCAAGGCGCGGGCGCGGGTTCGGGCATGACACTCGCGTTCGCGGTGGTGCGCGACAAATTCGAGGGCCGCGCCGCGCAGACGCGTCTCGCGGCTATCACGGTGGTCTGCAACGTCGCGCCCATCGTCGCGCCGGCGATCGGCGCGGCGCTGCTGGCGCCGGTCGGGTGGCGCGGCATTTACGCGGTCATGATGGGCTGCGGCGTGGTGCTCGCGGTCATCGTGACGACGCTGTTCGCCGAGACCTTGCCTGCTGCGCCGGGCAAACCAGGCAGACCAGGCGAAGCGCGCGATGCACGCAAGCCCGTGTC
This sequence comes from Paraburkholderia sp. BCC1886, assembly GCF_900996245.1. Classification (GTDB taxonomy): domain Bacteria; phylum Pseudomonadota; class Gammaproteobacteria; order Burkholderiales; family Burkholderiaceae; genus Paraburkholderia. The sequence goes on along the minus strand of NZ_CAAJGK010000037.1, from coordinate 119,300 downwards.
GTTGCCTGCCGCGTATCGGCAGATTCTCGCGAACCGCACGGTCATGGCGAACGTGATGATCAACGGCTTCGGCTTCGCGTGGATGTTCAGCTACGTGGCGGGCTCGCCGCTGGTGCTGATCGGCGAGTATCACGTGTCGCCCGCGAAATACGCGGGCATGTTCGCGATGACAGGGCTCGGCATCGTGGTGGGCGCGACGCTCAACGGCAAGCTGGCGCAACGGGGCGTGTCGTCGCGGCTGCTGCTGGGCGCGGCGATCGCCATCGCGGTCGGTGCCAGCGCGATACTCACCGTGAGCGCGTTCATCACGCAGCCCGCGCTGCCGCTGACCATGGCGCTGCTCGTGCTCTGCACCTTCAGCTTTGGACTCGCCGCGCCCAGCGCGACCCATGGCGCGCTGGAACCGATGCCGGAGTTCGCCGGCGTGGCCGGCGGCCTGCTGACCTCGGTGCAGATGGTGGCGGGTGCGTTGGGAAGTTCGGCGGTCGCGTTGCTGTTCCCGTCGTATCAGCTCGCGGCGATGACCGGCATCATGCTCGTCACCGCGTTGCTCGCGGCCGCGAGTCTGTTCGCGCTGCCGTCGGAAGCTAAGGCGCACTAGTCGCCCATCGGTCGCCCAATAGTCGCGCTCGCCGACTCGCCGGACCGGATGCCTTTACAATCCAGCACTTCGAATCGACTCAGGCGATGGGCATCATGAACTACCTTCTGGTTTCCACCTGCGCGGCGGCAATCGCGCTCGCGTCCGTGGCGGCGCAGGCCGACGAGGCAGCCTCGCCGGTTTCGGCGCAATCCTGCGCGATGGGCTACGTGACGGGCGTCGGCGGATCGAATCAGAGCATTCACGAATACCTCGCCGCGCCGGATCGCGACAAGTACCGCTATGTCGCGGAAAACCCGATTCAATGCAAGGTGTCCGACGACGGCCGCGCGACGGACTGCACCGGCGTCACCAACCTCAAGCGCGAAAAGGTCAGCGTGTACGACGACGTCGACAGCGCGACGATCGCCGTGGTGGCGCGCATCGAACTCGATCATGGCGACGTTTATCCCGCGATCATCGTCGTGCCGAGAGCGGACGTGAAGTGCACGCAGTAGCGCGCATTTCACCCGTCACATTTCACGCCTCCGAACCCGACAACCCGGCGTGCGTACTGCGCGCATAACGGCGCGGCGCCATGCCCGACCAGCGGTGGAAAGCGCGCGCAAACGCTTTCTCCGACGTATAACCGGCGCGCTCGGCAATCTCGATCAGCTTGAACTTGCCGTGCGTCAGATCGCCGCTCGCGAGATACATGCGGTAAGCGGTGAGATGACCGATCGCCGTATCGCCCACTAGTTCGGTAAACCGCGCGCTGAAGCGCGAACGCGACATGCCCGACGCGCCGGCCAGCGTCGCCACGGTCCAGTCGCGAGCCGGCTCGCGATGCATCATCGCCATGGCCCGGCCGATCTGCGGATCGGCGAGACCGCGCAGCCAGCCCGTGTGATTCGCCGACGACTGCAGATGCGCGCGCAACAACTGCACGAACAGCACGTCCGCGAGACGCGCCGCCGCGATCGCCCAGCCGGGCTGACACGACATCGACTCCTGAATGAAGCTCTGCAAGGTGCTGGAGAGCCACGGCGCGACGGCCGGATCGTTCGCGCGCACGTGAATTAGCGGCGGCAACACCGAAAACAGCGGACTCCGGATGATGTCCCGATACCCGACGATGCCCGTGTACAGATCGCTGGTCTCGCCACCGCCGCCCGCGGCGAATTCGAGCGGCGTATCTAAGCGCGGCTGAATGCCTTTGTCGGCCATCAGCGAATCGAACGGCACGGGCGGCTCGTCCAGTGAAGACGCCAGCACGTGCTCGTGACCATGCGGCAGCAGCACGAAATCACCCGGCTCGACATATACCGCCGGCTCGCCCGCGACCGCAAGATAGAACGGGCGGCCCGCGCCCATGCGGAACGGCGCGCCCGACACTGCGGGCTTACGGATAGCCCAGGGCGCGCTCAACGTGAAGCGGCCCGTGACGACCGAGTCGGCGCGCAAATCGGCGAGGATATCGCTCAACAGATCGGTCGCCATCGCGGGCCTCGGTGAATCGGGTTGGTATAGCGCGCGCTCGAACTTCGCTTTGCGCGCGCCGCTGCATCAGAAGCGCTGCTGAATGCCGGACATGACACCCAACTGGTTCTGCCCGACGCCGACCGAGCCGCCTGCCGCAACCGGTGCCGCGCCACGCGAGCTATTCGTCACGTAGCCCAGCGACGTATAGACCGTGGTGCGTTTGGACAGCGAATAATTCACGCGGGCCACCACCAGCGTCGAGTCCGACGTTTCGCGCAACAGATAGCGCAGCGCCTGAGCGTCGAATGATAACGCCGGCGTCACGTGGTACGTCGCGCCGACAAAATAGATGTCCGACTGGCTATGCGTCGCCGCCGACGTGTTGCGGCGAATCCAGCCGCCGCCGACCTTCGCCGGGCCGAACGTGGCGTACGCATCGACGATCGTGCGGGTGTCGGTGTCGCCCGGGTTCGAGAGCGGCGCGGTGGCGCCCGTGCCGCCGCGCATCACGTCGTACGAAGCGGCGACACCGAAGTGCGGCGCATCGTAGGCCAGCATCATCGTGTACTGGCGGCATGCGACCGGGTCGCCCGCCACGTTGCCCGCGCAATTCGTCGCCGACGGTCCGGCCGGTCCCGCGGCGTCGCGCCCGGTGCTGTACGTCGCGCCGACCGTCAGGCCGGCGAACTTGCCGAGGTAGCCCGCGGCGTTGTCGCTACGGGCGTTCGGCAGATAGGTGTCGAAGCTCGCCATCGAATGGATGGACGGACCGATCACGTCGGCGTTCAGCAGCACGTACATCGACATGTTCATCTGCCGGCCGAGCGTCAGCGACCCGTACGGCGAACTCACGCCGACATTGGCCTGACGGCCGAACAGACGTCCGCCGTAAGAGAGTGCGCCGGTGTTCGTCGCAAAGCCGTTCTCGAGCACGAAGAAGGCCTTGTAGCCGCCGCCGAGATCTTCGTTGCCCCGCAACCCGAAGCGCGACGGCACTTCGCCGGTCAACGTCGGCATGCCGACGAACGAGCCGCCGCCCGACGCGTTGTTGTAGTACTCGATGCCCGTATCGACGATGCCGTACAGCGTCACGCTGCTTTGTGCGTGAGCGTCGAGTGTCGGGACGGCGGCGATGGCGGCGGTTGCGGCGAAAAGCGCGATAGAGCGAGCGATGCGAGTGACCTTCATGTTTCTCCAAGCCTCTTTTTATGCAGCCCTGCTTGTCATTGTGGGTGGGGAGACCACCGCGACCGACGGCCTCCCGGGAGCGCGCACGTCATTCGGTGAATGGGCGCACGCGTTGGAGCGAATTCTTGGGGACTCAAAAAGTCACGCCAAGGACCCTGGCTCCCGAAGAAGTAGCCGATCGTCTCGCAATGGGTTTTATCGGCGGCGAGCGTAGGGCGTGATTCGGCCCGCGATGGCGGGCGCGTGAAGAGAAGCGGCTGAGGGTGGAGAAGCGGGCTGAGAAGCCCGCGAAACGCGGGTTAGAGGCTGGAACGCGAAAGCGCCAGGGCGGCGGCCTTGACGCTGGTTTCGACGGTGCCGCGCAAGGTGTCGTCGGCGGCAAACGCGGTGTTGGGGCCGGCGACGCTCAATGCCGCCTGCACGACCCCGCGACTATCGGTGACTGCCGCGGCGCACGAATCGATGCCCGCTTCGAGTCCCGAAAAGCTCCATGCGCAGCCGGCGTCGCGCACCGTATCGAGCGCGGCGTTCAGCACGCGCCAGTCGGGTTCGTCGTGGCCGGGATGCGCAGCATAGAGCGTCTCGACGGCACCGCGCGGCAGAGCGGCGAGCATCGCCAGTCCGGGCGTCGCGCGATGCGCGGTGAGCCTGCTGCCTGCGCGAATCCGGCTCACCAGCGGCGTATCCGGCGTCTCGCAGAGCAGGTACACGATCTCCGCGCCCTCCAGCACCGCCAGATAAGCCGACAACCCCGTCTGTTCGACGAGTCCAGGCAGAATCCGGCGCGCTCGTGCGGTGAGGTCGGCACCGCCCAACGCGCGCGCGGCGAGCGTCAGGAATGGCATGGCCAGACGATACGAACCGCCGCCGGCGCCGTCGGCTTCGATCAATCCCGCCGTTTTCAGCGACTCCAGGAGACGCATCACCGTAATCCGGTTCAGGCCGATTTGCCGCGCGACGTCGCTCAGGTTCGCGGTCGAGCCGCCTTCCGCGATGAAACGCAACACGCGGAACGCGCGTTCGACGGGCGAGGCCGACGGGTCGGCGGGGCTGGGATTCTCGGCGGTGTCTGTCATCTCTACGCGGTGAGTGTGATTCGCGACGGCGGCTTGAAACGGAGTCCGGCCGATCAGGCCAGCGGCACGGTCCACGCGTCGTAACCGTAGACCCAGTCGGCGTTGCCGCCCGTCTTCAGCCAGTTGTTGCCGCGCGAACCGATCTGGATCTGCGCCGTGCGCTGCTGACGCGCGCCGGCATAGCGTGCGAGCGCCTCGGCCAGGCCATCGCCCGACACATCCTTCAGCGCGCGCGACAGCACGACCGCATCTTCGATTGCCATGCCTGCGCCCTGCGCCATGAACGGCATCATCGGATGACAGGCGTCGCCCAGCAGCGCCATGCGTGCGCCGGTCCATTGCGGCAGCGGATCGCGAATATACAACGCCGACGCCAGCACCGTGTCGCACGCGGCGAGCAGTGCGCGCGCTTCCGGATGGAACGCCGCGTAGGCCGCGCGCAATTTGTCGGGGTCGCCGGGCGCCGTCCACGATTCGTTCGTCCAGTCGCTTTGCGACGTGGTCGCGAAGATGAACACGTCGCGGCCGCGATTCAACGGGAACGTGACGATCTGCAGATCGTCGGTCGGCCCCCACCATTTGACGAACGCGCCCAGGTCGCCGCCGCTCAGGCGCTCCGCCGGCACCACCGCGCGATACGACACGATGCCGGTGAACTGCGGACGCTCGTCGCCGAACAGGAATTTGCGCACGCCCGAATGAATGCCGTCCGCGCCGAGTAGCAGGTCGAAGGCGTGCGTCGAACCGTCGGCGAGCGTCACCGTGGCCTCCTCTCCGTTCTGCGCGAAGCCGACCGTGCGTTTGCCCAGCAACAGTTCGTCCGGCAACAGCGCCTGTTCCAGCGCGGTCATGACGTCGGCCCGGTGCATGGTGAGTTGCGGCGCGCCGTATTTGCGCTCCGCTTCGTCGGACATGGCCAGACGCGAGGTTTCCTCACCGGTATCCCACATGCGGCTGATGCGCGCATTCGGCCGCGCCGCCGTCTCGCGCAACTGTGCGCCGACACCGAGGCCGTCGAGCGCGCGAACCGCGTTAGGCGTGAGGTTGATGTCCGCGCCGACGCGCCCGAAGCGCTCCGCCTGCTCGAACACCGTGACCCGATGCCCCGCCTGCCGCAATGCGATGGCTGCCGCCAGTCCGCCAATCCCGCCGCCGATGATGCCGATCTTCAACATGCTTTCCTCGTGTCGATTCTTTATGACCTCATTCCAATATGTTCATTTTTGAACACATAGAACATAAATGAACAGCCATTCTGGCGGCGAATTCAGTCGGCGGCAAGCGGAAAAGAATTCGGGGAAACCCCGCCTGCAGTGAAACACGCTGTGTGCGGGGACCCACCGGGCGACGAGACGAACGGCAACCTTTCTGGATTTTGGAGAGGTTGTGTGCCCTGGTCGGGTGGCCAAGAATTCGCTCATCGCGGGCAGTGCATTCGATTGCACCGAGGCGCGTTTCCCACCTTCGAGGACACAGAACATGTTGAGTCAGGAAAAAAACCGGCTGCTCACCCAGGTTGGCCCCGGCACGCCGATGGGCGATTACTTGCGCCGTTACTGGCACCCCGTAGCGGGTGTCGCCGAGTTCGATCAGAAAGCGGTGCGCCCCATCCGGTTGTTCGGAGAAGACCTCGTGCTGTTCAAGGATCTGGGCGGCCAGTTCGGCCTGGTTCAGCGGCGCTGTCCGCATCGCAATGCCGACCTCGCCTTCGGCTTCGTCGAGCAATGCGGACTGCGTTGCGCGTATCACGGCTGGGAATTCGACAGGAGCGGTCAGTGCACGCATCAGCCGTTCGAAGAAATCGTCGACGAGGAAGCGCGCCTGCGTCGTAAAACCAGAATCACCGCCTACGAAGTGCGGGCGAAAGCCGGCATGGTGTGGGCGTACATGGGACCGTCGCCGGCACCCGAGTTGCCGGACTGGGAGCCGTTCAACTACACCAACGGTTTTGCACAGGTCGTAATGGCTGAGATTCCGTGCAACTGGTTTCAGTGCCAGGAAAATTCCATCGACCCGATTCACTTCGAGTGGACGCACAACAACTGGACCGAACGGCAACAGAACAGCCACGCGGAACACGTGCCGACGCATCTAAGTACGAAGTACGAGGAGTTCGATTACGGCTTCATCTACAAACGGCTGCGCGCGCACGAAAACGAACAGAACCCGATGTGGACCACCGGCCGCGTGACCTTGTGGCCGAACGGCTTCTATCTCGGGCACCACTTCGAATGGCGCATTCCTATCGACGATGAAAACACGTTGAGCCTGCTATGGGTGTTCAATAAGGTGCCGAAGGAACAGGAGCCCTACGTTCAGTCGCATATTCCCGCCTGGTATGGGCCGCTGCGCGACGAGAACGGCGACTGGATCACGAGTCATGTGGCCAATCAGGACTTCGCGGCGTGGGTCGGTCAAGGCACGATAACGGACCGCACGAAAGAGACGCTCGGCGCGAGCGATCGCGGCATCGTCATGCTGCGCCGACGCTTTTTCGAAGAGCTGGAAGCAGTGGCCGCAGGCGCCACGCCGAAGGGGCTGATTACCGACAGCGCCGCCAATGAGAACGTCTTCCTTCCGTCAGCCTGTCGCGATGAAATGCTCGACGGGATGACGCTCGAAGCACTCTCGGCGCATCCGCTGCTCGGCGCCTATCTGCGCGACTTCTTCGGACAGTACGGTCAGCCCGATAGCGTGCGCGACGCGTACGAAGCCGCGATCGGTCAGAAAGTGCAGCGCGCGCAGTTTTTCTCCGTGCACGGCGTGCGTCAGAAAGACGATCTCGAAACGGAAGCGTCGCCGGGAGCATGAGGCCATGGATCAGTCATCCGTTTGTGAAGCGGTGCGGTCCGTGAACGACGCGCGCACGGCGAAAGACGCTAGCGCGCCACTGCTGGCGCGGGTTCGTACGCTGCGTCATGAAGCCGATCGCGTCATGAGCGTCGAGCTCGTTCCCGCACCGGGATCGGTGTTTCCCGCTTTTACACCGGGCGCCCATATCGATCTGCATCTGCCGAACGGGTTGATCCGCAGTTATTCGCTCGTCAATTCGCCCGGCGAAACGGATCGCTACGTGCTCGGCATTCTTTCCGACGAGCGCAGCCGCGGCGGTTCGAAGTACGTGCACGAGCAGCTTCGATGCGGCGCGGTGCTTCCCATCGGCCGGCCGCGCAATCACTTTGCGCTGGACGAAGCGGCCGCCTCGACGGTGCTGATCGCCGGCGGTATCGGCGTGACGCCGATGCTGTGCATGTACCGCGAATTGCGTCGGCAAGACCGCGCCGTGAGTTTCGTGTACTGCGCACGCAGCCGTGCACAAGCCGCGTTTCTCGCCGAACTGCATGCGCTTGGCGGCGATGTGCGTCTGTACTTCGACGACGAGCACGACGGCCGTCCTTTCGATCTCGCCGCCTTGCTCGCGCAGCAATCCCCGGGCGTCCACGCGTATTGCTGCGGACCGAACGGCATGCTGAAGGCATTCGAAACAGCATGCGCGGTCGCGGGTATCGAGAACGTGCATATCGAACGCTTTGCCGCGAGCAGTCCCGTTAGCGCGATCGCCGCGACCGGCTACACGGTCGAGCTTGCCCGCAGCGGCCGAACGCTCGACGTCCCCGCCGGCAAAGCACTGCTGGACGTGCTGCTGGAAGCCGGCGTCGAGGTCGATCACAGTTGTCGCGAAGGCTTGTGCGGCGCCTGCGAAACGCGCGTGCTGGGCGGCTGCATCGAGCACCGCGACTCTGTCCTCACGCAATCCGAGAAAGCCGCCGGCAAGGTGATGATGATCTGCGTCTCCACCGCGAAGAGTGGAACGCTCGTCCTCGATCTCGCCTGAACCGCCGGCTCATTCGCCTGTATCCCCCACATTTCCTTTGAGGACACGATGGAACTCTCCAGCACAGTAAAAGAGTGCGGCACGAACGTCGACGCGAACGTCGCGGCGCGCGCCAGCGACGGGCATGACACCGCGTCGATTTCGGCGCGGATCGAAAGGCTGCCGTTCACGCGCTGGCATGCGCGCGTGCTGGGCGTCGTCGGCTTCGTCCACATGACCGACGCGTTCGATGCGTTGACCATCGCCTACGTGCTGCCCGTGCTGATCGGCTTGTGGCATCTGTCGCCGGCTCACGCGGGCTGGCTGGTGTCGGGCGGCTATGTCGGACAGACCATCGGCGCGCTGCTGTTCAGCGCGGCCGCCGAGCGTTACGGACGGCTGCGCGTGCTGCGCTGGTTGCTGGTGATTCTCGCGGCCGGCAGTCTCGCGTCGGCTTATGCGCCGAGTTACGCGGTGTTCATCGTGTTGCGCTTCTTTCAGGGGATCGGGCTCGGCGGCGAGTCGCCGGTGTCCGCGACGTATATGAACGAGGTCTGCCCGGCACGCATTCGCGGACGGCTCATCTTCGTTCTGCAATCGACCTTCGCGGTGGGCAACCTGATTGCCGCGATTGCCGCGATGTGGCTGATTCCCGTGTATGGCTGGCAGGTGATGTTCTTCGTCGGCGCGCTGCCTATCGTGCTCGCCGCGATCCTGCCGCGCACCGCGCCGGAGTCGCCGCGCTGGCTCGCGATCAACGGCCGGTATGCGGAGGCGGATGCGATCGTCAGTGGGATCGAGAGGTCGTTGCCGGCCGGTTCGGCTAGCCGTTCGACGGTGGCCGAGGTTGCCTCGGTGGCCTCGGTGGCCTCGGTAACGGTGGCGAAGGTGGCGAAGGTGGCGAAGGTGGCGAACCCGGCGGCAAGCTCGGGCCTCGACTCGTTTCGCGCGCTGTTCGGCCGCGGACTGGCGACGCGCACGATCGTCGTGTGGATCATGGCCTGCTGTGCGAGTCTCACGACGTATGGGATCCTGGTGTGGCTGCCGTCGCTATATCGCACCGTCTACCATCTGCCGCTCGATGTCGCATTGCGCTACGGCATGGTGAGCATGATCGCTACATTGCTGGGCACGCTGGCGGGCATCTTCCTGATCGATCTACTCGGCCGCAAGAAGACCTTCGCACTGGCCTTCCTCGGCGCCGCGTTGCCGATGATGTATCTCGCTTTCAGCGGCACGCATGTCCCCGCTGCGCAGGTCGCCGTGTTCGCGTCGATCAGCGTCGCCATGATCGCGATCGTGCAGTGCGGCGTGTATGTGTATGCGCCGGAGGTGTACCCGACGCGCATCCGTGCGCGCGGCGCAGGCGCGGCCTCCGCGTTGACCCGCATCTCGTCCGTCGTCGGGCCGGTGATCATCGGCGCCCTGCTCACGTATCTCGACGTCGAGGCCGTGTTCGGCTACTTTGCCTGCGTGTCGATGCTCGGCGCGGTCGTGCTCGCGGTCTTTGCGCTAGAGACGGTAGGGCGCACGCTGGATGAAATATCCGGCGCGCAAGTGGCCGGTCTTGCGGAGACGCGAACCGTTGGACATTGAGGTCGACGTCCGTATGTTGCATTTTGGAAAGAATTTGCTTTTTGGAAAGTCTTTCCAATCGAACATAGCCTTGCTCGATCAGGTCTGCGAGCAGCCGGTGCGTGGCGCTGACCGGCATGTCGTGAGTCGACGCGTGTTCGGACAGCGTTTTGCCCATTTCCGGATCGTAGCGAATGCCTTGCCGCGCAATGCGCAGGTGATGTCGAGTACCGCATATCTCGACCGGCCGAACGATCCGACGCTCTGGACGCAGAGGATCATGCCCACGTTGGCGCTGTTTCGTCGCGGCGGCGGCGCGATCGTGGCGCAAGGCGGCAATGCAAGCGGACATGCCGGACATATTGCGATTGCACGCTTCGACGACGCGCTGCCCGACCGTTTGTGTGCCGGCGAAGGACAGCGCCTGGTCGAAACGCTCGCGCAAATCGATTGGGTGGTGAACGCACAGGTCCTGTCCGTGACTGACGAAGCGACGTCGATCGCCACTCAGGAGAAATCGATGCGTAAAAGTTCGGAAGGCAGTTTCGCGGGTTTGCTGATCCTGGAAACGCTCGACGCTGCCACACTGGACCGCGCGGTGAAGCGAGCCAGCGAGCTTGGCGGTGCGGGTGTCGAGCCGGAGCGCTTCGACTCGTACGACATGGTGTTTGCCTGCCACGCCAGCTAGCCCGGTACGCTTGCGCGGGACGCGACTGCTTCACGCCTTCCTTTCATCGAACATTGCCTGCGCCTTTTCAATGCTGCCGCCGTGAGTCGCCGCCCAGGACACGAGCGCGACGAACGGGTCCTGCAGCGAGCGTCCCAACGTGGTGATCGAATACTCGACCGCCACCGGCGACGACGCGATTACCCGGCGATGAACCAGGCCGTTGCGCTCAAGCCGACGCAACGCCTCGGTCAACGCCTTGTGCGTAATCGGATCGAGCCGCCGCTTGATCGCGTTGAAGCGCGACGGTTCGCTGCACAGCACGGTCAGGATCAACACCGACCACTTGTTGGCAATCTGTTCGAGAACGGGTCGCGTCGCGTTGATTTCGGCGAGCGGAGATTCGAGCGTGGTCGACATCGCGGTTTCCTTTCGTATATCTAGTCTATCGACGGTGCGTAATTGACACTAGATATACGCAGTGTATCTTCACTCCGACTGAACGAACGAGGAGTGAACTGTGTTGAAGCTCGAAGGGAAGACCGCCGTCGTGACCGGTGGCAATAGCGGAATCGGTCTCGCGATTGCACGACGTTTCGCCGCGGAAGGCGCGTATGTTTTTCTGACCGGTCGCCGTCAGGCTCAGCTCGACGAGGCGGTTGCATCGATCGACGGACGTGCCGAAGGCGTGCAGGGCGACGTGACGGATACGCACGATCTCGACCGACTGTTCGAGCTCGTCAGGACGAAGGCCGGCAAGCTGGACATTCTCGTCACGTCGGCGGGGCATGGGCAGTTCGGCACACTCGACGCCACCACCGAGGAACATTTCGACCACGCGTTCGACCTGAACGTTCGCGGTATGGTGTTCACCGTGCAGAAGGCCGTGCCGTTGATGAGCGAAGGCAGCAGCATCGTGCTCATCGGCTCGATTGCCGGGTCGGTCGGCAATCCGGGCTACGGCACGTATTCGGCCACCAAAGCCGCTGTGCGCTCCTACTCGCGCACGTGGACCGCAGAACTGGCAACGCGCGGCATTCGCGTCAACACACTGAGCCCCGGCCCGATCGACACACCGATGTTCGACGGTGTCAGCGACGAATTGCGGCAGGCGCTTACCGAACGGATTCCCATGAAGCGCCTTGGCCGTCCCGAGGAAGTCGCCAGCGCGGCGTTGTTTCTCGCGTCGACGGAGAGCAGCTTTATTGCCGGTGCGGAATTGTGTATCGATGGTGGCATGACTCAGGTTTGAGCGGATCCTGGTGTGCCCTGCTGCGCTTTTTGTCGTTGCGCCGCCCGCTCGACGGCAGAGTCGAACCAACCGCGCCGTCGCGTTACCGGGGCATGCCTTCACTTTCGAGCCACGCTCGAAACAACACGACGCGCTCATCCGCGGATTTTTCGTCCGCCACGTAAGTGCAGTAACTGCGCGAGGGCAACACCGGCCCGGCGAACGGTTTGACGAGCCGGCCGGCGGCGAGGTCTTCCGCGATGAGCGCGGTGGGTCCCATCGCGATGCCTATTCCGTCGATGGCTGCCTGCACGGTGAGATAGAAGTGGTCGAAGCTCACCGTCGCGGCCGGGCGCAGCGCGGGCAGTTGCACCTTCGCCAGCCAGTCGGGCCACAAGCGCGGCAAGCTCGCCGTGTGCAGCAAGGTGTGCCGCCGGAAATCTTCCGGCACGTCCAGCGGGATGCGCCGCAATAGCGCGGGGCTGCAGACGGGAACGCGCGCTTCGTCGAGAAACGGCCGCATCGTATAGCCATAAAACGTGTCCGGGCCACCGCGCACGACGATGTCGAAACTGTCCTTCAGACCCTCCACCGGTTCGTTCGATGTAGCGACCGTGACGTTCAAGTCGGGATAATCGGCGAGAAACCGCGCCAGCCTGGGCAGCAGCCAGCGCAACGTGAAGCTTGCCGGCGCGTTCAAGGTCAGGGTTCGCGACGCGGTGGCCGGTAAGCCGTATCGTGCGGTCGACTGCGACAGTTGCTCGAACAACGGGCCGATATCGTCCAGGTAGGCCTTCGCCGCCGGCGTCAGCACCACGCGCCGGTTGTGCCGCTCGAAGAGCGGCGCGCCTAACCACTCCTCCAGCAAACGCACATGCTGACTCACGGCGCCGTGCGTGACGTGTAATTCGGCGGCCGCATCCTTGAAACTGCCGAGCCGTCCGGCAGATTCGAAGGCGCGCAACGCATTCAGGGGAGGGAGAGGTCGCTTCATTGATTCATAAGAGTTTATCTAACCCGGGCAACCAATTTATCTGGTTTGTTGCCGCATCACAAGATAGATATCCTGTCGAGTACGGCGTCGATGGGACTGCGCTCGCCCGTGCGGAGTCTCGACTGCCGCCGTCTCGTTCAACTGGATGGAATCTGCATGCTGAGTTATACCGGCGCTTTCGTGCTGCTTGCCGCGCTCCTTCACGCGAGCTGGAATGCGATGCTGCATGGCAATCGGGATCGCTATCTCTCCATGACGTGGATGAGCATTGCCATCGCGGTCGTTTCCACCTTCGCCATTTTATTTTTGCCGCTTCCAAAGGCCGCCGCGTGGCCTTATATCGTCGCGTCGGGGCTGGTGCATATCGTCTACAACGTGACCCTCGTGCGTTCTTATCGCCGCAACGATCTGGCGCAGGCGTACCCCATTGCGCGTGGCTCTTCGCCGCTGCTGGTCACGCTAGGCGCGGCGCTCTTCGCACACGAGGCGATCGGTGCGTGGCACGTGCTCGGCATCGTGCTGATCTCCGGCGGCATCATCGCGCTCGCAGTGAATGGACGTAATGTCTCGCGTGCAGGCGTGCTCGCTGCGTTGACAACCGGCGCGACCATTGCGCTTTACACCGTGATCGATGGAATCGGCGTGCGCCTGTCGGGCGGCGAGGCGTTGGCTTATACCGCGTGGATGTTCTTCTTTTATTGGTTGATGCCGGTGTTATTCGTGACTTCCCGCGGGCTTCCGGCGCTTTTGAAACCGGTGACGCAAACGCCTATGGCCGTGGGCTCGTCGCTGATCGGCGGATTGGTGTCTATCGCCGCGTATGGCATCGTGATCTGGGCGCTGCAGTCCGGTGCGATGGGCGCGGTGTCCGCGTTGCGCGAGACGAGTGTCGTGTTTGCCGTGCTGATCGGGCGAGTGTTCCTGGGTGAGCCGGTTAGTGCGAAGAGATGGGTCGCGTGCGTGGTGGTGGCCGTGGGCGCGGTGTGTTTGGGGGCTTGAGTTTCGTGGCCCTTCGTTTTCGGCGTTTTTGAGTGCTGCGCCGGGAGATCGATAAGAGACTCAACCCCACGCGCAATCGGACTGGTCCGATATTTGACTTACCGGTTTCCCTGGCTTCGCTGGCGGGATTATCCGTCATACGATTACTCCCGTTGACCTTCTGCTCTCCGTCGAACACGACTCATCAACCGTTTCGCATTCCCGGTCGACTTCGCTCAGAAAAATCAAAATAAGGAGTAGTACGATGTCGCTTCATCCCGGCCTGAAAGACTGTCTCGAATCCAGTGTATTCAATCTGAAACTTGCAGAGCATCCGTATTTCAGGATGCTCTGCTCAGGGAAGATGTCTAAAGAACAGTTCCTGAAAAGTCAGATCGAATTCGCTCCGCTGGTTCAGTTTTTCAATCGCCCAATGGCGCAGGTTATTGCCAATATTCCAGATGCCGTGCTGCGTATCGCACTGGTGGACAACCTGTGGGAAGAGCACGGCAAGGGCGTGCCGGAGAAAGTGCACGGCAAAACCATCATGACCTTGATCGACCGACTGGGCGGTGATGCGTCGATGGTCGATCAGAATAATCCGTCGGCGAACGTGCGCATATTCAACGAAGCACTACGCGGAGCGTCGGCGTTCGAAAGCTATCGATTTGCGGCGGCCATGTTCAGCGGAATCGAACGCACCTTTGTCGATGTGTCGTCGCTGATTTGCCAGGCAATCGTCGACAACGACTGGCTGCCAGCAGAGCGCATCACTCACTACGCGCTCCACAAGGAAATCGACATCCAGCATGCCGAGGATTTCCTCATGGTCGTGAACCACGACTGGGCTCATCCCGACCATCAGCGCGTGATCAAAGAAGGCGTGCAATTCGGCTCGTGTCTGTTCGCGAATGTCTACACGGGTTTCTATCACAACATCGTCCGCTGACTCGACCCGGCGCATCGTGCTGCCCCTTTTCCGAGCGCTCACGTGGCGATCGACCCGTTCGACTTTCCCTATTCATCCATGCCCTATTCCTTGACGCACGCCGTAGGCAATACTCCGCTCGTTCATTTAGACAAGTTGTCCGCGGGGCTCGCGGGCAATATCTATCTGAAGCTGGAATTTCTGAATCCATGGATGTCGGTCAAAGACCGCGTCGCGCTTAATATCATCGAAACCGCCGAGCGCGAAGGCAAGCTGAAACCGGGCACGCATGTTATCGAGGCAACCAGCGGCAATACGGGTATTTCGCTGGCAGGTATCTGCGCGGCAAGAGGCTATGAAATCACGATCGTGATGCCCGAGTTCGTGTCGCTCGAACGCAAGCTGCTGCTGCGCATGCTCGGTGCCCACCTCGTGTTGACACCCGAAAGCCAGGGCCTGCTCGGCCCGGTCGCCAAGTCATTCGAACTCGCGGAAAAATATCCAGCGTCGTTTATTGCGGACCAGACGCGCAACCCCGCGAACCCCGCCGCGCACTTCAAGACCGGCGAAGAACTACTCCGACAACTCGACGGCCAGGTCGATGCGTTTGTCGCCGCATCGGGCACTGGCGGACATATCAGCGGAATTGGCGCGTACCTGAAGAGCAAGCGGCCGCAAACCCTCGTGGTCGCCGTGGAACCGCGCGAAGCCGCGGTGCTGTCGGGGCAGGTCGAGATTGGCGAAGCCGAAGGCAATCACGGCATTATCGGCATCGGGCCTGGTTTTATTCCCGAGACGCTAGATCGGGCGGTAATCGATCGGGTAATGGTGATCGATACCGACGACGGTTATGCAACCACGCTTCGTGCAATCCGCGCAGAAGGCGTTCTGATTGGAATCAGTACCGGTGCGGCATTGCAGGCTGCGATCGAACTTGCCAGTGAACCGCAGATGGCCGGGAAAAATATCGTGGTGGTGGCAGCCAGTTCCACCGAACGTTATCTCAGCACGCGACTGACAGCCGACGCGCGTGCCTATCTCGACACGCTCGAGACCTCACTCGCGCCCGAACGTCATATGCATTCCCTGATGCAACGTCCGGTTAAAGCCTGATGCTCCGGCAATATTGCGTAAAGGCTTTCTCTACCAACCCGCTGGAAGGTAACCCTGCAGCGGTCGTGCTTTTACGCGACGCACTGCCTGAGCCGTTGATGCAGCGCATTGCGTTCATCAACGGGTTTCCCGAAACGGTATTTTTGCGGTCGCGTTCCGACGATTCCCGTCATTACGATATCCGCTGGTTCACACCGACGCGCGAGGTATCGAACGCCGGTCACGCCACGCTCGCCGCGCAATACGTGCTGGCCGCCGTCGCGGAGCATGACTGGACCTCGATCACCCTGCATTGGACCGATCGGGCGCCAGGATGCGAGCGCGTATCCAACGTGTCGCGTGAAAAGGCCGACGTGCTCGACTGCGGTCCCGCGCCTGCGTTGCGGACGCCGGGCAACGCGGCAGCGGACCTGGGCGTCGCCACCAAGCTGTCTTGCGGCGACGATCTCGTACTGGTGATGGATAGCGAGGATCAGGTCAAGCGCTTCGATGCGCCGTTGGCGCAACTCGTCACCTTGCCGTATCGCGGACTGTGCGTCACCGCCCCCGCCGCACGACACGACTACTGCGCCCGATTTTTTGCACCCGCTTACGGCGTGCCGGAAGATTTCGTGACCGCATCGGCGCATCACTACCTGGCGAGTTTCTGGGCACAGCGCCTCGATAAGAGCGTACTCAGCGCTATCCAGCATTCCGCAAGCCCGGGTGTCCTGACAGCCAGCGTCAGTGCCGGGCGCGTCGAGCTGCGCGGTTCGTGCTGCATTTATTCCATCGATCAACTCTACGTGTGAACGCGTTCCCGCTCTTCGCGATCAACAAGGTACTACCCATGCTTGAATACATCTACGGTGGAGAGCACGTCCTGACTCATGTTCTGAACGCGCGCCGCTTAGGTGCAGGCGCGCCATCCAGCCATACTCCGGACGAGGACAGCGCAGTGATCGCGATGGGCGACTTCCTGCTGGAAGACGACCGGGTCGCAAGAATCGTTGCGGCATCGCGCGCCGACATCGATCTTTTCGTTTCCGGCGAGCCCGCCCCCTACGGCATCGCGCACGAACTCGCTGCGCAGTGGACGCTCGATCGAAGTATCGATATGAGTCATGTGGTCGGTCTTCATGTGAGGCGTGGTGTGCTCGCCGCAATGGGCAATAGCAGTTCTCCGGACTTGAACATACAACGGCACATCATCGCTCGCCCACTGCTCTGCACGCCGGGCTTCAGCATTCAGCAGCACGCGCTGACGACGAAGGGTGCCACGCTGCGGTTCTTCGCCGGTTTGCTGACCGACGCAACGATAGATCCCGGCCTGCTCGTGACTCGCGCCGAATGGTGCACCGAACGGCAAGCGTTTGTCGATCGCGTTATCCATCAAGAGTCACCTATCTGGATTGCGCGCAGCAGTGCCGTGTCCGAAGACAGCTTTACTTCGTCGAACGCCGGCGCCTATACGAGCGTGATGAACGTCGACGGCCGAGACGGCGACGCCATCGCGCAAGCAGTCGATACCGTGTTCCACTCATACGGCAGAGGATCGCCGCACGATCAGGTTCTGCTGCAAAGACAGATTGTCGATGCCGCTATGAGCGGTGTCTGCGCGAGCCGCGTCGTCGGTCGCAATGCACCGTACTTCGTCGTCAACTACGACGACAGTAGCGGCCGCACCGATACCGTGACGTCCGGCACCACGAACGCGCTAAAGACGCTTTATGTCAGCCGCACCGCCCACGCCGCCCAGATACGAGCGCCGCGTAGTGTGAGGCGGCTTCTCGCCGTGGTACGCGATATCGAACGATGCGCCGATCACACCGCGCTGGATGTGGAATTCATCGTCGATCGCGCCGGGATCATTCATATTGTGCAGATCCGGCCACTCGTGGGCGATTACGGGCAAACCTGCGACGCCGCTGTCGAGGCACGCATCCGCTCGAGCATGCGCCTGATGAGCAGCAGGCAGATTACCGGCGACGGCATTCTCCAAGGCGAAAAAGCGATCTTCGGCATCATGCCCGATGCGAACCCGGCCGAACTGATCGGCATCAAACCCAGACCGCTGGCGTTTTCGCTGTATCAACGGCTTATCACGGACTCCGTCGTTACGAACCAGCGGCTGGAATACGGTTACCGCGATGTCCGGCCAGTCCAGCACATGCTCAGGCTCGGCGGCAATCCGTATATCGACGTGCGCTCGAGTTTCAACTCGTTCACGCCCGCCGCCTTGTCCCCGACGTTGGCCAACAAGCTGTTGAATCTCTATGTCGCGCGGCTCGAATGCGACCCCGGCTTGCATGACAAGGTCGAGTTCGAAGTAGTGGTCTCGACGTGGTTTCCGGGTCTGGCGAACTGGCTGCAAGCGCGCTACGGAGAAGCACTTTGCGGCGCCGAAATCGCGGAAATCTGCGCGGCGGCAAAAGACATCTTTCATTCGGCGCTGCGACGCGTCGAGGCCGATCATACGGATGTCGAAAGCTACGGCAACCTGTTCGACGCGGTGATGTCATCGGGCCACGAACCGTTGCATAAAGCGTGGCGCCTGATCGAAATCTGTCACCACCACGGTTGCAAGCCATTCGCGCATCTTGCGCGCGCTGCTTTCGTCGCCGTGAGTACGCTCAAGGGTCTCGTGAACGTCGGCGTACTCGATCGCGTCGACTATGAAAACTATCTGCATTCGATTCAATCGATCAGCGGCGAGATGGAACGCGATGCCGTGAAGGTGCAAACCGGCGAACTCGCGAGAACCTTGTTTTACGAGCGTTACGGACATCTGCGGCCGGGCACCTACGATATTCTGAGTCCCGCGTATTTCGAAGACCCGGCGCGCTATCTCGATCCGTTCATCGACGCGGCGAAGGCCGTCGACAAATCGGGCTGGACGCTCCCGCCCACGACGATCGCTGCGGTCAACGCCGCTTTGAGCGATGAGTTCGAAGGCCTGAGCTTCGAAACAGTCGACCGCTTTGCGCGCCGGGCCATCCACGGTCGCGAGTATGGGAAGTTCGTCTATACCCGCTACCTCAGTCACGGGTTGAATCAGCTTCTGCTGTGGGGAGAACAACTCGGTCTTACGCGCGACGACCTCGCGTATCTGCATCTGCACGATCTCGACGAACTGATCTCCGGTATGAGACAACCCGATGTGGCGCAACTAAAAGCGACGATCGGGTCACGGCGCGTCGATTACGACCTCGATAGCCGAATCGAGTTGCCCGATCTGGTGTTCAGTCCCGCGGATTTCTTATCGTTTCACAAGCGGCCGGGCCAGCCGAATTTCATCACCAACCTGGCAGTCGATGCCGGGTCGGTGAATGTGCTGGCAACAAGCGATCCGCGAAGTCTCGAGCTTGCGGGCAGGATTGCGGTCGTCGAGAGTGCCGACCCCGGCTTCGACTGGCTTTTCGGGCATTCGATCGCCGGGCTGATCACGCGCTATGGCGGCGCTAATTCACATATGGCGATTCGTTGCGCGGAGTTGGGCGTTGCTGCGGCGATTGGCGTTGGCGACGTGCTGTACGGCAAGGTGGAGCAGGCGGCGAGGATCGTGCTGGACTGCCACGCCAAGCGGATTACCGTCGTGCAGACGGCTTGAGGCCGTCGTGAACACAAAGGCGGCTTGTTCCGAACGAGGCCGGGCCTCCATCAGACGATTATTCGCGGCGTGCACGATGGCTTCGGCATTGACCGTCACGATGGTCGGTATCGTGACGAGTCGCGACTTAAACGTGTTTTCGGGCGGACTATATTGGGTGGCGCTGGTCTGCCTTTGGCGCGAACTCTCAGCACGTAGCCAGCGACAGATGCTATGGATTGTCGCGGCAAGTCTGCCAGGGCTCGTAGTCGGCGTGACGAGCGGCACGCCGCATTTATGGCAACGCGCACTGTCGGCGAACAGCGGCATGATCTCGATGCTTATCGCGGTCGGTTTCATTTCACTGCTGCCCACGGCAACACTCCAGCGACCGCAGGCAGGCTTGAAAGGCTTACTGTGCACGTTTGCGAATGTCCATCTGGTCGGCGCCATCATCAACTATTCGTCGGTGATCATCTTCGGGGACCGGATGGCGCGCGGGCGCGGACTGCGACTCGATCAGGCAATGGTGTTGTCGCGTGCTTTTGCGTCGGCGGGATTCTGGTCGCCGTTCTTTGCGACGATGGCAGTCGCACTCGGTTATGCGCCCGGTGCGCAATTCGTCGTGCTGTTGGAGGCCGGAATGGCGATGGCGTTGCTTTCGCTTGGCGTGTGTATCTGGGATATCAAGAAAGCGGGTGGTTTGGCCGCGTTCGAGGGAATTGGACTGAGTGTCAGAGGCATGCAGCTGCCTGCGTTGATCGGAGCGATTGTCTTGGGCGCGCAATGGCTGACGCCCGCGTGGACTGTTTTGAGTACTGTTACGCTGGTCTGCCCGGCGATGGTTTGCTGTTTGTCTTTCTTGAGACCGGGAAAGCTTTCGTCCGCGTCTGTTGCGCTGGTGGCGCTTGTTGCGCATGTTCGCAGTGAGTTTCCACGGCATGCGAATGAGCTTGCGTTGTTTCTGGCAGTCGGGATGTTCGGGGTGTCGTTGATTCCGCTTCTCGGGCTTTTGCCCTCGACCGTCGTGCTCGCGAATTTTCGGCTTGTGGAAGCTTCTCTGGGGTTGTCGGCGGTGGTCGTGGCTGCGTTGTTCGGCATTCATCCGTTGGTAAGCATTGCCGTGCTGACTCGTTTGGTTCATACGGACTCCGTGAACGCTAACGTGCTTGGGTTCGTCATCGTTGCCGGGTGGGCCATCAGTTCGGCTGTCGGGCCGCTGTCCGGTCAGAACCTCGTAATACAGGGGCGTTATGGCGTGAGCAGCACTGCGTTGATGCGGGCGAATTTGGGGTACGCGGTCTGGATGGGGATAGGAGCGGTGGGGTGTATCTTTTTTATTCTGTGAGCATATTTTCTGACTTCCGGCTCGTTGGTTCTGAATGTTCTCAATGTTGCTGGGGAAATTTCCGGCACATCTTCGTTTCCAGTTTCCTGATGATGACGGGGCACGCTAAAAAGTGCCTGAATGGTCGACGGGATTGGACTGGGTGGAAACGATGAGTTACTTCAAAAAGTATCGGTGCGCTGCGGTTTCGCTGGTGGTTTTTTTGGCAGGAATGTTTCTTGGACACTCATTTAACAAGATCGAAGACAGGACCAACAATCTCGCCAAGTTCACAGACGCAAAAAATGATACGGGCAGTTTAGCCAATAGGAAATCTGTCGCACCCGTTTCGAATGACCCGGGAGCCTGGGTCAATCCGTATACAGCTTCTTCACCGATGCACAAAGAATTCGATAATCATCGTGATTGGGTTCTGGCCAACAAAAAATTGATATCTTTTGCTGGGTCGTCGGACCCGGACCGGCTCATGGAAGTGTCGAATCAACTTGCGGGAAAAGGAGTGCCTGCTCTCGCCACCAATCTACTGGAACAACGTCTTTCATCTCTAACAAAAATATTTCCGTCACTGTCGGCCCATACCTGCAGCACGTTTCTGAAGGGTGGATTTAGCAGCAGCGATTTCATGGATCAGGCCCTTCCCACCTTGGACTCTTTTAGCGGCGAAGAGGCTAAAGCATGGTTTGTCTTCATTAAGACATCTATTGACGCGGCTCTAAGCCAGTCACCGCTTATAGTCCTTCCAACCGAAGATGCAACCCGGGCGGTTCTAAAAATCACCCGATCGTTGGATGAGTCGCGATCCAAGGCGTTTGCTGCGGGGTTAATGGCATTGCGGACCGCCAGCGACGAAGAAGTGTGCGCAACGGTGCGGACACTTTATTACAAGGGGAATGCGCTTTCTGAGCCATATCGCGGATACATGGCGAGAATGCTTCTCACAGGGCAGCGGGGAAACGAGAAATTCTAGACGTGACAGACCTTCTTATCTAGACGTAGGTTCGCCAGCTGAGAATTGCTGCTCACAATCAATAAGGGATTTTCAACTATGCTTAATTTTTCGTTTTCCAACAATCTGCGGCCACTGTATGACACCGCCGTATCAGTTGCGTCAGTCGGCGAAACCGCGGCCAGCGGAGACATGATGGGGGCCGTTATTGGCATGGGCACCACCATTGCCAGTGGTCGCGCAACCCTCACGGGTAATCAAGCCTCGGGAGCACTTAGTTCCGTACTAGGAGCAGGCAGTTCAATCATCACGGCCTACAACAACCTAGGCAAACAGATCGAGTCAATGTCCGCGTCGATCACCACTTACAACAACGCTGTCACGTCCGGTCATCAAGGTTCGATCAGCGCCGCCGCCCTCAATGTAACCAGCACCGTCTCGACCGTCGTCAATACCATAGGCGCGGTTATCTCGGGAGTGGCTGGCGCCATTGCAGCGGCAGGCGCCGCCGGTGCCGCAGCAGCCGCGCCCATAGCCAGTCTCGGCCTTGGGATATCTGCGATGGCAGGACTCATCGCCATGACCGCGAGCAACGCGGTGACCGATGCAGTCAAATCCGCCGCCGCCGAGATCAGCCATCTGCTCGACAGCATCTCATCCCAATCCGGCAACGGCTCAGGGAGCACAGCGCCCGGAGGCGGTGACTCCGCGAGCAACAGCAACCCCGCGAGCACGGACAGCAAATCCCCAGAGTCCGGCGCGGGCAGCAGCGCAATGGGTCGGTACCCCGATAGCGGACGAAGCTATACCAGCCCACTCGTCCTCGACCTCACCGGTTCAGGAATCGACCTCACACCGCTCAACACCAGCGCGCCCTACTTCGACCTCGCCAACGACGGCTTCGCTCGCCAGACCGGATGGGTCGGAACGGGAATGGGACTGCTATGCCTCGACCCGGACGATCGCGACATCACGAACATCACCCAGCTCTTCGGCAACGAGACGACTGACGGTTTCGACATTTTGCGCAAGCTTGACGCCAATCACGACGAGGTAATCGACGCGCTCGATCCAGCTTTTGCAAACCTCCACGTGTGGATCGATGCCAACGGAAGCGCCGTCTCGGACGTGGGTGAACTCCATACGCTCGGCGAACTCGGCATCGCATCGATCAACCTCAATGCGGCTGCCGTCACCGAAACCATCGCGGGCAACAAAATCAGCTCGACCAGCAGCTACTCGCTGGTAGACGGCACCACTCACGAAATAGTCGATGCATGGTTCGCCAATAGCACCATGAACACCAGGCCGGTCACGCCGGTAGACGTAACGGCATCCGCCGCCGCGCTTCCGCAGATTGCAGGCGCTGGCAGATTGCGCGACCTGCGATCCGCCATGACGCTCGATCAGGGACTGCAGGATCTGGTACAGGCCTTCATGGATCAGTTGGCTACCGCCAGTCCCCTCGCTATTGAAAGCGCCGCGCAGGCAGTTTTATATCGATGGGCAGGAGTCGCGGAGCTAGACCCGATGTCGCGCGGAGGCTCCATCGACGCCCGCCAACTCGGCTTTGTCGATGCCTATCTGGGTCGCTCGTTTTATAGCGTCGGCGACGGAATCAACCCGGGAATCAGGGCCGCGGCCCAGTTGCAGCAAGCCTGGAACGATCTGTACGATGCAGCTCTCGCCCGGCTTGTCCTGCAGTCCCCATTGGCTGCCGCCCTCGCCCCGGAGTTCAGGTACGACGCTTCCACGGACACGGTCCAGGCCTGTGAGACTTTCGCTCCTGCATTGGCCGCTGCGTTCCGCCGACTCGGAGAAATAACCGCCGCGAACTTCAGTTCGTGGGACCTGCTTCTACGCGTCGCCGATGCCGCGCGATTCGACATGGGGATGTCGACCTCGCTGTTTGAAAAGTACGTCGCCGCAGCAACGAACAATACCGTCGCATCGATCGCCAACGCTATCGCTGCCGGGCTGAAAATCGACATCGATAGTTCGGGGCGCATTCACGAGACTGGCTCTACGATCTATCACGACTTTTATGCTGGACCCGGCATCAGTTCGCTCATAGGCGAACGGGCTGGAGGCGACCCAAGCACCCAGTTGCCAGGGCATGACGTCTTCCATTACGCTGCCGGCGATGGCATGGTCGAGATTCGCGAGAATGACCCGAATTCCAGCAAGCCTGCCAACACGCTGCGATTTGGTACAGGTATCGACCCATCGTCGATCAAAGCGATAGTGCTCGCCAACGGCGATATGGTTTTAACCGACGGAATAAGCGGAGATCGGATAACGCTAACCGGCGAATTTCACGACGGCGGACAAGGCATCCAGTTCGTCCAGTTTGCGGACGGCACGACCTGGAACAAATACCAACTGATTCAGGTCGCCGCGATCTGCGGAACACGCGGTGATGATGCATTTTACGGTACCGGGAACGCCGAAGTATTCGACGGAAAAGGTGGCGATGACTTCGTTCGCGGCGGCGGTGGCAACGACACTTTCCTCTTCGATGCAGGATACGGGAAACTTGAAATATCCGAAACCGACGATAGCGCTAACGCCTACAACGTCCTTGCTTTCGGTCCCGGCATTAGTGCCGCATCCGTCTTCGTGCGCACCAACGCCAATTCGGCCATCGTACTTACCGACTCCATTTCTGGCGACCAGGTCGTTCTCGATCTCGCCATGCTCTTCTACAACATGGGTGTACAGGCAGTGCGGTTCGCGGACAACACAGTCTGGACACAACAGCAACTGCTTCGGATGGCAACCACCGGCAGTTCGGGCAACGACATTATCTACGGCACCAGAAACGCTGAAGTATTCGACGGAAAGGGCGGCAACGATTATGTCCAGGGCGGGGGTGGCGGTGACACGTTCATCTTTAATGCAGGGTACGGGAAACTCGAGATCAACCAATATGATTTCGACAGCGCACCTCGCAACGTTCTTCACTTGGGCGGAGGAATCAACGCGTCGTCAGTGACGGCGAGGGCCACGAGTAACGCAGGCCTGCTGCTGACGGACGGCATCTCCGGGGACCAGGTCACCATTGCCTCCTTCATGCAGGGCAACGGATGGGGCGTGCAGGAACTGCGCTTTGACGATGGCACGATATGGAACAGGCAGAAGCTGCTTCAAATGGCAACGACGGGCACTCCGGGTGACGACAGTATCTATGGGACCAGCGGCGCGGACGTGTTCGATGGAAGGGGCGGCAACGATTATGTCCAGGGCGGCGGCGGCGGAGACGTCTTTATCTTCGAGGCCGGTTATGGAAACCTGGAGATTGCAGAATCGGACACGAGCATGGCACCTCACAACGTTTTGCGACTGGGTGCAGGAATCAGCGCATCGTCGGTCAAAGTGGGCAGGTCTGGCCAGAGCCTGGTGCTGACAGATCACATAGCAGGCGACAGGGTCGTTCTGGATTCGTTCATGTACGGCACTTCGTATGGCGTGCAGGAGGTCCAGTTTTCCGATGGAACGACTTGGGGCCGCGACCGGTTGATCGATATGGCGAACCATCCGGGTCTGCATGCTGAGCGACAGGTCGACAACCTGATCGCTGGCATGGCGTCTTACGGCGTGCAGGCTGGTGCAACTTCGCAGATAACTTATGCAGTTCAACCGCAACCGCAACCGCAACCGCAGCCAATGCTCTCGGCCAATCTGTACTGACGCACCCGACCCTGCATTCGCAATCGCGAGGTCGCGAATGCGCCACTATCAGCCCGCCTTGAACGCTCCCGACTCTACTCAACCCATGCGTGATCCGGCACTCGCGTGCCTCGTCGTTATCGCCAGATATCACGGCATCGCCGTTGACGCGACGCAGTTACGTCATGCGGCCGCTCGCAACGATGAGCCGTTCGATAGTGATGCGTTAGTGCTAAGTGGCCGATCGGTCGGCCTGAAAGTTAGTCCGGCGCCTCTGCGGATCGACCGCCTCGACCACACGCCTTTACCGGCGCTGGCCTTCGACAAGCACGGCAGGCATTTCATCATTGCGAAATGCGACGGCAAAACGGCATTTATTCTGGAAGCAGACGCGGCCTCGCCAACCGTCCTACCGCTCGACAGTCTCGCTCTCCGCGTGACCGGTCGCCTTCTGTTATTTACCTCACGCGCCTCGCTTGCCGGGGAACTGGCACGTTTCGACTTTTCCTGGTTCGTTCCGGCAATCGTCAAGTACCGGCGATTACTGCTAGAGGTAGTTGGCGTATCGCTGGTGCTGCAGATTCTCGCTCTTGTCTCGCCGCTCATGTTTCAGGTGGTCATGGACAAGGTGCTCGTTAACCGCGCCTACAACACACTTGCCGTCGTAGGAACTGCACTGCTCGTATGTGCGGTGTTCGAGGTGCTGATGACCGGTCTGCGAAATTTTACGTTCTCGCACACCACGAACCGGATCGACGTGGAGCTGGGCGCGCGCCTGTTCAGGCATCTGCTAGCGCTTCCGCTCGCCTACTTCTCGGCACGGCGGGTAGGGGACACCGTCGCGCGAGTACGGGAGCTCGAGAATATCCGCAACTTCCTGACCGGACAGGCACTGACTGCCATCATCGATCTGGCCTTTTCTATCGTCTTTATCGCAGTGATGTGCCTCTATAGCGTCTGGCTAACGCTCGTCGTCGTAGGGTCTCTGCCACTTTATGCCGCTGTCTCGGCGGTACTCGTACCATCCCTGCGCCTACGTCTCAATGAGAAATTCGCGCGAGGCGCGGATAACCAGTCGTTTCTGGTCGAAGCAATTTCCAGCATGGAAACGGTCAAGGCTATGGCCGTCGAACCCCAGTTCATCAGAAAGTGGGAAATGCAACTTGCCGCCTACGTCGCCTCGGGTTTTCGAGTAACGGTGGTGGGTAATATCGGCCAGCAATCAATTCAATTTATCGGCAAGCTGGTGACACTGGCCACTTTAATACTGGGCGCAAAGCTCGTCATCGACGGTCGGCTGACCGTCGGTCAACTGGTCGCGTTCAACATGATGTCGCAGCACGTTGCCGCACCGGTCTTGCGTCTTGCACAACTTTGGCAGGACTTTCAGCAGATCGGCATTTCGATGAGCCGTCTGGGCGACATTCTCAATACCCGCAGTGAACTACTCCAAAACCGGCAAGTACTTCCTGCGCTAAAGGGCAACATCCGCTTCGAGCATATCGGCTTTCGCTACCGAACCGACGGCCCGCCCATTCTTAAAGACATCTGCCTCGACGTGCAGGCCGGTGACGTCATCGGCATAGTAGGGCGCTCGGGCTCGGGAAAAAGCACGCTCACCAAATTGCTACAGCGTCTTTACCTGCCGGAATACGGCACGATAAGACTCGACGGGATCGATCTCGCGCAGACCGATCCCGCCTGGCTCCGCCGCCAGGTCGGTGTAGTGCTGCAGGAAAATACCCTCTTCAACCGCTCGATACGCGAGAACATCGCGCTGACCGATCCGGGCGCCCCGCTCGATGCCGTGATGAATGCGGCGAAACTCGCAGGTGCACATGAGTTCATTTGCGACCTGCCTCAAGCTTATGACACGCCGGTCGAGGAACACGGCGGCAACCTGTCCGGGGGCCAACGCCAGCGGCTCGCGATTGCGCGAGCGCTATTAACCAATCCCCGGATCCTGATCTTCGACGAGGCGACCAGTGCGCTCGACTTCGAAACCGAGCGCATTGTCCAAAACAACATGCGCGCCATTTGCAATGGACGAACAGTCATTGTCATCGCTCATCGTCTCAGTGCCGTGCGGCACGCAAACCAGATTATCGCCATGGACAAAGGCCGGATCGTGGAGCGTGGCACACACGACGCCTTGCTCGCTCAAGGCGGCTACTACGCCCACCTCGTTTCTCTCCAGAACAGTTGACGATGCGACTTCACCGCCACGCACTCGCCGACCTGGTCCGTCGATACACAGCCGTTTGGCGAGCCGCGTGGTCTTTGCGCGATGCACTCGACGCTCCGAAGAAGCTGCAATACGAGCTTGCATTCCAGCCGGCACATCTCGAACTGGTCGAAACCCCGGTTCACCCGGCTCCTCGCTGGGCCATGCGTATGCTCGTGATTCTGTCCGTACTCATCCTGCTGATCGGCATCGCCGGGCGGCTGGATATCGTCGTGACGGCCAAAGGCAAGCTGGTCCCCAATGAACGCGTCAAAGTCATCCAGCCCGCTATCACCGGGGTGGTACGGCAGATCCTCGTCCAGGATGGTCAACGAGTGAAAGAGGGACAGGCACTGCTGGTGCTGGATGCCACGCAAGCGGCGGCAGATTCGAGCAAAGCGCGTTGGTCGCGAGTCGAGGCCGCACTCGCATCAGCGAGAGCGGTTTCTCTATTGGATGCGGTCAGAAGCGGACATCCTGGGACGCTGCCCAAGGTAGATGGCGCTTCGCCTGAACAACAATCGCAAGCGCAGCGCTTCGCCGAGGGCCTGTACCGCGAATACGCCGACAAGATCGCCGCCGCGCAAGCCGAATTGCTCAAGCGCCAGGCCGAACTTTCGACGACTCGCCAGCAAGTCGCAAAACTTCAGGCAATCGCTCCCCTCGCCCGCAAGGCAGCCGACGACTACAAGTCGCTGGCACGCGACCAATACGTTGCACAGCATGACTGGATGGGCAAGGAGCAAGCGGCGCTCGAACACGAACACGAGCTGACCGCTCAACAGAGCCGCAGCGGTGAACTCATGGCATCGATTCAGGAACAGAAGGCTGCGATAGCGGCGATCACGTCCCAGTTCTCCCGCGAACAACTCGACGCACTCGATCGGGCCACGCAGCAGCTTACGCAACACCATGCGGACGAGATCAAGGCCAATACGCGACAAGACCTGATGACGTTGTATGCGCCGGTAACAGGCACCGTCGAGCAACTTGCCGTACACACGCCAGGAGGGGTCGTGACGACCGCACAGGCCGTCATGGATATCGTTCCGGAGGATGCGCTGGAAGTCGAGGCCAGCATCGAGAATAAAGACGTTGGCTTTGTCAGAGCCGGACAGGATGCGATCGTCAAGATCGATGCGTTTCCTTACACGCGATACGGCTACCTGAAAGGCACGATCACTTTGGTATCTAACGACGCTAAACGAGAGAGGGACCGCAAACTCGGTCAGACGTTCGCCACGCGTATCACGTTGTCAACTAGCCAGATGCTGATCAACGGGGTGCAAGCTCATCTCACGCCGGGCATGGAAGTGACGGTGGAAGTCAGAACCGGGCGGCGCAGTGTCGCCGGATATTTCTTCGATCCGCTGCTGCGCGCGAGTGGAGAAAGCTTGCATGAACGCTGATACCTTGGCTCGCAGCAGTCGCCGCCACGCGCGCGCTTCAACGGCTCTGATCAGTCTTTACGTGTTGGGCGCGCTTCCACTCTCTGCGTATGGGTTCGATATTTTCGGTACCAATTCCGCAGTGACGTCCACGCCCGCCGGAATTTTCGCGGACGCCGGAAGCGGTCGGCCCTGCCTGTTCGGTCCGGTCGGCACTCCGCTCACGCTAAGCGAAGCTGTGGACAGGGCGCTTTGTGGAAACCCGAAGACCAGCCAGGCGTGGGCGAATGTGAAGGTGCGGGCCGCTGCTGTGGGGACCGCGAAATCGGCGTACTTACCGACCCTGAGCGCGTCGCTGCAGGGAGGTCGCGACGACACGTCGACCGACGTGAAGAACCACCCACGTTTGGATTCGATCAACCGGTCGAACGTCTATTCGACTTCGGTCTCGGCGAACTGGGTGCTCTACGACTTCGGCGGAAGGAAGGCCGGGCTGGATAACGCAGAGGCCCTTCTCGCGGCGGCCCAGGCAGCCCAGGAAGCCTTGCTTCAGCAGATGTTTTCCACCGTCGCCACCGATTACTACGCGGCCCAGTCCGCAGCAGGAAAGTTGGCGCAAGCGAAGATTGCGGAAGACCTGGCGCATGACAGTTTCACCGCGGCATCGGCACGGGTAAGCCGAGGCATTGCCGCCATTTCCGATCAACTGCAGACACAGACCGCCTGGGCGCAGGCAACCTTCGTTCGTACCGAGGTCGAGGGCGAGTGGCTGACTGCACTCGGCACACTCGCCTCCGACATGAACCTGAACCCCGACCACGCAATCCAGCTACCCGATGGGGAAGACGGCAACACACCCGCTGACGACTTTACGGAAACGGTCGCAGCTATGATCGACAATGCGCAGCGCACTCATCCGTCGATTGCCGCAGCAAAAGCCAGACTGAACGCTGCCATGGCCAGCGAGCGCCAAACCCGTGCGGAAGGATTACCCGTTTTTAGCCTGGCGGGAAAGTACAGTCAGAACAACCAGCCCGCGAGCCTCGGCTTGGGTGAACCGCAATTCCCTGCGACCGGACGCGACTGGTATGTGGGCGTGCAGGTACAGATTCCCTTGTTTGAAGGGTTTGGACGCATCTACAGGACAAGCGCTGCACGTTCGCAAACTGAACTGCAGACCAGCATACTCGATGAAGTACGGCAGCAGATCGGGCTCGATGTCTGGAAGAGCTATCAGGCATTGCGGACGGCAACGCAAAACTCGGTGAATGCGGCCACGCTCGTCAGCGTTGCAGCGCAATCATTCGAAGCCGCACGGCACCGCTATGCGGCAGGCGTCGGAAACATTCTTGAACTACTAACTGCACAGAAAACGCTATCAGAAGCGAGGCAACAGCGCATTCACTCACTCACCGAATGGCGTGCAGCAAGAATTCACCTCGCCTCAAGCCTGGGACGATTAAACGCCAACGACATCCGTCCCTGAACTGCACACAAAAAAACCGCAAGCCCCTCACGAAGCCTGCGGTCCAATCAACACACAACGATACCCGTCGACGCGGGCCTGAAATCAGAACAGATTGCGCAACCCGATAGCCACGCCGGTCTGGTTATTCCGCCCCGGGTAATCCGCGAGGAACGCGCCATTACCGCGAGTAAAGTCGACCGTGCCATAAACCTCGGTGCGCTTCGACAACGAATACTCGGCAAGAACCGTAGCCGAATAATTGACACCCGCACCCAGCGAACCGCCGAGCGTTGCCGCATTACGCGCGTGATCGTAATAACCCGCGAACGTCAATGCGAGCGGCGGCGTCACCTGCCACGTCGAGCCGACATAGAAGCTGTCGTCGATACGATTCGGACTCACGCGCGCCAACGTCGGTGCACCCGACTGCTGCATATCCACATCGGCCAGACCGGTGTTGTCCTGCGAATGCAGCCAGCCCGCCAGCAACTTCAGCGATTGCGTGAACGTGTAAACGGCGCTCACGTTCACGATATTGAATTTCTTGCCCGACACGTCGTTCTGCTGGAAGCCGACATCGGCCGACAGCGGCCCCACGTCGTACGATGCAGTCAGCCCATACATGCTGTTCTCGCCGACGCTCCCCGCCACGCCGCCGAAGCCATACATACCTTCGACATGCAGTCCGCCGAACTGCCCCGTGTACTTGACCGAGCTGTTGGTGAACAGGAACGGTCCGACCGGGTTATAAACCCAGCTGTCCTGCCAGTAATCGCCAACCGTCATCGGGTCGTAAGTATTGCCCATCTCGTCGAAGAACGGCGTTTGCTGGCGACCGAAGGTCAGCGTACCGTACTGATTGTTCGAAAGACCCACGTAAGCATTGCGCTGAAACAGCGTGTTGTTGCTGTTGTCCAGCTTGCCCGACCAGAGCTGGAACTGGTTTTCCAACTTGAAGATTGCCGACGTACCGCCGCCCAGATCTTCGGTGCCCTTCAAGCCGAAGCGGCTCGGCGTCTCGACGCCTTCACCCATTGCCACCTGACCATCGTTGTTCGAATTCGCATTGGTCAGATAGCGCACGCTCGTATCGACGAGACCGTACAACGTGACCGAGCTTTGCGCAAAAGCGCCTTGAGCTGAAAGAGCCAACAGGCTCGCGCCGACTGCAGCGATAGTCTTCTTCATGAAATCCCCGAGTATCTTCATGAAACAGCGACACGTGATATCGCGCGCTGATTCCAGTGACAAGAATTCCGACATGCCGTTGGTCACGACATATCGACGGGGGCGATCTTATTTCGATCAAATTAAAAGCGGAAACGTAATCAGGGCCAATGTCGCCTGTTGGCAACAGGCATTGACACAACGCACGATGGGCGCATCGTGCGTTGCGCCCATCAGCTTGCAAAACCTACGAAAAGATTACTGCTGCGCGTGCTTTGCAGCGTCTTCGATAACAGCGGCCACTTCTTTCGGACGCGACTCGTACACAGAGTGACTCGCGCCTGCGAGTACCGTGGTGTGACTATGCGCGCGCTGGTAATAGAAGCGTTCGAGATCGGGGTTGATGATCTTGTCGGCTCCCGCCACGATGCCCCAACTCGGCTTGCTGGTCCATGCGGCCACCGTCATGGGTGCGGAGAATACTTTCGCGGCTGTCAGTATTTGCGATTGCGCTTCGAAGCGCGCCTGTTTCACGGGCAGATCGGCAGCGAAATCCTGCGGGAAATCCGCCGGGTTCAAATACGTGTAGCCGTCATTGGTCTTTCTGATCGCGCCTTGCTGCTGCGACGTATAGCTCGGCATCTTCTTGCCGAGGTCAGACTCGTCTTCGCCGACAGCGGGTGCGTGCGCGGCCACATAAACGAGACCGGCTACTTTAGGATCAACGCCGGCTTCCGTGATGACCGAGCCGCCGTAGCTATGCGCGACGAGAATGGTCGGGCCATCCTGCAGGTCGATCACACGTTTGGCTGCGGCGACGTCGTCGTCGAGCGAGCTCAGCGGTTCCTGCACCATCGTGACGTGGTAACCGTCTTTGGTCAGGATGTCGTAGACCGGCTTCCATCCCGAACCGTCCACCCATGCGCCATGAACCAGCACGATGTTTTTGACTGGCGCGGCGGCCGGTTGTGTGTCTTGCGCCATCGCGCCCGTCGAGGCGAACAGGCAGGCGGAAAGCGAAAGAACCGACGCGGCAAAAGGCAAAATTTTCACGACAAATCTCCAGAGATAGAAAGGGTAGTCAGAGCCCGGGTTGCGAAGATCAGCTGCCGAAGAAAACATTGCAGAAACTGACCGGTCCCACGCAACTGGATGACATCGCCATATGACGCGGCGCACCGGACGCCGAGGTACCGGTTTGCGTAACACCGCCCACTGCATCGTTAGTCATGCGGCTATCGCTTTGTGCTGCAATCTTCGATTCGGCGGCCTGAATATCTGCCGGATAGTTGATGTCGTTGGCGCTCGGCACATAGCCGGCCTGTTCGACACGTACGAGGTCCGCACGCACTTCGGCACGGGTGATCGGGGCAGAAGACTGGGCGAAGCTGAGAACCGGTGCGCCGAACGTAGCGGCAACGAGAGCGATACCAACGAAGAGTTTCGACATGATTGACATTCCTATATAAATTGAATTTGGTCAGTAGAAGAAGTGCTTGCCAGAGGCTGCTTTTGCACTGTGTTCATGTGAGTGCAAACACGGGCCGTCCAGGTTTATTCCAGATCTTTCGCAAAATTATTTTCGAGGCAGGCAGATTGCGTTGGTGCTGTCCGAGAAGCCTTTGCTGGTCGCACCGGAGTTCGACTTGTTACGACGGACGAATAGTCGCTCTGCCGGTCGTCGGTCTCCATCGGTTTGCGACGAAACGGCGCTACGCGTCGTGAAGCGCCGTTTCGAAGACGCGAGACGCAAGGGCATATCCGTGCGCTGCCTGAATACGGCTGCCGCTCTATGCGCCTGGTTCGAATCCGCCACAGATTTCGTTCTGTACCGATCTCGCTTCCACGCAACTGGCGCCGCGGCGGCAGCGCTTCGCGCCGTCGAACCGCACTTCGTCGCAGGCCGGTTGAGCCACCCATATAGAGGCGTCAACATCGGTGCATCGACGTACAATCGTCGCGATCCGCTCAGGAACCCACATGTCACCTTCCGCCTTGTCCCGGCTGCAGCCCGTCTGGCACAGACTCGGCATCTATGGACTCACCACGCTCGGCTGCGCGTGGCTTTACAGCACGATCTACCGGGAGTCGTTCGCTCAGGACCTTGTCTATTCGGCCTGCGTCGTGGCCATTGTCCAATGTCTCGGAGCCGGCGGACGTTATCTGTTCACCGCGCGTCTACGACGCCAGGGTGTCGCTAACGAAGACGCCGCGCAAAACTGGCCCGGGTGGAAGTGGATGCTGCCGTGGCTGATCGTGAGCGTGGTGATCGGCTATTTCGCCGGCATCCGTATCGGCGACCTGTTGCTGGGCATCCGCTACATGCCGATCGTGGCCGCGCACGATGTCCGCATGGTGCTGGTCAGCCTCACGGTGGCACTCGCGCCAGCCGGCTTCGTGACGTACGTGCTCTATGCACGCAACCGGATGGCCGCAATCGAGTTGCGTGCAGAGTCCGCGCAACGCACCGCCGCGGAGAGTCAATTGAGACTGCTCGAATCGCAACTCGAACCGCACATGCTGTTCAATACGCTCGCCAATCTCCGTGTGCTGATCGCGCACGACCCGCAGCGCGCGCAAGGCATGCTCGATCACCTGATCGCATTTCTACGCGCCACGCTGGCGGCGTCGCGCGCCGGGGCTCATCCGCTGGCCGCGGAGTTCGCCCGCACGTCCGACTACCTCGCGTTGATGCAGATCCGCATGGGACCGCGGTTGAAGGTGCAGCTCGATTTGCCGGAAGCGTTGTCGGCCTGTCAGGTGCCGCCGTTGCTGCTGCAACCGCTGGTTGAGAATGCGATACGGCATGGACTCGAACCCAAGGTTAGCGGCGGCCGCGTGGTGGTCAGCGCCGCGCGTCGAGCCGACGACCTGGTGCTGACGGTTCATGACACCGGCGTCGGCCTCGATGCACCGTCGGATCATGGCGCCCGTTTCGGTCTGCAACAGGTGCGCGAACGACTCGCCACGCTGTATGGCCCGGCCGCGACGCTCGATCTGCGCGCCGCCCTGACCGAAGAAGGCGGCACGCTCGCCGTCGTCACCCTGCCCTGTTCCTGGAGCCGTGCCTGATGAAAGCGACTGCATTGATCGCGGAAGACGAAGCGCTACTCGCCGTCGCTCTGCAAACGGAATTATTCGGCTTATGGCCGGACCTGGAGATGGTCGCTATCGTCGGTGACGGTCGCAGCGCAGCCGACGAAGCGCTGCGCCTGCAACCCGACATCGTGTTCCTCGATATCCGCATGCCGGGCATGACGGGACTCGAATGCGCGCAGACGCTCACCGAAGAATGGCCCGACGCGGGCAAGCCGTTTCCGCTC
Source organism: Paraburkholderia sp. BCC1886 (assembly GCF_900996245.1). GTDB lineage: Bacteria > Pseudomonadota > Gammaproteobacteria > Burkholderiales > Burkholderiaceae > Paraburkholderia. The sequence continues at coordinate 84,573 of NZ_CAAJGK010000037.1, read as the reverse complement.
GTCGTGTTCGTCACCGCCTACGACCAGTACGCGGTGCAGGCCTTCGAACGCGCGGCGTTCGATTACGTGCTCAAGCCCGTGCAAACCGCGCGGTTGGAACAGACCTGCGACCGTTTGAAAGAGCGGTTGCAGGAGCGTCTGCTCGAACGCTCACAAGAAAGCGACGCCAGCACATCGCTAGACGTCATCGTGACTCAGATGCGTGCACTGCTCGCCGCCGGCGCATCTCGAGAAGATTCCGTTTCACCACGAAACGCTCCATTGCGGATCATTCAGGCGAGTACGGGTAACACCATTACGATGGTGCCCATCGACGACGTGTTGTACTTTGAAGCAGCGGACAAATACGTGCGCGTCGTTACAGCGGAGCGCGACTATCTGATCCGCTCGTCGTTGAAAGAATTGCTCGTACGACTCGACCCGGAGCGCTTCTGGCAGATTCATCGCGGCTCGGTCGTGCATTGCGATGCGATTGCCAGCGCGCATCGGGACGAGTCGGGCAAACTCACGCTGACCTTGCGCACACGGCCCGACAATCTGATCGTCAGCCGCCTTTACGCGGAACGATTTCGCGGTATGTGAAGTCAATGCCGTTCAGATCCTCGTATGAATTGCGCGTTCGAATTGCACTCACAGACGGGCAATCTTTGTGTGTCGGTATACGCGCAGATGCAAATGTGAAATGATCCGCGGATACGGTTGAGTCGCCGCACCGGCCGATCCAACTTCCGTTTCAAGTCGCAGTCAACTGGAACGGGCTCACGCCCGATGCATTCATGAGCCAGAGGCTGCCTCACGAGGACGAGAATTGGTTTGCGGTCTGGGAGCCCAAGCGGATACTCACCGCTTCCGATTCGCGCACCGTGGTCATCGCACACCCGGACATTCCGGTGGCGGAGACAATGGCGCTGCTGCTGCGGCTCAGAGGTTTTTCAACCATCGCCAGCGCCAGCATGGACAACCTCGAGTTGATGCTGGGGTACTGGAAACCCGGCGCGTTGATGATCGACACGCGCATGTGCCGTCATAACGATTTTGAATTCATACGGCGTTGCGTGCGTAACGGGTTCTTCGACGGCGTTCTGCTCATCGCGCTGACGAGAATCTGGCCAGAAGAAGACCCGCAGGAATTGCGGCGTATCGGTTTCGGCGGTCTTTGCCGTCGGCCTTGCCCACTCTGGAAGCTCGCCGACATGCTGCACGACCAGCTCGTCTCGAACTAGAAAAACGTCGAGAGCATCCGCAGCAACGGCTCCATCCGCGCAACTAGAGCCACGTCTCGGCACAACATCCCTATGATGTGTCACTCCATTGGCCACCTATCGTCGACCCATGCTGACTGTCCATCATCTGAACAACTCCCGCTCGCAACGTGTTTTGTGGCTGCTCGAAGAACTCGGCGTGCCTTACGAACTGAAGCGCTACGAGCGCGATCCAAAAACCATGCTGGCGCCGCCCGAGTTGCGCGCGGTGCATCCGCTCGGCAAGTCACCGGTCATTACCGATGACGGCCAGACCATCGCCGAGTCCGGCGCGATCATCGAATATCTGCTCGACAAGTACGGACAAGGCCGCTTTGCACCGGCCGTGGGCACGCCGCTGCGGCAGCGCTTCATTTACTGGTTGCATTACGCGGAAGGTTCCGCCATGCCGCCGCTGCTGCTGAAACTGGTGGCGCTGCGCATCGCCAGCGCGCCAATGCCGTTCTTTGCAAAGCCCATTGCCCGCAAGATAGCGTCGACGTTGCAATCGAGCTTCATCGATCCGCAATTGAAGTTGCATCTCGGGTACATCAATAAAGAACTGGGCGCGACTGGCTGGTTCGTCGGCAACGACTTCACCGCCGCCGACGTGCAGATGAGCTTCCCACTCGAAGCCGCGACTGCGCGTGGCGGAATGGAAGGCCAGATTCCCGCGATCGTCGGCTTCCTCGAGCGCATTCATGCACGGCCCGCGTATCAGCGTGCGCTGGAACGCGGCGGCAAATACGAAATCGTCGGAGGAGATTAAGCGCTTTAATCCGTTCGATGGCACTATGTCGGCACCCCACGGAATTTCCACGGACGTTCCACTTAACCGACACATTGATCGGGAGAATCGATGGCCGATAGACCGCCCTCCACCGCGTCCGCCGCGCGGTCGCTAGTCCTGATTGCAGTGGTCGTGGTCGCGCTGGTCGCGGCCTTTGCTTATACGGCCGGCTGGCTTTCGCCGCAGCGCATTACACCGGCCAAGGTCGTCGATGCGTTGGCGCCCCCGAGCGGCCCGGCACTCGGCTTCCGCCGTAATCACGCGAAAGGCGTCTGCTTCAGCGGCGACTTCGTCTCCAACGGCGCAGCGGCCGCACTTTCCAAAGCACCGATGCTCGCCTCCGGCACGTTCCCGGTGACCGGACGCTTCAACCTCGCCACGCCCGACCCGAATGCGCCCGACGCCACGGTTCGCGTGCGCGGCCTCAGTCTGCGCATCGGTGCGCCGGACGGCAGCGAGTGGCGCACGGCGATGATCGACGCGCCGTTCTTCGCCGTCTCCACACCGGACGCGTTCTACGGTCTGCTCAAAGCATCGGCCAACAAGAGCGACCCCGACGCAATGAAGAACTTCGCGGCGGCGCATCCGGAACTCGGCGCGTTCGGTAAGTGGGCGCACTCCGCGCCATGGACCGCATCGTTCGCAGAGGAGCGCTACAACAGTCTGAACAGCTTCATCTTCACCAACGCTGCGGGACAGGACCAGGCGGTGCGCTGGTCGTTCGTGCCGGCTGCCCAACCCGAAACCGTCACACCTGACGAGTTGAAAGCGAAGGGCGCCAATTTCCTCGACGCGGACATTACGCAGCGCGTGCATAGCGCACCGCAACGCTGGACGCTGGTGGTCATGGTCGCCAACCCCGGCGATCCGACCGCGGACCCGACCCAGGCATGGCCTGACGATCGCCGCAAGGTCGAAGCAGGCACGCTGGTGGTCAACACCATCGAACCCGAAGCCGACGGGCCCTGCCGCGATCTGAATTTCGACCCGACGGTGCTGCCGCCCGGTATGCATGTGTCCGACGACCCGTTCCCCGCCGCACGTTCGGCCGCTTACGCCGTGTCGTTCGACCGGCGTACCGCCGAGGATAAGGACTATCCGCACCATCCGGCAGGAGGAGCCACGCAATGAAACCGATCCACGATCGCTTCTCACCGCTGCAACGCGCGCTTCACTGGCTCATGGCGATTTGCATTCTGGCGATGCTCTTCATCGGCGTCGGCATGGTGTCCACCATTCACGAGAATTATCTTTCGCTGGTGTCCATCCACAAGCCATTGGGCATCGCGATACTGGTGCTCGCGTTGATCCGTCTGGTCGTGCGCTTGACGCACGGCGCGCCGCCGTTGCCGGCCGCCATGCCCGAGCCGATGAAACTCGCGGCTCATCTGTCGCATCTCGCGTTTTACATCCTGATGATCGCGCTGCCGCTAATCGGTTGGGGGATGCTCTCGGCTGCGGACTATCCGGTCATCGTCCTGGGACTGCACCTGCCCGCCATCCTGCCGCATAGCAATGGCTTGCACACGCTGCTGTGGAATGCGCACCGTATCCTTGCGCTGTGTTTCTTCGCGTTGATCGTGCTGCATCTGGCAGCGGCACTGCTGCATGCGCTGGTGCGACGCGACGGCGTGTTCCAGACGATGGCGCGCTGGCGTTGAACGACTGAATGGCGAGCGATGCGTGGCCGGTTGCCAGCCGCGGTTCGCATCGCTCGCCGGAGGTCCCTTACGGTGTCTGCGAAGCGAGTTCGCGCAGCACGGTCTCCAGTTCCACTTCCCCTTTCACGATTGCGCTTTCGTCGCCTTCGAAAGCGATCCAGCCTTCGTTGAAGCCGTCGAGCATGCGGATGCGCGGCAGCGGATGCTTCATCCCCTGATCGCGGAACAGCGCTTCCCATGTATTTCGCGGAACGACTTGCGCGGCGACTTCACGGCCGAAAACTTCTGAAAACGTGCTCGCGATGTCGAGTGGCGTAACACGTCGCGGGCCTTCCAGTTCGACGACCCGCACGCCTTGGCCGGGTTGTTCCAGCAAGAGTTGCGCGGCGACCCGGCCGACGTCCGCGGTCGCGACCATCGGCACGGGCTTGTCGAGCGGCAACAAAAAGCTGAAGAGTGTGCCGCTGTCGCGTGCCGGTGCGACGTCCCATGCGGCGTTTTCCATGAACCAGCCGGGGCGAAGAAAGGTGACGGGCATCGGCAATGCGCGCAGCGCCTCTTCCATCAACGTACGCTGCGTCAGCAGATTGTGTTCGGTGGACTGCGCGCCGATCGTCGACAGACAGACGACCTGAGCGGGCTTTGCGGCTCGTAATGCCGCGCTCACGGCGTCGATAACGCCACGCGCCTCCGGAAAGCCCGGCGACGGGTCGAACTCCGGCGGCGGCAGAATAAACACCCCTTGCACGCCTTCGAATGCAGCCGCGAGACGGGCCGCGTCTCCCATATCCGCCTCGACGATTTCACAGCCGCGCGCCGCCCAGGCCTGGGCCCGATCCGCACGACGCACGACCGCGCGAACCGGTTGGCCCGCCGCGAGCAACGCGTTGGCAACCGCGCCGCCGACCTTACCTGTGATTCCAGTGATTGCGTACATGTCTGCTACTCCTTGATGGTGTCGATGTGGCTACATTGTCGACATCACCAAGGAGAAGCAGAAGATCATCAATGTCATTTGATAAATGCCGCGAAGTAATGCATGCGTGAACCCGGACGTTTCGGCCGCTCACACCCTGCTTCACTGCAGCATCGAAAATTTTCATCCAACCCGGGAATAACTCGCGGCTTCCTCCAGTCACCCCTTCATGTCCGATGGAGGAACCGAGATGCTAGCCAGCCCGCTCATGTCGTTCGCTTTGGCGTCGTTTGCCTGCACGCTCTCGCCGGGGCCGAATGCGATGCTCGTCATCCGCAACACGGCGAGCTTCGGCGCCCGGGCAATCTTTCCCACGCTCGCGGGACAGTTGACGGCCCGGCTGTTGCTCGGGCTCGCCGTCGCGCTAGGGCTGAGTGCGCTGCTGTTGGCAAATCCGTCCATGGCCAATACGTTGAAGCTTGCCGGCGCGGCTTATCTTGGCTACATCGGCCTCAAGGCCTTATCGGCCCGCGGGACGCCGTCCGCCATCCAACCGGTTCAGGTGGCCGCGCCCAGAACAGGCACCCCGCGAGCGCTGGCAATGGAAGCAGCGCTCGTCAGCGGCCTCAATCCCAATACCTTGGCGTTTCTCGCGGCGGCTTTGCCGCAGGTGCTCACGACGGGTTTGCCGATGGCGAATCAGCTACCGGCGATCCTGTTCATCGACGAGACAGCACTGCTCGTCGTGATGTCCAGCTATTCGATGCTGACCTGCGTGGTCGCGAGCCGGCTCGCGCACGGGAAGTGGCGTCTGCAACTCAAGCGAGCGGGTGGTGCGGTCATGCTGCTGTTTGCGGCCGGAACGCTGTCGTCCATGGCATGAACGCCGTCCCGGCCTTCGACGGTGTGCAAAACAGTCAGGACGCCGCGTGCGCGCGCAGATTCGAAATAAAGCCGTTCAGTTCCTTGTCTCCCGCATCGGTAATGGCCCAGTAATTCATTCCCGCCGCGCTCCAGTGCGCGAGGTGGTAGCCCTGTCGCGTGTCGATATGGGGCGTCGTGCCCGCGTCGTCGCCTGGCCAGACGTAGAGGTTGATCGGGTGCAGCTTGTACTTGTAGACCATCACCGCAACCGGGCGCCCATTCAGATAATCCAGCCGCCCGCCGACCAGCGGATAGCCCTGCTGCGCCAGATCGATCACTGGCGGCGCAAAGTCGATCTTGCCGTCGAACCAGGGCTTGACCGTGTGACGATCGGTTGAAATCACATCCGAAAGATGGTCGAACTGCAACGAGCGGATATGGTTGCTCACGAGTTCCTGACTCAACCGCGTCTCGCTCGACGGCACCGAGAAGTACAGGCCCGCGCTCAACGTCAACGCCGCCAGGCTCACCGCCATTGCGCCGGGCGGAACCCAGTTCAACGAGCCCTTGCTGCTGCGCCAGTCGAGCGACTCGCGCAGCCGTTGCCCGAACGACGGCCGCAACGGCAACGCGGCCCGGATGCGCTGCTCGAGTTCGGCCGGAGCGTCGACGCGCAGGTTCGCTTCCCTGATCTGCGCGCTCACCTGACGTTGCTGCGCATAGACTCGCCGACATTCTTCGCAGCCCGCGAGATGGCGTTCGAACTCGAGTGCCTCGGAGAGGCTCAGTTCCTGGTCGAGATAGCCAGGCAACAACGCGGAAATCTGTTCGTGATCCATCATGCCTCCTCATCCGTCGGGGCCAGCAGCGCCGCGAGTTGCTGGCGCCCCCGTCCAAGGCGTGACATCACCGTGCCCATCGGAATGCCGACGATGGTGGCGATTTCCTTGTACGACAATTCTTCCAACTCCCGCAGCACGACCACCTCCCGGTATTCCAGACGCAGACCCTGCAACGCCTTGCGCACCCGCTTCTGGCTCTGGCTGCGGATGAGCAGCGCTTCGGGACTGCCGTCGTGGCCTTCGCTACCCGTCTCGAGGCCCGGCATGTCTTCCTCGAACTCCAGCGTATCCGACGCCGGTCCCCGGTTCTGCTGATACCAGGTGTAGAACGTGTTGCGCACGATGCTGAGCAACCAGGCGCGCGCGTCATCGCCGCGAAATCCGCCGAAAAAACGGAACGCGCGCAAATAGGCCTCCTGCACCACGTCCTGGGCATCCTGATCGTTATGCGTCAGCCATCGTGCAACATTGAAGGCCGAATTCATATGAGGTAACACGAGCTTCTCGAAGCGCTGCGTGCTGACTGGACCGGCCATGTGAGATTCCTGCGGTAGTCGCTATGCGTTACCGCAATACTACTGGTTGCTCGCAAGAGATAAGGCAATTACCGCAACGTCCTACTGGACGGTAATGGTCTCCTTCATGGCCGGATGAATGCCGCAGAAGACCTTGTAGACGCCGGGCTTGTCGAACCGGAACTGATACGTGTCGTCCTGATCGAGCGCCGCGGAGCGGAACACGCCGGCGTCGTTCACCACCGTATGCGGCTCGCCATCCAGATTTTTCCAGGTCACGGTGGTGCCCGCCTTGATGGTGATCGACATCGGCGAGAACATGAAGTCCTTGATGACGACGGTATTCGATTCGTCCGCGCGCAGCACGGAAAAATGGCTGGACGCCGCGATGACTATCCCGACTCCAACGGAAGCGGCGACTCTGCCGCGAAGCGTGGTGGTGAGCATGAGTGGACCCTCCATGGTCGGCCGCGTGCGGACGATTCAGACGAGCGTCGTGTCGGCAAGCGACGCCTTGAGCGGATGCCGGGCAATCGTAATGCGGGTCACGCCGAGCATTGCGGGAAGCCGGTCGCTGGCCACCTTCAACGGCCCCGGTCCAGGCCCGTCGCCGGGCGTGGGTTGCGGATACGCGGTCGAGCGTGCCGTATGGAAGGTGATGTTGCCCTCCACCTTCGACATGATCTGATGGATATGACCGTTCAGCACCGTGACGGAGCCGAAGCGTTTCAGATAGCTCATGGCCTCGCCTGCGTCGCCGGTGCCCCATCCCCACGGTTCGTAAATCGTCCACATCGGCATGTGCGTGAAGACGACGATCGGCGTGCTGGACGAGCGGCCTTTCAGATCGTCGTCGAGCCACGCGAGTTGCTCATCGCCGAGACTGCCCAAGCCGTTCTGCCTGAAATGCATCACATTGACGAGACCGACGAAGTGCACACCCTGATGGTCGAAGCTGTAATAGCCCTTGTTGCCGGAGGCTTGACCGAAGCGGTTGAAGTACTCCGTCCCGGCACCGTCGGTCACATCGTGCTCGCCCGGAACGGTGTGCAGTTCGGTGATGTTCAACCCCGACATCAATTGAGCCGCGAGGTCGAATTCCGCGGGTTTGGAGAGGTGCGTAATATCGCCGGTGTGTATCGTGAGAGCCGGCTTGACCGGCATCGCGTTGACGAAGTCGATCGTCTGTTTGAGCGTGCCGGCAACATCCGGATTGGCTTCCTTGTTGAAGCCGATGTGCGAGTCGCTGATCTGCAGGAACAGTGGAATGCCCGAGGCAGCCGGGGAATCGTCGGCCGTCGTCGCCGCGAGCGCGAGTTCTACCGGGCTGAGGACGCCGCCGGCCAGTACGAATACCGTGCCGACGCCGCCGAACGCGAGACACTTCAACGCGTCGCGGCGCGACGGTTGGGAAGGACGATCCGATGGCATAGTGCCCCCACGCTCGGTGTCGGCAAGTTGACCGCCGGACGATCCGGCAAGCTTCCCGATTGATTGGCTTCAATGGGTAGACTGCCGGGGCGTGGGGTTTATTCCCGGTGGGTTTATTCCTTTGGGTTTATTCCTTTGGGTTTATTCCTTTATCCACCCGCCTTCGTCACGCGCCAGACCGTGTTGCCGACATCGTCGGCAATCACGAGCCCGCCGTCGCGATCCTGCGCGAGTCCGACGGGCGCGCCATACGATTGCTTATCGTCATCGGAAACGAAGCCGCTGATCACCGGTGTCGGCGCACCGACCGGTTTGCCATTTTGAAATGCAACGTACACCACCTCGTAGCCGCTCAATGGCGAGCGGTCCCAACTGCCATGCTCGCCGATGAAAGCGCCGCTGCGATATTGCGCGGGCAGGTTCTTGCCGCTATAAAAAAGCAGGCCCAGCGGCGCGACGTGAGAGCCGATCGAGTAGTCCGGCCGGATCGCCTTGGCCACCATGTCGGGGCGCTGCGGTTGCGCGCGCGGATCGACGTGCTGGCCCCAGTAACTGTAGGGCCAGCCATAGAACGCGCCTTCCTGGACCGAGGTCAGGTAGTCGGGCACGAGATCCGCGCCGATCTCGTCGCGCTCGTTGGCGACCGCCCATAAGCGACCGGTCTGCGGTTCCCATTGCAGTCCCGTCGGATTGCGAATCCCGGCCGCGTAGATATGGGTGCCGCCCGTGGCGATGTCCACCTCGAGTACGTTCGCGCGCCGGTATTCGACGTCGAGACCGTTTTCGCCGGCGTTGCTATTCGAGCCGACGCCGACATACAGTTTCTTGCCGTCGGGACTCGCGAGCAGTGCCTTGGTCCAGTGATGGTTGATCCTGTCGGGCAGATCGGTGAGTTCGACGCCCGGCGCCGAAATACTGGTGTCGCCGGTTCGATACTTGAAGCTCAGTATCGCGTCCGTGTCCGCGACGTAGAGCGTGTCGCCAATCAGCTGCATACCGAACGGCGAGTGCAGATGATCGATGAAAACGGATTTGTCCCACTGTCCGCTTCCGTCCGGCCGCTTGCGCAGCAAGGTGATGCGGTTGGCGCCTTTCGCCTTTTTGCCCGAGCGGGCCGTGATCATGCCCGCGATCAACTGCTTCGGCGTGGTCAGGGGTTCGGCGTCCGGACTGTTCGACTCCGCGACAAGAATATCGCCGTTCGGCAGCGCATACACCTGGCGCGGATGCTGAAGCCCGGAGGCAATCGCCTCGATCTGCAGACCGTCCGCTACCTTGGGTTTGCTGCCGGCCTGCCAGCCGACGTATTTGGGCACCTGCATCGGCGGCGTCAGGAAGTTGTGCGCGCCCGGTAGCGGCGGCTCGGCGCCGGCCTGCTTCGACGGATCGTACGTGGCCTGTTCGTTGCAACCGCTCACGAGAACGGCGACGGCGATAGCGCAGGCGCTGGACAGGAGGGTTCTATTCATGAGCCGTGCCCCTGGAATGGAAGCCGCTGAAGCCGAGAGCGAAGTGCGCGATGCTCAACAGCACCACGGTCATCGCCGACAGAATGACGTTCTCCGGAACCATCGCGTAAGCGTCGCGACTATGCACGAAAGCATTCAGGATGGCCGCGGCGATGCCGAACAGATTCAGCCAGAAGTCGCCCCGCTCGATGCCGGTAACCACGCGGCGCGCGGTGATCCAGACGTGAACCAGATTGATGAGCCGCGGAATGATGGCGAAGAAAAGCGCTATCGTGACGAGCCAGGCGGCGCCTTTGCCCCAGAAGACATTTCGACTGACCGCATAGGCGATGTCGAATATGAGTGTGCCGACAAAGAGTCCGAAAGGAATCGGATTGAGCAGATCGAAAATCGCGGTCGCGAATCTCGATCGTTCGTTGGGGGCGGATGGAACCATGGTTGATCCTTCTTTCGTGTGGGGGCGCTTCTGCTCCTATTGCTGCTTCTCATCTGTTAGCAGGTGGCATACCTGCCTCACCAAACGTCACGTCATGCTGCGGAACACAACTTGCGAGTTGACGGACATCCCTCACAGGAAATACGCATGAACCCGATGACCCTGACCGTAGGCTGGCAAGACGTGGTGCTCCGACTGGCCGTTGCGTTGGCAGCGGGCGTGGTGATCGGCCTGAACCGTGGCGAGTCCGGCAAGGCCGCGGGCTTGCGCACGACGCTGCTCGTTTGCCTCGCCGCATGCATCGCGATGCTTCAGGTCAACGTGCTGCTGCCGCAGGCTGGTAAACCCGATGGCTCGTTCGTCGAACTCGACCTGATGCGTTTGCCGCTCGGCATTCTGTCCGGCGTCGGCTTCATCGGTGCCGGCGCGATCATGCGGCGCGATGGCCTCGTGACAGGCGTCACGACGGCCGCTACGCTTTGGTTCGTGACGGTAATCGGTCTGTGTGCGGGTGGTGGGCAGATCGCTCTGGCGATGACGGCGCTATTGCTCGGCATTCTCGTTTTGCTCGTTCTCGGCCTGCTCGAAAGGCGGTTGCCCAGGCACCGGCAAGCGTCGCTGACGATCGAGTACGACCGATCGACCGACACGAGAACCCGCTTGATCGAGCAGTTGAACGCGCACGCCTGCGACGCGAAATCGCAAGGTGTTCGGCTGGTGCCGGCAACCACGCGGGTGGAAGAACGTTTTGAGATTAAATGGCGAGCCCCACTCGCAAGCAATGCGGTGGAGCAGCTTCTGAGCGGAATCGTCGAGCGTCATGACCACGCCGCCGCGTGGTCGACCGCCGACTGAAGCTTATTTCCTGCGACGCTGGTTCATCAGCTTGACGATGTCGGTCGTCGGGCCGCTGGTCATGAGACGCGGGATGTCGTCGAAGTGGACCCAGCGACACCTTGCGATCTCGTTGCTTGGACGCGCTTTGGCGCGCGTCGGAATCTCGCAGGTGAACACGTGGTGATGCTTCTGCTTGCCGCGCAGGTCGAACAGATACTTGGCGGCCTTCCCCGACAGATGCGTTTCTTCCTTGAGTTCGCGCAGCGCCGCGTCCGCCAGATGTTCTCCGCGTTTGAGTATGCCGCCGGGCAACGCCCATTTCGACTGGCTGCGTGCGACCAGGAGGATCCGCTTGCCTCGGCGACAGATCACGGTGGCGCGCTTTTTCAAACCGGGACCCCCTTATCAGTTTCAGGTATTCGCGAGATGCGTTCGGTGCGCCAGTATGACGGACAGTAATCGATTTATCCAGGGATCCAAATATCCGCTTTCTGAAACGGACGTGAATGGTCAATCCCGCAAGGTCCGTTCGAATAAGGCCAATGCCGCCTGCCAGCCGCGTTCGGCGGCCGTCAGGTCGTAAGTCGGGAAATCAGGCACCATCCAGCCATGCAACGCGTCGTGATAAACCTCCGCGCGGTACTGCACGCCCGCCTTCTCCAGTGAATCTTCGAGACGCGCAGCCATTGCCGGCGGGTAGGTTTCGTCGTTGTCGGCACTCGCGATATACACCTGCGCAGCGAGACCGGGCACGAGCCGGTGTGGGCTGGTCGGCGCATCGGTCGCGAGATTGCCGCCATGAAAACTCGCCACGGCGGCGAAACGTTCGGAGTGGGTAGCCGCCGAACCGATAGCGAAGCCGCCTCCCATGCAAAAGCCAATGGCGCCGGTTTTGATGCTCAGAATATCGTCGCGTGTCGAGAGATAGGCGAGGAAAGCGTCGGTGTCCGCAGACGCCTTGTCGACTCCCGTCGTCGCCATTAGCGGGCCGAGAATGGCGCCGACGTCACCCGCGAAGACTTCTCGCGGAACCAGCGGCCCATATGAGCCGAAGCGGTAAAACAGGTCGGGGAGCAACACGACGTAGCCGGCGTCGGCCAGTCCTCCGGCCATCTCCAGCATCGCCGGCCGGATGCCGCCCGCGTCGCCGTAAAAGATTATCGCCGGCCAGCGACCCCGGCCTTCGGGAGACATGACGTAGGCCGGGCATTCGCCGTCGGCGGTTCGAAGGGTCAACTGTTCGGTATGCATGGGAGATCCATTGGACGGGCATGCCGGCTAAGGTAACCGATTGCGAGCCGGGCCGCTTTTCTTTCCAAACCCTTATTGCAGCGAATGCGCGATCGCCGGCCGAGTCCGGCGTGGACGGTCGTGATAGCATCCTCGCGTGATTTGCGTCGACATCACGCTGCCCTTATAAAAACGATGTCACCAGCACAGCGAGTAGCGATTTCAGACCAGGGGGAACTCCATGCGCAAGTCGCAATGGCTGACCGGCGTATTGCTCATTGCAACGTCCGCACAGTGTTTCGCTGCAACTCAAACATCGATCGTCGAACAATTCCAGTCGCAAAGACAGGCGTTTGCCCAGAACAGCGGCATTGACTTGCGCGTGTTATCGCAAGACATCCAGTCGACCGTTCGCGATTCATATGCCATGGATCAGGCAGGCAACGACCAGGAAGCGATTGCCCGGTTACAGACGCTAGAGAAATATGCTCCGCTGGAACAATTTCCCAGCCTGGATGTGCAGTTGCTCTGCGAACGCATCTATACGAAGCTATCACGACCCGCGGACGCCGCCGGCTGTCACGACCGCGCGGGCGCGATGGCGGAACTTCTTCAACGTGAAACAGGAAGTGGTGCGACGCCCGACGATCCGGTACGCGTGATCACCATCGACGAAATCGGCGAGTGGACGCGTTCCCGAGGGGCGAAGATCGACCACGTTAGCCCCTATGTTTATCGCGAACAGAACCTTCAGGCCGTCACCTATTCCAGCGCGGCGTCGGCTGGCGCGTCGGCCGTCGCCTACTTCCGGTTCACGCCACGACTGCAGGAGGTATTCAACCATCTGACAGACGATGTCTTCGCGCCGGTTACCGTCTCCGCCAGCAACGGGACCTATCAGGCTGCGATCACACAGGCTCATGAACAACGCGTTAGATTCCTGAATGACACCGGCTTCAACTATCTGGCTTTGATCCAGCTATGCACTATCTCGACGCGTGAAGCTTTGAAACTCGCCCAGCAAGGCGACTTCAGCGCGGCGCTCGCGAAGCTTGGCGAAGTGGGACGCGTACGCCCGATAGAGGACATTCCGATATTCGACTTCATCTCGGCATATAGCTTTCTGTTAGGCAAAGTGGGCAAGACCGACGAACACAACAAAGCCCGGCTATACCTGTTCGGAATCACTCAGGATATCGCTCGCAGCGGGAATGGCTTGACGCCGGAGTCAGCAGTGCATGTGGTCGCGATATCGGAAGAATACGCGTGGGTCCATGCGAAGAAAATGCGGGTGACGCGGCAAAGCCTGATCCAGAAAGACGACCGTCGATATGATCTGCTCGAGGCGGAAGGTACCGACAACAGCAAACAAACCTACTACTTCGAAGTCAGCCAATTGTTTGCAAGAGAGAGCGCTATGTCCCAATAGCGGGTCATTGCGCCCGTCATGAAAGTTCGAGCCGGTAAATCCGGACGGCGAACAGGCAGCTAGCCACCTGTCCGCCGTCTCCGGGTTCCGCCAAGTCAACGCATCCCCCGCGCTTACACCCCCGCCGACGGAATCGACAGGCTCGGGCAATAATGCGTCGCCGCTACGCCTTGTGGCTGCGTCGAACGAACGCCCGAGCCATTCGAAGTCGGCGGATCGATAAACACCTGGGCATTGTTCGCACCGGCATTCGCGGTGAAGACCATTGTCACCTTCCACCAGTTGCCGACCTTGACCGCGGTCAGCGACGTCGCCTTACCCGAGCCCCACGTACCCTGCACGATCGCGCCCGTGTTCGTGTTCAGCACCCACGGGAATTCCGCGCCGCCCGAACCGTCGGTCTGAACCGAGCCGCCCGGGAACACCGTTGCGTTGGTCGTCGCCAGCACATAGTCGGTGAAGGTGTAGGTCTGACCGCCCTGCACGCGAATCGACTCGTTGATGTTGGAGATCGAGTTGCCGTTCGCATTAGTCAACGTCGCCGCGTACGTGCTGGTACCCGAAATGTCCGTCGCCGGCGAAGCCGTCGCGCCGTTGGCCTGCGTCCAGGCATTCGACGATGCGAGACTCAACGGCGAGTTGATCAGGTTGTTCGCCGAGCAGGCGGTAGCAGTCGTGTCGGCCGGCGGACCATAGAAGCTCGCAATGCTCGCCTGAATGGCGTCGTCCGTTGCGTTCGCCGTTGACTTCGCGATGATCGCGCCTTCGTAGAACTGGATCGGCGCCGCGCTGCCGTCGCCACCTTCGCCGAGCGACAAGCCGCCTTGCCACTGTCCATTGAAAGCGTGGCCGGCATCGACGAAGAAGTTGAGCGCTTCGGGCGGCGCCTGGTCGTAGACCGGCGTCAGCACACTCTGCGATGCATCCCCGCTCTTCACCGCGAACAGGTTCGATTGACCCACCGGCGAGTATTTGGACAACACCGTGACGAAATTCGCGTTAGCGGGCTGCTGCGGACCGTACAGATAGACACCGGCTTCGGCATCCACACCCGGCCAGTTCACGCCTTTGCAAGTCCCCGAACTGGTCGGCGCCACACCGGTGAAGCCGTCGCAGTAACCGAACACCGCGGCGTTACCGCTGGAAAACGCAAGGCCGAACATCTCGCCTTCGATTTCGCCCTTGGCATACGTGCTCGGGTCGGCGCTGTCTTCCATGTTGCCGTAGGTGCCGCAGCAGCTAGACACCGGACCGTATTGCGCGCCCGCCACCATGTATTCAGCGATCTCGGAGTCGCCGATCGACTGGTTCACCGTGCCGATGCGATTGCGATACGCCTGTCCGCCCACCGTACCCAATGCCGGAATCAGCACGCCTTGCGAGAGCGTGCTGAAACTCAGCGCCGCCTGGCCGCCGGACAGCGCGGGCAAGTCGTTGCCGATGGTCAGCGCGAGCGTCGGCGAGGTCGTCGTGAGCGTCGGTGCGGTGTGCACCTGAACGGTGAGCGAGCCGCTCGTCCCCGGCAGCGTGATCGTGGCAAAGCCGTTGAGGACCGGGACCGTGGTCGTCGATTGCGAACCGGCCGCACCCGTCGTCACGATCAGCGATCTGGTGCCGTCCGTGTTGAGTTGCAGCGTGGCCGGCACGTTACCGAACGCGCCACCCTTCAACGGCGCAACCAGGTCGATCTGGTCGTAAATGGTCGAGACCGTGCAGGTGGTGTTGCTACAGAACGTGTTGGCGCTATTCACGTTCGCCGAGCCCAGCAGTTTCGAATCGGCGCCGCTCGGCAGTGTGGACGCCACGTACGGGTAAATGTCCTGCGTGGCTTTGTCCGAAGCCCGTTGAACCTGGAACAGCGGACCGGTGTAGTTCGCCGTGAGCAGTCGTGTCACGCTGTGCGCGGCCACGCAGGCCGTGCCCGCGGTCGCGGCGGCATCGCAAGGAAGCGGCGGAGGCGGCGTGGTCGACCCGGTGGTCGTGCCGCCGCCCGGGTTGCCGGGGTCCGAGGTCGTAGTGCCGCTCGCGGGCGAGGTGGAGCCCGTTGTCGCCGGCGCCGAGGCTCCGCTACTGCTGCTGGGATTTGGATTCGGGGAATTGTTGTCGCCGCTACACGCGGCAATCAGGACAGGCACGATCAGTATTGCGGAAAGCAATCCGGCTCTTCTGAACATCACTATCTCCTCCATTTTTATCGGTCGTCGTGAGTGACGCGCGATGCTTGTTAGGAACGCAAAATACCGTGAAGAAATCGCCAGGCGACAGGTTGCCCGGGCGTGTCGCTCAAGGAAGCGCGACGCCGTTTAGGGAATCAGGAGGGGAGAGTCAGCAAGCACCGGTTGGCCGCGGATCGTGTCTGCGGTAGCGCTCGATTCAGGCGGCCGGGCGCGATGACCCAGCGCAACCAGGAGCGGTCGCTCTGCGCGGCTTGCAATTGTCGTCTCCGTTCGTTGTCGTGCAACAGGCCATCGAGCGCTTAGGCCGGTTGGTAATATTATTAATCGATAATATCGATTTATTTGTTAGGGAAATACCCTTACGGGTTGGTCTTGCTGGCGACGGCCCGCCAAATAGGCATCGAATAGACTGGGAATGGGCGGACGGGACGTCGCGGTGGCGAATAGACGAGAGCCAGGCGCCGGAATCGGCCCAGATATTATGCATAATATTTTTATATTTATTATTCAACTGCGTTGGGCCGAGAGCCCTTGGGCGAATCTTAGCCTCCGGCCCGCTTTGCGCTATGACCGTGTTTCTTCAACGCTTCGATAATCCGTTCGCAGTGATCGCCCTGTACTTCGATCACGCCGTCCTTCACGGTTCCGCCGGATCCGCAAGCCGTGCGCAACTGCTTGCCTAATGCAGCCAGCGCAAGCCCGTCGAGCGCGAGTCCTTTGACGACCGTGACGCTCTTGCCGCCACGGCCTTTGGTCTCGCGACTCACTCGAACCACGCCATCGCCCAACGGTCGTTTCGCCGCCGCGCTCCTGCATACGCAGTCGGCAAGGGCGTGCCGGCAGTTGGGACACATACGGCCCGTCTCGCTGGAATAGACGAGACCGCTTTTCGAATTGCTCTTGATCATAGAGAACACACCTGGAAATGCCGGGCTGAAAATCGCGCCGAGTTTAGCAGGTGCGTTCGGGCACTAACCCGACACGCTTTCCAGCGTGCTGCCGCGAGTCTCGATACCGAACCGCATCACCACGAGCGCTGCGACGAGAAAACACAGCGCACCGAAGACGAACACGCCGTCGTTCTTCCATAGCGGAATGATCAGGCCGACCACCGTCGGTCCGATCAGCGCACCGATGCGCCCGAGAAACGAGGCGAACCCGCACCCCGACGCTCTCGCTCGCGACGGGTACAACTCCGGCGTGTACGTGTAGAGGACGGCCCACATGCCGAAGGTGAAGAATTGCATGAGCGCGCCGGTTGCGATCAACGCAGCGGGGCTCGGGTTCAGATGTGAAATCCGGCCGAAGACAAAGATCATGACCGCGCCGCCCACCAGCGTGATGACGCAAGTCGGCTTGCGTCCCCATCGCTCGACCGCCCATGCCGCCCATAGAAAGCCCGGCACGCCGCCCAGCGAAATATAGACGGTAAACAGAACCGACCTGGTCACGGCAAGCCCGGATTGCTGGAGCAGCGCGCCAAGCCAGGTGTTCAAACCGTAGAAGCCCAGCAGCGAAAAAAACCAGAGCGAGCCGACTGTCAGCGTTCTGCTTCGATAGGTCTTCGACCACAGTACCTTGAGCCCCTGCTCGTCGCGCAACTCGATCGCGGTAGCACTGGCGGGCGGCAATGCGGACAACCGCAGACGCGTCATCACTGTTCGCTCGATACGCGCGACGATCTTCTCCGCTTCCTGGTGACGGCCTCGCGATTCGAGCCAGCGCGGCGATTCGGGAACGTAGCGGCGCACCGCGAACAGAAACACCGCCGGTAGCGCTTCGATCAGAAACAGCGTTCTCCAGCCGTGGGCGCTCAGCACGTAATAAGAAAGCAGTCCCGCGCAGATAAAGGCCAATGGCCAGTTGCCGTCCATCATGGCGAGATATCGTCCGCGGGATCTGGCGGGAATGAATTCCGACAGCATGGTCTGCGCGAGCGGTAGTTCCATTCCCATCCCCACGCCGAGTATCAGCCGGAACAACCCTAGCGAGGTGGCGTCCCCGGCAGTCGAGCACAGATAACTGCCGATGCCCCACACCACCATGCTGATCTGGAACACGGGCTTGCGGCCAAAGCGGTCGGCCGCGGCGCCGGAACACAATGCGCCTAGCGCCATGCCCGCGAAGCTCGCGCTACCCAGCATGCCCGCCTGTGCGCTGCTCAAGCCGAACTCGCTTTTGATGGAACCGAGAACGAAGGTCATCGTGGCGAGATCGATGTTGTCGAAAAAAAATGCCAGCGCTATGACCACGAACAGCATGCGATGATAGCCGCACACCGGCAGCCGCTCCAGACGACCCGCCACGTTGCCGCCCACCACTTCCACCCCTGTCATCTTCATACGTCTCTCCCGTTCTCATGAGTCGATTCGACATGTCACGGCACCGCATGGGGCGGTGCCGCTCGATTACTATCGAACTCCAAAAGAACGGTGGCTCACGTGAAAATGCCGTCGGGTATCGCGTCTACGCCAAGTTGAAAAACGAGTCTGGTTTTACTTGAAGCGGTTCTTGTCGAAGGCGTCCTCGGGTAAGCCGGACAACGTCGCGCCGGCGGCGAACGGATAGCGGATATACGGAGCCTGCGGCTGACCCGGCGGCGAATACTGCCCGTCCGCGAGAATGCGCTTCTTCGCCGTCATCTCGTCGATCACGCAACGCATGGCGATGATCTGACTGGCCGCGCCATCCTCGATCGGCGTGTAGTCTTTCTCGGGCCGGAACTTGTCGAGCGCCTGATTCTGATGCGCGATCACCTCCCCGGTGACCTGCGTAATTTGCGCGCGGCAGCGAGCAATCACGCTGTAATACTCTAGGCTCGTGTTCTGCCCTTTAGGCGCCTTCAACAACGCCACCGGCCGATCGATCTCGATGGTCAGATGCTGATTCGCCCGGATGGCCGCCGCGAATTTGCCGAACCGCGAACAGTGGATCAGAAACGCGGCGCCCACGAAGGTGAAGCTTTGCGCGGTGATATAAGGATACGGTTCATCGTGAACCGCCACGCGGCAAATCAGTTCGTTTTTCAGGAAGTTCTCGATGGCGGGCCAATCGGTCCATGCGAGGTCCGTGCGACGCATCTCGTCGCGCAAATAGGTGGGAGTCATGTCGATCTACGAATGAAAAAGTGAAGGAGAAAAGGGCTCGTTGTCGCCGCGGGCCGGACCCACGCCGACGCCGACTATCGGACAGCCTGCCTGTTCTTCGATGTATCGCAGCAAGGTCGCGAGACTGGCGGGCAAACTGGAAGCCGGCACGGCGGCGCGATTCAATGGAGCGAAGCCGGGAAAGTCAGTCATGACAGGTTCGGACCCGGCCGGTCCCTTCCGATAGCCGGCAATCACTGGAACGACGCCTTTTTCCGTCCTCGTGAAATGCGTCAGGCAATCGCATTTGTTGACGAACAACTCGTCGATTCCATGCAGAGCGACAGCACGTCGAATCTGCGCCAGATCGAGCAGGCCGATCCGTCGCGGACGGCCGCTTCCCGTGCCGTATTCTCCGGTCAGGACGCGCAGCGCCATGCCGGTCGAGAAGTCGTCGCCGGACGCGAGCAACGCGTCGACATCGAGCGTCTCCCGCTCTTCTATCTGTCCGACTCCGTTCAACGCGGCATCGGCGCAATACCGGGCCGAGCGCGTGCCGCCGAGCTCGGCGGGGAATTCACCGGCACCCACCCGGGAGACGATGGCTTTGAGCACGCCAATCGATTTGCGGTGAAACCTGCACGACAGATCGCCGCCGACATACGCGTACGACGGACCGGTATGACTGGACGTGACGAACGGTTGATCGCCGTGTACAACGTCGAGCATCACGGATTGCGCACCTTCGAAAAGTACTCGCGCGCCGCCGCTCACCTTGTCGTTCAGGAATAAATCGTCTTCCGAAACAAATGGCCGAACGATTTTCCAGGCGGCCTTCATCGGAGCAAACTGTGCCGTCCATGCGTCCACGTCGAGGTTCGCATGAAAGCCGTTCGACTCGGTGTTGGCCTGCATTATTGCGAAAGCGCGCGCTTCGCCGTCGATCAGATCCCTCAACTGCATTGCTGTCCGCTTGCCACCGCGCATCCGGGCGGCGAGGTCTGCGTAACACGGTCCGATGCCGTTGCCCGTAGTCCCGATGTGCTGCCCTTGCGCGCGGTCAGCGAGAACATGGATTGGCTGAACCAGCGCGCTGCGATGGCTGATAAAAAGCCGACCCGCAAGCCCCGCCCCCTGTGCGTTCAACGCTTCGATTTCGGCGGCGAGCTTGACGAGATTGACCGCACAGCCGGAGCCGATATAAAGGATTTTTCCCGGATGGAATGCACCGGAGGGCACCTGCATGAGTTTCGCGGAGCCTCGCGGCGTCTCGATCGTATGCCCGGCATTGGCGCCGCCGTTGAAGCGCGCGATGACGTCGTAACGATCGGCCAGCAGGTCGACGATCTTGGCCTTGCCTTCGTCGCCATACTGCAGTCCGACCAGTACGTCCGCATATCCGGAGCCGTGGCCCATCTCATGGCTCCAGTGCAAACGTCGCTTCGACTTCCACGGGCGCATTGAGCGGCAGACTCGCCACGCCGATTGCGATCCGCGCGTGCGCGCCGCGCTCGCCGAAGATCTGCGTGACCAGTTCGGATGCCGCGTTGATCACGGTCGGCGCATCCGCGAAACCTTCCGAGGTCGCGACGAAGCCACCCAGTCGCAACACCTTCTGGATGCGGCCCAGATTGCCGTCCGTCGCGTGGTGCGCCCACGCGAGGATGTTGACGACACACAGGCGCGCCGCGCTCTGCGCATCCGACACCGACACGCGGTCGGGCACCTTGCCGGTGAACAAAGCCTTGCCGTCGCGCACGGGCAACTGCCCCGACACGATCAACTGACGGTCATGCAGAACGTAGGGCCGAAAAGCGGCCGCGGGAATATCGAGTGTCGGAAGGGTTATGCCTGCTTCACGAAGGCGGTCATCAATCGTCATCACAGCTCCTGGGTTTGCCGCCCATGCGGCATTCACGGTCACTATGGACAATTCACGTTCAGCCGGCGCTCGCGAGAATGACGAGATTCGTCGCGTTGACGCCATTATTCGAACCGGGCACATCCAGCGTAAGCCGTCGGCCCTCAGTCGTCGCCGGTCAGGCGAAAGTATTCCGTGGGACTGCTGCCCAACGCTTTGCGGAACATCGCGCTGAATGCACTCGGGCTGTCGTAGCCGAGTTCCGCGGCGATGTCGGTCACCGGGCGACCGTTGGCCAGCATCTGCACAGCGGCAAGCAGGCGCGCCTGCTGCCGCCAGCGCGTGAAGGTCATGCCGGTTTCATCGGGGAACAGACGGATGATCGTGCGCTCGCTCGCGCCCACCACCTTGCTCCACGATGCCACCGAGGTCTCTTCTGCCGGATTCGCGACGATCCAGCGGCAAATGCGTGCGATGCGTGGGTCGTTCGGCATGGGCAGATGCAGCGGTTCGATTCGCAGCGGCCTGATTTCCTGAAACAGCAACTCGACGACGAGTCCATCGCGGCCTTGCTCGTCGTAGTCGACCTGCATCTTGACGACAGCGGCGATCAATTCACGCAGCAGCGGCGAGATGGACACCACGCAACATGCCGTGGAGGCGAGCGGTGTGCGCTCCGGGTCGAAGTAAAGCGTACGCATTTCGATGCGTCCGACCGCCTGCATGCAGTGACGCACCCCTGGGGGAACCCACACCGCACGTTGCGGCGGGACGACCCACGAGCCGCCCTCGGCGGTGACGAGGATAGCGCCCGCGTACGCATAGATCAGCTGACCGCGCCGGTGCTCGTGATTGTCGATAAAGAACCGGTCCGGCAGATCGCGCGCCATACCGCCCACGGGCCGCTCGATGAGTTGATAGTCGTCCCGGTCTTCGCTCTTGCCGAACATGGCGTGTCCTCGATTGATGTTGTCACTTGCACGCGAGCAAGCCAGCCCACGGCACCTGTAATTTACGGAGTGACGCGGACGCGCAATGTTCGCCTACTCCAGCAACGCACTTTCATTGAGGTACAGAATGCCGGTTTACCGCTCGTTTAATCAAGAGGCTTTGGATCGACAATACAATGTCCGCGCCGGAATTCCGGATCACCTGGACATCTTCGCGCGCTGGTCGGCAACGAGCGCCGACTTTCGCCGCGAGCACGCGGTCGAAGAAAATGTTCGCTATGGCACGAATGAAAAGCAGGCGCTGGATTTCTTCCCCGCGAAGGACCGAGGACGTCCCGTCCTCGTCTTCATTCACGGCGGGTACTGGCAATCGCTCGACAAGTCGGACTTCAGCACGGTCGCCCGTCCCTATCTGGAAGCGAACATCAATGTCGCCGTGGTGAACTACCGGCTAGCACCGTCCGTGCGAATGGGCGACATCGTGCTGGATAACATTCAGGCAATCGCCCATCTCTATCGCAACGCCAATGCGCTCGGCCTCGACCGCGACGCGATCTTCGTGTCGGGAAGCTCGGCGGGCGGTCACCTGACGGCGATTCTGGCCGGCACCGACTGGGGCTCGCACGACCTGCCCGCCGATGTCGTCAAGGGGGCTTGCGCGATCAGCGGCTTATACGATCTGGAACCGATCCGGCTGTGCTATCTGAACGAAGCGGTCAAACTCGACGAGCAGGAAGTCGCTGAATTCAGTCCAAAGTTTCATCTGCCTGCGACCGCGTTGCCGTTCATCCTGACCGTCGGCGGCGATGAGTCCGACGAGTTCCACCGGTTGCAGGCCGAATATCAGACACTGCTGAACGACCACGGCCTCGACGTGCAAATCGTGCGTCAACGCGACGGCCACCATTTCGACGCGGTCGATCGGCTCGGCGAAGTGGGCGGCGCGCTGTCGCAAGCCGTCATCGGGATGATGGGCGGTTGAAGTCGAAGCGCGGCTGCGAGCGCACGCACCGATTGGAAGAGCCGCTCACGCCGGTGGCGAAGCGGCCTCTCGCCTGCACGCACACTATCGTGATCGCGGAGAGCAGCAGTCCGGCGAACACATCGGCAAGATAATGGCCGCCCTGCGTCGGCGTAGACACCAGCATGACCGTGTTCAATACGGCGGCGCACCAGAAGAACCGCGGCAAGCGCCGAAGCGAGTAGGTGAAGATAACGGCCAGCGTGGTATGAAAAGACGGCATGGACACGAGCCCTTGCATACCCGTCAGGTCGAATACCCGCATCGAGCCGTCGCGCAATATGGCGAAGTCCGAGACGGTCGAGACGGTGTTCGGTGCCGTGACATGGAAATGCACGAACGCACTCGCGGCAGGAAAAGGTGCCGACACGACGAGAAGCAGCACGCTCGACACCATGAACAATGAAAGAAACTCCGATATATCTTCACTGCGCCCAAAAAGTCCAAGAATGCAGGGGATGAAAAGCAACTGCCAGCGGCCGCTCTCATACGCGAACGACAGAATGGCGAGACAGTACCGGTGTGCCTGAACCCATTGATACATGGCGAGCCAGTCGAACCCGATGGTGCGATCGAAACGCACCAGCCCGCCGTCAACGAGCGGCGCATCGAGGGTCACGCACAGGTAGGACAGAATGGCGATGCACGTCGAGAAGCAGATCAGCAGCAGGTACCAGGCAATCGTTTTCGACACCGCGTCATAGCGCAATCGGGTCGTGACAGGCCGATAGCGCGGAATGCGATGCACGACGCCGAGTGCGGCAATCGAGAAAAGAATAACGCCGAGTTCTTTGGCTTCCACTTCGACACTGACCCACTTCACATATCGGTGGCTCAACGATAGCCACACCAGATCGAGCGTCAGGATAATTGCGGTGACGGCCCATCCGGACAGATATCGCTTCGTGAAAGAGGGGCGTGGATGGCTAAAACGAAAGTCGATTGCATTGCTTCGAGGCATGGCCAATACCTGTGCATATTATGGTTTTTTATGTTTGGGCCAACTCCGGGATGATTGTTTTTAAGGAGTTACCCCAACTCGGGGAGCGCCATTATATCCGGCGTCAGGTCACCTGCAATCATAACGACAGGTACGATTATAACTTTAGGGTGAGTGCCAGAAATCGTTCGAATAAACCGCGGTTTATCCGTGTCAGATATCCAGCGCGGGCCGATAATGCTCGACTTCCGCAAACTTCCATCTCCCCGCGAAGAAAGCCAGCACCAGCGCGCCCACGGCAAACAGCAGCACGATGCCCACGCCAGTCTGCCAGTCCCCGGAAAATGCGCCGAACGCGCTCGCGCGAATCGCCTTCACGGCCCAGGTGAACGGCAGCATCGGACTAATCGCGCGATAAAATCCGCTGGTCAGCTCGATAGGAATAATGCCGCCTGCCGCCGACAGTTGCAGAATCAGCAGAATCAAACCCGCAGCCCGGCCGAAATCTCCGAATGCCAGAATCAGGAAAAGAATAATCAGCTGAAACGTCAGCCCGGTCACGATAACGGTCACGGCGAAACCCACGGCACTCACCGGTTGCATATCGAGCATGAGTCGCGTCATGGCGAGAATGCACGCCGCCTGCGCGAGGTTGATGCAACACAGCAAAAACAGTTTCCCCAATAACAGCGCAACACGCGGATGCTGCTCGACATCGCGCGGCAATCGGCGCAGATAGAACACGAACGTCGTCAACACCGCGCCGAGCCACAACGCGACCGGAATGAAGTTGGGCGCGAAGCCGGTGCCGTTGTTTCGCACTGGCGCGTCGATCTCCACGTCGGGGCTAATCGACGAAGCCAGGCCGCTCGCCGTGCCGGGCAACGCGGGAACATCCATCGGCAGCGCGTTCTGCAAGGTTTCGATGCCGCGCGCGAGTTGCGCCGAGCCGTCTTTCAGCCGATCGAGACCGTGCGTCAACGCGTCGGCTCCGTTGGAGAGACGTTCGCTGCCGGCGGGAAGCGGGTCGAGCTTCGCGTCGTCGGGAAACTTCGATGCGATCAGCCAGACGCCCGACGCATACGCGCCGAAGCCATCGGCGAGCCGGGTTACGCCGTCGGAAAGCCGGTGCGAACCCTCGGCGAGACGCGCGGTCCCTTGCTTCGCCTGGTTCAATCCGCTCTCGAGTCGGGTCGCCCCATCGAACAACCGGTTCGCGCCATCCGCGATTTTTCCACCGACTATCGGAATCGGCCGCGTGCTGTCTCTGAGCAACGCAGAGCCCTGCGCAAGTTGCTGCGCGCCGTCGTCCAGTTTGACGAGGCCTTCCTGCAGCGTGACGTGCCCGGCGGCGAGTTGCTGCGCGCCTGCCTTGATGGTCTGCAAATCGGCGCACGAAGGGCTCTTCGATTCGAGCAGACGCGTCCCGTCGCGCAGTTGCTTCACACCGTTGGCGAGCAGCGTCACGCCGCCCGACAAGCGATGCGCGCCCGCATCCAGTTGCCTGCTCCCGTCGCGCGCCTCGCCGATGCCCGCGTCGAGCGCGTTCGCACCGGTCTTGAGTTGCGCCACGCCGTCGCGCAACCGTTCGAGATCCGTCGACGAACGCGCGATGTTCTGCAGCACGACTTTCCAGCGCGCTTCGTTCAGTGTCTCGTTGGCCTTGTACGCCACTTCGGTCGCGAAGCGCTTCGCGATACCGGCGCCCATATAGTTGTTGCCTTCCGACGTGAAGATGATCAGCTTGCCGGCCCCTGCGCTCGCGGCATTCGCCGCCGCTTCGCTGAAACGCTCGGGGATGATCAACGCGAACAGACTGTGTCCGTGACGAACCCGGGCTTTGGCTTCGTCGGCGCTCGCCGCATCGTAGAAGCCGAAGGTGCCGCTCTCTTTCAAACGATGCTGGAGACCGTCGCCGATATTTACGAACGTGCCGTGCACCGTCGCACCGCGATCCAGATTGACAATTGCCGCGGAGAGATCGACGGTGCGACTGGCCGGATCCCAAACGGACTGGATATAGATGTAGGCGTAGAGCGCCGGAATCAGGACGATGCCGAGCACCGATATCCGCAGGCGCGGAAAGCGCCCGAACAGCCGCAACTCGTGCTTCGCCACTTCGATGGTCTTATGGAGTAGATGCAATTTATCGCTTCCCTGGAGAGCGCATCGGGGCGCCGTCATGCTTTGTCGCCGTCAAGCTTCGTCGCCGGCCTTCTCGGGCCGTCTGGCAAGCGGCCCCGGGCATGGTAGCGTGCAAAACCCGGCACGATGCTAGTGCCGTTGCTCCAAACACCCTCGCTCCTGAATGCACAGACGGAGTGCAACCGACAGCCCGACGTAATCCGCTGCACCAGGCCATCGCCGTGCCAAACGTTTGCTGCGTGCATGCATCGACCGCATGCGCGATGAATAGGCCCGGCCCAATGCTTGCTTTTATGCAGGCACAACATTCCAACAAACAGGGACCTGGCCATGTCGAATCCGCTCGAAATCGTCGAACTGACGCATCACGTCAAGAAGTTAGCCACGGGGAAAATTTCCGACATCAACGACATCAACCGCGAAACCACGTTTCTTGCGCTCAACGCGCTGATCGAAGCAGCCCGCGCCGGGAATGCAGGCCGCGGCTTTGCGGTGGTGGCCAATCAGGTCAAGCACGTGTCGGCCCGCATCGGCGACATCACGACCGTACTCAATCGCGAACTCGCCGGTTCGCTGAACAAGCTTACCGACCTCGGCGACAGCATGATCGAGCGGCTGCGCTCGCACGAAGGTCAGCGCTGCGCCGACCTTGCGTTGAACATGATCGACGTGATCGACCGCAATCTCTACGAGCGTTCCTGCGACGTGCGCTGGTGGGCCACGGATTCGGCTGTTGTCGACTGTCTTGCGGGCGCGAACGAAGCGAACGACGCAACCGCAGCGCATGCATCGCGGCGTCTCTCGGTGATCCTCGACAGCTACACGGTGTACCGCGACTTGTGGATCGTCGATGCGGCGGGCAACGTCGTCGCCAACGGCCGGCCCGAACAGTATGCGGTGAAGGATCGTAACGTCGCCGACGCAAGCTGGTTTCGCGATGCGATGAAGACCGCGTCGGGCGCCGATTTCGTCGCAGCCGATATCGAAGCATTACCGCTGCTCAAGCATGCACACGTCGCGACCTACGCAACCGCGATCCGCGAAAACGGTGCGGCGGACGGCAAGCCGCTCGGCGCGCTGGTGGTCTTTTTCGACTGGGCGCCGCAAGCGGCGGCCGTGGTCAAGGGTGTGCGCCTTACGGACGAAGAATGGAGCCGCACGCGCTGCATGATCGTCAGCGCTTCGCATCGCGTGATCGCCAGTTCGGACGACAAAGGCCTGCTCGAAGAACAGTTCCGTCTGAACACGGGCGGCAAACCAGCGGGCTTTTATGATCTCCCCGACGGCCGCACCGTGTCGTTCGCGTTGACGCCCGGCTATGAAAGTTATCGCGGCCTCGGCTGGTACGGCGTCATCGTGCAGGCGAAAGCGGGGCAAGCGTAAGCAGCGGTGCATGACGGTCGTGGCCGCAAAACATGCACGTACGTCATATTTTTGTTAGCCTGTGTCCGGCCTTGAAAGGCAACGTCGGGCAAGCGGCGATCGGCAGGAATCGGGTTTCGGTGAATCAGGAGCCCCATCCGCGTCGTAGCCGGGACCCTTGCTTGCGGTCTGGCCGAGCCGATCGGCTCGCCGCCAGACCGACCGAATAACCGTTTTCACGCCATTTTTCACGGGATACAGACATGAAGTCGAAAAACATCGCGCCGTTCCTGATCGCCGCGCTACTTGGCACCTCGGCTGCCGCCTTCGCGCAGCAACACAACGACAACCACGGCGGTGGCCCCGGCGGCAACCACGGTGGCGGCCAGCCCTCGCACCAGGAGCACGGCGGCCCGAACCCCGGTCATGGCGGCCCGCACGGCGGCGGCCGCGGACCGGCTTATCACGACGCCTCGATCGACCGTCCGGGCGGCCCGGTTCCGCATAGCGACTGGCACAGGGGCGACCGGCTGCCGTCGGAATACCGCGATCGCAACTACGTCGTGGACGACTGGCATGACCATGGCCTGCAAGCGCCTCCGCGTGGTTATCACTGGGTCGGTGTGAACGGCGACTACGTGCTGGCCGCGGTGGCAACGGGCGTGATTGCCAACGTCCTGCTTTCCGCGCATTAAGTTTCGGTAAGGATTGGCGACAATAGTCATATTGCCAATACCGCATTTGAATCGCCTCGGACCGTGACCCATGAGAATGGGCCACGGTCTTTTGTTTTTGAAGCCACTGAAATCGCATCAATGACACGATGCGTAAGAACACACGGACAAAACATTGCGGATTTCTCTAGAGTTGAAACATTGCCAGTCAAACGTGACTAGCGACGGCGCGCTGACCGCCCAGCGCGATTCAACTCAAGGGAATCTCAATGAGCACCACATTTCGCGAAGAAATAACGACCGCCTGCCACGGCCTCGACACTCACGGCCTTAATCCGATTAGCGCGCCATTGGCGCCATTGACATTACGACACGCCATTCATCCCGAAGAGATACGTGACAATCTGCCAGCGGGACAAGGTGGCGTGGGTTTCCTGTTCCACGCGACCGACTGGGAAACGCTTTCGTTTTCTTTTCATAATGTAAAACACCGGAATGCGGCTTTCGAAGAAGAGCTTTGGAATACCAGGCCTTTCATTGCCTCACCCATCTATTCGGGTTCCCAACTCATCGGCGCGAATATCGCGTGTCCGGTTCCGCTGGAGTTGTGGCTCGGCAGTCCGCGCGGCATCAAGCGGTTTCGCGAGACGCAATTCTTTCCCGCATTGGAACTGGCGAGACAGGCCGGCTTGAACATGGTGGCAATGGGCGCGTCCACGCCTTATGCGTGCAACTACGGCGCGCTGCCGCGACAGACCCGTCCGCCGCATATCACCACCGGGCATGCGGCCACGGCGGCCATGCTGAAAGACTGGGCCATGCACTGCTGCAACGAACTCGACCTGGAGTTCGGCAATACCCAGCTCGCGCTATTCGGTGCCGCTGGCAGACTCGGCACCACCGTCGCCAAATACGTGTTGTATAAGGAGGCGCCGAAGGAGCTCATCCTCATCGACCTGCCGGACAAGGTGAATCTGCTGGCCGATCAGGCGAAAGAACTGATGGCCTCCGATCTGCTCGGCCGCACCAAAGTGTCGATCCATACGTTCGATCCCCACACGCCACTGCCGCAATTCGACGGTGCGATTCTCGCCAGCAGCACCAGCGTTCCTTACCTCACCGCGGCCGATCTGAAACGGGCGCAGTTCTGGATCGACGATTCGCACCCGCGCGCCGCCAGCGTGGAGGCCGAACTCGCATCGCGCGGTCATACGCTATATATTGAGTGCTTCGCGCGCGGCCCTGCGGGCCTCGACACCCGGTTCCCATTCAGACTGCCGTCCACCCGTGATGTTTATACCTGCTTCGCAGAAGGCTATGCGGCCTGGCAGGAAGGCATTGCATCCGATTTCATTATCGGCAGTCCGCCCGTGTGGTCGGTTTCCTATACGCACGGTCTTCTGAAGAAGTACGGCTTTTCGGTCGGTCCGTTTCACGGCAAAGACGGCTCGCCGATCGTCCGGGACACACAATATCGCGACAAACATGAACTAATCGGCTCGTGAATGTCATCGGAGGCCAGATGGTAATGCCGCGAGAAAATATGCGGGATGTATTGGAAAGAAGCCGTTTTGCGATTCGATGGGGCGGCGCACTCGGCCTCCTGTGTCACCCTGTCTATTACGTTATCTGGACTTATGTCCTGCCGCAGCCGTACGACAATCTTCCGCTGCGCCTGAGCGCAGCGCTGGTCTGCATCCCGCTTATATTCCAGGCGCATTGGCCGAAACGCTTCAACGGCCTTTTGCTGATCTACTGGCATTGCTGCCTGATTTACGTATTGCCCGTCGTTTGCACTTTCCTTGCCATCCGCAATTCGTTTTCGACGATGTGGATGATGACGGAGGTCATGATGATCTTCATCATGGCGCTCTGTATCGACAACCCGCTTCTGTTGATGGGCTGCATCGGCGTCGGCGTTCTTTCCGGCGCGGTGGCCGCCGTTGCCAGCGCGCCTGCGCCGATCGTTCTCACGACCGCCAACCGCTCGGATCTCGCGTTGTTGCCGGTCATCGTTTTATGCAGCATGGCTTTTAGTCATGCCATCAGCAAAGGCCGCATCTTCGTCGAAAAGAATCGCGCGTTAAAAGCGCTTGCCGGCACCATCGCGCATGAAATGCGCAATCCGCTCAGTCAACTGAAGCACGTGCTCGATCGCGTCGAAGAAGCGCTGCCCGCGTTGACCGACGCGAGCCAGGGGCCCGGTCTCCGCGCGCCGCCGTTCTCGCAGGACAGCGCGAACCACCTGTACCGCCATCTCGCGCACGGCCAGTTGTCCATCGAGCGCGGCTTGCGCATCATCGCGATGACGCTCGACGAGGTCAGCGCGCGCCCGTTGCGCTCCGACTATCTCGCGTATCTGGGCGCGGCGGCGACCACCCGCAAGGCGCTCGACGAAAACGGCTTCGCCGACCGGCAGGAGCGCGCCAAAGTGCGGCTCGTGGTGCTGGAAGACTTCACGTTCAAGGTGGACGAGACGGTTTATCTATTCACCCTGTTCAATCTGATCAAGAACGCGCTGCATCACATCGCGCCGCATCCGTCGGCCACGCTCACGCTGACCGTCGACCGTCATTCGGTGATCGTGCACGATACCGGCCCGGGCATTGCGCCGGAAATCCTGCCGCATCTGTTCGAGCCGTTTCGCAGCGCCGGCAATTCGGCGGGCACCGGTCTTGGACTCGCTTACTGTCAGCGCGCGATGCGGGCGTTCGGCGGCACGATCAGTTGCCGCTCGGAAGTGGGCCGATACACCCAGTTCATCCTGACATTCCCCGCCGTATCGGAGAACGAAGTCGCCGAACACGAACGCAAGATGTTCGAACGTGCGCAGCCGGTGTTCAACGGCAAACATATTCTGCTGGTCGACGACGACGCGGGCCTGCGCGCCCGGACCCGTCGCGTGCTGGCGAGAGTGGGCGCGCAGATCAGCGAGGCGGAGAACGGCGAGATCGCGCTGACCATGCTGCGCGACGCGCCTTTCGACCTCGTGCTGATGGACGTCAACATGCCGGTGATGGACGGCTACACGACCACCGAGAGACTGCGTGCCGACCCGGACTCGCCGAACGCCAGCGTGCTGATCGCCGCCTACACCGCCGAGCCGGGCAACGTGGCGCGCGTGCTCGCGCGGCGCGCCGGCATGGACGACATGCTCGGCAAGTCCAGCAACGAAGCGGGCTTGATCAATGCGCTGCAGACGCTCTTCGAAAACGGCAACCGGCATCATGTCGGCCAGCGTTTCGACGACTTCTCCGGCAGAACCATTCTGGTCGCGGACGACGACACCTACAGCCGGCTCGTCGCCAAGGCGTATCTGGAGCGCTTCGGCGCGCGCGTGCTGGAAGCCGAACATGGGCACGCCGTGCTGGCGCGCTTGCAGGACGACAGCGCGATCGACGCGATCGTCATGGACATGAACATGCCGGGCACGGGCGGCGTGGAAACCACCGCGTTGATCCGGGCCCGCGCGGATCGTTATGCCCGTTTGCCGATCATCGCGCTGACCAGTCAGGCCGATATCGACGCCGTCGAGGCCTGTCTCGCCGCGGGCATGAACGAGGTGATGGTCAAGCCCGTACAGGTCGGCTCGCTGTACGGCAGTCTCGCGCGGCAGTTCGCGCAGCAGCATGTGTCGCGCGAACCCGTGCTGCGAACCATCGCGCCGGACGAGCCGCCGTTGTCTCCCGCCGGACCCGCTGCGGTCGAGGAAAGCGATCTGCTCGACGAGACTCATCTCGAAGAACTGTCGTCACTCGATTTGCTGGACGAGTCGTTCGTGACCGGTATCGGCCAGATTCGCACGATCGTGGCCAGCCTGGGCAGCAGTGCCGCCGCGCGCGATCTGTCCGCAACGCATGGCGACCTGCATCTGCTGCTGGGTATCAGCGGCAATCTGGGCGCTCGCGCATTGCACCGCTTCACGAAGCATATCTATCCCCGCATCATGAACCACGAGTGGCCGACCGAGCCCGACTGGCTGGCGCGGCTGGATGCGCTCGCCAGCCGCTCGGCCGATGCATTGCAACATTATTTCGACTCGGCGGGAATGCGGCGCGATCATCGCGATCTGTTGAACGATCGCTAGCGGACCGGGGCCGCATCATGAACGCAAACATCATGAACGTACGATACCAACCGGCTTTCACGGCGCTGCTCGCAGCGGCTCTGTTCGGCGCTACGACGCCGCTGGCAAGAGGCCTGCTGGGCGCGATGTCGCCGTTCATGGTGGCCGGGCTGTTTTATCTCGGCAGTGGAGCCGGCCTTGCGCTCGCGATGGCTGTTCGGGCTTTGGCGCGGCAACCGGGTCATCCAGGAAGTCACCCCGGCACGCATCTAAAACGCGCCGAGCTGCCCTGGCTGCTTGGCGCCATCGCGGCCGGCGGCGTGGTTGGCCCCGCGCTGCTGATGCTCGGTCTCGCCAGCACACCGGCGGCGACGACTTCGTTGTTGCTGAACCTCGAGGGCGTGTTCACGGCCGTCATCGCGTGGGTCGTGTTTCGCGAGAGCGTCGATCTGCCGATCTTCCTCGGCATGGCCGCCATCGTGACAGGAGGCGTCGCGCTGTCGTGGACGGCGGGCGGCGGCGGTGTGCCGACGGGCGCGCTGCTGGTGATCGGCGCATGCGCGGCCTGGGGCATCGACAACAATCTGACGCGCAAAGTGTCGACCAACGACGCGCTGGCTATCGCCTGCGTCAAAGGGCTGGTCGCGGGTCCGGTGAACCTGGCTATTGCACTCCTGCTCGGCGACCATCTGCCCGACGCGCTGAAGATGGCGGCGGCGATGGTCACCGGTTTCGCGGGCTATGGCGTGAGCCTCGTGCTGTTCGTGGTCGCGCTGCGCAATCTGGGAACGGCGAGAACCGGCGCCTATTTTTCGGTGGCGCCGTTGTTCGGCGTCGCGCTCTCGCTCGTGTTGTGGCCGCAGCAACCGTCGCCGCTATTCTGGATCGCGGCGGCGCTGATGGCGCTCGGCGTCTGGCTGCATGTGCGCGAACGGCATGAACATCCGCATACGCATGAAGCGCTACACCACACGCATCGCCATTCGCACGACGCGCATCACCAGCACGTGCACGACTTCGACTGGCAGGGCGACGAGCCGCATACCCATGCGCATCCGCACGAGGCGATGACGCACACGCATGCTCATTTTCCAGATATTCATCATCGGCATGGGCATTGAGGAATCGCACTGCAGCGGCTTGGCCGAATAATCAGCAACGCCGCCCGTTAATGGCGATGTAAGGTGGCAACGCCCCCACGGTCGGCGACCTACACTCAAACAGGCCGCCGGACTTAGGCATGCTTTCGTCTGAAAGAGGTGAAGGTGATGACGCTATCCGTCAGCTCGACGGTGATTCGCGTTCTCTCTCCCAAGCCCGCTCATTCGAAAGGTCCATCATGTCCACCGATGCAAAGCCGCCCGCCCCCATCGACCTCACCGCAGTCAAAAGCCGTCAGCAAGGCGCCTGGTCCACCGGCAACTATGCCGTGGTCGGCACCACCGTGCAGATCGTCGGCGAAAATCTTTGCGAAGCGCTCGATCTGCGGGCCGGTTCGCGCGTCCTCGATGTCGCCGCCGGCAATGGCAACGCAACGCTTGCGGCAGCGCGTCGGTGGTGCGACGTCACTTCGACGGACTACGTATCGTCGCTGCTCGAAGCGGGCCGGGCGCGTGCGCTCGCGGAAGGGCACACCATCCATTTTCAGGAGGCGGATGCGGAAAACCTGCCGTTCGACGACGCCTCGTTCGACGTCGTCGTGTCGACCTTCGGTGTGATGTTCACGCCCGACCAGCAGAGGGCGGCCGGTGAACTTGCGCGCGTCTGCAAGCCTGGCGGCAAGATCGGCCTCGCGAACTGGACGCCGGAGAGTTTCATCGGGCAGGTGTTCAAAACCATCGCCAGATACATTCCGCCGGCGCCCGGCGTCCGTTCACCTTCGCTATGGGGCACGAAAGCAAGGCTGGACGAACTCTTCGCGACAACTGCGCGCGACATCCACGTGGAGAATCGCGAATTCGTGTTCCGCTATCGTTCGCCCGAGCATTGGCTAGAGGTGTTCCGCTCGTACTATGGGCCGATGAGCAAGACGTATGGCGCACTGGATGCCGCGCAGCAGGCGACGTTCACTCAGGATCTGATTGCGCTGATGACGAGCGGGAATCGCTCGGGCAACGACTCGCTGGTGTTGCCGAGCGAGTATCTGGAAGTGGTGATCGAGCGCGGTTGAGCGCGCTCGACGCGGGGGTGGCACTGGTGGCGCTTACTGCCCCGCCACACCGCCCCTCAGAAACGGCACATACCCGTCCTGCGCTTTAAGAATTTTCTCCGCGCACTCGTCGTAATCCGAGCCCTTCTCGTTGCCCGGCTCGTACATACCGCGGCACTGCGCAAAAACGGTCAGCGTGGCGCCGGCACCTTTCGCCGTGCGCGTCGCCGACAATGCGACCTTGCCCGAGCGCGACGGAATGTCCGTTTCGATAGCGACCGCATTCGCCCGCGTCACCGCGGTATCCGAATGCTGTTCGATATAGCTTTTGGTCAGTGCCCAGGCGGCGTCGCAGTTCGCCGGTTCGCAATCGACCGTCGCGCGACGCTGCGCGAGCGTCAGGCTGCTTTCGTTGTGGAGGAACGCCTGAGCTTGCGCCTGCTGCTTTTCAGGCGACGAGCAGGCAGTGAGAACAAGCGCGGCAAGCGCGAAGACAGCAATCTTTTTCACGTCGTACTTTCCAAGCATGGGTCGAGCGCGATTATAGCCGCGCGGCACCGGCCCCCGCAGATCGACCCGGCCTCAAGAAAATCCGCCCAAAAGGGTAAACACCCAGAAGATTCCCCGGCCGCGGAAAGCAGGCAGAAGGCATCTGTTTTTATACTCCGTTGAAACGAAGCCTCAGGCGAGCGGTCGATATCGCCGGGTGCATTGCAACAGGAGACCCCACCCATGCCACCGTTAGTCCGCTTCATCGCGATTGCCGCGACGGTCTGCGCGATGCTGCTCGGCGCGCCGCTCGCCCACGCACGGAAGCTGACGCTGATGACCGGCGGCGTCTCCAAGATCATCTATCTCCCGGTCACATTGGCTGCGCGGCTTGGCTATTTCCGCGACGAAGGGCTCGACGTCGACGTGCTGTCGGAACCCGCCGGTGTCGACACGGCAACGGAACTGATCGCCGGCGCGATACAAGGCGCGGTCGGCTTTTACGACCACACCATCGATCTGCAAAGCCGTGGCCAGGACGTCCAGGCCATCGTCGTGCTGGGACTCTCCGCGGGACTCGCGGAACTGGCATCCACCCGCGTCGCGAAGCCCGCACACAGCATGTCGGACCTGCAGGGCGGGCGGCTCGGCGTGACCGGCTTCGGCGCGTCCACGTATTTCCTGAGCCGCTATCTCGCGCAACAGGCCAGCTTGCCGGACAACGCGTACACCATCGTCGCACTCGGCCCCGACAACGGCTTCGCGGACGCGATGACAAAAGGCAGCATCGACGCCGGCATGATCGAGGAACCCACCGCATCGCGGCTATTGGCCACGGGCGACGCGCGCGTCATCGCCGATATGCGCACGATCGAAGGCGCGCGTGCCGCACTCGGCGGCCCTTATGTGGGTGCGTGTCTGTACGCGCAGCGCAAATGGATCGACGCCAACCCCGACGCTACGCGGCGGCTGGTACGGGCGATGGTTCGCGCGCTCGCGTTCATCGGCTCGCATTCGGCCAGCGAAATCATGGCGGTGCTGCCACCGGATTTCGTCGGCCAGAACAAGCCGGTTTATCTGCAGGCGCTCACCGACACCATGCCGTCTTTCTCCCGCGACGGCCGCATGCCCGAGCACGCCCCGCAGACCGTGCTCGGCGTCCTGGCCGCGGTCGATCCGTCCATCGTGCCGCGCCACGTCGATCTGTCGCGCACGTACACCAACCGGTTCGCCGACGCAGCCCGCGCTCCCTGACGACGGCTCGGCGCCGCACGCGCCGAAGCGGCGGCGAGTACCCGACACGATTTCGATTACCTTGTTTAACTCACGGAACACGAGACATGAAGGCCATACGCATCGAACAATACGGCGGACCGGAAGTGCTGCAGCGCGTCGAGATCGCCATTCCCTCACCCGGTCCCGACGACGTACTGGTGAAGGTCGCGTGCGCCGGCATCAACTTCATGGACATTCACACGCGGCAAGGCAAGTACAAAGTCTCGCGGACTTATCCCGTGCGTCTGCCGTGCACGCTCGGCATGGAAGGCGCGGGCGAAATCGTCGCCATCGGCTCGAACGTCAACACGCTGAGCGTCGGCGACCGGGTTGCCTGGTGCATTTCGTGGGGCGCGTATGCCGACTACGCGGTCGTCCCGGCGGCACGCGTCGCGCGCATTCCGGCGGCGATTGCGTTCGACCTCGCGGCAGCGGCGATCTTCCAGGGATCGACCGCGCACTATCTGCTCGAAGACGTCGCGCATCTGGGTGCCGGCAGCACGTGCCTCGTGCACGCGGCATCCGGCGGCATCGGTCAGTTGCTGGTGCAACTGGCCAAACGGCGCGGTGTGACGGTCTATGCGACGACCAGCAGCGAAGCCAAGGCCGAGGTCGCACGCGCCCACGGCGCCGACCACGTCATGCTCTACGACGAAGGTCGCTTCGCGGACCACGTCCGCGAAGCGACGGGCGGCCGCGGCGTCGACGTCGTGTTCGACGCGGTCGGACGCACGACCCTGCGCGACAGCTTCCGGGCCACGCGCACGCGCGGTCTCGTAGTGAATTACGGCTCAGTCGCAGGCTCGCTGAACGATCTCGATCCCATCGAACTGGGCGAAGCCGGTTCTCTGTTCCTCACCCGCCCGCGTCTTGCCGACCATCTGGCCGACGCCGGCACCGTGCAGCGCCGCGCCGACGAAATCTTCGCGGCGCTGCTGGACGGTTCGCTGAAAATCGAAATTAGCGGCCGCTACACGTTCGACGACGTCGAAGCCGCGCACGAAGCACTCGAAGCACGCCGTCAGTTGGGCAAGTCCGTCATGACGATCGGCTAACCCTTTCCTTTTTCCAGTCGACGCAGCAGTCTCGCGGCGGCCGCCATGGCGCGCCGGGGAGTCGCTCGTCCCTCACTCACGAGGTCACCATGACAGCTTCATCCCCGGTTCAGGGCGCTCACGACACGGCGTTATCGAAGGAGTCGCGCGTGCGTTCGGTGCTGCGCGTCACCTGCGGCAACTTTCTCGAGATGTACGACTTCACCGTCTACGGCTACTACGCGGCCGCGATCGCCAGCACGTTTTTCCCGACGGGCAACGAATTCGCGTCGCTGATGCTGGCGCTCTCGGTGTTCGGCGCGGGCTTCCTGATGCGCCCGGTCGGCGCGCTCGTACTGGGCGCGTATATCGACCACCACGGCCGCCGCAAAGGCCTGCTTCTCTCGCTGATGCTGATGGCGCTCGGCACGGCCTGCGTCGCGTTCGTGCCGGGCTATCAGACCATCGGCCTGCTGGCGCCCGCCATCGTGCTGTTCGGCCGGCTGCTGCAAGGTTTTTCAGCGGGCGTCGAACTCGGCGGCGTGTCGGTCTACCTGTCGGAGATCGCCACACCCGGCCATCGCGGTTTTTACTGCTCGTGGCAATCGGCCAGCCAGCAGGTCGCGGTGGTGTTCGCCGCGTCGCTCGGCGTGCTGCTCAACCGGCTGATTCCCGCCGCCGACATGAACACGTGGGGCTGGCGCATTCCGTTCATCGTCGGGTGCGTGATCGTGCCGTTCCTGCTTTACGTGCGCCGTTCGCTGCGCGAGACCGACGAATTCGCCGCGCGGCGTCATCGTCCGGGTATGGCGGAGATTGCCCGTTCGATGCTGCAGCATTCGCGGCTCATCGTCGCCGGCATGGGCCTCGTCATCATGACGACCGCGTCGTTCTATCTGATCACCGCGTACACACCCACCTTCGGCAAGGTCGTGCTCAAGCTTTCGTCGCTGGATTCGCTGCTCGTCACCGTGTGCGTGGGCGTGTCCAACTTCATCTGGTTGCCGATTGCCGGCGCCGTGTCGGATCGCATCGGCCGTCGTCCCGTGCTGCTCGTGTGCACCGTGGTCGCCATTCTGACCGCCTATCCCGCGATGCAATGGCTGGTCGCGCAACCGTCGTTCGGCCGCCTGTTGCTGGTGGAACTGTGGCTGTCCCTGCTGTACGCCTGGTACAACGGCGCGATGATCGTCGCGTTGACCGAGTTGATGCCGGTCGACGTGCGCACGACGGGCTTTTCGATGGCGTACAGTCTCGCGACGATGGTCGGCGGCTTCACGCCGGCTATCGCGACCTGGTTGATTCATACTACGGGCGACAAGGCGTCGCCCGGCGCATGGATGGCATTTGCCGCGCTGTGCGGGGTCGTTGCGACACTGGTGCTGTACCGTTCGCCGCAAGCTCGCGAGCGCTACAGAACGGCTTGAACGCTCGAGGATTCAGAGGATGCGGCTACTGCTCGTCGAAGACAATGATCAGCTCGCGCATTGGCTCGCGAAAATACTGTGCGACGAAGGCTTCCTGCTCGATCGCGTGAGTGACGGCGAGGCCGCCGAGAGCGCACTGCGGGCAATGCCGTACGACGTCGTGCTGCTCGATCTGAATCTGCCGCATCTGTCGGGCAAAAGCGTGCTGCGCCGCATGCGCGAGCGCGGCGATGCGACGCCGGTGCTGATCCTGACCGCCACCGGCGCGGTCGACGAAAAAGTGGTGTGCTTCGCCGCGGGCGCCGACGATTACATCGTGAAGCCGTTCGATGCCCGCGAACTGGTGGCGCGTGTCAAGGTGCTGGCGCGCCGCCAGACGCCGTCGCGTTCGAACCGCCTGAAGTGCGGCAATCTCGTCTACGACATGGACCGCTGCCAGTTCACCGTCGAAGGCGAGCCGCTCACGCTGACGCCGCGCGAACACGCGGTGCTCGAAGCGCTGATTCTGCGCACGAAGAAGACGGTCGCCAAGACCATGCTCGCCGATTCGCTGAGCCACGCGGATGCGCCCACCAGCGAAGACGCGATCGAAATCTACGTGTCCCGCCTGCGCAAGAAGCTCGAAAAGAGCACCGCGACCATCATCACGTTGCGCGGCCTCGGCTATCTGCTCGAAGACGGTGCCGATGACGAATAGCCTGCGCCTGCGGCTGTTGCTGTGGCTGCTGTTGCCGATGACCGTCTACGTGATCGCGGCCGGCCTCATCGCGCACGACAATGCCGGGCGCACGGCGAACCTGCTGCAGGACGAAGCGCTGCTGTCGTCGGCGCGTGTGATGGCGGGCGACATCAAATGGGACAACGGCGTGCTGCACGCCGACATCTCGCCGAGCGCCATCGAGATACTGAGTTCGCCGTATGGCGACATGGTGTATTTCAGCATTCGCGAAGCGAACGGCGCGACGATTGCGGGCACCTCGCAATTCCCGACGCGCGTGCCGGGCGACTCGCCGCTGTGGTACGACGCGACCGTGAGCGGACGCCCGATTCGCGCGGTGTCGCTGATTCGCCCCATGTACGACGACGGCCGGACGCGGCAAATAGTGGTGTCGGTCGGGCGCACGCTGCTGCAGCGCGACGCCACCATCGCTTCGCTCTGGCAACCGCAGATGCTGCATTTCGGCGGGATCGTCGCGATTGCCGTCGTGCTGGTGTGCATCGGACTCACGTTCGAATTGCGACCGCTGATGCGGCTCACGAAAGACCTGCTGATGCGCGCGCCGAACGTGTCGCTGCGCGTGCGCGCCGATCCGCTGCGCAACGAATTGCGGCCCATTGTCACGGCGTTCAATCGCTGCCTCGACATCATCGAGCGTAAGACCACCATGCAGCGGCGCTTCATTGCGGACGCCGCGCATCAACTGCGCACGCCGCTGACCTTGCTCGGCACGCAACTGCAATACGCGCGGCGGCAGGACGATCTGACGCAGGTCAAGGAGACGTTGGCCGCGATGCATCGCAGCAACCGCTCGCTGGTGGCGCTGACCAACCAGTTGCTGATGCTCGCGCAAGCCGAGGCCGCCGATTACGCCGATTTCAAGGGTGCGCCGGTCGATCTGCGCGAGCTTGCCACGGCGACCATCGAACAGCTTGCGCTGCTCGCGCAACGTCGCAGCGTGGAGTTGTCGGCCCACTTCGAAGCCGAAGCGCAGGTGATGGGCAACGAGCCGCTGCTGAACGTGCTGCTGTTCAATCTGCTTGACAATGCGATTCGGTATACCCCGGCCGGTGGGCGGGTTGCGCTCGATCTGACGGTGCGTGATGGACGGGTCGTGCTCACTATCGCCGATGCCGGGCCGGGGATCGACCCGGCGCTTCGGGAGAGCGTGTTCGAGCCGTTCTTTCGTGCGTCGACAGAAGAAGGCAGCGGGCTCGGGCTGTCGATCGTCAGGGAAATCGCCCGCGCGCATCTCGCGGAGGTCGTGCTGGGCGATGGGCCAGAGGGGCGCGGGCTGGTGGTGTCGGTGGTTTTTCCGGGCGTGGGTGGGTGAGGGCGCGGCTAAGCCTCAAAGGCAAGGTTCACCCGTGAATCGCTCGACGACCTGCCCTTCTTCGTTGTGCGTCGAGACCGTGTAGGCCTGGAACCGTGCTTCGGAATTCAGGATCATCGCCAG
This sequence comes from Paraburkholderia sp. BCC1886, assembly GCF_900996245.1. GTDB lineage: Bacteria > Pseudomonadota > Gammaproteobacteria > Burkholderiales > Burkholderiaceae > Paraburkholderia. The sequence goes on along the minus strand of NZ_CAAJGK010000037.1, from coordinate 44,082 downwards.
CACGGCTTTTTGTTTCTCGATGTTCGAGTCGCCGAACACGCCGATGCCGCATTGAACTGCCCGTGCGACGTCTTTCGTTGCCGCCCTGGCACCAGCGACCGTGCCGCCGTGGATCAACAGTTGCGTATAGGCTTGCGCAAACTGGACCATCGCGGCGTGTTCTCGCGGATCGGGATAGGTGCTGTCGATGTACGCGTCGATGTCGTCTCGTACCGTGTTGCGATTCGCGTCGGGGCCGATGATTCGGGCAGCGTAGTCATCGTTCGCAACAGGGGCCGCCGGTTCACCCGTAAGCGCCGGGCCGGCGCAAACCAGCGTCGTGCAGATCCATAACAACTCAAGGCTGCGTCTCACCGCTTCATTCATCGCATGCTCCCCATGTCCCGAAGGTCGCTAGCCTACCGCGAATCCCGCCCGCCTCACCATCGGCCGCTCCAGTCGCTGCGTTATACTCCCGCGATGGAAATCAAACCGACCTCGTCCAGCCTGTCTCGTTGGTGGCGCGCCTGAACCCGGCGGCCCGTTTCCCCCTAACCATCGAAAACGTGATGCCGCCAGTCAAGGCGGCATTTTTGTATTCGCTCGCCGATGACTGGTTGCCTCGCTAAACTGACTCACCAGACCATGACACAAACCACTCCTCCCATCATCCTGACTGGCGACCGGACCACCGGCCCGCTGCACCTCGGCCACTACATCGGCTCGCTGCGCGCGCGCGTCCAGCTGCAGCACGAAGCGAAGCAGTTCCTGCTGCTCGCCGACACCCAGGCGCTGACCGACAACGTCGGCCGTCATCAGAAAGTCACCTCCAACGTCATCGAAGTCGCGCTCGACTATCTCGCCTCGGGCATCGACCCGGAGAAGTCGACCATCTTCATCCAGTCGCAAGTGCCGGAACTGGCCGAACTGACGCAGTATCTGCTCAACCTCGCGACGGTCGCGCGGCTCGAACGCAATCCGACCATCAAGCAGGAAATCCAGTTGCGCGGATTCGAGCGCGATATTCCGGCGGGCTTCCTGACGTACCCAGTGAGCCAGGCCGCCGACATCACCGCGTTCAAGGCGACCCGCGTGCCCGTCGGCGACGACCAGTTGCCGATGATCGAGCAAACCAACGAACTGGTGCGCCGCTTCAATCACACCGTCGAGCGTGAAGTGCTGGTGGAATGCGAAGCGGTGCTGTCGCAAGTCACGCGGCTGCCCGGCATAGACGGCAAGGCGAAGATGAGCAAGTCGCTCGGCAACTCCATTGCGCTGGGCGCGACGCCGGACGAAATCACCAAGGCCGTGAACAACATGTACACGGACCCGAACCATCTGCGGGTCAGCGATCCAGGTCAGGTGGAAGGCAACGTGGTGTTCGCATTCCTCGATGCGTTCGAGCCGGACACGCAGAAAGTGGACGACCTCAAGGCGCACTATCGCCGCGGCGGTCTCGGCGACAGCGTCGTCAAGCGCGCGCTGAACGAGCGTCTGCAAGAGCTGATCGAGCCGATCCGCGCGCGCCGCCGCGAACTCGAAGCGGACAAGGGAGAAGTGCTCGCGGTGCTGAAACGCGGCACGATGCGCGCGCGCGAAGTCGCGGGTGCGACGGTTGCCGAGGTGAAGAGCGCGTTGGGACTGAACTACTTCGACTGAGTTCAGCCAGGTTCAACAAGGTTCGCCAAGGCGGACACGAGCGTACGGCGGGCGCGTCAGGCGCCCGCTGTAAAAGCCTCGTTGTCCGCGAAAATCTTCTGCAGAAAATCCATCACGGCCCGCACTTGCGGCGAGCCGCGCACGTCCCGATGCACCGCCATCCAGATATCGCGAGAAAACGGCTCGCCGTCGTAGGCGACGCGTTGCAGACCGGGCTCGGCATCGGCGAGAAAGCACGGTAGACCGGCCACGCCGGCGCCCGCCTGGGTCGCGGCCAGATGCCCGGTGATCTCGCTGATCTCGCACGCGACCGGCCGTCCTCGCGCTACGCTCATCAACCATTTCTGTTGCGGCATGTCGGCGAAGCCGGCGTCGTACACGATGAACTCCCACGCCGCCGGATTATTCAGTTGCGGATAGTCGCGGCTCGCGTACAGATCGAACGCCATGTGCCCGAGCTTGCGCACGACCGTCGTCGCTTCCTCGGGGCGCACGAGGCGCAACGCGATATCGGCTTCCCGTCGACTCAGCGACACGCGGCGCGCCTGCCCCGCCACGGACAAGCGCACGCCCGGATGCGTCTGGCGAAACTGCGCGAGATGCTTCACCAGAAAACTCGCCACCAGCACGGGTGGCGCGCTGAGCGACACCTTGCCGCTCAACGGCGACAGGCTCGCATCCAGCAGACGCTCAATGGCGTAGGCGTTTTCTTCCATGCCCTGAGCGATTTCGAACACCCGCTGGCCCATCGGCGTGAGCTTGCACGACCTCGGCAGGCGTTCGACCAGCCGCGTTTTGACCTCGTCTTCCAGCGCGCTCAGGCGCCGGCTCACGGTCGCGTGATCGACTTCCAGGCTGCGCGCAGCGCCCGACAAGGTGCCGATGCGCGCGACGGCGAGGAAGTGGCGGACATTTTCCCAATCGAACATCGGTGCGTTTTCTCCAGTAAGGAGTGCGGTTGTGGGGAATATTCGCACAAACCCGCGGCGTCTAATATGGGTCCATCCTGAGTCTTCCGAGGTTTCCCCATGAGCATCACCATGAGTCGCGCTCAACGCGGCACACTGGCCGCCGCAGGACTGGGCTTCGTCGTCGTTCTGCTGGATGTCAGCGTGGTCAACGTCGCGCTCGATGCGCTGCGCGGGCGTTTCGCGACCGACGTCAGCGGTCTGCAATGGGTGGTCAACGCCTACACGCTCGCGTTCGCTTCCCTGCTGCTGACCACCGGCGCGCTGGGCGACCGCTTCGGCGCGCGGCGTGTCTTTACCGCCGGCTTCGCGGTCTTCACGCTCGCTTCTATCGCGTGTGGCCTCGCGACTTCGCTGCCGTTGCTGGTGGCCGCGCGTGTCGTGCAAGGGCTGGGCGCGGCGCTGCTGGTGCCCAATTCGCTCGCCATGCTGCGGCAGGCGTTTCCGGATGCGCAGCAAAGAGGACGTGCAGTGGGCTGGTGGAGCGCGGCGGGCGGTGTGGCGCTGGCTGCGGGTCCGGTTCTGGGCGGATTGCTGGTGACGCATATAGGCTGGCGCAGCATCTTCCTTATCAACCTGCCGATCGGCGTCGCAGGCGTCGTGCTTACGCTTCGTCATGCGGCCGCCGCGGTGCAGGCGCGCGGCCGCGGCATCGATCTTCCGGGGCAACTCACGGCGATCCTTGCGTTGATCGCGCTGACCGTGTGTTTCTCCGAAGCCGGCCGGCTCGGCTGGCAGCATCCGCTGGTGCTTGGCGCAGCGCTGCTCGCGGTGCTCGCGTCGCTGGGTTTCGTCGGCGTGGAGGCGCGCAGCAAGGAGCCGATGCTGCCGCTCACGCTGTTTCGCGCGGCAACGTTCAGCACCGCGTCGGTCGCGGGCGTCATCGTCAACTTTGCCTATTACGGGTTGATCTTCGTGTTCAGCCTGTTCTTTCAGATCGAACAGCAAATGTCCGCGCAACGCACCGGCCTCGCGTTCCTGCCGATGACCGCCGTGGTAATGGCCGTGAATATCGTGGCGAGCCGTTCGCTTCACCGCGTGGGTGCGAAGCGGATGATGATCGGCGGGATGGTGGTGGCCGCGTTGGGGTATCTGCTGCTGTTGCCGGTGAGCTTCGGCGGCTCGTATGGCGCGCTGGTCGTGCCCATGCTGATCGCGGCGGGCGGCATCGCGGCGGTGGTGCCGACCATGACCAATCTCACGCTGTCGTCAGTGGATGCCGCTCGCTCCGGGATCGCGGCAGGCGTGCTCAATTCGGCACGACAGGTGGGCGGTATGCTCGGCGTGGCCGTGTTCGGCTTCTTCGTGCGCGACACTCAGCCGGCGGCCTTCATGCGGGGGATGCATCTGTCCATCGTGACCGCGGCGGGATTGCTGTTGTGCGGCGGCGTGATCTGTCTGATGGGGATCAGGCCGCCGCGCGAATTGCGGTGTGGGGAGGGTCACGCTTCACGACTCGCTGGAGAGGGGTGAGCAACCTCTGCATGGAGAATCAGACTGAAAGAATCGCAACCGTTGCATCGGTACATGACGCGGCGATCATGCCGGTTCCGCGTCACGATAGTCGTCTGCCATCGCATCGGCCACCGTCCGCAGAGGAGCGTCGGCCTTCTCGTGATTCAGATGAAGCGGCTTCACGTCTGCGGTCCAACCTGCGCGGACTGTCTCTTCGATCTGCGCCAGCAACTCCGCAATCAGCGTCTGACGCCTGCGAAATGCAGCGCGCCGGTTCGACGGGACCTCGCTGATGTCGCGGTGAAGGGGGCGAAGCGGCAGCAGGAACCGCCCTTCGACCTCGACTCCGCCTGATTCACGCCAGAAGCCGTCATAGTCGGCACTGAACTGAACTGCCGTTGCAGCAGATATATGCTTGTTCTTCGCCACGCCGGTCAGCGCGTCCACGACTGCCATCGTGCACAGTTTGCCAATGGCCTCCAGCACGGCCGCCTTCGGTCGCAGGCCATGACATGCACGGGTGGCTTCGCGCACCCGCTCTCTGTCTCCGCCGGCCGGCCCCTGCAGCCCTCCGATCAGCGCGCCCCGTTTCCCCGCTCCGGAATGCACTTCGAAGCTGACGGTCGCCCACGCAAGGTCGACGCGCTCGACCACGTCACGCCAGGCGACGGTCAGCAACCCTTCGCGCCAGCAGCGTACCGGCTCACTCACCACGAGCGCATACCTGCCGTTCGATGACAACGTCGTATGTTCCGCATTCAGGTAGAGCCTGCGCACCCTATCTTCACCAAACAGCTCGCGCGCGATTCGAAAGTGCCCGCACAGCAGTTCGGCACGCGCATAGGCAGGCATATCCGCCTCTGCGAAGCGACGAAAGGGCCGCTCGAGAAAGCGCCGGTTGCAGACAGCCATGTCCGCAAGTAGTGTGTCCGTCGTCAATGCCTTCAACCAGATGCGTGCCGCAAACGGATTGAGTAATGCGTACATCAGCACGCGAATCCTCCGGAAAATATCCTGAGGAGTTCGTCCAGGAATAGCGCGAGATAACAGGCGGCAAACTTCAGAAAGCGACATGATCGACCACGTTTTATTTTATTTTCTTGAAGGTGCTTGCAAGGAGGCGACCGTGGCAATTGCAAGAGTCGCCATCAGAAAGCTTGCCGCAAGGGAAATGTTCAGATCCAGAACTTTAGTTAGTCCGAATGCCAGCCATTGCATTTTGCGAATTGGACCGTTCGCTTAATACCTCGCATTACTGACCATTAACAATAAGCCGCTTGCGAAGGCTTATCGTCGGACAGATCACGCGGCTATCTCTACCCATGCGGTCTATCTGGCGGCGGATTATTACACAACATTTCTGACCGTAACTAAAAATTACAGATTTTCCCGATGAACTTTTTGCTACGCGCGCCGCTCGTTTTGGCGCGATCGGACTTGTCGCGTTTATCCGCGCGCCTAAGCTCTGCTCATGTCCGGCCCCGACACACTTTCGATTCCTCCCCGCGCGCTCGCACCGTTCGGTCTATCGGGCTTGCTCAAGGCGTGACTGCGCACGCCGCGATCAGTTCCGGCGCTTGCGCAACGCCAGCGCCGCCACCGCGCAAACCGCCATTGCCACGCCCGCGATAAAAAACGCATCGCTATACGCCATTAACCGCGCGTCACGCTCGACCAGTTGATCGACCAGCGCCAGCGCAGTCTGCCGCGCGCCGGCGAGGCTCGCGCCCGACAGCGCTTGCGTGCGGTCCACGTAAATCCCGGTCGTCATCCGTACGAGTCCGATCACCCGCTCCTGGAGCGCGCCGCTGAACGGCACGACGGCTTCGCCCAGGCGCATCGCGTGCAGCTTGCCGCGCTCGACGACGATCTGCCCCGCGAGCGCAATGCCGATCGCGCCGCCGAGATTGCGCACCATGTTGAAGACGCCCGACGCCGAACCCAGTTGCGTCTTTTCGATGCCGTCGACCGCCATCACGCCGAGCGCGATCACCACCAGCGACTGCCCGATGCCGCGCACGATCAACGACGGCACGACGACATTGGCCGCGGCGTCGAGATTCAGATGCATGTTCATCAGACAGCCGGCCGCCACCAATGCAAAACCCGCGATGATCGTCGCGCGTGCGCCGACGCGGCGCATGAGCGGCGGCGTGAGAAAGGACATGGCGAACTGCACGAGTCCATAAGGCACCATCAGCACGCCGATATCGCGCGCGCTGTATCCCTGCAGTTCCGCAAAATAGTTCGGCACCAGAAACACCACCGCGAACACGACCGCGCCGAACAGAAACTGCATCAGACTCGCAATGCCGAAGTTGTACCTCGCGAGCAGACGCAGATTGATGAACGGATCGGCGCGCCGCACTTCGACAATCACGAAGGTGACGATACCGAGCGCCGCGACCATCGACATGTTCGTGATGAAGGTCGAGCCGAACCAGTCCTTGCGGCCGCCCTCTTCCAGCACGATCTGCAGGGCGCTGAGCCCGATTGCCATGGTGGCGATGCCGAGCCAGTCCGCCTTGCGCAACTGATCGGGATGCGCCGGCTGTGGCTTGATCGCCCAACCGATCGCGGCGATCAATGCGAGCGCCGGCGGAATCTGCAAATAGAAAATCCAGCGCCACGAATACATGTCGGTGAGCCAGCCGCCGAGCGACGGCCCAGCCGCCTGCGCCACGTTGTTCGCGACCGCGAACAGCGCCATGCCGAGCGGATGCCGCGACGACGGCAATTCCGTGACGATCAGCTGAAACGACAGCGGGATCAGCACGCCGCCGAACGCGCCTTGCAACGCGCGCGCGACGATCATCGACTGGATGGTGGGCGCGAGCGAGCAGGCGAGCGAGAAAATCAGAAAGCCGCTGGTGCCGACCAGCAGCACACGCCGCGCGGAAAACACCCGCACGAGCCACCCCGTCAGCGGAATCACGATGATCTCGGCGACCAGGTACGCCGTCGTGATCCACGAACCTTCCTCGAAACTCGCGCCGAGCGAGCCGCGAATATCGGGGAGCGACGCATTGGTGACATGCACGTTCATGCCGGCCATGAAGCAGCCGAACACGCCGCCGAGCACCGCGACCCATGCGCGTAAGGACACCGGTTCGTGCCTCACGCCGGAAGGCGAAGCGACCGTGCTCATGATGCGGACGCTCCGCTCGCTTCGCCGGCGCGCGTGTGCACGCGCGCGATCACCGACATGCCCGGCCGCAAGCGCAGCGTCTCATGCGCTGGCTGCTCCACCGCAATCTTCACCGGAATCCGCTGCACGACTTTCGTGAAGTTGCCGGTCGCGTTGTCGGGCGGCAGCAACGCGAACTGCGCACCGGAACCCGGCGCGATGCCGCTCACGCGCCCATGCCACGTGTGGCCCGCAAAGCTGTCCACGTCGATATCGACCGGCTGTCCCGCGCGCATGGCGGCGACTTCGGTTTCCTTGAAATTGGCGATCACATACACATGATCGAGCGGCACCACGGCCAGCAGCGGCTGCCCGGTTTCCACGTATTGTCCGGCCCGCACCGCGCGCTGCCCGACCGAGCCGTTGCTGGCAGCCCGAATTGCCGTGTGGTCGAGGTCGAGTTGGGCGAGCGTCAGCGCGGCGCGTGCCATGCCGACCTGCGCGCGAGCCTGTTCGATCGCCACGGCGTGCTGTGCTTTCTGAGCCATCAACACGGTGCGCTGCCCCTGTTGCGCGCGAACATCCGCGCGGGCTTTGGCGAGCGCGGCCTCGGCAGCCAGAGCATCGGCGCGAGCCTGTTCCATGCGCTGCGTGCTCGACGCCTGTTCGGCGGCCAGTTCGCGATAGCGCTGCGCATCCGCGTGACGGCGGGCGAACACGGCTTCGGCCGCTATCACATCGGCGCGCGCGCCATCCGTCACGCTCGACTGTTGCGCGAGTTGCGCATCGAGCGTGTCGAGCGCGGCCTGTTCGGCTTGCTGCGTGGCGAGCGCGGCGTCGACGGCGGACTGCGCTTTGGCCACTTTGGCCCGATAGTCCGCGTCGTCGATTCGCGCGAGGATGTCGCCTTTACGCACCGGCTGGTTGTCGTCGACATCGACTTCGTTCACGTAGCCGGACACGCGCGAGCTAACGGTGACGACGTCGGCCCGCACATACGCGTCGTCGGTCGATTCGATGAAGCGTGCCACGCTCCACCAGTGCCAGCCCGCAGCGGCCAGCACGAGAGCGCCAACGCCGAGAGCGACGCCGATGGCCGTGGATTTCTTCACCGGCCACGTACGCGCGCCGGTTTTATCTGCATCAGGAGAAGTGGTCGTGCTCATATCAGGGTCGGGCAGAGGAAAGGGTCGTCGGTGACGAAGGTTTCGAGGCGTTGTTTTCCGCGGCGGTTGCAGCGCTTTGCCAGCCGCCGCCGAGCGCCTTGAACACTGCAATCTGATCCGCGGACAACGCGGCGCTCGACTCGGCCAGCGCGGCACGCGCCGCCACCAGCGAGCGCTCGGCGTCGAGCACGTCGAGGAAATCGAGCGCGCCGGCCCGGTAGTTGAGTTGCGCGAGATCGAGCGCCCGGTCGTCCTGCTCGAGCGCGGCCTGCAACGCGCGATGACGCGTCCACTGCGTGCCGTAGAACGCGAGCGCCTGCTCGGTCTCCTTCAACGCGTTCAGCACATGGCCGTCGAACGAAGCAAGCGCCGCGCCGTTATCGGCACGCGCCTGGGCGAGCGCCGCCACGCTCAGTGCGCGATTCGGAAAGCGCCAGCTGATCAACGGTCCGATGCCCCAGGCCATCGCGTACCGGTCGCCCAGCGACGCGAGACTGCCGCTGGTCGACAGCAGATCGACCGAACCGCCCAGCACGATGGACGGATAGAGCGCGGCTGTCGCCACGCCGACGCGCGCATTCGCCGCCGCGAGCCGCCGTTCGGCTTCGCGCAGATCGGGCCGGCGTCGCAACAGCGCCGCGCCGTCGCCGACCGGAAAAGGCTGCGCGAGCACCGGCGCAACATGGCATCGGGCAGCGGCCTCGGGCACCTCGGACGGCGGCTGCCCGATCAGCACCGCAAGCTGCGCCAGCGCGGCCCGGCGCTGGCCTTCGAGCGCGGGTAACCCGGCGCGCGACGTTTCGACGAAGCCTTGCGCGCGCGCCACTTCGAGATCGGAGATCAAACCGTGGTCGCGCTGCTTTGCCGTCAGATCGGCCACGTGTTGCGCGATCGCGAGCGACTGCTGCGCCACCTCGATGCGCTCGCCGTACGCACAGGCCTGCGCATAGCTGCCGGTGGTCTCGGCGACCACGCTGACACGCACCGCATCGGTCGCGGCCTGCGTTGCGGCGGCGTCGGCGTGCGCGGCGTCGATCAGATGACGCACGCGGCCCCACAAGTCCACTTCGTACGACACGGCGAACGACGGCGTCCAGGCCCAGCGCGTATCGGCGGACGCGCCGCGCTGCGCGGCCGCGACGATCTGATCCGCCGCCTGCTTGCCCTCGTTGCCGCCGAACGCGGCCTGCGTATCCGGCAAGCGCGCAGCCTCGGCGGCATCGGTCAACGCCTGCGCGCGCAACAGATGCGCTCGCGCGACTGCCAGGTCGCGATTCTGGTCGAGGGCCTGGGCGATCAGCGCATCGAGCGCCGGGTCGCGATACAGACGCCACCACGCATCGGGCAGCGGCTGCTGCAAAACCGGCGCATCGGCGGCGGAGAAGGGAGCAGCGGCCGCCGCGGGCGTCGCCGGCGCGCGATACGCCGGCGCGGACGCACATCCCGCGCACAGCAGCGCGAGCACGGCCGCCAGGCGCGGACGCAAGCGCTGCCCGTGCCGATCTGGAAATCGACGAGCGGGCTCGTCGAACTTGGAGCAACAACGCATCGGTGACTCTCGGTGTCGGTTGGGAGTGAGCGATGGTAGAGTTCGACGCTCCGGTCTTCTCTCGAAGAATTGCCATGCGTCGTCGCGAAACTGACAGCATCTGCTTCAACGAAACGCCCGCGTCGCTGGAGTCGGTGCCGGTCGCCGTGCTGGCCACCGATCAACCGGCGCGCGTGAGCTTTCCGCCGCACGTTCACACGAGCGGGCAACTCATCTATGCGATCTCGGGCGTGATGCTGGTCCGCTCCGACGCCGGCAGTTGGGTCGTGCCGACGGGGCGCGCGGTGTGGGTGCCCGGCGGCGTCCGTCACGAGATAGAAATGGCGAGCGACACGCAAATGCGCACCGTGTACGTCGCGCCGAACGCGCGCGCGGGCCTGCCATCGGCGTGCAAGGTGATTCGCGTGACGCCGCTGTTGCGCGAGTTGATCGTGACGGCCGCGTCGATCGAAGCGGACCACCGCCACGGCGCGCGCGAACGTCGCATTTTCGAATTGCTGCTGGACGAGATCGAGATTGCCGCACCGTTACTGCTGCATGTGCCGATGCCGCGTCACCCCGCGCTCGCGCGACTGTGCCGCGAACTGATTGCAGAGCCGTGCGGCGATGTCACGCTCGACCATTGGGCGACGCGCGCCGAGATGAACCCGCGCACTTTCGCGCGGGCGTTCCAGCGCGAAACCGGCATGACGCATGGCGCGTGGTGCCGGCATACGCGGCTCTTGCTGAGCTTGCAGCGGCTCGCCAGCGGCATGTCGATCCTCGATGTCGCGCTGGAACACGGCTATGAAAGCCCGAGCGCATTCAGTGCGATGTTCCGCAAGGCGCTCGGCGTCGCGCCGAGCGATTATTTCCGGTGAACGGGCGATGAAGGTGCCGTCTCTTCGCCACTCTTTGGACAATCAGGAACCCTTCTATGAGCGACCGCGAAATCATCGTCCCCGCCGGTATGCAGACCATCGTCGAACGCGCCGGGTATGCGCCTGCCGTCAAGGTCGGCACGACGCTTTTCTGTGCGGGCCAGGTCGGCCGAACGGCCGAACTCGAGGTGATCCGCGACCCTGAAGCGCAGTTCGTCGCGTGCTGGGACAACCTGAGCGCGCTGCTCGCGGCAGGCGGCTGCACCTTCGGAGACATTGTCGACATGACGACGTATCACGTGCAAATGAGCGTGCATATGCCGGTGTTCCGCGAAGTGAAGAACCGCATTTTCCCGCGCGGCACGTGCGCGTGGACCGCGATCGGCGTGTCCGAACTCGCGCACCCGGGTCTGCTCGTCGAGATCAAGTGCGTGGCGATTGCGCGATGCGCAGCGGACTGACGAGCCCATCGACGCGGCATTACGGCGTACCGCCCGCCGCCCCATACGTTTCCTTGCAGATCTGCCGCAACGCTTGCGCAAACAGATCCCGCGCCGCCGAATGCGCGCCCTCCGAGCGCGTGAACAGGGCAATGGGCGGCAGCGTCCAGTCGAACGAGTACGGCACGATCGCCACCCCGGCGATGCGCACCAGTTCCTCGGCGATATCCGCGGGAACGATGGACACTGCGCCCTCGCTCGACGCGATCATTTCGCCGATCAGCTTCGACGAATAACTCTCCACCACCGGCACCGGTGGCGCCGTGCCCGCCGCGAGAAACAGGTCGGCGACCTGCTCGCGCATCGGCGTATGCGGTGCGCCGAGAATCCAGTCGAGCTCCACCAGCTTGCTCCAGTCGAGTTTCACGCGCGCCAGCTTGGCCGCGAGCCGCCGGCTCGCGATCAGGCGCGGCTGCTGCCGATAGAGCACCTCGAAACTCGCCGCGCTCAGATCGACTGTCGACGACGCGCGGCCGATCACGATATCGACCGTATGGTCCTTGAGTTGCAGCAGAAGCTGGTCGCTCGTGCCTTCGTGGATGGTGACGGTCACGCGCCGCGCAAGGCTCGCCTGCAGGCGCTTGAGCGCCGCCGACAGCAACTGCCCGGAAATGAACGGAATCACCCCGACGTGCAGATGCGCCGCATGGCCCGACGCCACGGCCTTCATCTCGCGCGCCAGATGATCGAGGTCCTGGATCATCGCGCGCGCCCGTTCCAGCACGACCCGGCCGAGCGCCGTCGGCAGCATGCCGCGCGACGAGCGCTCGAAGAGCGGCGTGCCGAACATGCTCTCCAGCTCTGCCAGCGCATTGGTCACGGCCGGCTGGCTGCTCGCCATGTGCTCGGCGACGCGGGTCAGCGAGCCGTGCTGCTGGATTTGCAGCAGCAACAGCAAATGCCGCATTTTCAGGCGCGCGCTCAGGCGTCGCACGATGTCGCTCGACTCGAATTCCATGTAACGGACCGTCCACCCATCACAAAAATATGATGAGGCGATAGTAAAACAAAATGATCAGCTTATGGCAGCTGTCTAGAATCGCTTCAATTCGACGCCGGGAACCCGCCCGGCGCGCTCACAGAGGCCTAGACCATGAAGCAGACCGAGACAGACCAGCAAGCCGCGTTCGACTATCACGAATTCCCGACCCCCGGAAAAATCGCCGTGACGGCCAGCAAGCCGCTCGTGACCCAGCGCGATCTGGCGCTGGCGTACACGCCGGGCGTGGCGGGCGTCTGCGAGGCAATTGCGGCCGATCCGCTGCAGGCGCACCGCTTCACGAGCCGCGGCAACCTCGTCGGCGTGATTACCAACGGCACCGCCGTGCTGGGTCTCGGCAACATCGGCGCGCTGGCCTCGAAGCCGGTGATGGAAGGCAAAGCCGTGCTGTTCAAGAAATTCGCCGGCATCGACGTGTTCGACATCGAGATCAACGAGACCGATCCGGACAAGCTGGTCGAGATCATCGCCGGTCTGGAACCGACCTTCGGCGGTATCAATCTCGAAGACATCAAGGCGCCGGAGTGCTTCATCGTCGAACGCAAACTGCGCGAGCGCATGAAGATTCCCGTCTTCCACGACGATCAGCACGGGACGGCTATTACCGTTTCGGCGGCCTTTATCAACGGCCTGAAAGTGGTCGGCAAGTCGATCAAGGAAGTGAAGGTCGTGACCTCGGGCGCAGGCGCCGCCGCGCTTGCCTGCCTGGACCTGCTGGTCGATCTCGGCCTGCCGGTCGGGAACATCTGGGCGACCGATATCGAAGGCGTGGTCTATCGCGGCCGCACCGCACTGATGGACCCGGACAAGGCCCGCTTTGCGCAGGAGACAAAGGCGCGCAAGCTGGCCGAAGTGATCGAGGGCGCCGACGTGTTCCTCGGCCTGTCGGTCGGCGGTATTCTGAGCGCCGACATGCTCAAGACGATGGGCCCGCGTCCGTTGATTCTCGCGCTGGCCAATCCCACGCCGGAGATTTTCCCGGAACTGGCCCACGCGACGCGCGACGACGTGGTGATCGCGACCGGCCGCTCGGACTATCCGAATCAGGTGAATAACGTCCTGTGCTTCCCGTATATCTTCCGCGGCGCACTGGACGTCGGTGCAACGACTATCACGCGCGAGATGGAGATTGCCGCGGTCCATGCGATTGCCGGACTCGCGCAGGAAGAGCAGAACGAGGTCGTCGCGGCCGCTTATGGCACGTATGACGTCGCGTTCGGTCCGCAGTACCTGATTCCGAAGCCGTTCGATCCGCGCCTGATCGTGCGGATCGCGCCGGCCGTCGCGAAGGCGGCGATGGAAGGCGGCGTGGCCACGCGTCCGCTGGCAGACCTCGAAACCTACGCCGAGCAGTTGCAGCAGTTCGTCTACCACTCCGGCGCGTTCATGAAGCCGCTGTTCGCGACGGCCAAGCAACTCGTGCGCGACGGCGGCAATGCCCGCATCGTGTTCACCGAGGGCGAAGACGAGCGCGTCTTGCGCGCGGTGCAGGTCATCGTCGACGAAAAGCTGGCGCGGCCGATTCTGGTGGGACGGCCCGAGGTGCTGCTCGCGCGTATCGAACGATTCGGCCTGCGGCTGCGGCTCGGGCAGGATGTCGAAGTGACCAACCCCGAATACGACGAGCGCTTCCCGCAGTACTGGACGACGTACTGGGAACTGGTGTGCCGCGACGGCATTACGAAGGAAATGGCGCGCGTGGAAATGCGCCGCCGCCTGACCTTGATCGGCGCGATGATGGTGCGGCTCGGCGACGCCGACGGCATGATTTGCGGCACGGTGGGCGCGTATCACGACCATCTGCGTTTTGTCGATCAGGTGATCGGCAAGAAGCGTGGCGCGCAGACCTATGCGGCAATGAATATTCTGCTGCTCGATCAGCGCACGGTGGCGTTGGTGGATACGCATATCAACGACAATCCGGACGCCGAGCAGATTGCCGAATTCACGATCGCGGCCGCGCGGCAGATGGAGTGGCTGAAGCTGACGCCGAAGGCCGCGTTGCTCTCGCGTTCGAACTTCGGCTCGGGCAGCGCCGCTTCCGGCGTGAAGATGCGCCGGGCGCTCGAGATCGTGCGGGAACAGGCGCCCGATCTGGAAGTGGACGGCGAAATGCATGGCGACTGCGCATTGGACGAAGCGTTGCGCGCGCGGATTCTGCCGCATTCGCCGTTGAAGGGCGCGGCTAATCTGCTGGTGTGTCCGAACGTGGACGCGGGCAACATTGCCTACAACCTGCTGAAGACCGGCGCGGGCAGCAACGTGGCGGTCGGGCCGTTCCTGCTCGGGGTGAATGCGCCGGTGAATATCCTGACGTCGAGCTCGACCGTGCGGCGGATCATCAACATGACGGCGCTGACGGTGATCGAGGCGAACCGGACGGTTTGAGACGACCGGTTTAAAGAAAACCTCAACTGTGCCGCTATTAGCGGGTAAGGGTGGTTTCCGCCCGTTTCGTATCGATCAAGAGTTGGGGTTTTTCATGCAGATTCAGTCTACGAGCGCGACGGTGCCGGTTGCGTACGGCAATGGCAGTACGACGAGTGCTGCTGCGACGACGAATCAAGGGGCTGGCGGAGTGGCTGCGTCTGCTAGCAGCTCGGTGACTGGCGGCGCTGCGAGTAATGCGTCGGCGGGTTCGGCGAATGCGTCGAATTCGTCGACCACGTCCTCTTCATCTGGCTCGACGTCGGGCACTTCCACTACGGAAACGGCTGCGCCTGCTGCGGGCGCGGGAGGCGGTGGCGGTGGTGGTGGCGCTTCGGCGTCGGCCAGCAGCTCTTCTTCAGAACTCAACGCGATGAACACGCTGATCGCGTCACTTGAAGCGCAACTGTCGCAGGCGTCGGCCAGCACCGGCGGCGCAACCTCGAACTCCAGCGAAGCCAGCCAGATCAAGGCCCAACTAGCCAGCGCACGCGCCGCGTTGAGCCAGGCAGCGCAAAGCTCGGATAGCAGTCAGCTCAGCCAGATATCGACCGAGCTTGAAAGCGCGCAGACGGCATTGGCTCAACTGATGCTCTCGGCGGGGCAAACCACGGGGTTGGTTTCGAGTACGGCGTAGAAGAAATGGTCGCCGCTGGCGTCAGGCCAGCGCGTACCACTCGGGCAGCCTGGCTTTCGCTTTAGCTTCCGCACGAGCAGCTAACTCGACAAGCTGCCGGGCTACTGTGGCAGACACGGGCGGCGCGGGACTTTTGTACAACTTGTCGTTACGCATTCGGTTCGCATCGTCTATTTCGTAGCGGTCGTCCGCGTCCAGCTCGAGAAAGCTATACATCAACGACAGGGCCTGACTACGATGCCCTTCCCTCTGGCTCGGCGCAAGCCCGTGCAGAAAAAGAAACCCAACGGCGATCGCGTGAATTCCTTCATAGGCAAGCGTGTATTTCGCAATGGGTGCGAGATCTTCGAGCTTTGCTCCCTGAATGTACGAAGCGACGTTTTTGCGAAACTGGATCGCATTAGCGGCATCGTACGGAGTCAGGCGAATGAAACCCGCGTTCAATGCATCGGCGAGTGCTTTAGTGTGGGGCAATGGCAAAGTCGAGTTCAATCTTCGGTCCCTGGTCTATGGCTTGAACAACGGGATCGGAGACGCGCAGCTGCTCCCACTCGTCTTTTGGATAAACATTCACGTGGACTTCCCGGCCTAAAGCTTTTCCGGCCACCTCCAGAACCCGGATCGCCGCGCCGACACGCACGTCGCCAATGATCATCACGTCGACGTCGCTATCGGGGCGCGCCAAGCCGCTAGCCATCGAGCCAAAAATAAACGCCTCGTCGATCTTGTTACGGATGTCGAGAAGCGCCTGTTCGATCGGCTCCCGGATACCGAAACTCTTGATTGCGATTTGCCGAAGCTCTGGATAAAGCGGATGCGCCGTATTGACGATGTAACGCGTCGCCCGGCTGGTCGGCTCAATACGTGCAACGCCCGCACCAACCAGCGTTTTGAGGAAAACTTGGGTCGAGCTTCGGCCGCCATCGGCAAGATCGAAGAACTCCGACAACGCATAACTGCGTGCCGGATTCAGAACCAGCGCCCCGATGATCCGTTGCTGCTTCGGCGTAAATAGAAAGTCCGCGAGCATGTTTGTCGATTCCCGATACGGTCTCGCCAGAACCAGATTGGACAACGAGTACCGGATAGCGGTAATTATTTACCTGTTTCCGGTACTCGTCAAGCGGCCCTCCCGCTCTCAATGCCCCCCCGACCCTCTGGTCTCGATCGCCGCCAACTCCGCCAGCACCTTCTCCGACAACACCAACTGCGCCGCCTGCAAGTTTTCCCGCAGATGCCCAACCGACGACGTGCCCGGAATCAGCAGAATATTCGGCGACCGGTGCAGCAACCACGCCAACGCGACCTGCATCGGCGTGGCGTCGAGCGACGCGGCGATATCCGACAGCGCCGACGATTGAATCGGCGAGAATCCGCCCAACGGAAAGAACGGCACATACGCAATGCCCTTGGCCGCCAGTTCATCCACCAGCGCGTCGTCGTCGCGCTGCACGAGGTTGTACTGATTCTGCACGCAGACAATCCCGGCAATTTCTTGCGCCTCGGCGACCTGCGTCGACGTCACGTTGCTCAGGCCGATGTGCCGCACCAGCCCCTTGCGTTGCAATTCCGCCAGCGCCTCGACCTGCTTCGCAATCGAACCTTCGGCGGGCGCGTGAATGCTGCCCATGCTGCGGTAATTGACGACGTCGAGCGCATCCAGACCGAGATTGCGCAGATTGTCGTGCACGGCGCGCTCCAGATCGGCAGGCTCGTCGGCCCGCAGCCAGGAAGCGTCGTCGCCACGCAATGCGCCCACCTTGGTCACGATCGTCAGATTGTCCGGATACGGTTGCAGCGCTTCGCGAATGAGTTGATTGGTAATGTGCGGACCGTAAAAATCGCTCGTATCGATGTGATCGACGCCCGCTTCGACCGCCGCGCGCAACACGGCAAGCGCGGCGTCGCGATCCTTCGGCGGCCCGAACACGCCGGGGCCGGCCAGTTGCATGGCGCCGTAGCCCATCCGGTTCACAGTGCGGCCGGCAAGCGGGTAAGTGCTGGAGACTGATGCGTACGACATGGTGGTGTCCTTGGCGGTTAGAAAACGTGAGGCCAGTATGAACACGATTGCGCTGTTCGATAATCCGGTCTAAATTGCACGGGTTGTTTAAAAAAACGCACAATCACCATGGAATTCAACGATCTTGCCGCCTTCGTTTCAGTGGCGCGTGCCGGCGGCTTTCGCGATGCCGCCCGTGTCGGCGGCGTCTCCGCGTCGAGCTTGAGCATCGCCGTGCGTCGCCTGGAAGCGAAGCTCGGGCTGCGCCTGCTCAATCGCACGACGCGCAGCGTAGCCCCCACCGAAGCGGGCGTGCGTCTCATCGAAAAGTTGACGCCGCTGTTCAGCGAGATGGAAGCGGCCATGGACGTGCTGAACGTGTTCCGCGACAAACCGGCCGGTACGCTCAAACTGAACGTGCCGTTGAACGTCGCGCAAATCGTCCTGCCGGACATCCTCGCGGATTTTCTGAAGGCCTATCCCGAGATACGCGTGGAAGTCGTCGTGGAAGACGGTTTCGTCGACGTGCTGTCGATCGGCTGCGACGCGGGCGTGCGCTACGACGAGCGGCTCGAACAGGACATGATCGCCGTGCCGATCGGCCCGCGCACGCAGCGCTTCGTCACCGCCGCGGCGCCGGCGTATCTGAATGCGCACGGCCGGCCGACGCATCCGCGTGAATTGCTCACGCACGCGTGCCTGCGCGGCCAGTTCGCAGGCGGCGCGATGCCCGGCTGGTATTTCGAAAAGGACGGCGAATCGGTGGTGCTCGACCCGACCGGGCCGCTACTCGTCCGACCCGCCGCGGCGTTGGACCTTGCAATCAGTCTCGCTATCGCCGGACTCGGGGTCATTCATCTGTTCGAAGACATGCTGCAAACGCATCTGGACAGCGGTGCACTGGAGCCGATCCTCAAGCCTTGGTGGCAGAGTTTTTCCGGGCCGTTTCTCTACTATCCCGGGCGGCGCCACCTGCCCGCGCCATTGCGTGCGTTCGTCGATTTTCTGAAGGCGCGGCAAGCGGTCGAGACGGCAAGCTAAGCGCCGTCGGTCTGCTCGTTCAGACGGGGCGCCGCGTCGAAGGTGTCCTGATCCACGGGATTTTCCTGCTGAGGCCGACCGAAGTATCGGGCGTATAACGCGGTCAACAGCGGCGCGAGCAGCGACGTCACGATGGTCGAAGCCGCGATCTGCGGCGTCGCGACCGCGACCAGCGAAGCAAGATGCGGATCGACTGAAGCGATCGCGGTCGGTGTCGCGACCGCGTTACCCGCGGTCGTGGATACCGCCACGCCGGCCACGCCCGAGCCGCCGACCAGACGCGATACCACCACGTTGATCACGCCGCCCACGAGCAGCGTGACGAGCCCGAGCAGAATGCCCGACAGGCCGGCGCCGAGAATCGAGTGCAGATTGATCTGTGCGCCGAGTCCGAACGCAAAGAACGGGATCAGCAGATCGCTGCCGGAGCGCAGAAACTCGCGCATGCTGCGATCGAGATTGCCGAGCAGCATGCCGATCAGAATCGGCAGAACGGTCGCGATCAGATCGATGAACGGAATCTTCGCGAGACCGGCGACGCCGAGCGCGAGCATGGTGACGAACGGCCCTTCGAGAATCGACAGCACGGCGAGCGCGCCGCGATCGACTTCGTCGCCGAACTGTTTGGTCAGCGCCGCGTAAAGCCCCATGTTCGCGTTGGTCATCGCCGCGATGATCGCCATGCTCGACAGTCCGAAAATCGGCTGCCCTTTGAACACATAGCTGACCACGAGACCCATCACGACCCCGCTCGCGAGCTTGGCGAGCGTAATGGCGGCGCCGGCCTTCAGCGCACGCGGTGCGGTCTTGAACTGGATTTCCGCGCCCATGCACACGAAGAACGCCGCGAGAATCGGCAACGCGCCATGCGCGAGCGACGTCGAAAAGCTGCCGATGGTCAGCACGTTGGGAAAGAATGTATTGAGCAGACTGCCCCACAGCAGCGGAATCACCATCATCCCGCCGGGGAACCGCTCGATGGTCTGTTTGATTTTCATTGTGTTCGTCTCCGCCGGTCGGCGCGTCACGCTCGATGAGCATGGCGCGCCGCCGTTGTTCGTATTGAAGTACTGAGGTATTGAAGGGTCGGCCATCAGGCCGCAGCGCTTACATCTGTGCGCCGATCATCCACGGCACGAACTCTTCGTTGCCGACGCCGAGCGCCTCGCTCTTGCTCTGCGTGCCCGACGCGATGTCGATGATCATCTCGAAGATCTCGCGGCCCTTCTGCTCGACGCTCACCTTGCCGTCCATGATGTCGCCGCAATTGATGTCCATGTCGTCGGCCATCCGCGTGTACATCTTCGTGTTGGTCGCGAGCTTGATGGACGGTGCGGGCTTCGCGCCGAAGCACGAACCGCGGCCCGTGGTGAACAGCACGAGGTTCGCGCCGCTCGCGATCTGACCGGTCGCGCCCATCGGATCGTAGCCGGGCGCATCCATGAACACGAGACCCTTCGTATCGACCGGCTCGGCGTAACGGTACACACCCATCAGCGGCGTCGAACCGCTCTTGGCCACCGCGCCGAGCGATTTTTCCAGAATCGTGGTCAGCCCGCCGGCCTTGTTACCCGGCGTCGGATTGTTGTCGATGCTGCCTTTCTCGCGCTCCGCGTAGTTTTCCCACCAGTGAATCCGCTCGACGATTTTCTCGCCGACTTCCGGCGTCACCGCGCGACGCGTCAGCAAATGCTCGGCGCCGTAAATCTCAGGCGTCTCGCTGAGAATCGCCGTGCCGCCGTGCTGCACCAGCAGATCGACCGCCGCACCGAGCGCCGGATTTGCGGTAATACCCGAGTAACCGTCCGAGCCGCCGCATTGCAGCGCGATGCTCAGGTTCGAGATCGGCAACGGCTCGCGTTGCACGGCGTTCGCGACCGGCAGCATCGTTTCGATCGCGGCGATGGCGGCGTCGACGGTCTTCTGCGTGCCGCCCTGCTCCTGAATGACGAGCGGCACCATCGTGGCGCTCGGCTCGACCCCTTCCGCAATGAATAGCGCACCCATCTGATTGGCTTCGCAACCCAGGCCGATCACGAGGATGCCGGCGAAATTCGCGTGACGGATAAAGCCGCCGATCGTGCGGCGCAGTTGCTGCACGCCTTCGCCGTTGTGATCGATACAGCAACCGAAGCTATGCGTGACCGGCACGATCCCGTCGATGTTCGGATACGCGTCGAGCTTGCCGGGCGCCGAGAAATGCTGCGCGACCAGTTTCGTCACGGTCGCCGAACAGTTGACCGTGCTCACCACGCCGATGTAATTGCGGGTCGCGACGCGGCCGTCCGCGCGACGAAAGCCCATGAACGTACGCGCGTCGGCGGCTTGCGCAACCTGCTTGACGTCCTTGCCGAAGGCATAGTCGCGAGCGAAGTCGCCCATTGACACGTTTTGCGTGTGCACGTGCGCGCCGGGTTCGATAGCTTGGGTGACGAAGCCGATGATCTGTCCATAGCGACGCACCGGCTCGCCGACCTTCAGCGCGCGCAACGCCACTTTATGAGCGCCGGGAATGTCGTCGAGCGTGACGATGCCGCCGGCTTCGGCCAGCGTCGTGCCGGCCGCGATCGGACCGCGCGCGATGGCGACGTCGTCGTCCGAATGCAGGCGGATGATCAGTGAAGTAGAATCCGACATGTTTTTTTCTCCTGAATCGTGGGGGACGGACGCACGGTTGATTTCTTGTCTCTCTTCAATGCGCCCGCTCCTGCAAATGGTCGTTTTTCGGCCAACGCGGCGCAAATTGGTCAGGCCAATTCGGGCGGAGCAGATATGGCATTTCACAGGCTGTCTTCCGGCATCCTCGACGACGTAGTCCGGCAGATCGAAGAGAAAGTGCTCGACGGAAGTTGGGCGGTAGCGGGACGTCTACCAGCGGAGCGCGCGCTCGCGGAACACTTCGGCGTATCGCGGCCGACCGTGCGCGAGGCGATCCGGCATCTGGTGAGCAAGGGCATGCTCGAAACCAAACGCGGCAGCGGCGTGTACGTGGTGCAGAAACAGGCCCCCGCGCTCAGTTCGCCGTGGCTGCAACTGGTCGCGGAGCATCCGCCGCTGCGCGAGGAAACGCTGGAATTTCGCATGGTGTTCGAATGCGCGGCGGCGCGGTTCGCGGCGCAACGCTCGACACCGGAGGAGATCTACAAACTGGAGACGCTGCTTGCGCGCATGCGCGAAGCGATAGCCGAACACGATGTAGATGCCGAGGCGCGCATGGACGGCGAGTTTCATACGGCACTCACCGCGGCTGCGCACAACCGGATGCTGGGGCAGTTCTACGCCAGCGTCATCAACATGCTGCGCGAGCATATTGCCGCGAACACATTCGATGCAACCGCGAACAACGTGAATGCCGCCGTGCAATCGGCCATGCGCATGCGCCAGCACGAGTCGATCTTTCTGGCCGTGCGCGAGCGCAATCCGGAAGCCGCGCAGCAGGCGATGTTTGCGCATATCGACTTCGTCGGGCGGCAATTCATCACGGGCGCGGGCGTCTGAACGATCAGCCGTCGACCATTTGCCGCACTTTTGCGGCGAAGGTTTCCAGCGAGAAGGGTTTGGTCATCACCTGCATGCCGGGTTCGAGATGGCCATTGCTAATGACCGAATTTTCCGCATAGCCGGTGATGAACAGCACACGCAGATCGGGCCGCGTCTGCCGCGCCGCATCCGCCATCTGGCGTCCGTTCATTCCGCCGGGCAGGCCCACGTCGCTCACCAGCAAATCGATTCTCACGTTCGACTGCAAGACCTTCAGGCCGGCCACGCTGTCGGCTGCCTCGATGACCGAATAGCCGGCTTCTTCCAGCACGTCGGTAATCAGCATGCGCACGCTCGGTTCGTCGTCCACGACGAGGACCGTTTCGCCCGCCTCGGTGCCCGAGATGGGAAGCTCGGCCTCGTCGACCGCTTCGCCATCGGCATCGCCGTAAAAGCGCGGCAGGTAAATGCAGACCGTGGTGCCCTGCCCGACTTCCGAATAGATGCGCACCTGTCCGCCGGACTGTTTCGCGAAGCCGTAGATCATCGAGAGACCCAGCCCCGTGCCCATGCCAATCGGCTTGGTCGTGAAGAACGGGTCGAACGCCTTGGCGACCACGTCGGGCGACATGCCGGTGCCGGTGTCCGTCACGCACAACGAGAGAAACTGGCCTTCGGGCATATCGTGGCTTTGCGCCGCGGTTCTATCGATCCACTTGTTGGCCGTCTCGACCGTGATCTGACCGCCGTCGGGCATCGCATCGCGCGCGTTGATGCACAGGTTCAGCAACGCGTTCTCGAGTTGGCCGGAGTCGACCAGCGCGGGCCACAACGCGGCGGCGCCGACGGCCTCCACCTTGATACCGGGACCGACAGTCCGCTGAATCAGATCGGTCATGCCGTTGACCAGCGCATTGACGTCGGTCGGCCGCGGATCGAGCGTCTGACGACGCGAAAACGCCAGCAGCCGATGAGTCAACGCCGCCGCGCGGCGCACCGCGCCTTGCGCGGCCACGACGTATTTGTCGACATCGGCGAGCCGCCCCTGACTCAGGCGGATACCGATCAATTGAAGCGAACCCGATACGCCGGCCAGCAGATTGTTGAAGTCGTGCGCGAGACCGCCGGTCAGTTGACCCACCGCTTCCATTTTCTGTGACTGCCGCAGTTGCTCTTCGGCGCGCATGAGTTCGGCAGTGCGCTCCGCGACCCGATGTTCGAGCGTGTCGTTGAGCGCGCGCAACGAAGCCGCGGCGCGATCGCGTTCTTCTTCGACCGCGCGGCGCTTTTCCACGTCGAGCAGCACGCCCGGAAAGTTCTGCGGCGTGCCGTCGGGCCCGTGATCGACCCGGCCGTTCGCTTCGATCCAGTAATAGCGGCCGTCCGCCCGGCGCACCCGATACTGGTGCGCATAGTGACCGCCGCGCGCGATCACTTCGCGGATCGCCGCAATCAGGCCGGCCTGATCGTCGGGATGCACGTTGGCGGTGACTTGCGAAAGGCTGAGGCCGTCGCGGCCCTGTGCCGGGTCGAGATTGAAAACATGCGCGAACGCTTCGTCCACGGTGAAGCGGTCGTTCGGGAGGTCCCAGAACCACGTGCCGATAATCGCGCCGGCGCCGAGCGCCAGTTGCACGCGCTCGATGTTCTGCCGGGCGAGCGCTTCACTTGCGCGTTGCGCGGCTTCGGCCACCTTGCGCGCGGAAATATCGCGGAACAGCACCGACACCCGCCGCGTGCTCCCGGAGCCGACGCGCGACGCCGACACTTCGATATGACGGCCCGCCGTCCGGAAGTATCGTTCGAAGCGCACGGTTTCGCCGGTGCGCAACACGCCGCCGTACAGTTCGATCCAGCGGTCCGCCTCGGCGGGATCGATCTGACGCAAGGTCATGCCGACGATGCCCGCGATACCCGTATGCCGTTCATAACCCGGATTGGCTTCGACGTGCACGTAATCGCTGAGCGGTCCATGCGGACCGTCGAAGAACTCGATGATGCAGAACCCGTCGTCGATTGCATTGAACAGCGCTTCGTAGCGCAGGCGTTCGGCCTCGGCGATATTGGCCGCGCGGCGCAATTCGAGCGCCGCCATGGTTTGCCGCGCCAGCACCCGCAACGCCTGCTCCTGCACCTTGTCGAGCGTACGCGGCTGATAGTCGAGCACGCACAGCGTGCCGATGGGTAGCCCTTCGTCCGTTTTCAGCAGCGCGCCCGCGTAGAACCGCAGATGCGGTTCGCCGGTGACGAGCGGGTTGCAGTCGAAACGCCGGTCGGCGCTGGCGTCGGGAATCTGCAGGAATTCGTCTTCCAGCAAAGCCTTCGTACAGAAGGACGTTTCCAGCGGCGTCTCGCGCACGCCGAGTCCGACTTCCGCCTTGAAGAACTGACGACCGTCCCCGATCAGATTCACGACTGCAATCGGCGCGCGGCACAACGCGGCCGCCAGATTGGCGATTTCGTCGAAGGCCTGTTCGCGCGGCGTGTCCAGCACGTCGTAGCGCGCCAGAGCATCGAGGCGGCGGCGTTCGTGATCGGGGTTGAGGGTCATGAGGTCAAATCTGGTTCATTGCGCGGTAGGTCTGATCGGGGATGCACGTGGGTAACATGCAAGTTCGATATCTTTATCTGAATTTACTATTTAGCCTTCGCATAACCCGGTGTTAGCCTGAGTTCGACGAGCAGGCGTGCCGTTGACCGTGACGTCTGCTACTGCATCCATGACGAAAACATAACGGACATTCAGGAGCAAACGTGAGCGTCGAATTTATCGGCATGATCCAGCAGCGCAAGGTTTCCGAAACGCATCTTCCGCAAGGCCCCGCTGTCGACACCGACTACGTGCGCGCCTTTGCGCAGGCCCATGAGAACGCCGGCTTCGACCGCATTCTGGTGCCGCACAGTTCGACCAGCCCCGACGCCACGATTACGATTGCTTACGCCGCGAGTGTCACCTCGCGCGTGCACTTCATGCTGGCGCATCGCCCCGGTTTCGTTGCGCCGACTTTGGCCGCGCGGCAGATTGCGACGCTGGACCATTTTTCCGGCGGCCGCCTCGGCGTGCACTTCATTTCGGGCGGCAGTGACGAAGACCAGCGGCGCGACGGCGATTTTCTGAGTCACGATGAACGGTATGCACGTACGGACGAATATCTGCAAATCTTGCGCCGCGTGTGGACCGAGGACCAGCCTTTCGATCACGAAGGCCGATTCTACCGCCTCGAGAAAGCTTTCTCCGAAGTCAAACCGAAACAGTCGCCGCACGTGCCCATCTACTTTGGCGGCGCATCCGGGCCGGCGCTCGCGGTAGCGGGCAAGCACGCGGACGTTTACGCGTTGTGGGGCGAATCGAAACAGCAGGTGCACGAGCAGATTACCCGCGTACGCGCCGAAGCCGCGAAGCATGGCCGGACAGTGCGCTTCTCGGTGTCGTTCCGCCCGATCGTCGCCGCGACGGAAAAGGGTGCGTGGGAGAAGGCCGAACATATTCTCGAAGAAACGCGCCGCCTGCGCGTCGAACAGGGCTTCTCGCGCGGCGGTCCGCAACAGAGCGAAGGCGCGCGGCGTCTGCTCGCGGCGGCAGGTGAAGGCGACCGCGCCGACGACCGGCTGTGGACCGCGGTCGCGAAGGAAATCGGCGGACGCTCCAACTCGACCGCGCTCGTCGGCACACCCGCACAGGTCGCCGAAACGCTCGCCGAGTATTACGAGTTGGGCGTGACCACGTTCCTGATTCGCGGCTTCGATCCGCTCGAAGACGCCACCGATTACGGCCGCGAACTGATTCCCGCCACTCGCGAATTGACCTCCCGCGTTCGCCACGCAGCCTGACCGGAGCGCGATCACACCATGAGTACGCCGACTGTCGACACCCGTCCTGTTTTGAATCCCGCTGGACTGACACGGCGCGATACGCCGGTGCGCAAATTCTGGTTCGACGACGACGATGCGCCACCGCGCTCGATCGCCGAAGAACGCCTGCACCGGCAACGCAAACTGGCCGGCGCGTTCCGGCTCTTCGCACAATATGGCTTCGCGCAAGGGCTCGCCGGGCATATCACCGCGCGCGATCCGGAATGGACCGACCACTTCTGGGTCAATCCGCTAGGCCGATATTTTGGGCGCATGCGGGTGTCCGATCTGTTGCTCGTCAATCATCATGGCGAGATCGTCGTGGGCGACGGTCCGGTCAATCAGGCGGCGTTTGCGATTCACGCCGCCATTCATGCGGCGCGTCCCGACGCGGTCGCTGCCGCGCATACGCACTCGCTGTATGGCAAGGCGTGGTCCACGCTCGGCCGCAAGCTCGATCCGTTGACGCAGGACTCGTGCTCGTTTTACGAGGACCATGCGCTGTTCGAAGATTTTCGCGGCGTCGTGCTCGACACGACAGAAGGCGCGCGGATTGCCGACGCGCTGGGTCCGCGCAAAGCGGTGATTCTGAAGAATCACGGCATTCTGACTGCGGGGCCGACCGTCGAGGCCGTCGCCTGGTGGTATATCGCGCTGGAAAACGCCTGCCACGCGCAACTGCTGGCCGAAGCCGCCGGCACACCACAACCGATTCCGCACGAAATGGCGGCGCTGACTCATCAACAGGTGGGTCGTCCGGCCGGTGCAAAATACGCATTCGACAGCCTGTATGAAGGCCTCGTCGAAGCCGAACCGGACTTGCTCGACTGATGACGCTTGCGATTCACAAACTACGTCGCTTTGTCGGCGAGATCGCGGAACTGGTCGATTCGACACCGCCCGAATCCGACCTGCTGAAACAAGGCGCGGCTGCATTGCGCGAACTGATTCGCGTCGACGACTGGCTGCCGGAGGTCTATGCGCAACCCTCGCCCGAGCGCTATCAGCAATTCCTGTTGTATGCGGATGCGCGGCAGCGCTTCAGCGTAGTCAGCTTCGTGTGGGGACCGGGCCAGCAAACGCCGGTTCACGATCATACGGTGTGGGGACTCATCGGCGTGCTGCGCGGCGCCGAACTGGCCACGTCGTTCGAGCGAACTCACGACGGCGCGCTGCGCGAAAGCGGCGCCGAACAGCGCCTGAATGCGGGCGACGTGGAAGCCGTGTCCCCCACTATCGGCGACATCCACCGGGTGCGCAACGCGTATGAAGACCGCACGTCGATCAGCATTCACGTGTACGGTGCGAACATTGGTGCCGTGCGGCGCTCGACCTATCCCGTCGATGCGCCACCCAAGCCTTTCATTTCCGGTTACTCGAATCAAACGCTCCCTAACCTCTGGGACCTCAGCAAGGAATCGCCTCACCCATGACGTCATATCCCGTCCGAACGTATAGCGACGTGCGCGAAGCGCTGCTGGCACGACGCGAAATCGCGCTGCTCGATGTACGTGAAGAAGACCCGCACGCGCAGTCTCATCCGCTCTTCGCCGCGAATTTCCCGCTCTCCCGAATCGAGCTCGACGCTTATACGCGTCTGCCGCGCCGCGACGTGCCGATCGTCGTATTCGACGCGGGCGAAGGCCTTGCCGCGCGCGCGGCAGAGAAACTCGTCGAACTCGGCTATACGCAGGTCGCCTTGCTCGACGGCGGTCTGGACGGGTGGATTCGCGAAGGCGGCGAAGTGTTCCGCGACGTCAACGTGCCGAGCAAGGCGTTCGGCGAATTCGTCGAATCGCAACGACATACGCCGTCGCTAACGGCCGAGGCCGTCGACGCACTGCTGAAAAGCGGCGACGACGTGGTGGTGCTGGACGCCCGCCGCTTCGACGAATATCACACGATGAACATTCCCGGCAGCATCAGCGTGCCCGGCGCCGAACTCGTGCTGCGAGCGCGAGCGTTGGCGCCGAACCCGGCCACGCGCGTGATCGTCAATTGTGCGGGACGGACGCGCAGCATCATCGGCACGCAGTCGCTGGTCAATGCGGGTCTGCCGAATCCGGTCGCGGCGTTGCGCAACGGCACGATCGGCTGGACGCTCGCGGGACAAACGCTCGAACAGGGCAGCGAGCGCCGTTTCGAACCGCAGACCGGGCGCGACGACGCCAACCTCGACGCGTCGCGCAACGCAGCGCGTGCGCTCGCGGACCGTGCGGGCGTGAACCGCACGACGCTCGACGAAACATCGCGCTGGGCCGCCGACTCCGCGCGCACCACCTATCGCTTCGACGTGCGCACGCCGGCCGAATACGAACACGCTCATGCGCCGGGTTTTCAGGGCGCGCCCGGCGGCCAGCTCGTGCAGGAAACGGAGATGTACGCGCCGGTACGCGGCGCGCGTGTCGTGCTGTTCGACGACGACGGCGTGCGCGCGAACATGACGGCGTCGTGGCTCGCGCAAATGAATATCGACGTGTACGTGGTCGATGACACTGCGGCCACCTCATTGACAGCACGCGGCCCATGGCGCGCTGCCAAACCGCAACCGGAGCCGACACCCGCCGTTTCCGCCGATGAACTCGCCGCGCTACTCGGCGATCCCGCAAGCGGCACCGTGGTGATCGACGTGACGTCCAGCGCGAACCACGTGAAGGCGCATATTCCCGGCGCGCACTGGATCGTACGCTCGCGCCTGACCAACGGTGCCGATGATCTGCGTGCGCTGCCGGATGCGAAGCGCTACGTGGTCACGTGCGGCACGAATGCGTTGGCGCCGTTCGTCGCCCCGGAAATTGCCGCGCTGACGGGCAAGCCGGTGCAGGTACTCGATGGCGGGACCGCCGCATGGATTCGCGCCGGGCACGCAACCGAAGCCGGCGAAGAACGTCTCGCGTCGCCGCGTATCGACCGTTATCGTCGTCCGTACGAAGGCACCGACAACGCGCGTGAAGCGATGAACGCCTATCTGGAATGGGAATACGGTCTCGTCGCGCAACTCGAACGCGACGGCACGCACGGGTTCTTCACCATCTGATGCAGGCGTCGATCAGGATCAGGCCGCGCGTGACAAACGCGCTGCCTTGAAGCTCGACTCGACGCTGCCCGACAACACCGCGAGCGCCGACTGCATTTTGCCGATGGCGCGCGAGCGCACCATCCACACGGCAATTTCGGGCCTGAAATCGCCGACCTGAATCACGTCGAGTTGCTCGGCATGGGCGCTGAGACGCAACAGCGGCAGCGGTACGAGTCCGAGCCCGACGCCATCGGCTACGAGCCCGAGTTGCAATTCCGTACCGAGCGTTTCCAGATTCAGCTTCAGCGTGTGCCCTTGCGCCGCGAGCGCCTGCTGCAAGCCCGCACGGAAACCGCAGCCGTCCGGGTTCAGCACCCAACCGAACGACTGACATTCGGCCAGCGTATGCACGCGCTTTTTCATGCTGCCTTTCTTCGCGATGACCGCCAGTTTCAGCGCACCCAGCGCTTCGCCGGCCAGCGACTCCGCCAGCACGCGATTGGTGGGCAGCAACACGATGGCCGCATCCAGTTCGCCGTCTTCGACCTTTTGCAATAGCGGCGCGCCCCACCCCGTGGATACGCGCGCCTGCAGTTCGGGATGCGCGAGACGCAGCGCCTGCAAGGCCGGCAACATGGCGACATCCGCGACGGTTTGCGCGACGCCTAGACGCAGCGAGCCGGCAAGCGGCGCCTCGTCGGCGACGAGATGCCGGAGCGTGTCTACTTCGCGCACGATCGCGCGGCATTGCTCGTAGACGACGCGGCCCATCGGTGTGGTTTTCAGCGGCTTGGTATTGCGGTCGAGCAACTCGACGCCGAGCGCTTCCTCGAAGTTCTGAATACGGCGCGTGACGGCAGGCTGGGTCAGATGCAGGGAGTCCGCCGCCTGACTCAGCGACTGACTGCGTACGACAGCGACAAAGGCCTCGATTTCATCGAGTTTCATTGATTCTTTTCCAATGGAACAACGCAATGGCATGAGCTTAACGTGTCATGCCGACTGGACTCAAGCACAAGCTGCCTTTTCTTCCTCGCATATTAAGAAAGCAGAACAATGCGTTTGCCTTATAAAAACCAGGCCCGTATCGTTTGCCTTCGAACTACTTCTATTGCGTCTCCCATGCCCTATTCCGTCCGTGGTGTTCTGTCTGCTCTCCTGCTCGGTGCGTTGTCCGCGGCCGCGCCGCACGCCGTGCTCGCCGATACGACCTTGAAGGTCGGCGATCAACAGTTGCAGACGCGCGGCGTGCTGGAAGCATCCGGGCAACTGAAGGACGTCCCGTACAAGATCGAATGGTTCAACTTCCCGGCCGCGCAACCGCTGGGCGAAGCGCTCAATGCCGGCGCGATCGACGTCGGTGGACTCGGCGACGCGCCGCTCATCTTCGCTTACGCAGCGGGCGCGGGCATCCGCGCCGTCGCCGCGACGCGCTCCACGCCGACCGATCTTGCGATCGTCGTGCCCGATGGCTCGCCCATCAAAACCGCCGCCGACCTGAAAGGCAAACGCATTGCGACGACACGCGGCTCGATTGGCCATTACCTCGCCATCGCCACGCTCGAGCATGCGGGCATCAAGCTGACCGATGTGTCGCTGCGCTACATGCAACCGGCCGACGCCAAAGCGGCTCTTGCATCGGGCAACGTCGATGCGTGGGCCACGTGGGACCCGTACGTTGCGCTTGCCGAGCAGCGCGACCATGACCGCAGTATTGCCAATGGCGTGAATCTCTCTTCCGGCCTCAGTTTCGAAGCCGCAACGGAGAGCTCGATCAAGGCGAAGCATGCTGAGATTGCGGACTTTCTGAAACGCGTCGCGGCGGGACAACGCTGGGCCTTATCGCACCCCGACGAAGTGGCCGCGATGCAATCGAAAGTGACCGGCCTGCCGCCCGAGGTATTGAAGACGGTTTATCAGCGCGCGCAATTGCATCCGGTTGCCATCGACGATGGCCTCGTTGCGGAGCAACAGAAGACGGCCGATTTGTACCACCGCGCGGATGTGATCAAGACACGTCTGGATGTCACGCAGAGTTTCGACCGGCAGTTTCCGCTGGCTCCCTGATCTTTTTTACGGACTACGGTCATGACCAGCCGTCACCCCGATAGCGCGCTCGTGGATATCGCGCGCGACTCCGAAGCGCTCGACGCGCTTGCCGATCTCGACAGTGCGCGCGCCGCCGCGTGGCTCGAAACGTTGACGCGCGAATTTGCCGATGGCGCCGCCGCGCTCGACGCCGGCCCGATTTTTCCGCACGACAATCTCGCGCGGTTGCGTCGCGCGGGTCTGCTTTCGCTGACCGTGCCACGCGTACTCGGCGGTCGCGAAGCCACGCTCGCGCAGACGCTCAAGGTGATACGCGCCGTCGCGCGCGGCGAGCCGTCCACCGCGCTGATTCTGGTGATGCAGTGCCTTTACCATTTGCGCCTGCAGGCTAACCCGAACTGGCCCGCTGCGTTAAAAGAGCGCATTGCGCGCGATGCCGTCGAACGCGGCGCGCTGATCAACTCGTTGCGAGTCGAACCCGAACTCGGTTCGCCATCGCGAGGCGGTTTGCCCGCGACTGTTGGGCGACTGCACGGCGACCACTGGCTGCTGAGCGGCCGCAAGATTTACTCGACTGGCAGCCCGGGACTCACCTGGTTTGCCGTATGGGGCCGCACGGACGAAGCGTCGCCCCGCGTCGGTACGTGGCTCGTGCACCGCGATACGCCGGGCATCCACTTCGGCGAGCCGTGGAATCATCTCGGCATGCGCGCGACCGGTAGCCATGAGGTGATATTCGAAGACGTGCGTGTGCCGCTCGATCATGCGGTGGATTTACAGGCACCGGGCGCGACTAGCGGGATGGACCCGGTCACCAGTGTCTGGATGAACGTGCTGCTGCCTTCCATCTACGACGGCGTGGCACGCGCCGCGCGCGACTGGTTCGTGGATTGGGCCGCGCATCGCGTTCCGTCGGGGCTGAATGCGCCGCTATCGAGTCTCGACAGTTTCCGGCAGACGGTTGGGCGTATCGACGCGTTGCTGTTCAACAACCGCACGTTGCTCGACTCGGGCGCGAATGGTCTGGTCGATGCGGTGGAAGCGCCTGCTATCAAATACCTCGTGAGCCAGCATGCTATCGAAGCGGTGTCGCTCGCGTTGGAGGCGAGCAGCAATCCTGGGTTGAGTCGGAACAATCCGCTGGAACGTCACTATCGCGACGTGCTGTGCGCACGCATTCATACGCCGCAGAACGATACCGTCCTCGGCAATCTCGGTCGCGCGGCTTTTGCTGCGTCTTGACCGCCTTCGGTTACATCGCAAGTCCTTCCTTCATTCAGGAGCGAACTTTTATGAGCGTCGAATTTATCGGCTACGTGAGCCATCAGGAATCGAGCGAAATCCATTTGCCGAGCGGACCGGCTGTTAATCCGCCGTATATCGCGGCGGTGGCGCAAGCGCATGAATATGGTGGCTTCGATCGTGTGCTGATTGCGCATTCGAGCGCTTCGCCGGATGGATTTCAGATTGCGTCGTTCGTTGCGCAGCAGACGAAGCGCTTGGGGATTTTGCTCGCGCATCGGCCGGGGTTCGTTGCGCCGACGCTCGCTGCGCGGCAGCTTGCGACGCTGGATCATTTCAGTGCGGGCAGGACGGCCGTTCACATTATCTCGGGTGGCGACGATGTCGAGCAGCAACGCGATGGCGATTATCTTTCGCATGCGGAACGGTATGCGCGGACCGATGAATATCTCGATGTGGTCAAGCGGTCATGGAGTAGCGATGTGCCGTTCGATCATGATGGCGCGTATTACCGGGTGACGGGGCATAAGTCGCAGATAAGACCTTTGCAGCGGCCGCATTTGCCGGTTTATTTCGGCGGATCGTCGGATGCGGCGATCGAGGTGGCTGGGAAGCACGCGGATGTTTACGCGCTTTGGGGGGAGTCGCTGGGGGCTGTCGAGGAGACTATTGCGAAGGTGCGGCGCGCGGCGGCGAAGCATGGGCGGGAAGGGGTGATTCGTTTTAGTCTTTCGTTGCGACCGATTATCGCTTCTACGGAAGATGCGGCCTGGGCTCGGGCTGAATCTATTTTGGAGCGGGCGAAAGGGATTGTGTCGGCTTCGCCGAATTTTACGCGACGGCCTAAGGAGCCTAAGAATGTTGGGGCTCAGAGGTTATTGGCTGAGGCTGAGAAGGGCGCGGTCGTGGATAAGCGTTTGTGGACGGGGATTACTGCGCTGACCAGGGCGGCGGGGAATTCGACTTCGTTGGTCGGGACCCCGCAGCAGGTTAGTGATGCGATGGTGGAGTATTACAGGCTCGGGGTTTCGACTTTTCTCATTCGTGGGTTTGATCCGCTGGAGGATGCGCTGGGGTATGGGCGGGAGTTGGTGCCGTTGGTTCGGGAGGCGGTGGGGAGGGAGGTGGGGGAGGTTGTGGGGGGGTGAAATGGGTGGGGGGTGAAATGGGTGGGGGGTGAAAGGGGTGGGGGGTGGGTGGAGAGTTTAGGGTTGTGTCTGCGCAGTTTTTTGTTTTTGAGTGTCTCTGGTCGACCCTAAGCCGACTTTCACCGATTCCCGTAACGGTCACTCGATGAGGGGCGCCGTGTCAGATCGCATCGGATTTTGCCCCTCGGGTTGCTATTCCATCCAGTCGGTCAACCTGCGCCCTTACCTGCGCGAGAGTGGTATACCCACGCTCGGAAAGCGATACGACAGTAAGTAACATCCAGGCCACCAGTTGGCTAAACCTTGCTATTGTGCCGTCGCTAATGTGATCGTGCGACGCGCCGTGTACCGCTCGCGAGCGTAGTCCATAAAAGCGCTTGATCTCCGCTCGCAATTCACAATACTGTGAAACGCTTTGAAACTGAAATCCTCCAAAGACCAGCAAGCTCGCTAAGCCTGACGAGACGGACTCAGTTATCTTATCGTCGGTAAGAGAGAAGAACACTTCCACGCAGCTCCAAAATTTCACAAATTTCATTACAGGGACTTCATCACGCTGAGCGTCCGAATACCAGAAAATGGCTTTGGAAACTGCGATGGCAACTTCCGTCTGCTCTACGCCTTCGGCGAGGTTCTGCGCGCGATCGACCATTCTTGTGAGATCCGACGTCGTCCCGAGGGAGGCGTTCAGTGGGAACGGTTGTCCGGACGGCCAGCGATAGTGGGTCGAAAGGCTCCGCCCGCTCTCGGTCCAAGAAAACCAAATAGAGGTGCCGACTGCAGCATCGGATGCCATCGCAATGCCAATCCGAAAGTGCGATGATCCGCGTTGGTATAAGCTCGCCGCAGCTATGGCCAAGACGCCCGTCGTCGTCGCTCCGAGCTTCGCAAACTTTCGTTCCGCGACACGTCGTGTGCTTCGAATGGTACTTTTGAGAAAAATGTCTGTCTGGGACTTCTTGAGCAGCTTTGGTACATCGATGTGCGCGTGCTCGATACCAAGTTCGTCGAGCGCCTCAGGCGCCATCTTGAATATGGTTGCCGAACCCAACTGGAATGGCACGTCGCTGTCGAGCTTTACTCCATAAAGCGGAACGGCGAATGTGTGCTCCTCAATCTTGCCGTTGACCGCCGCCGTGATATCCCGGAGTAGTTCTTCACCGTCGTCAGGCTGAACGCCGTCTGAGAGATATTTGGTGGCAACGCTCAACCAGGCCTCCCAGATATCCGGAAAGTCCGCAAGTCCATCAAACACCGCAGCTCTGTCGATCAACTCGACGATGCACCGGAAATTTCGGTAGCCCGATTCCGTCAAAAATACCAACCGATTTCCGGGGAGACGAAACTGATGCGAGAAGAAATTCTCCGACGGAATGTCCTTAAGGGACGCGGGTACAAAGAAAGACTTTTTCGTGAAAAATCCGTCTGATGTACGCTTGAGTGTACGTAACAGTTTCGGCTCGACCATGAAATTTCGCTCAATAATTTGAGGTTACTCAGAGGCGGAGATACGAAGTAAGCTTGCTCTCTCCAGTTGCCAGTTCAACTGGATCGACGTTACCTCGATGGACAACAGCACGAACATGAGTGACGATTCGGACTCGAAACCGTGCACGACATCCCTGTCTGGCCGCGGACTCGGAGAGCCGTCCATGAGCGGGCGAATTGAGCTCGTCCGCCGCGTCATTCTAAGAATTTTTGGGGCAAGCAGTAATTGTCAACGATCTACGAGGCCAGGTCGAGCGTCCCTTCTTGGCCGTTCTCACTCTTCCTCACGGCGGGGCTCCATTGGCTCTTGCCCGTCCTGGGAAAGCAGGTCTGATAGTTCAGACGCTGGGATGCGCTTTAACTTCTTTTCGAGCTTACGATCGTATCGCCGGTCGTTGGGCTCTGACGCTCGAGCTTTGCGAGCGTACTGCTGGACGAAGCGACTAAGCTCGCCAGCCAGCCGAGTTTTCGTGCGGAACGTTGCCATGTATCGATCTGGTAATAACACAAATCACGCCAAAATCAGCCTGATGCCGATTGTCGACGATTCAAGCGCTGAGGTCGAGTGTCTGTTCATTGCCGGATGCAGGCTGATGCGTTTCGCATCGAACGACTCCCCGCCGTCGTTTCACTATCGGCTTTAGCGCATGCCTCCGGCAGAAGGATAGGCGGGGTCATTGCCAATCAATGTGTTGACGCCCTGCCATTTAAAATAGTAGAGGCCTATGGCAATGCACATCACACAGATCGTCAATGCCACTACGATGAGTTTGCTGGTCGGACGACTCATGAATCAACTCCGTGGCGACATGACACAGTTGAAGGGATTGTCGACGAACCACGCCGTCAAGTCGAATGACCGGTTGTGGCCGGCTACCGTCTGACGCATCTTGCATCGACCCAATCGGTGTCTTGTCGTAGAGCAACGTCTGGGTGCGACCCGTGGCAGCCTTTCAGGTCTCTGCTAAGCGGTCGTTCCCGGTGACGTATATGCTTTTGCTTCGTCCATATAGCAAATGATCACGCACTTCGCACAGTGGCGGCTCCGTCATCCATCGTGCTACATTCGTCCGACAAATTTCATGAGAGCTATGCAATATGCGTTTTGCGTTTATCCGGGAGGGTGACACCACCTCCCATGGAGGCCGCGTTCTCGCATGCTCGCCCGCGAACACGGTCGATGGAAAAGCGCTTGCGCTGCTCGGCGACAAGGTATCGTGCCCAGAATGCGGTGGGGTGTATCCCATTGTGTCGGTCAAACAACTGGGCATGACCTTCGAGGGACGCCCGGTTGCGTCCGAGGGTGACAAGACGGCGTGCGGAGCGACACTCATCGCCACGCAATCCACAGCCAAGGCGTCCCCGACGGCGGGTCTTGGGGGGTCCGTTAGAGGCGGGAAGGCCGCTGTTTCGCGAGAGAAGGATGTTGAGCAGGATGGTCCGCACCGTGGTCGTTTTCAGGTGCTGGACGACACCACGGGTCAGCCCATTCCCAACCATTCCTACACGATCACGTCCTCAACGGGTCAAACGGTTCAGGGTACGACGGATGCTAATGGCTACACCTCGTGGCTGGAAAGTCATGAAAGTTCGTCCCTGACGTTCGACCACCCTGGTTCGATGGTTGACGCATGACAGACTACGCAAAAGGGTCCTCGTCCGGTTCGATGGGGCCCGGTCAGGGGCAAACAAACACGGTGCGTTTGCGCCCGAACTCCATGGATCCGCAAGACCGTTGGGCTATCTGTTCAGTAATCTGCAAGTGCAACGCGATGCCAACAATCGGCGCTCAGGGTCAAACGCTGAAGCAGCAATGCGTAAGCGGCCGGCTGAAAGCGACGGATGCACTGACCGACCATCAAAGCCCGTACAAGGCCGAGGTCAACTACGATATGAGCAAGGATCCACCAGCACCGATCATGAGTAGCAGTATGGTCACGAAGACCCATGATTATCTGCCGGGCTGGATCCAGAAGTACTGGCCCGGCGGGCTGAGCGGATACACTCCCGGTGTAGGTAACATTCGCCGTCCAGACGTGGTGGTCGTCAACGACCCGTCGTTGCCGCCAACTCAGGACAACCTGAAGAACGTGGTGGAGATCAAGTTCCCGCCGGACACGATCGATCTCAAGCAGCACGCTGCGTACGAGGAAATCGCTGGCGAACCGGACAAAGTGGTCACAATGGGACCGTCCGACTGCGGGTGCTCCGATGGAGACGATCAGTCGGAAAGCTCCACGTCATCCTCCACCGCGTCCCAATTCGGCAAACTGTTTAGTCAGGGGTTGAACAATTACCTGCACGGGGGACTTCCGCCACCACCTGTGCCGCTCCCTGCGCCATGATCAAAGACCGAACTAAACGATGAGCAACGAGCTTGAGCAGTGGGCGAAGGACCCATCAAAGGCTGGAACGCTGCCTTACGCGGCCTTTGAACCGAAGCATCCCCATGATGGCGTCGGCGCCGCGCTAGTGGTGCGGGCAGCCCTATATTTCAAAGGCGGCTTTACCACTGACAAACGCGAAGCGTTGGCCTGGGCACTGGACGCGTATATAAAATTGGCAAGCGTAGCGGGGGGCGAAGGCAAAAGTCCGCTCCGATGGCTGTGGTTCAACGGCAAGCCGGCCATCCCGGTCGGGAACGCGCCCACCTTGTCCTCGCTCGCGAAAAGCGTCGGCGACAACGAGGGGTTCGACGCAATTTACGTAGGTGGCGACACCGCGCGCGAGGCGTCGTTCTACGAGTTCAAGACGTTCTGCCTTGAGCGCTTCCAGGCAGAACTGGGCACGCGCGGTCTTGACGTGCTGGAGTTCAGCCTGCCTTTCCCGTTCGTACGCTCGAACCCGGAGCCCTCGGTGAAACTGTTTCACGACAGTGCAGCGGCACTGGACGCTGTTCACGGGCACGCGGGTCTAGCGGTAAATCTATCGCCGACCGGTCGTACCGAAAACGAGAGTAGTGAGTATTTCATGGCGCAGCAACTCGGCCCTGGTCTCGATGTGGGCGACCCAATCGCGATGAAAGTTCGCAAGCTCACCGATCGCATTAAAACTACCGATTGGCTCACGCTAATCAACGGTGAGATGGTAAATCGCGTCGGTCAGATTGCGACGCTGCAATCAGAGCTTCCGAAAGCCTGGTTCAGCCTGGAGCCGTGTGCCCAAGGTTTGTTAATCCGTGCGGGCGTCGCCCCGCAGGCGGGCGTTCCGCGAGGCGATGGGCAACCGGTCGCGCCGCCGCCCGCGTACATTGTGCTTAACTCTGCGCTGCGCGAGATCCTCACGAACAGCGTGAGCAGCCTGCAACGCGGCACGGTCAATGGCGACGCGCCGGTGTACAACACGACGCCGAGCAGCGATGCCTGGCTACGCCGCTTCGACGTCTCGCCGGACGACCTGCTGCAAGCGAAAGCGGCGATCCTTGACACGCCTAAGCTGCCCGTCGGGCCTTAACAGAGGGACCCGTCAGAGTGACGCCATCCCATCAGCTAGTTAAATATGTTTGATTGATTCCAATGCCGATGCGGCGAACATTCGATGATGGTCTGCAATTCATGCCGCGCCTGCGTGCAGACGATCAGCGCCGTCATGATGATCGCGCGACGCATCATGGCTCGGCCCTGCGCGCGTCATTCTGGTCGAGATTGTGCGCACGAATGATCGCGTTGAGCGTGACGGAATGAGACGGATCAATCGCACAGCCATTGCGCGCGAGCGCAATGGCGAACTGCGAACCGCGCATAACGAGAAAGCACGACCGGAAGCGCGAGTTGTTCTTGAGTATCTGACGCTGTCGGAAAGATACTCGATCAAGTCAACGAAGCGCCCCGTAACAAACGTTGGTCCGCCTTCCCCTCAAGCCAACACATCCGAAAACACCTTCGTAGCAAACCGATCCGAATTAGTCCCCGCGTTCAGCACGCCCACCGATTTCAGATCATCCGCATAAAACGCGATCTCTTTCCGGAAAGCTTCCCCCACCGGATGATGATGATCCGTATGGCTCTTCAGCATCGCAGTAAGCTGCGCGACATTCGCCCCAGGCGCATTCGGCGCAAATATCGCAGCCGCCTCAGCGGGATTGTTCGCCGTCCACTCAGTCGCCTCCAGCAAAGCCTGAGTAAGCGCCTGAGCCGTCGCCCGATCCTTGCGCACCAGCGAACCCCGCACACCCAAAACACAGCAAACCTTGTTCGCATACTCAGCGCAAAGATTATTCGACACCTCATACAGATGGTCGTTTTCGCGCAGTGTCCAGATAGTCGGATCGCCATCGGCAATCGCCTGAACTTCGCCCTTCTTCAAAGCCTCGGCCAACAACGGCGCC
Organism: Paraburkholderia sp. BCC1886; assembly: GCF_900996245.1. Lineage (GTDB taxonomy): Bacteria > Pseudomonadota > Gammaproteobacteria > Burkholderiales > Burkholderiaceae > Paraburkholderia. Next base: position 5,107 of record NZ_CAAJGK010000037.1, on the reverse strand, counting down.
GGATATTGCCGCCAATGCACATCGTTATCCGGATCGACCCCAACCTTCTTCAGCGTCACCGCAAAGAAGTTCTTCGCCGGACTCGCCATATCGCTCACGCCAATCGTGCGTCCTTTCAGCCCTTGCAAATCGACGATCCCCGAAGTGCGCGTCGCCAGCAGCCGCATACACCCACCATGAATACCCGCCGTCAATTTGACATCGAAGCCCTGCTCCAGCGGCTTGATCCATCGCAACGCCATCCCCACGCCCGCATCGGATTTGCCGGTAGCAATCGCTTCGAGCAACTGATCCGTCGATCCCGAGTAATTGATCAACTCGACCTGAAGCCCATGCTTGCGAAAGAACCCCTGCTTCTCGGCAACAGGCACCGGTGCCGTACAAATCGCGCCCGCATTCCACGAAAGCTTGAGCGGCTTCAACGCCTCATCGGCGGCAGCCTGGGTGCCGGGCAGACCAAACGTTGCGCCGCCGAGCGCCGCGGCACCGGCAGCCCACGCCGTATTGCGCAACCACGCGCGGCGCGCGGGACTGAATGCTTGCTGAAAATCGTCGGACTTCATCGCGGTGTTCCCCAATCCAGGAAGTGATGGTTGTATTTCGTATGAGTGTGAGTGTGAATGTGAATGTGAATGCGCAGGTAGACCGTCGTGCCTAGGTATCGAGACCCAGCAGCGCCAGTACTTCGCGCCGCAATGCCACCAGCGCAGGATCATCGCGATGACGTGGATACGGCGCGTCGTTGCGAACCTGCGTGACGATGCTCGCCGGCCGTTCGCTGAACACGATCACGCGATTCGCGAGATACAGCGCCTCTTCGACGTCGTGCGTCACCAGCAGCACCGAAAAGCCTTCTGCCTGCCACAAGCGGATCAGTTCGCCCTGCATGCGAATTCGCGTCAGCGAATCGAGCTTGCCGAACGGTTCATCGAGCACGAGCAGTCGCGGATCGTTGACGAGCGCACGCGCCAACGCCGCGCGCTGCGCCATACCACCGGACAGTTGATGCGGATAAGCCCCCGCAAACGCGGACAACCCGACCAGTTCAAGCGCAGCATCGATCCGCTCGGCGACCTCTCGACGCGAATCGCCACCCCTGGCTTTACGTTGACCGCGCTGAGCCTGCGGACCGAGCCCCACGTTGTCGCGCACGGTGCGCCACGGAAACAGCGTCGGGTCCTGAAACACGACGACCCGCGACGGATCGGGTCCGGCTACACGTTCGCCATCCGCGTGAATCGCGCCTTGAGCAGGTGCCTCGAGACCGGCAACGAGTCGCAGCAAAGTGGACTTGCCGCAACCGCTCGGACCGAGCAGCGCAACGAACTCGCCGGGTTCGACCGTGAGGTCGATGTCGTCGAGCACCGGCAGCGTCTCGCCGCGCAGTGCGAAGCGATGACTGACATGGCGAACGTCGATGCGCGAGCCGCGTTGCGTGCGCGCGGCGGAGGCGTTCGAGTCGACATGCGACCCGGCATGCGAAAGCGTAGCGGCTACCATTTGAGCAATCCTTTTTGCCAGGCCAGCAGACGGTCACGCACGCGAAACAGCAGCGTGATGAGCCCGGAGCACATCAGCGCCATCACGAGCAGCGCGGCGTACATGTTCGAATAGGCGGCCCAGCCCTGAGCCCATTGCAGATACCAGCCGAGGCCGGCCTTCACGCCCATCATCTCGGCGACGATCAACACGGCGAACGACGCGCTAAGCCCCATGAACAGTCCGACGAACACCGAAGGCAACGCCGCCGGAATCGCCACACGAAAGATGAGGAACGCAGGTCGCGCGCCGAGCGTGCGGGCGACGTCGTAGTAAGCGGGACTCACGCTCGCGACGCCCGACCACGTGAGCACGACCACGGGAAACGCGGTGGCCAGCGCAATCAGAAAGACGCTCGCGCTGAAGCTCGACGGAAAGAAGAAGAACGCGAGCGGCAGCCAGGCGACGGCGGGCAACGGGCCGATGAGCCGCAAGATTGGATGCAGCCAGTACCCCACCGCTTTCGACCAGCCAATACTCACGCCGACCACGAAGCCTGTCAGCGCCCCGATCACATAACCGTACGCAAGCAGCCCGAACGAGTGCGCCACGCTCGAAGCAAGTCGCGGAAAGTCGTCGCCGAACACGCCGATCAAAGCCTGTGGTGGCGCAAAGAACGGGCGCGGCAACCATTCGAGCTGGGCGGTGATGATCTCCCACGCGGTCAGCGCGATAGCAAGCGCAAGGAGCCAGGGCGCTGCATTCAGCCACGCACCGATCCAGTTGCCGAGCCGCGAGTCTTTCTGCGAAGCCGACCCGCTCGAGCGCGATCCGGCAATCGCGAGCGCGAGCGACAGCACGGCGAACACCAGTTTGAGGATCAACAACTCGCGGGTATAAGGCCAGTCGTCCGCGGTCGGCCACCATTGCGTCACGGCCGCGCCGCCGAGCCATCCGAAGGCGGCCACGATAGCGACGACACGTTTGCGTTTCTCCGGCGAGGCGATCCGGTCAGCCGTCGACGGGGTTCCAAGATCAAGCGTTTCTGTATGCGTGGACACGTCGATGCGCTCCGTCAAGGCAAGGTCAGGCGTTGGCAAGATGAGTCTCCGAAATCGAACGCACGTCGATACGGCGCGGCAGAATAGCGTCGCGATACGCGCTGTCGGCCACTTTTTGCAACGCGGCAATATCGGCGTCGTTGACGAAATGCAGCTTGAGCGACGCGCGCTGCGTAATCTGCTTCGCAGCATCCAGTGGCGAGCGCGTGAGCGTCGAGTAGATTTGCGCGTAGGCGTCGTGGTTGGCCACCGCCCAGTCGCCAGCACGTTGGTAGCGCACCAGCGCATCCGCAATCGCCACGCGCTTGCGCGGGTCGGCGAGCGCTTCGGCAGGCGCGGTGATAAAGCCGAGTCCGCTGCTAATGCCGGTGCCGTCACGCAGCACTCTGCCGCCACGCTGCGCGGCTATGCCGTAGTACGGGTCGAAGGTCGCCCACACTTCGATCGCGCCGGAGGTGAAGGCGGCAAATGCATCGACGGGGAGAATGAAGCGGACGGTTACGTCGTCTTTCGACAAACCGGCTTCGGCTAGCGCGCCGTAAAGCTGGAACTGCGAGATGCTGCCGCGCGCCGACGAAATAAACACCGTGCGCCCTTTCAGATCGGCAATGCTGCGGATGGTGGAGTGCTCCCCAACCAGAATGCCGAGTTGCGCGCCGGTTCCTACTCGCGTGGCGACGATTCGCAGGCTGGGGTCGCCCACCGCCGCCGCGAGCACCGGCAAGTCGCCAGCCGGCGCGAGATCGACGGAGCCCGCACGTTGCGCTTCGAACAACGGCGCGGCGCCCTGGAAGTTGGCCCAGCGCCATGCGTACGGCGTGCCGTCCAGAACCTTCGCTGCTTCCGCGAGCGCGCGGGTTCCGCCAGCCTGATCGCCGAGCACGAGCGTGAGGTGTTCGTTCTCCGCAGCACGGGCATTGCGCAGACCCGCAAACGCGGCGCTCGCAGCCAGCGGTGCAGCGGCGAGCGCGCGCAGCATGCGTCGTCGCGCGAAAAGCGACGTTGGAACGGAAGCAGCCATAGGTCCTCGCTGAAGATATCAGGCACAGCGTAGCGACCCAGGCGTGTCGTGAGAATTATTCTATTTCGATATGTTTATCTCAATTCAATATTTATCTTCTGCATATTTGAATTTGGCTTTCGACTTATCTGATCAGGTCAGATCGTTAGCAGAATTCGTCTGTTATCACAGAGGCTTTGCATCGATACGATGGAGGATCGCCGCAACTACGCTCAACTGAAAAAGGAAACGGAATCTATGGCGCAGATGACACGACGCGCATTCAACCGCGTCGCAGTGGCTTCGCTGCTGGCATCGCTCAGCACGCGCGGATGGACGCAAGGCACGGCTTCGAATGCGGCACCTGTCGCGCTGCGAATCGGTTTTCAGAAATCGTCGACGCTGATCACTTTGCTCAAGACGCGCGGCACGCTCGAGAAAGCCCTCGCACCGCTGAACGTGAAAATCTCGTGGAACGAGTTCGCGAGCGGCCTGCCGCTCACCGAAGCGCTCAATGTCGACGCGGTCGATTTCAGCGCAGACGTCGCCGACACCGTGCCGATCTTCGCGCAGGCGGCGCACGCGCGCTTCGTGTATGTCGCGCAGGAATCGCCGTCGCCGGGCGCGCAGGCCATCATCGTCAAGAAGGATGGCGACATTCATGCGCTCGCCGACCTGAAAGGCAAACGCATTGCCGTGACGAAGGCGGCGGGCAGCCACTACCTGCTGCTTGCCGCGCTCGCGCGCGCAGGCCTCAAACCCGCGGACGTGAAGATTGCGTATCTGACGCCGGCCGACGGACGCGCTGCGTTCGAGCGCAACAGCGTGGACGCGTGGATTACGTGGGACCCGTATGTCGCGGCCGTCGATCACGACAGCGACGTTCGCGTGCTGACGGATGGTGCGGGACTGGCGTCGTATCAACGCTACTATCTGGCGTCGCGTACTTTTGCCGATGCGCATCCGCAGATCATCCAGATCGTGTTCGACCAGTTGAAGACGGAAGGCGAATGGTTGCGCGCGCATCCGCAAGACGCGGCGAATCTGCTGTCGCCGGGCTGGGGTCTGGATGCCGCAACGATCGAGCGGGCCAATGCGCGCCGCAGCTACCAGGTCCGCCCGGTCGCGGCGCAAAATTTCGGCGAGCAGCAAACCATTGCCGATGCGTTTTACCGTAACGGCTTGTTGCCCGCGCCGGTGCAGACGAAGGAAGCGTTGTATTGGGACTATGCGGCGAAGCAGGCGAAAACGATTGGCTGATCACACGAAGGGTATTGCAAAAAGCACGGCGTGAATCATGACTCACGCCGCGCTTTTTTCAGCCATCCACTTGCTCCAGTTTCTGGCCGGGCTTGATGCGATGAGCTAAGGAAGGTCTGCAAAACCCGTTTTCTGCGCGTGGGCTGTTTGCAGCGCGTGCCACTACATTGCAAACATGCTGCGGCGCTGGTCATAGGTTTTGATTCGGCCGTGTGATTCACGTTTGCCCGCGCATGAGGCCGCCCACGCCCTCGCGTTTCACGCTTTGAGCAATTGCTTGCGTGCCATCCACAGGTTACCCAGTGCA
>NZ_CAAJGK010000036.1 GCF_900996245.1 Paraburkholderia sp. BCC1886 | reverse complement strand
TCAAACCTTCCTTTCATTACTGTGTGAGACTTGATACTTTCGCTTTACCCGGCAAACCCCGAAGAGCCCGCCGGCGCATCGCGCATCAAGCGCCCACACTTATCGGCTGTTAATTTTTAAAGATCATTCGCTCAGAAGCTCTGCTTTCTTCGCGTCCGTCATCTAACGGGAGGCGAATTATGCGATGCCGGCCCGAACCCCGTCAACCCCCTCTTCGAAATTAATTTCATACTTGTCTCACGACGACCCGACAGCACCGACCACGAGCATCAAGAAATTAGTTAGGCATCCAATCAATTAGCACACTCGTCATTTCATGCTCGAATCTACTCGAACTAATGCCAGCACCACGCTGAATCACCAGCACTAAAGGATTTGCCCGCATCGCCGTAAACCAAGGATATCCCGTCACTCATCTGATCGCCGACCATGGAAAACGCCATCGACGAAAGCGTCGCCGGACCGACGCCCGCTGCTGCAGCAACGGTGCCGCAGCCATCGCCAGCCTTGACGTCCGACGTGGTGCCGGTCGGCACGCCGCTGGAGTGGCCGATCGTCGATGCCGACGGCACGCCTCTCTTCGCAAGCGGCGCAACCGTCGCGACGGCGGACGAGCGCGCCTTCCTGTTCAAACATTTCCGGCCGTATCGCGGCGACCTGCTGGATGCCGACGAACAAGCCACAGCGAAAAGCGAACCCTCGCCGGACTCCACGACGCCGCTGACCATCAAGGACATGCATCTGGAAATCGGCTCGCTGATCGGTGTGCGCTCGCAACTCGGCAGCGGCGCGCCCATGCATCCGTGCCGGATCATCGGCTTCGCACCGAATCACGCGCTGTTCGTCACGCCGCCGCTGCACCAGGGGCGCATGCTCGATCTACGTCTGAACGAAAACATCGAAATCGTCGCGATAGCGAGCCAGGCCGTGTTCCGCTTCGTCTGCACGGTGGAGTCGGTCTGCCGTGCGCCGTTCGATTACGTCGTGCTGTCGAAGCCGGGCGTGATCCGCCGCTTGCGCGAACGCAAGTCGATCCGCGTGCACTCTCATCTCGCGGTGCGCTTTAGCGTCGACACTAACGGAGAGTCTTACGAAGGACTGGGTCTCGCGAAAGGGATCAGCGCACTCGGCATGTCGCTGACGACGACCGAGCCGCTCGGCGCAGTCGGCACACGCGTGCGCGTGGCCTTCCGATTGAAATCCGCCGACATGGACAGCGACGTCGAGACCACCGCGATCATCCGCAATGTGCAGAAAGGCGGCGCCGCGGGCGAGTCGACCACGCACGGACTCGAACTCGATCAACTCGACCCGAATCAGCAGATAGCGATGAAAGTGTATGTGTTCGACCGCCAGGACGACGTGTCGTACTGGTCGAACGGCTTGCGATAGACCGTCGACCAGGCAATCGGACAACACACCCGCTCACCCGCCGATCAACTCCTCCGGCGTCACGCAGCGCGCATCCCACGCGCGAGCCAGCGTGGCGCACCGTCCCAGCCGTAGCGCGCCCTGCTCGAAATCGACGAATACGATCTGGTCTACGTGATGCGGCGGGACCGGCCGGTCGGTGCTACGACCATCGCTAAGAATCCACAACCAGCGCTGCTGCGCCGGCCGCCGGCGCGCGCAGCGCGCCAACAGTCGCTCCGCCTCGCGCACGCCGGCCGCCAACGGTGTACCTCCGCCGCCGCCCACCGGCGCCAGCCATCGTTCGTTCCACCAGCGCGGCACCGCTGGCCCGAACCGCAGCGCCGTCCCCGTCCCGCCGAAACAGATGAGCGCCGCCTCGTCGCGCGCCGTACTCGCGCGATCCAGCAGCGCGATCAGCAGACCTTTGGCGAGTGCCAGGCGCTGGCCGGCCAGCATCGACCCGGAGCAGTCGAGCACGAAACAGTGCAGCGCACCGCTGCGCGGCGTCTCGGGCAAAAATCGCAAATGCTGGGCGCGCAATGCGTCCTGCCCCATCGCCGCGAAGGTCTTCGGCCAGGCAATCCGCTTGCCTTGATCGGCCGACCGTCCGCCGGAACGATGGCGTGACACCGCATCTGCCTGTTGCCGCCATCGAAAACCGCTGCGCGAGTCAGCGGCGGCGCCCTTCCGATGGCTCAGCGTTTTTTTACGTTAAGCGGTACGACACCTTTGACGTGAGCGGTCGCGGACGAAGACGGCGGCAAATAACCCCAATCGCTCTCAGCCGGGCTGCTAGACGGAGAGGAAGGCCCATCGCCGGAAACAGCCTCATCGCCGGATACCGCAGAGGATGACCCGGAAGACCTGCCCGCCTCCCCAGCATCGTCCTGCGCCTCATCGGACGAGCGAGCCTCGCCCGCATGCCGCCGATGCATCAACACCGCCCCGGCGACCCGCTCCACGTGTTCCACGGCGACCGCCCCCGCCTGCTCCAACGCGGCCAGCGCGCGCGCCGCGCGCAACATCACGAGATCGGCGCGCAAGCCGTCCACGGCCGCCTCGATGCATAACGTGCTGACGCGAGCATGCACCGCATCGTCGAACGCAAGCTGCGGCAGCGCCTCGCGCGCCGAGCGAATCCGCTGCACGTAACCCGCTTGCTGCCCCGCGTAAGCCTGGCGAAACCCTTGCGGGTCGAGATCGAACGCCAGCCGCGCCTTGACGATCGCCTGCCGCACTGCTGGATCGAAACAGTTCTGCAACTCGACCATCAAGCCGAACCGGTCGATCAGTTGCGGTCGCAACTCGCCCTCTTCGGGATTCATCGTGCCGACCAGCACGAAGCTCGCTTCATGACTATGCGAGACACCATCGCGCTCGACGGTGTTCACGCCGCTCGCCGCCGCATCGAGCAACGCATCGACGAGCGCGTCCGGCAGCAGGTTGACCTCGTCGACATACAACACGCCGCGATGCGCCTTCGCGAGCAGCCCCGGCGAGAATCGCACCGCGCCGTCGCGCAACACGGTTTCGATATCGAGTGTGCCGATCAGGCGATCTTCACTCGCGCCGAGCGGCAGATTCACCAGTTGCCCTTCCGGCAGCAACTCGGCCAGCGCGCGCGCCGCCGTGGATTTCGCCGTGCCGCGCGGCCCGCTGACCAGCACGCCGCCCAGTTGCGGATCGATGGCGGCCAGCAGCAAAGCCTGCTGCAATGGGTCCTGCCCGATCAATGCAGCGAAAGGAAACGGCAACGGAAAAGCCGCCCGCGAAGACTCTGCGTTCATGTTTGCATCCCTTCGATCTGCTGCTCGCTCGTCAACAGATGCTGTTCGACCTGCTCGCGATACTCGCCCGGCACCTGCCACAAGCCGCGTTGCATGGCTTCGAGCAGACGCTCGCAGATCGAATGCATCGCATGCGGATTGTGCCGTTGCAGGAATTCGCGGGTGTGGGCGTCGTTCAGATAAGCGTCGGTAACGAGCGCATATTGATGATCCGCGATCACGCGCGCGGTCGCATCGTACCCATACAGATAATCGACCGTCGCCGCAATTTCGGCCGCGCCTTTGTAGCCATGTCGCTTCACGCCGTCCAGCCATTTCGGATTGACCACGCGCGAGCGCACCACGCGCGCGATTTCCTCGTGCAAGGTCCGCACGCGCGGCGCCGCGGGATTGCTGTGATCCGCGTGATACACCTGCGGCTGATTGCCCGCCAGGTGCCGCACGGCCGCCACCATGCCGCCCTGGAACTGGTAGTAGTCGTTCGAATCGAGCAGGTCGTGCTCGCGGTTGTCCTGGTTCTGCAGCACCACGTCCATGGCGGCGAGCCGTGCGCCGAACGCATCGCGCGCTGCTTCGCCCGCGCGTTTCTGCGTGTACGCATAGCCGCCCCACGACTGATATGCGTTCGCGAGATCCGCATCGCTTTGCCACTGTTGCGAGTCGATCATGTCCTGCAAGCCCGCGCCATAAGCACCCGGACGCGCACTGAACACACGCCAGCCTGCGCGCCGCCGCGCCTCGGCGGCGTCCATGCCGCGCGCGACGAGCGCGTCGCGTTCGCGCAGCACGCGCGCGCGAACCGGATTCAGCGCTTCGGGTTCGTCGAGCTCGGCCACCGCCTGCACCGCGGCGTCGAACAGATGCATCACGTTGGCGAACGCATCGCGGAAAAATCCCGATACCCGCAAGGTCACGTCGATCCGCGGCCGGTCGAACGCTTCGATCGGCATGATTTCGAAATCGGTCACGCGATGGCTGCCCGGCGCCCATTTCGGCCGCACGCCGAGCAGCGCGAGCGCCTGCGCGATATCGTCGCCGCCGGTACGCATGGTGGCCGTGCCCCACACCGAGAGGCCGATTGCGCGCGGGTAATCGCCCTTCTCCTGCAGATGCCGTTCGATCAGTTGCTGCGCGGACTTCAACCCGAGCGACCACGCGGCCTGAGTCGGCACCGCGCGCGTATCGACCGAATAGAAGTTGCGGCCGGTCGGCAGCACGTCGGGACGGCCACGCGAAGGCGAACCGCTCGGCCCCGGCGGCACGAATCGCCCTGCCAGGCCGCGTGTCAGATTGCGCATTTCCTGCGGACCGCAGGCGTCGAGTCGAGGCAGCACGTCTTCACGCAAACGCGAGATGACCTGCTCCGCTTGCGGCAATGTTCCGGCTTCGGGCATCACGGCAAGCGTGAGCGCAGCACCGCACACTTCGTCGAGCATCCCTGCCGCGAGCCACTCCAGCCGCTCGCGCGTATCGCCCGCATGCCGCCATGGCGCATCGCTCACGGCTTGCAATACAGCGGGACGGGGCCCGTTCCATTGCGCCGCCCAGTCCACCGACAACGGGTCGAACAGATGATCCATTTGCAGATCGCGCGCCAGCGCATCGATCAATCCGGCGTTTCCGCCCTGTCCACCACCAACCGGAAAGCGCCCCAACGCCAGCAAGGTATCGCGCCGCTGCACGCCTTCCGGCGATTGCCCGAACGTATGCAGACCATCGCGAATCTGCGCTTCCTTCAACTCGCACAGCCACGCGTCGACGCGCGTGAGCAACACGTCTTCGGCATCCTGCCCGTTGGGCTGCGCAAGACTCAGTTCGTCATGCAGCTTGTGCTCGACGATGGTGGCGAGAATCGTCTTGCGTAACAGCTTCGAGCGGCGCGGATCGACCATCAGCGCTTCGTAGTATTCGTCGACCTGGCGCTCCAGGTCCTGCAGCGGTCCATAACTTTCCGCCCGCGTGAGCGGCGGCATCAGATGATCGACGATCACGGCCTGGGTGCGCCGCTTTGCCTGGCTCCCCTCGCCGGGATCGTTGACGATGAACGGATAAAGATGCGGCATCGGCCCGAGAATCAGATCGGGCCAGCACGCGTCGCTCAGCGCGACGCTCTTGCCGGGCAACCACTCCAGATTGCCGTGCTTGCCGACATGCACGACCGCGTCGATCGCGAACTGATGACGCAGCCAGAAGTAGAACGCGAGATACGCATGCGGCGGCACGAGTTCGGCATCGTGATAGCTCGCGTAATCGCCCTGCTCGCGCGAGCGCGATGGCTGGATGCCGACGAACACCTGCCCGCAACGCCAGCCCGCGATCATGAAGCGGCCGCGCCGCAGCGTCGGGTCCTGCTCGGGCGTGCCCCAACGCGCGTTCAATGCGAGGCGCGCTTCGGCCGGCAGCGCGTTGAAATGAACGAGGTAGTCGTCGAGCGCGAGACTTTGCAGCGCGGGACGCAGGTCGCGCACCACCGGGTCGTTGGTAACGCCTTCGGTGAGCTTTCCCAGCAAGGCGTCGCCGTCGGCGGGCAACTCGGCGAGTCGATAACCCTCGTCTCGCAGCATCGACAGAATGCCGACCACCGAGGCCGGCGTGTCGAGCCCGACGCCGTTGCCGATACGCCCCTCGCTCATCGGGTAGTTCGCGAGAATCAGCGCGAGTTTTTTGTCCGCGTTGTCGAGCGTGCGCAAACGGCACCAGCGCCGGCTCAATTCGGCGAGAAAGCCGACCCGCTCCAGATCCGGCTGATACCGCACCACGTCGACTTCGGTGTGCGGACAACGATAAGCCAGCCCCTTGAAGCTGATCGCCCGCGTGATGATGCGGCCGTCGACTTCCGGCAGCGCGATATGCATCGCGATATCGCGCGAGTTGAGGCCCTGATTGTCTTTTTGCCAGTCGTCGCGATTGCCGCCGCTCAGAATGACCTGCATGACCGGCGCGTCGCCGGCCAGTTCGAGCGGCGCGGGGTCGTCGATGGCGCTGGCGGCGAAGGCCGTCGTGTTCAGCACCAGCGCGACCCGGTGTTGCGCGCACAACGACTGCACGACATCGCGGCTCAATGCATCTTTCAGCGAGGTAATCGCAATCGGCAGCGGATTGAGACCGCGTGCCTCGAGCGCGTCGATTAGCGCATCGAATACGGCCGTGTTGGCCGCCTGCAGATGCGCCTTGTAGAACAGGATCGCGGCAACCGGCGCGTCGTCTCGCCAACGGGCCTGCCAGTCGGCGATGCTCGGCGTATCGCGTTGCGGATAGTAAAGCGTCGCGGCCGGCAGCGCGCGCGGCGGCGCCGGCTCGCGTCCAAAACCCAGCGCGCGATGCGCGATGCAGCGCAGAAACGCCTCCGCGTTGAGCGGTCCGCCCTCACGCAGATACCGCCAGAGTCGATGGCACAGATCGGCGTCGGCCGTGCTGCGGGCGAGCAGATTCGGGTCTTCCTGCAAGTCGCCGGAGAACATTGCGAGCGTCTGCTGTTTGCGCCCGGCGAGCGCCACGACCTGTTCGATGCCGTAGGGCCAATACGCCTCGCCGCCCAGATGATCGACCACGATCACGCGCGCATGCTGCAACACGTCTTCGACATAGAAGTCGACGGACGCCGGCTGCCGCAGATACGTGACATTGGCGAGCCGCACGCTTGGAAACCCCGCGCCCAGCCGCGGCACCACGCTCGCCAGCAACGACAGCGTGGTATCGGCGGAACTCAGCACGACGATGTCCGCCGGCTGCTGATCGATGCGGATCACGCCCTGCGTATCGTCGACGAAGCCGCCCGGCGTGGTGCGCAGCAGATGCATGGACGCTTACGCCTGTTGCGCCGCGGCGCGTGTGAGTGCGGCGGACGCCGTGGACGCCGTGGACACCCCCAACGCCGCATCGAACGCGCGTTGCAGCACGCCCTGATCGAGCTCTTCGCCGATCAGCACGAAGCGGCTCGTTGCGCCGCTCGCCTCGACTTCGCCGGCCTGCCAGCGCCGGTCGAAATAACTGTCGAAACGACGCCCGACGCCTTGAATCACCAGTCGCATCGGCGCACCCGGCAAAGCCGCAAACCCTTTCACCCGATAAATGGTGTGCGCCTCGACGAGCCCCTGCAACGCGGCAATCACCGCTTCCCGCGAGCTTGCCTGCGTCTGGACCACCACGGAATCGAACTCGTCGTGATGATGATCGGCATCTTCCGCCGAACCGTGATGGTCGTGGCGCAGGTGGATCGTCTCTTCCGACGCCGCTTCCAGACCGAGCAGCGTAGGCAGATCGAGCTGGCCCTGCTGCGCGCGCACGATCTTCACCTGCGCGGGAATCTCTTCGCGCAGCAACGCCTCGACCGCGCCTTGCTGCGCGTCGTCGAGCAAATCGGTTTTGTTCAGGATCACCAGATCGGCGGCGGACAACTGGTCTTCGAACAACTCGTGCAGCGGCGACTCGTGATCGAGATTCGGGTCGGCCTTGCGCTGCGCATCGACCGCCGTGGGGTTGTCGGCGAACTGGCCGCTCGCAGCGGCCGGGCCGTCCACCACCGTTACCACCGCATCGACCGTGAAGCTGTTCTTGATCTGCGGCCAGTTGAAGGCCTGCACCAACGGCTTCGGCAAAGCCAGTCCCGAAGTTTCGATCAGCACGTGATCGATCTGCTCGCGGCGCTCGACGAGTTTTTCCATGACCGGGAAGAACTCTTCCTGCACGGTGCAGCACAGGCAGCCGTTCGCGAGTTCGTACAGTTGACCTTCGGTCTCGACACCGTTGTCATCGCAACCGATTCCGCAGCCCTTGAGAATTTCCCCGTCGATACCCAGTTCGCCGAACTCATTGACGATCACCGCAATGCGCTTGCCGCCCGCATGCTGAAGAATGTGGCGCAGCAGCGTGGTCTTGCCGCTGCCGAGAAAGCCCGTGACGATGGTGACGGGAATCTTGCGCATGGGAGTCTGCATGGTGAGGTCCATCAGTAGAGATTGCCCGGGCATGCCGGCGCGTTCGATTCGACAACCAGGTTGAAGACAGACGGAACGCGCGGGGACGGCGACTTGCAGGAGCAAAAGAAACGGGGTAATGAAGCGCGCGCCGCATCCCCGCGGCGCTCGTTCAGCGTGCTCTGGCCGGTATCCGGGCTGGCGAAAGCGCCGCTTCCCCTTCCCGGGCGAGGAATTTCTCGCCCAGTGGTGATATGCCGACGCGGCCTTGCGCGTGGACATCGAAGCCGGCTCCGCGGTACCGCCAGACAGCGTGGCACCGCATTTCACTTGACCGTTGCGGGGGCAGCACAGGTTGGACCCTATCCGTTGCCGGCGGGCGCCCTGTTTCCCGTTTAACTGCATGCGCGAGAGCGCGCATACGAGCACCAAAGTGCGTGCGAGTGTAGGCCCGCGGTCCCGCTCCGTCAAGGAAACACCCGCCGCGAACGCTTATCGGCAGGGGCTTCGCTGTGCTATCGTATGCGCGCGTTGGGTGCCCGCACATGCGTTCGCATGTGGCGCGCCAGCGTCCCGCACCACTCCGTCGTCCCGCATGACCTCTAACTCCATTGTTCCGAACCGCATGACCCTCGCTTCGCATTCGTGCGTCGTGCCACGGCCGCTTTCGTGCATCGCGCCACCGTGCATCGCGCCACCGCAGTCGTCAATGCGGTCGCCACGACGGTTGCCACGGCGGTTACCACGGCGGTTACCAGGATGACCCGCGCCTGGCTGATCGGCGCCGGCCCCGGCGACGTCGAACTGATGACGCTCAAGGCCACCCGCGCGCTGGCCGAGGCCGACGTGGTGCTGGTCGACGATCTGGTGAACCCCGACGTGCTGCAATTCGCGCGTGCCGATGCGCACGTCGTGTACGTGGGCAAACGCGGCGGTCATCCGTCCACGCCGCAGGCCGGCATCGTCGCGCAGATGCTCGAGCATCTGCACGCGGGACGTAGCGTAGCCCGGCTCAAAGGCGGCGATCCGTTCGTGTTCGGCCGCGGCGGTGAAGAGCAGCAGGCGCTGCAGGCGGCCGGTATCGACGTGACGGTGATCAACGGTATTACGGCGGGCATCGCCGCGCCTGCGGCGATCGGCATTCCGGTCACCCATCGCGATCACGCGCAGGGCGTGGTCTTCGTCACCGGACACGGCGCCGGGAGCGGCGAGCCGGATTGGACCGCGCTCGTCGCCACGCGCATGACGCTGGTGATCTATATGGGCATGCGGCGCTTGCAGGAGATCGTCGGTGCGCTGCTCGCGGCCGGACTCGACCCGGCTACCCCGTGCGCGGCCATCGAATCGGCGACGCGGCCGGCGCAACGCCACGCGCTCGCGCGCCTCGACGAATTCGCCGGGACGGTCGGCAAGGCCGGGCTCGGCTCACCGGCCATCGTGGTGATCGGCGGCGTGGCGTCGCTGGCCGTCCCTGCTGCTTCGAGCACGTCCACGACCGGTCTGTCCACCGCACACAGCACGGCGAAAACACTGAGTGTCGGCATCGGCTGCCGGTCGCATACTTCGGCCGCGCAGATCGAAGCAGCGGTGCGCGTCGCGCTCGGCACGCATGGCTTCGACGACATCGCCACCATCGCGTCCATCGACCACAAGGCCGACGAAGCGGGCCTGCTCGAATTCTGCAGTCGGCATGCACTGCGGTTGCGGCTCTTCAGCCGTGCAGAGATCGACACCGTTACCGCGCAGGTAGCGACAGAGCCGGCTCCGGGCGCAACGTCGGCCGTGCGGGCGCATCTCGGCGTGGACGGCGTATGCGAGCCGTGCGCGCTGCTCGGCGCGGCGCCCGAGTATGAAGCCGGTGATCGTACCGGCACCGCCAGGCTGATCGTGCGAAAAACGGTGCACGGCGGCGTCACGGTCGCGATTGCCACGAACAGCGCTCATTCCGGCTCGAACATCGCCTCGAACAATTCGAACATCGACAGGCAGGACCTTTCATGAAAACCGATCCCGAATCCCATCAACGCATGACCGAGCGCCGTCGCGAAGGCCACGAGAAAAAGCAGGCCGGCGCGACCGTCGAAAAAGGTCTGCTGATCGTCAACACCGGCACCGGCAAGGGCAAGACGACGGCGGCGTTCGGCATGGCCGTGCGCGTGCTCGGCCACGGCATGCGCCTCGGCGTCGTGCAGTTCATCAAGGGCGCGCTGCATACGTCGGAGCGAGACTTTCTCGGCGCCATCGCACAATGCGACTTCGTCACGATGGGCGACGGTTACACCTGGAACACGCAGAATCGCGACGCCGACATCGCCACCGCCCGCAAAGGCTGGGACGAAGCACGCCGGATGATCGAAAGCGGCGACTATCAGATGGTGATTCTCGACGAGCTGAATACCGTGCTGAAGTACGAATACCTGCCGCTCGACGAGGTGCTCGCCGTGCTGAATGCGCGCGCCGAAATGCTGCACGTGGTGGTGACCGGCCGTCATGCGCCGGACGCGTTGATCGAAGCCGCCGACCTGGTCACCGAAATGCGCATCGTCAAGCATCCGTACCGCGAGCAGGGCGTGAAGGCGCAACGCGGCGTGGAGTTCTGACGCGTGACCGACCGGGCGACTGACAACGTGACTGGCCGCACAACCGACAGCACGAGCGGTTCCGCCCGGCTCGCGTGCCCCGCGCTTTTCATCAGCGCGCCGGCGTCGGGTCAGGGCAAGACCACGATCACCGCCGGCCTCGCGCGCTACCACCGGCGCCTCGGTCGACGCGTGCGCGTATTCAAGACGGGCCCGGACTTCCTCGACCCGATGATCCTGGCCCGCGCGAGCGGCGCGCCGGTGCTCTCGCTCGACCTGTGGATGGTCGGTGAAACCGGCTGCCGCGAACTGCTCGCCGCTGCCGCCGCCGAGGCGGATCTGATCCTGATAGAAGGGGTGATGGGCCTGTTCGACGGCACGCCGAGCAGCGCCGACCTCGCCACGGCATTCGGCGTGCCGGTGCTCGCGGTGATCTCGGCCAAAGCGATGGCGCAAACCTTCGGCGCGGTCGCGTTCGGCCTCGCGCAATTCCGCCCGCAGGTGCCGTTTTACGGCGTGCTCGCCAATCGCGTCGGCTCGGTGCGTCACGCGCAGATGCTGCAGGAAGCGTTGCCGTCCGGCTTGCGCTGGTGCGGCCACGTCGGCAGCGACGCCGCGATCGAGTTGCCCGATCGTCACCTCGGTCTGCATCAGGCCGACGAGATCGACGATCTCGAAACGCGGATAGACCGCGCCGCCGACGCGCTCGCACACACGGCGCTCGCGCAGCTGCCGCCGCCGGTGTTTTTCGAGGCGCCTGCAGGGGCGTCTGCAAGGGCGTCTGCAGGGGGGGCTGCAGGGGCGCTCGCAAGGGCGTCTGCATGGGGGGCTGCAGGGGCGCCCGCAAGGGCGTCTGCATGGGGGGCTGCAGGGGCGCCCGCAACGGCGTCTGCAGCGGCGCCCACGAAGGCTCCCGCGGCAGCTCCCGCGTCGCGCGCACTGCCGCGCCTGCTCGACGGCAAGCGCATCGCGATGGCGCGCGACGCGGCGTTCTCGTTCATCTACCCGGCCAACGTCGCGTTGCTCGAAGCGCTCGGCGCGCAGCTCGCGTGGTTCTCGCCGCTCGCCGACGAAGCCGTACCGCCGGAAGCCGACGCGCTCTATCTGCCCGGCGGCTACCCGGAGTTGCATGCCGCCACGCTGGCCGCCAATACCCGCAGCGCGACCACCATCCGCGCGCACGTCGCGGCGGGCAAGCCGCTGGTCGCCGAGTGCGGCGGCATGCTGTACCTGCTGGACGAACTGACCGACACGCAAGGCGTCAGCACCCCGATGCTGGGCCTGCTACCCGGCCGGGCGACGATGCAAACGCGTTTCACCGCGCTCGGCATGCAGCAGCTGGACGGTTTGCACGGTCCGATGACCGGCCACACCTTTCACTATTCCAGGCTGAGCACGGCGCTCGCGCCGCTGCGCTCGGCCACCCGTGCACACGGCGACGCGCCAGGCGAGGCGATTTACCGCGCCGGCCCGATCGTCGCGACGTATATGCACGCCTACTGGCCTTCCAACCCGGCCTTCACGGCCGCCCTGTTCCATGGCGAAGCCTTTTAACGACGCCGATCGCGCCGCGGTCTATCGCGCGATCCACGAACGGCGCGACATGCGCCATTTCGTCCGCGAACCGGTCGATCCGGCGGTGCTGCAGCGGCTGCTCGAAGCGGCGCATCACGCGCCGAGCGTCGGCTTCATGCAGCCCTGGCGGATCGCCCGCGTGACCGATCCCGCGTTACGCGAAGCGCTGCACGAAAGCGTCGAAACCGAACGGCTCGCCACCGCCGACGCGCTCGGCGAACGGCGCGACGCCTTCATGAAGCTGAAGGTGGAAGGCA
This sequence comes from Paraburkholderia sp. BCC1886, assembly GCF_900996245.1. Taxonomy (GTDB): domain Bacteria; phylum Pseudomonadota; class Gammaproteobacteria; order Burkholderiales; family Burkholderiaceae; genus Paraburkholderia. The sequence continues at coordinate 187,048 of NZ_CAAJGK010000036.1, read as the reverse complement.
TGCGGGAATGCGGCGAACTGCTGGTGATGGCGCTAATGGATGGTCGCGAGCGGCATATTTTCGGGCGCCGCACCTTGCCGGAGATGGATCTGGCGTCGGTCGCCTGCGCGATCCAGAACATGTGGCTCGCGGCGCGCGCGGAGGGTCTGGGACTCGGCTGGGTGTCGCTATTCGACGTCGACACGGTGCGCCAGCTGCTGCGGATGCCGGCAGGCGCGCGGCCCGTGGCGATTCTCTGTCTGGGGCACGTCGAGCAGTTCTATGTCGAGCCGATGCTCGAAACCGAGCGTTGGGCGAGCCGCCTGCCGCTCGCCGATTGCGTGTTCGAGAACTGCTGGCCGGATAGCGGAGACAAGCCGCGATAAGGCGTCGGCGTGGTTGGGGACGCGCGCAAACGCGCGCCGACGCTCACTCTTCGCCGTCGTCGGCGCGCGGGTCCGCGCGCCTGCCGGTCGGGTTATCGGCATGCTCGCCCGCGTGCCGACCGGCGCCGGGACGCGCCTCGTCGGCTTCCAGCCGCTCCAGCCGATAGCCATACCCGTAAATCGGCGTGAGCCGGTAGCCGCGCTCCGGACGCAAGCCGAGCTTGCTGCGCAGCATCGACATATGGGTGTCCATCGTGCGCGACGGAATGTCGACGGCCTGTTTCCAGATCACGTCGAGAATGTGCGCGCGCGACAGCGGACGGCTCAGATGCTGGAACAGCAGCAGCGCGAGATCGAATTCCTTCTGCGTCACGGCCACCACCACGCCGCGCGCCACCACGTGCTTCGCGCCCAGATCGAACTCGAATTCGCCGAACACTTCCTTGCCCGCGGCCGGTTTCAGGTGGTAGGCGCGGCGCAGCAACGACGTGACCCGCGCCAGCAGCAGCGCGGAGGAAACGGGCTTGACGACGTAGTCGTCCGCGCCCGTATTGAGAATGGACGCCAGATCGGCCTCCGTGCCGGGCCGGGTCATGAACAGTACCGGCAGTTGCCCGGAAGCGCTTTGCCGAACCCACAACAGAACCTCTTCGCCCGACATATCGCGCACATCCCAGTCGAGCACGAGTAAATCGAAAGTCTGGCGGCGCAGTTGCCGCACCAGTTCGCGGCCCGTATCGAAAACGTGACAGACATGGCCGGCCGCCGACAGCGTCTCACACACCAGTTCGGCTCGCGCCGAGTCATCATCGAGGACAGCAATTCTCATAAACCCCCGCAACGCGACTTCTTCTTCACTTTTTAGTCACTCCGACCGACCTGCCCATGCTTGCGTCTCTGCCAGCGCCTCTGCCAGCGCCGTTACGTTATTAACGGTCATTTACCCGGCGCCTGAAGGCACTTCGCCGCGTCTCCTCTAAAACCCGTACGCATTCCGTCCCCCGTATTTGGCGTAAATCGGTGTTCGGCATAATGCGGAAGCGAAACATCATAATCGAAAACACGCATGACTTTTCACAGAAAATCATTTCTGGCCATTTCCAGCCACATTCACCCAGGCGCCCTCGTCCGGATATTCATTTTGAATATTCGCCCCTCTCCGGCCTTATACCGTCGGCACCACCTGCGTAACTGCGGGATTTAACAATTGGCTTCCCGGACTCGAAAAGTCTATAAGAAAATCGCTTGGCAATTGTTAAATGTTAATTCGGAAACGGACGTCCCGGTTGGCTGCGGATCGGTAGTCGTTACGCTTGAAACGATCCCGCCAAAAAAATGCGACGCCGCCTCTTTCGAGGCGACGCCGCCTAACACACCACACGCTCGCGGGGGTCATACCGCACGAGTGGGAGAAAAATATCCGGTTTGAAAATCCGGCTCAAGATGAAAGAACTTCACTTGTAACCGAGCGGTCGGCATTTTTTACTATGCCGTTGGCGGTTAAGTGCTTGCTGATGACGTCCAGCAACAGTTTAAAAGTCGCGTAGTGAGAACTTCCCGGCGCCTCGCATTTACATTCGTTACATTCAAAAACCCGGCTGACACAAACGTAATCTCTTCATAAGCGACATTCAGCCTGCCGCAAGCCGGTTTCAATAGCGTATTGCGGCAAATACGCGAGTCACGTTGCAACGTTTAACAGTTTTTATTGCAGAAACAATGCCGGTCCCGACGCCTGCTCTCGTGAATTGAATTCCACCACCCGACCAGTGCCATTGCGAATACAAATCGCAATGTCCGGGGCTTGATCCGCAATCTGCTGCTTCACATAGGCATCGACGTCGTTGAGCCGGGATTGGGCGGCACTGTCCAGATAGATTCCGCCGATCTGCCGCGTCGTGCAGTCGCTCGCCACGGGCGCATCCGTGGCGTCGTTCCAGGACGTCGTCGCTGCATACAGGCGCATCATTTCGGCAGTCGAGTCCGTCACGTTGCGCCCGAACGTTTGCAAAGAAGCCTTTCGATACGGGTACGCGTCGGTGTTCGCGGGCGTCGGAAACTTCATGAAGACGATGTCGCCGGGGCCCACGCGCAGAACCGGGTCGGTATCGTGCGGCACCCCGTTCGCGTCCAGCCAGCTGTCGGCGCTGGCTGCGGAAAAGTACGTCGGGATAGCGGTGTTGCACGCGACCGGCTGGTTCGAACAATGGTCGGTGGCGTACTGCAGGCTATCGGGCTTCCACGCGTTGATAAAGTCGGCATGCGCGGTGTACAGGCTGCCCCACGTCGGCGTCAGCACGCCGTTTTTCATCACCGGGTCCATCGAGAGTTGCGCGTCGGACAGGTCGCCGTCGTTGCCCAGGCTGTACTGGATATTCATGTCCAGCTGCTGGATTTGCACGGGATACGCGGCGGGACAGGTTCCGTCGGGGTTGTGATACGCCATGTTCTGCACGCCTTGCGAGAAGTCCGGCCGGATATGCGTGCCGTCCCAGCAGTCCGGAAAAGTCAGGACGATGTCCAGTTGCGCCCGCCCGTCGACCACCGGGCAACTCGTCGGCGCTTCGGCGGTATAGCCGACATTCGCGCAGAAATAAGCCGCGTGAAGATTCGGCGACATGTCGCGGTGGCTGCCCGCCAGCATCTCCAGACCTTGCGGAATCGCGCTGACCGGCGGCTCGACATTCTTGCGGTAGTAGGTCTTCTGGAAGTCGGGCAGCACGATGCCGGACTTGCGCTTCAATTGCGGCACCCAGTAAGCCGACATATCGGCCTGGACGTTACAGGTGGTGATCTTCCTGGCATTCAGCGTGGCGAGTTCGCTGAATGCATCGGTCGAGGTATTGCCGAAGAAATCGTGTTGCATGGCGAATCCCGGCAATCCATAACGGACGATCGAATCGTCGGGCAGCGTGTGTGAATACGTGCATTGCACATTGAATTGTCCGGCTTGAACGGGATTCATCACCGAACTGAGAACGAGGATGAGCAGCGACAGAATCCGCACGATTTCGGCATTTTTTATCATGATAATCTCCGCCATTTTAATTCCAGCACGCGATACGGGAATCGAATGAAAGGGCAACCCGATCAGGCGGAATTCATGGGTCAGTCGATTATTTACCCGACTCGATTTTCCCGTTCACCTCGCCCGATAAATTATTTTATTTTTAGTATCGGGCGACTGGCCATGGATCAGATCGCCTTTCATGCGCACGGAGAATGGCCGTTCAAAACCCCGCGCTAACGGCCGCTTTCGATGGCCGGCATCGGCGCGAACAGCGCGGCGAGATCGTCGTCCGAAAACCGGGCGGCGCCCGCGGCGTCTTCGGACAGGATACTGTCGGCTAGTCCCGCCTTCTGCTCCTGTAATTCGACGATCTTTTCCTCGATGCTGCCCGCCGCGATCAGCTTGTAGACGAACACCGGCTTGTCCTGCCCGAGCCGATGCGCGCGGTCGGTGGCCTGATTTTCGGCGGCGGGGTTCCACCATGGGTCGTAGTGGATCACCGTGTCGGCGGCGGTCAGATTCAGCCCGACGCCGCCCGCTTTCAGACTGATCAGAAAAAGCGGCACCTCGCCACGCTGGAAACGCTCGACCGGCGTGACCCGGTCCGCCGTATCGCCGGTCAGCAGCACGTAGGGAATCGCGGCTTCTTCAAGCGCTCCGGCAATCAGCGCCAGCATGCCGGTGAACTGCGAGAACAGCAGCACGCGGCGGCCCTCGTCGATCAGTTCCGGCAGCATCGACAGCAGCAGATCGAGCTTGGCCGAACCCGGACCCGGAGCCGTCCCATCGGCCTTCAAAGCTTTAGCAGCCTTATCGGCCTTGCCAGCCTTCGCCGGGGGCCGGGCCGCCGGCACCGTTTCCGGCTCATCCGCCGCCTGGTCCGGTCGGTGAATCTTCTTGACCAGCCGCGGATCGCAACACACCTGGCGCAGTTTCAGCAGCGCATCGAGCACGATGATGTGACTGCGCGCGAGGCCTTGCGCGGTAATCGCGGCGCGCACCTTCTCCTGCATGGCCGTGCGCACGGTTTCGTAGAGATCGCGCTGCGCGCCTTCCAGTTCGACCGAACACACGATCGTGGTCTTGGGCGGCAGTTCCTTGGCGACCTCGTCCTTGCGACGGCGCAGCATGAACGGCCGGATGCGCCGCGCAAGCAGGCTGCGGCGCACGTCGTCGCCGTTCTTTTCGATCGGATTGCGCCAGCGTCTGGTGAAGTCTTTCTGCGTCCCCAGAAAACCCGGCAACAGAAAGTCGAACTGCGACCACAGCTCGCCGAGGTGATTCTCCAGCGGCGTGCCGGTCAGACACAGCCGATGCCGCGCGCGCAGACCGCGAATCGCCTGCGCGGCCTTGGTGGTCGCATTCTTGACATATTGGGCTTCGTCGAGAATCAGCAGGTGATAGTCGTGCTCGGCGAGCACCTTCTGATCGCGCCACAACAGCGCGTAGGTGGTGAGCACCAGTTCGTGCGCGCCGATCTGCTCGAAGCGCTCCTTGCGTTGCGGACCGTCCAGCACCAGCACCTTCAGATCGGGGGCGAAGCGCCGGGCTTCCTCGCGCCAGTTGTGCACCAGCGTGGTCGGCACGACGATCAGCGCGGGCCGGGTCAGGCGTCCGGCTTCTTTCTCCGCGAGGATGTGCGCGAGCGTCTGCACGGTCTTGCCCAGCCCCATGTCGTCGGCGAGCACGCCGGCCAGACCGTGTTCGCGCAGGAACTGCATCCAGTCGAGCCCCTGCTGCTGATAAACCCGCAACTGCGCGTGCAGCCCGCGCGGCACCGGCACTTCGCGCAGCCCGGGCCCGGCTTGCAAACGTCGCGCCATCTGCCGGATCGCGTCCTCGCCCCGGAATTGCCAGCGTCCGGTGTCGTCGAGTGCGGCGAGCCGGCCCGCATCCGTCGACGGCACGCGTAATAGCGCGCCGTCGGCGAGCGTGCCGCCGAGCGCGTCGAACAGGTCGACCAGCACCCGCACCACCGGTTTCAGCCGATCCGCGCGCAGCCGCAGACGCTTGTTCTCCTCGGTCTTGAGCTCGATCGGCTCGCTGTCGGCGATGCTTTCCAGCGCGCCGCCCAGCCAGCGCCTGTCGCGCCGGAACAGATCGGCCAGCAGCGGTTCGAGCCGCACCTTGCGCTCGCCGATGCGGATGCCCATCTCCAGATCGAACCAGCCGTCGCCGGCCTGATAGGCGGCGCCTTCGATCGCGTCGATTTCGATCACGTTGTAGCGAAACTCCGCGGCCATCGTCACACGCCAGCCTTGTGCGACGAGCGCCGGCAGCGCGTCGTTGACGAACGCGGACCACGCCTCGGCGTCGCCGTCGGGCAAGCCCAGCATCGTGCCGGGCGGCAGCCTCGACATGTAGAGGCGGCTGGTCGGGACTTTCTGCAGACCGGCCTTGCGCAGTTCCAGCAGGCGCTTTTTCTCGGTGTCGTAACGACGCCGGATATGGATGACGTCGCCGCCCGGCATCGGCACCAGCGTCACGCTGCTATCCACGTTAATGCTGACGCCGTCGTAGTCGAAACTCACGGCGGCGAGTTCGAGCGCCTCGGTCTTGCGCTGCACGCCACGTCCCGCCGACGGCAACGGATAGCTGTTCAGGACCAGCACCGGCACTGGCTCCATATCGATCACGCGAATCACCGCGCTGTCGTGCGAAGGCGGCGGCGGCAAGCCGGGCGCGATTTCGCGCAACACAGAGGCGACCAGCGGCGCTTCGGCCAAAGAAATGGGCGGCATCGCGAGATAGTCGGGCAACTGCTGGAACGGCAACGACGTGGCGACCACGCCGGCCTCGTTGGCTTCGCCGTCCACGTACCAGATAGGCTCGGTGGGCAACACCATGCTGGCGCGCGGGTCGGTGCGCAGCACCGGCCGCAGGCGCTGGTCGGCGAGCGGCTCCCACTCGATCCGGCCGGGCCGCTCGGCGGCGAGCGCGAGTGGCGTCGGCGCCGTTTTGCCTGATGCAGGCTTGAACTCGAAGAACAGCCGGCCGGTGACGATCAGCTTCTGCAGTATTTCCGCGCCGCTCGAGCCGCGCAGGATGAAGCGGTCGAAATCGTCGCGCGAGCGGCCGAGCCACAAGCCGCGCAGGATCGACAGGTCTTCGTCGGACACGAAGCGCGGTTGCTTGAGCAGCGCCCCTTCGACATTGCCCCACGGTTCGCCGATCTGGCTGATCGTGCCGTCGGCGCGGCAGGTCGCCCGGTAGAGCGAGACTTCGTGGCGCAACTGGAAACGCGACCAGTTCAGCAGATAAGCGAGCGTCTGGGTGCGCACGGCGCCGTCTTTCTGTGCGCGCGTTTCGGCCGCTTCGGCGCTGGCGCGAAATCGTTCGAGCCAGCTGACCAGTTCGGGGCGCACGCCGGCGGCGGGCGTCTGCTGACGGAAGGCGCCGACGCCACCGTCGCTACCGTTGCTGCCATTGCTCTGCTCGCTATCGTCGTGGCGACCAAGCTGCGCGGAATCGTCGCCCGACTCGGCGTGGATGATGTGATCCATCTCGTCGTGATACGCAAGCTCGGCGAACAGGAGCGCGGCCACGTGCTTGCAGTTGTAGCCCACAGGGCAACTGCAACTGCCCTGCGCCCACGGCGAACCGCCGTCCGTGCGAAAGCGGACGAGAGTTTGGTACGGCTGCCTCTCGCTGCCCTGCACGTCGCCCGTCAGCGTGTCGCCTCGCCATGTCACGCCGGTCACCGGACCCACCGAGCGCGACTTGGCCACGGTGTGCTCACCGAGCCATTGCGTGATGCGTTCGCGGTCGAATAAAACTGGTGACATCGAGTTAATCCGGTTCAGGGCGGCGAGGCGCGCGCGATTCGACAGTGACACCGGTCGACGATGGTCAATTGCCGGCGCTGCTGGAAACCGGCCATTTTACGCGGAGCGCGCCTTTGGGCGCAGCGGACGCTTAAATTCCGGGCGGCTTTCCCGCCGACCGCTCAGGGCGCGGGCGGCGTGCCGATCAGCACCTCGACCTGCGCCGCCGCGAGCGCCTCGGCGAGCGCGGGCGCGGGCGCTTCGTCGGTGACCAGCAGATCGACCGCTTCCGGGCCGAATGCGTGGACTAGCGCGCTATGACCGAATTTCGCGCTATCCGCCGCGACCACGCGGCGTTCCGCCTGCGCGAAAGCCGCCAGCGAAAACGCCGCGTCGGCCGGCAGGGCATCCATGAAACGGCCTTGCAGATCGATCGCGGTGACCGACGCAATCGCATAACGCACGTGGAACTGGCGCAGAAACGCCAGCACGCTGTCGCCGAACGCGGCGCCGTCGTCGGCCCGCACCTCGCCGCCGGCCACGAACACGCGGTTGCCGTTACGCGGCGCGAGCACGCGGGCGACTTCGATGGAATGGGTCACGACCGTGAGCCGCGAGCGCACGCCCAACGCTTCGGCGATATGCAGACAGGTGCTGCCGCCTTCGAGAATCAGCGAATCGCCGTCTTCGACGAGTTCGGCGAGCCGCACGCCGATCGCCTGCTTGGCCGCGCGGCTCGCCAGCATGCGGCGCTGGAACGGCGGCTCGTCGAGACGCTCGGGCAGCATGATGCCGCCGTGCACCTTGACGAGCAGACCGTCGGCGATCAACGGCTTGATGTTGCGGCGGATGGTCTCGTCGGAGACGCCGAACCGTTCCGCCAGTCCGACAATGGTGCAGGTGCGCTCGGCGCGCAGCAGGCGCAGGATTTCGGCTTGGCGTTGGGGCGAGAACATAAAAAGGACGGTTTTGGCGCAGCGGAGTGGATGAAAGACGGGCAATTCTAGCAAAAACACGCTTCACAGGGCTTGATTCCCACACAGTGCCAACTAAAACCACACACCGCGCGGCTTGACTCAGGTTGAACGACATTGCGTCGAGCCGCTTTTTCCGGCAAGCTACGCGCACCTTGTCCACGCAATACCACACATGTCCACACCAATTCCCACACACGCGCGTGTCGTCATCGTCGGCGGCGGCATCATCGGCTGCTCCGTCGCCTATCACCTGACGCGGCTTGGCTGGACCGACGTGGTGCTGCTCGAACAGGGTCAGTTGTCGTGCGGCACCACCTGGCACGCTGCGGGTCTCGTCGGCCAGTTACGCGCGCAGGAAAGCATGACCAAGCTGATCCGCTACTCCACCGCGCTGTATGCGGAACTCGAGGCGGATACCGGCCTCGCCACCGGCTGGAAGCAATGCGGCTCGTTATCGGTCGCCCGCACCGCGGAGCGGATGACGCAACTCAAGCGCACCGCCGCCGTGGCGCGCGCATACGGCGTGGCCTGCGACGTGATCGGCCCGCGTGAAGCGGGTGACCTGTGGCCGGTCATGCGCACCGACGACCTGCTCGGCGCGGTCTGGTTGCCCGGCGACGGCAAGGCCAATCCCACCGACCTGACCCAGGCGCTCGCGCGCGGCGCCCGCCAGCGCGGCGCGCGTATCGTCGAAAACACCCGCGTCACGGCCATCCACACCCGCACCGCCAGCGACGGCGCGGCGCGCGGCGCGCGCGAAGTCAGCGGCCTGTCGTGGCGCAACAAGAACGGCGACGAGGGCACGCTGCATGCCGAGATCGTCGTCAATTGCGCCGGTCAGTGGGCCAAGGCGGTCGGCCGTCTGTGCGACGTGACCGTGCCGCTTCACTCGGCCGAGCACTACTACATCGTCACCGAACCGATTGCCGGCGTGCATCCCGACCTGCCGGTCATGCGCGATCCGGACGGCTTCATCTACTTCAAGGAAGAAGTGGGCGGACTCGTGATGGGCGGTTTCGAGCCCAACGCGAAGCCGTGGGGCATGAATGGCATTCCCGAGAATTTCGAGTTCCAGCTTTTGCCCGACGATTGGGATCAGTTCGAAATCCTGATGGAAAACGCGCTGCAGCGCGTGCCCGCGCTCGAGACCGCGCAGGTCCGCCAGTTCTACAACGGGCCCGAGTCGTTCACGCCGGATAACAACTTCATGCTCGGCGAAGCGCCGGAGTTGCGGCGCTTTTTCGTCGGTGCGGGGTTCAACTCGATGGGCATCGCGTCGGCGGGCGGCGCGGGCATGGCGCTCGCCGAATGGATCGTCGCGGGCGAGCCGACCATGGACCTGTGGCCGGTCGACATCCGCCGGTTTGCGCGCTTCAACGGCAACGACACCTGGCTGCACGATCGCGTGAAGGAAACGCTCGGCCTGCATTACGCGATGCCCTGGCCGAATCGCGAACTGGACAGCGCGCGGCCGTTCCGGCGCTCGCCGCTGTACGCGCTGCTGCGTGAAGACGGCGCGTGCTTCGGCAGCAAGATGGGCTGGGAACGCGCCAACTTTTTTGCGCCCACGCCGCAACAGGCGACGATCGAGTACGCGTTCGGCCAGCAGAACTGGCTGCCGTGGAGCGCCGCCGAACATCGCGCCTGCCGCGAGGGCGTGGCGCTCTTCGATATGACGTCGTTCTCCAAATTCCTCGTGAAGGGACGCGATGCGGAGCGCGTGCTGCAAGGCATCGTCGCCAACGACGTGGCCGTGCCGGTCGGCACCGCCGTCTACACCGGCATGCTCAACGAGGCCGGCAAGTACGAATCCGATTTCACGCTGACGCGCGTGGCCGACGATCAATACCTGCTGGTTACCGGCACCGCGCAGACCACGCGCGACTTCGACATGCTCGACAAGGCGATTCCGCCCGACAGCCATTGCACGCTGGTCGACGTCACCGGCCAGTACGCGGTGCTCGCCGTGATGGGTCCGCGCTCGCGCGAGTTGCTGCAAACCGTGTCGAAAGCGGACTGGAGCCAGGCCGCCTTCCCGTTCGGCCAGAGTCGCGAGGTCGATCTCGGCTACGCGACCGTGCGCGCCACCCGGCTCACCTATGTCGGTGAGCTCGGCTGGGAACTGTACGTGCCGGTGGAATTCGCCGTGAGTGTGTACGAGACGCTGCACGCCGCAGGTCGCGCGTTCGGACTCGTCAACGCGGGCTATTACGCGATCGACTCGTTGCGGATCGAGAAAGGCTACCGCGCGTGGGGTCGCGAACTGACGCCGGATACGCATCCGTTCGAGGCGGGTTTGTCGTTCGCGTGCAAGCTCGACAAGGACATTCCGTTCCGTGGCCGCGCGGCGTTGCTGGCGCTGCGGGACGAACCGCTGCGCCGCCGCATGGCGGTGTTGAGCGCCGACGGCGCGGCCGATCGCATGCTGTGGGGCGGCGAAGCCATTTTGCGGGACGGTGTGCCGGTCGGATTCGTCAGTTCCGCGGCGTTCGGTCATACGCTGGGCTGTCCGGTGGCCATGGGCTATGTGAACAATCCCGATGGCGCAGCCGATGCGGCGTATCTCGGCAGCGGCCGGTACGAGATCGACGTGGCCGGCGACCTGCTGCCGGCGACGGTGCATCTGAAGGCCCCTTACGATCCGCGCTCGGAGCGGGTGAAAAGCTAGCGGCAGGCCGGCAGCGTCTGGTGAAATCGCGGAAATTTTCGATGAGCGTGGAATAAACCCGCGGGCCGATGTGTTTGCCGTTCGATAGCTGCATTCACCAGGCGCCGCTCATGACTTCGAACCCTGCATCGTCCGCTTCGTCCGCTCCGTCCGCTCCCCGGCTTTCGGAAGCCGACATTCAGGCCTATGCCGACGGCACGCTGGCGCCCGAGCGTGCCGCCTCTCTGCGGGACTATCTGACTCAGGACCCCGCCGAGGCACGCCGGGTGGCCTTCTACGGCAAGCTGAACGCGCGGATCCAGCAGGCGTTCCAGACCACCGGCGAATCCGCGGATAGACGCGCGCACGGCCGCGCGGACAGCGGCGCTCACGGTCTGCGCCACGTCGCGCGGCGTTGGCGACTTGCCGCGCGCCGCAACCGGCCGCTCGGCGTAGCCGCCTCGTGCGCACTGGTGCTGCTCGCGCTGACCGGCTGGCTTGCCGCGACTCAGGTGTCGGTGCAGGCGCTCGACAATGCCGCCGTCATGGCGCTGGCGGAAAATGCCGCCGCACCGTTTCCCGCCGCGACGCCGACTCGCGACGACGGCTTCGCGCCGAACCTGTCGGCGATCGGCTTACGGCTGGTCGAACAGCGCTCGCTGTCGCTCGGACCGTTCCAGCGCGCCAGCGAATTCATCTATCTGAACGCGGATAACCGCCCGGTGGTCGTGATATCGGCGTGGGCGCTACTGGCGCCGGCGCAGCCGCAGTGGGCCGCGCGGCGGATCGGCGAGATCCGGTTGCTGACCTGGCATGCGCGCTCGCAGCGCTTCGTCGTGGCCGGCGACGCGCGTACTCACGGCCTGATGCGCGCCGCCGACGCGATGACGCTGCAATGACCGGCGCTTCTGTTTATGGCGGGCGCCGCCGCGGATTAGAATGCCCGGCAGCCGCCGCAGCCACGTTGTCGGACTTCGACCGCGACGCCCTGCTCTCCACGAACGCCGCCCCACTGGAACCGAATCATGGATGTCCGTGACGAGTTGATGGAGCACGTGCCGCGTTTGCGACGCTACGCGCGTGCGTTGATCAACAATCGCGATCTCGCCGACGATCTGGTGCAGGACACGCTCGAACGCGCACTCGGCCGCACGGAGCTGTTTCAGCCGGGCACCGACCTGCGCGCGTGGCTTTTCACGATCATGCACAACGTGTTTGCCAATCAGGCGCGCAAGGCGTCGGCGCGCGCGGTACATGTCGAAGTCGACGACGAAAGCATCCACGAAAGCGAATTGGCCGTGCCGTCCGAGCAGACGCGGTCGCTGGAAATGCGTGACCTCGATTACGCGCTGCAACGTCTGCCGCTCGATCAGCGCGAAGTCGTGCTGCTGGTAGGTCTCGAAGAAATGAGTTATGCCGACGTCGCGCTCGCGCTGGAGATTCCGCTCGGCACGGTGATGTCCCGGCTCTCGCGCGGACGCGAGCGGCTGCGGGCGTTGATGGCGGGCACGCAGCCCAGCGCGAAACTAAAGGTGGTGCGATGAGCGACCAACGGCAACACACGCCGATCGGCGAAGAAGAACTGCACGCTTACGTCGACGGCACCCTGTCCGACGAACGGCGCGATGCGGTGGAGCGCGCGCTCGAACAGAACCCGGAACTCGCCGCGCGGGTCAGCGATTATTTTTCGTTGAACAGCCTGTTTCACGAGCGCTACGACCGTGTGTTGAACGAGCCGGTGCCCAGGCGCCTGCAGATGCCGGCGCCTGAAGTCGCGGCTGCGCCCGTGGCTCCGCGCCGCTGGTTCAGTGCCGCGAACTGGCCGCAATTCGCCGGGATGGCCGCGGCGCTGGTGTTGGGCGTCGGGATCGGCGTGGGGACGCATTGGGGGCAGGACGGCGGCGGACTATCGATGTCGGCGCTGTCCTCGCTGTCTCCGCGTTCGCCGGATACGCGCGCGGTCAGCGCCGACGGCCCGGAAGTTTTCGCGCGGCAGGCAGCGATTGCGCACGTGGTTTATATGCCGGCCATCGACCGTCCGGCCGATATGACCGCCGATCACGAACAGGATTTCGTGCAATGGCTCGCCAACCGGCTGGGCACCAACGTGCATCCGCCGATGCTGGCGAAGAGCGGCTTCAGCCTGTCGGGCGGCCGTCTACTGCCCGGCGCCGATGGCCCCACCGCCCAGTTCATGTATCGCGGACCGCACGGCGAGCGTGTGACGTTGTGCATCTCGCATCGGCAGGTGAGTTCGAACACCACCGCGTTCAAGCTGTATCAGGACGGGCCGGTGAACGTGTTTTACTGGGTCGATGGAGATTTTGGCTATGCGGTGTCGGGCGGCATCGATCGCGATCAGCTGCTGCAGTTGTCGCACGACGTGTATTCGCAACTGACGGGGGTGGCGCCGGGGTGAGTTTTTAAACCTTGCTGTGCGCAACCAACGTGGAATTCTACGAGCGCACCGGACGACATACGTAGTACTTCCAAGGCGCCCACACGCGAACGGGTTCGTCGGAGAGCCGCCCGAGAGTCGTGGTGAAAAGCTGCACACCCGTGACCGGCCTCTCTCCCAGCCGACGTCGCGAGCCTTGAATGGGCCGGCCAGAACGCCTGCAGTCATGCCTGCATACAAAAACTTATCGGCCTGAAAAAAAGTGAATAGCCGAGGTTTTTTGTCCCGGAAATACTGGCTTCCACTCAAGCCGATGCCGGTTCCCCTCCTTTGTGAATCGCTGCTGTGCTTGCCATCAAGCCGTCCTCTCCTCCGGAATTTCGATGAGCAATGTCACCCTGCAATCAGCCGATGCGTCTCTCGGCGTTTGCCGTAGCCGGCCTGCTTCCCAGCTACGCACCATCGCCGCCTGTTCGATCGGCAACGCGCTCGAAATGTATGACTTCACGGTCTACAGCTTCTTCGCAATGCTGATAGGCAAGCTGTTCTTCCCCGTCAGTAGCGCGTACGGCTCCTTGCTGCTGGCGGTCGGCACATTCGGTATCGGCTTCGTGATGCGGCCGCTCGGCGCGATGGTGATCGGCAGTTTCGCCGACCGGCGCGGCCGTAAGGCGGCCATGACGCTGACGATCTCGCTGATGGTGTGCGGCACGCTGTGCATCGCCTTTGCGCCGACCTACGCAACGGCAGGAACCCTGGGCACTCTCGCCATCGTATTCGGCCGCGTATTGCAGGGCTTTTCGCTCGGCGGAGAAATCGGCGCTTCCACCGCGATGTTGATGGAGTCCGGCAGTTTCGGCAGCCGTGGCTTCCGGATCGGCTGGCAGGGAGCGAGCCAGGGGTTCGCCGCCCTGCTGGGCGCGCTGAGCGGCGCCGTGCTGTATGCGAGCCTTTCGCAAGCGGCGCTCGAATCCTGGGGCTGGCGTCTGCCGTTTCTGCTGGGCTTGCTGATCGCGCCCGTCGGGCTGTATATCCGCGCTCATCTCGACGAAACGCTGGACACCGAGGCTACGGAGGCCCACCCGCTAGCGAGCGTGTTCACCGAGCATGGCAGCAAGATCGTGCGCGGCGTGCTGTCTATCGTCGCGGGAACGGTTGCCATGTACCTCGTCGTCTTCTTCATGCCGACCTACATGGTCCGCGTGCTGCACCTGCCCACTTCGCTCTCGCTGATGGCGGGCTGCGTGTCGGGCGCGACGATGCTGGTCATGTGCCTCGTATCCGGCTGGGTCGCTGATCGAACCGTGTCGCGCAAACCGCTCGCGATTGCATCTGTCGTGCTGACGACGCTGCTCATCTATCCCGCAATCTGGGCAATGAACATGTATCCCAGTGTCCCGCTGGCTCTGGTCCTGATCGCCCTCGTTACCGCTGCGAGCAGTTTCGGCAGCTCTCCCATGTTGCTGTTGCTGATGGAAATGTTTCCGGCCAGCGTTCGAGCGAGCGGACTTTCGGTCATCTACAGCATCGGCGTTGCGCTCTTCGGCGGCTCCGCCCAGTTCATCGTGACCTGGCTTCTCGCGAAGACCGGCAATCCCATGTCGCTGGCCCTGTACATGATCGCCTGCGGAATCGTCACGGTCTGTGCGATGTCCAGTCTGCCCGAGCCGCGCAAGCGCGCTTCATAGCAGGCGGCCGATATCCCGCTTCCGGGCCGTCGGCAGCCTTCCGAATAGTTATTCCGCTGACTGAATCAATTTCGCGCTCGAAAGAGACGCGAGGGAGCGGCTCGTCCGTTCACCAGCGCCTCGATCAAACATGCAAGTGGAGATCTGCAATGAAAAAGAAGTTGAGTGCGCTCGTCGCTTCGATTGGCACGCTGGCCTGCTCAGGAGCTTTCGCGGAAGTGTCGCCGGGCGCACCACCCGACGCAGCGGCTGCCGCCTACGCGACCACCTCGCAAATGCGGTCGATTTTCCAGTACTGGGGATCGGGCCTCGGGCCGCAAACGCTGGGCGTTGCTTCGGAACGAACTTTCGTCACGCTCTACGGCACCGTGGATATGGGCATCAACTATACGAAGGACGGTCCGTCCAGCATTACCCGGATGCAATCGGGCGGCGCATTGACCTCGAAGTTCGGCTTCTATGGCCAGGAGTATCTGGGTAATCAATGGACGGTGTTCTTCCGGCTGGAAAACGGCTTCCTGGGTAACACCGGCGCAGCCCAGGACTCGACATCGTTCTTCAATCGCGCGTCCTATGTCGGAATGCAGAACCCGATGTACGGGCAACTGACACTGGGTCGTCAATACACGTCCGGTGGCGCCGCAGCGCTCGGTGCGGATCCGTTCCTGGGGGTCGCGCACGAATCGGTTTATACCTACTTTCTGGGCACCTCGGATCTGGGGCTCGGTGCGAACAGCAGCGCACTGGGACGCCTGCCCAATACGTTGCGTTATATCTCGCCGCGGCTCGGACCGTTCGGCGTCGACCTGAGCTACTCGCTCAAAGGCGACCAGGCGATAGGTCCCGCCGTCAGTCAACGCTCCGCGATGGTGTCTTACGTCGACAAACGCGCCGTGCTATCGGTCGCCTTCGGGCAAAGCTGGTGCGACCCGTCGATCACGGGCAGTTGTGTCGGCGCCGCGACTACCGCGCCAGGCGAGCGCACGGACACCTATCTCGCCTCGCTGCTCTACGACATCGGACCTTTCATCGCCCAGGGCGCCTACATCCGATACGTGCCGCAGGCAGCGGATAGCGCTATCGCCAGTACCTACCTGCTCGGTCTGCAAAAGTGGTGGAAAGGCAATTTGCTGCGGGCTTCGGTCGCGTATCGCGAAACGACGAAATCGCAGGATTACGCCTACGGCTCGACCCTCGGCATCGATCACTTTCTGTCGAAGAGAACGTCCGTGTATGCACGGGTCGGCCTGATGCGCAATGGCCCTCACTCCAGCGTCACCTACAACTACGACAGCGGCTCACCGACGCCCGCAGCGGGACGCACGATATCGAGCGTCACGCTGGGTATCAACCATCAATTCTGATCCGGTGCGCGGGATCGTCCCGCGTCACCGCTTTTCGCTCCCTTCCACCTAGGAGACATCCGTGTCGATCGAACTGGTTCACGACTTTATCGAAAGCAGCAAAGACAAATACATCCAGCTGTCGGACGAAATCTGGCAATACGCGGAATTGGGCTATACCGAACAGAAGTCCGCTGCCGCGCATATCGCCTTTCTGAAAGCCGCGGGCTTTACCGTACGCGAGGGCGTGGCTGGCATTCCGACGGCGTTCGTCGCAGAAGCCGGCTCCGGCGGCCCGGTGATCGGCATCCTCGGCGAGTTCGATGCACTGTCCGGGCTGAGTCAGGAGAGCCTCGCGCTCAACTGCCGTCCCTCGACCGAAATCCCGAACGGTAACGGCCACGGCTGCGGCCACCACCTGCTTGGCACGAGCGCTCATCTGGCGGCGGTGGCAGTCAAGAATGCGCTGGAACGCAACGGCATTGAAGGCACGGTGCGGTTTTACGGCTGTCCCGCGGAAGAAGGCGGCTGGGGTAAAACGTTCATGACTCGTGCAGGCCTGTTCGACGATGTCTCAGCGGCAATCACCTGGCACCCCGGCGTGGCGAATACGATCATGAATATGGAGAGCCTCGCGGTTAAACAGGCTTACTTCCGCTTCAAGGGTGTGGCTGCGCACGCAGGCGCGTCGCCACATCTTGGGCGCAGTGCGCTCGACGCGCTCGAGCTGATGAACATCGGCACGAACTTTCTCCGTGAACACATGATCCCGGACGCGCGCGTGCATTACGCCATCACCGACGCCGGCGGCGTTGCGCCGAATGTCGTGCAACCGAACGCGGCAGCCCTCTACATGATCCGTGCACCGCGCAATCGCGATGCGAGCGAACTCTACGAACGGATCTGCAATATCGCGCGCGGTGCCGCGCTGATGACCGACTGCGAACTGGAAATCGAGGTCCACTCGGCGTGTTCCAACCTGCTGCGCAACACCACGCTAAACGAATTGATGCAGGCGAAACTCAAGCAGTTCGGCGCGCCGCAGTACAACAGCGAAGAGTTGCAGTTCGCCGAGTCGATGCACCGCACGACCCGCCCCGAGGAGATCGAGATGGCCGGCCGGATGCTGGCCTCGGCGTGGCGCCAGCCGAAGGCGCTGTTCGATGGAGTCGATGAACTTTACAACGACCGTCCGTCGAAAATGCACGGCTCGACCGACGTCGGCGATGTGAGCTGGGTCACGCCGACCGTGCAATGCATGACCGCATGTTTCGCTTTTGGTACGTCGCCGCATTCGTGGCAGTGGGTCTCGCAAGGCAAGAGTGCGCTGGCGCACAAGGGCATGACGCTGGCCGCGAAAACGATGGCCGCCACTGCGCTCGAGCTCTACACGAACCCACTGCTGCTCGCGGCAGCGCGCACCGAACTGATGGAGCGACTCGCCGAAGAGCCGTACGTGTGCCCGATTCCGGCAGACGTGCAACCGCCGATTCCCGGGCGCACCGCCTGATTTTGCCGGCCGGTCAAAACTTCACGCAATTTTTTATTGGCGTTCCAGGACATCAATCATGCGCATTTTCGTTGCGGCACTCGTCACCGAGACCAATACCTTTTCACCGTTTCCGACCTCCTACGAAGACTTCATTGTTCACGAGAAAGGATCCGCGTCCGAGGCGATGCTCGGTGTCGTTCCAAAAGTTTTCCGCAACCGGGCGGAAGCCGACGGACACACAGTAATCGAAAGTATCACGGCTTATGCCGAACCCTCCGGGCGTACGGTCAGAGCCGCCTACGAGCGGCTGCGGGACAGGATTGTCGGCGACCTGGAAGCGGCCGGCCCGGTCGACATGCTATTGCTGATGTTGCACGGCGCGATGGTCGCGCAAGGATATGACGATTGCGAAGGCGACATTCTCACGAAGCTTCGGGAGAAAGCCGGCGATGCGGTTATCGGCGTCGTGATCGATCCGCACTGCCATCTGACTAAAACGATGGTCGAGAAGTCCGATCTCATGATCATTGCCAAGGAGTATCCGCATATCGACTTCGCGGATCGGGCGCACGAAGTCTACGACCTCTGCCAGAAAGTCTCGAAAGGCGAAATCGCGTTGACAGGCGCATTGACGGATACGCGGATCGTCGGCTTCTACCCGACTTTCGATCCTCCGATGCGAAATATCGTCGATGAGTTGACGGAGGCAGAAAAGAGCCCGTCCATTCTGTCCGCCAGCATCGGACACGGTTTTCCGTGGGCCGATGTGGAGGACGTGGGGACCCGCGTGCTCGTCTATGCAAACGACGACGCACGGGAAGCCGCCAGAGTGGCCGCAAAGATCGCGGAGCGGCTCTACGAGGCGAGGGTCGACTTGCGTCCGGACTATCCGTCGATCGACGATTCGCTGGATCGCGCGAGCGCGATGAGTGGGCAAATCGTGCTGGGTGATTTCGCCGACAACCCGGGTTGCGGTGCATCGGGCGACAGTACGTTCTTCCTGAAGGCGATGCTCGAACGTAACGTGACCGACGCTGTGATCGGCGCGTTCTGGGACCCGTTGGTTGCGAAGGTTTGTGCATCGGCGGGAGTCGGCGCGACATTGAATATCCGGCTGGGCGGCAAATGCGGCCCGACTTCGGCGGACCCGCTCGATCTCGAAGTAGAGGTCATGGGCGTGGTGGACGATCACACCGGCGCCGCGTGGGGCGGCCGGATTCCGATGGGCTTGTCCGTGTGGTTGCGCACCGGTGGAATCGACATTGCGGTGTGTTCGATCCGTACACAGTTATTCGAACGCGATTCGCTGACAGGGTTGGGAATCGATCTCGATAGCAAGCGCATTATCGTCGTGAAGTCCAGTAATCACTACCAGACAGGGTTCCGGCCCGGCTCGGATGCGCTCTGGCATGTGAATTCGCCGGGCGCGCTGCCTTCCGATTTCTCTTCCCTTCCGTACACCAGACGCGATACGAATTACTATCCCCGATCCCAGAATCCATGGGCGGAAGATGGCATGCCTGCTCCCATTCTGTTCGGACGGAAGGCCGTGAAGGCGAACTAACCGTCGTGTCTTGCACCGGTCGTATTTTGTCCCGCTAAGCTATGCCCTTGACCATGGATTCGAGGGTGCTGTGAAGTTGAGACAACTCGATTCGCTGCGTGCAGTCGCCGAGGCCGGCAGTCTTCATGAAGCCGCCCGGCGCCTGTTCCTGACGCAACCGGCAATCAGCCGCTCCATTCGCGAGCTGGAAGTCGAACTGGGCATGCAGTTGCTGACCCGATCGGCGAATGGCGCGACGTTGACACCGTTCGCCCACCAGGTGTTGAAGCGCGCGCTGGTCGTTCAGCGCGAAATCGGGCGAATCTTAGAAGACGCGCAGACAGCGCGCGGAGAACTCGGCGGCCGGCTGACGCTCGCCATCACACCGCCTGCATCGACCCGCGCGCTCGCCGACTCGCTGATCGCACTGACGGCCGCGCGCCCAGACGTCAAACTGGAAGTGATCGAATGGCGCGGCGAGAACATCTCGGACGGACTTCGAAATGGCACGGTCGATGTAGCAATTTTCACGCAATATGGCGAGCCCAAAAATGCAGCGTTCGAATGGACCCGACTATACGAACTCGATGTGCAGTTGACGATTGCGGCGTCGTACCAAGGCAGCGAGACTTTAACTATCGAACAGATTCACGCACTGCCGTGGCTTTTGCTGGATTCCCCGACCGATGAATCGAGCTTTGTCGCAACGCTGTTCGGCGAGCGCGGCATGCCGCTGCCGGAGCGAATCACACGGTGTTCCGCGATGAACCTGTATCTTGAACTCGCGACACAGATGCAGGCGGTCGCGGTATTTACGTCGCTGGCAACACCGCTGCTATCGCAGCGTGCGAACGAGGGCTTGCTCAAATTGCTGAGGTTGACCGAGCCGACACCGAAGATCGGGATGTACCTCGCCTATTCCAGCGAGGAACTGCTGACTGCGACGGCCGAGGATTTCATCCGGCGCCTGCGCGCCAAGCTCGATGGCCGCGACGCAGGCCGTTTGCCGGCTGGCATGCCCTACAACGACAACCGGATTGGGGTTCGCTAGTCATGCGCGGAAACTGCGCGTCACCGACAGTCACGCCGCTGGCGCGGCGCTTCCCGCAATCTACGAGCGTCTACGGGTCAACGATAAAACCCGGTTACTCGTTTTCGTCGAAGTAATGCCCGAACTTCGCCTGCTTGGTGCGGATATAACGCTCGTTTTCCTCGCGCATCGGAATGGCCAGCGCGACGCGCTCGCAGACCGGAATGCCGTGCTTCGACAAGGTGTCGAACTTCTCCGGGTTGTTGCTCATCAGCCGCACCGAGGTGACCTTCAACGTGCGCAGAATGCCCGCCGCCGAATCGTATTCGCGCGAGTCGTCGGGCAGGCCGAGGTCGAGATTGGCCTCAACGGTGTCGCGGCCCTGTTCCTGCAACGCATACGCGCGAATCTTGTTCGACAGGCCGATACCGCGCCCTTCGTGACCACGCAGATACAGCAGCACGCCGCAGCCTTCGGCGGCGATGTACCGCAAAGCCAGATCGAGTTGTTCGCCGCAATCGCAGCGATACGAGCCGAGCACGTCGCCGGTGAGACATTCCGAATGCAGACGCGTCAGAACCGACGCTTGATTGGCGACATCGCCCATGACCAGGGCAAGATGTTCGGCGCCGCTTTCGACCACGCGAAACACATAAGAGGTGAACGTGCCGTAGCGCGTGGGAAGCGTGGCGGTGGCGTCGAGAACGACGCATTCGCCGGCGATGGCGCTGTCTGTTGCGGGCGACGGATCGTGAGACGTGAGCATGGCGTTAGGCTGTGGTGCTGACATGAACCCAGGGAACCGGGGATTAGGTGCGGACTCGGAGTTTACCGCTAATCGGCGCCGCGCACCCGGATGTCCCTGTGGCAAACCCGGCAGCCGGCGTCGCCGACGAGCGGACGCGGCGTTCCGAAGGTATTCCCGAGGTTTCGCCGAAGCATCGCCCGCCTATACTGAAACGGCCTGTCCCTGACGACAGCGCGCCACTCGGCGTGCTGCATTGCGCAAGCACTGCAAACGGAGCCGCTCCATGACCAGCGTTGCCCAGCTTCTAAAAACCAAACCGAACGACACCACCGTTTATACGATCGGCATCGACGACTCCGTCTACGATGCGATCAAACTGATGGCCGAGAAGGGAATCGGCGCGCTGGTGGTGACCGAGGGCGAGCGTATCGCGGGAATCGTGACCGAGCGCGACTACGCGCGCAAGGTCGTACTGATGGACCGGGCCTCGAAGGCCACGCCCGTGCGCGACATCATGAGCCGGGCCGTGCGGTTCGTGCGCCCCGACCAGAGCACCGACGACTGCATGGCGCTGATGACCGAGCGGCGCATGCGCCATCTGCCCGTGATGGAAGGCGAACGACTTGTCGGCATGGTGTCGATCGGCGATCTGGTGAAAAACATCATCGCCGAGCAGCAGTTCACCATCGCGCAACTCGAGTCTTATATCCACGGCGAACATCCCTGACGGCGCGGCTGTGCGCGTCGTGCTTCGCGGGTAGCACGCAAAAAACGCCCAATCCGTAAGAGGTTGGGCGAAGCTACCTTTCGGCAGCGGAGGTTCCTTAGCTAATGGACCGTGTCGATGCGGTCTTCCGATACGTAGGCCGCATTTGCGTGCCGGCTCGCATGGCTGCGTTCTGAAATTCGATGATGCTGGCGCTAAGCGTGAGCCACATAGGCTCAATCGCCAGATGGCGCGCTTCGTACGAGTGACTGAAATGACCGTCGGACCGGCTATTGCCGCCTCGCCTCGGGACTCAGGGCGAAGCGGCCAGCACTAGCTTGGTGACCAGAATTAATGACCGAAGTACACCGACTGTTGCGGCGCTTGCGATGCCGGGCGAACCGCATAACCCGATTGCGACGAGCCGTTCACGGCACCACCGTAACCGCTCGTATCGGCGACGGGTTCTTGCGTCTGGGCAGCGGTCGTCGGGTCTTGAGCCTGAACGCGACGTTCAGCAGCCTGGATGTCCGAGGGATAGTTCGGGTCGTTCGACATGGCCGGGTTGTAACCGGCTTGTTCGACCTGGATCAGTTGATTCTTGACTTCGGCGCGGGTAACCGGTTGTTGGCTCGATTGAGCGAACGATGCGACCGGAGCGGCGAGAACGGCTGCAATGGCGACTGCCTTGATGAGCGAATTCATGATAACTACCTCCAATGAGTTTTTTGTTCCGCTTGACACACTGTGTGGGAAGCGAGTGATTTGAGTGTAGTCACCGGATCTCAACGGGAAAACCCTTATTCGCGAGATACATAATTGCTGAAAGTGAAAAGATAGTGAGCTATTTACCGTCATTCGACGGGATAGGTACGAGTTTTCCGTAATAATTGTCAAGGTCGTAACCATCTGTATCCGGTGTATCTAAATACGCGAAGTGCGAGGTCGCTTTTGCCTGATCAACCCGCGGCAAAGCGTCAAACTTGCAGCAGGTGTTGTTGCAGCCAACCCTTCGCCGTCCGCATAGCGATCTGAACCACGCAAGCTGCTCCAGGCCATGGGCCTGTCATCCTCGGCCGGGCCGTAGTTGCGGTGCATCAATCCTCACATCGAACACTTCACCATGGCACTAATTGCGGTATCGTGTGCACGCGGCACGCCAAGCCTTTGCGTCCGCATTCGCCGTACACGCCGAACCTGCAATCGCAGTACCGCTGGCGCAGCACTCGAAGTTCGTTTTCAGTCAGATCCAATCCCGATGTATCCGCTTTCGCAGTACACCGTCCCCCTCTGGGGATCGTCGTATTCATGACACCAGGAGAAATAGTCGATGAAAGTCTTCCCCGCTATCAAGATGGTCGGCGCCGCATTGATCGTCATGGCATCGCTGAATGCCTACGCGCAGAGCAGCGACGCCGCCGCTGACACCACCGCATCCGCGCCGACGGCCAAGCAGACCAAGTCTGCCAACCGTGCCTTGGGCCGTAAAGTGCGCAGCGCACTCTCGAAGACCAAGGGTTTGAGCGTCAATAACATCACCGTGCGGGCGCGCGGCGGTGCTGTGACGCTGGCCGGCTCGGTTCCCGAGCAGCCCCAGGTGGATCTGGCCACGCAGGCCGCGCAAGGTGTGGCAGGCGTGACGTCGGTGAAAAACGCCTTGACGATTCGCCCGGTCGGCCAGTAACAGCAGGCCTGAATCTGGCCGAATATCTGGCCGGTTTAGCTGGCCGGTTCACTCGGCCGAACACCAGGCGAAGCATCCTCCGGGCGCCCATCGTTCTTGGAACGCATGGCCGCCCGGCCGACACGACCAAGGAATTCGAATGACATCACACGCGACCGTACTGCCGCGCTGGACCATCGCGGCGCCGTTCGTCGCCTGGATCGTGCTCGGCGCAGCCTATGCGCTGCCGGGCAACGGCATATTGCTCGCGCTGATCGGCGTGGCGCTCTGCGCGGCAGTGTTCACCGCGGTGCATCACGCGGAAGTCGTCGCGCATCGCGTCGGCGAGCCCTTCGGCACGCTGGTGCTGGCCATCGCAGTCACCGTGATCGAGGTTGCGCTGATCGTCTCGGTCATGCTCACCTCCGGGCCGGAAAAGGCCGGACTCGCCCGCGACACGGTATTTGCCGCGGTAATGATCGTGTGCAACGGCATCGTCGGCTTGTGTCTGCTGGTGGGCGGTATCCGCCATCGCGAGCAGGACTTCCAGATTCGCGGCGCGGCGGCTGCACTCGCAGTGCTCGCGTCGCTGTCGGTATTGACGCTCGTCATGCCGAACTACACCACCACGCATGCCGGCCCCATGCTGTCGTCGTCGCAGCTGGCGTTTGCGGGGGTGTCGTCGCTGGTGCTGTACGGCGTGTTCGTTTTCGTGCAAACCGTGCGCCATCGCGACTACTTTCTCGCGGACGCCGCCAACAGCATCGATGAAGACGCGCATGCCGCGCCTCCCAGTTCCGGCGTCGCGCTGGCCGCCGCCGGTTTGCTGGTCGTGTGTCTCGTCGCGGTCGTGCTGCTGGCCAAATTGCTGTCGCCGGTGGTGGAAACCGCCGTGCAGAACGCGGGTGCGCCGGCCGCGGTCGTGGGGATCATCATCGCCGCGCTGGTGTTGTTGCCCGAAGGGCTCGCCGCCGTGCGCGCGGCGCGCGCCGACCGTCTGCAGAACAGCCTGAACCTGGCGCTCGGCTCGGCGCTCGCCAGTATCGGGCTGACCATTCCGACCGTCGCCGCGGTGTTTCTGTGGACCGGCCAGCCGCTCGTGCTCGGCATCGACGGCAAGGAAACGGTGTTGTTGCTGCTGACGCTGGTGGTCGGCACGCTCACGCTCAGCACGGGACGCACGACGATTCTGCAAGGCGCCGTGCATCTGTCGCTGTTCGCGGCGTATCTGTTTCTCTCGTTCGCGCCTTAAGACGCGCACGTCTAAAACCGGCACATGTGATCCGCGCGCCTACTCTTCCCAATGCTCGGCAATCCAGTCGCGAAACAGATTCAGCTTCTGCTGATGCGCGACCGAGTCCGGATAAACGAAGTAGTAGCGCCAGCCGGTCTTCAGCACGGTGTCGAACGGCCGCACGAGACGGCGCGCCGCCACGTCCTGTTCGATCAGCGCGAGATCGCTGATCGCGACGCCAAAGCCCTGCAAGGCCGCGTTGGTCGCCATGTCGAGCGTGTCGAAGCTCGGGCCGTGCTCGGCATCGACCGCACGCACGCCGGCGGCTTCTTCACCGGCGGCGCTCTCGCCCACCTTCGCCAGCCACATTTTCCAGTCGCGATGATCGCGTGTGGGATGCAGCAGCGTATGCCGCGTCAGATCCGCGATGTGAGCCAACGGCTTGTCCTTCAGCAGATCGGGCGAGCAGACCGGCGTCAGGCGTTCCTCGAAGAGCGGCACCGACTGCACGTCCACGCCCGGTGACGACGCGTAGATGATGGCCGCGTCGAACGGCTCCAGCTGAAAATCGACGTCGTGCTGCCACGTCGTGGAGATCTGCACATGCAGATCGGGATATTCGGCCTGAAAGCGCATGATTTTCGGCAGCATCCACAGCATCACGCAGGTAGGCACCTTCAGCGCGAGATCGGTCCGCTGCCGCGTCAGACGCAGCGAAATCTCCTCGATGCGCGCAAAGCTTTCCTTCACGGCCGGCAGTAGCAGTTCGCCTTCGGCGGTGAGCGTCAGACCTTTGGCGTGACGTTTGAACAGTGGGAACTTGTAGTAATCCTCGAGCGCGATGATCTGCCGGCTCACCGCGCCCTGCGTCAGGCAAAGGTGATCGGCGGCACGCGTGAAACTGCGATGTCGCGCGACGGTTTCGAAGATTTGCAGCGCGTTGAGCGGCGGCAGACGTCGCATGGCAGGTTCTCGTGGCGGATCAGTAAAAGTCATCAAGGGGGCGCCTAGCCTGTCCAGCCGACCGGCGCGCAAAGCCCACAGCTTAAGCGATCAGAATCTCCGGCGCAGCTTCCGCGCGGCCGTCATGCATGCGCCGAACTCATGCCGCATCCGCCAAGGCTCGCGATTCGAGCGGTTTTTGCACCGCCACAGTGCGTCATCGCCCAACATCGCACCAGAACCAAGCTTTGCTCATACCTCACCGCCGGGCCCCGGCAACCCGAAAACCCAAACGTTAACCCGAATGCGCCACCACGACGGCCGCTGCGAGACACCGCCTGTCATCAGGCAAGCCTCAACGCAAACGCACGTCATGAGATTCCGTCATGCCGCCCATGCGCATATTTCGTTTGTTGGGGGTTTTTGACAAACCTAGAGTGCATCACACGCGGCAACTGGCCGCACCGCCGCTTCATCGCGAACATCATCAGGCAACAGGCGTTCAACACGGGAGACCGCCATGCAGGACATCAAACGGGGTAGAAGGCAGGCCATCAAGACGATCGGCGCGGCGCTCGCGGCGTCGACATTGCCCATGCCCTTCGTCAATCTTCGCGCTCAGGAGCAGAAGAGCTTCGCCGGCAAAACGCTGCGCGTGCTGACCTGGTCGGACGACACCGGCGCCGCCGCACTGCGTAACATCGCGGCGACCTTCACCGCGAAGACCGGCGCGAAAGTCATCGCCGATCGCGCCGACGGCACCTCCGGCATGGTCGCCAAAGTCAAAGCCGCGGGCGAGCGCCCCACTTACGACGTGATCACGCTGGCCGGCGTGGGCGCAGCGGGTCTCGGCGACGCCGGTCTGCTGATGAAGCCGGACCTCGACAAGCTGCCGAACCTGAAAGACGTCGCGCCGCAGTACCGCACGGGCGCAAATGGTTTCGGCGTGGGCTACCTGCTGTGGTCCGACGGGCTGATCTACAACACGTCCACCGTCAAGAGCGCACCGACCTCGTACGAAGCGCTGTGGGACCCGAAATACGCCGGCCGCATTTTCCTGCCGCCGCCGGAATGGGCTGAAGCGGTGGACCTCGCGATCATCGCCGCGAAAATGAACGGCGGCTCGCAGCAGAACATCGACCCCGGCTTCAACAAGTTGATGCAACTGAAAGACCACGTGATGACGCTCGGCGAAAATCCGAATCAGGTGGCCGATCTGTTCCGCACCGGTTCGCTCGACCTGGGCGGCATCTACTCGCCGGCCTTCTTCCCCGATCAGATCCGCAAGCCCGAATACAACATGGGCGTGACCTATGGCATGAAGGAAGGCTTCGCCACGCAACTCATGTTCACGGTGATTCCGAAAGCGCATCCCGGCGACAGCGATCTGATTCACGCGTTCATCAACCATTCGCTGGATGCCGGCGTGCAAGGCCGCATGGCCGCCGACGTGCTGAACGGTCCGGTCAATTCGAAAGCGGTGATTCCCGCCGCAAGCCGCGCCTTCGTGCCGAGTCCCAAACAGATCGCCGAGAAAGCCGTGCTGCACGACGACAAGGCGCTCGCCGCCGTGCAGCCGGCGTGGATCAAGCGTTATACGGAAATCTTCTCGGCATGACGTCGCGGCTGGAACGCATGACGCGTCCCTTCCGGCAGGCGCCGGCTTCATCGCCGGCTTCGGCGCCCGCACCCGACGCGGCGCCGGGCGCAACGGCCGCCGGTACGACGCTCGCGCGCGCCCGGCCGTGGCTGCTACTCACGCCGATCCTGCTGTTTCTCGGCGTACTCGGCGCGGCCGCGCTGGTCGTGCTGCGTATGAGCTTCGGCACGGCCGGCCACGAATGGCGCGGCTTCACACTGCAGAACTACGCGGATCTGCTCGACAGCTACTTCCTGAAGTCCTTGTGGCTGACCTTGAAGCTCGCGTTCCAAAGCATGCTTTGCGCGCTGCTGCTGGCCATTCCGGTCGCCCTCGCGATGGCGCGCACGCGCTCGCGGCTCGCGCGGCGGCTGTTGCTGGCGGGCGTGCTGCTGCCGCTGCTCGTCAATCTGCTGTTGCAAGGCTATGGCTGGCTGATCATCCTCGGGCCGGCCGGTCTGCTCAATCACGCGCTGCTCGCCAGCGGACTGGTGCACCGGCCGCTGTTGTGGCTGTATCGCGAGCAAGGCGTGCTGCTCGGTCTGATCCAAACCGCGTTTCCGCTCGCCGTGCTGCCGCTCGCGAGTGCGATGCGCGCCGTCTCCACTTCCTACGAAGAAGCCGCCGCGACGCTCGGCGCGAGCCGCTGGCAAACGCTGCGGCATATCCTGTTGCCGCTCGCGATGCCCGGCCTCGTGTCGGGCGCGTTGCTGGTGTTCGCGTACAACGCCAGCGCGTTCGCCGTGCCGCTGCTGCTCGGCGGCCGCCGCGTGCCGATGCTCGCCGTGCTGGTTCACGATCAGGTCGCGCCGCTGCTGAACTGGCCGGCCGCGTCCGCGTCGGGCGTCGTGCTGATGATCGCCACCCTGACGGTGATGGCGATCTCGCAGCGTCTCGTGCGCCGTACGCAACGTCTTGCCGGAGAGCCCCACGCATGAGCACGCCCACTTCGTTGCGCCTGCCGTTTTCGATGCCCGGTCAGTTGCGCCGCACCACGGCCTGGCTCGCCGGCATCGTCCTGTTTCTTGCCGCGCTGCCGATCCTGACGATGATCACGATGTCGTTCAGCGCCGCCGACACCCTCGAATTTCCGCCGCACGCGTACGGCTTGCACTGGTATCGCGCGGCATGGCAAAGCTTCGTGTCGCCGGACGCGAGCGATTCGCTGTCGATGGGCGCCGCCTTGAGCACGAGCCTGATCGTCGCCGTGTCGACCATGCTGATCGCGACGCTCGTCTCGGTGCCGGCCGCTTATGCATTGAGCCGCTACCGGTTCCGCGGCAAGCCGGCGGTCGAGCAACTGGTCGCGTTGCCGCTCGTCTACCCGCTCGTGATGCTCGGCCTGTCGCTGCTGCTGGTGTTCAACGCGCTGCCCGTCGAACTCGGCGTGTTCCGGCTGATCATCGCGCACGTGATTCTCGCGCTGCCGTTCACGGTCAAGAATTGCGCGGCGTCGGTGGCATCGATCGGTCCCGAGTTCGAGGAAGCGGCCTGCGTGATGGGCGCGAGCCCCACGCGCGCGCTGATCGACGTGATCCTGCCGTTGATGCGCCCCGGCATTCTGGCCGGCATGCTGTTCGCGTTCATCGTCTCGTTCAACGAGTTCACGGTGACCTTCTTTCTCTACGGCATCGACACGATGACGCTGCCGGTGTGGCTGTATAGCCGCACGGTGTCCTCGCTCGATCCGACCGTGTTCTGTTTCGCCGTGGTGATCGTCGCGATCGACCTCGCGCTGATCTGGCTGCTCGAAAAACTGGTCGGCGACGAAGGCGTGGCGCTGTGATGCCGCCCTTCACGACGTCGCTCACCGAATCACGTTTCCGCTGGAGCCTTCGATGACCCATCTGACCTTGCAGGCCGTGACCAAGCGCTTCAACGCGGCGGTGGCCGTCGACCGCGTCGACCTGAGCGTGCCCGACGGCAAGCTGGTGTGTTTTCTCGGACCGTCCGGTTGCGGCAAGACCACCCTGCTGCGGATGATCGCCGGTCTCGAGACCCCGAGTTCCGGCAGCCTGCACTTCGACGGCCGCGACATCACGCATGTGCCGGCCAACCGGCGCGACTTCGGGATGGTGTTCCAGTCGCTCGCGCTGTTTCCGCATATGACGGTCGCGCAGAACGTCGCCTATCCGCTGAAGCTGCGCAACACCGCGAAGTCCGGGCAGACGCGCCGCGTCACCGAACTGCTGGAGCTGATCCAGTTGCCGCACATGGCGAACCGGCCCGTCACGCAGCTTTCCGGCGGACAACGGCAGCGAGTCGCGATTGCGCGCGCCATCGCGTCGCAGCCGAAACTGCTGCTGCTCGACGAACCGCTTTCCGCGCTCGACGCCAAACTGCGCGAAGCCATGCAGGTCGAAATCCGCCTGCTGCAACAGCGCCTCGGCATCACGACGATCATGGTCACGCACGACCAGCGCGAGGCGATGACCATGGCCGACGAAATCGTCGTGATGGAAAAAGGCCGCATCGCGCAGGTGGGACGCCCGCTGGATATTTACCGCGAGCCGGTCAGCGAATTCGTCGCCGACTTCATCGGGCTCGGCAATATCCTGCCGGTCTCTTACGACGGCGCCGGCAGCGCGAGCTTGCCGGGCGGCCGGCGCATCGCGGTGACGCCGCCGACGCGCGCGAGCGGCGCCGAAGGGGAGCTACGCTTGCTGATCCGCCCCGAAGACGTGTGCGTGAAAACGGCCATGAGCCCGGGCATGGGCACGGGCATCGACACGACCGCACAGACCACGCCGAACCAGCTCCCCGGCACCGTCACCTTCATCCGCGACGTGGGCGCCTCGCTCGAAGCCACCATCGATTGCAGCGGCTTCACGCTGACCGCCGCAACGACGCCACGCGAAACGCCAGGCCTCACCCTCGGCATGCCGGTCATGGCGGAATTGCCGCCGCACGCCTGCCGTCTGATTGCGGCGCGCACGACTGCAGCCGCCGCGCCTTGAAGCCGGGCACAAAAGTCACCTCCCATACCTCACGTTTTCGACCCAAGGAAAGATCATGACGCCCATCGTCTCCGCGAAACCCAACCCGCGCCGCGTGTTCGCAACGCTGGCCGCCGCACTCGTCTTCACCACGTTCGGCGCGCTGTGCGCGTTCCCGCAAGCGGCGCATGCCGACGCGCTCGACGACATCGCCAAATCCGGCACGGTTCGCATCGGCGTGTTCGAGGACTACCCGCCGTTCGGTTCGATCGGTCCGGATATGAAGCCGATGGGCTACGACATCGACGTCGCCAACCTGATCGGCAAGGCGCTGCACGCCAAGGTCGAACTGGTGCAGGTGACCGGCGACAACCGCATGGCGTTCCTCACCGATCACAAGGCCGACATGCTGCTCTCGGTCGGCCAGACACCCGAACGCGAGAAGGTGATCGACTTTTCGCAACCCTACGCGCCCTACTACCTCGCGGTGTTCGGCCCGAAAACGCTGCCCGTGAAAAACGCCGCCGATCTCGCCGGTAAGACCATTTCGGTGGCGCGCGGCACGCTGGAAGACCTGAGCGTCACCAAGATCGCACCGCCCTCGGCGACCATCAAACGTTTCGACGATCCTAACGGCGCTATTTCGGCGTTCCTTTCTGGTCAGGTACAGTTGATGGTGGTCGGCAACGACGTCGGCGCCACGATTCTCGCGCGTCATCCCGCGAATAATCCGGAGCAGAAATTTTCGCTGTTCAGCTCGCCGGATCACGTCGGTCTGAACAAGAACGAGCCGCGTCTGAAGCAGAAAATCGACGAGACGATTGCCCAATCCCGCAAGGACGGCAGCATGAACGCGATTTCGAAGAAGTGGCTGCGCGCCCCGCTGCCGGCCGACCTGTAACCTTTTTTGCACGGACCGGCACGCGGGTCCGTGCCGGAGTTCGACCCAACGATGAGCGCCACGTCATGACCTATGCGTTCGATTTCAGCGGCTTCGGCCTGTATGCGGGCATGCTCGCGCGCGGCGCCGCCGTTACGCTGGGGCTCACCGCCGTCTCGACGGTGCTGGGCGGCCTGGTCGGTATCGCCGGGGCCAGCATCGCGACGGCCGGCCCCAAATGGGCGCGCTGGCTGGTCGCGAGTTACGTCGAACTGATCCGCAACACGCCGTTCATCGTGCAGTTGTTCTTCATCTTCTTCGGGCTGCCTAGCCTCGATATTCACATCGACGAAGTCCAGGCCGCGATTCTGGCGATGACCGTCAATCTCGGCGCATACGCCATCGAAATCGTCCGCGCCGGTATCGACTCGATTCCGCGCGGCCAGGTACAGGCGGCCCAGGCGCTCGGTCTGCATGGCCGGCAGATTTTCCGCCACGTCGTGCTGCCGCAGGCCATCGCCAACGTGTTCCCCGCGCTGCTCAGCCAGGTGCTGATCGTGATGCTCGGCTCGGCGGTGGTGTCGCAAATCTCGGTGCCCGATCTCACGTATGCCGCCAACTTCATCCAGTCGCGCAACTTCCGTTCGTTCGAGAGCTACCTGATCATCACCGCGACCTATCTGGTGCTGTCCATTCTGTTGCGGCAATTATTGAACCGCTTCGGCCGCGGTCTGTTCGCCGGGCGCCGCGCGCGCGGCAACGATAGCGCGCCGCGTAGCTGGCGCGCCCGCCTGATGTGGCGCGGCGCCCGCACTCTGCCCACGGAGCGTTGATCATGGTCGAATTCACCCTGTGGGACATTGCCCGCAATCTGCTGCTCGCCGCGCGCTGGACCGTGCTGCTTTCGCTCATTGCGTTCGTCGGCGGCGGCATCGTCGGACTGATTCTGCTCGCCATGCGCGTGTCGCCGAATGCGTGGCTGCGCCGTATCGTCGTGCTGTATGTCGAAGTGTTTCAGGGCACGCCGTTGCTGATGCAACTGTTCCTCGCGTTCTTCGGCTTGCCTTTGCTGGGCGTGGACGTGTCGCCCTGGGTCGCGGCCACCGTCACGCTGACGCTGTACACCAGCGCTTATCTGGTCGACATCTGGCGCGGTTGTGTCGAAGCGGTGCCGCGCGGCCAGTGGGCGGCGGGCGCGAGTCTCGGCATGAATTTCAGCCAGCAATTGCGCTATATCGTCTGGCCGCAGGCGCTGAAAATCGCCGTCGCGCCAACCGTGGGTTTTCTCGTGCAGGTGGTGAAGAGCACGGCGCTCGCGTCGATTATCGGCTTCACGGAATTGACGAAGACCGGCACGATGATCACCAACGCCGCGTTCCGGCCGTTCCCGATTTACGGCATGGTCGCGGTCATCTACTTCGCAATGTGTTTTCCGCTGACCTGGTACGCGCGTGTGCTGGAAAAACGGCAGAAGGTCGGGCAGCATCGTTGAGGATCGACCTGCTGGCGTAAAAAAAACGGCAACCGCTGAACACGGTTGCCGTTTCTGCTTTTGCCGCCAGGCCCCGACTGAAAACTCAGCGCGCCGCCTGCGTGGACTTCCTGAGCTTCGCCACTTCCTCCACGCTCACCGTCGGCGCGCCGTTGTTCCACCCGGCCCGCACGAAGGTCAGCACGTCGGCGATCTGCTGGTCGTTGAGCACCGGCGCGTACTTCGGCATCGGATACGCCGCCGGAATTCCGCCGATCACCAGATCCGCGGTCCCGTTCAACGTCACGTTGATCAACGACGACGGATCCTTCTCCAGCACATTCGGATTACCGGCGAGCGGCGCTAGCAGCGGCGCGAAGCCGCGTCCGTCGACGCCGTGACAGTGCATGCAATACGCCGTGTAGACGCGCGCCCCGGCATTGTCCGCCGGACGGCCCAACGACACTTTGGTCGCCTGCGGATCGTACGAGTAGGACGGTCCGCCGTTGCCGCCCACCGGCGGGAGCGATTTCAGGTAAGTCGTCATCGCGGCGATGTCGCTGTCGTTCATGCCCTGCGTGCTGTTGTTGATCACGCTGGTCATCGCGCCGAAAGCGGACGCGTGGCGGTTCGCGCCGGTCTTCAGGAACGCCTGCAGATCCTGATCGTTCCAGCGTCCGAGCCCGACGTTATGTTCGCCGGTCAGGTTCGACGCGAACCAGCCGTCGAGCAGACCACCGGCCAGGAACGCGCTGCCGCTCTCGTCGAGCGCCTTCTCCTGGAACGCGATGCCGCGCGGGGTATGACACGAGCCGCAATGCCCGAGGCCCTGGATGATATAAGCGCCACGATTCCACGCCACGTCCTTGCCCGACTTGTCCTGGTAGACGCCCTTCTCGAGGAACACCATGTTCCAGAACTTCAACGGCCAGCGCATGTTCATCGGCCATTTGATGTCCGGCTCGCGATTGGCCTGCTGAACCGGCGCCACGCCGCTCATGAAGTACGCGTACAGCGCCTTCATGTCGTCGTCGTTGACCTTCGCGTACGACGGATACGGCATCGCGGGATACAGGTTGTGCCCGTCTTTCGCGATGCCTTCGCGCATCGCGCGCGCGAAGTCCGTTTCCGAATACGCGCCGATGCCGGTCTGCTGGTCGGGCGTAATGTTGGTGGTGTAGATCTGGCCCATCGGCGTGTTCATCGGCAGGCCGCCGGCGAACGGTTTGCCCTTCGGCGCGGTATGGCAGGCGACGCAATCGCCGAGTTTCGCCAGATACGCGCCGCGTTGCACCAGCGCCTGGTCGGCGGCGTGCACGGGCGTTTGAGCCAGAAACGGCAAGGCCACGGAAAGCGCGGCACCCAAACCCTTCAGTGTTTTTTTCATGATCGGGCTCCGGTCAGGCGGTCTGGGAAGCAGTCTGCAACTGGCTGCCGACCGGCAATTGCCGCAGCCGCTTGCCGGTGGCCGCGAAAATCGCGTTGGTGAGCGCCGGCGCGAGCGCCGCCGTGCCGGGTTCGCCGATACCGCCGGGCGCCTCGCTGCTCTTCACGATATGCACGTCGATGGGGGGCGTCTGGTCGATCCGCAGCATCCGGTAGTCGGTGAAGTTGTTCTGCTCGACGCGGCCGTCCTTGATCGTGATCTCGCTGTACAACGCCGCCGTGATGCCGAAGATGATGCCGCCTTGCACCTGCGCTTCGATGGTGTTCGGATTCACCACCATCCCGCAATCGACCGCGCACACCACCCGCTTGACCGCCACCTCGCCCTTATCGACCGCGACGTCCACGACGATCGCGAAGAAGCTGCCGAACGCGTGCATGACCGACACGCCGCGCCCTTGTCCCTTCGGCACCGTGCTGCCCCAGTTCGCCGCCTGCGTGGCGGTGTTGAGCACGTTCAGCGCGCGCGGCGTCTTGCCCAGCAGATCCTGACGGTATTTGACCGGATCGACCTTGGCCTGCGCCGCGAGTTCGTCGATGAAACTTTCCACCACGAAGGTGCCGCGCGTCGGACCCACGCCGCGCCAGAACGCGGTGGGCACCGCGTGCGGTTCCTGGCGCACGTAATCGATCAACTGGTTCGGCAGGTCGTACGGCAGGTCCGACGCGACTTCCACCGCGTCCGGGTCGAGCCCGTTCTTGAAGGCGGGCGGCGCGAAGCGCGCCATCACCGACGAACCGACGATGCGATGCTGCCAGGCGATCGGCTTGCCGTTGCCGTCGAGACCCGCGGAAATCCTGTCGTAGTAATACGGCCGGTACATGTCGTGCTGAATGTCTTCTTCGCGGGTCCACAGCACCTTGACCGGCGTCGACACCTGTTTGCCGATCTTCACCGCCTGCGTGACCATGTCGAACTCGAGCCGCCGCCCGAAGCCGCCGCCGATCAGATGGTTATGCACGACGATCTTCTCGGGCGGCAAGCCGGTTTCCTTCACCGCGGCATCCACCACCCGCGTGGGCACCTGCGAGCCGAGCCAGATATCGCAGCCGTCCGCGCGCACGTGCACCGTGCAGTTGATCGGCTCCATCGTCGCGTGGGCGAGAAACGGTTGCTGGTACACCGCGTCGACGCGCGTCTTCGCATTCGAGAACGCCTGGTTCACGTCGCCGTCTTTACGTGCGACCGCGCCGTTGCGCTGCGAAGCGGCGGCGAGGTCGTCGACGATCTGCTTCATGCCGATCTTCGCGCCCGCGCCTTCGTTCCATGTGATAACGAGCGCCTGCAGACCGCGTTTCGCGGCCCACGTGTGGTCGCCGATGACCGCGACCGCGTTGTCGATCTTCACGATCTGACGCACGCCCGGAATCTTCTTCGCGTTGCTGTCGTCGACGCTCGCGAGCGTGCCACCGAACACCGGACAGTTGGCGATTGCCGCATACACCATGTCCGGCACGCGCACGTCCAGACCGAACATGGCGGTGCCGTCCACCTTCTCCGGCGAATCGAGCCGGCGCGCGGCGGTGCCGATCAGCTTGAAATCTTTCGGGTCTTTCAGTTTGACGTCTTGCGGCGCGGGCAGCTTCGCCGCCGCGCTCACCAGTTGACCGTAGCCGATGCTGCGATTGCTCGCCGCGTGAACGACCTGGCCCGCCTGCGCGTGACAACTGGCCGGATCGACCTGCCACTGCTGGGCCGCCGCGCCGATCAGCACCATGCGGGCCGCGGCGCCGGCTTTGCGCATCGGTTCCCACGCATAGCGGATCGACGTCGAACCGCCGGTGAGTTGCCCGCCGAGCAGCGGGTCCATGAAGAGCTTCTGGTTGGGCGGCGCGTGATCGACCGTGACCGAGTCGAGCGGCACTTCGAGTTCTTCGGCGATCAACATTGGAATGGACGTATAGACGCCCTGGCCCATCTCGACTTTCGGAATGACCAGCGTGACCTTGCCGGCCGTGTCGATCTGAATGAACGCGTTCGGGGCGAACACGCCGTCTTGCGGCGCTTCGTTGCCGTCGCCGCCGATGACCGACGCGCCTGGCTTCTGACCCTGGCTTGCCGCCGGCACGCTGAAACCGAGCAGCAGTCCACCACCGGTTGCCGCGCCCACCGTTACGCCGAATTTGAGGAACGTACGGCGGCTCACGCCACCTTTACCTCTACCCTGACCGCCATTTTGTGCATCAAGCAATCCCTGGGACATGTCAGGCCCCCTTCGCGGCTTGCTTGATCGCGGCACGTAC
Source organism: Paraburkholderia sp. BCC1886 (assembly GCF_900996245.1). Taxonomy (GTDB): domain Bacteria; phylum Pseudomonadota; class Gammaproteobacteria; order Burkholderiales; family Burkholderiaceae; genus Paraburkholderia. The sequence continues at coordinate 150,882 of NZ_CAAJGK010000036.1, read as the reverse complement.
GCGGTTGTACGTGCCGCAGCGACAGATGTTGCCCGCCATGGCGGCGTCGATGTCGAGATCGGTAGGGTTTGGATTGCTTGCGAGCAGGGACGCGGCCGACATCACCTGGCCGGACTGACAGTAGCCGCACTGCACCACGTCGAGTTGCCGCCATGCCTGCTGCACCTTCTGCCCGGCGGGTGTCGCGCCGACGGCTTCGATCGTGGTGATCTTTTTGTCGCCGACGGCGGCAGCCGGCAGCACGCACGAGCGCACTGCGACGCCGTCCAGATGCACGGTGCAGGCGCCGCATTGTGCAATGCCGCAGCCGAACTTGGTACCGGTCAGGCCGACGAGGTCGCGCAGGACCCAAAGCAACGGCATGTCGGGCGGCGCGTCGACGGAATGGGTCTCGCCGTTGATGGTGAAAGTGGTCATGAGCGGCTCCGGGTGGGGATTTTATTGTGGGTCTGAGCGTGCCAGACCGGCAGATTGTAGCCGCGTAAAAAGAACTTCGCCGCTTGCCCCGGGCGCGATTTTGTTAGCATGGTTGCGGCCCGAAATCCGCCCGATGCTCATCTCTCGAGGAGACACACCATGAACGACGCTCAAAGCATTCAATTCCTGAACGACATTCGCCGGCCGCTGCTCGCGCTGCACAAGGCGATACTCGACCACGAACGCGCGGCGTATGAAAAGGAATTCGGTCCGGTGACCCCGGCGGCTTTTCTTCAGGTGTTGATCAACGGCTCGGGATTTCGCTGGCTCACGCCGCTCTCCACGGTGATCGCGAATGTCGATGAGACGCTCGACGACAAGGAAGCCGAGACCACCGACCGGGTCGCCGCGGTCGAAGCCGTCAGCGGACTCTTTTCGGCGGATCAACCGAACAACGCATTTTTGCCGCGCTATCTGCCGTTGTTGCAGGCGGACCCTGCGATCCTGCATCAGCATGGGCAGGTGTCGCAGTTGCTGCGGAGCATTCAGGCGAAGTGAGCAGGTAGAGGTCGAGAACCGCCTTGGCTCCCGAATTGCCTCACCTTTGAATTCGACGTGTATTGCGTGACTAGCCGATGACGAGTCGGCGAAGTACACAGCGAACGTCTGTCGATTACCAGGCTTCTGAACTGCAGCGGACACGAAAACCGCTTATTTCAAGCGGATTCGTTCGGATTGGGTAAGAGTGGAGCGCGAGGCTTTCAATCGTATTCGCGATGCCGGCGAACCAACACGCGACTTGCCTGGGTTTGCTGACTAAAACAAGGGTGAGCTTTTGCGGGAGAGCGCGCCGATGTCTGCGTGGATGCTTCCCCCGACACCGGCGCGCTTCACACGACACGCTTCACACGCCACATTCACACGCCACGCTTCAACGCAAGGCTTTCACCGCGTCGGCCGTCACGTCGGACGGCTGCCCGCCATAACTCGCGCGCAGATAGTTGGCCAGTTGCGCGAGCTCCGCGTCGTTCAGTTGCGTAGCGAACCCCGGCATCGCCTGCATCCGTTCGAGACCGGGGAAATCCTGTGCGGCGAGACCGTCGAGCATCGCCACGATCAGGTTATGCGGATCGCTCTGGCGCAGCGTCGAGTTGCCCATCATCGGCACCGCGACGTGCGGTTTGCCCTCGCCGCTCGCACCGTGACACCCCGCGCACACCGCCACGTACAGATTACGGCCGGCTTCGAGCTGCGCCGCGTCGGCGGCGTTTGCCTGCAACGGCTGCTGCGTAGGCAAACGCTGCGGCGCGGGCGGCGCGTCGCCGAGCAGATAGGTCGACATCGCGCGCAAATCGTCGTGCGTCAGATACTGGCTGCTCAGATGCACCACCGGGTACATTTCGCCGAAAGCCGAGCCTTGTGGCGCGATGCCGGTTGCGAAGAAGGTCTGCAGATCGGCCGCATTCCAGCCGCGCGCCGCGAGACCTTCCGGCGTGATATCCGGCGCGGCGATACGGCTCAACGCCGAGCCGGTCAGCGGCTTCGCGCTGTCGAGCTGGCCGAACTTGCCGCGTGGCGTATGGCATTCCGCGCAATGGCCGAGCGCGTTCGCGAGATAGCGGCCGCGCTGCCAGTCGGCCGAGGGTGTGCTCGAGGTCTGCTGGTTCGACGCGTCCGGCAACGCGTCTTTCAGGAACATCCAGTTCCAGAAGCGCACGCCGAAACGCAGGTTGTACGGGAACGACAGCTCCGGCTCACGATTGGGCACCGCGGCCGGCTTTTGCGCCATCAGGTACCGATAGATCTCATCGCTGTCGGCGCGGGTCAGTTGCCGGTACGACGTGTACGGCATCGCCGGGTACAGGGTTTTGCCCCGGGCGACGCCGTCGTGCAGCGCGTCGTACAGATCGTCCGCGCTCCAGTCGCCAATGCCGTGCTGCTTGTCCGGCGTGATGTTGGTGCCGTAGAACGTGCCGAACGGCGATGCCAGTTTCACGCCACCGGCGAGCGGCGCACCGTCGGGCGCCGTGTGGCAGGCGGCGCAATCCGCCGCCTTCACCAGATATCGCCCGCGTGCGAGCGGATCGGCGGCGCTGGATTGCGGGCCCTGAGCGGCGGGCGCAATCAGCGCGGCGGCAGGGGCGTCATGCCGGCTGCACGCGCCGAGCAGGCTCAACGCACTCGCAGTGGCGAGCGCACCGACTGCCAGGCGAGCGCGTCGCAAGTTGACCGGTCGGCGCATCATGCCGCTTCCCTGACGAGGCCAGGCGTCGTCAATACGACCTCTTTCACGGCTTCGTAATAGCGCACGTAGCCCGTGCAGCGGCAGATATGCGCGTTCAACGCCTCGGTGATGGTGCTCTCCACCTCGCCGCGGGCAATGGGTTGCCGCTTCAGCCGTTCGATCAGCACGGTGGCCGCGTTCACGAAACCCGGCGTGCAGTAGCCGCACTGGAAACTGAAGTGCTCGAGAAACTTCTGCTGGATCGGCGACGTTTCGACGACCTCGCCCGCTTCGTTGCGCTTCGCGTGGCCTTCGATCGTGCGGATGCTTTTGCCGTGAAAGAAATTTGCCCCGGTGATGCAGGTGCGTACTTCCTCGCTGGTGCCGTCCGGCTTGTCGACGATGACCACGCACGCGTGGCAGATGCCCTGCCCGCAGCCCAGACGCGAGCCGGTCAGATGCAGGTACTCGTGCAGGTAGTCGATCATCATCAGACCCACGGGCACCTCGGTCGGGCCGACGATCTTGCCGTTCACTTCGATCGACAAAGGCAGTGTGCGGAAATGCGTGAGCGGCCGCTCGCTGACGGCGGGAGCGGCGGCGTTGGCGTTGGCGTTGGCGTTGGCGTTGGCGTTGGCGTTGGCGTTGGCGTTGGCTTCCACGCCGCCGGCGGTTTGATTGGGGGCCGTCATGCGAGCACCTCCTGAATACGTTGCGGGGTCACCGGCAGATCGGTGAAGCGATGCCCGATTGCGTGTGCGATGCCATTCACGATGGCGCCGACCACCGGAATCATCACCACTTCGGCGATTCCCTTCGGCGGATCGGTTTCGGTGAGCGGCGGCAGCACTTCCCCGGTCTGGGTCCAGACGGCGACATCCGTCGCGCGCGGCAGGTGGTAGCGGTTGAAGTTCCACGTACCGTCGCCCGGACCGTCCTCGTAAAGCGGCAGATATTCGTGCAACGCGTGACCGATGCCCATCGCGAGCCCGCCCTGCAATTGCCCCGACACCAGTTGCGGAGATATCTGATTACCGCATTCCATGATCGAGTGATGCGCGAGCAACGCGATTTCACCGCTCGCTTCATGCACCGACAGTTCGACCAGCGTGCCCACCGCGCTGTAGTACGTCACGGCCGCGTTGTTACGCTGCACGGGCGGAATCGCCACGCGCTGACGGTCGAGCACGTGGTAGCCGTTAGGCGTGCGCTGCAGCGCCTTCTGGGCAGCGGACGCGTTGTTGCCGTAGCGCACCGCGAGACCGTCGAGCGGCAAGCGCTGCACGTTGCCGGCGATCTCGTAGTCCGCTTCCGTCCACTGCCAGCGGTTGAACACGTGCACCGTCGCGCCGGTGACCAGCCCCAGTTCGTGAGCGTGTTTCGCGAGACGTTCGAACGGCAGCGCTTCGAGGCCCGCTGCGGAGAGCTTGCCGTCGACCCAGCGCGCGTCCTCGATCCGCACGACCAGCGGCGCGGACTGACCGCCGCCCGTGCCCTGACTCCACAACGCGAGCGCGGCCGGCCACAAGCCGTGCGTGAACAGCACACGCGCCGCTTCACGCGTGCTGTGCGTGAAGTAGTAAGCCGAATTCGTCGCGCTCGACGGCGACGCATAGCCCGGCGACCAGCGCGGATTCGCCGCGAGCTTGTCCTGCTCCGCCTGCGACATCATGTACGGATCGCCGCTCGTGACGACCGGCAGATCGGGCCAGTCGGTGATGGCCACGTGCACGTCGGTGGCCGGCATGCCGAGCCACTTCGCCACCGCGACGGCTTGCGACGTCGACACGCCGGTGCCGATTTCGGCTGCCGTATGCTGCAGGCTGATCTTGCCCTCGGCGCTGAACTCGACTTTCGCAAACGAGGTTTCCGCGCCGGTGCCGAAATCCTTCTGCACGCACGCGAAGCCGACGCCATAGCGCTTGCCCGGATGCGCGGCTTCGAACTCGGCTTTGCGCTTCGCGCGGTTCGTCCACAGTGGATGCAGCCTGGCTTTCTGCAACACCTCGTCGACGCGGATAGCACCGGCAGGCACCGCGCCCTGGGTGTTTTTCATGCCCGAGCGCAGCGCGTTTTTCAGCCGGAAGTCGATGGGTTCGAGCTTCAGTTCGGCCGCGATCTCGTCGATCATCATCTCGGTCGCGGCCATGCTCTGCAGCGTGCCGTAGCCGCGCGCCGAACCCGCGTCGATCGCGCGCGACGCCAGCGCGACCGCCGAGAGGTCGTTCTTCGGGAAGTAATAGATGGATTGCGCGGCGGTGGCGCCCACCATCGCGACGGACGGCGAGAAATTGCAACGCCCGCCGCCGTTCGCTTCCATCTCGGCCTTGAACGATTGCAGCAGACCGGTCTTTCTGTCCACCGCGATGCGGTAGTTCATCCTGAACGCGTGGCGCTTCAACGAGGTCTGGAACTGCTCGTAGCGGTCGTTGGCGAGACGCACCGGACGGCCGTCCGCGTACATCGCGCAGACGAGGCCGTAAAACGGCACGTTGAAGTGATCCTTCGACCCGTAGCCCACCGTGTAGCACGGGTGAATGAACAGATGCTTCACCGGGAACGCGCATTTCGCGACCATTTCGGCGGCGCTGTCGCCGACTTCGGACGGCGCCTGCGTCGGCACGACCATGTGCAGCGATTGCGTCGCGGCGTCGTACCAGCTATTGACGTTGTCGGGTTCGAGCGCGGCGGTGTCGATGGACTGTGTGTTGTACTCGCGCGCCATGACCAGCCAGTCCGGCGAAGGCCGATCCAGTTCCTGCTGGATCTGCGCGGCATGGAACATGCCCTGCTCGTCGAGCTTGCCGTGCTCGACGCCGTCCGGCCACACCGGCTGATGCTTGCGCATCATGCTGGGAAACACCGGCGCGTCTTTCAGACTGGAAAACGTGTCGTCGTCGTACGGCGTTTTGCCGCCGACGCGAACGAAGCGGAACGTGCCCCACGGATCGCGTTCGAGCGGACCGGTCGGCGCGCCGTAGCGAATCACCTGCGGCTGGAATTGCAGCGCGTCTTTGGCGAAACGGAAACGCGCGAAATCGTGATAGATGAGAATCGCCACGGCATGGCCCAGATAGGCCGGCGTCTTGCCGACCGGCAGCAACATGTCCTCGCCGTAGAACGCGGGAAACGCGAGCGCGTCGCGTTGCAAATCTTCGGCGGTGACGATGCGGTCGGGCTTCAGGTCCTCGCCTAGCAACCCGAGATCGAAACCTTCATAGGGACGGTCGGCCTGGGTCGTGCGCAGGATGAACGCGTGCGACTGCTGTGGCGGCCAGTGCGGCATGTCGCTGCTACGAATATCGCGCGCAAACACTTTCGAGCCGGTCACTTTGGCGATACCGTCGATGCGGAATTTCGCCTCGCCATGCCTCGCGTCCCACTGTACCGGCGTCAGAATCTTTTCTTCGAACAACGCAGCGAAGGCGCGGCTGCCGATCGGCGCAATCGTCACCGACACACCCGCCAGCACGCTGGCCTTCAGAAAACTGCGACGCGAAAGGTCGAGTTTCCCCATGGACTTCTCCTCTTCGATAACACGGCGACCGGCGGGCTGAAACGACGAGGGGGATGAATCGCGGAATGTCCTCGCTGAGCCACCGGGTGACAAGCGCAAGGGGCGGGATTATCGCGTTGATTCGCTCGGAGATGCGTCAAATTTTGTCCGCTATTACGTAAATAACGGATCGGGTATGGCACTTAATCGCGGACAAGTTCGTTTTTCAGACTTGTCTCACACAGCATTAGGAAATGGACGATAGGTCGACGCGCGTAAAGAAAATATTCTTACGCCTTCCTTGAAGTTCGGGGATACGACAATTCATCAATTCATTTTTTAATTTCGCCGGCTTTTAACAGCAGGCGAATCAAGTCGAGGTTCACGTGGATTCACTCAGTTCCGCCAACCGATTCATGAGCGGGTTTTTCTTCGGCACGCTGATCGCGGCCGTCATCATGGTGCTGCTGTCCAATGCCGGCGAGTTTTCACCCTTCATGGCGAAGCTGCACGCGTTCGAACAGATCATCGTGACCGTGCTGATTGCCATCGTTATCGTGGATGCGAAACCGCTCGCCTATAAAACGGTCTGGCGCGAGCGCCGCTGCAGTTTCATTCTCGACGAAGATCTGAGCGCGACATTACGCGGGCGGACTTATGGCATTCCGGCCGGCGTGATTGTCGGCATTCTTTTTCAGAACTACGTGATGAACTGAAGGCCATTCAGGCTCACTGCAGTTCAACGAAATCGCGGCGGCGCAGTCAGAACTTATGCCGGATCGCAGCGCGCACCACGACCTGCTTCGACGTGGATGAAGGCGACTGCGTGCCGGGTGTGAACGCGTCGTCGAGAATGGAATAGGTGGAGTCGCCGCTAACCTGTTGATACTCGCCTTGAATGTACAGGTCGGTGCGTTTCGATAGATTGTAGTCGGCCATCAGACCAAACGAGTGGATTTTTGGCTTCACCCCGCCATTCGATGCGTCGTAGGTTTCCATCGTGTACACGTACTGCGCGCCGACGAACAGCATCGGCGAAATCTGGTACTTGCCGTTCACTTCGAAGTTCTGAAATTTGAGCGAGTTCAACAGCACGCCCGGCGGCAGCAGCGGCACCAGCGGCGCCACGCCGGGATAGCCGGTGCTGGTGGGGTCGAGATAGTTCGAGTTGGTGTAGACGAACCCTGCCGACGCGGGGCCGATGGTGTAGTTGATGCCGCCGCCGAATACGCGCATGCGTGCCGCGACGAAGGTCGCGTCGTTGGCCGCGATGGCGCCGTTGTTGCCCATGCCGGGGTTGTCGGCCTGCAGGTAGGCGGCGGACACCAGTACTCCGCTATACGTGTACTGGCCGCCGACGCTATAGGCACGGTTGTTCGCAAAGCCGGTGTCGTTGCTGAAGCTGTAAGTTCCGCCGAACTGGAATCCCGACAGGGACGGACTCGTGTATTTGACCGTGTTGTCGAGGCGGAACGAATTGTCGGTGTTGTCGTTGTCGTACGGGTGCGAGAACAGCGTGCCGGCCCATGAGCCGTTGGCGGTGGTCTGAGCCAGATAGTCGACCACCGAATCGTACTGGCGGCCGAAGGTCAACGAGCCGTAGTTCTGGGCGCTTAGCCCGGCGAAGGCCTGGCGGCCGAATAGTCTGCCGCCCTGATTCAACCGGCCGGAGCCGACGTCGAAGCCGTTTTCGAGCTGGAAGATGGCCTTTAGTCCGCCGCCGAGTTCCTCGGCGCCTTTGAGGCCCCAGCGGCTGCCTTGCGCGTCGCCGCTCGCCAGTTCGTAGACGTGGCCGCGGCCGGCATTGTTCGTGTAATTGATGCCTTCATCCAGTACGCCGTACAGCGTGACGCTCGTCTGTGCCCAGGCGGGCGCGCCTGGAACGACACCCAGAGCGACAGAGACAGCCAGCGCGAACACTTGCCTGTTCATGAAGATCTCCGTGCACTCGAGTGATGGGACGACTCGATCCAACCGCTTTGGTGTGACACGATTCGAAGCCCTTTGGGCTGCCCGTTGCGCGTCGAAGAAATCCTCACACGCCGTTAGACAGCCGTCCATTGGCGAGCGAACCGCGCCCCTGATTTGTTGCAAATTCTCCACTCGGGGCGCTGTCCCTTTTTTGACGGCGTTCAATCAGGTAGGCGATAAGGGCCGCGCCCGGTTTGGGCTGCGCTGACTTTGGGTGGCATTAAGAGAGACGTCGCAGGCGCACGGGAGCGCGCGGGATTGTCACGCAAAGAAATATAATCGCGGATTTTTCGCCGCGCGGCGGTGGAACTCGACACCCGCCACCGGGTCATTTTTACAGGTCGCGAATGCAGGGCGGTCGCAGTGCTGGTTTGGGTACGGCGATTGCCTGTGCCAGAGAGCTTCCGGCTGGTTTTTGCCCTCTGCGGTACCGTAGCCCACAACCGCTTGACCTTGCTCGATCCTATTTTCAAAAGCCGGACGTCACGCCTGCTGCGCTGAACACAGCGCGCCGCGACATCTGGCTGATCCTGGCGCTAACCATGCAAACGTCATCTTCACGTCTGGTCGAACTCGACTTTTTCCGCGGACTCGTGCTGCTGATCATCGTCGTCGATCACATCGGCGGCAGCATTCTGTCCCGCGTCACGCTGCACGCCTACGCGTTGTGCGATGCCGCCGAAGTCTTCGTCTTCCTGGGGGGCTTTGCCACCGCCACCGCGTATGCGGCACTGGCCGAACGCCGCAACGAAGCCATTGCGCGCAGCCGCTTCGTGCGCCGCTCGTTCGAAATCTATCGCGCGTTTCTCGTCACCGCCGCTCTCATGCTGCTCGTGAGCGCCGTGCTCACCGCCTTCAGCATCGACGGGCCGAACCTCGCCACCACCGATCTCGACGATCTGATGAGCGCGCCCGTCGCCGCGCTGCGCGACATCCTGCTGTTCCGCCGTCAGCCCTATCTCGCGTCCGTCCTGCCGATGTACGCCTTCTTCGCGCTGCTGGTCCCGATGATTTTGCCGCTCGCGCGCAGCAAGCCCTGGCTGCTGCTGGCCGGCAGCGTCGCACTGTGGGCTGGCGCGCCGGCGATCGACGCCTACCTGCCCGCCGCGCCCGACATGCATTGGGACTTCAATCCGTTCGCGTGGCAGTTGCTGTTCGTGGTCGGGGTGCTGGCGCGCTGCCAGCCGGTCTATGAGCGCATCAGCACGCACCGGCTGGGCTGGACGGTCAGCGTGGCGGCCTTCGCGGTGGTGGCCGCGGCGGCGTACTACAAGCTCTTTATCGAGCGGGAACCGCTCGACGGCAGCCTCAAGCAGAATCTCTCCTACTTGCGTGCGGTCAATTTTCTGGCAATCGCCTGGCTCGTCGCCAAGCTGATCGAACTCGGCTGGGCGAAGAAACTCGCGCAGTGGCTGCCGTGGGTCGGCGTGATCGGCCGCAAGGGGCTGCTGTGTTTTATCGCCGGCGCGGTGATTTCGCTGGTGGTCGACTCGCTGCTGTATGCGGCGACCGACGGCTATCTGAACTATCCGCTCGGGCTCGTCGCCGATGCCGTCGCCGTGGGTGCGCTGTTGGGCGTCGCGCTCGTGGCGACGCCGCTCAAAAAGCTCGCCACGCGGGTTTATGCAATGCGTCTGCGAACCTCGGCCTCGACCTCGACCTCGACCTCGACCTTGCCCTGAGAACATCGCGCAACGTCGCGCCGCGCGGGCAGCGCTCGCGGCGTTGCGCGTGCAACTATTGCACCAGATCGGTCCACAACACCATCAACACGGTCATCAGCGCTGGGCCGATAAAGAGCCCGAGCAACCCGAACGTCTCCGCCCCGCCGAGAATGCCGAACAGCACGAGCAGGAACGGCAGTCGCGTCGAATTGCCGATCAACACCGGCCGCACGAAATGCTCGGCGACGAACACCACGATCGCGCCGAACACCGCCAGCCCGATGGCACTCGCCACCGACCCTTGCGCGAACAGCCACAGAGCGGCGAGCCCGAAAGTCAGCGGCGCGCAGAACGGCAGCATTGCGGCAATCGCGGTGATGACGGCCAGCAGCGCAACGTGCGGCAATCCGGTAACCGCATAGGCAACGCCCATCAGCGCGCCTTCGCCGAGTCCCACCACCACCAGACCCGACACCGTGCCACGCACGGCAGCGGCCATGCGTTCGAGCAGTTGCGCACCGTCCTCGCCGAAACCGCGCCGCACGCCGGTCACCAGCGACGCCGACAGGCGCGGCCCCGCCTGAAAAATCACAAACAGCGTGACCAGCATGAAGGCGAACACCATCACTGCATGCACGGCGCGTGCGCCGAAGTGCCGGCCGAGCGCCATCACCGTCGTGCTATGCAGGCTCTTCATCGCGGCCGAGCCGCGCAACGGTTGCGCAAGATTGGCTTGCCACCAGGCCGTGACCTGCTGCACGCCGAACGGCAGACGCTGAACGAAGTCCGGCATGGGAATGCCGTTCTCCTGCACGGTCTTGAACCACTCGGTCAGGTCGTGCGCTTCACCCAGCGCCTGAGCGATGCCGATGCCGACCGGCAGCACCACCAGCAGCGCGATAGCCAGCGTGAGCACCACCGCGATCAGCGTCGTGCGGCCAGTGAACCAGCGCTGCCCTTCCACCTTGCGCAGAAGCGGCCACAAGGCAATCGCGATCACACCGGCCCAGCCCACCACGGCAATGAAGTCGCGCACCACCCACAGGGCCAGCAACACGAGCCCGACGTAGAGCAGGAGCGACGCCGTTTTCTGTTTCTTGAGCCGGTCCGACGATTCCGGCGACAGGGGTGAAGCGGGTGAAGCGGATGAAGCAGGTGGACGTGAATTCATGAGAACCCGGAAGGTATTTGGACGATGTGCGCGAGCCGACCGAAAAACAACAAACCCGCTAAACTGGCTGTGCCCGTTCGCCATGGTCGTGCTCGAGTCTCGTCACATCATAAAGGAAGCGTCGGCGCGTCTTGCAAACCCCCGTTTCACTCTGCCCAACGTCGTCTCGCTGCGAACAACACTGCGTTGCAAAAATCATTGCTATCGCAAGTACCTATTGAAAATAGCCCGCAAAGCCCCGTTCTTTGGTCAATGAGTGAAAGTAAAGCGTAATTGTTGCTAATCGGAGAACAGTGTTTCAACGGTGGCACAATGGCTATCCGGCGCGCAGGGGCATACATTCGGCAGACCACACTACGGAGCCGATGATGATGACCTTAGAGTCCATCCCCCTTGACGGTACCCACCCTGTCCGCATCGAGATCCTTGAGCAATCCGACACCACGCTCGTGATTCGCTGGGTCGAGCCAGGGCGATGTCATTACGGGGAACAGCGTTGGCGACGACGCTCGGCACATACCTCCGGAACCTGCGCAGTCTCCCGTCGCAAAATCCGCCGCGGCGACGCGGTCTTCAAACCGGCCGAACGGCCCGCCCCTCTGAATGCTTCCGCCATGATCTGCGCCGAAATTCTCGGCGCGCTGACCGCCGAAGTCTGAATTTCCTGCCCCGAATCACCTGTTTCGACCTGTTTTGCCCTGTTTTACCGATGCGCGCGCCGAGCCTGGCGCGTCGCTTCGAAGCGGTTCAGCCTGCTTGTCCCGACTCCTCATTCCTTCCGCACGCAGTCGACAACCGTCGACGATCAAACGTCGCTCATCACCGAATCCCCCTGATTGCAGCCCTTCGTCCGGTGCGTTAAGGTGGTCCCCGTTGCGCCTCGCCACACCTGCGCGCCCAGGCCACGCCCGAGCCACTGCGCGCGCCAGGCTGTCGGGCTACCGGGCCGCCGCACCGCTTCCCAGCCACCGCGCCGCACTTCGCGGCACCGTTCGAGGGTTCACCATGGCAGAAGATACGCCGGACACCCGCGCCGCTTTGGCGTCGCCCGTTCCCCTAGTCGCTCCCCAGCAATTCGCGCTGGACGTCCTGCTCGAGAAATACGCGAAAGGCGACGAACAATCGGTCGACGACATCTACGAGCGCGTGGCCCGCGGCGTCGCCCAGGCCGAACCGGAAGCGCTGCGTGAGTCCGTGCAGGCGCTGTTCGCCGACAACCTGCGCAACGGCGCGCTAGGCGCCGGCCGGATCATGAGCGCGGCCGGCACCGGTATCGCCGCCACGTTGATCAACTGTTTCGTGCAACCGGTCGGCGACGCGATTCAGGGCGTCGACGATCAGGGTCTGCCCGGCATTTACGTCGCGCTGCTGCAAGCGGCCGAAACCATGCGCCGCGGCGGCGGCGTCGGCTACAACTTCTCCGCGATCCGGCCCAAGGGCGCGCGCGTTCACACCACCAGTTCGTCGGCATCGGGACCGTGCAGTTATATGGATGTGTTCGACGCGTCCTGCCGGACCGTCGAAAGCGCCGGCTCACGACGCGGCGCGCAAATGGCCGTGCTCGACTGCGATCATCCGGATCTGCTGGAATTCATCGAGGCCAAGCATTCGAAAGGCCGCTGGAACAATTTCAACGTGTCGGTGGGCGTGACCGACGCCTTCATGCGCGCCGTGGAAGAAGATCAACCCTGGCCGCTCGTGCATCGCGCCGAACCGTCGCCCGCACTGCGCGCAGCGGGCGACGTGCGGCAACGCGAAGACGGCCTGTGGGTGTACAGCGAACGCCCCGCCCGCGAAATCTGGGAGCGCATCATGCGCTCCACGTACGACGTCGCGGAACCCGGCATCGTCTTCATCTCGCGGATGAACACCGACAACAATCTGCGCGCCGTCGAAACCATCCGCGCGACCAATCCGTGCGGCGAGCAACCGTTGCCCGCGTACGGCTGCTGCAATCTCGGCCCGCTCAACCTGACGCGTTTCGTAATCGACCCGTTCGCGCAGATAAAAGGCCGCAAGCCGTCGTTCGACTGGGACGGTCTCGCGCGACGCACCCGCACGCAGGTGCGCTTCCTCGACGACGTACTCGATGTCACGTTGTGGCCGCTGCCGCAGCAGTACGACGAGTCGCGCGCGAAGCGGCGCATCGGCGTGGGCTTTACGGGTCTCGGCGACACGCTCGTGATGCTCGGTCTGCGCTACGACTCGCAGGCCGGCCGCGACTTCGCGGTGCGGATCGCGCAACTGATGCGCGACGAAGCGTATCGCGCGTCCGTGGAACTGGCGCGCGAGCGCGGCGCGTTTCCGCTATTCGACGCGACACGCTATCTGGAAGCGGGCACCTTCGCGTCGCGCCTGCCGGACGACATTCAGGCGGCGATCCGCCGCGACGGTATTCGCAACAGCCATCTGCTGTCCATCGCGCCGACCGGCACGGTCAGCCTCGCGTTCGCCGACAACGCGTCGAACGGAATCGAGCCTGCCTTCTCGTGGACCTATACGCGTATGAAGGTGATGGCCGACGGCGGCCGCGAATCGTTCGAGGTCGAAGACTACGCGTACCGTCTCTATCGCGAACTGGGCGGCGACGTAAAAGCGCTGCCGGACTACTTCGTGAGCGCGTTGCAGATGTCCGCGCGCGATCACCTGGACATGATGGCCGCCGTGCAGCCCTACGTCGACACATCCATCTCGAAGACGGTGAACGTGCCGGCCGACTATCCGTTCGAAGCCTTCGAAAGCCTTTACTTCGATGCGTGGAAAAGCGGCCTCAAGGGACTCGCCACCTATCGCCCGAACGAAACGCTCGGCGCGGTGCTGAGTGTCAGTCCACCGCCCGCGCAGGCGCTCGCGGAAGATACGCTGGCCGAGATCGATCTCGATCCGCTGCGGATCGCCATCGATCATCGTCCGAAAGGCGAGTTGCCGGCGATCATCGAGAAGGTCGAATATCTCACGCAGGCCGGCAAGAAATCGCTTTACGTCGCGGCTTCGTTCATCGAAGTAACGGGACGCCTGGGCGGCGAAGAAGTCACGATCGAACGTCCTATCGAGTTCTTCATTCCGACCGGTCAGCGCGACGAGTCGCAGCAGTGGATTACGGCGACCATGCGTTCGCTGTCGCTGGCCGCTCGCGGCGGATTCGTCGCGCGCAATCTGCAGGACATGCGCAAGGTGTCGTGGGATCGCGGCCAGGTGAGGCTCGGTGAAGTACAACGGCTGGACGGTCATCGCACGCCGCGCTGGCACGATTCGGAAGTGGCCGCGCTCGCGTTTGCGATCCAGCAGATTCTGCATCGGCGTGGCTTTCTGGATGCCGAAGGCAATCAGGTGCCCTCCCGCTTGCTCGGTCGTTTGCCGCGCGGTCAGATGAAAGCGGAAACGCCGTTGTCGGCGGACTTCGGTATCCGTCCACATCCGGGCGAGGAAGAACCGGCGGCGCTGACGCAACCCATCGGTTCGCAGGGACTGCACACGATGCTCGGCAGAAAGTGCGGATCGTGCGGCGCGAATGCGGTGATTCGCAAGGACGGTTGCGATTTTTGCACCGCGTGCGGGGAAGTGGGGGCGTGCGGATAAGCGCCCGGCACTCAGAAGCAAGGCATGTGACCCGTCGTCGGCGCGCGTGACCGGCGCGCCAGACGACGCTATTCATCGCCCTTCAAATCGGCGTCAACACCGCCTCACCCGCGAAATGCCGCTGCGCGTTCGCCAGAAAATTATCGACCGATCCGGTGAACGCTTCCGGCGAGCGGCCGGCCACGTGCGGCGTCAGCACCACGTTGCGCAGCGCCAGCAGCGCCTGAGGCGGCTTCGGCTCGCCTTCGTAGACATCGAGCGCCGCGCCGGCCACCTTGCCCGTGGTGAGCGCCTCTGCCAGTGCAGCGGTATCTACGACGCTGCCGCGCGACACGTTCACCACGAAGCCCTGCGGTCCCAACGCCTCGAGTACCGCGGCATCGATCAGATGACGCGTGCCCGCGCCGCCCGGTGTCGCCACCACCAGAAAGTCGCTCCATTGCGCGAGTCCCAGCACGGTGTCGAAATACCGATGCGGCGAGCCCTCGCGCGGCTTGCGGTTGTGATAGCCAATCGCCAGATCGAAACCTTCGCCCCGCCGCGCCACCTTCTCGCCGATATTGCCGAGGCCGATGATGCCCAGCCGTTTGCCGGAGACGTTCGGCCCCATCGGCAGCGCATCGCGCCAGACGCCCGCGCGGGTCGCCTGATCGAGTTGCACGACGTCGCGCACGACCGCGAGCAGCAACGCAAACGCATGATCGGCCACGCAATGATCGTTGGTGCCCGAGCCGTTGACCAGCACGATGCCGCGCTCGCGAGCGCGGTCCAGCGCGAGGTTTTCATAACCGGCACCGAGCGCGCTGACGAACTCGAGTTGCGGCAACCGGTCGATGTCGGCGGCGCTCAGACCGGTCGTGCCGTTGGTGAGTACAGCGCGAACCTTGTCGCCGTGTTGACCGATCGCCGCATCGCATTGCGCGGAGTCGGGCGCGTAGATCACGTCGAAAGCCGCTCCGATACTCGCAAGATGGCTGTCGCCCAAAGGAATCAGAACCAGCAGGGTTGGCTTTGTGTTCATGGTGTCGATTATTCCGGCGTAAGCAGAAGAGATGGCAGCGGATGAGTGTATCAAGCGTCATTGCAAGCCGTCAGCCCTGCTGAGCCTGACGGGCATGTAAGCCGTGCCGCGCGCAGTGTACGACTCAAGTCCGGGCGTCCACGGCCGATAACTTCATGGTCGGCCCACCCGCAACGACCACCTTGCGTTTCGATTTCAAACGGATTTTTCGACCGTCCCCCAAGGCGGCTAGAATAGCCGGACTTTCGACCACGAGAACCTCATGCTGGACATTCTCCCGCCCGGCTCCACGCCCGCCAACGACGACTCCGAGATGTTCGACCTCGCGCCCGTCTCGCTCTGGCTGGAAGATTTCAGCGGCGTGCGCAGCCTGTTCGAAACATGGCGCAGCGACGGCGTCACCGACCTGCGCGCGCACTTCGCCGATCATCCCGAACTCGTCGCCCAATGCGCGCATAGCATTCGCGTCATCAAGGTCAATCGGAAAACCCTCACGCAGTTCGAGGCCGCGGACTTCGAGGCATTGACCGGCAATCTTCAGTCGGTGTTTCGCGACGACATGCTGAAGACCCATCTCGAAGAGCTTTGCCAGCTATGGGCCGGCGAAGCGCATTTCACCAGCCAGACCGTCAACTACACGCTTGGCGGCCGGCGGCTCGACGTGCTGCTCAAAGGCGCGGTGCTGCCGGGCCATGAGCGCGACTGGGACCGCGTGCTGGTGTCCGTCGAAGACATCACCGAACTCGAAGCCGCGCGGCATCGCATGACGCTGGCCGAGCAATACGTGCGCGGCTTGTTCGAACACTCGCCGGTGTCGCTGTGGGTGGAAGACTTTAGCGCGGTCAAACGGCTGCTCGACGACGCGCGTGCGGCGGGCATCGTCGATTTCCGCGTGTTCACCGACGTGCATCCCGAGTTCGTCGAACGCTGCATGCAGGAAATTCACGTGCTCGACGTGAACCAGCACACGCTCGACATGTTCGCGGCAAAAGACAAGAAGACCTTGCTCGCGCGTCTGGTCGACGTGTTTCGCGACGACATGCGCGCGCACTTCCGCGAGCAGTTGATCGATCTGTGGGAAAGCAAGCTGTTCCAGCAACGCGAAGTCATCAACTATTCGCTCGACGGCAGCGAGGTGCACGTTCACCTGCAATTCTCCGTGCTGCCCGGTCACGAGAAGAACTGGGACCTCGTGCTGGTGGCGCTCACCGACATCACCGCGCGCAAAAAGGCGGAAGCGTACCTGGAGTTTCTCGGCAAGCACGACGTGCTGACCAAGCTGCGCAACCGCTCGTTCTACGTCGACGAACTGAACCGTCTCGAGCGCAAGGGACCGTGGCCGGTCACCATCATCATGGCCGATCTGAACGGCCTCAAGCCGGTCAACGACCAACTCGGTCACGCCGCCGGCGACGCGCTGCTGCGGCGCGCCGGCGAGGTGCTCGCGAAGGCCATGGAAGCGCCGTTCCAGGCCGCGCGCATCGGCGGCGACGAGTTCGCTGTTCTGATGCCCGACACCGACGAGCGCGGCGGCGCGGCCATGATCGAGGCGATCCGCCAGCTGGTGGAAATGAACAATCAGTTCTATCCGGGCTCGCCGCTGAGTTTTTCGATGGGAATGGCGACCTGCCAGCGCGGCGAGCGGCTCGAAGCAGGCGTGCAGCGTGCCGATCTGCTGATGTACGAGGAGAAACGCGCGCACTACGCCAATCTGCCGGCGCCGGATGCCTCGGGCAAATGAGGCCTCGGCCGGGTGATCCGATCTAGCCTATCGCGACCGGCACGCCCGGCCTTGCAGGGAAGCGCAACTCGAAGCGCACCACGCCCGGCACCGGACACAGCACCCGTGCCGTGCCGCCGTGCAGATGCATGATGGCCGTGACGATAGCGAGCCCCAGTCCGCTCGATTCGGTAAACGCGCTGCGCGACGCGTCGCCGCGATAGAAACGATCGAACAGACGGTGCAACTGCTCCTGCGGAATCGGTGCGCCGTCGTTTTCCACCACCACCGTCGCGCCCTCTTCGTCCTGCCGCCCGCTCAATCGCACCACCGTATCGTCCGCGCCATAGCGCACGGCATTGACGACCAGATTGTTGATTGCACGCCGGCATAGCAGCGAATTCGCCGACACGATTCCGTTGGCGTCGACGCTGAAGCGCATGCCGCGCTCGTCGGCGAGACCCTCGAAATAGTCGGCGATCTTCACGAGTTCGCCATGCAGTTCCACCGGTTCGCGTTCGATGGAAAGCGCCGCATGGTCCGCGTTCGCGAGAAACAGGATGTTCTCCGCGATATGGCTCAAGCGGTTCAATTCTTCCAGGTTCGATTCGAGCAGTTGCTGATACTCGTCCGGCTCGCGCGGTTGCGCGAGCGTGACCTGAGTCTGGCCGATCAACACGCCGACTGGCGTACGGATTTCATGCGCGAGATCGGCGGAAAACTGCGAGAGCCGCTGATACCCGTCCGCGAGCCGGTCGAGCATCGCATTGAACGCGTGCGTGAGCCGTTGCAACTCCTGCGGCGCGGCTTCGCTGTCGAGGCGCACCGACAGACTCGCCGGGCTGATCTGCGCGGCCCGTGCGGCGATCTCGTGCACCGGACGCAACGCGCGCCGCAACACGTAGTAAGCGAGCAGCGTTGCCGCGAGCATGCCGATCAGCGTGGCCAGCAAAATGCGGTTGCGATACGCGGCCAGCATCTGCACTTCCTGCGTCATCGGGTGTCCCGCGATCACCTCGACTTCGGCGCCGTCTTCCCGCGCGCGGGCAGTGGCGATGGCCCAGTGCACCGGCACGCCGTTGGGCAAACGGGTCTGCTGGATATCGGCCAGCGTCGGCAAATGCCCGACGCCACCCGTTTGCAGCGCAGGCACGCTCGTACCACCAGGGTTCACGTCGACGAACGGCGCCTCGCCGGGACGCCGGAACAGCAACACGTCCGCCTCCGCGCCGAGCATCGTTTCGAACAGCAGCGGCCGGTTCTTCAATTCGCTGACCGAATACAGGTCGCTGATAATCCGGCTGAAATGCTCGACGCGTCCGGTCAACACCACGTCCGCGCGGTGCTGCAGGGACTTTTCGGCGGAATGATAGAAATACGCGCCGAGCGTGCCGATCACCACGCAGGCGATCGCGGCGAACGACGCCGTGGTGCGTACCGTCAACGAACGACCGCGCCAGCGTTTCATGAGCCGTCGCCGAACGTGTAGCCGATACTGCGCACGGTGTGGATCAGCTTCTTCTCGAACGGATGATCGACTTTCGCGCGCAGGCGTTTGATCGCGACATCGACCACATTGGTGTCGCTGTCGAAATTCATGTCCCACACTTCGGAGGCGATCTGCGTGCGCGACAGTGCTTCGCCCTGACGGCGCACCAGCAGATGCAACAGCATGAATTCCTTGTTGGTGAGCGGAATCTCCATGCCTTCGCGAGTGACCTTGCGGCGCAGCACGTCGAGTTTGAGATCGGCGATCTCGAACACGTCGCTCTCACGCATCACACCCCGGCGCAATAGCGTGCGGATTCGCAGCACCAGTTCCGTGAACGAGAACGGCTTGACCAGATAGTCGTCCGCGCCGAGTTCGAGACCGCGAATGCGGTCGCTCACGTGATCGCGCGCGGTCAGGAAAATGACCGGCAGATCGCGCCGCGCGCGCAGTGCACGCATGATTTCCCAACCGTCGATGCCCGGCAGCATCACGTCCAGCACCACCAGGTCGTAGGGATTTTCGAGCGCCATGTGCAGCCCGTCCGTGCCGGTGCGCGCGAGGTCGACCGCATAGCCGCTCTCGCGCAGACCTTTTTTAAGGTAGTCGCCGGTCTTCGGGTCGTCTTCGATGACGAGGATGCTCATGCGTGGGCACTGGAGAGGAATAGAAACTGTCGGTCATTCTACGTGGCCGAAGCACCGCATTAATGACGTTTTTGTCATTCGCCTGTCACCCGGCGGCCAGCGTCGCACGCTTATTCTGCCTGCACTGTTGTGTCCCTCTCACCCCGTTCAACGCTCTGGAGTTCTCAGATGAAGATCGTTTTCACGCAAGCCTTGCGTGCCGTCGTCGCCCCCGCCCTGGTTGCCGCTGCCCTGCTGTCGGCCGGTTCCGCTGCGCTGGCTCAAACCGCCGCGCCCACCGGCGTACGCGGCACGGTTACCTCGTTCGCGGGCGACCTGCTGAAAGTCCATACGCGCGACGGCAAGGACGTCGACGTCAAACTCGCGAACGACACGCCGATTCGCGGCGTTGCGATCGCCAGCATCAACGACATCAAGCCCGACAGCTATGTCGGCACCGCGGCGATTCCGCAAGCGGACGGCTCGTTGAAAGCACTCGAAGTGCACGTGTTCCCGGCGAGCATGCGCGGATCGGGCGAAGGCCATCGTCCGTGGGACCTCGGCGCGAATAGCTCGATGACCAACGGCACCGTCGGCTCGCTGGTGGTGAGCAACGGCCGCACCATCACCGTGAAATACAAGGACGGTGAGAAGAAAATCGTCATTCCGCAAGACGTGCCTATCGTCAGCCTCGAACCGGGCGACCGCTCGTTGCTCGTGCCGGGCGCGAAGGTCGTGCTGTTCGCTCACAAGGAAGCGGACGGCTCGATGGCCGCTAACTTCATCTCCGCAGGCGAACACGGCGTTACGCCGCCGATGTGAGATAGCCCCATGCCCGCGCGCCTTATCGTCCATCCGCTCGTCGTACGCATCACGCACTGGATCAACGCGTTTGCGATGGTCTGCATGGTGATGAGCGGCTGGGCGATCTATAACGCCTCGCCGTTTTTCCCGCTGCGCTTTCCCGCATGGGCGACGTTGGGCGGCTGGCTGGGCGGCTCGATCGCGTGGCACTTCGCGGCGATGTGGCTGCTGTGCGCGAACGGACTGCTGTATCTGGCGTACGGCATCGGCCGTGGACACTTTCGCCGCAAGTTGCTACCCGTGCATGCACGCGACGTCGTGCACGATGCAGCGCTCGCGATGCGTTTCAAACTGCCGCACGATTCCGGCCGCTACAACGCCGTGCAGCGTGCCCTTTATCTGCTGGTGCTGGGTCTGGGCATTCTGCTCGTGGCGTCCGGACTGTCGATCTGGAAACCGGTGCAATTTTCGTGGCTGACCGCGCTATTCGGCGGTTTCGATTTCGCGCGGCGCGTTCATTTCGTCGCGATGGCCGGCGTGGTGGGCTTCGTCGTCGTGCATCTCGCGCTGGTTTTGCTGGTGCCGCGCACACTGCTGCCGATGTTGACGGGACGTGCCGGACACACCCCCCATTCTGCAAGCGAAGGATCGCAGCCGTGAGTGCCGACAAACCCAAAGACTCGCGCGCCTCTACTCAAGCGCGTATTCTGCTGGCCGATCACAAACCGCAAATCGAGCACCTGCAGCGGCGTCTGTTTCTGCGTTCGTCGCTTTCCATCGGCGCGCTCGCGATGCTGTCCGGTTGCAACATGCAGGATGGCGATTCGGTCGACAAGGTACTCTGGGCCATGTCGCGCTGGAACGATCGCGTGCAGGGCTGGCTGTTCAGCGGCACGAAACTCGCGCCGACGTATTCGGCGAGCCAGATCACGAATCCCTTTCCGTTCAACGCGTTTTATCCCGAGTTCGATGCACCGGATATCGACGGCTCGACCTTTCAGCTCGAAGTCTCCGGTCTGATCGCGGATAAACGCACGTGGAACCTGCAGCAACTGCGTGCGTTGCCGCAAGTCTCGCAGATCACCCGCCACATCTGCATCGAAGGATGGAGCGCGATCGGACAATGGAAGGGTGTGCCGTTCCGCACGTTTCTGGAGAAGATCGGCGCCGATCTGAATGCGCGCTATGTCGGCTTCAAATGCGCGGACCGCTATTACTCGAGCCTCGACATGGCGACCGCGCTGCATCCGCAAACGCAACTGACACTCGATTTCGGCGATGCGCCGTTGCCCGCGAAGTACGGGTATCCGTTGAAGTTGCGCGTGCCGACCAAGCTCGGCTTCAAGAATCCCAAGCACATTGCGGCGATTTTCGTGACCAACACGAATCCGGGCGGTTACTGGGAAGACCAGGGCTACAACTGGTTCAGCGGGTTATAGCTTACGATTCTGCTTACACTGCCGTCACATAGCGCGCCGCGGGTTTCACGACACGCGGCGCCGGCGCGTCGTACACCGTGCGCATGCGCTTGACCTCGTCGACGGGACTCAGGCCGAACAGGCGCTTGAACTCGCGGCTGAACTGCGACGCGCTTTCATAACCGACCCGTGCCGCGGCCGCGCCCGCATTCAATCCATCCTGCACCATCAGCAAGCGCGCGTGATGCAAACGCGTGGTCTTCACGTATTGCATCGGCGAGGTGGCCGTGACCGCCTTGAACTGCGCATGGAACACCGCGAGGCTCATGCCGGCTTCCGCTGCGAGCGTATCGACATCGAGCGTGCCGTGATAGTCCGCGTGAATGCGCCGCAATGCCTTTGCGATACGGCCGAAATGATTCTGATGCGTGAGTGCTGCGCGAATTGCGTCGCCCTGCTCGCCGGTCAATACCCGATAACAGATTTCGCGGACCACGCCCGGCGCGAGAATGCGTGCATCGAGCGGCGAGGCCAATGCTTCCATCAGACGCTGCACGGCGTTGCTCAGATCGGAACCGAGCGGTGTCGAGTAGATACCGACCGGCTCGTTGTGCGTCGAGCCTTGCGCTTCGTTGAGCATCATCAGCAGTTCGGCGACCATCGTCAGATCCACGCGAACCGAGATACCGAGAAAGGGTTCGTCTTCCGTCGCTTCCGTCTCGCATTCGAACGGCAGCGGAACGGACAGCACCAGGTATTGATGCGCGTCGTACTGGAACACCTGATCGCCGAGAAAACCGCGCTTGCGACCCTGGCACACGATCACGATGCTCGGCTCGTACATGACCGGCATACGCGGCAGCGGCTGATTCGCGCGCATGAGGTTGACGCCGTCGACGCTCGAACGTGTGAAGCCGACATTCGGCGCCAGCAGGTCGAACAATTCGACGAGACGCTGATGGGCGAGGTCGGCGACAGCAGGTTGAGCAGATTGGCTTGACATGACGATATGGTGACGGGCAAGAGAATAATGCTCGGAATTTAGCATCAAACAGCCTGCTGCGCGCTTCGCCAGGAGCTTTAGGCAAAACTTCGAGATATTCAGGTATTCCCCGATCCGGGCGCGGCTCATACCATGGGAACCCTGCTGGATCAGCATTTTCCGCAGCGTCGGGTGAATCCGCCACTCACTGTCACGGTGAACCGGCGGTTCTTGCCCTTCGCGGTGATCCGGGTCATGTCAACGCTGGAACGCATCGGCGGCAACGGTCGTCCATCGCGTGTGTTTGGCCAATCCCTCTTCTTTTTTCCGGAGCTACCCATGAGCACGACTTACGCCTATGCAGCGACCGACGCTACCGCGCCGCTCGCCCCATTCGAACTACAGCGCCGCGAACTGCGCGCCAACGACGTGCAGATGGAGGTTCTGTTTTGCGGCGTGTGCCATTCCGATTTGCACCAGGCGCGCAACGAGTGGAAGAACACGGTTTTCCCGGTCGTGCCGGGCCATGAGATTGTCGGCCGCGTGAGCGCGGTGGGTCCGGACGTCACGAAGTACAAGGTGGGCGATCTGGTCGGTGTCGGTTGTCTGGTCGACTCGTGCCGTACGTGTGCGAGTTGCGGCGAAGGTCTGGAACAGTATTGCGAAAACGGTTTTGTCGGCACGTATAACGGTGTGGACCGTGTCGATGGGCAGATCACGTACGGCGGTTATTCCACGCAACTGGTGGTGGACGAAGCCTTTACGCTGCGGGTGCCGGAGAATCTGGAACTGTCGGGTGTCGCGCCGTTGTTGTGCGCGGGCATTACCTTGTATTCGCCGCTGCGGACGTGGGGTGCGGGACCGGGCAAGAAGGTCGGGATTGTCGGCCTTGGCGGCTTGGGGCATATGGGTGTGAAGCTGGCGCATGCGATGGGTGCGCATGTCGTGCTGTTCACCACGTCGCCTTCGAAGATCGAAGACGCGAAGCGGCTGGGTGCGGACGAGGTGGTGATTTCGAAGAATGCGGACGAGATGGAAGCGCATTTGAACAGCTTCGATCTGATTGTGAATACGGTGGCTGCGCCGCACGATCTGAATCCGTTTTTGAATCTGTTGAAGCGTGATGGGACGATGACGCTGGTGGGTGCACCGGAGCACGATCATCCGTCGCCGCAGGTGTTCAATCTGATTTTCAAGCGCCGGCGGTTGGCGGGGTCGTTGATTGGCGGGATTGCCGAGACGCAGGAGATGCTTGATTTCTGCGGGCAGCATGGGATTACTTCGGATGTCGAGGTGATTCCTATGCAGGGGATTAATGAGGCTTATGAACGGATGCTGAAGAGTGATGTTAAGTATCGGTTTGTAGTTGATCTGGATTCCTTGCGGAAGTAGGTTTTTTCGTTGCACTGGCTTTTGGGATTTTTTTGCTCCTTTGGCCTTTCCTTGTATTGGTAGTGGTCTATTAGCGTTGCCCCTGTGCGGGGCGGCACCTACTTCTCTTTGCCGCCGCAAAGAGAAGTAGGCAAGAGAAAGCGGCTCAAACCGCTAACCATTAAGCGGCGCCCTCGCTCACGAGCGGTAGTGGCTCATCTGGAATCCGTGCTCCCGCGCATTCCGCCCTCGTGACACAGCAGTCATCCTTCCAGCGGCGCTCCGCGCGCCCCCAGGCCGTTCTTAGAACCCTCGGTTTTTTGCCTTCCGTTGTTTACCCATCCGCGACGCACGCAGTGCGGAGTGGGAGCTGATGAGTGCTTTGTCACTGGCGCGTAATGCGCGAGGGCACGGATTCCAGATGCACCACTACCAAGAAACTCGCGCGGTTCCCACTTAAGAGTTAGCGGTGTGAGCCGCTTTCTTTTGCCTACTTTTCTTTGCGGCGGCAAAGAAAAGTAGGTGCCCCCCCGCACAGGGGGAACGCTAATAGACCACTAACAAAGCAAGGAAAGGCCAAAGTCCAAAAGCGCCACCGCAAAACCCCAACCCTAACAATTCCAGAAGGACCGAAACCACCATGACTGACAAACTAACCGCCATGCGAACCTTCATCCGGATAGTCGACACCAACAGCTTCACCCGCGCAGCGGAGTCCTTAAACATCCCGCGTGCAACCGCCACCACCACCATCCAGAACCTTGAATCAACCCTGGGCACCGCCCTCCTGATCCGCACTACCCGCCGCCTGACGGTCACCCCCGAAGGCGCCGCCTACTACGAACGCTGCGCGCAAATCCTCGCCGACATCGACGAGATGGAAGCCAGCCTGCGCCACACACCCGACCACCTGACCGGCCGCCTGCGCATCGACATGCCCGGCGCCGTCGCCAGCGCCCTCGTGCTCCCGGCCCTCGACGACTTCCACGCGCGTTATCCGAACCTGGACCTGGCCATCAGCATCGGCAACCGCCCAGTCGACCTCATCTCCGAAGCCATCGACTGCAGCATCCAGCTCGGCCAACTCCCCGACTCCAATCTGATCGCACGACAACTCGGCACGCTCGAACACGTCACCTGCGCCAGCCCCGCCTACCTGGCCCGGCATGGCACCCCGGCAAATCTCGACGACCTGCGCGCGCACGTCGCCGTCAATTGCATGTCGCCAAACACCGGCCGTGAAGTGGATTTCGATTTCGAAGTGAACGGCCACGCGCAAAACATCAAGGTGCGCGGCTTCGTTAAAGTCAGCGACGAGCACGCCTATCTCACCTGCGGACTACAAGGCCTCGGCCTCATCCAGCCCGCGCGCATCGCAGCGCAACCGTATCTGGACGCCGGCCTGCTTCGCGAAGTCCTGCCGCAATGGAAGCCCGTGCCCATGCCCGTCTCGGTCGCCTATGTGAAAAACCGCCACATCTCGCCGCGTGTGCGAGCCTTCGTCGACTGGCTCGTAGAACGCTTCGAAAAAGCCGAGCACGTCGATCAGGATATGTTCCGCGTACGCCAGTTGCTGCGAGGCCTGCATGCCGCATGAAGCGGTATTGGCCTCGCCGCAACGGCGCGCGTCGTTCAGTTGCTCAATGTCACCGGCACCGGCCGCGTCAACAGATCGACATACATATTGAAGAAGCTCGCATTGTCGAAGCGCTTGATTACCGTCATCTTCTGCAAACCCGCCGGCGGCGAACTCGTATAACCGGTCGCCTTGCCATCGTTGGCACCGAAGCTCGTATCCACGTCCACCCACTCGTCCACCGTCTGCGTGGCCAATGAAGGGCGCATCAGGTACGCGAGCGTCAACGTGTCCCAGATGTTCGTGGTGTAGTTCGGATTCGTCTCGAAACCGTTCTTGCCATCGAAACCATAACCGTTCAATGTCTTGAAGAGTTGCGTGATGATGGTCTGCTTCGCCGGATCGTGCGCGACGCGATCGTAAAGCGCCTTGTCCATCTGCACCGTATCCGTCACGTCGAGCGGTACCACGACCTGTTTGATCGGCAAGCGCAATACCGTTTTCGCGGCTTCCGGATCGAACCACCAGTTGAATTCGGCAGTCGGCGTCGTATTACCCGGGACATCGATCGCACCGCCCATGTAGATAATCTGCTTGATCAGCGGCACGATCTCGGGATGCTGGCGCGTCGCCAGCGCAATATTGGTCAGCGGGCCGATTGCGAGGATCGTCACCTGACCCGGGTATTGCTTGACTGATTCGACGATGAAGTCCACCGCGCTTTTGCTCTGCACTTGCGTGTGTGTGGCAAAGCCGTCCGGGGGCGCAACCAGATCGCTGGTCGATTGCGGCTCGGGCGTATTCCATGCGCCGAGATAACCGTCGCCGCCCGGGAATTGTTTTAGTTCGGCCTGAATGGTCGCGAAGTCGTGCGAGAGCGCGTAATTAGCGCCGGCATACACGCCTATCTGTTTTTCCACGCCCAGGCGCTCGACCGATTTCAATGCATCCGCCACGCCCTGCTTCAGCCATTGATTGCCGGATACGACCGTAATGCCGAGTACTTTCAGCGAGCCCTGCGCCTGCAATTGCGCCGCCATCACACCGAGCTGACCGTCGTCGCTCAGCGTGTTGTAGTCGCTATCGATAATGACCTTGGGGGGTTCCTGCGCGTTGATTTCGCCGCCGCCGCAAGCGGCAAGCGTAGTGATGGCCGCGACGCCGGCCAGGCAAGTCAATGCCACGATGAGTCGTTTCAATGCTGTCTCCTTGTTGTTTGAAATGTGACGCAAACAAGGAGGCCCATGTTAGACGCAAAGCTGACAAAATGAAATCTTCGGGTAATGGACTGATGAAATGCAGTCGCGATGCGCATTCATGCGCAATCACGCCGTGTCGAAGCGTTCAGGGCTGACGTGCCTGCGCCGAAGCCGCCGGGCACGCGGGGTCTTTACCCCAGTGACCGTCACACACGCGCCAGCGGCACAACTGGTCTTCGAAAAAACCGCGTTGCCCGCATTCCTTCACACGCTCCGCGAGTCTGGCATTGCCCGACGTGGCCGACGTATTGACCTTGCCGCCCTTACCACTGCTTCCACTCTTGCCATCCGGCTCCTTGGCATCCGCGGGTTTGGTGCGCGCGACGAGTGCCGCCAATAGATCGGCATCCGAATCTTCTCTCGAAGTACTCGGCGAACTACTCGACGTGTGGGCTTTCTTCGTTTGCACGGAAGCCGTCTGCACATTGGCGTGGTGATTGCCGGCATGCGCCGTCGTGCTCTCTTTCTTGCCGTGCGACGGCTCTTCGTGCTTGCCGCTGCTAGCGAGCTCGGACGTATGTTTGCCATGCTTCGTAGCGGGAGTGTTCGCAGCGGCAACCGGTGCGGACGCCGTGCCCGACTCCGTACCCGCGGCGAGCGCCCGTGACAGGCGGCTGTCGTCGCCGCCCGATGCCGCGGCACTCACGGACGCAGCGGACGCGGCCGTGCTCCTGCTATCGCCTTCGCTATCGTCGGCGATGATCGTCGCAGCCTGCGACGACGCAGCAGCCGGCGCCTCGCCTTTCGCCACGGCAACCGGCGCCGCACTCGCCCCAGAACCCGCAGCCGCTACACCGGGCGCATTGGCAGGCGCATTGGCAGGCGCAACCGCAGGCGCCGCCGCAACCGACACCTCGTGCTGACGCTGCTGCATATGCCACGCACCCCAGCCGCCCGCTGCAATCACCAGCAACGCCACTAGAAGCAACGGCGCTCTGGAACGGCGCCCCCGCTCGGCAGGCGGCGCGACCCGGCCTTCGAGATTCGCGAGAATGCGCGAGCCATTGCCATCCACGCCTTTAGCCTTATCGGATAACAGGCTGGGCGGAGCTTTAGAATTCGAACTTTCCGGCGCACTCATTCACTGTCTCATTGAATCCTGGATTATTTCGCCGTGATAATACGCTGCGGCCCCTCTCCGAGCAGGCCTGATTCTAAGAGCAAGCATTACAAAATACAATTGTTTCCAATTTTCGGGGGCGACTTTGATTGCCGTAGTACTTCTTGCCTATTTCGCCATCGCCGTGATGATCGCCGCAATGCTGCTATTGCCCGCGGTACGCCATTCTCTATTCGGCGCAGCGCTCGCTATTCACGGGCGTGTTATGCGAGGGGCATCGCATAGCGCAAATCGTGCGCGTACTCAATTAGCACGCTCGGCAAAAATTTCGCAATCGACAGTAGTCGATATGCAAAAGTTACTGGCAAAGCGGCGCTTGCTGATTTTAAGCGCCACAGGTATTCTTGCGACGCCGCCATTGGTGGCATTGGCATTACGCGGTCGCCAGTTATTCCAATTCGATGACACTGCCCGAGTACCCGATGAGAAAATTGCGGCGTTATTGAATGGCGAACAGCTGGTGCCCCCGCCGCCCTTGCCTCCCGAGGTATTTGCGACGCAGGAAGTCCAGCAGATAAGGCCTGCGCTGAAAGACGCGAGCCGCGACTGGAATCTGCTGGATGCCGATTTCAGAACGCGTTTATTGCTCGTCTATAAAATCATGCACGAGCAATACGGGTATGAAATGGCATTGCTCGAAGGTTATCGCAGTCCGGATCGGCAAAACCGGCTGGCGCAAATGGGGGGTAACGTCACGAATGCCGCAGCTTTTCAGAGCTATCACCAATACGGACTCGCCGCGGACAATGCCTTTCTACGCGAAGGCAAGCTCGTCATTTCAGAAAAAGATCCTTGGGCCATGCGCGGCTATCAGTTATATGGGCAGACCGCGGAACAGGTCGGTTTGACGTGGGGCGGTCGCTGGAAAATGATGGATCTGGGGCACGTCGAATATCACAAGCCCGGCTTCGTCATGGGCCGCGGCCATTAAGGCGGACGGGGTAATAAACACGCCGGTTATCGGGAAATTCGGAACATGGGGAATTCACACAGCATTTCTTGCCTATTTAACAATTCACCGGAATTCGTCCTTTTCTAAAAAAACATCGGATCCTGTGCGCGCGGTCTGGCTCGTTTCGTTTCAAACGCCATTCGTTCGCCCGGCCCTCCGGAACACCACGCGCCACCCCCACACTTCACCCTGATCCGAACGGCTTATGCGACGCTTTCTCAACGTGTTGACCCATCCACGCACGCTCTCGATCATCGGACTCGTCGCGCTCGCGGCTGTTTTATTCATCGGCGCCGACACGCTGCAGATCGACCCGATATGGCCGGCCATCGTGCTGGGTGCGGTGGTCGTGCTCGCGCTGCTGGTCTGGCTGGTGCGCCGTCTGCGCGTGCGCCGCGCGAACGACAAGCTGGGCGAGATGCTCGAACAGCAGGCAGAGAAACAGGCGGACAAACAGGGTGAAAGCGGCGCCGCGCCAACACCTGCGCGCCAGGCTGAACTCGACGTGCTGCGTACGCGTCTGGTCGACGCGGTGAAGACCATCAAGACCTCGAAGATCGGTCAGATGTCCGGCGGCTCCGCGCTGTACGAATTGCCGTGGTACATCGTGATCGGCAATCCGGCCGCGGGCAAAAGCAGCGCGGTGCTGAACTCGGGCCTGCAGTTCCCGTTCGCCGACAAGAACAATGCGGTCATCCACGGCATTGGCGGCACGCGCAATTGCGACTGGTTCTTCACGACCGAAGGGATTCTGCTCGACACCGCGGGCCGCTACTCGGTGCACGACGAAGACCGCACGGAATGGCTCGGCTTTCTCGGATTGCTCAAACGCTTTCGCCCGAAAGCGCCGATCAACGGCATCATCGTCACGGCGAGCATTGCGGAGCTCACCAACAGCAAACCCGAGTTCGCGATCAACCTCGCGAAGAACCTGCGCCAGCGCGTGCAGGAACTCACCGAGAAGCTCGAAGTGTTCGCGCCGGTCTACGTGATGTTCACGAAGGCCGACCTGATTACGGGCTTCACCGAGTTCTTCAGCGGCAGCGAGCGCCACGAATACGACCGCGTGTGGGGCGCCACCCTGCCCTACGAACCGGACGAAAAGCGCGACGTGGTCGGCCTGTTCGACGAGCACTTCGAAGAACTCTACGACGGCCTCAAGGAGATCAGCGTCGCGCAGATGTCGATTAGTCGCGGCAACAAGCTCTCGCCGGGCCAACTCAGTTTCCCGCTCGAATTCTCGACCATCAAGCCTGCGTTGCGGGCGTTTCTCGCGACGCTGTTCGAGACCAACCCGTTCCAGTACAAGCCGATCTTTCGCGGCTTCTACTTCACGAGCGCGTTGCAGGAAGGCGAAACCAGCAGCGCGGCCGCCACGCGTATCGCCAACCGCTTCAACCTGAGCGCGGACAGCTTACCCAAGCCGCACAGCGCCTTCTCGAAGAACGGCTTCTTTCTGCGCGACCTGTTTTCCAAGGTGATCTTCGCCGACCGTCAAACGGTGCGCCAGTTCGCGAGCCCCGCCAAAACGCGGATGCGTTATGCGACTTTCTTCGGTTTCGTCGCAATACTCGCGCTGGCGCTCGGCGGCTGGACCTGGTCGACCATCGGCAACCAGCAACTTGCCGACAACGTCAAAGCCGACCTCGACAACGTCGTGCGCCTGCAGCAGAACCGCAACGACCTGCAATCGCGTTTGCAGGCCATGGACATACTCGAAGACCGGATCGACCAGCTCGAACAGTTCCGCCGCGACAAGCCGCTCGCGGTGTCGCTCGGCCTCTATCAGGGCGACCGGCTCGAACAGCATCTGCTCACGGAGTACTACAACGGCGTGCGCCAGATTCTGCTCGATCCGGTTTCGCAGAATCTGGCGTCGTTCCTGAAAGACGTCGACGCACATCCCGACCAGCTCGCCCCCTTGAATCACACGCCGGACGCCGCGGCGATTCCGGTCTCCGCGCATTCGGCAATGACGGCCCCGGCCAACTCATCAGGCAATCAAGGCGGCCTGTACAGCGACGCGTCGCCCACCAACGTGGAAGACGCGTACAACGCGCTGAAAACCTACCTGATGCTCAGCGACAAGCGTCATGTCGAAACCGCGCATCTGACCGATCAGATCGCGCGTTTCTGGCGCGGCTGGCTCGAAACCAATCGCGGCAACATGCCTCGTGACGAGATGATCCGCAGCGCCGAACGCATGATCACGTTCTACCTGTCGCGGGTGTCCGACGACGACTGGCCTATGATCGACCAGAACCTCGGCCTCGTCGATCAGACGCGCGAGAATCTGCGTCGTGTGGTGCGCGGCATGCCGGCCCGTCAGCGTGTCTACGAAGAGATCAAGGCCCGCGCGTCGACCCGTTTCGCGCCGATGACCATCGCGCGCATCGTCGGCGACAACAATACCGCGCTGGTGGCCGGCAGCTATGCGATTCCCGGCACCTTCACGCGCGAAGCGTGGTTCCAGTACGTGCAGCCCGCGATTCGCGACGCCGCCACCAAGGAATTGCAGGCGAAGGATTGGGTGCTCAACACGTCGGCACACGACGATCTGACGCTGGAAGGCAGCCCCGAGCAGATCCAGAAAGCGCTGGTGACGATGTACAAGACCGAGTACGCGATGCACTGGCAGAAGTTCATGCAAGGCATCGCCGTGCAGAACTTCGGCAGCTTCGCGCAGGCCGTGGACGCGATGAACCGTCTCGGCGACCCGCAGGACTCGCCCATCCGCAAGGTGCTCGAAACCGCGTACGACCAGACCTCGTGGGACAACCCGTCGCTCTTCAACGCGAACCTGAAACGCGCGCAGACCGGCGTGACGAGTTGGGTCAAGCAATGGTTCTCGCGTGCGCCGACCGGCCAGTTGAACGCCAACATCGACATCAACGGCAATCCGGTCGAAGTGCCGATGGGTCCGATCGGACAGGAATTTTCGGCGCTCGGCCGCATTGTCGTGAGCGGCGACAACGGCTCGATGCTCAAGGGCTATATGGACACGCTCTCCAAAGTTCGCACGCGCTTCAACACGATCAGGAATCAGGGCGATCCAGGACCGGGCGCGCGTCAATTGATGCAGCAGACGCTCGACGGCAGCGGTTCGGAACTCGCCGACTCGCTCAAGTTCGTCGACGAACAGATGCTGACGGGCCTCACCGATTCGCAACGCAAGGCCTTGCGTCCGCTGCTGGTGCGTCCGCTCATGGCGGCTTACGCGGTGGTCATTCAACCGGCGAGCGTCGAAGTCAACAAGGTGTGGAACGCGCAGGTCTATCAGACCTTCTCGAACTCGCTCGCGAACAAGTATCCGTTTGCGGGCGACGCAAAGGTCGAAGCCGGCGCCGGCGAAATCGCGCAGGTGTTCGGCCCGGATGGTTCGATCGCCAAATTCGTCGGCACCACGCTCGGGCCGCTCGCGGTGCGCCGTGGCGACACGCTCACCGCTCGCACGTGGGGCGACATGGGGCTCGCACTGACGCCTGGCTTCACCAGCGGCTTCGCGCGCTGGGTGGCGCCGCTTGCCGGCGGTGCGGCAAGCGCGTCGGGGGGAGGCGCGGCCGAACCGCAGACCGTGTTCCAGATCCTGCCGCAACCGAGCAGCGGCACCACGGAGTACACGCTCGCGATCGACGGCCAGCAGATGCGTTATCGCAATACGCCGCCGCAGTGGACCAACTTCGTGTGGCCGAATCCGTCGGGCTCGCCGGGCGCGACGCTGAACGCCGTGACCTTCGACGGCCGTACGCTGCAACTGGTCAACGAACCGGGCCGCTACGGTCTGGAGAAGCTGATCAACTCGGCGCAACGCAAGCGCCGGCCGGACGGCACCTTCGACCTCACGTGGACGCAAGGCAACGTGACGGTGGCCGTGAGCATGCGCATCATCAGCACGTCGCAAGGGGGCGCCGCGGCCGCGGGCGGCAGCGGTGGCGATGCGCCGCAACAGCAGAGCCTGCGCGGTCTGCAATTGCCCTCGTCGGTCGCGGATGTGAGCGCGGCGGCCAACTCGATCAACGCGACGGCATCGGCGTCACCGGCGCCGGCCGCCATGCCGTCTTCCCAGGCAGCGCGGCCCACGACGGCCGCCGCCGCGGTTTCGAATCCAGGGGGTGCGCAATGACGCAAACCGTGCAGGCGCAGATCGCCTATTTCGGCAAGATTCCGTCACGTGGCGACTTCGTGAAGAGCGCCCATAACCCGCAGTTGCTCGCCACGCTCGACCGCTGGGTCGCCGAGGCGATGGAACTGCTCAGCGAAGATCCGCGCTGGAAAATCGTCTACGGCAATGCGAAGCCGATGCACTTCGCGTTCCTCGGCTCGCGCAGCAAGCTGGCGATTGCCGGCCACATGGTGGCGAGCGAGGACAAGTCGTCGCGGCGCTTTCCGTTTCTCGCGGCCACCGCGCTCGAGGTGGAAAAGCCGCTGACGTTTCTCGCGCGCAGTCCGCTCGCGTTCGCACGTCTATGGGCGCGCGTCGCCACGCAGATGAAGCCGTTGCTCGGACCGGGCGACGCGGCCGCCGGGTTGCAGGCGCTCGGCGAAACCCAGGTGTCGATCGAAACCGGCGGCGGCCCGGGCAATCCGCACGACGGCACGTTCAACGATTTCGTCGAACACCAGACGCTCGCCGGTCTCGAACAGATGCTGCTCGCGAGCGGTCATCCCGTGCGTTTGCGCGGGGCGATGCTGGCGCTCGGTTCGCTGCTGCGGCCAGTCATGCAGAGCGGCTCGTCGCATCTCGAACGCGGGCTCACGCTGCCGCTGCCGAACGATCCGTTCTACCGCACACTGGTCGCCGCATTCTGGCTCGAACTGATCGCGCCGTTCGTTTCCCAGGCGGATTTCGAACTGGCGATTTTCATCGGCACGATTGCCGAGCGCGAGCGGCTCGTGATCGGGTTCAACGGCGCGTCGGCGAAGACCCTGCATAGCGTGGTGGACCCGCAGGCGTACGCGGCGCACAACATCGATATCGACGACCCCGAGTGGATCGACGAACACGCACAGAACGACCATGGCATCAGCAAGCTCGTCAGTTATCTCGACCAACCGCAACTGTCGCTGCGCGTCAGCATCGACACGTTCCGCGAAGCCTTTACGGGAGCGTGACGCGATGCCGAACCGACACACCCGCACGACCGCGCTATTAGCGGGACTGTTGCTCAGTGCATTCGCGCACGCCGATAACGACGGCCCGGCGCGCGTCACGCCGGTCGACACGAGCGGCAGTTCGATCCGCACGACAGCGCTACCGTCGACCTCGCCAGCCAATGCAGGAACAGCAGGTCCCGCAGTCACCACAGCCGGACTTCCGGGCGGCACGACCGGCGTGGGCACCGGCGTGGGCACCGGCGCGGTTAGCGCGGCGCCACCGCCGGTCAGCGCCACGCCGGGCCAGGTCGTGGTCGGCGGCAAGGTGCCGGATGAAGCGACCAAGGCGGCCGTGCTCGGCCGTCTGCGCGACACGTACGGTGCAGCCAGCGTCGTGGACCAGATCGAGGTCGCGGACGTGGCCACGCCGCCGAACTGGTCGGCCAACGTGCAGAAGCTGATCGGCCCGCAATTGAAGCAGATTCATAAAGGCCAGCTGGCGATCGACGGGACGCAGATCGACGTGAAGGGCGAAGTGCACAACGAATCGCAGCGTCAGCAACTCGCGAGCGACATGGCCAACGCACTCAACCCGACCTACACGATCAAGAACGGTTTGCGCGTCAGCGCGTCGGAACAGGGGCTGCTCGACCAGACGCTCGCCAACCGTACGATCGAATTCGAAATCGGCAGTGCGACGCTCACGCCGCAAGGCCGCGCGATTCTGGATCAGATGGCGGCCGTGCTGTCGAAGATGCAGACGAAGACGGTCGCGATCATCGGACACACCGACAACGCCGGCAATCGCACGTCGAATGTCGCGCTGAGCCAGGCGCGCGCCGATGCCGTAAAGGGTTACCTGGTCGCCAAGGGCATCGCGCCCGAGCAGATGACGACCACCGGCGTCGGTCCCGACCAGCCGATCGCATCGAACGATACGAACGACGGCCGCGCACGCAACCGTCGTATCGAGTTTCGCGCGGGGTCCTGAAACTAGCTGTTTTCTTCCGGTTTGACGCCGAGCAGCTCGCGGATATGCGCGAGCGAACCGTCGTCCTTCACCACCGACGAAAGCCACTCATGCAAGGGCATATCCGCACACTCCGCCGCCTTGTCCGCGAGATACGCGGCCGGATTGTGCGGCTCGGTGTGGCGGAAGAACGTTGCGACCGCACGCAATTGCGCGACGGCATGCGCGCGGCTTTGAATGCCGGCGATCGGGCTCGGACTGTTCGCAATGGGCAGGGTCGGCGGCACGGCATCCTCGTCACGCGAAGCGGTCTTGAAGGTGGGCTCGGTGCGCTCGGGTAGCGCGCGAGGCTCGCGGTCGCCGATATCGGAACCCGCAGCGTGCGGCGCCGGCTCCGCACTCACGCCCTGTTCGCGCGCAAAGCGCTCGGCCAGCCGGAACACGCTGCCGTACGCATCTTTCACTTGCCGGAAACTCGGCGCGACGTCGCCGGCACGCCGGTCCAGTTCGCGTTCGAGTGCGAGCATCGCGGCTTCGAATGCTTTCAGATCGGCCAGCAAGGTCGTATAGAACGGCGCGGGCGTCGCGCGCCGGGATGCCTCGATCTGCTCGATGGACGGCTTGCCGCGCGCAATATCGTCCGCGTGATCGGGGTCGCGCCTGATGGCTTGCGCGACGTGCGTGGCGACATCCCAGTC
Organism: Paraburkholderia sp. BCC1886; assembly: GCF_900996245.1. Classification (GTDB taxonomy): domain Bacteria; phylum Pseudomonadota; class Gammaproteobacteria; order Burkholderiales; family Burkholderiaceae; genus Paraburkholderia. The sequence goes on along the minus strand of NZ_CAAJGK010000036.1, from coordinate 115,260 downwards.
GACGGTGGTGTAGCTCTGACCCTGCGCGGAAGTCAGCGGCATCGCACGCAGCAGTTCGCCGCTGCGCCCCACCAGCCAGCCGACGTTGCCGAGCCGGTACTCGGCGTCGTCCCCTTCGAGCAGCGGATGCACGTGATCCCACCAGGTTTCGCACAGCGCCGTCAGCAACGCATAGCCTTGCGTGAGGCCGGTCACGCCGTCCTCGATGGCCAGCGCTTCCGTCAGCCAGACGGCGAGACGCAAATCTTTGGTCTGCGTTTGCAGCAGGCTGGTGGCACGCTCCACCACAAACGGCCAGTCGGCCTCCTTGATGTCCGTCACCCATTCTCCCTGATCGAGCGACGGGTCTTCGAAACGGCGAGCGTGCTGGATCGCATCGAAATCGGCGGAAAACAGCTGGTCGTCGCCGCAGGGCGACGTATCGCTGACAGGCGCCAATAGCGCGTTCAGATTAATAGGCATGACGGCTGGCAATCTTCTTCAAGTGGAAACGTGGAACGGATCGACAAGGCACCCGGGCATGTTCGCGTGTCTCATACGACCGTGTAGTCGAACTCGCCCGCTTCGCTCGCGCTCACGCTAATCCGCGCGAGCGCGGCGCCGTTCGCCATGCGCTCCAGCACCTGCTGCGCGACTTCCGGGAGCAACGTACCGTTCAGGATGTGGTCGACATTGCGCGCGCCGGAATCCACCTCGGTGCAACGCGCGAGCACCGCCTCGACCAGCGACTCGTCCCATTCGAACGCCGCCTTGTGATTCGCTTCGATGCGGCGGCGAATCCGTTCGAGCTTCAGTTCGATGATCTCGGCGAGCACGTCGTCGCTAATCGGGTAGTACGGCACGACTTTCATGCGGCCCAGAAATGCCGGCTTGAATGCCTTGTAGAGTTGCGGCCGCAACGTCTCGGCGAGTTCGTCCGCATCCGGCAACGCTTCGGCACTTTTGTTCAGACACGCCTGCATCACGGCCTGCGAGCCGACGTTGGACGTGAGAATGATGAGCGTATTGCGGAAGTCGATCTCGCGACCTTCGGCGTCGTCCATCGTGCCCTTGTCGAACACCTGAAAGAACATTTCCAGCACGTCCGGGTGCGCTTTCTCCACTTCGTCGAGCAGCACCACCGAATACGGATTACGGCGCACCGCTTCGGTCAGCACGCCGCCTTCGCCGTAACCGACATAACCGGGCGGCGAGCCTTTCAGGCCCGACACGCTGTGGGCTTCCTGATACTCGCTCATGTTGATGGTGACCATCTTGCGTTCGCCGCCATACAGCACGTCGGCGAGCGCCAGCGCGGTTTCCGTCTTGCCGACGCCCGACGGCCCGACGAACATGAACACGCCGCGCGGCTTGTCAGGGTCTTCGAGATTCGCGCTGGCGGTGCGCACGCGTTGCGCGATCGCATCCAGCGCATGGTCCTGGCCGATCACCCGCGCGGCCAGCAACGGTTGCAGATTCAGCACGGTCTGGATTTCATCCTTGACCATACGGCCAAGCGGAATGCCAGTCCACGCCGCGACGATCTCCGCGACCACGTGGCCGTCGACCTGCAACGGCACCATTGGCTGGCCGTTCTGCAGGGCCTGCAAATCGGCGACTCGCGTGGCCAGTTTTTCACGTGCTTGCGCGGCCTTGTCGGCGGCTGCCGCGTCGGCGCTGCTCACGCGCGCGGCGTCGATGTCCGCGCGCAATCCGACGATCTCCGTCACCAGGGCGCGCTCCTTGTCGTAGCGCGCTTCGTCTTCGGCGAGGTCTTCGAGGTCTTCCTTGCGCAGTTCACGCAACGCGGCGAGCCGCTCGTCGTGCAATGCCCCACTCGCGGTTTCGCGCTCCAGTGCGGCGATTTCCGCGTCGATGCGCTCCAGGCGCTTTTTCGTATCGTCGATCGCCGCGGGCGTCGAACTATGCGCCAGCGCGACTTTCGCGCAGGCCGTATCCAGCACGCTGATCGCCTTGTCGGGCAGTTGCCGCCCGCTAATATAGCGATGCGACAAACGGACCGCCTCGGTGATCGCGTCGTCGAGCACGCGCACGTTGAAGTGCTTTTCCATCAACGCCGCCATGCCGCGCAGCATCGCGGCGGCCAGCGTTTCGCCGGGTTCCTCGATCTTCACCACCTGGAAGCGCCGCGCGAGCGCCGCGTCTTTCTCGAAGTACTTCTTGTATTCGCTCCACGTGGTAGCCGCGATCGTGCGCAACTCGCCGCGCGCGAGCGCGGGCTTGAGCAGATTGGCCGCGTCGTTCTGCCCCGCCTGACCGCCCGCGCCGATGATCGTATGCGCTTCGTCGATGAACAGGATGACCGGATGCGGGCTCTTCTTCACCTCGTCGATCACGTTCTTCAGGCGGTTCTCGAATTCGCCCTTCACGCTCGCGCCGGCTTGCAACAGTCCCATGTCGAGCACGTGCAACGCGACGCCCTTGAGCGGCGCGGGCACGTCGTCGGCGGCAATACGCAGCGCGAGGCCTTCCACCACTGCCGTTTTACCGACGCCCGCTTCGCCCGTCATGATCGGATTGTTCTGGCGGCGGCGCATCAGGATGTCGATGGTCTGGCGAATCTCGCTCTCGCGGCCGATCACCGGGTCGATCTTGCCGTCGCGAGCGCGCTGCGTGAGATTGCTGGTGTACGTGTCGAGCGCCGGGGTTTTCGACGGCGCGCCGGCGATGGCGTCCGTCTCCGGGCGGGACGGGTTCGCCGCCGCCGCGCCGCTCTGTGCATCCGGATTGCGCTCGACTTCCTGCGATCCCTCGGTCAGTTCGTCGAACTTGTGTTTCAGGTCGGTAACCCGCACGTCGCGCAGCAACGGCGACATGCGCTCGGCAAACTGCGCGAGATCCGGCGCGGTGAGCAACGCCAGCAACAGATGCCCGGAGCGGATCTGGCCGATCTGCGAATCGAGCGATGCAATCAGCCACGCCTGTTCGAGCAGTTCGATCAGATGCTTCGAGAACACGGGCGTGCGCGTGTTGCCGGTTTTCAGCCGTTGCAGTTCGCGTTCGAGATCGGCGCGTAACGCATGCACGTCGATGCGACTCGCGCGAAGCGCCAGCGAAACGTCGCTCGCGCGCTCGTCGAGCAAGGCGAGCAGCAGATGTTCGAGGTCGACCTCGTAGTGACCGCGGGCGAGACAGTTGTTCGCCGCCAGCAAGGCCGCCTGCCGGCAGGTCGGATTCAGTTTCGCGATCAGGGTGTTGAGCGACGTACTCATGTCGTGCGGTCCGGTTCGTTGTTCTGTGGTCTGGGTTAATGAATCACGTGCAGTTCATAGCGCGCATCGGCGCGATCGCCAGTGGCCTCGCGTGTGCACAGGAACGCGTCCCAGCCGAGGCGCGCGCCATTGCCGAGCACGCTCGCCCCCACTGCCTCGCGACGCAGCACCAGCGCGACCTCGTATTCGAGCGTGACGCCCGCCAGCAGCGTGAGCATGCGTTCGAGCGCCACGGCGTGATCGGCGCCCGGCAGAAACGACTCGTAATCGGCTTTGTCAAGCGGTCCGATCACGAGTCGCGCGCGCAGGTCGCGCTGCCATACCCGTTCGCCCGCGAGCGCGGTGGCCCCCAACGTCGCGTTGACGCCGCCGAGCATCGTCAGTTGATCGCGCGGCACGTCGTACCATTTGCCGACGAACTGCTCGACGCGCACCTTGACCTTGAAGTACTCCGACAACGTGCGCTGCAAGTACGCCGCCGACACCGGCCGATGCCGCGCAGCCAGCGCATAGCCGGCAATCGCCTCGTCGAACAGCGCGCCCTTACCGCTTTGCAGACTGGTGCGCGTGTCGTCGTCGGCCACGCCCGCCAATGCGAGCAGCAGCGGCAGATAACGCTCGTCGCGATCGGTCTCGTAGTGAAACGGCAGACGGTATTTTTTCCACGCCGCGTAGAACAGCGCGGTGGCACGGTTCGAAAACACGTCGAAGAATTCACGCGCGGCCCGATCCCGTTTGATCTGCTCGCGCGCGATGATCTGCTCGGTGTAATGCAACGGCAACGCACCCTGTCCGCCAAGCAGGCCGAAGAAGGCCGGCGTCAGGTGCACCTTGTCGAGCGAGCCGTCTTCGAGCGCCGCCGTGCGTTGCGCTTTGTCGTTCAGCGCCACACCCGCTTCGTCGAACGACTGAGCGCTTTGCAATTCACTTGGCGGAAACGACATGGACAGCGAGTTGCGGAACGCAATGCGCTGCGCGACGACATCGCCGGAACGTGCCTGATGGGCCTGATGAGATGGCGCGTGTTGCGCGAACCACTTTTCCAGAATCCGCACCGCCTGAAAAAATTCGAAGCGATGCGGTTCGTCGAGAAGTCGTTCGACTACGCCAGGATCGATTCGCCGCTGCGCGGTTTGCATCGCAGAATCTCCTCGCCGGTGCGTTTGGACACGACGACCAGTTGCACAAAGCTGTTCAGATGCACGTACAGCCCAAAAAACGTGTCGATCACGCGCACGAACGACGCGAGACTCGTGCCGACGAAATGCTCCTCGTCGATCGTCAGTTGAATCTCGATGCCGCGCACGAAGGTGGCGAACGGTTTGCCCGGCAGCCATTGCACTGCCGCGCGCTGCTCGATGCCGACCAGTCCGTCGATATGTCGCGCGGACACCGCCGTGCGGCGCAAATCGTAGAGCACCAGCATTTCCTTGAGCGCCGACAGGCCGCTGCTCGCGAGCGACACGTGGTTCAACGCGAGATGCGAGATCAGCCGCCAGTGCGACGCGCGCCCACGCTCGAAGCGCACGCTCGGTGTCGGCCGGCGCAGCATCGCAATGCTGCCGGTCAGCGAGCCGCCTTCCAGGAACAGATCGCCGCCTTCGAGACCGACCGCCAATCCGGCCGGCAGGTCCCGATTCGTGCAGGTCAGCTCCAGACTCAGCGTATCCGTTTGCGGTGCGGCGGGCTCGAAGTCGATATCGACGATCGATATCTCCGTCTCGTAGCCGGGGCTTTTCTGCGCGACCCAGTCGTTGCGGCGCGCGAACCAGTAGTGACCCGCACGCGCCGCCTCGCCGTGATGCAACGAATAAAACGGCCGGAATTCGATGACCGATTCGTCGCGCGCCTGCTGCCTGACGAGTTTCACCGAATCGATCGAATAGACCTCATAAGCGAATGCGCGGCGCGCCTCGGCGATCACTGGATACGAGATCGCCTGGTGACTGATACGGATCGGCTCGCCGTGCTGTTCGAACAGATTCACCACGGGCGTGCAGAACAGCCTGAAATGATGCGCGGACAACGAATCGAGCAGGCGCGCAATGTGCGAATCGCTGCGCACTTCTTTCAGCACGATATGCAACGTGAGGCGTTGGCAACGGCCGCTCGCACGCGTCATGGCGGCGAGATCGAAGTCGGCGAAATTGAATTTCTCGGGAAACGCGAAGTACTCGGTCAGCAACCGGTAGGCCGGATGCGATCGGGCCGGATAGTCGATCAGCGCATCGTCTTCGTCGAAGCCGGCCTGCACCAACGGTGACGTGCGCAGCGGCGTCCACACACCGCGCCGGTCCGGCTCCACGTAGGTGGCCATCGCATTCACGAAAAGGCAGTCCGCCAGCGCCGCGATAAACGACTGCTCGCCATGCAGATGCGCGCGCAACGTGGCAACTTTCAACAAGGCCAGATCGAGTTGCGCAGCGGTCGATTCGAAAGTGATCGACACGATGCCAGTAGCGTTGCCCGGCAATACGGTCGCGCTCGGGGCCATGGCCACCGAAGTGTACTTCGCCTCCGAAATGCGGATCGGCGCAAGCGTGACGTCGTACGCGGTACGAAACCGGCATTGCACACCGCGTATCGGCCGCGACTTGAGTTCGGTGCCGCGTTCCACCCGCACCGGTTCGGTGAGATGGCTCAACGCGGCGGAACTGCCCAGCTGCGCGATCGAGCACGACGGAAACGGCCGCAGATAGTGCGGGTACAGCACTTCGAGCAGCGCTTCGGTGAATTCGGGGTAATCGTCGTCGAGTTTCTTGTTGATGCGCGCGCCCAATAGCGCGAACGATTCGATCATCCGCTCGACGTGCGGATCTTCGCAGTGCTCGCCGGACATGGCCAGACGCGCCGCGATCTTCGGATAGCGCTCGGCGAAATCGCGCGAATAGCGCCGCAGAAACGACAACTCGCGCTCGTAATACGGCAGCAATTCTTCCATCGATCTATCCCCGGACCTGAACGATCTCCGCTCGATGATTGACCACCGTTGCGCGAAACGGTGACGCCAAAGCGGTACTTTGAAGCAGTAAAAACAGCGACTACAGTTTGGCGCGGGCGCGCGTCACCGAGTATTGCAGCGTGGACGGCTGCAGCATCGCATCGAAACTCACCGGTTCTTCCGCCGGATGCACGACCAGCAACGCCTGAATTGCAAAGTTCAGCGCGTTGGTCGACTGTTCGTTCAGTTCGAGCGTCACCGCCACCTGTTGCAGGCGCGGCTCGTGCCGCGCAATGGCCTGCTGGATCGACTTGCAGATGAACGTGCGGTCGTAATGACTGGCGAGACTCAGGCCCGCGAAATCGTTCAGACCGTACGTCAGCACCGAACGCTGACATTCCGGCAGCGCCGCCAGTTCGTGCTCGGTCAGCGCGATGCGGGTGTTCAGAATCGCTTCGACATCGCGGGCGACCGTGCTCTTCAATTCGTCCAGCGACAACTGCCGCATAGCCGGCGCGGCCGGCAAATGCGGTTCGTCGTCGAACAGCTTGTCGAGAAAACTGGGTTCAAAACGTTTCATCGGTGTCCGCAAGAAACGGCGACGCACGGCGTGCCCGGCCACGCGCGGCGCTGCCGATCAGACGCCGCACGTGCCGGTCCCGCCCCTGCATCACACCGCGTAGGTCTTGTCGTTCTTCGTCAGGCTCCAGGCGCCTTGTGCATTGCCACCCTGATTGCCGCCGATCTTCTGCTGCGTATATTTCCATTGCACGGCCGCGTACTTCAGCGAGAACTGCTCGGTCGGCAGGCCTTCGCCCACCACGCTCGGCGTCGCGCTGGAAATGATCACGTACTTGAGTTTCACCTCGAGATACTTGATACGGTTGCCTTCGCCGTCCGAACGCATGAAGTCGATCGTGACTTCGTCGAACGTCGTGCCGCCCGACGCGTGTTGATAGATCAGCGGACTGACCACGTCGATATCTTTCGTGAACTGCATGTCGCCGTGTTCGCAACGCTCGGCCGTATGACCGCCGGCGGTGGACGCCGTCGCCGAACGCGGTTGCGTGATCGAATGACTCCACGAATCGATTTCAATCCAGCCAGCATGATCTTTATCGGCGGATTCGCCTTTGATCGCCGGATTGCCGAATTTTAAATAGATATCCTTCATAACTCATCGACTCCCCAAAGAGGTGGTTTAGCAGCCGGCCCGGGAAGCCAACCCGGGCCTTCAGACTGGTTTATGAATTGGCCGGTTTCGGCAGATCAGCGACGAGCCGCAGAGAAATCGACAACTCGTCCAACTGGAAGTGCGGACGCAGAAACGCGACCGAACGATACACACCAGGTTTGCCCGGAACTTCCGCGACCTGGATCGACGCTTCACGCAGCGGAAATTGCGCTTTCTGCTCCTGAGTCGCGTTGTCGTCGAGCAGCACGTACTGCGAGATCCAGCGGTTCAGGAATACTTCGACGTTCTGCGCCGACGCGAAACTGCCGATCTTGTCGCGCATCATCGCCTTCAGGTAGTGCGCGACGCGCGACACCGAGAAGATGTACTGCAGTTGCGCGGACAACACGGCATTCGCATTCGCACTGTCGGTGCTGTACTTCTTCGGCTTCTGCACCGATTGCGCAGCGAAGAATGCGGCGTAATCCGAGTTCTTGCAGTGCACGAGCGGAATGAAGCCGAGGTCGCTCAATTCTTTTTCGCGCCGGTCGGTAATGGCGATTTCGGTCGGACACTTCAGTGCGACTTCACCGTCGTCCGTTTTGAAGGTGTGAGTCGGCAGGTCTTCCACCAGACCCCCACCTTCCACGCCGCGAATCGCCGCACACCAGCCGAAGTCGTCGAAAGCCGCCGTCAGGCGCGCGGCGAATGCCCATGCCGCGTTACACCACAAATACTTGCTGTGGTCCGTACCGTCCACGTCCTCGACGAAATTGAACCCTTCCGCCGTCGCGCCGTCTTTCGGATTGAACGGCAGGCGGCCGAGAAAGCGCGGCAGCGTGAGGCCGACGTAACGCGAATCTTCGGCATCGCGGAACGACTTCCACTTCGCGTATTCGACCGTGTCGAACACCTTGCCGAGATCGCGCGGCTTGCCGAGATCGGCGAAGGTTTCGAGGCCCAGCAATTCGGGCGACGCCGAAGCAATGAACGGCGCGTGCGCCGCGGCCGCGACGTGCGACATCTGTTCGATGAAGTACACGTCTTCCGGCTGACGCGTGACTTCGAAGTCGCCAATGATCGTGCCGAACGGCGAGCCGCCGAACGTGCCGAACTCTTCTTCGTAGATCTTCTTGAACAGCGCGCTCTGGTCGAATTCAATCGCTGTCTTGAAGTCGCGCACGAGATCCCGTTTGGGCGCGTGCAGCGCCTTGATCTTCACGGTCGCGCCGGTATTGCTTTCCTTGCACAGGTAGTCGAGGCCGCGCCACGTGCTTTCCATGCGCTGGAATTGCGGCGCATGCATCACCGCGCTCAGTTGCGCGGAGATCAGGCGGTCGAGTTCCGCGACGCGCGCGTCGATCGTGGCCGACAGGTTGTCGGACACCACCACCGTGCCGTCGAGCACCTGGTGCACGAGTTCGCCGATCAGGTCTTTCGCGCGCGCATGCTCGGAATCGGACTTGGCCACGCGGCTTTTCTCGACGATCTCGTCGAGCAGCGTGGATTCCGTGCCGCCTTGCGCGGTGGCGAGTTGCGCTGCTGCCGTTTGCTGGTTCATCTCACACCCCGTGCTTATTCGCCCTGCTTGTCGTGATCCGGCGTGCCGGCGTTCTGCTCCGCTGCACTGCCCTGATCTTTCGCCAGGGTCTGCAATTGCTGCGTGTTGTTGAGCACTTCGCTCAGCAGGTCTTCGAGCTTGTCGTTGCCGGCCAGCTTGTTGCGCAGATCGGCGAGCTTCGAACGGGCGTCGAGCAGGCGTCGCAGCGGCTCGATTTGCGCCACGACTTCATCCGGATTGAAATCGGCCATCGATTTGAAACGCAGGTCGACCGCGAATTTGCCGCCGGCTTCGCTCAGGCGGTTTTCCACCTGAAACGCGGCGCGCGGTTCGATCGCCTTCATCACGTCGTCGAAGTTATCGCGATCGATATTCACGAACTTGCGATCGCGCAGTTTGGGCTGCTCGACTTCGGACTGCCCCGCCAGATCGGCGACCACGCCGACCACGAACGGCAACTCCTTGATCTCGATCGCGTCGCCCCGCTCGACCTCGTAGGTCAATTGAACGCGCGGCGGCCGCACTTTTTGCAAGCGTTTCTGGATGCTTTCTTTCTTCGCCATCGACGGCTCCCGGAGGCTGGTGAATCAGGCGTGTGGATCAGCGCAGCGCGCTGAACGGATCGGACGCACCGCTGCTCTGCGCGGCTTTCGAGGGTGCCGCCGGCGCCGGCGCGGCAACGGCCGGTGCGGCCGGCGCTGCGGGAGCCGCGAGCGCGGCTGCGGGGCCGCCGTCCGCGGTGTCGGCGGGCCTGCCCTTGACCACGTGACGCACGACGCGCCGCTTCTTCGGTACGGGCTTCACGTCGCTCGGATCGGGCGGGAACAGCGTGGCTTCGCCAAGCGTGTCGCGCAACTGTTTGGCAAGCGCCTGTGCGTCGGATTTGGCGTCGCCCGCGAGCGACGCATCCTGACGCAATTCACCCAGCGACTGGGTCGCGACGCGCAGTCCGGCGACGGCCAGCACGCTTTTCGCCTGGCGGTCGCTCTGGTCGCGTTGCAGCGCTTCCTGGGCGGCGACGATGGCCTGCCCGTAATGCTCCTGCGTGAACTGGATTTGCGCAATGCGCGACCACGGTTCTTCACGCGTGGGATCGGTTTTGGCTAACTGCTGATAAAGCGCAATCGCGCGATCCGGATCCCCGCCTTTAGCGGCGGTATCGGCGTCCGCGAGTTGCTTATTAAAAGCCTCCGGTGTGGTTGCGACGTTGTTGCCTTGTGTCGCGCAGCCGGCCATTACGCCGCATGCCAACACAACCCCAGATAGTTTTACTAAGAGACGCTCATTCATCGTTTTTCACCGACGTGAGAATTTTTTATTTCAGGGAGAAACCGGAGTTTTGCTTTGCTTGAAGTGCGCGGGTATAGTACAGGCCAAATTTCGATAATTCAACTTTCGTGTGAAGAAGCATTGCACAGAAAGAAAGTCGCGTGATGATTAAAACGTTACCAGCAGAAATTGTTTCCTGATTTAAATGCGAAAAAGTAAATAGTGGAAAAAAATTCCGCCGGCCCGCTACCCGCCTCATTTGAAGCGGCAGTCGGCGGTTCATGTGCTTCGCATAAACGGGCATTGTGTCGCGCACTATATGACATGAGTTAGCGTTGGCATTGCCGCGGTGAAATCGTTATTGATGTTTCGACGGGGGACGGCCTTGGAGCCGGTCGAAGTATATGAATTCGTTTCTGGTTCGGCGCGTGGCCCGACGGGCGTCGCGGTGGATGACGGGCGTGGCCGCGTGCACGCTGCTCGGCGGCTGCGCGGCCGGTGTGACGGTGCTCGGCGCGGCTGCCAACGCCGCTTTGCAGGCGAGCGGCCTCGGCAAGCCGGACGTTCCCGACGCCCAGAAACCGCCCCGCAATGTCGGGCTGACGTTATATGCGGCGTCCAATCTTAATGCCGCGAATGACAAACGGCCATTGGCGCTGGTAGTGCGGCTTTATGTATTGAAGGACCCCACTTCATTCCAGCAGGCGCCATTCGATACCTTTACCGATCCCGCGAAGGAAAAGACCACGCTCGGCGCGGATTTGCTGAGCGTTCGCGAAGTAACACTGATCCCCGGTCAACACTACGGCGTAACCGAAAAGGTGTCGCATGAAGCGCAGGCATTCGGTATCGTCGCGCTATTCCGCGATCCTGCAATGCAGCGCTGGAAATTCGCTTTCGATCCGGCGAAGTCGGAGAAATCCGGCATAATGATCGGCCTGCATAACTGTGCAATGACGGTGACAAACGGCACGGTGATCCCGCCCGAACAGGGATTGCCCGCGCAACCGCTGAATATGCTTTCCTCGGTTAGCTGCGGCTAAAGATGCCATTGAAATACGATTTAACATTTTCCAGAGAATTAACAATTCGGCGCCTTGAAGCGGTTATCTCCGGGCGCACTACACGCTGAACGCATATAACAGGTTTGAGATGAGTTATTCCGCAAAAGTGCTCTGGGGAGAAGGCCTGTTTCTGAGGCCGCAGCATTTTCAGCGTCAGGACGCGTATCACGAAGCGCGTCTGTTCGAATCGATCCAGGCCATCCAGCCGTATAACTGGGGCGTGCGTTCGGCGCGTGTCGACCGCGACGCGCTCGGCAGCAACGTATTGCGCGTGAGCGAGTTGTCGCTGGTATTTCCGGACGGCGCGCTCTACTCCGCGCCGCAAGCCGACGACCTGCCGCCGCCCATCGCGCTGGACACGTTGCCGGACGGCATCAACGAATTCACGTTTTATCTGGCGCTGCATCCGCTGCGCGAAACCGGCGCGAACTACACGCAGGACGGCAACGCCGGCTTCGTGTCGCGTTACGTCAGCGAGCAGGCGCCGGTGGCCGATCATTTCACCGACGCGGCCGAAGCCGACATCACCTTCCTCAAGACCAGCGTCAAACTCATCGCCCATAGCGAGCCGCGCGATCAGTTGCTGTCCGTGCCGCTGGTGCGCGTGCGCCGTACCGCGACCTCCGGGTTCGAACTCGACGATGCGTTCGTGCCGCCGTGTCTCGCCATCGACGCATCACCGATTTTGCATCAGCGCCTGCGCCAACTGATCGACGCATTGCAGGCCAAGGTGAATGCGCTCTATGGTTTTCATCGCGAACCGACCAAGAACATCATCGAATTCCGGTCGGGCGATATTGCGTCGTTCTGGCTGCTGCACACGGCAAGCGCCGCGTTCGCTTCGCTCGCTCATCTGTACCAGCATGCCGCGCTGCACCCGGAGCGGCTGTTTCAGGAACTGCTGCGCCTCGCCGGTCAGTTGATGACATTTTCCAAAGGCTATGCGCTCGCCGATTTACCCGCGTACCGGCACGACGATCCGGGGCCCGGCTTCGCGCGTCTCGACACCATCCTGCGCGACCTGCTCGAAACGGTGATCTCGACGCGCTACTTCGCGATTGCGCTCGAAGAGATCCGGCCGTCGTTCCATTCCGGTCGTCTCGACTCGGGCAAGATCGACGACAAGACGCAGTTCTTCATCGCGGTGTCGGCGGACATGCCCACTGCCGAACTCGTCGATGCCGTGCCCGCGCGTTTCAAGGTCGGCGCACCCGACGACGTCGACAAGCTCGTGCTCTCGGCCATGCCCGGCGTGCGACTCGTCTACACGCCGCAAGTGCCGCCCGCGATTCCGGTGCGCCCGGGCGCGTGCTATTTCTCGTTCGAATCGCGCGGCGCGCTGTATGACCGTATGTTGCAGGCTCAATCGGCGATGATCTACGCGCCGTCGGGCATCAACGATCTCCAACTCGAACTGATCGCGGTGACCTCATGAGCTACGCGCCCTCCCTGTTCGGCGGCAGCGACACGCCCTCCGCCACGCCAGCCCCGCCCGCTACCGAACCGACCTACCAGGTTCGCTCGCTGCTCGATCTGCTATACGACGGCTTCTTCATGCTGTTCCTGTTGAAGAACGGTCGCGAACCCGGCGATGCGCAGGAGTTCGGTCAGCGCATCCAGCAGTTTCTCGGCGACTTCGAGCGCGGCGCGAAGAAACTCAACGCGTCGGCCGACGACGTCTACGCGTCGAAGTTTGCGTTCTGCGCGGCGATCGACGAATCGGTGTTGTCGTCGAGCTTCCGGATTCGCACGGAGTGGGAGCGCCGGCCGCTGCAACTGGTCCTGTTCGGCGAGCAACTGGCGGGCGAAAAATTCTTCCAGTATCTCGAGGAATGCCGCGCGCAAGGCGCCGCGCGGCTGCAGTCGCTGGAGGTGTTTCACATGTGTCTGTTGCTCGGCTTTCAGGGCAAATATCTGCTCGAAGGACCGGAGAAACTCGCCTATCTCACCGCACGTATCGGCGATGAAATCGCTCAACTCAAAGGCAAGCGCGCGCCGTTCGCGCCGCATTGGCCGCTGCCCGATCAGGTCGCGCACCGGCTCAAGCGCGAGGTGCCGCTGTGGGCAATCGGCGCGGTGTTCGCGCTGGTCGGACTACTGGCGTATCTGGGGCTGAACACGTATTTGCGCGATCAGACTTTGCGCACGTTGGCGCCGTATTCGCAGGTGGTGAAACTCGGGCCGCAGTCGGCGAGCCTGACGATTTCGTTGCCTTAACCGCTTACGCTCGAAACGCAAACGGCCCGCTAAAAAGCGGGCCGTTTGCGTTTTACGATGCTACAGGTCGAAACCGTGCTCGCCGCTTATTGCGACTCTTCCGACCACACCGCGTTCTCACGCGCCATCAGCGCCGTCGACGCCGCCGGTCCGAACGTACCCGCCGAGTAGCCGCGTGGTTTGTCGGTCGACTTACCCCAGCCTTCGAGAATCGGTTCGGCCCACGCCCATGCCGCTTCCAGTTCGTCCCGACGCATGAAGTGCGTGAGCCGTCCGCGGATCACGTCGATCAGCAAACGCTCGTAGGCTTCCGCGCGACGCTCGGTGAAGGCCTGCTGCAAATCCAGATTCAGATTCACCGGCAGCATGTGCATGCCGCTGCCCGGCTCTTTGGCCAGCATCTGCAACTGGATGGATTCTTCCGGCTGCAACTGGATGACGAGACGATTGCCGAAGTTGCGCCCACCGCTCGGAATGATGGAGAACGGTAACTCGGAAAACTCGATGACGATCTCCGACACTTTCTTCTGCATCCGCTTGCCGGTACGCAGGAAGAACGGCACGTGCGCCCAGCGCCAGTTGTTGATATGCGCGCGCAACGCCACGAAGGTCTCGGCCCGGCTGCCGGTGGGCACGTTCTCTTCCTCGAGATAGCCTTTGACGGCCTCGCCGTTGACCGCACCCGCGGTGTATTGACCACGCACCGTATCGCGCACGATATCTTCCGGCGTCATCGGACGCAGCGAGCGCAGTACCTTCAGTTTTTCGTCGCGCACCGCATCGGGATCGAGCGACACCGGCGGCTCCATCGCGACGATGCACAACAGTTGCAGCAAGTGGTTCTGCACCATGTCGCGCAGCGCGCCGGTTTTGTCGTAGAAGCCCGCGCGGGTACCGACACCCACTGTTTCCGCCACCGTGATCTGCACGCTCTTGATATACGGCGCCTGCCACAACGGTCCGAAAATCGGATTACCGAAACGCAGCACCATCAGGTTCTGCACGGTCTCCTTGCCGAGGTAGTGGTCGATGCGGTAGATCTGCGCTTCGTTGAAGTGCTGGCCGACCGCGGTATTGATGGCCTGCGCCGAAGCCAGGTCGTGACCTAGCGGTTTTTCCAGAACGACGCGCGAATGCTCGTCGACGAGTCCTGCCGAAGCGAGATGCTCGCAGATATTCGTGAACAGATCCGGCGAGGTCGCGAGATAGAACACACGCCGTACATCGGGCCGCGAGGTCTCCTTGAGTCGCGCGTAGTCCTCGGCCGAGTCCACGTCCATGCGCACGTATTCGAACAGCGCGAGAAATTTATCCCACGCGGCGGCGTCGAAAGCCTTCTTCTCGATGAAGGGCCTGGCCTTCAATTCCATGAATTCGCTGATGTACTCGTCGCGCGACCAGGGCTTGCGGCCGATTGTCAGAATGCGTGTGTCCGGCGGCAGATTGCAATGCAGATGCGCCATGTAGAGCGCGGGCAGCAGCTTGCGGAACGACAGATCGCCGGTGCCGCCGAAGATGATCATGTCGAGCGGCAAGTCGGGAGTGGCTGAAGCGGATTGGTTTGTCATAGCGCGGTCGCACCGTCGTGAAAGTCGTCGGTCAAAAGTCGGAAAAGGCGCAGCAGGCGTGCCGGCGGACCGGCACTTTTTTCTGGCAAACGCCTATGGTGCAACGTTTTGAATTTGTTTGCACGGCAACGTGTGCCGCGGCTTGCCGCAATATGCCAAGCCGCCACGCCAAGCAATTGTTTTGCAGGACTTTTTAGACGAGTTTCGTGACACGCGCTCGACGGACGATTACGCGTGAGTCGTCGATGCGAGCTTCCCTATGCGCTCAGGAGCCGCTCTTTCCCGATCCTTTCTTGCCGCCCTTGAACATCGCGCGGCAAGCCGGGCTGAGTTCCTGCACATGCTGTTTCATGCAGACCGTGATTTTTTCCTTGTCCGGAATCTCCGACGCGCAGAAGTGCATCGCGTCGCCGCGGCAGGCTTTGGCCTGCTCTTCTTCGGTGGCGGCGTGCGCGGCATTGACGGCGCTGATCGCAACCAGAGTGGCGGCAAGGAAGGTGTGCAGTTTATTCATGGCGGATCCGCTGACGAGTGCAAAAAAGTGAAATGCAAATTCGATTCCGCATTCCTCAGCAGAAAACGCGCCCGACCATGAAGCCCTTACAGCATGCTGCGCGGTCGCTGCATCGTGCCGTCGAAGAAACGCTGCAGTCGGAACGCGGAAAGATTCAGCGAGGGCTCGCCGCCATCGTTGATTTCGGCGAGCAGCTTGCCGACGATCGGCCCCATCGCAAAGCCATGACCGCAAAAACCGGTGGCGATACTGAGGCCAGGCACCTGCGGCGGCGCATCGATGACCGGAATGCCGTCGGGCAGCACGTCGATCAGACCCGCCCACGATTCGACCACTTGCGCGTCCTTCAAGGCGGGAAATAGCGCGCGCAGTTTTTTCAACGCACGCGGCGCGTGGCTCACGTTCGGCTGCGGATGCGGGTCGCGCGGATGCAGCACGCGCTCGTCATCCGGCACGCCGCGGCCCAAGCGTTCACGCAGATCCCGTAGACACGCGCCGTTCAGATGGAAGCTGAATTTCTCGCGCTGGCTCCACAACTCCGGCAAAAACCATTTGAGCGCGCGGAAATGACCGAGCGTCATGTCGACATCGACCTGCATGTCGTCCGCGAGATTGATTGCGCCGTTTGCGCGTTGCCGTACGCCCAGGCCATGTCCCCAGAACGTGGACGCCGTGATGCGCGGCAAGGGATTGGTGCGCATGCAGGTGCCGCGCACCGCTTGCTGCGGCAACTCGAGCCCGAGCGTTGCGAGCAGGCGCCAGCTGCTGGCGCCCGCCGCGCAAATGAAACGCGAGGTGCGCACGGTCCCGCGCTCGGTGACGACGCCGGTTATCGCGCCGGCCGCCCGTTCGACGCCCGTCACGCCGCAGCCTTCGAAGAACAGCGCACCGGCTTGCGCGGCCCGCGCCGCGTAAGCGGCCGCGGCGCGGCGCGGTTCCGCCTGACCGTCGCTCGGGGTATACAGGCCACCGAGCGCCGGGCCCTGCATGCCGGTCACGATGGAATCGATCTGCTTGCGATCCAGCGTGCGGGTGTCGAGGCCGTGTTGACGCGCAACGTCCATCCATTGCTGGAACGAACTCCAGTCTTCCTCGTCGGTCGCGACGTACAGACAGCCGCCCTGACGCCATTCGAGGTCGAAATCCAGTTCGCGTTCGAGTTCCTGCCAGAGTGGGATACCCGCCATCATCAGCGGCACCTCGGCGGACTCGCGGCCCTGCTGGCGCACGAAACCCCAAGCGCGCGACGACTGCTGTCCGGCAATGCGGGACTTGTCGAGCACCACCACCGACAGGCCGCGACGCGCCAGGTAATAGGCCGCCGCGCAGCCCATGATGCCGGCGCCGGCGATCACCACGTCGGCGCGAGTCGGGAACGCCTGATCGGCGGGAGAGAAGCTGGCGTGGAGCGGGTAGGTCGTGGTCATCGGAGGGGAAGCGGGGAAATGGGCGACGAAGTGGGAAATAAAGCGGGCAACAGCAACAGCTACAGAGCGGACAACAAAATGGGCGTCATCTTCGCAGGCGGTTCAGTTGTGTGCAATGACGGCGGGTGCGGGAGCGGTTTGGGCTTCGTCGCCGGATCGCAGCAAATTATGTCTATCACAGATATCTGGCGTTTATTCGTCTCGCGCATATTTGACAAATCTGGCCAGTCGATGGCAGCGGGCCGAACCAGTCGATTCCCGGCCCGCGTCGCCGAACGGATTTTCGACGGGCTGAAAACGGCTGCGGCAAAACTTCGCGCCATGCCAGCCGCGTAAGTGGGCAAACGCGCGCTTTAAAAATCCGTATGCGCCGCTAATTGCCGGCGGCCGGCTTTCCGCCGATCACGATTGGCTTACCAAACCTTACGGATCGCCGATACGACAGGCTCGCCGGCGTCCGCTGAATGTCCCGCCCGGCGCCCGGCAAAGCCTTACCCCGCCTGCCTCCGCCGCTCGAATGCGGCGCTTGCCGATTCTCCCCGAAGTCCATGCGCCGACGTCGATAGACGAGATTTGTCCCCCGCGAACGGGCCGTTCATCGGTAAAATAGAAATGATGCTCAATGCATAAAAAGAAGCCGTGCATGGCCTTGCGTATGTCGGATCGTCGGGCCACGACGGCCGCCACATAAAAACCCGAATCGCAACAATTTTTACTGTACATTGGCTGTCCCCTGCGTTGGCACGCTCATGCAATCTGATTATGCAGCGGGCGTTTCGACGCGTATCGGTTCTTTCATAGCCACCCTCAAGACGGCGGATTTCTCAAAGCAGTATGGCTAACGAAACACTCTCCCCTGACTCCATCGCAGTCGCCGAACGCGTGCGCGAGTTGATGAGCCGGCACGGCATCGGCAAGCGCCAGCAAACCACGGAGTTGTGTCGCATTCTCGATCTCAGTTTTTCCCAGGGACACCGCAAACTCCGCGGCAACAGTCCGTGGACCCTCTCGCAGATCAAGAAGGTCGCCGAGGTTTTCGGCGAACCGGCCGCACAACTTTTCGGCGCGCAATCCCTCGATCCGGGCATGGTCGGCGCCATTGCCCAGGAAGCGGTCTTCGCCATCGGCGCCATCGAACTGAGTTGCACCGCCTGGGTCGGCGCGGCGCTCGAAGCGGGGGCGCGACCCGAGTTCGTCGCGTATTCGAAGCTCGGCCAGTGGCGCGTGACGCGACACGACGGCACGCTTTATCAAAGCGCGTACGAGGTCCACAAGATCGAGATTTATCCGCGCCGCGCCGAGGCCGACAAGCCGACCATCGCGGTCGTGGACGACGACCAGGCGAGCGCCGACAACCTGCGCGACTATCTGGAGCGCAGCGGCTTTGCCGCCGTGGCGATTTACGGTCTGACGGCTTTCAACGAACAGTTGCAAACCCAGGTGTTCGACGGCGTGGTGATCGACTGGCTGTTCGGTTCGCAGACCTCGGCAGCGGCGATTCGCGCCGTGCGCTCTTCGGAAAACCCGGACGCGCCGATCTTCGTGCTGACCGGCGAACTGCTGACCGGCAAGGCCAGCGAATCGGAAATCAGCGAGATCATCCGCAATTACGACGTCGCGTGCTATGAGAAGCCCGCGCGTATGGCGATTCTGGTCGCCGATCTTTCCAAGCGCCTGAACCGGCCGTAACCCGCCGCGTCGCGCTTGCAGGTGCGTGCTCAGGTTGAGCCCACCGTGCCCCTTCTCCGTGCCTCTTCTCCGTGCCTCTTCTCCGGTTTTCCAGCTCCCCTGCGTCCAACTGCCAGCGAGCGTCGCCCAGACCTCGAAGCGATCCATCACCGCATCACACGTCCGGCCGCACGGCCAGAGCACGTTGCAGCGCGCTGCGCAGTTCGCCGTAATGAACCGGCTTCAACAAGACTTCGAAGAATGGCGGCGCGCCGCCGACGTCGCTGCCCGTCCCTACCTTTGCCAGAAACTCGGCGTCCGGCACATAGGCGCTCACCACGATCACCGGCACCGTCGCGGACGGTCCGCCGCGCGCGGCCAGTTCGGCGAGCAAGGTGTAGCCGTCGCGCTCCGGCATGTGCAGGTCGAGCAGCACCACGTCGCAACGCCGCGCCGCGAGCCACGCCAACGCCGCGTCGGCATCGGCGACCGCGTGGGCGTCGAAATCCATGTGCGCGATCATCTCGCTGAACGATTCGCGCACCAGCCGGTTGTCGTCGACGATCAGCACGCAGGCGCGCGCGCCGTCGGCCGGTGTGCGTGCGCTGACGCCGGCCGGCGCCGCGGCCGCGACCGAAGTGACCGGAATCGTCACCGTGAACGCGGTCCCCTTGCCCACGGTACTGGTGACCTCGACCGTGCCGCCGAACAGCTTGACCAGTCCCTGCACGATGGTGAGCCCCATGCCCGCGCCTTCGAAGCGGCGCGTGCGCGACGCGTCCAGTTGCGTGAACTCCTGGAAGATCAGCGGGATCTGCGCCTGCGGCACACCCGGCCCCGTATCGCTGACGACGAAGCTCAACACCTCGGGCCGTTGCCGAAGCTGTACGCGCACCGAACCGGTCTCGGTGTAGCGGATCGCGTTGGTCACCAGGTTGTTGACGATCTGGCGGATGCGGTGCGGATCGGAGTCGACCAGTCCGCTCACGCCGCCCGCCTCGCTCACCAGTTCGAGACCGCGCGCGGCCGCCGACATGGCGTGTTCGTCGACGATCGAAGCGAGCAACTCACGCGGATCGAAATGCTCGTGACGCAATTCGAGCTTGCCCGCCCCGAGGCGCGCGTAGTCGGTCAGGTCCTTCATCTGCGCTTCGAGATGGCGCGCGGCCGTGTCCAGACGCTGGATGACCTTGCGGTCGGCTTCCGAGTGGTAGTTCAGCCCGAGCAGTTCGATCGACGAGACGATGGCGTGCAAGGGCGTGCGCAGTTCGTGGCTGATCATGCCGAGGAACGCGTCCTTGGCGAGGCTCGCCTCGTGTGCCGCGCGGCTCGCCTGATGCTCGGCTTCGAGCGCCACGTGCTGCTGCTCCATCAGACGCGTACGGCGCCGGCCATTGAGCACCAGCAGCATGGTCGCGGCAGCCGACAGCAACAGCAGCAGCAAACCGCCCGCGAACAGCATGCGGCGCTTGTCGATGAAGTCGCGGTTCATTGCTTCGCGGTCGGCGACATCGGCGAAACGGCGGCTCAGCGCGAGGTCGTTGACTTCGTTCCAGTGATGCCGCATCTGTTGCACGATCGGCGTGACGCCCGTGCGATCGCGCGCCAGCGCATCGACTTCGGGCTGGATGCTGCCGAGCAGTTCGTCGAGCGATTTGATCTCGTCGAGTTGCCGTTGCATCAGCGCGATCTGCGTGGTCAGCCGCTGCGTCGAGCCGGCAATCACATGCAGCTTCGATTGCAAAAGCGCGTAGCGCAGCATCAGCCGCTGGTAATCGTCGTCCACACCCGACTGATAGAGCAGCAACTGGTTCTCGAAACGCGCATAGGCGATTTGCAGTTGCGCCGCGTCCCAGTAGAAGCCGTCGTAGGAACCGGTGAGCGGCTCGGTCGCGCGCGAGTTCAGCAGATTGGCGTACAGCAGATAGCCGATCGCGCCGGCCGGCGCCGCCAGCGCGGTCAACCAGATCAGCACGTACAGCAGACGCCGCCACGGATGGCGCGCTATTTCACGATGAGGGCCTTGATCTGCCATACGAATTTCGAATCG
The DNA here is from genome assembly GCF_900996245.1 of Paraburkholderia sp. BCC1886. GTDB lineage: Bacteria > Pseudomonadota > Gammaproteobacteria > Burkholderiales > Burkholderiaceae > Paraburkholderia. Next base: position 94,595 of record NZ_CAAJGK010000036.1, on the reverse strand, counting down.
CCGACGGTGCCCACGAGTTCGTCAGGGAACGCATCGCGCGGGTAAATGAGAAACAGCGGCCCGAAGTCGCTGATCTTCAGGCGCTGGCCGTTCATGCTGTACGCCATCACCACGCCGTAGCGCGCGCCGTCCGACACCGGAATCGTGTAGGTGTAATCGTCGAGCGTACGCACTTCGATTTCGCTGCCGCGTGCGCCGACGGTCTTGAGGATATCGTCGAGCAACGGACCCGTGAAGGTGGAGCGCGGCGTCCACGTCGTCGCGGTGGTGATCGAATGGACCGGCAAGGCGAGCAGCTCCGCCTCGCCGAAGTGATACAGCTGATGCGCCGCGTCGGTAGTCTTGCTGATTTTGCCCTTCACGTCGAGCGAAAGCGGCCGCGCGTTTGGTTCCGCGTGCGCGCTGCACGCGCAGACAGCCAGCGTGAGGCCGATGGCCCAGCTTCGAAGTCCATGAATACCTGCAGCCGCGCCGGCCGCCGCGCTTTCCGCCGCGCTTGCGCCTACCCACGTCAATGCGCTTACCTTGGTCATTAATTTTTTTTCCGTTATAGCGGCGTGACTGCGCACGGCTCGCCGGCTCTGCGCGTCGACCCCGACGCGCGATCTTTGAACCGCATGCATAATATCGCCAAAATTCTTTGTCTCAAAAGCGAGAATCGGTACCCCTGAGTCATGAACAAACCGGTTTTGCCCCTGACTTACGAACACCTCGATCACTGGATCGAGTCGCTGCGACCCGATCTGCTGGCGCAAAATTTCACGATGTCGATCGGGATTCTGCGCGGCGGTGCGCCGCTTGCGCTGATGGTGTCGCATGCCATCGGCGTCCCGGTCGCGTTTCTGCGCTACGACCGTCAGTCACGCAGCGTAGCCTGGGATTCGACGCTGCCAATCCCGCCGGCCGGAACGAAAGTGCTTCTGTGCGAAGACATCGCGGGACGCGGACTGACACTGACCGATTGCGTCGCGTTTCTCGAACAGCATGGCCTCGCGGTCACCACACTGACCGGCGCGGTGGACGAGTTGAGCCGCCTGCAACCCGACTACGCGATCGACGCGCGTGGTTATTTCGCCCTGTTTCCGTGGGAGCGTCAGGCTTATACGGCGCGTTACCGGGACGACTGGGCGCAAGTCGAAGCGGGCCAGTCCACCGCGCTCGCCGAGGATCACGAATACGCGACGTACGCGATCGATCTCGACGGCATTCTGCTGCCCGACGTGCCGCTCGCGCGCTACGACGAAGATCTCGCCGCCGCGCTCGCCGAGCGCGACGCGCTGTTGCCGTTCGACGTGTTGCCGGGAATCGATCTGCAACGCGTGCGCACGATCATCACGGGCCGGCCGGAACTGGATCGCGCGCGCACCGAGGTCTGGCTCGCGCGGCACGGCTTCGGGCATCTGTCGCTGGTCATGCGCGCGCCGCACTCGCACGATGAGAGTTCGGCAGGCGCCGCGGCGCATAAAGCCGCGGCCGCGTTGCGCGAGGGCGTCACGCATTTCGTCGAAAGCGATCCGCTGCAGGCGCTGCTGATTGCGCGAGCCGCGCCGTTATTGCGCGTCATCTGGTGGGATGCGCCGACGCGGACCGGCACGCTGGTGGATGCAAGAGCGTGGCGTTGAGCCACGTCCTTGCGGCTGCCGGCTAGCTTTCCTTCGCCTCTTTCGGATCGCGCAGATGCAGTTGCCGGGCAGCCCGCTGTGAGGCGACCAGAATCAGTTTCATCGTGGCGCGGGTCGCCCCGACGAACAGCTTGCGGGCGCTGCGCTCGTCGAGCGTCTCGAAGTCGATCTCCGTGACAATCACGCACGGCGCCGCCTGTCCCTTGAAGCGGTAGATCGATTCGAACAGCACGTCGCCTTCGCGATACTCCGGGTTGCCGAACAGATCGTATTTACCGGTAAAACTGCGCAGCTTATGCGGGCCGAGATGATCCTCGCCGGTCATCGCCGAAGACTGGCGGCCGTGAAACGACAGCACCACGATGTCCTGTTTGCGAAAGCCGAGCGACAGCGCCTGGGTAATCGCGCGCTTGGTTGCGTCGATACTGCTTTCGGCGGCGTTCGCTTCGTCGTAGACGGACAGCGAGATATCGGAACCGTCGAACGGACTGCCCGAACTCAGCGTGGCCGCCATCGGCACCTTCGCGCCCACCACTTCGCGCACGTAATCGAGAATGTCGCGCGGACTGCGGTAGTTGGTGGTTTCCTTCAACGTCGTCCAGCCCGGCAGATCGACGGGCTCGCGCATATACAGATTCTGCAGCGGGTCTTCGAGCCACCACCACGCGCCGCCCGGCAACAGCAGGCGTTCGAGCGCCGCCACCCACGGCGGCTGGAAGTCCTGACCTTCGTCGACGATCAACACGTCGAACTGCCAGCGCGCGTCGATGGGCGTCTCGGCGAAAATCACTTCGAGCTCGTCGAACGCGATGAACGACGTGCCTTGCGCGGATACCTCGGCCGCTTCGAAATCCGGCTCGCGACCGGCGTCGCGTGCGATCCAGTCGCAGAGCTGGTGATAGTTCGCGACCTTCGCTTCGGGCGGCGCGACCATCGAAATATGATCGGCCAGCGGCCGGTTGAAGCACACGTACAAGGGCCGTTGACCGCGCGCCACCGCGTCTTTCATCACCTGCACCGCGAGTTGCGTCTTGCCGGAGCCGGCCGTGCCGATCACCCGCAGGCGGAACGGCGTGAACTCGAGCCGCCGCGCCCACGTCGCGAGCCCGCCGGCCAGACGTGTGACAAGCGTGCCGGCCTGACCGACCAGCGCGCTGGTGTCGGGAGTCAGCGCAAGTTCGTCGGCAAGGAAGTGATGGATTTTCGGCGCGCAGGCGAGGCGTGGTTCGTCGGCCGGCAACGCCTCGCGAATGACGGCTGCGAGCCGCGCCTTGCGGGTGGCGTCGACGATGCGCGCCGGGTTCACACCGGCGATGCCCGCATCCTTGACGACGTGGTCGGGACAGTACAGCAGTTCCTCGACGAAATAGGTGCCGGCGCCGAACGCGGCGGTCAGACGCCGATGCAATCCTTCGACCGTGTGCGCGAGCGCAATCGCCACGTTGCGTTCGGTTTGCAGATGCACCTTGACGAGACCCTTCGGTGTTTCACGCAGGAAGCCGGTTTTCTGTTCGACGATCATCACGCGGCCGGCCGGACTCACCACCACGAAATCGGCCTCGCCGAACACCGAGAAATTCTGGTTGAGGCGCGTCCAGTGCACACCGTGATACACGGTGTAATCGTCGGGGAGCGCCTGTTCGAGCAACGCGAGCGTCTCGCGCTCGCGCGCCGCCGCGCCGGTGGCGGCGAGGCTCTTCCAGTCGTCGGGAACAATGCGGGCCATGCGGTGCCTTTCGGTGAGTTCGCGTGAATGTGCTGCAGTTTGTAGGGGTTTGCGTGCGTGCCCTGCTTGCGGTATCCGGGCTGCGCGCCGAAGTGCGCTCATTGTACGCATCGCATGCGGGTTATCGCCGAGGCGCCGGATGACTGGCTCGACGCCGTATCGTGTATCGTACCGGGCTGAACGCCGCGCATCGCGCGCGGCTTGCCAACTGCAACCGTGAGAAAGGATCGACCGGATGATCACACTCTGGGGACGCACCAACTCCGTCAACGTTCAGAAAGTCTTGTGGTGTTGCGACGAACTGGTGTTGCCGTACGACCGCATCGATGCCGGCCTGCAATTCGGCCGCAACAACGAAGCCGATTACCTCGCGATGAACCCGACCGGCAAGATTCCGACGCTGGTCGACGGCGACTTCGTGCTGTGGGAATCGAATTCCATTCTGCGTTATCTGGTCATGCAATACGGCGAAGCGAGCCTGCTCTACCCGTCCGAGCCGAAGCTGCGCGCGAGCGTCGACCGCTGGCTGGACTGGACACTGTCCACGTTGCAACCCGCCGAACGTCCGGTGTTCTGGGCGCTGGTGCGCACGCCCGCCGACGCGCGCGACAACGCCAAACTCGCGACCGATTTCAGCGCGGTCGCCGTGCTTTGGCGCATGCTCGACGCGCATCTGCAGGGACGCTTCTTCATGGAAGGCGAGACATTCACGCTCGCCGATATCGTGCTCGGCGCTTACGCGAAACGCTGGTTCGGCGTGAATGGACCCGAGCGGCCGCCGCTGCCCAACCTCGAGCGCTGGTACTCGCGAATCGCCACCCGCACGGGCTTCAAGAAATATGTCGACTTTGCGTTGACCTGACGCGATACCGGTCGCGGCGTGCAAGGCGCGATGCCCTTTATAATCGACGCATGAAGACCGTCAAACCTGCCGCCAAGCCCGCCGCAACCGCCCATTCCGCCGATTCCGTGCAAGCCGACGCGTCGGCTCATGCCCACGGGCCGGACCACGCGCATGGCGACTCGCACGAAGCCGCGCTAATTCTCGCCGAAGACTATTGCCGGGAACGCGGCGAGAAGCTCACGCCGATCCGCCGCAAGGTGCTGGAACTGCTGCTCAATTCAGGGCGTGCCACCAAGGCGTATTCGCTACTCGACGAGATGCGGCAGATCCATCCAGGCTCCGCGCCGCCGACGGTTTATCGCGCACTGGACTTCCTGCTGGCGGCGGGGCTCGTGCATCGCATCGAATCGATCAACGCATTTACGGTTTGCCACGATCTGACGCATTGCCGGCACGGCATTCTGGTGGTCTGCCAGCAATGCGGCAGCGTGACCGAATTGCACGAGCCTAAATTGCGTCAGTCGCTGGTGGCGCAAATCGAGCACGCGGGCTACCGGCTCGCGAGCGACGAAATCGAGTTGAAAGGGCTGTGTTCCGCGTGTCAGGCAGCGGAAGCGGCGGCGCTGGCCACGTCTTCCGCGGGCGGCAAGGCGAATGCCGGCGCGGGTTTGAAACCCGCAGCGGCTGCTGGCAGATAACGTCGCGAGCGAAAACGAGGCAAAGCCCCGGATTCGATTCGACCGCCCCGCTCAACCTGCCGCGCGCGCGTCGATCGCGTCGTGCAACAGGGTCACGAGATCTTCCGGCAACGCGGGTTTGGTCATGAAGTGCTGGAAGCCTTCACCGATACTACGCAGGCGATAGGTGTCGTCAGTATGTCCGGTCAGTGCGACGGCAACCGAGGGTGCGTGATCGCCACGAATCTCATGGTCCCGCAAGCGCTGGATCAGATAGAAGCCGTCCATGGCCGGCAGTTCCAGATCGCAAACTACCGCGTCGGGTAACAGTCGCAGCGCGGCTTCCACGCCCTCTTCCGCATCTGCTACCGCGACGACGTGCGCCCCTTCTGCTTCGAGTAACAAGGTCAGCGATTCCCGGCTATCCGGGTCGTCTTCAACGAGCACGATCGTGGCCTGATCGAGTCTCAATACTCCGTTCATTGTCTGTTGTTGCTCTAAAAAACCGGTTAGGCCATCCGACGTGGCCAATGTTTCGCCTTGTTGCGTGCCGCCGGTTTGCGCGGCTGCGATATTGCTGTCCATGATTCCGACTCGATTTTGCGCGTCGAGTTTCAAGCAGGCCCGACATTGTAAAACATGACGCCAGCGCCACTCGCGCACACTAGCGCGCCTGCGAGGCACGCCGATGAAAACCCGGTTTTCGCGCCACCCCGTGGCAAACGAAGCCGGTACCCGTTATCCGATTCACCGTGCAGTCGCACATTCCCGGCATGGTGTCGACTTTCATCCCAGCGGTAGCACACCGCGTGCCTCGGCCAAACGTCAAGCGCCCATCAAGAGCGAAAAAAGCCAGTGGACGGAGAGTCCGGGTCAAACGTTTTTTTTCGGGCCGATGCCCTGCACGAGTAGTGCGACGGCATGGCGGGCAATTTCGTCGCCGCCGATATCGCGTCGCAGCGGATCGTCGCGCCACAGATTCGAGGTGGCCAACGGCAGGATGGTCAGTCCGAGCAGCGTGATGAACACCAGTGCCGGTTCGAGGTCCGCGTTGAGACGTCCCTCCTGCTGCCAGCGAGCGATGGTCGACAGCGACGCCTTCTGATGCGCGTTGCCGAAGCGCTCCTGCATCCGCTGCCGCAGCAAACCGCTGTCGCTGATGACTTCCCGCACCCACATCGAGGGAAACCAGGGATGGTCGACGGCCGCCTGCACGATGCGTCGGGTCAGTTGCGTGATGGCCGCCACCGGGTCGTCGGGGTTTTCCTGGAACGGCATACCGAGACTCGTGCGCAACGGCGCGAAGCGCTCGTCGATCAGCACATCCAGCAGTTGATCGCGCGTCTTGAAGTAGTAATGAACCATCGCCGGGGTGAAACCCGCTTCGCGGGCAATCTCGCCGAGCGACGTATCGACGATGCCTTGCTTCGCGAACAAAGTAAGCGCGGCATCGAGCAAACGGCTGCGTTGTTCCGGGCCACGTTGTGCGCCCGTGGGACGGCCGGGACGCCGTGCCGGCTCGGGACTGGACACCGGTTCGGACGATGCTTCGAGCGGTTTGCTACCCGCGGATGAGATCGTTGCCATTGCAATCAATTTGACTAGTGACGAGACGTCGCATATATTAATCGCCACATTAATTAATTTCAACGCCCCCTGCCATGAACTCCTCGACTACACCTCGCGATGGCGAGTCGCCGCACGACGATGTCGATGTGACAGCCGCGCCGCAAGCCAGCCGTCATCCCCCTATCCGGCTGCTGTTCCCTGCGTTATTGCTGGTCATGCTGCTCGCTGCACTCGACCAGACCATCGTCTCCACTGCGCTGCCGACCATCGTCGGCGAACTGGGCGGCCTCAGCAATCTCTCGTGGGTCGTGACCGCGTACCTGCTCAGTTCGACCATCGTCGTGCCGCTGTACGGCAAATTCGGCGATCTGTTCGGACGCAAGATCGTGCTGCAAACGGCGATCATCGTCTTTCTGGTCGGCTCGGCGCTTTGCGGTGTCGCGCAGGACATGACCCAGTTGATCGTGTTACGCGCGTTGCAAGGACTCGGCGGCGGCGGCCTGCTGGTCGTCACGATGGCGGCGATCGGCGACGTCATTCCGCCCGCCGAGCGCGGCCGGTATCAGGGCGTGTTCGGCGGCGTGTTCGGACTCGCGACGGTCATCGGCCCGCTGCTCGGCGGCTTTCTCGTCGAACATCTGTCGTGGCGCTGGATTTTTTACATCAACCTGCCGCTCGGCGTGCTCGCGTTGATCGTCATCGGCGCCGTCTTCAAACCGCACGTGCGCCATGTCAAACACACCATCGACTATATGGGCGCCGCCTTCCTCGCCGGCGCGCTCACCTGCATCATCCTGTTCACGAGTCAGGGCGGCACGATACTGCCGTGGTCGTCGCCGCAACTGTGGTTCACGCTGGCCATGGGACTGATCGCGATCTGGGGTTTCATTCACGAAGAACGCACCGCCGTCGAGCCGATCATGCCGCTCGAACTCTTCCGGCAGCGCACGTTCCTGCTGAGCAGCCTGATCGGTTTCATCATCGGCGTGTCGCTGTTTGGCTCGGTCACGTTCCTGCCGCTGTATCTGCAAGTGGTCAAAGGCTCCACGCCCACGCAGGCCGGCATGCAGATGCTGCCGATGATGGGCGGCCTGTTCGTCATGTCGATGGTGACCGGCCGGGTCATCAGCAGAATCGGCAAATACCGGATGTTCCCGATTGCGGGCACCTTGCTCGTGTCGATCGCCATGTTGCTGCTTGCCCGTCTGCGCATCGATACGCCGATTCATGTGATGTATCTCGACATGGGCATTCTCGGCTGCGGGCTCGGCATGGTAATGCAGGTGCTGATCCTGGCCGTACAGAACACCGTCGAATTCCGGCACATGGGCGTGGCCACTTCCGGCGCTACGCTGTTCCGTTCGATCGGTGGTTCGATCGGCGTGGCGGCCTTCGGGGCCGTGTTCTCGAATGGCCTCGCAGCACGGCTCGAGAAGCTGGTTCCAGCCGACACCGAGTTGCCCCATACGCTCGGACCCAGCGCGATCCATCAGTTGCCGGCGGCCTTGCGCGACGACTATCTGCAGGCGTTTGCCGGCGCGTTGCATATGGTCTATCTGTCGGCCGCGTGCGTCGTGTTGCTGGCGTTCGCCCTCGCATGGCTGATCAGGGATCACCCGCTACGCAAGCAGTAACTCTTTTCTCGAACTGCTATACGACGAGGCCAGCCGGCCTCGTTTCTTTTTGAGCGATCGCATTTCATCACACGTGTCACGCCGGAATTTCGTATTACCTGGCAATGTGCGCTAACGCACACAGAATAGGGCGAACGGCGATTGACGTGCCCAGCGGCGCACCACATATTGGCACCAGCGGTAGCGCGAGCCCAGGCTCGCTATCCGGACCATGCCGTCAAGACGTTGTTTCCACCGTTGGGTTCCAGCATGTCCACCCCGACCACAATCGACGAGAATTTTCCGACACCTTGTAAAAAGTGTGGCGGGGCCATTTATCGTCATGTCGAATACTGCCCGTATTGCGGCGCAGTGCATCCGCTCGAACCGACTCCGCAATGGCACGCCGCCATTCCTCCCAACCGGTCGGGCACACCCGGCAGGTCACCGGAGATGAACGGCCTCGCGCCGGCTTCCGGTTCCGCTCCTGCCTCACTGGAGCAAGCGGGCTTCGAGTCGCGGCTTGGCGCAGTGCGTGGTGCATCGGCGATGGAGCGAACCGGACAGACAGGCTTACTCGCGGCAGGCGGCGCCCTGCTGGCGGAACCGGGTTTTGTCGAGCCCCCGTATGCGATCAAACGGAAAGCGCAGTCGGTCCGCACCATGCTGCTCGCACTCGGCGTCGTGCTCGGCATTGGCGTCGCTTATGGCGCCTACGCGTTGTTCGGAGACAGCGGGGACACGCAGGTCAGCGTCGACGACTCCACTACCGACACTATTCAGGATGCCCGAACGACGACCGGCACGATTGCGCAATCCGCACTCTCCACGCAGACACAGCGTGCTGCGACGCGGATGATCACCACGCCTCAAGTCACGCTTCCCGCTCTACCCTCGCTTCCCGTCGACCAACCCGCGCCCGCCATTCCGCCTACGCCAATCATGGCGCTCGCCAGCGTAGCGCCCGTCAAACCGGTCGTCCCGCAGTTCCGCGATGTCGCGCAAGCCGTGCAAACGGCCCGGCTCGCGCTGCGCGCCAGCGACCTGTCGACCGCCCAAGCGGCGGTCGCCGCCGTGCAGGCCATGCAACCCGGCAATGCCGATGCGCAGAGTCTGTCGCAACAACTCAAGCCGGCAGCGGCACGACGCGACGCCGCGTTGCAAGCGGCGCAGAGTTGCGTGGCGCAGCAATCGTGGAGTTGCGCGCGTCAACACGCGAACGAGGCACTGGTCATCGACAGCGGCAACGAGACGGCCAAAGCCCTGCTTGAACGCGTCATTCGCGAGACGGGCTGGGCGCCGCTCGATGCCCGTACGGCACCAACCGCGGCAACGACCGTGGCAACGACCGTGGCGGCCACGGCAGCGACCACCGCGCCCGCTGTCAACCCGACGCCCCGCACGGCCCCCTCTCCAGCGCCAGCCGCGCTACAGCCCAAGAATCCAGCGACCGGCCCGACGCCGGCAGCGCAGCCACGTCCCGCAGTCGGCGCCGCAACGGGCACGGCTGACGCGAATAGCGTCGAGGCGCGAGAAAACACCATCCGCAACTCCGGCTGGAGCCGTCCAGCCGCAGGTACAGGTAGCGCGAAAGCTGGTGCAGCGTCGTCCGCACCATGACGTCCGTGCCGGGAACGACACGCTGATTCAACCCGCCAGGTAGCCGACGCGAGCGGCTCTCCAACCCTGAAAGCAAGGCAGAAAAACCATGAAGAGACATCTAACGGGATGGCTGGCGCTGCTGTTGACGATCCTGTGCTTGTGGACCGCCAGCGTCTGGGCGGAGCCCGCGCACTACAAGATCGTGACGGGCCCGGAACGCGGGACTTACATTCAGTTCGGCCAGGATTTGTCGAAATGGGTCGCGCCGGCGGCCGGCTTCGACCTCGACGTGATGGCGTCCAAAGGGTCGGCCGAAAACGTGCAGCGCATGCGCTACGAGTCCGGCGTGAAACTCGCGCTGGTGCAGTCCGACGTGTATCAGGCTTACCTCGACATGGCCAACAGCGGCAATGCCGACGCCGGCACGGCGATCCGCCCGCTGCGGCTCATCATGCCGCTCTACGACGAGGAGATCAACGTCGTGGTGCGAGCCGACTCGCCGCTTAAAACCTTCGCCGACATCAAGGACAAAAGCATTAGCGTGGGCCTGATCGGCAGCGGCACCGCGCAGTCGGCGACGACGCTATACCGGCTGATGTTCGGCCAGCCGATTCCCGAGCAGAACGTGCAGCACCTGAGCAACGAAGATGCGATCGCCGCGCTGATCGTGAAGAAAGTGGACGTGGCGATCATCGTGGTCGGTCAGCCCGCGAAGCTGTTCAACGACATGAACCCCGATCTGCAGCAACAGATCCGCCTGCTCAAAGTCGACCCTGCCGCGCCGGAAACCGCTCGCGCCAAACAGGTGTACTTTCCGGCGACGATTCGCGCGGGCAGCTATCCGTCCTGGCTGAAAGAAGACGTGCCAACGCTGACCGTCAAAGCTTTTCTCGTCACCTACGATTACGGTTTGCGCGATACGGTCGGCAATCTGAACCGCTTCGCCGATGCGCTGTGCACGAACTTCGACAATCTGCAGGAACACGGTCATCCGAAATGGAAACAGGTGAAGCTCGAATTGCCGACGCTCGTGCGCGGCTGGAAATACTATCCGCCGGTTGAAAAGCGTCTGCGCGCCTGTCTGGCGACGCGCAACGCCGCCGCGGCCACGACGACGACCACCGCCGCTCAGACCGCGCAAAAACCGCGCTCGAACTGTTCGAGTCAGGAGCGCCTGCTGTTGTTGTGCCGATGAGTCCAGCCGGTCACGCGCGATAGTTGCGCAGACGAAAAGCTCAGCGCCCGACGGCGCATGCCTCCATTGCCCGTTGCAACGCGTCGTACACCTTCGGTCGATTACATTGCGACGCGTTAAAGCGTAGAAAACTCGCCGCGCTCTGCGATGCGCTGAACACGTTCCCCGGCGCGAACACGACTCCTTCCGCGAGCGCATGACGCGCGATCGCAGCGGCATCCAGTCCGTCCGGCAGGCTTGCCCAGACGAACATGCCGGCACGCGGCCGGGTCCAGATGTCGAGCCCCGCATGACCGAGCCGCCGCACCGTATCGCCCATTGCATCGGCAAGCCTGGCGCGCATCGCTTCGAGATGGCGGCGATACGTACCGTCGATCAGCAGGCGGTGCACGACGCTCGCCGCCAGTTGCCCGTTACCGAACGAGGTAGCCAGTTTCAGATCGATCAGCGGTTCGACCCATGATGGCCGCGCGGCGATATAGCCGCAGCGTACTGCCGCGGACAGGGTCTTCGAAAAACTGCCGATCGACACCACGCGCGACAAGCCGTCGAACGCGGCGAGACGCGGTGCGGCTTCGTCTTCGAAGTCGGCAAAAATATCGTCCTCGATGATCAGCAGATCGTGTTCGCCTGCGAGTTTCAGCAGCCGATGCGCGACAGCGGGTGCGAGCGTCGCGCCGGTCGGATTGTGGATCGCCGAGTTCGTCACGTATAGACGCGGACGGTGCTCGACGAGCGCGCGCTCGAAAGCGGCCAGATCGGGACCCGACGGCGTGTACGGCACCCCCACCATCCGCGCCCGATGCGCGCGCAACAAAGCCTGAAAGTTGAAATAGCAGGGATCGTCGATCAGCACGGTGTCGCCCGGTTCGAGCAGAAACCGGCACACCAGATCGAGCGCATGCGTGCCGCCGTCGGTCAGGACGATCTGCTCCGGCGGCGCGTCCACGCCATGCTGCGCGAGCCGCCAGGTGAGCTGCTGACGCAGCGCGGGCAGCCCATACGGGCTCGCGTACTCCGCAAGCGGCGACTGCGCATCGCGCGCCACCGCGCGCAACGCGCGGCGCACGCCGTCTTCCGGCAGCCAGGTCGACGGCATCCAGCCGCAGCCGGGTTTCAGCACTTTGGCGCCGGTCTCGAGCGACTGCCGCGTAAGCCAGAGCGGATCGACTTCCCGGTCGAGACGCGGCCCGAGATCGGCGAGCGCGAGCGGCGGCGCATGACCCGACACGAAAAAACCCGAACCGCGCCGCGCGACGATCACGCCTTCCGCGACCAGTCGCTCGTAAGCCTCCACCACGGTCGACTTCGACACGTCGAGCGTTCCGGTCATCGCGCGAATAGAGGGCACCCGCGCGCCCGGCATTAAAGAGCGGCTCGCAATGCGCTCGCGCACATGGTCCATGACCGTGCCGACGCGCGTGCCCCCGCCTGTTACCCTGCTCGTGCTCAAAGCCGCCCGCTTCATTGAAGTTTCCGCCATCTGTACTGATTCCTTCCAAGTACAGTTTGAATAAATTGTACTGATGTGTAGCTTATCGTTTTTCACCAGCTAGTGGATGCTACGGGCTCGCTATTCCTTTGCAGGGACGTACTCATGGACAAGACCACCAACGGCTGGGTGAGCGGCATGATCGGCGTGTTGATTTTCAGCGGTTCGCTGCCGGCCACGCGACTCGCGGTGCAGGGGCTCGACCCGCTGTTCCTGACTGCGGCGCGCGCCACCATCGCCGCGCTGCTCGGACTGGCGCTGCTCACCGCGTTTCGCGAGGCACGGCCGGCGCGGCGCGATCTGTTGCCGCTGGTGGTCGTCGCGCTCGGGGTCGTGGTTGGCTTTCCGCTGCTCACGGCGCTCGCGCTGCAGCATGTGAATTCGGCGCACGCCGTGGTGTTCGTCGGCCTGCTGCCGCTGTCCACCGCGTTGTTCGGCGTGCTGCGCGGCGGCGAACGTCCGCAACCCGCATTCTGGATCTTCTCGGCGCTCGGCAGCGGCGCGGTGGTCGCCTTCGCGCTGCGCAACGGTCTGAACGCGTCGCCGCTGGGCGACGCGCTGATGCTCGGCGCCATCGTCGTATGCGGGCTCGGTTATGCGGAAGGCGCGCGGCTGTCGCGTCACCTCGGCGGCTGGCAGGTGATTTCGTGGGCGCTCGTGCTGTCGTTGCCGTTGATGCTGCCGCTCGCATGGTGGTCGCGGCCCGCGTCGTTCGACGGCGTCAGTCACGCCGCGCTGTCGGGCCTCGCGTACGTGTCGCTCTTCAGCATGCTGATCGGCTTCGTGTTCTGGTATCGCGGGCTCGCATTGGGCGGCATCGCGGGCGTCGGTCAGTTGCAGTTGTTGCAGCCGTTCTTCGGTTTACTACTTGCCGGATGGCTGTTGCACGAACAGATACCCCTTTCGATGATCGCCGTCACCGTCGTGGTCGTCGCCTGCGTCGCGGGTGCGCGGCGATTCTCGCGGGCCGCGCCGTCAGCGCAACCGGCGCGCTGACGGATCTGGTGCGGATAATGGGGCCGAACTGTACGAGTCGAGGGCCGGGCATGCCGCGTTGCGGTATGCTCGGCGGCTCGTTCAGAAAGGAGCACGCATGAAACCGGTTTACCTCGCACTGGCCGCACTGACACTCTCCACCACCGCGTTCGCGCAGACCTTCCACTTCGGCGAAGGTCAAAGCTCGCTGTCGTCGGATAAGTCGGATAAATCTGCACCGGCCCACTCGACGCCGGCAAAACCCCACCCGAAACACAAGCCAGCTCACGCACGCCCGCACGGTTCGCACGTGAGCCAGCCGGACAAGTATTCGCACAACTAGTCCGGCATGCCGGCCATGCCCGCGCCGATTTTTGAGCCGCTTCATATTCGCGCGCGGCGCGTGCATAGTAAAACCTGTTCAGACTCGCCCAGACCAACACGTATGAGTTCTGCCCACTCCGAGCCGCGTCCGGTGCCCGCTGCGCCAACGGCGGCCGACGCGCCCGTCGTTCGCGACGCGACCGAAGCCGACCTGCCCGCCATCCAGGCCATCTACGCGCACCACGTGCTGCACGGTGTCGCGTCGTTCGAAGAAATTCCGCCTTCCGTCGACGAACTGCGCACGCGGCTCGCCTCGGTGCGCAGCCATGGTTTGCCGTATATGGTCGCGGAGATCGGCGGCGAGGTCGCGGGCTACTGTTATGCCACGCTCTACCGGCCGCGCGCCGCGTATCGGCACACCATCGAAGATTCGATTTACGTGAACGAAGCGTATCGCGGACGCGGCCTCGGCAGGATCCTGCTGCAGGCGCTGATCGAGCGCTGCGAAGCGGGACCGTGGCGCCAGATGATTGCCGTGATCGCCGACGGCGGCCGTGGCGGATCGCTGTCGTTGCATACGCAACTGGGTTTCGAACTCACCGGCACGTTCAAGGCCGTGGGCTTTAAACACGGACGATGGATCGACAGCACGTTGATGCAGCGTTCGCTCGGCCGGGGCGATTCGGCCTTGCCGGGTGACGTGGCGCGTTAAAATCCTCCGCCATGCCCTCCACGCCCGCCCATGTCCAATAAGCCGCCACCCGCTTTGCCCTCCGCTGCCGACGCAAATCGCCACGGGGATGCCCATGCCGGCGGCAACGACACGTCGCGCGCCGAATACACCGTCGACGAACTCGCGCGCGTCACCGACACCACCGTGCGCAACGTGCGCGCGTATCAGGACCGCGGTCTGCTCGCGCCGCCCGAGAAACGCGGCCGCGTCGGCGTGTACGACGACACGCACGTCTCGCGTCTGAAGCTGATCAACCATCTGCTCACGCGCGGCTATACGCTCGCCAACATCCAGGATCTGATCAAGGCCGTCGACGAAGGCCACGATCTGCGCTCGATTCTCGGCCTCGAAAGCGCGATCGGCGGACGCTGGTCACGCGAGCGTCCGAAGAAATACTCGCTGCTCGAATTGCTGCAGATGTTCGGCGACAAGGCCTCGCCGAGCGCCCTCGGCAAGGCCGTCGAACTCGGTCTGCTCGAACGCAGCGGGCTCTCGTTCGTGTCCGGCAGTCCCTCGGCGCTGGCCGCGGGCGCGACCATGGCGAAAGAAGGCATTCCGCTCGCCGACCTGCTCGACGCGGTGAACATCGCGCGGCCGCATTTCAACGCGGTCGCCAAGGCCATGGTCGATCTGGTGGTGCGGCAACTCGACCGCTACGACGCCGACGCACTGCCGCCGCCCGCGGACGTGCCCGCGCTGATCGAGGCGATCTGGCGCGTGCGGCCGCTCGCGATGGTGCTGGTCGAAAGCGAAATGAACCGCGCCCTGGAAGAAGCCTCGGGCGACTATTTCGGCGACCGCGTCGCCGCGATCATGGAGAAGAAACTCGGGCACGCGCCCGCCGTCGCACCGGGCGAGCGCGCCGCGGGACGGCAGGACAAGACGCGGAAATAGCGCCGTGCGGCGCGCGAACCCACCGCGCCCCGCCCCGGCCTCAATGCTTCTGATGCTGGAAGACCCGCCGGCGAACCGCGTCGATTGCCGCTTCCGGCAACACCGCATGCAGCGTGCGAAGCGTGAAGTCGAGATCGCTTGCGGCGATATCGAACTCCAGCCGCAGGCAGTCGCGTTCGCGCCGAACGTGGCTCACGTACACGCCGACCGGAGAGTGAAACAGGCTCCGTATCTGTTCTTTCGACGTTTCACCGGTTGAGCCTTCGACGGCGGCGGACACGACGAGCCGTTGAGAGTCGTCCTGCACGCTCGTGTCCTGAAGCGCGAACTCTCGCAAAAGTGTCTGGATCATTTCGCGTCTCCGGTTTTATCTATGCGAGCGGATGATGCCCAACTCACCTTCGGGCAACGCCTGCATCACCGCAGTCAGAACCGTATCGATCGCATCCCGCCGCGCCGAGATGGCGAACCGGCTTCGATTCCGTTTGTAATCCACCGAGACCGTGACGATGCGCGTCTCGTCGCTCAACGCATTGCGCAGCGAGCGCTGCGTCGCGAGCGCTTGCGTCGAGTCGATGCAGAGTTCCAGCGTGACCGTCCGGTCGTCGCTGGCGGGTAAAGGGAGGTCGAGGCAGGAGGTTCTGATGGCAAGTGACATGAAGGGTCGATCGCAAACCGGAGTGGATAACGCGATCAATATCCGATGTTTCCGATAAACGGCGTGAATAGAACGTGGCTGGCGATATAAACGCCGTATCAAATTCTGTCGGGCTCCCTTCAAGCCCATTTTTCACATCATGAAAAAATGCTGCTCCCGCTAGAGCCGCCCATCTAGCTACCGGCTTGCGCGATCCGTTACCACCCTCTATTGTTACATCCATCAATGTAACAGTTAAGACTGAACAACAAGGAGACGGATCGGATGAACGCACGCATGATGCCCTTCGACGACGCGGCGCCCGACGCGTCCACGCCCATCACTACGGACATTGCCATCATCGGCTCGGGTTTTGCCGGCCTCGGCATGGCGATCCGCCTTCAGCAAGCCGGCATGACCGACTTCCTGGTCGCCGAAAAGGCCGACTCGGTCGGCGGCACCTGGCGCGACAACCACTATCCCGGTTGCGCCTGCGATGTCCAGTCGCACGTCTATTCGTTCTCCTTCGCCCCCAATCCCCGCTGGACGCGCATGTTCGCGCGCCAACCGGAAATCCGCGCTTACCTCGAAGACTGCACGCAGCGCTTCGGCGTGCAGCGCTATCTGCGCTTCGGTCATGAACTCGCGAGCGCCACTTACGACGAAACCGCGCAGCGTTGGCAACTCGTGTTCGCCAACGGCCGGCGCTGGTCGGCGCGCGTGCTGATCTCCGGGATGGGCGGCCTGTCGCGCGCGGCCATGCCGACTACTCCCGGCATCGAAAACTTCCAGGGCAAGGCGTTCCACTCGCAGCACTGGGACCACGCGTATCCGCTCGAAGGCAAACGCGTCGCGGTAATCGGCACGGGCGCCAGCGCCATCCAGTTCGTGCCGCAGATCGCGCCGCGCGTCGCGCATCTCGATCTGTTCCAGCGCACGCCGCCGTGGATCATGCCGAAAGCCGACCGCCCCGTGAAGCCGGTGGAACAGTGGTTATTCAGGCATCTGCCGTTCACGCAAAAAATCATGCGCTCGGCGCTGTACTGCATGCTCGAATCGCGCGCGTTCGGTTTTGCGATTCACCCCTCGCTGATGAAGGCCGCGCAGAAAGTGGCCGAGCGGCATCTGCGCAAACAGGTTCGCGATCCGCAACTGCGCGCCACGCTCACGCCGGACTACACGATGGGCTGCAAGCGCATTCTGATTTCCAACGACTACTTCCCCGCCGTGTCGCGTCCGAACGTTGCGGTGAACACCACCGGCATCGCGCGCGTCGAAGCGGACGCCGTGGTCACCACCGACGGCGTGCGTCACCCGGTCGACTGCCTGATCTTCGGCACCGGTTTTCAGGTGGCCGATCCGTTTCCGCCGGGCGTAGTGCGTGGCCGCGGCGGCGTGGATATCGTCGATACGTGGCGCGACGGTGCGCATGCGTATCTGGGCACGACACTGCCCGGCTATCCGAACTTCTTCATGATCGTCGGCCCGAATACCGGCCTGGGTCACAACTCGATGGTGTTCATGATCGAGTCGCAAGTGGACTACATCCTCAACGCGCTGAAGACGATGAAGTCGGAACGCACCGACGCCATCGAGGTGCGCCCTCAGGTCGAACGCGCGTACAACGAGCAGATCCAGCAGAAACTCGGCCGCGCAATCTGGTCGACGGGCGGTTGCAAGAGCTGGTATCTCGATCCGAAGACGGGCAGGAACACCACGCTGTGGCCGGGATTCGCGTACAAATTCCGGCAGGCGACCAGCACCTTCAGCATGGACGACTATCTCGCCTATGCCCCCGCGAAGCCGGCCGGCGAACGGGCGGAACACGGCATTCAAAACGAAACGGCATCCGTGAGAACCGTTCAGAGAGCACAGGAGATAACGCAATGAAGAACTTCACCGACAGAGTGGCCGCGATCACCGGCGCGGGTTCGGGCATGGGCCGGTCGCTGGCGATCCAGCTGGCGAGCGAAGGTTGCCACCTCGCGCTGGCCGATCGCAATGCAACGAGCCTCGCCGAAACCGAACAACTGGCGCGCGCCGCCGCGCGGCAAACCGTCGGCGCGCCGCTGCGCATTACGACGCGCGTACTCGACGTATCGGACCGCACCGCCATGTTCGACTGGGCCGCCGACACGGCCGCGCAGCACGAACGTGTGAACCTGGTGTTCAACAACGCCGGCGTCGCGCTGTCGAGCACCATCGAAGGCATGGATTACGCCGATCTGGAGTGGATCGTCGGGATCAACTTCTGGGGCGTAGTGCACGGGACCAAAGCGTTTCTGCCGTATATCAAGGCCTCGGGCGCGGGACATATCGTCAACACGTCGAGCGTGTTCGGCCTGTTCGCGCAGCCGGGCATGAGCGGCTACAACGCCACCAAATTCGCGGTGCGCGGCTTCACCGAGGCCTTGCGCCAGGAACTCGATCTGATGAAATGCGGTGTCTCGGCGACCTGCGTGCATCCGGGCGGCATTCGCACGGCCATCGCACAGTCGAGCCGGATTGCGCCGAACATGGTCGGCTTCATGCTGGAGAACGAACAGCAGGGCAAGGACGACTTCGAGAAATTTTTCATCACCACCGCCGACGAAGCGGCTCGGGTGATTCTCGACGGCGTGCGCAAGAACAAGCGCCGCGTGCTGATCGGCCGCGATGCACGCGCTGCCGACTGGCTGGCGCGCACGTTGCCGGCGGCTTATCAGGCGCTCGTCGTGATGCAGACCCGCCGCATGAAACGCATCGGCGAAAAACGCGCGCGGCGGGCCGCGCAGGGACAGCAGGGCAAACGCGCGTGATGCGGCGAGCTCCCTGCTCCACTTCACCCGGACAACGAACGATTCGGGCAGCACGCTCATTCACCCCGTGCGCTGCCATTCAGGAAACACAAGGAGAAAGGCCATGATGCCGGTTCGCCGCGATCTACGTTTCAATCTGCCGCAGGAACGCGCCTGCGACTGGCATGCGCAAGGCTCGCATGTCACGCACTTCTTCAACGCGTTGTCGCTGCTGTTCCCCGCAGGCGAGCGCTTCTTCATGGACAGCGTGCGCAACTACCGCGACCGGATCGACGACCCGGTGCTGAAGAAGCAGGTGCTCGGCTTCATCGGTCAGGAAGCGATGCACACGCGCGAGCACGTCGAATACAACGACTTGCTGCAGGACGCCGGTCTGCCCGCGCACAAACTCGACAAACGCCTGTGGGCCATTCTCAACTTTGGCCGCAAGATCCTGCCGCATTCTTATCAACTCGCGGTGACGGTGTGCCTCGAGCACTACACCGCGATGCTCGCCGGTCTGCTGCTCGAAGACGCGTCGCGCATCGGCGGTTCGGTGGAAGGCTATGCGCAGATGTGGACGTGGCACGCGCTCGAAGAAACCGAGCACAAGGCGGTGTCCTACGACGTGTGGAACACCGTGCTCAAACCCGGACTCGGCCGCTATCTGCTGCGCACCGGCACCATGCTCGCCGTGACGGTCACCTTCTGGGCCATCGTGTTCGATTTCCACGTGCGTCTGCTGATCGCCGACCGCAAGCGCGGCGGTCATCTGCGCGGCATGTGGCGGGTCGTGAAGTATCTGTATAGCCCGCGGCACGGCGTTTTTCCGCGGATTGCCGGCGAATGGCTGAGCTTCTTCCGGCCGGGTTTCCATCCATGGGACTTCGACAATCGCGCGCAACTGGAGCGCATCGACGGCCTCGTCGCGGCAGTCGATGCCGCCAATGCCAGCGCGCCGGCCTCGCGTCAAGCCGCGCGTCGCGGCGTGCAGGCGGCTGCGTGATACGCGACACGCTGTCGGTCGACGCCGGCGACGTGCGGCTCGCGGTCTACGTGAGCGGACCGCGCGACGCAACACCCATCGTGCTGGTGCACGGTTATCCGGACTCGGCGACAGTGTGGGAAGCGGTGCGCGCGCAACTCGATGCGCGCTATCGCGTGATCGCTTACGACGTGCGCGGCGCGGGCGCTTCGGGGGCGCCGGCCGGGCGCAGTGCTTACCGGCTCGAACGCCTCGCCGCCGATCTCGCGGCAGTGGCGGACGCGACTTGCGGGAAGCGTCCGTTTCATCTGGTCGGTCACGACTGGGGTTCGATTCAAAGTTGGGAAGCCGTCACCGATCCTGCGTTCAAAGGACGCATTGCGTCTTATACGTCGATCTCCGGTCCGTGCCTCGATCACGCGGCCGCGGAATTGCGCGGCCAGACCGAAGGCGGTAGCGCGACGCCGGGTGAAACTGCAAAGCGTTCCAGGTCTCGCCCGTTCGGCAGCAGCCTGCGGCAAATGCTCAAGTCCTGGTACATCGTGTTTTTCCACTTGCCGTGGCTGCCGGAATTCGTGTGGCGCGCGGGCGGCGCACGTCTGTGGCCGCTCTGGCTGCGGCTGACCGAACGCGTGCGCCCCGCGCGCGATCCGGACCAGCTACGCAATGCGATCAACGGGCTGAATCTGTATCGCGCGAATTTCATTCGGACCTTGCGCCGTCCGCGCGCGCGTCATGCGCACGCGCCCGTGCAGTTCATCGTGCCGCTGCGCGACCGCTACGTTGGGCCGGAATTGTCGCTCGGACTCGAGCGCTGGCTCGGCACTTATCGACGTACCGAAGTGGATGCGAGCCATTGGGTCGTGCTGCGCGATCCCGAGCGCGTCGCGGCTGGCATCGCGGAGTTCGTCGAACAACATGCAAGCGGATACGACGACACAGATCCTGGTGCCGCACCGGTCACTCCACGCGCGGCAGGCGTGTGAACAGCGTTGGATAGTCGATCACGAAACCGTCGTCATCCACGCTCAGGTCCGCCGTGAAAGCGCGAAAGCGTCCTTCGTAGCGATATTCGCGGTGCAGCTTCAAGCACACATACGCTTGCTCCGCGCGCGTCACCTGCAAGTCGGGCGTCGAGATGTAGGCCACCGCGATGGCCCGGCGCTCACCCTCGGCGAGTTGCAAACGACGGACAGGCAGCGTATTCGTGAACGGCGTGGCGGCAATATCGATATCGATGCAACCGGCGAGCGCGCCCAGCGCGACGCCCTCGCCGTCGTGCCAATGACCGGCGCCGTCGCCGTGCAATTCCAGCTCCGCACCGCCGACTATCTTCAACCACGCATAGCGGGTATGCCAATGCACGTCACCGCGCACCCGATAGTGCAGCCCATAAGCCCTGCCGTCGCGCTGTCCCACGACCACGCTCTCGGCGGAAAAACCGTCTGCATCGAGCTTGCACGTGAAGTGTTCGATACCCTCGCCTTCTTCGGAAGTCCATCTGAATTCGCGCATCGGTTTCTCTCCTCGTGACGGGTGAAGGGTGCCGGCTGACAGCTCGCAAGTCGCGACGTGCGACCCGGCGGCTATCGTAGCAAACGCTAGCCGGGCGCAAATAGTGACTATCGCCCCATGCCCATCGCCGTTTCGTGAAAGCTGCCCTATGCTCGCGGTTTTCCCCGCCACCGGTCCCCCGCCACCGGTCTCCGCCACCGGCCGAACTCCGTGCACGCCACCACGCTCGATGCAGACTGCACCGCCTTGCGCACGCTGCTGCGCAGCCTCGGCCAGATCGTGCTGCAGGCCAACGCCATCACCGGTGGCTGCCTGCTCGTCGCGTGGCTCGTCTACGATCCGCGGCTCGCTTGCGCCGCGTCGATGGGCGCGGTCGCGGCCAACGTCAGCGCGATGCTGGCGGGCTATCGCGAAGACGATACGCGAGTGGGCTTACATGGCTTCAACGGCGCGCTCGCGGGCCTGGCCGCCTTCAGCTTCATCGCCGACAACACGACCGCCGCCGCCGTGGCGATTCTCGCCGCAACCGCCACCGCATGGCTGCTGGCGCCATGGTCGCAATGGCTGCGATGGGTGCGGTTAACCGAAGCGGGCGTGTTTTCCAGCCCTTGCCTGATCGTCACATGGTGCTGGTTGCCGTGCGTCGCGAGCCGGGCCGGTCATGCGCGCGAGACCGTGACGCATTTGCCCGGCGCATGGGAAATGGGCCACGGCCTGCTCGCGAGTCTTGCGCAAACGGCGTTCGCTTCGGGCGCCGTGTCGGGACTGATCGTGCTGGCGGGCATTGCCGCCGCATCGCGAAGACACGCGTGGTGGGCACTGACTGGCGCTGCGCTCGCCAGCAGTGCCCAGCTGTTGCTGGGCGCAAGCGGTCACTCGTTCGATGCCGGCATGCTGGGTTTCAACGGCGCGCTCGCCGCCCTTGCACTCGCCGATTGCGGCCTGGCTCGCACGCTAGCCGGCATAGCGGTAACCGTGCTACTCCAGACGTTGGCCTCGCACTTGGGCCTGGCCGCCATGACCGCGCCCTTCGTGCTCGCGGTCTGGACCGTCAAATGGATCGGGCGGCAGCGTATTGCTACGCTGCCGCCCGATTGCATCGCACCGCTATCCGGTCAGAAGCGGTGAATGATGCCCACACCCGCCGCAAACTGACTGCGTGACGAAGACGGCGCGCTGTTCTGGCCGTCGCCGATATCCGCGGTCGCGTCGATGATGCTGGTGCCGTTCGTGCCGATCGTCTGGCCGCTCGCGCGTTGATACGCTTCCACCGCATACAGTCCCGTACGCTTGGACAGGCTGTAGTACTGCGACAGATTGAATTGCTGATAACGCGCCGAACTCTGGATGCCGTTCGACTCGGTCGCGCGCGTGTAGCTGTAGCCCGCGGCCAGGTCGAGCGCCGTCACTGCCTTGAAGTGCAGCACGGCGCCGGCGGTGTTGAAGGTGGCCTGGCTGCGGAACTTCGAGTTCACGCCCGGAATGTATTGCACGTTCGAGTACGAGAACGACACGTCCCACTGCGGGCTGAACGTATAGCCGCCGGTCACCGCGACGCGCTGCTGCGCCTGGGCCGTCTGATAGCCGTTGTTGATACCCGACACGCCGGCTTCTGCGCCTGCGTTCGACATCGTCGAGTCGGTACCCCATGCGCCGCCGCCGGGCGTCGAGTTGTTGACGCGCTGGAAACCGGCCGCGATGCCGAACGGGCCGTTCAGGTATTGCAACGCCGCGCTCCACGTCGAACCCGCATTCAAACTGCCCGCCACTCCGCCCACCGAATACGAACCGCTGACCGTCAGACCGTACATACTCGGCGACGTGTACACCAGCGAATTGTTCGCGCGATACAGCGTGTCCATCGAGTCGAGATCGCCCGGATGCGCGCCGTAGGCGCCCGTCAGCCACGTCGTCGGGCTATACGGTGCGAGCAGCGTGTAATACGGCGTGTATTGACGACCGGCCGTCAACGTACCGTAAGTGGCGTTGGCGATACCCACGTAAGCCTGGCGATTGAACGCGAGACCCGAGGTGGATTGCGCGCCGGTCGCGCTGTTGTAGCCCTCTTCCAACTGGAAAATGGCGCGCGTGCCGCCGCCCAGATCTTCTGCGCCCTTGAGGCCGAAACGGCTACCGGCCCAGATGCCGTTGACCATCTTCACGACCGAGTGACCCCCGGTCGTCGAGCCCAGCGAAGTCTGGCTGCTCTGGTAGCCAATCCCGGTATCGACGATCCCATACAGCGTCACGCTGCTTTGAGCATGCGCGCCGATGGCGACCAGCCCGAGGGCTGAAGTTGCGATGACCTTTTTCATTGCTTCTCCTCTGTAGAAACCTGTTTTTTATCGGTGTTACAAATCAATAAACGGGGTGCCCGTTGATGATGCTGGGCAGCCACGTCGAAAACATCGGGACGTAGGTGACGATGTTGATCGCGCTGAAAATCGCGAGGTAATACGGCCACGCCACCTTGGTGGTCTCGCCGATCGACACGTTGCCGATCGCACAGCCGATGAACTGCACCGAGCCGATCGGCGGATGCACGAGACCCAATGCGCAATTGAGCAGAATCATGATGCCGAACTGCACCGGGCCGACCCCGCTATGCATCGCCATCGGCAGGAACAGCGGCGTGGTGATCAGGATGTGCGCCGCCATATCCACGAAGGTACCGAGGAAAATCTGGATGAGGTTGATGTACAGCAGCATCAGCCACGGCATGCTGGTCGCGCCGTCGAGCATGTGCTCGATCGCGTCGGGAATCTCGAGATACGCCATCTGGTAGCGCAGCATGTTCGACACGCCGATCAGCAGCAACACGACGCCGGTGGTTTTAGCCGCTTTGGAGAGCGCGAAGAACAGCTTCTTCATCGTCATCGTGCGATACACGACGATGGTCAGCACGAGCGAATAGAACACCGCAATCGCAGCCGCTTCCGTCGCCGTCGCAATGCCTTTGGCCACGCACACCAGAATGATCGCGATCACCATCAAGCCCGGCAATGCGCCGAGGAACGTGCGAAACACCGCGAGCCAGCCGGGAAAGCGCTGCAGTTCCGTCGAACCGTCCGGGCGACGCGGGTAGCCGTAACGCACCGCCTGCCAGTAAGCCGCGATCAGCACGAAACCCATTACCCACAACACCGGCAGCAGACCGGAGAACAGCAGGTCGCCGATCGACACGCCGCTCATCGCGTGGCCGTTCAGCGTGCCCGTAATGCCTTGCGCCGCGAACGCGTAGATGATCATGTTGGTCGACGTCGGCATCAACGCGCCGGCGAGCGACGAGTGCGTCGTCACGTTGACCGCATAGGCCGCGCTATAGCCTTCGCGCTTCATCAGCGGAATGACCACGCCGCCCATCGCCGAGGTGTCTGCGGTAGGCGAGCCGGATACGCCGCCGAACAGCGTGCACGCAACCACGTTGGCCATGCCGAGTCCGCCGCGAAAGTGGCCTACCGTGGCTTGCGCGAAGCGCAGGATGCGGTCCGCGATACCGCCGTGCAGCATCAGTTCGCCGGAGAAAATAAAGAACGGCACCGCGAGAAACGAGAACGCGTTCATTCCCGAGATCATCGACTGCATGGCGGTCGCTGCCGGCAGTCCCTCGTAGAGATACGTCAGGACGCACGACAGTCCCAACGCAAATGAAACCGGCACACCGAACAGCAGGAAAACGAGAAAACTGACAGAGAGGATGGCGAGTTCCATGGTTCTTCTAGTTTTGTTTCTGAGCGAAAAGCCCTAACAGGTTCTCTAAAGAGAACAATGCGATGCACACGCTGGCGATCACCGGGATCAGATAACGCAGCGCTTCGGGCAAGCCCAGAATCGGAATCTTGTCGTCCATCGTCGTATCGGCCATCTGCAGGCAGCCGAAGAAAATCGCCACCGCCAGTGCAATCAGACAAAGATGCTGGAATGCATGGGCCGCCGTCTGCCCCTTCGGCGGCAATTTCTTGACCAGCGAGTCGAGCCCGATATGACCGCCCTCGCGTACCTTGAGCGCCGCGCCGAACATCGCGATCACGATCACCAGAAGCAGTGCGATCGGCTCGACGAAGTCGGGCGCGTCGTTGAAGACATAGCGCATCACGACGCTGTAAATCACCAGCAGACTCAGTGAGGCAAGGCTCACCGACGCGACGATCACCAGCAACTGGAACAGGACATCGTTCGGGCGCTTTATGAATCTCATTGATCCCATCCTTGCTTGCAACGGACTTTTTATTTGCTCTTCGGAATCTGTCCAGCCGCTGGAGCGCCGCTTATTTGACAGCCTGAATCTCGTCGACCAGCTGCTTCATTTGCGGGGTCTTTTCGTACTTCGCCCAGACCGGCTGCATGGCCTTCACGAATGCCGCACGATCGATCTGCGAGGCCGGCACGATGGTCGCGCCGCCCTTGGTCACCGTCTTCGCGGCATCGGCTTCACGCGCGGTCCACAACTGCTGGTAGTAAGGCACCGAGTTGACGGCGGCCTTCTTGATGATGTCCTGTTCCTGCGGCGTCAACGTGTCCCAGACCTTCTTGGAGAACACCAGCACTTCCGGCGTCATCGAGTGCTGGGTTTCCGAGTACACCTGCGCGACTTCGAAGTGCTTGGTTTCTTCGTACGACGGCAGATTGTTTTCCGCGCCATCCACGAGACCTGTTTTCAGGCCCGTGTACACCTCGGCGAACGGCATCGGCGTCGGCGTGCCGCCCATTGCCTTGATTTCGTCGACCATCAGATCCGACGGTTGCACGCGCACCTTGAGGCCTTTCATGTCGGCCGGCGAATGGATCGCCTTCTTCGCATACATCGAGCGTGCGCCGCTCTCGTAGAAGGTCAGCGCGATCATGCCTTTGGCCTTGAACGCATCGAGAATCTTCTGGCCTTCGGGGCCGTACATCACCTTGCGGAAATGGTCGATGTCCCGAAACAGGAACGGCAACGACGGGATCATCGATTCCGGCACGATCTCGTTGAACGCCGCTCCATTCGCACGCGCCATGTCGAGCGCGCCGATACGCACCTGGTCGAGCGTGTCGTTCTCGGAGCCCAATGCGCTATTGCCGAATACCTTCACGGAATCCTTGCCGCCGGTTGCCTTGCTGATTTCCTCGCCCATGTGCTTGACGGCCATGTTGGTCGGATAGGTATCGCCATGCACGTCCGATACGCGGAACACGCGCGCTTCGGCCGATACCGTGCTGAATGCGAGAACGGCGGCGGCAGCGGCGATGAGCGACACACGGGAGGAGGCAAACTTCGGGTTCATCGTGACATTCCTTTTTAATAGTCATCCAGCCGCTCACGGAGCGGCCGGCCTGGGCCGCTCGTGGAATCGACAGTGTGGTGATGCGTCTCCAGGCACACGCGCCGCACAGGGCAGGCGGCACGGCGTGCGTTGCCGGGCCGTGTGCTGTGTTCAGCACGATCCCGGCGCTCCTTGTCAGATCACTTCTCTTACTCTTCCTACAACAGAAAGCCGTTTGTTTGGGCTCATACGTTGTACGACGACATACGAAGTCTATAAAAGGTGTTTTAGCTTGTACAGACGGTATTTACCCGCACGCCAGATCGGCATGAATCGCACGGGGCATAGGGATGTGAGAGATAAAGGCGACGCGAAGAACGCGCGGACAAACGGCCGCACGTCCTTCGAATTGTTGGCGAAACGAGACTAAAGTGGGGTGTTTCAGTAATTATGTTGTACGACAAGCGATGAATCTATTCGAGATGTGACGTACCGGGCGTGAGTCGAAGATCATCGTTCCTGAAGCTTTCCCGCGAACTCGGGTTCCGGTAGCCCGCTCACACCGGGACGCACGGCGAAAAGATGTCCATCGTGTTCGGTCGCATTGGCGCCGGGACGGATCGACGTGACGTACAGCGTCGTCAGATCGTGGCCACCGAACGCGCACATGGCCGGCTTGCTCGGCGGGACGGCAATCTGCCGGTCGAGCTTGCCTTGCGGTGTGAAGCGCAGCAGCAAGCCCGCGTCGTTGGCGCAGATCCAGTAGCAACCGTCGGCATCCACGGCGGCGCCATCCGGGCGCCCCGCATACTTGTGCAGATCGGCGAACACCCGGCGATTGCGCGGCTCGCCCGCATCGACGTCGTAATCGAACGCCCAGATCAGGCGGCGTGACGGATGCGAGTCCGACAGATACATCGTCGCGCCGTCGGGCGACCAGCCAAGACCGTTCTGCGTAATGAGTGCATCGACGATGGGCGCGGACAGCACGCCGCGTGCGTCGAAACGGTACAGCGCGCCCGCCGGATTCGCGGCCGCCATGTCCTGCACCATCGTGCCGGCCCAGAAGCGGCCTTGCCGGTCGCAGCGACCGTCGTTAAAACGCATGTCGTCGCACGCAAACGATGGCGCCGCGAGTCTGCGGCCGGTCACGTCCTGCGACGTGTCGTTGCCGTCAGGCTCGGGCAGGGTCAGCGCGAAGAGTCCGCTCTCGCACCCCGCCAATACCTTGCCCTCGTGATCGAACGCGATGCACGCCACCTTCTCGGGCAAACGCCACTCGGCGCGCGCACCGGTTTCGATCCGCAAACGCACGATTTTCTGCGCGGGAATATCGACCCAATAAAGCGCCTGCTCGCCCGCGCGCCAGACCGGGCTCTCGCCGACCATCGCGGGCGCCTGGCCTGCCGCTTCGACACGCTCGACTCGCGGCGTCGCGCCGCTCACCGCTTCGGTTCCATCGGGCCGGCCAGCACGAACGCGCCGCCCTGGAACTGCTGCGTGGGATCGTCGAGTTCGGCGCTCGGCGCCGCCACCGGGAACAGATGTTCGAATTGCGCCGAGCTGTCCTGCGGACGAAAACCGAGGAACGCGGCCTTCGTGTTGTCCACCCATTTGATGCGGTTATCCGACACGCCATACACGATTGCGTGACCGACGCGGTTCGTGAACAGCGAGCAGCGCACCAGTTCGATGAAGTCGCGATAACTCAGATAGGTGACGAGCATGCGCGGGTTCTTTGGCTGCTCGAACGACGAGCCGATGCGCAAGCACACCGTCTCCAGACCGAAACGGTCGAAGTAGTAGCGCGACAGCGATTCGCCGAAACACTTGGTCACGCCATACAGACTGTCGGGCCGCAGCGGCGCGTCGATATCGACCACCGAAGTGGTTGGATGGAAACCCACCGCATGATTCGAACTCGCGTAGACGATGCGCTTCACGCCCTGCTTCTGCGCTGCAGAATACAGGTTGTACAGGCCGCGAATATTCGCTTCGAGCAGATCTTCGAATGGCGCTTCGACGGAGATGCCGCCGAGGTGGATCACCGCATCCACGCCTTCGAGCAGTGCGTGCACCGCGGCTTCGTCGGCGAGATCGACGATTGCGGCTTCTTCGTGTTCGGCCAGTTCACCGAGCGGCGCGATATCACTCACACGGACCGTGTCCGCCCACGCGCCGAGCGCGCCGCGCATCTGTTTGCCGAGGTTGCCGGCCGCGCCCGTGAGCAGCAGACGGCGAAAGGGTTTGTGCGCCGTGGGGCGCTCGAGCGTCGAGTCGGTCATGTCTTTATCGATGGAATGTGGCGGTCGGCGAAGGCCCTCGGGCTAAATCGCCCGCGTCAGGTCACCGGCGCCGGGTTGAACAGCGTCAACGCATTGTGCAGTTTGAGTTTTTCGGCGCAGGTTTCCTTGCGTCCGCTGGCGACGTCGAGCATCAGGCGGAACAACTCCCAACCCACGTCTTCGATCGTCGCCGCGCCCGTCGCGATGGTGCCCGCATCGATATCCATCAAATCGTGCCAGCGGCGCGCGAGATCGGAGCGGGTCGCGACCTTGATCACCGGGACTTCGGCAAGGCTATACGGCGTGCCGCGCCCAGTCGTGAATACATGCAGGTTGATCCCCGCGGCCAGTTGCAACGTGCCGCAGATGAAATCGCTGGCCGGCGTAGCCGCGTAAATCAGGCCCTTCTGTTTGACCTTCTCGCCGGGCGAGAGGACGCCCGAGATCGGCGAATTGCCCGACTTGATGATCGAGCCCATCGCCTTCTCGACGATGTTCGACAAGCCGCCCTTCTTGTTGCCCGGCGTGGTGTTGGCGCTGCGGTCCGCGCCGCCGCGCTTCAGATAATCGTCGTACCACTGCATCTCGCGGATGATCGCCGCGGCGACTTCCGGATTTGCCGCGCGCGCCGTGAGCTGATCCACGCCGTCGCGCACTTCGGTGACTTCGGAGAACATCACGGTGGCGCCGGCGCGTACCAGCAGATCGGTCGCGAAGCCGACGGCGGGGTTCGCCGTGAGTCCCGAAAACGCGTCGCTGCCGCCGCATTGCACGCCGATCACGAGATCGGCGGCCGGGCAGGTTTCGCGACGCCGGTTGTTCAAACGCTGCAGGTGGCCGTCGGCCATTCTCATGATCGATTCGATCATCGACTGGAAACCGACGTGCGCGTCGTCCTGCAACACGACCACGCCGCCGTTCTGGTCGGCGGTGATATCGCCGATGTCCGCGACCTCGGCCACGTTCGCGGCCGCCGCGATCGGGATCGTGCCGGGCGGCATCAGGCGTTCCGGCTGCAGCTTCTCGCAGCCGAGGCTCACCATCATCACTTCGCCGCCGAAATTCGGATTCAGGCTGATATTGCGGACCGTGCGGATCGGCACCATCGCGTCGGGCGCGTCGATCGCCACGCCGCAACCATACGTATGGCCGAGGCTCACCACGTCGTCGACATTCGGATAGTGCGGCAGCAGTTCGGCCTTGATGCGCGTGACTGCGTGCTGGACCACGTCGGCCACGCACTGCACGGTGGTCGTGATGGCCAGGATGTTGCGCGAGCCGACCGAGCCGTCCGCATTGCGATAACCCTCGAACGTGAAGCCTTCGAGCGGCGGCATGTCCGGGCCCTTGATGGTGGCGATCGGCAGGTCTTCGAGTCCGGGCGGGCTCGGCATACGGATGACGTGTTCGTTGATCCAGCTTCCCTTCGGCAGCGCCTTCTGCGCATACCCGATCACCACGTTATAGCGGATGACCTCGTCGCCTTCGGCCAGGTCGGCCAGCGCGACCTTATGCCCTTGCGGCACACGCTCGCGCAGGACCAGACCATCGGGAAACACCGCGCCCTCACCCAGACCGCCGTCGTTGACGACGATCGCGACATTGTCGTTGGGGTGCACGCGTATATAGAGGGGTGTGAGTTGCATTGCGTCGATCCTTGTGGCGCTGCACGCGTACTGCGCCAGCTATTCATACGTCATCCTACAACATGGAATTAGGTGCAGACGTTCCGTATTTACCCTAGGGCCAGCATTATGCCGTGAAAACCCCGTTGAGTTGCCCGATATCTTGTTGTACGATGACGTATAAGAAATCTCTATTTCCTGATTCAAGCCTGATTCAAGGCCTTAGGAGACCCACCGGCCTCCGCCCCAGACCAACCGACGCCCCTGGATATTCATCATGACGACACCGCAGGAACTCAAGCAGATCGTTTCGCAAGGCCTTCTGTCCTTCCCCGTTACCGACTTCGACGAACAAGGCGACTTCCGCGCCGACACGTATGCAGAGCGCCTCGAATGGCTTGCTCCCTATGGTGCGTCGGCGCTGTTCGTAGCCGGCGGCACGGGCGAATTCTTCTCGCTCACGCATGACGATTACTCGAACGTCGTGCGTACGGCCACCGAAGTCTGCAAAGGCAAGGTGCCGATTCTGGCGGGCGCGGGCGGCCCGACCCGTGTAGCGATTGCCTACGCGAAGGAAGCCGAGCGTCATGGCGCGAACGGCATTCTGCTGATGCCGCACTATCTCACCGAAGCCAGCCAGGAAGGGATCGCGGCGCACGCCGAAGAGGTCTGCAAGTCGGTGCCGAACATGGGCGTGATCATTTACAACCGCGCCAACTCCAAGCTCAACGCCGACATGCTCGAACGTCTGGCCGACAGCTGCCCGAACCTGATCGGTTTCAAGGACGGCGTGGGCGAAATCGAAAACATGGTGACGATCCGCCGCCGCCTCGGCGAGCGCTTCTCGTATCTCGGCGGCCTGCCGACCGCGGAAGTCTACGCAGCCGCGTACAAGGCGCTGGGCGTGCCGGTGTATTCGTCGGCGGTGTTCAACTTCATTCCGAAGACGGCGATGGATTTCTACCACGCGATCGCCTCGGACGACCACGCCACGGTCGGCAAGCTGATCGACGAATTCTTCCTGCCGTATCTGGCAATCCGCAATCGTCGCGCGGGCTACGCGGTCAGCATCGTGAAGGCGGGTGCGAAGCTGGTCGGTCACAGCGCCGGTCCGGTGCGCGCACCGCTGACGGATCTGACCGAAGAGGAACTGGGCCAGCTGGACGCGCTCATCAAGAAGCTCGGACCGCAGTAAGACGGCGAACGGCGCCGCCCCAGGTCGTTCGATCAGACCACACAGGTGACGCCAGACATCGCGAGGCGCCCGGCACGGCAACGTCGCCGGGCGTTTTTGCTGGCGGGTTCGGACTGCCCGCGATCATAAGACTCCGGAGATATCGCATGAACACCAGCCGCACGGCCAGCGCCGCGCACGTCGCGAAACGCACCAATGTCCGCTACGCGATCCTGTTGCTGATCTTTCTGATCACCACGTTCAACTACGCGGACCGCGCGACGCTTTCCGTGACCGGCTCCGCGATGCGCGACGAGTTCGGGCTCGACGCGATCCGCATGGGCTACATTTTCTCCGCGTTCAGTTGGGCCTATGTGCTGTCGCAGTTGCCGGCCGGCTGGCTGCTCGACCGTTTCGGCGCGCGGCGTGTCTATGCGGCGAGTATTTTCCTGTGGTCGGTGTTCACGCTGCTGCAAAGCTCGATTGGCTTGCTGGGTAGCGCGGCCGCCGCGATCACCGGGCTGTTCGTGCTGCGCTTCCTGATGGGCGCGGCCGAGTCGCCCGCCTTTCCGGCCAACGCCAAAGTCGTCGCCAGCTGGTTTCCGACTCACGAACGCGGCACCGCATCCGCAATTTTCAACGCCGCGCAATATTTCGCGGCCGTCGTGTTCACGCCGCTGATGGCCTGGCTCACGCATGCGTTCGGCTGGCACATGGTTTATCTCGTGATGGGCGTAACCGGACTATTGCTCGCGCTGACCTGGCTGAAGGTGATGAAAAATCCCGCGGATCACCCGCGGGTGTCGCGCGCCGAACTCGACTACATCCAGCAAGGCGGCGGTGTGGCGAATACGGCGAGCCAGGCCACGGTTCCTGCCAGCCGTCCGCCGCAGGATATCGCCCACGCCGGCGGCTGGTCGCTCGTGCGGCAACTGCTGACCAACCGCATGCTGCTCGGCGTCTATCTCGCGCAGTACTGCATCAACGTGCTGACCTACTTCTTCCTGACGTGGTTTCCGATCTACCTGGTGCAGGCGCGCGGCATGACGATTCTGCACGCCGGTCTGGTCGCGTCGCTGCCCGCGATCTGCGGCTTCTCGGGTGGCGTGCTCGGCGGCGTCCTCTCGGATGGACTGATCCGGCGCGGCTACTCGCTCACGCTCGCACGCAAGCTGCCGATCGTCGGCGGCATGCTGCTGTCGGTCTCCATCATCGGCTGCAATTACGTGTCGACCGACTGGGTCGTCGTCGCGCTCATGTCGCTCGCGTTCTTCGGCAAGGGGATCGGTGCGCTGGGCTGGGCGGTGGTGGCGGATACCTCGCCGAAACAGGCGCTCGGTCTGTCGGGCGCCATCTTCAACATGTTCGGCAACGTGGCCGGCATCGTCACGCCCATCGTGATCGGCTATCTGGTCGCGAAAACCGGCTCGTTCAACGGCGCGCTGGTGTTCGTCGGATTGAATGCGCTGCTCACCGTGTTCAGCTACCTCGTGATCGTCAAGGACATCAAACGCGTGGAACTGCGCGCCTGACAAGGCTCGCGGGCCGCGCGGCGCGCGCCGGAACGATCCGGAGTTTATATAATCAGTCGTCAGACGACAGGTATAATGCGACCCACGCAGTACCTGCAACTATCTGATTCAAGGGGCCTTTTCGATGGCTACACCACTGACATCCACGGCACCGCCGCGGCGCGCACGCAATCTCGCCGAGTTTGTCGTCAGCTACGTCACCGAACAAATTGCGTCCAATGCGCTCAAGCCGGGCGACAAACTGCCCACCGAATCGCAATTGATGGTCACGCTGAGTGTCAGCCGCACGGTCATTCGCGAAGCCATTTCGCGCCTGCAGGCAGGCAAGGTCATCGAGACACGGCACGGCATCGGCAGCTTCGTGCTGGAACCGCAACGCGACAAACTCGGCATCGAGATGGTGCCGGCAACGACCCTGCGCGACGTGCTGTCGATCCTCGAATTGCGCATCAGCCTCGAAACCGAGTGCGCGGGACTCGCGGCGCAACGCGCCAATCCCGACGATCTCGCGCATATGCGTCAGGCGCTCGACGCGATCGAAGCCACCCGTCACAACGGACTGGATAGCGTCGACGCCGATCTGCAATTTCATATCTCGGTGGCGCGCGCCACGGGCAACCGCTACTTCGTCGACATCCTCACGCAAATGGGCAGCGCGCTGATTCCGCGCAACCGGCTCGACTCGGCCGGTATTGCGCGTGCCGCGCCGGATGCGTATCTGTCGCTCGTCAATCTGGAACACGAGAGCATTCTCGAAGCCATCACGCGGCACGACGCCGACGGCGCGCGTGCGGCCATGCGCATGCATCTGTCGAATAGCCGCGAGCGGCTGCGGCGCGCCAACGAAGCGGCCGAAGCGAATAACTGAAATGCGGTGAAAAAAAGAATGGCCGGGAATGCGAATTCCCGGCCATTTTTTTTCAGCGCCGCCTTCCTGATGCAACCGAAAACGGCGCTACGTCAACTCGCTTAACTACGCGTGATTTCGCCGTCACGACGACGCCACAGGTTCAGCGGATTGCCATCCGCCAGCGACTGCGGCAACAACGCCGCCGGGAAGTCCTGATAACACACCGGCCGCAGAAAGCGTTCGATCGCGGTCGTGCCGACCGACGTGCCGCGGCTATCCGACGTCGCCGGGAACGGGCCGCCGTGCACCATCGCGTGCGATACCTCGACGCCGGTCGGGAAGCCATTCACCAGAATCCGGCCCGCCTTGCGTTCGAGAATCGGCAGCAGTGCGTGAGCGGCCGGCAGATCGTCGCCGTCGATCTGCAACGTGGCGGTCAATTGCCCGGCGATATGCCCGGCGACCTCGCGCATCTGCTGCTCGTCCTTGCAACGCACGATGGTCGACACCGGGCCGAACACTTC
The DNA here is from genome assembly GCF_900996245.1 of Paraburkholderia sp. BCC1886. Classification (GTDB taxonomy): domain Bacteria; phylum Pseudomonadota; class Gammaproteobacteria; order Burkholderiales; family Burkholderiaceae; genus Paraburkholderia. The sequence goes on along the minus strand of NZ_CAAJGK010000036.1, from coordinate 60,182 downwards.
GTCTTCGAGTGCCGGCGTGGCGAGGAAAGTCTGCGCATCGGTCACGAACAACGCGGCGCGAGCCTGAGTCGGTCCATTCGCTTCGATACCGCACGCCACTGTCTGCACGCCGTCGGTCTTCTTGAGCTTGCCTTCGCCCGCTTCGTACGCCGCGTGAATGCCGGCAGTGAGCATCGTCTGAGCCGGCTTGCCGGTCAGCGCCGCGGAGGCCGTCTCGACGAAGCTGTCGAGCGCCGGACTGTCGATGGCAATTGCCAGCCCCGGATTCGTACAGAACTGACCCGCACCCAGCGCCAGCGAATCGACGAAACCGCGCGCGATGCTTTCGCCGCGTTGCGCCAGCGCATTCGACAGTAGGAACACCGGGTTGATGCTGCTCATCTCGGCGTACACCGGAATCGGCTCGGCACGCGCCGCCGCGACTCGCACCAGTGCGAGGCCGCCCGCGCGCGAACCGGTGAAGCCGACCGCCTTGATCGCCGGATGCGCAACCAGCGCCTCGCCGATCGCATTGCCCGCGCCCACCACGAGCGAGAACACGCCTTCGGGCAGATCCATCTCGCGCGCGACCTGCTGGATCACGCGGCCGACCAGCTCGGAGGTCCCCAGATGCGCGCCGTGCGCCTTCACCACCACCGGGCAACCCGCTGCCAGCGCGGCGGCGGTATCGCCGCCCGCTACCGAAAACGCGAGCGGAAAGTTGCTGGCGCCGAATACCGCGACCGGGCCGAGCGGAATCTTCTGCATGCGCAGATCGGAGCGCGGCAGCGGCTTGCGTTCCGGCAGCGCCGAATCCAGCGTGGCGTCGAGCCATTGCCCGGCGCGCACGACCTGCGCGAACAGTTTGAGCTGGCCCGTGGTGCGGCCGCGCTCGCCTTCCAGACGCGCCTTCGGCAAACCGGATTCCTGCTGCGCGCGTTCGATCAGCGCGTCGCCCAGTGCGGTGATGCCGTCGGCAATCCGCTCGAGAAAATCGGCACGCACTGTCAGCGGAAGTTGTCGATACGGATCGAAAGCTTCGCCGGCCAGTTTGCAGGCGCGCTCGACATGCGCCGCAGACCCGCCGCCGAACACCGGCTCGGCGATTTCGGCACCGGTGGCCGGATTGAACGCGCGCAGCGCGGTATCGTCGCCGCGCACGGCTTGACGGCCGATCAGCATTTCGCCAGTCATGGACATTTCGCTTTCCTTGGATGATCAGATGAAAAATACACAGGCCGCCCGGACTGCGGCGGCCTCGTTAAAGCGGTGCGACCGGCGCCACGGTCTTTACTCGACCACGGCGCTCGCGTTGTTCCAGCGCGGCTCCGGCGTGCGGTCCGTGCTTCGCGCCAGCAGACACACCACGCCCGCCGCGATGATGTCGAACACCGCCAGTACCACGAACAGCGGGCTGTAGCCGATCTGCGTCACCAGCACGCCGAACAGCGCGGTGAACGCCGCGGCGCCCAGATAGCCGGCCATGCCGCCCATGCCGGTCGCGGTGGCGACTTCGTTCTTGCCGAACATGTCCGACGTGATCGCGTATAGAGCACCCGACAGGGTCTGGTGCGCGAAGCCGCCGACGCACAACAGCGCGACCGCTGCGAAAGGACTTGCGACCAGCCCGACGCAAGCCGGCCCGATCATGCACAGCGCGCCCACCACGAACACCAGCTTGCGCGACGTGAACAGCGAGACCTTCGCGTACTTGTGGAACAGCGGGCTCAGATAGCCGCCGAGCACGCAGCCGATGTCGGCAGCGAGAAACGGCATCCACGCATACAGCGCGACCTGCTTCAGATTCATGTGACGCTCGGTCATCATGTACAGCGGAATCCATGCATTGAAGGTCTGCCAGGCCGGCTCGGACAGAATGCGCGGAATGCCGATCGCCCAGAAGTCGCGGCTGCCGAGCATGGCGAAGCGGCTACGCTTGACCGTGACCGCTTCGTTGTCGTTGTGTTTGGCTTCCTGACCGCTGAGGATGTAGTCGCGCTCCGCATCGCCGAGCAGCTTCTGTTTGCGCGGATGCTTGTACATGACCATCCACAGGACGCTCCACACGATGCCCGCAACACCGACGATCACGAAGGCCAGTTGCCACTCGCCGCGCAACAGCGCCCAGACCACCAGCGGCGGCGCGAGCAGCGCGCCGATCGACGAGCCGATGTTGAACCAGCCGATCGCCACCGACCGCTCTTTGGCCGGGAACCACTCGCTGGTCGCCTTGACGCCGGCGGGAATGCCAGCGGCTTCGGCAATACCCAGCAAGCCGCGGAAAAACGCGAGACTGCGCCAGCCCGTCGACCACGCCGCCGCGGCGCAAGCCAGCGACCACGCCAGCGCGAATGCCGCGAAGCCGACCTTGGTGCCGACGGTGTCGAGCACATAGCCGGCCACCGGCTGCATGAACGCATAGCAAAGCTGCCACGCGACCACGACGTGCGCATACTGCGCGGTGCTGATGTCGAGGTCCTTCATCAAGGTCGGCGCCGCCACGGAGAGCGTATTGCGCGCGAGATAATTGATGATGAGCCCGGCCGCGACCAGGCTGACCATCCACCAGCGAATGCCTTTGATTTTCATGCTTGCGTCTCCTCGTATATCCGGGCTGCTCAGACAGATCGTGCTGCCTGGGTTTCTGCTTTGAGTTCTGTGCTCGTGGCTGAGTTTGTTGCTGTATTTGCCGCTGTCGTGCCTGCGGAACCCTGTTCCTTGCGCGAATAATCGATGCCGACGAAACCGCCGCCCTGAAAGCGCTGACCCAGTTCATCGAGCGGATTCGGGCTGGCAAGAATGTCGGCGGCGTAGTCTTCGGCGTCCTGCGTCGGCACATAGCCCAGCGCGGCGGCGCCGCTGTTGTCCCACCAGCTACGCCGGTTGGCCGACACGCCCCACACGGTCATGAAGCCGACCGACTCCGCTTCGATACAGCGGTCGAGGAAATGCAGCAGATCGCGATGACCGAACCAGGTGCTCAAATGACGCTGCTCGGTCGGCCGCTCGAGGCAACTGCCGATGCGCACGCAAATGCTCTCGATGCCGTGCTTGTCCCAATACATGCGGGCGAGCGCTTCGCCCCACACCTTGCTGAGCCCGTAGAAACCGTCCGGGCGCAATGCGCAGTCGAGCGCGAGATGTTCGGTGACCGGATACATGCCAATGGCGTGATTCGAACTCGCAAACACTACGCGGCGGACACCTTGCCGACGCGCGCCTTCATAGACTTCGACGAGCGCGCGCAGATTGTTTTCGATGATTTCGGGCAGCGGACGCTCCACGCTGGTCCCGGCAAAGTGGATCAGTACGTCCACGTCCGCCAGCAACCGGTCCACGACGGCGGGGTCGCGCAGATCGCCGTGCATGACGTCTTCGCCGTCCACCAGCGGCGTCAGCGCCTTCGATCCCGCGGCCGAGCGCACCGGCGTGCCCCGCGCGACGAACGCGGCCCGGACGACCGAGCCGAGTTGACCACCGGCACCACTCAGGGCGATTTTCTTCATGGGTTTCTTCACTGCGTGCGCGCTCGACATGGACGAGGTTGAATCTTATATGTTGTACGACGACGTACTATCCATGATGCGACGCGGGATTTCAACTAGGCATTTACCCGTATTCGGCTCTCAGTGTGGGATTGAAGGGCTTTTGAAACAGTGGCTTAGGGTTTTGGTATTTATGTGATGTCGTATAACTATCAACGAATTTTGCTATTACTCTTCCCCGACTGACTAGCCGTTCGGCGGATGTAAAGCCGCGGTGCACGAAGCTACCGGCATGCAGTCGCGGGCCCTGAATCCCCAAGCTGCCCACCAGCGCGTCAAACCACCCTTGTAATTATTTATAGACGGGCAGTACCCGTAGCAAACACTTGACGCCGGTTTGACGCAAGCGCAGGTCGCCGAACGCATGGGCACCAAAGGACCCGCCATCACCAGGCTCGAACGCGCGCTTGCATCGGGACAGCACTCGCCATCTATCGACACGCTGCGCCGCTACGCCGCCGCGTGCGGCAAGCAACTGATCATTTCCATCACCTGACAAACGCACGAGGCCAGCCTCGCCCTGCGCCATCCCGCAAAGCGCGTCATGACGCAGCGCGGTGGATTGCCGCAGCTTCGCGGCCCACAGACGAACGCGGCGCGGCCAAACCGTCAGGAAAACTTGATACCCATCAAGGCTTTGCCGCCAAATTGCGCGATCAGGCGCAAAAACAAGGCGGTTTTTTGACGCATGCCGCGTCGCAGCAGAAATCCCGGTCATCCCCTACTCTTGCGCCACCTGCCCAGCGCAGTGCGCACCGACACCGGTCGACGCGCGTAGTTTGCCCTCCTGGGCATCACGCACCTCACGCTCATGACCTCCGACATCTCGGCATTCGATCTCGCCCGCATCCAGTTTGCGTTCACCGTTTCATTCCACATCGTATTTCCGGCGCTCAGCATCGGTCTCGCCAGTTTCATCGCCGTGCTCGAATGGCGCTGGCTGAAAACCGGCAAGGCCTACTACAAAGATCTTTGCCTGTTCTGGTCGAAAATCTTCGCAGTCGCCTTCGGCATGGGTGTCGTCTCCGGCGTCGTCATGAGCTACGAATTCGGCACCAACTGGTCCGGCTTCTCCAGCTTCGCGGGGCCCATCACCGGTCCGTTGCTGATGTACGAAGTCATGACCGCGTTTTTCCTCGAAGCGGGTTTTCTCGGCATCATGCTGTTCGGCTGGCAGCGCGTCGGTCCGCGCGCGCACTTCGGCGCCACGCTGATGGTCGCCGTCGGCACCCTCATCTCCACTTTCTGGATTCTCGCGTCCAATAGCTGGATGCAAACGCCGCAAGGCTTCGAAGTCGTGAACGGCCACGTCGTGCCGCTCGACTGGTTCAAGATCGTTTTCAATCCGTCGTTCCCGTACCGGCTCGCGCATATGGCGCTCGCCGCGTTCATCGTCGCGGGGCTGGTGGTGTCGGCGGTGGGTGCATGGCATCTGCTGCGCGGGCGGCGCGACCCGGCCGTCAGGAAGATGTTCTCGATGGCGCTCTGGCTACTGCTGATTCTCACGCCCATCCAGGCGTTCGTCGGCGATCAGCACGGCCTGAACACCCGCAAATATCAACCGGCCAAGATCGCCGCGATCGAAGGCTTGTGGGAAACCGAAAAAGGCGGCACTGCGCTGAACCTGTTCGGCATCCCCGACATGCAGGCGGAAACCACGCGCTACGCAGTGTCGATCCCGCATCTGGGCAGTCTCATCCTCACGCATAGCTGGGACGGCGAGATTCGCGGTCTGAAGGAATTCCCGCCGCAAGACCGGCCGAATTCGACCGTGGTGTTCTGGAGCTTTCGCATCATGGCCGGACTCGGCGTGCTGATGATCCTGATGTCGCTCGCCGCGTTGGCGTTGCGGCGCGGCGAGCGGCTGTTCGAGTCGAAGTGGTTCCAGCGTCTTGCCGTGGTGATGGGTCCGAGCGGCTTCATCACGCTGCTGGCGGGTTGGGTCACCACCGAAGCGGGCCGTCAGCCGTGGGTCGTCTACGGCGTGATGCGCACGTCGCAAGCCGTGTCGCCGCTCACCACGCAGCAAGTGGGCATCTCGTTGATGGCGTTCGTCATCGTCTATTTCCTCGTGTTCGGGACCGGCATCTACTACATGCTCAAGCTGATGCGCTCGGGTCCGGCCTTACCGGGAGACGCGCCGCACGACCAACCGGAGCGCTCGCCGAATCAGACCGCGCGCCGCCCGCTCTCCGCTGCCGATCAGATGATCGACGCAGCCTGACCTGAATTCATCCACGAGAAAAATCATGGACGTCACCGTAGTCTGGGCCGCGATCATCGCGTTGGGCCTTTTCATGTATGTCGTGCTGGACGGCTTCGATCTCGGCATCGGCATCGTCTTCCCGTTCTTCCCCGATTCGCGCGAACGCGATCTGATGATGAACACCGTCGCCCCCGTCTGGGACGGCAACGAAACCTGGCTGGTACTCGGCGGCGCGGGTCTGTTCGCGGTGTTTCCCACGGTCTATGCCACCGTGCTCTCCGCGCTGTATCTGCCGCTGATCTTCATGCTCGTGTGCCTGATTTTTCGCGGCGTGTCGTTCGAACTGCGCGCGAAGGCCAATCGCACGCGGCATCTCTGGGACCTCGCGTTCATTGGCGGATCGGCCGGCGCGACGTTCTTCCAGGGCATCGCACTGGGCGCATTCCTGCAAGGCATTCCGGTGATCGACGGCGCCTATGCCGGCGACGCGTTCGGCTGGCTCACGCCGTTCAGTCTGCTCACCGGTTTGGGACTCGTGGTCACGTATGCGCTGCTCGGCTGCTGCTGGCTGGTGGCGAAGACCGAAGGCGATCTGCAACGCCGTTTGCACCGCGTGGTCTGGCCGCTGACCGTCGTGCTGCTCGGCTTCATCGCGATGGTCAGTGTGTGGACGCCGCTGCAGGACCCGAACATCGCGCGGCGCTGGTTCCACGACAATCTGTTCTATCACCTGCTGCCGGTCCCGTTTCTGGTGGCCGTGTGCGCGTTCTGCATGTATCGCGCGGTGCGGGCCCGGCACGACAACCTGCCGTTCCTGCTGGCGCTGCTGCTGGTGCTGCTCGGCTACGCGGGCCTGCTCGTGAGTCTGTGGCCGTATGCGATTCCGCCGACCATGACGATCTGGGAAGCGGCCGCGCCGCGCGCGAGCCAGATGTTCACGCTGGTCGGCGCAGCGATAATTCTGCCGATCATCATCGCCTACACAACGATGGGTTATTGGGTCTTCCGGGGGAAAGTCAGTCATGACGACCAACATCATTATCACTAGGCTCGCGGGCTGGAAACTGCCCGGCTGGCTGTGGTTCATCGCGCTGTGGTGCTTCGGCGTGATCTCGGCGGTATCGCTCGGCTTCGTGTTCAAGCTGTTCATGAACGCGACGTTGTTCGCCGTGAAATGAATCGCCCGGGGCGGCCGGCCGCAACGGTCAGCCGCCCCGCTCCGTCGCGCCGAAGCGCTCGCGAAACTCCATCGGCCCCACGCCCTGCGCCCGCATGAAACTGCGGCGCATCGTTTCTTCGGTTCCGAAACCGCACTTCACCGCCACGCGTTTGACCGGCAGCGTCGTCTCGACGAGCATCTGCCGCGCGGCCTCGACGCGCATCCGTTCGACGGCGCGTGCGGGCGTGGTGCCCGTCGCTTCGCGATAGCGGCGCAGAAAATTGCGCTCGCTCATGCCGGCAACCTGTGCGAGGCGCGTCAGCGACAGGTCTTCGTCGAGATGACCGGCGAGCCAGTCGTGCAACGACGCGAAGCGATCGTCCGATGCCTGCAGCGCCAGCGCCGCGCTGAACTGCGCCTGGCCGCCCGGCCGCTTGAGAAACACGACGAGGCTGCGCGCGACGTCCAGCGCGACCGCGCGGCCCAGATCCGCCTTCACCAGTTCCAGCGCGAGATCGATACCTGCCGTGACTCCCGCTGAAGTCCACAACGACCCGTCCTGCACGTAGATCGGATCGCGATCCACCTGAACTCGCGGATACTCGCGCGCCAGCCGTTCGCAATGACGCCAGTGCGTGACCGCACGGCGTCCGTCGAGCAGACCGCTCGCGGCCAGCATGAACGCGCCGGTACACACCGACGCGACCCGTACCGCCGAGCGTGCGCGTTGCTCGACCCATGCCCGTAACGCGTCGTCCTGCGCCGCGCGCGTCACGCCCCTACCGCCCGCGACGATCAGCGTATGGAGCGGCGTGCGCGCGTCGGGTAACGGCGAGGTCGCGAACGCCAGCCCCGACGTCGAGCGCACCTGCGTGCCGACCGGCGCAACGAACTCGACCAGGTAAGGTGGCGGCGCCTCGCGCTCGAGTGCCAGTTCGTTGGCAGCGGTGAAAACCTGCGCCGGCCCGGCTATATCGAGCATCTGCACGTCGGGAAACGCGAGCAGTTCGATGCGCATGGGAAGCACGACGTCGCGTGGCGCGATTGGTGGGGTGGTTGGCGGCATCGCCAGAAGGTAGCCGATTACATTGAGGGTGTCGATCCCCACCCTACAGGACCCCACGATGTCATCCGCAATCGATTCCACCACGCCGCTCACGATCGGCTCGCTCGTTTTCGACGGCCTCGATCAGATCGATCTGACCGGTCCGTTCGAAGTGCTCTCGCGCATGCCGAACGTCACCTATCGGCTTTACGGCCTGACCGACGCGCCGGTTCGCGACGTGCAGGGCTTACGGATCACGCCCGATGCCGCCATCGCCGACGCACCGCAACTCGACATTCTTCACGTGCCGGGCGGCCCGGGTCAGCAGCGCCTGATGAACGACACAGCGACGCTCGACTGGTTGCGCGCGCAAGCCGCCGGCGCACGCAAGGTCTTTTCGGTTTGCACCGGCGCGCTGCTGCTCGGGGGCGCCGGTCTGCTACGCGGACGCCGCGCGACCACGCACTGGAATTCGTTCCACCTGCTGCCGCTGTTCGGGGCGATTCCGGTCGATGCGCGCGTGGTCGTCGACGGCGACTGGGTCTTCGCGGCGGGCGTGACAGCGGGCATCGACGGCGCGCTGCGCCTCGTCGCGGAAGTACGCGGCGACGCCGCGGCGCAGCGTATCCAGCTCGATATGGCCTACGCGCCGGAGCCGCCGTTCACGAGCGGCTCGCCCGACACCGCGCCGCCGTTGATTCTCGCCGCCGCCCGGGAAGCGGCACGCGATCTGGCGGGGCGTCGCGAGGCGACCGCGCGTGAGGTCGCCGACAGACTGGGCATCGTTGCCACGAGCCTGCCCAGGCAGTGAAGCCCGTCGGTGGCCGCGGCAGGCATTTCGTTCGACTTTCATGGTCCTGATCCGGCAAGATGTCGCCTGGCGAAGACGCCTGGCGCCACGTCGACCATCAACCGGACAATCACGCATGAGGCCAACGATCCACTCCAGCCGTTCCATCCACCGCTTTAGTCCCGCCGCCAGTGAGGCGAACACCAGCCACGCCTTCGGCCTCGACTGGTGAAACCCCGCATGCCCTCTCTTTATGCCTCGACCCAGCAGCCGACGTCGCTGCGCAGCATCGGCCTGATCCTCGTGTCGATGTTCTGCTTCGCGGTCGTGGACGCGCTCGGCAAGTCGGTCGCGCTTCAGTACCCGGCGAACGAAGTCACGTTCTTCCGCATGCTGTTCGGACTGATTCCCGCTGTCGCGGTCTGCTTGCGCGGGCGGCCTTTGAGCGACCGGCTGCGCAGCATCGACACGCGCGGCCAGCTCATCCGCTCGCTGACGCTGCTCGGCGCATCGGCGTGTTTCTTTGCGGCCTTGCCGTATGTTCCGCTGAGCGAAGCCGTTGCTATCGTCTATTCGGAAAGTCTGCTGGTCATCGTGCTCGCGCCCGCGCTGCTCAAGGAGAGACTGCTGCGCACCGATGCCCTGGCCGCCCTGGTCGGCTTCGCGGGCGTGCTGCTGGTGGTGCGCCCCGACGGATCGCACGGCAGCTGGATCGGCCCCGTTCTGCTGATCGTCTCGGCGATGTTCGGCGCGCTCTCCATCATCCAGATCAAGCGGATCAGACCCACCGACGACTCCGGCACGACAGTGCTGTTCTTCACGATCGTCGGTACTGTCGCGACGGCGGCATCGCTGCCGTTTGCGTGGCAGAACCCCTCCATCGAAGCGTTAGGCCTGATGGCCCTGCTCGGCGCCTTCGCCACGGCGGGCCAGTTGCTGATGACGATGGCGTTCCGCCAGGCCGACGCCGCGTCACTGGCGCCGTACAACTACACCAGCATCGTGTGGGCGGCGCTGTTCGGCTACGCGATCTGGGGCGAGACGATCGGCACTTCCTCCCTGATGGGCATTGCGTTGATCGTCGGCAGTTCGATTGTCGTCGCGCTGCGCGGACGGCAAGCCGAAGGACCGACCGTCTAGCCGAAGGGCGGCCCGAGCGTCGACGCCCGCAGCAGCCCCGAGCCATCTGCCTTAAACTGCCGCCTAGCCGGAAAAGCCCGTCCCACGGGCTTTTGCTTTCATTTCCATGACCAGGAACCTTTCGATGTCCAACTCGAACCAAGCCGCAACCGTGAACGCTTACGGCGTGAGCCAGACCCAGACTACCGTTCAGGCCAAGGACGGCCCCGCCAACGTCTGGGTGCTGCACCCGCAAGGCGAAGGAAGCTGGCCGGGCGTGATCTTCTACATGGACGCGTTCGGCATTCGCCCCGGAATGATCGAGATGGCGAGCCATATCGCCAGCCAGGGCTACGTCGTGCTGCTCGCCGATCTGTTCTATCGCTTCGGCGCCTACGGCCCGCTCGATCCGAAGGAAGTGCTGAAGGGCGACTTCCGCGCGACGGTCGGCCCGATGATGGCGAGCACCGACAACCACAAGGCCGCCGAAGACACCGCCGCGCTGCTGGCCTATCTGGACAGCCGCACCGACGTCAAGGGCAGCAAGGTGGGCACGGTCGGCTTCTGCATGGGCGGCGGCATGGCGCTCACCGCCGCGGCTTATTACCCGGATCGCGTTGCAGCGGCGGCAAGCTTCCACGGCGGCAATCTGGCAACCGACCAGCCGACCAGCCCGCATCTGCAAGTGCCGAAGATCAAGGCCGAAGTGCTGGTGGCCGGCGCCGATCAAGACCATAGCTACCCGCCGGAAATGGCCGAGCGCTTCGAAGCCACGCTGAATGATGCCGGCGTCAAACACAAGAGCGAGATCTACGAAGGCAAGCTGCACGGCTGGATGAAGCCGGACATGCCGGTGTTCGATGCACCGGGCGCCGAGCGCGGCTGGAAAGAACTGTTCGCGCTGTACGCCCGCACGCTGGGCTGAGTCGTCTGCGGTTGCGTGCCGTTTATTGCCCCCATCCTGCAAGGTGTGAGGGCAATATCCAGGTTTTCAGGTTTCCGGGTTCTCAGTGCGACGACACGTAGATCGAATCGGCGAACGCGGCGGGAATCGCAAAACTCTCGCGCATCCGCTTCGTTTCCGCCGCCGGCGTCACGCCGAAAAGCCGCTTGAATTCCCTGCTGAACTGCGAAGGGCTCGTGTAGCCCACTGCATGACTGGCCGCCTCCGCGGTCAGCTCTTCGCGCACCATCAATAAGCGCGCCTGGTGCAGACGCGTCGACTTGACGTACTGCATCGGCGACACCTGCGTGATCGCCTTGAAATGGCTGTGGAAGCTCGGCACGCTCATCCCCGCTTCGCTCGCTAGCTGGGTCACATCGAGCGACTTTGCGTAGCCCGCGTGAATCAGGCGCAGCGATTTGCCGATCCTGCCGAACTGCCCCCCCATCGACAGCGCTCTTCGCATCGAGCCGCCCTGAGCGCTGGTGAGCACACGAAAATAAATCTCGCGTAGCAGGCCCGGCCCCAACACCGCGGCTTCCAGTGGCTGCTGCAATGCTTCGAGAAAGCGCAGTACCGACGCCTGCATCGCCTCGTCCATGGGCGTCGACATCATGCTCAAAGGCTCTTCCACGGATTGCGCGACGCCTTCGCCGTCGATCTGCGCCGCCAGCTCGGCGGCCATCGTGAAATCGAGGTGCAGATACAACGCGAGCAGCGGATGATCCGGCGTCGCATCGGTATCCATGCTGAACGGCACGGGGACCGACACCGCCAGGTAATGATGCTCGTCGTACAGATACAACTGCTCGCCGAAGTAACCCCGCTTGCGCCCCTGGCAAACGATGACGATGCCGGGATCGTACAGAACCGGCACGCGCGCGAGCGCCCGGTTTGACCTCAGAATGCGCACGCTCGGCACCGCCGTCAGGTTGTAGCCCTCGTCGGGCGCCAACACCCGCAGTAATCCGACAATGCGTTTCTGACTGCGTGCCGACAGTTCGCCCGACAAGGCGGGCTGGCGTTTCGTACTCATAGTTTTGTGCAATTAAAATAGCGGAATCTGGCTGCCGGTGGCTCATCTCGCAGACTATTATGCACTCTCCAGTCCACCTTATGGAGAAGCTCGAATGACATCCAGCAAAGTTCTGCTCATTACCGGCGTCAGTAGCGGTTTCGGCCGTGCGCTCGCACAGGAAGCGCTCGCGGCGGGGCATCGCGTGGTCGGCACGGTCAGAAGCGCTGCCGCCAAAGACGAATTCGAGTCGCTGTCGGCGAACGCGCCCTTCGCACGCGTGCTCGACGTGACCGACTTCGACGCCATCCCTGGCGTCGTCGCGGAAATCGAGTCGAGCGTCGGGCCCATCGACGTGCTCGTCAACAATGCCGGCTACGGCCACGAAGGCGTCATGGAAGAAGCGCCGCTATCGGAAATGCGCCAGCAGTTCGACGTCAACGTGTTCGGCGCGGTCGCCATGATGAAGGCCGTGCTGCCCTTCATGCGCGAGCGTCGGCGTGGCCACATTCTGAATATCACGTCGATGGGCGGCCACATCACGATGCCCGGCATCGCCTACTACTGCGGCAGCAAATTCGCGCTCGAAGGCATTTCCGAGGCGCTCGGTAAAGAGGTCGCCGCGCTCGGCATTGCGGTCACCGCAGTGGCGCCGGGGTCGTTCCGCACCGACTGGGCCGGCCGTTCGATGAAACGCACGCCGCGCTCGATTCCCGACTACGACGCCAGCTTCGATCCCATTCGCGAGGCGCGCGAGGCGAAAAGCGGCAAACAACCGGGCGACCCCGCCAAAGCCGCCCGCGCGATGCTGGCGGCAATAGCGGCCGGGCATCCGCCCGCCCATCTTCTGCTCGGCAGCGACGCACTCAAACTCGTGCGCGACAAGCTGTCGACATTCGGCGAAGAGATGAGCGCGTGGGAAAGCGTGACGGTCTCGACGGACGGCTGACGATTCCCTGCCGCTAAACTGTGAGATGCCGCGGCCGCGATTGCCCTATGGTCGTTTGCTTGCTAGCCTCGTGCGAATAGTGCAAATAAACAGGAGACAGTTTCATGCGTTATTCCAGCGAAGAGCACGATGCGTACTCCCGCGACTTCGAGCGCGACGGCCTGGTGCTGCTCAAGCAGCACTTCCCCAAGGACACACTGCTGGCCTGGCGGCAAGCCTTCGACACCTTGCTCGCCGAGCGCCTCGCTGATAACGCCACGGCGGTTCGCGGCGCCAACCGGCACTACATCACGCTGCCGTTCGCAGGCGTGTTCGCAAACGAGCTTGTCTTCTGCGACCCTGACGTGCTGGCTATCGTCGAACGCGTCGCGGGCGAAGACCCGGTCATGTGTCAACTCGCCACCGACACGCCGCTGCGCGGCTCCACGTATCAGGACGTGCATCGCGACACGCCGGCGCTGTTCGACGGTCTGCCGGAAACGCCGTCGTTTCAGCTCGCGGTCAACTTCCCGCTGTGCGACGTGACGGCCGAAAACGGTCCGTTCGAAACGACCTTGGGCACGCACAGAATGAATTCGGAAGATGCCATGCAGGCTTATCTCGGCGGACAGATTCCATTGCATGCGATACCGATGGAACTCGGCGACGTGATGATTCGCGACGTCAGAGCCCTGCATCGCGGCACGCCGAACAGGACGGATGCGCCGCGGCCGATGGTGGTGATTGGGTACAGTAGAAGCTGGTATTTCAGACCGGAGGTTCACATCGACGTGCCTCGGGATGTTTACCAGCAACTTGGTCCGCGCGCCCAACGCCTGCTGCGGTCCATGCCGCAAATCGCCTCTGACGGCGAAGCCGGTCGGGGCAGCACTGCCGGCCAGCGTGGCGAGAGTTACACGAAATTTGCATATTGAGGCCACGGCATCCGCACATGAAACGTCTATTCCCTGCAATCGTCGCCGCCACGTTTGCGATCTGCGCTCACGCACAGAGCAGCGGCGCCGACACTTTCCCGACGCCGTCTGGCACGGTGAGCTTCACGCACGCCGGGCACGACTTCGTAGGGCTGCTGGAGCAGCAAAGTTTCGATCGCTTCGGCGCGAGCACGCTCAAGCATTTCGACGATGCCGGCAATTCGAACGGCACGGTTGCGCGCATGCTGGTGCAGACCGACGAGGGTCCGGTGTTATACGACTTTCGGCACCGTCCGCCGCTCGTGCAGCGAACGGGTCAGCGCATGACGGTCAGGCGCGTATTCTGGCAAGGCGATGAGGTCGTCATGCAAAGCTCGCAAGGCTGGTTCCGGTTCCAGCACGGCGTGCTGACGAAACTGCAGGCATCGACCACGACCTACCATTGAGCGCTCAGCGCGCCGCGCTACCAGGTTCGGTGAGATACACCTTTCGCTCTGGATCGAAAATTGCGAAGTTCAACGGCATCGCACCGCAACGCTGGAGGCACCTTCGATGAAAGCGATGTCGGAAGTTGGGTCTCAACCGCAAATCTGGCGATATCCCTACTTTTCGGAGCCGGTGCGCCAGACCGTTCTGATCGTGCACAACGAGTTGTGCATCGGTTCCTCGATGCGCGAGCTTCTTGCTTACCGGCGCATTCCCGCAACCTCCACGACGTTTTCCGATCGCGCGCTCGATCTGGCAGCCGCGATGCGCCCCGTACTCGTGATCATCGACACCACTCCGCCGCGTGAGAACGGACCGGCGCTGGCGCAAAGTCTTCGCAAGGCGTTTGGATCCGACGACGTAATGCTGATGGCACTCGTGAACGACGAGAATGCCGACCAGGAAGCGCACCTCGCTGCGGCAGGTTTCGACGCTTGCTGGATCAAACCCATGTCGATCGAGACGCTGGTGCAGAAGTTCTGTTTTCTGTTTTAGCCGCAAGAGCAGCCTGGTCAATCAACAGCGCGCTCTGCTGACAGGTGGTTAATGCCCGCTCACGCTACGCGTTCGCGCGCAACACCGCGCGTTCGAAAAACCATTGGTTCACGACCTTGGGCAGCGTTTCAAACGTCCGTCGGAGCATCGGCGTGATGGCGGCACTCGTGAGCTTGGGATCGGCCATCGCATTCGCCAGACCTTGCGCGGCGAAATCGCTGGTGGTCAACCAGGCCAGCGCGATCTCTTCGGGATCGTGCCAGGCGTCGACTACCGACGCCGGCACGACGTCGAGCGGCGCTCCGTCATTGCCCCTGAACGTCCCGATCCAGAGTTCGTCGGCGCTGCGTGGCTCGCCTGCAAGCGTGTCGAGCGACGATCCGTTGCATTGCAAGCCCAGGAACTGCAGTAAGGCCCGGCTGTGGATGGCCGCGACACACGTGACCGGCCGCGTGTACGCAACCAGCGCGTCGTGCTGAACGGCGTCGGCGCTATCGGGTGCGAGCGTAACGAGCGTGTCGGGATTGGCCTCGAGGTCCAATGCAGCCAATCCCGCCGTGATTCCGCGCAGTCGATGGGGAATGATCGTGTACCGCATATCCCGTAGCAGCGAATGGTCGGGTTGATCAGGCGTGGATTGGGAGCTTTGCATGAACGATGGTCGAGGGGAGATGAGTGGTGGGGAGCGAGTCGGATAGACGATTCGATAGCTCGATCCACCGCGGGTTCCGCAAACAGATGAAGTCCCCAGAGCTTACCGGCCCCCGACCCCCTCGCATCAGACCTGCGCCGCCCACTCCACCGCATCCGCGCCGGCCGGCAGCCGCATCGGACAGGCCGGATCGGTCGCCGCGCGCCACACCGCTTCCGCGACATCCTGCGCGAGTGTGATCGGCGACGGTTCGCCGAATTGCGCGATCACCGCCTGCGCCTGTCCGGCATACGCATCGGGGAAACCACCCTGCATCCGCTCGCGGGCGTTCTCGCCAAAACGCGTGTCGGGCGCGCGTCCCGGCAACACGAGTCGCACGCGGACGTCGAACGGCTGCAACTCCAGCGCAAGCGATTCGGTGAACGCGTTGACCGCCGCCTTGCTGGCGGTGTACACGGACAGCAGCGGAAGCGGCCGCAACGTCACCGTCGACGTCACGTTGACCACCACGCCGGCGCGGCGCTCCCTGAATTGCGGCAGCACCGCCTGGGTCATCGCGATGGTGCCGAGCGTATTGGTCTCGAAGACCTCGCGCGCGGTTTGCATCGAGGTGCCTTCCAGCGCATTCAGCACGCCGATGCCCGCATTGTTGACCAGCACGTCGATCGGCCCGGCGGCCTCTATGACGGCGCGAATGCTGCCGGCATCGGCGACGTCGAGCGCGAGCACACGCAGACGCGGGGAAGCCGGCAACAGGTCTTCGCGCGGCGTGCGCATCGTGGCGATGACCTGCCAGTCGCGTTCGAGAAAGTAGCGCGCGGTTTCAAGACCAAATCCGGACGAGCATCCGGTAATCAGAACGGTTTTCATGTGTGCCTCGTTGGGTGACTGACGACAGTTGATGGGTGTCCAGCAGTGCCCACACGATAAGCCGGCTCGCCCGGACTTGCTACAATCCAGCGTCCATATTCCATTTGCGAGAGTCCAGCGATGATTGATCCGCTTGCCGAGGTCGTCACCCTGCTGCAACCGTCGGCCTCGTTCTCGAAGGTCGTCAACGGACGGGGCCGTTGGGCCGTGCACCGCGACCGGTTCGGCCAGCCGTTCTATGGCGTGATTCTCGAAGGCGCGTCGCAACTCACCGTCAACGGTTGCGAGCCGATCGCGCTGAACCAGGGCGACTTCGTGCTGGTGCCCGCGGCCTACGACTTCACGATGTCCAGCCGCGAGTTACCGGACGAAACGGAATTTGGAATCCCACCCGTCGCGCTACCCAACGGCGAATTCCGTATCGGGTTGCAAAGCGGGCCGCCCGACTACCGGTCGCTGGTGGGCCACTGCGTGTTCGCCTCGCCGGATGCGGCGCTGCTGGTGTCGTTGCTGCCGCAGGTGGTGCACGTCAGCGGCGAAAAGCGGCTGGCGACGCTGGTGCAACTGGTCGGCGAGGAATCGCGCGAGCAGCGGCCCGCGCGCGACGTGGTGCTCGCGCGTCTGCTGGAAGTGCTGTTTATCGAAGCGCTGCGCGCGACGGCGGGACCGTCGGCATCGCCCGGGTTGTTGAGAGCGCTGGCCGACGAGCGTCTCGCCGCCGCGATCCGCAGCATGCACGCCGACCCGACGCGATCGTGGACCGTCGCCGAACTGGCGAAGGAAGCCGCGCTGTCGCGCTCGGCTTTTTTCGATCGGTTCAGCCGCGCGGTCGGCGTCGCGCCGATGGAGTATCTGCTCTCGTGGCGCATGGCCATGGCCAAGAATCTGTTGCGGCGCGCCGAGGCCGGGGTGGGTATTGCCGAAGTGGCGCAACGCGTCGGGTATAGCTCGGCGAGCACGTTTAGCGTGGCGTTCACGCGGCACGTGGGGTTGCCGCCCACGCGGTATGCGCGGGAGATAGTGCAGGCTGAAGCCGACAGCGTGACCGCGGATTGAAACGACAGCAGCCGCGCGTCACGCCCGTTCGCCTCAAACCCGCAACCACTCCAGCCGCTGTTCCCTCTCCAGATTCTGCAGCCGGTCGAACAGCGCGCTCATCGTCGATTCTGGATGATCTCGCGTCAACAGCATGAATTTCTCCCGCAGGCCCGCACGATCGAGCGGCCGTTCCGGCGTGCCGCTGAACGCCGTCACCCGCTCGCTGAACGTGCGTCCATCGTTGAGCGTGACCTTGACCGTGGACGCGAGATCGCCATTGCCCTGCCCCGGCGTGACGCTCATGCTGACCCGCTGCGTCATCGCGAGAATCGCCGGGTCGCGCGCGACGTTTTCGTCGAACGAACGCGGGTCCACCGGATTGCGATACAGCGCCAGCGCCACGCAGAACGGAATGCTGAACTGCGCGAGCAACGCGTCGGCCGGACGCGCGATGTTGTTCACCGTCGCCATGCGCTGACTGCCCGCCACTTCGATCGACGCGACGTCCTGCGCGGTGAAACCGTGTGCCTTGCGGAGATCGAGAATCGCCTCGACCGGCGTGTGAGCGGTGATATGACAAGCGTAGCGTTTGATCATGATGTTCATGGTCTCGTAGGTTTGTCCGAGACCGAGGGTTAGCTGACTCAAGTCGTATTCCGGACAGAACGCGCGCAGGAATCCGCCCTCGCCTTCCAGCACCGTGCTCGGTCCCGTGAAGCCTTCCGCCGCGAGACTCGCGGCAACCACGCCGCCTTCCGCCGCGCGTCCGACATTCAGGCGCTTCACCATCGCGCCGTTGCCGGCATGCGCGAACGCCAGCAGCCCACCCGAACACGAACCGGCGACACCCAGCGCATTCGTCATCGTCTGCGCATCGAAGCCGAGCAGATGCCCCACGGTAATCGCCGAGCCGAACGGACCCACCGTCCCCGGCGCATGAAAGCCGCGTTCCTCGTTGGTGTGTTGGGTCGCATAGCCGATCCGTATCATCACCTCCGCGCCCGCAACGAACGACGCGAGCAAGGCGCGTCCGCCAAAGCCGCGATCCTGTGCGATCGCGAGTCCCGACGAGAACAACGTCGCGCCAGGGTGACCGCCGCTATCGGGCTTGGTGAGATTGTCGAGTTCGAACGCATGCGCCATCGCGCCTTGCGCGAGCGCCGCCGCGGGCGGATGAACCGGCTCGGTGCCCGCGCCGAGAATCTGGCTGCGGCCACCCGAGCCGTTCTGTCGCGCGTACGCGATGATCATCTTGCTCCACGGCAGACTTGCTCCGTAGATGATCGTTGCGACCGCATCCGTCATGCAGTCTTTCGCGCGCTGCAGAACCGGCGCGGGGATCTCTTCATAGCGGAGCGCGGCGCCGTAGCGGGCCAGTGTGACGGTGGGCGACGGGCCACCTGCAGTCACGTTCGGCGATGCATGCGCCGGTTCGCCAGGTTTCGCGTCCGACGCCCCTTCGCCGGCCTTCGCAAGGCCGCCCATCAGCAACTGCGGCGCGGCGCCCGCAATGAGGCTTCCCTGCAGAAACAAACGCCGTCTGGAACGGCGGGTAGTGCACTCGCTCATGTCGTCTCCTCGATGTGTTCTGTTTCGAGCGACATGATAGACAAGCCACCGCCCGCCGGCGGCAAAAGCGCGACGACGCGAATTACTGGTCGCCGGCCTTGATATCGACCGAGCCCGTGCAGTGGATCAGCGCGGTGAAATTACCCGTGCCGGTGGTCTGCCCCGTCGTCCTGAACGGGACGACCCACAGATGGTTCTCGCTATCCCAGTGGGAGCCATCCTGAATCGCGAAGTTCTTGCTGGTCGAAGCAGGCGCATCGGTGCCGTTCAATTTGCTCTTGAGGGCATTCTGACGCCAGGCGGCATCGTGTTCGGAACATTCGCCCGCATCGGCCGGTTTGCGCGACCACGGCTTGAGTTCGGAAATGACGAAAGCGAGTATCAGTAAGACCGCACAGATAACGGCGATCCTCTTGATGTTCTTGCGCTCGCGGCGGCCGGTTGCTTGTTGCATCGAGAACTCCCTGGTTGAGTGACCTGAGTTGTTTTCAGCAAGCGCCGCGCCCGGCAATCAGGATTCGTCACGCCATCCATGGCAGAATCCCGCACGACGCGAGGGCGTCGCGCTCTCAACCACTAGAACCACTAGAAACCACTAGAACAAAGATATGGAACAGTTGACCTTTTGGGCTTGCGTAAAGAATGCATGGAGCAGTGCGTGGCAAGCGGTGACCACGATGCCATGGCTCGTGCTCGGGTCGTGGATCGTACTCACGTGCACGTCGCTACTCGGCCACCCCGCCGTCGATGCCGAAACGGGCGCGCAGGCGCACGCCGGTCAGGCCTTGATGTCGCTGGTATGGCTGATCCTCCACGCGGTCGTGTCGGCCATGTTGAGCGTCAAGGTGCACCGCTTCATCCTGCTCGGCGAAGCGACGAATCCGCTCGTGCCGTCGGGCGGCCGGCCGCTGTTCCGTTTTCTCGTCGTGTCGTTCGGCGCGGCGCTGGGTTTGCTGGTTTTCTTCGGGCTTGGCCAGATCGCCGCCCACACATTCAAGCTGGGCGTCTTCATTCTGCTGCCGCTGCAGTTGATCTACCTGTTCGTGCTGATCCGGCTGAGTCTGCTGTATCCGTCCGTGGCGCTCGGTGCACAGCTCACACTGGGCAGCGCGTGG
The DNA here is from genome assembly GCF_900996245.1 of Paraburkholderia sp. BCC1886. GTDB lineage: Bacteria > Pseudomonadota > Gammaproteobacteria > Burkholderiales > Burkholderiaceae > Paraburkholderia. Next base: position 40,293 of record NZ_CAAJGK010000036.1, on the reverse strand, counting down.
CGAGATAGCCGTGGGCACTTCTGGCGTTTCTTCGGCGTCGGCTTTTGCAGTTGCCTGCCGCTCTTCTTGTTGACCGGCGTGGGCATCTGGCTGGCCGCGCGCTCGAATACACTCCTGCTTCAACAGGGCACGGGCAACGTTGTCGTTGCCATGAGTTGGGCGTTGCTGCAGACGTTGCTCTCCTTGCTCACCGCAGCGTCGCTCGCCTGGCTCTACCGCCGCTGCGCCAACGAACTGCTGACCCACGTGCCGGGCACGCCGCAATAACAAGGCGGCCCACGGCCCGCGCAACTCAGAACAGCTTGCCCGGATTCAGAATGCCGTGCGGGTCGAGCGCGTGTTTGATCGCCACCATTGCGGCCAACTCGGCGGGCGAGCGCGAGATCGGCAGGAACTCGCGCTTGAGCAGCCCGATGCCATGTTCCGCTGACACCGATCCGTGCAGCGGCCCGAGCATCCCGTACACGAACGCATACACCGCGTGATGATCGACACCCGGCACCGAATTCGCATCCATCGTGATATGCAGGTTCGAGTCGCCGATATGGCCGAAAAAATACGATTCGTTGCCCGGCCAGCGACGATCGAGTTCGGCGCGGCACTGATCGACGAACGCGCCGATGCCGCCGATCGGCAAACTCACGTCGAAGTTGATCGGGTCGAGCCGCACCGGAAACTCCGCGGTGCATTCGCGGATCGCCCATAACGCGCGCACGTCGGCAACCGATTGCGCGATCACCGCATCGCGAATCGCACCGGCTTCGAGCGCATCGGTCAACGCGGTGGAGAAGCGCGTACCGTCGTCGGCGGAATCGAAACTCGCATGCTCGATCAGCGCGTAGAGCGGATGTGCATCCGCAAATGGCGAGCGGGTGCCCGTGAGCTTCACGCCGAAATCATAAAAGTCCGGCCACATGATTTCGAACGCGCCGATGTCGTTGCCGAACTGCGTCGACAGACGGCGCAACAGGTTCACCGCGGCGTCGTAACCGTCGAGCGCGACCAGCGCGGTATGCCGCGAGGCGCGTTGCGGATGCAGCCGCAATACCGCGCGCGTAATCACGCCGAGCGTGCCTTCCGAGCCGATGAACCAGTGCTTCAGGTCGTAGCCCGTGTTGTTCTTGACCATCTTGCCGAGCGAGGTCAGCACGTCGCCGTTGGCGAGCACCACTTCGAGACCGAGCACCTGGTCGCGCGCGGTGCCCGACTGGATCACACGATTGCCGCCCGCGTTGGTGGCGAGATTGCCGCCGATCTGGCACGAGCCGCGGCCGCCCAGATCGAGCGCGAGTTCGAAGCCCGCTTCCGCCGCGGCTTCCTGCGCGGTTTGCAACGTCGTGCCCGCGAGCACGGTGAGCGTGGCCGAGGCCGCATCGACCTCTTCGATGCCGACCAGACGTTCGAGCGAGATCGCAATGTCGGTCGCGCGCGCAATCGCGCCGCCGGCCAGACCCGTCATGCCGCCTTGCGGCACGACCGGCTGATGCGCCGCATGGCAGATCGCCAGCGCGCGCGACACGTCCTGCGTATTACGCGGCAGCAGCAGCGCGGCGGGCCGCGTCGGTTCGTGACGCGTCCAGTCGGTCATCGCGCGCTCGCCGATCTGCTCGCCGACGCGCACCGAGTCGGCGCCGAGCGCCGCGCGCAATGCGTCGAGCGTCGCATCGAGCGAAGCCGTCTGGTGAGGCGCAGTCATGCCGTTCGCGCCGGTTGCGCCGGTTGCGCCGGTTGCGCCGGTTGCGCCGTTCGCGCCGTGGGCCATATCGTTGTTGGTCATGCAGTAGTCCCTTATGCCCCTTCCAGAGCTTTTTTCTTCCGGTAGCCCATCGAGTCGTTGATGCGCCCGAGTATGTAATCGCCCGCGGCGACCGGCTGATACTTCAGGTCCGCCTGCGCGGTACCCAGTTCGCGCGGATCGACCAGCGCGCCATAAGTCGGATCGTAGAACGTCGCGATCGAATAACGCTCCTGTCCCGACGCATTGATCACGCGATGCAGCGTGGAACGGAACCGGTCGTTGGTCCAGCGCGCCAGCAGATCGCCGACGTTCACGACGAAGCTGCCTTCGACCGGCGGCGCGTCCACCCACGTGTCGTTGGCGATCTCGCGTACCTGCAAGCCGCCGACCTGATCCTGCCACAACAGCGTGATGCAGCCGTAGTCCGTATGCGGCGCGACGCCGAACTGATCGGCATCCGCTCGAGGCGGCTGCGGCGGATAGTAGACCATCTGCGTGCGTTGCATCCGTTTCGTATAGCGCGGCGCGAAAAAATGCTCGTCGATACCGAGGCTCGCCGCCACCGCGCGCAGCAGGTCCGCGCCGCAACTCGCCACCGCTTCGTAATAACCGTAGAGCGCGGGCTGCAACTCCGGCATGAAGTCCGGCCAGTTGTTCGGCCCGCGCAATGCCTGGCCGGCGAGCACGTCGGGATCGTCTTCGGGCAACTCCAGTCCGACGCTGAAAAACTCCTTGTAGTCGGGACGCTTCGCCTGGTACATGGTCGCGTCACCGAGCGCATTGAAACCGCGATGCCGCTGATTCACGGCCGCGCGCCGCTTGGTCTCGACCGGAAACGCGAAGAACGTGCGTGCCGCTAGCGCGGCGGCGTCGATCGAAGCCTGTGGCACCCCGTGATTGACGATGTAGAAGAAGCCGATCGTCGTGCAGGCCTCACGAATTTCCTGAGCGATACGCGTGAGAGCCTGCGGATCGCCCGAGCGCAGGCCGGCGAGATCGATGATCGGAATACGGGTCACGGGCATGGCAGGGCTTTCCTGTGAAGTGAGTTTGCGAAGCCGCCTTGCGGCTCGCGTCGTTCGGGTATCCCGGTTGTATATACCGCCAAAACCACGCTCGCAAGACGGGCGAACAAGCTTGCTGTCAGGCTCGCCGTAGGGACTTTCACCGAGTACCGGGTTTATTTATTTCGGGCAAAAAGCGCGGTATATACTGCCTCGCACTGCTTCGCGCCCAAACCGTTTCAGCGCCACCGTCATCGCGCAATCTCGCTTTGCCCACTGGAGAAACCCATGAGTATCCTTGCAGGCTGGAAGTGTCGTCTGGTCATGCTGGCGTTGTGCGCGGCAAGCGTCACCGCGCACGCCGACGACCAGCTCGCCAAAGTAAAGAAGGCCGGCGAACTGGTGGTCGGTACCGAAATGCAGTTTGCGCCGTTCGACTTTCTGGAAAACGGCCAGCAAGCCGGCTTCAACAAGGATCTGTTCGCCGAAGTGGGCAAGGAACTGGGCGTGAAGGTACGCTTCATCGACCTGCCGTGGCCGAGCGTACTGCCGGGCCTCGAAGCCGGCAAGTTCGACATGGTCGGCGGCCCGTTGACCGTCACCAAGGCGCGCATGGAACGCTACACGTACACGCTGCCGGTCGCCGACGCCACCGACGCGCTGCTCAAACGCGCCAACGACACGTCGGTGAAGCAGTCGTCGGATATCGTCGGCAAGACGGTCGGCGCGGGTAAAGGCTCGGCGCAACTCGACCAGTTGAAGGCCTATGTCGCAACGCTGCCGAAACCGCCCGAAATCCGCGAATACGTCGACAACAATCAGGCTTATGCCGATCTCGCCGCCGGCCGCATCGCCGCCGTCGCGAACTCCATGACCAACATCGCGTATGTCGCGAAGCAGCGTCCGGAAACCTTCGCGGTGGTACAGCCGCCGTTCGGCGCCAAGGTGTACTTCGCCTATTGCCTGCGCAAGGACGCGGACAGCAAGCCGCTCGCCGACGCGTTCAACGCGGCGATCGTGAAGATGCATAACGACGGACGTCTCGCCACGTTGCAAAAAAAATGGTTCGGCGTCGCGATGGATGCGCCGACCACGATGCCCGCGCCTAACTACTGAGCCTAAATACTGAGCCTGACCCGCTGTCATGGGCCGCTGCTTGCGCACACGTGCAGCACCGGCCCGCCTCGCCCTCCCGTTTCGTTGAGCGCGCCGCTTATGTTCAGCACGACCGTGTTCCTGCAAGGCCTGCCATTGCTGTTGCATGCCGCGATCGCCACCGTCGGCGTGTCGGCGGCGGGCCTCCTGATCGGCTTCTTCGTCGCGATCGGCGTGTGCGCGGCGCGGCTTTCCACGCATCGCGCGGCGCGCCTGTTCGGCGGCGCTTACGTGTTCTTCTTTCGCGGCGTGCCGATGCTCGTGCAACTGCTGCTGGTGTATTACCTGCTGCCGTTCGCGGGTATCAACGTATCGCCGCTGGTTGCCGCGATCAGCGCCGTGTCGCTGTGCTCCGCGTCGTATATCGCCGAAATTCTGCGCGGCGGCTTTCTCAGCATTCCGCCGGGGCATCTGGAAGCCGCCCGCATGCTCGGACTCTCGTCCGCCGACATGCTGCGGCGCATTCTCGTGCCGCAGGCCTTCCGTCTGACGCTGCCCTCGCTCGTCAACGAGATGGTGCTGCTCATCAAGGCGTCGTCGCTGATCTCGGTGGTCGGGGTCGCCGAACTGACCCGCACCGCGCAGAACATCGCCGCGAGCACGTATCGGCCGCTCGAAGCGTATGTCGCCGCGGGGCTCATCTACTTCGTGATTTGCGGAGCGCTGGCACTGGTCGCGCATACCGCCGAATATCGTCTGCAACGTAGCTGAGCCGCCATGCAAAAGCTCGACCCGACCGTCATCACGCACAATCTCCAGCCGATCGCCGCGGGCCTCGCGACCACGCTCGGCACCTGGGCCGCGGGCGTCGCAATCGGCATCCTGATCGGCTTTCTGATTGCCGTGCTGCAACTGTTTTGCGGACGCTGGGTACGCGGTGCGCTGCGTGTCTACATCGAACTGTTTCGCGGCACGCCGTTTCTGGTGCAGCTGTTTCTGCTGTACTACGGCGGTCCGTCCATCGGCCTCACGCTCGAACCGATGACCGCCGGCGTGCTCGGCCTCGGCCTTTACGGCAGCGCGTATTTCGCGGAAGCGTTCCGCTCCGGTTTCCAGTCGGTGCCGCGCGGTCATCTCGAAGCGGCGTCGTGTCTCGGGCTCACGCGCTTTCAGGCGGTGCTGCGCGTGCAGGTGCCGCAAATGCTGGTGCTGATCGTGCCGGCGCTGACCAATCTGATCATCGTGCTGAGCAAGGAAACCGCCGTGCTCTCGATCGTCACCGTGCCCGAACTGACCTTCGTGCTGACCGGCATCGGCTCGGCCACCTTCGCTTTCGTCGAAACGCTGCTGGTGCTGTGCGTGTGCTATCTGGCGCTGGTCGAACTCACGTCGCGAGCGGGTATGTGGGCCGAAACCCGCATCGCCCGCTTCATGGCATGAACGCCGCGCCGAACCTCTCCATGAACGCCATGACCGACCTGCCCTCTCCCACGCTCGACTCCGCGTCCACCGTCGCAAGCGACGCCGGAGCCGACCCGTCGCGCGGCGCGCCGCTCATCGACGTGCGCGATCTGCGCAAACGCTTCGGCGAAGTCGAGGTACTGCGCGGCATCGATCTGCAGATCGCGCGCTCCGAAGTGGTCTGCATCATCGGGCCGTCCGGCTCGGGCAAAAGTACGCTGCTGCGCTGCCTCGCGGCGCTCGAGACCTACGATCAGGGCGACGTGCGTATCGAAGGCGAACTGCTCGGCTATAGCGAGCGCAATGGCCGGCGCGTGCGCGCGTCGCAGGGCGAGATCAACCGCGTACGGCGCAATGTCGGGATGGTGTTCCAGCAGTTCAATCTGTGGCCGCATATGACGGCACTCGGCAACGTGATGGAAGCGCTGCTGCGCGTGCGTCATCTGTCGCGCGACGAGGCACGCCGCCGCGCTCACGCGATGCTCGAAACGGTCGGTCTCGCGCATAAGGCCGATGCCTATCCGGCCCGACTCTCCGGCGGCCAGCAACAGCGCGTGGCGATTGCGCGCGCGCTGGCAATGGAGCCGCACATCATGCTGTTCGACGAACCGACTTCGGCGCTCGACCCGGAACTCGTCGGCGAAGTCCTGCAGGTGATGAAGCAGCTCGCGCGCGACGGCATGACGATGGCCGTCGTCACGCACGAGATGGGTTTCGCGGCGCAGGTGGCCGACAAGGTCGTGTTCATCGATCAGGGCCGGATTGCCGCGCAAGGTGCGCCACGCGAAGTCTTTCACGATGCGGGGCAACCGCGGCTGCAACAGTTCCTGCAGAACTATTTCGACCGCAACGCGTTCTGGGCACGCGGCAACGACGACGCAGCGCCGCTATGAACGCGCGCCGGCCGGAAGCCAAACCCTCGGATCCGGCGCTCCCGGCTGCACGCTACGAACAGGTCAAGCACCACATCCGGCGGATCATCGATTCGGGCGAGCGGCAAGCGGGCGAGCGCCTGCCGTCCGAACTCGATCTGGTCGCCACGCTCGGCGTATCGCGCATGACAGTCAATCGCGCGCTGCGCGAACTCGCCGATGCGGGGCTGGTGACGCGCGTGTCCGGCGTCGGCACGTTCGTCGCGCAAAGCAAGCCGCAATCGACGCTGCTGATGATCGCGCATATCGGCGACGAGATCCGTTCGCGCGGTCACGAGTACCGTTACGAGACGGTGCTGGCGCAACGCGAAACGGCTTCGGTGACGGTGTCGAACGCGTTGGGACTGCCGCCCGGCGCATCCGTGTTTCATGTGATCTGCGTGCATCGCGAGAACGGCCTGCCGGTGCAACTCGAAGACCGTTACGTCAACCCGGCCATCGCGCCGGATTTTTTGCAGCAGGACTTCGCGACCATCAGGCCGTCGGCGTATCTGTTTGCGATCGTGCCGGCGCACGACGTCGAGCATGTCGTCGACGCGGGCCTGCCGACGCGCGCCGAAGCCGATCTGCTCGACATGCGCGCCGAGGAACCTTGTCTCACGCTGATGCGGCGCACGTGGACGAGCGGCGTAGCAGTGACGTTCGCGCGTTTCGTGCATCCGGGCTCGCGCTATCGGCTCGGTTGCCGGTTCGCGCCGGATACGGCGCAGCGCGCGGGGCAAGGGTAAGCGATAAAGCGTTTAGGCGCGGACCAACGGCCCACGCGGTTCGCCCACGCTATCAGGAAGCGTTCGTCACTGCGCGCAGGCGTTCGAATATCTCGTCGATGTCGAGATCGCCGAGTGTCAGCCCGAATTCGTCGCGCAGGCAAGCCGCGAGCTGACTGGCGCTGTCGATCTGCTGTTCGCGCGTGATGATGCCGTCCGCGCCGCGCTCGTTCAACTGGTTGTCGAACAGCGTGACCCAACTGCCGGGTAACGCGCGGCACACGATCAGATGACTCAGGAAAATCGAATCCGGCGCGCTCGACGTGTACCAGTTCGAGGTCTCATAGTCGATCCATTCGACCGGATGTAATTCCACGCGATAGGTGCGCAGCCAGCCTTCGCCTTGCGCCTGCACTTCGAGGTCGAGCGCGCCGCGCGATGCGTCGGCGAGACGGAACGTGCCCAGCCGCGTAGTCTGCGTCATGCCCGCCACCAGTCGCAGCGGCTCCGTCAACGTGACGCCGCCAAAGCCGACGTCGACGAGCCACGCGTCCTCGCCGAGATCGACACGCAGAACCATATGCGTGCGCGGCGGAATCGCATCGGGCTCGCGGCCCCACATCACGCGGCCGAGCAGCGGCGTGACCTGGAAGCCGAGTTGCATCAGCACGTTCGCGAACAGCGCGTTCTGCTCGAAACAGTAGCCGCCGCGCCGGCTGTCCACCAGTTTCGCTTCGATGGACTCGATCTCCAGTTTCACCGCGCGCCGGGCGAGCGGGTTGAGGTTCTCGAACGGAATGGCTTCGGGATGCAGGCGGTGCAGATCGCGCAGCACATCCAGCGTGGCCGCGCGCGGGCCTTCATAACCTATGCGGGCAAAGTAGTGATCGAGATTGACGGTGTGCGACATCGGCGAAGGTCCAGGTGGCTAGGGTCATTGAAGCGCTGAACGCGAGAGGGCGCACAGACGGCCCGCCGGGTTCGGGGAACGATCATAGCCGCTTTTGCCGTCTGGACGATGTCGGCGGCTTCGCTATCGCGCACACGGTTGCTTTCTGTTCCTATTGCCCGCCCTTGAGCGCCGAAGTCGCGATGGACGGCACGCTGATGCCGTGACTCGACGCGAACTGCACGGCCGAACTCAACGTGCTCATCAACGATTGCAACTGACCCGGCGCGGATTGCGCGATATAGGCCGCACTCTGCGCGGTCTGCGGATTCATTCCCGACTGCAGCAGCGACGACGGACTCATCTGACCGACACTGCCGAGGCCCGACTGCAAACTCGAGTATTGGCTTACGCCTTTGCCGAGCGACGACAGCCCGTCGGTGAATGCCTGTTTGTTCACGGGCGTGGCCGATGCGGAATCACCCGAGCGGCTGGCAATGGCCTGCGTGAGCGATTGCGATAACGATTGCTGGGTATTGCCGACCTGAGTCAACTGACTCACCGAAGGCGTGCCGCCGCTCAACAAACCCGCCGCCTGTTTGGCCTGCCCCGCCGCACTCGTCATGCCCATGGCGGAGGCGAGGCTCGACTGCCCGCCGAGCACCTGCTGGTTCGCACCGACGTAGGTCTGCAACAACTGCGACACACCGCCGCCTGCGTCACCGCTGCTACCGGCCGCACCCCCGCCGCCGCCGATGCCTAGTTGCTTCAGATTGAGTTGTGCCTGTGCGGCGCCGCTCAACCACCATGCGCTACCTGCCAGCAGCGAGATCAATACGGTGCGTCTGTTCATGTCCGTCTCCTGTATGGGGCGCCCACTGAATCGTGCGGGACGCAGTAAAGATATGAGCACCAGCCTTCAAAACAATTACACCAGAATTCCGTTTTGATTTCGAAGAAATGACTTTTGATCGTAGTCCGTAAAAATAAAAAAACTTTCATGGATAATTGATGCGAATCATTCTCAATCACATTGACGATCAGGATTCGCGTGCGTACGATCTCACCATTCGCTGCAGCGGCCGTCTCCAAAGATGGCTTGCAGTAAGGTGCCACGCGCAGCGCTGGCCATACAAGTCGAGACAACACCAACAAGGAATTCGATGAAGTTCGCCCACCTCGGCACACCCGCGAACCGGGACCGCGCGCTGCGCGATAACGTGGTCCGCGGCAGCGCCACGCACCGCTCACACCTGCCCTTCATGCGCCGCACCGCGCTCTATACCGTGCTCGCGTGGGCCTCGTTGACCGCCGGCGTCGCGATGGCCGAAAGCAATCCCGACGCAACCTCCGACGCGTCCGAAGCCGATCTGAACATCAAGGCGACGCAGACGAACCAGTGGACCGGTTTCTGGAATCGTCCGCAAATGCTTGGCGATATCGGCGGCCTGCGTCCGTGGCTCGGCAAGTACGGCGTCACGTTTGCGCTCACCGAAACCAGCGAGGTGCTCGCCAACGTGCGCGGCGGTCTCGCACGCGGCGCCGACTACGACGGTCTGACGACCGCCACGGTGCAGATGGATACGCAGAAAGCCTTCGGTTTGCCCGGCGGTCTGTTCAACGTCAGCGCGTTGCAGATTCACGGCGCCAACCTCAGCGCGAACAAACTCGGCACGCTGAATACGGCAAGCGGTATCGAGGCGACCGACACCACGCGGCTGTGGGAGCTGTGGTATCAGCAGTCGTTTCTCAACAAGCGCGTCGACGTGAAGATCGGTCAGCAAAGTATCGACCAGGAATTCATTACCAGCACCTACTCGGCGTTGTTCGTCAACACGATGTTCGGCTGGCCGGCGCTGCCTTCGTACGACATGCCATCGGGCGGTCCGGCCTACCCGCTCGCCGATCTCGGCGTGCGCGTGCGCGGCCAGATCACGCCGTCGATCACGGCGCTCGCCGGTGTATTCGATGGCGATCCGCTCGGCAACAATCCGAACAACCTGAGCGGCACCAACTTCAATCTGCATACCGGCACGCTGTTCATCGGCGAAGTGCAGTACGCGATCAACCAGCCGTCGGACGGCGAAATGGTCAGCGCAGGCGGCGGCGGTTTGCCGGGCACGTACAAGCTCGGGGTCTGGTACAACAACGGCAGCTTCGCCGACCAGCGCTACGACAACACCGGCCTGTCGCTCGCAAATCCGGCCACGACCGGCGTCGCCGCGAATCATCGTGGCGACTACAGCATTTATGCAGTGGCCGACCAGATGATCTGGCGTCCCGATCCGGACGAGCCGCGCAGCATCGGCGTGTTCGCGCGCGTAATGGGCGCGCCGGGCGACCGCAATCTGGTGAACCTCGCGGCCAACGTCGGCGTCGTGATGAAAGCGCCGTTCGCCGGCCGCGATAACGACAGCGTGGGACTCGCGGCGACCTATATCAAGGTCGGCAATCATGTGAACGGACTCGATCAGGATAGCCTGTCGTTCAACGGCAGTCCGTACGGTGCGCGCACCAGCGAAACCACGCTCGAAGCGACGTACCAGTATCAGGTCAATCCGTGGTGGCAATTGCAGGCCGATGCGCAGTACACGTTCAACGCCGGCGCCGGCCAGAACCCGAACGATCCGACGCAACCGCTGCGCAATACGTTCGTGATCGGCGTGCGCACCAACATCACGTTCTGATGAAATCCGCGCCCGTTCGTCACCACCCACTACAAACACACGCTACCGATAACCCGACCCATGCTTCCGATCATGACCGTCATTACCGCTTTGTGTGCTCGCACGGAGAGCCCCTCATGAATTCACTCACGCGCGTCACTGCGCCGCGTGCCGCGCGTGCGCTGCTCGCCGCGGCGGCCGGCGCGGCCGCCTTCGCGACGGCCGGCCTCGCGCATGCCGACCCGCAAGGCTTTCTCGAAACCGTCAAGCATCACACCACGCTCATCAACACGGTGCCCGAGAACGGCGACCAGAATCCGTACGCGGTGATCGTCGCGCCGGTGACGGCAGGCACCGTCAAGCAAGGCGACGTGCTGATCGGCAACTTCAACAACTCGACCAATCTGCAGGGCACCGGCAGCACCATCGTCAACTATCACCCGGACACGAAGCAGATGAGCGTGTTCGCCACGGTGCCGCGCGATCTGAAGGAATGCCCGGGCGGCATCGGCCTGTCGACCGCGATGACCATGCTGAAGTCCGGTTACGTGATCGTCGGCAGCACGCCGAGCAACGACGGCACCACCGGCACCAAGGGCGCCGGCTGCCTGATCGTGATCGACCCGAACGGCAAGGTCGCTTCCACCATCAGCAGCCCGAACATCAACGACCCGTGGGGCAACATGGCCGTGGTCGACAACGGCACCAGCGCGACGCTGTTCGTGAGCAATGCCGGCTTCGGCGTGGGCGGCGCCGAAGGCACGCCGCCGGTGTTCAAGCAGGCCACCGTGCTGCGCCTCGACCTCGACGTGCCCGCCGGCAAGCCGCCGGTCGTGAAGCAGGAAACCGTGGTCGGCAGCGGCTTCGGCGCGCAGGCGGACAAGGGCGTGTTCCTCGTTGGGCCGACCGGTCTCGCGCTCTCGGCGGATCAGAAACTGCTGTACGTGTCCGACGCGATCGGTAACCGCATCACCGAAATCGACGAACCGATGACGCGCGACACCAGCGCCGGCGTCGGCCGTCAGCTGACGGCGGACGGTCTGCTGCATCGCCCGCTCGCGATGGTCACCGCGCCCAACGGCCACCTGCTCGTCACGAATGCGCTGAACGGCCAGATCGTCGAAATCGATCCGGTCGCCGGCAAGCAGTTGTACGCGCGCTGGATCGACACCGACAAGGCACAATCGCCGCCCGGCAACGGCGACCTGTTCGGCCTCGCGATGACGCCGGAAGGCGACGGCTTCTATTACGTGCAGGACGATGTCAACACGCTGGTGCTGGCGAAGTAGGCAACATCAGGTTCCGGCCAGCTTCAGGGCCACTCGAAGGTGAAGCAACATGGCAAAAGATCAACCTCCGCGGCCGTCACGGCGCGGCTTTCTGAAGGCCGGCGGCGCAGCGGTCGCGGCCGGGGCGAGTCTCGGCGCGGGACTCGCTGCGTCGCCGTCGGCGCTCGCCAGGGCGGCGCCGCACAGCGTCGATCCGCAACTGGTGGTCGAGCCGTTTTACGGCACGCATCAGAGCGGTATCGTCACGCCGCAGCAGACCCACACCTACGTCGCGGCGCTCGATCTGACCACCACCCGGCGCGAGGACGTGATCGCGTTGCTGCGTGCATGGACCGAGGCATCGGCGCGTCTGACGCAAGGGGCGACCGCCGCACCGTTGCCGGCGAACACGACAAACAGCGCAAGCAGCGCGACCACCGCGAGCAGCACGGACAATGCGGGCGATGCAGCGAACCCCACCACCAGCAAACCCGCGCCCGACTCCGGCGACGTGCTCGGTCTCGGCCCGTGCGGGCTGACCATCACGTTCGGCTTCGGCCCGGGTCTGTTCACGCATGAAGGAAAGGACCGCTATGGGCTGGCATCGCGCCGCCCCGCCGCGCTCGTCGATCTGCCGCGCTTCAATGGCGATCAGCTGATCGCCGAGAAGACCGGCGGCGATCTGTTCATTCAGGCCTGCGCGAACGATCAGCAAGTGGCGTTTCACGCCGTGCGTCAGTTGTCGCGAATGGCCTACGGCGTCGCCACCATGCGCTGGGGCCAGTCCGGCTTCCTGTCCGGTCCGCGCGGGCAGACGCCGCGCAATCTGATGGGCTTCAAGGACGGCACCAACAACCCGTCGACCACGCAACCGCAGTTGATGAACGAGTTCGTGTGGGCCAAAGCGTCCCCCGACGCACCGTGGATGGAAGGCGGCACGTACACGGTGGTGCGCCGCATCCGCATTACGCTCGAACACTGGGACAACACCGAGGTGGATTTTCAGGAGCAGGTGTTCGGCCGTCACAAATACAGCGGCGCGCCGATCGGCAAGCAGCACGAGTTCGACGCCGTCGACCTGAAGGAAGAGGACAAGGACGGCAATCCGGTGATTCCGGAGAACTCGCATGTGCGCCTGTCGAATCAGGCGAGCAACAACGGCGCGCAGATCCTGCGCCGCTCGTATTCGTATAACGACGGCACCAATTTCTACATCGAACGCTGGCCGCCATGGCGCCAGGAAACCGAGTACGACGCGGGGCTGATTTTCATCGCGCATCAGGGCGACCCGCGTACCGGCTTCATTCCCATCAACGACAGACTTGCGAAGTTCGACATGATGAACCAGTTCACGACCCACGTCGGCAGTGCGATTTTCGCGGTGCCGCCGGGCGCGAAGCCGGGTTCTTATATCGGCGCGGGACTGTTCGAGACGTAATGACAGCCGCAGCGGCAGCCGCGCGGCTGCCGCTTCCCGCACAGCCCGGGTACACCACGCACACCACACACACCACCACACACTGAACACCACAACAACGGAACCAAGGATCATGGCTCACTCCTGGCTTGGCACGCGCCTGCGCATCGTCAGCAGCGCGACCGCGCTCACGCTCGCGGCATTCGCCGCCGTCCCGACGGCAGCGCATGCCGCGTCGATCGTGCTGTACAACGCGCAGCACGAACAGGTCGTCAACCTGCTCGCCAAAGACTTCGAAAGAGAGTCCGGCATTTCGGTGAAGATCCGCAGCGGCGAAGGCCCGGCTATGGCCGCGCAGATCGTCGCGGAAGGTGCGGCGACGCCGGCCGACGTCTACTTCACGGAGAACTCGCCCGAGCTGATGTTGCTCGAGGAGAAAGGCCTGTTGAGCAAGGTGGACGCCTCGACGCTCGGCATCGTGCCCGCCCGCTTCAGTTCGCCGAACGGCGCCTGGGTCGGCGTGACGGCGCGCGAAAACGTGCTGGCCTACAACACGACCAAACTGCAGGCGGCGCAACTGCCGCAATCGCTGTTCGATCTCGCGAAACCGGAATGGAAAGGCAAAGTCGGCATTGCGCCGAGCGACGGCGATTTTCTGCCGCTGGTCAGCGCCGTGCTCGCGCTCAAGGGTGAAGCGCAAACCGTGCAATGGCTCAAAGGCCTGAAAGCCAACGCGCAAATTTTCGACGACGACGAAGGCGTGGTCGCCGCTGTCAATCGCGGCGGGGTCGCGACCGGCTTGATCAACAACTATTACTGGGCGCGTCTGCATGCCGAAATCGGCGATGCGAAAACCCATAGCGCGATCTATCACTTCGGCAACGGCGACGCCGGTGCGCTGGTGAACGTGTCGGGCGCGGCCGTGCTGAAGTCGGCGCACAACACGGACGGCGCGCAGAAATTCATCGCCTATCTGGTGAGCGAACGCGCACAGGAGTTGATGGCGAAGAGTCACGTCGAGTTCGAATATCCGCTGCGTGCCGGTGTTGCGCCGGACCCGATCCTCAAACCGTTCAGCGAACTGAACCCGCCAGCGCTGACCATCCAGCAACTCGGCGACGATAGCCAGGCCGGCAAGCTGCTGCGTCAGGCTGGCCTGCTCTAATGAGCGATGTCGGCGCGGCAGCGGTCGCAAGCGAAGCTTCCGCGGTGGCTTCGGCCACCGCTCGCACCGCAGTGGCACGCGGGCGCAAGCGGGCGCCGCGCGGTCTGTTCTGCGCCGCCGCCATCAGCGCATTGCTGGTGCTGTTGCCGATCGCCTTCACGTTCTGGCGCGCCGCCACGTTTGGCGTAAGCGAGACCATCGATCTGGTGTTCCGGCCGCTGGTCGGCGAACTGCTCGTCAACACGCTGCTGATCACCGTATCGACCACGCTGGTCAGCGCCGTGATCGGCACGGCCGCGGCCTGGTTCGTCGAACGCACGCATTTGCCGGGGCGCCGCGCCTGGGCCGTGCTCAGCGCCGCGCCGCTCGCGATGCCCGCGTTCATCTCGAGTTATGCGTGGGTATCGCTGAGTCTCGACTTGCAGGACTTCATGGGCGCGCTGCTCGTGTTGACCTGTGCGTATTTCCCGCTCGTTTATCTGCCGGTGGCCGCCGCGTTGCGCGGCATGGACCCGGCGCTCGAAGAAAGCGCGCGCGCGCTCGGCTGCAACCGCTGGAGCAGTTTCGTGCGCGTGGTGCTGCCGCAGCTTCGGCCGGCGCTGCTCGGCGGCATGCTGCTGGTCGCGCTCGGCGTGCTGTCCGAATTCGGCGCGTTCACGCTGCTGCGTTTTCGCACGTTCACGACGCAGATCTACGCTGAATTCCGCACCAGTTTCGATGGCGGCGGCGCGTCGCTGCTCGCCTGTCTGTTGATCGTCATCTGTCTGGTCGTGCTGGCGTTCGAGTTTCGCGTGCGCGGTGCAGCACGCTACGAGCGTGTCGATCGCGGCACGCGGCGCGCGGTGTTGCGCTATCCGCTCGGCCGCTGGCGCTGGCTGGTGGTCGCCGGCTTCGCGGCGCTGTCCATCACCACGCTGGGCGTGCCGCTCGGCATGATCGGCTACTGGCTCACGCAACCCGGCGCGGCCGCGGTCACGCCTGCCGACGTGTCGCCCGAACTGCTCTTCAATGCAACGCTGTCGTCGCTCGGCTTCGGTCTTGCCGCGGCCGTCGTGACCACGCTGCTGGTGGTGCCGCTGGCGTTTCTGCTGGTGCGTTATCCGACGCGCTTCGCGACGCTGTTCGAACGCACGGTGTTTCTCGCGCAAGGCGTGCCGGGTCTGGTGATCGCGCTGGCTATCGTGTCGCTCGCCGTGCATGCGCTGCAGCCGCTTTATCAGAGCGCGACGCTACTGGTGCTCGCGTACGCGATGCTCTTCATGCCGGTCGCACTGGTGAGCGTGCGCGCCGCCTTCATGCAGGCCCAACCGCGTCTCGAGGAAACCGCGCGCGCGCTCGGCCTGAACTGGTCGCAGACGCTGTTCCGGGTGGTCCTTCCGCTAGCGGGCCCGGGACTCGGCGCAGCCGCGGCGATGGTGTTCATCTCGGTCGTCACGGAACTGAACGCGACGCTGCTGCTGTCCCCCATCGATACACGAACGCTCGCGACCCAGGTGTGGGCCGATACCTCGACCATGGCGTTCGCCGCCGCCGCACCGTATGCCGCGCTGCTCACGGGCATCTCGCTGTGCGCGTCGGGGCTGCTGTTCGCGTTGCTCGGCAAATCGGCGCTGCTCGGCGACACACACTGAACGCGGCGACGCATTTTCATCTTCGGAATGTCATGAGCGAACTTCGACTTCGCGGCTTGCAGAAATCATTCGACGGTCAGCCGGTCCTGCACGGCATCGATCTGTCGGTCGAACGCGGCACGCTGCTCGCGCTGCTCGGCCCGTCGGGCAGCGGCAAGACCACGCTGCTGCGGCTGTTGTGCGGATTCGAACGCGCCGATGCCGGCAGCGTCGAGATCGACGGCCGGCAGGTCGTCGGCGATGGATTGCACGTACCGTCGGAACAGCGGCGCATTGGTTACGTGCCGCAGGAAGGCGCGCTGTTTCCGCATCTGTCTGTGGCCGACAACATCGTGTTCGGCTTGCCGCGCGGCCAGCGGCGCGCGCGGCATCGGGTCGCCGAACTGCTGGAACTGGTCGGCTTGCCGGCCGGCTTCGGGGAGCGCGCGCCGCAGCAGTTGTCCGGCGGTCAGCAACAGCGCGTCGCGCTGGCGCGGGCGCTCGCGCCGTCGCCGACGCTCGTGATGCTCGACGAGCCGTTTTCCTCGCTCGACGCCGCGTTGCGGCTCGAAACCCGCCAGGCGGTGGCGCAGGCGCTCGCCGCGACCGGCGCGACCGCCGTGCTCGTCACGCACGATCAGTCGGAGGCGCTCTCGCTCGGCCGCGAGGTCGCGGTGCTGTGGAACGGCCGGCTGATCCAGACCGCCACGCCCCAGACGCTGTATCGACGGCCGGTGACGCGCGAGCTGGCCTCGTTCGTCGGCGAGGCGGTGTTGTTGCCGGGCGTGGCGGACGAGAGGCGGGTGCGTTGCGAGCTGGGCGAGCTGCGTTTGTGCGCACCGCTCGACAACGCGGCCGCGCAGGCGCGCGGCCCGGTCGACGTGATGGTGCGGCCCGAGCAGATCCGTCTGCTGCGCGCCGACGAAATGCCGGCCGATGGCGTGACCGCGCACGCGGCGCTCGTCACCGAGGTGGTGTTTCAGGGGCAGGACGCGGGCGTCGCGCTGCAATTGCAGGCCGGCGCACGCCTTGTCGTGCGCGCGCGCGTGCCGGGCTATCTGTCGCCGCAGCCGGGGCAGAACGTGCGGCTCGTCGTGGATGGCGAGGTGACCGCTTATCCGCGAGCGTGAGGTTTGACCGCGTTTTTTGGGCCGCTGCCGCGTGACGGCGCGTCCCGCTGCGACAGATCCTGCATCATCTGGGCCGCCAGAAAATCACAGGTCGGCCGATCCGATTTGGCGCTGCGCGCGACCACGATGTCGAGCGGCACGATCTCCGGCAGGCCCTGTGCTTCGCCCAGTATCGCGAGCCGCGACGGCACGCTGCAGCGCGTGAGCGCGACCACCGAGAGCCCCGCATCGACGGTCGCCACCAAGCCCATCAAACTGGCGCTGCTGAACGCCGCGCGATAGCGAATACGGGCGCCGTCCAGCGCGGCCAGCGTATGCTGACGCGCCACGCAGCCGGGCTCGTACAGTCCCACCGGTAACGGCGACGCCGCCAGCACGGGGGTATCCACGGAAGCGCCCACCCACACCATCGGCTCGCTGCGCACGAATTCGCCGCGCAACTTGCGGTCACGCGTGACGAACGCGAGATCGATGCGATTGTCGGCCAGCATCGGCGCAAGCGACGTGCTCTGCGCGCACACGATCTCGATCTCCACGTGCGGATACAGATTCGAAAAGCGCCGCAGTACCGGCGAGAGCAGCGCCGACACATAGTCGTCCGGCGCGCCGAGCACGACGCGCCCGGTCACCTCGGGCCGCACGATGGCCGACCAGGCCTCTTCATGCAACGTCAACACGCGCCGCGCGTATTCGAGCAGCGTGTTGCCCGGCCGCGTGAGCGACAGATGCCGCGTGGTGCGCGCAAACAGCGTCGCGCCGAGCATGCTCTCGAGCCGCTTGATCTGCATGCTGACAGCCGCCTGCGAACGATGCACGGTGCTCGCCGCCTTCGTGAAGCTGCCCGACTCCACCACGGCCACGAAGGTGCGCAGCAGATCGACGTCGAATTCAGGGTGCATGATTCATCAATCCAGCTTATGGAATTGCTCAATTTAATTCGTTTGTCGGCGTCCCGCAAGCCACGCAATACTCCGGACATTGCAACGAGGAGCGCTTTCCGCATGTCTCTCACTCAACGCCAGCAGGGTGTTCTGTCGCTCGCGAGCGGCGGGCTTCTGATGGGCACGCTTGGCATATTCGTCGAGGAAGCACGGCTAGGCGCGCTGACGCTAGTGTTCTTCCGCTGTCTGTTCGGCTTCCTGTCGCTCGCGGCCTATTGCGCGTGGCAAGGCTTTTTCACCCGCGCGCATTTCACGCCGCGCACGCTCGGCCTCGCGCTCGTGACCGGCGTGCTGATGGTCACGCAATGGGTGGGTTTCTTCGATGCGATTCATCGCACCAGCATCGCGGTCGCAACCGTGGTGTTTCACGTGCAGCCGTTCTGGGTCGTGCTGATGGGCGCGGCGCTGTTCAACGAGCGACTCGGCAGGGACCGGCTCGGCTGGATCGCGACGGCTTTCGTCGGACTCGTGCTCGCGTCGGGCGTCGTGGCGAGCGGACCGCTGCAAGGTCATGCGAGCTATCTGATCGGGCTTGCCGAAGCGCTGGTCGGCTCCGTCCTGTACGCGAGCGTGACGCTGATCGCGAAAGGACTCGGCACTCTGCGCCCGCATCTGCTGACGCTGATTCAATGCGCGGTCGGCGTCGTGTGCCTGCCGTTCATCGCGCCGTTGAGCGCGGTGCCGATCGGGCCGATGCAGTGGTTCTGGCTGGTCGGCATGGGCGTACTGCATACCGGGCTGTCGTATGTGCTCATTTACGGCGCGTTGCCGAAACTGACGACGCCGGTCATCGCCGTGTTGCTGTTCGTCTATCCACTGACGGCGATCGTCGTCGATGCGCTCGTCTACGGCCGCACGCTCAGCTTGCCGCAACTCGCGGGCATGGCGCTGATCGTGGTGGCGAGCCTCGGCGTGAATCTCGGCTGGCCATTGCTGTCGATGCTGCCTGTGCTGCGTGGCGGTGCACGCAAACGGCGCGAGGCCGATTGAGGAGGCCGCGGCCTCCTCCACTTTCGATTCAGGCGCACGCTTTTACTGCGGCAGCACTTCGCCCGTGGTTTCCGGCGCGAACGGAATCACGAACAGACCGACGATGAACACGATCGCCGTCAACGCCACCGGCAAGCCGAGCGTATGCATATGCAGCACGGCCGCACCGAGCAGGAAGTTGACGCCCGCGCCGACGAAGCGCCCGAACGACGTGCAGAACGCGAACGCGGTCGCGCGCACGCGCGTCTCGAACTGCTCCGGCAGCCACAACGTGAACAGCGCAAAATTGCCGCCGAAGAAACCCAGCACCACGAGCCAGGCGATGAACGGCGCAAGCCCGTTCGGCAGATAGAACGCCCAGCCGAAACTGCCGACGATCGACACCGCCATGCCGACGAAGTAGATCGCCAGCGTCTTGCGGCGGCCGATGCGCTCGGCAATGGGCGGCAACGCGAGGCAACCGATGATCGTCGCGATCGACAATAGACCGGTCGCCAGCGACGCGGTGCGGATCGCATCGTTCTTCGCCATGCCGGCTTTGGTCGCCAGTTGAATCACCGCGGACGGTTCGTACACCGCGCCCGCCCACAAGCCGATGATGGCGATCGTCAATAGAATGCAGGCCGTCCACGTGCGGCGCCGGTAAGCCGGCCCGAGAATTTCGCGTAACGGCTTTGCGCGGACCGTGCGAGTGTCGGCGTTGGCTTCCGCTTTGGCCCACTTTTCCGGCTCCTTCACGCGCAACAGCACCAGAATCGCGACCACCACGGGCACCGCGCCGGTCAGGAACATCGCGCGCCAGCCGAAGTGCACGCCGACGGTGTAGTTCAGCGCGGCTGCCAGAAAGAAGCCCGCGTAGTAACCCGTTTGCAGATAACCCGCGCCCATCTTGCGGCGATCTTCCGGCCACGCTTCGGCCACGTAGGTGCCCGCCAGCGCCCATTCCCCGCCGATCCCGACGCCCGCGATGAACCGGTAGATACCGAGTTCCCACACGTTATGCGCGGTCGCCGCGAGGCCCGTGAAAATTGCAAACGTGAAGATGGTGCCAGCCAGCACCTTGGTGCGGCCGAAGCGGTCGGCGAGCGGACCCCACACGAACGACAGCCCCCAACCCACCAGAAACAGCGCGAACAGAATGGACCCGGCCAGTCCGACATTGGCCGGCGTCGCCGCGTAACCGGAGCGCGGCAACAACTCGGTCAGTGCAGGCGTGAGGACCAGCGCGTAGATGAACGAGTCCATCCCGTCGAGCGTCCAGCCGGCCCATGCGCCCCAGAATCCGACGATCTGCGACCGGTTGAGCGGCGTGCGCCGCCTTGCGACCGGTGTGCGGTCGGTGAATGAATTCATCTTGCTCCTCCAGCCTTACGGTTGAACGACGGATGGCGCGCTGGGTCATCGGCGACCGTCTATCCTGAAAAATCTCGGGAAGGCTGTCGTTAAGACGCGTCTTTTTATATATAATATTTGAATTATGAGACATGCAACAGATGGTTTTCCCTTAAGCGAGGCCGTTTCCGGCGCGCTTCTTCCGGTCGCGACACCGCGCGAAAGCACCTCGCGGGTCATCGCGGAGGCGCTGCGCACGGCGATTGTCGACGGCACGCTGGCGCCTGGCGCGCCGCTGCGTCAGGACGCAATCGCCCGGCACTTCTCCGTGAGCGCGATTCCCGTGCGCGAGGCTTTGCGTCAGCTGGAAAGCGAAGGCTGGGCGAAAGCCGCCGTGCACAAAGGCGCCACTGTCGCGCCGCTGTCGGCGAACGAAGCGCGCGAGATCTACGAGATCCGTTCCGCGCTCGAGAGTCTGGCCATCGGTCTCGCGATTCCGAATCACACCGCCGCGACGTTGCGCGAAGCCGCCAGCCTGTGCCGCGCCGCCGAACTCGAAGCGGACCCGTCGAAGTACGTCGCGCGCAACGTGGCGTTCCATACGAGCCTGTATGCGCCGGCCGGCCGGCCGCAACTCGAAGAGATGATCGGCATGCTGCACCGGCGCGGCGAACGCTATCTGCGGCTGAAGTTCGGGCTGCCGTCGTACAAGGGCGAGTCAGATAACGATCACGTCGCCTTGCTCGATGCCGTTCAGCGCCGCGACACCGCCGCAGCGCAGACGCTGGTCGCCGCGCATCTGCTCGGCACGGGCGAACTGCTGTACCGCTTTCTCACCGAACGCGCGCAGGCCGAAGCCGCGCTCGCAAATCAACCGAAGACGCGAGCCCGTCGCACGCGCACCACTCACGGGAATTGACCGAGCCGATGAATCAAGCCGCCCAGACATCCTCCACCGCCGCGCCTGCCGCGCCTGCCACCCACACGCCTCGTTCGTGGACCACCCGTCGCGATGAAAAGAACCGCCGCCTCGCGGCCATCGCGCCCTGGCTGGAAGACGGCATCCTGCCGCCGCACCGCATCGTCGACGCGCTCGAAACGCTGATCCAGCCCGGCGACCGCGTCGCGCTCGAAGGCGACAACCAGAAGCAGGCCGACTTCCTGTCGCGCTCGCTCGCCAAGGTCGATCCGCAAAAAATTCACGACGTGCATCTGCTGATTTCGAGCATCGGCCGCCCCGAGCATCTGACGCTGTTCGAGCGCGGCATCGCGCATAAGGTCGACTTCTCGTTCGCCGGCACGCAAAGCCTGCGCGTCGCGCAACTGCTCGAAGACGGGCAACTGGAAATCGGCGCGATCTATACCTACGTCGAGTTGTACGCGCGCATGTTCGTCGACCTGACGCCGCACGTCGCGCTGCTCTGCGCGGAAAAGGCCGACCGTCACGGCAATCTGTACACCGGACCGAATACCGAAGACACCCCGACCATCGCCGAAGCGGCCGCGTTCCGGCATGGCATCGTGATCGTGCAGGTCAACGAGATCGTCGACGAACTGCCGCGCGTGGATATTCCCGGTTCGTGGGTCGACGTGGTCGTGCAGGCGGATCGCCCGTTCGCCGTCGAGCCGCTGTTCACACGCGATCCGCGTCATATCGGCGATCTGCAGGTGCTCACCGCGATGATGGTGATTCGCGGCATCTACGAACCCTACGGCGTGACGTCGCTGAATCACGGGATCGGCTTCGACACCGCCGCCATCGAATTGCTGCTGCCCACCTACGGCGAATCGCTCGGACTCAAAGGCAAGATCTGCCGCAACTGGACGCTCAATCCGCATCCCACGATGATTCCGGCGATCGAATCGGGCTGGGTCGACAGCATTCATTGCTTCGGCAGCGAAGTCGGCATGGAGCAGTACATCGAAGCGCGTCCGGACGTGTTCTTTACCGGCAACGACGGCAGCCTGCGCTCGAACCGCGTGCTCTGCCAGCTCGCGGGTCAGTACGGCGTGGATCTGTTCATCGGCTCGACCTTGCAGATCGACGCGGATGCGAATTCCTCCACCGTCACGCGCGGCCGGCTGGCCGGTTTCGGCGGCGCGCCGAACATGGGTCACGATCCGCGCGGCCGGCGTCATTCGAGCGCAGCGTGGCTCAAGTTGCTGAAGGATCAGGGACCGGTATCGCGCGGTCAGAAGCTGGTCGTGCAGATGGCCGAGACGTACAAGAAAGGCGGCGAGCCGACCTTCGTCGACGAACTGGATGCAGTGGCCGTGGGCGCAAAAAGCGGCATGCCGATTGCCCCGGTGATGATTTACGGCGACGACGTGAGCCATGTGGTCACCGAGGAAGGCATTGCTCATCTGCATAAGGCGGAAGGTGTCGAAGAGCGGCGTGCGGCGCTCGCGGCTGTTGCCGGTGTCACGCCGATCGGTTTGCGGGCGAAGCCGGAAAAGACCGCGGAGTTGCGTCGGCGCGGCATCGTCGCTTACCCCGAAGACCTCGGCATCCGGCGCGGCGAAGCGAAGCGCTCGCTGCTGGCCGCACGCAGCATCGACGATCTGGTGACGTGGTCGGGTGGTCTGTATGCGCCGCCGGCGCGTTTCAGGAGCTGGTAATCATGGCGTCGGGTGCTTGGGTTCCAATGTCGCCGGCTCGGTTTGTAACCGCTCGCGTGCGGTCCCGCGTTCGTTCTTTCGATAGCGTCGATGCGCACGTCGCCACGACGTGGCCGTCGCTTGCCGACGACCGGCTCGCCGCTTACGCCGTGCGTGCGCTGATCGACGAAGCGCAACTCACGCCGAAGCCGGCGCTGGTGGATCGTCGCGGGAGTGGCGCGCATCGCGACCTCGATCTGTCGATCATGCTGCGCTCGGCTAATGCGCTCGCGCCGACATTCGCGGCGCTGGCGCGGGCCGCGCGCCAGCGCGGCGAACCATCGGCGTTGCTGCGCACGGAACTCGCGCAGATTGGTCGCGCCGGTGAGCAGGATATGCTGGCTGCGACCGGCGGGAGCAATGCGCATCGCGGGGCGATATGGATCGTGGGTTTGCTGGTGGCGGGGGCTGCGTTGCGGACTTCCTCTCGCTCCGGTTCCGGTTTGGGCTCTGGTTCCGCGAGCGGAGCCGCTCGCTTCGATGCCGTTAGCGTAAGTAGCATTGCCGCCCAGATCGCCTGCTTTCCCGACCGCTTCGCCGCACCCAGCAACAGTCACGGCGAACGCGTGCGCGAGCGCTATCAGGTCGGCGGCGCGCGGCGCGAAGCGCAGGACGGTTTTCCGCACGTCGTCGAGATTGGCCTGCCAGCTTTGCTCGCGGCACGCGCGCGCGGCATCGACGAAAACGCGGCGCGCGTCGACACCCTGCTCGCGATCATGGCCTCGCTCGACGATACCTGTCTGTTGCATCGCGCGGGTCTCGCCGGTTTGCAGGCCGGTCGGCAAGGCGCGCTCGACGTGCTGGCCAGCGGCGGCGTCTCGACGTCGGCCGGCCGCGCCGCTTTCGACAAACTCGAGCAGACGTTGCTGTCGCTCAACGCATCCCCGGGCGGCGCAGCCGATCTGCTCGCCGCCACCCTTTTTCTCGACATGCTGGCGCAGCACGACGCCAGCGGGAGCACATTGCCATGGAACATCTGACTTTCGACTATCCGGCGCGTCGCGCCGTGACGACCCGCGCGCACGTCGGCGTAGTGGGTTCGGGCGATCTGGAGGTGCTGCTGTCGCCGCCCGATGGTGGCGGTGCGAGGGGCGGCACGAGCGGCGGTGCGAGCGGCGGCGCGAGCGGCGGCACGAGCGGCGGTGCGAGCGGCGGTGCGAGCGGCGCCGATGCGCTGACCGCGCACGTGGTCGTGCGCACCAGTGTCGATGGTTATAGCCATATCTGGAAGAGCGTGCTCGACCGGTTCTTCACGCGTTACGACGGCGCCGCGCAGATCGAGATCAACGATTTTGGCGCGACGCCCGGCGTGGTCGCGCTGCGTCTGGCGGAAGCCGTGGAAGCGGCCGAACAGGGAGATCCGGCATGAGCGACGTACTCAACTCCGCGGTGACCTCCGCAGTTACCTCGTCCGTTGCGCCGATGCTGCGCGACAGCTTCATCGAATTGCCGGCGCGCGAGCGCGCCCGCGCGTTGCTCGACCCCGGCACGTTCCGCGAACTGCTCGGACCGTTCGACAAGATCGAGTCGCCGTGGCTACCGCTGCAAGGCGTCGTGTGCCAGGCCGACGACGGCTGCGTGATCGCGCGCGGCACCATCGACGGCGAGCCGGCCGTGGTCGCCGCAATCGAGTCCGCGTTCCAGGGCGGCAGCATTGGCGAAGTGTCGGGCAGCAAGATCGCCGCCGCACTCGAACTGGCGTTGCGCGATTGCGAACGCGGCCGGACCGTGCGCCCCGTGGTGCTGTTCGAAACCGGCGGCGTGCGTCTTCAGGAAGCCAACCTCGGGCTCGCCGTGATCTCCGAGATGCAGGCGGCAATCGTCGCGTTGCGCCGTTACGTGCCCGTGGTCGGCGTGATTGCGGGGATGGTCGGCTGCTTCGGCGGCATGTCGCTCGCCGCCGCGCTGTGTTCGACTCTGCTGGTGACGAAACAAGGCCGGCTCGGCATGAACGGACCCGAAGTGATCGAACAGGAAGCCGGCATCGACGAACTCGACGCCAGCGATCGCCGCCGCGTCTGGCAACTGATCGGCGGCGAACAGCGCAGCGCGACCGGCCTCGCCGACCGGCTGGTCGACGACGACGCCGACGCAATGCGTGCCGCGGTCCGCGCGGCCTTTTCGCAAGGTCTGCCGGCCGCGCATCGCAGCGAGCAGGTCGAGGTTTTTCTGGAGCGGTTGGCACGGATCGATCCGGCCAGCGTCTCGCCCGAGAGCATGCGCGAGACATTCAAGCCCGTGGAGGGATTCGGCACCGGAACGAAAGTCCAGTCCAACGCAACCGGAGAGCAAGCATGAGCGATACCTCCATGAGCCGCGGCGCGCGCTGGTTTCACGCGCTCGCCGGCGAACCGTCCGGCCGCGCGCCGGTGTGGAGCGGCGACGCGCCGCTCGGCGGCGAAACTGCGCGCTTCATTACCGTGGTGCCGGACCCGGACAACCGTTTTCCGCGTGCCACCGATAACGTGGTCGGCCTCGAGCAAGGCTGGCAACTGGCGCGCGCCGTGCGCGAAACGATCGCCGCCGACGCACCTGGCGCCACGCGCCGGCCGATCGTCGCGATCGTCGACGTGAAGAGTCAGGCCTACGGGTATCGCGAGGAAATGCTCGGCATTCATCTCGCCTGCGCCGCTGCCGTGGATGCGTATGCGAGCGCTCGCGATGCCGGTCATCCGGTGATTGCGCTGATCGTCGGTCCGGCGATGTCGGGCGCGTTCCTCGCGCATGGTTATCAGGCGAACCGCATCGTCGCGCTCGATGCGCCCGGCACGATGGTGCATGCCATGGGCAAGGAAGCCGCGGCGCGCGTGACACGCCGCACCGTCGAAGCGCTCGACGCGCTCGGCGAAACCGTGGTGCCGATGTCCTACACGATGACGTCGTTCGCCAAACTCGGTTTGCTCGATCAACTGATAGAAGGCGTCGACGCGGATGCGCCGCAGGACGCTCACGTCGAACGCGTGCGGCAGGTGTTGGGCGCGCAGGTTCGCAGCGCGCGTGATGGCAGCCGCAATCTGTCGCATCGGCTGGAATCGGCGGCGGCGCAGCAGAACCGCGCGGCGTCGATCGAAGTGCGGCGGCGTCTCGCCGAGCAATGGGATCTCGCCTGATGCGAGCTTGCGCGGCGCCGCCGTTTGCAGCCGAACGCGCGCTGTCGCGCGATGCGTGCTGGCGGCCGCACGACTTGTTGCGGCTGCGACGCCTTGCAGCTATCGACGGCGAACCGGCGTGGGTCCGCGAGTCGTTTGCGCGCGCACCTTATGCGGTGGTCCGGCGCGCGTTGGCGGCCGATGGTTTCGTGGCGGTCGGTTTGCGCGGGACGCAACGCGCGCAACGTTATGGCACGTGGGCGCATAGCGTCGATATCGACGAAGTGATGGCGCCTGAGGCTCTGGCGCGGCGCCGCCCGCTCGATGAGCGCGGCGGCTTGCCCGCGTTCGCGGCGCTCGCTGCTTTGCAGAGCGAGACGGCGGGACCGCTCGCAGGCTTCGTCTGGGGACCGACTGGCAGCGTGGGCTTCGAACTCGCAGCAGGCGTTGCCACGGCGACCCGGTCGAGCGATCTGGATCTGTTGATCCGCACGCCGGATGCGATCACTCGCGCCGACGCCCGAGCTTTAATTGACCAGCTCGATGCCGTCGCTCGGCACGCGGGCATTCGTGTCGATGCGCAACTCGAAACGCCTGCTGGCGGTGTTGCGCTCGCCGAGTGGGCGAGCGGCAAAACTCGGGTGATGGCCCGGCATGCGAGTGGGCCGGGATTGACCGACGATCCGTGGGCCACCGCCGAGCGAGTTGTTGGCGATTGCATGTGTCAAGGCAGCAGCAGTCACGACGGCGGTATCGGCTGATGCTCGCATTCCTGTTCCCCGGTCAGGGTGCACAGACCGACGGCTTCCTGCATCGGCTGCCACAACATCCAGCGGTCCAGGCCACGCTTGCCGAAGCCTCCGATGTACTCGGCACCGACGTGCTGACTCTGGACAGCGCCGGCGCGCTGCGCTCCACCGTCGCCGTGCAGATCGGCCTGACCGTTGCCGGCGTGGCCATGTCTCGCGCACTCGCCGAAGAAGGCATCACGCCGCAAATTTGTGCGGGCCTTTCGGTGGGCGCCTACGGCGCGGCGGTCGCTTGCGGCGCCGTGCGTTTCGACGCTGGGTTGAAAATGGTCCGCCGGCGCGCTGAGTTGATGGAAGCGGCTTATCCATCGGGATACGGTCTGGCAGCCGTGTCGGGTTTGAGCGAACCGCAACTCGAAACGCTCGCCGCGCAACACGCGGCCGACGGTCTGCCGCCTGTGTATCCCGGCAATATCAATGCGCCGCGTCAGATCGTGATGGCCGGTGCCGATACCGCGCTGAATAGCTTCATCGACCGCGCGCTGGCGGCAGGCGCACGCAAAGCAACCCGGCTTGCGGTCAGCGTACCCTCGCACTGCGAACTGTTAGCCGATGCCTCGGACGAACTTGTCGCCTACGCGCGCAATGTGCATTTCGACTTGCCGCAGTGCACTTACGTCGGCAATCGGGGTGGACGTCCGCTGTACACTGCGGATGCGATTCGCGACGACCTCGCCACGAATATGCGCTACACCGTGCGCTGGTTCGACGCGCTCACCGTCATGCAGGAAATGGGCGCTCGCGTATTGATAGAGATGCCGCCCGGCCAGGTGCTGACCGATATCGCGCGAGAACACTTTCCGGACAGCGCGACGCTTGCGGCCAGCACGTTCAGCTTCGACCGACTCGTGGCCACCGCTCGACGGCGGATGGATTTATAAAATCCGCTGAAGCGCCGCGACGCCGCAATACTGGCTGCTCTCACCTCTTTTCTTAATCGACGCGAGCCCCGCGTCGTCTGCATTGGCAAACTATCTGCATCAGGCCTGTTCGGGTGCGCGGCCCAGTGCATGCGAATCGGGTTCGGCGGCGTTGTCGCCGTGCCGGTTATCGAGCGTTTTCCCGCGCCCCGGCGTGACGACCGCACCGCTTCCGCCCGGACGTTGCATCCGCTTCGCATGCCGCTCGATCAAACGTTGCAGCAGGCAGAATGCGCACAGCAACGCGCCGATCACGATGCGGGTCCACCACGAACTCAGCGTGCCGTCGAAGGTAATCAGCGTCTGGATCGTGCCGAGAATGCCGACGCCGAACAGCGAACCGATCACGTACCCGACGCCGCCCGTCAGCAAGGTCCCGCCGATCACCGTCGCGGCAATCGCGTCGAGTTCCATGCCCTGCCCTTGCAAGCCGTAGCCCGACAGCACATAGAACGTGAACACGACGCCGCCGAGCGCCGAACAGAATCCGCTCGACGCATACACGCCGATGCGCGTGCGCGCGACCGGCAGACCCATCAGCAAGGCCGAACGTGCATTGCCGCCGACCGCGTAGACATTGCGCCCGAAACGCGTGAAGTGCGCGACGAAAATGGCCACGACCAGCGTGACGAATGCGATCAGCACATTAGCCGTGACCGAGCCGATACCGATGTCCAGACGGAACGCCGAGATCTTCTGGAACGTCGGGTCGTTGATCGTAATGGATTGCGTCGTGATCAGAAAGCAGAGACCGCGCGCGAAGAACATGCCGGCGAGCGTGACGATGAACGCCTGCAGGCGGAAAAAGTGAATCAGCGCGCCTTGTATTGCACCGAACACGGTGCCGATCAGCAGCACGAGCGGCACGATGGCCCACACCGACCAGTGCAGGTGCTCCGACAGCACGGCTTCGACGATCGTGGTCAACGCGACGATCGACCCCACCGACAGATCGATGCCGCCGGACACGATCACGAAGGTCATGCCGATCGCGACGATTAGCAGAAACGCGTTGTCGATCAGCAGATCGAGCAGCACTTGCCATGCGAAGAAGCCGGTGTACATCACCGAACCGAAAGCGAAGAGTCCGCCGAACAACAGGATCGTGACCGCGATCGGCAGCGTGCGCGGATCGACGACATGGGCCCAGATATCGAGGATTCGTCTCATCGTGCGACTCCGCGTTGTTTGACCAGCGAGCCGAAGCTGGACAGGACGAGCGAGCGCGCCGTCGGCGACTGGATCACGCTGACCGCCAGCACCACCGCCGCCTTGACCACCAGCGTCGCCTCGGGCGGCACGCCGATCGAATACGTCGTGTAGGTCAGCGTCTGGATGATCAGCGCACCCAGCACGGTGCCGGTGAGACTGAAGCGGCCGCCGAGCAGCGACGTGCCGCCGAGCGTCACCGCCAGAATGGCGTCGAGTTCGAGCAGCAGTCCGGCATTGTTGCCGTCGGCGCTGCGTACGTTGGAGCTGATCAGAATGCCGGCCATTGCGGCCGTCAGCCCCGAAAACCCGTAAACCGCGAACACCAGCGCCCGCGCGCGCAAACCGACGAGGCGCGTCGCCACCGGATTCACCCCGATTGCGCGGATGAACAGCCCGAGCGCCGTGCCTTCCACGAGCAACGCGGTGGCCAGCACGGCCACCGTGGCGATCCACACCGAGCACGGCACACCGAGCCAGTAGCCGCCGCCGACGAACAGATAGCCGGGCGCGCCGATCGGGATGATCTGCCCGGCGGTCAGCAGTTGCGCGACGCCGCGGCCGGCGACCATCAGGATCAGCGTGGCGATGATCGGCTGCATGCCGACGAACGACACCAGCAGACCGTTCCACATGCCGCTCAGCACGCCGACGAGCACGGCCGCCAGCAGCGCCTCGGCGATCAGCCCGGTGCCCGGCGCCGCTTGCGTGGCGAGAATCGTGGCAGCCGCGGCGCCTGCGATCGCCACCACCGCACCGACCGAGATATCGATGCCGCGCGTCGCGATCACCAGCGTCATGCCCGTGGCGACGAGCGCGAGCGGCGCGGCGCGATTCAGCACGTCGATCGGCGCGCCGAACAGGTGGCCGTCCAGCACGCGCAGCGACAGGAAGTGCGGATTGACCCACAGGTTCAGCGCACACAGCAACAACAGCGTGATGCACGGCCAGATCAGCGGACGCTCGGCGCCGTCGCGCACGAACCAGTTCGATAGCTTCATTCGCCGCTCCCCGCGATGAGTCGATAGATGTTGTCTTCGTTCGACGCCGTGCCCGCGACTTCGGCGATCTTGCGACGGTCGCGCAATACCGCGACGCGATGACTGACGCGCAGCACCTCGCTGATCTCCGACGAAATGAACAGGATGCTCAGACCGTTCGCGCACAGCGCGAGCAGGCGATCCATGATGTCGAATTTGGCGGCGACGTCGATGCCGCGGGTCGGTTCGTCGAGAATCAGCAGCTTGGGATCGGTGGCGAGCCAGCGGGCCAGCAATGCCTTTTGCTGGTTGCCGCCGGAGAGCAGTCCGATCGGCTGGTCGGCGTCGGCGGCCTTGATGCCGAGTCGTTCGATCCACAAGTCGGCCAGCTCGTGTGCGCGCGGCCGGCTGATCTTGCGCCACCAGCCGCGGCGCGCCTGCAGCGCCAGCAAAATGTTTTCGCGGATCGAGAGTTCGGCGACGATCCCCTCTTTCTTGCGGTCTTCCGCGCAATAGCCGATGCCGTGCCCCACCGCGTCGCGCGGCGAGCGCAGGCGTACGGGGCGCCCTTCGATCAGGATCGTGCCCGAGTCGGCGCGGTCCGCACCGAACAGCAGCCGCGCGGTTTCCGTGCGGCCGGAGCCGAGCAGTCCGGCCAGACCCAGAATGCGGCCGGGATGAAGGTCGAGGTCGATGGGCTGCATGCTGCCGCGCCGGCCGATGCCGCGGAGTTCGATGAAGGGCGGCGGTGCGGAGGGGCTGGGCGGGCGGGCTTCTTGGGCTTCGTGGGCTTCGTGGGCTTCGTGGGCTTCTTGGGCTTCTTGGGCTTCGTGGGCTTCTTGATGCTCGTCGGCTTTGCGCAGGCGTTCGCTCATGCGTTCGTGGCCCACCATCTTCGCGACCAGTTGATCGGGCGGCAGGTCGCGGGCGAGATACTCGCCTTCGCGTTCGCCGTTACGCATCACGGTGATGCGATCGGAAATCGCGTACGTTTGCTCGATGAAATGCGTGACGAACAGAATCGCAATGCCCGACTGTTTGAGATGCCGGAGTATTTTGAAGAGTTGCGCGACTTCGCCGTCGTCGAGACTCGACGTCGGCTCGTCGAGGATCAGCACGCGGGCATCCACGGAAAGCGCTCTCGCGATGGCGACCATCTGCTGCACGGCGATCGGATAGGCGTCGAGCGAACGGCTCACGTCGAGCGACACGTCGAGGCGCGCCAGCGCCGCCTGCGCCCGCTGCTTGATGTCGGACCAATGTATCGCGCCAAAGCGTTTCGGCTGCCTTCCGGCGAAGATATTTTCTGCCACCGACAAGTTGGGGCAGAGGTTCACTTCTTGATAAAGAGTGCGTACGCCGGCGGCCTCCGCGTCCTGCGGTGAGCCGAACGCGATCACTTTTCCGCCGAGGTGCATCGTGCCGGTATCCGGTTGAAGTACGCCAGTGAGTACGTTGATCAGGGTGGATTTGCCGGCGCCGTTCTGGCCCATCAACGTATGTATTTCGCCGGGGAACAGGCGAAAATCCACATGCTGCAGCGCTTTGACACCGGGGAAGATTTTGGTGATGCCGCTCGTGGTCAGCATCGGTTCGGAAGCGGGATGCGTGATAGACCTCGCTTAAAAGAGACCGCCCACTGCCGAAGCAGTTGGGCGGTCAGGCACCGCTGGAGAAAATGGTCGATCTGCTGGCGATGGCGGATCGACTGTGTTTCGCGCCCGCTGGGTTCGCGGTTTCGTTTCGCGTTTTTTTTGCTTCCTTTGCAGAAGCTTTGGTTACCCGATCAGTACTTTCGCGTGGGCAGTGTCTGCGCGGCAACGCTCATCGGGAAGACCGTTTCTTCCGTGAGAATGCGCTTGGGCAACGGCTTGCCGGCCACCACGTCTTTAACGGCTGACATCAGTTGCGGCCCGAGCAGCGGACTGCATTCCACGTCGACATTCATCTTGCCTGCGGCCATCGCCTGAAAGCCACCTTTGGTTGCATCGAAGGAGACGACAGTGATGTCTTTGCCCGGATGCATGCCGGCCTCTTCCATCGCCTGAATGGCGCCCAAAGCCATATCGTCGTTATGCGCATAAACCACGTTGATCTTGGTCCCGTAGGTTTTGATGAACGCCTCCATCACCTGCTTGCCGCCGGCAAGCGTGAAGTCGCCACTTTGCGACGCGATGATCTTGAACTTGGGATCGCTCTTAATCACTTCGACGAGACCGGAGTGGCGGTCGTTGGCAGGGGCCGAGCCCACGGTGCCCTGCAATTCGGCGATATTCACGGTGCCGGGCGCGCTCTTGTAGTGATCTTCGAGCCAATGGCCACCGCGGCGGCCTTCTTCCATGAAATCCGAACCGATCATCGTCACGTAAAGCGACGTGTCTTTTACGTCGATGTTTCTATCCGTGAGAATGACCGGGATTTTCGCGGCTTTCGCTTCTCGTAGTACCGGCTCCCAACCCGATTCGACGACAGGGGAAAAAGCAATGACATCGACTTTCTGAGCGATGTACGAACGGATTGCCTTGATCTGGTTTTCCTGTTTTTGCTGCGCATCGGAGAATTTGAGTTTGATCTTCGCATCGGCAGCGGCCGATTTCACCGACTCGGTATTCGCCGTACGCCAGGCGCTTTCCGCGCCGACCTGTGCGAATCCGAGAGTTATGGGTTTGTCTTGGGCGTACGCGGTTTGTGTACCCAGTGCCAGCGGACCGATGCTTGCGCAGATTGCGAGTGCGCCCAACGCACGACATGCGGCGCGTCGTGTATTCGCCATGTCTGTCTCCTGATCGTTGTTGTGTTGGCGACCCCGTCACCCGCCCAGCGCTAACGGCCCTCACGGTGCGAGATCGTGCTGTAGCGTAGTGGGTGGGGCGTTACCCGTCCAATCACATGATTTGCGGAGTCGATATCAGTTTTGGTATTGGGCGGGGCGTCGGAGGTTGGACGGCGGCGGTCGCTGGTTTCGATTAGCCTGGGCGAGGAGTCACCCAGCGGAAGGTCAGATTGATGCGCTCGCCCATTACCCGAGGTTCTTTCGGAATGCGATGGCGCCAGTCGGATTGCGTGTCGCCTTTCATCACGAGCAGACTGCCGCCTTTGAGTGAGTACGATTGGACGACTCCGCTTTTGTTGTGTCGCAAGTCGAAGGTGCGCGCAGCCCCGAGGCTGACCGACGCGATGACTGGATGAAAACCCAACTCCGGTTCGCGGTCGGCGTGCCACCCCATGCTGTCGGTGCCGCTGCGATAGCGGTTGATCAATACGCTGTTGAAGCGAGTGGCGCAGATCGCTTCGGCGGCGCTTTTCAATTGGGCGACCGTCGGCGTCCACGGTTGCGGCAGATTGCGAATTCCCGAATACACATAGACGGCATCGGGC
This sequence comes from Paraburkholderia sp. BCC1886, assembly GCF_900996245.1. Lineage (GTDB taxonomy): Bacteria > Pseudomonadota > Gammaproteobacteria > Burkholderiales > Burkholderiaceae > Paraburkholderia. Next base: position 6,905 of record NZ_CAAJGK010000036.1, on the reverse strand, counting down.
TCGCCTTGCCAGGCGGTGAGGCGCGGCAGTGGCACGCGTCCGCCCGGCGTACCCATGGTGTCCTGACGCCAGGCGACTTCGCCGATGATCCTGGTCAATGCGTCGGCCGCAGCCGACAGCGAGAGCCAGTGCGGATGCCATTCGACGTCGAGTGTCGGCAGGTCATCGAAAAGATCGGTCATTGAATTACGGTGGGGGTTGGGTGCGGGGTTGGGTGCGGGTTGGGTTATTTGTTTAACTGAAAAGTGCAACGTAAAAGACAACGGCTCCGATTAACGCACCAATGAAACAGAAGCCTTCGTCGGCGTCGTCGCCCGTGGATCGCACCCATGCTCCGACCACGCCGAACAGCCCCGCGATGCCGAGTGCAACGCACACCATGACGACATAGAACAGCGCCGTCTTACCCAACTCCGAAAAGTCCATCTGTTGCACGCTGAAATACAAACCAATCGCCATGACCGATATAACGACCAAGGGCAGCATGACGTGACTGCCCTCGTGACCAACATGATGCGAAGCGTGCACCGCACGCAAGGGGTGTTCCGATCTGGACAGCTTCATGATGCGTCTCCTGCCGCGCTGATTAGCGCGATGGACGAACCGCCGAGGAACCCGATAGTCCCAATCGGACGCGGTTCCTATTGAGAATAGTGCACGCGTGCACACAACTCAAAGCCCATTTAATTGAGTTCTGCGGGGCTGGCAAACAACTGTTACTCGATCAAGCTGCTTGTTGCATCGCACTATGCGGCGAGGCCTTGGATACGGAAGGCTTGTTGCGAGCCAAAACCGCAAATTTGGCGTATCGGGCACGCACTTGCACATGCCGGTAGAATGGGTCGGCCGGTCTGCCCTGTGGTTACGGATGACCGACGCGACGCCGCCGATGCTTTTGTCACGTCGGCCCCTTCCCGCCTCTATGTTCTCTATGCGCCGCTCATCGTTTCTTGTCCGTATTATCCTCATTGGCATCCTGCTGCATATCTATGTCGGCGTTCGTCTGATTCCTGACATGCCGGTAGAAAGCACCACCCGATTGCTATGCGCACTCTGGCTGGTCGCGTCGATCTTTCTGATTCCGCTCGGGATGCTCGCACGCAGCATCCAGCGCCAGCCGCTCGGGGATCGGCTTGCCTGGGTCGGCCTGCTGGCAATGGGCTTCTTCTCCTCGCTACTGGTGCTGACTTTCGTGCGCGACCTGCTGCTGGCCGTGCTACTTATTGTCAACGCCATCCGGCCCGACGCAATAGCGATTGCAGAATTGCGCGGAGTGTCGGCCGCCGCCGTGCCACTGCTCGCGCTACTCTCCACCTTGGTCGGCCTCTACAACGCGCGACGGCGCGCAAAGGTGGTAACGGTCGAAATCCCGATAACCGACTTGCCGGCCGCGCTGAACGGTTTCACGATCGTGCAGATCAGCGACATTCATGTGGGACCGACCATTAAGCACCGCTACGTGGAGGCGATTGTCGACGCGGTCAATCACCTCAAGCCGGACCTCATTGCCGTGACCGGCGACGTCGTAGATGGCAGCGTTCCGCAACTGACACGACATACTCAACCTCTCTCGCGACTCAGCGCGCGCCACGGCGCATTCCTCGTGACCGGCAATCACGAATACTACGCAGGAGCCAATGCCTGGATCGACGAGTTCCGCCGACTCGGACTCAAAGTGCTGCTCAACGAACATGTGATCGTGGAGCATGACGGTGCACGTGCCGTGATTGCCGGCGTAACCGACTATTCCGCAGGCCATCACGATCCGCTGCATCACAGCGATCCGGTTGCCGCGCTCGCAGGTGCACCTCGCGACGTGCTGGTTAAAGTGCTGCTTGCTCATCAGCCGCGTTCAGCCAACGCCGCCGCGGACGCGGGCTTCACGCTGCAATTGTCCGGCCACACACACGGTGGCCAGTTCGTACCATGGAACTTCTTCGTGCGATTCCAGCAACCGTTCACCGCGGGGCTCGCGCGGATGAATGGTCTTTGGGTATATACCAGCCGCGGCACCGGCTACTGGGGCCCACCGAAACGTCTGGGAGCGCCGTCAGAGATCACGCGCGTACGCCTGGTACCCGGAAAAGCATGATGAGGTGACGGACTAATGCACGACCGGGGCTGACGTTGACGCCGGCGCTGATACCGGCGCCACAGCCACTGAGACCTGGGAGGCGAAGGCGACCAACACCTGCATGCCCACGGCAATGCTGGCGGCCTTAGCGGGCTCCTGACTCTGGATATGGAATATCGCGCCGTCTGCACCCTTCAGCGCCAACACACCTGACGCGTGATCGACCGCTTCAACGACCGCGTTCACGTTCTGACCGTCGTTCGAATGGATGGGTTCAGCCGTTGCTACCTGCCCATCGGCACCTCGCATGACGCTCACGACAGCATTGCGTGTCATGCGTAGATGTACCTTCCCACCTTGCCCGATTTGCGTGAGATCCCGAGGGTCGGTGATGTTGAACGAGGCGCGACCACCGTGTGCGTCGAGCACCGTCACAGTATGTGCAACCTGATCCAGCGATTGCACGACGCCCTCGGCCTGCAGCGTGCTGCTCGCTTCAAATGGCGTGGGTAGCGCCGCTGCGAAAGACACGTGCGGAGCAGCAATAATCAACAGACTGGCAATAACGCCCGCAGCTTTGAATTTCATACTTCCCCCGATGAATGACGCTTTCCGAATGGTGTGGACAGTGTCGTTTTCGCGATAAATTGCGTCAACATTCGGAGTCCGTATTTAGCGGCAGATAGTTCTGGTCACTGAGAAGAAATTTCCGCATTTATAGCTTCGTTCAATTGCTCCCGAGAGTAACTTCGAGTTGCGGACAGAGAGGCCCACACGATCATCCGCATCGTCTACACTTACCGGGCAATTGCTGCAGACAATGTCAATTCCCCGTCCCGAATATGGACTGCCATTCAAGCTTCGACTAAGCTCTGTCACCGTGATTTTTTGTTCACACCCAACCATGGAGTCTCGATTATGGAACACGGCATCATTGCATGGCTCATCATCGGCGCGATCGCTGGCTGGCTCGCCGGCGTGCTCGTCAAGGGCGGCGGCTTCGGGCTGATCGTCGATATCATCGTCGGGATCGTCGGCGCCTTCATCGGCGGCTGGCTCGCCGGCGTGCTGCATATCTCGCTGGGAGGCGGCTGGATCGGCTCCATCATCACAGCGGTAATCGGCGCGGTCATTCTGCTCTTCCTCATCAGGCTGGTTCGACGAGGGGTCTGAAGTTTTACCGGTGTATCACGGCGTCAGGCGCGACAGTCGCCTGACGCCTCTTCGGATTACAAACTCTTTTCGGCTGTTGGCAGTAGCAGAGTCGACGACGTTCCGGCAGCATGAAACGGCGCTTCCTTGTCGAGTAACGCGCTGCGAATGAAGTGAAGGCAACTCAGAATGCGCTGAAGGTCGTGACGCCGTTCGCGATCGGCATGCACAGTGTCCAGCAGATCCTGGGCGATTGCGCTGGTCTTACGCAAGCACTCGATCGCTTGCTGGAGGCGGCGCTCATCGGGGTCGCGGAACAGCCCGGCAATTGCACCGTAGGTCTGCTCGAGGCTGCCGCGCCAGTCCCGGCGATAGGCATGAGCGTAATGCGCGAGGTCAGTTTCCCGCCGTAGATCGATCACCGCATGCCCCACTTCCAGCGTGGCCAGCATCCAGCGCATGGCTTCCTTGCGGCGTCGAGACTGCCGCGTCAGCAGAAGGCGCAATTGCGATGTCAGATCGTGCGTACTCGACTGAAAGCGATGGTTGAGATCCGGAAGCGCATCGTTACATGCCGACACGACTTGCGCTCGCAGATCCATCATGATCCGGTCAATGAGCCAGCGCATGTCGAACGGGAATGCGACCGCAAAGACGAGCGCACCCAGTAGCATGGTCGCGGTCAGTGCGATCCCGTTGTTGATCAGCAGATCGGGCTGGTACACGACGACGTTGTCTGGCCCTGCCAGCAAGCAGAAAAATACGGAAAACCCGATCCCGTAACCTGCGGCACCTTTTCGTGTTGCAACGAACGCACCGAGCGCGAGCACGGGTGCGAGCGTCGCGCACAGCAAGGGAAACCCGTCGATATTCGGGTACACGTAGCAGGTGAAGAGGTAGCCTACCGACGTCGCGGCCACGGCACCCAGCGCCATCTGCGTTGCCATTCTCGAAGCGTTGGGCGCGTTGGATGTGAGCGCACAGACGAGCGCAGCGCCGATCACTGCAAGGCCGCCGCTCGGCCAATTGGTCTCGAGCCAGAACCACGCGACGATGCTCATCATCAGCGCCGAACGCAGAAACGTGCAGGCGACGACCAACCGGTTTGTTCGGCTTACGTAGCCAGTTTCGGCTAGCGGAGGGCCGATCGTCGGCACAGGGTGTTCCAACGACGCATAGATGTTCGAATAAACAACCCACTCGCCGATAAACCGGTAAAGCAACTCTGCCGCGGTATCGAAATCGGCTAGCGACTCGACGGACGCAGCTTCAAGTGGGCATCTCGTCCCCCGGACGCGGGCAGGCAGGTTCGCTCGAAAAGATCGTAGGCGCGCGGCTACGCGAGACGGGTCGTCGTCGAGTTCCGGCGACTGCAATTGTGACGAAAGCTCGTACAAGGACTGCTTGATCGCGTCGATCATCGCCCCTTCGCCATTTGCACGTAGACGCTTGAGTAACTGATGTAGCGCATGCAGTCGCGTGCAGGCATCCATGAACGCCGAGTTCAGATGCGTGAGATGACGGCCGCGTGAGCGCATCGCCGGATCCTCGAACGCCGCAAAAATTCGCGTCGCCTCGAATCCGACGATCTGATCCACGAGTTCGGCAAAACGTCGTTCGAACTGATCGCTTTCGATACTGCGGTCGAGCACATCGATCGCGAACCTCGTAAAATTTCCGTACCGTATGTGAAGCGCCCGCTCGAGCGCGAGGCTGGCACGCTGTGGAACGATCAACGCACTCACCGCACTCGAGCACAGGATTCCGACCGCCACTTCTGCTGAGCGCGTCAGTGCCGCGAGAAACAGTTCGTGGGGCGCGGCGACGTTGGGAATGCCGATCAGGGCGGCGGTGTAACCCGCCAGCACGAATCCGTACCATCTGAAATGCCGGTACCGGACCGCTGCCGCAACGCAGGCGCTTACCCAGACGGCTATTCCCAACATATATAGCTCGGGTTGCTGGACGAACATTGCGCCAAGCACCAGCGCTGCGACAGTGCCCACGGCAGTCCCGAGAATCCGATAGAAACTTTTCGCGAGGACCATGCCGCTGAACGGCTGCATCAATACGAATACCGTGGTCATCGCGATACGCGGCTGGCTTAAGTCCAACAGCATCGCCAATCCCAACGCCAGCAAACCGGCCATCGCTGTTTTGAGCAGATGCAAAGCGATCAGGCCATCGCTGGACAGCCAGTCGCGCAATGCCGCAGCGAGCCTTTGCAGAATGACGGTCGTCGCAAGAAGGTGATTCGCCACCGGCACTACCGCATGCAGACGTTTCATGAGGGGGCTACGCGTCCTGACTGGGTCGCTGGGAATCGTCGGCGTACGCTACGATACGGACAATGAAGTCGCCGATTGTATGAGCGTGTGGCGAGCGCATTAACGGGCGCCGAAAATAACGTCCTTTCTGGAATCGACAACAATCAGGCGATTGGTTGGATGGACAATACGGCTCCCCGCCGTGTAATAGAAGGATCGATGGATACGTTACAAAACATGCGCGTGTTCGTGCGGGTAGTCGAAGCAGGGACTTTTACCGCCGCCGCGCAATCGCTTAACTCGACCACGGGCGCGATGTCGCGTGCGGTCTCTGAACTCGAAGCTCATCTGCGCACGCGCTTGTTGAACCGCTCAACTCGGCGGCTCGCCCTGACTACTGCAGGCGAGCGTTATCTGACACGATGTCAGCAGATACTGAGCGATGTCGACACGGCAGAAGAAGAAGCAAGCTGCGCTCACGAAAGGCCGAACGGTGCTCTGCGAATGCACAGCTTTGCCAGCATCGGTCAGCACTATGTGCTGCCGGCAATCTCGCAATATCGTGCGCTGTACCCGGAGGTGACTGTCGAACTGACGTTGTCGCAACGCATGCCAGACCTGTTCGAGGGCAGCGCGGACGTCGCTGTCGTCACCGCATCGACTCTGCCTGATTCCGAGTTGGTATCGCTACTGCTCGGCACTACGTTCAACATTCTGTGCGCATCACCTTCATACGTCCGTGTCCACGGTGAGCCTGAACGACCAACGGACCTCGCCGATCATGATTGCCTGATTTTGCATACCCCAGCGTTTCCGGCGCACGAATGGGTGCTTAACGGCCCGGATCAAAGCCACACGCTGGAGGTCAACGGTCCTGTGCAGGTCAACATTGCCGAGTCGCTACTCGTCGCGATTCGCGAGGGAATGGGAATTGGCATGGTGCCGCTTTATGCGGCCATTTCCGGCTTACGCGATGGCACGTTAGTGCGCGTATTGCCCGGCTATACATCGCAGAAGACAAATGTCTACGCGCTTTATCCGTCGCGCAAGTTTATCGATGCGAAGACGCGTACGTGGGTTGAATTTTTGCGTACGCATCTGCCGGAAATGATTGCCCGCGATGAGGCGCTTCTCACTGAAGTCGATCGGAGGCACGGTATTAGCGATATCGTGCCGACTTTATCCGCTGCCAGCGACTAGATATATTGATGCCGGCATGTCACCGCCGGTATCGATGTGGTTTGGTTTTTTCTTCGAGCCGTAAACGCAGAAACCCCACCGTTGACGGGTGGGGTTTCTGTTGCTGCTGGGGAGCCTGACGATTACCTACTTTCACACGGGAATCCGCACTATCATCGGCGTGGAGTCGTTTCACGGTCCTGTTCGGGATGGGAAGGGGTGGGACCGACTCG
>NZ_CAAJGK010000035.1 GCF_900996245.1 Paraburkholderia sp. BCC1886 | reverse complement strand
TCGGGGAACGGGGGGCGGCTGCGCCGCCCCACCCCACAGACATGAAAAGAAACAGAACCAGAACGACGGCAAAACCAGACATTTCTATCTAGCCAGACCCCGGACATTTCAATCTGGCCTCGACATTTGATGTAGCAGCTAGGTTGTAATGTCCGCTTCTAGCCAGGTTCAGATATCCGCTTTCAGCCTCCGATTCACCGCAACACCTTCGACATCTGGATCACTCGAGTCCCCAGCATCGCCCATCGGTTGAACATGCTGCCGCAGCTTCTCGACAAAGCAACTCAACGCCAGCGACACGACCACGTCACGCCTGCGCACCAGCAACGTCTCGACGCGACCTTCATGTTCCGGCAAGGCATGAATCGCCACCCGATGATCTTCCGCCAGTCCTTCGACCACCGATTGTGGCAACAGGCTGATGGCGATCCCGGCGCGAACACAACCGAGCAGTCCATCGAGCGTGCCGAGTTCCATGCGCTTGATGCTCGTGATGCCTTGCCTGATCAACAGGCGTTCGAGCCGTTCGCGGTAAGCGCAGCCGTGACGGAAGATCGCGATCTTCGCATCGCCGCGGAATTGCGCCCAGCCGGGTTGCCGGCCGACGTTCGAACTCTCCGGCCGGCTACGCACCCATGGCGCGGTGACGACGACCAGTTCCTCGGTCAACACCGGCTCGGCGACGAGATCGACGTGATCCACCGGCGCGCAGACCAATGCGCCTTCGAGCCGACGCTCCAGCACATCGTCGATCAGACTCTGGGAAGTCCCCGTCGCGAAAGAAATATCGACTTGCGGAAACTCGGTCGCGTAATCGACGAGCACATCGGGCAAACGAATCGCAGCCGTCGTCTCCATCGAACCGATCCGCAGCAAACCACCCGGCACCGAGTCGCTGCCGATAGCGCGCCGCGCTTCGTTCATCATGTGATCGATCTGGCTGGCGTAAGGCAGCAACTGCGCGCCCGCCGGCGTGAGCGAAACGCCGCGCCCATGCCGATGAAACAGCGGTACGGCGAGTTCCTCTTCGAGCCGCCGGATTCGCTGCGTGACATTGGACTGCACGGTGTCCAGAAACAAGGCCGCCTTGGTGATGCTGCCCATGCGTGCCACTGCCGCGAAAACCATCAGGTCGCCTGAATCCATGAGTCGTCCTTTTTGCCTATAAGTCACGGCCGGAAAGTCACGGCCGGAATCCGCCGCGTCCGTCGCCGTCAAGCAGTGGTCGAGGGCAACATGCGTGCCATGTGGCCACGATCGAAAACCACCTGCACACGGCAGGAATTGCAATCGAGCCGCACTGCATTGGAACGGTGTCTCCCCGAATCGGGGCGTCTACGTAAGAGCGCCCCATTTCTGGTGCAGTCCCAATGCACACCCGCCGCGTCGACATCGTTTCGACAGACTGTTTTAAGCCTCGAATCGCGGTTTTGACGACAATTCTCCGCGAGCCATCACCCGACGAAATCGCTGATATCTGGATGAGTGAAGGGACAGCCCGACGGCATACGCCGTGCATGAATCCACGCAACTCAACCCGGTAAGCGGACGCGTCCATGACAACCTCAGGCATTCCCCCTATTCCTGTTTCTGCACGCATCGACAACGAGCGCCTTGGTCTCGGCATCGCCCTGACAGCGATTCAGGCGAGCGCATTCTTCTCATTCGTATTCCTGTGCACGTTTTATCCGGCGCTATTGCAGCAAGATCTATTCGCCATCGGCGTGCCGCTGTCGTTCATCGCGGGCCTCGCCGTAATCGCGTGCGGCATCGTTCTCACGGCAATCTATGTGGTCGTGTCGAACCGTCTTCCGGAGGGCACAAAGTGAAACGCATTCTTTCCGCGCTAGTCCTGGCCATGGTGCCGATCGCCCTCGCCTCACCCGCGATGGCAGCCGGCATGCAGGCACCGGCTGCCAACGGCGTGTCCATCGCGCTCTTTCTCGTCGTCATCGCGATCACGCTCGGCATTACGTGGTGGGCGGCGCGCCGCACGCGAACCGCCAGCGACTTCTACACCGCCGGCGGTCAGATTACCGGCTTGCAGAACGGCCTTGCGATCGCCGGCGACGCGATGTCCGCCGGTGCGCTGCTCGGCCTCACCGCACTCGTGTGTTCGAAGGGTTTCGACGGACTTTTTTATGCAGTGGGCTACACCACCGGTCTACCCATCGTCGTCTTCCTGATGGCGGGCAGAATGCGCAGACTCGGGCGCTTCACGTTTATCGACGTAGTGGGCGCCAGGCTCGACAGTGCGTCGATCCGAATCTTCTCCGCGTGCGCATCGCTGATCATCGTGCTGTTTTATCTGGTCGCGCAGATGGTCGGCGCCGGTCAGCTCATCGAGATACTGTTCGGCATCGACTATCTGTACGCGGTGCTGCTCGTCGGCGCGTTGATGGTTTTGTACGTGACGTTCGGCGGCATGATGGCCACGACGTGGGTGCAGATAGTCAAAGCGGTATTGATGATCTCCGGATGCGCCCTGCTCTGCTTTCTGGTGCTTCGCCAAACCGGTTTCAGTTATGGCACCTTGCTGGCCGATTCGGTCAGCGTCCATACGGCCGGCCCGGCCATTCTCGCACCGACCTCGTTCGCGAAGAATCCGCTATCCGCGTTCTCGCTCGGCATCGCATTGATGCTGGGAACCGCGGGACTGCCGCACGTGCTGATGCGCTTCTTCACAGTGCCCGACGAGCGGGCCGCGCGTAGCTCGGTCCTGTGGGCCACCATCCTGATGAACGCTTTCTACGCGATGATTTTCATCATCGGTTTCGGTGCGCTTTATCTGCTGCGCAAACAGCCGCAACTATTCGATGCCCACGGCGGACTCGTCGGCGGCGGCAATACCGCGGCGCTGCATCTGGCTTATGTACTCGGCGGCAACCCGCTGTTCGGCTTTCTCGCCGCGGTTGCCTTTGCAACGATTCTCGCGGTGGTCGCCGGCCTGACGTTGTCGGGCGCATCGTCGATCAGTCACGACATCTACGGCAGTCTGACCCGAGCACGTCATGGCGAAGCACAGGACAGCAAAGCCGAGATGAAAGTCATGAAGGTCGCCGTCGTGGTCATTGGAGCACTGGCGGTCATCCTCAGCCTCGCGTTCAGAACGCAGAACATTGCCTACATGATCAGCCTCGCCTTCTCGATCTCGTGTTCGTCGACATTCCCGGTGTTGATCCTCGCGATCTACTGGAAGCGCTTCACGACGCTCGGCGCGCTATGCGGCGGCGGAGCGGGACTTGCCGCGTCGCTCCTGCTGACGATACTCGGCCCTTCGATCTGGGTCACCGTGCTCGGCCATGCGGCTCCTGCTGTCCCGATCGATCCGCCCGCCATCATCACGGTGCCGCTCGCCTTCGCGGTCAGCATCGTCGTCTCACTGCTCGAACGCAGCCCGGCGCATGCGACGCCCATGAGCGAGCTGACCTGACACGGCAGCGCCACCGTTCCAATTCAACCACTCGAACACACAGCATGAACCCAACTCACGACAACAACGCTTTTGCCGAACTGATGGCGATCCGCAACGGCGCGCCGCTCGACCCGGACGAAGTACGGATCTCAGGCACCGACCCGCTGTATGTCTCGCCATTCAAACTGGGCGAAACGTCGGCGGCCGCACTCGCCGCACGCGGAGTCGCCGCGAACGACCTGTGGGAATTGCGCACGGGCCGCAGGCAGAAGATCGGCATCGACGTGCGTGCGGCCGCGGCCACGTCCTGCTATGGCGGCGACATGACGCTGCGACGCGACGCGCACGGCGAGTACCAGCCGATCCCCTACTCCGACGAAGTCAGACACATGGTGTCGCTCACGCAACCGTGGCAAGCCGCCGACGGTCGCTGGGTGCTCCCGCACACGAATCTGCCGCATCTCGAACGGCGCGTGCTCGATGTACTCGACAGCAGAAGCACGGTCGACTCGGTGCGCGCCGGTGTCGCGTGCTGGAACTCGGACGCGCTCGAGGACGCGATCGCAGCGGCGAATGCCTGCGCGGGCAAAGTCCGTACGCCCGAAGAATGGCTTGCCCATCCGCACGGCGCGTATCTGGCGAGCCGGCCGGTCGTCGAGATCACGCGCATTGCGGATGGCGAACCCGAGCCGCTGCCGCCCGGCGATCGCCCCCTGGCAGGCATCCGCGTGCTCGATCACACGCGCATCCTGGCAGGTCCGACCGCGGCGCTCGGCATGGCCGAGCATGGCGCCGACGTACTGATGGTGACCGCGTCCCACTTGCCCCAGGTACCCTCCTTCGTGCGCGACACGAGCCACGGCAAACGCAGTTGCTTCCTGGATATGGACCGCAGCGCCGATGCGGCGCGCCTGCGGGAACTGGTCCGCGAAGCGGACGTGGTGATCGACGGATACCGGCCGAACCGGCTGGCAGCGCATGGATTCGGGTTCGACGAACTGGTCGGCCTGCGTCCCGGCCTGATCCACGTGTCGGTCAACTGCTATGGCTCCGGCGGTCCCTTCGCGGAACGCGCGGGTTGGGACCAGGTCGCGCAGGCCGTGACGGGTATGTGCCACACGCAAGGTCTTGCCACGGGTGCGGGCACGCCTCGACTGACGCCGGTATTCACGTGCGATTTCCTGACCGGCTTTCTCGCCACGTTCGGCGCGATGGTCGCGCTGGCGCGACGGGCCCGCGAAGGCGGCTCGTATCGGGTGCAGGTTTCGCTCTGCCAGTCCGCGATGCTGCTGCAACGCCAGGGCCTGCTCGACGACTTTCGCGACGCGCCTGGCCGGCTGACGCCGGCCGAGTTCGACGCGCTCGCCGTATGCGACGACGACACCGTCTACGGCGACCTGAAAACGCTCGGCCCGGTTCTGCAGATGTCGGAGACGCCGTGCGCATGGAGTGGCACGACACCGGAACTCGGATCGGGCAAAGCGGAGTGGCAGCGGCGTTGAGGCATGCGGGCGGACATGGGAGGCCGCCCGGCGCACGCGGCACGTGCCGCGTGAATACCCTAATGGGCGATTGCGCGAGAGTGGTTATGCTGGGGCCCAGCCGGGGCCGAAAAAGGCGATTTTAATTTTGAAATCGATTGTTCATCGACCCGATAGCCACTAATCTGGCCCCTCCCATCGTCCACCCGGAGTCTGGTATGCGCCGTCCCATAACAACAATGGCCGCTTTGCTGGCTGCTGGCTTCGCGGTCACCGCAAGTGCCCAGGTCGTCGTCACGATCGGTCATTCCGCTCCACTCACCGGCCCGCAGGCGCCGAACGGCAAAGACAATGAAAACGGCGCCCGCCTCGCCATCGACGAACTGAACAAAACCGGCGTGACGGTGGCAGGTCAGAAAGTCACCTTCAAACTGGACTCAGAAGACGACCAGGCCGACCCGAAGATCGGCGTCCAGGTCGCGCAGAAACTGGTCGACAGCGGCGTCGTTGCCGTCGTGGGCCCGTATAACTCCGGGGTCGCGATTCCCGCATCGCGCGTCTACAGCACGGGTGGCGTTCCGCTGTTGCCGGTGGCCTCCAATCCGGCGCTGACCAAACAGGGCTTCAAGAACATCTTCCGTATCGGCGCGAGCGACGAACAGCTCGGCGGCACGATGGGCGCTTTTGCTGCGAAGACCCTGAAGGCGAAAACAGCGGCCGTCATCGACGACCGTACCGCCTACGGTCAAGGCGTGGCGGAACAGTTCGTCAAGGTGGCGAAGGCGAACGGCATCCAGATCGTCGAACAGGAATTCACCAATTCGTCCGCCACGGATTTCCTCGGCATTCTCACGACCATCAAGAGCAAAAACCCCGACGTGATTTTCTTCGGCGGCTATGCGGCGCAAGGCGCACCGATGGCGAAGCAGATGCGTCAACGCGGGCTGCGCGCGAAACTGCTCGGCGGCGACGGCATCTGCTCGGCCGATATGGGCAAGGTCGCGGGCGACGCGGCGTCGATCGTCTACTGCGCCCAAGGCGGAATCGCGCTCGAAAAATCCGCGGCGGGCCGGGCGTTCCTGAAGAAGTACAAGGACGCCTACAACACCGACACACAGGTTTATGCCGTCAGCTATTACGACGGCGTGAAAATGCTCGCGGATGCAATGGTCAAGGCCGGCACGACGACCGACAAACCGAAGCTGATCGAACAACTCGGCCGAGAAAACTACAAAGGCGTGGCAGGCACTTATTCCTTCGATGAGTTCGGCGACCTGAAGGGCGCGCCGACGACGGTCTACGTGATCAAGAATGGCTTGCCCGTGCCTTACGGCGAGTGAGCCGGCACTGGTCAACGTATCGAAGCACACATGAAAATTTCACGCACCATCACGACAGTCGAAGTTCATACGGGCGGCGAGGCGTTCCGCATCGTCACGAGCGGCTTGCCGCGTCTGCCCGGCGACACCATCGTCAAACGGCGCGCATGGCTCGCGGACAATGCGGACGAGATTCGCCGCGCGTTGATGTTCGAGCCACGCGGTCATGCCGACATGTACGGCGGCTATCTCACCGAACCGGTGAGCCCGACGTCCGACTTCGGCATCATCTTCCTGCACAACGAAGGGTATAGCGATCACTGCGGTCATGGTGTGATTGCGCTTTCGACGGCGGCGGTCGAGTTGGGTTGGGTACAGCGGCAGACACCGGAAACACGCGTGGGCATCGACGCGCCTTGCGGCTTCATCGAAGCCTTCGTCGAGTGGGACGGCGAGCATGCGGGCAACGTGCGCTTCGTGAACGTGCCGTCGTTTATCTGGAAACAGGACGTTTCGGTGGAGACGCCCTCTTTCGGCACGGTGACTGGCGACATTGCGTTCGGCGGTGCGTTCTACTTTTACACGGACGGCGAGCCGCACGGTTTGCAAGTGCGCGAGTCCTCTGTCGAAGAGTTGATCCGCTTCGGCGCGGAGGTCAAGGCGGCGGCCAATCTGGCGTTCCCGGTACGGCATCCGGACATTCCGGAAATCAACCATATTTACGGCACGATCGTGGCGGCCGCGCCTCGCCACCCAGGATCGACCCAGGCGAATTGCTGCGTATTCGCCGATCGTGAAGTCGATCGCTCGCCCACCGGTTCGGGAACTGGCGGGCGCGTTGCCCAACTGTATTTGCGCGGTCTGATGGGCAAAGACGACACGCTGGTCAACGAGTCGATTATCGGCACTGTGTTCAAGGGACGCGTGCTGAGCGAAACCACGGTCGGCGACTTCAAGGCCGTGATTCCCGAAGTCGTCGGCAACGCATTCGTTTGCGGCTTCGCCAACTGGATCATCGACGAGCGCGATCCGTTGACGTATGGGTTTCTGGTTCGCTAACGTCGATCGCGCCGGTGCTGCACGAGCGTCTTCAACCGGTGGCCAGCGCCGACGCACCAAAGCAGGAATACAGCGCGCCCGGCCCCGGGTACACCTCGATGCAACCGCCCTCGCGCAGACTGGCTTCCGTAAAGCCGCCGCATAACACCCCGATGGTCCTCATGCCCGCTTTTTTAGCGGCCTGGGCATCGTAAGGGGTGTCGCCGATCGCGACCGCCTGCGCGGCCGGCATGTCCAGTTTCTTCAGCGCCGCCTGGAAGATATCGGGCGCAGGCTTCGATTGCTCCGCGTCTTCCGACGACGCGCTCACGTCGATCAACTTTGCGATGCCGGCCAGCTCGAGGTAAATCTCCAGTTCTTCCTGTTTCGCCGACGACGCCACCGCGATCTTCAAGCCGGCGTCCCGAACACGCCTGAACAGTTCCGGCACCGCCGAGAACGGCCGCAGCATCGGCAGATAAGTCGAACGAAACCGCTTCGAGCGCCACGTTTCCAGCGCTTCGCCGTAGTCCTGCTGCTGGGCGCTCGAAAGAAAAACGGGCAGCAGTTGATCGCCGCCTTTGCCGATCTGGCTACGCGCCTGTTCGAAGGTGACGGCGTGCCCGAATTGCGCGAACGCCTCGTGCCAGGCAAGGGCGTGCAGATCGACCGAATCGACCAGTGTTCCGTCGACGTCGAAGATAGCGGACGTAGTCATCGCGAGTTACTCCAGGAAGCGTGGTGGATGGAATTGCTCCCTCGGGGAGGCGCGCAAGGCACATGCCCGTCGCGCGAAGCCCGCCATGCCGTGGGTCAACTCGCCCAGTTCGCGACGTCTACAATCGCTTGCGCAAATGCGGCGGGCGCTTCCTGCGGCAGGTTATGTCCGACTCCCGGCACGACGCGGTTTTCATGGCGTCCCGTGAAACGCCGGAGCGCGCCGCGTCCCGCGCCGACTTGTGCGACGCCGTCCGCATCGCCTTCGATCGTGATAGCCGGTACGCCGATCGATGGCGTCGTGGCAAGGCGACGCTCCATTTCCTCGAATTGCGGGTCGCCGGCCGCGAGGCCGAAGCGGTGTCGGTACGAATGAATCACGACGTCGACGAAATCGGGATTGTCGAACGAGGCTGCCGACTTCGCATAGGTGGCGTCGTCGAAACGCCAGGTCGGCGACCACAGCGACCACAGCAGCCGGCAGAACTCGCGCCGGTTGTCGGCGAGCCCCGCGCGCCCCCGTTCGCCGTGGAAATAGTATTGATACCAAAGCCGATGCTCTTCCGCCGGGCTCCTGGGTTCGATGGCGGCGGCGATGTTCTGGATGGCATAGCCGTTGGCCGATACCAAAGCCGTGGCTCGCTCCGGGTAAAGCGCGGCCACGATGCATGCTGCCCGTCCGCCCCAGTCGTATCCGGCGAGCACCGCGCGCGCCAGGCCGAGCGCGTCGAGCAGTGCGATCACGTCCGCCGCCAATGCCGCCTGTTGCCCCGACCGGATGGCCGTGGGCGACACGAAGCGAGTCGGACCGTAACCTCGCAGATAAGGCGTAATGACGCGAGCGCCCGCGAGCGCGAGGCTCGCCGAGACTTCGTCGTACGCATGGATGTCGTAGGGAAAGCCGTGGAGCAGCAAGACCGGCCATCCCGACTCACTACCTTGCACGTCGTAACCGATAATGAGTCGGTCCGTTGCAATCGTCTTCAGCATGGGTTCCTCCAGAACGGAATGTCGCGGGCGCGATGTCGATGGTTCGCGTCGTTCCGTGAGGATAGCCTTCGATCAGAAATCTCGTGGAGCGATCCGGTCACCCTTCGGTGGCTCTCGCCGCACGCTGTGGCATCAGGACCAGACACAGGCCCATGAGGACGAGCAGGATCAACGATGCAAAGAGCCGGCCGACTTCCAGCCCGCCTTGCGCGAGCGGCTTGTCCAGAAAGTCGCCCAGCGTCGCGCCGAGTGGACGCGTGAGAATAAAGGCCGCCCAGAAAATCGCGGTGCGTGAGAGGGCCGACCAGTAATACGCGGCGCCCACGATCACGAGACCCGTGCCGAAGATCAGCGCGGCGTACTCGTACCCGAGCCCAAGACCTCCGCCATCCGAACCCGCGACCCAATCGCCGAGCGCGGTGCCGAGCGTTTGCGAAAACAGGATCGTGATCCAGTAAAACCATTCGGCCCTGGGCGTCGTCACGCTCGAGACGGCAATCGTGCCCTGCGAGCGATACCAGATACCGAGGCTCGCGAGCAGCAGCGCGGCGATGATGGCCACTCCGCCCGGATATCCCACGCCCATCGACCGGTCGAAGAAGTCGGCGAGCGTCGTGCCGAGTGTGGTGGTCGCGACGATAGTCGCCCAATAGAGAAAGGTATGAAACCGCCTGGCTTTAATCTGCCCAGTGACCAGTCCAATAAAAATAAGCGTGAAAATTAGCGAGCCGATCAGATAGCCGAGGTTCAACGACATCGTCACCCAATCACCACCGGTTTCTCCGAGCGTCGTCGCGGCAATCTTGACGATCCAGAATCCCAGCGTGACTTCCGGCACCTTACTGACGGCATGTTTGGCAATGTTGGATAGCCTGGTTTTCATCTTTTCTCCCTTTTAGATGCAATGGATTTCACGGGTCCACAGCTTCGCAGAGCGGAGATTAAGTGCCGCTTAAGGTCTGAGAATCTTCGTCGCTAACAAATCAATCCGCGAAAGATTCTGCTCATCATTAATTACATATTGCTGTCAATAGATTTGAGAACGGTTCTCACGATTTAAATAAAATAAAACCAATAATCCACTATAAATCAACAATTTATCAGGCTAATAAGCGTGATCTGACTCGAGCAAGTTTTCAATGAATGTTTACACTTTCATTTCCTATCATTACAATCCGACCGTGCAAATGAGAACGGTACGCATTTACATGAATTCAAGCTCCTAGCTGTCGCCACTGGCTCGCACTGCGATTCGTTTCGAGTCGCCCGGGACGTGCGCTCCCTTCTTCAACTTCATTTCAGACTCCTTATGTCCGCTCTTTTCCAGACGCGGCCGCGTGCACTCGCGTCCGTCGTCGCCGTTTATTGTTCGAGTTTTCTGATTCCGACGCTCGCCGTCGCCCAGTCGAGCGCGGTCGATAGCGCCGGCGTGCAGGCTCCGGCCTCGGCCGGCACGACCTTGCCTTCCGTGGTGGTTACCTCGTCCTCGGACATGCAGACCAAAAAGCTGCCGTCGTACAAGTTCACCGCACCGCTGCTCGACACACCCCGCTCCGTCACCGTAATTCCCGAGGAACTGATCCGCCAGACGAACGCCACGACCTTCGCGGACGCACTCAAAACCGTGCCCGGCATCACGTTTCTGGGCGGCGATGCGGCGGCCAATCCGTCGGCCGACCGGCCGGTCATTCGCGGCTTCGAGTCGCGCAACTCGATCTTCGTCGACGGCATGCGCGACGACGGCGTGCAGAATCGGGAGACCTTCGATATCGAGCAGATCAGCGTGATCAAGGGCCCGGATTCGGTGTATGCGGGCCGTGGCGCAGTGGGCGGCAGCATCGACATCGTTACCAAAACGCCGAAAAACGAGAACTTCGTCAACGGCAGTGTCGGCGTGGGTACCGACAGTTACAAGCGCATCACGCTCGACGCGAATCACCAGTTCAGCGACGACAATGCGGTACGCCTGAACGTGCTCGGCCACGACGCGGACCAGGCCGGCCGCACGGATGTGTACAGCAAGCGTTGGGGCATCGCGCCTTCGGTGGCGTTCGGCCTGAACAGTCCCACGACCGTCACGCTGAGCTATTACCACCTGAACAGCTACGACATGCCGGACTTCAGCGTGCCGTTCCGCTCGACGGGCGGCACACCCGCCAATGCCAGCCGCGGTCAGTTCTTCGGCCTGAACAACCGGGACTACCGGCGCGGCCAGACCGACACCGGCGAAGTGCGCGTCGAACACCGTTTCTCCGACGATCTGAAGCTGAAGAACACGACGATGTTCGGCCGCTCCACGCTCGACTACATCGCGACCAATCCGCAATTCCAGAACGCCACGTCCAATGTCATCAGTCTGCAGGCGAAGAGCGGCAACTACGCGACCAATAGTCTTGCGAATCAGACGGAACTGACCGGCAAAACAACACTGCTCGGCATGCAGCACACACTGACGGGCGGCGTCGAATTCAGTCACGAAAAAAGCCTGTACGAAGGCTATCTGGTCGCCGACAGCGCCGGCAACAATATTCGCTCGGGTGGCCCCTGCTCCGTCGCGTACAACTGCACGACGCTATCCGGCGGCTGGAACCCGGACAACCCGTGGACCGGCAGTGTGCTGCTCAACGGTGACAAGAGTTTTCCTGGCGCCGCCACGCACACGCAAACCAACATCGCCTCGGCATATCTGTTCGACAGCGTCAAGCTCGCCGAGCAGTGGGTATTCAACGCGGGCTTGCGTTTCGATCGCTACGACGTGACGGCGGTCCAGGCCGGCGCGCGCGATCTGACCAACAACGCGAATCTGTTCAGCTACCAGTTCGGGCTCGTCTTCAAACCGGTTCAGACAGTCAGCCTGTATACGTCGTACGGCACGTCGGCCAATCCGCCTGGCGCGAACGCGGGCATCGGCGGCGGCACTGACCAGCTGACGACGACCAATCAGGACCTGTCGCCGGAGCGTTCGCGCAACATCGAGGTAGGCGCCAAGTGGGATGTACTGGATCAACGCCTGTCGCTGACATCGGCGCTGTTCCAGACGGACAAGACCAATGCGCGCGTGAGCAACGGGCTGGGCGGAACGGTGAATGCCGGGTCGCAGCGCGTTCGTGGCGCGGAACTCGGGTTCGCCGGCAATCTGACCGGTAAATGGAGTGTGTTCGGCGGCTACTCGTATCTCGACGCGATCACGACCGACGCCGGCGCCGCCAACCGGACTGCATCGGGTCTGCCGATGGTGATGGTGCCCAGGCACAACTTCACGCTGTGGACCTACTACGACGTGCTGCCGCAACTGTCGATCGGCGGCGGCGCCACGATTTCGAGCCTGACGTATGCGGCGGTCGCCGCCACCTCGCGCAAATGGACGCCGGGTTATGCGCGTTTCGACGCGATGGCGACGTACCACGTGTCGAAGGCCATCGATCTGCAACTGAACGTGCAGAACATTTTCGACAAGAAGTATTTTTCGACGGCTTACCCGATCTATGCGACGTGGGCGCCGGGACGCTCGGCCATGTTGACGCTTAATTTTTATCAGTAAGCGAGGGAAACCCGCGGCTCGCCGTGCTTATCGTCGCGGCGGGCTTTTCAAGCGCACACCCGCTTTCCGGCAGGCCGAACAGATGCCGAACAACACCAGTTGCCGTCCCGACAGCGTGAAATCGCGCGAGTCGACGATCTCTTTCTGACGCGCTTCGATGGCGGTGTCGAAGAACTCGTCGATATCGCCGCACGCGGTGCACACGAGGTGGTCATGCGGCTTGCCGTCATTGAGCTCGTAGACCGTGCGTCCATCACCGAAAGCCACCGACGACAGCAGCCGCGTATCGACGAGTTGCGCCAACACCCGGTAGACCGTCGCCATGCTCATCACTCGCTCCTCTCCGTTCAGCAGCTTGTAGATTTGCTCGACGCTGAAGTGTTCGTGAGCATGAGCCCGGAAGTACTCCAGCACCATTGCGCGGGGCGAGGTGGGTCGCAGGCCGACCCGCTCCAGAAGTTTATGAGTGTGCATGGACTCGATCGCAGTGGACACACCGTGGCCAATCACCCGCGCCGACTGCTGTGTACAACAAGGGATGGGAGGGAAATTCTCGAAGTATGCGAGCGACCTGCTTAAGGGAAGCTTAAGCGTCTACGGCGGGGCCGCTGCTGACGGTTCCATTACGGCCGGCAAGCACGGCCGGCAAGCACGAACGCTCTGCCGGTCAAACGCAGATGAAGCACGACGAGCCAGCCGCGCGGACAATCTTCCGCAATCGACACAATGCACGTTTGCCCCACCTCGGGCGTCGCGTGACCGCTCTGCAACGCACATTGGAACGCGGCGTTCGAGCACTCCCGGATAACGACCACACCGGCGACAATCACGATGATCGCCAACAGCCGGAACGGCGCTGTGCCGAACCACTGCCCGGAGACGTGGAGTACCACGATGGTGAGACCTACGACGATCTGCGCGCTCACGGCGGTAAGCGATGCCGCGAGCAGATGGGCTCGCAAGATGTCGAGAGTGGCTGGCTTCATGGCTTGGGCTCGTGGTCTGACGAGTGGCCCGACGCGTGTCTAATGTCGGGCAGCGCGTTGGTGAGAGACCATCTTAATGAGCCAGGCTGAGGGCAACCTGAAGCCGGTTGAGAACGCGAATCACGCGCTGCCGGTGACTTCGCCGGCAGTGAAGCCGGAAAGCGATACGGTCAGGCCCGTGGCACCCACGTTGTTGCGTAACGACAGTTCCACCCGATGCCGCCCGGCGATGCGCGAAACGATCGCGAGCCCCAGTCCGCTGCCCTCGCCTCGCGCCTCCTCGCCGCGATAGAAGCGGTCGAAAACACGTTCGATTTCCGACTCTGGAATGCCGGGTCCGGTGTCCACCACGTCAAGACCGACGTGTCCCGCCGAGCGCCGCAGCACCACGTCGACCCGTCCGCCGGGAGGCGTATGACGAATCGCGTTGTTGACGAGGTTGTTCAGCAGCACGCTCATGCCATGCGGTTCCGCCAGCACCGTGTAAGCATCCGAAGCGTCGGCGGATGCTTCGCATTCGAGTCCGAGATCGATCGAGCGGGTTTCGGCGACCAGCGAAAGATCGCCGACGACCTGCTCGGCGGTTCGACGCAGGCTCATCGGCACCATCGTCGTGAGAAGATGCGCATCTTCACGGGCCAGCGTCAGCAACTGCTGCACGAGGTGGATCATCCGGTTCACACGCCCCTCGACGCGCTCCAGTGTCTGGCCCTCGCCTTTCAACGACCCATCGCGCGACGCCGCCTGAATCTGCAGTTTCAGCGCCGCGAGCGGCGAGCGCAATTCATGGGCGGCATCGGCAATGAAGGTCCGCTGTGCATGGGTCGCCGTGCTCAGACGTTGCAGCAGATCGTTGAGCGCTTCCACGAGCGGCCGGATTTCCACGGGCACCGACCCGTCGAGCCGCAAGGGTTCCAGCGAATCGATGGAGCGCGTCGACAGCGTGCGCGACAGACTGCCGATCGGCGCGAGGCCGCGCGCGACGACCAGCAGCACGAGGACGATCGTAATGGGCACCAGAATGGCGAGCGGCCACAACGTATGTAAGGCCAGTTGCAGCGCAAGGTCTTCCCTGACCGAAACCGGTTGCGCCACCTGGACATAGCGGCCGGCTTGCTGAACGCCGAACGTGCGCCAATGCGCGCCGCCCCGCTCGACCGTATCGAAGCCGGGCGCGAGCCGCGGCAGCACCGGCGACTGCGCGGGATGGTAGATGAGTTCGCCCGCGCGGTTCCAGATGTCGATGACGATGCGGTCGTCGGCCAGATCGCCGAAATCGGGTGTCTGCGATTCCCGGCTGCCGCCGCTCGCGACGCCGGACGGTAACGACAGCGCGACGGTGCGCAACTCGTAGTCGAACAGTTCGCCCGCTTCGACGCGTGCCGTGTGGAAAATACCGTAAGCCGCGACCAGCGAGGCCGCCGCCAGACCGAAGATCAACCAGCCCAGCAGCCAGCGTCGAATCGACGTCATCAGCACCTCTTCAGGCGATAGCCGACGCCGCGCACGGTCACGACCTGGTCTGCACCGATCTTGCGGCGCAGGCTATGCACGTGCACCTCGATCGTGTTGCTGCCCACTTCCTCGCCCCAGCCATAAAGCTTCTCTTCCAGTTCGGCTTTGGTGAACACGCGGGTGGGCTCTTCTATTAGCGCCTGCAGCAGCGCGAATTCGCGTGGGACCAGCGGCATCGGCACACCGTTCTTCGCGACATCGTGCGCCGCCGGATCGAGCGTCAGTTCGCCGTGCGCATAGACCGGCTGCTTCTGGCCGGTCCGTCGACGCAATAGCGCGCGAATGCGGGCCGCCAGTTCGTCGAGGTCGAAGGGTTTGATCAGATAGTCGTCGGCGCCGGCGTCCAGTCCGCGGATGCGCTCCTCGACCGCATCGCGCGCAGTCAGGATGATGACCGGCGCGGCACCGCCGTTCTTGCGATACGTGTTCAGCACGTCGATGCCGTCCCGTTTCGGCAAGCCCAGATCGAGCAGGACGAGGTCGTACACGCCATTGCCCAGCGACAACTCCGCGGCGCGGCCGTCGTTCGCCCAATCGACCGCATAGCCCGCGCGACGCAGCGCACCCGACACGGACTCGGCGATCATCTCGTCGTCTTCGACCAGCAACAGACGCATGGCGCCTCCCCCTTATACATTGGCCATCGTGGCCCGTGCATTTTGCAGGTCAGAAGCTTAACGCTTCCTTAGCAACGTTCCGCGTTTCTCAGGCGGCGTCGGGTCGCCGCACGCGTTCATAGACGATCATTGCGCCATAAACCAGACCGGCCGACACGCTCATCAGTCCGCAAAAACCGACGAGGCCGAGCGCCCAGCCTTGTGCCGCAATCACGATCCACGCGGTGGATACCAGCGCGGACCATCCGGCGAGCCGCAACGCGCGAATCTGAGTTGGCGACAGGCGACGCGTGAACAGCGCCGCCTGGTGTCGCTCCATCGCGAGCGCGAGACAGGCGAACGCGACGATGCACAGCAAAGTGGTCACGGGACGCATCAGACGCTTTCCTCGCTGTACTGCCGCGCGGTTTTATCGTTTGACGACGCAGGCTTGAGCGGCTTGGGCCGCCCCGCGTGACGCGTCACCCGCAAAGCGAGCGCCGCATGCAGAAGCGCGGCGGCCCACATCATCAGGTCGAAGCCGACGAACACCCAATCGCCGTCCATCACACTGCGCCAGAGCGGACGTTGTGTGGTCAGTGCATTGAGTACCGGCAACAGGGCCAGCAGCGCGGCGGCGATCCACAGCAATTCGATCCACGCGCGCTTCGCAGGTCGCAACACCGCATACAGCAGCGTCACGCCCCAGACGATGAAGAACACGTTGTTCTCGGCATCCGCGCGATCGGCAAGCGCCGTCGGCAGCAAGCGGTTGCCCCAGAGAAAACCGGTCATCGCGATAGACAGCCCGGCAATGCTAGCGATGTTCAGCCGCTCGACCAGCCGGAAACCGATATGCGGCTTGTGCGGATCCGCGAGTTTCTGACGGCGTTTGACAGTCCACATGACGAGGCCTGTGCCCACCATCGCAGTGCCGCCGAGGCTGGTGAGAAAGTACAGCCAGCGCAATTGCAGATCGCTGAAGCGTCCGAGATGCAGCGCATACAGTACGCCGCGCGTTTCGGCCGCGGCCCCCACGCCCTCTTTCACTTCCAGCAGCTTGCCGTTGGTCCCGTCGAACAGCAGGTATTGCGGACTCATCGACACGCGCGAGGCTTCGCCGCGTCCAATCGCAACCCGCGCGTTGGCGTCGCCACCTTGCGTGACCGTCACGCGCGCGACGTTACCGCGGCCCCAACGCGCTTCGGCCTCACGCACCATCACGTCGACCGGCGCCAGCGGCGCCGCGATATGCGCGGGCTTGCCCGGCTGGATGAACGCGCTCATCTGCTCGCTCATTGCCTGCCGTTGCGCGGGCGTTTTGACGGCGATCTGCGAACCCCACGGCACGTACATCGCCATCAGCGTGACAAGCCCGGTATAGGTGATCATCAAATGAAACGGCAAACCGAATACCGACAGCGCGTTATGCGCATCGAGCCACGAGCGCTGTCCCTTGCCCCAGCGGAACGTGAAGAAGTCGACGAAGATTTTCTTGTGCGTGATGACGCCGCTGATAATCGCCACCAGCATGAACATTGCCGCGAGTCCGGCCAGCAGGCGGCCCCATAGCACCGGCAAATAATAGAACTGGAAGTGGAAGCGATAGAAGAAGTCGCCGCCCAGCGTATCGCGTGCGACGACTTTCTCGCCGGTCGACGGATCGAACGTGGCCGACTCGAACATCCGCTGTCCTTTCGCGCTGCTCGCGCCCGGCGTGCGCCAGAACGCATCGACCACGCTCCTGCGCGCGGTCGGCAATTCGAAGCTCCACTGCGGCGAGCCGGCCGCGAGCGTCGACAGCGTGAGGTTGACGCGCTGGGCGACCTCCGCGAGATCGGGCATCGTCTGCACGTGCGGCAGTTCGGGACGCATCCATTGCGAGGTCTCGTCCCTGAAATAGCTGACGGTGCCGGTCAGGAACATCGCGTAGAGCACCCAGCCGAGCAGCAGCCCGGCCCACGTATGCAACCCGGACATGGTCTGGCGGATGCCGCGCGGCGGCGGTTCGGGAGGAATCGGGCCAATCATGCCGCGGGCCCTCCCGCCGCTGCCGTCCATACCGGCCATGCCGCGAGCAGCAAGGGCACAGCGGCGACCAGCAGGCCGAGCCAGGCGCGGCGCGCGCTGCGCACCGCGAACACCCAGATCACCGCGCACGCATAGACGATGAAACTCGCCAGCATGCCCGTGACGACGGCCTGCGTGCGGTCGATGGGAAGCGCGAGTGCCGCGACGCTGGCCAAGGCCGCCAGCCCGTAACCGCCGAGAACGGCGGCGGCGATACGCGACACCAACGGAACGATGTTGCGACGACGTGTGAGCGCGGTGCTCATCGGCCCGAGCCCCGTCGCCATGACGACGGGGACGATAAGTTGCTCTGCATGACTCGGATAACGAAGGGAAAGATAGGAAAAGCCCTCTGCCATTACAAACGCAGATGCGAATCGTTCGCAATTATACGCAGATGTTTAAATGCCGACAGACAGAAAGTTCCGCTGCCCCGTCGTGCAAGACGGTGGGATAGGGTTTGCGACGATGCGATAGCGGTGAAGCTGGAGTCGGGATCGACCCGCTCAACCCGCATCCGCCAGCATCGACTGCCGGCACGCCGCGGCGCTGCAACGGCACGCGTACTGACTGCGCACTTCGTCGTCGAGCGGAAGCTCGGTTTCCAGCAGGTATTCGATCAGCAATTCTTCGCCGACCTCGATTGCTCGCAACGTGTGAATGAAGATACGACCCGCTTCTTCGATCGTCTCGCAGTTCGGCACGCAGGCGTGATTCAGCCAGCGCGCACTATTGCCGCCGCGGCTGCCGTCGATCACGGTGCCGTCGGACAACCCGAACAGAAACGTGTGCCCGGCCACGCCTTCACGGCGATGACGGCGCACGGCGACCCGCCACGCGGTGATCTCGCCTTTGTATTCGAGCACGCGTTCGCCGGGACCAAGCGGCTGCATGGCGAACACACCTTTGCCATGAATGGACGAGCGCCGGACGACCACGCGTCGCATACCGTTCCTTGAAGTGGAGTGGCGCCAGTATAAGAGCGCCAAATTTCCTAAGACGCTGTTTTCGCGGAAGACGGCGCCCCGGGCTGGCGATCCGCGAGGTCTTCGAGCATCGCCTCCGACGGCACGAAGAACAGGCCGCCTGTCACCGCGCGGCTGAAGTCGAGCAGACGGTCGTAGTTGCCCGGCGGCCGGCCGACGAACATGTTCTCCAGCATCTGTTCGATCGGCGCGGGCGAGCGTGCATACCCGATGAAAAACGTGCCGAACTCCCCCGACCCTGGCCGCCCGAACGGCATGTTGTCGCGCAGGATCTTGATCTCCTCGCCGTTTTCTTCGAGCGTGGTCAGCGAACTGTGCGACGAACTGGGCTTTACCGATTCATCGAGTTCGATATTGTCGAGCTTGGTGCGGCCGATAATGCGTTCCTGCATTTCGACGGGCAGCTTGTTCCAGCCCGTCATATCGTGCAGATACTTCTGGATCAGCGCATAGCTGCCGCCCGAGAATTCCGGATCTTCCTCGCCGATCACCGTGAACAGCACCGCCTCCCGCCCGCTCGGATTCTCCGTGCCGTCGACGAAACCGACCATGCTGCGCTGATCGAAATAGCGGAACCCATGCACTTCGTCCACCGCGGTGACCGTCGAGCCGAGCCGTTTCATCAGATGCGTGGCGAGTTCGAAACACAGGTCCATCTGATCCGCGCGGATATGCAGCAGGATGTCGCCGGGCGTCGCCTTCGCGTGGCGCTCGCCCGCGCCGAACTCGCGAAACGGATGCAGCCCGGCTGGCCGCGTGCCGCCGAAGACGGCGTCCCAGGCGTCGGATCCGAAGCCGCAGATACATGACAAACCCGCGTCCGGTATGCGTTTGGCGACCGCCCGCACGAGGTTGCCCACGTCGGCGCACCAGGCGCGCACGGTGTCGCGGCTCGCCGCGTCCGGCCCAATGGTGGCGACGATGAAGATGGCGCTTCGTTTGACCTGGGTGGAAACGGCCTGCGAGTCGGGGGTAATGGCGGCTGGAATGGGCGTGTCGGACATGGAGACAGTGTGTATAGGGGTGTCGGGGCAAGCGCATATATAACCCGAAGCGCAAGGGATTGCGAGACTCGGTCAAAAGTAAAACCGGTTATAAAAAGTGAGTCATCGTGAAACTCGCGTTGAGCGCCTTCGAGAAAACCGCCATTTCCGGGTAAAAAATGCTTTCGGATTTAGTTAGTGAAGCTATCTATAAAACCAGATTTTCCCGATACTTTTTTTTACATTTTTCCCGATTTTTACCGTTACCTCTCTGCTTAAAATTCGATGCAATGTAAATCAGAATGAACAAGAAAAATGACTCATAAAAGACTTCCACGGTGGGTTGAACTGGAATACGGCAAATCGACGTCATCACTGCGTCCCGGCATCGCGCGAAACCCGAGTCGCACACCTTTTCGCGCGCGCTCTTCATCCTGCTTTCTTTCCGATACGCGTAAGGATCCCGCCGTCTAGCCACGAGGCTTCGCGGCGC
This sequence comes from Paraburkholderia sp. BCC1886, assembly GCF_900996245.1. Classification (GTDB taxonomy): domain Bacteria; phylum Pseudomonadota; class Gammaproteobacteria; order Burkholderiales; family Burkholderiaceae; genus Paraburkholderia. The sequence continues at coordinate 180,029 of NZ_CAAJGK010000035.1, read as the reverse complement.
GCCGCCATTCACTTCGAGCGGCGCATTCCATAACGGCCAGGGCGCGGGCAGACGCTCGAGCGTACTCGCGTCCCGCGCATCAATCGGGATCCACTGTCCATGAACGAACTTTTCCGGCCGCGTCTGTCCGCTTTCTTCGCTGGTACGCTGGTGACTGCGCTCGCATCCGTGCCTCTTGCCGCCGACGCGGCGCCTGCCGACCTCGCCGCCGGCTTCGCTCGACTCGGCCAGAGTGTGATCGAAACCCGTACGGTGACGCTCAGGGAACTCGGTCTGCTGAGCAGCGTGACCCTGACCGCCCCCGACACGCGCCGCGAGTTCTTCCTCCCGGTGCCGGCCGATGTGCCGATCAGCGACGCCACGCTGCAATTCGACGGCGCCTACGTGCGCGGCGACGGCGGCCGCACGACGATGCTGCTCTCGCTGGACGGCGCGCCGGTCGTGTCCCGCTCGTTCACGCAGCCCAACGGCGGCGCGGCGGTGAGTATCGGCGTCGACGGTGCGCCGCGTGCGGCCGGTTACGTGCGTCTGGGCCTCGGCTTCTCGTCGGTCATCAACGACAACGTTTGCACCGATCAGACCGCGATCGGCAACGTGCTGCGCGTCGATCCGTCCACGCGTCTGTCGTACCGCTTCAATCCCGCCGATGTGCAGGACCTGCGCACTGCATGGAGCGCACTGCCCTACGCGCCTTTGCTGGCCATCGCGGGACCGCGTCTGGACGCGGCGTCGCTCGATACCGCGTGGCGCACCGACGCGCTCTTGCAACGCGACGGCAAACGCCCGGTCGTGCAGACGCTGCCGGCTGTCGGCGATACGGTCGAGTCTGGGACGATCGAGGTGCCTGCCGCGTTGCGCGGGGTGCCCGCTTTCGATGCGTTGGCGAATGCGTTGGCGAATGCGTCGGTTAATGCTTCGGCTAATGCTTCGGCTACCGCTTCGACTACCACCTCGGCACCCGGCGGCCGGCACACGATCGCCAACGCAGCGGAACTTGGCGCACTCATCGCGCTCGCCCCCCGCAGCGTATTCGGCCCCGACGTGGTGGTTGCGGACGACAGCTTGCGCCACTCGCTGAACACCGCGCTCGATGCGTTGCGAGCGCAACTTGTTGGCAGCGGCGCGACACCACCCGCGCTGAGTGCGTTCGACGACTGGCGCAGCCGCACGGCCGGCCCGCTGACCCAACCGCTCGCGCCAGGCGAGGCGCGGGTCGCGCATCTCGGCGGACGCGCGGTGCTGGTAGTCGGCGACAACCAGGGCGCCGCCGTGCTCGGCCGAGGCTGGCGGCCGATCGACGTGTCGAGCCAGGTGGTCGTGCATCAGATCGATCCGGGCGCCCGCACGCACGGCAATACGATTGCGCTGGCCGATCTGGGGGGCGACCCGCGCAGCGTCGACGTCCACGACACCGCCTCCTGGGAAGCGAGCTTCGACATGGCCGCGGCGTCCGGCAACGGCCAGTTGCCCAAGGAGGTCGTGCTCGATCTGGCCGCGTCGCCGACGCTCTCCAACGGCGGTGCGACCGCCACGGTGTATTTCAACGACGTGATGATCGGCGCGAAACTGCTCGACGTCGACGGCCGGCGCCAGCGGCTCGAACTTGCGATTCCGCGCTATGCGCTCGCGCGCACCAACAATCTGCGCGTGACGTTCCGGCGTCAGCCGGATGCGGGTTGCCAGGCGCGTCAGGCTTACCCGGTAGCGGTGTTGCCGAGCAGCTATCTGTTGCTCGCCGAGGCGACGCCCGACAACGACTTCGTCGGCATGGCCGCGCGCTATGCGTCGGCGGCGACGGTCATCGTGCCGCAGGCCTATCTCGACGACGCCGTGCACAGCATTCCGCGTCTTGCCACGCTCACCGGGGCCGCCGGCATCGCGCCGATGGCCGCGAAGTTCACGGTGGCCGCCAACGACGCGAGCCCGCGTCCGGACAGTCCATTCCTCGCGGCCGACATCGGCGTGGCCGACGAGAAGAACCACGTGGCGTTTTCGAAGGATCGTCTGGTGCTGAGTTCGGCGGCCGGCGACAAACTCATCGACGTATCGGGTCTGAGCAAGCTCGCGGTGCTGAGCGTGGCCACGTCCGGCGAGCAAAGCGGCATCGTGTATCGCTCGACCGGCAACGAGCCGGTGCTCACCGACAAGCTGCAACTCGCACGCGGCGATATCGCCGTGGTGGATGCGAGCGGCGTGCTCAAGCACTTCGACACCGTGCATCCGGACGACCTGAGCGCGGGCGGCGTGTCGAGCACGCAATGGGTGACACGGCACTGGGCGCGCTGGGGCATTCCGGGCGTGCTGCTGCTTCTGCTGGTCGTGCTGATCGTGTTTGCGCAGCGCGCACGCCGCAAGCACCGGAAAGAGCCGTGATCGTCGCCACGCTGAAGTGGTACGGCAGCGTCCTGCTCGCGCAGTATTACCAGTCGCTCGAACATGTCGCGACGATCGTCGCGGCGATCATTCTGGTCTCGAGCCTCGACGATCTGTTCATCGATCTCTGGTACTGGGTGCGCGAGGCCGTGCGCCATTACACGGTCGAGCGCCAGAACCGGCCGCTGACGCTCGCCCAACTGCAGGCGCGCGACGAACAGCCGATTGCGATCATGGTGCCGGCGTGGCAGGAGTACGACGTGATCGCCGCGATGCTCGAAGACATGGTGCGAGTGCTCGACTATCGCGCCTACACGGTGTTCGTCGGCACCTATCAGAACGATGCGCAGACCATCGCCGAAGTGGAACGCATGCGGCATCGCTACAAGCATCTGCATCGGGTCGAAGTACCGCACGACGGCCCTACCTGCAAGGCCGACTGTCTGAACTGGATCGTGCAGGCCATCCTGCGCTACGAGTTCGAAGCCGGCACCGAGTTCGCCGGCATCGTGATGCACGATAGCGAAGACGTGCTGCATCCCGCGGAACTGAAGTTCTTCAACTACCTGCTGCCGCGCAAGGACATGATCCAGTTGCCGGTGGCCTCGCTCGAACGCGAATGGTACGAACTGGTGGCGGGCACCTACATGGACGAATTCGCCGAGTGGCACGCGAAGGATCTGGTGGTGCGCGAGAGCCTGGCGGGCACGGTGCCGTCCGCGGGCGTGGGCACCTGCTTCTCGCGGCGCGCGATGCTCGCGCTGGTGGAAGAAACCCAAAGCCAGCCGTTCAACACCGAGAGTCTTACCGAGGACTACGACGTCGGCGCGCGCATCGGCCGGCTCGGCATGCAGTCGATCTTTCCGCGCTTCCCGGTGCAGTTCTCGACGCGGCGGCGCACGTGGTTCGGACTCGGCGCCGAACGCGAGATCGTCGTGACCATGCCTTTATGCGTGCGCGAATTCTTTCCCGATACGCTGCGCACCGCATACCGGCAGCGGGCCCGCTGGACGCTCGGCATCGGTCTGCAGGGCTGGAAGCAGACCGGCTGGAGCGGGTCGCTGGCGAATCGTTATCTGCTGTTGCGCGACCGCAAAGGCGTGGTGACCGCGTTCATCGGCATGCTCGCGTATCTGCTCGTGCTGCAGTTTCTGCTGTTCGCGGTCGCGTCGTTTTTTGGCCTGACGCCCGACCTGTTTCCGTCGCCGTTCATTGATTCGACGTGGACGCAGTTTCTGCTGGCCGCGAATTTCGTGTCGCTCGCGCTGCGCGTGGTGCAGCGGATCATCTTCACGACCCGGCTGTATGGATGGGAGCACGGCGTGCTCTCCGTGCCGCGCATGGTGATTGGCAACTTCATCAATTTTCTGGCGGTGTTTCGTGCGTGGCGGCTGTTTCTGATTCACGTGGCAACCGGCAAACGTCTCGCGTGGGACAAGACCATGCACGATTTTCCGAGTGCGGACGGGTTGCGCAACACGCGGCAGAATCTCGGCGAACTGCTGGTGTCCTGGCAGGCCATCGACGAACAGAAACTCGCCATCGCGCTGCGCGAGGAGCATGCGCGCGAAGCGCCGCTCGGTCGCGTCCTGATGGCGCGCGGCTGGCTCGACGAGGAAACGCTTGCGGAAGCGATCGCGTTCCAGACCGACCTGCCGCGCGGCCGTTTCGATGCGGCGCGCTTCGAGCGCGCGCTGCCCGGCTTGCCCGCCGATCTGCTGGTGCGGGCGCGCGCGCTGCCGCAAGGGGAAGACGACAACGGCCACGCGCTGTTCGTCGCCGCCAGCCTGCCCGACGACGCCACGCTCGATGCGCTGCACGCAGCGAGCGGGCGGACGGTCGTCATGCACATCGTGCGCGAGAGCGAGGTGACGGCGGGCTTGCGGTTGTTGCGGCGTGTGGATGCGGCTGCCGCTGCCGCCACGGAGGACGGTGCAGGTGACGACGCCATCGCCCCGCCGCCGACTCCCTACGACGCCGACGCGCCCGCCGAAGTGCTGATGCGCGGCGTGCCCCTGCTCGGCGATCTGCTGATCGAACTCGGACTCGTCACGCGAGCCCGCTTCGATGCGGCGTTGACCAGCTACCGTCCCGAGCGCGATGGCCGCATAGGCGATTACATGGTGGCGCGCCACGTCATCTCGCGCGATGCGTTGAATCGTGCGATGGCGGAGCAGCAACGCCTGCATCGCGAACAGACGGAGCGTCGATGAAACCTCTACGCCCCAAGCGTTTTGCAACCCGTTTCGCAACGCATGCCGCGCTCATGTCGGGGATCGCGCAGCGGCCTCGCCTCACCCGCACGGCTTACTGGACGATGGCCACGCTCTGCGCGCTGTCCGCCGTCAACGCCGCTCATGCCGACGAAAACCTGCCGCTGCCGCTGGCGGGCGCGCCCTATCGCGTCTCCCAGCAAGCGTACGCGGCCTATGACGCGCATCGCTACGCCGAGAGCGCGACGATCGCGCGCGAAGCGATCCGGCAACGCCCCGATCTGGTCGAGTTGCGCCTACTGCTGGCCAATGCGCTGGCAGCGGGAGGCCAACGTGCAGCCGCGCGGCGTGCGCTGTCGGATGCGATCGCCGAACTCGGACCACGGGCCGCGCTCGTCGAGCGGCGGCATCAGATCGACACGCTGATCGCGGGTGGCGACGACGGCGAACTCGGCCCGCTCGACGGTCCCGCGTTCAAGGCGGCGCGCAGCGCTTATCGGGCGTATGGCGAGAAAGACTACGACACCGCGATCGCCGACGCGAACGAGGCGCTGCGCCTCGCGCCCGGCGCGCAACGCGTGCGTTATCTGCTGATCGATGCGCTGATCGCCACCCGTCGCGATGCCGAGGCCTATCGGCAAACGCTCGAGGCGACGCACCGCTTCGGCGATAACGACGCGCTGCGCTCGCGGCGCGTGGTGATCGGCGGGCGGCTGGCGCAGGCCGCGTCGCGCGATGCGGCGAGCGCCCGCGAAAGCGGCGATCTCGTCGACGCTACGCGGCTCGCGCAACAGGCGGTGGACGAGGCCCCCGCACAGATGAATTTCCGGCTGCAACTCATCGACCTGCAGTTCGCGCAGAACGACCTGGCCGGCGTCGAAGCGAGCGCGACCGGCGCCCTCACGCAGGACGCCCGCAACGCGATGGCGTGGACACTGCGCGGCTACGCGCGTGCCGCGCAGCGGCGCGCCGGCGCGGACGACGACTTCGCCCATGCGCTGGCTATCGGCGACGCCACGGTAAGCGAGGCAAGCGAGGCCGCCGGGGCAAACGCGACATCGGCCGGTTCACGCCAGGCAACCGGCACCTTGCCGACCGCTACAGCCAGAACAAGAGAAGCACGCGTGACGCGCGCGATCATCGCCGATGTGTGGATTGCCGCGGGCCGCCCGCAAGCCGCGCTCGATCTGCTGGAACCGCTCGCCGACCGGCGCGACGACACCGATGCGATGCTCGCGCTACGACGCTTTCGGGCCCGACGTGCGATTGCGGCGGTCAATGGACACGAGGGTCACGAGGGTCACGAGGGTCACGAGGGTCACGAGGGACATGAGGATCACGAGGATCACGCGGCACTCGCAACGAGCGCAGTGACCCTCGGCCCCGCCACCCGCCCGGTATTCGACTGCCGCGCCGACCAGTACGGCGCCGCCTGCGATGTCTACGCCGGCGACCCCGGCTTCGACGCGGCGCGCGAAGCGCGTCTCGCGAGCAGCCGGGGCGAGCATGCCGCGGCGGTCCGCTCCGCACGCGCGGCCTCCGACGCCGCACCCGACGACCCGCAGCATCGCGCGGAACTGATCGACGCGCTGGTCGCCGACGGCGACCAGCAAGCCGCCGCCCGCGTCGCGCGGGAAGCGATCGACGCGGGTCTGCTGGACGGCTTGACCGATGTAGAAGCGGGATTCATCGCCGAGCGCGCCGGCAACGGCCAGCTTGCGCTGCACTACTTCGAACGCGCCGACGCAGCCGGCCGTCTGCCGCCCGAGGCGCTGGCGGGGATGGGCTACGCGTCCCTGCGCGCTCACCGGAATCGCCAGGGCGCGGCTTACCTCGAGCGCGCGATCGATGCCGGCACGCATCCCGCCGACGGCGAAACCGCGGCGACGCCGCAAGCGCTTGCCGACGAGCGCGCCGCTCATGCGGAAGCGACCCGCAACTGGGGCTTCACGGCGTCGGTCAATTACCGCAACGGCGGCGCGCCATCGGGCATCGTGGCCAGCCCCGTGCCCGGCGAAGCCAACAACTGGCAGGCCGGCACCGAAGCGTACTGGCGTCCGTTCGGCAGTCTCGGCGAGCGCAGTGTCGAACTGTACGCGCGCAGCTACGAGAGCTTCGCCGTGAAAGGCGACAATCCGTCCGGCGTGCAAACCTTGCAGACCGCGCTCGGTGCGCGGGTCAAACCGTTCAGTTCGGTCGATGCCGTGTTCGCGTTCGAACGGATCCTGCCGATCGGCTCGGCGGTTCGTGCGGACTGGCTCGCGCGCGCCGCGTGGTCGGACGGCTTCGGCACCGCGTTGCGCACCGACCGGCCGAGCTGGTGGACCGGCGTCGCCTATGGCGAGGTGGGCCGTTACCTCGAACATCCGTCGACCTATGCGACGTTCAACGCGCGGCTCGGGCGCACTTACCGGCTCGATTCGATCAGCCCGGCGCTGACCGTGTTTCCGCATCTGGTGATCGGCGCGGACTACGACTCGTCGATCGACCGGAGCGTGCCGACCGGCATCGGCGCGGGCGTCGCCACGCGCTACTGGTTCCGCGGCGGCCCCTACGACGCGCCGCGCTCGTTCGTCGATCTCACGCTACAGTACCGCCTGCGGCTGGCGGGCGATCAGCGCGCACGGGGGGTGTTTTTCGGGGCGGTGTTTTCATGGTGAAAGATGGGCCGGGACGCAGGTTCGCAACGCTCGGCCGCTTCGCGGTCGCGCTGTTCATGGTGTCCTCGCTTTCGGTGTCGCCCCCCCTGCTGGCGTCGGCACACGCGCAAACCGGCAAGCTGGTGGATGGCGTCGTCTGGCAGCCCGACAACGCGCATGCCGATCCGCATGGAAGCTGGCAGCGTCTTGGCGCTACCGAACTGCTCGTGCAATGGACCGCGGTGGATGGCGTCGCTTTCGTCTCCGGCGCGGGTGGCGCACTGCATGCGGCACCGCGTCAGCCGGACTGGCCGCGCATCGCCGCCGAGCCGTGGGCGCGCGACGTGATCGTCGGACTAGCGGGGCGTTTCAGCGAAACCGCCGCGCGCAGCGACACCAGGGCGCTGCTGGCCGAATCGCGGGAGCTGGTCGCGGCCCGGCCGCCGGTTCACATCACGGGCTGGTATTTCCCGGTGGAAATCGATCCGACGTGGAAAGACGCGAGCGCGTTGCGCCCGATACTCGATGCGCTGCCGCGGCCGCTATGGATCAGTGTGTACGACCGCGCCAACGTGGGCGGCACGGCGCTCGCCGGGTGGCTGGCCAGATGGCTGCCGCGCGATGTCGGCGTGTTCCTGCAGGATGGCGTGGGGACCTACGCGCGCGAGCCACGTGTGGCCCGCCAATACGCGGATCAGTTGACGGCGGCGCTCGGCAAAACGCGCGTGCGGGTCATTGCCGAGGCATTCCGGCCGATGCCGGGCGGCGGCTTCCGGGCCGCGACCGTGGACGAACTCAGCGCGCAGCTGGCGCTGTATCGCGGCTACCGGGTCTATCTTTTCGATGGTCCGCACTATGTGTCGGACGCGCTGGTGAATGGCCTGCTCGAGCGTCGTGCTGCCCAAACCGGCATTCAGCCGTATTGATTCGGGCTTACCCGCACCCGTTGTCTTTTAAAAATTGGCCCCGCCGACCTACCTGTTACTTGCTGCCTTTCCTGCCGCCCTGCCCGCTTGACTTGCCTTACTTGCCGACACCCGGCCGAAGCGCCATCCAACGGCGAGTGGAACGCGCTCTGGCCGCAAACGGCGTTTGTCCCGGCTGCTCGTCACGCAGCGTGGCGCCGCGGATGAACAGGATCGCGCAAACCGCGACCATGGCCCAGATACACAGAAAAACGGTCAAAGCGTTCATGTCGATCTTCAGAATGTTGCAGAACGGTGCGGCCTCGCCGCGTATCAGTGCCGGGTGCCAGGCGTTTCGTCGAGCAACATCGCTTCGATCAAACCGGTGGTCACCGCCAGTTGCGCCTGCAGCACCACGCGGGCAGCGCTGGCGCCGGCCGCGTCGCCGCGAGCAACGGCGGCGTGCGTCTGCATGGCGAGCCGCAACACCGACTCCGACGCGAGATGCAGGCCGCGCATGCTGTCCGGGGCGTCGCTTGCCGCACAGGCCGACACTTCCAGCAAACCCAGATCCAACCGACGGTTTTTATCGTGATCAACAGACATTTGAAACTCCCTGCTCGATTGGCGTACTGCCAGTGTGCACCTGCGGTCCGGCTATCAATTGGTCGAATAGAAGCCAAATCCGCGCTTATACCGTCGCGTCGCTGCGCAGCGGGGCCCTGGGCGCTCCCAGGTTGAGTTCGGTCAAGAGCTTGACCCTATCCGCCGCGTGGCTTTGCCGGCCGATCCGGCCGCTTACACTCCGCAGCGGTCTTTCGAGGGAAACCGCCTTTCGAGGCACCCCATCCCTCGATTTTTCGCCTGCCGCTCCCCCGGGCGGCAGGCTTTTTTTCATCCTCCCCGATGGCCGGACACGGCGCCCGAGCCGCCCCGTGCAGCGGGGGCGCCGCAATCAATCCAGTATCGAGAGCAGTTCGGTGACACTCACGTCCGGCAATCGCCTCGCGATCATGTCCCAGAAAATCGCGTCGTGCATAGCCCTGGCATCTTCCGCACTCTTCCAGGCCCGCGCGCCGACCAGCGTATCCGCCGTCTCGCTGGCCGCCTCGACAATCTGTTTCAGGTCTTCGATATGCATAAAAGCGTTAACGGCCCCGTTGCCCCTTTTTTTAGGTGCTCGCAATCGTTTGCTCGACATTTCCCCTCTTCTTTTCGAACCACCGAATCTTTCGCGGTATTTTTTTAGCTGCGCGATGCGTAATTATCATGCCACGAATGTTTAAATTTCTATTTCAGGCATTGGTTCTGGCATTACCAGAAATTAGCTCGGCGACTCGTCTCGAATTCATAAAAATATTACATTATTCGCTTGCCGAAGTCTCTTGAGTGTGAACCCGAAGCCCAGCCCGCATGCGATACGCGCTGCCGGATTCATCTGGGTCGCGTTCGGCCAATGTGTTGGTTAATTCGGCCATGTAATAATGAATCGAGAACGATTTGCGTAGCATGCTTCAACAACAAAAACGACATAGGGTCTCAACCGGAGACTTTGCAGGCCATTACATTTCGGGGAAATTCAAATGGAACTGGTACATACACGGTCAATCGGACCGCGCCACGGTCTCATGCCGACGACGAAGTCCTCGTCCACGCAAATGAATTCGATGACACGTGTCGACATCGCACTCTTCAACGGTTTTGCGCTGCCCAAAATCGCCGCGCTCATCGAGATATTCCACAAGGCCAATGCGCTGAGCGCGTCGCAACGCGGCGGACGCGCGCGTTACGACGTCTCGCTGCTGTCGGCCGCCGGTGGACGGATTGCCAGTTCGTCGTCGATGTTCGTCTGGACCGACAGCGTCGAGTCGCATCGCGGCACCAACGACACGCATCTGCTGTTCATCGCCGGTGGGTCCGGCGTACAGCACGCGCGCCGCGACGACCGGCTCGCGACCTGGCTGCGCCGTCGTCACCCGTTCAGCGAGATCGTTCATCCGATCGCCGAAGGGCGCGACCTGCTCGAGGCCGCGGGATTGCCGAGCCGCTATTGTCCGTTGCTCTACACCGAAGAGCGCCGCGCCGGCTGGTCGCTTAGCGATGCGCCGGCGGCCGTGGCCACCGCGCTGCGCATCATCGAGGAAGACCTCGGCGCGGAGCTCGCCCGTCAGGTCGCCGACTCGGTCGCGCCGCAGACGGCCTCGCCGTTCGGCGTGTCGATCGTGCACAGCCCGACCCCGCAGGTCAGCGAGAAGATTCTCGCCTCCGCGCGCTGGCTCGAGGCGAACGTCGACCGCCCTGTTTCCATCGACGCCGCCGCGCAGGTCGCCGCCATGAGCGAGCGCAATTTCCTGCGCCGCTTCAAGAGCGAGATCGGCATGACGCCATCGGACTATCTGTTGCGCGCACGACTGAATCTGAGCTGCCGGATGCTCGTGGAGTCGCGGCTGCCCATCGACAAGATCGCGCGCCGCTGCGGCATCGGCAGCGGCGGCCAGCTCGCGAAGCTGTTCAGAAAGTATCTCGCCACCACGCCGACCGACTACCGGCTGCGCAAGGAAACGCCGCCGGACGCTCTGTCGTGATCGCACCGGCTCTCTCGCCCTAGAACGCGTGGCGCATGCCCACCGTCACTGCCACCTGTGAATCCGTCGCCGACGGCGACAGCGTGTTGATCATCGCATGCGACAGCACCGAATCCGCCGGTGCGCCGTGCACGTTCTGGTACACGCCTTCGACATAGAAATCGGTGCGCTTGCTGACCGAGTAGTCGGCCTGCAGCATGCCCGTATTCCATCCCGGAGAGGAACCGTTGTAGGCGCCGCGCGTGTACGTGTACGCGCCCGAGACGGTCAACGCGGGCGTGAGCGAGTACTTGGCATTCACTTCGAAGTTGTCCATGCGCAGCGAACCGGACAGCGTGCCGGCCGACGCATCGTCGGCGCCGAGGTAGGTGCCCGTGCCGAACGAGAACACGCCGGACGGGTTATCCATTTGCGAGTGGCTCCACACGAGCCCGACGGTCGCCGGGCCGAACGTGTAGTTGCCACCGAGCGACCAGATGCGCTGGCGTTCGGCGATGAAGTCCGCGCTCGCGTCGCTCGATGGCGCGGCGCCGCTGCCATTGCCCGCATTGTTCAATTGCAGATAGCCCGCAGCGAGGTTGATGGGACCTTGCGCGTACGACACGCCGAAGCCGTACGAGCGGTTGTTCGAGAAGTCGCCTGCCTTATTGCTGAACGCGTACATCGTCTCGAACGTGACACCGTGCCACGTCGGGCTCGCGTACTTCGCCATGTTGTTGACCACCACCGAATTGGCGGACAGGTTGTCGTTCTCGAACGGATGACCGCCGATGCTGCCGCCCCACGTGTTGAATTCGGCGGTCAGCGGGCCCACCAGGTCGTTCATCACGTCGAACTGGCGGCCGAAGGTCACCGTGCCGTACTGATCGCTTTGCAGACCGACCCAGGCCTGCGAGCCGAAACCGTCGCCCGAGAATGCCTGCGCGCCGTTATTCAGCAAGAAGCCCTGCTCGATCTTGAACACCGCGTGCAGTCCGCCGCCGAGATCTTCCGAACCCTTCAGGCCGAACACGGTGTTTTGCGTGAGGCCGCTCGCCAGTTGCCAGTTGCTATGGCCTAGCTGATTGTTCGTATAGACCAGACCCGTGTCGATCAGACCGTACAGGGTCACGCTGCTTTGCGCGTGCGCGGTGCCCACGAACGCGCCGCACATTGCCAGCGCCAGTAAGGTTTTTTTCATGCTGAAAGCTCCGAGGTTTTGCACGTGGACGATGGCCGCGACTGCACGACTCCAGTGGCGCCATGAACACGCAGGGCAAAGCGAGATGCACTTGCGCCCTTCGAATGAAGATGGCGAGAGCATAGTGCTTGCAAAACGAACTCGGAGTGTGGCGAAAAAAAAACAACACGACGCTACACAATCAGACCGTTTCTGCTATGCCGAGTCCGAACGGCACATCGACGGAGCGCAGATAGTCCGCGAAATCGTGCTTGACCTCCGGGTGTCGCAACGCGAATTCGACCGTAGCTTTCAGATAGCCTATCTTGCTGCCGCAATCGAAACGCCTGCCTTCGTAGCGACAGGCAAGCACCTGCTCTTTTGCGACCAGCGCCTCCAGTGCGTCGGTGAGTTGCAACTCGCCGCCCGCCCCGGGCTTCAACGCGCGCAGATGATCGAAAATGCTGGGACGTAGCACGTATCGCCCGACAACGCCGAGGTTCGACGGCGCATCGGCGGGCGCCGGCTTCTCGACGATGCCGGACAGACGCAGCAAACCGTCGTCCCATTCGCGGCCGGCCACCACGCCATACGAGCGGCTCGCTTCACGCGCAATGGTTTCGACGCCGATTACCGAGCTGTGATAGTGATCGTATTTGTCGACCAGCTGTTTGAGCACCGGCGGCTCGCCGTCCAGCAGGTCGTCCGCGAGCACGACCGCGAACGGATGATCCCCGACCAGCTTCTCCGCGCAGAGCACTGCATGACCGAGACCCAGCGCTTCGGCCTGACGCACGTAGAAACAGTCGACATTGGCAGGCTTGATGCTGCGAACCAGACGCAGCAATTGCTCCTTGCCGCGCGCTTCGAGTTCGCATTCGACCTCGTAGGACTTGTCGAAATGATCTTCGATGGCCCGCTTGCTACGGCCCGTCACGAAGATCATCTCGGTGATGCCGGCCGCGATGGCCTCTTCCACCGCGTATTGAATCAACGGCTTGTCGACGACGGGCAACATCTCCTTCGGGCTGGCCTTGGTGGCCGGAAGAAAACGCGTACCCAACCCCGCTACCGGGAATACCGCCTTGGTCACCTTCTGCATGTCTTTTCCCTCTCAGGTTGATGGATTTTATCGATTGGATTGTGAAGCGCCGGCATCGCTCAAGCTGCCGCTGAAGTAGTTGAACGCGCCGCTGTAGTCGTTGCTCGTGATGGCCAGTTCGCCGGACTTTTGCAGTACCGCCGCGCCGTGCCGGATCAGCGAAAAATGCGGTACGCCCGGCGCCGACGGCACGGCGATCTCGTTCACACCCGCATTCAATTCGACGACGCGCCGGGTGTCGCCGCACGTTATCTCGAGCGTCGCGGCCTGCTTCAGGAAAGCGGTGACGTGCACCAACGCCGTCAACGCTGCATTCGCCTTAGGCGGAAATGCGGCGTGATCGGTGAATGCGCGCAACAGATTGGTCTGGACATCGACGGGATGCAGGCGATAAAAATAATAAAGCTCATCGCGCTCGATGACGGGCTCGACGCCCGACTTGAACCACCGGATAAAATGGCGGCTCGCATCGAGGTAGCCCGTGTGACTGAGTAGCGAGCCGAAGCGCGGGTTGTAGATCTGCGCCCGGCTACTCGACCCAATCGGCGCGACATAGCTGGATTCGGCCCAATCGTTCCACGTCACGATCTGAATCCAGTTGGCCCCCGCAGCAATGGCCGCTCGCCATTCCTTTGCCATGCCGCTAAAGCCATCGGTTTCGAAAGCGCGATAGTTGGTGCCCGTCGAAAGACCACGGTAATACGGCGTGACGGGTGCCATGAACGTCTTGCCCGCGCGCTTGAGCGCAGTCGAAAGCAACGCAATGGAGCGTGCCAGCGAATCGGGTGCGGCTGCCGCACCGAAGAAAAAATAGCCGTCCGCGCCGGCAATTCGTGTTGCGATCTCGCTAGCCTGATTCGCGCCGATCACGGCTTCGCCCGTCGTCGGCGAGAAATGTGGAATGAACCACGCGCCGAGCTTTTGCGCGTCGCGCATCAACGCATCGGCCCGGACGATGTCGCGACCGCCCAGACCGTAAGCCGACAAGACGGGCTTGCCGTTCTGCATCAGTTGCGCGGCGAGGCCGCGCGTCGTGTGTACGATGTCGGCGAGTTCGTCCCGAGCGTGACCGTCGGCCGATACGAATAGCCGGAACGCGCCGGCGAAGCGTTCCGCCGCCTCGTAGATCTGCAGAACACGCGCCTTGTATTGCGGCTCGTGCACGCTCCAGCCGCCACAGTTCAGCGCGAAGCCGTCGATACCGCGTTGCATCGCATCGTGTATTTCCAGCGCGTAGTCCTCGACGCCCGCATTCGGTCCGCCGCGCGGCCACGCCACCATGTAGTGGGCAAATACGTATCGCGAAAGTCCGGAAGCGGATGCGGGGGCAGGCGTAGCGCCAGCCGGCTGCATGGCCGCCGCCGGCAACAGTATCGGTGCGGCCGCGACTGCTTTCAATAGCGTGCGCCGTCTCATGCCGCGACCATGAGCTTTCTGCTGAAACTCACCGACAAGGCCAGCACGACTCCGCCGGCCAGCGCGATACCGGAAGTCGCACCGATCAGACCGAACCCGTACGACAGCACGGTCACCAGCATCAGCGACGCCCCCACTTCCACGGATGAAATGCCCACGAATACGCGCCGGTTGACCGCGAACACATGCAGCGAAAAAATCCGGCAAACGAAAATAACGCCGGCGCCGAGGAACGCGGCGAATAGAAAGCCGAACTGCAACGCAGGTGCGCCGAGCAGCGCCGTCGGAAATAGATGCACACGCAACGCAATCCAGCTTGCGAGCACCAGCAAACCCAATCCGCCGATGCCACCGGCCACGGCCATGGCACCGGAAACACGTTGCAGCGACAAGCCGGCGCGCGCGAGCCTGCCGCTTACCACCAGTGCGAAAGCCTGACCGCTATTGAACGCAAGGTTATGCACGCTCTTCACGCCGCGGTACAGCGCGGCGGCCGCCGGACCCAGGATAACGGTGACGATCATGATGTCCGCGAATTTGGCGCCGGAGAAGATCGCGTTCGAGTACCAGCTGCCGAGAATCTCTTTGCGGTTCTCCTTGAAGAACTCGCGATACGGAAACGTCCACGGGTCGAATTGCTTTGCGTCGGGATAGGATGCGAAATCCGCCGGACGCCTGTTGCCCACGCTCGCCGTGGCGATATACGCCAGCAACATCATCGCGCCGTAGGCCGCTTCCACCAGCAGCAGCAGGTCCGGCAACATCGGCTGAAGGCGGTGCTGGGAGACCACTAGCGCCACGATCGCGACGCGGCTCATTGCCGAGACCGTCGAGATCGCGCACACGGTGCCGCTGCGGCCATACAGGCGCAATACGCCCAGTGAGAAATGCGACAACCCATAGCAGGCCGGCGCAACGAACAGGGTCCAGATAAACCGCGGTTGTGCGAACAGACCCGTCTTCGTCAGCCAGAAACCAACCGACGCAAACACGAGGGTCGAACCGGTTGCGCTGAGTACATCGAGAAAAATCAGCGTGGAGACGCGCGCGCGAATCCGTTCGACCGTGAAAATGCGCGGCGAGCCGAAGTTGAACAGATCGATCGCGATATAGAAAAATGCCAGCAGCGCGTACGATTTGCCCAGCCAGTCCGGATCGAGATGACGTAACGCCATGGCGACCGCGACGAAGTTGCCGAGCGCGGGCAACGCCGAAGCCAATACGACGTACAGAAAGTCCTTTTTCATACTCAGGCCGCCGCCTTGAGCTTGCTGCAGTAGCGCCGATACTGCGCCTGCAAGGTCGAAAAGCGGAACGACCGTGCAATGGCACGATGCCGGCGCGCTTCCTCCTGACGGAACGCCGTATCGGTGGCGAGCCTTTCGATGCGCGCCGACAGTGTGTCGATATCGCCAGGCGTCAGCAGGCTTTCCGCTTCCAGCAACTCGCCGATTCCACCCACGTGGGTGGCCAGCACCGGCACACCGAGCGCCATGGCTTCGAGCATCGCGCGCGGCATTCCTTCCTGAAACGACGGCAACACGAATAGCGCATGCCGGGCGACCTGCTCGCGTACTTCGTCGCCGCTCATCGCCCCGGTGAAGTGCACCGCATCCGCCACCTCCAGTTCGGCCGCGATGCGTTCGAAGCGCTCTCGCAGTGCGCCCTCGCCGATCAGCGTGAGCCGCACGTCGACATGCCTTGCGCGCAACTGTGCGATGGCGCGTATCAATACTTCGTGGCCTTTGCTTTCGTTATGCATCATCGCGACGTTGACGATCCGGAAACCATGGCCTTGAACTTCGGGGACGTCTGGCGCCTGGTCGAACATCGCGTCCGGCAGATAGACGTCGCTGAATCCGAACGCTAGTGCATCGGGGCGTGGCGGATAGTGTCTTTGCAACGAACGCGCGGTCACGTATCGCACCGTTTGCGCACGGCTCACCGCATGCAGGGTGGCCCAGCAGTGCACGACGCGCGCGATGCGTCTCAACGGATGCCGCGAACCCGCATCGCTGAAATAATCGGCGGGGTCGGCCACCACCTCCGCGGAAAACGGTTTGCCCGTGAATTGGCAGATCAGCATGCCCAGCATGGCGATGTTGCCGGGAAAACGGATCACCAGGACCTCTGCGCGGCTCACCGCGGCATAAACGCGCCGCACGAGGCGAGGAATACCGAACAGCAGCGCCGCGACGCCGCGATTTGCACCGAGATCGACAAATGCGGTTCGCTCGCCGGTGACGCGACTGCCGACACCTGTCGACACAGGAAACGAGCGCGCGGCAATGCGCACCTCGTCGAAACTTTGCGTAAAACGCACGGCGAATTTCTCATACCCCATGTGCGGACTATAGATTTCCGTTCCGACTCGCGAGAAGTTTCCGTCCATGAGCAACGTGATCGAAGAGTTGCACTTCATCTTTGATGGTCTCCACCAGTTCGTCATAACAGTTCGCCGACGCGCGGTCGAAACTGCTCCAGAAAGGACCGGCGTCGTCCCGCAAGCGCTCGACGCGCGCGGCCACCGCGACCGGATCGAACTCGCCCGCTGCAAAAACGTAATCGTCGAGCCCCAGGTCGCTATAGGCCGCATGGCCTTTGCGCTCATACGACAGATGCACACTCGGCACGCCCGCGAGAATGCTTTCGAGGCTGCCGTGAAGACGCACCGACACCACGATCGCATCGCCCTCGCGCAGAACATCGGCCATCAGGTTTTTGCATTCGATGCCGAAGCGGCGCTGGTAGAACACGTCGTCGCTATTGCCGCGGCCCGAACTCTGCAACGCGAACTGCGCATCGGGAATCAGTTCCACGAGACGTTGAATGTTGCGGAGATAGGTCTCGGAATACGCTTTGCTGCTCAGATCGCGGAACACGAAGAAAACTTTGCGGCGCGCGTTCGCCGCGACTGAATCCGGAATCGACAGGTGCTTGCCGATTTCGAGCACGACCAGATCGCCGATCCGCCGCGCCTGCTTATGCCGCAACTCCTCCACGCTCTTGTCGTCGCGCAAAAAGAGGGTGTCCACATTGCGCCGGACCAGTGTCTTGAGCACTGCACCGGAAAGTCCTTTGAACGGCCCCACGCTCTGCGGCAAATAGATAGTTCGGCTGCGCCCGCCGAGTTTCGCGGCAAAGATTTGCGAGCCGTGAGCGATTAACGACTTCCATCCCTCGGAGGCCGTACCGGAGCGCAGATAGCCCCCGCCTACGCCGAAGAAAATCGCCGGACGCCGGGTTACGATTCGTCTCAAGCTTCGGGCCGCGAACTGCGGCAACGAAATCAGTTCGACAGCGGGGTCGTCCAGATAACCCTCGAACGCAGCCTTATCCAGACAGACCACGCTCACCCTCTGCTCGATCGCCGCCGCGCGGATGGCCCTCAGGCTCAGTTTCACCAGCAACCCGTCTCCGCTATTGCGCGGACTGTAGGCGTGCAACAGGAAGATCTCAGGCGTTTTCATAGCAGCTCATGAGTGATTTGAAAAACCGGTCCGCGCCGAACGCGTGATCGAAAACATGCCGGGCGTTCGCCCCCATGCGCCGGCACTCCTCGATCGACAGTCCGTTCAGCTGTTCCGCCAGACATGCGCCGCTGAGTTCGCGCAACATCAAGCCGTTGTAACCATGGATTACCTGCTCGGGTAACGAACCCTCGCTCGACACCACCAGCACCTTGCCGGCGCGCATGGCCTCGATCGGCACCAACGCGAGACCTTCCCAACGCGAGGGCACCACGATCACGTCCATCGCGAGCATGGCGCGGCGCGTCTCCTCCGGCCCGATCCAGCCGTGATAGGTCACGGCCGGATCGTCGGCGCGCAACTCCACGCCGCCGCGCACGGCCGCACCGAACACGTGAACGTGCAAACTCTCCTTGAGTAACGGAATCGCCTTCAACAGAATGTCGAAGCCTTTCTGATAATCGAGCCGGCCGAAGTAGCCGACCTGAATCGCCACCGGCGCCAGCCGGGTCGCCGGATAGGCATCTGCCGGGCGCTCCCCCGTCGCTTCCGATGCGATGCCGGTGTAGACCAGATCGATCTTCTCGACACCGATCCCGTGACGCTTCGCGGCGCGTACCTCGTCGAACGACATACACAGGATTCGCGTGCAACGCCGTGACAAGGCTTTCTCCACGAGCGCGAAGCCGACCCGGGTCAGTGGAGAGATATCGCGCTTCATGAACGACCACGCATGCGGCGTATAAAGAATTTTTGCCTGATCGAAGCGACTGAGCCGCACGTACAAACCCGGATAGGTACTGTGGCAATGAATGACGTCGGCGTGCAGGCTATCCAGCAGCTTCTTCAGACGATGCGCGATTAGCGGTATCAGGGCGGGATTGCGGCTGGACCGGTAATCGACGATGACAATACCGTCGACGCCGATATCGGCCCGCTTCAAGTTGCGCGGATCGCACACGAGCACGAGTTCATGCCCGAGATTGCGCTGCTCGACCATCAATGCACGCACGTAATTGGCTACGCCGCCGATCCATGTTTCGACCACGTGAACGATCTTCATATCGCACCCCTTCTGGCTAAGGAAACTATCGACGGCATCTGCTGGGCGACACGCCAGCGCGCATTCATCGCGAGGCCTTGTCGTAGCGGTACTGCACGTATCGGTACGAGCCGTATTTGGAGCGGTAGCCAAAGGCCCGTGCATCGACGGCGTTGAAGATCACGCCTTTTAGCGACGCATTCGCGCGCTGCAGTTGCCGGGCGCTTTCGGTCAGTTCGCCGATCACCGTGCGCTGGAAACGCGCGATCAGGAACGTGGTGCCCGCATTGCCGGCGACGATGCCTGCGTCCGCGACCGCCAGCACCGGTGGCGCATCGATCACGACCAGGTCGTAGCGTTCGCTCACCCGTTCCATCAACCTGTTCATGCCGTCGCTCATCAGCAACTCAGCCGCGTTCGGGGGAATGCTGCCGGTGGTGATCAGGTCGAGTCCCGCGGCGACCTCGCGGTGGATCACGTCGTCGAGTTCGGCCTCTGCGGCCAGCAGATTGGAGAGGCCCTTGCCGCGGGCGATGCCGAAGTAGCGGTTCAGATGGCCACGGCGCATGTCGGCATCGATCAGCAGCACGCGCATACCGGAGCCAGCCATGACCGCCGCCAGGTTCGATGCGACGAACGACTTGCCGACACCCGGTCCGGGCCCCGTCAACAGCAAGCGGTTATTCGGCGCATCGAGCATTGCAAAGCGCAACGCTGTGCGCAGGCTGCGCAGACTTTCGATCGACGGTTCGGCTGGGTCGGCGACGGCAAGCAGCGACGCGTTTCTCGCGACCGACCCGCTGCCGTCGTCCAGCAGTTTCTGCGCGCTCGAGTACGGAATCGTTCCGTACACGTTGAGTCCCGCGTAGCGCTCGATATCCTGCACATCGGTCAGACCGCCATAGAACTGCTCCCGCGCAAAAGCGGCGCCGATACCCAGCATCAGACCGCCGATCAACGCGAGTCCGATCACGAGTGGCTTCTTCGGCTGAACCGGCTCTTCGGGCACGCGCGCGTCGTCCACCTGGCGCACGTTGCCGACCTTGCCCGCTGCCACCAGCTTGAGTTGCTGCAGATTGTTGAGCGCACCGAGGTACACGTCGGTATTCACCTGAACATCGCGCATCAACGTGACGGCGCCCTGCTGCAGATTCGGCAGTAACTTGATGCGACCGTCCACGCTATTCAGCCTGCCCTGCATGGCGGCGATCTGCTGATCGATGGCACGCACGGACGGATGGTCGACCGAAAAGCTGCTGACCAGTTCGGCACGCTTCTGTTGCAGGGTCAGCAAACTCGTCTGCCATGCAACCGACTCCTGCAGCAGCGTTTGCGCTTCGAGCCCGACGTCGAACGTACCCTGCGTATTGCGGTAGGCGTTGTAGCGTTTCTCGGCGTTTTCGAGGTCGTGCTTCAGCCCCGGCAGCAGTCCTTCCAGGAAGGCCGCGGACTTGTCCGCTTCGGCCGCTTTGCGCTTGATGTTCTGCGCGACATATGCAGCGCCCACGGCGTTCAGAATGGCCGAGGTCTGTTGCGGATCGTGGCCACGCAGCGTCGCGGTGATGATGTCGCTCTGCTTGCCCTTCTGTTCGACCGTGAGTTTCTTCTGCAGCGCTTCGAGGGTGAGCAGTCTGGAATTGCGCGTGAGCGTGAATGCCGCTCCGGGATTACCGCTGATATGGGTCACCAGCAGGCGGATTTGCCCGACGCTTTGATCGGCTACGAGCGGCTGGCCGATCACGCCTTCTATCGGCGCATCGAGATCGGATTGCGTGACTCGAAAGCGTCCATGGTCCAGCAAGGTCAGCTTGAAGCGTTTGGACTCCAGTGCAGACGGCACGTCGAACTGGTCGACATCGATCGATTCGGCACCCCAGCAAAATCCGCCCACACCCAGCAGCCCCGGATGGGAGAGCGAGGTCGCCGCACCGGCAATAAAACGGCCGATCAGCGGAAAATAGCGTGGGGTCGCGTCGATATACAGACGCAGGTCCTGAACCGCACGATCGACAACGGCCCGCGATTGCAGAATCTCGACTTCGCCTTCGGCCTGCGTCTTCACGTCGAATAACGACGACACATCGCCGAGCAGCGAACTCGCGCTAGTCGGATTGTCTTCCTCCACCTGAATCAGAATGTTGGCTTCGTAATTGGGTCGTGCCAGAAACGCGTAGGCGGTGCCAAGCAGCACCACACCCACGCAAATGCCGGCAATCAGCCGGCGACTGCCGACCAGGACGTCCATGTACCGGATCAGGTCGGTATCCCCGTCCACCGGCTCGCTCACTGCAAAATCGAGTTTATTGCTCATCGGATTAACGTCTCTTTAAGCCAGTGCCTTGATGCGCGAAGTCCAGGATTCGGCGCCTCGTTCGATCAGATCGAATGCGTCGTTGAATTGAGCGATGGGTTGCCGGTAGGGGTCGGGCACGTCGAAACCGTCGAACTCGCCAAGACGGAAGACCTTGCCGGACGCGAACGGATACCGGCGCACGAGCTCGTATTTGTGAGCGGCCTCCATCGTCAGCACGAGATCGGCCGCGCTGACCAGCGCTGCGTTGACCTGGCGCGCACGATGAGTGTCGAGCGAAAGTCCGTGAGTCGCGCAGACAGTCACCGCGTGTGGGTCGGCGACGTGGCCCGCGAGTGCATCCAGTCCCGCGGACGTCACCGTCACGCCATCCAGATCGCGACGGAACAGACATTCCGCCATCGGACTACGGCAGATGTTGCCCACGCAGATCACCAGTAGATTTCTGATCATTTGCCGGCGATCGCTCCGTATAGCGCGGCATTGACCGCAGGCAACAGCAGATTCAGCACGCGGCTGAAACGCACCAGTCCATTGCCGTCGACGTAGACGATGTCGTGCGCCTGCAGCTCGAACTGATTGGCGAGCACCATCGCCACCGGCGATTTGGCGTCGAGGTGGTAGACCTGCGGCCGCGTGCTCAGCGAGTCGCGAATCACGTACACCTCGGCGGCGTCGGCCGTCGCGCTGTTGATGCTGCCGGCCTGCGAGATCGCGTCGCTCAGGCTGAGGGTTCCATCGCGCATCGGCAACGCGGTGGCGGGTTTCGTCACTTCACCCATCACATAGACGCCGCTGTCGTCGCGCGCTTTCACCCGCAACAGGTCGCCGTCGCGCAAAACGATTCGTGCGGGGTTGAAACCGCCGTTGAACATCGATGTCATGTCGAGCGGATAGGAGCGGCCGTTGCGCACCAGCACGAGATGACTCTGATCCGCCGTCGACGCAAAGCCGCCGGCGCGGCTGACCGCGTCGTACAGGGTCATCGGAATATCGTTCAGCGGTTGCGCACCGGGCGTATGCACCTCGCCGTCGACGAAGATCTGTTTCGCGCGGAACGACGCCATGCGTACCGTGACCTGCGGATTGAGGAACGCTTTCTGCAGGCCGATGGCGAGTAGATGCTGGATCTGTTCAGTCGTCTTGCCGGCGGCCTGAACGGTGCCGACATAAGGAAACTGCAGATTGCCGCTCTGATCGATGACGAAGCCCGGCACCGGGTCCGAAGCGCGCGTTGCGGCCTGACCGGGTGCGCCCTGTGCGAGCGCCAGTTCCGGATGATCCCAAACGGTGATCTGCAATACGTCGCCCGCGCCCACTACGTACGGCGACACGTGGCTCGACAGCTCGCGAACCGCCTGCCCGAGATCGTTATTGCGCTCGGCGCGTAGCTGCGTAATCAGGCTCGCGTCGATCGGTACGATGGGTACCGGCGTGGTGTTCTCCGTACCTTGCGCATCGTGTGAAACGGCGACTCCGGCAGGCTTGGCCATTTTCATCCCCGGCGCGGCCGCGCATGCGGTGAGCAGCAACGGCAACGCTAGCGTCGCTATCCTGCACACGGTTCCCCGAACTATTCGATTGCTCGATAAAAACGCAACCGGCTTGACTGGCATTGCCATACATTCCCCTTTTGCAACAGGTCTTCTGGTGATATCCAACTCTTTACGACTCATGATTCGCAAGCTGATCGAACTGGGCGCGCGTTCCGTTCAATAAGCCTGCTTGCCGATAAACCCGCGCAGGATCGTGGCGAATACGATCCGCAAGTCCAGCGCGAACGACCAATGACTCAGGTAATACAAGTCGTATTCCACGCGCGCGGCCATCTTCTCGACCCGCTCCGTTTCGCCCCGATGGCCGTTCACCTGGGCCCATCCGGTAATGCCCGGCTTGATGCGGTAACGGTCCATGTACCCGTCGATGAGTGGCCGATAAAGCTCGTCGTGCTCGATAGCGTGAGGACGCGGTCCGACTACCGACATCTCGCCGCGCAATACGTTGATGAACTGCGGCAGTTCGTCGAGACTCGTGCGGCGCAGGAAACGGCCGGTGCGGGTAATGCGCGGATCGTCGCGGGTCGCCTGTCTGACGACACCCTGTTCGGGCGCATGAACCCGCATGGTTCTGAACTTGTAGATCGAAAACGTGCGCCCGTTCAGACCTTTGCGGCGTTGCCTGAAGAAGACCGGTCCCGGTGACGAGCTCTTCACACAGACTGCGATGCCGAGCATCAACGGCGCTAACGCGATCAACGCGAACGCAGCGAAAAGACGATCGAAAACTTCCTTGCCGGTAATGGCGTCGCGCGAGAGCGCGAGCGGCGACAGACTGATGGCCGGCAGGCCGACCAGATCGAGTACGCCCCCGTGTTCGTTCCAACCCAATGCATTGACGTCCGGAAGAAAGCGCAGATCGATCAACGTGTCGCGCAATGTCTCGACGCATCGTTGCAACGACGCCTCCGCCGTAATGGGAATGGCCAGCCAGACTTCCTGTATGCCGTCGCGCTCGACAGCGTCGCGAAGGCTTCTCAACTGCGCCACGTCGCGCCCAACCGCCGAACCCTCTTCACGAGAATGCGTGGCTTGCAGTTCGACCACGTCGACCAGATCGAAGCCCGAGGTGCTGTTGCCGGCGAAGTCACGCGCTATGCGATCGAAGTGCTCGCCATGTCCGACGAGCGCCACCCGTCGCAAGTCGAGGCCCGCGACACGAAAACGCTGTAACAGCGAGTACGCCAGCAACCGTGTCGCCACCAGCAGAATCGCGGTGAGTACCGTCCAGCGCATCAACCACTGGCCCGAGAGCGCGTGCATGCCATCCAGCAACACGACCAATGCCCAGGCCAGAGCCTGAACAAATACCCACGCCGTGAGCAGGCGCAAAACCAGCGCGATGAGCGGCCGTCCACGCCACGACAGATAAATTCCGAATAGCGGGAATGAGATCACCACCATCGCAACGACCATTGCGACAAAGACGCCATGCAAAATGGGATTAGGAACGCTGTCGCCAAAGCAAAGTCGCGTGACGATAATCGTCCCGACCAGGACCATTGCGATATCGCAGAGTCGCGCAAGCATGATCTTCATCGGTCTCTCCAGGAAATCGGTGGGCGCGCCAACTCGCCATCGACACGCAGGCTTCTGCTGCGGTCGATCGAGTGGCGGTCCAGCTAGTGGCGTGGCTTCGGCGAGCCGGTCGATTCGGTGGAGCGGTCCTCTCCACTGAGCCATCGACCGGCATGATTGGAAACAGGGATACTTTCTAAATACTGCCCACTTCTAACGTTCTATTAATTCCGTTGTCTTTTCTATTCCTTGCCGCGAATAGGGTTGAATCTGTTTAACCCGTCCGTGGCATTTTTGAAAATTGATTTCGTCTGCTGGGAGGAATCATATTCGCGCCATGTCCGGCCAATTTTTCTGCGTCCGATACGAACACGACGTTGGCGGATTCAGGCAAAGAAGCGATGGCGGATTCCTGCCAGCTCACCGCGTTCCGACAGAACGCGTCGACGTGGAACGCGCCGGCCACTTCAGCGCAAAAGCCATGGGTACGCCGAACAGCAGGACCCAACGTACGACGTAATAGACAATCACATTGGAATCGAAGAGAAAGAACAGGAACGGGAGCGGCCAGACGACCGCTCTTAGCGCAGTCCACCGTCGCGAGCGGCTTCCAATTCGATTCAATGCAACGAGCAGCCATACGGGAATCGCAAAGGCGACTACGAAGCCCACGAGACCAAAGTTCACCAGGAACTCTCCCGGCATGCCAAAGAGCAACGTGGTCTTGTCCATCGTGCCGCGCTCGAGCGCCTTGACGATGTCGCTTTTCTCTTCGGCAAAGGTATCCGGTTTGTCGTGCCATAGCGCGGTAGGGACGATCGACGCCAACGCGCCTGCGAAACTGCGGCCCATCGCCAGCTGATAACTCGGCTTTTCGATTTCGTTGATCGCCACGGCCTGCACGTCGAAACGCGACAGATCGCGAAACAGGAAAGCACTCAACGGTCCCATGCTCACATCGAGATCGCGCTGCTCCGCAAAGCGTTGCGGCAGTTTCGCGAGATCCGAGTACCCCAATCCGAGTTTGAGCGGAATAAGCAGCATGCCGATGAGTGCGACGCCCAGCCCGAACGTGCGCGCCTTCCTGGCGCTAATCGGTCTGACGAAGCCGTGGTAGATGAATAACGCAAACACCAGAACGAACACGATGCCCTGCCGGCTGCCGGCTACACCCGCGGATAACCACCCGAGCGCCCCGAGTTGCGCGAAGGCCAGCACCGTAGACAGCGTATTCCGGCGGCGGCGCAGCGTGAGGCAAACGAACACCCACAATGGCGAAGTATTGGCGAGCGCCTGGATGACGCCCAGGCCCTTGAACGGATCGTAGTCGGTGCCGTTGCTTTCGACCCGAGTATCGTAAAGTTGGACCACATGCGAATAGCCGCCGAGTTTGGCGTACATGAAAACGAGGGCGCACAACGAGAGCGCAGCCATCAGGTAGGCAAACCCACTGGCTCTCGCAGTCGTATCGGTAGGGGCGGACCACTCGGCCAGCTTCTCGCTGTTCGAATCGAGGATGACTTTGGTCAGCGCAATTCCCGCAATGCTCAGCAAATACCACATGACGACGGGAGCGCTGTCTTGCGGAAATAATTTGAGGTAGATCTCGTCGCCCACCAGCAATTGCCAGAGCGGAAAGATGCCAAAGAAGAACAGAAGAAACAGTCTGAACCAGCGTACGGTCTGGTTACGCGGCGAGATGGCGAGGGTCGTCGCGATCAACATGCCATTCAGAATGATGGTCAGCGCATGGGCGAGTTGCGAGTAAATGACGGATAAGACCACCGCCGAAAAGAGTCCGATAGCCAGTGTCAGGCCCACGGCTTTCAGATTCCCCGAATAGGCACGTCGCGAGCTACGGTGTTCGATCGTCGACATGACGCCTATCTCCAGGTTGTTTCGCGTGTTTCGAGCGCATCGGTCGACCTGGCGGCCGCTTTGTCGTCGCGTTTGCGGAACGCGCTTTTTACCCACCGGTTCAGATTGACTTCGACGAGCACAAAACACGCGTAGCCCGTGAGTAGCGCCGTCGTCACCATGATGGCAATCGATACGAGCGGATCGTGCTGAACGCCGTAACGTTTGATGAGAAAGCTTGCAGCGGACAGTGCGAACGGATGCGACAGATACAGCGAGTAGGAAGCGGCGCCGATTGCCGTGACGACTCTGCCGGCAAAACCCGCGCAAAGCCTGCGGACCGCGCGCTCCGCGTTTACCGTGCCGGCGAAGATCAGCATGAAGGGCACGCCATAAACCAGTTGACGGTACTCGGTCAGATTGACCCACGCAACATACGTGAGTGCCGCCGCACCTATCAGTATCAGCAGGACATTCAGTCGCGACGCGTCGCTTACCGCGCACACATAGAGATACGCACCGATCCCCATGGCGAATTCGAGCAGCAACGGCGAAGTCAGGAATTTCAACGTTGGATTGGACGGCTCGAACAGAAACCCACCCAGCACGATCGCAAAGAGCGTTGCGCAGATGAATGGCAAACGCCGGCGCCAGGCAAAGCTCAACGATGCCGCGAAGACCAGATAGAACGAGAACTCGTAAGTCAACGTCCAGCCTGTCTGAATCAGAAACTTGTCACCGGTGGGAAATAGAATGAAAGAGTCGAGTACGCTCGTCGTCCCGCCACTGCTATTGACCAGCGACGGCGCAACGCAGTACACGGCGAGCGCGACCAGTGAAAGTAGCCAGTACAGTGGAATGATTCTAAGCACTCGCGCCTTGAGAAACTCGTAGACGCTGATGTTCCGGTGCATCGTGACATGACACATGATGAAGCCGGAAATGATAAAGAACAGATCGACACCCGAGCCGCCGAATTCCCAACTACCGCCCATGCCGGAAAGTTGCCCCTGCTTGTGAGTGGCATGACAGATGACCACGAGAATCGCAGCGATGGCTCGCAAAAGCTGAACCGAATACAACATAGGTGGGATCTCGATGATTGTTCGATCGATGGATGGTAGCAAAGCCCATCTCGTCGATCCGCCATATCGTTTGGCCGATTCCGCCACATTGTTTGCGCGACTTCCAGCTTTTTTCCAGTCGATTCCGACTGCAATTTCTTACTCGAAGAAAATGGCGGATCAGGCCACGCATTTGTCATTATTCGACCTGCGATGATCTTTATTCTTGATGATTTACCGACTGGATCGAGGAGACCAATTCATGGCAGAACAATCCGATATCGAAACCGCGATCTTCGAGTTCAACAAGGCTTATCTCTTACTCGCCCAGCGTATGCTCGCGCACGACCGTGATGTCGGCAAACAGATGCTCGGCATCTCCGAGCCGATCGCGAAGACGCTGGTTTCGCTGACACCCGCGGAAATGGAAGCGCTATCGGACTCCACGAGTCTCGTCTGCGAATTGCGCCTCGACAAGCTTCCCGGCAGCGCGTGAATACGGAAAGCCAACATATTGGCGCATTCGGCCAGGTGACCGGCACCTCACCCGCTCTTCTGTAGTATTCCTCGAAACATTGAAGTGCAACCTGGAGACAGCCGCGCCAGCCACTCGATACGGGGAAATCATATGGAGTCTTCTTACGACACGCAGCACAAGCATGCCTCTCCCACACAGTCCTTGTCCTCCGCCAATCCATTAAAACGAATTGGTGTCGCCCTGTTCAATGGATTCGCATTGCCCGACGTCGCCGCTCTGATCGAAATCTTCCAGGCAGCGAATGCGCTAAGCGAATCCGACACAGGCGGCAGCGCGCAATACGAAGTGTCGCTGCTATCGGCTGCGGGTGGACGGATTGCGAGCTCTTCCGCCGTGTTCGTTTGGACGGAAAGCGTCGAGTCAAGACGGCGTTCCGAGCACTTTCATGCGTTGTATATCGGCGGCGGCGCGGGAGCGGTGCAGGCGTTTCGCGACGATCGTCTGGTCGCGTGGCTTCGACAGACCTGTGCGGTCAGCAGCAACGTGCAGGCGATTGCCGAAGGTCGCCTTCTTCTGGAAGCGGTTGGCATTGCCGGCAGCGAGACGACGGACACAGCGGATAGCGGCATCCCGCGAGCCGCGTCGACCGTGCGGCCGGCCGCGCATCTGCGCAGTCCGCTGCGGAGCGCTCTACGGATCGTCGAGAACGACCTCGGTGCAGGGATAGCCCAGCAGGTGGCCGACTGGGTCGCGCCGCGCGAGAAGAGCCAGTTCAGCGCGATAGTCGGCACGAGCGCAGCCGGCCACGTCAGCGAGAAAATTCGCGCCTCGGCTCGATGGATCGAAGCGAATGGCGCGAATCCGATTTCGGTGGATGCCGCCGCACGAGTGGCCACGATGAGCGAACGTAATTTTCTGCGGCGGTTCAAAGCTGAAATGGGCGTGACACCTTCCGATTACCTGCTTTACGTGCGGCTCGATATGATCTGCAAACTTCTGGCCGAAACGAATCTGCCGGTCGACAAGATTGCGCGCCGCTGCGGAATTGGGAGCGGCGGCCGTCTCGCGAAACTCTTCCGCAAGCATCTGTCTCTCACGCCGACCGAGTACCGCGCCAGCAGACAGATTGGCCGTCACGCCCGCATTCAGGCGTGAAAGACGGCTGGGAAGCCATCACCTTATCCATACCGGTCATCTTGGTTTCTTTCTAGAATCGGCTGCATCAATCGCCGTTTCTTTGCACATGCTTGCGGGAGAAATCAGATGGAATCGGACCAGATACGCTCGCGTGTCGACATCGCACTCTTCAACGGTTTTGCGCTGCCCAAAATCGCCGCGCTTATCGAGATATTCCACAAGGCCAATGCGCTGAGCGCGTCGCAACGCGGCGGACGCGCGCGTTACGACGTCTCGCTGCTGTCGGCCGCCGGTGGACGGATTGCCAGTTCGTCGTCGATGTTCGTCTGGACCGATAGCGTCGAGTCGCATCGCGGCACCAACGACACGCATCTGCTGTTCATCGCCGGTGGGTCCGGCGTACAGCACGCGCGCCGCGACGACCGGCTCGCGACCTGGCTGCGCCGTCGTCACCCGTTCAGCGAGATCGTTCATCCGATCGCCGAAGGGCGCGACCTGCTCAAGGCCGCGGGATTGCCGAGCCGCTATTGTCCGTTGCTCTACACCGAAGAGCGTCGCGCCGGCTGGTCGCTTAGCGATGCGCCGGCGGCCGTGGCCACCGCGCTGCGCATCATCGAGGAAGACCTCGGCGCGGAGCTCGCCCGTCAGGTCGCCGACTCGGTCGCGCCGCAGACGGCCTCGCCGTTCGGCGTGTCGATCGTGCACAGCCCGACCCCGCAGGTCAGCGAGAAGATTCTCGCCTCCGCGCGCTGGCTCGAGGCGAACGTCGACCGCCCTGTTTCGATCGACGCCGCCGCGCAGGTCGCCGCCATGAGCGAGCGCAATTTCCTGCGCCGCTTCAAGAGCGAGATCGGCATGACGCCATCGGACTATCTGTTGCGCGCACGACTGAATCTGAGCTGCCGGATGCTCGTGGAGTCGCGGCTGCCCATCGACAAGATCGCGCGACGCTGCGGCATCGGCAGCGGCGGCCAGCTCGCGAAGCTGTTCAGAAAGTATCTCGCCACCACGCCGACCGACTACCGGCTGCGCAAGGAAACGCCGCCCGGCAGTCTTTGCTCTGGCGAACCCACGCCACCCGCCAGATAGTTTTACAGTCCAAAGATTGTATTTTTTAAATACAGCATTTAGACTGTATTTTTGAATTACAGTCTGAAACCTGTATTATTCTTCCGTTCCCCGGAGATTCGCAGTGGACTATCCCCTCAAGACTATCGACCAGCTTCGCCCTATCCTGCTTGGCTTTCGCAAGTCGGCGGGCCTCACTCAGGCAGCCATGGCCAGCCGGCTCGGCGTCACGCAGCAGACCTATGCTCAACTGGAAGCCAACCCGGCCGCGGTCAGCGTCGACCGTCTGTTCAGGGTATTGCGTGCGCTGGCCGTTACGCTAACGCTGGTGAGCACCGACACCACGGAAGCGGCCGCGCTGGCGCAGGCGCCGCTCGAAAGTAACGAACCGGCCGGCGGTCGTCGTCCCGTGCTGGCGAAGGCGACCAAGTCGCCGAAGGCGGTGAGCAGGTCCAGCCCGCCGGCCAACACCACCCGCATCAAACGAACCCGTACCAAACGGGAGGACTGGTAAGCATGGCTCGCCGCCCGGGCGCGAAACGCCTCGTTTTATGGATGAACGGCATCCGTGTCGGCACGTGGGACAACTCGACCGCAGGAGAGCGGCTCGTGTATCACGACGACTGGGTAGCCGACCCGCAAGGACGCCCGCTGTCTCTGTCGCTGCCGTTCCTGCCCGGTAACCAGCCTCATCGGGGCACGCTGGTCCAATACTATTTCGATAATCTGCTGCCCGATAGCGAACCCATCCGCCGGCGTATCGCGAGTCGCTACAACGTCGGCGACACGTCGCCGTTCGAACTGCTCGCCGAGTTGGGACGCGACTGCGTCGGCGCGCTGCAGTTGCTCGCCGAGGGCGAGACCCCCGAGAACCTGCGCACGATTCGCGGCGAACCGCTCGCGGACGCGGACATCGCGCGTATTTTGCGCGATACCACCGTCGCGCGCCTGCCGGGTCAGACGGGTCAGACGGGTTATATCGGCGACCTGCGCCTGTCCATCGCGGGCGCGCAGGAGAAAACCGCATTGTTATGGCATGAAGGGCAATGGCATCTGCCGGTCGGCGCCACTCCCACCACCCATATCTTCAAGCTGCCGCTCGGCCTCGTCGGCAATATGCGCGCCGACATGGGCACCTCGGTCGAAAACGAATGGTTGTGCGCGCAAATCATCGAGGCGTATGGCTTGCCCATCGCGCGTTGTCAGATCGGCCGTTTTCAGGACCAGAAGGCGCTCGTGGTCGAACGTTTCGATCGCCGGCCGTCGCAGGACGGTAGCTGGATCCTGCGCCTGCCTCAGGAAGACATGTGCCAGGCAACCGGCACTCCGGCGAGCAAAAAATATCAGTCGGACGGTGGCCCGGGCATCGACAGGGTTAACGAAGTACTGGCCGGCTCGGCGCTCGCCATTCAGGATCGACTGAACTTTCTTGCGACCCAGATCATTTTCTGGATGCTGGCCGCGACCGATGGCCATGCGAAGAATTTCAGCATCGCGCACCAACCGGGCAACCACTACGTCGCCACGCCGCTATACGACGTGCTGTCCGCCCACCCCATCATCGGTAAAGGCCGCAATCGCCTCGCGCCGCAAAAGGCAACACTCGCGATGGCCGTGCATGGCAAGAACGCACACTACGCCATTGAAGGAATCATGCGGCGCCACTGGATTTCGCAAGGTCGGCGCATCGGCTTCTCGGCCGACGAAGTGGAGACCTTGCTCGCCACGATCACGGCACGCACGGAACTCGCCATCGATGCGGCGAGCGCTTTGCTGCCACGAGATTTCCCTTCGGAGGTGGCCGAAGCGATTTTCACCGGCATGCGGCGCCAGCGACGCAGGCTGGCTGGTGCCTGAGCTGGCAGCGCGTTTTTATGCTTCGGCCAGCACCTGCCGGATAGCCTGTTCGAACGCTTCCACCGACTGTCCGCCACTCACCAGATAGCGGCCATTGAAGATGATCGACGGCACCGACTGGATACCCATCGACTGATATTTACTCTCCTCCTCACGAACCTCGTCCGCATAGGCGCCGCTTCGTAGCACTTCGCCGGCCTTGTCCGCGTCGAGCCCGACGGAGCGCGCGGCGTCGACCAGCACCGCGTGATCGCTCGGGTCACGGCCCTCGGCGTGATACGCGCGTAACAGCGCCAGCTTGAGCGGTAATTGCCGACCTTCGAGACCGGCCCAATGCAATAACCGATGTGCGTCGAACGTGTTGTAGACCCATGTGCGCGGTCCGAACGTAAAGCCCACGCTTTCGCCGCGTTCCCGGATCATCGCCTGCGTCTCGGCAATCTGCGCGGGCGTGCGGCCATACTTCTTGCCCAGATAATCGACGATGGCCTCGCCTTCGGGATCCATCTGCGGATTCAGTTCGAACGGGTGCATGACGATCTTCGCGTCGACCTCGTCGCCGAGGCGCGAGAGGGCAAGCTGAAGCGAAGACAAACCGATTGCGCACCATGGACACGCGATATCGGAGACAAAGTCGATGGTCAGTGCTTGAGACATAGCTTTCCTGATAAGAATGCGTTGAGCAGGCCGCTTTCGGGCGGCATAGGCCTTGCTGCTTTACAGACTCACGCTCACCGTTTCTGGAGTTCACATCATGAAACTGTATTACTCACCGGGTGCCTGCAGTCTTGGCGATCATATTGCATTACATGAAGCAGGACTTTCATTCGATCGCGTGCGCGTCGATCTGAAAGCGAAGACGACTGAAACCGGGCAGGCGTTCGCCGAGATCAATCCCAAAGGCTACGTGCCCGTGCTGGAACTGGACGACGGACAGATTCTGACCGAAAACATCGCGATTCTCTCGTGGGTCGCCCGGCAAAAACCGTCGCTGGCGCCATCCGGCGAGCTGGGCGACTTGCGCCTGCTCGAAATGCTCGCGTTCATCTCGACCGAAGTCCACAAACAGTTCGCCCGCGTCTTTGGAACGAGCGGCGACGCCGAAACCGCCGCCGCGCGCAAGAAAGTCACCCAGCGCCTGCAATTGCTCGGGACCATGCTGAAGGGCGATTACCTGTTCGGCGCCGATGTCAGCGTCGCCGATGCCTATCTCTTCACGATGCTGCTATGGG
The DNA here is from genome assembly GCF_900996245.1 of Paraburkholderia sp. BCC1886. Taxonomy (GTDB): domain Bacteria; phylum Pseudomonadota; class Gammaproteobacteria; order Burkholderiales; family Burkholderiaceae; genus Paraburkholderia. The sequence goes on along the minus strand of NZ_CAAJGK010000035.1, from coordinate 147,047 downwards.
CGAACAAGCTCGGCGTGGACGTGCCCGCGTCACTCAACGCATTCGCCGAGCGCATGCGCGCCCGTCCGGCCGTTCGACTGGCACTCGAACACGAAGGACTCGATTGAAACCGGCTGATGGGCGGCATGGTTGCGGCCGCCCATCAGCCGGTGCATTGTCACAAAAATCGTGAAAGTCCTTTGCCTGTCCAGTTAGATGCGTCGATTCGCCGCTTACAGTAGAATGCCGGACTTTGGAAGTGTACTAACTGGTTAAGATAACCCTGACAGTCGCGTTGGGCTCCCCGATACATAGAGAATCGAAATGAAAAAGAGCGGGCCGCAAGGCAAGTCGCCACCATCGTTCATACCGTCACGCCGACAGTTTATTTTCGGCTCCGCGGTGGTCGTCGTTGCCGGCGTAACGGGAATCACGGGCCTTGCGCGCCACGGCAGCCTGGCCGGCCTCGCAAGCGCCTCCGCGCAGAATGCTGCAAGCAGCGCGGCGAGCGGCGCGACGGCCGGCGGCGCCGATTTCGCCGCCTTCATGCAGCTCTCCCAATACCTGACCGGCAAAACCACGCTCGACGCCGAGATCGGCCACGCGATCTTCGCGGGTCTGCTCGACGGCGATGCCCAATTTCCGCAGCTGGTCGCGCAGCTCAACGACTTCGTCGCCGGCTCGAAGACGCCGGCCAACGCTTTGCAGGCGGCGCTGAACAGCAGCCAGCCCGCACTTGCCGGCGTCCCGAAGCGCATCGTCCCTGCCTGGTATCTCGGCGTGGTCGGCACCGGCGCGAAAGCCCGTACGGTGGCCTACGAACAGGCGCTGATGTATCCGCCGGTCGCCGACGTCATCGTGATGCCGAGCTATGCGCGCGGCGTCCCCGGCTACTGGGCGCAACCGCCCCGCCTCTCCCATTCCTGATCCAGCCTGAACCGCCATGCCATCGAATAACTCAGCCGACGTCGTGATCGTCGGCGCCGGGATTGCCGCCGGACAGATCGCGCAGAAACTCGCCAAGGCCGGCATCGACGTGCTGATGCTCGAAGCCGGGCCGCGCATCGAGCGCTGGCGCGTCGTCGAAAACTATCGCAACAGCCCGTTCAAGTCCGACTTCCAGTCGCCTTACCCGCCGACTGAGCACGCGCCACATCCGCAGTACTCGCCGAACAACGACTATCTGGTGCAGCGCGGCCCGGAACCGTACAAGGCCGGCTATCTGCGTATGGTGGGCGGCACGACGTGGCACTGGTCCGCGCAATCGTGGCGGCTCCTGCCCAACGACATGAAACTGAAGACCCTGTACGGCGTCGGGCGCGACTGGCCGATCAGCTACGACGACATCGAGCCGTACTACTACGAAGCCGAAGTCGAAATGGGCGTCGGCGGTCCCGACGAAGGTCTCGGCTCGCCGCGCTCGAAGCCCTACCCGCACCCCGCTTTGCCGCTGTCGGATTTCGATCAGCGCTTCAAGGAAGTGGTCGAAAAAGCCGGCTATGCGCACGTGACCGAACCGGCCGCGCGCAATACCGCGCCGTTCGACGGCCGCCCGGCGTGCTGCGGCAACAGCAATTGCATGCCGATCTGCCCGATCGAAGCGCAATACACCGGCGAAACCGCCATCCGCAAGGCCGAGGCCGCCCGCGCGCGGCTGTTGCCGAACGCGGTGGTGTATCGAATCGAGCACGACGCGAACGCGCAGATCGTCGCGGTGCATTACAAGGACCCCGACGGCACCTCGCATCGCGTCACCGGCAAGCTGTTCGTGCTGGCATCGAACGCGATCGAAACGCCCAAGCTGATGTTGATCTCGAAGAGCGACAAGTTCGCCAACGGTATTGGCAACAGTTCGGACCAGGTGGGCCGCAACCTGATGGATCACCCCGGCACCAGCGTCACCTTCCTCTCCGCCGAACCGATGTGGCCGGGCCGCGGTCCGATGCGCCTGTCGTGCATCAACAATCTGCGGGACGGCCCGTCGCGCGCCGAGTATTCGGCGATGAAGATCAACGTCGGCAACTATTCGCCGATGCGCGCCGTGACCGATTACCTGATCGGCAAAGGCGTGTACGGCGCCGAGCTGGACGAGAAAATCCGCGAATACTGTTCGCGCTGGGTGGTCGTCAACAGCTTCTTCGACATTCTGCCGAACCCGGATAACCGCATTACCGCGAGCACCGAGTTCAAGGACAAGATGGGCATTCCCCGTCCCGAAGTGCATTACCAGATCGACGACTACATCAACCGCGCGGCCAAGGTGGCGCGTGGGCACTACGCGAATATCGCGAGCCTGTTCGGCGGCACCGAAGTGAATTTCGACGACAAATACTTCAACAACAATCACATCATGGGCACGCTGATCATGGGCGACGACCCGCGCGACTCCGTGGTCGACAAGGACTTGCGTTCGCACGATCACCGCAATCTGTTCATCGCGTCGAGCGGCACGATGGCGAGTGCCGGCACCGTCAACTGCACGCTGACGCTCGCCGCGTTGTCGATGCGGCTGGCCGACCGGCTGATCGACGAAATGAAGCATGCGTGAGGCGCGGGCGATGAAAAACACACGAGCCGGGCGCTTCACTGCGCTGCTGAAACACTGCGTGCCGTTCGTCGCGGCGGTTGCGGTCACCACCGTCGCGAGCCTCGGCTTCGCGGGTCCGGCGCGCGCCGCCGACAGCGAGCAACTGAAGCACGGCGAATATCTCGCCCGCGCGGCGGACTGCATCGCCTGCCACACGTCGAACAGGAGCGAACCGTTTGCAGGCGGCGTGCCGTTCAACCTGCCGTTCGGCACGATCTATTCGACCAACATCACGCCCGACAGCACGAACGGTATTGGCGGACTGAGCGACGCGGAGTTCATCAGCGCGGTGCGCGAAGGCAGATCGAAGGACGGCAAGCGTCTGTACCCGGCCATGCCCTACACCTCGTACACGCAAATGACCGACGCGGACATTCTCGCGATTCGCGCTTATCTGCGCACGGTCGCGCCGATCGCCAAACCGGCGCCGGCGAACACGCTCGGCTTCCCGTTCAACCAGCGCTGGGCAATGGTGTTCTGGAATCTGTTCAACTTCAGCTCGGGCCGCTATCAGCCCGACGCCACGAAGAGCGTGGAATGGAATCGCGGTGCGTATCTGGTCGGCGCGCTCGCGCATTGTCAGGAATGCCATACGCCGCGCAACTTCATGCAAGGTCTGTCGGGCAAGTCGCTGGCGGGCGCGCAGTTGGGCAACTGGACCGCGTACAACATCACGCCGGATCGCACCGCGGGCATCGGCGGCTGGAGCGAGGCTGAACTGATCGCTTATCTGCGTGACGGCGCGGTGCCGGGCAAGGCGAACGCGGCCGGCCCGATGGCGGAAGTGGTCGAGAACAGCACCCGCTTTCTCACGCCGGAAGATCTGAAGGCGATGGCCGTTTATCTGCGCAGCGTGCCCGCTCACAACGCCGGCGAAACGCAGCCGCGCTTCGCGTACGGCTCGCCGATCCAGTCGGTGAACCAGATTCGCAATCAGGCGCTGACGGTGCTGGGCGGCGGCGCGCCGGCCGATGGCCGCACGCTGTACAACGGCAATTGCGCGAGCTGCCACGGCTGGCAAGGCAACGGCGTGGGCGGCGCGGCGGCCGGCGCTTACCCGTCGCTGCTGCACAACAGCGCTGTCGGCGCCGCGACGCCCGACAATCTGACGATGGTGGTGCTGCACGGCGTGAGCCGTCAGACCAACGCAGGCCACGTCGTGATGCCGGATTTTGCGGATCAACTCAGCGACGCCGACGTTGCCACCCTGGTGAACTTCGTGTCGAGCCAGTTCGGCAACCCGGCGGCCACGACCAGCGCACAGAAAGTCTCGAAGATGCGCTGAGCGCCTGCTCGCATCCACGCCGGGGGCGCTCCATGCACCCGGCGTGTCTCTCCCGTTACCTCGAGCAAATCCCCGGCGTTCAGACGGTGCGTGACGGAATGTCTTCCGTCGGCATAGTCGCGCCCATCGACAGAAAAAAAGCAGATGAAACAGAACAACCCGACCCGCGACATGCTCGTCAAAACCCTGCTCGCCACGGCGGCGACTGCGGTCGCCCTGCCGGCCAGCGCGCAGAGCAGCGTGACGCTGTACGGCGTAGTGGACGATGCGCTCACCTACGTCAGCAACCAGAGCGGCCACGCCAACGTTTACCTCCGGCAGGGCAATCTCTATGCGTCCAAGTTCGGCATCAAGGGCACGGAAGATCTGGGCGGCGGCCTCGCCGCGATTTTCGACCTGCAGGCCGGTTTCGATACGAACACCGGCGCGGCCGCGTCGAGCGGCTCGCTGTTCAACCGCCAGTCGTACGTCGGGTTGAGCCAGCGCGGTTATGGCGCGGTGACCCTCGGCCGTCAGTACACCCCGTACTTCCAGTTCGTCGGGCCGCTGTCGTCGGTCAATCTGTTGACCGGCGCGACCGGCGCGCATCCGGGCGACCTCGACGGCATGGATACCACCATCCGCGCGAACAACGCCGTGGTGTACACGTCGCCGCAGTGGTATGGCATGCAGGCCAGCGTCATGTATGCGGCCGGCGGGATTGCCGGCAGCACCGGCCGCGGCCAGAGCTGGAGCGGCGCGTTGCGCTACACGCGCGGCCCGCTGGCCCTCGCGGCGGGTTATCTGCAGATGGACAACGCCTACACGAGCACCACGAGCGCGGCGTTCGATTCGACGTCGACGGGCGGCTTCGGCGTGTCGGCCGTCAACCGCGGCTATGTGAGCGCGCGCTCGGTGCGCGACGTCGCGCTGGCGGCTAACTATGCGTTCGGCGCCGTGCTGGCAGGGCTCAGCTATTCGAATGTGCGTTATCTACCGGGCGCGCGCTCGCTGTTCACGGATACCGCGGCTTTCAACACTTATGGCGCGTTTGCGCGCTGGAGCCTCACGCCGGCGGTGGATATCGCCGCAGGCTATTCGTACACGCTGGCCTCGAAAGCGAACGGCGTGGATAGCGCGGCGCGTTATCAGCAGGTCTCGGTCAGGCAAAGCTACCGGCTGTCGAAACGGACCTCGCTCTATGCGCTCGAAGCGTGGCAACACGCGGGCGGTCAGACGCTCGATGCGTCCGGCGGGGTCATCGATGCGGCGCCGGTGGTCGGCGACTCGCAGAATCTGACGCCGTCGTCCACGCGTTCGCAATTCGTCGGCATGCTGGGGATGGCGGTGTCGTTCTGACTACCGCCCGGGCGGCTAGAACTTCGGATGACATTCGAAGTTCACCGACGACGCGTGCGTGCTCATCGGCTGCACGCCGCTGACGGTTTCCTCGATCACGCTGCTCTGCATGCCGCGACGCTCGCAGTATTCGCGCGCCTCGTTGACCGCCTCTTCATGCGCGCGTGCCCACGCCATGCGACCGCCCGGCGCGCTGGCGGCCACCGAATACGTATTCGGCTTGCCGGTAGCGACGACGTCGCTCGCGGACGCGCAGCCGGCAAGGGCTGCGCAAGCCGCCACTGCAACTACCAATGCGCGAGAACTGACGCTCCACCCGCGTAGCGACCCGCCCAAAACCTTCCTGGGCCATTGCTCGGCGTTCCACGCCCGCGGCCCGCTCTCTGTGTGCTCGATCATCCGACACCCGCTCAACCAAAAAAATCAGGTTCGGCATTATGCGCAATCGCGCGAGCGAGATCATCCTGGCAGAGCCGAAAACACTGTTGCCGACACATGAACAATCGGCCCGAATCACCGCCTATCGGGCTCTTTGAGCCCCACAACGGCGCGTCGTCATGCCGCGGCACGAGGGTTGCTTCCCGCTTCCCATTGCCGACACGTGGCGCCCTCCGGAGTACGCAGCAATGCCCGATCAGCAACCTCTTCCGCCCAGACCCGCGCTGGCAGCCGACGCCCGCGGCATGATCGGCAACATGACGACCACCGCGCTCGTCTCGCTGCGCGGCTCGATCGATTTCATGTGCTTTCCTCGCATCGATTCGCCGGCGATTTTCACGGGTCTGCTCGAACCCGCGCGGGGCGGCGCGTTTTCGATCGAACCGCGCGACCCGCGCGCCAACGTCAAGCAGATGTATCTGCCCGACACCAATGTGCTGCTGACCCGCTTCATGACGCCCGACGGCGTCTGCGAACTGTTCGACTTCATGCCGCTTGCCGATAGCGGCACGCGGGTTGGGCAAGACGCCGGGTCAGTGCTGCCGAACTGTGTGATCCGCGTATTGCGGATGGTGCACGGCCGCATGTCGTTCCAGATGCGCTGCGAGCCCCGCTTCGACTACGCACGCGACAACTCGACGGCGAGCCGGTTGACCGGGGACGGCGCCGTGGAATTCGGCGCCGGCGATTCCAGCCCGCTTCTGCTGCTGCAAAGCACGCAATCGCTGGACGCAAACGACGGCGTCGCGCACGCCGAATTCGAACTGTGCGATGGCGAGTCGGCCGGATTCACGTTCGGCGAGGCAGAAGCGCTGCGTCAGGGCGAGTTCAACGGTTGCGGCGATTGCGAAGCCCTGCTGGCCGGTACGATCCGCTACTGGCAGGGCTGGTCGGCGCAGTCGACTTATCGCGGCCGGTATCGCGAAGTCGTCATGCGCTCGGCGCTGACCTTGAAACTGCTGAGTTCCAGCGAACACGGCGCGATCGTCGCCGCGCCGACGTTCGGACTTGCCGAAGCGCTCGACGGCTCGCGCCGCTGGGATTATCGCTTCACGTGGATTCGCGACGCCGCGTTCTCCGTGTACGCGTTGCTGCGGCTCGGCTATACCGGCGAGGCCCGGCATTTCATGAAATGGATTGCCGAGCGCAGCCGTCATTGCGACTCGGACGGCTCGCTGAACGTGATGTACACCGTCGACGGCAAAACCCCGCCGGAAGAAAGCGAAGTCGCGTCGCTCAAGCGTGAAGGCGACGCCGGCGCACCGCTGATCGGCAACGCCGCGCGCGATCAGACGCAGCTCGACGTGTACGGCGCGTTGCTCGACGCGATCTATCTGTACAACAAGTACGGCGCCGCGATCTCCTACGAAGGCTGGCGCGACGTGACGCGCACGGTCGACTACGTGGTCGATCACTGGCAGGAACCGGATCACGGAATCTGGGAATTCCGCAACGGTCTGCGTCCGCTGCTGCATTCGCGGCTGATGTGCTGGGTGACGGTCGATCGCGGGCTGCGCCTTGCGGAAAAGCGCTCGCTGCCGGCGCCGCTCAAGCGCTGGTTCGAAACCCGCGACGCCATTCACGCCGACATCCACGAAAACTTCTGGAACGACGAACTCGGCTCGTTCGTGCAGACACCGGGCTCGAAGATTCTCGATGCGTCCGCGTTGATGATGCCGCTCGTACGCTTTATCGGACCCACCGATCCGCGCTGGATCAGCACGCTCGACGCGATTGGCGGCGAACTCAAGGTCGATCCGCTGATCTTCCGCTACACGCGTGGCGCGACGCTGGATGGTCTGCCGGGCGTCGAAGGCGGTTTCAGCGCCTGTTCGTTCTGGTATGCCGAAGCCCTGGCGCGCGCCGGACGGGTCGACGAAGGTCGGCTCGTGTTCGAGAAGATGCTCGCTTACGCAAATCACGTTGGGCTGTTTTCGGAGGAAGTGGCGACCAGCGGCGAAGCGCTCGGCAATTTCCCGCAGGCGTTGACGCATCTCGCGTTAATCAGCGCGGCGTACCAGCTGGACCGGAATCTGGACAAGGTTCACGTGCCGTGGACCTGAGCCTGGCTTCCGTCTAAAAATCGTTCAGCGGCGGCAGCGCGGAAGCTGTGCGACGTCTATGCTGCTCGGCTTTCGCACTGTGCAGCGCCGCGCGGAGGGCCGGTTGCATGTCTTTCCATTGCGGTTCGGGAGTGGCGTGGGCGTCGTAGTGGGCCATCACCGCGTCTACCATGTGCGTGACGTCGGGCTGCTGCGAATGTTCGGGATGGGCGAGATTTTCCATCCGCGCCGGTCGGCCGAACGCCCGGCTACGATCGATCCACCGATACAACGCCGGAATCGTGCGATGTAAATCGCCACGACGCGCAAGCGCACGAAGCTGGCGCCAGGCGAGCGCATCGCTGTCGAGATAGCGCTGATGCGCTGCACGAATCGCATGCATCGCCCGCCGGAAATAGCTCGCGATAGACCTTCGCATCCACAGCAGGAAAACGAGCGCCAGCGCGATAACGCCGCCGGTCACCCACTGCCGCGCGTGAATCACCAGAATCCGGTGCGGCATGCCCTGACCGATGACTTCGGCGGGGATCGAGAAAATCGGCCGTTCGTGCACCGCCGAGACCGAGAACGTCCTGGCCGGCAAGACGATTTTTTCGGGCTTCTGTGTTGCGCTGTTCCACCATTCGATGACGACCGGGGGCAACGTGAAGCGGCCTTTGCGACCCACGACATAAGTCGCGCTGTCGATGCGTTCACCCGCCACCAGGCCGACCCGGTCCTGCACGATGTTGCGGGTAACAGGCGCACCCGGATAGCGCCTGGCCCCGTCGATCTCGCCGAGCGCGAGCGGCGGAATCATCATCGATTCGCTGCCCGCCGCGCGCTGCGTGACGGTGCGGGTGATCGTGTCGCCGGTGCGCAACGGCTCGGCCGACGACGTGATCGTCTGGGTGGCGCTCAGGCTCGCGGTCGGGAAGAAGGTAGCCATGTCGCGCGCGCCCGGCGGCAAGGTCGCTACCAGTTCGAGCGCGGGTGTCGTCAGGCGGACCGGCACGCTTGCCCCGCCGGGATGCACCGTAATCGCAAACGGCGCGATGTCGTAGGTCTTTCCCGCGCGCGGCGCGATGCGGTAGGCCCGGCGCACGCCGAACCAGCGCACGCCGTCGATATCCTCCGACAGATTGTCGGCCTGTTCGTCCGGCAGGCTGACCAGCGCGTCGTCCAGCGTAAAAAGCGGCCAGTCCGGCGCCTCGGTGAACCACGTGGTAGTGAGCAGGTCGACGACGAGTTTCACTTCGCTGCCCGCTACGACCGGGCCAGCAGGCTCGAGATGCGCACGCGCCAGTAAGCGCGGCGCCGGGTCGGCGAAAGCGGGAGCCGGCATCGCCGCGTAGAAGCTTGCCAACAAGGTTGCCAACACCAGGCACAGCAGCCGCACGATCGACGCCCGACGCCAGGCGCACGCGACTCGCACGATCCGGCCTGTCATGGCGCGACCGGCGCTTTCGCATCCGACTCCTGGGCGAAGCGTTGCTGCAGAAAAACCGCCGGGGACGTCGTCAGGTTGCGCATCCACATGTCTTCACTCGGACGCGGTGCGCCGACGATCACCGTCGTGGTGCCACGGCCCTTCTTTTTATCGACCTGAACCTGGTCGGGCTGATCCTGATCCGGGTCGGATTCGTCCTCGTTGTTTTGCGCGAGCAGCTTCTGCAGCAACGCGCGGTTCGCGATGGCCGCGTGCAGGCCTGGCTGCAACTGAAGCGCGTTGTCGTAGGCTTTGATCGCCGCCGCGTAATCGTCGAGAAACGCAAAGCTGTTGCCCATGTAGAAATACGCTTCTGCCGACTTCAGCCGCGAAAAGCTGGCTAGCGCGCCGCTGTAATCGCCCGCCAGATAGTGCGCGCGGCCCTTCCACATTGGATCGTCGAAACGTTGCGCGGCCGCCTTGTAGTCGCCCCGCTCGAATGCCCAACGGCCCTGCTGATCGTGTGTGGCGAACAGATCGATCCAGCGCCAGCCGGCCGCCTGCGCTTCGTGCGGCATGCCATAAAGCGTCAGCGACAGGAGCACTGCCGCCAGCCATCTCACCGTCCAGCCTCGACGGAAACTCCATAGCGCCAGCAGCAGCAACGGAGCGAGCAGCCAGTAGCCGCTTTCCTTCCAGCGCGGGACGATTTTCGATGCCTGCGCTTCTTCGAACCAGGCTTGCGCGCGGTGCTGGACCCAGACGATGTCGTCGTCATCGGCGCGCAGGCTGGCGAGCGGGATGCCGGCCTGATCGGCGACCTTGCGGATCGCCGCGGCGTCGAAGCTGCCGACGAGCGGCCGGCCCTGTGCATCCATCTCGATGCGGCCATCGGGGCCGCGCTGCGGCGCGCCGTCTTCGGCGCCCACCGCCAGCCATAGAAGCTGATGCCGGATGCTTCTGGCCTTCTGCACGAATGCGTCGATTTGGTCGGTGTCGAAGCCGTCGCTGATGAATACGATGGTTCCGACCGGCGATCCGGCGGCCGGCGATCCGGCGGCCGGCGATCCGGCGCCCGGCGATCCGGCGCCCGGCGATTTGGTGGCCGGCGATCCGCTCGCCGGCATTCCGCTAGCTCCAAGCGCCACCTCCGCGGCATCGCCTGCCAGCAACCTGTCCGCCACGTCCAGCCCCGCGGTCGCGTTCTTGCCGTCCCGCGGCATCAGTGAGGGCGCGAGCGCCGGCACGTACAGATCGAGCATTGCCGGATCGGCCGTGGGCGGCACGACCAGATGCCCCGTCGCAGCGAACACCACCAGCCCGGTCCGTGCGCCCGGACGCGCCCGCGCCAGATCCAGCACCTTCTGTCTGGCGCGTTCGAGCCGGGTCGGCGCCACATCGGTCGCATCCATCGAGCGGGCCAGTTCGAGCACCACCACCATCGGCGCCTTGTCCTGCTCGAACGGCGGACGCTCCTGTTGCCACGTCGGCCCGGCCGCCGCCAGCGCGCCGATGCCGAGCAGCAGGCCCAATGCATGAACCGGTTGCAGCGCCCGCCGCTTCGTCTCGCCAACGATCAGATGCTCGAGTAGCGCCGGCTCGATCAAACCACGCCAGCGCACGCGCACATCGTTGCGGCGCAGCCAGGCGAGCGGCAGGAGCAACGCCGGCAACAGCAGCCACAACCAGACGGGCCGCAGAAAATGGAAGGCGGTCAGATCAATTTCCATGCTCGACCTTCGCGTTGAGGGGCGGTTGCACAGGTTGCGCAGGTTGCGCCGATGACGCCGATGACGCGTCCCCCGGACGACGCGGTGCGCGCAGCCACGCAAACGCCAGTGCAATCAGGTGATACAGCGCGAGCAACGTCGCGGCTGCGGCGACCGGCACCCAGTAATACTCCCGTTGCGGACGGTAGCTCTCGCGTCTGACCTTCGCCGGTGTGAGCCTGTCGAGCGTGGCATACACGTCGGCGAGATCCTGCTCGCGGCCGAGCGCGCGAAACGAGCGGCCGCCGGTGAGACTCGCGATATGCGCCAACGCGTCGAGATCGACCTTGTCCTCGCCGGTCGTATCGGGGTCGCCGATGCCGATCGTATGAATCACCAGCCCATGGTTGCGGGCGATCCCGGCCGCGCGTTCAGGGGGAATCGCGCTCGCGGTGTCGTTCCCGTCGCTGAGCAGGATCAGCACTTTCTCCGGCGCCGGCGAGCGTTCCATCAGTTTGACGGTAAGCCCGATCGCATCGCCGATCGCGGTGCGCGGTCCTGCCATGCCGATCTGCATCTGCGCGAGGAGAATCTGCACGGCGTCGTGATCGAGCGTGAGCGGCGCCTGCGGATAGGCCGCGTCGCCGAATACCACGAGGCCGATACGGTCGCTTTTCCGGCGCGCGATGAAGTCCGCGACCACCCGCTTGACCGCGCTCAACCGGTCCATCCGCTCGCCGGCGGGATCGACGAAATCGCGCGTTTGCATCGAGCCGGACAGATCGATTGCCAGCATCAGGTCGCGTGCAGGCTCTTCGTGGACGATCGGCGCTTCCACGTAGACGGGCCTGGCGGCTGCCAGCACTAGCAGGCCCCAGAGCAAGGGCAGCAGCAAGCGCTGCAGCCAGTGACGACGCAAGCGTACGCCGCCGGGCGCGGGCTTTTCGCCGGCAGCCTCGGCCATCTCGTGAAAAAACGGCACGCGCACGGCCGCCGAGCGCGAGCGATAGGCGGGCACCAGCCACCACACCACGAGCGGCAGAGGCAGCAACGCGAACAGCCACGGAAAATCAAACTTCCACATGATGATGGGCAATCCAGTCGCGAGCGTGTGCGATGAGTGCGGCGGCCTCTTCGTCCGACACCGCCGCGATCTGCGCAGGCGGGGCGTAGCTGACCAGCGCGAGCAGCGCGCCGCTGCGCGCGTCGAACCGGCCATGCGTGCGCTCGATGAACGCGAGCCAGGCCGCGCCGCTCAGTCCGGCGACCTGGGCGCGCGGCGCCGCGGCCAGTGCCGTCCGCTTGAGCAGGCCCGCGAGCGCGGCGAGCGCCGCCGCGCGCTCGCTCGTCGCCGCGACGGCTTCGAGTTGCGCCAGTTCGGCGAGCGCGATGCGTCGATAGCGCTGCGCGGCGCGGTGGCGTCGCCACCCGTAGACGGCGAGGCCAAGCACACCGAGCAACACCACCGCGACGCCGATCCAGCCGGGTGTGGACGGGACATACGACACCGGTGCCGGCAGCGGCAGTTCCTGCAAGGCCTGCAGTTGCCCGGTCGCGTCCGGAGGATGCAACGGCGCTTGCGGTTGCGGTTGCGTTTGCGGTTGCGTTTGCGGTTGCGGTTGCGTTTGCGGTTGCGGTTGCGTTTGCGGTTGCGGTTGCGGTTGCGCTTGCGGTTGCGATTGCGATTGCGCTTGCGTCTGCGAACTCATAAGCCGCTGCCCGCGCCGCGGCGCGTCCGCTCGCCGAATAGCCGGCGCACCTGCTCGACACTCGATACAGCGGTAGAAATGGGCATCATCGGCACGCCGCTCGCGCGCAACAACGCGTCGACCGCGGCCACCCGTTCGCTGAACAGCGCCGCGAGCGGCTCGCGCACGCGCGCTTGCGCGGTGCGCAATTCGACCTGCAGATGCCCCTCGCTCACCACCAGGCTGCGAAGCGCCGGCACCGGCTGCGCCATCTCCCGCCCGAGCGGATCGAAGATCAGCGCTGCGACGACGTCGTTATGCGCGGCCAGTTGCCGCAACAGCCGCCGCGTGCGTTCGCCCGCGCCCGCGAAATCGCTGACGATGCAGATCAGATAGTCGTGCCCCGCCAGTTGCAGCACGCCTTCGAGCGCGACATCCAGTTGCGCGTAATTCGTCCGCGCCGAACTCTGGGCATGCAGCGCGCGGTTCATCGAAACGAGCGAGCCGAACAGCGTGCCGATACGGCTGCGGCTTCGCAACGGCTTCACCCGCACGATCCGCTGATCGTCGAACAGCACGCCGCCGACCCGGTCGCCCGCAGCGAAACCCATCCACACCGCGAGCGCCGCGACCTCCGCCGCGACTACCGACTTGAACGCGCGCCGCGAGCCGAAGAACATGCTCATGCGCTGATCCACGACGACCAGCAACGGCCGGTCGCGCTCCTCGGTATAGGCGCGCACTTGCGGCTTGCCCAGACGCAGTGAGACCTTCCAGTCGAGATGACGGATATCGTCGCCCGGCAGATACGCGCGAATCTCCTCGAAGTTGAGGCCCCGGCCGCGCAAACGCGACGCATGACTGCCCGACAGCACGCTCGACACCGGCGCGGGCGCGTGAAAGGCGAGCCCGCGCGCGTGCAGTTCGAGTTGCGCCAGATGGGCGGCGTCGACATACACGCGACCGATGGCCGGGTTCGCCATTGCCGTGTCATGTATGGCATCGACAGTCTCGTTCTGCATTCCTGTTAATTCCGATACCGAGGCAGAAGCCATACCGCTCTCCCCTGGTTGGGACCACTTCATCGGCCGGCAAGCGCCGCCTGTCGTTGCGCCGATCAGGCCGGTACGGCGACTTTTTCGATCAGACGGTCGATGACCGCGTCGGCGCCGATGTTCTCGGCGTTGGCGTCGTAAGACAGGATCAGCCGATGCCGCAGCACCGGATGCGCGATCGCGCGCACGTCGTCGGGCGTGACGAAGCTGCGCTCGGCGAGCCACGCCTGCACGCGGCTCGCCCGATCGAGACCGATGGACGCGCGCGGACTCGCGCCGATCTCGATCCATCTGCCCAGTTCGGGATCGAGCGCCGCCGCGTGCCGGGTCGCGTTGACGAGCGCCACGATGTAGTCGTCGATGGCCGGCGCGACCTGGATGTGGTGAATGTTTTCGCGCACCGCGAAGATGACGTCCTGCGCAAGCACTGCCGGCGGCACGGAGTCGGTCGCCGTCTCGCGCCGCAGCAATCGCAGCATGTCGACTTCGCTCGCCGGCGCCGGATAGTCGATCAGCACCTTCAACAGAAAGCGGTCCATCTGCGCTTCCGGCAATGGATAGGTGCCTTCCTGCTCGATTGGATTCTGCGTGGCCATGACGAGAAAAAGATCCGCCATCCTATGTGTTTTTCCCGCCACCGAGATCTGCCGCTCTTCCATGGCTTCGAGCAAAGCCGATTGCACCTTGGCCGGCGCGCGGTTGATCTCGTCGGCGAGTATCAGGTTGCCGAACAACGGTCCTGGCTGAAAACTGATCGTGCGTTGCTCGCCGCTTTGCAACAATGTCTCGGCGCCGGTGATATCGGAAGGCAACAGGTCGGGCGTGAACTGGATGCGGCTCATGGTCGCTGCGAGACGCGTGGCAATCGCCTTGACGGTCCGTGTTTTGGCGAGCCCGGGCAGGCTCTCCAGCAAGACGTGTCCATCCGCCAGCAATGCGATCAGCATCTGGCGGACAACGGCTTGCTGTCCTACTACCGCTTCGTTGACACTCGCTTCGAAGCGCAGGATGGTGTCGCGCATGCGATAAACACTCCACGTATTGAATGGCCAATTTATCTGGATACCGATGTTTACCGTGAAGTACGTTAGTGCACGAAGGTTATTTCGTCAAAGCTTGTTCTCGATCGAAAAAAAACCGTGATAAGTGTTTAAAAACTTGCTAGCCTCCGTCCTACCTGCTGATGCCTTATTTATTCATATTCGGTATCGCTAAGCTTCTTTCTGTGCAAAAGATAATTGACCTAATTTATTCGACGGGCCAGAAGCTTTAACCACGAGAGATAAGCAATGATCAGTTCACGACACCGTGGGCCGGCAACGCCTGCCCGCCCGGTCGGCGCGTCCTCGCCTGCTCTGGCGCACACGCCTCGCATCACACCTCGTTACCGCAAGCTCATGCTCTGGACCGCGCTTCTCGTCATGCTTCCCGCATGCGTCGGCGCGGCGGTCAGTTGGGCAGTCGGCTCGCATGCGGCGAATCGGACGCCAGCGGTCCAGGCCGTGTATGGCGACGGCGTGAAAGGCCCGGTCGAGATGGCGTGGATCCCCGGCGGACAATTCCTGATGGGCAGCGATTCGAAACAGGCGCAAGCCAACGAGCGACCTGCTCATCCAGTGCGAGTACACGGCTTCTGGATGGACCGCCATCACGTGACCAATGCGGAGTTTCGCGCATTCGTTCGAGCCACCGGCTATGTCACCACGGCCGAGAAGAAGCCGGACTGGGAAACCCTGAAAGTGCAATTGCCACCCGGCACGCCGCGTCCGCCCGAGAGCGCGATGGTGGCGGGCGCAATGGTGTTCGTCGGCACCAACCAGCCGGTGCCGCTCGACGATTATTCGCAATGGTGGCGCTATGTGCCCGGCGCGAACTGGCAACATCCCACCGGGCCTGATAGCGACATTACCGGCAAGGACGACCACCCGGTCGTTCAGGTTTCCTACGAAGATGCCGAAGCCTATGCGAAATGGGCCGGCAAACGTCTTCCCACCGAAGCCGAATGGGAGTTCGCCGCGCGTGGCGGTCTCGACCAGGCCACCTATGCGTGGGGCAACCAGTTCGCACCGGACGGCAAGCAGATGGCGAACGTCTGGCAAGGCCAGCAACCGCAGTCGTTCCCCGTGGTGAGCCCCGTGGTGAGCCCTGTGGTGAGCCCGGCAGTGAATCCGGTAGTGAATCCGGTCGTGAGCCCGAAAGCCGGCGGCGCGATCGGTACGAGCCCGGTCGGCACGTTTCCGGCGAACGGGTATGGCTTGTCCGATATGACGGGTAACGCGTGGCAATGGGTTGCCGACTGGTATCGCGCCGACCAGTTCCGGCGCGAAGCGACGAGTACCGGCGTGATCGACGATCCGGCCGGTCCGCGCGCGTCGTGGGACCCGTCCGAACCCGGCGTGCCGGTGGACGCTCCCAAGCGCGTGACGCGCGGCGGCTCGTTCTTGTGCAACGAGGCGTACTGCCTCAGCTACCGCCCGAGCGCGCGGCGCGGCACCGACCCGTACAACAGCATGTCGCACCTGGGCTTCCGTCTCGTGATGGACGAAGACACCTGGAAGCACCAGCCGCTTGCCCGTCAGGCATCGGCACGCGCCGCCGGCGTGAACGGTGGCTGACATGCGCACATAAGAAAAACGTCGCTTCGATTCGTAGAAACAGGTCTCGTGGGTCCCGCGCCACTCCGGTTGCGGACTCCTCGAGCCACGTCGTCATGCAATCACCATGGAGCTCAGATGCCATCTGCCCGTCTGCCTGCCGGGACGCCGCGCGCCGCCAACGCGCGCAGCGTGACTTTTACCTCGACGCTGATGGTCGCGCTCGGCGCGCTTTGTCTGGCGCTTGGCGTCGCCGGTTGCAGTGCACCCGGGAACGTCGGTAACCCTGCCGTCACCCACGCCGCGCCAGACTCCGCAGCAGTCGTTGACACCCACACTGCGCTTCCCTCCTGGCGCAACGGTGCCGCGAAGCAGACCATCGAATCCTTCGTCGCCGACGTGACCCGCCCGGGCTCGCCGAACTTCGTGCCGCCTGCCGGGCGCATTGCCGTATTCGACAACGACGGCACGCTGTGGAGCGAACAGCCAATCTATTTCCAGTTCGCTTTCATGCTCGATCAGGTCAAGGCCGCCGCGCCGAAACATCCGGAATGGCAAAGCAATCCGGCCTTCAAGGCGCTGGTCGCCAAAGACTACGGCGCGCTCGCGAGCGAGTCGAAGCAGATGCTGCAACTCGTCACCGTCGCCAACAGCGGCATGACCGTCGACGAGTACGACAAGACCATTCGCGACTGGCTAGCGAGCGCGCGTCATCCGAAGTTCAACCGGCCGTACACCGAGCTCGTCTATCAACCGCAACTGGAGCTGCTCGCCTACTTGCGCGCGAACGGATTCAAGACCTTCATCGTGTCGGGCGGCACGATCGAGTTCATGCGGCCGTGGGCCGAGAAAGCCTATGGCATTCCGCCGGAGCAGGTCATTGGTTCGAGCCAGCTCGTGCAATACGAAATGCATGACGGCCGGCCCGCGCTGGTGCGCGAACCAAAACTCGATTTCGTCGACGACGGCCCGGGCAAACCCGTCGGCATTTATCGCAACATCGGCCGCAAACCGATTCTCGCGTTCGGCAATTCCGACGGCGACCTGCAGATGCTGCAGTACACCATGTCCGGCCCCGGTCCGCATCTCGCGCTGCTGGTGCATCACGACGACGCCGTGCGCGAGTTCGCTTACGACCGCGCGTCGAAGATCGGCAAGCTCGACCACGCGTGGGATACGGCGATTGCCGAGCACTGGACCGTGGTCAGCATGAAAGACGACTGGCAAACCATTTTTCCCGCGGCCGCGCCATAACCGGCGCGCTGCGGGAACGCGAGCCGCGCCTCGTCGCGGCCGCTACGAGGCAACCCGGGCGCACACGGAACGCGCATCGGGTGGAAAAGCAGTCAACTCCTTTGGAGCGACAACATGATCAGGTTCCTGCAGAGTAAGCGCTATGCGATAGGGGCGGCGACCATCGCCCTTGCCGCATTCACGGCGCTGATTCTTCCTTCCATCAACGCGCCGGCGCAAACCCAGACGCCGACGAAACCCGTCACCGGTCCGGCCGGCAGCGCGCCGCCAGCCACCGCTGCGCCCGCCGCTGCACCCGCCGCTGCGCCCGCCGCTGCACCCGCCGCTAAAAACTCCGCCAAGCCGAACATTCTCGTGATATTCGGCGACGATATCGGGCAGGCGAACATCAGCGCGTACACACGCGGCGTGGTCGGTTACCGCACGCCGAACATCGACCGCATCGCCAGCGAAGGGATGATCTTCACCGACTACTACGCCGAAAACAGTTGCACGGCGGGACGCTCGTCGTTCATCACCGGTCAGTCGCCGCTGCGCACGGGCCTCTCGAAGGTGGGTGCGCCGGGCGCGCCGGTCGGTCTGCAGAAGACCGACATGACGATTGCCCAGGCGCTCAAACCGCTCGGCTATGCGACCGGCCAGTTCGGCAAGAACCATCTGGGCGACAAGAACGAGTACCTGCCGACCAACCACGGTTTCGACGAGTTCTACGGCAACCTGTACCACCTGAACGCGGAGGAAGAACCCGAGCGCCCGTACTGGCCGAAAGACCCGAACGACCCATACGTGAAGAACTTCGCGCCGCGTGGGGTGATTCACAGCACCGCCGACGGGAAGGTTCAGGACACCGGTCCGCTCACGACCAAACGCATGGAAACCATCGACGACGAAACCGGCGCGCATGCGGAAGAGTTCATCCGCAAGCAGGTCAAGAACGGCACGCCGTTCTTCGTCTGGATGAACTACACGCGCATGCACGTGTTCACGCACGTGCGGCCCGAGTTCAGAGGCAAGAGCGGCATGCCCGGCAACGAGTACGCGGACGGCATGTGGGAACACGACCAGGATGTCGGCAAACTGCTCAAGCTGCTGGACGACCTGAACATCTCGAAGAACACCATCGTCATCTACACGACGGATAACGGTCCGAACCAGTTCTCCTGGCCGGACGCGGCCACCACGCCGTTCCGCAGCGAGAAGGATTCGAACTGGGAAGGCGCGTTCCGCGTGCCGGCGATGGTGCGCTGGCCGGGCCATATCCAGCCGGGCTCGACGTCGAACCAGATGTTCTCCGGGCTCGACTGGTTCCCGACGCTGGTGGCCGCAGCGGGTGACGGCGGCGTGAAGGACCGGCTCATGAAGGGCTGGGCGCCGAAGGCCGGCGGCGCGAGTTTCAGGAATCACCTCGACGGCTTCAACCAGTTGCCGTTCCTGACCGGCCAGACCACCAAAGACCCGCGTACCGAGTTCTACTATTTCGACGACGACGGCCAGCTCGTCGCAATGCGCTGGGATCAGGACGGCACCGCGTGGAAAGCGGTGTTCTGCGAGCAGCGTGCGAAGGGCAACCTGGACATCTGGCAGGACCCGTTCGTGTGTCTGCGTCTGCCGAAGGTGTTCAACCTGCGCATGGACCCGTACGAGCGGGCGGACATCACGTCGGACCAGTACAACGACTGGCTCGCCAAAAACGCCTACCTCACCGGTATCGCGACGATGAAAGCGTCCACGTTCCTGCAGACCTTCGTCAGCTACCCGCCTAGCCAGCGGCCGGCGAGCTTTAGCGTCGACGGCGTGCGTCGCCAGGTCGACCGGAAGATCGACGAGTCGTTCAAGAAGCGCGGGCTCGAGTGACGGCTCGTCGTGTCACTCGTGTCGCTCGTGTCGCTCGCGTAACGCCGGCGGCCGCGGTCGCGCCGCTGGCGTGGCCGGTCGTGCCGCTCGTCTGGCCGCTGCTGATGCTGCTGGCATCGGGCGCGGCCTCGCTCGTTTATCAGGTCTTATGGATCAAGCAACTGGCGCTCGTCGTCGGCGTGGACGTGCAGGCCGTCACGGCGGGCGTCAGCGCTTTTTTTGGCGGCCTCGCGCTGGGCGGCTGGATGTTCGGACGGCTGGCCGACCGGCTGGCCGTCCGCCTGGTTCAGCCGCTGCGTCTTTATGCCTGGCTCGAAGGCGGCGTGCTCGTGCTGGCGCTCGCCAGTACGGCGGTGTTGCCTCATGCGGCGGCGCCGTTCGCGTGGCTGCAGGACAGAACCGGCCCGCTCGCGTGGATCCTGCCGTTCGCGCTGGTCGGCGTGCCGGCCGTACTGATGGGCGGCACGCTGCCGGTCCTGATGCGCGTTCTGGAACCCGCGTCGCTGCAGATGGGCCGCATCGGCGCGCGGCTCTATGCGGCGAATACGGCTGGGGCCATCGCCGGGACGCTCGCCGCGAGTTTTATTCTGATTCCACGGTTCGGTGTGTTCGGCAGTGCGTTGGCGGCTGCCTGTCTGAATGCGGCTGCCGCGCTGATCGCGGCCTTGCTCGCGAAGCGCTTTAGCGCGCTCATGCCGGCGCAGCCCTCCGCCCCACTCACGCCACTCACCCAGCCGATCCAGAACGCGCCTCGGCTCGCGTTGCTGCTGTACGCACTCGCCGGCGGCGTCGCGCTCGGCTACGAAGTAGTGTGGTCGCAGGTCATCGTGTCGTTCATCAGCACCCGCAGTTTCGCTTTCGCGGTGGTGCTGGCCACCTATCTGCTCGGTCTTGCACTCGGTAGCGCACTGGCCTCCCGCCGGGTCGACCGGGCGCGCGATCCGTGGGGCACCTTCGCGCTGCTGATCGCGGCCGCCGGACTCGTCGCGCTGCTGGAAATTGCGTTGCTGGGCGGCTGGCTGTCGCATGGGCAGAGCCTCGCGCGACGTGCCGCGCTCGGCGCCACCGACAACCTGCTGGCCGCCATGTGCGCGGGCTTCGCCGTGGCGGCCGGCTACATCGTGCTGATTCCCACGCTATTGCTAGGCGCCGCGTTCCCGTTCGCGCTGCGCCTGAACGTGGATCGTGAGCACACCGGGCGCGATGTCGGCACCGTGGTCGCACTCAACACCGCCGGCGGCATCGCCGGCACTTTGCTGGCGGGCTTCGTTCTGGTGCCGGCACTCGGCCTCGTGCACACGCTCGCGGCGCTGGCTATCGGCGCGGCCGTCATAGCGTCGATCGCGGTGTGGCGCGGCACCGGCGTCCGGCCGTGGGCGCGCTGGGGCGTGGCGGGGCTCGCCGTGCTGACGCTCGCGGGCGCGGTCGCCACGCCGAAGGACCGGCTCGCGAACTTGCTCGCTCAGGCCCGCAGCGGCAGCCTGCGCTTTTATGAGGAAAGCGCCGGCGGCACAGTGGCCGTCGTCGAGCAAGGTGCTGCGGACCGGCCCTTTCATCGGCTCTATATTCAGGGCGTGTCCAATTCCGGCGATACGCTCGCTTCGCTTCGCTACATGCGGCTGCAAGCGCTGCTGCCCTTGCTGATCCATCGCGACACGCCGCGCTCGGCGCTCGTCATCGGGCTCGGCACCGGCATTACCGGCGGCGCTTTGCTCGCGTGGCCGGGACTCACGCAACGGGTGGTCGCCGAACTGCTGCCGGCAGTGGTGCGGGCCGCGCCGCAGTTCAAAGGCAATTACGGCATGAGCCGCGATGCCCGCATGGACATCCGTCTGCGCGACGGCCGGCGTGAGTTGCTACGCAGCGACCAACGCTACGACCTGATAACGCTGGAACCGCCGCCGCCTTCCGCGGCGGGTGTCGTCAATCTGTACTCGACGGATTTTTACCGGCTGGCGGCGTCGAGATTGCAGCGCGGCGGGCTCGTCGCACAGTGGCTGCCCTTGCCCACCCAGAACGAAGAAGACACGAAGGCGCTGATCCAGAGCTTCATCCAGGTGTTTCCGCACGCGGCACTGTGGACCACGGAGTTGCACGAGATGATGCTGGTCGGCTCGCTGGAACCGCTCGAACTCGACGTGCCGCGTATCGCGTCGCGCTTCGCGCAGCCGGGTGTCGCGACGGCGCTCGGCGAGGTCGGCATTGCGTCGCCGGCCGCGCTGCTGGCTACGTGGATTACCGACCGCGCCGGTCTCGCTTACTACGTCGCCGATACGCCGCCCGTCACCGACGACCAGCCGCGCATCGAGTACGCGAGCTGGGTGCGCCGCGACGCGTTTCCGGCGACGCTGACGCGGCTCCTCGCGCTGCGTACCGAGCCGCCGCTCGTCGGCGCGAACGATGCCTTCGTCGCCGGCATGGCGACGAGCCGCAACGCGCTGCTGAGCTTTTACGCGGCGGGGCTCGACGCCTATCGCGGTGAGCGCGGGAGCTGGTCGCAGGACCTCGGCAATGCGCTGCGGCTGGACCCGGACAATGCCTACTTCCGGTGGCTGGTCGGCAACGGCGGTTGAGCGGAGCTGGTGATGCTACGTCTCGGCCTCCGCGTAGCTTCGTTCACGACCTTCTCAGCGGCTTCTCACGGCCCTCTCACGGCCCTCTCACGACCCCGCTCACGGCGATGAAGCGCCACCCGCACCAGCGGCGGAATCCGGCGACGTGGCGTCGTCGGGCGTCGGGGTCGGCGCCAATGCCGGCTCGCTGTCGCCGCGCACGGCGCCATCCACGGGAGCCCGCGACGCGGGCGAGTTCGGCACGTCGAGAATCGGCGGCTGCGCGCGCGGAGCGATATCGTCGGCCGGCGCACCCGTGGCGGGCGCGGCAGACTGAGCCGCCGAGCTAGCGTTAGACACGTTAGACCCGTTAGACCCGCCAGCCCCGCTCTGCCCACCCGCCGCCGCCCGGCGCGGCCCATTGCGCGTGCTCGCCGTCGTTACCGGCTTGACCGGCGCCTTCGCGAACAGTTGCTGGAACCAATCCCGCAAACGCGCGGAGCGCTCGTCGAACCAGCCCGGCGTCTGATCCGTCGCGAAGCGCACGCGCGTATCCACCAGTCTCGCCCGCTGCGCGCGCTGGAAGAAATCGCCGACGATCGGCAATGCGCTATGCGCCCCTTGCCCCCAGTAGTCGCTGCGCAAGGTCACGCGGCTATCGTTGAAGCCGACCCACGCCCCGGCCACCAGTTGCGGCTGGATCAGAATGAACCAGCCGTCCGCATTGCCCTGGGTCGTGCCGGTCTTGCCGGCGACGTCGCCCCGCACGCCGAAGCGGCTGCGGATGCTGGCCCCCGTGCCACGGCTCACCACATCGCGCATCACGTCGACGAGCGTGCGCGCCGTGTCCGCGGGCAACTCCTGTTTCGGCGAAACCGGCGCGAAGTCGGCCAGCACGTCGCCCTTGCGATCTTCGATACGCGTGACCATGACCGGCTCCACGTAAGCGCCGAGATTCGCGATGGTGCTGTACGCGGAAACCATCTCCTTCAACGTCACCGGACTCGTGCCGAGCGCGAGCGACGGCACCGGGTCGAGTTCGCTGTCGCGCACGCCCATCGCGCGCGCGAGCCGGGCGACCTTGTTCGGCCCGACGCTTTCCATCAGCTGCGCGGTAATCCGGTTGCGCGAATACGTGAGCCCGTCGCGCAGGCTGATGGCGCGATCGCTCGGCTCGTCCTCGTCGCCTGGCTTCCAGATTTCGCCGCCGGCCAGCGGAATTTCCACTTCCTTGTCGATCAGCGTATCGGACGGCTTCGCGCCGTTCTCGAACGCGGCCGCATAGACGAAGGGCTTGAAGGTCGAGCCCGGCTGACGCCGCGCCTGCTGCACGTGATCGAACGGGTCCTGGCCGAAGTCACGGCTCCCGACCCATGCCCTGATCTGCCCGTTACGCGGGTCCATCGCGAGAAAATCGGCCTGCACGCGGGTCTTGGCGTCGCACACGTTCTGCACGAGATCGCGGTTGGACGACACGCGTTTGAGCGCATCGTCGTCGGTCAGACCGGCGTCTTTTGCGGCCTTGTAGTCCGGCGTTTCGCGCAGGAACGTCGCCATCAGATCCTTGTCGCCCGAACAGGCGGCGCGCGCGCGCCAGGCGGAATTGGCGATGCCCTGCAACTGATTGCCCTGCAGCGTGACCGCCTGCGTCGCCATGGTCTGCAGGCGCGAATCGATCGTCGTGCGCACCACCAGTCCGTCGGCGTACAGGTTGTAGTCGTTGCGATCGGCCCAGGCGGCGAGCCACTTGCGCAACTGCTGCGTGAAATGCGGCGCGGGTCCCGGCGGCTCGGTCTGCCGCTCGAAGTCGATGCGCAACGCGCGCCGGCTCAACGTGTCGTACGCGGCGGGCGTGAGCTTGCCGTACTTGACCATCTGCGCGAGCACGGTATTGCGCCGCTGCAACGCGCGATCCGGATTCAGAACCGGGTTGTAGTAGCTATTGCCCTTCAGCATGCCGATCAGCGTCGCGCTTTGCAGCACGTTCAGCTCGGATGCCGATTTGTCGAAATACGTCCGCGCGGCCATCTCGATGCCGTACGCGTTGTACAGAAACGGCACCGTGTTCAGATAGGTCTCGAGAATCTCGTCCTTGGTATAAAGCGCTTCGATCTTGAGCGCCGTGATCGCTTCCTTGAGCTTGCGGTTCAGCGTGGGCGCACGTCCGATCTCATCCGGGTAGAGATTACGCGCGAGCTGCTGCGTGATGGTCGAGCCGCCCTGACGGTCGCCGGAAAACGTATGCAGCGCGGCCGATCCCGTGCGGCGCCAGTCGAGCCCGAAGTGCTGATAGAAGCGATGGTCTTCGGTCGCAATCAGCGCGTTCACGACGTTCGGCGAGATATCCGCGAGCTTGACCCACTGACGGTTGGACGGCTTGAATTCGGCCAGCAATTTGCCGTCGGCGGAAAGAATCTGCGCCGGCTGTTCGACCTTGGCTTTGCGGATGTCGCCGATACCCGGCGTGAACGGAATCAGCAGCAGCACGTACAGCACCGCCAGCAGCGGCAGCGCCGCGCAGGCCCGCAGGACGCCGCGCCGGGTGGGATGACGCACATGCCACCACGCCTGCGCGATAAGCGGGTTGAGCAGTATCAGCCCGCTCTCGAGGGCCGCCAGAAAATGGCTGAAAAGGCGCTTCACACTGGCCTACTGTGGGCTTGGAAAGGCGCCATCCTACCAAGACCCGGCAGCGCACCCGAATTCCGCCTCGGGAGGCCCGTGCCGCGCATGCGGATTCAAGACCCGCGGCGCTTGCCGGCAAACATTCGCGGCCCACTATAATGTCGCCAATTTCGACAAGAGGTGCTTCATGATCATCAAACCGCGCGTGCGTGGCTTCATTTGTGTATCGACCCACCCGACCGGCTGTGCAGCCAACGTCAAGGAACAGATCGACTACGTCAAGGCACGCGGCCCCATCGCCAACGGCCCGAAGAAAGTGCTCGTGATCGGCGCATCCACCGGCTATGGCCTCGCCGCGCGCATCAGCGCCGCCTTCGGCGCCGACGCCGCCACCCTCGGCGTGTTCTTCGAACGCGCCGGCAGCGAAACCAAGGCCGGCACGGCCGGCTGGTACAACACCGCCGCCTTCGAACAGTCCGCGAAGGAACAGGGCCTGTATGCGAGCAGCATCAACGGCGACGCATTCTCCGACGCGGTCAAGCAGCGCACCATCGAAGTCATCAAGCGCGATCTCGGTCAGGTCGATCTGGTGGTCTACAGCCTCGCTTCGCCCAAACGCACGCATCCAAAGACCGGTCAGGTGTTCAACTCGACGCTCAAGCCCATCGGCCACGCGGTCAACCTGCGCGGCATCGACACGGACAAGGAAGTCATCAAGGAAACCGTGCTCGAGCCGGCCACCCAGGAAGAGATCGACAACACCGTCGCGGTGATGGGCGGCGAAGACTGGCAGATGTGGATCGACGCCCTGCTGGAAGCGGGCGTGCTCGCCGATGGCGCGAAGACCACGGCCTTCACGTATCTCGGCGAGAAGATCACGCACGACATCTACTGGAACGGCTCGATCGGCGCGGCCAAGAAGGACCTCGACCAGAAGGTGCTGGGCATCCGCGAAAAGCTCGCCGCCAGACACGGCGATGCGCGCGTGGCCGTGCTGAAGGCGGTCGTCACGCAAGCCAGTTCCGCGATTCCGATGATGCCGCTGTATCTGTCGCTGCTCTTCAAGGTGATGAAGGAGAAAGGCACGCACGAAGGCTGCATCGAGCAGGTGTACGGTCTTTACAAGGACAGCCTGTACGGCGCCGAGCCTCATCTGGACGACGAAGGCCGCTTGCGGGCGGACTACAAGGAACTCGACGCCGACGTGCAGTCGCGCGTGCAGGCGCTGTGGAATCAGGTGAGCGACGACAATATCTATGAACTCACCGATTTCGCGGGCTACAAGACCGACTTTCTGCGTCTGTTCGGCTTTGAGATCGCCGGCGTGGATTACGAGGCCGACGTGAATCCCGACGTGCAAATTCCGGGACTCGTGCAGGTTTAACCACGTCCATTCTTGCCGCGGCCCGGGCAACCTGCCGGGCCGCGGCCAGTCAATTTGCGCAATCGATGGATCAGCAGGGGAACTCGGCTTGCAGCGAACGCAAGATCGCGAGACCGACCGGGAAGTCGTCCGAAATGCCCGGGTGATTCTTGAAAAACAGATCGAGCAACGGATAAACGTTCTGATTGCCGATGGCGAGCGTTTGCGGCGGGCAGTACAAAGCCGGACGCTTTTTCGCCACCAGATCGCCGTTCGCCCAGCCGAACGCGTTGATCGTACCGGTGATATACGCGGCGTAGACCGAGTTGTTATCGGCGTGCGCCCACTGCTTGTATTGCGCGGCCGTCATTTCGGCGCTTGCGTTCAGGGTAAAGCACGCTATCGCGAGGCCCAGCAGGAAATTGGAAAGCCGCATCGTCGCCCCTTCAGGCTGTGTCGAAAAGCGGCCATTGTAGGCGAGTCGGATGCGGGCGCGCAGAAGCGCAGGCATCGCCGTTGGCGGCATTCGGCGAACGCGGCGCGGAAATTGCGGGTCTAGCGGCGGAGTTCCACGACATTGACTAACTGGCCATACAGCCAGCGCACTACCGGATGTCCGGTCGTCGAAACAAGTTGTCAGGAGTGATATGCGCCCGCAGACATCCAGTTCCCCGGTCCAGAAATGGACGGGACGATCCGTCGACGTGCACCACCGCCGGTTGCGCGTGCTGGTGGTCGACGACAACACCAACGCCGCCGACGCAATGGCGGCCTACCTGTCATCGGAAAACATCGACTGCCGGGTCGCTTATGGCGGTGCAGAAGCCATTGCCGACGCCGTCGACAACAAGCCGCACGTGATCCTCATGGATATCTCGATGCCCGAGTGCAACGGCTTCCAGGCGTCGCTGACGATTCGCCGCGACGAGCGCACCAGCCACATCGCGATCCTTGCGCATACCGCGCTCGATGAGGCCGAGGTGCGCCGCCATCTGGCCGACTCGGAGTTCGACGGCTATTGCCAGAAAGGCCAGTCGCCCGAAAAACTGCTGGCGCTGATGGAGACTTTCCTGGTGTGAGGCGCGCAGCGGTCGTCGGTCGACGTCGATGCGTGCCTGAACGTCAAGGTGTGCCGTTGCGGCAGTAAAGGCGATAGGCGTCGCGTGCGGCGAGCCGGGTCATATAGGCGGTCACCGCTGGAAAATCCGCATGTTGCAGGGGCGTCTCCAGCCAGCGGTTGATCGACAGCGCAACGGGAATGTCCGCGAGCGAGAACGCCGGCCCCGCGATGTATGCGCCGGTTCGCGCGAGTTGCGACTCGACGATCGCCATGTGGCGCGTCCAGTTTTCGCAGGACGCCGCGATCTGCTGCGCGTCCCCGTGTGCCGGCGACTGCCGCACCAGCGCGAGAAACGCGTAACTCCACGAGCGGTTCAACTCACTCGCCTGCCAGTCGATCCATTGATCGCAGCGGAACCGCTGGGTGGGATCGACGGGATACAGCCACTCGCCGCGATACCGCCCGGCCAGATAACGGATGATCGAGTTCGACTCCCACAGCACGAACTCGCCGTCGCGTACGACGGGCACCATGGCGTTGGGATTCAGCGCAAGAAATTCGGGCGCCGCCGTGCTGCGAAAACCCGAGCCCCAGTCCTCCTGGTCGAAGGCGAGGCCGAGTTCCGCGCAGGTCCACAGCACTTTGCGCACGTTGATGGACGAGGTCTTACCGAGGATTTTTAGCATGGGGCGTAGCGTAACCATGACAGGCAGACACCGACAGAGACAGTTACGCCCCGTCGAACGAGGCCAGTGCGGCCTCGGGGCAGCGCGCGCGGCCCCACATAGCGCGCGCGACAGACATTGCCGAGCGTGATTTCTGCGTGATATCGTTGACCGCAACCAGAGGCGGCGCCCGCTGTCCTCTCCAGAGCAAACTACAGCAGTGAGCGTCGCCATGAGTGATGTACGCCATCATCTGAGTCCGCGTGACCGTCTGGATCTGTTGTGCTGGCTCACCTGCGGAAGTCTGGGTGCCTACTACCTGAACGAAGACTGGCCCGACGCCACGTTTCACGTGCAGGCCGCGCATAAATGGCTCGATCGCCGTTCGCGTGAAGCCGACTGGTTGAGCGTCGCGAGGTTGTCTGCGCTGGCACTGGAAATCGCGCGGCGTCACGCGGCCTTCGTCGAAACCGATTGGGCCCGCGATGCGGTCGAGGAAATTCTCGACACGGACGAGCTCGATCCGCAAGCGCGTCTGCTGCGGCAGGTGCTGGCAGACTGCGAAACGGCGCTGGCGGACAAACGCATCGCAGATTAAGAACATCGCCGGCCTGGCCAAGCAGGTTCAGCAAAAGCTCGACGCGAAGTCGAACAACGGCGGTTCGCCCTTCTGCCGCCGTTACTGCACATCCGTATCGCGCCGCTTGAACATGCGCGCGCTCGAGAGAATCACGAGCGCAATGGCCACGCTCAGAATGGCCGTCGCCTCGCGCCCGAGTCCGGCCGCCACGCCCACACCCGCACTCAACCACAGGCTCGCCGCCGTGGTCAGCCCACGCACTTCGCGATCCGCGCTGATCTTGATGATGGCGCCCGCGCCCAGAAAACCCACGCCCGACACGAGCCCTTGCAACACGCGGCTCATGTTGTCCTGCGAGAAGCCGCTTTGCAGCGGCACGACGACGAACAGCGCCGCGCCGACCGCCACCATCATGTGCGTGCGCATGCCTGCATCTCGCCGCGACATCTCCCGCTCGAAGCCGATAATGCCGCCGAGGATCAACGCGAGTCCCAGACGCATCAGGACTCGCGTGACGTCGGCCATGCTGCCGAGATCGGAGAATTCGGCTTTCGCCGTAACCCAGACGACTTCCCACACGTTCATCATTACAAATACCCGACGTTTTTTGCAAAACGCCAAGCATAGCGGGGGAAGCGGCCTCGCTGTCGAACAGAAGCGAAACAAAAAGCAACCGCGAATCGCCTAACGCGATCGGGCCGAAGCGTTGGGTTACTCCGTCGCGTGCGCGTGCAGCACGCCGGTTTGCATCGACCAGGCCATCCACGGGCGGCGCAGCGCGACGATCGCAATGAACGCACAGGCGGCCAGTGCGCCGAACGTCGCGAAGCCCATCTGATAGCTGCCGGTGCTTTCCTTCGCGATGCCCATCACGACCGGCAGATAGAAGCCGCCGATGCCGCCCGCCGCGCCGACGATGCCCGACATCAGCCCGGTGCGACCGGCCCAGCGATGCGGCACGAGCTGGAAAGTCGCGCCGTTACCCAGACCGAAGGCTACGTACATACACAACAGCAGAGCGATCCCACCCGCCATCGACGGCATGACGGCAGCGAACACGAAGTCGCACACCGAGATGATCGCAAGCAGGAACGTCAACGCGCGTACGCCGGAAATGCGGTCGGCCACCAGCCCGCCGAGCGGACGCACCATCGCACCGGTTGCCGCGAGCAAGGCCATGAAGAGGCCGGCATCGATCTTCGACAGTTGATAAAGATTGGTCAACAGCAAAGTCACGTACGACGACATGCCGACGAAACCACCGAAGGTGATGCTGTACACCAGCATGATCGCCCACGTATCGCGCTCGCCGAGCACCGAACGATAGTGCTTCGGCAACACGGCGATGGCCAGCAACGCGCCGATCACCGGCAACAGCAGCACGCCGGTTTTGCCGGAGCCGAACAGGCCGAACGAGACCAGCATCACCAGCACGATCAGGCCGACCAGCGTCACCGCGAAACTGCCGAACGCGCGCAGCACGCTGCCCGATTTGACGCCCGAGTCGTTGGCCCAGAAGTACAGCGTGATGGCCGCGATCGCCAGCAAGGGCAACGCGCCGCCGGCTGCCATCTGCCAGCCGTAGTGCGTGGCCAGTTGCGGAAACAGGAAGCCGTCGAGCACCGCGCCGATATTGCCGGCCGCGGCGAGTCCCAGCACCAGGCCCTGCACCTTCGGCGGATAGTTGCTGCCGGCCATCGGCAGCGCGACCGCGAAGCTCGCACCGCCGACGCCGAGGAATACGCCGAGCACCAGCAACAGGTTGTACGACGGCACCGACGACAGCAGCGGCAACACGATGGTCGGCACCGCGGACAGCAGTACGCCCATCAGCGCGATGCGCTTGCCATGCGCGGACTGATACAGATTACCGAGCGTCACGCGCAGAATCGCCGCCGACAGCACCGGCACCGCAACCAGCAAACCTTGCTGCGCCGGCGACATCGCAATGCTCTTGCTGATGAACGGCGCGAGCGGCCCGTACAGGACCCAGACCGTAAAGCCAGTGTCGAAATAGAGGAAACACGCCACCAGCGCGCGCCAGTCCCCACTCTTTAGGGAGCTCATCACGGTTTTCATCAGACATCCTCATAAAACGGGTTTTTTGTCGAGCCGGCCGGTGCGTGTCGCGCACCAAAGAACCGAAACGAAAGCGGTGTAAATAACCGGCCTGAAGATGCAACCTCCATGCCATTGCGGTACTGCGTGACTCCGAACTTCTGCGAACCTTGGGAACTCAGTAAACGTCGCGCACATAGCGCTTTTCCTGCGCGAGACGGGTCACGTAGTCGAGCGCCTTGTCCTCGCTCATGCCGCCGTGCTGCGCGACCACCTGCTTGAGCGTCGCGTCGACATCCTTCGCCATCCGGCTCGCGTCGCCACACACATAGACGTGCGCGCCTTCCTCGAGCCACGACCACAGTTGCGCGCCCTGCTCGCGCATCCGGTCCTGCACGTAGATCTTTTCGCTTTGATCGCGCGAGAAGGCGACATCCAGACGCGTCAGCACACCGCTGTCACGCAGACCTTCGAGTTCGTCGCGATAGTAGAAATCGGTGGCCGCATGCTGTTCGCCGAAGAACAGCCAGTTGCGGCCCGTGTCGCCGCGTGCACGGCGCTCGTGCAGGAAGCCGCGAAACGGTGCAACGCCGGTGCCGGGACCGACCATCACGATCGGCGTATCGCCGCTGTGCGGCGGCCGGAAATGCGCGGACTTCTGCACGAACACCGGCACGTTCGCCCCTTCCGCACGATCGGCGAGGAACGTCGACGACACGCCTTTGCGCTGACGCCGGCCGTTGCTGTAACGCACCGCCGACACCGTCAGATGCACTTCACCGGGATGCGCCTTCGGGCTCGATGCAATCGAATACAGACGCGGTTGCAAACGCTTGAGCAGCCCGGTCAGTTCGGCGGCGGTGAGACTCACGGGGAATTCGTGCAGCACGTCGGCGAGTTGCTGCCCCCACAACCATTGCTTGAGATCGGCGCGGCGCTCGGGCTTCAGCAACTCGCGCAACGCGCCGTCGCGGCTACGCGCGGCGATAAACGCGAGCGCGTCGGGGCTCGGCCGCGCGATCTCGTAGTGCCGCGTCAACGCATCGGCGAGACGCATCTCGCCCACGCCGCTCACGTGCACGCTGGTCTGCGCATTCGAACTGCTCAGTGCGATCAGTTCGTCCACCAGTTCGGGGCAATTGCTCGGCCACACGCCGAGCGCGTCACCCGCTTCGTATTCGATGCCGGAGCCTTGCGTGCTCAACGAGAAATAGCGCGTGTCTTTCGCGGCGCCGGGTTTGTTCAGGCGCAGGTTGCCGACCAGTTGCGAGGTGGCCGGCTGCATTTTGGTCGGCACCGTGCCCGGCACGACCGCGTTGATCATGCCGCCCGGAGGCACCGCATGCAACGCGGCGTCTTCTTCGTTGATGCGCACGATTACACGTTCGAGCCACGCGTCGGCGCTCTCCTGATACTCGCCGTCGCAATCGACGCGTTCCAGCAAACGCGACGCACCTCGTGCCGCGAACCGTTCGTCGAGCCGCCGGCCGTGGCCGCAGAACTGGTCGTAGTTGCGGTCGCCCAGCGCGAGCACCGCGAAGTGCACGCCGGCCAGATCCGGCGCTTCCGCGCTGTTCAGTTGCGTCCAGAAAGTCTGCGCGTTGTCGGGCGCGTCGCCATCGCCGAAAGTGCTCGACATCAGCAACACGTATTGCGCCTTGGCCAATGCCGACGCCGGATAGTCCGCCATACACGAGGTGCGGATTTCGAAGCCCGACTCCATCAGACGCGTGGCATAGCGCTCGGTCAGCGATTCGGCGTTACCGGTTTGCGACGCCCACAGCAGCGTGACCTTGGGACGCGCGCGCACGATGCGAACGCCTGCGTCCGCTGGCGCGTCGGCGAGTTTCTCCGCGGCAACGACGGGCGTCGTCGCGTTGCGGCTATATAGCCCGGCGAGTAAACCATCCACGTAAAGCCGACGCTTCGGATCGAACGGCGCAGCCAGCGGCAACGCGGGTACGCCGTCGAAACCCCGCACTTCGGCCGCACGTAAGCCACCGACGAAGCCCGCCAGATAAGTCTGTTCGGCCTCGCTGAATTCGGGCTCGGGCGTCGCCGGCAACTTCAGCAGACCGCTCAGTGCTTCGATACGCGACATATCTCTTTCCTCGACATCGGCGGGTGCGTCGCTGTCCCCGGCCGGCTCTGCCGCGAGCGGTTCGACCGGTACACGGCTCAGCGCGACCGCACAGAACTTCAATTCGGGCTGCTGCGAAACCGGATCGATCGCATCGCTCGTGACCGCGTTGATACACAGGTCGTCGCCGAACACATCGTTCCAGTGCATCGGCGCGAAGCAGTTGCCGGCGGCGACGCGTTCGCTGACGACAGCGGGCAGCACCGCGCGACCGCGACGCGAACGGACTTCGACCGGGTCTTTAGCCTTGATGCCGAGCGCCGCGGCGTCCTGCGGATGAATCTCGACGAACGGTCCCGGGTTCAGCTTGTTGAGCATCGCGACCTTGCCCGTCTTGGTCATCGTGTGCCATTGGTGTTGCAGGCGGCCCGTGTTCAGCACGAGCGGAAACTCACCGTCGGGCAATTCGGCGGGCGCCGCATAGGCCCGCGCGAAGAAACGGGCGCGGCCGGAAGCGGTCGGAAAAGTCAGCGCCGGTACACTGCCGTCGCCGGCCTGGCGCAGCGGCTGATTCACGCCGTCGTTGCGATAGCGCACGGGGTTTCTTTCGGCACCGTCGGGCGTGGCCAGCGGCCACTGCAACGGCGACTCCCTGAGCCGCCGATGACTCGCGCCGCGCAGGTCGTAACCCGTCTTCGGATTCGACGCACGGGTGATTTCGGTGAAGACCTCGTCGGCGCTCGCGTACGTGAACGCATCGGCAAAGCCCATTTCGCAGGCGACACGCGCGATGATCTGCCAGTCCGGCAACGCGGCGCCCGGCGGCTCGATGCCCTTTTGCATCAGCGTCAGGTTGCGCTCGGAGTTGATCATCACGCCTTCCGCTTCGGCCCAAAGCGCGCCCGGCAGCAGCACGTCCGCGTAACGGTTGGTCTCGGTGTCGAGAAACGCGTCCTGCGCGATTACGAGTGCCGCGCGTCGCAAACCGGCAATCGCGGCGCTGCGGTTCGGCACGCTCGCCACCGGATTCGTGCAGATAATCCAGCACGCCTTGATCTCGCCAGCGGCCATCCGCGCGAACATATCGACCGTGCCGGTGCCGACGTCGGTTCGCAGCGTGCCGCGCGCAATGCCCCACAAATCCTCGATGAACGCGCGGTCTTCGTCGACCAGCACCGAACGTTGTCCCGGCAAGCCGGGCCCCATGTAGCCCATTTCACGGCCGCCCATCGCGTTCGGCTGACCCGTCAGCGAAAACGGTCCGCTGCCGCGCCGGCAGATCTTGCCGGTCGCCAGATGCAGGTTGCAGATCGCGTTGGTGTGCCACGTGCCGTGCGTGCTCTGATTCAGGCCCATGGTCCAGCAGCTCATCCACTCGCCGGCGGCGCCGATCGTCTGCGCCACGCGACGGATGTCGTCGGCAGCGAGTCCGGTGATGCGCGCGACGTGTTCGGGCGTGTAGTCCGCGAGAAAAGCGGGCAACGCGTCCCAGCCTTCGGTGGCTTCGGCAATGAAAGCGGCATTCGTCTGGCCGTTCTCGTGCAGCAGATGCAGCAGGCCGTTGAGCAATGCGAGGTCGGTGCCGGGTTTGATCTGCAGGAACAGATCGGCCTTGTCCGCGGTGGTCGTGCGGCGCGGGTCTACCACGATCAGCTTCGCACCGGCCTTCACGCGATCCATCATGCGCAGATACAGAATCGGGTGACAGTCGGCCATATTCGCGCCGATCACGAAGAACAGGTCGGCGTGATCGATGTCTTCGTATGAACCCGGCGGGCCGTCCGCGCCGAGCGACAGCTTGTAGCCGCTGCCCGCGCTCGCCATGCAAAGACGTGAATTGGATTCGATGTTGTTGGTGCCGACAAAACCCTTCGCGAGCTTGTTGACGAGGTACTGCGCCTCGATCGACATCTGTCCGGACACGTAGAACGACAGCGCATCGGGTCCATGCTCGTCGAGCAGCGCACGCAGGCGCGCGGCGGTCGTGCCGATGGCCTGTGCGACCGGCAGCGGCGCCGGGTCCTGGCCGCGCGCATGCCGCACGAACGCGCCTTCGAGCCGTCCCGACTTGCGCAATGCGACGTGGGCCGACTGCCCCTTCGTGCAAAGGCGTCCGAAGTTGGCCGGATGCTCCTTGTCGCCGGAAATCTTCACGACCTGGCCGTCCTCGACGTGCAGCACCATTCCGCAGCCGACGCCGCAGTAGGGGCACACCGTTTTGACGTTAGCGGAGGACATGATGCCTGGAGGCCTGTCGAGTTTCGAAGAGTGCGCGCGCGTGCTAATGCCCGCTTAATGCCCGCTGTAAAGCCCGCTTAATGCCCGACCCACACCTGGCCGTCTTCGACCCGTGCGGCGAACGCACTGACCGAATACGCCGGGGTCTCGAGGCATTCGCCGGTGCGCAGATCGAAGTGATGCTTGTAGATCGGCGAGGCCACCACCAGCCGGTCGCCGAGACTGCCGATCAGCCCGCGCGACAGCACCGCGGCCTGCGAACCCGGATCGAAGTTGTCGATCGCATAGACCATGCTGGCCCCAGTGGAGGCGCTCCCGCTGTTCACATGAAAAACGGCGACCTGTTCGCCGTTCACGAGCGCACACACGCCCGTATTCGGAACGATGTCGTCGAGCGCGCAGATCGGCGTCCAGTGGGTCGGCAAGCGGTCATGGTTCATGGCGGGTCTCTGTGCGGAATGTGTAGGGAATGAACGGGCGCAAACGCGTCAGACGGTCTCGACGACGACGGGAATCGCCGCGAGCTTCGTTTGCCGCTCGGCGGGCGTCGCCGGGCGAATCTGTCCACGCTCTTCGACGAAGCTCACGTTGGCATCCGCCTCGCCGCTGTTGACGAAGTGACGGAAGCGTTTGCGCGTGTCGGGATCGGTGACCGCTTTCTTCCATTCGCATTCATAGGTGTCGACCACGTGCTGCATGTTCGACTCCAGTTCGGCAGCGATGCCGAGGCGGTCGTCGACCACGATCGACTTCAGATACGCAAGGCCGCCTTCGAGGTTTTCGCGCCAGACGCTGGTGCGTTGCAGACGGTCTGCGGTGCGCACGTAGAACATCAGGAAGCGGTCGATATAGCGCACCAGCGTGTCCTTATCGAGGTCGGACGCGAGCAGTTCCGCATGCCGCGGTTTCATGCCGCCATTGCCGCACACGTAGAGATTCCAGCCTTTCTCGGTCGCGATGATGCCGACGTCCTTGCCCTGCGCTTCCGCGCATTCGCGCGTGCAACCCGACACGCCGAACTTGATCTTGTGCGGCGTGCGCAGCCCCTTGTAACGGTTTTCGATTTCGACCGCGAGACCGACCGAATCGCCGACGCCATAGCGGCACCACGTCGAGCCCACGCACGACTTAACGGTGCGCAGCGATTTGCCGTACGCGTGCCCGGATTCGAAGCCGGCCGCGATCAGCTCTTCCCAGATGAACGGCAGTTGTTCGACGCGCGCGCCGAACAGATCGACCCGTTGCCCGCCGGTGATCTTCGTATAGAGCCCGTATTTCTTCGCGACCTGGCCGACTGCGATCAGGCCGTCGGGCGTGACTTCCCCGCCCGCCATGCGCGGGACGACCGAATACGTGCCGTCGCGCTGAATGTTGGCGAGGTAGTAGTCGTTGGTGTCCTGCAGCGACGCGTGCTCCTTCTTCAAGACGAACTCGTTCCAGCACGAAGCGAGAATGCTGGCCACCGTCGGCTTGCAGACATCGCAGCCGAGTCCGTGGCCGTGCTTAGTCAGCAACTCGCCGAAGCTGCGGATCGATTCGACGCGCACGAGGTGATACAACTCCTGGCGCGAATACGGAAAGTGTTCGCAGACATGGTTGTTCACGGCCATGCCCTGCTTCTTCATCTCGGCCTTCATCACCTGCGTGACGAGCGGCACGCAGCCGCCGCACGACGTGCCCGCGCCGGTCACACTCCTGAGCGCGCCGATGTCGGTCGCACCCGCGCAGACGGCGGCGCACAGCGTGCCTTTCGACACGTCGTTGCACGAGCAGATCTGCGCGGCCGCGGGCAAGGCCTCGACGCCGAGCGCCGGTTTCGCGTTGCCGTCGGAAGCCGGCAGAATCAAAAATTCCGGCGCCTCGGGCAATTCGATGCGGTTCAACATCATCTGCAAGAGCGTGCCGTATTCGCTCGCGTCGCCGACCATCACCGCGCCGAGCAGAAACTTGCCGCAGCCCGACACCACCAGCTTTTTGTAGACCTGTTTGCGTTCGTCGCTGAACTGATACGCGCGGCTGTCCGGCGTGACGCCGTGCGCATCGCCGATACTCGCGACATCGACGCCCATCAGCTTCAGCTTGGTGCTCATGTCGGCGCCGCCGAATTGCGCGGATTCGCCGAGCAACTGTTTCGCCACGGCTCTCGCCATTTCATAACCGGGCGCCACGAGTCCGAACAACTGTCCGCTCCACAGCGCGCATTCGCCGACCGCATAGATATGCTCGTCGCTCGTGCGGCAGGCGTCGTCGATCACGATGCCGCCGCGCGGCCCGAGCGTCAGACCGCTTGCACGCGCGAGGTCGTCGCGCGGACGGATGCCGGCCGAGAACACGATCATGTCGGTGTCGAGGTGACTGCCGTCGGCGAACTGCATGCGATGCGTGCCCGTCTCGCCATCGACGATTTCCGTGGTGTTCTTTTGCGTATGCACGGTGACGCCCAGTTCTTCGATCCGCGTACGCAACACGCGGCCACCGCCCTCGTCCACCTGAACCGCCATCAAACGCGGCGCGAATTCCACCACGTGCGTTTGCAGGCCCATGTCGCGCAACGCCTTCGCGCATTCCAGACCCAGCAGACCGCCGCCGACCACCGTGCCCGTCTTCGAGCGCGCGCCGCATTCGCGCATGGCTTCGAGATCGTCGATGGTCCGGTACACGAAGCAGTCGGCACGCTCACGTCCTGCTACGGGCGGCACGAACGGATACGATCCCGTCGCGAATACCAGCTTGTCGTAGGGCAGCGTTTCCCCCGTCGATACCGTGACGGTGCGCGCATCGCGATCGATCGCGACCGCTTTCGCATTCAGTTTGAGCAAGACGTTTTGCCGCTCGAAGAAACCCGGCGTGACCAGCGACAACTCGTCGGCCGTCTTGCCCGCAAAAAACTCGGACAGATGAACGCGGTCGTAGGCCGGCCGCGATTCCTCGCACAGCACGGTGATATCGAGTCCATGCGCGGCGTCTTGCGCGAGACACTCCACCAGCTTGTGGCCGACCATGCCGTGACCGATAACGATGATTTTCATGACCGCGGTTTCCTCAATACGTTGTGCTGGGCGGGGATCGCCGTGAAGCGAACGCGCAAAAAAAATGGCGTCCCGCGAACCCAGTCGATGACTGGATTCGGGGGACGCCATTGTCCTGACCGGTATTGCAGCGCGTGCTTTGTGTTGCACCCGCGCCGGATCCACGTTGATCCGATGGCAAGGCTCAATGCAAAGGCCATGCCAATCGTGCCGGATTGCCGCGAGACGGCAGCGGCGCGTGGCTTTGGGTGACTTCGACGCGTTTTTCTTCATACATCGACGCCGACGCGTTTTGATGCACGCAGGCACCCGGCTGGTGCGATGCAGCACTGCACACGTGCGTCGCAAGGGCACCCATGCGCTCGCGCGTGATGACCGCTTCAGCGCCGAAGCCCGCACTGCGATGCAGCTTCGGATTGATCGCGGCTCGCGATGGCGCAGTCCTTGCATCAGGAAACCGCAGCGTCCCTCCGGCAACGAAGCCGGAACGGTTCGGGACCCCGCGTTTTACCACGGACAACGGCGTCCGCTCGTGATGATCACGAGCGGACGCTTTTTTTTGGCCCGCACACGCAGCATCGACGATTGCGCCGCGCGCCACACCCGCAATTCAGGAACACCGCGATGACACTCTCAACCTGCTCCACCCACGCCGGCAAAGTCACTTTGCTGAGCGCAGGTCCCGGCGATCTCGATCTGCTGACGCTGCGCGCCGCGAAAACGCTGGCGCTCGCCGACGTCGTGCTGCTCGACGATCTCGCCAATCCCGAGATCGCGACGCTCGCGCCGCAAGCCCGCGTGATTCGCGTCGGCAAACGCGGCGGCTGCCGCTCGACGCCGCAGGCGTTCATCGAGCGGCTGATGCAGCACTATGCGCTCAAAGGTCTGCACGTGGTGCGGGTGAAAGGCGGAGAAGCGCTGCTGTTCGGTCGCGCAGGCGAAGAACTGGCGGCATTACGGCGTGCCGGGATCACGGTCGATATCGTCAACGGGATTTCATCGGGCTTCGCCGCCGCAGCGGGACTCGGCATCTCACTCACGCATCGGCGTCATTGCCACGGCGTGAGCTTCGTCACCGCGCATACCGAAGATCATGGCGAGCCCGATTGGGCCGCGCTCGCCGCTACTCGCATGACGCTGGCGATTTACATGGGCATGCGCCGCATCGACAGTCTCGCAGCCGAATTGCTAAAGAGCTTGCCGGCGGATACGCCCGCGGCTGTCGTGCAATGGGCAGGTGGGCAACAGGAGCGGCGCCTTGTAACCCGCCTCGATCGGCTCGCACAGCACGCAGCCGAGGCCGGCTTCGGGAGTCCGGCCGTCATTCTGGTCGGCGACGCGATCGGCGAAAGTATGGAAAGTCTGTATGGGGAAAGTCAGTCGTCTTGCGACGCAATCGCTAAAGCGGGATTGCCGCAAGAAGAAGCCATCGCGCACGCTGCATGACGACGGCGGCGGCGGCGACGGCGGGGGCACCGCCGCCTCTCAAATCCCGATCGGCAATTTCGCGACGAAACAGGTGCCCTCTTCTTCGGAGGACCTGACGTCGAGCGTGCCGCCATGCGCAGACACGATCTGTTTGCAGATATAGAGGCCGAGCCCCAGCCCGCCGCCCGGTTTGCTGCTGGCCGGCCGCCAGTAAGGCTCGAATACGCGGCTCAGGGTTTCCGGCTGGATTACGTTGCCGCCGTTGGTCACGCTCAGCACGATCTGCGCGTCGACGACCCGCGCCTGCACGCGGATCGGCAGCACTTCGGAGCCGTGCGTAACCGCGTTGCCGAGCAGATTCGACACTAGCTGTTGCACACGGGTGCGGTCGCAGCGCACCGGCATGGGCAAGTCGATATCGTCGGCGAGCACCCGTTCGGGGTTTGCCTCGCGCACTTCGGCCACCACCACGCGCAGCGCCGTCGCGAGATCGTCGACCTGTTCGATCGACACGCCGATGCCCGAGCCCAGCCGCCCACGCGCGAAATCCATCACGTCGTCGATCAGGCGCGCCATCCGCAGGCTGGTGGATTTCAGCCGCTGGCCGATTTTCACGATGTCGGGTTCGCTCTTGCGCAGCGCCAGCAATTCGGCGGTAGCCATGACTGCGGAAAGCGGATTGCGCAGATCGTGCCCCAGTACGGCGATGAACTGTTCGCGCAGACTCGAATTCTCCCGCTCGCTCGAAAGCGCGGTTTCGGCCGCCATTTGCCGGCCCTCGGTAGCGAGCTGAATGGCGATCAGATCAGCAAATACCTCGAACATGCCCAAGGTGCGCTGATTCGACAATTGAGCCGGATGTGCATCGATCGCGCAGAGATTACCGAAATAGCTCCCGTCCGGAAGCACGATGGGCACGGAAATATAGCTGCCGAGGTTGTAGATACGGGAAGTGTGATGCCCGTTGTAGACCGGGTCCTGAGCGAAATCGTCGATGACGATGGTGGCGCGCGCGTTGCGCGATTCGAAACAGAGCGTGGTTTGCAGGTCCAGCTGACCACCCACGCCGAGCCCGAAATTGACTTCGTCCTGCACCGCGCAGGCCGTCCAGTCGCAGTCCGTAACGCGCGCGACCGCCGCGAAGCCCATGCCTGTGTTCTTGCAGATGAGCCGCAGGATCGACGGCACGGCGTCGATTCGCCTCACCGCTTCGAGGTCGCGAGCGAGATTCGGATCTAGGGGCGGCAGGTTTTCGGGTGAATTTTGGGTCATGAAAAAATGGTGCCAGATACAGACGATATCCAGCATGCAACACCAGAAATTAACGAAACGCGGGCCGGAATCGTCCGGTGTCGCGCCCCAGATTCTAGCGGGACTTCAAATTGCTGGGTTCCAGACAACACAAACTGGGGTTTCCGGATGTTGACACACGACACTGCACGACTGCTGATCGCCGATGACGATCCCAACCTGCTGGCAGCCTACGTTCTGTTTTTCAGCTCGCACGGTTTCGATATCCGTACCGCGCGCAACGGCCTCGACGCTCTCGCCCAATATTGCGAGTGGCACCCGGACGCCGCGCTGCTCGATGTCGAGATGCCGCGGCTGGACGGCCGGGCGGTGGCGCGCCGGATTCGCTACGTCGACAATGTTCCGGCCCCGACGCTCGTCGCGGTTACCGGGCTCGCCCGCGACGAGGAGAAAACCGAATCGCTGCGCTCCGGGTTCAATCATCACTTCGTCAAACCGGTGCCGATGCCGCTGATTCTGGCGGCGCTCACCGGCGGCAGCCGTCATTAATCGTGTCAGGCCCATCGCGCTCGACAGCCGTGTGCGCCTGACCGGCCAGTGCCTACGAGCGTTCGGATCAATCGCCGAAACCCAGTTCGGCGTCTGCGTTCTGACCGACCCGCAGCCACGCGCCCGCGCCGCGCGCGATCAGCGCATTGTTGCCGAAGGTCACCGCACCGTCGCGTTGGGCATTGGCCCGGTAGACGCTCAACGTGTCGGTCGGCTCGTTGGGCCATGCGGGATCGGGTGCGCCTTTGGCCTGATCAACGGTCGGCATCGGGCAGCGCGCGCATAGTTTGACGAAACTCAGTTGCACGTTGCTAGCCGGATCCGCTGAATCTGCGTTCACGGTGAGCGTTTCCACATAGTCTTCCTCGTACGCGTCGATCCCGGTCAACACGATATTCGGACGGAACCGGTTCATCGGAATCGACGGCGCGCCTTTGGCGTTCAGCCGAACGTTCAGATCGTCGAGCGACGCCTGACCGATGACCAGTAGTGGAAACCCGTCCGCAAACATTGTCGTGGCGCCGCCATGGTCGGCGGTGTAGTCGGGGTCGACCGTGCGCTCATGTCGCGGGTCGAAGCGCAGCAAACGCGCCGGTATGCCCAGAAATTCCGAAAACCAGGCGGCCGTCGTTTCGCCGGTGTCGAGGCCGACCGCGGCGTCGCGCCAGACTGTCGTATGCACTTGCGCCGGGGCCATTGCGGCGTCTGCTGCCAGGCCCAGTTCGGCGGCATCGAGCGGCGTGCGCAATTCGCTCATGCCGGGCGCGCGAATCAGCAAGTCCCGCGCGCCGATTTCCACCTCGATCAGCGCAAGACGCGGATAAGCGCGTTGCGTGAGCATTGCGCCGCTCAGGTCGGTGGCCATCCAGCCGCGGTCGTATTCGAGACCGGTGGCGAGCAGGCGCGCTGCGTCGAGCGCAATGCCCGCGCAGGATTTGATTGGATAGACGAAAAGCTCGCTGATAGTCGGCATGGTGTGGGGCGTGAGTTTTCTAAAAATCTTTTCCGGCGAGGCTCGATTGTAAGATGCCCACGCATCCAGTTGCAGCGTGCCGCACGGGGCAATGCGCGGTGGCTTACTCCCATCCCTCCAGACGCAGGGTCGCACGCACCAACCGCTGCTCTTCCTGCTCGATTTCCCGCAGATTCGCGCACACGCTGTCGATATGCTCGGCGGCGGCCTTTCGCGCCTGCTCGGGCAGCTTGCCGGTGACCGCGTTATACAGCCGCGCATGCTGACGGTCGATCACTCGCTTTTGCGGCGCGCGATGGTACAGATTGTTCACCGACGCGAACACCGAACTCAGGAGCAGATCGGTCAGCGAACTCAGCGTATGGACCAGCACCGGGTTATGCGACGCCTCGCAAATCGCGAGATGGAACGCGTGATCGAGCCGCGCATGAGTCGCGGCGCTGGTCGCCTCGCCCTGCGCCGCGAGCATTTCCTCGTAGCGGCGGGTAATCAGCACGAAGTCGGCGGGCGTACCGCGCAGCGCCGCGAGCCGCGCCGATTCGGCCTCCAGCAAACCGCGCACTTCGAACAGGTCGTACAGCGTGCGCGGCTGCGAACCGAGCAGATGCATCATCGGCGTGAGCGCGGGCGCTCCTGTGAGGCTTGCAACGAACGAGCCCCGCCCATGCGAGGTTTCGATGATGCCGCGCGCGCGTAGCAACTTGAGCCCTTCGCGCAATGCCGTGCGCGACACGCCGAGCTTGTCGGTCAGGCGTCGTTCGGATGGCAGCGCCTGGCCGGTTTTGAGGACGCCGTCGACGATCAGGCGTTCGATGCGCTCCGCGACCACGTCGGCGACCTGCCGGGGCGTGTCGATATCCGCTGTCTGCATGGGAAATTCCACTGGTATGACCACTGGCGGATGCTATCACGCGATCGGCTCAAAAACGCTGAATGTGCCCGCGCTGCAAGCGATTTCACCCGGTTTCGCATCTCGTCCATCATTCATAAACTGGTACGACCACTAGACCGGAGGCTCGACACGAGCCGCCATCAGCCGCAACAATCGCCGTTGAGACACGCTCGCGCGCCCGTGCCCCACGGGCAGATAACATCCAAAGTCAGCGCGGCGTCTGGAGACGAGCCCATGAGCTACCAGTACGACGAAAGCGTCGACGGCCCGATTGCCACGCACGACAAAGCCACCGTCGTCGCGCAATTACGCGCCGCCATCCCCGAGTTGCAACTCCTGCACGAACGCGAAGCGCTGCGCCCATTCGAATGCGATGGCCTCGCCGCCTATCGCACCACGCCGATGCTCGTCGCACTGCCCGATCACGTCGACCAGGTCGTGGCCTTGCTGAAATTTGCGCACGCCCGCCGGATTCCGGTCGTCGCGCGCGGCGCCGGCACCGGTTTGTCCGGCGGCGCGCTGCCGCTCGAAAAAGGCATTCTGCTGGTGATGGCGCGCTTTAACCGCATTCTCGACGTCGACCCCGAAGCGTGCATCGCGCGCGTGCAACCGGGCGTACGCAACCTCGCGATCTCTCAGGCCGCGGCGCCGCACGGCCTCTACTACGCGCCCGATCCGTCCTCGCAGATCGCCTGCTCGATCGGCGGCAACGTCGCGGAAAACGCCGGCGGCGTGCATTGCCTCAAATACGGTCTGACCGTTCACAACATTCTCAAGCTCGAGATCGTCACCATCGATGGCGAGCGCATCACGCTCGGCTCGGACGCGCTCGATGCGCCCGGCTTCGATTACCTCGCGCTTTTCACCGGCTCCGAGGGCATGCTCGGCATCGTGACCGAAGTCACCGTGAAGCTGCTGACGCGGCCGCAAAGCGCGAAGGTGCTGCTCGCCAGTTTCGACGACATCGAAAAAGCCGGCGCGGCAGTCGCGCAGATCATCGGCGCGGGCGTGATACCGGGCGGCCTCGAAATGATGGACAACCTCGCCATCCGCGCCGCCGAAGACTTCATCCACGCCGGCTACCCGGTCGATGCCGAAGCGATTCTGCTCTGCGAAGTCGACGGCGCTGAGAGCGATGTTCACGAAGACGTGGCGCGCGTCGACGCGCTGCTGCGCGCGGCCGGCGCTACCGATATCCGGCTCGCGAAAGACGAAGCCGAGCGGCAGCGTTTCTGGGCCGGCCGCAAGAACGCGTTTCCCGCGGTCGGCCGCGTATCGCCCGATTACTACTGCATGGACGGCACGATTCCGCGTCGCGAATTGCCGCGCGTGCTCAAGGGCATCGAAGCGCTGTCGAACGAATACGGCCTGAAAGTGGCCAACGTCTTTCACGCCGGCGACGGCAACATGCATCCGCTGATCCTGTTCGATGCGAACGCAACCGGTGAAACCGAACGCGCCGAAGCACTCGGCGCGAAGATTCTCGAACTGTGCGTCGCGGTCGGCGGCAGCATCACCGGCGAACACGGCGTGGGCCGCGAGAAGATCAACCAGATGTGCGCGCAATTCAACGGCGACGAGCTGAGCTTTTTCCATGCGCTCAAAGCCGCCTTCGACCCGGACGGCCTGCTCAATCCCGGCAAAAACGTCCCCACCCTGCACCGCTGCGCCGAATTCGGGTCGATGCACGTGCATCACGGCGCGTTGCCGTTTCCCGAACTGGAGCGTTTTTAATGCGTATCGAACCGGTCTCGATGGACGACAGCGCCCGTCTCGTCGACGAAGTGTCGCAGGCGTTGGCCAACCACACCCCGCTTTCGATCCGCGGTGGCAATAGCAAGGCCT
The DNA here is from genome assembly GCF_900996245.1 of Paraburkholderia sp. BCC1886. GTDB lineage: Bacteria > Pseudomonadota > Gammaproteobacteria > Burkholderiales > Burkholderiaceae > Paraburkholderia. The sequence goes on along the minus strand of NZ_CAAJGK010000035.1, from coordinate 102,607 downwards.
TTCTCGGCCGTCTTGTGCACGGCACGCCGCTCGATACGCGTTCGCATCGCGGCGTGGTGAGCTACGACCCGACCGAACTCGTCATCACCGCGCGCGCCGGCACGCCGCTCGCCGAACTGAACGCCACGCTCGACGCCGCCGGGCAGATGCTGCCGTGCGAGCCGCCGTCGTTCGGCACGAGCGGCGAGCCTGGCAGCGGCAACGCCACCGTCGGCGGCATGGTGGCCGCGGGTCTCGCCGGCCCGCGCCGGCCCTGGTCCGGCTCGGTGCGCGACTTCGTGCTCGGTTGCCGGTTGATCAGCGGCGAGGCGAAACATCTGCGCTTCGGCGGCGAAGTGATGAAGAACGTCGCGGGCTACGACGTCTCGCGTCTGCTGGCCGGCAGCTTCGGCTGTCTGGGGCTGATCACCGAGGTTTCGCTGAAAGTGCTGCCCAGGCCGCGCGCGAGCCACAGTCTCGCGCTGGAACTCGACGCGAGTGAAGCGCTGCGCGAGTTGTCCGCGTGGCGGCGCGCGGTGCTGCCGGTGAGCGCCGCCTGTCATATCGACGGCCGCCTGCATGTGCGGCTCGAAGGTGGTGAGGGATCGGTGGCGTCCGCGAAAGACCGGATCGGCGGCACGCCACTCGATCCGCGCTTCTGGGACGATCTGCGCGATCATCGGCTGGCGTTTTTCGACGACCCGCGTCCGCTCTGGCGGCTGTCGTTGCCGAACGCGTCGCCGCTCGTCGCACTGCCCGGCGATTGCCTGCTCGACTGGGCCGGCGCGCAACGCTGGCTGAAAAGCGATGCGCCCGCCGCCACGCTCAGGCAGATCGCGCACGCCGCGGGCGGTCATGCCACGTGCTATGGCGTGGGTGCAGGTTCGAGCAGTCAGTCCGGGCCCAACCACGAACCCTTCACCCCACTGCCCGCGCCGCTGCTGCGTTTCCACCGGCAACTCAAACAGCAACTCGACCCGCACGGCCTCTTCAACCCCGGCCGTCTGTACGCGGACCTGTGAAGTCTCGAAGGCGAAACCCATCATGCAAACCAATCTCAGCGACGCCGCCAAAACCCTGTCGCGCGCCGACGAAGCCGAGCAGATCCTGCGCTCCTGCGTGCACTGCGGCTTCTGCAATGCGACCTGCCCGACATATCAGTTGCTCGGCAACGAACTCGACGGTCCGCGCGGGCGCATCTATCTGATCAAGCAGATGCTGGAAGGCGAACCGGTCACGCAGACAACCCAGTTGCACCTCGACCGCTGCCTCAGTTGCCGCAACTGTGAAACCACCTGTCCGTCGGGTGTCACCTATCACGCGCTGCTCGACATCGGCCGCGCGGAGCTCGAAAAGCGGATCGGGCGGCCCGCGTCGGCGCGTCTTTTGCGCGAGGGTTTGCGCCGCGTGATCCCGCATCCGGCGGTGTTCGACGCGCTCCTGAAAACCGGCCGCGCGATGCGACCGTTTCTTCCGGCCGCGCTTGGACGTAAAATCCCCCGGCGGAGTGCCAGCCCGAAGCCACGGCCGGCGCCGCGGCATCCGCGCAAAATGCTGATGCTGGAAGGCTGCGTGCAACCCGCGCTGTCACCGAACACCAACGCGGCCGCCGCCCGCGTGCTCGACCGGCTCGGCATCAGTATCGTCAATGCGAAGCAGGCTGGCTGTTGCGGGGCGACCGATTATCATCTGAATGCGCAGGAGACTGGCCTCGCGCGCGCACGCCGCAATATCGACGCGTGGTGGCCCGCCATCGAAGCCGGCGCCGAAGCCATCGTGCAAACGGCGAGCGGCTGCGGCGCATTCGTGAAGGAATATGGGCATCTGTTGCGCGACGACCCGCACTATGCGTCAAAAGCGCAGCGGGTTAGCAGGCTGGCCCGAGATCTCGTCGAGGTGCTGAACGCGGAACCTCTCGACGCGTTGCGGTCGAACCCGCAGTCGAGTGAAGAGACCGCTACGGCTCCCCGCAAGATCGCGTTTCATTGCCCGTGTACCCTGCAGCATGCGCAGAAACTGGGCGGCGCGGTCGAGTCGGTGTTGCAGAAGCTCGGCTTCGATCTCACCGCGGTGCCCGATGCGCATTTGTGCTGCGGCTCGGCCGGGACGTATTCGATCACCCAACCCGAGCTTGCGCAGACCTTACGCAGCAACAGGCTCGATGCGCTGGAAAGCGGCAGGCCGGAACTGATCGTCACGGCCAACATCGGTTGTCAGACTCATCTGGACAGCGCCGGCCGCACGCCGGTGAGTCACTGGATTGAACTTGTAGAAGCATCCCTACCATAAACGAAACAGGAAATTCATTATGCTCAGCAAACCCGTCTTGACCGTCGCCGAAACCACCAGGATCCTCGAAGCCGCCCGCGCGGAAGCCGACAAGAACCAGTGGGCCGTTGCGATCGTGGTAACGGACGACGGCGGCCATCCGCTCGGCTTGCTGCGTCTGGACGGCAGCGCGCCGGCCAGCTCCTACATCGCGACGGAAAAAGCCCGCACTGCCGCGCTCGGCCGCCGCGAGACCAAGCTGTACGAAGACATGATCAACAACGGCCGCACGGCATTCCTGAGCGCGCCGCTGCAAGGCACGCTGGAAGGCGGCGTGCCGGTGATCGTCGACGGCCAGGTGGTCGGCGCCGTTGGCGTGTCGGGCGTGAAGGCGGATCAGGACGCGCAGATCGCCAGGGCGGGTATCCAGGCCATCGCCTAAACGCAGGTTGACGGCAGACCGACAGCGCTTCGGTCATTCGAAGCGACGACAATAACGAAGCAAACACGGACCGTCGCCCCCTCGGCGGTTCGACCTATCAGAGATGGAGCAGTCGATGACTCAGATGAACCCGCGCGGTGGACTGCAAGTCGCCGCCAACCTCGACCAGTTCGTCGAAACCGAAGCCCTGCCCGGCACCGGTTTGGACAGCGCCGCATTCTGGTCGGGTTTCGACGCCCTCGTGCACGAGCTGGCGCCCAAAAACCGCGCGCTGCTGGCCGAGCGCGACCGTCTGCAAACCGAACTGGACAACTGGCATCGCGCCAACCCGGGTCCGGTGCGCGACCTGCACGCGTATCGTGCGTTTCTCGAAGGCATCGGCTATATCGTGCCGGTGCCGGCCAGCGTAAAGGCCACCACCGCGAACGTCGATACCGAAATCGCCGAACAGGCCGGCCCGCAACTGGTGGTGCCGCTGTCGAACCAGCGCTACGCACTGAACGCCGCAAACGCGCGTTGGGGCAGCCTGTACGACGCGCTGTACGGCACGGACGCCATTCCCGAAAGCAACGGCGCCGAGAAGCAGAAGGCGTTCAACCCGGTGCGCGGCGCCGCGGTCATCGCGTATGCACGCAAATTTCTCGATCAGGCTGCGCCGCTCGCTAACGGCTCGCACGCCGACGCGACCCGCTATGCGGTAGCCGATGGCAAGCTCGTCGTCACGCTGAAAAGCGGCCAGTCCGAACTGAAGACGCCCACGCAATTCATCGGCTATCAGGGCGACGCCACCGCACCGTCGGCCGTGCTGCTCAAGCACAACGGCCTGCACTTCGAAATCCAGATCGACGCGAACGATTCCATCGGCAAGACCGACTCGGCGCACGTGAAAGACGTGCTGGTCGAAGCGGCGGTCAGCACGATCATCGACTGCGAAGACTCGGTCGCCGCCGTCGATGCGGACGACAAGGTCCTGCTGTACCGCAACTGGCTCGGCCTGATGAACGGCACGCTGACCGAAGAAGTCACCAAGGGCGGCAAAACCTTCACGCGCCGTCTGAATGCCGACCGCGAATACACCGGCGCGGACGGTTCGACGCCGGTCAAGCTGCATGGCCGCTCGCTGCTGTTCATCCGCAACGTCGGTCACCTGATGACCAATCCGGCGGTTCTCACCAAAGACGGTCACGAGATTCCCGAAGGCATTCTCGACGGCGTCATCACATCGCTGTGCGCGCTGCACGACCGCAAGCACCAGTTGAATTCGCGCACCGGTTCCATCTATATCGTGAAGCCGAAGATGCACGGCCCGGCGGAAATCGCGTTTGCGAGCGAGCTGTTCGCGCGCGTCGAAGACCTGCTGAAGCTGCCGCGCAACACGATCAAGATGGGCATCATGGACGAGGAGCGCCGCACCAGCGTCAACCTGCTCGCCTGTATCGGCGAAGCGTCCGAGCGTGTCGCGTTCATCAACACGGGCTTCCTCGACCGCACCGGCGACGAGATGCACACCGCCATGGAAGCGGGCCCGATGATGCGCAAGGGCGACATGAAGTCGAGCGCCTGGATTGCCGCATACGAACGCAGCAACGTGCTGGTCGGTCTGAGCGCGGGCCTGCGCGGCCGCTCGCAGATCGGCAAGGGCATGTGGGCGATGCCGGACCTGATGCACGCGATGCTCGAACAGAAAATCGCCCATCCGAAGGCCGGCGCCAACACCGCATGGGTTCCCTCGCCCACTGCCGCCACGCTGCACGCGCTGCACTATCACCAGATCGACGTGCAGGCGGTTCAGCAGGAACTCGAGCGCACCGACTACGCGAAGCTGCGTGACGAACTGCTGGATGGCCTGCTGACCATTCCGGTGGTCGAATCGGCAAAGTGGAGCGCGGACGAAATCCGCAGCGAGATCGACAACAACGTGCAGGGCATTCTCGGCTACGTGGTGCGCTGGATCGACCAGGGCGTCGGTTGCTCGAAGGTGCCGGACATTCACGATGTCGGCCTGATGGAAGACCGCGCGACGTTGCGCATTTCCAGCCAGCACATTGCCAACTGGCTGCATCACGGCGTGGTGAAGCGCGAGCAGGTCGAGGAGACCTTCAGGCGGATGGCCGCGGTGGTCGACGCCCAGAACGCCGGCGACCCGCAGTATCGGCCGATGGCGCCGGGCTTCGACGGCATCGCGTTCAAGGCTGCACAAGCGCTGGTGTTCGAAGGACGCCAGCAGCCGAGCGGCTATACGGAACCGTTGCTGCACAAGTTCCGGCTGGAAGTGAAGAAGGGCTGATAAGCCCGACTGGAAGAACGGGCGCCGCGTGGTTTGCGGCGCCCGTTTTTTATTGAACGACGACGGCCGCGTGCGGAGAATCGGACGGGACAGCATCGGCTTGCGCGACGTCGACATACTGCGCACGACCTTCGTCGATGGACAGCACCGCATCCGCCATCGCCCGCACGTTCTCCACGTCATGCGTGATGAACAGCATCGCAATGCCGGAAGCCTGCTGCAAGCTGACGAACAATCGCAACACACTCTGCGCAACCAGCGGATCGAGCGCCGAAGTCGGCTCGTCGCACACCAGCACCTTCGGCTGCGCGGCGAACGCGCGCGCAATACAGACGCGCTGCTTCTGTCCACCCGACAGTTGATGCGGATAGCGGTCGAGCAGATCCGCACTCAACTCCACCTGCTCCGCGAGCGCCATGACACGCCGCTCGCGCGCTTCGCCGCGCAGACCAAAATAGAACGTCAGCGGACGGCCGATTGCTTCGCGAATCGTCTGCGCCGGATTCAATGCGATGTCCGGTAGCTGATGAATCAGTTGCACCGCGCGCAGCTGTTCGCGGCTGCGATCCTCGAACCGGGCCGGCATGAGTTGACCGTCGACGAATACGCTGCCCTGCTGAGGTCTCAACAAGCCCGTCACCACGCGCGCGAGGCTGGACTTGCCCGAGCCGGACCGGCCTGTCACGGCGAGCGTGCGGCCCGCCTGAATGTCGAACGAGACGTCGTTCAACACCCGCGCGCCGTTGCGGTAACTGGCAAAGACGCCTTGCACCGCTAAAGCGGGCGCTCCGGCAGGCGCCGCGGCCTGCGCTTCGCGCTGCGCCAGCGACACTGCGAGCAGGCGTCGCGTATAGGCATCTCGAGGCGCCGCGACGATCTCGCGCGTCGCGCCGTATTCGACCGTCCGACCGTCGCGCAGCACCAGCAGCTGGTCGGCCAGCCGCGCCACCACCGGCAGATCGTGGCTGATATAAATCGCCGCCGTACCGGTCGCGCGCAACGCGTGCGCGATCGTTGCGAGCACCTGATCGCGGGTGGCCGCGTCGAGCGCGGTAGTCGGTTCGTCGAACACCACTACTTCGGGCGAGGTACACAGCGCCATGGCCGTCATCGCGCGCTGCAACTGGCCGCCCGACACCTGATGCGGATAACGCCGGCCAAACCGCTGCGGATCGGGCAAGCCCAGCAGTTCGAACAGTTCGATCGCGCGCGCCGTTGCATCGCGCTTCGTCATCGAGCGTCGAACGACCGCCGTTTCGATCACCTGATCGAGCAGCGTTGCCGATGGCGCAAAAGCCGACGATGCCGACTGCGCCACATAAGCGATGCGCTTGCCGCGTAATTCCCGCGCGCGGGGTTCGGACACCGTCAGCATGTCGTCGCCACCTAGCAGGAGCTTGCCGCCGGCGGCGCGCAAGCCGCTGCGCAAGTGCCCCAACACCGCGAGCCCGAGCGTCGACTTACCCGCGCCCGATTCGCCGATCACGCCCAGCACGCCGTGACGCGCGAGCGAGAACGAGACCTCGTCGAGCACGCGGCGCGTCTGTCCGTTCGCGCCGGTCGCTTCCACCGACACCTGTACCGCTTCGACCACGATGTCCGTCATGCGCGTCCCCGATGCGCCAGCCAGTCGAGCACGGCGTTGATACTCAGGCTCAAAAGGCCGATCGCCGCGCCCGGAATCAACGCGGCCCACACGCCGAACAACACGCCGTCCTTGTTTTCCTTGGCGAGACTGCCCCAGTCGGTCGCGGGCGGTTGCAGGCCGAGACCCAGAAACGACAGCGTCGAAATGAGCAGCACCGCGAACACGATCCGCAAACCGAATTCGGCCACCAGGGGCCGTGCGATATTTGGGAGCACCTCGCGAAAGATCAGCACGAGACTGCCCTCGCCGCGCAAACGCGCCACTTCGACGTAATCGAGCGCCGCGATACCGGCGGCCAGCGACCGGGCCACGCGAAAAATCCGCATCGCTTCGAGCGCGGCGACCACGAGGCAGACCGTCACCGCACCCGGCGGGACGACGGCCAGCACCACCAGGGCGAAGATCAGCGTGGGAATCGACATCAGCACGTCGTTGCCGCGCGACAGCAAACCGTCCAGCCTGCCGCCCAGTACGCCCGCAAGCAGGCCGGCCACGCCGCCGGTGGCGAACGCCAGTAACGTGGAAAGCGCCGCGAGCGTGAGCGTCGTGCGGGTACCGTAAATCAGCCGCGACCACGCATCGCGGCCGAGGTTGTCGGTGCCGAGCCACGCCTGCGACGACGGGCCGTCCCAGTTGCCGCCGACCACGTCGTTCACGCCATGGCGTGCGGCCCACGGTGCGAGCACGACGAGTAACCCGCACAGCAGCAGGAACGCGAAAGACAGATAAGGTGCGCGCTTCATCGCGGATGCCTCAGACGCGGGTTCGCGGCAATCGAAACGAGATCGGCCAGCAGATTGAGGCCGACATACAGCGCGCCGAACACCACACCGCAAGCCTGCACCGCCGGCACATCGCGCTTGACGACGCTATCCACCATGTATTGCCCCAGTCCCGGATAAACGAAGATGGTTTCGACCACCACCGCGCCCACGGTCAGATACGCGAGATTCAGCGCGACGATGCTGACGATCGGCGCAATCGCATTCGGCAACGCATGCCGCACGATCACGCGACGCGGCGGCAAGCCTTTGAGTTGTGCCATTTCGACGAACGGTTGCGCCATCACGTCGAGCAGCGCTGCGCGCGTCATGCTGGTCATGTGGCCGAGTATGGCGAGCACCAGCGTCGCACAAGGCAGTGCGAGACTCGTGAACCAGGCGCCCAGCGAACCGGACCCGGCATCGGCCGCACTGCTCGGCAGCCACTGCAACGAGACCGAGAACAACGCGATCAGCAGATAGCCAATGAAGAACTCCGGCAGCGCCACCGAGAGCCGCATGCCCGCGACGATGCAACGGTCGAGCCAACCGCCGCGCCTGAGCACCGCGAGCATGCCCAGCACGAGAGATAAAGGCACCGCGATGAACGCCGCGCTCGCAGCGAGCACCAGCGTGTAGAACAGACGCGGCGCGACGGCCTGCCCGACCGGCGCGCGCGTCGTATAGCTATCGCCGAACTCGCCATGCGCGAGATTGCCGAGCCAGCGACCGTAGCGGACCAGCACCGGCTGGTCGAGCCCGAGTTCGCGCTCCATCGCGTGCACCGCCGACGGCGTCGCGGTCTGCCCGAGTATGGTTGCGGCGATATTGCCCGGCAACAGGTTCGTGCCGGCAAAAATCAGCGTGACGGCCGCAAACAGGGTAAGGATGCCCTGCACGACCCGCCTGACGAACAACCCCAACAGCAGCGCGCGACCGCCAGAAGTCGCCCGCGCGCGCCGGCCAACGCGACCCGCCGCGCTCAGCTCGCGAACCATACTTTTTCCGCGGCGCGCGAACCCACCTCGCCCGGTATGTCGCTATAGCCTTTCAGGTTCGAACGGGTCGCCACCAGCGAATCCTGGTAAAGCGGAATAACCGACGCGCCCTGTTCGACGTACAGCACCTGAATGTCGTGATAGATCTGCTTGCGGCGTGCGTCGTTGCTCTCCGAGCGCGCCGCGGCGACCAGCTTGTCGAAAGCCGGGTTGCTCCAGCGCGACTCGTTCCACGGCGCGCCCGTCACGCAGATCATCGACAGATACGCGTCCGCAGTCGGACGGTTCGCCCACGACGACGCGCAGAACGGTTGCTTCATCCAGACCTGGGTCCAGTAACCGTCGGCGGGCACGCGGTTGACCTTGAACGGAATGCCAGCCCGGGTCGCCGAGTTCTGATACAACTCGGCGGCCGACACGGCACCCGCGAAGGTCGCGCCATCCGCAGCGGTTAGAACGATTGGCTGCGTCGCGCCGGATTTCTTCCAGTAGAACTTCGCCTTGTCCGGGTCGTAGGCGTGCTTCGGAACGTCGGTCGTATAGAAGCGGTTCGACGGATACAGCGGATTGTCGTTGGCGACCGACCCATAGCCGCCCAGCAGCGACGTGCGCAACTGCTCGCGATCGATCGCGTATTTCAGCGCGGTGCGCACGTCGTTGTTGTTGAACGGCGCCTGGTCGGCCAGCATCGGGAACAGGATGTTGTTGGTATCGCGCGCCCGGTATAGATGGATCGACGACACCGTGTCGAGACGTTTCGCGAGACGCGGTTCGACGCGGTTGATCAGATGCACCGAGCCGCTCAGCAATGCCGCAACGCGCGCGGCGCTGTCGTTGTACGCAACGGTTTCGACCGTGTCGACGAAACCGCGCGTCGGGTCCCAGTAGTTCGGATTGCGCCGCGTCAGCACGCGCACGCCCGGCTGGAATTTTTCGAGCACATACGCGCCCGTGCCAATGCCCTTATCGAAATCCGCGCCCTTAGGCGTGATGCCGAAATGCACGTCGCCAAGAAGATAAGGAAAATCGACGTTCGGTGAAGCGAGCTTGAACGTGAGTTCCAACGGGCCGGTAATGGCGATTTCCTTCACGGGGTCGAGGTAAGCCTTGGCCGCCGATTGCGAATCCTTGCCGCGATGATGGTCGAGCGAATACACGACGTCGGCGGGTTCGAGCACCTTGCCGTTATGAAACTGCACACCGCTGCGCAGCTTGACGATCCAGGTCTGCGCGTTGTCGCGGCTGTCCCAGCTCACCGCGAGCCCGGGGCGCAGCGAGCCGTCGTCGTTCAGGTCGGTCAGCGTATTGAAGACCTGGCGGCCGACGAGATACATGAACTCTTCGAAATAGAACGCCGGATCGAGCCGGTCGCTGCTCGATGCCGTGTCGCTGCCGATCACGAGATGGCCGCCACGTTTGGGCGTCCCGGCCGCGAAAGCGCGCGGCCCCAAAAGGGAGGTCGCGGACAAGGCGGCCGCCGTCGAACCGGCGCGTTGCAGGAAGCGGCGACGGGCGCGCTCTTCGGCGGACAAGGACGTGTCGCCTGATTTATCGGCTTGCATGGAGGACCAAAGAAAAAGTGAGGAGGTCACGCGCGATCAGTTGAATTCGGCGCGTACGGCAGTAGAGAGCAATGCGATATGTTCCGGCCCGATGCCACAACAACCGCCGATGATCGACGCGCCCGCATCCGCCCAGCGGCGGGCAAACACGGCGTAACCGTCCGGTTGCAGATCGTCGCGAAGCGCGCTCAGGCCCGAGTTGGCCGCGCCGCGCTGGCGTTGCGGTTCGAAGGTATTCGCATACACGCCGAGTTCGAGATCGACGCCGCGCGCATCGCGCGCCGCACGCGCGAGACGCACGGCCGCCTCCATTATTTCCGCCTGGCTGCAATTGAACAGGAATGCCTTCGCACCGAGCGACACCGCGACGGCCAGCGCCGCTTCGATGCTCTCGCCCGAGCGCAGCGTGGGAGCAAGCTCACCCTTGACGATCGCATCGATATCGGCGGTATCGTCCAATGTGAACGACAGCCACAGCGGACGCGGGTCGCCATTCAGCGCGCGATGCGCGGCTTGCGCTTCGGCGGTCGAACTGAGCGTCTCGCCGAGCCACACGTCGACATAGGGCGACAGTCCGTCGACCAGCGCGCGCAGGAGCGGCGCGGACGCTTCGGCATCGAACAGATCGGGACGGTACGAACCCAGCACCGGCGGCAACGAGCCGGCTACCTGCACCGGATGCTCGCTGGCGTTAGCGGCATCGCGCGCGAGTTGCCCCGCGAGTGCCGCGAGGCGCTCGCCGTCGGCGGCAAAGCGCGCTTCGCCGATATGAAACGGCACCACCGCGTAAGAGTTGGTCGTGATGAAATCGGCGCCTGCCCGCACGAACGAGTCATGTGCGGTACGCACATAGTCCGGCGCTTCGATCAGCGCCAGCGCCGACCACTCGGGTTGTTTGAACGGCGCGCCGATGCGCAAGAGTTCACGGCCCATGCCGCCATCCAGAATACGTAGTGCCATTGGCTTCGCTTCGAAAAAAGGAACCGAATGGTAGCGAGCTGCGCTGGCGGGTGGAACGAAGCGTTTCTTGGATCGAATCAAGCCGGGCTTCTTAGTCGGCTTTCTGGTCCGCTTTCCGGTCCGCTTATGGCATTGCGCGTATTAGCAATGCACGGGAAAATATTTGCCAATCGCGGGCTTCACTCTTACGCTTGGCGACGTTCTCAACCGATAAAAACAAAGGTAATTCATGACGCCAACCAAAACCCTCCGCTTGATGCTGGGCGCACTGACCATGATGTGCGGCGCTATCGCGATGGCCCCTGCTCATGCCGCGGATCAAACCCTGCGCGTCGGCATCATGTCCGGTGAAGACGAGGACGTATGGCGCGTCGTCGCCACGAACGCCGCGAAGCACGGTCTCACGCTGAAAATCACCACCTTCAACGACTACACGCAGCCGAACGAAGCGCTCTCGCAACACGACCTCGACGCCAACTCGTTCCAGCACAAGCCGTATCTCGACGCGCAGATCGCCGCACGCGGGTACAAGATTTCGGCGGTGGGTTATACGTACGTGCAGCCTATCGGCCTGTACTCGCGCAAGGTGAAGTCGGTCGCCGACCTGGCCCAGGGAGCGACGATCGGCGTGCCGAACGACCCGAGCAACGAAGGCCGCTCGTTGCTGCTGCTCCAGTCGCTCGGTCTCATCACGCTGCGTCAGGGTACGGGTCTGCTGCCGACCATTCGTGACATCGGCAACAATCCGAAGAACCTGCATATCAAGGAACTGGACGCGGGCATCGTCGGCCGGGCCATCGGCGATCTGGACGCAGCGGTGATCAACACCGACTGGGCGATCAAGGCCGGCATCAAGATTCCGGACGAGCGTATTGCGCAGGAGAAGGTGTCGGGCAACCCGTACCGCAACTTCATCGCCGTGAACGACAAGGATCTGCACGCGGCATGGGTGCATGACCTGGTCGACAGCTATCAGCAGCCGAATGTCGCCGCGGAAATTCTGCGTGTCTACCACGGCGCGACGTTGCCGGCCTGGAACGAGCCCGCCAAGTAAGCCGTCGAGCCAGGGGACGCAATCGGCGCAACAAGCTCAGCCGACGCGTATATACGCGTCGGCGCGATCGATAGCACAAACCATTCTTTGACGACGCGTCGGCCATTGCGCATGATGCGCGCTCATCCCGTCCGGACATCCGCTCCATGTCTCATACCAAATCGAAGTCCAATGGCGTCAGCGACGCTCGCCGTTCCATTCTGAAACTGGCTGCCGGTGTCGGCGCGGGCGTGAGCCTGCGGGGTGCCTGCGCGCTCGGCGCCACGTTCGGCACGCTGGCCGCGAGCGGCACCGCACGCGCGCAGAGCAACAAGGTGCTGAGCATCGGTTATCAGAAATACGGCAATTTCATCATTCTCAAGGCACGCGGCACGCTCGAAAAACGGCTCGCGCCGCTGGGCTTTTCGGTGCAATGGCTCGAGTTTCCGGCCGGCCCGCAACTGCTCGAAGGCGTGAACGCGAAGGCCGTGGATATTGGTGTGGTCGGCGAAACGCCGCCGGTGTTCGCCCAGGCGGGTGGTGTGGAATTCGTCTACATCGCGGCCGAACCGGACGCGCCGCGCGCCGAGGCGGTGATCGTGCGCAAGGATTCGCCGATCCGCACGCTCGCAGACCTGCGCGGCAAGAAAATCGCAGTCACCAAGGGCTCGAATGCGCACTACCTGCTGGTGAAGGCGCTGGAACACGGCAAGGTCGGCTATAACGAAATCCAGCCGGCTTATCTGGTGCCCGCCGATGCACGCGCCGCGTTCGCGAGCGGCAGCGTCGATGCCTGGTCGATCTGGGACCCCTACTTCGCCGCCGCCGAGCGCCAACTGGAAGCACGCGTGCTCAGCACCGGCGAAGGGATCGTGCGCAACGTCGAGTACTACGTTGCGCGCCGGGCTTTCGCGACCGAGCACCCGGACGTGGTGCACGCGGTGCTCGCCGAGTTGCAGCAACTCGACGGCTGGGCGGAACACAACGTGCCGGCCGTCTCCGCGCAACTCGCACCGATCACCGGTCTGGATACCGGCACACTCGAACTGGCGCTGGGACGCACCGGCTACGGCATTCTGCCGGTCGACACGACCCGCTTCGAGTATCAGCAGCAGATTGCCGACGCGCTCTACCAGATCAAGCTGATTCCGAAGAAACTGGTGGTCACGGACGCACGCTGGCAGAACGCCTGAGACAGAAAGCACGACGATAAAAAAAACTGGCCGGGGTTATGACACCCCGGCCAGTTTTTTTTCAGCGTCCAGTACTTGCGACACGGCTTGAAACTCAGATCGCTTCGATGACCTCGACGACCGGCGGCAACGCTTCGTTCACCGGCTCGTTCGCGGGCAGGTTCGCCTTCATATACGCGCGCAGATAAGCCTCGAACTCCGTTTTCACTTCCGGATGACGCAGCGCGAACTCCACCGTCGCCTTCAGATAACCGAGCTTGCTGCCGCAATCGAAGCGCGTGCCGAAGTAGCGATACGCGAGCACCTGCTCTTCGGTCAGCAGCGATTGCACGGCGTCGGTCAGTTGATACTCGCCGCCCGCGCCCGGCTTCAACGCGCGAATATGCTTGAAGATAGTCGGCATCAGCACATAGCGGCCGACCACGCCGAGATTCGACGGCGCATTTTCGGGGGCCGGCTTTTCGACGATGCCCGACAGCTTGATGACGTTGTCTTCCCACTCGCGGCCGTCCACCACGCCGTAAGAGCGGCTCTCTTCGCGGTCGATGGTTTCCACGCCGATCACCGAGCTATGGTAGTGGTTGAACGTATCCACCAGTTGGCTCATGACCGGCTTCGAGCTATGCAGCAAGTCGTCGGCGAGAATCACGGCGAACGGGCTGTCGCCCACCAGTTTCTCCGCACACAGCACGGCGTGACCGAGACCGAGCGCTTCCGCCTGACGCACGTAGAAACAGTCCACGTTGGCGGGCTTGATGCTGCGCACCAGGTCGAGCAGTTTCTGCTTGTTGCGCGCTTCCAGTTCGGCTTCGATCTCGTAGGACTTGTCGAAGTGATCTTCGATGGCGCGCTTGCTGCGGCCCGTTACGAAGATCATCTCGGTGATGCCGGCGGCGATCGCTTCTTCGACCGCATACTGAATTAGCGGCTTGTCGACGATAGGCAGCATTTCCTTCGGACTTGCCTTGGTGGCCGGCAGGAATCGCGTCCCGAGTCCCGCAACGGGAAATACGGCTTTGGTGACTTTCAACATGGCAGGCATTCCCACATTCGGTTAGAAATTAGTGCTCGCAGGGCTCGAAACCCGTCGATATCGTCGGAAAGACTAACAAAAAAATCCGTCGATTACACCCTTCCAAATAGCGCGGCTCGAATAATTAATTGAATTCGGTTCGCTCGACCGCATTCAATCCGGCCAGCAGCAACTATTACGGCGCAAAGCCGCTATTTTTTGGCGGATGCCGAAAAAGTTACATTCGGTGGCGGCCGTGCGGATGCTGCGAGCCGAGACCCGAATGAGACCGGAACAAGAACCGAACGAGGCCGTCATTCGTTTTCGTCGACTTGCGGCAGCTTGCCGGGGTTGATGCGAAAACGCCGGATCGGCTCATTGCGCAGCGCCTCCCTATAGGCGGAGGCGGCGACAAGGATCAGCAGCACGGCAATGCCGGCGAGTAAATGCAGGTTCATGACTTCACCTCGTGTCGAGAGAATCCGTGTCTGAAATTAGCACGACAAAAGCGACAAATAATTCAACTGGAATCTTCTTTCGCCTCATTACAAAAAGTCACACGCTCCACGTTTTGCGCCAAAAGCCGACAGGAATTAACGGCGCATTTTTTTACGATTTTCTTGCTTACGCGCTGCACTACGATGACAGGCAGCACGGGCGCGACCAGGCTGCGCGCGCCTTTCTTTCTCTTCGACATTTTCGAACTCCCGAATCAAGGACCGCGCATGAGCGACTCAGCCCTGCCTCTCAGTCCCGCGCCGCATGCGGCCTCCGCATCGGCCTCACGGGTTCGCAGCGATGCCGTGGCCGCCAGCGCCGGCAAGGAACACGTGATCGACGCGATGCGGGGTTTCGCCGCGCTACTGGTCGCCTATTTCCACTGCCGCCAGGTCGAATGGGTCGGCATGCAGGCGTTTCACCAGAGCGTCGGCCATTCGTTCACCCTGAATGCGATTGCCGCTTATCTGACGTTCCCGATTGCGTGGGGCTCGGCCGGCGTGCCGATTTTCTTCGTGATCAGCGGCTATTGCATTCATCGAAGCGGCGCGTTGCGTCTCGCAGCGAATCCCGCTTACCGGCTCGTTAGCGCCAACTTCTGGGTACGCCGTTTCGCGCGCATTTATCCGGTGCTGCTCGCCGCGCTCGTGCTGACGTTCGCGCTCGACTGGTTCAGCCTGCAATTGCCGCCGGTCAGTCACAAGATCCGCGAGATCGGGTTGCAGTCGTTTCTCGTCAATCTGTTTTCGCTGCAAGGCGTGGCCGGCAAGACCTATGGATCGAATGGCGCGCTCTGGACGCTGTCGCTGGAAGTGCAGTTCTATGCGGTCTACCCGCTGCTGTTCGCGCTGCGCCGGCGCATTGGCATGACGCCGGTGCTTGCGCTCGTCGCGCTGGTCAATGTCGTCTCCGCATACTGGCTCGAACGCCACGATATCCAGTTCTTCACCTCGTACTGGTTCGCATGGACGCTCGGCGCGTGGATCGCCGACGCCAAGGCTCACGGTGCCCGCGATGCGCGTGCTTCGGTCTGGTTGTATGGATTGGCGGCCGGCTTCATCGTGCTCGGCTGTGTGGCGTTTCATTTCGGCCAGTACGGCGCGTTCCAGTTGTGGGCCGTCGGCTTCGCGTTCTATCTGTACAAGGCGCTCGCACGGCATGCGTCGAACCAGGCCGCGCCGTCGGCGGGTTTGCGGCTGCTGTCGGGCTTCGGCGACTTCAGCTTCTCGCTTTATCTGATTCATCTGCCCATCTTCGTGCTGCTGTCTTCCCTGCTGTTCCGCTCGTCGTTGCAGATGTCGATCTGGCCGTCGTTCGGTTTCATGCTGGTGGCCGTGCCAATCGCTTACGCGTTCTACCGGGCAGTCGAGTTACCGGCGATGAAATGGTCGGCGTCGTTCAAGCCGAAAAATCAGCGGGCTCGCGTGGAACCGAGTCAGGTCTGACCACAGACACACCGACACGTCGACGCGTCGACGCAAAAAAAGACGGAGCGGAAATCGACAGACTTCCGCTCCGCTGCGCTAACGACAGGAACCGGCCAGTCCCTGCCTACCCCCGCGTAAAAACCTGCCTTGTTTGACTCGTTCGAGTCAGCCTGGCGCGCTCAGCGCCCGGCCACCCGCTTCAGAATCCGCTCGACACTCTCCACATAGCTGGTGGTGCCGAACCGGCTCAATGCCGTCCGATACCCGTTGCCGATCAGCTTGTCGCGCAGCGCACCGTTGCTGCGCAACTCGGCCAGCACGGCGGCCAGGCCTTCGGCATCGCCGGGCGTGCACAGCACGCCGTTCTCGCCATCGTCGATGATCTCCAGCACGCCGCCCGCGCGCGCCGCCACCACGGGCCGCAGCGCCAGCATGCCTTCGACGATCACCCGGCCGAACGGCTCCGGCGTAATGGACGTGTGCACGACGGCATCCACCGCGCGCATGCAAGCCGGAATATCGTGCTGGAAGCCCAGAAAATGCACACGCTCGCCAAGCTGATGCGCGGCCACGAACGCATGCAACTCGATCTCGTACTGGTCTTCGCCGAACAGTGCCGCGCCCACCAGCACCGCGTGCATCTGCGGATTGAGCACCATCGCTTCGAGCAACACATGCTGCCCTTTCCAGCGGGCGAGGCGGCTGAACGAGCCGACCAGAAACGCGTCGCGCGGCAGATTCAGGCGCTCGCGCAGCGTCGATTGCGGCACGCTGCGCAACGCATCGAACGGCGCCGCCGAGATGCCGTTGAACACCACGTCGATCCGTTGGCTGTCGAAGCGCGTCAGGTCGGCAAACGCACGCGCCGAAGCGCCCGAATTGGCGATCACATGCGTGAGGCCGAGCTTCGCGCACCACTTGATGATGGCCAGTTGCTTGCCGCCAAAGTGTTCGGGACTGACGATGTCGCGCAGATGCCAGACGACCGGCCGCCGCGCCAGCTTGCCCGCAATCGCGCCGATCACCATCGCGCGCTGCGTGTTCGCATAGATCACGTCGACGGCGCGCGCGCGTCGGGCCGTGGCGCGCACGAGCGACAGCAGGCCTTTGAGCGCCTGCGCTTTCGGTAACGAACCACCCTGCTTGCGCACGTGCCGCAACGCGCCCGCATCGAGCACGTTGACCTCGACGCCGGCCCGCGCGAGCGCCGTGCGAAACGGTCCGTCGTCGAACAGCACGACCTCGATACGCGAGCGCAAGGCCTTGACGATTTCCAGCAGCGAAAGCTCCGCGCCGCCGAGCACGCCGCTCTGATCGACGGCAAGAATGCGCGGCGCGTTCGCGCCCGCCGGCGCCTTGTAAGGCACGTACGCGGGCAGACGGGCGTGCCGCAAAGCGGGCACCGAGGCCCGCACGTGCGCGAAGAAACGTTCGCGGAAATGCGCTGCGGAGAACTGCTCGGCGTTCGCGCGGCAATCCACCGGCGAGATGCGCGCGCGATGCGCATCGAAGCGCTCGACTGCCGCCACGATGGACTCCGTATTCTGTTCGTCGAAGAACATGCCGGTCGGCCGCGGCTCCGACAGATCGCGCACGGTTTCGAGCGCACCGCCCTTGCCATACGCGATCACCGGCGTGCCGCAAGCCTGCGCTTCGACGACCGAGATGCCGAAGTCCTCTTCGGCGGCGAACACGAAAGCCTTCGCGCGGCTCATCCGGTCCTTGAGTACATTGAACGGCTGATAACCCATGATCTCGACATTCGGTCCCGCCTTCGCGCGAATCTTCTCCATCTCCGGGCCGTCGCCGATCACGACGAGCTTGCGCTCCGGCATCCGGGCGAACGCTTCGACGATCAGATCGATCTTCTTGTACGGCACCATCCGCGAGGCGGTCAGATAGAAGTCTTCCTTGTCGGTGCAGAGCGCGAACGCCTCGACATCCACCGGCGGAAAAATCACCTGCGCATCACGCTGATAAACCTTCTTGATGCGTCTCGCGATGAAATCGGAATTGGCGACGAAGCCGTCCACCGAATTCGACGTGCGGATATCCCAATTGCGGATGTAATGCAGAATCATCCGCGCGAGCATCGATTTCGGTCCGGCCGTCAGTTTCGACTGCTTCAGGTACTGGTGCTGCAAATCCCACGCATAGCGAATGGGCGAATGCACGTAGCTGATATGCACCTGGTCGGGCCCGGTGAGAATCCCCTTGGCCACCGCGTGACTGCTCGATATCACCACGTCGTACGCCGAGACGTCGAGTTGTTCGATCGCGAGCGGCATCAGCGGTAAATACGTGCGGTATCTGGTCCGCGCGCGCGGCAGGTTCTGGATGAAGGACGTAGTGACCGGCTTGCCGCGCAGAAAACTGCGGTCCTCGAGAAAGTCGACGAGACTGAACAGATCGGCATCGGGAAAGCACGCGACGATCTGCTCGAGCACCTTCTCCGCGCCGGCGTAGGTGACGAGCCAGTCGTGCACGATCGCGACACGCACGGTTTTATCGCTGCGCAACGCGGCGCGCCGCGGCATGGTCTGCCCGCCCGGGACGGTCGTGAGTTCGGCCAGCGCGCTACGGGTCGCGGGTTGCCGCACGGCTTCTTCAAGGACTTCGTGGTTCATGCGCTTTTCCTCGGGTTCAGTCGCAACAGCATGGAGCGCGCGAGATCGCGCAAGGCGGGCGTCATCGTGATCGACCAGGCGAGGTTGGCTCCCACCATCAATGCACCGGCAACGATCGCCAAGGCGAGGCTCGGCAGGAAGCTGGCGAGCCAGAGGCTGGCCAGCAAAAAAACCAGGTGGGCGAGCATGTCTAGCGCGATCTGGCGCGCGCGGATGGCCGACAGCCGCAACAGCAGCGCGTAGTCGAACAGCGCGCGGGCGGCGACCGTCAC
The DNA here is from genome assembly GCF_900996245.1 of Paraburkholderia sp. BCC1886. Classification (GTDB taxonomy): domain Bacteria; phylum Pseudomonadota; class Gammaproteobacteria; order Burkholderiales; family Burkholderiaceae; genus Paraburkholderia. The sequence continues at coordinate 83,640 of NZ_CAAJGK010000035.1, read as the reverse complement.
CGCTGCGCCGGTCAAACCGAAATGGCCGATGCCGAACCACAATGCCCCGGCAAACAAGGGCAATTCGAACAAGCCGACCCGCGCGGCGGTGGCCGGATTCACCTGCGACTGGATCAGGATGCGCGTGACGTTGGCCTGACCGACGAGCCACACGGCAACGATCATGATGCGGCCGACCGGCGCCGCAACGGTCGCGATTTCATTGCCCACCCACAAATGCAGGAACGGTTCGAGCACCAGCATCGCGACCAGCGCGACCGGCGTGAACACGCCGTTCAGAAACTCGAGCGACTGCTGCGTGATGGTGTCGGCGTCGGCGCGGCTCACGGCGGAGAGCCGCGGAAACAGCGTGCGCACCATCGCCGTGGGGACGATGTTCAGCCGCGTCACCAGGTTCTGCGGGACCGTGTAATACGTGACGAAGCGTGCGCCGAGGCTCGTGCCGAGCATCACGCGGTCGAGCGAATCCGCGATCATCGTGGTGACGCTCGCGATCAGCATCCAGCCGCCGAAGTTGAAGAGCCCCTTCGCGACGCCCAATTGCGGCGGCAGCACCTGACGGATCTCCAGCACCTTGAGCGCGGACCGTCCCAGCAGCAGCGCCGCGAGAATCCGCGCGAGTACCGCGGCGGCCAGCACGTTCTGCAAGGTCGCGCCGAGCCACAGCGCGGCGCCGAGCGGCAGCAACTGGAACAGGAAGGTGCCGATGGTCTGATTGGTGTTGTAGACGCCGAAACGCTCGGCACCGTTGATCGCCCCCGCGAAGACCCACGACACGTTGGCGATCGGAATCGCTACCGCGAGCCAGGGCAAGGCCATATACACCTCGTGCTGCAACTCGGGCGAGACCTTGGTGAAATAGGCGGTGTAGAGAAACGCGCCGAAATAGATGATGAGACCGCCCGCCACGCCGGTCGCGAGATTGAGCCACGTGGCGCTCCAGAACACGCGCACGCTTTCTTGCCGGTCACCCGACGCGCGCGCCTTCGAGATATGGTTCTGCGCCGCCATGCTCATGCCGAGATCGAGAATGCCGAAGTAGCCGATCAGCGTCCACACGAGGCTGATCACGCCGTAGCGCTCGACGCCCAGCAGCCTGATATACGCCGGCACGGTCACGAGCGAGACGAAGGTCGGCAACACCAGGCCGAAGAAATTGATCGCTACGTTCTTGAGAATGCCTTTATCCATCGGATGCCCTGGTTTCGAATGCGATTGCGAAGGTGCCGCTTGCCGTGTTCCGTCATCAAGGTTTCCAGCGATACATCATCACTTTGCCGCGCGCGTCTTCCTCGACGAACACGAGGTATTCGCCATTGCTGCGCTTCGCCGCGCTAATGCCGTTGGGCACGTCGATCCAGCCGGATGCGCGACCCACTTCCGGGCCCGGGCGAATCACGCCCAGCTCGCGACCGCTGTCCTTGTCCCACACGTGCACCGTGCCGACCGGCTCGACGCCGAACAGGTACTGGCCTTCCACCGTCAAGCCGATGATCGTGGCGATGGGTTTGCTTTGCGTCGTCCACGGCAGCTCGATCGTGTAGCGCTGCACCGGGTGGCCGCTCGACCACTTGTCGTAGCGCACCAGCACGCGGCCGGTTTCTTTCCAGAAGCCGCGATCGGGCGGTGCGCCGGCGGTATAACCCGTCACGTAGAGCGTGTCGGTGTCCGGCTCGTAGATCGCACGGTGCACTTCGGTGAACGGCGCGGGCACCGGGTATTGCGTGAGCGCGTCGTACGAATAGACCGGGTTGCCTTTCGGATCTAGTCCGCCAAACCGGAAACGCGTGATGCCCTTGTTGTCGCGCGCGCGCCAGATGTCGCCGGTTGTATCCACCCACCAGCCCCAGCCGCCGGCGAGCCTGGTGCCGCTCGTGTTCAGCGCGTATTCGTCGGCATCGAACCGGCCGTTGCCGTTCGCGTCGCGCCAGATCCAGTCGCCGCCGGCCGGCGCGTTGGGCACGTTGGCCACGGCGCGCTCGCGGCCGGCGATGAATCCCGAAGGAATCGCCGTTTCGCCGTCGTGCTGCGCGTCGAAGCGATAAATCTTCAGATGGTCCGCGTACATGTCGGTGAGAAACAGGAACGTGCGGCCCTTCAGCTTTCGCGCGATCGGCAAGCCGGGATATTGATCGGTGTGGAACACCGGATCGTCCGGGTAGCGGAACCGGTTCGACAGGAATCCCACGTATTTCCAGTCCTGTCCCGCGGGCTTCGTCAGGTCCAGTTCAAAACGCTTGTTGCCGGTATAGACGCTGTCGGGACGCGCCGGATCGACCCACGCGCCGTCGACGAACAGCAGCCCCTCCACCTGCCAGTTCCGTTTGCCGTCCGGCGCATAGCTTTCGAGCGTGGCGCCGAGCCCCGCGCCGAGCGGCGCGAAGTGCGGACCGATGCCGTTGGTCGACACCACGACATTGCCTTGCGCATCCACGCCGACGCCGGTCAGCCCGTTGAAGCGCTTCGGGCCTGGCGCGCCGGCCACCCCGCTATAGATGCCGCCGGGTTCGCCGAGCGAGCCTGTCTGTGCATAACGCCCGTTGCTCTTACCGAAGAACAGGACCTGCTGGCGCGGACCGTTGTCGGCGATCAGCAGACGCGATTTCGCATCGACCGCAATATCCACCGCGACCGTCCCGGCAGGTAGCGCGACCTTGTCGTCGAGCCGCTTGCCGGCCGGCGTGTAATGCCCGACCTGCGCTCCACCGGCCGCGTCCGTGTCGCTCAATACCCACAGCGTGCCGTCGGGCGCGAGCGCGATACGTCCCGGTCGAGTCACGCTCCACGTGGTTTTCTGCTGCATCGATTCGGCGTCGTACACCTCGATGCGATCCCGCGCGGTATTGGCTGCGTACAGCGTGGTGTCGTTCGCGGCCAGTCCGCCGATGTCGGCGTTGGTCCCGGACGGCACTTCGTTCATCATCAGAAAAGCGCCCGCGAGTTGCGCGTGCGGATCGGCGCTTCGTGCCGCCGGCTGGAACGCGGCGGCGCGTTTGACGTCGGCAATCTGTCGACGCGAAACACCAAACCATTGCTTGCCCTTGTCCGGCCACACGCCCTGCCCGACCAGACGTCCTTTTTCGTTGCCGACCGCGATGGCCAGAAACACATACTTGCGATTCACCGCGACGGCGTTGCCGCCGCCGTTGCCCCAGCCATGCGTGCCGCCCGCGAAGCCGAGCATCTTGCCGTCCTGATAGACGCTCGCCTCGGCGCCGCTTTCGTCCCACGGCGCGTTCGTATAGACCTTGCCGTCGGGCGCCACCGCAATGGCGGTGATATCGATCTGCGTCCAGCTACCGTCGCCGAAACCGAAGCTGTTGCCGAGCCACGAGGTTTTCGCGTTCAACACCGTTTGCGCATGCGCGGGGACACCGACCGATGCAACGGCCAGTCCGGTACAACACGCAAGCATGACGAGCGAGTTCCTGAACGTGAAACGGCGCAAAGTATTTTCTCCAGTCGGCGCGACGCCGCTTTGAGGCCCCGCAATTCGCACGGCTCACATTACGCGTAAAAAACACCGCGACGAAAATCGAAAATAATTCAAAAATATTCGACTAATTAGCGCGCCTCAAGCATTCCGAAAGAAAGCGATTTAAAAATCAATTAAAAATAAGCTGCCCGGTGATCCGTGAGTGGCTAGCGCAAGACCGGCCTCGATTACCGATTATGCGAAACCATGGCTGTAGGTGTTACAACGTGCATGAACCTATGCGTACAAGCATAAAAATCCAATTCGAATGAATAACGAAACACCCTGTTTCAATCTCATTCGCTTATTCAATTCATTCCGGTTTTTTCGCGATTTTCTTTTCCCTAGAATCGACTGGCACTCTGGTTACGACGCCACGCACGCGGCAGGCTTTCTTCCGGCCGCGATGCAATCTTTCGTCTGCCCTCTCGGCTCAACACCATGGACGGTTCATGACTGCCAGCGCACTGCCCTTAGCGCCTTCTCATTCCCGCCGCATCGTGCAACTCGATGGCTTGCGCGCCATCGCCGTGCTCGCGGTATTCGCGCAGCACGCGCTGAAGGCGCCGCTGTGGATGGGCGTCGATCTGTTTTTCGTCCTGAGCGGTTTTCTGATTACCGGCATCCTGCTCGAACGCAAGGCGTGCCGGCAGTCCTACTTCGGTTACTTCTATGCGCGTCGCGCGCGGCGCATCCTGCCGCCGTATGTGTTGCTGATGGTGGTGTCGTCACTGCTGTTCGGGTTCGGCTGGGCGCAGCACTGGGAGTGGTACGCGTTCTTCGCGACGAATATCGGCGACGCGCTCAATCAGAGCGGTCACGACAGCCTGAACGTGCTGTGGTCGCTCGCCGTCGAAGAGCAGTTCTATATCGTCTGGCCGTTCGTCATCCTGTTGCTGCCCGAGCGCGCGCTCGGCTACGTGGCCGCTGCGCTCGTATTGCTGGTACCGGTGCTGCGCGCCGTCGCCACGCCCTGGTTCGATTCCTTCTGGCCGGTCTACTACCTCACGCCGTTCCGCATGGATCTGCTGGCGGCCGGTGCGTTGCTCGCGGTAGCGGTGCGCCGCGACCGCAATGCGCTCGAGCCGTTCAAGGGGCTTGCAGCGTGCGGGTTTTTTGCGGCGCTCGCCGTGCTTGCGTGGTTGCATCTGCACTATCCGCGATTTCGCGCGGCCAATACGCCGCTCTCCAATGCCGCGCTTTATAGCGTGTCGCTGGTGCTGTGTACGTCCGTCGTGGTCGTCGCGCTGCAGAGCAAGGGCTGGGTCAAGCGGATGCTGTGCAATCCGGTGCTGGTCTATATCGGCACGATTAGCTACACCATCTACCTGATTCATCTGAGTGTGCTGTACACGCTGTGGCCGCTGCATCTGAACCGCTTTGCAACCGCGGCGCTCGCACTGGCGATCACGCTGGCTTACGCGAGCGCCACCTGGTTCGCGTTCGAAAAGCGCCTGATTTTCGGCTCGAAACGGCACACGGAAGCAGGCACGAGCGGCGACCCGGGATTGAGCACGGCCACCGCGCAAGCGCCGGGTAGCCGCGCATGACGCGCCGGGTATTGCAGGCTGGCGGGTCGACGGCGGTCGTCGCGCTGACGTGTTGCGCTCTGTTCTTTCACAACGTACAGGCGGCGAGCGCAAACATCGATGGCCCGATCCTGATCGAGGCCTACGGCGACTCGACCACTCTCGGCATCACCTGCAGCGACGGCCATTGCGCTGCGCAAGCGAACAACGCCGTGGCTTATCTGCAGGACGAATTGCAGGCGCGTCATGGCGCCCGGGTTCAGGTCGCGAACTATGGCGTGGGCGGCACGACGGCGGCGCAGTTACGCGACGGCACCGGCAACCGCCGCGCCGGGCCGACTGCGGGACTGGCGTGGCAGGTGCGGCTCGCGGCGTCGCCCGCGCAGATCGTCCTGATCAACTACGGCATCAACGAAGTCATGCAGAACCAGACGCCCGCGCAGTTCTACGACGCCGAGACGGCGCTCGTGAAAACCGCGCAGGCGCTCGGCAAGCAGGCCGTGCTTCAAACCTCGAATCCGATGCCCGACAACCGGCTGAATGCGAGGCTTGCCGCGATGGTCGCGATGACGCGGCGCGTGGCTGCCGAGCAGCACGCGCCGCTCGTCGACCAGTTCGCTTATATCGGCAATCTGCCGGAATGGAAGACCTTGATGTCCGATGGCGCGCACCCCAGGCCGGCGTTGTACCAGCTCAAAGCCGGGCAGGATTTTCAGGTGGTCGATCCGCTGGTGCAACGGCTGCTGGACCGGCCGCGCTGAATTTTTTCACGTTGCAGACGCAGATTTTTTTCTTTTAACAATACTGAAGGCAAGCCATGAGCCAACCACGCAAAGCGATCATCACCGGCGTATCCGGACAGGACGGCGCCTATCTGACCAAGCTGCTGCTCGACAAGGGCTACCACGTGACCGGCACTTACCGGCGCACCAGCTCCGTCAATTTCTGGCGGATTCGCGAGCTCGGCGTGCTGGATCATCCGAACCTGCGGCTAGTCGAACACGACCTGACCGATCTCGGCTCGACTTTGCGGCTGCTCGACGGCGCGCAGGCCGACGAGTTGTATAACCTCGCGGCGCAAAGTTTCGTGGGCGTGTCGTTCGATCAGCCGGCGACCACGGCTGAAGTGACCGGCATCGGCGCGCTGAATCTGCTCGAAGGCTTGCGCATTCTCAGCCCGAAGACGCGTTACTACCAGGCCTCGACCTCCGAGATGTTCGGCCTCGTGCAGGCGGTGCCGCAGCGTGAGGACACGCCGTTCTATCCGCGTAGTCCGTACGGTGTCGCCAAGCTGTTCGCGCACTGGTCGACCATCAACTATCGCGAGTCGTACAACCTGTTCGCGAGCAGCGGGATTCTGTTCAATCACGAATCGCCGCTACGGGGACGCGAATTCGTCACGCGCAAGATTACCGACACGGCCGCGAAGATCAAACTCGGCAAGCAGGACGCGCTCGAACTCGGCAACCTGGGCGCGAAGCGCGACTGGGGTTTCGCGCTCGAATACGTGGAGGGGATGTGGCGCATGTTGCAGGCCGACGAGCCGGATACCTTCGTGCTGGCCACCGGTCGCACGGAGACGGTGCGCGACTTCGTGCGCATGGCGTTCGCCGCGGCCGGCTATCAGATCGAATGGTCGGGCAAGGAGGAGCGCGAAACGGGCATCGACGTGGCGACCGGCAAGACCCTGGTGCGCGTGAACCCGAAGTTTTACCGCCCGGCGGAAGTGGATCTGCTGATCGGCTGCGCGGACAAGGCGCGCGACACGCTGGGATGGAAGCCGGAGACGACGCTGGAGCAGTTGTGCCACATGATGGTTCATGCCGATCTGGGCAGGAATGAGCATCACGAGACGTTTTAAGGGGTGGTTCAGCGCAGAGTGAGGGTTGCCCGGGCCGCTCTGCGCGGCTACGAGTAAGCGGACCTCCGCGACCCGCTCACCCGATCAAAAGCTGGATTGCGACAAAAAGCAGGGTTCGTGAGCTGGATTGCGACAAATCGGCGATTTTTCGCGGCTGGATTAGCTGGAAAACGACAACGCTTGCATCGACTGCCCGGTCGGGCCGCTTCGACTAGCGGCCCGTCACATGACCAAGTTGCGGCGCCCGCTTCAGCGCCGCAACGCGCTCAACTCAATGCACGCCCCCCGCCGCAATCGCCTCCTCATACACCGCCGCGACCCGCTTCGCGATCACCGAGTTATCGAAGTGCTCACGCGCATAGCGCCGGCAGGCATCCGCATCCGGCAGCTTCAGCGATCCGTTCAATGCGCCCGCCAGTCCCTCGGCGATCGCCTTCGCTCCAGTCTCCGGCAGCACCAGATTCGGCGACAGGGCCGCCACCGCCTCCGGCAATCCGCCCACCGGCGTCACCAGCACCGGCGTGCCCGACGCAAGCGATTCGACGGTAATCAGCCCGAAGCCTTCGAGCGCCACCGTCGGCACCACGCTGACATCTGCCGCGCGATACAGTGCCGCCAGATGCTGGTCCGGCACGAAGCCCAGCAGCTTCACGTTGTCCTCCAACCCCGCCTCGACGATCCGTGCCTGTAACTCGCCCTCGAGCCGCCCCTTGCCCGCGATCAGCAGCAGCACGTCCGGCTGACTGCGCTTGAGCAGCTTCACCGCGTCGATCAGATCTTCCAGTCCCATGCGCCGCACGAGGCGGCGCACCGCCAGCACGATCGGCCGGTCTTGCGGCAATTGCAGCTTCAGGCGCGCTTCGCCGGGCGTGATCGGCAGATTGAACTGCTCGACGTCGACGCAGCCCGGCACCACCCGCACGCGATCCGGCGCGATGCGATAGCGCGAAGTCAGAATCTTGCCGAACGCATCGGACAGCACGATCAGCCGCGACGAACGCGCGTAGACCGACTGCTCCAGATAGCGCTTCGCGCGCTGGCCGAGCGAATCCGCGCCCTCCACGTGACTTTCGTCGGCCCATGGTCCCTGAAAATGCGAGACCTGCGGAATGCCGCGCGTCACGTCGAGCCCCGGAAACGTATAGAGCGCAAAGTGCGACGAAATCACGTCCGGCCGCGACGTGCTCAATTCCTGCCGCAGCGCGCGGCGCGCCGCCATCAGACGCAGCGGCAAGGACTGCACCGCCGACCCGAAGCCGTTGATCGCACCGCCCGTATCGGCGGCGACTTTCGGCGAGCCCGCGACCACGCCCCGAACTGCGACGCCCGCGCCGGGCAGCGCGCCGACCAGCGAGTAGTACATGCGGTCGAGACCGCCCGCGCGCTCCGGAAACCAGTGCATCCCGATCTGCAGCGATTTGATTGCGCTCGTCTTCATGGTGTTTGCCCCTGTGCGTTCTGAGTGTGATGAGTTGCCTGGAACAGGCGGCATCGAAGAATCGACCGATCCGCGCCGTGTCATTCAGCGCCCTTCTGTCCGGCCAGCGTGTTCAGCGTCAACGCATCGGTCTTCGCGACCGCGCTCGCTTCCGCTTCGCTGCGCCGGCGGTCTTTCTGCTGCCCGGCAAGTTGTCGATACAGCGCGATGTACTGCGCCGCCATGCGGGCCCAGCCGAAACCCGTCGCGAGTTCGTTGGCAGCCACGCCCATTGCCCGGCGCGCGTCGTCGTGCTCCGCGAGCCGGGCAATCGCGCCGGCCAGCGCGCGCGGATCGTCCGGGTCGTCGAGCACGATCCCGCATTCCGGCGTGATGATCTCGGCGCCCCCCGCCGTGCGCGCGGTCACCACCGGCAGGCCGGCGGCCATCGCTTCGAGCAGCGACAGACTCATCGCTTCGTAGCGCGACGGAAACACGAACGCATCGACGGAATGCATCAGCACCGGCATCTCCTTCACCAGCCCGAGAAAATGCACGCGATGCGCGATGCCGAGCGCTTTCGCCTGCTCCGGGTACGGACTGCCTGGCAGGAAACCCGCTACGGCAATCTGCACGTGTTCGGGCAGATGCGTGAGCGCGGCGAGCACCGTGCCGAGGTTCTTGCGCGGCGTGCGCAAGTCGCCGACGAACAGCAGCAGGAACGCATCCGCCGGCAGACCGAAGCGGCGACGGTCGCCACTGGCCGCTGCAAATCCGGCCGTATCCACGCCGTTGTAAATGACGTCGACGCGGTTATCCGCCGTGAGTCCGATCGCGCGGATTTCGTCGGCGACTTTCTGCGAAACAGCGGTAATCACCTTCGAGCGGCGGTAAGCCCAGCGTTCCAGCCACGCGTTACAGCGCGTGTAGACGGACTGATACGCGGACCACACGCCCTTCGTCAGACCGAACGGGTAATAGCGGCTGCCGAACCAGCCGCTATGCACGAAGTGCGAAGTGTTGACGTCGGCCGGCATCCACGTGATGAAGCCGTTCACGTGCAGCACGTCGAACTCGTGTCGATGCGCGCGCAACCACATCGCGCTCCTGAACGCGAACACCTGCTGGCGCAGAAGATTAGTGGGCCACCAGCGGCCGATTTTCACCGGTATCCAGCGGACCTCCGGATGCGCGAGCAGATCCGGCGCGACGTGCGAGGCGATCAGCGTGACGCCGATTCCCTCGGCGAGCGCGGCGCGCGCGATCTCGTGGTTGACGCGCCCCTGGCCGTCGTTATGGCGCACCACGTGCGTGACAATGGCGACTCTCAATCCGTGCCTCCGTTGCGAAATAGCGTGCGTCTGCGGTTCAGTTTTTCGTAATGAACCGCAGCGAGAATCGAAAAAACACTCATGAAAAGCAGGAGTCCGCCGGTGCCGACCAGGGAGTTGGTGAACACCAGCATCGCGAAGGTGGCGAGGCTCAGGCTCAGGCACGCGGACACGTATTTGTCGTGGCGCATCCTGAACGAAGCGAGCACCGCGCGCGTTACCAGCCAGACGATGCCCGACATATAGAGCAGCGTGCCGGGCCAGCCGAGCACGAACGGAATGTTCATCACGCCGCTATCGAAGTTGCCGTACTGGCCGAGCTGGCCGCCGTCGTTCGAGAGCTTGGTGGAAGTGCCGGTGGCGCCCATGCCTTCGCCAGCGACATCGGTAAACGCGGTTTTCGCGAAGGTCGCGTAGAACTCGTTGCGCGCGGCATAGCTCTGGTCGTCGTTCAGATTGACGATGGTGGACAGCCGCGCCTGCATCCGCTCGGCCACCGGCCCTACCGCGAGCAGCGGCACGCAGAGCCCGGCGAGCAGCACCGCGCTGGCGACGATCCGCACGCGCACCTTGTTGTTCGACTTGACCAGTTGAATCAGCAGCGCGATGACCCAGCCGCCCCACGTCGAGCGCACGAGGCTCAGCGCAAAAGCGAAGAAGCCGAGCGCGGCGGCGATCCAGCGCACGCGGTGCGTGGCCGCCATCACGAACACCATCGCGCCCATCATCGCGAACGCGAACGGTCCCGACGAATTCATCGTGCTGAATACGCGCACGCCCATCGGCACGGGGTCGCCTTGCGAGTTCATCTGCGAGCCGAGCATCCACAGCACGTCCCACTGCGGCATGATGAAAAACTGGATCAGCCCGTAGCCGCCCATCGCCAGCATCCCCCAGATGAACGTGTTGACGATGGTGTCGCGATACTTCGGATACTCGCGCGTGTGCGCCATGATGTGAAAGCCGATCAGGATCGGATAGAGCCAGTTCGCGAGGTCGTAGGTGGCCGCGAGCGGCCCGCTCGACATCACGCCGATCAGGAACGCGTACGCGAGTCCGAGCAGGATCAGCAGCACCGGCAGGCCGCGCCGTTGCGACAGCAGCGTGTAATAGCGCAGCAGCGAGAGCGCGCTGATCATCGTGACCGCGAGCGGCGCAACCTGGATCAGACTGGTGGGCGTGAACGCGCCTTTGGTCCAGTCGGCCAGCCGCCTGACTTCAGGACTCAGGAACCACAGCCACCACATGAAGCCGATGTAGCGCGCCGGGCTTTTGAAGTAGAGCCACAAGCCCGTCAGGATCGCCAGCACGGGAAACGCGAGCGTGAGCACCGTGCCCTGATGCGCGACGATCAGCATGGCGGTGAGCAGCCACAGCAGCGCCTCCGGCAGCCATTCCTTGCGGCTCTGCGCATTGCCGCGAACGGAACCGGGAGCCGCGCCCGGCCCCGGCGTGCCGGGAGCGCTAGTAGGCAGGAGTGTCGACATCGGCTAGAAGCCTCCGCGCGATTCGCGCGGCGCGGACGTATCCGCGTCCGCCGTACCCGACGCGCCCGGTGCCTCGACTCGCGGACGCAGCGCCGCCCGCGCGCGCAGCATCTCCTGCGTGACGCGCACGTGCTGCATGGCGTAGTGCTGCGTGGTCAGATCGCGCGACAGCAGACCGGCAGCGGCCGCCTGCGCCTGCCGCAGCGCGTCATGCGGCGCGGCGACGAAACGGTCGACCGCTTCGCGTAGCGCTTGCGGGTCGAACGGCGGGATATACGCCGCCTCGTGCGCCGGAAAATAATCCTTCAGCGCGCCGACGTCGGTGGCGACCATCGGCTTGCCGAGCGCCGCCGCTTCGAGCATCACGGTAATGCCGGACGCGTGCGAATTCGGCCGCAGCGGCACGACGATCACGTCGGCCCAGTCGTACAGTTCATGCTGCTTGCGGATGCCCGAGAACAACGCGATCTCGACGTTCGGTGCGCGCAGCGCAGCCGGAATACGGCGCCGCGTGGCGAGCTTCACGCTATAGCGTGGGTCGTGTCCGAACGCCTTGATCAGCGTGTCCCAGTCGCGATCGCGATCGTTGCCGATAGCCGCGATCCGCAACGGTGTATGCGGCACCCACTCGCCCGGCACCCGCACCGGAAAATCGCGCGTGTTCAGTCCGTACAACAAAGGCGTCGCCTCGCGATCGAAATAGCGCTGGCACAGCGCGGCGTTGTCGCTCGCGAGCGTCGTCAGGCGATCGGCCCGCGTCATCAGCTTGCGATACAGCGCCCGGCGAAGGAGTCCATACGAGGGCCACTTGTCGAGCAGCCACACGCTTTGCGCAAGCAGCAACGGCGCGCCCGCAGCGCCAGACCTGCTGCCGCTGAGCAGCAGCATCAGCGCCGCCGACAGCCATTCCTGTTCGGTGTGCGTCCAGATCACGTCGGAGCGCAGCATCTCGGCGCGGTTGCGCCATGTGTGCAGGAAATCGAAACCGAGCGCCGCCTTCAGCGCGCGGCGCAACAGACGGACCGGCTTCTTCTCCGGCGCATCCTGCGAATATGTCAGCCTGAGCGCGTCGGATTCGGCATGGTGATACCCGTACAGGCAACCGATGTCGTCGCCCGGCCGGTAGAAGCGCGGATCGGCGCCATAGAACAGATGAACGTGGACTCTCGTGCTCATGCAGACACTCCGCTCTGCAGGGGAAAACGCACAGCGCCGGTGGCCAGCGAATGCAGGCGCCGATGTGCGGACGGAAAGAACCGGAATGCGCGGGACCTCACGCGTCAGGACAGCGCGCGTCGCGCTTCATGCGCACCGCCGCGCACCGCGCGCCAGCGCGACAGGCGCAACGGCGCCTGCTTCGACACCAGCGCGAGCGCGGCATGCGTGAGGCCCGGATAGACGCGCGTGCCGACCAGCGTCCACCACCACCACGCGGCTTCACGACGCAGCGGCGGCAGTTGATCGCGCAGGATCAGATGGAAGTTGAACGCGGCGTTGCGCAACGCCGCCATGGTTTGCGCGTCGCGCCGGTCGTCGTCGAAACGCTCGGCGGGGAAATGATCGACCGCCACGTGCGGGTCGTACATCAGTTTCCAGCCGGCGTTTTTCACGGCGAGACTGAAGGCCATGTCGTTATGAACCTGCGCGCCCGTGCCGCGCAGCCGCGCGTCGAAGCGGATGCTGCGCACCGCGTCGCGCCGGTAGCTCATGTTGGCGCCCTTGAGAATATCGACTTCGCGCGCGCCGCCCACGCCGAGATGATGATTGCCGATGATCTTGCCGTGCGCGGTGACCTTGCCCACCAGCGGCCGCTCGCCGTTCAGCACGCGGCCTTTTTCGTGCACCCAGTCGCGCCCGCCTAGTGCACCGAGACGCGCGTCGCTTTCGAACGCGGCGGCAATCCGCTCGACCCAGTCGCTGTGCGGCGCGGCATCGTCGTCGGTAATGGCGATCACGTCGCCATTGGCGGCGTCCAGTCCGCGATTGAGCGCGGCCACCTGACCGGGCGCTTCGACCAGCGCCACCGACAAAGGCAAATTCCCCGGCACCGCCGGTTCGCTCAGGCAGGCGTGCGTCGCCGCGTCGTCGGCACGCGCGACCACCACCACTTCGTCGGGGGCGCGCGTTTGCCGTTGCAGCGCCGCGAGGCAGCGCGCGAGATCGGCGGGCCGGCGGTAAGTCGGAACCAGTACCGTCACTTTCATCGTGATGTCCTTTGCTGATCGTTGAGTGAGCCGTTCGATACGTCCCGCGCCATCTTCTTCATCTTCAATCCGTGCTCAGATATTCCTGGACGGCCGCGTAACTGCGGTCGTAGCCGCCGCGCGAACGCGCCGGCATGCCGTTGAAAATCCCGCCCTGCACGTGCACGCCGGCTGCGCGCAAACGTTTCAGCGAATCGCCGATCTCGCCTTCGCTATGCACGCCCGAGCGCATCACGAAGAACGTCGAACCGGCATACGCGCCGATAATCGATGCATCGGTGACGGCGAGCACCGGCGGCGTATCGATCAGGATCACGTCGTAGCGCTTGGCGAGTCCGTCGAGGTATTGCGGCAGGCGCGGCGACATCAGCAATTCGGACGGATTGGGCGGACGGCGGCCGCACGAGATGAAGCTCAGGCTATCCACCACGGAACTGCGGATCGCCTCTTCCAGCGAGATCTGCCCGCTCAACAGTTCCGACAGGCCGTTATCCTGCGTGCCGCCCAGGTAACGCTCGAGCGCGCCGCGTCGCATGTCGGCGTCGATCATCAGCACGCGCTTGCCCGAATGCGCGAGCAGCACCGCGAGATTGACGGTCAGAAAGCTCTTGCCGACGCCGGCCATCGGGCCCGTCAACATGACGATGCGGTTCTTCGCATCCATCATCGTGAACTGCATCGAGGTGCGCAGACTGCGCAGGCTCTCGACCGTCACGTCTTTTGGACGGGCGTTCGCCAGCACCGAGCGCAATCGCTCGCCGCCGCGCTCGCCGCCGCGCTCGCCGCCGCGCTGGCCGCCGCGCTCGAACCCACTCTCGAGTTGCGCCTGCTCGGCGCTCAACGGCACGAGACCGAACACCGGCAGATGGAAGGTCCGCTCGATATGCTCGGGGTCGTCGATACCCTTGAACATGTTGCGACGCAGGAACACGAAGCCAGTCCCGGCGATCAGGCCGAGAATCACCGCCGCCGACAGGATCAGCATCTTCTTCGGCTTGACCGGCGCGCCAGGACGCAGCGCCGCGTCGACGATATGCACGTTGCCGCCGGTCCCGGCCTTCTGCACCGACAACTCCTGCACGCGGTTGAGCAGCAGCACGTAAATGTCTTCGGCCACTTTCGCGTCGCGCTGCAACTGCACGGCCTTGACTTCGGTGGCCGGCAGATCGCGGAAACGGTCCGCGTATTTCGCGCGTTGCGCCTGCAACTCCGCCATCTGCTCGCGCGCGGCGACCAGCGTCGGATGATCGTCGCCGTAGCGTTCGTTCAGTTGCGCCATCTGCAGACGCAAGCCGGCGATCTGCTGCTCGTACTGCATGCTGCCTTCGAGATACACCTTGGCTTCGTCGCTCGCATTGATCGAGCCGGACTGCCGCTGATACGCGGTCAGCGCCGCCTCGGCGCGTTCCAGATCGCTCTTCAGGCGCGGCTCCTCGCTCATCAGGAAGTCGAGCATGCGGCTCGCGTCGGCCTGCTTGCTCAGCACGTGTTGCCGCACATAGGACTGCGCCAGCGCGTTGGCCACTTCGGCGGCGTGTTCCGGGCTCTTGTCTTCCAGCGAGATCTGGATCACACCGGTCTGCTTGCCCTGCTCCTGCACGGTAATGGCCGACTGGAACGCGGCGATCGCGTCGAGGTCGTTGGCGCGCATGACGGTGAACTGTTCGCCGGGGCGCGCCACCAGCTTGTCGACGAGAATCGTCACGCCGCCGCCCTGTTCCTGCTGGCCGACCTGGCCGTGCAGCAGCAAGGCGCCGTTCGCTGCGCGCAGGTCGTAATGCTGGGCGTCCGTGGCCGTCAACGTGAGCTTCTGGCCTTCGAGCGCAGGCACCACGTCGATCGAATCGAGTTCGGCGACCTCACCGCCCCATGCGTACGAAGACAGCCCGAGCCAGGGCCGTGCCGGCTGTCCGGGCGTGGCCAGACGCGCGGCAATGGTGCCGAGCAGCGGCACGGTCTTCGGCGCGATGCTGAAGTTCAGCTTGAGTTGCTGGACCACCGGGCCGACTACGCCGCGGCTCTTGATGATTTCGATCTCGGCGTCCGTCGGCAGCCCGGTCGACCCGCTCGTGATGGCCGCACCGGTTTGCGTTTGCGTGAGGGCCTGCGAGGTGTTGTCGGACGGCTCGACGCGCACGTGCGCGTCGGCCGAGTAGATCGGCTTCGCGAGATAGCAGTAGGCGGCCGCGAGCCCGACGATTACCGCGGCAATCGCGAGCAGCCACCAGATGTCGTCGAGGATGACCTGCACCAGTTGTCCGAGGACGACGTCCTCTTCTTCGGTCCTGACCGGACCCGCCATGTGCGGAGAAAATTGTGTACTCACGGTTCGTATCCCGTATCGGTTGCTGCTGCGTGGGCTGGCTTGCTGTTATGCCGGCCGCGCGCCCTTCGACAGGCGGCGCGGGCCTCGTGACGGCCGGTCGGCCTATTGCGTCAGCTCCTTCAGGTAGAACAAGGTCTGAACGCTCGGCAAGACCTGTTGCAACACACGGTTGAAGGTGGTCGAAGCGGCCGTGCCCACGTACACGACGTCCATCGGCTGCAACTGGAATTGCGCGGACAACATGACCGCATCGGGCTGCGTCATGTCGAGGCGGTACACGTCGGGCGTGGTCGGATGCTCGCGCATGCCGCGCATCACGAAGATCTGCCGCGGATTCGCGTCGGTGTCGAGAATGCCGCCGGCCTGCGTGAGCGCATCGGCAATCGTCAGGCGGCCGCGAATCAGCGGCACCTGAATCGGCGTTTTCACTTCGCCCATCACGAAGATGCGGCTGTCGCTGCGATCCGGCACGTTGACGATGTCGCCCGCTTGCAGCATCACGTTCTGGCTGGTGTCGCCCTGATCGAGCATGCGGTTGGCGTCGAGCACGTACAGCCGGTTATTGCGCGTGAGGCGCACGCGCTGGATATCGGCGTCGGTGTTCTGGCCGCCCGAGCGCGTGATCGCGTCGACCAGCGTGAGCGGCACGTCGCTGATCGCGAGCGGACCGGGCGTCTTCACGTCACCGGTCACCTGCACTTTCTGGCCGCGATACGCGAGCACGCGGACGTCGACCTGCGGATTGCGGATGTAGCGCACGAGACCCGCGCTCAGTTGCTCGCGCAACTCGCCGGCCGTCTTGCCCGCGGCGCGAATGCGGCCGACGAACGGAAAGAAGATCGTGCCGTCGGCGGCGATGGTCTGGCCGTACGGATCGGCCTGGCCCGGCAGCGCCGCCGTGTACGGCTGCTGCAATGCGCCGGCGATGGTCTGCGTCGTGGTGCCGCCCGCCGACAACGTGCTGCCTTGCGGCGTGGTCAGTTCCGGGTGATCCCACACGGTGATGCCGAGAATGTCCTGCGGCGACAGGCGATACACGTATTGCGACGGATCGCTGAAACGCGCGGCCGGCAATTCGGCCGGTGCGGCGCTCGCCTGGGCTTGCGCTTGCGCCGCGACCAGCGTGCCGTCGATCTGATGGAGCGGATAGGTTTCGGCGGCCTGGTTCTGTTGTGCGCCGTCGTCTTTCAGACGCGAGGTGTCGAGGTAATTACCCGGTGCCGTGGCACAGGCCGACAAAAAGGACGTCAGCAAAAGCGCGGCGGCAAGCGGGGCGGCAAGCGCGGCTGCAAGCTTCGACGGCACCTGCGTCACGGCGTGAGCAGCATGACAAGCGTTAGGAGTCGGTTTTTTCATCAGCATATTTTTTGTAGCCATCCCATGACCAGGTGTTCGATGAGCACGAGACTCTCGCGATAGCCGGCTTCATCGCCGCCGTGCGGATCGGCGACGTCGGAGTCGTCTTCCCACTTGCCGAGCGGATAGACCTTGCCGCGCGAGGCCGGGTCGAGCGCTTCGACCGCGCCGACCTGTGCGCACTCGCTGACCAGCACGAGATCGGCGTCACGAACTAGCCGGCGCTCCAGACGCCGCGCGTAGTGAATCCCAGAGGCGACGCCCCGCTCGGCGAGCAGCCGCCGCATGACGGGGTCCATGCCGTGACCGTTGACCGCGCGAATCCCGGCGGAATGAAAGGCGATCGGCGTCGCGCGGTCGCGCGACGCACCGGGCTGCCGCGCCTTGAACAACATCTCGGCGGCGGGCGAACGACACACGTTGGCGTGGCAAACGATCAGCACATTGGCGAACATGGCGGGCTCCTTGTCGAGGTGTGGCGGATTCAGGCGAGTCGGGGTTAGCGACCGGCCTGCGCCGTATCGGCTGCATCGGCTGCATCGGCTGCATCGGCTGCATCGGCCGCATCGAAGAAAAGCGGCAAGCCGTTCACGCCGATCCGCGCGGGTGCCGTGCGCAGCGCGTGCTGGCGGCCGATGGCGTGATACTCGATGCCGAGTTCGAGCAGCACGTCGGGTTCGTACAGATTGCGGCCGTCGAAAATCAGCGGCGACTTGAGGCTTTGTTTGAGCGCGTCGAAGTCCGGGCTTTTGAAGACTTTCCATTCGGTGAGAATCACGAGCGCGTCGGCGCCAACCGCGGCTTCCATCTCTTCGTTCACGAAGCTCAGACGCGCGTGCTGTTGCGGAACGTCCTTAAGGTCGAGCGCGAACACACGCTTCGATTCGTCGAGCGCGACCGGGTCGTACGCCTTGACCTTCGCACCGCGCCGCAGCAGTTCGGCAATCAGCGGACGGCTTGGCGCTTCGCGCATGTCGTCGGTATTCGGCTTGAACGCGAGGCCCCATACCGCGAACGTGCGTTCCGACAGGTCTTCACCGAGCCGCGCGACGATCTTGTTCGCGAGCACCTGTTTCTGCCGGTCATTGGCCGCTTCGACCGCTTCGAGAATACGCAGATTGGCGTCGTGGTCGGCCGCGGTGCGAATCAGCGCCTGCACGTCTTTCGGGAAGCACGAACCGCCGTAGCCGCAGCCGGCGTACAGAAAGTCGTAACCGATGCGCGGGTCGGAGCCGATGCCCCGGCGCACGGCTTCGATATCCGCGCCGACCCGGTCGGCCAGATTCGCCAGTTCGTTCATGTACGAAATGCGCGTGGCAAGCATGGCGTTGGCCGCGTACTTGGTGAATTCCGCCGAGCGCACGTCCATGTACAGCGTGCGCTCGCGATTGCGATTGAACGGCGCGTACAGACGCTTCATCAGCTCACGGGCTTTTTCGCCGGGTACGTCTTCGTCGCAACCCAGCACGATGCGATCGGGCCGTGCGAAGTCGTCGACGGCGGCGCCCTCTTTCAGGAACTCCGGATTCGACACGACCGAGAACATGTGGCTCGCGTTGCGAGCGGCCAGTTCTCGCGCGATCGTTTCGCGCACGCGCGAGGCGGTGCCCACCGGCACGGTCGACTTGTCGACGATCACCTTGAAGCCCGTCATATACCGGCCGATATTGCGCGCGGCGGCCAGCACGTATTGCAGATCGGCGGAACCGTCTTCGTCCGAGGGCGTGCCCACCGCGATGAACTGGATGTCGCCGTGCGCGACGGCGGCTTCGACATCGGTCGAAAACGTCAGTCTGCCGGCCTTGCGATTACGCCCGATGATCTCCTGCAGACCCGGTTCGTGAATCGGCACGCCGCCGCCGTTGAGCACGTCGATCTTGCGCTGGTCGACGTCGAGACAGAACACGTCGTGGCCGATGTCGGCCAGGCATGCGCCCGTGACGAGTCCGACGTAGCCGCTACCGATGATCGTCAGGTTCATGTGTTGCACCTCGAAAAATTAGGTTGATCCGTTACGCTCAATACGCGTTGCTGCCGACGAAACCCTTCCACAAAGTCAGCACGACGATCTTGATGTCGAGCCAGAAGGTCCAGTGCTGCATGTAGTAGAGATCGAGCTTGACGCGCCCCATCATCTTTTCGATCCGGTCGGTTTCGCCGCGATAGCCGTTGATCTGCGCCCAGCCGGTAATGCCCGGCTTGATCCGGTAGCGGTGCATGTAGCCCTTCACGAGATCCTTGTAGATGTCGTCGTG
This sequence comes from Paraburkholderia sp. BCC1886, assembly GCF_900996245.1. Taxonomy (GTDB): domain Bacteria; phylum Pseudomonadota; class Gammaproteobacteria; order Burkholderiales; family Burkholderiaceae; genus Paraburkholderia. The sequence goes on along the minus strand of NZ_CAAJGK010000035.1, from coordinate 64,399 downwards.
CTCCAGCGCGTGCGGGCGCGGGCCGACTACCGACATCTCGCCGCGCAGCACGTTGATGAATTGCGGCAACTCGTCGAGACTCGTGCGCCGCAGGAACGCGCCGACCGGCGTGATGCGCGGATCGCGCCGCGTCGCCTGGGTGAGGTGGCCGGCGCTCTCCTTGTGCAGCTTCATCGAGCGGAACTTGTAGATCTCGAACTGCCGCCCGTCGATTCCCTTGCGCTTCTGGCGGAAGAACACCGGGCCGGGAGAACTCGCCTTCACCGCGATTGCGATGGCCAGCATGGCGGGTGACAGCGCGGTCAACGCGACGAGCGCGAACAGCCGGTCGAACACGCGCTTGGGCAGCACGCGCAGGTCGGTGATGGGCGAGGCGGCCAGGTTGATGGCGGGCACGCCGAGCAGGTCGACCATCGGCTGATTGAACAGCGTGAGACTGCGCACGTCGGGAATGAAGCGGATATTCACGAAGTCGTTGCGCAGGTCCATCACGAAGCGGTGAATCGCTTTTTCCTTCGAGATAGGCAGCGCGAGCCACAACTCGCGAATCGCGCGCTGACGCACCAGTTGCAACATGCGCTGATAGTCGCGCTCCACCGGCACGCCGTCGATCGAGTCGGCGGCGGCCGGGTCTTCGTAAGGGTTGATCGTGCCGTCCTCGTCGAACACCACGACGGGGCTGAAGCCGGCTTCCGGGCGGCTCTTCATCTGCGCGATCAGGAAGCGCCCATACGGTGCCCCGCCCACGATCGCCACCGCGCGCTGATTGAAGCCTTCGCGGCGCAGGCCGCGCAGGATCGAGTAGACGATCACCTTGGTGACGATCAGCAGCACGATGCTGGCCACCGCCCAGTACACCAGCCACAGACGCGACAGGCTGTCCGAACGGTGCAGGCTGAAGCTGATCAGCACGCCGGTGACTTCGACGATCGCCCAGCCGCCGGCGACGCGGCACAGCAGGTCGTAAAGCGGCTTGCCGCGCCACGACTGGTAGATGCCGAGCGCCGGAAAGAACACCACCACCAGCAGGCAATCGAACACGAGCGAAACCCGTTGCAGTTCGTCCAGCCAGACGAACTGCCCGCTATGCACGGCCGTCGCGATCACCGCGCCGAGCGCGACCATGGCGATGTCGATGATTCTCGATAGAACGCTCAGCATCCGCTGCCCCTCAGATCGTCAGTCAAGTGTCATCCGTTAGTCGGTTTAATTCCGTCGCATCCGCCGGCCCTGGATCGGCAACCGCAACGCCGGTCCCGGCGTCCTGCCTGCCCGATGCACGACGCGAAACAGGTTAAAGCGGTGCTGATTGCATTGCCGGATTTTTATTCGGCCACGCCGAATGGCCGGGGTAGAAAATCCAGATACGACTCAGTCGGTGAGTGAATACCCTGCTACAGGACTAGATAAAGCGGCATTAAAATTCGCGCTGCAAGAGCACAAAATATCTCTAAATGTATCGGTCAATTTTTCGGTATTTTTTCTGATTTTTGTACGGCAACTGTTACCGGCAGAGCGCGCAGATGGGCGCTTTTTGGTACTCGTTCGAGGAGGTTCGGAGGGGGCGCCAGCGTTGCTCCGAGCAGGCTTACACGGGGCCTTCCACTTTATTTTTTCGACGTCGCCGTGCGAAAAAAATCGTGCTGCATTTTTTGTTTAATTTTTCTTTTTTTATAAATCCATCCGGCATTTTTTAATCGATTCCGCGGGTAAATTTAACGATTGCTTTTCCGGTTTTTATCGCGGCATGGCGATTTAACGCGCTTTTATTGATTCCCGTCTTCGTGATAAAACTCGATGCATTAACCCAGCCTCGAGGAGTCCATCATGACAGCTCCGGTTACGGCGACGCCCGCCGACACCCGGTTCACGCAAGCTACGCCCTTGAACGTCAAACTCAAGGTTCATCCCGTGATCCTCGCAGGCGGTTCCGGCACCCGGCTGTGGCCGATGTCGCGCGAGCAGCATCCCAAGCAGTTGATCGGTCTGCTCGGCGACGAGTCGCTGCTGCAATCGACCACGCGGCGTCTGGATGGACTCGAGGCCGGCTATCCGCTCAGCGGACAACTCGTGGTGGTCGCCAATGAAGAACAGCGCTTCACCACGGCCGAGCAACTACGCACGAGCGGCAAACCGTCCCGGCTGATACTGGAGCCGACAGGACGCGACACTGCGCCCGCGCTGACCGTCGCCGCCCTCTCGATTGCCGCGCAGGACGAAGACGGCATCATGGTCGTCATGCCCGCCGATCACGCCGTGACCGATATGGACGGCTTTCGCGCGGCGGTGGCAAGCGGTGTGCAGCATGCGGCGGCCGGTCACATCGTAACGATGGGCATCGTGCCGACGCGCGCGGAAACCGGCTATGGATACATTCGCATCGGCGCGGAATTTGGTATCCCTAACGACGTCGTGAAGGACGATGCCGATGCCGACGCGCCTCGCGCGATCCGCGCGCACGCGCTCGATCGCTTCGTCGAGAAGCCGCATCTGGAACTCGCACAGCGTTACGTGGAGTCGCAGGAATACTGGTGGAACAGCGGGATTTTCATCATGCGTGCGTCGACCTGGCTCAAGGCGATCCGCCACTTCCAGCCGGCGATTTACGAAGCGTGCGACGCCGCTTTCGCGGGCGGCAAATCGGATGGCGATTTCTTCCGCCTGCAGCGCGATGCGTTCTGCGCATCGCCGTCCAATTCAATCGACTATGCGGTGATGGAACAACTCGGCAGCGATCAGAGCGCGGCGACCGGCGTGGTCGTGCCGTTGCAGGCGGGCTGGTCCGACGTCGGCTCGTGGGACGCCATCTGGGACATCTCCGATAAAGACGCCGAGCACAACGTGGCGCGCGGGCATGTGATGTTCGAAGGCGCCTCCTCGACGTTCGCGCACTCGGAAGGACGGTTGATCGCATGCGTGGGGACCGACAACCTCGTGGTGGTCGAGACGGCGGATGCGATTCTGGTCGCCGATAAATCGCGCGTGCAGGACGTGAAGAAAATCGTCGGCCGCATTCGCAGCGCCGGCGGACTGGAGGCCGCCAATCATCGCAAGGTGCATCGACCGTGGGGCAACTACGATTCCGTCGATACCGGCGAGCGTTTTCAGGTCAAACGCATCGTCGTGAAACCGGGCGCGCGACTGTCGCTGCAGATGCATCATCATCGCGCCGAACACTGGATCGTCGTGCGCGGCACGGCGCTCGTCACGCGCGGCGAAGAGCGCTTTATCGTGTCCGAAAACGAGTCGGCCTATATTCCGCTGGGCGTGACACACCGGCTCGAAAATCCCGGCAAGATGCCGCTCGAAATGATCGAGGTGCAGTCGGGCTCGTATCTCGGTGAAGACGATATCGTGCGCTTCGACGATACGTATGGACGCCAGTAACGAATAAGGTTGGGACCTGCGGCGGTTGCTCCTACCGGCCGCGGGAAACTGTCTGAGTTTTTATGGTGGTGCGGTGTGGTGCTGTGTGTTGCTGTGCGTCGTTGTTATCCGGCGTGTGAGATCAGTTCCTGAAACGACGGATAACGCTCCGACGCCGTGTTCGGATTGTCCGCCGACGCGACGGCCGCAGGTGAAGCCGGTTCGACCGGATAACGCCGCACCGGGCCGCCGTACGAGTTGAGCGGACTATGCAGCGGGCCGCTGTGATTGACCGCGGGTGGCGGCTCGGGGACGTGGCGGATCGGCGGCAACGGGCGCGCTATGTCCGCAATCTCCGCGCGAATCTCGGGTTCGGCCGGAGCGTGGTGGTTGGCGCTCATCGCGCCCGCCTCGGACCGGGCGCGTAGCGGGGCCGCCGCCTGCGTTCTGCACTGCCGGTCGATCCATTGATGCGCCCATTCGAGCCCGTAATGCTCGGCCTGATTCGCCTGTGCGAAACGTGGACCGACCAGACCCGAACGTTCGACACGCTTGCCGTCCTGCATGATTTCCACCCACGCGCGATACATGCCGTTCGGCACCGACTCGGCCGCGACGTAGATCGCATAACCGCGCGTATCGTCGATCTGCGTGCCGCGCGGGGCAAGACTCGTAGTCAGTGCGCGGCGCGACTCGCGCAGTTCCTGAAGCGACGGGTAGCGCTGGGAAGCGTGCGCAGCGGCTTGGGCAGCGACTTGCCCAGCGGCGTGCACGGGGCCGTTCGCAGAAGCGATTGCCGCATCGATCCGCTCCATGGCATCGCGCGCAATGGCTACGGTCGCATCCGTCGACGAAACTCCGCGTGTGTAGGCAAAGGTGTCCTGCGGACGCGGCGTGACGCCATGCGTGGCGTGCCAGCCTGCTGGCGTTGTTAGCGGCATACGCGGAGGCGGTTCATGCGGTTCACGCGATTCACGCAATGCAGCCACCGGCGGCGCGTATCCCGCACCGGACAGGTGCCGCGTGATATCGCCGATCGGATCGGCGGCGCGCCAGTTTTCGAGGCTCGTGGAAGTGCCGGCCGCACCAGGCGCCCGCCACGACTCCGGACTCTTCCACGACACTCCGCGCGGACTCTCGTCGCGCACTTCGGGCTTGCGGACGACGGGCGCCGGCGGCCTGGCCGCGAGCGGCGCCGAGGGTTGCGGTACGTAGGCAAACGTACGGCCGGTTCGCGATAACAAACGGACCATTTCGAGCAGGGTGCCGTTCAGTTGCCACTCTTCGAAACGGCGCCGGCACGTAGGCCCTGACGGATAGCGGCCCGGCAACTTGGACCAGGGCTCGCCAGTAGTCAGAATCCACAGCACGGCATTCGCCACGATGCGGGGTTCGGCGCGCGGCCGACCGCGTCGGTTCAAACGGACGGCCGGCTCGTCGGAGACAAGCGCTGCCAGCACTGCCCATTCGTCATTGCTTAGCTCATCGAAAAACATGGACTTTCTCCACGCAGCCTGGCCGGGCCGCGGCTTTGGGCTAGCCACGAATTCAACTGTGACGATTCGTGTGCTGCCCTCGGTTGCACAAATTTTGTTTTGTACGTTCTGTTGACGGGTCAATAGCGCACTGCGTTAGTGCGATTTGTCCCTGTTGCGAAGCACAAAACGTGGTCTCACTCGTGCATGGGAGAATTTGTGCACGAAGCATACCATCACCAGGGTTTGCGTGAATATCGTGGGGACAAGTGTTACGCATAGAAACAAAGTTATATTTTTTTCCGCGTTATTCCACCTATTGCCGTCATGAAACAGGTAGCTATCAAAGCGGAAATCAACTTATTGCACAGCACAATGATCGCCGCTTTTCGCCGTTATTCTTTATGAATAGATCTGCGAACGATGGCGCATTTCGACGAACCAACCTCGCCTATCCAAGAGGCATCATCCGGTTCTCAGGCTTTTTCGGCCATCCTATTTCCCGCGATTTCTCATTCGCTTGTATTCGCAGCAATCCGATAGGCATGACAGCATCAATTTGCGATGCATCACGGATAAGAAACCGCTAATTCTCTTGAATAGGATCGACAAATGAATCCGCATTGCATAGCACGGTTCCGCATAGCCATGATTGAGCTGTTTTGAATTGGCGTATTGGTTTTTTAGCCGCCGCATTCGGGAAAACCATTGTGGAACCCTGTCAACCAGAACGCATTTTTGTCCGTTGTGGCAGATAGCAATTGCCACATAATGACCGTGCCGAGGGTCTGGAAGCCGTCGACGCCCGCACGCACGGAACATCAAAAACGTATCAATCAACTGGGAGTTGTCACATGAAGATCCAATCCGCTATCGCTACGCTGGTGCTGGGCGCGGTCCTCGTTGCTCCGGCATTTGCACAGAACAGCCAGCAAACCAAAATGGCCGACTGCAACAAGCAGGCTGCCGACAAGAAAGGCGACGACCGCAAGGCGTTCATGAAAACCTGCCTGTCGGCGAAACCGGCCGCCACCAAGATGACCCAGCAGGACAAGATGAAGGCGTGCAACACCCAGGCAACGGGCAAGAAAGGCGACGACCGCAAGGCGTTCATGAAGACCTGCCTGTCTTCCGCGCCGGCGAACTGAGTTAATTCACATCGCGTTAAACCAGGCGTCGCGCGGCTCTCCGGCGCGACGCCTTCCAGCCTGGCATTTGCCGACGGTTTTGCCTCGCCTCCCCCCTCCCCGAGCATGTGCCCGAACGCGCCATTTTTCTTCTATGATGGCGGCGGAGACGGCCCACCCCCACACATAACATCAGACGGGCCGCCATCTTGTCGTTGGTGCTGCACAGCACCGATTGGAGGCAAGGATGGTATCGAAACACAAGAACCGCTGGTTAAGGCGGTGGCTGGTCGTGATCGTCTTCTGGGCCGTTCCCGTGGCGATCGTGGCAGTCAGCGAGATCAGGGAGGAGATGGCCTATAACGCCGTCGATCTGGATCGCGCGTTGAACGCCTGGCAGTTCACCGATGCACAACGCGCCGCCGGCGCGCCGGCCCACTGTCATGGCCGGGCCGACGAAGCCCGCGCCGCCGGCTGCCCGGCCGACGTGCTCACCGCCAACGCGCAGCGTCAGCAGGACGCGCGCAACGAATACGGCGTGCGTCGTTCCACCTTGTTGGCTTATCTCTGGCATGCGTTCGTCGGTTATTGGGTCGTGCCGGCCGTCGTACTGTTCCTGATCGGCGTGCTGATCGGCATGCTGCGCCGCGCGCTGCGACGTCCGCCGGGCAAGAGTCCCGCGAATCACGGGTAAGTCACGTCAGAAAGTCAGAATTGCAGCGCGACGACAACACTTTCATTTCGATTTCAGCTAAATCGACGGATCGAAAAATCGGTAAAAATTAACCGTTCCAGTATTTGGAGTCGCGTTCCCGACGGGCTGGTGCACCCCGACTCGGGTTGGCGAAAAACGTGTTCGACGCGAGCCGCAGAGACCCTCGCAGCACCCTGAAGGGTACGGTCATTTTTACCTTGACAATTTTTACAATTCGCCCCAAAGCCCCGCCACACAAGGCTTTTGGGCTAGCGCCGAAACGCACTATTCGCGCTTCATTGTGATATAACCCTTAGGCAACCCGGCACCACCAAATAGGGTTGCGACCCGGAACCATGACGGAGAAAAACGATGCAAAGACGAAACTTCATGCTGAAGAGCACCGCTGCGCTCGCTTTCGGCGGCCTTGCACTCGCTGGCTGTACAACGACGAGCAACAGCAGCAACCAGGGCACCGCATCCACCGATTCATCCAAACGTCAGTCGATCGACGCAAGCGTCGACGGCACCATGTCGCGTCTGTACACCACCGTGAAGGGTTCGCGTGAACTCGTCTCCAAAGCGCGTGGCGTGCTGGTATTCCCGTCGGTGCTGCAAGCCGGTTTCATCGTCGGCGGTCAGTACGGCGAAGGCTCGCTGCGCGTAGGCGGCGGCACGGTCGGCTACTACAGCACGATCTCCGGTTCGTTCGGTTTTCAGGCCGGCGCTCAGTCGAAGGCCATCATCTTCCTGTTCATGACGCAGGACGCACTGGACAAATTCCGCAATGCCGACGGCTGGTCGGTCGGTGGCGACGCTTCGGTCGCGCTGGTGAAGATGGGCGCCAATGGCGCCATCGACACCAACACGGCGACCGCGCCGGTCGAAGTCTTCGTGCTGACCAACGCCGGCCTGATGGGCGATCTGTCGCTGTCGGGTACCAAGGTGTCGCGTCTGAAGATCTAACGGTCGCGGAAGCTTCGCAACCACTCTCCGGTTTGCGGGTAAGCGCCCGATCCGCGCCTGGTGTTGTCTGTCGGCATCTGGCGGCATCTGCCGGCAACGGCATCCGGATCGAGCGCAGCCCGCTGCGAAGGCTTCTGCAACCAGGCATTGCATCGTGCAGGCTGCCTGACTTCGAGCAATCGAAGACCATCCGGGACGAACGCCCCGCAGGCGGCAATGAAAAACGGCGATAAGCATAGGCCTATCGCCGTTCTTTTTTCAGCTGCCGCCAGCCGCTGGCCCGATGGCCCGGCGCCCAAGCGACTCGCCGCTCAACTCCCCGACGTATCGATCACCTTGAAGCGCGAACGCTTCTGCGCACGAATCACCGATTGATACGCATCCACGTACTGCTGCGCCATCCGGTGCGACGTAAAGCGTTCCTCGAAGCGCTGCCGCACTCCCGCGCGAGGCATCTTGTGCAGACGGTTGACAGCCGCCACCGCGCCGATCTCGTCCTCGACGATATAGCCCGTGATGCCGTCTTCCAGCACCTCCGGCACCGACCCGCGATTGAACGCGACGACCGGCGTGCCGCAGGCCATCGCCTCGATCATGACCAGACCGAACGGTTCCGGCCAGTCGATCGGAAACAGCAACGCGTGCGCACCGGACAGAAACTCGGCCTTCTGGTTATCCGCGATTTCGCCGATGAATTCCACGTAGGGCAAATCCAGCAGCGGCCGGATTTCGCGCTCGAAATACTCGCGATCGGCGGCGTCCACCTTCGCGGCGATGCGGATTGGCAGGCCGCAGCGCCCGGCAATGCGGATCGCGGTATCGACGCGTTTTTCCGGCGAAATGCGACCAAGGAATGCCAGGTATTTCGGCTCGACCGGTTGCGGGGTGTACAGGTTTTCAGGCAGGCCGTGATACACGGTCGTCAACCAGCGCGCTTGCGGCAAAGGCTGGCGCTGCGAGTTGGAAATGGAGATGACCGGCGCCGTGTTGAACGTGTCGAACACGGGCTGCTGCTCGGGAAGATCGAGCCGGCCATGCATGGTCGTCACGAACGGCGTTTCCTGGCGCTTGAAAACCGAGAACGAGTAGTAGTCGAGATGGAAATGCAGCACGTCGAAGTTGTCGGCCTGACGGCGCACCAATTCCATTAGCAGCATGTGCGGCGCGACGCGATCGCGAATGCCCGGATCGAGACGCAACGCGCGCGGCCAGACGGCTTCGAGTTTCGCGCTGGTGACCGAGTCACCGCTGGCGAACAGCGTGACGTCGTGCCCGAGATCGACCAGCGCCTCGGTGATGTACGACACGACGCGCTCCGTGCCGCCGTAAAGCTTGGGCGGCACCGATTCGGTCAATGGGGCGATCTGGGCAATTTTCATTCGCTTGTCTCCTGTTCTTGAGCCGCCGGTTCGCGCTGCGACGGCAACGAATCATTATTCCCGAGGCCACCCGTAAAAGCCTCGGGTCTTGCACTTACATGGCGCTGTTACATTCGGCTTACATTCGACCGGGCCAATTCCCTCCGCTAGCGCGAAGGCCATTTCCAGGCCGGCAGGTCGCGATCGTCCGCATCGGCGATACGCGTTGCGCCCAGCTCCTTCTCCAGCACGATCGACTCGCTGCCGGGTTCGCGCTCGAGCGCCGCGATCAGACGCGTCGCATGCGACACGACCAGCACCTGTGAATGCGCCGCTGCTCGCGCGATCAGTCGCCCGAGCGGCGCCAGCAGATCGGGATGCAGGCTCGTCTCCGGTTCGTTCAGCACCAGCAGCGCGGGCGGACGCGGCGTCAGCAGCGCGGCCACCAGCAGTAGATAACGCAAGGTGCCGTCGGATAACTCAGCGCCCTTGAGCGCGCGCAGCAAGCCCTGCTGCCGCATCGTCACTTCGAAACGGCCGTCCCTGCAGTCGATGTCGACACGCGAGCCGGGAAACGCGTCGTCGATGGCGGCGTCGAGCGCGGCCGCATCGCCGATCTCGCGGACGGTTTGCAACGCGGCGGCGAGATCCGCGCCATCGTTCGCGAGCACCGGCGTATGCGTGCCGATCTGCGGCAGGCGGGCGGCAGCTTCGGCGTCGGTGCGAAAGTGATCGTAGAAGCGCCACGAGCGGATCTGCTCGCGCACCGCGATCATCTCCGGCGCGGCTCTCGGGTCGGAGAACTCCGTCATCATGCTGTCGAAGCTCGCGACCGGCTGCGGGATGCTTTGCCAGTCGTCGCGGCTAGCCGCGCCTTCGCGCGTGAAGATCGCCGGACCACGGCGGTCCACCAGCAACGTGGACGGACGCAGCAGCGGTCCGTTCCAGATGCATTCGCGCTTGATGACCGGGTCGAGCGTGAAGCTGGTCGCTTCGTGATTGCTGGGTATGCCCAGATCGATGGCATAGCTGAAGGTCTCGCTGGCAAAACCCAGCCGCAAGCTCACCGGCTCGTTGCGGCGGGTCGGCTGGACCGGCTGATCCCCAGCGAGCATCGCGCGTGAAAAGCGCTCGGGGCCGGCCCACAACGTGGACGGCAAACCGCCCTCGCGCGCCAGCGACGCAATCACCCCGCCGCGCGCGGTCTCGCCGAGCAGCCGCAACGACCGGTACACACTCGACTTGCCGCTGCCGTTCGGACCGGTAATCACGTTCAGCCGACCGAGCGGCACGATCAGTTCGCGCAACGACCGGTAACCCGCGACGGCGAGCGCCGTCAGCATGACGCTTCCTGCACCGGGCCATGCGACATTACTTGTGTCCTCCGCGCGAGCCGGGTTTGCGCACCGGCACGCTGCGCAGGTCGCGCAGAAAACTGTCGCGCCACACGCCCAGATCGTTTTTGCGCAGCGCCGCCATGTTGATTTCATGCCGACGTTGACGCGCGTCGAGCGGCATCTGCAACGCCCGTTGCAACGCTTCGCACATGCCGATGGCGTCGTGCGGATTGACCAGCAGCGCGCCGGTCAGTTCAGCCGCCGCGCCCGCGAACATCGACAACACCAGCACGCCCGGATCTTCCGGATTCTGCGCGGCGACGTATTCCTTGGCGACGAGATTCATACCGTCGTGCAACGGCGTGACGAAGCCGATCTGCGACTCGCGGAACAGCGACATCAGCTTCCAGCGGTCGTACTGCTGGTTCAGATAACGGATCGGCGTGTAGTCGAGGCCCGAATAGCGCCCGTTGATCCGCCCTGCTTCGTACTCCAGGTCCTGGCGGATCTTCTGGTAGGTCGCGACGTCCGAACGCGTGGGCGGCGCAATCTGCACCAGCGTGACATTGCCGCGCCACTCGGGCGAGCGCTCCAGCAGATGCTCGAACGCACGGAAACGTTCGACCAGCCCTTTCGAATAATCGAGCCGGTCGACGCTCATGATCAGCTTGCGGCCTTCCAGGCTTTGCTTCAAATCGAGCACGTGCTGCCGCCCTTCGTAGCGCTGCGCCTGCTCGGCGATTTCATCGGGAAACACGCCGATGCGATACACGCCCGTGCGCAGCTTGCGCCCATATGCTTCGACCCGATTGCCGTCGGTGACCTTGCCTTGCGCATGACGAACCACGTAGTCGTGAAACGCCTCTTCGTCGGTCGAGGTCTGGAAACCCAGCAGGTCGTAGCAGGACAGCGACTTCACGAGCTCTTCGTGCGGCGGAATGTTGAGCAGGATTTGCGGCGCGGGAAACGGAATATGCAGGAAGAAACCAATGCGATTCGTAACGCCTTCGTTACGCAGCGCTTCGGCGAACGGGATCAGGTGGTAATCGTGAATCCAGATCACGTCGTCCGGTTCGAGCAGCTTGATGAGCTTGTGGGCAAGCCATGCATTGACGCGCCGATAGCCCGCGTATTCCTCGCGCTCGTAGCGCGCGAGATCGTTGCGGTAGTGGAACACCGGCCACAACGTGGCGTTGGAGAACCCGCGGTAGTACTGGTCGTAGTCCTTGCGCGTGAGCCCGACGGTGGCGAACGTCACCGCGCCTTCCTGCACGAGAGTCGGGCCGGCATTGGCGACGGTTTCGCTCACCACGTCGCCGCTCCAGCCGAACCATACGCCGCCCGCATCTTTCAGCGCACCGAATACGCCGACCGCGAGACCGCCCGCAGACCCTTTGGTTTCCGTCGGCGTTGCGACGCGATTCGACACGACGATCAGTCGCCCCATAGTGCTTGTCCTCCCTGGTTCGCACGGCGCGACAGCGCGGTTCGGTTGCTCATGATGTCTCGAATGCAGCAGCACGTCGATGATCTGGAACAGATGAAACACGCCGGCATCGCGCCGGATTCTTCAATCGGAAAGCGGTTCGACCGCTTTAGTGCCGGATCAGTTGCACGGCGCGTGCCTGCCCGGCGGCTAAACCTTCTCTTTCTCCCGTTCGGCGCTGGTGGTCGGCGGTGGAATTGACTGCGCCGTCCTTCCCGTGCGACTCGCGACCGGATCGGCTTCGGTATGCGCCGCAGTGCTGCCGGCCGGCGTTTGCGTGCTGCGCGGCACCCAGTCGAGCGCCGTGCCCTGACCGGTTTCGAGTTCCGCCGACACTTCCGCGCGCGCCCGCGGCAGATATTCCGGAAAGCGCTGCTGGATAAAGCTGAGCAGCCCCTCGCGCACACGGCAACGCAAGTCCCAGTTCAAACCGGAATCGAGCGAACTGACCAGCGCGCGTAACTGCATCGAGCGCTCGGTGCCGTCGGTCACCTGCAGAACCTGCACGCGGCGATCCCATTCCGGCGCATCTTCGACGATTCGCGCAAGCTCTTCGCGCAGCGGCGCGAGCGGCATCCGGTAGTCGACGTACAGAAACACCGTGCCGATAATCTGCGAACTGCTGCGCGTCCAGTTCGAGAACGGGTTTTCGATAAACCACTGCAGCGGCACGATCAGCCGCCGCTGGTCCCACAGCCGCACCGACACGTACGTGCCGGTGATTTCCTCGATACGCCCCCATTCGTTCTCGATCACGACCACGTCGTCCAGCCGGATCGGTTGCGACAGCGCGATCTGCAAACCGGCGATCAGATTGCCGAGCACGGGCCGCGCGGCGATACCGGCGACCAGCCCGGCCACGCCCGCCGACGCCAGCAGGCTCGCGCCGATCTGGCGAACGTTGGGGAACGTCATCAACGCGCCGCCCACGCCGACGATCACGATGACCAGCATCACCGAGCGCGCCAGCACCCGCGCCTGCGTGTGGATGCGGCGCGCGTGCAGATTGTCCGCGGTATCGAGCGGATGTGCCTGAATGATGGCCTCGCCGATCGCCGCCGCCGAGCGCACCGAGAGCCACGTAATCGAGCCGATCAGCGCGATGGCCGCGGCGTCGCGCAAGGGCGTGATGAACGTGAGCGTATCGGGCGCTTCCCACCAGACGGCCTCGAGCGCGAGGATCATCAGCGCGACGCGCGACGGTTTGTCGATATAGCGCAGCACGACGCTGGTGAGCGGATACGGCCGGGCCACGCGCGTAACGATGCGCGAACCGACGTAATGGATGCCGATGGCGAGCAGCAGCGCGAAACCCGACACGATCAGCGCGCCGAGCCAGCTATGCATCGGGGAATCGGCGATACGGCTGAGGTCGTCGAAAGTAGGCATGTCGGGCGAGCTCCTCCAGAATGGCGGGATGGACTGGACCGCTTGACCTGCTGGGCGGCAATAGCCCACCGGCGCGGATCGACCTCCTCCGCGCCGGTGTCGGACCGGCTTCACATGAGATTCAAAGCGGCTTCAAGACGCGCTTCAAGGCAACCTTCACGGCAACCTTCACGACGCGCTTCACATCACACCCCGGGGGCGCTGCTCCGGCGTTCAGCTGCCGCTTTTGCAAGGAAAAGCCTTGCCCAGTCCCAGCGAAATGGCCGTGCTGGCGTTATAGCCAACAGCGTTCGGATTTTCGGCGATGTACTTGCGCACCGCGTCGGTGAGTTGCGCCGAGCGTGCGTCCTGCGGCAGACAGTAGTACTGGCCGACGCGCGGCCCGGTAGTTCCGCCGATCGCGTCGATGGTGTTGAAAATGCCGTCGGCGGCGCCTTCGATATACGCGGCGCACGCGCTACGCGAGGCCACGTCGGTTTTGGTGCACAGCTTGTTGAGGTCGCCTCCCGTAAACGCGGCGGCCGATAGCGGGACGGCAAGCGCGCTGGCGAAAATCAAAACCCGCAGCATGGTGTTCCTTTTCAGGGTCGTTTATCGGGCGGTCTCGCGCCGCATCCGGAAAGCGCGCCTATTAGGGCGCGCCAAGTCGCCATTCTGCACTGTTTTGCGAAGCGGCAGCAGGCCTGCCACCGCGATCTTCGGCAAAAACGACGTGTCGAGCAGAACGGCTCAAGCCTTTATTTCTGCTGCATCTGCTGCAACCGCGCGGTCAGGCCTTCGACCACGTCCGGCTCCTTATAGGTCTTCGCGAAATCGAGCGCGGTCAGGCCGATCTGGTTCTTCACCGTGAGGTCCGCGCCGTTGTCGAGCAGCAGTTTGACCGTCGAAACATGACCGCCGCGCGCCGCCATCATCAGCGGGGTGGTGCCGTTCGGCGAACCGGCGTCGACGTAGGCCGAATGGTCCAGCAGAATTTTCACGATGTCATCGTGACCGTTCGCGGCGGCGTAGTGCAGCGGCGCCCAGCCCTTCTTGTTCACCTCCGCGTCTTTCGCGATCAGCAGGTTGACGAAGTCGGCGTCGCCGTTCAGCGCGGCCATCATCATTGCGTTTTCGCCGGCCTTGTCCTGAATCTCGATGTTGGTTTTGGGGTTGGCGGCCAGTACGGCGCCCACCTTGTCGGACTTCTCGCGTGCGGCCAGAACCAGCAGCGGAATGCCCTGGTCGTCGACGCTGTTCGGGTCCAGCCCGCGGCCTAGCAGCTTGTTGACGCCGTCGACGTCGTCGAACTTCACCGATTTGATCAGCGAGTCGATGGGCGCGGCATGCGCCGATACCGACAGAAGCGAGGTCAGCGCCGCGCAGACCAGCGCGACCGTCAGCGACAGCCGCGACGCGCTGCGGCGAACTTGCTGTTGAAGCGTTCCCATCGACATCGAATTATTCGTCATATTTTACTTTAGGAAAATTTCCTATCCATTTGATATTTCTAAAATTTTATCGATTCACACGCCAACGGGCGCGGGAATCTTGAAAAGCCGGAAGAAGTTGGCGGTGGTCGCCGCGGCCAGCGCCGTGTCCGGCATCTCGCGTTGCTGCGCGATGAAGCGTCCGACATAACTTACGTACGCAGGTTCATTAGGCTTGCCGCGATACGGTACCGGCGCGAGATACGGCGAGTCGGTTTCGATCAGCAAACGGTCCAGCGGCATGCGGCGAGCAACGTCCTGCACGTCCGTCGCGCTCTTGAACGTCACGATGCCCGACAGCGAAATATAGAAATTCTGCGCGAGCGCCTGTTCGGCGATCGCCCACGGCTCGGTGAAACAGTGCATGACGCCGCCCGGCTCGCTCGCGCGCTCCTCGGCCATGATGCGCAGCGTGTCTTCCGACGACGAGCGCGTGTGGATGATCAGCGGCTTCGACGTGGCATGCGCCGCGCGAATGTGGGTGCGAAAGCGCTCGCGCTGCCACTCCATATCGGCGATCGTGCGGCCTTCCAGACGGTAGTAGTCAAGGCCGGTTTCGCCGATGGCGACGACCTTCGGGTGTTGGGCCAAGTCGACCAGCTCGGCGAGGCTCGGCTCGCGCATATCCTCGTGATCCGGATGCACGCCGACCGACGCGTAAATATTCTCGTGCTCGCTGGCGATTTTCAGCACGGACGGCAGCGTCTCCAGATCGACCGATACGCACAGCGCATGCGTGACCGACAGGCTGCGCATGTTTTCGAGCACCTGCGGCAGGCGGTCGGCGAATCCTTCGAAGTTGATATGGCAGTGCGAGTCGACAAACATGGTGAGTCCTGCGGGTTAATGGCCTGAGGATGAGCGGAGCGCCGAGGGCAGATTCAGGCCGGATCGAGCCGTTTGCCGAGAATCACCAGATCGCGCTCCACGCCGTCGAGCACGGCCACGCGCGGCAGCGACCCCCACGTATCGAAACCGAAGCCGCGGAACAGGCGCAGGCTCGCGTCATTGTGGCCGAAGATAAAACCCAGCACCGTATCGATGCCGAGCGCCGGCGCCGTGTCGAGCGAGGCGGCCAGCAACTGCTTGCCGAGGCCCTTGCCGCGCGCGCTTTCGTCCAGATAGATGCTGACTTCGGCCGTGCGCAAATAAGCCGGACGACCGTAAAAATCCGAAAAGCTCAGCCACGCGATCACCCGGCCCGGCTGCTGCGGGTCTTCCACCACCCACAGCGGCCGCTTCTGCGGGTCGTGCGCGTGGTACCACGCAAGGCGGCTTTCGACCGTGACCGGCTCGAGGTCGGCGGTCACCTGCCGCGACGGCACAGTCGAGTTGTAGATAGCGACGATGGCGGGCAGATCGTCGAGCGTGGCATCGCGGTAGACAAGACTCATGGCGGTATGAAGAGAAGAAGGGAAAACGAATGGGCGGGCGGGAATTCAGGCTGATCCGGCGGCACCGGCGGCGCGCCGCGCTTTACCCGCCCGGCCCGGACAGGCTCACGCGAACAGTTCGCGGTAACCGATAAACAGTTCCTCGAACACCAGCCGCGCGTTCAGCGGATGATTTTCCACCGCACGCTGACGCGTCACGGTGCGGATGAAGCGGGCGAACGCATTGGCATCGGCCTGCGCGGCGCAACGGGTCAGCGCGACCGACGCCTGCGGGAAATAGCGCGGTGCGCCCGCCGTACGCTGTGCGAGCAGGTCGTACATCCAGCGCTGCAACCAGCCGAGCACCAGCGGCACCGGCAGCTTCTGCAGCGCCTCGCCGCACGCAAAGGCGTCGCACTCGGGACCGGCGGCCAGTTGCTTGAGCGTCCAGTCGCGCAACGTGCGGTTCTCGTCGCTGGCGAGCGCCAGCGCCGCGAGCGGGGCGCCGCCGGCTTCGGCGAGCAGCGCGGGCGCTTGCGCCACGCCTTGGGCCGTCAGCCATTCGGTCGCGGCGGCCGGCGCGGGCAAGGTCATCGGCCATTGGCGGCAACGGCTGATGATGGTGGGCAACAAGCGGTCGATGCGCGCCGACACCATCAGGAACACGACGCCGGCGGGCGGTTCTTCGAGCGTCTTGAGGAGCGCGTTGGCGGCCGCGACATTCAGGGCCTCGGCCGGCGCCAGCACGACGACGCGCGCGCCGCCGCGATGCGAGCCCACGCCGACGAAGTCGAGCAGGCCGCGCACCTGTTCGATCTTGATTTCCTTGCTCGGAGCGCGGGTTTTCTTGCCTTCGTCACCGTCGCCTTTGTCGGCTTTTTCCTCGGCCGCGTTGCCGATGCCCGCTTCGGCGGCGAGCGCCTCGGGCACGACGATCCGGTAGTCGGGATGATTGCCTTGCGTGAACCAGTTGCACGCGACACACGCGCTACAGGGCTCGCCATTTGGCTGCTGCGCCTCGCAGAGCAGACCTTGGGCGAGATGCTGCGCGAAGCGCAGCTTGCCGATGCCTGCCTGGCCATGCAGCAGCAAGGCATGCGGCCAGTGGCCACGCAATTGCTGCAGGCGGTTCCAGTCATCGGCTTGCCACGAATAAATCATCGGGTTTCTTTTTTAAATCAGCTGGTTATAAGCATTACGCGAGACATTGCTTTAACTTGGAGCGCTCTCGGCTCGACGCGGTATTAATGTCTAAAAATCATAGGCCTGCGACCAACTCTTCAAGTTTTTTCTGAATTCGCGCGATGGTCTGCGAAGAGTCAATGATAGCGAAACGGTACGGCGCTTCCTCCGCACGGCGCAGATATTCCGCCCGCGTGCGGTTGAAAAACGCCGTCGTTTCGCTCTCGAAGCGGTCGGGATCGCGCGCTGCGCTGCGCCGTTCTTCGGCGATATCGGGCGGCAAATCGAACAGCACCGTCAGATCCGGCTGAAACCCGCCCTGCACCCAGCGCTCCAGCGTTTCGAGCTTGTCGCGCGGCAAGCCGCGGCCGCCGCCCTGATAGGCAAAGGTGGCGTCGGTGAAGCGGTCCGAGAGCACCCAGTCGCCGCGCGCCAGCGCCGGTTCGATCACGTCGGCCAGATGTTGCCGGCGCAGCGCGAACATTAGCAACGCCTCGGTTTCCAGGTCCATTTTCTGATGCAGAACGATTTCGCGAATCTGCTCGCCGAGCGGCGTGCCGCCCGGTTCACGCGTGATGACGACGGCATGGCCCGCGCGCGCCACTTTCTCTTCCAGGCGGGCACGGAACCAGTCGAGGTGCGTCGTCTTGCCCGCCCCGTCGATGCCCTCGAATGTGATGAATTTGCCCCGCACCATCATTGCCCTCGAATGTATTTGTCCACGGCCTTGTTGTGATCGCCGAGGGTGTCAGAAAAGATACTGCTGCCGTCGCCGCGCGAGACGAAGTACAACGCGGTGCTTTGCGCCGGGTTCATCGCGGCCTGCAGCGACGCGACGCCGGGCAGCGAGATGGGCGTCGGCGGCAGGCCCATGCGGGTGTAGGTATTGTAGGGAGTGTCGGTTTGCAGGTCTTTTTTGCGGATGTGGCCGGCGTAACTCTCACCCATTCCATAGATCACGGTCGGGTCGGTCTGCAGCGGCATCCCCACTCGCAGACGGTTCGCGAAGACCGCCGCCACCATCGGCCGGTCGGACTTCTTGCCGGTTTCCTTTTCGATGATGGACGCCATGGTCAGCGCGTCGTACGGCGTCCTGTACGGCAGGTTCGGTGCGCGCGCGACCCACGCCTCGTCGAGCCGCAGGCGCATCAACCGGTACGCGCGGCGGTACACGTCGAGGTCGCTGGTGTTCTTGTCGAACAGATACGTATCGGGGAAAAACAGCCCTTCGCCGTTGCCAAGGGTCGCTTCCGGCGCGTTGATCGCGTTCATCAGATCGGCGTCGCTCATGCCGGCGGTGTCGTGCGTGAGCGCCGGGTTCGCGTCGAGTTCGGCGCGCATGCGCTTGAACGTCCAGCCTTCGATGATGGTGGCGACGTATTCGTTGACGTCGCCGCGAGCGATTTTCTGCAGCACTTCGTAGGGCGTGACGCCCGACTTGAACTCGTAGTTGCCCGATTTCAGATCGCTTTGCAGCCCCAGCAGCCGTGTCATGACGATGAACAGTTCGGGCTCGACCGGCACGCCGCCGCGATTCAGTTGCAGCGTGACGCTACGCAGGCTGCTATGCGGCTTGACCGTCACGTCGAGTTGCGCGGGAGACAGAACGAGCGGGCTGCGGGCCCAGTAGTAACCGCCGGCGACCCCCGCCGCGGCGATGGCCACGGCAACCGAGCCGGCGATGAAACATTTCGTGAACAGGGACATGCGGAACGTGGCTGAGTGTGACTGCATATAATACTTGTTTGCCTCAGCCAAAGTCAGAATTGACTGTTCCGGAAATCCATGAACACACCGCTCGCTACCGCGCCAGGCACAGCCTCATCGGCCCTTCCCGTCCTGCCTCGTCCCGCTGCTGCTGAATTCGCCGCCGCGCTCGAACACGGCGCTTTCTCGACGCTCACGCAATTCGGCGTGATCGACGCCACCGGCGACGACGCGGCCAGTTTCCTGCACGGCCAGCTCACCAACGACACCCAGCATCTCGACGCCGCCACTGCGCGCCTCGCCGGCTATTGCACGGCCAAGGGCCGTCTGCTGGCATCGTTCCTGACGTGGCGCACCGGCGAGACGATTCGCCTGCTGGTGTCGAAAGACGTGCAGGCCGCGGTGCAAAAACGGCTATCCATGTTCGTGCTGCGCGCCAAGGCGAAACTCGCGGACGCCAGCGACGAACTGACCGTGATCGGCCTCGCCGGTGACGTGCGGCAAGCGCTCTCGGGCGTGTTCGACGCATTGCCCGATGGCGTGCACGGTCAGGTCGACGGCGACGCGGGTTCGCTGATCCGCGTGCCCGACGCGCTCGGGCGCCTGCGGTATCTGTGGATCGGCGCCAGGGCGCAGATCGACGCGCATCTGCCCACGCTCGACGCCGCGCTGACCCGCGTCTCGCCGGCCGTGTGGGACTGGCTCGACATCCGCGCGGGCGAACCGCGCATCACGCAGCCGGTGGTCGAACAGTTCGTGCCGCAAATGATCAACTTCGACGTGCTCGGCGGCGTGAACTTCCGCAAAGGCTGCTACCCCGGTCAGGAAATCGTCGCGCGCAGCCAGTATCGCGGCACGATCAAGCGGCGCACCTCGCTCGCCAACGTCGCCGGCGATCTGGACACGGTCAAGGCCGGCGCGGAACTGTTCCACTCGGCCGATCCGGGCCAGCCTTGCGGAATGGTGGTGAATGCCGCATCCGCGCAGGAAGGCGGCGTCGACATGCTGGTCGAGATCAAGCTGGCGGCGCTGGAAGACGGTACCGTCCATCTCGGCACAGCGGACGGTCCGGCGCTGAACTTCCTCGCGCTGCCCTACGGCCTGCCGACCGAGGTCTGATCCTTTTGCCCGTCGATCCACGGCGGCGTCCAGTCACGGCGCCGCTTTTTGCTCGCCTCGTGCGCCGCCATCGTCTTTCCCGGAGTGTTCGCCGATGTGCCTGATCGTCTTCGACTGGCGGCCGGACGCGCTCGAGGGCGCACTGTTCACGCTCACGGCAAATCGTGACGAATTCTTTCGCCGGACTGCCGAGCCGATCGCCTGGTGGGCCGATGCACCCGGCGTGCTGGCCGGGCGCGATCTGGTCGGCGGGGGCACCTGGCTCGGCCTGTCGCGCGACGGCCGCTTCGCCGCGCTGACCAACTACCGCGCGCCGCACGAGATGCGCGCCGATGCGCCGACGCGCGGCACCCTCGTCAGCGACTGGCTCGGCGCATCGACGCCCAACGCCAAACCCGGCACGACGCCGCTGGCGTATCTGCAGGATGTCGCCAGAAGCGGCGATCTTTATAACGGCTTCAACCTGCTGATCGGCGACTGGACGCGCCGCGAGTTGGGCTGGTACTGCAACCGCGCAGCGGCCGCGCCCGCGCTGCTCACGGCGGGCACGCACGGCATGTCGAACGCGGTGCTCGATACGGCGTGGCCGAAGCTAGTCGGCAAGCGCGCCGAGTTGAGCGCGCTGCTGTGCAAAGAGCCGATGCCGCCGCTCGAAACGCTAATCGACCTGATGCGCGATCCGCGTATTGCACGCGATGACCAGTTGCCCGCCACCGGCATTGCGCTGGAACGCGAGCGAGCCTTGTCGGCGGCGTTCATCGACACGCCGGATTACGGCACGCGCGGGACGACTGCGCTGCGGGTGGTCGCGCATGGCGAGGTGATCGGCGTCGCCGTCGCCGAACGCAGCGACGACAACGGCTCGC
This sequence comes from Paraburkholderia sp. BCC1886, assembly GCF_900996245.1. Taxonomy (GTDB): domain Bacteria; phylum Pseudomonadota; class Gammaproteobacteria; order Burkholderiales; family Burkholderiaceae; genus Paraburkholderia. The sequence continues at coordinate 43,485 of NZ_CAAJGK010000035.1, read as the reverse complement.
ACCGGATCGTGCGGCCCGGCGACTTCGAGCGGAGTTTCGCTTTCAACGTCGAGCGCGAACTGGCCTGATACCTCGAACCACGTTGCGCAGCAAAGCGTCCGGTTTCAGGCCTTCGCCGCAAAAAACGCCGCGCGCAACGCAGCCGCGGCATCCGCATGCGCGTCGGCCACTTCGGGCACGAAGCCGCCCATCTTGAAAAATTCGTGGATCATCCCCGCATAACATCGGAATGCGACCCGGTTGCCCGCCGCGCGCAGCTTCTGCGCGTAAGCCGCGCCCTCGTCGCCTAGTGGATCGTATTCGGCGGTCGCGATCCAGGCCGGCGCGAGTCCGTCGAATGCGGGAGCGCCGCGCTGGCCGTCGAGCGGCGCGAAACGCCAGTCGTCGCGGTCGTTTGCCTCGCGCACGTAGTTCTCGAAGAACCACTGGATCGTTTCGCCCGACAGCAGATAGCCGGAAGCCAGCCGACGCTGCGACTCCGTCTGCTGATGGCCGCCCGTGCCGGGATAGATCAGCAATTGCAGCGCGAGCGCGATGCCCGCGTCGCGCGCGAGTACCGCACAGACCGCCGCCAGCGTGCCGCCCGCACTGTCTCCGCCGACCGCGAGACGCGCCGCGTCGATGCCGTATTCCGCCGCGTGCCCGTGAAGCCAGCGCAACGCATCGAACGCATCCTCGACGGCCGTCGGAAAGCGGTATTCGGGCGCGAGCCGGTAATCGACCGACAGCACCGCGCATTCGCCGTCGCGCGCGAACATCCGGCACAGCGCGTCGTGCGTATCGACGCTGCCGACCGTATAGCCGCCGCCATGAAAATACACGAGTGCGGCCGACGGTTCGGTCCAATCCGGCTCGACCGGTTGATACAGCCGCGCGCGAATCGTCGCGCCATCGCGGGTGGGCACCTGCAGGTCTTCCACGGAGAACATCGGCGCGCTCGCGATCTCCAGGATCGGCGCGCTTTTTTCGTACGATGCGCGCGCCTGTTGCGGCGTCAGTTCGTGAAACTGCGGGCGCCTTGCGCGCGCGATCATGTCGAGCACCTGCGCGATCGTAGGGTTCAACGGCATCGCGCTCTGATTCCTTGCTGGCCTTCTTAGGGTTCGTTCCTGACTTCGGGCTTTAGCGACATCGGGTCGGTGGGATTGCGCAACTGCTCGATGTCTTCGTGACGCAGCTTGACGGTCGCCATGATGCCCGGGTGCGTGACGATGTAGAAGCGTCGCGCGCCGATTGCTTCGAACGTGATGTCGGCGACGTCGGCCGCGGTCAGCCTGCCGGATTGCACCGCGCGTTGCAGTTGCTTGCCGGCGGCGATCTGCGAACGGGTCAGGCCAGCCGTGTTACGCAACGCGGCTGGCCGCGCGCGCTCGGCGTTGGCGATGCCGGTCGGCACGAAGGCCGGACACAGCAACGAGCAGCCCACCGGCGCCTCGACGGGATGGCCCGGTTGACTCGCCTGGGCCAGTTGCAGGTCGTGATACAGCGTCTCGGTAAGCGACACCACCGCGTGCTTCGACGCGTTATAGATGCCCATGGCCGGCGGCGACAGCAACCCCGCGACGGAGGCGGTATTGACGATATGCGCCGGCTCGTTCTGCGCGAGCATGATCGGCGTGAAGACGCGCACGCCGTGCGCCACGCCCATCACGTTGACGCCGAATACCCACGACCAGTCGTTCGCCGAACTCTCCCACAGAAAACCGCCCGCGCCGACGCCCGCATTGTTGAACAGCAGATGCACCTTGCCGAACGCATCGAGCGCCGCTCTTGCGAGCGCTTCGACCTGAGCGGCATCCGCGACGTCGGTCGGCACGCCGATCACCTCGGCGCCGTTCGCCCGCAACGGGTCGATGGTGGCCGCGAGCGCTTCGGGATTCACGTCGGCGAGCACGAGCTTCATGCCGAGCGCCGCGCCCTTCTCCGCGAACGCGCGACCGAAGCCGCTTGCCGCGCCGGTGATCACGGCCACCTTGCCGGTGAATTCGAACATTGCTTGTCCCCTTGCCGATTGCGCTGATTGCGCCGATTGCGCCGGTGCGCCGCTGCGCCGATTATTTGCTGTTCGCGCTATTGTCAAGAATGCGATGGAGGTTCAACTCGAGCCAGAGCTTCAGACCAGCTTCACGAGTTGCTTACCGAAGTTCTTGCCCTTCAGCAGACCCATGAACGCCTCCGGCGCCGCGTCGAGACCTTGCGCGACCGTCTCGCGATATTGCAGTTTTTTCTGCGCGACCAGCGTGCCGAGTTGTTTGAGCGCTTCGGGCCACACCTCCATATGCTCGCTGACGATAAAGCCCTGCACGAGCAGCCGCTGAGTGAGGATCAGCGACGGATACTTGAGCGGCACCGGTTGACCGTCGTAGCCGGCGATGAAACCGCACAGCGCGATGCGGCCGAACGCATTCATCCGCGCGAGCGTCGCGTCGAGCACGGCGCCGCCGACGTTTTCGAAATAACCGTCGACGCCGTCCGGCGTGGCGGCTTTCAGTTCTTCGTAGAGTTTGCCGGCCTTGTAGTCGACGCAAGCGTCGAAGCCGAGCGTCTCGACCACGTAGCGGCATTTTTCCGCGCCGCCCGCGATACCGACTGCGCGCGCGCCGGCCAGCTTCGCCAGTTGCCCGACCACGCTGCCCACCGCGCCGCTCGCCGCGCTGACCACCACCGTGTCGCCCGCCTTCGGCGCGATGATGCGGTTCAGCCCATACCAGCCGGTGACGCCCGGCATGCCGACCGGTCCGAGATATGCGGACAGCGGTACGTGCGTGTCGTCGACCTTCTGCACGCCGGCGCCGTCGGAGGTGCCGTATTCCTGCCAGCCGAACATGGCGACGACCTTGTCGCCGGCAGCGAATTTCGGATTCTTCGATTCGATCACTTCACCCACCGTGCCGCCGATCATCACTTCGTTCAGCGGCTGCGGCGCCGCGTACGACTTGCTGTCGTTCATGCGGCCGCGCATGTACGGATCGAGCGACAGGAAGTGATTGCGCACGCGTATCTGGCCTTCGTTCAGCGGCTCGAGCGGGGTTTCGACGAGCTTGAAGTTATCGGGCGTGGCCTCGCCTTGCGGACGCGAAGCCAGCACGAGTTGACGGTTGATCTGGGGCATGGAAATCGTCTCCTTGTAGTACCGAGCGGGTCGGCTGATGAGTCGGGTAGATAGCGTGCGCGCGTCGGACTCAACCGTCGCTGGGACCGGGTTTCGCCGAGGGGTCGCTGCGCAGACGCTGTTGCGTGACTTCACGGCCGACCGCGAGACGTCGCATGTATTTGAACGTGCCGAGTGCTTTGGCGACGAAGTGGCCTTCGCTGTCGCGAATCTCGCCTTCGCAATACGCCATGGTCGTGGAACGGTGCAACACGCGACCGGTCGCGCGCAGTTCGCCGCGCCCCGGCTGCATGAAGTTCACTTTCATTTCGACGGTGACCACGCCGACGCCGTCGCCGGCGAGACTGCGCGCGGCCATCGCCAGCGCGACGTCCGCGAGCGTCATGGTGACCCCGCCGTGCGCGACGTTCCACGTGTTCATATGATCGTGCTGCAACGGCAACACGATTTCGCTGACCCCATCGGCCGCCGATAACAACTGCGCACCCAGTCGATCGACGAACGGGCTTTCGGGCAGGGACGCAGGGTTCGGGACGGGAGGGATGTCGGTCATGACGGATTCGGATTCGAGGGTCGGCGTTCGCCATGCGGCGGCGGGCGCGTGAGTGGGAGGGAGCGGAAATGATAACCGCTATGGCGGCTTGCCATCGCCAGTCCGCCACTTCCGCACCGCGCCCCGCAACACCCTCTCGTTCACACCACCTCGAACAACCCCGCCGCGCCCTGGCCGCCGCCGATGCACATCGTCACCACCACCAGCTTCGCGCCGCGCCGCTTGCCTTCGATCAGCGCATGCCCGGTCAGCCGCGCGCCCGACACGCCATACGGATGCCCGACCGCGATCGCGCCGCCGTTCACGTTCAGACGCTCGTGCGGAATGCCGAGCTTGTCGGCGCAATACAGCACCTGCACCGCGAACGCCTCGTTCAGCTCCCACAGGTCGATGTCCTCGACCTTCAGGCCCGCCTGCTTCAGCAATTTGGGCACCGCGAACACCGGGCCGATGCCCATCTCGTCCGGCTCGCAGCCCGCGACCGCGAAGCCGCGAAAAATGCCCAGCGGCTGCAAGCCTTCGCGCTCGGCCACCTTTGCGTTCATCACCACGCACGCAGACGCGCCATCGGAAAACTGGCTGGCGTTACCCGCCGTGATCACGCCGCCCGGCAGCGCGGTACGAATCTTCGCGACGCCTTCTAACGTCGTGTCGGCGCGGATACCTTCGTCGCCGCTCACCGTCACTTCTTTCGTGTAGAGACGGCCCGTGGCTTTATCGGCGACACCGGCGAGCACCGTCAGCGGCACGATCTCGTCCTTGAAGCGGCCGGCCGCAAGCGCGGCGGCCGCGCGTTGCTGCGAGCGCGCGCCGTATTCGTCCTGACGTTCCTTCGAAATCGCATAGCGCTTTGCGACATTCTCGGCAGTCTGCAGCATCGACCAGTAAATCTCGGGCTTGTTCCGGCTCAGCCAGCCCTCGGCGAGCATGTGCCGGTTCATCTCGTTCTGCACGCACGAGATCGACTCCACGCCGCCCGCGACGAACACTTCGCCCTCACCGGCAATGACGCGCTGCGCAGCCAGTGCAATGGTCTGCAAACCCGACGAGCAGAACCGGTTCACCGTCATGCCCGGCACGCTGACCGGCAAGCCGGCGCGCAACACGATCTGCCGCGCGATGTTCGCGCCGGTCGCGCCTTCCGGATTCGCGCAACCCATGATGACGTCTTCGACCCGCGCCGGGTCGAGTCCGGCGCGCTCTACGGCGGCCTGCGTGACGTGACCGCCCAGCGTCGCGCCGTGCGTCATGTTGAAACCCCCGCGCCATGATTTGGCGAGACCCGTGCGGGCGGTCGATACGATTACGGCGTCGGTCATGCCTGTCTCCTGCTGTCGAATCTGGATGGTGGGCGCAATGGCCCCGATGAACGCACGACGGCAGGCATCAGCCGTTGAAGCCGCGCCCTTCTGCCGCGAGCTTCGCGAGGCCCGGCGCGATTTGCCACGCATCGCCGTTCGGCTGCGCGGCATAGCGGCGGATCGCACGCTCGACGTTGTAGAGGCCGACCGTGTCCGCATACAGCATCGGGCCGCCGCGATACAACGGAAATCCATAACCGGTCAGATAGACCATGTCGATGTCCGAAGCCTTCGACGCAATGCCTTCTTCGAGAATCTTCGCGCCTTCGTTCACGAGCGACAGCACGAGCCGTTCGACGATTTCCTCGTCGCCGATCTTGCGACGCGGCGCCTGCGTTTCTGCGCAATAACCGACAATCATCTCGTCGACCGCTTTCGACGGATACGCGGTACGGTCGCCCGCTTTGTAGTCGTACCAGCCGCCGCCGGTCTTCTGGCCGAAGCGGCCGAGTTCGCACAGGCGATCGGCGACTTTCGAGTAATGCATGTCGGGCTGTTCCTGATAGCGCCGCTTGCGGATCGCCCAGCCTATATCGTTGCCCGCCAGATCGCTCATGCGGAACGGGCCCATCGCGAAGCCGAACTTTTCGATGGCACGATCGACCTGCGCGGGCAACGCGCCTTCTTCGAGCATGAAGAGCGCCTGGCGAATGTACTGCTCGATCATCCGGTTGCCGATGAAGCCGTCGCAAACGCCCGACACCACAGCCGTCTTCCTGATTTTTTTGGCCAGCTTCATCACGGTAGCGAGCACGTCCTTCGCAGTGTGCTCGCCGCGCACCACTTCGAGCAGCTTCATCACGTTGGCCGGACTGAAGAAGTGCATGCCGACCACGTCCTGCGGACGCTTCGTGAAAGCGGCGATCCTGTCGACATCCAGCGTCGACGTGTTCGACGCGAGAATGGCGCCTGGCTTCGCCACTTCGTCCAGACGCCTGAACACCTGTTCCTTCACGCCGAGTTCTTCGAACACGGCTTCGACGATCAGATCGGCGTCTTTCAGATCGTCGTAGGACAGCGTGGGCGTGAGCAAAGCCATACGCTGTTCGAGCGCCTCGGGCTTGAGACGGCCCTTCCTGACCGTGGCTTCGTAGTTCTTGCGGATGGTCGCAATGCCGCGATCGAGCGCTTCCTGTTTCGTTTCCAGCAGCGTGACCGGAATGCCCGCGTTGACGAAGTTCATCGCGATACCGCCGCCCATGGTGCCGGCGCCGATCACCGCGACGCGCTGGATATCGCGCGTCGGCGTGTCGGAGGGCACATCGGGAATCTTGCTGGCCGCGCGTTCGCCGAAAAACGCATGACGCAGCGCGCGGCTTTCCGGGGTCTGCACGAGCGCGACGAAACACTCGCGCTCGACTGCGAGGCCCTTGTCGAAACCGTTCTGCACGCCGGCTTCGACCGCGTCGATGCACTTGTGCGGCGCAGGGAAATTTTTGGCGATCGCGGCAACGCTATTGCGCGCGAACTGGATGAAGCCCGCAGCATTCGGATGCTCGATCTTCCGGTCCCGCACCTTAGGATGCGGGCCCGTTTGCGCGCCGACGCGGCGCGCAAACGTGAGGGCGGCTTCGGCCAGATCGCCTTGCGCAATCTCGTCGAACAGCCCGGAATCGGTCAGTTTCTCGGAGAGCACCGGCGTACCCGAGACGATCATGTTCAGCGCAGCTTCGAGGCCGATGGCGCGCGGCAGCCGTTGCGTGCCGCCGGCGCCCGGCAGAATCCCGAGTTTCACTTCCGGCAGCGCGATCTGCGCGCCAGGCGCGGCGATGCGGTAATGCGCGCCGAGCGCGAGTTCCAGTCCGCCGCCCATCGCCACGCTGTGGATTGCGGCGATCACCGGCTTGGCGCTGCTTTCGACCACCTGAATGACGGTGGCGAGCGTCGGTTCCTGCGTCGCTTTCGGGGTATTGAATTCGGTGATGTCGGCGCCGCCGGAGAAGGCTTTGCCCGCGCCGGTGAGCACGATTGCCCGGATGGCCGGGTCGCTCTGCGCGCGTTCGATGCCGGCTACGATCCCGGCTCGCGTCGAGAGCCCAAGACCGTTGACCGGAGGATTGTTCAGCGTGACGACGGCCACGCCGTCATGAGTCGTGTAGTCCACAGCCATCTGCCTGCCTCCATGCGACGGGTCGGCACGAGGCGCGCCGCCCATCGGTTCGGTTCGTCGAGCCGGCCTCGCGGCCGACCGCTCCGGTCGTCCCGGTCAGCAGGCAGAATACAGTAGAAAAGCACGCTCGTTCAATTTAAGCGTGGACGGGGTTTTCCCTAAGCATGGGGTGACAGCGGCGTGAGCGGACAGTCCTTCTGATCTTCGAGCGCGGACGGCAGCACGTGATCGCGAAAGATATCGCGCAGCTTGAGCTTTTGCAGTTTGCCGGTCGCCGTGTGCGGCAGTTCGTCGACGAACGCGACGTCGTCGGGAATCCACCATTTGGCCACCTTGCCGTCGTAGAACGCGAGCAACGTTTCGCGGCTCACGTCCATGCCGGGGCGCTTGACGACGACCAGCAACGGCCGCTCGGTCCATTTAGGATGCGCGCAGGCAATGCACGCGGCTTCGGCCACGGCGGGATGCGCGATCGCGACGTTCTCGATATCGATGGAACTGATCCATTCGCCGCCCGATTTGATGACGTCTTTCGAGCGGTCCGTGATCTGCAGAAAACTGTCCGGGTCGATGGTGGCGACGTCGCCGGTCGGAAACCAGCCGTCCACCAGCGGCGACTCGTCCTTGCGGAAATACCGGTCGATCACCCACGGTCCGCGCACATGCAGGTCGCCGAACGCGACGCCGTCCCATGGCAGCGAGCGGCCGTCGTCGCCGACGATTTTCATGTCGACGCCGAAGATCGCATGCCCCTGCTTTTCCAGCAACTTGCGCTGCTCGGCGGGTGGGCGTTGACTTTGCTCCCACGTCAGTTTCGACAGGGTGCCGAGCGGCGACATTTCGGTCATGCCCCATGCGTGGATGACCTGCACGCCGTAGTCGTCTTCGAACGTGCGCAGCATGGCCGGCGGACACGCCGAGCCGCCGATCACCGTGCGATTCAACGAAGAAAACTTCACCCCGGCTTCACGCAGGTAGTTCAGCAAGCCGAGCCACACGGTCGGCACGCCCGCCGAGAACGTGACGTGCTCGCTTTCCATCAATTCATACAGCGACTTGCCGTCGAGGTCCTTGCCGGGGAACACCAGTTTTGCGCCGGTCAGCGGCGCGGCATGCGGAATGCCCCATGCGTTCACATGGAACATGGGCACGACCGGCAGCACGGCGTCGCGCGCGGACAGGCCCATCGCATCCGGCAACGACGCGCCGAACGCGTGCAGCACCGTCGAGCGATGCGAATACAGCGCGCCTTTCGGATTGCCCGTCGTGCCGGATGTGTAGCAGAGATAGGAAGCCTGCCGTTCGTCGAGTTCGGGCCACTCGAACTGGCCGTCCTGCGCCTGCAGCAGCGTTTCGTAGTTGAGCACCGGCGTCTGCATGGCCGGCAGATGCCCGACGTCGGCAAGCGCGATCCAGCCGCGCACCTTCGGGCACTGCGGCGCCAGATGATCGACGAGCGGCGCGAAGGTGGTGTCGAACAGCACGTACGCGTCGTCGGCGTGATTGACGATGTAGGCGATCTGATCGGGGAAAAGACGCGGATTGATGGTGTGACACACGGCGCCGAAACCCACCGTGCCGTAATACGCTTCCAGATGACGGTAGCCGTTCCACGCGAGCGTCGCGACCCGTTCGCCGGGCGCCACGCCGAGCGCGATCAGCGCCTGCGCCAGTTGCTTCGCGCGCTTTTCGCAATCGCGGTAGGTATAACGATGCAGATCGCCTTCGATGCGGCGCGACACGATTTCCGTGCTGCCGAAGTGCCGGGCGGCGTGTGTCAGCAACGACGGCACGGTCAACGGCACGTCCATCATCTGGCCAAGCAGCGGCGTCGTCATCGTCATAAAGCGGGGTCTCCTCGCCTTCTTAAGTTACGGGGTCGTTATCGTGGGCCGCGCGGGGCTGGCGTCATGCCAGCCCTCCCAGCAGTTCCGCGGGCGCGGACTTACAATATCGGTTAATCCAGAGGCGCTCAACATGTCGTTTTCCCCAAGCATTGCAGGGTTATCCGGGCCGTTATCGGCTATTTCTAACGAATTGGCAGCACCGTCCGACAACGCGTTCGCGCGGCTGGGCAGCGAGTTTCTGACCCGTCTGCCGGCCGCGCCGCTCAGCGCGCCCTACGTGGTCGGCTTCTCCGAACAGACCGCGGCGCTGCTCGGTCTGCCTGCGGACATCCAGCACGATCCGGGTTTCGCGGAACTGTTCTCCGGTAACGCCACGCGCGAATGGGCCGCCGAATCGTTGCCGTATGCGTCGGTGTATTCGGGTCATCAGTTCGGCGTGTGGGCCGGCCAGCTCGGCGACGGACGCGCGCTCGGTCTCGGCGAAATCGAACACGGCGGCCGGCGTTTCGAGTTGCAACTCAAAGGCGCGGGGCGCACGCCCTATTCGCGCATGGGCGACGGTCGCGCGGTGCTGCGCTCGTCGATCCGCGAATATCTGTGTTCCGAGGCGATGCATCATCTCGGCATTCCCACGACACGCGCGTTATGCGTGATCGGCTCCGATCAGCCGGTGCGGCGTGAAACCGTCGAAACCGCTGCGGTGGTGACGCGGGTCGCGCCCAGCTTCGTGCGCTTCGGGCACTTCGAACATTTCTATTCGAACGATCGCACCGACGCGTTGCGCGCGCTCGCCGATCACGTGATCGACCGCTTCTATCCGCATTGCCGCGAAGCCGACGACCCGTATCTCGCGCTGCTCGGCGAAGCAGTGAAGTCGAGCGCGGACCTGATGGTCGAGTGGCAGGCGGTCGGCTTCTGTCACGGCGTGATGAATACCGACAACATGTCGATTCTCGGCCTCACGATCGACTATGGTCCGTTCGGTTTTCTCGACGGCTTCGACGCCGGCTACATCTGCAATCATTCGGACACGCAAGGTCGCTACGCGTACAAGATGCAGCCGCAAATCGCCTACTGGAATCTGTTCTGTCTCGCGCAGGGCCTGTTGCCGCTGCTCGGCGAACAGCACGAGGAAAGCGTGCGCGGCGAGAAGGCCGTCGAAGACGCGCAACGCGTGCTCGGCGGATTCAAGGAACGGTTCGCGCCCGCGCTGGAGGCGCGCATGCGCGCGAAGCTCGGCCTCGACACTCAACGCGATGGCGACGACGCGCTGGTCAACCGGCTGTTCGAAGTCATGCACGCCAACCGCGCGGATTTCACCTTGACCTTCCGCCATCTGGCCCGCCTGTCGAAACACGACGCGAGCGGCGACGCGCCGGCGCGCGACCTGTTTCTCGATCGCGCGGCGTTCGACGCGTGGGCGAACGACTATCGCGCGCGGCTGTCCGAAGAAACATGCGACGATGCCGGGCGCGCCATTGCAATGAACCGGGTCAACCCCAAATTCATCCTTCGCAATCATCTGGCGGAAACGGCGATCCGCCGCGCCAAAGAGAAAGATTTCTCCGAAGTGGAACGCCTGGCGGCCGTATTGCGCAGACCATTCGACGAGCAACCGGAATACGAGGCTTACGCAGGTCTGCCGCCCGACTGGGCAAGCTCGCTGGAAGTAAGCTGTTCGTCGTGACGCGCGAAGTCAAGCGTGAGCGCGACGCATAAAGCCCGACGCGTGAAGCCCGATCAACCCCGAGACAGGAAGCCCGACCATGAACAAGCCCGACGACCTCAAGACCGACGCCCCGGCCGTGCAGAAAGACGACGCCGAGTGGCGCAAGCAGCTCTCCGACATCGAATACCAGGTGACCCGCCATGCGGCGACCGAGCGGCCGTTCACCGGCCGCTATCACGATCACTGGGATCGCGGCATTTACGACTGCGTGTGTTGCGGCACGCCGCTGTTCGAGTCGGACACCAAGTTCGATGCCGGGTGCGGCTGGCCGAGCTACTTCAAGCCTATCGACGGCGAAGTGATCGCCGAGAAAACCGACCGCTCGCACGGCATGCTGCGGATCGAAGTCGAATGCAAGAATTGCGGCGCGCATCTGGGCCACGTGTTCGAAGACGGACCGGCGCCGACCGGTCTACGGTACTGCATCAATTCGGCTGCGCTACAATTCGAGCCCAAGTAACGTAGCGCGGCGCGCCGCGTTGGGCTACGCGCCGGGCGCCCTCGACCGGCGTTGCAGGCTGCGATGGAGTCATTCCATCGCAGCCTGTTTGCACAATCCCATCGCAACCCCGGCCTGTGCGCCCCCTTCTGCGTCCCTCAATCTCCGGTTCACATCCCGGCTTATTCTGCGAATCCCGACCAGATAATGAAATTCCTGTTCGATCTGTTCCCGATCATCCTGTTCTTCGTCGCCTTCAAGATCTGGGGCATTTTCACGGCGACGGCAGTGGCGATCGTCGCCACGCTGGTGCAGATCGCGTGGGTGGCCTTTCGCCACCGCAAGGTCGACCCGATGCTGTGGGTGAGCCTCGGCGTCGTCGTCGTGTTCGGCGGCGCGACGCTCGTGCTGCACAACGACACCTTCATCAAATGGAAGCCGACCGTGCTGTACTGGGCATTTTCGGTCGCGCTGATCGTCTCGCAATTCGCCTTCAACAAGAATCTGATCGAAGCGATGATGGGCAAGCAGATCACGCTGCCGCACGCGATCTGGAGCAAGCTCAGCATCGTCTGGGCGGTGTTCTTCGTGCTGCTCGGTCTGCTGAATCTGTTCGTCGCGTTCCACTACACGCTCGACCAGTGGGTCAACTTCAAACTGTTCGGCGCGACCGGCTGTCTGGTCGTGTTCATCCTCGGGCAAAGCCTGTGGCTTTCGAAGTACATGAAGGAAGAATGACATGACCAACCCGACCAGCACGACCGGCGACGCCTTTCTGCACGCCACCACCGCCGAGCGTGCCGAACTGATCGAAGCGCGCCTCACGGCCGCTCTCGCACCGGTCGCCTCGATCCATATCTCCGACGACAGCGCGCAGCACGCGGGCCATGCCGGCGCGTCGGCCGGCGGTCATTTTTCTGTCACGATCGTGGCCGCCGCATTCGCCGGGAAAGCCCGCGTGGCGCGGCATCGCCTGGTGTATGATGCGCTGGCCGATGCTATGCAGCGCGGCATTCACGCCCTTGCCATCACGGCTTATACGCCCGAAGAATTCGCTTTGTTGCCCCGCTAGGAACCTTTCGATGACCTTGAAAAAAACCCACTTTTGGGTATTGCTGGCTGCCTTTGCTGCCGCACCTGCATTCGCACAGAACATCGCCGTCGTGAACGGCACGCCGATTCCGAAAGCCCGCGCCGACGCGCTGATCGGTCAACTGGTCCAGCAAGGCCAGCAAAACACGCCGCAACTGCAAATGGCCGTGCGTGAAGAACTCGTGAACCGTGAAGTGCTGATGCAGGAAGCGCTGCGTCGCGGCCTCCCCAATCGCCCTGACATCAAGGCGCAAATCGCCGTTGCACAGCAAACCGTCGTGCTGCGCGCGCTGATCGAAGACTTCGTGAAGACCAACGCACCGAGCGACGCCGAAGTGACCGCGCGCTACAACGCATTGACGAAGGACGCGGGCGGCAAGGAATATCACCTGCATCACATCCTCGTCGACAACGAACAGCAGGCCAAGGATCTGATCGCGAAGATCAAGGCCGGCGCGAGCTTCGAAGACCTCGCCAAGCAATACTCGAAAGACCCGGGATCGGGCAAGAACGGCGGCGACCTGGACTGGTCGGACCCGAAGGCTTACGTGCCTGAATTCGCCGATGCCGCAACGCATCTGCAAAAAGGCCAGATGACCGATACGCCGGTGCATACGCAATTCGGCTGGCACATCATCCGTGTGGACGACGTGCGTTCGGTCACGCCGCCCCCGCTGGAACAGGTGCGCGCGCAAATCGTCCAGCAGATCCAGCAGGAAAAACTGCAGGCGTTCGAAGAAGGTCTGCGCAAGAACGCGAAGATCCAGTAAGCGGGATTGCGTGGTTGTGCAGGACAGAACCCCTGTTCGGTCGATGACCGAACAGGGGTTTTTTCTATTGAGCGCCATGTGGACGGCGCGCCCATAAAAAAAGTCCCCTGAAACCATCTCAAGGGACTTTCCGATCGTCGATCCGGCGGAGCGCTGCTGTCAGCCAATCCAGCGCCGCGCATTCTGGAACACGCGCAGCCACGGGCTTGCGTCCGTGCCGTTCTCACCCCAACCCTTGGGATGCCAGCTCATCTGCACCGCGCGATGCACGCGCTCGGTATGCGGCATCAGGACGGTGAAGCGGCCGTCCGCCGTCGTGACCGACGTAATACCTTGCGGCGAGCCGTTCGGGTTGAACGGATACTGCTCGGTCGCCTGACCACGGTGATCGACATAACGCATTGCCACCGCCACCTTCGACGCATCGCCCTGCTGCGAAAAGTCCGCGTAGCCTTCGCCGTGCGCAATCGCCACCGGAATGCGCGAGCCTTCCATGCCGGCGAAGAAAATGGACGGCGACGGCTGCACTTCGACCAGCGAAAAACGCGCTTCGAATTTTTCCGACTTGTTGCGCGTGAACTTGGGCCACGCTTCGGCACCCGGGATCATCGACGCGAGGCTGCTCATCATCTGGCAGCCGTTGCAGATGCCCAGCGCGAACGTGTCTGCGCGGCCGAAGAACGCGGCGAACATGTCGGCGAGTTGCGCATTGAAGCGAATCGCCTTCGCCCAGCCTTCGCCGGCACCCAGCGTGTCGCCGTACGAGAAGCCGCCGCAGGCGACCGCGCCGGCGAAATCGGCGAGATTCGCGCGGCCCGCCAGCAGATCGCTCATGTGCACGTCGTGCGCGTCGAAGCCCGAGCGATCGAACGCATACGCGGTTTCCAGATGCGAGTTCACACCCTGCTCGCGCAGAATCGCGACGCGCGGACGGGCGTGCGTATTGATGAACGGCGCGGCGACGTCTTCGGCCGGCTCGAAACTCAGCACCGGCGTGATGCCGGGATCGGCCGCGTCGGACAGCGCGTCGTATTCGGCATCCGCACAAGCCGGATTGTCGCGCAGACGCGAAATGCGCCAGCTCACTTCGCTCCACGTGCGATGCAGGTCGGTACGCGGCGCTTCGTAGATTTTCTTCGCGTCGCGATAGATTTCGATCGTGTCGCGTTCGTTGATCTTGCCGATGACATGCGAACAGGCCGACAGCCCGTGTTCGCGCAACGCGCCGAGCACCGCGTCGCGATCGGCCGCCCGCACCTGCACGACCGCACCGAGTTCTTCGTTGAACAGCGCGCGGATCGTGCGATCTTCGCGGCGGCCGCTGGTCTGCTTCGCCCAGTCTTTGGCATCGCCGAAATCGGATTCGTGATTCGGATCGAGCACCAGCATGTCGACGTTCAGCGACACGCCGACGTGACCCGCGAACGCCATTTCGCACACCGTCGCCCACAGGCCGCCGTCCGACCGGTCGTGATAGGCGAGCAGCTTGCCGTCCTGATTCAGCGCCTGGATGGCCGTAAAGAAGCGCTTCAGGTCTTCCGCGCTATCGACGTCCGGCACCGAGTCGCCGACCTGCTGCGTGACCTGCGCGAGAATGCTGCCGCCCAGCCGATGCTTGCCGCGACCGAGGTCGATGGCGATCAGCACCGTGTCGCCCACACCGTCGGTGCCGCCGATACGACGCAGTTGCGGTGTGAGATGACGACGCACGTCTTCGACCGGCGCAAACGCGGAGATGATCAGCGAAACCGGCGCGACGACTTCTTTGGCCACGCCGCGGTCTTCCCACTTCGTGCGCATCGACAGCGAATCCTTGCCGACCGGAATGCTGATGCCGAGTGCCGGGCACAGTTCCATGCCGATGGCCTTCACCGTGTCGTACAGCGCGGCGTCTTCGCCGGGGGCGCCGCACGCGGCCATCCAGTTGGCCGACAGCTTGAGCTTGTCCAGCGACGCGATCGGTGCGGCCGCGATGTTGGTGACCGCCTCGCCGACCGCCATGCGGCCCGACGCCGGTGCATCGATCACGGCGAGCGGCGTACGCTCGGCCATGGTCATCGCTTCACCGCGGAAGCCCGCGTAGTCCATCGTGGTGATCGCGACGTCGGCCACCGGCACCTGCCACGGACCGACCATCTGGTCGCGCGCCGTGGTGCCGCCCACCGACCGGTCGCCGATCGTAATCAGGAACGATTTGCTCGCCACCGTCGGATGACGCAGCACGCTCGTCGCGACATCGGCGAGCACGAGGCCCGTGACGTCGACCGGTTCGAGCTTGCGCTCGACGCGTCTGACGTCGCGATGCATCCGCGGCGCCTTGCCGAGCAGCACTTCCATCGGCATGTCGACGGGTTCGTGCGCGTGTGCGTCGCTGTTTTCGGAATCGATCACTTTCAACTGACGCTCGGCCGTCGCCGTACCGACCACCGCGAACGGACAACGCTCACGCTCGCACATGGCCTGGAACGCCGGCAGATCGGCCGGCGCGATGGCCAGCACGTAACGCTCCTGCGCTTCGTTCGACCAGATTTCACGCGGCGACAAACCGCTCTCTTCCAGCTGGATCTTGCGCAGATCGAAATTCGCGCCCTTGCCCGCGCCGTCCACCACTTCCGGGAACGCGTTCGACAAACCGCCTGCACCCACGTCGTGAATGCTCAGAATCGGGTTGTGCTCGCCGAGTTGCCAGCACGCGTTGATCACTTCCTGCGCGCGCCGCTCGATTTCCGGATTGCCGCGCTGAACGGAGTCGAAATCGAGTTCGGCGGTATTCGTGCCGGTCGCCATCGAACTGGCCGCGCCGCCGCCCATGCCGATCCGCATGCCCGGGCCGCCGATCTGGATCAGCAGCGAGCCTTCCGGCAGATCGTGCTTGTGCGTGTGCTGGTCGGAGATGTTGCCGATGCCGCCCGCGATCATGATCGGCTTGTGATAGCCGCGCACGAGGCCCGCGACGTTCTGCTCGTACGCGCGGAAATAGCCGCCCAGATTCGGCCGGCCGAACTCGTTGTTGAACGCGGCGCCGCCGAGCGGCCCGTCGATCATGATCTGCAATGGCGACGCGATGCGGTCGGGCCGGCCATACGCTTCGTGTTTGTCGGCGGGGTTGCGGTGCGCGAGCGGCTGCGCGGCGTCACGCGCGTTTTCCCATGCTTCGACGCCATCGGGCAGGGACAGATTCGATACCGTAAAACCGGCCAGGCCCGCTTTCGGACGCGCGCCACGGCCGGTCGCGCCTTCGTCGCGGATCTCGCCGCCTGCGCCGGTGGATGCGCCCGGGAACGGCGAGATGGCCGTCGGGTGATTGTGCGTTTCCACCTTCATCAACGTGTGCGTGAGCTCGACGTTGCGGCGATAGTGCTCGGGCAGCGCACCCGCTTGCGCGTCGGCCGGCGTGCGCGGGAACCAGCGCTCGGCCACGCCGCCCGCCATGATCGCCGAGTTGTCCGAGTACGCGACGATCGTGCCTTGCGGGTTCAGCTTTTCCGTATTGCGGATCATGTTGAATAGCGAGATGTCCTGCTTCTCGCCGTCGATGGTCCAGTCGGCGTTGAAAATCTTGTGGCGGCAGTGTTCGCTGTTGGCCTGCGCGAACATCATCAGTTCGACGTCGGTGGGATTGCGGCCGAGCTTCGTGAACGCGTCGACCAGGTAGTCGATTTCGTCGTCGGCGAGCGCGAGCCCCAGTTCGGCGTTCGCCGTTTCCAGCGCGGCGCGGCCGTGGCCCAGCACGTCGACGGTTTGCAGCGGCTTGGCCGGCAGTTCGTCGAACAGATGCAGTGCATGGTCACGCGAGGGCGACAGGCTTTCGGTCATGCGGTCGTGCAACGCGGCGGCCACGGCGGCGCGAGCTTCGTCCGAAAGCGCTTTCTTGCCGCCCAGCAAACCGCTCTTGAGCGTGACCGTGTATTCGACCCCTCGCTCGATACGACGCACCTGCGTGAGTCCGCACAGGTGCGCGATGTCGGTTGCCTTGCTGGCCCACGGCGACACGGTGCCGAAGCGCGGCACGACCAGGAAGGTTTCGGCCGTGCCGCGTTCCTTGACTTCGTCGAGCGGATCGCCGTAGTGCATCAGTGCTTCGATCTTCGCGTTGTCTTCGGCCGACAGCGGCGTCTGGGCGTTGACGAAATGCAGATACTGACCGCGCACGCCGGTGATATTGCTGTCGATGCGCGTAAGCGTGTCGAGCAGGCGGGTTTGACGGAAATCGGAAAGGGCCGAAGCACCGGGGAAACACGAGAAGTGGGCCATGGACTTGACGTTGCGTCGCTAATGATGCCGATGAATGTTGCCGATGAAAGAGGCGGATGGGATGCGCCGCTCGCTGATGATTTGCACCGAATTGCGCCGATGGGTCGCGCGTAAGGCGACGTGAGGCGCAAAGGAAGTGCGGGATTATACCCCGGGAACGGCCTTCCAGCGGGCTTGCCGTGGCGCTGAAGATGGGCGCCGCGCGCTGCTTGCGATCTACGGGGAGCCTGCTTCGCGCCCGCCTGCCGCCCCTCTGCACGCTCGCGCGCACCTGGGGCAAGCCGGCGCATGAGGCGGCGCGTGCGTCGCCGGGTGGACGGTTTGGCTGATATCATTCCGCCTTTCATCAGATCGGTGCGAGCGGCTTGCTGGATGCCGGCCGCACCGCATGCCACGCTCTACGGGCGCCCGCCGGTTCGGCGTCCCACCGGCAAATCGAACCAGAACATGGATGTCATCGTCATTGGCGGCGGAATCGTGGGGGTCGCCACCGCTTATCAGTTGCGCGCGGCCGGTCACCGGGTCTGCGTCGTCGAGCGCCACGCCACCGTCGCGCAAGGCGCGACCTATGGCCACGCCGGCACCGTGCTGCCGACACCGCTCGACGTCTGGTTCGGTCCCACCTTCATGGCAAGCCGCCACAACGCAAAAAACGGTGTCGTCAACAAGGCCGGCTTCAATGGGCCCGCGCGTCAGTTCGTCAAACAGTTGGGCGCGTTGCAGGAGCCCGAGGCATTCGCCCGGCAATATGCGCGGCTGAGGCCGCTCATCGAGGCATCGCGCGAAGCGATGGCCGATATCGAAGCGCGCTTCGGCCTCGAGTTCGAACAGGCGAGCGGCCTGCTCTATCTCGTGCGTGCCGCGCACGAATGGGAAGACACGCAGCCCGCGCTCGAACTGCTGCGTCGCTTCGAAGTGCCCCATCACGTGCTCACGCCCGAGGAATGCGCCGCGTTCGAACATTCGGTGCGCACCGAGCCCGAGTTTGCCGGCGGCGTGCTGTTCGACGATGAACGCACCGCCAATTGCCCTCTGTTCGCCAAGCTGATCAAACAGACGCTCGATACGCAAGGCGGCGTGCAGTTCATGCTCGGCTGCGAAGTCTCGTCGATCCGCCTGGAAGGCCAGCGCGCGTCGGTGGAACTGGCGCCGCGGCCAGGCGCGACGTCGCGCTCGCGTGAAGTCGATGTAATTCATGCGGATGCGGTCGTGGTCGCCGCGGGTCACGGCAGCCTCGCGCTGCTGGAACGGCTCGGTTTGCGCCTGCCGCTGCATCCGCTGCGTATGCACACGCTGGTCGCGCCGATCGCGCATGAAGAATGCGCGCCGCACGTGGCAATCGTCGATGCGGTGAAGCGCATTGCGATCAGCCGGATGAACCATCGCTTGCGCATTGCGGGCGGTGCGGTTCTGCAAGCCGCGGCGCAACTCGACAAGCCATTGGGCGAAGCGGTGACCAAGGAAGCGCTGGCCTTGCTCGGTCAGGCCACGCACGACTGGATTCCGGGCGCCGCGCGAATTTCGGCGGCGCTGCCGTGGGAAGGCGTGAAGCTGTTGTCGCCCGATGGCTTGCCGGTGATCGGCAATGCGCTGCATCCGCGGCTCTTCGTCAATCTCGGCCATGGTCCGGCAGGCTGGGGACTAGCCTGCGGCGCCGGCAAGCTGGTCGCCGACCTGATGAGCGGCACGACGCCGGATCTGCCCGAAGACACGTTGAGCGCGGTACGCGCGGATCGTTTTCAATAACGACCTGGCGCAACACCGGCCGCAGGGTGCGCGAGCCGGGCGCGCCATATACCCTTCCCTGCTCGCACGACCCGGCTATCCGCACTACCATAGCGACTCCCCCGCTTCCTCGCCTTGACCAAGGCGTTCGCCCCGCTCGCCATGACAGAAGCCGACCTCACGCCACCGACACTCATCGACCCGCGCGATCGCGCGCTTCCCCTCCTCACACTGGCCGAATTGCGCAGCGCCGAAACCGGCGCCGCCGCGAGTCTGCCCGAGCATACGTTGATGTCCCGCGCGGGCCGCGCGGCCGCGAGCTTCCTGCATGAGCAGATCACCCGCCCATCCGCGCGCGGCGGCTCGACCGACCGCTCGAAACACAAGGTCTGGCTGATCGCCGGGCCGGGCAACAACGGCGGCGACGCGCTCGTGCTGGCGACCGAGTTGCACCGTGCCGGCATCGCGGTCGAACTGTGCATGCCGGTCGAGGTCAAGCCGGACGATGCGCGCTGGGCGCTCGACGCGGCACGCGCCGCGGGCGTGGCCATGTCGACCACCCCGCCCGCTTCATTCGATGCTTATACGTGGCTGGTGGACGGCATGTTCGGCATCGGCTTGACCCGGCCGCTCGAAGGCGTTTTCGCGGATGTCGCGCGGCGACTCACGCAGCGCGCGAAGGCCCGGCCGCGGGTCGGCGGTGTGCTGGCGCTCGACGTGCCGAGCGGTCTGGACAGCGACACGGGGACGATCGTCGGCGAACACGACGCCGTTGCGGTTCATGCGACGCATACCCTGAGTTTCATCGCCGCAAAGCCGGGACTCTTTACCGCGCAAGGACGCGACGTGGCGGGCGCGGTGACCGTTGCGCCGATCGGGACCGATACCGGCAGTGAGAGCAGTGAGAGCAGTGGCAGCGGTCGTAGCACCGTGCAACTGAACGCGCCCGACCTGTTCGCCCGCTTTCTGCCGCCGCGCGATTTCTCGACCAACAAGGGCAGCTTCGGCAGCCTCGCAGTGGTGGGCGGCGACACGGGCATGTGCGGCGCGCCGATTCTCGCCTCGCGCGCGGCGCTGTATACCGGCGCGGGCAAAGTGCATGTCGCGTTGCTCGGCGAAGGCGCACCGCCCTACGATCCGCCGCATCCGGAACTGATGCTGCATGCAGTGGACGATCTGCCGCTCGACACGATGGATGCGCTCGCGATCGGCTGCGGCATGGGTCATCGCGAGCGTGCCACGCAGGTTCTGCACGACGTGTTGCGGCTCGACGTGCCCAAGCTGTTCGACGCCGATGCGCTGAACCTGATTTCCAAAGACCCGGCACTCGCCGCCGAAGTCAACGCGCGCGGCGTACGAGGCGACCCGTGCGTGTTGACGCCGCATCCGCTGGAAGCCGCGCGGCTGCTCGGCACCGACGCGCCCGGCGTGCAGCGCGACCGGCTCGCCGCCGCGCGTGCGCTGGCGGCACGCTTTGCCGCGGTCATCGTGCTGAAGGGCACCGGCACGGTGATCGCCGCGCCGGACGGCCGCGTCGCGATCAATCCGACCGGCAATGCGGCGCTCGCCACCGGCGGGACCGGCGATGTGCTCGGCGGCATCATCGGCGCACTGCTCGCGCAGCATTTGCCGCGCTATGAGGCGGCACTGGCGGGCGTCTATCTGCACGGCCTCGCCGCCGATACATTGACCGCGCAGGGCCAAGGGCCGGCCGGTCTGACAGCCGGCGAACTCGCGCCGATGGTGCGTACCCTGCTCAACCGTTTGTTCTATCCGGCCACGGACGCTTGAAGGATTTGCAGCGCACGCATCATGCGAGGGACGAGTCCCAGACTATGCGCGGCGTGCCCACTACGCTGCAGTTCTTCACACGAGGCCGCTATACTGGCTCATCACGTTGGCGCGGCGGCTTCGGTTCGGCTTCGGTTCGGCCTCGGTTCATCACGCCAGCCTCGTGCTGCTTGCAGACAGCTTGCAGCCCGTGTCAGCGCAACCCGCGGCGAACCCGGCCGCGCGGTGACGCTCTAACAGCATCGTTGCATCATCGTCGGCGGCGCTTCATGCGCGCGCCATTCCCCGAGCCCTTTCGTTAGACGGACGCTATGACCCAGAACACTCTTCCCACCTGGTCCACGCTGCAAACGCATTACGACGGGATTCGCGACGCGCACATGCGCGACTGGTTCGCTCCCGAAAACGACCCCGCCCCGACCCGCGCCGAGCGTTTCGCGTTCGCAGGCGGCGGTCTCGCCGCCGATTTCTCGAAGCACCGCATCACCGACGACACGCTCAAACTGCTCGTGCAACTCGCGCGCGAAGCCGGCGTGGAAAAACGCCGCGACGCGATGTTCGCGGGCGAGATCGTCAATCCCACCGAAGGTCGCGCCGTCCTGCATACGGCGTTGCGCGCCACCGATCCGAAAGCACCGTTCCACGCCGAAGTGCAGGCCGAGCGCGCGAAGATGGCAGCGTTCGCCGAGCAGGTGCGCAGCGGTGCATGGACCGGCTACACCGGCAAGCGCATCCGTTACGTCGTGAACATCGGCATCGGCGGCTCGGACCTCGGGCCGAAGATGGTCGTGCACGCATTGCATCACCTGGCTACGCCGGACATCACGACGCACTTCGTGTCGAATGTCGACGGCGCCGATCTATACGACGTCATGCAGCAGATCGATCCCGAAGAAACGCTCGCGATCATCGTCTCGAAGACGTTCACCACGCTCGAAACCATGACGAACGCGCGCTCGCTGCGCGACTGGTTCGTCGAAAAGGGTTGTCCGGAAAGCGCGTTGTCGAAGCATTTCGTCGGCGTGTCGGCGAACGTGGCCGAGGTGGTCAAGTTCGGTATCGCCAAAGAGAACGTGTTCCAGATGTGGGACTGGGTCGGCGGACGTTACTCGTTGTGGTCGGCCGTCGGTTTGTCGATCGTCATTGCCATTGGACCGAAGCAGTTCGACGAACTGCTGGCCGGCGCCAACGAGATGGACGAGCATTTCCGCACGGCGCCGCTCGAGAAGAATCTGCCGGTGCTGCTCGGCGTGATCGGTATCTGGTATCGCAACTTCTTCGGCTCGCAGAGCTATCTGGTCGCGCCGTATTCGCAGGCGCTGCACTATCTGCCCTCGTATCTGCAACAGCTCGAGATGGAGAGCAACGGCAAGTCGGCGCGCCTCGACGGTCAGTTCGTCGACTATCCGACGGCAGCGGTGACATGGGGCGAACCGGGGACGAACGGCCAGCACGCATTCTTCCAGATGCTGCATCAAGGTCCGACGATCGTGCCGATCGACTTCATCGCGGTGCTGACGCCGGAGCACCCTTTGGTCAGTCATCACCCGAAGCTGCTGGCCAACTGTTTCGCGCAAAGCGAGGCGCTGATGCTCGGCCGCACGCTCGAAGAAGCGAAGAAGGTGGCCGGTCCGGACAAGCCGGAGCTTGCACCGCATCTGACGTTCCCGGGCAACCGTCCTAGCAGCACGCTGCTGGTCGACGCGCTAACGGCGCGTTCGCTCGGCGCGCTGATCGCGTTGTACGAGCACAAGGCGCTGGTGCAGGGCACGATCTGGGACATCAACTCGTTCGATCAGTGGGGCGTCGAACTGGGCAAGATTCTGGGCAAGGTGGTCGAGGCGGATCTGACCGCGTCGAGCGCGGACGGGAAGAAGCACGACTCGTCGACATCGGCGTTGATCGCGCGGGCCCGGGCTGCGTTGAAGAAAAATTGAACGCTGCGTTTGAGTTGAGTTGAGTTGAGTTGAAGAGAAGCAAAAAGAAGCGGGCCTCGAAGGCCCGCTTTTTTTTATGCGCTCGCGTTCTTTGATGGACGGTCAGGCCAGACGGCCCGCTTCGATCGTCACGGTCTTGTCGCAACGGCGTGCAAGCTCGATGTCGTGTGTCACGAGAATCAGCGTGGCACCGTTCGCGCGATTCATCTGGAACATGAGGTCGATCACCGCATGCCCCGTAGCGGCGTCGAGACTGCCGGTCGGCTCGTCGGCAAACAGAATGGCCGGATGCGTGACGAACGCTCTTGCGAGCGCAACGCGCTGTTGCTCGCCGCCGGACAGCAGCTTCGGATAGTGAGCCGTGCGCTGACCGAGCCCCACCTGTTCCAGCAGGCCGCGCGCACGCGTCGCGGCTTCCCGTGTACCTACGCCGCCGCGCAACTCCAGCGGCAAGGTCACGTTCTCGAGTGCCGTCAGATGCGGCATCAACTGAAACGACTGGAACACGAAACCGACCGAGCCGCTGCGCAAAGCGGCCCGCTCGTCTTCGTTGAGTTCGGTGAGTTCGCGCCCGAGCAGCCGAACCGAGCCCGAGCTCGCACTGTCCAACCCTGCGAGCAAGCCGAGCAGCGTAGACTTGCCCGACCCCGATGCGCCGACGATCGCCACACTGCTGCCCGCATCGATAGCAAGATCGATGTTGTCGAGGATCGTCAGTTCGCCCGTTGCATCCTTAACCTTCTTGCACAAACCCCGCACTTCAATGACCGGATCAGTTTTGTTTAGCATGGTGAAGCGTAGGTTGAAAGTGCGCGCCATAGCGCCGCGCACGGCGGCGCTGACTACGGCATTCGGCACGGCCTCCCTGGCCGCTGCCCTGTTTGCTATGCCCTTCTTTTCGTCGGCCGCGTGGGCGGCGAATGCTGCGACTGTCGCGACTGCTCCCGCCGTGAATACGCCCAACGCGGCCAAGCCGGTGATCGTAGTACTCGGCGACAGCATCTCGGCCGAGTACGGACTGCCTCGCGACTCGGGCTGGGTGGCTCTGCTGCGCCAACGACTCGCCGAGGAGCGGGTCGATTATAGCGTTGCGAATGCCAGCATCAGCGGCGACACGACGAGCGGTGGACGAGCGCGCCTGCCCGTGTTGATGCAACGCCTGAAGCCAGCCATCGTCATCGTGGAACTGGGTGCGAACGACGCGTTACGCGGCGTGCCGCTTGCCACGACTCAGGACAATTTGCGCACGATCGTCGAACAGGCGCAGCAAGGTCATGCGAAGGTCGTGCTCGTCGGCATGTACGTACCGCCTAATTACGGCCCGGACTACACGCAAAAGTTCCACGCGCTTTATGGAGACCTGTCAAAGCAGATGCATACGGCGTTAGTCCCGTTTCTACTCGACGGCATTGCGGATAAACCGGAGATGTTCCAGGCCGATCAGATGCATCCGACCCAGCAGGCACAGGCAGTGCTACTCAACAACGTGTGGCCGGTAGTGAAGCCACTCCTTCGTACAAGTTCGCCGCACTGAAAAGCAGCTAACAACTTGTTTCCAACACCTCGGGAACGCGAATCGGTCAGGTCACTCCGACACTTTCCTAATCACGCGTAACCCGGCTCGATTTTGAGCGACTTTTGAGGAGATAACGTGAAATATTTACCGTTAATCGCTTTGACCGTGGCAATTTCCGCCTGCGCCGCTCAACCGCCTGCGGGCGTGCAATCCGTTGGTCAAAGCCAGCAACCGCCGAAGGTCGTCGCCACCTGCATCGCGCAAAAATGGGCCGACGCTTCGCAACAGCAAGTGGTGTCGCAAGACACGCTCGCCAACGATCAAGCCGTGGACGTTTACGTTCCGGGTCAACAGCCGCCTAACGGCGCAGCCGCCGTGGTGCGTCCTTCGTACTCGGGCAAGGGCACGTGGGTTGGCTATCGCGCAAATGGCGGGGCTAATAGCGACGCTACTTCCGCAATCAGCGGTTGCCTGTAATTCTCGTCGTATCCGATTGACGGGCTTGCACTCGTCAAATGAAAAAGCCCCGCTTTGGCGGGGCTTTTTTCATTGTTGATCCTAACGACGAGCAGTTTCTAGTTGTTGTCGCTTGCCGGGTTCGCGTTGGGGCTGCCGTCCAGCGAGCCGTAGAACTTCACCTTCGATCGCGCACGCACGGCCTGAACATACGCTTCGGCTTCGGACTGCGCGTCGACCTGAGCGATCTGTTGCTGTGCAGCAGCCAGACGTTGCCCGTTGACCGGCGTACCCGCCACAACCGAGTTCACGCGATAGATAGCGTAGCCGTCCGCGCCGAGATCCACACCCACGTAGGCGGGCAACTTTTGCGCGTCCGCTTTGTAGATTGCACTTAGTGCAAGCGGCGGCACACCTTGCGCGTCGCTGCGCGACACCTTCAGCGGCGAGGAGAAACCGGTGGTGGCTTTCGACTTATCGAAGTCCGCGAGTTTTGCAAGACCGTCCTTGTGCGCAGCGTCGTTCGCCTGAACCGCGACGACCTTCTGACGCACGGCGTCCTTGATCGCGTCGAGTGCCGGCACGGCGGCGGCCTTGTAGTCGGTGACGTGCGCAGCAATCAACGTATTGCCGCCGACGTCGATGGCTTGCGTGTTGTTACGCGAATTGACCGAGTCGTTCGCGAACACCGCCGCGAGGAACTTCGCGTTGTTGAGCGGGCTGGTCGCCGGCAGCTTCGGATCCGCTTGCGGTGTGACCGTGGCGGTTTGAATCTGCAACTTGTACTTGTCGGCTGCCGGTTGCAGGCTCTTCGCTTTTTCGTAGACGATCGACGTGAAGCCTTCCGCGTCGTCGCTCAGTGCCTTGGCGGCCTGTTGCGCTTTCACGTCCGTCGCGATCTGATTTTTCACGTCGTCGAACGGCTTCGTAACGGTAGGCTTCACGTCCGTCACCTTGACGATGTGATAGCCAAAGTCCGTTTGCACGATACCGCTGACTTCGTCTTTCTTCAGCGCGAAGACGGCGTCGTCGAACGACTGACCGCCCGCAATCATGCCGCGACCGAAGTAACCCAGATCGCCACCCTTCGAAGCCGAACCGGGGTCCTGCGAATTCTGCTGCGCGATTTGTGCGAACTGGTCCGGATGCGCCTTGATTTGCGCCAGCAGGTCTTCCGCTTTCTGCTTCGCTTTGGCCTTGTCGGCCGCGCTCGCGTCTTTCGGTGCGGCGATCAGGATGTGGCTTGCGCGCACCTGGCCTTCCACCCGGTAATGCGCGATGTTGTCGTCGTAGTACTTCTTCAGATCGGCATCGCTCGGCTGCACGGACGCGGCCATCGTCGAGGGCGACATGACGAGGTACTGGATCGTGGCCGTGGCGGGTGTGGCGAATTCGCTGCGATGCGCGTCGTAATAAGCTTGTACCTGCGCGTCGGTCGGCTGCACCTTGGCCAGATAGTCGCGCGGATGGAAGGCGATGCCTTGCACTTCACGCTGCTGGTCGGCGAGTTCGGTCAGATGTTGTGCGAGCGTCTTCGACGTGAACGCACTGCCCTGAATGCTGGCGGGCAATTGCTGGGTAGCGAGCGTGTAGCGCACGCGCTCGTCGTACTGATCGGGCGTCATGCCCTGCATGGCGAGCAACTGCTTGTAACGGTCGACATCGATTGAACCGTCGGGATTCTTCAGCGACGAAATAACCGGATCGTTGAGCAGTACGCGGCGCACTGCGTCGTCGGAGGCCGTCAGATGCAGACGCTGGGTTTCATCGGCCAGCACGCGCTGTTCGATCAAACCGTCGAGCATCTGGCGGCGACGCTCGGGCGTATCGAAGGACTTCATGTCGAACTGCGCACCGAGCATCTGACGAGCGCGGTCGAGTTGCTGGCGCGTAGCGTCGTCGAACTCTGCGCGGGTGATCTTGTGACCGTTGACGCTGGCGACGTTGGCACTCTCGTCAAAGAAGCCGCGGAAGCCCTGAATACCGACAAAACCCAACCCCGGCACAATGACGAGGATGAGCATGAACATCATCAGGCGTTTGTGATTACGGAAAAAATCGAGCATGCGTGTAGTGCCGAAAACAGAACGCCCGATATTACAACAGCGGGCAATAAAAAAGGCGAACCGGAGTTCGCCTTTCGAGGATACTGGCGGAGTGGACGGGACTCGAACCCGCGACCCCCGGCGTGACAGGCCGGTATTCTAACCGACTGAACTACCACTCCTTGCTACAACGTTTGATGCAGCCAGAACGCGTGTTGCTACTGCAACTACTGTAACCACCACCGCGCTAAATAGCCGCACTCAAATACCGCACAGAATCTGAAACTGGTGGGTGCTGAGAGGCTCGAACTCCCGACCTACGCCTTGTAAGGGCGCCGCTCTACCAACTGAGCTAAGCACCCGTTTCTCGATTCGATGCTGGCTGGTGCTTCTTGATTTGTTGCCTGTTTTTTTACTTTGAGTACTGCTTTTTCCGCTGCCGAATCTTCAAGCAGCAAGCCCATTAGTTTAGCGCATCCTTCAGAGCTTTGCCAGGCCTAAATTTCGGAACCTTCGCGGCCTTGATCTTGATCTCGGCACCCGTGCGCGGATTACGTCCCGTGCGTGCGGTGCGCTTGCCCACGGCGAAAGTACCGAAGCCGACTAGCGTGACCGAACCGCCCTTTTTCAACGTACCCTTCACGCCACCGATCACCGCATCCAGAGCACGGCCGGCCGCGGCCTTCGAAATGTCGGCTTGCTGTGCAATGTGATCGATCAATTCCATCTTGTTCATTCCAACCCCCGAGAATGTATTGGCAATCGTGACGGCGCTTTGTAGCACCTGAGATCACGCAAGCCGGCGGGTCACGCCGGGCCGACCCATTAGAATTGGCCGAAACACCCGTGTCAAGCGGGGTTGCGCCTGATGCCCGGGGATAACAAGTGCAATAAAAAAGCCCGCGGTCTGAATGACCGCGGGCTTCTGATGCAGCGTCGGATTAAAGAACGCTTAGTGCTTCACGACTTCCGTCGCAGCGTCTTTGCCCGGCTCGGCCGCAACCGGTGCAGCAGGCTTCGGCTCTTCATCCGGCAAGGCTTGAGGAACGCGTTCGAGTGCCAGTTCGAGCACCTTGTCGACCCAGCGAACCGGGACGATTTCGATCGCGTTCTTCACGTTGTCCGGAATCTCCGTCAGATCCTTGACGTTTTCTTCCGGGATCAACACCAGCTTGATGCCACCGCGGTGCGCCGCGAGCAGTTTTTCCTTCAAGCCGCCGATGGGCAAGACTTCGCCACGCAACGTGATTTCACCCGTCATTGCAACGTCGGCACGCACCGGAATACCGGTCAACACCGACACCAACGCGGTGGTCATCGCGATACCGGCAGACGGACCGTCTTTCGGCGTCGCGCCTTCCGGCACGTGAATGTGAATGTCCTGCTTCTCGAACGCTTCGTCCTTGATACCGAGACGACGCGAACGTGAACGAACCACGGAGCGGGCTGCTTCGACCGACTCCTTCATCACGTCGCCGAGCGAACCCGTACGGATCACATTGCCCTTACCCGGCATGACCGCGGCTTCGATGGTCAGCAAGTCGCCGCCCACTTCCGTCCACGCGAGACCCGTGACCTGGCCGACCTGATTTTCCTTGGCAGCCAGACCGAAGTCGTACTTGCGCACGCCGAGGAACGTGTCAAGGTTGCTGCCGTCGACCTTCACTGCGCCTTCCGCCTTCTTCAGCAGAAGCATCTTCACGACCTTGCGGCAGATCTTCGAAATTTCACGCTCGAGCGAACGAACACCGGCTTCGCGCGTGTAGTAACGAATGATGTCGCGGATCGCGATTTCAGCAACGTCGACCTCAGTGTCTTTCAGGCCGTTGTTCTTCTTCTGCTTGGGCAAAAGATAACGCTGCGCGATGCTGACCTTCTCGTCTTCCGTGTAACCCGACAGACGGATCACTTCCATCCGGTCGAGCAGCGGCGGCGGAATGTTCAGCGAGTTCGACGTCGCGACGAACATCACGTCCGACAGATCGAAGTCGACTTCGACGTAGTGATCGGCAAACGTGTGGTTCTGTTCCGGATCGAGCACTTCGAGCAGGGCCGACGACGGATCGCCGCGGAAATCCTGACCCATCTTGTCGACTTCGTCGAGCAGGAAGAGCGGATTGCGCACACCGACCTTGGTCAGGCTTTGCAGAATCTTGCCAGGCATCGAACCGATATACGTACGACGATGGCCGCGAATCTCGGCTTCGTCACGTACGCCGCCGAGCGCCATACGCACGAACTTGCGGTTCGTTGCGCGAGCGATCGACTGACCCAGCGAGGTCTTACCGACACCCGGCGGCCCGACGAGGCACAGGATCGGCGCTTTGACCTTGTCGACACGTTGCTGGACCGCGAGATACTCGAGAATGCGTTCCTTCACTTTCTCGAGACCGAAGTGGTCTTCGTCGAGCACGCGTTCCGCATTCGAGAGGTCGTTGTTGACCTTGCTCTTCTTGCGCCACGGCAAGCCGATCAGCGTGTCGATGTAGTTGCGCACGACCGTTGCTTCGGCCGACATCGGCGACATCAGTTTGAGCTTCTTGAGCTCGGCGTCTGCCTTCTTCTTTGCTTCCTTCGGCATACGGGCGGCCGTGATGCGCTTCTCGAGTTCTTCGAGATCCGCGCCCTCTTCGCCTTCGCCGAGTTCCTTCTGGATTGCCTTGACCTGTTCGTTCAGGTAGTACTCGCGCTGGCTCTTCTCCATCTGACGCTTGACGCGTCCGCGGATACGCTTTTCAACCTGCAGGATGTCGATCTCGGCTTCGAGTTGCGCGAGCAGATGCTCGAGTCGCTCGATGACCGGGAACATTTCGAGAATGTGCTGCTTCTGGTCGAGCTTGAGCGGCAAATGTGCCGCGATCGTGTCGGCCAGACGACCCGCTTCGTCGATACCCGACAGCGACGTCAGGATTTCCGGCGGGATTTTCTTGTTCAGCTTCACATACTGGTCGAACTGCGACACGATTGCGCGGCGCAACGCTTCGGTTTCAGCGCTGTCGGCAACGTCGGGTTCGAGCGGCATGACTTCGCACGAGAACTGCGTTTCCTGTTCTTCGATGGAAAGCGTCTTCGCGCGCTGCAAGCCCTCGACCAGCACCTTCACGGTACCGTCGGGCAGCTTCAGCATTTGCAGGATGTTGGCGATACACCCTACTTCGTACATGTCCTTTTCGGTCGGCTCATCTTTAGCAGCCGTCTTTTGGGCGACGAGCAT
Source organism: Paraburkholderia sp. BCC1886 (assembly GCF_900996245.1). GTDB lineage: Bacteria > Pseudomonadota > Gammaproteobacteria > Burkholderiales > Burkholderiaceae > Paraburkholderia. The sequence continues at coordinate 13,534 of NZ_CAAJGK010000035.1, read as the reverse complement.
GATGTGCTTGCCGCCTTCCATCGCTGCTTCGAGAGCCTTGATCGACTTCGGGCGGCCTACGAAGAGCGGAATCACCATGTGCGGGAAAACGACTACGTCACGCAGCGGGAGCAGCGGGAGCGTAATGCGTTCCGGCGGAAGGAGTTGGGTTCCTGACATTTCATTTCCCCATGAGTGGAATCAGTTCGTTCGATAGGTGAGGCCAGCAGAAAAATTTGCAAGCCTCCGCGTGTGGGAAAAGTTCAGTGACTCCGAAGTTTCAGTGACTCCATTGTGAAAACAAGCAACCTCAACCACACGATAAACGAAAAAGCCGTTCACGTCGCCATGAACGGCTTTTTTACTTAACCAGAAAGCCGATCAGTTCGAACCCGCGACTTTGGGCGCGTCTTCGTAGATCAGTAATGGTTTGCCGTCGCCGTCGATCACGTTGTCGTCGATAATGACCTTGCTAACGCCTTTCATCTGCGGCAGGTCGTACATCACATCGAGCAACGCCTGTTCCAGAATCGAGCGCAGACCACGTGCGCCCGTCTTGCGACGGATTGCCTTACGCGCGACAGCCTGCAACGCGGTCGGGCGAATTTCCAGCTCGACGCGCTCCATGTTGAAGAGCTTGTGATATTGCTTGACCAGCGCGTTCTTCGGTTCGACGAGAATTTTCATCAGCGCGACTTCGTCGAGCTTGCCGAGCGTGGCGACCACCGGCAGCCGACCGATCAGTTCGGGGATGAGACCGAATTTGATCAGATCTTCCGGCTCGACTTCGCGGAGCACTTCACCCGCGTCGCGATCCTGCTTGCTCTTTACGCTTGCGCCAAAGCCAATACCCGTTTTCTCGGTACGGTCGACGATCACTTTTTCGAGCCCGTCGAACGCGCCACCGCAAATGAACAGAATATTGGTGGTGTCGACCTGGATGAAGTCCTGATTCGGATGCTTACGACCGCCCTGCGGCGGCACCGACGCCATCGTGCCTTCGACCAGTTTCAGCAGTGCCTGCTGCACGCCTTCACCGGACACGTCGCGGGTGATGGACGGGTTATCGGACTTGCGGCTGATCTTGTCGATTTCGTCGATGTAGACAATGCCGCGCTGGGCCTTGTCAACTTCGTAATTGCAGTTTTGCAGCAACTTCTGAATGATGTTCTCAACGTCTTCGCCGACATAGCCGGCTTCCGTCAACGTGGTTGCATCGGCAATCACGAACGGGACGTTCAGCAAACGTGCGAGTGTCTGTGCAAGCAGCGTCTTACCCGATCCGGTCGGACCGATCAGCAAGATATTGCTTTTCGACAGTTCGATCTCGTCTTTCTTGTCGAGATGCTTGAGACGCTTGTAGTGGTTGTAGACAGCAACCGCCAGAATTTTCTTCGCGCGTTCCTGCCCAATCACATACTGGTCGAGAATTTCGCGGATTTCCTGCGGGCTCGGCAAGTCTGACTTCGACAAGCCAGCCTCGATGCCAGCACCTGCTGCTTCATCGCGGATGATTTCGTTGCACAGATCGATGCATTCGTCGCAGATGAAAACCGATGGGCCGGCAATCAACTTTTTGACTTCATGCTGGCTCTTGCCGCAGAACGAGCAATACAACAGCTTCTCGCTGTTCGAACCTTTTTTGTCCGCCATAGATGTGTGAGCCTCCGGACACTCGATTACATAATACGCCGTTTGCCTCTCCCGCCCGGCTGGGGCGGCAGGGACATGAGCCAGAACAACGGCGTTTGCCGCAGGCGTTCGGACCAGTCTTGATTATTTCACAACCGGGCTGGTCACGACCTGGCCCCGCTACAGGACCTGGCCGCACCGTTGATCAGGGACGCTTGTGCGCTACCTGATCGACCAGACCGTAAGCTTGCGCGTCGTCACCGGACATGAAATTGTCGCGGTCGGTGTCGCGCGCGATACGCTCCACCGGTTGACCCGTATGATGCGCGAGCAGGCTATTCAGACGCTCTTTCAAATACAGAATTTCGCGCGCCTGGATTTCGATGTCCGATGCCTGACCACGTGCGCCGCCGAGCGGCTGGTGAATCATCACACGCGAGTTCGGCAACGCGAAACGCTTGCCCTTTGCGCCGGCGGCCAGCAAAAACGCACCCATGCTGGCGGCAAGACCCATACACAATGTCGACACGTCCGGCTTGATGAACTGCATCGTGTCGTAAATCGCCATACCTGCGGAGACCGACCCGCCCGGGCTGTTGATGTAGAAGCTGATGTCCTTGTCCGGATTCTCGCTTTCGAGGAACAGCATCTGCGCGACGACGAGATTGGCGGTCTGGTCATTCACTTCGCCGACGAGGAACACGATACGTTCCTTCAGCAGCCGCGAGTAAATGTCGTACGAGCGCTCGCCCCGGCCGCTCGTTTCCACGACGATCGGCACCAGTCCGAGCGCCTGCGCTTCGAGATCCCGCGACGACTGGGAGGTCAACGTGTCCAGCATTTGAGCGCGAAAGGTCATGCAATGGATCCTTGTCTGGAAATATTCTGAAAAACAGATGCAAGACAGGTGTGGTCGGCGAGTCCGTATTCAAGTGCTCGATCGGTGCATTAACCCTGCACCAGCGATGCATTAACGATGAACGGCACCTTGCAACACGCTCTCCACATTCGCAGCACAAAAAAACGGCGTGCGGGCCGTCGCTTCGACAGCCGGCACGCCGTTGCTACGACGCTTACGCTTGCGCCGTTGCGCTTGCCAGTTCTTCGAAGCTCACTTCCTTGTCCGTCACCTTGGCCTTGCCAAGGACGAAATCGACGACGTTTGCTTCGACGACGTACGCTTCCATTTCGGCAAGACGTTGCTGGTTCGAATAATACCAGCGGACGACTTCCTTCGGGTCTTCGTAGCTTTTCGCGAATTCGTCGACTTCGGCACGAATCTGCTCCGGCTTCGCCTGCAGGTCGTTGGCCTTTACCAGCTCGGCCAGCACGAGGCCCAGCTTGACGCGACGCTCGGCCTGTTCCTTGAACATTTCGGCAGGAATCGGCGCGTCTTTAGCATTCGGCACGCCGCGTTGTTCCAGATCCTGACGAGCCATGCCGACGAGGCGTTCCTGATCCTGTTCGATCAGTGCGTTCGGCACGTCCAGTTCCGAGATCTTGAGCAGCGCGTCCATCACCTGGTTCTTGACGATGGCTTGCGTACGGCGCTTGGCTTCGCGTTCGAGATTGTCTTTGATCTCGGCGCGCATTTTGGTCTGATCGCCGTCTTCGATACCGAGCGATTTAGCGAATTCAGCGTCGATTTCCGGCAGATGCGGCCACTCGATCTTCTTCATCGTGATCGTGAACTGCGCGGTTTTGCCGGCGACGTCCTTGCCGTGATAGTCCTCGGGGAATGCCAGGTCGAATTCCTTCGCCTCGCCGACCTTCAGACCCAGCGCTGCCTTTTCGAACTCCGGCAGCATGCGGCCTTCGCCCAGCACGAACGCGAAGTCGTCGGCGCTACCGCCCTGGAACACTTCACCGTCGATCTTGCCGACGAAGTCGACCGTCACGCGGTCGCCGTCTTTCGCTGCCGTGTCGGCACCGCCGTCGCCATGATCGCCGGACTCGCCGCGTGCGTGGAAGTGCACGCGTTGCTTGCGCAGGATGTCCAGCGTGCGGTCGATTTCCGCTTCGCTGATGGTCGTGGTGGTGCGTTCGATTTCAGCCGTGGCGACGTCGCCCAGCTTCACTTCCGGATAGACCTCGAAGGTCGCGTCGAATGCGTAGTCGCCTTCGGCGATTGCGTCGGCCTTCGGCGCGAAGCTCGGCTGGCCGGCCACGCGCAGGTTCTCAGCGCGGCTGATGTCGAAAAATTCCTTGCCGACCTTGTCGCTCAGCACTTCGGCTTCCACCTGGCCCGAGTACTGTTGCGTCACCATCTTGAGCGGCACCTTGCCCGGGCGGAAACCCGGCATGCGCACGTTCTTGGCGAGTTGACGGATACGCGAATCTACTTCCTTCTGCACGGCTTCCTTCGGCAGGGAAATCGTGACGCGGCGTTCGAGCTTGCCGAGGTTTTCAACAACGTTAGCCATGGCTTCAATCGTCCTAAAATTATTCGAGCGAAACAGTTATCTTCTCGTGCCGCTTTTCGATGTCGCGTGGGGCGTGGTTAGCATCGATTGCGCGCCTGCGCCGCGGGCTGGCAGGCCGCCGGCAGCACGGTTGAGTCCAAAGAGCCGAATATTTTAGCAAACTATTTGCGCGCCTAGCCGGGATTCGATGGTTGCACTCGTTTTCCCACGCGTTTTTATCGGGTTTGGGGCGCTTTCCGTGTTGTTTCTAGCCTGTTTCGCGTTAGGCCCCCGGCGTCTTCCCATGGATCCGGCCGCTTCGCCCAGGACGATCCCAGCTATGCCTTTCGGCATATTCAGTCGGCGCGATTGCCCTGATAAGCTAGCGGTCGCGCTCGGGACTTCGCCTTCGCCTGCTTCGGCTTCCTTCATGTTTGCGCCTGGCATCGTCCCGCGCCCGCCACGATTTCAACCATTCAGAGACACCATGCCGAATTCGCCGTCCTCGCCCGTCGTCGTCGTTGCTCCCGATTCTTTCAAAGGCTCGCTCAGCGCCGAGCAGGTCGCCGAGGCGATCGAAGCCGGCATCCGGCGCGCGCGGCCCGATGCCGACGTGCGCATCTGTCCGATGGCCGACGGCGGCGAGGGCACGCTCGACGCCATGCTCACCAGCGGCGGCGAGCGCCGCAAGCTCAGCGTGCGCGGCGCCGCGGGTCCGGTGCGCGACGCGATCACCGGTTTGCTCGCGGACGGCAGCGCAATCGTCGAAACGGCGGAGATCGTCGGCATTACCGATCCGGTCGGCATGGCCGTGCCGGTTGAGACGCGTAGCACACGCGGCATGGGCGAAGCCATCGGCGCGTTGCTCGACGCCGGCGTGCGGCGCTTTTACGTCGCGCTCGGCGGCAGCAGCACCAACGACGGCGGCGCCGGCCTGTTGGTCGGACTCGGCCTCAAACTGTTCGACGCACAAGATAACGAGCTCGAGCCGACACCCGAACAACTCGCGCGCGTGGCGCGGGTCGATATTGCGCAACTCGACGCCAGACTAAAGGACTCGGAATTCGTCGCCATGTCGGACGTGGACAATCCGCTCACGGGCGAACACGGCGCAACGGCCATTTTCGGCCCGCAAAAAGGCGTCGAGCCACAGCAGATCGAATCCATCGACGCGGCGCTGGGCCATTTCGCCGATCTGCTCGAAGCAGCGCTCGGCCGTCGGCTGCGCGACGAGGCGGGCGCGGGCGCGGCGGGCGGCCTCGGTTTCGCGCTGCATATGCTCGGCGCCCGCTTCGAGCCAGGTGCGGAAACGGTTGCCCGGCAGATCGGCCTCGACGCGGCGCTCGAGGGCGCCAACTGGCTGATCACCGGTGAAGGCCGCTCGGACGTGCAAACCCTGCATGGCAAGGCGCCGTTCATCGCCTGCCGTCATGCGCAGGCGGCGAGTGTGCCGGCCACGCTGCTGTCCGGCGCGGTCGACTCCGCCGCACTGCCCCGGCTGGCCGAACATTTCAGTGGCTGCTTCTCCCCCGCGCCCGGCCCCATCACGCTCGAGGTCGCGATTCGCGACGCCGGCCGGTTGCTGGCGGACACAGCCGAACAGTTGACGCGCCTGAAATATGGCGCGCGTTGACCCGGGATTCGGGTGCGGCAACAATCACCACGCCTGATTACCGCAGCCGCCTGACGTCAAAAAGCTTTCGCCCGCCGGCAGAGTCCTGCGCAGCCGCTCTTCACTCATCTTGGGAAAACCATGAAGGACTCTGCCAAAGCCGGGCTCGAACAACTACTCACGTACCGGCTGCACCAGCTGAACAAGCTGACGGAACGCGGCATCAGCGAACGGTATCAGGCGAAACTCGGCGTGAGTCTGCCCGAAGCGAGAGTGATCGCATCGGTCGGCTCGTTTGGACCGTTTTCGATCATGGAACTGGCCCGGCACGCCAATCTCGACAAGAGCCAGGCAAGCCGCGCGGCGGAAGGGTTGATCCGTCAGGGGCTCGTGAAGCGCGAGCGTAACGTCGACGACGGCCGCGGCGTGCTCGTCTCGCTCACGCCCGAAGGGCGCGCACTGTTCCGCAAGGTGATGCCCATCGCGCGCAAATGGAACAGCGACATGTTCGACTGTCTCGACGAGCGGGAAAAGCTCGCCTTCAGCCGGGCGCTCGACAAGATTATCGATACCGTTGCGGCGCAGTCGAAGTAAGGCTCAAAACCGCCGCGTTCACTCTCGCTGAACCCATCGTCGCGATCAGGCTAGCCAAGGCGCGGCCTCAGCTTTGCCCGTCACCGGCTCGCTGCGCATCTGCGGGCGAACCAGGCGTCGCGCTGGACAACTCGCCCGCCTTCAAGGCTTGCGCCGCCCCAAGCTCGGCGCCACTCCGTCTGCGCGCGCCCCGCACCCGCCACCAGACGACACCGCCCAGCGAGCCCACCGCCAGCAATAGCGCCGCGCCCAGCCAGTAACGTCGCTTCGCCGCCTGATTTTCACTAACCGTCGGCACTTCGGCGAGCGGTGCCGACGGCAGCGCGTCACCCACCGTTGCGTCGCCCGCCGCCGCAGAAGAAGCAGAAGCAGCAGACGACGCATCCCCCAGCAGATCCGCCCGGCTTACCGCCGCCGATTCCGCCTGCGCACTGCCCACGACCAAGGTATAAGGCGCTGCACCCTGCGCCACGAAACTCAGCAACGCCGGCCGCCAGCCCGCTGCGACGGTCAACGCCCCGCTCCCCAGGCTGCCGTCGCGCGTATCGATCACGACACGCCATTGCCGGTCGGTGTCCGGCGGAAGTTCGAGCGACGGGTTGCTCTGTTCGACCGACCCGTTGTGCAAGCGGAACAGCGTCGCGCTCGCCACTTCCCGCCACGGCGCATCGAGCCCGCTGCGCGAGTACACCACGGCGGGCGCGACCGTATTCGGCTGCGGCAAGCCGAGCCGGAGCCGGTCGACGGGATACGGCCCGCCCGTGCTGAAGAAGTATTCGCCGGCTCTCGGCCCGGCATGCGCGACGATCCCTTCCCGCCACGCCTGCTGCGCGTCCGCGCGCTGCGAGGCGCCCGCGGCGAGTGCCTCGACCTCCATGTCGATCGAATCGACATAAGGCACGCCGTCGGCCCAGCGCAGACGCACGTAGCGTCCCGGCGCACCGTCCAGCTCGATCCGGTCCTGGCTCAACGTGGTGCCGTTGTAGCTGACCTTCAGCAATTGCGCGTCACCCGCCGGTTGCCAGTGCCGCAAATCGTCGCTCGATTCGACGCTCACGCGTCCCTGGTAGTTGTCGTCGCGCACATGGACGAGCAATGCGCTCACGCGCCGGTCGTGCGCCGGCTCGCCCAGGTCGAGCAGATCCGTGTCGTGCTGGGTGCGTCCCGGCACGGCGGAACTCGCGTGCAGCGATCCGTCCGGGCCGAGCGTGACGCCGCGCGGCATGCCCTTACCGGTCGAGGACGTGCGCGGTAGCGGGAACCAGTTCACCGAATGCAGCGTCGGCGGCGTCCGGGCGGAATCGTGAGCGGCGTCGAGCGAATAAGGCACGGCCTCGCCCGCGCCGTCGAGCACGCGAATGTCGCCGAGATCGCTACGTTGACTCGCCGCGTAAATCGCGGCGGGCACGCGCACGCTGTAATACGCCGAGCCCGGATCGAACTGGAGCGCAAAGCGCTCGGCGAAACGATCGGCCGGGTACACAGGCGATGCGGCCAGCGCCAGACAGCAACTCGTCAAGATCCACAGAGGTTTCATTACCGGTTGCCAATTCACAGTAGCCAGTTTCAGATGCCGCCGAGCGACGAATCGACCATCGACGGCCCGGACACGACCGGATCGTACCGATAAACGCGCCCGCCCGGTGGCGCCATCATCTGCGCGAGGGCGCCCGCGCGCCAGCCATGTCAAAATTCGGCACCGGCAACGCGCTCCGAACGCGCCTGCCACTCTCACTTTCAACCGAGGATGTTTCAGTGGATATCAACAAACAGCTCGCGGCGCTGACCGCTTCCGAACTGCAAACTGCAGGCGCCAGCCAGGCGACGGCCATCGCGGTGAGCGTGCTGCTGCGGCATCTGCGCTCGCCCGAACTCGTGAAGCTGCTGTCGTCGGCGTTCGAAAACCATCAGGCGGTGATGCTGCAGACCCCGTGGCCCGATCAGATGCTGCAAGCCTTCGAATCGACCCGCCGTTTCCTGGAAGGCGCGTCGCAAGCCGATCTGCCCGGCACGCAGGCGCAGGCTCCCGGCACATCCGGCTAGCCCGGCGCGCGGCACCCGGCGTCGAAGCCGGCACGGCGAGTCGCCGACCCGCCGCCGCACCTACCCACCGACCGGCCAACCCGCCACTCACAGCACTTCGAACACGCTATACGCCGGCCCCTCCTTGAACCGGTGCCCGGTCCCGACCGCCACCACGCGGTTGAGCCATTCGTAGCGGCCGGCGGGCGCCTCGAAAGTCGGCGTCATCCGGAAGTAGTAGCTGCCCGGGTCGACCTCCTCGCCTTTCTCCAACCGTTGAATGACGTCTTGCGGACCGTGGCGGATGCCGCCATACGCCATCGTGAAAACCGTCCCGTCGTGGGTCCGCAGAACGAGCCGGACGTCGAGTGTCGTACTGCCATCGCCGCGTACGGTCTGCCAGTCGCTGCCGCCGTCGAGCACCGTACCGGCCAGGCGCTCGCCTTCGAACCTGCCCGACGTCACGATACCCACGCGCCGGAACGCGCCCGGCGTCGCGCCGACCACCACGATCGGCTTGACGTCGAGTCGTACGACGAACAGCGGCAGCGTCCCGATACTTTGAAGCGGCATGGGCAGGCTGTCGAAAAGTGACGGGCTCATGGTGTGTCCCTCGTACGCCAAAGAAATGGATGTTGGAGTGCGCGCTTGACGGCGGGCTTCACGAAGCCGTCTTGCCGCCGTTCACCATGATGATCTCGCCGGTGATGAAACTCGCCTTGTCCGACGCGACGAAGAGGATGGCATCGGCGATTTCGTCAGGCGTCCCTGCGCGCTTGAGCGGCACGTTGGCGAGGAAAGCGCGCTTGCGTTCGGCGCTGCCGGTCAGCCGGTCGAGCATCGCGGTTTCGACCGGCCCCGGCGCGATGGCATTCACGCGCACGCCGAACGCCGCGGCCTCGAGCGCCGCCGATTTGGTGAGTCCTTCCACCGCGTGTTTGCTCGCCGCGTACAACGACACGTTCGGCGCACCCCGCGAACCCATCGTCGAAGAAATATTGACGATGCTGCCCTGCCGTTGCCCCTGCGCTTGCCCCTGCATCGCACGCATCTCATGCTTCATGCTGAGCAAAGTGCCGAGCACGTTGGTATCGAACACGGCCGCATAGCGTTCGGGAGTCTGCTCCGTTACCGGACCGGGCTCGCCTTCGGTACCGGCTGCATTCACCGCGACGTCGAGTCGACCGAAGCGCGCCACGGTCGCATCGACCAGACGACTGACGTCGTCTTCGAAACGCACATCGGCCTCGATGAACTCCGCTTGCGCACCCATCTCGCGCAGCGTTTCGGCCAGTTGCCGGCCAGCGTCCGCGCGCCGTCCCGCGACGACGATATGCGCACAGTCACGAGCGAATGCAAGCGCTGTGGCACGACCAATACCGGTCAGCGCGCCGGTGATGAGAACGACAGGAGAATTCGACATGGCGTTTCCCTGACAAAGGTTTGGATAGCCAGATACTAGGCGTGTCTACTCACGAGATAAACGGGCCCAAACTCCGATCATTGCGGACAAAAACATCCAGATTCGCGGCCTGGCCGCCAAAACTAGATCTGCAAATGCTCGCCGACATAATCGATGAACACGCGCAGCTTGGGCGACGCATAACGGCTCGCCGGCCACAAAATCCAGAACGTGACCGTCTGATCCAGAAAATCGTCGAGCACCGTGCGCAGCGCGCCGCTCGCCAGTGCGTCCCGCACGAGAAAAGTCGGCACGAACGTCAGCCCCTTGTCCTGTAGCGCCAGAAAACCCAGCACTTCGATCGTATTGGCGACGAAGGTCGGCGGCAGATCGGGCGGCGCCTCTCCTTCACCGAGCCGGAACGGCCACGCTTCGAGCTTGCCGCTCGCGGGAAACTTGTGCAGCAGGCACGCGTGCCGCACGAGTTCGGACGGATGCGCGGGCACACCGTGCCGGGCGAGATAGGCGGGCGACGCGACCAGCACCTGCCCGCATGAGCCGAGGCGGCGCGACACCAGCCGCGAATCGTGCTGCACGCCGGTGCGGATCACGGCGTCGAAACCTTCTTCGATGACATCCACCATGCGGTCGGACAGATCGACATCGAGTTCGATGTCCGGGTACTGCGCCATGAAGCCATCGAGCGCCGGCATCATCAGCCCGGAAAGTTGCGGCGTGCTGATCCGCAAGCGGCCGCGCGGACTGCCGGCGGCATCGGACAACTCGGCTTCGGCGGCTTCGAGTTCGCCGAGAATGCGCCGGCACCGGTCGAGAACCAGCGCGCCTTCGGCGGTCAGCGTGATGCTGCGCGTGCTGCGATGAAAGAGCCGTACGCCCAGACGCGCCTCGGTGCGCGCCACGCTTTTGCCGACCGCCGACGACGACACGCCGAGCAGCCGCCCTGCCTCCGTAAAGCTGCGGGTCTCCGCCACCTGCACGAATACCGAAATACCGCTGAGGCTGTCCATCGTTGCCCACCCTCAAAGTCGTGCCGCGCCGCCGATTGCGGACTCGTTAGTCCGATATATCGGGAACCTTAGCTCATTTTTCTTATTGCCGGCGCTTCCTACACTGCTTCTCAAGGGCGCGAGCCTGCTGCCGTGTCCAACCGCTCGGGTCCGTAGGCCCCTGCCACCGGCAGCCCATTCATCTTCGAGGAAATCATGTCCAAACTTCATTCCGCCGTTCAGATCGGTCCGTACCGCTTCTCCCATCGTGTCGTGCTGGCGCCGCTCACCCGCATGCGCGCCGAGCCCGGCGACCGTCCCGGCCCGCTGATGGCCGAGTATTACGCGCAACGCACGTCGCCCGGCGGCTTGCTGATCGGCGAAGCCACCATCGCCGCGCCGAACGGCAACGGCTATCTCGGCGCGCCCGGCCTCTACGACGACAGCCAGATCCCCGGCTGGCAACGCGTGACCGAAGCCGTGCATGCCAAGGGCGGGCGCATTTTCCTGCAGCTTTATCACGCGGGCCGTCAGTCGCACAGCCAGTTGCAGCCCGGCGGTGCGCAACCGGTGGCGCCGTCCGCGATCCTGCACGGCGGGGTCGCTTACACCGAGGCCGGCTGGATTCCGAATACGCCGGCCCGCGCTTTGAGCACCGAAGAAATTCCGGCGATCGTCGAAAGTTTCCGTACCGCGGCGCTGCGCGGCGTGGAAGCCGGTTTCGACGGCGTCGAACTGCACGCGGCCAACGGTTATCTGTTCGACCAGTTCCTGCAGAACGGCAGTAACCGGCGCACCGACCGCTACGGCGGTTCGTTCGAAAACCGCGCCCGTCTGCTGCTGGACACCACCCGCGCGATGATTTCCGTCTGGGGCAGTCAACGCGTTGCGGTCCGCCTTGGACCGAGCGGCAGTTGGGGCGATATGTCGGACAGCGACCCCGAAGCGCTCTTCACGTATGTCGCACGGGAACTGGCGAAGCTCGACCTCGCGTATCTGCATCTGATCGAACCGCGCGTGCTCGGCAACGTCGACGACGACAGCAAGGACCCGAGCCCGGTCGCCGCACAGCTGATCCGCAAGCACTATGCGGGCACCCTGATCGCCGCCGGCGGCTTCAAGGCCGATACGGCGGAAGCGATCCTGCAGGCGGGCGATGCCGATCTGGTCGCGTTCGGCCGGGACTTCATCGCCAACCCCGATCTACCCGAACGGCTGCGGCTCGAACTGCCGCTCAATCCGTATGACCGTCCGACGTTTTTCGGCGGCACCGCGCCGGGCTATACGGACTATCCGTTCTATCGTCACGATGCGGTGACTGCCTGAGCGGAGCCCATCATGAAACCTGTTCCTTCGCCTACCCGTCCGGCCGCGCTGACGCCGCTTTACTGGCTCGCGCTGGGCACGTTCGCGGTCGGCACCGAGAGCTTCATGATCGCCGGCCTGCTGCCCGACATGGCTGCCGACCTGCACACCACCATCGTCGCCAGCGGCCAGCTCGTGACGGTGTTCGCGCTGGCCTACGCACTCAGTTCGCCCGTGCTGACCGCGCTGACCGGCGCACTGCAGCGGCGCGCGCTGCTGATCGGTTCGCTGGCGTTCTTCGCAGCGGCCAATCTGCTGGCCTTTGCCGCGCACAGCTACGCCGAGTTAATGGCCGCGCGCATTCTGCTCGCCGCGGCCGCCGGGCTGTACGTGCCCGGCGCCAATGCGCTAGCCGGCGCGATCGCTGGACCGGAGCGCCGCGGCAAGGCGCTGGCGATCGTCAACGGCGGCATTACGATCGCGGTGGCTTTTGGCGTGCCGCTGGGCGCGTTGATCGGCGACCGGCTCGGCTGGCGCGTAACCTTCGCGGGCGTCGCGGCGCTCGCGTCGGCTGCGACCGTCGGCCTGCTGATCGGCTTGCCGCGCGGCATCGGCGCGGGCCTACCGACGGCGACGCTGCGCGAACGCATCGCGGTCGCGCGTCAGCCGGCCATCCTGCTGACTTTGCTGGTCACGACCCTATGGGCAACCGGCGCTTACACGATCTACACGTATCTCGCGCTGTTCATCGCCGACACCACGCCGCTGCATGGCGCGCAGATTGGCTATGTGCTGTTCGGCTGGGGCGTCGCGGCAGCGTTCGGCGTCATGGCGGGCGGCAAGGCGGTCGACCGGCTCGGCGCAAGACGGGTGATCGTCCCTGCACTCGGCGTGACGATCGGCGCATTTTCGCTGATGTCGGCCAGTGCGCACTGGCTGTCCGCATCGATCGCGATTCTGCCGATTCTGGTCGGCGTGGTGGCGTGGGGCGTCGCACACTGGTCGTTTTATCCCGCGCAGCAGGCGGCGCTGATCGACCTCGCCGGCTTGCGCGGTACGCCGATTGCGCTGTCGCTAAACGCGTCGTTCATGTATCTCGGCTTCTCGCTCGGCGCGGCGCTCGGCTCGCTGACCCTGAGCTTCGGTTCGGCGAACGACCTCGGCTGGGTGGCCGCCGCGTGTGAAGTCGCGGCGCTCGGTCTGACGCGAAGACTGGCACGCTACCGGATGCGCGGTGTCGCGCAACCGGCGGCGCCCGAAACCGCCGCGCCGACGTCGTTCGCATCGGCGTGCTCGACGTCGCAATCACCACGCTGCGCGACACGGGCGCAATAGCAAGGCTTAGCCAGATCGGAGCGCGGCGCGGCTTTCGTCACCCGTGCCGGGCCGCGCCCCTCGCATCGAGCAGCTTGCGCGCCATGCTCCAGCGGTGCACTTCGCTCGGGCCGTCGTAGATGCGAAACGCGCGCATGTCCATGAAAATGCGCATCGCCATCGATTCGCCGGTCACGCCGCGTCCGCCGAGCACCTGGACGCTGCGATCGACCACCCGCCACAGCGCCTCCGAACACACGACCTT
>NZ_CAAJGK010000034.1 GCF_900996245.1 Paraburkholderia sp. BCC1886 | reverse complement strand
TCCCGTGCGACCGTTGCCTTGCCGTCGGCGACCGTTACCTTCGAGGCGAACGTGGCTTGCGGCAAACCTGCCAGCGCGGCCAGCATCTGACCGGTCTGGTTCGAGTCGTCGTCGATGGCCTGCTTGCCGAGGATGATCAACGACGGCTGCTCCCTATCGACCAGCGCCCTGAGCAGCTTCGCGACCGCCAGCGGCTGCAGTTCTTCGAGGGTTTCAACGAGAACCGCGCGGTCCGCGCCGATCGCCAGCGCCGTACGCAGCGTTTCCTGCGCTTGCGCCACCCCAGCCGACACGGCGATCACTTCCGTCGCCACGCCCGCCTCTTTCAACCGCACAGCTTCTTCAACCGCAATCTCGTCGAACGGATTCATCGACATCTTCGCGTTCGCCAGATCGAAACCACTGCCATCGCTTCGGACGCGGGGTTTGATGTTGTAATCGAGCACGCGCTTGACCGCGACCATCACCTTCATGTGTTCCTTCTCCTGCCAGACCCGGTTTTCATCGCGCCCGCGAGGCACCGCGAAGCGCACTGCCAAGCAGCCTCGCGTGAACTCATGCCGCGAGCAGGCGACGCGCGACGATCAGCCGGTGAATTTCATTCGTGCCTTCGATGATCTGGTTCAGCTTCGCGTCGCGCATCATCCGTTCGACGGGAAATTCTTTCGAATAGCCGTAACTGCCCAGCACCTGAACGGCTTCGGTGGTTACTTCCATGGCGATGTCGGTGACGAAACACTTGGTCATCGACGCCAGCATGTTCAGTCGCGAATGGTCGCCCGAATCGATTTCGTCGCAGCAGTTGTAAAGCAGGTTACGGGCGGCTTCGACCTTGATCGCCATGTCGGCGAGCTTGAACTGCATGCCCTGAAACTCGGCGATCGCGCGGCCGAACTGCTTGCGCTCTTTCGCGTAAGCGACCGACACGTCCAGCGCTCCCTGCGCGAGGCCGAGGGATGTGGCGGCAATCGTCGGGCGGTTGAGATCGAGCACCCGCATGCAGGCCTTGAAGCCTTCGCCTTCCGCGCCGATCATGCAGTCGGCATCCACGCGCATGTCGTCGAAGAACAGTTCGTGATTGGGCGCGCCGTGGCGGCCCATCTTGTGCTCCTTGCGACCGAGCCGGAAGCCCGGCGTCTTCGTGTCGACCAGAAACGCGCTGATGCCATCCGAGCCGCTGGCCTCCGAGGTCCGCGCGAACAGCAGCACGAAATGCGCATGGCCGCCCCACGTAATCCAGTTCTTCTGACCGTTGATCACATACGAGTCGCCGTCCTTGCGGGCGCGAGTGCGAATCGACGACACGTCCGAGCCGGCCTGCGGCTCGGTCACCGCAATCGCCGACACGAGCCGTCCTTCCGCGGCAAGCGGCAGCCAGCGCTGCTTCTGCTCCTCGGTGCCGAAGTGCAGCAACGGCAGCACGAACGAAATCGAGTTGTTGCCGCACAACGTGGCCGCCGCGAGCGAGACCTTGGCAATCTCTTCCTTGACGATGCACACCGTCTTCAGATTGCCGCCCGGGCCACCGTACTCTTCGGGCAACCACAATTGCAGTAGTCCCATATCGCCCATTACCGGCACCAGCTCGGCGGGAAAGCGGTCCTCCGCTTCCATGCCCGCTACCAGCGGGACGATATGTTTCTGCACCATCCGGCGAACCGAATCCTGAATCGAAACCAGCTCTTCACTTAGCCGCATAACCACTCCTTCCTGTCGATGTCGTTGGGTCGTGCGCTCAGTAGCTCGGGAACGACAGACCGCCGTTGATGCTCAGCGTCGAGCCCGACACCTGGTCCGATTCCCGGCTCGACAGGTACAGCACGTATTCCGCGAGATCTTCGGCTGAATTCAGTTTGAACTTCACGCGCTGCTCGGCTTTGGTAAAAGCCTTGACGATCACTTCCTGGGAGCCGGCATCCCTTGCAGCGAGAAAACGGTCGTGTGCGGGCGTGCCGGTCGTAAGCGTGGTCGCCACCGAGTTGATACGGATACCCAGGTGAGCAAGTTCGGCACCGAGCGCGCGGGTCAGAAACATGATCGAGGCACCGGCGGCACCAATCATCGACTCGCTCGGCGTCGGAATGCGCGCGGCGTCCGTGGTGATCAGCACGATCTTCCCGTACTGCTGGCTGCGCATGAATTTGGTGGCCGCGTGCACGGCGTTCAGGCGCGGCATCAGGCGACTCGTCAGGCAGGCAATGCCCTCGTCCGGCGCCATGTCGACGAACAGCTTCGGTTTGGGATCGCGCGGACCGCCGCTCGCCACCACGATATCGACCTTGCCGAAACGCTCCGCGGCCGCGGCCACGGCGCGCTCGATGCCGTCGTAAGTCAGCAGGTCGCTATTGACGAACACACGCTCGCCGTCGAACTGCCGGCACTCGTCGATCAACGACGCGGCCGCCGCTTCGTCGCGTCCCTGAATCACGACGCTCGCGCCGCTTTGCGCGAGCTTCAGCACGCTGGCGCGTCCGATTCCTTTCGTCCCGCCCAGCACGACGGCGGATGCCCCTCTCAGATCCGTAAGCATGGTGTTACCTGTCTCCCACATTGCATGTTCAGACGCGCCGACGACGATTGCCGCCGCGGCGCATGACCGCTCCGGCCGCTCCTATTTGCCGGACTCTTCTTCGCCGTAGCGCCCTTCGCGGGAATGCGCGGCGCCCGTGACGCCCTTGTTACGGCGCTCTTTCATGAAGTTGTGTTCGTCGCTTTCGTAGCGGATGTTGGTGCCGAGCGCGTGCATCACATAGCCGTGCACGAACTGCGAGGTCATGCCGAGCGAATCCAGCGCGAGGTGATTCGCAGCCTTGCCGATCGCGATGGCGTCGCGCGGCAGACGCACGATGCGCTCCGCCCACTCCTCGCCCGCTTCAGCGAGCCGATCGGCCGGCACGGCCTTGTTCACGAGCCCCATGCGGGCGGCCTCGATACCGTCGACGACGTCGCCGAGCAGCAGCAGCTCGCGCGCTTTCTTCGGTCCCATCGCAAGAATGTTCCAGCTCGTCAGATACGAGGCGCCCGCGAGGCCCATTTTCTGTTCGGGGTGACCGATCTTCGCGTCTTCGGCGGCGATGGCCAGATCGCTGGCTTCGACCACGTAGAGCCCGGCGCCCACGCAGTAACCCTGAACGAGCGACAGCGTCGGCTTCACGCAGTAGAGAATCTGGCGAAACTGTTCGACATGACGCTTATCGAAGTGCAGCCGGGCGCGCTGGCTAGGCCGGCGTGCGCCCGGCTCCTTGGAAAAGCCATATTCCGCGCCGCCCACCTGGCCGAGATCGTGACCCGTCGAGAAGTCACGGCCTTCGCCGCGAAACACGATCACGCGAACGTCGTCGTCGCGCTCGGCCCGCTCGATGTGTTCCATCAACCGGTCGAACATTTCGTAGGTCAGCGCGTTGCGTTTCTCGTCGCGGCAGAAGGTGATATAGGCGCGACCGTCTTTAGCTTCGTACTTGACTGCATCCCTCAGATCTTCACTCATCGCTCGTTTCCGTCCTTAAGTTGTCTCTTCCGTCTACCCGGCACCCGGCGCGACTGGCATGGCGCCGGCACCGTTTCGCCCGGTTTTTGCCTTCCACCTCATTTGGTCCATTGGATGAACCTTTGAAATATACTCACGGAGAACGAAGCCGATGTCAAGTCAGGAAATCGCCAGGAAAATCCCTCGTTCTGGACACGGGTATTGCTCACTTGAAGAATTGGCCGCCGGGGGTTAGCATTCCCGGCAAACTGTGAATGGATTAATCATTGAAAACCGCAAAAACCACCGCCCAGTCGCCGAAAGCGCCGGCTGCCGTTAGCCCGGCCGACGCACCGCTCGCCCGCGTGCGCCCCACGCCCGCTTATGCGCCGGTGCAGACCCGGCGCGCGTTCGAGGCGGTTGCCGACCAGATTCGCGAGCAATTGCAAAGCGGCGCGCTGCAACCGGGCGACCGCCTGCCGCCGGAGCGCGATCTGGCCGAACAGTTCAGCCTGAGCCGCAATACCGTGCGCGAGGCGTTGCGTTCGCTGGAAATGGCGGGCGTGCTGGAGTTCCGCAAAGGGGCGACGGGTGGCGCGTTTGTCCGGGAAGGCCGCGGCGACGCGGTCATTGCCGGTTTCGCCGACCTCTTCAGACTCGGCGCTATCCAGCCGGCCGACCTCACCGAAGCGCGGCTGATCGTCGGCGTGGCGGCCACCCGTCTCGCCTGCGAGCGGGGTACAGATGAAGATTTCGCGGCCTTGCGCGAAAACGTTCGCGAAAGCGAACTGGCGGTGTCGAACGGCGACGTCCAGCAACGGCTGCGCATCAACCTGGAATTCCACCGACTGGTGGCGCGAGCCGCCCGCAACCCCGTGCTGGTCATCCTGACCGACGCGCTGGTCGAGATTCACGAGCAGATGCTCGAACTGGTATCGCCCGCGCCCGACAGCGCGGTCATGCCGTCACGCCGCCGGCTGCTGAAGTACTTTGCCGCGCGTGACGAAGAGAAAGCGGGCGCCGAGATGGAAACGCATCTGCGTTCGTTGCAAAAGCACTATCTGGCTCATCAGAGCGAGTTGAAGCGCTAAGGAGAAACGCCGCGCGTGGCTCACCTGCGCGGCGCTTAACAACATCGACTCCGGCGGCCGGCAACGCCGTCAGGCTTGCGTCAGTCGGTTCTGTATCACGGCCTCGGCCGAACGCAGGCCGAACACCGCGGCCTTCATCAGGCCGCCGACATACCCCGAATTCGCCCCTCCCTCGATCCCACCCGTCGATGCGCCCGCCGCATACAGTCCCGCCATCGGACGGCCGTCCGTATCGAGCGCGGCACCCTGCGCGTCGATCGCGATGCCGCCCATCGTGTAAGTGATGCCGGCACACAGCGGTATTGCCAGAAAACCCGGCCCGGTCAGCGGCGCGGCGCCGGTGGCCAGCATGGCCGGCTTGACCGTGCGGGGCGGCGACAGGGCGCCGAGGCGGCCGTCGGCAAGCGCGGCGTTGTAGTCGCGCGCGGTAGCGGCGAGCACGGAAGGATCCATGCCGATGCTCGCGGCAAGTCCGTGCAGATCCGGCGCGCGGTGAATCGTTGCGCCGAGCCGCTCCAGCGCCGGATTCGGCGGCAGCAGAAACGCGCGGCCGGCGTTCTCCCAGATCGTCTCGTCGACGATCACGAACGACGACAGCGGTTCGTCCAGTCCGGCGATCGCGTTGGCGACCGCCACGCCGCCCAGTCCCTCATCGGCGAAACGCCGGCCGGCGCCATCCACCACGATGCCCGACGAGGCCACGATATCCAGCACCGGATACGGCCACAGTGACTCGTCCTCGACCGCCTGGGCGTGCTGGACGTGTCCATAGAAGCGATCCATGCCGGTTAGCAGCGCGCCCGCGGCTTGCGCCATGCGGATACCGTCGCCCATGCCCGTGCCCGCGCCGCGTTTGCACAGTTGCTCGGGACGCCGCGAGATGTACTGCCTGACCATGTCCGGGTTACCCGAGAAGCCGCCGTCGGCGAGCAACACGGCGCGTGCTGAGATCAGGCGCCTCGCTTCACCCGCCACCTGCACCCACACGCCTTCACAACGACCGTCGATCATCTCCAGCGCGTCGGCGCGAGCGCCACGCAGCAAGCGGCCGCCTGCCGCGAGCAGCGACGCTTCCAGCCGGTCGAGCAGCAGATCGCCGCCCTTGCCGCGCCAATGATTCTGAAACCCCGTCTCGCGCAGGCTGAAAGGCTTCAGCATATGGGCCATGAACGGATACTTCCCGCCCTTGCCGAACTCCGCACCATGCAGACCCAGCCATTCGACGACGCGCGGTCCATCGACCGCCAACGCATCGGCAAGCGCTTCGTCACGCAACCCGGCGCTGGCGTCGACGATCGCGCGGCGCAGCGCCTCCGTTCCCGCCGACACATCGAGAAACGCCAGATGAAGCACGCCGCCCGCGTAGCGCGAGTTGGCGGCATAGCGCGTTTCGCTCCCCGCTTCGAGCAGCGTGACGGACAATCCCGCCTCGGCGGCCCGGTTAGCCGACACGAGACCGGCGAGCCCACCGCCCACCACGACAAAATCCACACCCGATGTTGCACTCGACATCCGTTCGACTCCTCGGGCTCAGCCCAGATAAGACTGCTGGATCGCTTCATGCCCGCGCAGCGATTCGCCCGAGCCTTGCGCCGCAATATGACCGACCGACAGCACGTAACCGTAATCGGAAAGCGCGAGCGCCTCGTCCGCATGTTGCTCGACGAGCAGAATCGTGAGCCCCGACTCGCGCAGCACCTGCAACACACCGAAGAGCCGCTCGACCACCAGCGGAGCCAGCCCCAGCGACGGTTCGTCGAGCAGCAGCAGGCGCGGGTCGGCCATTAGCGCGCGGCCCATCGCCACCATCTGCTGTTCGCCGCCGCTCAGGCTGATCGTGCGCTGTTCGGCACGCTCCTTCAGTTTGGGAAAAAGCTCGTACACATAGTCGAGCCGGTCGCGATACAGCGACGCCTCGCGCCGATGGCGAAGCCGATGGAAACCGAGCCGCAGGTTTTCCGTGACCGTCAGTGCGGTGAACAGTTGCCGCCCTTCCGGCACCTGGACGATGCCCAGCTCGACCACCTCCGGCGCCGACAGTTTGACGATGTCCTCGCCGTCGAACGTGATCGATCCGGCGTTCACTTCCACGAGCCGCGAGATCGCGTTGATCAACGTGGATTTGCCCGCGCCGTTCGCGCCGACTGCCGACACGATCGAGCCTTGCCGGATCTCCAGCGAGAGTCCGTGCAACGCTTCGGTGCCCTTATAGCCCGCGCGAAGTCCGTCAATTTTTAGCATGTGCGCCCCCGGTGCCCAGATAGGCCTCGATCACTTTCGGATTGCTCTGGATCGATGCGGCGTCGCCCTCGGCGATCTTCGCGCCATGATCGAGCACGACGATGCGATGGCATAAACCCATGATGAAGCCGATGTCGTGCTCGACGATCAGAATCGTCAGGCCGTCGTCGTTCAGTTGCCGCAGCATGCGTCCGAGTCCGGCGGTCTCCTGATCGTTCAGACCGGCGGCCGGCTCGTCGAGCAGCAGGATGCCGGGCTCGCTAGCCAGCGCCCGGGCGATTTCGACCAGACGCTGTTGTCCATGCGGCAGATGCGAGATCAGTTCATGCGCGCGCGACGCGAGTCCGACGAAATCGAGCAGTTCCATCGCGCGTTTCGCGCAGCGCCGCTCGTCGGCCGCTACCTTGCGAAAGCGCAGCAGCGAGGGCAGGAAGCCATCCACCAGTTGCGGATGAAATCCGAGCATGACGTTCTCCAGCACGCTCAGTCCGCCAAACAGTCTGACGATCTGGAACGTGCGCGCCATGCCCATGCCGCTGCGCGTATGCAGCGGCTGACGCGTAATGTTCTTCTGCTTGAAGACGATCTCGCCGGAGGTCGGCGTATCCACGCCGGTAATCAGGTTGAAAGTCGTCGATTTGCCCGCGCCATTCGGACCGATCAAGCCGATCGCTTCGCCCTGGCGAACTTCGAACGACACCTGGTCCACCGCGACCAGCCCGCCGAAGCGCTTCATGCAGCCTTCGACCGCCATCAACTGCGGGGTGCCGACAATCGGCGTGCGTTGCGGTGATGTCTGGCCTCTCATCGTCCCACTCCTTTCTTGACAGCCGGGTTGGCCGCAACACGCGGCGCCTGGCGCTGAAACAGCGGGAAGCGCGGCAGACGGCGCTGCGAGCCCAGCAGCCCGGACAGTCCGTTGGGCAGGAAGATCAGGAACAGCAGCAGGCACAGGCCATACACCAGCGTCTGCAACTCGCCGAACCGCGTGAGCAGTTGCGGCGCGGCCACCACCACGATCGAGCCGAGCACCGGTCCATAACGCGTGCCGAGACCGCCGACCACGGCAATGGTCAGCATCGACACCAGGATCGGAAATTCGCCCATGCTCGGACTCACCTGCTGGCTGACGACGGAGAAACCGACCCCGGCGAGGCCTGCGAGCACCGCGCTCAGCACGAACACCCGCAGCTTCTGGGCGGAAACGTTCACACCGAGCGCCGCGGCCGCCCGCTCGTCGTCGCGAATGGCTTGCAGCGAACGTCCCAGGTGACTCGACACGATAAAGTTCTGCAGGATCAGCACGAGTCCGGTGACGACCACGATCACGTAGTAGAGCGTCAGCCGGTCGACGGTTTTATCGCCGATGCTCAGCGCGGGAATCAGCAGTCCCGCGGTGCCGCCCGTCACGTCGATCCAGCGATTCGCCACCCCGGCGATCACGATGCCGAAGCACAGCGTCGCCATCGCGAGATAGTGCGTGCGCAGCCGCAACAGCGGAATGCCGATGAGCAGCGCAACCAATGCGCAGATCACGAGACTGGCAGGCAGCGCGGCCAGCGCGGAAAACTTCGCGTTCAGTTGCAACAGCGCGTACCCATATGCGCCGATCGCAAAGAACCCTTGATGTCCCATCGCAATCTGCCCGGCGTACCCGTACAGCAGGTTGAAGCCGACACTCAGGATCGCGTAGATGCAGATGAGTGAGATCAGACGCAACTGGAAGCCCGTGCTCAGCAGCATCGGCGCGACCAGCGCGGCAACGAACAGGACGAGGAACGGTCCCTTGACCGACCAGAACGTGGATTGAATGGATGCTGTCTTCATCGCCGGACTGCCTCGAAGTCGCCCAACAGACCGTACGGACGGATCAGCAGGACGAGCAGGATTAACACAAAGATGATCGGCTCCGCGTAGAGGCTGCTGCCATACCCCGCCACGAATGCCTCGAGAATGCCGATGACGATGCCACCGGCCGCCGCCGCAAACGGACTGCCCAGTCCGCCGAGAATCGCCGCCATGAATCCCTTGACCGTGAGGTCGACACCCATGGATGCCTGGCCGCCGAGCAGCGGTCCGATCAGCACGCCCGCGATGCCGCTTACGAGCGCGCTGAACAGAAAGCCGAACCGCACGATGCGCGACGAGCGGATACCCATCAACTGCGCGATACGCGGTTGCGCGCCGGTTGCCCGCACGCACAGGCCGAAGCTCGTGCGGTACAGCAAGAACCAGGTCGCCAGCAGAAACACGACGAACGCGACCACGATCGCCAGTTGCTGCAGGTTGGTGGTCAGCGGTCCGAGCTTCATCGGTTTCATCGGCAGGATGTTCGGCACGAAAAGCTGGTCGGCGCCCCAGATCAGCAAGGCCACGCCGCTGGCGATGATCGCCGCGGCGAGTGTGCCGATCATGATCGTGAGCGGCGGCGCGCCGCGTTTGACGAGCGGCCGGTACACGGCGAACTCGAGTATCAGTCCGCACACCAGCACGACCGCGATCACCGCGGCAAGCGCGACGGGCGTCGGCAGATTGCAGGTGACCATGAAGAAGATCGCCGACATCGTGCCGATCATCACGAAATCGCCCTGGGCGAAATTGATGACGCGGTTGGTGCCGTAGATCAGCGACAACGACAGACCGATGAGACCGTAGACACTGCCATTGGTCAGACCGGCCAGTAACAAGACACTGATTTTGTCCATGAGGAGGGTCCTCGTTGTACCCGGTTGAAACTCAGGTGAAGCATCGGAATGCGCGACGAACCTCGACGCGCATTACTTTCGACAAAGCGCCGGTCGATCTCGGCGCGGCATCGGCGCGACCTCAGTGCGGCTTGAATTTGCTCAGGTCCGGCTTCACGAGATGCGTGCCGTTGTCGGCAACCTGAATGAACACGTACCAGTGCTCGTCGGGCGAACCGTGATGCTGTTTCGCGGCGAAGCGATACGACGCGCTCTGCTCGCCTTGCAATCCCTTGAAGCCGTTCAGCTTCTCCGTCTCGTCGCGAAACGCGGTGCGCGCCTGTGCGAGATTGCCCGCATCGATCGCCTTGAGCACGGCCGGCGTGGCGATCACCTTGAGCGCCGCTTTGCCCGCGTCGTAGCCGATCACCGGGTAGAGCGTCGGCTGATGCTGCCCGAAGCGCGCGTCGAAAGTCTTGAAGAACGCTTGCACGTCGGCACGCGACGGGTCCACCGTGTTCGGAATCAGCACGCCGTCGCTGGCAGGACCCGCGAGCTTGCGCAGCGTGTCGAGCAACGCGCTGCGGGAGACGACGATCGGCACGTCGACGTTCAGTTGCCGCATGGTGCGCAGCACGCGCGCGCCATCGGCTGCATACGGGAAGACGATCACCACGTCGGGCTTCGCGTCGTGCAGGTTCGTCACCTGCGGCGACAGGTCCGTCGCGTTGATGTCGTAGGTTTGCTGGGCGATCACCGTGATGTTCTTTTTCTTCAACGCGGCAGTCGTGGCGCGCGCGCCGTCGATGCCGAACGGCACCGAGTTGTTGATGATCGCGGGCCGCTTGAAACCCTGTTGCGCGAGCAGGTCGGCAATCGCCGACGCATCCTGGCGATTGGCCGGCCCGAAGCGGAAGTGGTAAAGCGCGGACGGATCGACCAGCGAATCGGTGCCCGCCGACAGGATGTAGTAGGGAATCTTCTCTTCGGTCGCGATCGGAATCATGGCCGCAGCCGGTGCCGACGGATTGCCGCCGATGATCACGAGCCCTTTGTCGTCCTCGGCACAACGGGACGCGAAAGTGGCGGTCAACTGCGGATCGGTCTTGCCGTCATACGCCACGAGTTGCAGCTTGTGACCGGCCACGCCGCCCGCAGCATTGGCTTCGTCCAGCGCCATCTGCAAACCCTGGTAACCCTGAATGCCGGTTTCGGCGGCGGAACCGCTGCGGTCGTCGATCGAGCAGATCACGATGGGTGCGGCCGCTCGCACCGGGTTGCCGAACGCCATCGCCGTGAGCGCCGCCAGCGTCAGTCCCACGACGCCCGGCCAGCTCGATGTTCTTTTTAGACGTGTGGCGCTGCGTTGTTCCTTCATGCCTGTCTCCTGATCCATATTTGTAAGTGTCTGGTTATTTGTTCATTGGATGAACCTTTGAATTATCATAGACGCGTCGGATTTCCGATGTCAAGAAAGCTCGGCTCGGGGTTTTACCTCGTATGCACGAAAGCCAGGGCAAGCGCGACTAGGTGAACGACGACGCGTCACGCACACTGACAGCCAGGTCGACGCGCATTCGAACCCATTCATTCAGGAGACATTCGTGGAAAGCCACCACTGCAATCATTCGATGCAAGGCGTGCAGCTGCGCGAACCCGGCAACGTTCAGCTCGCCACGCTGCAAAGGCCTCGCGCCCAGCCGGGCGAGGTGCTGCTTCGCGTGCTGGCGGCCGGGCTCTGTCAGACCGACGTGCATATCCGTTCCGCCGCCGATTCGCGCACGCCCGACGGCACCACGCTCGGTCACGAAATCGCCGGCGAAGTCGTCGAACTGGGCGCGGGCGTCACGCAATGGCGCAAGGGCGACCGCGTAGTAGTGCACCCCTGCTGGTCGTGCGGCGTGTGCGCCGCGTGTCTGGCCGGTCGCCAGAACGCTTGCCGCCGCACCGGCAGCAGGCTGTCGCCGCCGCCTACACCCGGCGTGACCCGCAATGGCGGCATGGCCGAATACGTCTGCGCTCCGGCGAGTGCGCTGATGTCGATCGGCGAACTCGACGCGGAGGTAGCCGCCACGCTCACCGACGCCGCGCTCACGCCGTATCACGCCATCCGCACCTGCGCCGAGCAGCTGTATCCTGGCTCGACCACGGTGATCATCGGCCTCGGCGGACTCGGCAATCTGGCCGCGCAGATTCTGCGCGCGACGAGCGCCACGAAGATCGTCGCGATCGACATCTCGAACGATGCGCTGGACGCCGCGCGGCCATGGCTCGACGTCGCGATGCTGTCGACCGACCCCGACCTCGTCGAGCGCGTGATGGCGCTTACCGAAGGTTGCGGCGCGGACGTCGTGCTCGACTTCGTCGGCAACGATGCCACGCTGAAACTGGACGCCGCACTCGTCTGCCGCTCCGGGGCGATCCGGGTCGTCGGTCTGTCGGGCGGCACCTATCCGTTCGTGGCCCGCTCTTCGAATAACCCGCTGCCGCGCGGCGTGTCGATGATGTGCCCTTACGGCGGCACCTACGGCGACCTCGCCGCCGTCATCGCGCTGGCGCAGCGCGGTGCGATCCGACCGCTCGTCACGCGCTTCGCGCTCGACGACGCGCTCAGCGCATTCGACGCACTGCAGGCCGGCAAGATTCGTGGTCGCGCAGTGTTGATACCCGGCGGCGTATCGGCGCAACAAGCCGGGTTATAAGCGGCCGCAGCGGCCGCTGCGGACCATCGGAGAAAAGGCCGGCGCCGCAGACTGTCCGGCGCCGTTTCCTCAAGCCGCCGGCACCGCTGCCGCTGCCACGCTCGCCGTCTGCCCCACCATGACGTCGGCGATTTTTTCGGCCGCCATCATCGTCGGGAAGTTGATGTTGCCGCTCGGGATATGCGGAAAAATCGACGCGTCCACGACCCGGAGGCCCTGCACGCCGCGCACTCGCGCCTCGGCATCCGTGACTGCGAGCGGATCGTCGTCGGCGCCCATGCGGCACGTACACGACGGATGCCAGACCCCTACGCACGCACCACGCACGAACTCGCGCAGCGCCGAATCGTCGGCGAGCACTTCCGCGAGCGTCGCGCCGCCCGCGATCACCCGCGTCATCAGCAGCTTGCGCAACGGCGCGGGACCGTCGAGCAGGGTGGCCAGCACGTCGGTAACGAGTTTGTTGCGGCGGCTCAGCATTGCGACCTGGCGGACCTTCTCGCTGTAGCTCGCGGGGAACGGCTCGGCCGTCACCGCTTCGACCGCCGCCAGCGCCTGCACCGCGGCCATCTTGTGAAAGCCGTCGACGAGCCGGTCGAGATCGCGCTCGTCGGAGAGGAAGTTGAAATCGATCGAAGGGGCGTCGCGCCAGTCCGTCGAGTTCAAACGGACTTGCCCAAGATTCGAGAACGGCTTGTTCACGTACATCAACATCGTGCCGATCCGCTCGCCGACTGCATGCCACGACGTTCGCGTCACCACCGAGACGAACATGTCGCCCGCAGGCGCGCCGCCGATACCCGACGAGTAACGCCAACCCAGCATGATGTGCCGCCGGGTCGTGTCGTTCACGCGCGCCGCACGGCGAATGAACGACGCCAATGCCACCGACGGATGCTCCATCAGATGCTGACCCACGCCATTCGATTCGGCGATCACCGCAATGCCGTGTTCGCGCAGATGCGCGAGCGGCCCGATCCCGGAGCGCAGCAGAATGGCCGGCGACTGCAATGCGCCGGCCGACAGGATCACTTCACCCGCGCGCACTTCGGTTGGCCGGCCCGGCACGTCGAGCCGGATGCCGCAGCAACGCGTGCCCTCGAACAGCAGCCCCGCCACTTCGGTCTCGGTCCAGATGGTCAGGTTGGGACGCTGGCGCGTCGCTGCATCGAGATACGCCATCGACGCCGACACGCGCCGCTCGTTCAGATTCGAAATGGCAATTGGAAAATAGCCGTCCTTGAACTCGCCGTTCTGATCGGGCAAATACTCATAGCCTGATTGCTTCAGCGCGGCGGCGATCGCCGTCGCGTGTCCCGGCCACGTCTCGGGAAAGATCCGCCGCACGGGGATCCGTCCTTCCTTGCCATGCAACGGACCGTCGAAATCCAGATCGCGTTCGATCTTGCGGAAATACGGCAGCACGTCGTCCCAGCTCCAGCCCTTTACGCCGCGTGCCGCCCAGTCGTCGTAATCGCCCGGCGCACCGCGATTGAAGAACTGACCGTTGATCGACGAGCCGCCGCCCAGAATGCGCGCCTGTTCGTATTTGCGCAGCTTGCGCGGCGCCGTCTCGCCGTCCTTCGGTGCGACCGTATGGACCTGCAGTTTCGGCCACAGATAATTCGGATTCAGATAAGCCGTGCCGGGATAACTGTCGAGAATCGACGCGGGCAGATTCTCGTTAGGCAGATCGGCGCCGGCTTCGCAGAGCAGAACCCGCTTGGCCGGATTGGCCGAAAGACGGTTGGCGAGGACCGATCCCGCCGATCCGCCGCCGACAATGATGTAATCGAAGGATGTCATCGTGATCAGTCCAGATTGATCGCCACGCTCTTCACCGAGGTGTACAGATCGAGCACCTCGCGGCCGCGCTCGCGGCCCCAGCCCGATTGCTTGTAACCGCCGAACGGCAGCGCCGGGTCGTTGACCATGTGCGCGTTCACCGACACGGAACCCGCCTTGATGCGTCGCGCGAGCTTGTGCGCGAGGCTCAGGTTTTGCGTCCAGATACCCGCGAACAGACCTAGCTCGGTGTCGTTGGCTTCGGCCGCGATACGCTCGATATCCGCGTCGTCGAAAGGCATCGCGCACACCACCGGGCCGAAAATCTCCTCGCGATAAATCGACATGCTGGAGGTCGTATCCACGAACACGGTGGGCGGCACGAAGTAGCCGGCCTGATCGGCGCGCAACGGGTTCTGACCGACGCGCCGCGCGCCCTCTTCGACGCCATTGCGGATATACGACTCGACGCGCTTCTTCTGCTGGTTCGAGATGAGCGGACCAATCTGGCTGTCGGGCGCGAGACCATGACCTACTTTCAGCTTGTCGCCATACGCGACCACGCCTTCCACGACCTGATCGAACACCTTCTTGTGAACGAACAGCCGCGAACCCGCCGAGCACACCTGACCACTGTTGAAGAAGATTGCGTTGGCCGCGCCGGCTGTCGCGAGATCGAGTTTGGCATCGGGAAACACGAACACCGGCGACTTGCCGCCGAGTTCGAGCGAGATTTTCTTGAGATTGCCGAGCGCGGCTTGCACGATACGTTTGCCTGTTTCGGTCGAGCCCGTGAAGGCGATCTTGTCGACGCCGGGATGCGCGGCGAGCGCCGCACCCGCGGTCGCGCCGAAGCCGGTGACGACATTGACCACGCCGTCGGGAATGCCCGCTTCCTGAATGATCTGACCGAGCCGCAAGGCGTTCAGCGGCGTCTGTTCTGCGGGCTTCAACACGACCGTGCAGCCGGTGGCGAGCGCCGGCGCGATTTTCCAGATTGCCATCGACAGCGGAAAATTCCACGGAATAATCTGCCCCACCACGCCGACCGGTTCACGCGTGGTGTACGCGTGCCACTCGCCCGGCATCGACAGGTCGACGGAATCGCCGTTGTTCTTGGTGGCCCAACCCGCCATGTAGCGCAGCATCTCGGCGGTGCCGGCAATGCCGCGCCTGGCGAAGGAGAGCGGCTTGCCGTTGTCGACTGCTTCGATCTCGGCCAGTTCGTCGCCGTGATGTTCGAGCAGATCGGCGAGGCGAAACATGACGCGCGTGCGGTCGGCGGGCTTCATCTTCGCCCAGTCGCCGGTTTCGAATGCACGGCGCGCCGCTTGCACGGCCAGATCGATATCCGCTGCGTCGCCTTCGGCCACGCGTGCGACGACCTCGCCGGTACCCGGATCGAAGACGTCGAACGTATTGCCCGACTGTGCATCGACCCAGCGACCGCCGATCAGCAGACGATGCCTGCCGCGGATAAAGTTTGCGCTAGGCGCGCCCAGAGTTTCGTAAATCGAAGACATGTTGAACCTCTCGTTGTGTTCGGATACGCGCTACAGCAAGGCGCGCAGATCGAATTGGGGATCGGCGGCATGCGCCGGCGTCACCGGCGCGCTGGCCGTGAGCAGCTTGCGAGCGGCAATGTGATCGGCGGGCCGGTTGACCGATTCGACCGCGGCAAGCCGGCCGTTCACGAAGCCATACGCGGAAAATTTCAGACCCGCCTGGTCGCCGCGCAGCACCACCTCGTCGGCCTGATGCATGCCGAGGCCGGCAATCTGCAGCTTGACGCCGCCCTGATCGCTCCAGAACCACGGCACGGCTTCGAAAGCCTGGCTGTGACCGGTCAGGCGTTGCGCGAGATAGCGCGCCTGATCGACGGCGTTCTGCACCGATTCGATCCGGCATTGCCCCGCTGCAAAGCGCGACGGAAAGGCCGCACAGTCGCCGAGTGCGGAGATGGCCGGATCGCTGGTCGCGAGATTTGCATCGACCACGATGCCGTTGGCGGTTTCCAGTTGCGCCTCTTTGGCGAGTTCGACATTCGGAATCACGCCGATACTCACCACCACCAGGTCGGCCTCGTGCACGCGGCCGTCCACGGTCTGCGCACCGACCACGCGTCCGGCCTCGGTGCTGATGTTCTTCACGCCATGGTCGAAGCTGAAGGTCGTGCCGGTCGACTCGTGATGCGCGCGAAACGCGTCGGCTACCGGCGTGCTGACCGCGCGGCTCATCAGATGCGAGCTCGCCTCGATCACGTGCACGGCAACGCCGCGCGCCGCCGCCACCGCGGCAAACTCGAGTCCGAGAAAACCCGCGCCGACGATCAACGCACGTTTTGCATTCAGCAGCGCCTCGCGCAGACGGCGCGCGTCGTCGAGCGTGCGCAAGGTCAGCAAGCCGTCGGTCGCGCTGTTCCAGCCCGGCAGCAGCCGGTTGCGTGCGCCGGTGGCCAGCACCAGATGCTCGTAGTCGAGACGCCGGCCATCGCCGGTCATCACGCAGCGGCGTTCGCGATCGATATGCAGCACGGTCACGCCGAGCATCAGTTCGATAGCACGTTGCGCAAAGAAAGTTTCGGATTGGAACGTGAGTTGCGCCGCATCGCACGTGCCGCTCTGAAATGCCTTCGACAACGGCGGCCGCTGGTACGGCAGGTCGGGCTCTTCGCCCAGCAGCACGACACGTTTCGTGTAACCCGCATCGCGCAGCGACACCGCCAGTTGATAGCCGGCCTGCCCCGCACCGACGATCAGGATTCCCGCATCCATATTTCTCGACCTCAAGACGGGTGACGACGTGAGCCAGGCTGCACGTCGCGGCAGACGCCACGCGGCTGCCGGATTCCGGTTCGTTCCGACGCGACGTCGGCGTCTAGTCGTCCAGCGTGATGACCAGCGCCGGACACAGGCGTGCGGCTTCGCGCACTTTCTCGTGCAGTTCCGGCGGCGGGTTTTCCTGCAACACGATGACGAGACCGTCGTCCTCGTTCTGGCTAAAGACTTCGGGGGCGGCGACCACACACAGTCCCGCGCCGATACACTTCGTGGCGTCCACTTTGATTTTCATGCTCGTCTCCAGATGTTATGTTCGCCGGCGCGCACGTTGCGCGCCGGTGGCCTGCTCAGCGATACCGGACGTTCACCACGTCACCGGCAACGCATCGACGCCATACACGAAAGCGTCGTAACGGAATTTGATTTCATCGACCGGCAGCGTCAGGCGCAGCTTCGGCAGTCGCTGGAACAGCGTCGAGAAAACGATCTGCAATTCGGCGCGCGCGAGCGGCTGGCCCAGACACTGATGCACGCCGTAGCTGAATGCGACGTGATGCCGGGCTTCGCGGCGAATGTCGAAAGTGTCGGGATCGGCGAAGGAACCCGGATCGCGGTTCGCCGCCGTGATCAGCGCCAGCACGCCCTCGCCCTTGCGGATCAGCGTGCCGTTCACGTCGACGTCTTCGAGCGCCACGCGCGGGCCGTTGTAGTGAACGATCGTGTGGTACCGCAGCATTTCTTCGATCGCGTTATTCACGAGCGACGGGTCGGCCACCAGGGCATCTTTCTGATCCGGATGCATGAGCAGTGACAGCGTGCCGAGCGCGATCATGTTCGCGGTCGTTTCGTGGCCGCCCATCAGCAGCAGTTCGATGGTGGCGAGCGCCTCTTCGCGCGTCATATGGCCCGGCACCACCTGGCTCGTCACGAGACGGCTGATGAGATCGTCGCGATTGCCGGGCTTCCTGAGCTTTTCCGTAATCAGCCGGTCGAGGTATTCGCGCATCTCCGCACCGGCCTTGATCGGCACTTCCGGGTCGGCGGTCAGGTCGAGCTTTGCCTTGCTACGTTCCTGGAAGAAGTCGCGGTCTTCGTATGGCACGCCGAGAATCCGCGAGATGACGGTGGTCGGCACGGCCAGCGCGAAGTCTTCGAACAGATCGGCGGGCGGCCCTTTCTCGACGAGTTCGTCCAGCAGGACGTCGACCGTCTGCTGCAGTTCACCGCGCATCGCTTCGATGTGGTGAACCATGAACTCCTTGGTCAGCATGCGCCGGTATTTTGTGTGCTCGGGCGCGTCCATGCGGATGATGGTCGGCGGCTTTTCGTTCATCAGCAGCGCGGCGCGCGCCGGTGCGATGAACGGATAGCCCGGCGTGGACGGCACCGTCGAAAACCGGTTGTCGCCGAGAATCGCGCGCACGTCGCCGTACCGGGTCGCAATCCAGGCGAGCGAGCCGTCGGGCATGGTGACCTTCGAGAGGCCTTCTTTCTGGCGGATTTCCGCGTATTCCGGCGGCGGCGCGAACGGACAGCGGCCCATCGGAAAGGCGCCCGAGGATGATGTGTGGTCGTGCATGACTATGTCTCCTGATATCAACTTACGATGCCTGCTGCGCGCAGACCGGCGATGGCGGCAGCATCCAGCTTGAGGCGGGCTTCGAGAATCCGGTCGGTGTGCTCGCCTAGAAGCGGTGGCGCGAGGGGCGGCGCCAGCGTGCTCTCGCGCATCTTCAACGGCGAGTTGACGAGATCGATGCGCCCGGCGGTGGGGTGATCGATTTCGCAGACCATGCCGCGCGCTTTCGATTCGTCCGACCGGAGTGCCTGGAGGACGTCCTGAACGACGCCTGCCGGCACACCTGCGCGACGGAACAGCGGAATCCATTCGTCGCGAGGTCGCGTTTTCAGGCGCTTCGACATCAAGTCGTCGAGCGCGTCGCGATTCGCGCGCCGGCCGTCGTTGTCGACGAACCGCGGATCGGCGGCGAGCGACGGCATGTCGAGCACGTCGGCACAGAAACGCGCGAACTGCGCGTCGCTGCCGACGTGAAACATGAGCGGGCCATCGGCCGCGTGATACATGCCTTGCGGAATGATGTCCGCGTGGCTGTTGCCGAAACGGCCGGGCGCGCGATCCAGCAACAGCGCATTGGCCGCGACCGACGTGTGATTGGCGAGCGTGCAGTCGAACAGCGCGATGTCGATCGCTTCGCCGTGACCGTTGCGCAGGCGCCGCACCATCGCGGCGAGAATCGCCTGGGTCGCATACATGCCGGCCGTGATGTCGCAAATCGGCACGCCTGCTTTCGACGGCTCGCCGTTGGGCTCGCCGGTGATCGACATCAAACCGCTTTCGGCCTGGATGACGGAGTCGTAGCCGGGGCGCTGCGCGCTCGGACCGGTGCGCCCATAACCGCTCACCGAGCAGTAGATGAGCTTCGGGTTTTCCGCGCGCAACGCTTCATAGCCGAGCCCGTAGCGCTCGAGCGCGCCGAGCATGTAGTTTTCGACGAGCACGTCGCTTTCCCGCGCGAGCGCCTTCACGAGCGCCGCGCCTTCCGGCTTCGAGAAGTCGATCGCGATCGACTGCTTGGTGCGGTTGATCGCGAGATAGTAGGTCCGCTCGCCGCCCTGGATCGCCGTGCCCCAGTGCCGGGTCTGATCGCCGCCCTTGGGGTGTTCCACCTTGATCACTTCGGCGCCCAGATCGGCCAGCATCATCGCGCAGAACGGCGCGGCGAGGACGCGCGACAGATCGAGCACGCGCACGCCCTTCAGGGGCGGCTCGTGCCGGCCGAGCGGCGGCAATTGCGCAGCATTAGCCGCAGCCGGATTGGTCGTGTTGGTTGGATCGGTCATGAACCGGCTCACTCGCTGCCGAGCGCTGCGGGCGCCGTGGCTTGCGTCTGGGCGGGCGTAATGCCGAATTCGCGCAGGATTTCTTCGGTGTGCTGGCCCAGCGTGGGCGGCGGACGACGGATCGACGGCGGGGTCTCCGACATCTGGATCGGGTTCGTCACGACCTTGAACTTGCCCGCCTTCGGATGATCGAGTTCCACGACCAGGTCGGCCTGCACGCGCGGATCTTCGAACACCTCCTGGAAATTGAGCACCGGGGAGAACATGGCGTGCGCCTCGCGCAGCTTGTCGTCCCAATGCGCGAGCGACTGCCTGGCGAACGCCTGCGCAAGGCCGGCGTCGACAATGTCGCGATGCGCTAGACGACCGTCCTTGGTCTTCAGACGCGCGTCGTCGAGCAGTTCCGTTGCACCGACCGCCGACGCGAGCACGCGCCAGAATTTGTCGGTATGCGCGATCACCATGATGTGGCGGTCGTCGGAGGTGCGGTACGTGTTGTACGGCACGATTTGCCAGTGCGCATTGCCGATACGCCCCGGAGTTTCGCCGGTCGCGAAGTAGTAGGCGTCGCGCGGAATCATGCTGAAGATGGTCGCGTCGATCATCGACAGATCGACCCGCTGACCGCGCCCGGTCTTGTTGCGCGACTGCACCGCGGCAAGCACGCCAATGGTGGAAAGCAGCGGGGTGATCAGATCCGCGTACGGCATGCCGGTCTTGAGCGGACCGGTGTGCTCGTCGCCGGTCAGTTGCATGATGCCGGACATGGCCTGCACGACCGGGTCCATGCCCGGGCGGTAACTGTCCTCGCCCGTGCGTCCGAATGCCGATGTCGAACAGTAGATGAGCCGCGGATTGAGCGCCGACAGCGTCTCGTAACTGATGCCCAGTTTCTCGGCCACGCCGGGCCGGAAATTTTCCACGACGATGTCCACCTGCTTCGCCATTTCCTGCGCCACCCGCTGACCTTCGGGCGTGGCCAGATCGACGATCACGCTGCGCTTGTTGCGGTTCAGCGTGAGGAAATAGACGGCGTCGTCGCCCAGAAACGTTTCGCCTGTCAGGCGCATCGTGTCGCCAACCGGCGGCTCGACCTTGATCACGTCCGCACCGAAGTCCGCAAGCAGCATCGTGCCGAAGGGGCCGTTCATCATCTGCGTAAAGTCGAGGACCTTCATGCCCTCAAGTGCACTGCTCATCTTCTCCTCCTCCTGTTTTGCGCATGTCCCGATTGCCTGGCGTCGTATCCGGAGCGCCTCGGCGTCTGTTCATCGCAATTTATCATTGGATGAACCTTTGAACAATACTGATCCTTTTGGATTTGACTGTCAAGGATGGGTAAATCCCTGCTGCGGGGCGCCGCAGTTAAGGGCAAAGTGCGTCGAAACAAACCCAAGCCCGCTAGTTATTCGATGGAGGAGACATGAGCACCGACAATCGATATCGCCTGCTGCATCCCAGAACCCGCTTCGCCCTTGCACGCGCCGTGCAGAGTCTGGGCGAGTGGCTTTTCGACGAACTCGCATGGATCGCCGCGGCCTGCCGCATGGCGGATTCGGCAGGATTCGTCGTCGACGAGGAAACCGTGCAGCGCTACCTGGCCATACCGGGGGCGGACGTCACGCCATCGCTGCACCGGAATGGCCGCAACGATGAGCGAAGCGAGGGATTCTGAAATCATGGGTGCAATACAAAAATATTCACGCCCTACATGGGTAGGAACCCGAACTGTATTGATAGTAGTTACACATAAGCGGAGACGTTGATTTGCTGCCAGTCGGGGCGCGCGCTCACGCGGCCAGAGCGCTCGACCTCGACTGGCGAACTTCCTTCGTGCCGGCCTGTTCGATTGCGCCAAAGCTGCGGGACTCGACTCTGCCAGGCGGCCCGGGCACACTGCCATGCGCGCCTCGATTCACTTATTTGGTCTTCGGACCAATAATAATGGTCAAAAGACCAATAAACAAGATAAGTGCGAGCGGGGTAAACGATATGCGCGATACGCCGAATCACCATGCTGCATTGCATCTAAGCGGTTTTTCAGCGATTTGTCAGCACGCGCTTTCGAGGTCGCCGCAGTCTTTACAATTGGTTGTCAGACCAATACTGCACTGCCGCAATCGACGCGTGGTATGCGAGGTGCTGCTGACCGGGATGGGCGCCTAACTGGTAATCGAAGGGATTCGAAGAAATGAAAGACTTGACGATCAGCTCGGAGGACCTGGGCGCAAAGGAAGTCGACCCGCCGACCCGGCGACGCGGCAATCGGACCACCCGTGTACCGGAAATTCTCGAAACCGCCATCCGGGTATTTGCAGCGGAAGGCAACACGGGTTTTACGCAGCGCCGCGTCGCAGCGGCTGCGGGCATTCGTCTCGCTACGCTGCAGCATTATTTCGGTAGCCGCGAGTTGCTGCTCCATTCCACGATCGAGGAGTTGGCCAAACGTTATCTGGAACGGTATCGCGCGCTCGCCACGGACAAGGGCGTGGCGCCCGAGGCGCGGCTCGAAGCGATTCTCGACGAGACCTTCGCGGCGCTGACCGACCCTGAGAACGTCGTCAGTTCGTTCGCACTCGAATGCTGGTGCCTCGCCGAACACATGGAGTCGGTGAGCGACCTGATGGTCCATGTCAGCGGCGAATTCCAGGGCATTTTTAGCGAGCTCGTGGCGCAGATCAACAGCGAGTTGCCACACGATGAATGCCGGCTGCGCGGTTCTCTCATCTATTCGCACTGGCAAGGGCTGATTGTTTTTCTGCGCCGGGCAAAGGGGAATGCGCCTGAGCCGACCGCGTTCCGCGCCGCCACCAAGGTCGTGTGGAAGGCCCTGAGCAACGCGCCGCGCTAAGACAGCGTCGGCTCACGGCGCCTCGCTGGCTGGACCCGGGCACGTCACGTGCTGCTGCCTTTCCCCTGGTACGACACTCATCGTCAATTACACCAGGAGTCAGGATGAAAGTTAAAACATTGATCTGCACCGCCGCACTCGCCGCCATTTGCACCTCACAAGGCGCCTTCGCTCAGGTGGCCGGACTGCAACCGCTCGGCGGCACAGTCGAACAGACCAATGCATTGCTGAAGGGCTGGAGCGTGCGCCGGGCGCTGGTCGACGAGCCGGTCTATAACGACCTGAACGACAAGATCGGCAGCATCTACGACGTGATCATCGCGCCGGATCGCAAGGCCACTTACGCGGTCGTGTCGGTGGGCGGCTTCCTGGGTATGGGCAAGCACTACGTGGCGATTCCGGTCGACCACTTCGAGATTCGCGACGGAAACCTGTTCCTCGCGGGAGCGACGAAAGACGCGCTGAAGTCGGTGCCCGAGTTCGAGTACAACAAGCTGGAAAAGGCGACCAAGCCGCGCAAGGTCAAGGCCGAATAAGCGAATCCAGTCGAAGCGTCCGGGAGCGGCCCTGGGTGATACGGGTCGCCTCGACGCTACTTCAAAGCCTCATTGCAAGCGATCACCGAGCGCCGTCAACACAGCGACGATTTCATCGAACAAAGGTCGGTCGTCGATGTTCTCGCTCAGGCACCGTTCTTTCAACGCCAGCCATTCAGCCGCTACACCGGCCACGGTCGCCGGCCATTCGCAGCGCTCCCCCAGTTCTTCCAGCAAGCATCCGAACGCGCGCACTTCCAGCCTTTGAAGCGCGATACCCTCATGCCCGCCGCCCGCGTAATAGAACGATGCCGCGCCGAAGTCGCCTAGCAGCGCGTGGCCTTCGCCATCGTGCAAGATGTTGTGAGCGTACAGATCGCCATGCAGGATTCCTTGCCGATGCAAGTGGGCCGCCGCGGCGGCAATGCCGATCGCGATTCGCGATGCCGCCAACGATTCGAAGCGTGCGTCTTCGGCGTAAATATCGCGGGTGCAGGACTCCAGACTCGGCGGTCCAGCGAGGTTGCGAAACCGTGGGTCGATCAATTCCATCACCAGCCCGTGCGTGCCCGCCGGATGATCCAGCACTCGCCCTGTCACCGGAATCAGATTCGGATGAGCACCCGCGCGAATGCAGGCGGCCATTTCGCAGTCGGGCAAACCATCGCTGGTTACTGCTCCTTTGAACAACTTGACGGCCACTGCCCGCGCGCTCGTCCTGTCGCAGATTCGCGCGATAGATCACGCCGGACGCACCTTCGCCCAACGGCTGCTCCAGTTGCAACGACTCCCACGCAATGCCCGCGCTCAGCGCATTGCTTTCTAGCGCCGCAGTCTCCAGGCTCTCGCTGAACGGATTGCCCGCCGTCGCAAGCCACGCGAGTCGCGGCAAACGCAGCAACCAGTCGGGCAGCGCATCGAGCCGATTCGCCGCAAGGCGCACCAGTTCCAGCCGCGTGCAGTCCGCCAGTTCAACGGGCAACGCACGCAAGCGGTTACCCGCCAGCATCAGCTTCTGCAATTGCGTACAGCGGCCGATCTCCGCAGGCAGCGCCTCGATTTCGTTATCGGTCAGAATCAGCCAGCGTAGTTGCGGCGGCAACGACGCGCCCGGCACCGTGCGAATGCGGTTCGCCTTGAAGCCGACCATGCTGAGTTGCGCGCATTCGCCCAGCACGGGGGGCAGTTCGGTAAACGGGTTGTTCGAAGCGAACAGAATGCGCAAGCGATGAAGCCGCGGCAGATCGTCGGGCAACGCGGTGAATGCATTGCCCGACAGGTCGAGGACTTCCAGCGTGTCGGCCAGATCGAAAATCTCGCGCGGAAATTCGCGCAGGTCCGCCGCGAGTTTGAGGCGGGTCGCACCGGCCAGTTTGCCGTTGCGCAGTTGCTCGAGTGTCGTCGTCACAGTGGGGGAGAAGCGTCCTTTGCCGGTGCCCATGAATCGAAGCCGTGCATTCTACTGATTCGCGCGAAGCACATCGAATCCGGCACACGGCAACTGTGTGCAAGTGTGCACAAGGCGAAACGTTGTACAGTACCAAACCATCGCGCCTACCGGTCAGGAGCACGCCCTTTGACATACGCATTCCGATTGATGGCCTCGCCAGTGGGCCAGTTGAAACTCGTCGCCCACGGCGACTCTCTCGCGGCCATTCTGTGGGAGCACGACAGGCCGAATCGCGTGCGCCTCGCACCGATGATCGAAGACGGCAACCGCCCCGTGCTCGTCGAAACAAGCCGTCAACTCAACGAATATTTCACCGGCACGCGCCGCGTATTCGATCTGCCGCTCAGCTTCCAGGGCACCGATTTTCAGAAGCAGGTCTGGCAGGCGCTGTTGACGATTCCGTTCGGCCAGACCCGCAGCTATGCGGACATCGCGCGACAGATCGGCAATCTCAATGCCGTGCGCGCGGTGGGCGCGGCGAACGGCCGGAATCCGATCTCCATCGTCGCGCCCTGCCATCGCGTGATCGGCGCGTCGGGCGAGCTGACCGGATTCGCCGGCGGACTCGCCAACAAGATGCTGCTGCTTTCGCTGGAAGCCGGGCAGACGTCGCTCGAAGCCGCACACGCGGCGAGCGAGCCGGCACCGCGCATGAGTGAACCAGCGGTGAGGCTCAGCAAGACTCAACCGTCGCAGCCGTCGAACCCGGAACCTGCGCGAGGCACGCAGGCTTCGCTGTTCGGCAACTAGCAAGACGTAACGACGCGTAGCAACGCGTAGCAACGCGTCGTTCAATACGACTTGTACGGCAGAAATTTGCCGCTCAACACGACCTTGACGCGGTCGCCGTTCGCATTTGGTTCGCGCTGGATATCCATCGAAAAATCGATCGCGCTCATGATGCCGTCGCCGAATTCTTCGTGAATGAGTTCCTTGATCGTGGTGCCATACACGTTGACGATTTCATACCAGCGATAGATCAGCGGATCGGTCGGCACGGCGGTTTGCAAAGAGCCTTTATATGGGACGATCTGCAGCCACGCGGTTTCCTCGTCGGTCAGATCGAACAGCTCGCGCGCCACTGCCGCCTGCTGTGCGGTCAGCGTCATCTGGCCGAGCATCGCCGCGGTCGTCCACTCCTTGCTCTGGCCGATCCGCGTGGCAATCTCGCCCCATGTCATGTTCCCTTTGACCTTGGCCGTGATGATTTTCTCGGTGACGTCGTTGCGATTCATGTTGTGACTCCTGTCGATGCGCCGGCCATGCGCGAAAGTGAGCGCCATGCACGCCATGGTAGCGAGGGAACGCGCCGGTCAAAAATCGGAAGTCCCTGCTTGGTGCGGCAACTCCTGCAGGAGATTCATGAACGCCCGCACCTTCGCGCTCAACAAACGCCGCGAATGGTAGAGCGCCCAGATTTCCACCGCCGGCTTCTCGTCGATACCCCAGCACACCAGCCGCCCAGCCGCGACATCCTGCGCGACCAGCAGTCGCGGCAAACGCGCCACGCCCACCCCGTCGAGCACCGCGTCACGCACCATCAACAAGGAAGAAAACCGCAACACCGGCTGCGGCACGATTTGACGCAACGCGCCTTCGTCTGCCCCCTGCCCGCGCAGCGTCCACACCGCGCCCGGAGCGAGCGCCACTCTGACCACCGCGGGCACCGTCAACACCGCGCCCGCGTTCGCCGATGAATCGGGAACCGCCAGCGTCGGCGCCGCGACGATCATCTGCTCGTCGCTGAGAAGGCGTCGCCCGACAAGCTGTTCGTCCGGCGAGGGGTCGATCCGGATGACGAGGTCGTAACCGTCCTCTACGGGATCGACCACGCGGTCTTCCGCCACCACCTCCAGTTCGACCTGCGGATACGCCAGCGCGAAGCGCGCGGCGAGGCGCCCCAGCACGACGTGCGCGAACACCACCGGGGCACTGACGCGCAAGCGCCCGCGCGGCACCGGGCCGCCCGCAGCCAGCGCTTCTCCGGCCTGCTGGATTTCGGTCATCAGCCCGCGCGTGCGCTCGTGCAGCGCCAGGCCCTCTTCGGTCAGCCGCATTCTGCGCGAACCGCGCTCGATCAGCCGCACGCCCAGTTGTTCTTCGAGCTCGGCCACGCGCCGCGACAACGTAGCCTTCGGCCGCTCCAGCGCGCGGCTGGCCGGCCCGAAGCCGCCGTGCAATGCGACCGCATTGAAGTCCGCCAGCGAAGTCAGATCCATGATCGTTCCATATATGAGACAGGCCGTCTGGATTTTCGCACTTTCGGTCATTCCACGGAACGAATATTCTTTGTCTCACGGGCTGGTTGCAGCCCTCCACCCTCACCTCTCAGGAGCAAGATCATGGCAATCCTCGTAACCGGTAGCACGGGCGTCGTCGGCAAGCAGGTTCTCGACCATTTGAGCGGCAGCGGCGCGGAAGTGCGCGCCCTCACCCGGTCGCCGGAGAAAGCCGAATTTCCCGCCGGCGTCGTCGCGGTTCAGGGCGACCTGTCCGACGTGGACGGTCTGCGCCGCGCAATGACCGGCGTCAGCACCCTCTTCCTGCTCGCGCCGAACGCCGCCGACGAGTTGACCCAGGCGCTGCAAACCCTCAGCGTGGCGCGCGATGCGGGCGTCAAGGGCGTGGTGTATCTGTCCGTCTTCAAAGGCGCGGACTATGTCGACGTTCCGCACTTCACGGGCAAGTACACGGTGGAACGGATGATCGAGCATGACGATCTGCCGGCTACGGTGCTGCGTCCGGCGTACTTCATCCAGAACGATGCGCGCCAGAAAGACCCGCTGCTCACCCATGGCGTGTACGGCATGCCGATCGGCGCGAAGGGGATTTCGATGGTGGATGTCCGCGACATCGGCGACGCTGCGGCCCGCGAGTTGTTGCGTCGCGAACGCGCCGACGCTCCGCTGCCGCGCGAAACGTACGAGCTCGTCGGACCGGACGCGTTGACCGCTGAATCCATCACGTTGATCTGGGCCGAAGCGCTGGGACGTCCGGTGCGTTACGGCGGCGACGATCTCGATCTGCTCGAGCAGCGTCTGAAGGCTGCTGCACCGTCGTGGCTCGCTTACGACATGCGCCTGATGATGCGTCGCTATCAGCAGGACGGCGCAGTGGCCTCGCCGCAAGAGATTGCGCGGCTTGCCACGCTGCTGGGTCGGCAGCCGCGTTCGTATCGCGAGTTCGCAACCGCAATGGCGGCGGCGTGGACGAAGGCATAAGCGCATAAGAACAGCAATGCGGCCAATGCCCGGCAACCCTCGACGGATTGCCGGGCAGCAGGACTTCTTCATCGCATCACGAAACGAGGCTTACGAGTCCCGCTCCCGATTCAACGGCACGCGCGCGGGGCCGCCCACGCCGTTGAAGATCAGATCGCCATTGGGCGCGTACTGGAGAATCGCGTACGCGCCGTTGCCGCGATTATCGAAGCCGAACGAAATGCGCTGCACGGTCTCGCCGGTATCCCAGTCGAGACCGGTCACCTCCCAACCGGTGTCGGCGTAATAACCGTTCACGAAGACGATGCCCGATGCGGTGCTGACACTCGGCACCATGCTGATCGACACGATATCGCCGCGCGACCAGACCGGCTCCCAGCGATGCTCGCATGGATCCCACTCGAAGCGTTCGCAGCCGCGGCCCGGCTCGTTCACCGGTCCGAGCGCCAGCACGTCGACCAGCTTGTCCTCTTCGCCCTTCTTGGCGATGTTGTTGACGACGAACGCGCCATAGCCATGCACGACGACCGACTGCTCGCTCTGGATGAAATCCGACCGCTCGTTCAGACCCGCGAACACCTGAATATGGCCGGCAATCCGCGCGGACGAAGCGCCTTGCAACGCGGTCCAGTCGTCGGGAATCTCGTCGCGCCAGAATGCCACCAGCTTCATGTGATTGGCGCCGTCGGTGATGACGACCAGGCGGTCTTCATCATCGTCGAAGCCCATCAGGGTCGGCGTGGAACCGGTGCCGGTGCCGATCTTCACCGTAGGCGGCTGTTGGCCCGAATCGTACCGGACTTTCCACGCACCGTCGTCCTCGTCGTCCGACAGCTTCGAGCCCGTCCAGACAAGCTTGCGCATGTACTTGTCGGAAGCGATGTAAATGCCGTTGTCCTCGTCGATCGCAAACGAGTTGGTGACGAGCTCGTCGTCGAAGCGGAAGGTTTGCGGTTCCCCCTCGAGATTGCGCTCGAATACGCTGAGCGTCTGGTTCGAGGCGACCACCAGTTTGCCGTCGTAGGTCATGCCGGTGCCCGTCATCAGATTGCCCTCGCCGATGGCTTCGCGCATGTCGACCGTCTTCACGAGCTGGATGCCGGCCGCCGGATCGTCCTCGTCGACCAGCGCGAACTCGCTTAGCGAGCCG
Organism: Paraburkholderia sp. BCC1886; assembly: GCF_900996245.1. GTDB lineage: Bacteria > Pseudomonadota > Gammaproteobacteria > Burkholderiales > Burkholderiaceae > Paraburkholderia. The sequence goes on along the minus strand of NZ_CAAJGK010000034.1, from coordinate 178,172 downwards.
TCCGCGGTGTTGTAGAACGCGTGGTTGTCGCGGTCGACCACCACGTAGACGCCGTTGCCCATGCGTACCCAGTCGAGTCCGTATCCGTCGAATACCGCATGCTCGACCTGCTCCGCCGTCGTGAAGCGTTCATCGAGAATGTTTTCCTGCAACTCGTTGGGAATCGCCTTCTGGCCGGGCGCGACGATGCGGGCCACTTCGCGAAAGCCGTCGTTCGACACGTCCACGTAGGTGAAGCCTTCGCTGGACGCGGCCCACATGTAGTCGGGCGACGTCGAGGCGAGCGTGATGATGTTCACCGGTCCACGGATCACGCGCGCCATCTGCTTGAGATCGACCTGCAGCGTCACGCGCGGCACCTCGTAGGGAAAGCTGTCGGTCTGGGCCGGATCGAAGTGCGTCACCGCATAGTGCCTCGCGGCGAGATAGCGGTTGCGCGCCGACTTCTGGACGCGGGTGCCCTGATCGTCGTCGTCATCGTCGTCGCACTCGAACAGGGGTGCATTGGATACCAAACTGATTTTCTGTTGCATGATGTGGTTCTCCCTGGGGATGAGACACCGGATTAAAAACGAGGCGTCCAGCTGGACGACCCGGAAAGCGGAAGCTTTCGTCGCGTAATCTGCGCGCCGTCACACCGTGCTGGAATAGATCAGTTTTATTTTTGTTCACGGGTGCGACAACGGCATTCGATCGATCGCGGCTTTTTTGGGGCGCAGACAGGAATTCACATCAAGTCCCGTGCGAATTTCCGTGACCGATCAGGCCAGGATCACGCACCGCGCCAGATCGACACACCGCACCGCGCCGGCACTTGCAAGGCACCCAAACGTGCGGCCCGCGTATTGCTGCTATCGGCCCACACTCACTTTCTCGAGGACGAACATGGAAAAACGGGCACTCATCATTGGCGCAAGCGGCATCGTCGGCAGCAATCTGGCTGACCAGTTGCGCGCGAACGGCTGGAACGTCGCGGGTCTGTCACGCGGACGCGGTGCGGTTTCGCCGGACATCGAACCGATTACCGCGGACCTGACCTCGGCCGACTCGGTGAACGACGCGCTAAAAGCGCAGCGTTTTACACACGTGTTCTTCACCGCATGGGCGCGGCAGGCCACCGAGAAGGAAAACATCCGCGTGAACGGCGCGATGGTGCGTCACGTCATGGACGCCGTGGGCCCATCGGGCACGCTCGAACATGCGGCGCTCGTCACGGGACTCAAGCACTATCTCGGACCGTTCGAAGCGTACGCAACCGGCGCGGTGCCCATCACGCCGTTCCGTGAAGAACAGGGCCGTCAGCCGGTCGACAATTTTTATTACGAGCAGGAAGACCGTCTGTTCGAAGCCGCGCAGCGTTACGGGTTGAGCTGGAGCGTACATCGCCCGCATACGATCATCGGCTATGCGTTGGGCAATGCGATGAACATGGGCGTGACACTCGCCGTGTATGCGACGCTGTGCAAGCAGACCGGCCAGCCGTTCGTTTTTCCGGGCTCGGGCGCGCAATGGGAAAGTCTCACCGACATGACCGACGCGCGACTGCTCGCCCGTCATCTGGAATGGGCGGCGAGCGCGGCGAATGCGCGCAACGAAGACTTCAACGTGGTGAACGGCGACGTGTTCCGCTGGAAGTGGATGTGGTCGCGTCTTGCCGATTACTTCGGCGTCGAAGCCGTGCCGTTCGACGGCACGGTGCGACCGCTGGAAGGACGCATGCAGGATGCGGGCAAAGCATGGGCGGAGATTGCCGCGCGCTTCGGTTTGAAAGAGGCGGATATCGGCAAGCTCGCCTCGTGGTGGCATACCGACGCCGATCTCGGCCGGCCGATGGAAGTCGTCACCGATATGACGAAAAGCCGCAAGGCCGGCTTCCTCGATTATCAGAGCACGCCGGATGCGTTCTTTGCACTGTTCGACCGGCTGAAGGCCGAGCGCATCATCGCGCCTTGATACCCAGGCAAACCGCCTAGCGTGTGCGATTGAACAGCGGCGAAGCATGGCTCGCCGCTGCGAGCTCCGCGGCGGCCGCCAGCAAGGTCGAACCGAGACTCGCCATGCGTTTTTCGTCGAGTCGAACCAGCGGACCGGCAATGCTGATCACGCCGAGCGCCGGATAGCCGCGCCGCTGCACAGGCGCGGCCATGGCCGTCATGCCCGGCGCGAACACTTCGTTGATGGTCGCGTAGCCGCGTTCCCGCGCGGCATGCACGAAACCGAGCAATCCGTTGATGGTGGTCGGCGCGTTCGGACCGAATTGCTTCGGCTGGCCGAAGCCCTGGCGCGACACGAGTTCGAGCGCACGCTCGTCGCTTAGCGTCATCATCCAGGCATAGCCGGTAGCGCTGCACGACAGCGTCGTGTCCATGCCCATGTCCGGGTCGTATCGCAATCCCTTCAGCGCACCTTGCGCCTTCGCGACGAAAGTCAGACGGTCGCCGTCGACGATGGACAGCCGCACCAGTTCGCCCGAACGCTCGGCGAGCCGGTCGAGCATGGTCTGCGCAATATCGACGATGCCCGAGGTCGCGAGAAATCCCAGCCCGAGTCCGACGAGTTTGGTGGTAAGCACGTAGTCGCCATGCTCGCGCAACTGCCGCACGTACCCACACGTTTTCAGATCGACCAGCAGCCGATGACACGCACTGCGGGGAATGTCGAGCTCGGCGGCGATCATGGCGAGCGGCGTGCCCTCCATCTGCGTGGCGAGAAATTCGAGGACAGCGAGCGTGCGCTCCGTGACGCCGGGCATGAGAGTCTCCGTGGATTGTCGAGTCGTCGTGCAACGACCGAAGCCGCCGCACGCCGCGCAGTGTTGCACATTACGGAATCGAATTCCACCTTGGAATGGTGTCCCACCTAGCGGTGCTACATTCGCCGCACGGTAAAGCGATCAAGCTAAAACCTGACGCGCTTTCCGAAAACCCCGATCAAAAAACACAGACAAACCTAGACAACTCAGACACGAGAGCGGGAGCGGCAAACCGGCTTCGAGCGGCGCGCTGTCATCCCGAACGGCAAAGGGACAAGGAGACAAGATGATTCAGGATGCCCAGACAGGCACGAACCCGGCGATGCGCACACGGGCCGTCACGGCCGCGGCGATCGGCACCGCACTCGAGTGGTTCGATTTCACGCTATACGGCGCACTGGCCGCCACGGTATTACCCAAACTGTTTTTCCCTTCGATGGACTCCACCTCCGCGCTGCTCGCGTCGCTCGCGACCTTCGGCGTCGGGCTCGCGGCCCGCCCGCTCGGCGCGATCATCTGCGGACATCTGGGCGACAAGCTTGGCCGTCGCAACCTCATGCTCGGCACCGTCACCGTAATGGGCCTCGCGTCGATGCTGATGGGCCTGCTGCCGACCTATGCCAGCATCGGCGTGTGGGCGCCGGTGCTGCTCGTGCTGCTGCGCATCCTGCAAGGCTTCGCGCTGGGCGGCGAATCGACCGGCGCGCAGTTGATGGCCATCGAGCACGCAAGCCCCGACCGTCGCGGCAAATACTCGGGCCTGCTCGGCCTGTGTTCGCCGCTCAGCCAGATCATGGCAAACGGGGTACTCCTGCTGCTCTCCAGCGCGATGTCGACCGAAGCATTCGATTCCTACGGCTGGCGCATTCCCTTCGTGCTGAGCTTCATTCTCGTGATTGTCGGCGTGTATATCCGGCTGCGAGTGAGCGAGACGCCGTCGTTCGTCGCGCTGCAAAAAACCGAGGTCGTGCACGTGGGCAGCCCGTTACGCGATGCGCTTCGCCTGCACTGGCGTGTCGTGCTGCGCTGGATGCTGTTCTTCTGCGGACCGGCCGCGATTTTTTATCTGATCGTCGTGTTCTCGCTGAGCTACATCACCAAGACGCTGGCGATTCCGAAGCAAACCGGTTTCCTGCTGCTGATGGGCGCGAACGTCTGTGCCATCGTCGGCGCACTGGCGGGCGGCATGCTGAGCGACCGGATCGGCCGCAAGAAAGCGCTGGCGATCGGCTCCATCGCGACACTGCTGATGCTGTTCGTGTACTTCCAGATTCTCGACACCAAAAGCTTCCTGCCGATGGTGGCGGCGATGGGCTTCTTCCTCGGCTTCACGCAGTTCCAGAGCGGCATTCAACCGGTGGCGTTCGCCGAAGCATTCCCGACCAACGTGCGCTACTCCGGCTCGGCACTCGCTTATACGGGTGCCAATCTGATCGCCGGCGGTCCCATGCCGGTGCTGGCCGTGTGGCTCTTTTCCGTCTGCAATGGCTCGCCCTGGGGCGTGGTCGCGGTCTGCGTGGTGTTCAACGTGATCTCGCTCGTGATGATTCTCACGGCGCGCGAAACGCTCGGCATCGACATGAACCGGACCGACTCGACCGCGGCCGTGACCGGCGACGCCGATCTGGCGACGGCAGGCGTGGGCAACGGTCACCGGCTGTGATCGCAACCGTTACATCGCAACATCGAATTCTGCAAACAGGCGACATCACCCATGACTGACCTCGTATATGTACTGAACGGCTCGAACCTCAACATGCTGGGCAAGCGCGAGCCGCACCTCTACGGCACCACCACGCTCGCGCAGATCCAGCAGCAGGTGGAAGCGCTCGCAGTCAGACTCGAACTGCGCTGCGAGTTTCGCCAGACCAACAGCGAGGCGACGCTGGTCGACTGGTTGCAGGAGGCCTTCGAGCGCGACGCCGCGGTGATCATCAACCCGGCCGGTTTTTCGTTCGCGTCGGTGCCGGTGCTCGACGCGGTCAAGCTGATCGAACGGCCGTTGATCGAGTTGCATATCACCAACATTCACCAACGCGACGAGACCTATCGTCATTCGCTGATCTCGCGCGCCGCCACCGGGGTGATCTGCGGGTTGGGCGCGAACGGTTATCTGGTCGCGCTGCAAGCCATGGCGATGGCGCTGGGCAAAAGCGCGGGGTTCTGACGGGCTTGCATCACCAGAACGCTTCAAGACGTTGTTCAGGCCGTGCCTTTTCTGTAGGCGCGGCTTTTTTTTGGCCGGAACACCGGCCAGGATAATGGCGGATAAGGGGAAACCCGTATAATTTTCCCTCTAGAGGTCAGACAACTAGAAGATATAGTCATCGAGACCCGGCCCGCGCCGCCTTGCCAAGCCCTCATTCCCAAGCCCGTGAATTCGACCGCCTCCGCCTCCCTGCCTTTCCGAAACGCCCTCTTCGCGATGCTCGGCATCGGTCTCGTCAACATGCTGGTCGCGCTGGATCAGACCGTCGTCAGCACCGCGCTGCCTTCGATCGTCGCGGAACTGCACGGCTTCGAGTACTACGCATGGATCGCGAGCGCGTATCTGCTGGCGTCGGTGGTCACGGTGCCGGTGTTCGGGCGGCTCGGCGACTACTTCGGCCGCAAGCGCTTCGTGATCGCCGCGGTCATCACCTTCACGGTCGCCTCCGTGCTCTGCGGTCTGGCCAACGACATGCTGCTTCTCGTCATCGCGCGGGGCCTGCAAGGGGTCGGCGGCGGCATGATGGTCGGCACCGCGTTCGCTTCGATCCCAGACCTCTTTCCCGACGCGCGGACCCGGGTTCGCTGGCAGGTAATACTCGCCGCCGCCTACGGTATCGGCACGGCGGCCGGTCCGTCGCTCGGCGGCTGGATGAGCGAACACTGGGGCTGGCGCTCCACCTTCCTGATCAATCTGCCGGTGGGCGCGGCGGCGCTCTACTTCGTGTGGGTGCATCTGCCGACTTTCAGGCGGCCGCAGCAAGGCGAGATCAAGATCGACTGGCTCGGGGCGTTTCTGGTCGCCGCGGTGCTCGGTTCTTTGCAGACCCTGATCGAAGCGGTGCCGAAGAGCGGTCTGAGCGCCGGCAATCTGGTGCTCGCGGTCTGCGTGGTGGCAGGCGCGGTCGCGTTGCTGATCTGCGAAAAACGCGCGACTCACCCGATGATTCCGCTCGACCTGTTCAAGGACTCGCAACTCGTCACGCTATTCACGCTCGGCTTTCTGTCGGGCTTCGTGATGTTCTCGCTGATTTTCTTCGCGCCCTTGCTGCTGCAGGGCGGCTTCGGTCTGTCGCCGCAACAGGCCGGTCTGCTGGCGACGCCCATCGCCGCGTGTATCGCGCTCGGCAGCGTGGTGAACACGCGCATCGTGATTCACCTGAAAAAGCCCACGCGCATTCTCTCGATCGGTTTTGCGCTGCTGCTGTGCGCGTCGATCGCGCTGGCGTTCGCCAATCCGGGCACGCCCACGCTGTGGATCGAATTGCCGATGGGCGCAGTCGGTATCGGCCTGGGATTCATTCTCAACAATCTGAATGTGTTCGGTCAGGAGATTGCGGGACGCGAACGGTTCGGCATCACGACGGCGCTGCTGCAGTCCACCCGCATGGTGGGCGGCATGCTCGGCACGAGCATCGTGGCAACGGTCGTGCAGCATCACTACCGCGACGTGGTCACGCGGACCATGAGCGTAGTCGGCGAACCGGCGGCGTCGCAATGGCGGCCGCGCTTCGTCGATATGCAGATTCTGATCGACGAGGCGGCGCGGCTCAAGCTGATCGCCGATATGAAAGCGACCGGGCTCAATACCGCCGCGTTGATCGACACGGCGCGCGACGCGCTGGTGCAGTCGATTCACATCGGCGTGTGGTTGACGGCGGTCGCGGCACTGGTCGCCGCGTTGCTGGTGCAGCGGATTTCACACGTGGTGTTCCGCCGCAGCTGAGCTTGAGCTTGAGCCTGCGCCTGCGCGGAGCGGACTGGAAGCGGGACTAGCGCACGAGACACGGCCGCTTGTTATCGAACTTCCAGTCCGGAATCAGATACTGCATCGCCGCGCCGTCGTCGCGCGCGCCCAGCCCGTGCTGCCGGTACAGCGCGTGCGCTTTCTCCAGTTCGTCCCAATCCAGTTCCACGCCGAGACCCGCGGCCTGCGGTACCTTCACTTTGCCGCCGACGATCTGCAACGGATCGCGGGTCAGACGCTGGCCGTCCTGCCAGATCCAGTGCGTGTCGATCGCGGTGATTTTGCCGGGCGCGGCGGCTGCGACTTGCGTGAACATCGCCAGCGAAATGTCGAAGTGGTTGTTCGAATGCGAGCCCCACGTGAGCCCCCAGTCGTGACACATCTGCGCGACCCGCACCGACCCCTGCATGGTCCAGAAGTGCGGATCGGCCAGCGGGATATCGACGGCCTGCAACTGGATGGCGTGACCCATCTGCCGCCAGTCGGTCGCGATCATGTTGGTCGCCGTCGGCAGGCCGGTCGCGCGTCGAAACTCGGCCATTACCTCGCGACCGGAGTAGCCGTTTTCCGCGCCGCACGGGTCTTCCGCGTAGGCGAGCACGTCGTGCTGGTCGCGGCACAGACGCACCGCTTCCGCGAGCGACCAGGCGCCGTTCGGATCGAGCGTGATGCGCGCGTCGGGGAAACGTTCGGCCAGCGCCGTGACGGCCTCGATCTCGGCGTCGCCCGCCAGCACGCCGCCCTTGAGCTTGAAGTCGTTAAAGCCGTAGCGCGCCTGCGCGGCCTCGGCGAGACGGACGACGGCCTCGGGCGTCAGCGCCTTCTCCGTGCGCAGGCGGTCCCAGTCGTCGTGGCCTTCCGCGCCGCTGGCGTACGGCAGATCGGTAGCGTTGCGGTCGCCGACATAGAACAGGTAGCCGAGCATCGCCACTTCGTCGCGTTGCTGACCTTCTCCGAGCAGCGCCGCGACGGGCACGTTCAGATGCTGCCCGAGCAGATCGAGTAGCGCGGATTCCAGCGCGGTCACGGCGTGGATGGTCGTGCGCAGGTCGAAGGTCTGCAGCCCGCGGCCGCCGGCGTCGCGGTCGGCAAAAGCCGTGCGCGCCTGGTTCAGGATGGCGTGCAGATTGCCGATCGACTGGCCGACCACGAGCGGCCGGGCGTCGTCGATAGTCTGGCGGATGCTCTCGCCGCCCGGCACTTCGCCGACGCCGGTATGGCCGGCGCTATCGCGCATAATCACGACGTTGCGGGTGAAGAACGGGCCGTGGGCGCCGCTCAGGTTCAGCAACATGCTGTCGCGACCCGCGACGGGAACAACGCGCAATTCGGTGACGACAGGCATGGCGCTGGGCGGGACGGCGGGACTGGGCATTTGGAAAATCCGATCTTCGTTGAGATAAGTTGTCTGACGACATTTTATAAGCGCAAAGAAGGTCGCCCACCCGGAATTACCCTGCGGTTCTTGCCCAAAAAGCGCTTGCAATAGATAAGACGTCGTATAACGCCCATCGCTTGCCGTCATGCCAACATTCATTCCTGCGAACCGGCCCAACATCCGCACGGCCGCCAACCCCTTCAAATTTCACGATGTGCAATGAACGCGCGCCTCGTAAAAAATCATGGTGCGTGGCACAAATCCGTTATTTCGCAATGCCGTGACTCGTTCCACATCGCAAAATTAAAATTATAAGATGTTGTTTTTAAAAGAGAAATTAACTTCGAAAGAAGCATCTAACAGCGCTTTTCGCGACCAGGCGCTGACGTAGACTCTTTTACAAGAGCCGGCGCTTCAGAGTGTGCAAAACGAAGCCTCCCGGCACCGCGGTTTTTAAATGGTAATTGGGAGACTCAAAATGAAAGGCTTTCGATACGGTTCGACTCAGGGTGCTTTCTACATCTTGCCGGGCGAGGATGGCTGGGCAGCCACCTACGGCAACGAGACACTCGGCGAGTTTTCCAGCCCGCAGCAAGCGGCTGACGAAGTGGCGCGCGGACTCAGCCTGAACTGCCCGCATCTGTCCGAAACCGATACGTCGATGCTCGACGTGCCCGAGCAACTCAGCGACTGGGAAATCGTCCACGTTTAACGTGGGACGGTGACGACGAAGGGTGATAGACCGCATGCACGCAGCAGACCCGGAAGTAGAAACGACGATGGCGCCCGAAGGCGCCATCGTCGTACTTACCGTCTGTTTTGCGAACTGGGCAGCCAATCTGCTCGCCGCGCTCGTTCACATGCCGGACGGAACCTTAAGCAATCGCATCCACGATCTGATTCAGCGTCGCGCTCGGGCGCATGGCCTGGCTCGTCAGGCCGGTATCCGGACGGTAGTAACCGCCGATCTCGACATGCTTGCCCTGCGCTGCCTTCAGCTCTTCCAGAATCTTCGCTTCGTTGTCGGCCATCGCCTTCGCGACGCCGGCGAACTGCGCCTGCAGCGCAGCGTCTTCCGTTTGCGCGGCCAGTGCTTCGGCCCAGTACAGCGCGAGGTAGAAGTGGCTGCCGCGGTTATCGAGACCACCCACCTTACGCGCCGGCGACTTGTCGTTGTCGAGGAACTTGCCCGTTGCCTGATCCAGCGTTTTGGCCAGAACCTGCGCTTTCGGGTTGTGATACGCATTGCTCAGATGCTCGAGCGACGCGGCCAACGCCAGGAATTCGCCAAGCGAGTCCCAACGCAGGAAGCCTTCTTCGACCAGTTGCTGAACGTGCTTCGGCGCCGAACCGCCGGCACCCGTTTCGAACAGACCGCCGCCTTCCATCAGCGGGACGATGGAGAGCATCTTCGCGCTGGTGCCCAGTTCCATGATCGGGAACAGGTCGGTCAGGTAGTCGCGCAGCACGTTGCCGGTGACCGAGATGGTGTCCTTGCCTGCGCGGATGCGTTCCAGCGAGAACTTCGTTGCTTCGACCGGCGTCAGAATGCGGATGTCGAGACCGCTGGTGTCGTGGTCCTTCAGGTATTGCTCGACCTTCCTGATGATCTGCGCGTCGTGCGCACGGGCGGCGTCCAGCCAGAACACGGCCGGCGTGCCGGTGGCGCGAGCGCGGTTGACCGCGAGCTTCACCCAGTCCTGCACCGGCGCGTCCTTGGTCTGGCACATGCGCCAGATGTCGCCGGCTTCCACTTGTTGTTCGATCAGCACCGTGCCGGCTGCGTCCGTCACGCGCACTACGCCGTTGGCCGGAATCTGGAACGTCTTGTCGTGCGAGCCGTATTCTTCGGCGGCTTGCGCCATCAGGCCGACGTTCGGCACCGTGCCCATCGTGACCGGGTCGAACGCGCCATGCAGCTTGCAGTCTTCGATCACGGCCTGGTACACGTCCGCATAGCAGCGGTCGGGGATCACGGCCTTGGCGTCGTGCAGGCCGCCGTCGGCGCCCCACATCTTGCCCGACTCGCGGATCATGGCCGGCATGGACGCGTCGACGATCACGTCGCTCGGCACGTGCAGGCTGGTAATGCCCTTGTCCGAATTGACCATGGCCAGTTGCGGACGCTGTTCGTATTGCGCCTTGATGTCGGCTTCGATCGCTTCACGCGTGTCGGCCGGCAGATCTTTCAGGCGAGCGTACAGGTCGCCGATACCGTTGTTCGGGTTGAAGCCGGCTTGCGCGAGCGCAGCCGCGTGCTTCGTCAGAACGTCCTTGTAGAACACCGACACCACGTGACCGAAGATGATCGGATCGGACACCTTCATCATGGTGGCTTTCAGGTGCACCGAGAACAGCACGCCCTTGGCTTTCGCGTCCGCGATTTCCGCTTCGATGAAGCTGCGCAGCGCGTTCTTCGACAGTACCGACGCGTCGATGATCTCGCCGGCCTGCACGACCGTTTTTTCTTTCAGAACCGTCTTCGCGCCGTCGGCGGCCGTCAGTTCGATCTTTACAGTGCCCGCCGCGGCGATCAGCGCCGACTTTTCGCTACCGTAGAAATCGCCACTGCTCATGTGCGACACGTGCGACTTCGAGTCGGCCGACCACTTGCCCATCTTGTGCGGATGCTTGCGCGCGTAGTTCTTGACCGACAACGGTGCGCGGCGGTCCGAGTTGCCTTCGCGCAGCACCGGGTTGACCGCGCTGCCCTTGATCTTGTCGTAGCGAGCCTTGACGTCCTTGTCGGCGTCGGTCTTCGCTTCGTCCGGGTAGGCCGGGAGTTTGTAGCCCTGATCGCGCAGTTCGGCGATCGCGGCCTTCAGTTGCGGCACCGAAGCGCTGATGTTCGGCAGCTTGATGATGTTGGCTTCCGGACGCGTGGTGAGTCCACCCAGCTCCGCCAGATCGTCGGAACCCTTCTGTTCCGCGGTCAGGAAATCCGGAAATGCAGCGATGATCCGGCCAGCAAGCGAGATATCGCGCGTTTCGACGATCACGTCGGACGAGCGCGTGAACGCCTTGACGATCGGCAGCAGCGAATAGGTCGCCAATGCGGGAGCTTCGTCGGTCAGGGTGTAGATGATCTTCGGCGGTGTGGACATGTGTTGATGCTTTGCGAGGAGAAGTGATAGACAGAGCGTGCGTGGCGCTAAGCCCGTGAATTGCGGGATGACGCCGGCTTGAACACGCCTGACGACCCTTCAGCAAAACGCGGTGCGATCCACGGCCCTACTTTTTACGGCCCGACCGTGAGTATATGCGCGTTTTCCTCCCGGCGTGGCTAAACAAACATATCCCCGGAACGCCACCAAAGGGGTCGAGCCCCGCCAGACAAGGCTTCGAGCTATATCAACCTGGCCTTAAGACAGATGTCTTATAGATGACTTACATGGTGGACTTTACGCCCTCGAGCTTTCGGTCGACCGCCGGTCGCCCACAAAACGGCGGGGCCGAGATCAGCGTCCGTTAGTCCCGAAATTGCCGGAATCGGCGGCGAGACAGGCGGCAACGCAATGCTGCTCGGCATCGCGCACCATGCAGTGAACCAGCGTCTGCGAGACCGCGAGCGCGCGGGCCGTGCTTTGCAGCGTCTCCTCGCGCAGCCGCACCATTTCGAAAGCGGCCCGGTTGCGCGGCGGGAGTTGTTCGAGCGCACGGTAGACGTGCCGCAGCGTATCGCGGGCGAGCAGCGCCGCTTCGGGCGAGTTTTCCGGGGCGGCCACCCCGACGGCGGCGTGCGGCGCTCCGCCGCTGGTGTTATCGGCATGCCCGGTGTGCGCCGCACTTTCGTCCCGCTGTCGATGCAAGGCATCCATCGACGCATTGCGCACGATGCGCGTTACATAGGCTACCGGCTGACGCACGGCGTCCTGCGCCGGAAAATCGAGCAGCTTCATGAAAACGTCGTGAACGACGTCTTCGGCCAGTCCGGCGCAGCCGACTATGCCGACGGCCAGTTCCACGAGCATCGGCCGGTTGGCAATCCATACTTCCAGCAAGGCGCCGTTCGACCAGTCGACCGTGCGTCGACCGGACGGCGTCGAGGTCCCGGGCGGCGCGAGCACTTCAGCCATCGATTCACTCCGTTTTCGTCGAAAGAACAAAATGCCAATCTAACGTAAACGCGAATGATTCTCAATAATGACAAGGACCAGGCCTGTTTCGGTGCGGCGCAGCATAGCTGGCGCCGGGCGAACCAGCCCGAATCTGGTACAACAGACGGCTAGACAAGCTCTGACCGCCGCCCGTCGGCGCCCTTTTCCGTGGAGTCATCGATGGCTGAAGCCTATCTGCAGGTAATCGCGCACTATTTCGCCAAGCCGGGCAACGGCGACGCAATTGTCGAGTCGCTCACCGAGCTTGCCGCAGCGACCCGCACCGAACCCAAAAACCTCTACTACGAATTTTTCCGCTCGCCGCTCGACCCCGACCATATCGTGATTCTCGAGCAGTATGTCGACGCCAGCGGCCTCGCCGATCATCGCGAAACCGAGCATTTCCAGCGACTCGGGTTCGGCACGATCATCCCGTTGCTGGATCGGCGCGAAGTTTCCAGTCACATGGTCGAGGGCACGCCGACATGATGAACGCCTTTCGCTTCCAGACCGTCCCTACACTGGTGGTCGAGTTCGGCGCGGCGCGTCGGCTGGGCGCTTTGCTGCGGGCGCAATTTCCTTCGCTCACGCGTCTTTGTGTCGTTACCGACGGCTTCCTGCACAAAAGCGGCTTGCTGAATCCGGCGCTCGCCGATCTTGCGGCGCACGGCTGGACGGCGACCGTGATCGACGACGTCATCGCGGATCCGCCCGAGCACATCGTGCTGGAAGCGACCACCCGGGCGCGCGCCGCCGACGCGCAAATCGTGCTGGGCCTGGGCGGCGGTTCGTCGATGGATGTCGCCAAGCTCATTGCCGTGCTGGCGCCGCAGCAGGAACAGCCGCTCGCCGACATGTATGGCGTGAACAAAATCAACGTGCAGCGTTTGCCGCTCGTGCAGATGCCGACCACCGCCGGAACGGGTTCGGAAGTGACGGCCGTGTCGATTGTGACGGTCGGCGAAGCGAAAAAGATAGGCGTGGTTGCGCCACAGTTGATCGCCGATCTGGCCGTGCTCGACGCCGAACTCACGCTCGGCCTGCCCGCCGCGGCGACGGCGGCCACGGGCATCGACGCGATGGTGCATGCGATCGAGGCTTACACGTCGGCACATCTGAAAAATCCGGTGTCGGACATGCTGGCGCTCAAAGCGCTCGAACTGCTATCGCGCAATTTACTGCCGGCTTGCGAGAACGGTCAGGATCGCGCCGCCCGCGAGGCGATGCTGGTGGGTGCGACGTTCGCCGGCCAGGCGTTCGCCAATTCGCCGGTGGCCGCGGTGCATGCGCTGGCTTATCCGATCGGCGGGATTTATCACGTGCCGCACGGTCTTTCGAACGCGTTGGTGCTGCCACATGTGTTGCGCTTCAATGCCGAAGCGGCCGCGCCGCTGTATGCCGAACTCGCCGACGTCATGGTGCCGGGTGTGACCGGCAGCGCGCAAAGCAGGACGCAGGCGCTGATCGACCGGCTGGAGCAGATGATTGTCGCGACGGCGATTCCCGCGACGTTGCGCGACGTCGGCATAGTGCGCGACGGGCTCGAGCGGATGGCGAGCGACGCGATGCTGCAAACCCGCTTACTGGTGAACAATCCGCGGCCCGTCACCGAGGCCGATGCGCTGGCGATTTATACCGCCGCGTTCTAGAGGGAGGGAACCCGGCCTGCCGTCGATGCGGCCAGCTGGGTCGGTCCATTTAAATCCAATGCGCCGGGCGCGTGTCGATCTCAACCCGCCGCGATCTCGCGCTGCGTCGCCATGATGGTCGCCAGATCGGCCTGCGCTCGGCCAAACAGCCGACCTTGGACCAGCACGTCCGGCCAGCCGCTCAACCATTGCCGCTGAGCATCGGAGTCGACTCCGCCCACCACCACACGCACTTCCAGCGCCTGCAGCAGACCGATCAAGCCGGCCATGACCACAGCGGCGCGTTTGTCGCGCGGGACTTTGGCCATCAGTTCGGGCGCGATAGTGACCGTGTCGACGTCGAGTGTGCCGAGCGCAGCCAGCGACGACGCGCCGTTGCCCCATTTGCCCAGCGAGATGCCGACGCCCAGATCGCGCAGCCCCGCAGTCAGACTGTGCAGACCGAGCAGCTTCGCTGCGTCCGCGCTGTCGGCGACCTCGATGTGCAGCAATTCGGGCGGCACGCCATGCGTTTTCGTCGCAAGTTCGACATGATCGGCGAAGCCCTCGAGCACGGCGACCTGCGCCGGCACGTTGATCGCGACGGGCTGGACGGGGAGTTGTGCGGCGAGGCACGCGCGCAGTTCGTGACACACGCTGTCCACGACGAAGGTCGCCATTTCAAGCGCCACCTGCGGATGCTCGAGCGGCATCATGAACGCGCCCGGCAGCAGCAGACCGTAATCCGGATGCACCCAGCGCACCTGCGCTTCGAGGCGGGCAAGTGCGCTGCTGGCTGCGTCGCCGGTCGCTTGATAAGCGCCCTGAAACACAAGGTGAAACTCTCCGGACCGCAAGCCTTCACATACGCGACTTTCCAGATCGCTCAGTTCGTCGGATGCAGCGCGCGGATTATCCGCGTCGTTTTCAGCTGCGACGGCAAGCGCACGCGCCGAAAAATGGCTGGCGAACGGAAGGGGAATAACGTGATCGAGCGTATGCATAATGGCGGCCTGTCCAGTAACCGCCTAGACGGAAGCACAGGTCGTGCCACTGTGCGGAATAAAGGTAAAACGTGGCGGCGAACGGTCACTGCGAACCGGTACTGAATCAGCTCAGCGCTCGCAAAGCCACGCCCAGTAAGCCTTTGCAAATTACGACCTTCAGGCGTCGCCCTGCGAACCGGCCCGTGAAATTACCGTCAACCAATCGCAGACGGAACGCGTTACGTAGCGTTTCCTCACACGTTACGTCATGCTCCAGTTACCCGATGTTCCTGATTACCAAGCCACAAACGTCCGATAGGAAGCGGAATTTTTGCCGATTGGATGGGCCGGCAAGAACGTTTGACCGATCAATAAAGATTCTCTAGTATCGATTCGCGCTCCGCAGAAAACGACTGCGAATTTCCCCATCAGTAATTCAAGGCAGCCGATGTTAGACCTACCTCTCTCCGACGAAGACTGGGCTCGCGTCCAGAATCTCTTCCCTGAGACCGACGCCGCGCGTGGCCGGCCCCGCCGAAGCGACCGCGACATTCTCAACGCCATCCTCTGGCTGCAACAGAAGAACGAAAAGTGGCATCGGCTTCCAGCCACGTTTCCGCCTCAGCAGACGTGTTATTTGCGGTTCACCACGTGGAAAAAGAACGGTGTGCTCGATCAGGTGCTCGAGCGTCTGCTGATCAGCGACACCGAGTTGTCTGCCTGCTGAATCGAACCTGACGACCAGCGCGTCTAATTATCACAAATTCCGTAATAAACATTACCCAAAGCGCCTATTACTCTCTCCAGTTCTCAAATCTAGAATGCAATCACTCGCTGCAAACAACACAGGTTGCAGCGAAATAAAACTGAACCGGAGGTAGTTATCATGAAATCGCTCATTCAAGCCGTTGCTATTGCTGCTGTGCTGGCCGCTCCTGTCGCTTCGTTCGCTCAATCGAATCAGCCGGTCACTCGCGCAGAAGTTCGCGCCCAACTGGTTCAACTGGAAAAAGCCGGTTATAACCCGGCAGTTAGCGACCCGTATTACCCGGCCGATCTGCAAGCCGCCCAG
Source organism: Paraburkholderia sp. BCC1886 (assembly GCF_900996245.1). GTDB lineage: Bacteria > Pseudomonadota > Gammaproteobacteria > Burkholderiales > Burkholderiaceae > Paraburkholderia. Next base: position 162,304 of record NZ_CAAJGK010000034.1, on the reverse strand, counting down.
GCGCGTGTCGATGCAAAAAATGGCACGGCGCAACCGGTAAGCACCAGCTACGGTGGCGTGGTGAGCGGCTCGTCGGAAACGGGTCGTGCAGTGCAGGCTACTGGCCCGAAGTCGGTGTACTTCGGTAATTAATCAGTGCCCTGGCGGGCGTTGAACCACACGTAAAGATTCAAAGATCAAAGCAGAATCAAAACGAACTGGCCCGCGACCGAGTCACTCCGATCGCGGGCCAGTTCGTATTCCATACCTCCGTCATCGGGCTCCCGATGACTTCGCCCGGACCCATGTGGTCCGGGTGCTTTTTCAAATCCAGTTCGATTCAAATCAATCGCGAGCGACCAGATTGCCGACCTCGCCCCGTCCGGTGATCAGGCAACTCGACAGGAAATTCTCGCTCTGACTCAAAGCGCCGATCTTGCCGAAGCCTTTCTTCAGCGCATCGGCTTTGACCATCGACGCGCCTTGATGACACGTGATCGTCCCGACTTCTCCGGCCTGCGCGCGCATCAACGCCCGGTCGGCCATCAGATAACCAAGCAGCAACACCACGGCAATATTGAACACTTGTCTCATGGTTAGTCTCCTTTTAAAAGAGACTACTGCTAACCGTACGAGCAATGTCCTAGGGGTTTCCCGATCAAAGGGTATTCATTGATGCTGATTAAATCCCGGTGACTTCCCGGTCCGAATCAACGGTGCGGTGCAGCAATATTCGTTTTGATCCGCAGCGGACGCCACTGCTGGATCGTACGTTGCAGCCACTTGGTATTGCGTTCGAACAGCAGATAAACCACGTACGCATACGCGTAGCAGAGCACCAGCATGCCGGCGCAAATCAACGCGCCACGCGCATCGAACTGAATACGCCGGCCGAATCCCACTGCCGCGACGAACAGAATGAACGAGAAGTGCGTGAGGTACAGCGAATAGGAGAACCCCGAAAAATTCACAGCGGCACGCGATAAAAATCGCGGCGACAACCTCACGTTCTCCCAAAGAACGCAACGCAGGAATATGAAGCACGGCAAACCGACCACCCAGTCGTTACTCCACAGAAACCAGCGCGACACGACCAGCGCCAGAATAAACAGCGCGCCGCTCGCGATACTGAACCACGGCAAACCCGTGCGCGCCCGAGCCGGATAACGCCGGTCGAGCAACACCAGAACCACGCCGAGCAGCCATAAACCGAAACCGCCCAGCAACGACGGAAACATCGCCATCGTGACCAGGGCGAAAACGCCTGCGGCAATCGCGCCGAATCCACGTGCATAGCGCAGCAGCAGATAGCACGCGGGAAACCACAGGTAGTACCAGAATTCGTTGGCGAGACTCCACAGTGGTCCGTTGGAACCGTACGTATTGCACGTGAGCGTCTGCAGAAACACCAGATTGCATGCGAAAGTCGCCTGGCCCAGATGCAACGCGACATTGCTCTGCTGATCGAGCGTGCCTTCGGTGCCGAGATAAAACGCGGCGCCCTGCCCGGCCAGACCGATACCCAACCGGTCCCAGAACAACGTCAGCAGCAATGCCGGAATCATCACGACCCACAGCCGCGACAGACGCTCGGTCAGATAGCGTTGCCAGCTCCACGTGCCCGCTTCCGCCTGCCGCACCACCGAGCCGCCGACGAAATAGCCGCTCAGCAGAAAGAACACGATCACCGCCGTGTGTCCGTAGTTGCTGACGAAATAGAACGCCTTTCCCGCGAGACCGATGCCGGCACTCGCGTGGTAATCGACGAACATCAGGTTGCGCAGATGACTGATGCAAACGGCGCCTGCCGCCAGAGCGCGGACGAGGTCCAGCGTGTCGCAATGTGGTTTGCCGGTCGGCGCCATGAGTGTGTGGATCGAACAATGAGGTTGTCCGCCAAACTAAGGCCCGCCGGCTTTTTTATCGGTACGCTCGCCCACACTGGACGGGCGCGGGACGATCAAAGACGTGCTTCGATACGCGCAATCCGCTCTTCGATCGCGCGCCGCACCAGCGCATTCGAAGGCACCAGCAACAAGGACGAAGCGATGATCCGGTAGACGTCGTTACGCCGCACTTTCGACACACGTTGCGGATCGAGCCACGCCTCGTTATCGACGAGCAGTAGCAGCGTCTCCAGGCCGATCAGGATCGGCCAGAGACACGCGAGACGCAGGCGCACCGAGAGCGCGGGAATCGCGAGCGTGTAGTCCAGAGCCGCGCGGAAGTGCTCGAGCGCTTTATGCAACAACTCGTTCAGCAAAGGCCGCGCTCGAAGCGAGTTGGCCGGCAACAAGAGATCCTGTGCACTAAGTCCGTGGCGCGCCAGCATCGTCTGCGGCAGATAGCAACGGCCGATGCGCAAGTCCTTCGCGCAATCGCGCAGGACGTTGGTCATTTGCAAGGCTTTGCCGAACCGCACGCCGCGCGCCGCCATCGTGTCGGGCCGCTCCTTCAGCGTGCCCGGCATGTGCGCGTAAGTCATCGTGGTCCAGAATTCGCCGACACAGCCCGCGACCAGATACGTGTAGCGGTCGAGCTCGTCGTACTCGCCTAGCGCGGCGATCTGGCCGGAGCGTTCATCGGGAAACGTGCGCAAGTCGAACTCCATCCCCTCGGTCAGCGTCGCGACGATACCGCGCACCGCCTGGCGATCCGGTTCGTCCAGTTGCGCGAGCACCTCGAACGCGGGACCGAGCGATTCGAGCAGCAGCTTCTCGTCGGATTGCTCCTGCTGCCCGGCCACTTCGGCGGCCATCCGCTGGAATAGCGCGTCGTCGTGCGCCGTGCCGTTCACCTGGTCGCGCAGCGCGATCAGCATCGTCAGACGCTGCGCGGGCGGAATCAGCGACGTATCGGCAATGGTGTCGGCCGCCCGCGCCAGCAGATAAGCAAGGCCGATGGGGTCGCGCATGCCGGCCGGCAACACCCGCAGCGTGAGATAAAAAGAGCGCGAAACGCCTTTCAGGAGCGGGCCTAGCAGGAAGGCCCGGGTCGAAGTCGGCATGGGTTGGATCAGGTCGGAATGGGGCAAAGGTCGGGCAAAAGTCGGGCAGAAAGCGGACGGAGACCGAAGGCTGCCGAATTGTATACGTCCGCGCCGCGAAGCCGTGCGCATGCCGATTCTTTCAAATCAGCGCTTCAATCGCGCCGCACGGGCAGGAGCGCCGCGTACGACCTGCCGAGCCGCCGTTCGCCAAGCGGCCCCGCGCCATATAGAATCCCGGGGTTTTCTCGCTTTTGCGGCGGCACAGCACGAGCAGGGAACGCGAATTGCTGAATCAGTTAGCTTGCGCCGCAGCCGACACCCCGCGCGATACCTGCATGAAACGCGTGCGATGCACGTGCAAGCCGCGGCTCCTCCGCATCATGAACGACACTTCGACAATGACTATCCACGAAACTAAGACGTCTACCCGCTCCAACGTGGAGACGGGCGTCCCCGGTCTCGACGAGATTCTGGGCGGAGGTCTGGTCCGCGGCGGCGTCTATCTGCTGGAAGGCATGGCCGGCGCCGGCAAGACGATTCTGTCGAGCCAGATTGGTTTTCATCGTGTAAGCCAGGGCGACAGGGTGCTGTACATGACCTTGATCGCGGAATCGCACGACAAGCTGCTCGGGCACCTTAAAGGCCTGAGCTTCTTCGACGAAAACGCGGTCGCGCAGCAAATGCTGTTCGTCTCCGGTTATCACGAACTGATGCAGGACGGGCTCGACGGCTTTCTCAAACTGATCGCGTCGAGCATCTACGACTACCGCCCGAGCCTGATGATCATCGACGGCTTTCGCAGCGCGCGCGAATTCAGCGAAACCGAACTGTCGCTCTCCAAGTTCATCCACGAACTCAATGCGCTGGTCGCGGCCATGGACTGCACCACCCTGCTGCTCGCACCGTTGTCCGGCAACGAGCCGCATCCGGAACATACGCTGGTGGACGGCCTGATCGAGCTGAACCGCTATAGCGACGGCATGCGCCGCGCCCGCGAAATCGAAGTGCACAAAATGCGCGCCCGTAATCATCTGATGGGCAAACACTTCTTTCGTATCGCCGAAAGCGGACTGTTGATGTTCCCGCGCCTCGAATCGCAAGGCACCTCGCAACCCGGTCCCGTCGATCTGAAAAACCGCCTCGGCTTCGGCCTGCCGCATCTGGACGGCCTGCTCGGCGGCGGCTTCGCGCAAGGCTCGACCACCACGCTGATCGGCCCGTCGGGTGCCGGCAAGACGCTGCTGTGTCTGCAATTTCTCGCGGCCGGCGTGGCGCGCGGCGAGCGTTGTCTGTATCTGGGCTTTTACGAAGGACCGCAGCGGCTGGTCGGTAAGGCCGAAGCGGTGTCTATCGCCATCACCGAAGCATTCGAAAGCGGCCAGTTGCAGATTCAGTGGCAACCCGCCATCGAACTTGCCGTCGACGAACTGGCGGCCCGGGCGCTCGCCACGGTCAAGAAAATCGGCGCGACGCGCATCGTAATCGACGGTGTGGAAGGCTTTCGCGATTCCGCCTTGCGCACCGAACGCTTCGGCCTGTTCCTGAACGCGCTGCTGCATCAACTGCGCGAAGCGGCGGTCACCACCCTGCTCACCGAGGAACTGCCGCTGTACGCCGACCCCGGCCACGCTAAAGGCGTGCGGGTTTCCGCACTGACCGAAAACCTCGTGCTGCTGCGCTACGCGGAAACCGACACCGGTCTGCGCCGCATGATCTCCGTGGTGAAGCAACGCGAAAGCGCGCACGACACCTCGTTGCGCGAGCTGGTGATTTCGTCCGAAGGCATCGACGTGATCGCCGGCCCGACGAGTCCTGCCAGCGTTTATTCGTCGCCCGGCCTGTCGGCCACGCTGCTGCCGCGACGCAATGCCTGAGCGACCATGAAAACCATCCTGGTCGTGGACGACGAATTCGACATACTCACCGTGTGGCGCCTGCTGCTGGAACGGCACGGCTATACGGTGCTGACGGCGTCCAACGGTGCAGCCGCGCTCACCCAGATCCGCAAGACGCGGCCGGACATCATCGTGTCGGACTGCATGATGCCGGTCATGTCGGGCTTGCAACTGTGCGCGGCGCTCTACGACGACCCTGATCTGCGCCCCATTCCGATCATTCTGTGTAGCGCCGCGGCGGACATTCCCGCACAGCCCAATCCCACCATCGAATACGCGCGCAAGCCGCTGTCGTTCGACTCCCTCCTCGAGATGCTGCAACGTATGGGCGGCTGACCGGCAAACCCGTCCCGCCTTTTCCCCTGATTCAGTAGAAACCCTGATATCTCCGGCTCGCCCGCAGGGACTATCCTCGCCACACTCATTAAACAGAACATCGTTCTGTCTAACGGAACGATCGAGACAAGAGACAACGAAAGGAGGATTCATGGCGAGCCTGCCCGTCGGCGCACATTCCGCGTCGACCGATTCAACCGCTGGAGCGCCGGCGCCCGTGCCCGGCATCAACGCGCGCATCGACCGTCTACCGGCGACCCGGGCCGTCTGGGTGCTGGTGTTTTTGCTGTCCATCGGCGGCTGGTTCGAGTTCTACGATCTGTTCTTCACTGCGTATGTCGGCCCCGGCCTCGTCAAGAGCGGTCTGTACGCGACCACGACCGCGTCGTTCTTCGGCGTGTCGGGTCTGGGCGCGTTCGTGGCGGCATCGTTTGCAGGCTTGTTCATCGGCACGTTCCTGCTTGCAGGTCTCGCCGATCGTTACGGCCGCCGCACCGTGTTCACCGTCTCGCTGCTGTGGTACTCCGCCGCCACGCTGATCATGGCGCTGCAAAGCACGGCGCCCGCCATCAACGTGTGGCGGCTGATCGCCGGTATCGGCGTGGGTGTCGAACTCGTGACCATCGATACTTACGTAAGCGAACTGGTGCCCAAGCATCTGCGAGGCCGCGCGTTCGCTTTCGTGCACCTGGTGCAGTACACCGCCGTGCCCGCCGTTGCGCTGTTCGCGTGGTGGCTCGTGCCGCAGACGCCGTTTGGCCTGGACGGCTGGCGCTGGGTGGTGATCATCGGTGCGCTCGGTGCGCTGGTGGTGTGGGCGATTCGCCGCCGCGTGCCGGAAAGCCCGCGCTGGCTCGCGCAACAGGGTCGCACGGCCGAAGCCGAACAGGTGCTGCAGGCGCTGGAAGCGAAAGTCGAAGCGCAATACGGGCGACCGTTGCCCACGCCCGTGCCGACCGTCGAGCCGGCGACGACCAGGGCCGCGTTCCGCGAAATCTGGCAGCCGCCGTATCGCAAACGCGCAATCACGTTGCTGGTGTTCAATCTGTTCCAGTCCATCGGCTTCTACGGCTTTGCTTCGTGGGTGCCGACACTGCTGGTCTCGAAGGGCGTGACCATCACGCATAGCCTGATGTATTCGTTCGTCATTGCGATCTCGAATCCGTTCGGCCCGTTGATCGGCATGGCCATCGCCGACCGCATAGAACGCAAGACGCTGATCGTGTTGTCCGCGCTCGGCATGGCCGTATTCGGCAGCCTGTTCGCGACGCAAACCTCGCCGGCGATGCTGATGACGCTCGGCGTGCTCATCACGCTGTGCGGCACGCTGCTCTCCGTGGGCTATCACGCGTACCAGACCGAACTGTTTCCGACTCGCGTGCGGGCACGCGCCGTCGGCCTCGTCTATTCGGTCTCGCGGCTCTCCGCGATGTTCTCCGGTTTCATGATCGCGTTCGCGCTGCGGCACTTCGAAGTGACCGGCGTGTTTGCGTTAATCAGCTTCTCGATGGTGATGGTGATGGGCGCGATCGGCCTCTTCGGGCCGCGTACCAACAACCGCAACCTCGACGAAATTTCACATTGAGTTTTCCCTTTAGCAAGAGGCTTTAAAGATGACGCTGCCGTTGAGCGGAGTAAAGGTACTGGATTTATCGAACGTGCTGGCGGGACCGTTTTGCGCCTATCAACTCGCGCTGCTCGGCGCCGAGGTGATCAAGGTCGAGCACCCCGAAGGCGGCGATCTCGCGCGGCGTCTGGGCGCCGACAAGGACGCGTCGGCGCGCAACATGGGCGCCTCGTTCGTCGCGGTGAACGCCGGCAAGCAGTCGATGACGCTGAACCTGAAAGACCCGCGCGGCAAAGCGATTCTGCGCGATCTCGTGAAAAACGCCGACGTGCTGGTCGAAAACTTCCGGCCCGGCGTGATGACGCGGCTCGGGCTGGATTTCGACGCGTTGCGCGAGGTCAATCCGAAGCTCGTCTATTGCGCGATTTCCGGCTTCGGCAAGGACGGCGAGTTTTCGAAACGCCCGGCGTACGACCAGATCATTCAGGGCATTTCCGGCGTGATGAGTGTGACCGGCGATGCGGGCAGCGCCCCCTTGCGCGTCGGCTATCCGGTCTCGGATACCGTGGGCGGCCTCACCGCGGCCTTCGGCATTTGCGCCGCGCTGGTCGACGCGCGCACCACCGGCCACGGCCGCATGCTCGACGTGTCGATGCTCGAAGCCACGCTCTCGACGATGGGCTGGGTCGTGTCGAACTATCTGAACGCCGGCGTCACGCCCGAGCCGATGGGCAACGAGAATTTCACCGCCGCGCCGTCGGGTACGTTTCACACAGGCGATGGCCTGCTCAACATCGCCGCGAACGAGAACAAACAGTTCGCGAGCTTATGTCAGCTGATCGGCCGCGCCGATCTTCTCGACGATGCGCGCTATGCCGATCGCCATGCACGCAAGGCCAATCGCGCGACGTTGAAAGCGGCGATCGAAGCCGCGCTCGCCAGCAACAGCGCCGTGCAGTGGGAAGAGCAATGCTTCCAGGCCGGCGTGCCGGCCGGCCGCGTGATGTCCGTGCCGGAGATTCTCGCGCATCCGCATCTGGCCTCGCGCGAGTTCATCCACGAATTTCCCGGTGACGATACCCACGATCGGCAACGCGTGACGCGTGCCGGTTTTCGCCTGCACGACGCCGATACCGCGCCGACTACGCCCGCGCCGGTTCTCTCGGCGCATACGCACGAACAACTCGTCTCGCTCGGTTACGACGAGGCTCAAATCGACCATTTACGCGCCGAAGGAGTGATCTGACCATGACGCAAGCATTCGACGCCGCGAAACTCGCCGCGGATTACTGGAGCACGTCGATCATCGATATCCATCCGGGTTCGATCAACGTGCGCGGCTTTCCGATTCAGGAGTTGATCGGCAATATCGGCTTTCCGCAAATGATCTGGCTGATGTTGCGTGGCGAGTTGCCGAATGCCGCGCAAGCGCGTCTGTTCGAAGCGACGCTGGTGGCTTCCGTGGATCACGGTCCGCATGCGCCTTCTATCGCCATCTCGCGGATGGCGACCAGTTGCGGCTTGCCGTTGAACGGCGCGATGGCCTCGGCACTCAATGCGCTCGACGACAACCACGGCGGCGCGGGACAGCAGGCGGTGGAACTGTACGACGTCATCGATGCGCGCATGCAAACCGGTTCGACTCTGGAGAATGCGGTCGAGCAAGGCGTCGCCGCGTTCATCGAGGCGAACGGCAAGTATCTACCGGGCTTCGGGCATCGCTTTCATCCCGTCGATCCGCGTGCTACGCGGCTGCTTGCAATGGTGGATGAAAGCGTCGAGCAGCATCACATTAGCGGACGCTATGCGGCAATTGCGCGAGGTGTGGAGGCGCTGCTCAAGCAGCGCAAGAACAAGCCCGTGCCGATGAATATCGACGGCGCTACCGCCGTGATCTATGCGGAACTCGGCTTTGCGCCGGAGTTGGCGCGAGGCGTGTTTTGCCTGTCGCGCGCGGTGGGCATTCTGTCGCATGCGTGGGAACAGCGCGGACGCAGCGAACGCAACAAAGGGCCGATGCCGCGTCAGATGGCTTATACCTATACCGGCGAGGCCGAGCGGCATTTGCCTTGATTACTTGTTTGCCGACTAGCTCTGGGCCTTGGCTTGAGCTTTGATCTGCTCTCTCGCGCGCTGCGCGTTGCGCATCGCGCGCGAGTCGCCACCCAGTGCATCGGTTGCGCGGGCGGCGCAATCGCTCAGCGTGGTGAGATTGTTCTCGAGGAACGCATGATCGATCCGTGAGCTGGGACCGGCCAAGGTCAACACGCCACGCAAGCTCTGCCGCACGCCGAATACCGGCATGGAAATGCCCGCCGTCTCGCGATCGCGTTCGCCGATCGATACGCAATAGAAGTCGTCGCGAATCCGGTCGTAGGGTGCGCCAGGCGTGCCGGCGAATGCGAGTAACGCGCGACCGCCCGAACCGCTCTCCAGAGGGAGTACGTCCCCTTCGCGCACGTGGTAACGCACCGCGTGCTTCGAATCCACTCGATGCAGACACACGCGCACCGACTCGTCGCGCACGTAGAAGGACACGCTTTCGCCACTCGCTTCGGCGAGTTCGCGCATGAGCGGCACGATAATGTCGCCGACGTTCAGACTGCGTTGATACTGCGCGCCCAGCATGAAGGTGGCCGCGCCAAGCTGGTAACGGCCGTCGTCCAGACGCAATAGCAGACGATGCTGAATGAGCGAGCCCGCGAGGCGTAATAGCGTGCTTTTGTAGAGGCCCGTGCGCGAGGCGAGTTCGGCGAGAGTGAGCGCGTCGTCGTCGGGACGGAAGGCGAACAGGATGGAGCAAGCACGGTCGATTACGGCTACGCCTTCGCTCTCTTTGGGACCTGATTTGGCGGCGGGCGTGGGCATGGAGGTGGTGGGGATGAAGCGGTTGGGAGGTGGGGGGATTTTACGCTATGGGGTGGATGTGCAACATGGGCTCGACGTAAGACCACGAGGACATTTCAAACGGAAACTCCCACATCCATGCGATCGATCTCCTACATACATATGGAATACACCGCAGAGAAACTCGGAATACGATTAAAAGCGCAGCTAAGCCCAGTACCAGAAGATAAAATGCTCTTTTTCACCGTGCCTCCGAGCACGTAGCCGAAGGCGCAAATGAGCAGGTTCGTACGTTTCGATCTGTCGCCTGAGTTGACCGCAGAGTTGTTACGACGACATCGAGCAGGCGATCTTCAGGACACCGATTATCGACATCAAGTTCTTATCGGCCGCTTCACGAAAAACGATCTCGCACCAATGAAGTTAGTGGATCGCGCAGTTGTCACGTCCGTCCGGCTACTGGTCAAAATCATGGAGAAGCATAATCTCTCTGCGGATACAGTCGCGGCGTTGCGAACGTTGATCTTGAGGCCGGTTGCCGCGTACAAGTCTGCCACGGAACGTGACAGCATCGTAGTTGTTACAGTCGAGTTGCCGGATGGCATCAACCCTTTACTAGTCGCGATTCGTGTTGATGTTCCAGACTCGGCTAACAAGCCCAATATCCACTGGATGGTAAGCGCCTACGCGAAAGATGATCCCTCAATCTTCCAACGTTGGGAGGAAAGAGGACTACTCATCTGGAAGCCCGATCGGCAACTTGAAGCGGCAGCAACGCCTATCACTGGCGCACTGACAACGGAAAAAATAGTGGCAGCCGAGGTCGGCGTCTAGTCGTTAGACTGCAATGAGTGCGCACAAATAAAAATGCCCAAGTCCACGGATAGCCGACCGTCTGTTGCTAGTCAGGTATGTTTCGTGGCCCTTGGGCAAGAAGAATTCTGGCGGAGACCGGTTGATTTGTCAAATGTGCTCCAAGCGTCCTGATCAGTACGGCACTCTGGCATCTGAAACAGTGAGTCACTACGTGCAGTGCCTCCAACGCAGTCGCACCAAACAATGCTAACTTACCTCCCTCATAAAAACCCACCATCGCCGCCATGAGACCGAATCTCCCGCTGAACGCGTTGCGCGCTTTCGAATCGTCCGCACGGCATTTGAGCTTCACGCGTGCCGCGCTCGAACTGAACGTGACGCAAGCGGCCGTGAGTCAGCAGGTTCGCTCTCTGGAGGAGAAGCTCGGCACTGCGTTATTCAAGCGTCTGCCGCGCGGCCTCGCGATGACCGACGAAGGCCTCGCGCTTCGTCCCGTGCTGACCGATGCGTTCGACCGTATCGAAGCCGTGCTCAAGCAGTTCGAAGGCGGCCACTTTCATGAGGTGCTGACCGTGGGCGTAGTGGGCACCTTCGCAGTCGGCTGGCTGATGCCGCGACTCGGCTCGTTTCGCGCCGCGCATCCGTTCGTCGAACTGCGGCTTCAGACCAACAACAACCTCGTCGACTTTGCTACCGAAGGACTCGACTTCGCGATCCGTTTCGGCGATGGCACCTGGCCGGGATCGCTCGCTACCCGCCTGCTCGATGCGCCGCTCGCGCTGCTGTGCTCGCCGGAAATCGCCGCACGCTTGCACACCCCGGACGATCTCGTCGACGCCACCTTGCTGCGCTCCTACCGCGTGGACGACTGGACGAACTGGTTCACGGCCGCGGGCATTTCGCCGCGACCGGTTCGCGGGCCGGTGTTCGACTCGTCGCGATTGATGGTGGAAGCCGCAATGCAAGGTGCGGGAATCGCACTAGCACCGGCTTCGATGTTCGAGCATGAGTTGAATACCGGACGACTGGTCCGCCCGTTCGCGGTCGAGGTACAGGCGGGTTCATATTGGCTGACCTGGTTGAAAGGCAAACCGGTAACGCCGGCAATGCAGTTGTTTCAACAGTGGATCGGGCGGAAGGCAGTCGCGATGGTCGACGACGTTACGTAACGTCGCCCGATAACGGCGTGGCCCCGTTGGGAACGCTTTGATATTTTCAGCAGCTAGTGACCTGAACAGCGGCCATGAAAGGCTTCATTGCTGCATGGCACAAATTTAGCTTGATCGCTATTGCAAGCTATGCGATCGGACTTGTACCGATCGACAAAAATAGTCGCTCGATTCGACGAGTGATACACACGCTACGGGACCCTTATGACGATTGCTCTGAAGAGCCTATCGTGGCTCTGCTTCGCCTATTGCTGCTTCTATGCTTTGACCAGTTTGTACACGTTCTTTTGGGCAAGTGCCCGGCATGGTGGAAGATTGCTGTTTCTGGAATGGCAACCGCATCGTGCATTGGGTCGAACCGAAGCCTCGCGAGCACGAAAGCTCCGGCGAATGGCAGCGGGTGCGCTATTGGCTTTTCCCGCGGGAATTGCAGCTTCGGTCGTGTCGCTGATTCATAGTTGACGTGCTGAGGAATGGCGCGACTTCATGCGCCATTCTTCTCGTTCTATCGCGACGGGTCGCGCTAGCTGGTCGTCAATGCGTCGTCGCGACCGCGCGCGTCGACGGCTTCTTTGCAGGTTTGCGAAGTCTGGCGCCGAGCGGCTTCAAGATCTTGTTGTCTTTCGCATGCATCGGTTTTCCACCACCCGCCGGCGCTGCCGCTTGGGTGTGGCGCGATGCGCGTTCAAGAAAACGCGCACGGACATCGTCGTCGAGCAGGTCTTGCGTATCGTGCGTGATGATAGAAAACACGATGTCGTCGATCTCCGCGTCCTGCCGGAACTGGTCCGCGAATTCGACGAGCATGCGCGCCAATTGCGCGTACTCGCCCTGCTTCTTTGCGTTCGACGGAATGTACGACTCGAGGGTTCTCGCCAGCGCGGCGAGATGCGCGAAGCGCGTGGTATGTCTCCTGCTCAACTCGGCCGCGGCGCGAGCGATACGTTTGGCATTTGGTTCGTGACCACTGGTATGAGACTGCGTAAGAGGCGGAGGTTCTGCTGATTTGCTCATGATGCGATTCCCGATTGCTCCATTAAACCGCCCGACATGCGTTACTTGAATGGGTGAGCGGGCACGTGACGAGGTTGACAGACCGGGCGTTAAACCATAACCGGCGCGCCTTGCGACCCCCTCGCCCCGGCCCGCACATTGAAGCGGCGTGTTTAGGTGAGCGCTAGCCTCTTTCGCAGGTAGCGCGATTCAACGCTGACGGGGCTGTCAAACCCGCGCCGTCCTGTTGACCGGCAGAAGCAATTTAAACCAGAATTTTTTTGGGAAGGACATCTCGAAGCTTAGTCGCGCGAATTATAGCGAAGGTCTTTTTGTGGCTGGTGCGACATGGTTGCTGCCGGATTTCTTTGGGTCGCCAAGGTGCCTGGCGACAAAGGTTTCTCCTTTAGTAATTCGGGTTCTTTTGCGCCAATTTCCTTCTCGACAATTCGTTCCCGGCAACGTAGAGCGTATGCGCTCAGCGTGTTCTTATGCACTTTAGATGTGCGCATTGGCCGATCGAGAACATTGAGTTGCGTTGCATCGCCAGCTCGTTGCATGGTCGAGACTACTTCTTACTCATTCGCATCGCCGAGTGTTGCGAAGCAACACGCTATTTACTGAAATGCAAATGTAATGTTGGCGTTTTTCTCTCCTCGCGGTCTGTCAGAAACCTTGACCGAGCGATTCGGATTTCTTAAGATAGCCCCGCCGCTCTGCAAGTGCTCCGAACTCGTCTTATCTCAAGCGTGCCAATCGATCGGCCATAACTAAACTACGATACTTCGGGGGTTCAGTAATGACTATGGATGACGACATCGCCCACGTCTCGCGCGTGATGGCTCCGTCGCTAACAGCGTTCCGCGGAGAGCCCGTACTGGCTCCTTCGTACTGGAGGAAGAGACTGCAACGGATCCAGGAGGAGTTTCCGTTGACGGCTATGCAGTGGTTTCAGGTTAAGGATTTGTTGGGGGAGTTGGATCGGTTTGAGGCGGAGCGGGGGGAGGCTTAAGCGGCGTTACAGACCCATCGGTCACCGGCCCATCAGTGAAAACTGAGTCGCTACTGCTAGAGCCGGACGGATCATGTCCAGTGCGACCGGGCCAACGCTCAATGCTTGGCCGCGCGAATAACCTGCACTGGATTTTTTTGCCCCGGCGCAATCACGACGTCGACCAACTGTACCTGGAAACCCGCTTTGGCGACCCGGGAGCAGATGTCGTGAACGCTGTGTCGCCAAAAAGTAAGCGCCGATTTTGGCCCGGCAGTCCTGCTATCGTGGTATTCCGGTTCGCCGAAAATCTCTACTCCAGCTTTCGTAAGAACCGCGAGTTGCTTTGTCTCCTCGTGCTCGTAAAGTGGAACTGTGAATAAAAGTAAGCCATTCTTCTTTAGTACCCTGTAGCACTCGCGATAGCCCTCCGTATCGTCGGACACATGCTCGAACACCTGATTGGATGTGATCAAGTCGAGCGTTTCATCTCCAAACGACAGTTTTTGCACGTCTTCACTAAGGACGCCATCGACTCTCTCTCCAGAAGGGATGCCCGGAAAGAACTCGCTCGAAATGACGTCGCCGATGGCTCCTCTCATAAATTCAAGTACTGCGCCGTAAGTGGACATTTCCCAGGCTACGTCGATATTCCTGCTAGACATTTCCGTTTTGACTACCGGAATAATCGCGAGGTTAGTCGCATTGTTTGCACACGACAAACAGCGCGTCATGAACGGACTAGCCGCCAGAGACAAGAAAAAACGGCCGCCACAAAGCGGGCAGTCAGCCCTGCTGACGCGCCAGCGAAACACGCTGTCCGCCCACCCTAAGTATCGAAGCGCGGCCCGATGCCTGGGAGACAGTCGACTTGCCAGGAAATTCGATTTCCAAAGATGAGCGGCAACTTTCATAGTCACGTTTTCTCTCGGATCCTGCGCTCTGGTTTTGGTGTTACGACGATGAACGTAGGCAACGAAGTCAATGCAATCGTCACGCACCTGCCGGCCTAAACCCTGGAAAGACAGTAGAACGACCTGTCGCATGCGCAGAGAAAAGAAAGATCATGCGGAATTTAAAACGGCTTTCCGTAAGACCCGGCGAGGAATCGTCAGCCACTTTCGACACTTCTTCAATACCGTCGCTATAAACGAATCGGCGTATATTTTGGCGTTTTGCCTGATTGTCCGGGAACGCGTGAGTTCTGTTCCTAACGTTAAGCGGCGGCACTCCCGTGCATAGGTAAACGTGTCAGCCCAAGTCCCGGCAAAGTGAACGATGTCCGGTCTGACAGCACGCCCCTCTTTAACAAAGTAACTTCTCTTTGCAAAAACGTCGACCTCGATTTTTCCTTTTGATCCAATCGGCGTGTACATTCCGGCTTCGCAAAAATCGACGAGCTCAATTCCGTGAGCGGCCATCGCGACGCTATACAGCGCTTCGTCCGCAGGTACGCCCCGGAAACTCGCGTCACAAAATTCGTCGTGGCGAGGAATCAAACTGCGGGCGTATTCGAAGAACCTATTCGATTCATCCGACCTCGAAAAATAATAGACTCCGCCATTAAATTTCGGCAACGAGTCGACCCGAAAATTCCTAAGAGTCCGTTCAACATTGAGAAAGTTGTCCCGATCTCCGGAACGAAGATATCGGCTCCCCATCGCACCAAAGTACCTACCTTCAAATCTCTTCCAGACGTGAATCAAAGGCCGCACCACGAGGCAGTCGCTATCGATGAACAGCGTCTCGTCGAAAGGCGAATAGAGGTCGATATGCATCTTTTGCAGCACATCGGACCCGAACGAGGCATCGTAAGGGATAACGTGCGTAAATATCTGACTCAGTTCGGTTCGAGCGCAGTCAGTGACTACCGCACGCGGAGTATCTGGCTCATGGAGCAGCAATGAACGCCCGAGTGCAATGGCCAGATTGATATAACGATCTGCGCCAAATGCAACCACCAGATATCCCTTGGTTTTCATGCGCCCCCTTCGATCGCAAAATATTCCACCGGGCTGAATGTGTCACACTCAACGCAATCAGCGCCCCGATTTTTCAGGTTCTAAAAGTAAAGATCGTTCTTTTTATCCACCGAAATCCACTTATTCCATAAACAGCCGCGCCAGCAAGCGACACGAGTAATGCGATGCAAAGATCGCCCTCCCCGAAGTACACGAGTTGCTCCCGAAGCAACTTGATACAAGCGAGCATAATCGCGCAAGCTAAAACAGGCCAAACCAGTTGCCTCATGAGGAACATAAGACTGGATTTCAACTCTTTCATCGTTGCATTCATGGCCACGAAGAAATTAATAACATTTGCAAAACAATACATCGCTGCGACATGCGTGACATCCCACCGGGACCCAATAACGAACGCGCCAACCTGAAGAAACGTGGCAATTAGACCCAGCTTCATCAACTTGTTTGTCTGGCCGGTGGCCATGAACACAACGCCAGTGGTACTGACTATCGATTGTAAAAAACCAACCGGCGCAAGCCATGCTAGAACGGGTATGACCGGGGACCACCGGTCGCCGAATACGACTTGAACAAACTCGGCCCTCAACACCCAAATCCCGCCCATCAGCGGTCCAGTGACGGCCACGACCATCATGACGGTCTTCATGTATAAGGCACGAAGCGTGGACGGATCATCCTGATGCCGGCTCATTACTGGGAACAAAGCTCTGGTTGCAACGAATGTCATGTTCTGGAGAGGGAATAGCATGATTCGATATGCCTGGGAATAAATTCCCAATTGCAGATCGCCAAGCGCCCTCCCTATCACCATACTGTCCGAATTTCGCGCAAGGTAATTAATAAAATTAAAAACGGCCAGATTCCCGCTATAACCAGACATATTCCTGAACGACTCGACGCAAAATCTTGCCGCCGGACGCCAGCGGCTGGCAATCCATAGCTGCGCCGATGACAGAATCGACGCTGCCAACAACTGAAATGGAAGACAGAAAACACCAAATTTAAGGTGCGCCAGCACAATAGCCGTACAGAGGCCGAATACCGACGACAAAATCTCGATCCTTGCCAGCAATTTGAAACGTGACTGACGCTCGAGCAAGGCCTGATGCACGGCAGAACTCGCCGAAATGGGGAAACTCACGGCCAGCAAACACAGAACTTCAGGAAGTTTTTCGGATTTAAACACGTACCCTGAGAATGCGGCGAATGTCAGGACCAGAGCAAGCATGAGAATACCTACGCCGAAATTCAGCCAGAAGATCGTCGCTTTTTCGTCCTCATCGAGAAGCGTCCTCTGGACAACGGCGGCCGAGGTCCCCAGATCTCGCAAAAGGTTAGCCAGATTGACGACAACCATTGCCATCGCCATGACACCATAGTCGGCAGGACCAAGAAGCCTTGCCAGAAGCAACATCCCAACCAGTTGAAAACCAACCCGGGAGAATTGCGAAATGCCAACCCATTTAGCGTTATTAATAAGTGTCATCAGTAGCGCTCGAATCCATATTCTTCCAGCATGGCTGCAATCTGGGCGTCGTTCTCATCACTTTCGATGTTAGATTTCCATAGAGCTACGTCCTGCGAACCGCGCCAGAATCTGATTGTCCCGCTGGACCGCACCTTGCGTACGAATATGCCTTTCGACCTTGCCATCCAGTAAAACCAGATATCGTCCCCTCGCGGACAGAGACCCGCCATCTTCTGCACATTAACTGCTTCACCATCGAATGCCGACGGTGGGTACAGAACTCCGCCGACCCCGGTCGCAAAGTTCAATGGACTCGACTGCAAAGACTCGGAGCACCACTGCCAGTCATTGTATTTTGCAGGTAAGCCTTCCGAGTCGGTCTTGACGACGTGCATCCGGTGACAAAGTATCTCGGGATATCCTTCTCTGTACTCGGAAGCCAGATCGGCTAGCCACCTCTTCCAATAAACGACGTCGTCGTCGGCTGTCACCACTGCCAACCCTTTATATGCTGACAGCGCGGGAATGAGTTTTTTATAGGATCGCAGATTGTCGCAAATGCGGATTGTTAGCCCCCACTTCTCAAGCAGGAGAACGTTGACTGGCAGGAGATGGAAATCTTCCTTCGCAATCCATAAAACCACCGCACATGGGCGTATGCTCTGCAACAAAATCGTTTTTAGCGTTAGATGAAGGGTTTTGAAACGCGGGGGATAGGATGTCAGGCTCACGGCAATCCGCATATCGGTTTTCAACGAGCGAGACTGTTTCCTGAAGGCGAGCCACTTAGCTTCGGTTAAAATCGCGTCCAGCCTTGCGCGAGCGCCAACTATCCATCTCATACCCCACCCCTCGATAAGATCTAGTTTTTATTAAAACGTTCAAGTAACGCGGTTCTAGAAATAGAGATTCCACTTCGATTACAGTGCCACCTGTTCTCTGCGCCGCCGTCATATCCTCACCACGCCGTAGGATCGACAATAAGCGATAAGCGTGCCAACCGATAAACCGCCCAATCGCGACGAGAGCCGAGGAATACCGCCGGACGGACCGGGTTTGTACCCGTAACATGGAGCGACGTTACGCTGCGTGGATAGAACATCGAATTTTTTCGAAAGCGAGCCGTAACATATATGTGACTTTTCCGATCCCGATACAGCCCGGTCGTCAGCGTCGACACCTACACGGTCAATGCCGTGACTGGCACGGATCTGGCTTTATCTCAAGTCGAATATCAGGCGACAGAGAATTCGCTACGCGTCCACCCGGGGAATCAGCAAATGCAAACCAATCGTACGGCGCCGCTAGTCAGCGTATATATCCCAACTAAAAATCGGCTCGAACTTTTGAAGCGGGCTATCGATTCCGTTCTAAATCAATCGCACGCGCGCATCGAGATTATCGTCGTCGACGATGGCTCTACCGACGGAACCCGGAATTACCTTCAGCATTTGAACGCACGGTCGCTGGTGAAACCCATCCATATGCCGGTCAGCGTCGGCGCTTGCAATGCGCGCAACTTTGCGATCAACGCTGCAACTGGAAATTTCCTGACGGGGTTAGACGATGACGATTACTTTGAAGCCGACCGCATACGGAATTTCGTCGCGAAATGGGAAGACCTTCGCGATCGTAATGTTCATGCTGCCGGGCTCTACGACGGGATCAAAATCGTGCGTCGGGGCAACCAGGCTTTGGCTTCACAATCAACGCTAACTACAGCAGACCAGTTGAAAGTTGCGAACACCGTAGGCAACCAGGTTTTCGCACCTCGCGAGCATTTCGTCGATGCCGGCCTGTTCGACAATTCACTACCGTGCTGGCAGGATTGGGATCTATGGCTTCGGATGGCGAGGAAGTACGGAGATTTTTTCAGTTGTGGCAACTCTTCTTATGTACAGGATCTGCAAAGCACATCGGACCGCATATCGACCCAACCTGGATTCGCCATACGCTACGGCTCGATACGTTTCAAGCGAAAACACGGCCCCTACTCCCTGAGCCAAACTGCGGACTTTCTTGCCTCGCTCTGCGACTATCCGCAAGTGAAACTGCATCCAAGTGAAATGCTACTTCTCGCCGGTTCGTTCCGCATCGCGAAGTTGAGCAGAAAAATTGCGCAGAATGTATTGCCGCGATCGGCTTACGCGAGCTTGCGGCAACTCGTCAGTTCTCGATCGTAACCAACCACAGTTTTCGGCGCGGGCGTCAGCAGGATGCGCAGCCTATTGTTGTTTGTGCAGCACTCTTCTCCGGCTCGATCGGTCGAGACGAATCCCCTGGAAGTTCGTCTCGATTCAGTCCTCTATCGACGGGCCCAACAGCCGTTGAGACCTAGGGAAGGCATGCTGGCAAACAATATAGATACAGGTCTTACTGCGTGGTCGAAGCCCCCGTCCCTCCCGTTGCTCCACTTCCCGCGTTTCCGCTGCCGATCGGCGACGCAGCACCCGCTGCTATAGCCGCCGCAAGCAGCGCAGCGGAAGGTTGCCCGTTACTGGTAATCGCTCCCGCAGCGAGCAACGCATCGAGATCCGAATCCGGCCCGTTCGTACCCGGCGTAAAGGCAAGCGTCAGGAAAGATCCCGGCGAAAGCGTGATCCCATATAGCTTCTTCAGCAACGCAGTAACGCCAGCCACCGCGTTATTGATCACCGTCGTATTAGTCAACGCGCTTTGATAAGTAGCGTTCGTTGCGATCCCCGGCAACAGCACACTTTCAGTGGTACCCAGTTGCGCTGCGAGGTAATTCAGCAAAACCTCTGTCAACGGCGTCACATTGAACGTCCCCGCCGCAGCGGCAAACGAGTGAATCGTCGCCGTACTATTGGACGCCGTAATAGCACAGGGCGGATCGAACTTGAACGTCGCCGAATAAGCGCCATTCGAGTCCGACGTTGCGCTTCCCGAGCCGTTCTTGCAGGTCAGGGTGACGCTTGCATTGACCAACGCGGCGCCAATGGCCGCAGTGCCCTTCACCGTGGCACCCGGCGAACTTCCATCATTGCTACCGCCGCACGCGGCCAGCGCGAATGCAGCCATCGCTATCGACCCATATTGCAACGCGCGTAGCGCACCGGAATTAAGAATATTCATTGCTTTTCTCCAAAAAGGAAGTCAATCACAATCGACAGGCGCGCTCGCCTGTCCGTCGCTTACATCCTGCGATCTCAATCCACCGACCCAGACGCCAGGTGTGTGCCTGCCGATACACCCTGCTCATTAGCGTGCGGCGTATCTTTCGTCCTACTTCCGTCAGGTCGTCCATAACGGAGGTACGCATCGCGCATCCGGTAAAGCTGTGTCGAGAAGTACTCGCCGCTGAACCGGCCCTGGTTGAGCAAGTACTGTTGAGTGCTATACGGAAAGCTCATGTTCTCAGCCGCAGAAGCGGACACGTAATTGGTCGAACTCACACGGGTTCGGAAATCGAGCCCGAATTCCCCAGTACCATCCACCTGGGTGACGCCAGGCTTCATGCCTTGCCTCAGCGTCAGCGGGAAACTGATAGCGGCGCCGACGAACGTCCCTTGCCCGCTATGCTCGCCGTGAACGCTGACCGACACATCGTCGAACCACCGGGTCACCGTCGCAACCGGCCCCTTGTCGCCGCCGACGAACCTGGCCACCCCCGCTTCGACCCAGAGCTTCCATGCCGGCTGAACCCAGCGGTAAGTCAGCTCCGCATTCTTCTCGCTCGGCAAGTCGTCATGACCCGGTTCGTGGTGAAGATAGGCCAACCGTAACCGGATCAAATCGGGGCGACCTGGAACGAACATCGTCGTTTCGTTCTGCGCGCCAACGTACGAGTAATCGAACTTGCCAATCGAGGTGACGTTAAGTACCTGTGGAACGACCCAGAAGCTCTGAGCCAACGCGACGGCAGCCAGGCCGCCGCGCAAACGGTAGTCACTGAACACCCGGCCGGCGTCCATGTTCTTCGTGTTGTAAAGCGGAGCGATATAGCTGGCGTAAAACTCGGCTCCGCGCCACAGCGGCACGAAGCCCTGGATATTCGCACCTAGCGAGACGTCGAAGTTGCCGTACTCGGTGCCGTACAGGTAACTAACAATGGGCTGAATCTGAATTCTGGTGAGCCCGTGGCTGTGTTCGTTGCCATGCCAGGCAATTGCATCTGCGTCGTAAGTTGGGCGCGTCCGCATTGTCATGGATGCACTCGCCGCCACCGGAGACCCGTCTGCTACGAACTGTGCAAACGCCTGACGGTCCACGGTGATTTCACCGAGCGGCTCATCGGCCTTCTTGATCACGACGCGAATCTTGTCGATTCCCTGCGGCGCATTGACACTCGCGACTCCGAGCACGATACCAAGTGCGTCAGCTTCATTCTGGTTGTAGCGGTGGTTTTCATATTCGACCACGAGGTCATTACCGCTAAAACCTGCGCGGACCCGCTCGAGCCCGGCCGCGAATAATTGTGTCGCAATCGTGTCCAGCGCGGCTGCGTCCAGGCCATCGCCTACCAGAGGCGATGGCTTACTCGCAACGGGTGAGGAAACATCACTCAGCATCACCGAGGCATAAGAACGAAGCGGTGGCACGTACGCGACTGGATCCCCAGCCAGTGAACTGGCGTTGCGATCGGTCGATCGAGTATCGATCGGGGCCAGGCTCCCAAGCCGAATCGGCGTTTCCAGACCCTCATCCGCTACTGTTTTTTCTTCGGGTACCTGCGGTCCTTCGCAGAGTCCACTCTCACAGCGCTCTGCACTGAAGCGCTTCCCCAACGGAATCTGGATACCAACCGAGAACGAAGTCCGCGGCGACACATTGTTCGTCGAACGGATCGCCCGCGTGAACGTGCCGATCACATTCGCATCACCAAGCCAGCTTATCCGGGGCGACTGATAACGAAAGCCAGCATAGGGCGTCTTCGAATCATCTTCGGCGAGTAGCGACAAGCCGGTGTTCCAGAGCGACAATTGCGCACCGCCGAAGAGTCCGTCGAGACGTTGACCCTGACCGTACCCGGCCGTTAGGGACAGCGGCCCAAAGGCCTGGGATACCACACCGTACTTCGACCTGAAGAAGTGAGTCTGCCCTCCAAAATCCGTGACCCCGAAAGCGATGCTCGGCTGATACTTGAAGAAGGTCGGCACCTGTACTTTGATGTCCGCCATCAAGTGCCGGAAAATAAAATGATCCGCGCCAGAGAATGGAGCGTGAACATTCCCCGGATAATTCGCGAGACCGCCGGACAACTCGACGTAAGGAAGCAGACCCACCGCCCCCCAGTACATTTGCCCGTCGGTCGCCGAGTGCCCGTAGCGGGGGTCGAGATAATTGTTGTACTGCGCTTCGACTGTTCCAGTTGGAAGCACGAAGCCATAGGGAATGACGAGGCCGCCGCTCTGTCCCAGCGAATTCAGAGCAGGCTCGACCGCATGGCTTGCAAGCGAGAAAGCGAGCATAGCGCATAGGGCTGTTGCCTTTGGAGCCAATAAAGCCGGTTGCGCTTGCGGTCTTTTGAGCATGGATCGTAGCGCTTTTAACGCGCGTTGTTATTGATCGAATTGCAGATGAAACAACCCTGGCTCGCGAGCGGGCATCGCGTTCACGATCGGCTCGTCACCCTGGTTTTTTCATCCGTATGTCACCCTCACCGCCCCGAATCCAGCGAGGTCTTTCTGATACCACGGCATCAGGTCGAACTCCGCGAGCGCCATTACGCACGTCCAGTTCAAATGCCACGCCTGATAAAGCAAGAAGCGAGCCGATCAAAGCCGAAGGTTAAACGTCGAATATTCATGCGAAATTAGCCTCGAACAACGACGACATCACCATCAATCTGGTTATTCAATAAAATTTAAGCGGCGCCATCGACTCTCTCATTACGTAACGCACACGTTACGGACGGTGACACGTCGGAGCTACTCGATTTCTGCCCGCAGTGAACGTCGAGTCACCTCACCGCGGTGCCATGGCGCACGGCGAAAATGCGGTCGACCATTAGTTGATCGTCGGGATTAAGTCGATCGGCTTGTACATAGGCCCCTTGCTCATGATTCGTACCGTATGAGAAAGGACCGCCCGGAACCTTGACGATCCGATATTGATCGCCGGTGACATCTTCTAAAGAGACTCGCGTAGATAGATCCATTGGAGGAAAAGACCCTACCCGAACGCCACCACGACGAAGAGCCGTCTTGCCTTGTCGAACGCGAAGCGCGACATACAGATCCCATGACTTCCCGGGCGGCAACTTGTCGAACTTGAATTGGAGCGCCCAGACGGATGAGTCCCCTTTCATCTGGACTGCCGCGCCATCGCTCGCCAGAGAATCGGCAACGATATGAGCACCGCCAAATACGGTCAGGTCCAGGTCCTGAAAGTCTTTCCAGTCTGCCGGCGCAATATCCGCAACGCCATCGGGCGGAGTAGGCGTGTGCCGTTCTATGGCCAACAGTTCAGCGAGTGCGGGTAGCCCAGCGCCCTGTCGAAACATCGTCAACCGCGCCTTTTTGACACTGTCGTTGAAGCGCCCCAAGCGGTTATCTAAATCGAGCTCCCATGCGCCGTCGTGCGGGGCCGCGACATACTCATTGCGCCGCACGAGAATGACGTAATCGAGCGGGAGTCGCGCCTGACGCACTCTCGCGGTTAGCACTTCATTACCGCTCACGTGCTGCTCGGCCTGCGCAAGCAACTGATCCACCGACGCGACGAACGTCGGCGAGTACATCTTCATCCCTATGGGAGTTTGCTCGCGCAGCATGTCGCCGCTCTGCGCCAAGGCTGCGTGCATGAGGTCGATATACCGGAGAACATAGGGTGCCGCAGGCCCGAAATAATTCTCGCAATACTCCGCTACCAGATTGTGGACGTTCTGATTGGGGTCCCACAGCAGCCGAGCCATCATCCACACCCGCAAACTCGCGAATTCAGCGCCCGACGTGTTCCAACTGCCCTCTGCAAAATATCCTGAGACGTGATCCAGCGTGGCGAGCCACTGAATGCTCTCTCCAATAGGATAGATATTCGGTGTGGGCTGAATGAAGCCGCCGAAGTTAGTGATGTGATCCCAAACGAACATGTGGCTCGCGATCGCGTTCCAACCTGTCAACCCTTTTCCTAGCGCTTCGTTGCGACCCACATTCAATGGCGAGCTGTAATCCACCTGGATAGTCATGGGGTACACCAATACATAGTCCGGGACGGACATTCCCGATGGCGGAGTAAATCCCCAGTGATAAGCATTGAATGCAAATCTGGCACCCGGCATGACCTGCCTAACCTGCATGGCCACATCGGAGATCATGTCGAGCAGCGGTGCGGACGGGCTTCCGCCGTGCTTATCGGCGAACGCACGGCTCGCCGGATCCATGTCCCAACCCCAATCCATATCGTGGATGCCGAACCAGACCAACCTGTAATCCGGCAAGCGTCGTAGGCGTGTGACGATATTCTCTGCAATGATCCGGCGGACATCCGGATTCATCATGGCAAGTTGGCCGCCTGCATACCACTCGGGATGTGTCTTCGCATAGAGGGCTTGCGGCAACAACTCCCAGAACGAGGCATCGCCGCCCTTTGCCAGCCAACTGTGATCCCAGCTATCGAGAACCGCCGGCGAGGACGAGAACGATGGGCCGTGCGATTCGCCGTTTAACAGATTGTGGGCGCGGAAAGCACGATCTTGCCCTTCGCTACTCAATATCTCACGGTATGCAAATCTGGGCGTGTGACGCTCGTTCAAAGGCGCCGTCGTTAA
The DNA here is from genome assembly GCF_900996245.1 of Paraburkholderia sp. BCC1886. Taxonomy (GTDB): domain Bacteria; phylum Pseudomonadota; class Gammaproteobacteria; order Burkholderiales; family Burkholderiaceae; genus Paraburkholderia. The sequence continues at coordinate 137,540 of NZ_CAAJGK010000034.1, read as the reverse complement.
CGTTGGATGCGAAGGAATATACGTAGCATCCGGAGCGAGCCATCTGACGCCGAGAACGTGGTCGAGAAACCAGTTGACGCCATACATCGTGCCACGCGAGGTCGATCCTTCGATCACGAGGTTCTTCCCTCGAGTACAGAATACGAATCCATCCTCACCTAGCGTGGCGAGCTGCGAGTCCGGGCACATTTCCGGCGCTAGCTGGTTGCGGTTGCCAACGATAATGACAGGGCGATTGCCCGGCGCGGCGTCCGATGACAATGGGCCAAAGTCAGCGCCGCTGATCTGCTTGAAGTAATCGCTCAATTCGCCGGCAGCATGCAACGTCATCGCGTCTGCAGATGATCCGACGTAGATGTGGTATTTCGCGATACCTCGATCTGCAAGAAGTAGTTGTTTGGATGGGGGCCTTCCCATTTCAACGAGGGCATTCAGCTGGGCAATCCGAATTCCCTCCGGCAATGCCGGAGCAAGCAAGGTCGTACGGAGTCGTGCGCCCTGCAAATCGCCGGCACTCGTCTCAGGCTCCTCGGTTGGCGTGACGCTCAGATTACGAAATTCCGCAACACCACTGCTTCCGGGCTGCTTGCGGAGGTAAATCAGGAGTTGATCCGCCTGTTCAGGGGCGGCAAGCACCGCGCGGTAGTTGCCCCACTTCCCATCCGGTCCACGCGCAACGAATAAGGCCGCCTCGGTTCCCCATTTTTGATGCACCTGGTCGCTGCCTCGCCAGCGCTTATCGACATTTCCACCGCGAAAGCTCGTCTGGACGAAGACCGCCTCCGGTGGCGCATCGACCGCACGTATCGACACCTGGATGAGGTAGTGCTGCGCCGGCTCAATCGCGATCTTGTCCTGCGCAGCGAAACCCGAAGAGAGTTGAAGTGCTCGGCCGTTCTCTGTTGGGACGATTTCGAACTTATCGCCCCACCAGCCCGAATGGCCTCGCGAAAAATCTCCATTCACAATAGCCGGTACCAGCGCGGCACACGCATTGAACGACACGGCCAGGAGCAGCAAGCTCAGCGAAACGCCCGGCCAGTGACCCTTGACCCATGAAACCAGGCGACCACAGTCGAACACCTCCGCCAGCTTCACTTTGCCAAACCGTTCACACCCGGCGGGAAAGTCAGCGGGACGCGAAACTTGTTGCGAAAGCGCAGCAGACTTTTTATGTGGTACCGACTCGCGCTGTTGACCAGACTACGGGCCGATTGCCGCTGGTGTTCATGAACAAGACGAGCGCCGGGCACACACACTACCCGGAAACCTGCGCGCCATATTCTTGCGCAAAGGTCCACGTCTTCCATGTAGAGAAAGTAGGCCTCGTCCATCCCGCTCAATTCCTCGAACAGATGACGACGCACCACGAAGCCGGTCCCCATTACCCACTCCGCGTCGAATGGCAGGCCGGGAGTCCACGAGTCCACCATCATGTGCTCGGTGAGACGCTTTCGCAGCAGATGCGAGCGTCCCAACGAGGTACGCCGTCCGACGATGTCGAGAACACTGTAGAAACGCCGGGCAGAATATTGGCGCGAGCCGTCGGGATTGGTTAGATCGAGACCGACTAGCCCAATCGTTGGATCGGCGTCGAGAGTATCCAACGCTTTTTCGAGGCTGCTGTCGACGAAATACGTGTCGGGATTCAACACCAGCACATTCTCATGAGTACCGGCCGCCATGCCCAAATTCACGCCTGCCCCGAATCCGCGATTCTGCGAGGCCCTGATGAGCCGCACACCGGAAGGCAATCCCGAGCGCAACTGCACATAGGAATCGTCTGGAGAGGCGTTATCGACGACCACGATGTCCTCGGGCGTAGCGACCTCGAGCGCGAGAACAGATTTGACGCAATTAATCGCAATTCCCGGCGTACGAAAATTGACGATGACAACGTTCAGACGATTTCGATGATTCATATTCCCCCCGGAATTTTGTTATCGAACGTGCTATGAATGTGCAGTCTTCAGGCTGCTTGACAAACTTCCTCGACGACATGCCAGTGTTTCCCGGCTGACTCGTCCCAGTTGAACAGTGCGGCGCGCTCCGTACCTGCTTCGATCAGTTCCTGTCTGAATGCGCTGGACTCGGCAAGGCGGTCTAGTCCTTTGCGAATCTCACTCGTGTCGGTTGGATCGACCAGAAGCGCCGCACGGCCCGCGACTTCCGGCATGGCCGAGACGTTGGAGGTCAACACCGGAACTCGAGAGGCCATTGCTTCGACAATGGGTAGGCCAAAGCCTTCATAAAGCGATACGAAAGCCACATGAAACGCACCACGATAGAGCCGTGGCATATCTTCATCAGCGACATATCCAGAAAAGCGCAGATTCTGACCCACGCCTAGTTTCTCGGCTAAGGCCGTCAGATTTGCATCAGCGGTTCCTGTGAAGAGAAGCTGTATGCCCTTCGCAGGCAGATTGGATTGAGCGTAGGCCGCGATCAGGCGATCGAGATTCTTATAACCACGCCGGTTCCCCGGATACAGGACGTACGGATAGTCGATGTCGAGCGTTTTCTTGTTGAGCGCATAGGCTGTGTCGACGCCGTTCATCACGACATGGACGCGATTTGGCTCGATGCCGGACCACTCCATGAACTCCCGGCGCGTGTACTCGGAAACACAGACGATTGCCGCGCAGCGGCGGTACATGCTCCGGAACAGAAGATCGTAGTAAGCCCGATGAAGCTTCGAATAGTAATGAAGGTGAGTCAGATCGTGCACGGTCACGACGGACGGTAAGCCACTCCACGCCGGCGGCACAAAACCCGCACTCCAGAACACGCCCGTCTGATTCTTGTGCGCGAGCGCTGCGGAAATTGCCATCGGCGAAAAGGGACTACCGATTCTTCCTGTCAGACTTAATGGTTCTATGCGCGCGTTGCGAGGAGCACGCTGCAGACAGGCCGTCATCATGTTCCCAATGCCAGTTTGCATCGGCCATCGTGAGTCCGAATACACCGTGTATTGCCCGGCAGAGGCAGCATCATTCATGGAAGTGGACATGGTCATCCCCTATCCGACCAGCCAAGCATTCGCTGACTCGTGGCGATCCAGTAATACCGGGACCGGGCAATGTCGCCTTTGAGAAGGGACAGCAAGCAACCGACCATGGGGCGTGAGAGCGAGTAAAGGACGAAATGCCACGGGTATCGATTGATTCCCAGGACGCGCCCGAACCCGCGGTTGTAGAGTCGGCCGCGGGCAAACGCCTTATCGTCGAACTTTTGTAAAGGCTCGGGATGAGAGACACGAAGCGCCGGGTCGTAACGGACCGTCGCACCTGCGCGCATCGCAGAAAGCAGAAAATTGACTTCTTCGCCTGCGCCCCACCGGGACCCCGATCCGACTCCCAGTTTCTCGTCGAACTCGCCAACGGTTCGTACCGCGGCGCTTCTCAGGAAGATCGTATAAGACGTCGCGCTCGTCCAGATGTTGTAGCGGTTCACCAGATGGGTATCAGCCGACCATCGTCCTTGAGATAAGCGACCGTCTCCGTCGACACTACAGCCAGTTAGTCCGTCGAGCGACGAATCGGACTTCAAACGGCCGGCTACGAATGAAAGGACATCCGGCGCGTACCAGCAATCGTCATCGGGAAAGGCGACGATATCGCCCTGTACATCTCGCAGCCCTACGTTCCTCGCCCGCGATAAACCTTTAGGGGACCGGCGATAAAGTATCGTCATCTGCTCGCTGAAACGATCGACTATGCGTCGGACGCGATCGTCTTCGTTCTGATCGACAACGATAACCTCGAAATCTCTATATGACTGCGATGCCAGCGAAGCGAACAAACGGTCGAGTTCGATGCTTCGTCCGAAGGTGGCCACGATCAACGAGAACTTCATGACATCCTCCGGTTAAAGCGATGCGACCGAAAGGTATGGCGCATAGTTTGCACACCGCGTACGGAATTTCTGGTTGCAGCCAGGGGCACCGACCCGCGTCCCCAGGACACGAGGTAGCCGCAAATGAAGTAAGCGAGTTCGCTCTGGTGAATGGGATTGGTGAGCGACCATGCGGCGAGAGGGGAAAGACAGAGCATGGTCCGCCAGCCGGATCCGACACCGCCAAAGAATACGAGCCAGGCAATTACACCGGGAACACCAGCAATCAGCATTAAATCTAATGGCGAGCAGAATATGGAGTTTGTACCTTCTCCGAGTCCGATAACACTAATCGGCGACGTAGCGAAATAACTCTCGACAAAACCAAATCCGTGTCCGATCCAGTCTTTGGCAACGAGACCGAGGCTAATGATGAATGCCAGGCCTCGCTCCTGCTCGAGTTTGACGCTCAGTGCATCGCCCGACAATTGCTTACTGAAGGTGAAGTAGTAGACAATCACCCCCGCCACGACGGCAATAATTTTCAGAAAGATGCGATTTCTGATCTGGGTGATCAACACGATTCCGCAAGGGACCAGAACTGTTTTCGATCCGCTCAGCAGAGCAACCGACACGCCGAGTGCCAGGAACCATGCGACGTCGGAAACCCGCTTTTGCGACTGAAGAAACAGCAGGAACGCTATGCAGAAAAAAAAGATCGCCAGTTGATTACGCTCGTGGAATGTTCCATGCAACGAGTCCTCCATGAAATCTACCGTGTGATAAAGAACCGGTAGGTTCAGCTTCTGGACCACAAACTGGATGAGTAAGAACGCAAACAGCATGACATACCCAATCGGCAAACCCCGGCCGAGGTATTGCCGACCAAACGATCTGCCGACCAGATAAAACGCCGGGTACACCACCACAAACTTGACGATCTGTTCTGCAGCCTTGATACGGTCATAACCGCTCAATCCCGTCAATAGAAGAGCCACCGCAATGAACTGGCCGAAAGCAAGCGCTTCGCGTCCCTGCACCCGTACCGACTTCTTCACCAGGAATAGAGCGAGCATGGCGATGGCCCAAAGCTGACTTAGTCTGGCGTTTCCAATCTGCACGAACTCGAAAGACAGCAGCAACAAACCGATCACGAAATAGAGGTCGACCGACCGTGGCGATGTCAGGATCGCCCCGGTACGGCTCCGGCCCTGGGGACCGCTAATTCGATTAGCGGCTTTCATAAGCGTAGTATCCCGCGTTGTAGCTGCCGTAGCCCAAACGGCTCTGAGGAACGTCTGTCAGCACGACGCCCCGCACCACTACATCCGCATTGCGCATCCGGCGCGCTGTCTCCGCTATTTCATTCGAAGTCTGTTGTCCGTGCCGGACTGCCAGTAGAGTCGTTGCCGCGTGACGCGCTATCACGGTCGCATCCGTCACGGCGAGCACCGGCGGGGTATCGATAATCACCGCGTCGTACTTTGAAGAGAACTCGTCGAGCAGCAGTTTGAGTCGACCATTCATTAGCAGTTCGGCCGGATTCGGCATGATCGATCCACGAGACAGGAAGTCGAGTCCGGGCAGGACATCCCGATGGATCAAAGCCTCAGCACCTTCCTTCGAAAGCGATTCCGACAGCCCCGGCACTACCCCGATACCGAAATAAGTGTGCGTATTTCCGCGCCGCATATCTGCGTCGATCAGGAGAATCCGCTTCCCACCCGCAGCGAGGACGGCCGCCAGATTGGCTGCCAGAAAAGATTTCCCGACGTCGGGGCGTGAGCCCGTAATCAGAATGATGTTATTGACGGCATCGAACGCGCCGAAGTACAGCGCCGTCTGCAAGCTACGGATCGCTTCGATCGCGATGTCATCTTGCGCAGTCCCCGCTAGTAATAGCTGACCCGTACGGCCCTTGCGAAGTTGACGTTCAATGATTCCCTGGCGACTGCTATGCGGAATTACCGAATAGACAGGTGCTCCCAGAATCTGCTCGATCTGATCCGAGTGTTCGATACGCACTTGCAGAGAGCGACGGACAAACGGAATCGCAACGCCCAAAACAATCCCGATAATCAGCGATAGCCCAGCGACGATCATCTTCTTTGGCTTCACTGGCCGGTCAGGATGCATAGCCCAGTCGACAACCCGAACATTTCCGACCTGTCCGGCCTCGACCACGCTGAGCTGCTGGGAGCTGTCGAGCAGGTTCGTGTAGAGCGCGGTATTTACGCGTACGTCGCGCAGCAATCTGAGCGCCTCCTGCTCTGTGTTTGGCAGGTTTTCCACCCGACCGGCGAGACTCTTCTGCTCAGCGGCAATTGACGCAATGTTGCTGGTCAACGCGACAACGGCAGGGTGATCATCCGAGAAGCGCTGCTGCAGTTCGTTGCGCTTCTGCTCCAGATCCATCTGCTTCGACTTGAGATCGACGAGCTGACCGAGTAAAAGCTTGCTTTCCTCACTCAGATCAACCGTTCCCTTGCGATTGCGAAACGCGTTGTAGGCGCTTTCTGATGACTCGAGTTTCGATTTCAGAGCAGGAAGTTGCTTCGCCAGAAAATTCAAAGTGGCCTGCGCTTCGTCTCTCTTGCGCATGACGTTCTGTTCGACGTAATTCGCACCGATACCGTTGACGATCCGCGTCACTTTATCGCTATCGTCGCCGTCGAGAGTCACGCCTATCACGCCCGATTGTTTTGTCTTCTCCTCGACGACGATCGCATCCTGAAGCGACGATATCGTATCGAGAAGCCTCGAGCGCTTGACAGTGAATTGAGTTCCGGCGTTGGCAACCAGTCGGTCTACGAGAATGGTCGCCTGAGCGCCGTCTATAACCGCAATGCACGGCTGACCCACGACACCATGCGCAACCACATCGTCGTCTTTGTTCCGTAATTCGAAGGAGTGGGCACGGCCAGCAATCAACGTGTAAGACGTATCGTACGGAAGATCGAAGCGGCTCAGGTCGATATGCTCGCCGCCCCACGCGAACCGGTTGAGTCCGAACAATGGTGCAGCGAGCGTCCCGGATTTCGCATACCGCGAGATAACTTTACCGACCACCGGAAAATAGGCCGGTGCCGCGGAGATGTCGAGATGCTGCTGCTCGACCGTCTTCTGAATGACAAGCCGAGATTTGACGAGCTCTATTTCGGCAGCAGCGGTTGCGGTCGTGTTGAACAAAGATGCGAGTTCCCCCAACGGATCCTTGCTGCTCGATGCGGAGTCTTCAACCTGGATCATCGCGTCCGCGCGATAAACCGGCGTCGCTACAAATGCATAGGTCAGCCCCAGCGCAAAAATGGCCGCTGCTACAACGAAGATCGACCTCCAGTTTTGCACGACAACCGAGATATATTCCGAGAGCGTAGGCTCAGGGCGCGCTGAACCCTCGTCGTAGGAGTGCCGTCCGGGATAACCGAGAACGTTGCCCCGGTGTTGATCGGGATTAAATAGATTATTCATTTTGCGACCACCACGCCGGTCATACCTGCATTGATAGCGGGCAACAGCAGGCTAAGCACGCGACTGAGTCGCACAAGACCGTTACCGTCGATATAAACGACATCCTTGGGCTGCAACTGGAACTGGTTAGCCAGTACCATGGCAATGGGTGACTCCGCATCCAGGTGATAGATCTCAGGCGTCTCAGGTGTCCTGGCTCGAATCACGAAGACCTGATGCGCATCCGCACTGGCGTTGTTCAGACTACCCGCTTGCGACAGTGCGTCGCTCAACGTCAACGTTCCATCTCGCAACGGCGTTGCAAAGGTCGGCTTGATCACTTCGCCCATCACATACACGCCGTTCTGGTCACGAGACGTCACTCGCAGAACATCGCCGTTCTTCAGCACGATTTGCGACCCACTGATCTTTTGATCGAGCATTGCGGTCATATCGATGGGATAGGATTTCCCGTCCCGAATCAACACCAACCGACTCTGGTCGGCCGTCGGTTGAAGACCGCCTGCGCGATCGATTGCTTCATACAGCGTCATCGGCACGTCGTTGATCGCCTGTACGCCCGGAATACGGACTTCACCTTCCACATAAACCTGTTTGCTGCGGAACGAGGCTAGCCGCACCGTGATCTGTGGGTTTTTGAAGAAAGTCAGCGATGTACCCAATTCCTTCTGCACCTGGTCGGCGGTTTTGCCTGCGACCTTCAGCTGCCCCACGTAGGGAAACTGCACATCGCCAGAGCTGTTGACAATGAAGCCGGCCGCCGGATCTGCCGGGCGTTGGGTCGTGCCACCTTGCGACGATCCCGATTCGGCGGATGCAAGTTCGGGGTGATCCCACACGGTAATTTGAAGGACGTCACCCGGCCCGATCAGATACGGCTCCGACCTGCTGCCGAGCAGTGGCGCAATGTCCTGAGCCGGCAGTAGTGCAGGATCGTCGCGCCGCTGCTGGAGCATCGACAGATTGATCTCCTGAATCGGGACGTTCAACTGCAAAGGCACGTTGCCTTTGCCTGAATCCGTAATCGGCAGCGTCGTATTACTGGACATACGCATCCCGGGAGCCACCACGCACCCTGACAGGCCGGTCAGTAAAAGTGCGGTGCAAATTATCCGTTTCATACCTGAACCCCTCGATGTTTTCGCTTTTGTGTTTTTAGTCCGCTTTCCTGCAACTCATCTTCAACAACGACCGCACTACCGTCTGCTCACCACGGCGTCCTATAGACCGTTGCATTACCCGACGGCGACCGGTAAGGATTGGCTAATACGCCAAGCAAGGCGGTGTCTCCGCTCAGCAACCCGGATCCGGCTGCGGATCGCGCCATTCGCGCCGTCGGCGCATCACTGGAGACGCTGGATGCGCCGGTTCTTGACAGAAGCAGTTCGGTCGGCGTCGCAGGCATTTCAGTCAACGCCTTAGGCGTACTAGCGGACTCGTCGAGAGGTCCACCGTATCCGCTGGAATAGCGGCTATCCAGATCCGAAGGGCCACCCAGCAAATTCATTTCGGCAGTCGGAACCTGTAATTTCGATCCCATCGCGCCGCCGCCACTGCTTGAAGACTTCTGGCTTGCTCTCCCGAAGTTAGAGGACTGCGCATTTGCCAGCGCCACCGTCAGCGCACAAAAAACGAATACCGCGATTCGTGTGTTAGCTCTGACTGATCCACACCAGCGCCCTGTTTCGCCTAGCCGCATTTGCGTATCCCCGGAATCCAGTTATCGATGCCGATTTCAATCTGCTCGAGCGATGCCTGATATACCTCTCGAGGGCGACGATACGGGTCCGTCACATCGAAGGCATCGTGCTCGCCGAGTCTGTACACCTTGCCTCGCGCGAACGGATATGCGCGCTCTATTCTGCTGCGTTGATCCAACGTCATCGTCAGGATCAGATTTGCCATTCGTGCATGACGTAGCGTGAGCAAAGTCGCTACATGGCCGGCTAATTCGTAACCTTTCTCGCGCATCAGCTTCTCGGTTACCGGATCAACCGGTCGTCCGGGCAGTGCCGACAATCCCGCAGAAATGATGCTTTTTCCTGGCAGGCAATTTTCGAAAATCACCTTTGCCATCGGGCTGCGGCACATGTTCGCTTCGCAGACCACCAGTATTGTTTCCATCATTTCGCACTTATCCAGTCAATCGATCGTGATGCCGTCAATACGCGTTACTGTGGACGAGACCTTTCTTTATCGTTGCCATGACAATGCGCATGTCGAGTCCGAACGACCAGTTCCTCAGGTAGTACAGATCGTGCTCGACGCGTCCCTGCATCTTCTCGATCTGATCGGTCTCTCCTCTAAACCCGTTGATCTGCGCCCACCCCGTGATGCCGGGTTTGATCCGGTAACGATGGATATACCCGTTCACTACTTTCTGATAAAGCTCGTCGTGTTCGATTGCATGGGGCCGTGGTCCAACAACCGACATGTCGCCGCGCAGTACATTGATGAACTGGGGCAACTCATCCAGACTTGTGCGCCTTAGAAAAGCGCCGACTCGGGTAATGCGGGGATCGCCGCGAGTCGCTTGCCTGATCACGCCTCGCTCCACCGCGTGAGGGCGCATCGAGCGAAACTTGTAGATTCTGAAGATCCGACCGTCCGCACCCTTGCGTTTCTGCGTAAAGAAAACCGGACCGCGCGAAGAGAGCTTGACGGCAATCGCAATTCCAATGAACACCGGGGCGAGCGCCAACAGCGCGCAGGCAGCAAATACCCGGTCGAAGATTTCTTTTTTTATCAATGCCCGCGCCGATACCGGCGACGCAACCAGATTGATGGCCGGCATACCGATCAGGTCGATCATGCCGCTATCGAACAACGCGACGCTCCGCATGTCGGGTACGAAGCGGACATTGACCAGATCGTCGCGGAACTCGCTGACGAAGCGCGAAATAATGGGCTCTTCGGAAAGTGGCAATGCGAGCCAGACTTCCTGTACGTCATGCGTCCTGACGTAGGCCGAGAACTTGTCGAAGTCGTCGTACACCGGCACACCCGAGCCAACTGTACCCATCACGGGGCGCACATCGAAAGCGACTGCGGCACGGAAGCCGCTGGCCGCCGAGCCTTCGATATTGCGCACGACGTTGTGACAGTGCGACCCGCAGCCCACGACGGCCACGCGGCGCAGATTGAGACCGGCGTGCCGCAGTTGCGACAACACCGTATGCACGACGAGCCGCGATGCAATCAGCCCGCCTCCCGTCACCGCGGTCCAATAAGCTAGCCAGAGACGCGAGACGAAGTCCGATCGATGCAGCGAGAACATCAGCACGAGACCGCAACCCTGCACGACGAGCCAGGCCAACGACACCTGTCCTGTCAATCGCAGCATGGCTCGCCCGCGCCACGAGTCGTACACGCCGAATAGCGGGAAGAGAACGACGGTGAATGCGGCGGCGAATGCCACGAACGCCGTATTCACACGCATCTGCTCGATATCCTGGAAGCGCACGTGCGAAGCCAGCAACGCCCCGAGGACGATTAGCATCACATCGAGTACTCGCGCGATCAGGCTTTGCCACCCCGGCACTACCCTTCTTTGCTGCGCAAAATTAGCCGTTTCCATTTTTATCCCCGCGCTGGTCTCTCGCGCCAAACATTCTTATTGAGTTGCTCGCTGTACCTCTGGTACGGGCGACTCTGATCTCTAATTTTTCTGCAGCCGCGCCTTTCGCGATTTAATTCCCCGGGTCACGAAGAGACGCGCAATACAAATTCAACCGGACTACGCATGGGCAGTCCTCATTCATACGGCCGAGCGAATTCAGAAGAACAAACAGAGATTGAAATGAAGCCGTCAGCGCGTTTATGCCCGAGCACACCGACTTCGGCAGCCATGACGCAGTTCTGGAACGAACCACGTCGTCGCTGCATGGAAGGGACCAGCCTGACAATCCCCGATCAGGCTGGTCGGTGACGCAACTCACACTGCTCAATGTCTTTGTGTCTTCTTTTGGTCTGCGCAACTACTAAAGCAGCAAGTGTGCCAACTCGCCGGGAGTGAGATATTGGAATGGTAGACCTCGGGACACCCTTGTCAGACGGGACTTCCAGTCCTCCCGCCAGAATCGGAACGCTGCCAATGAGCCATTAGATGGCCCGGAGTAACGATCTCGTAACGTTACGTGCCGCCGTAACGAACCTTGTTTCGATCCGGGACAAGCAGAAGCCAGAAGATGGAGAAATTCGCCTGATGGTAGAGGCAAGACGATCTGTCCTGGCGGGACTGCGCTCAACGACCAAGACAGTAAAGGCGTGGCGAGCGCTGGTCACGGATAGGCGAGACACAATCCGAACTCGTCACACAGAGGCTAAAAACGCCCCTTGCGTTCCCGCGCCGGTGGCTCGACTTTTGCATGTTTCCGGGGCAAAAGTGAGCAGCTCGATTTTATAAATACGGGGGAAATATGAAAATAAACTATTTAATTAGCGCTTTCGCAAACGCGCAGCATCTCGATCGCCTTATTCAAGCGTTGCGAACTACCGAAGCAGAAATCAGCTTCATTATTCATTACGATAAAAAATCGGCTTCGCCGGCGCGGGATTTTGGCCGCGACGTATCTTTTATAGATTCCATTCCAGTTTGGTGGGGCGGATGGAGCCACCAACAGGCGATCATTAATCTCGCGGAGCGATCAATCGCACTCGGCGCAGACCGACACGTCCTGCTGAGTGGGTCCGACTATCCGATAAAGTCAAATGCCAGAATTATCTCGGAACTCGAAGGTGGGCGAGAAATAATAACGTTGCGAAAAGGTTTCTTCAAAGACAAACCCGCCAACCGGCTCACCCGCCTGCACTTCGACGGGTTCGACCGAAGAAATAAAAGTATCAAATCCAGGATCATGATCATGACGGAATTGATGATCGGCCTGGCGTATCGAAGAAAACTCCCCATCTCTGACGTATTCCATGGAACCACTTGGTGGGCGCTAACCGACGAGTGCTTGAGACATGTCATCGACGAAATCCGTATCAATCGGAAATTGATCGATTTCTACAAGGGGGGATGGTGCGTCGAAGAGTCCTTGTTCCACACGATCATTGGACACTCGAAATTTGCAAAGCATGTGAGAAATTCCTGGCTCTTCCAGGACTGGACGACCGACCCGGCACCTGGACCATTCTCGAACCGGCATATCCAAACTCTTCTCGACGACGACAACCAGGAACTTTTTTTCGCCCGAAAATTCAGCGATGGTTCACGGGAAATCGTCGACAGAATCGAGGTCTCCTTGAGAGGAAATCTTGCCGAAGGTTGATTCACTTACCGCTGCCGCCGGCTCATCTGCGACTGAGTCGGCCCGGTCGCCGGAGCGCTGCTCGTTACAGGAGGCAGGAGGCCTGTAGTACCACCGTCGTTTCAAACATACTCCCCAGGCACACCGCTTGCTGACCCTCAATCATCGATAAAGCTGCCGCAGCTCCCGCAAAAGGAATTGCAAGCCAGTCGTAAATGCAGGTCCAATCAACCAAGCGGAGGTATCTATATGTTGGGAACTATTCTTCTGGTTGTGCTGATTCTTCTTCTTATCGGCGCACTTCCTTCGTGGCCGCACAGCCGTTCGTGGGGCTATGCACCGACTGGCGGTATCGGCATCGTGGTGATCGTCGTTATCGTGTTGCTGGTCATGGGTGTGATATAGCCACTCGGCAATACCCGGTTCCGTGAAACGAACCGAAAAAGCCGCCGGATAGTGATGTAGAGCTTGATGCAAGGCCTACTCATTATCCGGCGGCTTTGTTATGTGCTCGCTCACATCCGCACTCCACTTCAAGCAAAGCGCCGGAGAGAGAATGGAAAAGTTACTCGATAACCAGGTCGCGTTGATCACCGGCGCCAGTTCCGGCATTGGCTACGGCGTCGCGCAAGCGCTCGCCCAAGCAGGCGCGGCGGTCGTGTTGAATTACCACTCCAACGCCGAAGCGGCGGAAAAACTCGCTGAAGAAATTGAACGCGCAGGCGGCTTTGCACTAGCCGTCAAAGCCGACGTATCCGATCCCGCGCAAGTCGACAGCATGTTCGACGCATGCCGCAAACGTTTCGACACAGTGGATATCGTGGTTGCCAATTCGGGCCTGCAGAAAGACAGCGCATTCGCCGAAATGACATTGGAAGACTGGCAAAAGGTACTGTCCACCAATCTCACTGGTCAATTCCTCACCACGCAAGCCGCCGTGAAAGAGTTTCGTCGTCGCGGGCCACGCGCGGTGTCGAAGGCATTGGGCAAGATTATCTGCATGAGCTCGGTTCACGAGGTCATTCCATGGGCCGGGCACGTCAATTACGCGGCATCCAAAGGCGGTATTCAGATGTTCATGAAATCGCTCGCACAGGAAGTCGCGCCTGAGCGCATTCGTGTCAACTCGATTGCGCCCGGCGCGATACGCACGCCCATCAACAAGGATGCATGGGGAACGCAAGAAGCACTGGACAAGCTATTGAAGCTGATCCCCTACGGACGCGTGGGCGAAGCGGAAGACATCGGCCAGGCCGCCGTATGGCTCGCGTCGGACCAGAGCGACTATGTCGTCGGCACGACGCTGTTCGTGGATGGCGGCATGACCCTGTACCCGGGCTTCGCAGACAACGGCTAGGCCTTAACGATCTCGTTACGGGCCTCGGCACCATAGCCGGCGATCAACTGCTCGAACAGATCGGCATCGCCCATCTGGCCGCCTTTGAGCATGATCTCCATGCCGTCGAGTGCGGGCCGGTCGGCGTGCAGGCGGCACACGGTCACGCCTGCCGACAACGGCGCGAGGTAAGACAGTCCCCACGCGCCGAGCGCGCGCACGGCAATGCTCGACGTGTCGCCGCCCGCAATGCCGACGCGATGCAGCTTCACTGCACTCACCACCTGTCGCAACAACGCCGCGCAGGCATGCGCGAGTTGCGGCAGCGCGCCGCCCGCGCCGGCTTCATGCGCGCCGCGCCGCGTCGTAAATGCGAGCACGTTGCGCCCGTCACGCAACGGTCCCACGATCGCGGCGACACGTGCGGCAAGATAATTGGCCGCGTCTTCGCCGGTCATTTGCAATGGGTCCAACTCGACGCGCAAATAGGAATGCGCAGCCGCAATCTGCACTTCGGTTAAAGGCGAGAGACTGCCTGCCATCAAAAGCACCGGTCCTCGGGCGCGCGAAAGCCGTGGAGCGTCGACCAACGAAGCAAAGGCCGAGGCCGAAGCCGATGCATAAGCCTGCGCCACACTGCTCGCACCGACCGCCAGAAGCGGCGCATCGTAAGTCGCATGACGCGAGATCACATTTCCAATCGCTTGCAAATGGGAATCGTCGAGTACATCGAATAGCAATGCATCGGGCTTCGACTCGAGCCGACGATCTACCTCCGCCAGCAATGCGGTATCGCCCGCTGCATAGCTACGCCAGTCAACCGACTGTATGTTCTCCACGCCCTGATGCCGCAAATGCACGCGCAAGTCCGCCTCGTTCATCGGCGTGACGGGGTGACGGCTCATCGTCGGATGACGATCGATCCGGTAGATCGAGTTCGCGTGATCGTCCGCTCCAGCAGCGGCGTACAACTCACCGAACACGCAATAGCGCCGCAGATTCGGTTGACCGCCCACGATCGCGACCAGCGGATTCGCGCAGTACTTTCGCAAGCTACGAATCGCCACGCCGATGCTGCCGGTCTGCGGCGCGCTATCGAACGTCGAACACACCTTGTAGTGCATCACGCGCACACCGAGTGCTGCGAAGGCCGCGCCTGCCTGATCGAGTTCCTGTTGCTGCTCGGCCGGCGCCATCGTGCGCGCGGCGCCGGCAATCCCGATAGCGTCGAAGCGACCCAGCGCATCAAGACGCGCAGCGTCCGGCGGCCCGAAGAACAACATCGTCCGCAGACCGGCGCGGGCGAGATGAGCGAGCGTGTCGGTGGCGCCGGTGAAGTCGTCGCCGTAAAAGGCATAGTCCGGCGTGCTCGCATCGCTCATCGGTTGACTCTCCTCTCTACCCAGTGTCACGCGCGACCACCGAAGAACGCCAGCGCACGCCGCAATTCCGGCATACGCTCGGCGTAGACCGGCAACGGCGTGCCTTCCTGCACCGCGGCCCAAGCCTGGCGAACACTGGTCACGCCCGCTGCGGGACCATCCGGATGCGCGAGAATTCCGCCGCCAGACATGAACAGCAAATCAGTAGACCGCACCGCATCGAACGTGGCGGGCACCGTGCCCGCCCACTGTCCCGACGAAAACGCTGGCATCACCACATCATCGCAACCGGCTGCGAGCGGCGTCGCACAATCGCGCGCGGACTCGATCACCTCGGCGTCGCTCTGTGCGAATTTGCCGGCGAGGCCGTGCACATGCATATGATCGACACCGGCAAGACGCCACAAAGTTTGATACGCCTGGAACGACATGCCGAGCGCAGGATCGCGCGACATCATGCCGTAGCCGTTTCGATGCGCATGCAACACGAGCGGCGTGGCGCGCCGCAGAGTCTGCATCGCGGAGAAGCCGCACCAGTTGATGCTCGCCATCACACAGTTGCCGCCTTCGCGCTCCACCAGTTCCGCGTGACGACGCATGGCGTCGAGGTCGTCGGTGATGTTGAAAGCGACCATCACCGAGCGTCCGCTGCGTTCCCGGTAGGCGCGCACCTGTGCCATCACCGCGCGCACGCGTTCGGCCAGCGGCGCGTGTTGCGGATTCGCGCAGACCTCGTCGTCCTTGATGAAATCGACGCCCGCTTCGCACAGATCGCGCACCAGCGCCGCCGTTTCATCGGCACTCAGGCCGACGTTCGGTTTGATGATCGTGCCGATCAACGGACGATCGGCCACGCCCGTCAGCTTGCGTGTGCCGGCTACGCCATGACGAGGCAGTTCGAACCGGTTGCGATAGACAGCAGGCACGCGCATCGACAGCAAGCGCATGCCGGTCACTTCGCCAAGGTCGTACAGATTGCCGGCCACGGTCGCCGCCAGCGTCGGCAGATTCGCATCGATATTGGCGAGCGGAAACGACAGCGTGATGCGCGCGCGGCGCCACGGTCCCGGCGTGCCCTGACGCGCGAGCCACGCATTCGGCAAGCTCGGTTGCGATGCGGCTTCGAGTTCTTCGACGCGCAGCACGGTCGCGCGACTGCGCGCACGCAGCGCATCGGATTCGTTCGCGACACGCACGAAGGTCCCGCTCGACTGCTCGCCCGCCATCACCTCGGCCACGCGCGCCGGATCGAGTGGTGTCTCGATCAGATAGTCGGCTTCGAGCGTATCGTCGCCGGGGTTGCCGAGGTTGCCTGGAGTATTCATAGCGTGCTCAGATCCGGAAACGGACGCACGGGATCGCTGCCGTCCCAATCGCGCGAGGCCGCGTAGATCATGTCGAACAGTTTGCCTTTCGGTCCCGCCACTTCCGACAGTTCGATCACGGTACCGGGATGGTTCTCGGTGTCGAAATAAACAAAGCGCCCGTTGCGGCCCACTTCGCCACTCATCGCCACCTTGAAGCCCTGCTCCTGCAAACGCGCGAGATCTTCGTCGAACGACGTGGTCCAGTACGCGTTGTGTTGCAAGCCGGTGTTGCCTGCCACGAGAAAGTCACGGTACATAGACGGTGCGTCGTTGCGCGTCTGGATGAGTTCGACCTGCAACGGGCCCGAATTGGCCAGCGCCACCGAGTTATGCACCTCGTACGACTGGCCGCGATACGTGTAGTTTTCAATCGGCACGTGCTCGTTGTAGAACCAAGGACCGACGCCGAGCACGCGGCTCCAGTAGTCCATCGCGGCTTCGATATCGCGCACCACGTAACCTGCCTGGCGGATCTCGCCAAAGAAACGACTCATGAAACTCTCCCGATGCTGCCAGTTGTGAAGAACGAACGACGCCCCGGCGCGGCGGCAAGGCCGCACCCGAATGTCGATCTATCAAGAAGTTCTAGAAAACCTTAGAGAAACCCGGTCGAAATCCACGGGATGGCCGCCACCACGATCAGCCCGAAAATCAGCGCGCTCATATACCCGATAATCGGCCGGATGCCGGCATCCGGATTGACCTTGCTGATCGCGCACGCCGAGTAGTAACCCACGCCGAACGGCGGCGAAAAGAGTCCCACGCCCATCGAAAGAATCACGACGATGGCATAGTGCACTTCGTTCACGCCGGCCATACGCGCAATCGGAAACAGCAGCGGCCCGAACAGCACGATGGCCGGAATGCCTTCCAGCACGCTGCCCAGCATCACGAACACGACGATCGACACCGCGAGAAAGCCGTACGACCCGCCAGGCATCCTGCTCATCAGATCCGCGAGATCCTGCGAGAAGCCGGACTGCGTGAGCGCCCAGGCCATCGCCGTCGCACAGCCGATGATGAACAGAATCGCGCCCGACAACGTCGCCGCATCCACCAGCATGCGACCAAGACGCCGCCATTCGAACCGCCGATAAACCAGAAGACCGATCACGATCGAATACGCAATGCCGATGGTCGAGACCTCGGTTGCAGTCGCGACGCCTTCGACCACGGCCATGCGAATCACGAAGGGCAACGCGAGCGCCGGCACCGACACGACGAACAGTCGGCCGATCTGCTTGCGCGTAAAACGTTGGGCGCCGCTCAGGTCTTCCTTGCGGTAACGCCACCACACCACCACGCACAGAATCAGCGCGAGCACCGCACCCGGCAGCATGCCCGCGGTGAACAGCGCGGAGATCGACAGCCCGGTGACCGAACCGATCGTAATCAGCACGATGCTCGGTGGGATAGTTTCGCTTTGCGCGCCGGTTGTCGCGAGCAGCGCGACCAGGTCGCCTTCCGACGCGCCGCGCTTTTTCATCTCGGGGAACAGCACCGGCGCGATCGCCGCCATGTCCGCCACTTTCGAACCGGAGATGCCCGACACCAGATACATTGCGCCGATCAGCACGAACGACAGGCCGCCATGCAGGTGGCCGACCAGACTCGCAAGAAACTCGATCATCGCGCGCGCCATGCCGGTCATTTCGATCAGCAAGCCGAGGAACACGAACAGGGGCACGGCGAGCAGCACCAGATGCGACATGCCCTCGTCCATGCGGCCGACCATCACTTCGAGCGGCGTGAAAGTGGAGAGGCCGAGATAGCCGAAGGTCGCCAGCGCAAACGAGAAACCGATCGGCACGCCCGAGAAAATACCGATCGCCACGACGCCGACGAAGAAGATCACGAGGTTCATCTTGCCGAGCGTCTGAAACCACGGACCCGCGAACATCGCGACCGCGCCGAGCACGGCTGCGATCACCAGCACGATCAGCACATCGCGCACGCGGCTGATCTGCGCGAGACGGATTACGCCGACCAGCAACATGAGCGCCGCGCCGATCGGCAACGCGAGGGCTCGCCATGCATTGCTGATTTCCAGCGCCGGCGTCGAGATAGCCGCTTCGCCCGATGCATAGTCGTAAGCGGGCGAGATCAGCAACGCGAGGAATGCGACCGATGCCGCGATCGCCACCGTGTCGATAAACGCGCGACGTTGCGGTGAGAGACGGCTCACCAGTGCGGTCATCCGCATGTGTTCGCCGCGGCGCAAGGCGAGCACGGCGCCGAGCATCGCGAGCCACAGGAACAGAATGCCCGCGAGTTCATCGGACCACACCAGCGGTTGATGCAGCACGTAGCGCGAAATCACGCCCGCCAGCATGATGACCATCTCGACCGCGAGGAGCGTTGCCGCGCAGAATTCCACCAGCGCAATGAGCCCGCGGTCGAAGCTTCTCAGCCAACGACGCGGCAAGCTGCTCGCGTGCAGATTTACCGCGGCTTCTGCCGGATGCAATGCGTGATTCGACATTCCGATCCCTCCTCGCGACAGCTCGTCGCGCTTTGCCTCTTGCTCACTGCTTGTCTTCACGACAGTCTCTTATGCTCGACGCTCAGGCCAGTTTGCCGACCGACTGCTCGAGCAGGTCCCACGCCTGATTGCCGAACTTGCCTTTCCAGGCCGCGTAGAAGCCCGCTTGACGCAGCGCCGCGCGGAACGTGTCCGGCGCCGGACGGTTCACGGCGAGACCCTTGCTCTGCAGATCCGCTACCGCGGCTTCGTTCAGCTTGCGCACGTCTTCGCGCTGTTTCAACGCGCCCTGGTTGAACGCATCGCTGGCAATGGCCTGCAGATCTTTCGGCAGACGCTGCCAGGCACGCGGATTCAGCACGAACCAGTAACCGTCCCACATGTGATTGGTCAGCGAACAGAACTTCTGCACTTCGTAGAGCTTCGCCACCTGCACGATAGGCAGCGGGTTTTCCTGCGCATCGACGATATGCGTTTGCAGCGACGAATACACTTCGCTGAATTGCAGGCTGGTCGGTGCTGCGCCGAGGCCCTTGAACATGTCGATGCTCAACGGGCTCACCGGCACGCGAATCTTCAGACCGCGCATGTTTTGCGCCGTCGTGATAGGTCCGTTGCTGGTGGTGGTTTGACGGAAGCCGTTGTCCCACATCTTTTCGAACGATTCCAATCCGGCTTTCTGCATGGCCGCACGCACATACGCGCCGAGCTTGCCGTCCATTGCGCTCCACACCTGGTTGTAGTCGCTGAACGCGAAACCCACCGCATTGATCGCCACCGACGGCGCCAGCGTCGACACGACGAGTGCCGACGGCGTGAACATTTCGATGCCGCCGCTGCGCACCTGCGCGAGCATGTCGGTATCGCCGCCGAGCTGGTTGTTAGGGAATATCCGGATCTCCATGCGCCCTTTCGACGCCTCTTTGATCTGGTTGGCCGCCTCTTGCGAGCGCACGTTCAACGGATGCGTGAGCGGCAGATTATTGCCGTACTTCCACACGAACTCCGGGCCCGAAGCCGCACGCACAATAGCTGGAAAGCCCAGCGTGCTTGCCACCGGTACAGCGGCTGCGGCTCGCAGCAGGGTGCGTCTCGCGAGATTGGTCATGTTGAATGTCTCCTTGCTTATAATTGATGTGACTGTCGGTTCCATCAAATTCCATCATCGCTGACTGCTCTACCTTGATTTCGAGTCGTGGGTTGAGTCGCCGTGCGATTGCTGCAAGACTAGGCGCGTGCGGCGATTGCGTCAAACCGCCAGCGTGATGTTTTTTGATGGAATTTCATTCGTGAAGGACGGCCATGTCCGAACTGCTTCACCTCAACACCGCTGCTGCGCGCGCTCGCATTCCCGACATCGCGCGCGCCGCCGGTGTGTCGACCGCCACGGTGGATCGCGTGTTGAACGGCCGCGACGGCGTGCGAGCGGTCACGGCGCAACGCGTGTTGCAAGCTGCCGCGCAACTCGGCTATCTGCTGAATTCGAGCACGCCCGCCGCGCCGCCGGCGAAGTCCATGCGCATCGCTTTTCTGCTGCCGGCCGGGACGAATCGTTATCTGCACATGCTCGGCGACTACATCGACTTCGCACACGATCAGTGGACTGCGCTGGAGATGAAGTGCCGCGTGCACTATGTCGAGAGTTTCAATCCGAACGAACTCGCCGACCGTTTGCTGCATTACGGACAGCGCGCCGACGGTGTCGTGTTCATGGCGCTCGAGCATCCCATCGTGCGCGATGCAGTGAATACACTCGCCGATCGGGGCGTGCCCGCCATCACGTTGATCTCGGATTTATCGAATGCGAAGCGACTGGCGTATGTGGGCATCGACAATCGTTCGGCGGGGCGCACGGCGGCTTTGCTGCTAGGCCGCTTCATGGGTCCGAGACCGAGCGGCAAGATTGCGATGCTCGCGGGCAGCCTGAACTATCGCGGTCACGAAGAACGCGAGATCGGCTTTCTGCATCTGATCGAGTCGACCTTTCCGCAAGTTCGCGTGATCGGCCTGCGCGAAGGACACGACGACAGCGAGCGCAACTATCGGCAGACCAGAAAGTTGCTGGAACAACATCCGGATCTCGCGGGCATTTACAACAGCGGCGGTGGTTCGGACGGCGTAGCACGCGCGATAGTCGAAGCGCGTGCAGAACAGAAGATTCTGTTCGTCGGACATGGCTTGACGCCGGATACGCGTGCTTTGCTGATCGACGGAACGATGGACGCGCTGATTACCCAGACTCCCCAGGCGATGGTAGGAAATTGCCTGCGAATCTTTCGCAATGTACGCGAAGGACGCGACGCGATGAACGATGTGAAGCCGGTGCAGTTCACTATCGTTCTGCGGGAGAACCTGCCGTAAAGCCCAGTTGGGCGCGGCTGCAGAACTTTTATCCGGCGCTTTCCGATGGCTCAGGCACGCCGGATGCTCAATCACTTTCGTTACTTAAACTTCAAGACGAAAGGAGATAACACCATGCCTTACCTTCTCGGCTGGCTTCTGGGCGTTCCGGTGATCGTGCTGGTTATTCTGTATCTGATCTTCCATTAAGTCGCTTCGGCAACCTAAGCAGCAACCCACGCGCAAATCCGCCGCGCCCGGTTTTTCACCGGTCGCGGCGGACGCATTTCTGGGCTGGGAATCATCGAATCTGGTGACAAAAACAGAACATGCTTCCATGTCCGGCGAGCGCGTCTTCCGGTGGGGGTAACCCCGGAATTCGCCCGCGTGCCGCCTTCCGGTTGAAGCGGCAAGACGTCCGTGGCGGCTTATGGCCGCGTTCACCGCAGGCTCGGAGCCTGCAGCCCGGACAGTTGTCCCGGACATGAATGCACCCTGAAAATATACCGAAACCCATGCTGGATAGGCTTCCGAAAGCCGACCAGACTGACCCGCTTATCGGGACGTTATTCCGTTAATATACAAACTCGCTGAATAACCTTCCGAATGACGCCATGACCACCCGAAATCGTTCGCTGGACACCCAGGACCGCAAGATCCTGCGCGAATTGCAGAAGAACGCGCGCCTGAGCAATGCCGAACTCGCCGAACTGGTCGGCATGTCCACCACCGCCTGCTGGAACCGCACTCGACAGCTGGAAACCGAAGGCTACATTCGCGGCTACGTCGCGTTGCTAGACCAGCAAAAGCTCGGTTTCGCAGATGTCGTCCTACTCGAAGTCACATTGGATCGACACGACGACGACGCGCTGGCGCGTTTCGGTGCCGAGCTGGCAACGCTTACCGAGGTGCTCGAGGCCTATCTGGTGTCCGGCGATTACGACTATCTGGTGAAGGTTGCGGTAGACGGCACGGCCGGCTATGAGCGCTTCTTACGGGAGAAGCTGTACAAGATCAACGGCATCCGCCACAGCCGGTCGATGTTTGCGCTGCGGTGCATGAAGAGCATCCCGTCGGTGCAGGTTTAACGGCGGCTCGATCACCAGCAACCGAAAGTCAGCCCTCCCGGCAATCCACCATCAAACCGCCGCGCGCAACGCCTTCTGGCAGGCCGCCAGCACGGCGCCCGCTGCCAGCAGCGCCGCGGAATAAACGAGCCCGCGTGCGAGCCCCGCGCCGTCCGATACCCAGCCGATCACCATTGGCCCGACGATCTGTCCGAACGCGAACACGATGGTGAACGCGCTGATGCCCTTTGCCCAATGACTCGCTGGCAGGTTGTGGCGCACGAAGGCGGTGGTCGACGCCACCGCCGAGAGGAAGGTCGCGCCAAACAGCACGCCGGACACGAAGGCGACCCATGGCTGGGCAAACACCGCGGGCAGCAGCGTCGCGATGGCCAGCAAGGTGTTGAGCACCGCCAGCGCCTGGCCGCCGCGCATCCGGTCGAGCAGCGTCGACCAGACTCGTGCCGACACGACCGTCGCCACGCCGAGCAGCAGGTAGAAGCCGGTCACGACCGCCGCGCTCATCCCCGCATTGCGGAGCAACGCCACGATGAACGTCATGTAGCCGATATAGCCGACACCGAACAACCCGTAACCGGCCAGCGCCAGGCTGAAACGCGGCCAACGGGGCACGTCGTCGGCCTTCGCGGCCGATGCTGTTGCCGACACGCCCGGGTAAACCTGTTCGATTCTTCTCGCCGCGCCGATGGCAATAGCGGCGAACACCGCGCAGGCCGCCGCCAGCGCGAACCAGGCGACCTGCCAGCCATGCAGGCGATTGACGATAGTCAGCGGCACCAGCACCGACGACGCCACGATGCCCCACCCCGTGCCGCCGTAATACAGGCCGAGCACGAGCCCCGCGTCATGTGGTCGCGCGGAAGCGAGGCGCGCCGCCAGCACGCCGCCGCTAATGAAGATGAGCGAACTGGTCGCCCCCGTGACGACGCGCACCACCAGTAGCGCATGGGTATCGGCGAGCAGTCCGCTGCCGGCCATCAGCAGCGCCGTCGCCGCGCAGCCCGCGCCGAACAGCGCCCCCGCGGACCAGCGCCGCGCGAGACGGGGAAACGCCAGCGCGCCGAGCAGATAGCCGAGCGCATTGGCCGTATTCATCGCGCCGGCCTGGGCGAAACTCCAGCCGAGGTCGAGTTTCATCGACGGCAGGAGCAATGCGTAGGCAAACCGCGCGAGGCCCAACGCGATTGCGCTGCCGAGCGATAGCGACATCGCCAGCAGCAGGATGGGGAAGCGCTGCATGGTATCGGTCGCGGAAGGGGGCAGGACGGCGTCGAGCGATCTTGTCGGCATGGGCGGTCGAAAGTGGATGAAAATGCGGCCGGTCGGGCTGCCAGCCGGTCGGGGCGGTGAGCCGGGTCGCGCCGCCTCGCCATCATATCGGGGCGAGGTCGGTCGGCATCGACCGTTAGTTGCGAATTAGGGTTGATCCGGTGGTTCGCTTTTCAATAAACCGTAACGATCCATCCAGCATTTGCAAATGCGAATGATTTGCATTTACGTGAGAATTGGCTCATCATGCAACGCATGCACTTAGCCCGAAGCCAAACATGACCACGTTAGAACTGTCCCAAGCCGAACCCTCGACGCGCTCCCCTGCTGCTTCCGCTGCACTCGACATGCTGCTATCGCGCCAATCCGAATGGCCGTTGAGCGAACCCGGTCCGGCGGATGCCGAACTCGACCTGATCGTCGACGCCGCGCTGCGCGCGCCCGATCACGGCAATCTGCGGCCGTGGCGCTTCGTCGCAATTCGCGGCGAAGCGCGCGGCGCGCTCGGCGACGTGCTGGTGGATGCCGCCCATGCCCGCAATCCCGAGGAACCGCGTTCCGCGCACGCGCACCGGCGGCAGAAAGCCTTTGCCGCGCCGCTCGTCATCGCGCTCGGCGCGGCCGTGACGCCGCATAAGAAGGTGCCGGAACTGGAGCAGTTGCTGGCCGTCGGCGCCGCCACGATGAACATGCTTAACGCCATCCACGCGCTCGGCTACGGCGGCTTCTGGGCCACCGGGCCGGACAGCTACGAGCCCGGTCTGCACGACGCGCTAGGTTTCGCGGACAACGAACGGCTGCTCGGCTTCCTGTTCATCGGTACCGCGACGACGCGCACAGCGGCGCCGGTCCGTCCGCCGCGCAGCGAGCATCTGCGCGAATGGCACGCACCGACGCGCGCCTGATTACACAGCCGACCCACCCGGACACCCGGCGCACCCGACACACCCGGCGCACCCGTTGCGCCAACGCCTATCCGTCGCACGCGACAAGCGCTGGCCTGCGACGCGGCAACCGTTCAACCGGCCGGCGCGCTCATTGGACCGTGTCCATTCAGGAGCCTCGATGAACTTCCGCTCTCAATACAGCAGCCGTCCCGAACTGATCGACGACCACACTGCCGAGTCCGCCGATGCGCCCGCGCGCACGGTCCTGAGCGCCGTGCGCACCTGGCTGCGGCCGGCCTGCGAAACCGCACGCGGCGGCGTGAACTGGCGCGACATTCTGAGCGGCGTGGGTTTGCGCCAGGACGGTATCGAGCATTTCGATCTGCTGATGCGTTCGCTGATGCGCGTGTCGTATCGCCCGCTCGACATGCGTTGCCGTTGCGCGAGCGAGCTCGGCAAGGACGAAGCGGTAATTCTGCAAACCATCGCGCTGTTGCAGCGAACCCATAGCGGCGCCGCGTTGCGCATGCTGAGCGAGTGGCTGCCCGGGCCCGCAGTGAGCGGCGTATTGAAGCTGATCCGCTGGTTCGCCATCGATCTGCTGGATGCCGGTGTCGAGCTCGACATGCAGGCGCGCCGCGTCAGTTATATGCATTGAGGACGCAACGCATGGGATCGCAGTCGGCACAAAAACAAACACCATCGGAATGGCTATCGGAGCGAGACATCCGGCAGGAGACATCCGAACCTGCGCCAGCAAACCGGGACGAGCTCAGCCGCTCTTCTACGCTCCGGCACGTGAGCGCCGGGCATCCGGCACGCCTCACACCGGCGGCGCTCACCACCCCGGAATGCTTCTCCTATCCGTTGACGCGCGCTTATCCGCGCGCCATCACGACGCCACGCACCGGCGAGCTACAGGTATGGCGTTTCCGTTGCGAATGGCTGCCGGTGCCGGTACAGGAAGGCGATACGTGGCTATCCCGCAGCGAACGCGAGCGCGCGCGGATGCACCCGAATGCCGCCTTGCGCAAGCGCTTCATCAGCGCGCGCGTGGTGGCGCGCTGGATCGTCGCACATCTGTTCCACTGCGCGCCCGATGAAGTCGATCTGCAGGACGACGGTCAGGAGAAACTGCGCGCGCAGCATCCCGCGGATGGACCCGCAATCGTCATCGACATCGCTTACGGCGGTATCTGGATCGTGATCGGCATTGCGACCGCCGCGCTCGGCGTCAGTGTGGCGGTGCCGTCGCCGACACCGTCGCCCGAAGCCACGCCACACATCGCCCGACGCCGCGCGCGCTATGACAGCCTGTGCAGTGCGTTGCGCCAGCCGCCGGCGGACGTGGATAGCGGCGTGCATGCGCAGGCACTCGCAACCGACGCCCACGCCTGCACACTGGACCTCGCCGGACAGGGCGCATGGAAAGTGCTCGATCTGCCGATGGCCGGCAAGATACGCGCAGCGGTCACGATGGCGCTACCGCTCACCCGCGTGCACATGATCGGCTGGCCGAAGGTGCTCGTGTTCGACAAGCCGGACGCCTAGCGCGACCAGGCGAGACACGCGGCATAACCCGCCGGCGCCGTGATCCAATGCGCGGCGACAGTCTGCATGTCGGCGGGAATCTGTTTGCGCAGTGTCACTTCGCGACCCTCGCGCGGCAACACCGTGAGATGCTGCAAGCCGTGCGCGATACCGGCGCCGGTGGTCTTCACGAGCGCTTCCTTCGCTACCCATGCATCGTAAAACGCGGCATCGCGCGCGCTTTTGTCGAGGCGTTCGATCCACGCGATCTCCTCGGCGTCGAGCGTCAGGCGCGAAATGGACCGCCAGTCGAACCCGGGTTTGAGGCGCTCGATATCCACGCCGACCCGTCGCGTGCGCGACAGCGCAATCAGCCCATAGCCCCCCGCATGCGATACGTTGAAGTCACACGCGGGCGTATCGACGAGATACGGGCGGCCGTTCGTATCGACAGAGAAACTTATGTCGCGAGCCGCCATCCGCAGATGCGCCGCGAGTTGCTCGCGCAATGCGGCGCGTACCGACGCGAAGCGGATCGTATCTTCATGGCGGAGAAAGCGTCGTGCGCGGGCGAGTTCGTCGTCGCTGAGCGCGGCGAAGGCCGCGTCGTCGAGCGACCGGTCGAACGCGCAATCGACACGCGACAGCGCGATATCGGCAGGGCCTTCATGCTGCAGCGGAATGGATTGAATCGAAGGCATCGGATAACGGGAGTGCGCACTATGCGCGACTGTACCCGATATCCGTATCGAATCTCAGGCGGCCAGCGGATGCGCATCGGCTGCGCGTGTCGCGGGCTGGGCCGCACCATCGCGCGCGAAACGCATGGCTTCGAGCAACGTAGCGTGATCGCCGATATGGTTTGCGAGCAGCAAAATGAGTTGCGCGTTCGCCGACTGGCTTTGCGCATCGTCGAGATCGCGATGCATGTCGATCAACGCCTCGTAGAAATCGTCGGGGCGGGCGAGATTGGGTTGCGTGTTCAAAGTCATGTCTGTCTCCTGCTATTTCTTTTGCGTCAGCGTCAGCGTCAACATCAACGTCAGGCCGTGCCCTCGACACATAACGCGCGCTTCAACGCCTGCTCGACGGCGTGCGTGTCGAGTCGACGCCAACGCGCGCACACGTGTTGATCGGGACGAATCAGATAGAACGTGCCCGGCTGCGCGTCGTAGCGCGCGTTGACCAGGCCTTCGATATCGTGGATCGTCGTTGCACCCGGCACCTCATCGGCCTTCGCCTCGCTCGTCACGACCACCAGATTCAGCGGAATCGGCCCGCTGCGCAAAACATCGAGTGCGGCTTGGGTGCCCGCATCGACACCCTGCGCGCCGCCGAACAACACGCCGGTAAATTGCTGACCGAGTTGCGGCAACAACCACGCGGCCTGACCTGCCAGCTCGACCGGTGCATCGACGCACGATGCACCCGGCACCATATTGCCTTCGAAACGCTCAACGTCCGCGGTATTGAGCGGCGAGTCGCGCAACACGGCCGGGACCGACAGGCGCCCGCTATTCGTCAGTTGCCGCGCGAACGGATGCTGCCGCGCCAGCTTCAACACCGCATCGCGGAACACGCGGCTCACCGGACTTTTCGGCGTGATGAAATCGGTCGAGCGGGTTGAGTTGCGGATGTTTTCGTCGGCGGCATATTCCCGCTCGCTTGCGTAGGTATCGAGCAGCGCGTCGGACGCGCGGCCTTCCAGCACCATCGCCAGCTTCCACGCGAGGTTTTCCGCGTCCTGCACGCCGCTATTCGCGCCGCGCGCGCCGAACGGCGACACGCCATGCGCCGAGTCGCCCGCGAACAGCACGTTGCCGTGCCGGAAGCGATCCATCCGCAGACAAGAAAACGTGTAGACGCTAACCCATTCCAGTTCGAACTTCGCGTCCGGCCCGAGCAGCGCACGCACACGGGGAATGACACGTTCCGGGGTTTTCTCCAGCACCGGATCGGCGTCCCAGCCCAGCTGGAAATCGATACGCCACACGTTGTCCGGTTGACGATGCAACAACACCGACTGATTCGGATGAAACGGCGGATCGAACCAGAACCAGCGTTCGGTGGGGAATTCCGCTTCCATCTTCACATCGGCAATCAGGAAACGGTCTTTGAAAGTCACGCCCTTGCTGTCCAGTCCCATCAACGTGCGCATGGGACTGCGTGAACCGTCGGCGGCCACCACGTAGCGGCCGCGTAAGGGGTACTGTCCGTCGGGCGTGTCCACCGTGAGGGTGACGCCGGCGTCTGCCGTGCCCGGCGCGCCGTTCTGCTGCACGCCGACCACTTTGCTCTTCCAGCGGATCTCGAGGTTGTCCATCTGCTGCGCGCGTTCCAGCAGAAAGCCTTCGACGTAATACTGCTGCAGGTTGATGAACGCAGGCCGATGATGCCCCGACTCCGGCTGCAGATTGAACGTGTACACGAGATCGTCCTGCAGGAACACCTTGCCGACATTCCAGCTGACGCCCTTCTCCACCATCCGCTGACCGCAACCCAGCCGGTCGAAAATATCCAGCGAACGCTTGGAAAAGCAGATTGCCCGCGAACCTGTGGACAGCGAACAATCGTCGTCCACCAGCACGACCGGCACGCCCTGCTGCGCGATGTCGATCGCAGTCGCGAGACCGACCGGCCCCGCGCCGACCACGATCACCGGATAAGCGGCTTCGCTTGCGCCGGTTTGCGATTGCGCTGCTTGCGCTGCTTGCGCCGCTTGCGCCGGTTGCGCCATTTGTTCCCGGCACGGCTGGTATTTGAACGACAGCCTCTGGTAGTCGATGCTCATCTCGTGTCTCCGTCCCTCTCGACTTTTTCTATGCAACGCTGGCGTCAGGCCTGCAGCGCGTCCCACATTTCCTTGTCGCGCTGCGCGGTCCAGATACGCGGATGCGCGATGCCGCTGGCTTCGTCGAAGGCACGCGACACGTCGAACGGCAGGCAATGCTCGTAGATGAACACATGGCCGAACTTCGGATCCATGGCCTTGCGCGTATGCGCCATCGCGCCCTTCAGATCGAGCTTCTGTTCGAATGCTTCGCGGCCGGCCTGCAGCAGGGTAGTGACGAAGTCTTTCGTATAGTCGAGGCCCTTGTTCACGTCGGCCGGCGACAGCAGTGCGGGACCGCGGCCCGGCACCAGCTTCTCGGCGTTCAGCGCGCGCAGCGCTTCGAGCGTGGCCGGCCACTGTTCGAGTTGCGCGTCGCCGCAATAGCAGGCCGCGTCGTATTCGACCAGATCGCCGGAGAACAGCACCTTTTGCGACGGCAGCCACGCGATGGTGTCGCCCTTCGTATGACCGGCGCCCAGATGCGCGATGCGCACTTCGAGCTTGCCGAGAAACAGCGTGATTTCCTTCTCGAACACGAGCGTCGGCCACGTCAGACCGGGCACCGTTTCGACACCCGCGAACAGACGCGGGAAGCGTTCGATTTCCGACTTCATGTCCGCTTCGCCGCGCTCGACGATCATTTCCCACGTGCCGCGGCTCGCGATGATTTCCTGCGCGCCTTCCTCGAAATACGCCGAAGCGCCGAGCACGCGCACTGCGTGGTAATGCGACAGCACGACGTATTTGATGGGCTTGTCGGTGACGCTGCGAATCTTCGCGATGAGGTCTTGCGCCATGGCCGGCGTCGCGGTCGTATCGACGATCAGCACGCCGTCGTCGCCGATGATCACGCCTGAGTTCGGGTCGCCTTCGGCGGTGTATGCGTAAGCGTTTTCAGACAGCTGGGTCCACGTGACTTTCTTGACTTCCAGGTCTGCCTGGGATGCGAATGCCTTTGCCATGTTTGTCTCCCTCAAAAGTTGGTTGGGAGGCGAGACATGGCCGGACGCAGCGTAGAAGCGTGCGGTATTGGAGGATTGTCTCGCCCCGTTTGACTCTGTGACTGCACCGGTACGTCGGGGTGAAGGCATATTAGGGCGACGCCCAGTTATTTGTCAATGGCGAAATGTATCGCTATACGCAAATTTTCTGGCCGGTAAGATCACAT
This sequence comes from Paraburkholderia sp. BCC1886, assembly GCF_900996245.1. Lineage (GTDB taxonomy): Bacteria > Pseudomonadota > Gammaproteobacteria > Burkholderiales > Burkholderiaceae > Paraburkholderia. The sequence continues at coordinate 107,301 of NZ_CAAJGK010000034.1, read as the reverse complement.
CTGGCAGCGCGGGCCTGACAGGCAGGCCTTCGTTTAACATGGACCCTTTTCACGGACGAGCGCGGTGTGAGCAAAGCAGTCAAACCGGTCACGCTTGACGCGACGGGCGCGCCCACCGGCGCCGTCGCGGGCGGCAAGCCGCAACGCGGTATTCAAAGCGTCGAAGTGGGCGGCCGGGTGTTGCAGGCGCTCGCTCAGGCGCGCAATCCGCTCGCACTGTCCGATCTCGCCACCGCCGCGCAGATTGCGCCGGGCCAGGCGCACGCGTATCTGGTGAGCTTGAGCCGGCTCGGGCTGATCAAGCGCGACGAGTTGTCCGGGCGCTACGAGCCCGGTCCGCTGGCGCTGCGTCTCGGGCTGCTGCGTCTGGAGAACCAGCCGGCTTTTCGCGCCGCCGTGCCGCGGGTTGCCGTACTGGCCGAAGCCATCGGCTTTAGCGTCGCCATCTGTATTGCCGGCCCCCAGGGGCCGACCATCGTCCGTTATGAACACGCGGGGTTTCCGCTGCACGTGAACCTGCATGTGGGCACCGTGATGTCGTTGCCGGCCACCTCGACAGGCCGGGTGTTCTGCGCGTACCTGCCGCGTGCGGCGCTCGACGGCATGTGGGCGAACCAGTCCGGCGCGTCGGGCGAAGCGCTGACGCCGCCGGAACAGAGCGCCGCGTTCGACGCCGATCTGCTCGACATCCGCGCTCGCGGACTCGCGTGCAGCGTCGATGCGCCGAGCCCCGGCATCAGCAGTTTGAGCGCGCCCGTGCTGGATCGCGAAGGCGGCTTGTGTCTCGCGCTGACGGTGATCGGCTCCACCGGGGCGATCGACGTTCGCGCCGATGGGCCGACCGCGCGCGCGCTGCTCGTCGCCGCGCGGGAGATTGGCGCCGGGTTGGCCGCGAGCGCGGCCTTGCCGGTGTCGTTTGCATCATGAGCGATTCCCTCGAAACGAAACCGCAGCGCGGCATCCAGTCGCTCGACAACACCGGCGAATTGCTCGCCGCGCTGGTGGCGGCCGCCCGGCCGCTGAACCTGCGCGATCTGGCCGCGGCTGCGGGCATGCCGCCGGCCAAGGCGTTTCCGCATCTGGTCAGTCTGTTGAAAATCGGCTTGCTCGAGCGCGATGCGTCCGGCTGTTTCGAAGCTGGGCCGCTTGCGCTGGAACTCGGGCTGATCGGCTTGCAGCGCCTGTCGCCGACCCGGGAAGCCGAGCCGGAGGTGGTCGGGCTGGCGCTCGCCACCGGCATGAGCGTCGCGATGGCCGTGCTCGGGCCGCTTGGGCCGACCGTCGTGCGTCTTGAAGAGTCGGCGCGGCCACTGCACGTGAGCCTGCGGGTGGGCACGGTGATGTCGCTGGTGAATACGGCGATCGGCCGGGTGTTCTCGGCTTATGTTGCGGACGACGTGCGCCAGGGTTTGCTGACGCTGGATCATCTGCGGCTGGCGGGGGCGTCTGGGGATTTGCCCGAAGGCTACGAACAGCGACTCGAGCAGATTCGCGCCGCGGGCATCGATACCGCGGTCAGCCGGCCGGTGCCGGGTATCAGCACGCTGGCGGCGCCGGTGCTGGATCACACGGGCGCCATCTGCCTCGTGCTCGCGCTGATGGGACCGAGCGGCAGCTTCGACCATGAACTGGCCGGCGAGCCCGCGCGAACGCTGGGCGCGGCGGCGCTGAGGCTGTCGTTGAGGTTCGGGTGGATGACGGCAACGGGCGGCGAGAAATAATCGTTTTGCGAGGAAAAGGCTGGTTTGTAATCGTTTTGAGAGGCGAATAATTGAAATGATGCGCGCGACGCCTTTAATCGTTTTTGTGGATGAACGGCGTTTTATAATCGTTTTGAGCGCGGAATAATTGAAACTGAGCGAATCCGGGCCAAAGAAACCGCTCGGGTGTTACTCGCGCCTGTCCCGTACCGGATTGAAAATCATGCCGCAGATCGGTTATCAATGGCTGTCCAACCAATACGGCGTCGTGCCGGTGCACCCGTTCGCCGTGCAGAGCGAAATCGGCCGCACACGCTTCACGTCCACGGACGGCGATATCCGCCGGGAGGTTTATCCCGAGCCCTATCGCCCGTCGCCGACCCTCCCGGACAATCTGACCTTCGCCTTCCGCCACGAGGGCATCCATCTGGAATTTCTCGCCCGGCTGTATGCGATTCCGGCGGTGCGCGGTGAACTGGAGGCGTGGGCGCAGCGCGAGCCCACCGGCGCCTATGCACGCCGTGCCTGCTTCTTTTATGAATGGCTGATGCCCGAGCGGCTGAACGCGCCCGACACCGTCCGTGGCAATTACGTCGAGGCGCTGAATCCGGCCGAGTTCGTCGTGGGCGCGGTCGTGAACAACGCGCGTTGGCGCGTGCGCGATAACCTGCCGGGCAATCGTGATTTCTGCCCGGTGATCCGGCGGGTCGAAGCCGTTCAGCGTGCCGAAACTTACGATCTCGCCTCGCCGCTCGCCGATCTCGAGGCCGACTATGGCATCGACCTGATTCTGCGCAGCGCCGTGTGGCTCACCGTGAAGGAAAGTCGCGCGAGTTTCCTGATCGAGCGGGAGCAGGACGACGAAGACCGCATCCGCCGCTTCGCCGCTGTCATGGAAAGCGAATGCGGGCGGCACGCCGATCCGTTCGACGCGGCCACGCTGGATGTTCTGCAACGTGGCATTCTCGGCCGCTCGGCGCTGCGTTACGGCATTCGCCGTTCGCCGGTCTACGTGGGACACGTGGCGCGCTATCAGCCGGTGGTCGACTACATTGCGCCGGCATGGGAACGTATCGACGCGATGCTCGGCGGCTTGAGCCGTTTTCTTGCGCGGACCGCAGGCGGCGCACCGATCGTGCGTGCGGCGGCGGCCTCGTTCGGCTTCGTCTACGTGCACCCGATGGCGGACGGCAACGGCCGCATCTCGCGCTTTCTGATCAACGACATTCTGCGTCGCGACGGTGCGGTGCCCGCGCCGATCATCCTGCCGGTGTCCGCCACGATCACCCACAGCACGCGCGATCGCGCCGCCTATGACAAGGTACTGGAGCGGTTCTCCCGCCCGTTGATGAAACACTATGCGGACCGGTACGAGTTCGGTAAAACCGCGGTCGGCGAAGACGGCGTCGAATACAACCTGCACTTTCACGCATACGACGACGCCTTACCCGCATGGCAGTATCCCGACCTCACGGCGCACGTAATCTATCTGGCGGATGTCATCGATGCCACGTTGACGCAGGAAATGCGCACCGAAGCGCGCTTCCTGCATTCCAACGACACCGCGCGACGCGCCATCAAGGAGTTTCTCGAAGCGCCGGACACCGACCTCGACGCCATCATCCGAAGCATCCGGCAGAACGCAAACAGCGTGTCGAACAGTTTGCGCAAGCGCTATCCGCTGTTCGACGAGCGGCCAGAATTGATACCCCAAATCGTCCAGGCGATCAGCGAGTCTTTTGGGGAAGAGGAAGAGTGACGACTTGCAGCACCAGCCTCAGTCCGCCTCCTCCAATCCGCCTCGAACCTGCACCTTCAGCCGGCTCGTCGCCAGTACCGATATCAGCAGACACAGCGCGACATAAGCCGCGGGCGCTGCGGGGTTCCCGGTCGACTTCAGCAGCCACGTCACGACCAGTTGTGCCGTCCCCCCGAACAGCGTCGCGCTCGCGGTATAAGCGATAGAAATGCCCGTGGCGCGCAGACGCGGGGGGAATGCCTCCGACATCAACGAGAACTGCGGCGCCGATCCCATCGTGTAGAAGAGCACCATCACGCAGAGCATGGTCAGAATCACGGGCATCGATGGAAACCGACTCGTGACGAGAAAGCATGGGTACAACAACACGATCAGGATGCCCCGTCCGATGAACATCGGACGCTTGCGATTACCCTTGCGGTCCGACCACGCACCGAAGACAGGCGCCGCAACCAGCGTCACCAGTCCGGCGGCAACCCCAGTGGAAAAAGAAGTACTGGCAGGTAATCCGAGTGTGTGGATCACGTAGGTCGGCATATAGAACAGCAGGATGTAGTTCGAGACCGTACCGCCCATTACCATCAGCGTGACCAGCAACAGGGTCTTGCCATGTTGCGTGAGAAGCATCCGCAGCACACCTCGTTCCGCACGATGCGCGTGCTGCGACTCCCCCCTTTCCGGCAGCGCGTTGCGCAGATAAATTCCAATCGGCGCGATGAGTGCGCCGGCAAGAAACGGCATGCGCCATCCCCAGGAAAGCATGGCTTCGTTCGATAACAGCGCGGTGAGCAATTGGGCAACACCCGCGCCCATGATCGCCGCCCCGCCCTGACTGGCCAACTGCCAGCTCGCCCGAAAACCGCGTCGCCCGGCGACGCCTCCCTCCACGAGCATGGCGGTCGCGGCGCCGAATTCGCCGCCTTGCGCGAAACCCTGAACGAGTCGACCCATCACCACGATCACCGGCGCAGCGAGGCCGATCGTCCCGTAAGCGGGCGTGAGACCCACGGCCAGTGTGCCGGCCGCCATGAGTAAAAGAGTCAACGACAACGCCGCTCTTCTGCCCGCGAGATCCGCATAGATCCCGAGTACCACGCTCCCGACAGGACGCGCGAGAAAGCCGACGGCAAATGTCGCGACGGCGAGCAATAGCGAAGTAGTGGAATCGGCTGCCGGAAAGTACACGCGGCCAATGAAGATCGAGAAGAAGCCGAACACCGTAAAGTCGAATGCTTCGAGCCAGTTCCCGATCACGGCAGCGACGACGAAGCGGGAGCGATTCCGGTCCTGACTTGCCGGATCCACCACTAGCCTTTCACCGGGCGCTGCCAGTTCTCTATCCAATTCCATTTCCTGCCTCTTTTTATCGCGCGACGCTGCCGTATCACCGTGGCTGTCGCTAACTATTCCAATCTCGCCAGCAACATATCGGCATCAAAATGCTTTGAAAAGATGCTTTTTTCTTTTGCGTGCTGCCTTTTCGACAACGCGCACGACAAGTCCCGATCCAGCCTCTCCCCGCTCTCTCTTCCGCCTTCGTCCCGAAAGGCAAAGGCGCGACCCGCCCTGTCAAATGGCCTGTTTTTGACACTCATAAATTGAGCCTGCACTACCGGCTTTCTGCGAGTCCACTCATTAGGGCAACGATCATTTCCTTCTCTACCAACTCATGCTCACACTGAAATCACGCTCAAGACTGTCGGCTTGCGCCCGGCGCCTGATCTATCTGCTCGCGGGTCTCGCGCTTGCCGGCGGCGCCCATGCGCAAAGCTCGATTACGTTGTACGGCATCATTGATTCCGGTATCGAATATGTGAACAATGTCGGCGCGTCTCGCAGCACTGTTCTCCGCACACCGCAGATCACCGGCACGCTTCCGTCGCGCTGGGGCCTCCGCGGCAAGGAAGATCTCGGCGGCGGACTCAGTACCGTGTTCGTGCTGGAGTCGGGATTTGCAACCGGCCAGGGTTCTCTCAATCAGGGCGGCCGACTCTTCGGCCGGCAAGCCTACGTGGGAATCAGCAGCGACACCTGGGGCACGCTGTCTTTTGGCCGGCAGTATTCGCAGATCTATTGGGGGTTGATTGGCGATACGCTCGCACCCAACCTGTTTGCCGCCGGTGTACTCGACGGCTATCTGTTCAACTCACGCGACGACAATGCGATTGTGTGGTCGAAAACCATTCAGGCCTTCACCGTCGGCGTCACCTATTCGTTGGGCCGGGATCAGGTCGCATCGGCCGCAGCGGGCGGCTGCGCACAATCGGCCGATGACTGGAAAGCCTGTAAAGCCATGTCGGCCATGCTCAAGTACGACCCGGGTACATGGGGCATAGCCGCGGTATTCGACCGCAATATCGGTGGCGGCGGAGTGGGCTCCCCGCTGCCGTCCAGTTCGCAGACCGACACGCGATATGTCCTCGACGGCTACTTCAAACTACGCACGCTCACCGTAGGCGGCGGATTGATTCACCGCGTCAACGAAGCATCGCTGACTCCGACCAGTAATTACTGGTTCGGCGGCGCGACGTACGCGCTACTCCCTCAGGTCGTACTCGACGCGCAATACGGACTGTTACGCGTGCGTGGCGCATCGGCCGGTGCATCGGCCGTCGCGGTGCGCGCCATGTATCTGCTGTCCAAATCCAGTGCGACTTACGTCACGGCCGGCCGCGTATTCAATCAGGCGCAGGCTGCCTTCACTATCGACGGCGGTAATGCGACCACGTCGTCGAATCCCGCTTTAGGCGTGAATCAGACCGGCGTCATGGTGGGAATACGGCACCTCTTCTAAGCGACAACACCCACCAGAGTTCATGACATGGCCGGTTATCCAGGCCGGCTATTCATTTCGACATTCCTACAGGAGCACACCTTGCAATCCATCTCCAATCCCGTTCGCCAGCTTCTGCTTTTCGAGCGAGAACTTTATTCCGAAGGCGGCGCCGCGGTCGTTCCACCGGCACGGCACGTGGTCGCTGCTGCGGTGATCGCCAATCCGTTCGCGGGCTTGGGCGCGGCCGACCGGGCCCATTTAAATGCACTGGCAGAGTTGTCCGAACGAGTCGGCACGACGCTCACTGCGATGGCGCTCGCGCGCTTTCCCGCAGATTGCAGCCCGACTGCGTATGGCAAGGCTGTAATTGTGGGCCTCGACGGCGAGCGCGAGCATGGTGCCGCACTCATTCATGCGAGTCTGGGCAAACCGATGCGTGCGGGCCTCGGCGCAGGCCCGGCATTGATACCCGGCGTCGCCAAGTTGGGAGGACCCGGGGCATCGGTGGATCTCGCTTTCGGCGACGCTGACGACGCATGGAACTTCGACGCGATGGACTCCATGGAAGTCTGTGTTCCGGGCTCGCCCGCAGCCGACGAGTGCGTGCTGTTCGTCGGCTTCGGCACTTCACGCGCCAACGCAAGGGTGAAGAAAAGCACCTAGCGCGTGTATCGCCGGCTGCTCACTGCGTAATGGCGGTCGTCTTCCCGCCAGCGTGTAGCGGAGCAGCCGAAGCTTTGCTGGAACCAGCGCGAGAAGGTACTCAAACTGCTGAAGCCGACTGCCTGCGCGACATCGGTTAAAGGCAGGCTGCCACCACTTAGCTGGAGGATGGCAATTTCCGATCGCACCTGATTGAGCAGACTCGAATAGGAAAGCCCTTTCTGCTGGAGCCTGCGGCTCAACGTGCGGCGATCGATACCCAGCTCCGCCGACACGCTCTCGACCGTGCAGCAGTCCTCCGGCAACAGTCGGGTAATGACGCGCCCTACTTCCTCCTCGAAAGTCGGCGCGGTGCCTTTCGCCTCGAACGCGATCAGTTCCCTCGCACGTCGTCTCAGCACTTCCGGCACAGAACTGATACGCCGGTTCCAGTCGGCCCGCGAAAAAATCACCCCGGAGATAAGTTGGTCGTAGTTGAGTTCGCTTCTGTAAAAACGCTGCTGCAACGTGGTGTGGGCAGGCTTCGAATGCGAGAAACACATTGCCACAGGATTCCATTCAGGGCCGACGAGCCAACGGATCAGCATCACGAGACCGCACCCGCAAAACTCCGTCGCCTGAACGCCTGCTACGCTCGTAGCAATTCTGAACGACACGATGGGCCGGGGCGTGTGCGCATCGGTCTGAATAAAAGTACTGTTGCCATGCAGATGGATATTTTCCGCCAGCGTGCCCATTGCGTCGCCGAGCGTGGCTTCCTCACGCAACAGCAAGGTCAGCATGCCGAGGTCCGGCAATCCGCGAGCAAGCGAAGCACGAAAGCCGAAGTCGGACCAGCCGGTCCGCTGCGCGCCCAGCTCCAGCAGACGATTGACCGAGTCGGCCGGCAACAGCATGTCCGGATGCGTCGACCAGTCCAGCGACAGATTCGTCTCGTTCAACAGTGCGGCGCAGTCAAAGCCGATTTCCCGGGACGCGGTTTCGAGACCGGTCAGCATCGCCCCGCGTACGAAGCGCGTCAGACTGGACTTGCTCTTGTGAGCCACAGTTTCGTTCATCACCTCTCCTCGTATTGCGAAAGACCGCCGGACGCAAAAGTAAGGCGCCGAAAATGACTTGAAAAGATGCTTTTTTATGGAATGTGCTAACTTTTCGGCACCACACGAGGCCACGCTATGAAGACACAACAGTTGCAGGTATTCGTCACCGTGGCGCAGGAGCGCAGCCTGCGGGCCGCGGCACGCAAGCTCGGGCTCACGTCGCCGGGCGTCATGCGCACGATTCAGGAACTCGAAGCCGATACCGGCGTGCAACTGATGACCCGCAGCGTGCGCGGCATCGAACTCACCGGCTTTGGCCAGGCGCTCGAACTGCGCGCCAACCGTTTGCTGCAGGATATCCAGCGGGCTCGCGACGAACTGACCCAGATGCAGGGTGAAATGCTCGGTCAGGTCAGCTTCGCCTGCACCTCGGCGATTGCCGTGGTGTTAGCCGGGCGGACGCTGAAGCGTTTTCGCGAGCGTGCGCCGTTTGCTCAGGTGTCGATTGCGGAAGAGCGCTTCCCGCTAAACATACGACGGCTGCGCGAAGGCTCCGTCGACTTCATCGCCTCTCACGTCATGCCAGGCGAAGTGGACGGCGACATGCGTCAGATTCACCTGTTCGATTCCGATTTCGTCGTCATGGCGCGCAAGGACCATCCTCTGCTACGGGCGCGGAAGCTGGCCGATCTGAAGGACGCAGAATGGTTCGTGCCGGCATCCTACGACGGCGCGAATCACAGCATCATGGCCGACACGTTCGCCGCGGCCGGTCTGCCGATACCCGAGCGGTTGACCCGCTACGTATCGTTCTCGGTCACGCTGGGCTTGGTGACCGAAGCCGATGTGATCGGCTTTTTTCCGCGCATGCAACTCGACAGCCTCAAGCTTCTGGGACTCCGGCAAATCAGACTCGAAGAACCGTTGCCGAGCTTGCAAACCTGTGCAATCGTTCGGCGAGATTTCCCATTGACGCCGGTCGCGCATCACTTCCTCGACTGCCTGAGAGTTTGCGCGGCCGAATTGAGCGGGCAGGAGAACCGTGTCGGCTGACGTGTCCCGGAATCTCCCGCTGCCACACGGGCAGTCAGCTGAGACTGCCTTCGTGATCCTGCCAGATGCCCGGCGCAAGCCTGAGCGTTTGCTCCGCCGGGTACGCCTGCTGCCAGTAGGCGGCGCATGCGGCGCTCGTGCAACTCCACACGCCGGGCTTCTCCCGCACGTAGGACAGAAACTTGTCGAGCCCACGCAGCCGGTTCGACCACCCCGCATGCTCGGGATGAAGCGTGATTTCGAAGTGACGTCCCCGTTGATATTGCGCGTCGAACTCCGCCAGCCAGTTTCGCAGCAGCACGTCCCCGTTTTCGATGCCCGAGCCTTTTCGCGGATACATGATGAAATACAGATCGTTGAAATGGTAGTAATACGGCAAGGCCAGCAGAGAGCGCCGCGTTTGCGCATCCGTCACCCAGTAATACGGAATGTCGTCGGCTAGCCCGTTGCCGATGTAGTGATACCCGGCATCGATCAGCAGATCGACTGTATTCGCGCTCACGGAGCCCACCGCAAACGGATCGCTGCCGCGAGGCAAACAGAACCAGCCCGCCGGCGCCTCACCGATGATTCCGGCAACCAGTCGCGACGCTTCATCGATCCGGCTCGCCTCTTCGTCGCGGGACAGCAGCGCCGGATCTTCACCCTTCAGTCCCGCCACGGCAATCTCGTGACCCGCACGATGCAACGATTCGATCCTCCCGCGATACAGCACCGCGAGCCACGCCGGCACCGCGAACGTCACTTTCATCGCATGCCGGGTCAGCACGGCCAGCAGACGATCGAGGCCCTCCCCCATTGCAAACACCGCCTCGCTCGAATCGAGGTCGCTGGCTTTGAGTCCGTCTGCAGCGTGTGCCATTCCTAAATCGACGACGACACGCACCGCACAGCGAGATGCGTCAGGCCAGCGAACCTCCTTATCGTCGAGGGTCCTTTCGTCGCTCGTCGTATAGCGTTCTTTCCACGGCATACCAATCTCCAATCAAAGTCTCAGGGCTGCAGCGTTCGCGGGGGAAACGTGTCGTAGCAGTAACGGGCCACCGCCTCGCAAGTCGTGAACCACACATCGGTGTACTGCTTCATTCGAACGATCAGTTCGTCCAGCATCGCAATGCGCAAAGCGCGTCCCGATACGTACGGGTGCAGGCAAATATTCAAATATCCCCCGCGCTCGTATTGGGCGAGAAACGCGTCCCACCATAGTTCGAGAACGCGTTCGGGATCGCTCAGCCGCTGGGCTTCCGCACTGCTGCCCATCCAGCCGAAGTTGAAGAACTGCGTGTCGGTGAGCGCCGCGTGATAGGGCAATTCGAGCAGGCAGTTCGCCCCTGACGGGTCCGCCAGGTAATAAGGCATCTGGCTCGCCGACCGGACGCTGTTGTAGAGATAACCCGCGTCTTTCAACGCGCCGTTCGGATAAAAGCTGCGCGTGCCGACCGGCGCTCGCCCGATGAATTGGGTCAGCACCGCCGTCGTTTTCGCTATGTGGTCGATCTGCCAGTGCAATTCTTTCGGGGTTCTATGTTCCCACATGTGGTCGGCGAGTTCGTGACCGCCGGCCACCGCTGCCCGTAACGACTCCGGAAACAGTTCACCGATGCGGCCCGGCGTAAAGAACGTGGCCGGTATCTCGTGTTTGCCGAAGAGTTCGAGCAACCGCCAGATGCCCACGCGACCGCCGAATTCGCCCTTCGCCAGTTGTAGAACCGGTTCGCCGAGAGCCCGACGGAACAGCATCGTGTCGTAGTCCGCCGTCAGGTTGACGGCCATCCGTACCCCGTAAGGCCAGGCGAAGCCTTCGATCGGCTCGACCCTGTTCCGTTCTTGCGCAACGACCCGCGCGAGTTCATCCAGACCGGCGTCGTGCCGGTCCCCATGCAAATCATTCGGTGAGTGCATACCGCTTTCTCCTGACAGGTTCTGATCGAGCCGTTAACCGACGGCAACCGGCGACACCTTGTCGACCAGCCAGCGGGCGTAAGCCACGAGGCGATAGTCGTCGTGCCGCTGCCCAATGAGTTGAATACCGAGTGGCAGCGCATTGACGGAAAGCATCGGAACGGCAAGCGCCGGCGCGAGCAGCAATGAAGCCGGCAGTGCGAATGCGGGGTTGCCCGTGCCGGACGGCAGCGGATCGCCTTGCACGTTCTTCAGCGCTTGCAATGGCGTCGCGGGACCGGGCGCGGTCAAACTGATGAGCGCGTCGCCAATCGGCGCCAGCGCTGAGAATCGCTGCTGGGCCTGGCTACGCTGATGCAGCGCGACGCGATAGTCGTCGACGGTCATCGCCCGTGCTCTGTCCAGCGAGGCCAACGTGCTGTCGCTCAGGGTGGCATGCTCGCGCACCAGGTTCTCGAGCGCCCAACGGTTTTCGAAAGCCAGGATGCGGCCCACCAGATCCGCCGCGCCGGCCAGGCTGGTTTCGAACGCTTCGATATGGGGATCGTCGCGGCGCTGCAGGACGACGACACCTTGCTCACGCAACTGGTCGAGCACCTGCATGAATGCGCCCCGCGTGACGGCATCCGTCTGCTGCCAGCCATCGCTTTCCATGACCATAAGGCGCGACGGCCTACTGCCTCGCGGAGTCGGCGCCGGGCCAAACAGCCCGGGATGACCTGGATCGCCGCCCGCGCGACGCCCGATTTCATGAGTCACGGTCCACAGATCTTCCAGTGAACCGGCATGAACACCGACGCAACTCTGGCTATAGCCTTGACGTTCGCCACGATTCAACGCACCGAAGGTCGGCTTGATCGCATAGTTAGCGCAATAACCGGCCGGGCGAATGATGGACCCGCCGACCTGCGTGCCGATGGCAACAGGCAGCATCCTTGCGCCAATGGCGGCGGCCGATCCACTCGACGATCCGCCCGGCGTCCTCGTTGCGTCGAAGGGATTGGTCGTGACCGAAGGATGTCCGCCACCGAGTTCAGTGGTCACCAGTTTGCCGAGAATAACGGCGCCGGCCGCACGCAAAGCCTGGACGCTTGCCGAATCGACCGTGCCCTGTGACGATTCATTGCCGGCGATTCCCTCGCCCGTCGGCAGATCGCGCGTCTGGATCAGATCCTTGATGCCGACCGGCATGCCGTCGATAGCCGATAGAGGTTTGCCGGCCCGATAACGTCGCGTGGCCTCTTCCGCCTCTGCCCGTGCGACGTCGATACGCAGCGCTTGCCACGCTCTCACGGTGGGGTCGCGCTCCTCGATCGCCGCAATGCAGCGCTCGAGATAAGCGTGCGGACTGTCGGCGCGCTCGAGAAAAGCCGGTACCGCGTCGTGGAAAGTCAGCGCTCGAAAAGTAGATGGATCGTACGGCATGGCGACGGACATACATGGCTCCAACAGATGACAAAGACAGACGAAAGGCCGCTTCCCGCGCTCAGTCTTCGAGTGGGGAAAACGCCGATTCCTTGATGAAGAGAAGCGTTGGCAACGACACCAGCACGGCCGCTATCAGAAAGAACATGTGAGCGAGCGGCGAACCGGTTCTGGCAATGAGCCACACCGCGATGAAAGGCGCGAAGCCGCCGGCAGCCGAAGTCGTCAATGCGATAACCATGTTCAACCAGGTCGAACGTCGACTGGTACGGAACTGCTCGGCCATCACGGCGGGGAAAGGCCCGCATGCCGCGCCGACTATCGCGCCGAGTACGATCTGCATGGCCACCAGACTGCCGAAGCGGATCGCCTGCAGGTGGTCCAGCAGATAAAGCAGCGAATAGGGAACGACGAGCAGTGCGATCATGGAACCCAGCAGCACGGGCTTACGGCCAATCCGGTCGGACCATGCGCCCATTAACGGTGTCGTGACGACGATGGTCAGAAGCCCGATACTGTTCGCCCACAGCGAGTCGCTCGGCGAAACCTTTTCGAATCGCTGCATCCACACCGGCATGAACACGAACAGCAGATAGAACGCGGCCACACTGCCGATCGGAAAAACGATCATGTTCACGAACGTCGGCCACTCACGAGTTCTGCGAGACACTGGAACGCGGCTCGCCTGCGACGATGCACTCGCCAACGCAGCCCGGCTTCTCTGCGCTTCGAAAGCAGGCGTTTCCGCAAGGCTGCGGCGCATCAGCATGCCAAACGGTCCAATCAGACCGCCTAGCAGAAACGGCACACGCCAGCCCCACGCATTCATGCTCTCGACGGATAACGTGGTGTTGAGCAATGCAACCACTGCCGAACCCAGCAGTAGCCCCGTCATCATGCCGACCTGCTGGAAACTGCCCCACAGACCTCGCTTGCCTTCGGGCGACCATTCGACGATGAACGACATCGAACTGCCGGCCTCTCCGCCCGCGGAGAAACCCTGCGCACATCGCGCTACGACCAGAAGAACCGGCGCCATCAAGCCGATGCTGCGATAAGTGGGCAGCACGCCGATTAGCGCCGTGGCGATCGCCATCGAAAAGAGCGTTACCAGCAGCGCGAGTTTTCTGCCTTTGCGGTCCGCCAGGTAACCGACGATCAGTCCGCCCAGCGGTCTTGCCACATAGCCGATACCGAAGGTGAGAAAGGTGGACAGAAGCGCTTCTGCGCTGCTCTGCCCCTGAAAAAAGTTTCTGGAGATGAACGTAGCGACGTACGCGTAGACCGCGAAGTCGTAGTACTCCAGCATCGTTCCGACGGTGGCGCCGAGCACGACACGCAAACGGCTGGAAGAACGCGACCGGTATTCGAACGTGTACGGACTGGTATCGATCTGTTCGCTGGGTATCATCTTCTGTTATCCAAAGGAATGGGGATAGACGAGTTCGAACGGCACGAGACGTCGATGTCTCATGCCTGAACCGTTTCAGAGGAGATGAACTGTACAGCGACAAAACCACGCTATTTCGCAGATGAAGACACCTGCTTTGCGGTTTGGGACATGCGCGTCGGGCAAAGGTGGATTGCGCTATAGATCGGCAATCCTGTCTGCGCAATGGAGACGTTGGGCGACGGTCCGACCTCGACTCAGAATCGATGAGTCGACAGGCACGGACCGCCGGTCATCCAGCAGTTGAGCTTACTTCGCCGTCGGCATCGCGAACTCCGCGCCCTTCTCCGTGCTCTCGGGCCAGCGCTGCATGATCGACTTCTGACGGGTATAAAAACGCACGCCTTCTTCCCCGTAAGCATGGGTGTCGCCGAACAGACTGCGCTTCCATCCGCCGAACCCGTGCCACGCCATCGGCACCGGAATCGGCACGTTGATGCCGACCATGCCCACCTCGATGCGCCGGCCGAACTCGCGCGCAATATTGCCGTCGCGCGTGTAGCACGCGACGCCGTTGCCGAATTCGTGCTCGTTGACCAGATCGACGGCTTCAGTAAAGTCTTTCACTCGCACGCAAGCGAGCACCGGCCCGAAGATTTCTTCCTTGTAGATGCGCATGTCCGGCGTCACGTGATCGAACAGCGTCCCACCCGTGAAGAAGCCTTCTTCATGTCCCGGCACCTTGAGTCCGCGACCGTCGACCACCAGGCTCGCGCCTTCTTCGACACCCACCGCGATATAGTTTTCGATCCGCTCCAGAGCCTGACGCGTGACGACCGGGCCCATTTCGGCGTCCGCATTCATGCCGTTGCCGATCACGAGCGCACGGGCGCGCTCCGCGAGTCGCGGAATCAGCCGGTCGGCCACGTCGCCCACCAGCACCGCGACCGAGACCGCCATGCAGCGCTCGCCCGCCGACCCGTAACCGGCACCGACCAGCGCATCGATCGCCTGATCGATATCCGCATCCGGCATCACGACCATGTGATTCTTCGCGCCGCCGAGCGCCTGCACGCGCTTGCCGTGCTTCGCACCCGTCTCGTAGATGTAGTTGGCGATCGGCGTCGAACCGACGAAGCTGACAGCCTTCACGTCGCGATGCGTGAGCAACGCGTCGACCACCACCTTGTCGCCCTGAACGACGCTGAACACGCCATCCGGCAAACCCGCTTCCTGCAACAGACGCGCCATGAACAGCGCCGCCGACGGATCGCGCTCGCTCGGTTTGAGCACGAACGCATTACCCGCCGCAATCGCTACCGGGAACATCCAGCACGGCACCATGCACGGAAAGTTGAACGGCGTGATGCCGGCGACCACGCCGAGCGCCTGACGCGTCGTCCAGTTATCGATACCCGTGGACACCTGCTCGGTATAGTCGCCCTTCAACAACTGCGGAATGCCGCAGGCGAATTCGATCACGTCGATGCCGCGCGACACCTCGCCTTGCGCGTCGCTGAACACCTTGCCATGCTCCGCCGTGATGATGGCCGCGAGTTCGTCGCGATGACGGTTCATCAGTTCGAGGAAGCGGAGCATCACCCGGGCGCGCCGGATCGGCGGCGTGTTGCTCCAGCCCGGGAACGCCTTCTTCGCGCTGGCCACCGCCGCATCGACATCCGCCGGCTCGCCGAGGCGCAACGTACGGGCTTGCGCACCGGTTGCCGGGTTGAACACGGGCTGGGTCCGGGTGCCGGAACCCGGCGTCGCACGTCCGTCGATAAAGTGCCCGACATCCGCTTTGTCTGTGTAGCTTTGCATGGCCTGCCTCGTTCGCGATAGGGAAAAACGCAGTGTAGAAAGCTCGCCGCCCTTTGCACAGACGCTATACTTGAATTGATTGTTTTCTATAGCGAACAATACCCGTATGGAAACGCAAAAAATCGAAGAACTCTGGACCCACCTTTACTGGCTGACCGTGCTGTCGAATCAAGGCAGCTTCACGGGCGCGGCGGCACGCCTCGGCGTCAGCAAGGCGGCCATGAGTCAGCGCGTCGCGGAACTGGAGCGGGCGGCCGGTGTATCGCTGGTCCAGCGCACCACGCGCAGTGTGCGGCTCACCGAGGCCGGGCAGCGGCTCGTCGAGCAGACGCGCGGGCAATTCGACCAGATCGCCGAGAGCTTTTCGAACGTGCGCGATTCCGCCGGGGTGGCGCGTGGCGTGGTCCGCGTCACGGCGCCGGTTGCGCTTTCACGGCAGCAGTTGCTGCCCCGGCTGGCAGAATTTCTTCGCGCGAACCCCGAAGTGCGGGTTCAACTGGAATTGTCCGACCGGCTCGTGTCGCTGGCGTCGGAAGGCTTCGATCTCGCGATCCGGCATAGCGCGTCCGCTCCCGAAACGCATGTCGCGACCGCCCTGTGCAAGACGGAGTCGGTGATCGTGGCGACCCACGCTTATCTGCGTCGGCGCGGCACGCCGACTTCGCCGCGAGATCTGAGCGACCACTCGTGTCTGTTCTACCCGCGCGGACAGGAGTCGCCGGTATGGACGTTCGACAAGGCGACGGGCCGCAAGGCATCGGCGGAAAGCGTCACCGTTCCCATCGACGGGCCGCTTGCCGCTAACAATAGCGAAGCGCTTCGTCAAGGCGCGCTGGACGGACTTGGCATTGCGCTGCTGCCCGACTTCAGCGCGCAGCAGGAACTGCGTGCGCGCAAACTCGTGAGGCTCTTGCCCGACTGGCGGCCTGTCGGCGCGTTTGCCGAGCAGCTATTCGTGGTTCGTCCGTATGCGTCCCATGTGCCGCTCGCGGTGTCGACCTTCGTCGCCTATCTGCGCCACGCGTTTGCCGACGGGTTTGCGGAGTAGCCCGGCTTGCCGTCGCTCAGCGCATCGGGAGCACGGCTTCGTACTCGGGAATCCAGCTCACACGTTTCACCTCGGCAATCTGGTCCGTGCAATGCGGCCTCGGGTCGTAGCGCGCGTCGAGATAGATCGGCGCATCCGCGCGCAGCGGCAGCACCGTCAGCAGTAACGGCGCGTGCGGGTCGATCGCGACGTTGCGCACGCCGATCCGCCACGGCAGGCCGTTGTAGAAATGATCGTCGATCATCGCCGCGCCTGAAAACAGGCGGCCGACATCGCCGCTGTATTCGATCGACAGATAGGCATTGCTGAGCCCCGGCGCCGCGAGCGCCTGCTCCGGCACATCGAGCCGCCATGCGGCCGCTTTGCCGAAGCTTTCCGGCCACGGTTCGACAGCGGCGTTCGCCACGCCGCCAATCTCGATGGCGGCCACGGGGCGTGCGGCTCGCGTAGGCACGACGCTTACGTCGAACGCCTGCTCGGGCATGCTGACCTCGAAGCGCTGGAACACATCGTGACGCGGCGCTTCGACGAGCGCATGCGTAGTCGTCTGACTCGAACTCGACACAGGCACACGATCGAGCGGCGGATACACGGCCACCTCGAACGAAGCCACGCCAATCGAACGCAGTACGAGATCGCCGTCACGCTCGAACGCAAGCGCGTCGGTCATGATCAAGCGGCGGCGTCCATCGACCGACAGGACGCTCATGCGCTCGATATCGGCGCGTGCGAGCGTCATTAGCGTGATGCGTGTGCCGTTGGCACTGTCCACGGTAAATGTCTCGCCAACGGTTGGACGAACCCGCCACACATCCTCCCGCAGTTCGCCCATTTGCATCGACGATTGCGAATCACATCGCACGGTCGACGCCTCGAACGCGAACTCGGGCACGACACCATCGGTCGCGCAAAACACGTACACGTCTCCCTTTTCCGTAGCAATTCGCGTCACCGGTTGCGCGCTCGCATAGCGCAAACGCACGCCACCGCCACCACCGCCGCCACCGCCGAGTTCCATCCCGATGGGCCAAACGAACGACACGCCCGGCGCGATGTCGACCGGCTCACCCGGAAACGTCACCGTCTGCGTGGCGAGCTTCACGGAGAACCGGGCATCGCGGCAGGTGGTCATCGGATACTGCCGGACATGCCTGTTGAAAAACACGAAGCCGCTATCGCCATTCGCACGCACCGAAAACCGCGGCGTTTGCAGATCGTCCGCGCCGCGCGACAGCACATCAGGCGCATAGACGGCGCACGCCGCCAGCGCGCTACCCCATTCCCGTAGAAACAGATGCATCGGTCGCACCGCGCCGAGCGCCGCATGCGGCTCCCCGTTCGCGCCGAATGGCGCCTGGAAGTCATAGTTGACGATTGGCAGATCGTTATAGCCGCCGGTCGCCGTCGACTCCTGTCCGTCGAGATCGCCGGGCGGATTGCGGCCGCCGTGCAGCATGTAATAGCCATACAGATTGACGCCCGAGCCAAGCTGCACCGGCAACATGGCCGCGATATCGGCGGGGTCGAGCACGGGCCGGCGCCGATACATGGCCGGCACGCCGCCACCGTATTCGGCTCCGAGAAACGGCGTTTCGTGCGCCACCGAATCGGCGTCGCCGGGTTCCGCGTTGTGCGTCTGCGCGCCGAGGTCGCCGCCCACACGGCTCGTAAAACGAAAACCATAGACCTCGTTAGGCGCCGACATCGACTGCGACACGCCCCACGGCAAATCCGGATAGCCGCCGAAAACAGGCGCCACGTCGCGCTGCGGAAACACCGCGTTGTCCCAGCCTGTCACGGTGTAGAGCGGCGCATCGAGTCCGGCTTCGCAAGCCAAAGTTTTGAGCGTTGCGATATGGGCGCGGCCTTGTTGCGCACCGGTCAGGTTGTACTCGTTTTCCAGCTGGATCCCGATGACGGGACCGCCGTCTTTCCACATCAGCCCGCTCAACTCACGCGCGATCTCGTCGTAGAAACGCCGCACGTAGTCGAGATAGAGCGCGTCGTCGCACCGCGTCGGCACCTGATCGACCACCCATGCAGGCAGGCCGCCATAGCGCACTTCCGCATGCACCCACGGACCGATCCGCGCAAACACGGTCAGACCGTGCCGCGCGCACGTCTCGACGAAGCGCCGCAGATCGCAACGGCCGCTCCAGTCGAAGCGACCGGCGCAAGGCTCGTGATATCGCCAGATCACGTAAGACGCAACGATATCGACACCGGCGGCCCTAACCTTCGCCAGTTCGTCGTCCCATTGCGACTCGGGGATCCGCGCGTAGTGCACCTCGCCCATCACCGGCAGCCACGGTTCGCCGTCGCGCGTCAGATAGCGACTGTTGATGCCGAGCGTCGTGCCATCCGGCGCGACGTTCGAGCCCATTCGCACAGTGCCGTCGACGGGCCGCGAGACCGGCTTGCTTGCATCCACATGGGGCAACGTACCCGTCGAGGCAGGCCGAACGTCGTCGCCATCGTCAGCGGCACGCGCGCTCATGCGGCGAGCCACGCGCAGACGTCGGCGGTGCCGAGCGTGCGCTCGCCGAGCACGAAGCGCGCGTCCGCGGGCGCCGGTGCATCGACGGACTGCGGGCCGAAGTTGAATGCGAATGTCACGTCGCCATGCCGGCGCACGCGCAGGCCTTCGGCCAGTCGCGCGACCGTAAGTCCCGCCGCGCGCGCTGCGTGCTCCACCAGCGCGCGATGCAGCGGCGCATCGAACCACGCCGCCGCGTAGCGGACGTGATCCTTAGCGATGACCGCCGGCCAGCCATCGTCGAAACGCGCGAGCACTTCGACGCCGTCGCGCGCTTCCAGATGTTCGCGCCAGTGCAACGCGATCCCTTCGACGCCGTCGAAGGTCGTGGCGGGTTGCAGCGTCGGCCGCAACGAATCGACTTCGATCACCTTGGCCGGCAACAGCGACTGCAACGCACCTGGCGGCAGTTCAGGCGGAATCGCGAAGTCTTCGGTCTTCGACCCCGTACGTGGACCGATCAGCCATTGCGCGTTCGACGCCGCCATCTTCTGCACGAAGCCGGCCGGCAGCCTGGCCAGGCTCGGCACGACGACCAGCGCGTAGCCCGACAGGTCCGCGTCGGCCGACACGATATCGACGTTGAGCGCCATCTCGCGCAGCGTCCGGTAGTACTCGAACGCGAGCGTCTGATAATCGAACGCCCTGGCGTGCCGCTGAATCTCGAAGATCCACTGCGTTTCGTAATCGAACACCAGCGCCACCGGCGCACGCGAGCCCGCGCCGCCTTGCTTCAGTTTGGCGAGCGTGTCGGATTGCGCGATTTCCCGCGCTGCGCGCGCCACTTCGCGCCCACCTGGCGACAACGTGTTGTCCGGCAGATTAAGACCCGAATGCAACTGCTCCTGCGCGAACGGCGCCTGCCGCCAGCGGAAATACGACACCAGCTCCGCGCCGTGCGCCAGGGCTTCATACGCCCACAGACGCACCATGCCGGGCGCCGGCACCGGATTCCACGGCGCCCAGTTCACCGGCCCCGCTTCCTGCTCCATCACCCAGAAACGGCCGTTGCCGATCGCGCGGTAGCGGTCGTGATCGAAGGCCGACACGTCCGGGTGACCGGTGCGCGCATAACGCGCCTTGTCGTCCTCGCTCAGCGCGATGACCTCGGTGCGCGCAATCGGATAACTGTCCCACGTCGCGACGTCGATGCTGCCGTTCGCCGCAAAGCGGTAGTGATCGAAGGTCGTGAAGAAGCCCATGAAGTTGTGCAGCATGTCCGCATGTGGCGCGTAACGGCGCAACACGTCGACCTGCTCGCGATGGAAACTCGCGACTTCGTCGGACATGAACCGGCGGAAGTCGAGCAGATGAACGGGATTGGCGTCGGTGGGCGTGAGATGCGGCAGTTCGATCGTCTCGAACGACGGATACTCCATGCTCCAGAACACATTGCCCCAGCGCTCGTTCAACTGTTCGACGGTTTCATAACGCGCGGCGAGCCATCCCTGAAAACGCGCGCGCGCCGCCGGCGAATAGCTCGGCACGGTATCGTGACAGCCGAGTTCATTGTCCGTCTGCCACGCGATCACATTGGGATGCGCGCCATAACGCGCGGCCATCGCTTCGACGATGCGCAAGCCTTCGCGCCGGTACGCCTCGCTCGACATGTCGTAGTGACGTCGCGAACCGTAATGCCACGTGGTGCCGTCGGCACGCACCGGCAGGATGTCGGGCATCGCATCCACCAGCCATTTCGGCGGCGACGCGGTCGGCGTGCCGAGCACGATTTTCAGACCGGCGTCGGCCAGCGTGCTCACCGCGCGATCGAGCCAGCTCCAGTCGTAGGCGCCCGCGCGCGGCTCCATCCGGCTCCAGGCGAATTCGGCGATGCGCACATGCGTAATGCCGAGTTCGACCATGCGGCGGGCGTCGTCGGCCCACATCGATTCGGGCCATTGTTCGGGGTAGTAGCAGACACCCAGTTGCATTGTTCATTTCTCCAGGAAAGCGAAGTGCGGCGCGCACGGCAAGCCATGCGGCGGCAGATGAAGTAGTCGGCGTTTCCGGTACGCCGTCGGATCTGGCTGCGTCAGCCTTTGCTCGCGCCGAACGTCAGGCCCGCGACGAAGTGTTTCTGCATCGCGAAGAACATCAGCACCGACGGCAAGGCCGCGAGCACCGAGCCCGCCGCGACGAGATTCCACGCGGTCGTCCATTGCCCCTTGAGCGCCGCGACGCCGACGGTCAACGGCGCGGCGTCGTCGCCTTGCGTGAGACACAGCGCCCAGAAGTAGTCGTTCCACACGAAGGTGAAGACGAGAATGCCGAGCGCGGCGAGCGCCGGGCGAATCAGCGGCAATACGATGCGCGCATAGACGGTCCATTCGCTCGCGCCTTCCACGCGCGCCGCTTCGATCAGTTCGAATGGCAACTGCTTGATGAAGTTACGCAGAAACAGCGTGCAGAAACCGGTCTGAAAACCGATATGAAAAATGATCAGCGCCCACACCGTGTTGTAGAGCCCCACCTTCAGCGCCATGTCGCGCACGGGAATCATCAGGATCTGCACCGGCACGAAGTTGCCAGCCACGAACGTGAACAACACGACGATGTTGCCGCGGAAGCGATACGTGGCCAGTGCGAAACCCGCCATCGACGCCAGCAGGATCGCGCCCAATACCGACGGCACCGTAATCAGCACGCTGTTGGCGAAGTAATGCAGCATCGGCGTCTGCGTAATGGCCGTGCCGTAGTTGTCGATCAACGCGAAGTGTTTGGGCCATGTCCAGTAATCGCCTTGCGACAGTTCGTCCGACGAGCGGATGGACGTAACCAGCACGGCGAGCATCGGCAGCAGCCACACGAATAGCGCGAGCGGCAGCGACGCTTTGTAGAGCACACGGCTCCACGGTTTCCAGCGTTCGACGGGAAGCGGATACATGTCGTTTCTCCTGAAACGGAAAGCGTGGCTCAGCGTTCTTCGCGGAGCATTCGGCGCAGATGGAACACGATGTAGACCAGCATGATGGCGAACAGCACCACCGCGATCGCGGCGGAATAGCCTTCGCGGTAATACTTGATGGCCTGGTCGTACATGAAATAGGCCAGCACGGTGGAACTGTCGAACGGTCCGCCGCCGCTCATCACCGCGATCAGATCGAAACTGCGCAACGCGCCGATCACGGTCAGCACGACCGCCATGAAGGTGGCCGGGCGCAGTTGCGGCAGGATGACGTGCCAAAGCAGGCGCCAGCCCTTTGCGCCTTCCATGCGCGCGGCTTCGACCACTTCGGGGTTGATCGACGTGAGGCCGGTGAGATAGAGCACCATGCAGTACGGCGTTTGCGGCCAGAGCGCGGCGAAGACGATGCCGAACGTGACCGTATGCGCGTCGCCCAGCACCGGAATGCCGCGACCCAGAATGACCTTGAGCAAACCGAAAGTCGGATCGTAGAACCAGCTGAACACCAGACCGACCACGACGCCAGACAGCACGAACGGCGCGAAGAACAGCGACTTCACGACGCGCATGCCTCTGACCTGCTGGTTGAGATACAACGCGAACATCAGTCCGAACGGCGGCGCGAGCAGAAAGAACACCAGCCAGATCAGGTTGTTCTTCAGCGCGACGTAGAACGTGTCGGCCTGGAACAGCTCGATGTAATTGGCGAAGCCGACGAAAGTCTTCGGCGTCATGCCGTCCCAGTTGTAGAAACTGAGCGAGATGCTGCTGACGATCGGATAGAGCACGCACAGCGCGAACAGCGCGCAGCCCGGCAGCAGAAAGAACAGCGCCGCCCGGTTGCGCGCGCGTCCGGTCCTGGACGTCCGGCGGGCGCGCGTGGCGGGCAGCCGGTCGATCGATGTGGACATGTGAGACCTCGTGATGATGTTGCCGGTGCGCGGGGCGGGCAGCGTCCCGTCGCCGTGACGGGACACTGCGGCGCGGCTTTTATTGCGGCTTTATTGCGGCTTACTTGTGATAGATCCGCTTGCGGGTCGCTTCGAGACGCACGAGCAGTGCATCGAGCTGCGACGGGTCGCTATAAAACTGCTGCATCGCCTTCATGCCTTCGTCGGCCATTTCCTTGGTCATGTCGCGGTCGTAGAACTGCGCGATGCCGCCGGTCGTGCTGGCGAGCGTCTGGAAGCCGACTTTCGAAATCGGATCTTCCGGTTCGGCCGCCTTGCTGTTGGACGGCAACTGGCCCCAGCCGCGCGCGAGGTCTGCGTTGATTTCCGGCGTTTCCATGAAGGCGATCAGGCGGTGCGCATCGACCTTGTTCTTCGCCTTGGCGGGAATCAGCAGCACGTTGACCGGACCGTCTTCCGCGGTCGGCACCTTCGGGTCGATCACGGGAAAGCGCATGAAGCCCATCTGGCTTTTCACGTTCGCCGGCAGACCTGCGGAGAAGAACGTGCCCATCAGCATCATGGCCGCCTTGCCGTTGGCGAGGAACGGGGTAATCGAATCGAGGTCGTACGAGAGCGCGTTGTCGATGTAGTAGTGATCGTCCATCAACGTCTTCCAGGTCGTGTAGACCTTCTTCACGCGCGGGTCGGTGTACGGAATCTCGCCGGCCATCACCTTCTGATGAAACGCATTGCCGTTGATGCGCAGGTCGAGATAATCGAACCACGCGGCCAGCGTCCAGCTATCGCGCGCGGCGACGGCAATCGGTGCGACGCCGCTCGCCTTGAGTTTCTTGCACGCGTCGAGGAATTCGTCCCACGTCTTCGGTTCGCTGGTAATGCCCGCTTTCTGGAACAGGTCCTTGCGATAGAAGAAGCCATACGCGTCGTAACCGAGCGGCGCGGCATACTGCTTGCCGCCATACGTCGACGCCTCTTTCACCGACGCATATTGCTGGCTCCAGCCGTTCTTCGCCCAATCTCCCGAGAGGTCGTCGAGCAGGCCGCGCCGCGCGTAATACGCCATGCGCTCGCCGTCGTGCCACGAGACCAGATCGGGCGGATCGGTGGCGAGCCAGCCGCCCATCTGCACCTTGTACGCTTCTTCGGTCACGTAGGTCACTTTCAGATCGACGTCGGGGTTCGCCTTCTTGAACTTGTCGAACGCGTCCTGCCAGGTCGCGCGCTGATTGCCGCGTGCCGACACGTTGATGTTCAGTTGGCCCGCCTGCGCGTCGGTCATCGCGCCGCTCAACAGGATTGCCGACACGGCACACGCCGCGGCAATCGAACCTCGTTTGAAGGAAGCGAGCCCGGCGAGGCGACTCAGGTGCTGGGTAATCATCGTGTTGTCTCCTAGAACTGCGTGGTTGACCGTCCGATCGTTGCGGACGGCGGTTGATGCATCGGTTGTTTCAGGCCGTTTGCAGCACGACGCGCTGGCCGGTCGTGCTCACCGTGCGCTCCAGAGCCAGCCCCGCTTCATCGAACAGATGACACGCCTCGGCGGGCAGCCGCAGCGACAGTCGTTCGCCGCCGCGCGCGTTCAGATCGCCGGGTGCTTTCGCGATCAGCGTGCCGCCCGCGTATTCGACGTGCAGATAGCTGTGCTCGCCGAGTTGCTCGGTGAGTAGCGACGTCACCGCGAAACTTTGCGCGTCGCCGTCGAGACGGATATGTTCGGGGCGAATGCCCACGCTCACGCGCTGGCCGCGTGCAAGACGCGCGCCGTTCACCTGTACGCGCAGCGGCGCTTGCGCGGCGTCCGCTTGCAGCGGCCGAACCAGCACGGCGTCGTTGCCGGCGGTGTCGACTTCCGCTTCGATAAAGTTCATCCGCGGCGAGCCGATGAAGCCCGCGACGAACTTCGAGCAGGGCCGGTGATAGAGATCGAGCGGCGCACCGATCTGCGCGATGCTGCCAAGGCGTTGGGTGTCGGCACCCGCGTGCAGCAGCACGACTTTATCGGCGAGCGTCATTGCTTCGATCTGGTCGTGCGTGACATAGACCACGCTGGCCTGATCGAACCGCTGATGCAGTCGCGCGATTTCGACGCGGGTCTGGCCACGCAGCGCAGCGTCGAGGTTCGACAGCGGTTCGTCGAACAGGAACACGCCCGGCGCGCGCACGATAGCGCGACCGATGGCGACGCGCTGACGCTGCCCACCCGAGAGTTCGCGCGGCTTGCGCTCGAGCAGCGCGTCGAGTTGCAAAATGCGGGCGGCCTCGCGAACCTTGCGCTCGATGTCCGCCTTCGGCGTTTTCGCGAGCTTCAAACCGAACGCCATGTTCTCGAATACGGACATGTGCGGAAACAGCGCATAGCTTTGAAACACCATCGCGACACCACGCTCGGCAGCGGGCACGGCGTTCATCGAGCGGCCGCCGATCGTCACGTCGCCGTCGGTCTGATCTTCGAGTCCGGCGACGATGCGCAGCAACGTCGATTTGCCGCAACCCGACGGTCCGAGAAACACACAGAACTCATGCGCGCCAATCTCCAGATTCAGATTGCGGATAACCGGCGCATTCGCGCCAAAACGCTTCTGGATATTCGTCAGGGAAATGGCCGACATAATGGTTTTCCCCGATTTAAGCGGTTAAATCCGCGCTGAAAAAAATCGCGCAAAGGCTTGCGCGGCGGTCATTTAAGCGCTTAAACTGAAATCCGTTCGATCGGCTGTGCATGTCTGTCTCCAATGTTGTTGAGGCAAAACTTAACAAAGCCGGCGTGCTAAAGGCAACATCTGAATCAACGTCTCTCAGTGTGGGATTTCCTTTGCTTACCTCGCATTCACCATGGCCACGCTAAGCGATGTCGCGCGTCTTGCCGACGTCACGGCCGCGACCGTCTCGAACGTGCTGCGCAACCCGAACAAGGTTCGTCCCGAGACGGCTAAACGGGTCATGCGCGCGATTCGCGAACTCGGTTACCGGCCCAATCTCAATGCACGCGCGCTGGCCGAAGGACGTTCGTCCACGCTCGCGCTCATGCTGTCGAGCATCGCCAATCCGTTCTATCCGGAGTTCGTGCTCGCGGCAGAACGCGCGGCGCGTCGTTCCGGTTACTTCCTGATGGTCTGCAATACCGACGACGACGCGGAGATCGGCCGCGCGTATCTCACGCAGATTGCCGGCACGCTCGCCGAAGGTGTGCTGGTGCTGAACACCGACATCGCCATCAACGAGCTATGCGAGTCAGCGGCGGTCGGCGCGCCCATCGTGTTGAGCATGTGGGAACACCCCGAGCAGTTGCCCGCGCTGCCCTGCGTCGCCGTGGACTTCGCGTATGCCGGCACGCTCGCCGCGCAGCATTTGCTGGAGCTTGGGCATCGCGACATCGGCATGTTGATCGGGGATGGCTGCGGCGGCTTGCAGGATGCGCGCGCCGCGGGTTTTCGCACGGTCATGCGTGAGGCCGGACTCGAACCGGACGACGCCGCCGTGCGCGAAATTCCCGATACGATCGACGCCGGCTTTACGGCCTGCCTCGAACTCATGAGCCGCAAGCCGGATTTGAGCGCGCTGTTCGCGACCAACGACCTGCTGGCCATCGGCGCGTTGCAGGCGCTCGCGACGCTGGGCCGCAGGGTGCCCGAAGACGTGTCGGTCGTCGGCATTACCGACATTCAACTCGCGCACCAGGTACGGCCGTCGCTCACCACGGTGGCGATCAACACCGGAGCGATTGCGCAAGCATCTATCGACTTGCTGATCCGGCTCATCGAAGAGCCCGATGCGCAGCACGTGCAGGCCATTACTGCACCGGCGCCGGTGCTGGTGCGCCGGCAATCGACGGCGGACCATGTGTCCGGCGCGCGCGAGGCGCGCGGCTAGACGCGCGGCCAGGCGAGGCCGTCAGCCCTTTGCGTCGCCGGCCGCTTCCGGTTCATGCGACGCGAGCCGCGCTTTCGCATGCCGCATTTTCTCCAGCGTGCGCGGGCCCGCTTTCAATGCGACGCCAATCGCGAGCGCGTCCATGATGCAAAGATGCACGAGTCGCGAGACGCCGGGCGTATTCGGATCGATCGGACTCGGCACGCGCAGCAGCAAAGGAATATCGACCAGCCAGGCGAGGCGCGAACCGACATTGGTCAGCGCAATCGTCGTCGCGCCGCGCTCCTTGGCGATCTGGATGCTCTCGTTCACTTCGACACTGCGACCCGAATGCGAAATCGCGAAAGCGACGTCGCCCGGTTCCAGCAGACCGGCATACAGCCGCTGCAGATGCCCGTCGGTAAACGCGCTCGCCGCGATATCGAGCCGCAAAAACCGCAACGCCGCGTCTTGCGCGACCAGTCCCGAGCCGGAGCCGACACCGAAGAAGAACACGCGTCGCGCCCCCGACAAGGCCGCGATCGCACTTTCGACCACCGTCGGGTCGAGCGCATCGCGCGCATGCGTGATGCCGTTCACGGCCGCTTCGCCGACCTTGTCCATCAGGGTCTGCACATCGTCACCGCGCGCGACCGCCGTGGACGCGTACGGCATGCCGCCTGCCACGCTTTGCGCGAGTTGCACCTTGAAGTCGCGCAGTCCGTGCGCGCCGATCGCCCGGCAAAAGCGCGTGACGGACGGCTCGGACACGTCCGCGCGCTGCGCGAGTTCGGTAATGCTCGCCCGCATCGCGAAGTCGACGTCGCTCAGCACCATCTCGGCGACTTTCCGCTCGGCCGGCCGCAAATTGGCCAGCGCCTCGCGAATGTGGGGAATCAAGTTCGGTGCGGACACCCGGTGTTCCTTAAGGGATGAATCGATCCGCGTCGTCGCGCCCTGCTCCACTCACCTCGGCGCACGACGCGATTCAGACCAGTCTGCGCCCACTCTCCGTATCGAACAGATGCCGGTGCTCGCGCGGAAAACGCAACGCGACACGCTCGCCGGGTTGCACCTTCGAACGCTGACGAGTCGTCACGCACCACGTACTGCCGCCGATGTTTCCGTACAGATGCGTCTCGGCGCCGGTCGGCTCGACCACTTCGACCTGCAACATCGCATCCGGGCTGGGCGCGACGGTTTCGATATGTTCGGGACGCACGCCGAGCGTCACCTTCGCACCCACCACGGCCGTGGGCGGCAGACTTTCCAGTGCGATCGCGGTGCCGTCCTGCAAGGTCAGCGCGAAGCCCTGGCCGCTGCCCGTCAATACGCCTTCGGCGAAATTCATCGACGGCGAGCCGAGAAAACTCGCGACGAACAGATTCGCCGGCCGGTCGTATAACTCGAGCGGGCGCCCGGCCTGCTCGATGCGCCCCGCGTTCATCACGACGATGCGGTCGGCCATGGTCATCGCTTCGATCTGATCGTGCGTGACGTAAATCACCGTGTTCTTCAGGCGCTGATGGAGCGCCTTGATTTCCGTGCGCATCTGCACGCGCAGTTTGGCGTCGAGATTCGACAGCGGCTCGTCGAACAGAAACAGCGACGGCTCGCGCACGACCGCGCGTCCCATCGCGACACGTTGCCGCTGACCGCCCGACAGTGCGCGCGGCAAGCGGTCCAGATAACCGCCGAGGTTCAGCATTTTCGCGGCGGCTTCGATGCGCGGTTTGAAGCTCGCAGTCGATTCCTTGCGGATGCGCGGCCCGAACGCGATGTTCTCGTACACCGATAGATGCGGATACAACGCATAGCTCTGGAACACCATCGAGACATTGCGCTGCTGGGGCGCGAGCGTATTCGCACGCGTGCCGCCGATCAGCAGGTCGCCGCCGCTGATCTCTTCGAGGCCGGCCACCATGCGCATCAACGTGCTCTTGCCGCAACCCGATGGGCCGACCAGCACGACGAATTCGCCGTCGTCGATATTCAGGTCGATGCCGTGCACGACTTGCGTGTCGCCATACCGTTTGAAGATGCCGTTCAGTTGCACTGCTGCCATGCTGTCCTCGTCATCGTGCTG
Source organism: Paraburkholderia sp. BCC1886 (assembly GCF_900996245.1). Classification (GTDB taxonomy): domain Bacteria; phylum Pseudomonadota; class Gammaproteobacteria; order Burkholderiales; family Burkholderiaceae; genus Paraburkholderia. Next base: position 78,431 of record NZ_CAAJGK010000034.1, on the reverse strand, counting down.
CGTGGGTTCAAGGCTTTAAAAACGTCCAGGCTTCAAAGCGATTCGAGCGTCAGTTCTTCCGCCATCGGACGGTTGCCGGCCATCAGACCGCCATCCACCGGCAACGCCACGCCGGTAATGACGCGTGCCATTGGCGACGCGAGAAACAGCACTGCGTCGGCAATATCGTCCGGCGTTGCGAAATCGCGCAACGGGTACCACTTTTTCAGATCTTCGAAGACTTGCGGATTCTTGTCGACGCGCGCCTGCCACGCCTGGGTCTTCACCGTGCCGGGGCAAACGATGTTGGCGCGAATGCCATAGCGCCCGAGTTCGACCGCGAGCGATTTCGTGTAGCTGATGAGTCCCGCCTTTGCCGCGCTATACGCGGGATGACCGAGCGCGGCCAGGCCGTTGACCGAACCGATCAGCACGAGCGTGCCTCGTTGCCGCTCGATCATCGAAGCACGCACGGCTTCGACCGTGTGATACGTGCCGTTCAGATTCAGATGAATGTCACGCTGCCAGCTGGCGGCGTCGGTCTTCGCAAGCGTCAGTCCTTCGGCCGCGCCCGCGTTGGCCACTAGCACGTCGACAGGACCACGAATTCGTACGGCGTCGGACACGGCCTGCTGCACCGCAGCGGCATCGCCGAGATCGACCGCGATGGGCGTGACGTGCGGCTCACCCAGGCGCGACACGAGGTCGCTCAACGCGCCCGCGTCGATATCCAGTGCAAGCACCGTGTCGCCGTTCGCAACGAAGCGCTCGCACAACACGCGGCCAATTCCGCCGCAGGCTCCGGTCACCAGCACGACACGGGTCATATCCGTTCTCCCGGCATTATCATTGTGTAAGTTTCCTACATAACCTGGCATGTGGGATTTGTTGCGGCATCCCAAAGATTGGGTTCACGTTATTTTCGTCCGCACAATAGCCCTTGTTTTAAGGCATCTTATGCATAAACGCGGTAGAGAAGAAATATGGCAGACCCTACGTGACAAGCGATTTTTCGTCATGTAGGATTTTTTCAAACAATTTAACCACGCGGCCGGCGACGGCAGCAGACACCCCAGGAGAGAGATATGTCGTTGCATGCCCGTGCTTCCCTCGCGCTCGGCAAAATGACCGTGGCGCTCACGCTGGCCGGCCTCGCCGTCGCGGCTCATGCCGACACGGTGCGAGTCACCGTCGCGCATTACAGCGACGCCACCGCCCCGTACTTCGAAAAGATGGCCCGCAACTTCGAAAAGGCCAATCCCGGCACGACCATCAAGATCGAAGACGTGAACTGGGACACCTTGCAACAGAAGCTGCAAACGGACATCTCCGGTAATGCGAATGCCGACCTGGCGATTGTCGGCACGCGCTGGCTGCTCGACTTCGTGAAAGACGACGTGGCCGAACCGCTCGACGGCTACATGGACGCGAGCTTCAAGGGACGCTTCATCGGCCCGTTCCTCGCGCCGGGCGAAATCAACGGCAAGGTGTATGGCTTGCCGATCGCCGCGTCGGCTCGCGCGCTGTATTACAACAAGGATCTGCTCGCGAAGGTCGGTTATCCGGACGGCCCGAAAACCTGGAACGACGTGATCGAAGCGTCGAAGAAACTGAAGGCGCAAGGTGTCGCCGGTTTCGGCTTGCAGGGTAAGGAAATCGAAACCGACGTCTACTATTACTACGCGCTATGGACCAATGGCGGCGACGTCGTCGGCAAGGACGGCAAGGCCGCATTCAATTCGGCGGCCGGCATCAAGGCGGCCACGCTTTACAAGTCGATGATCGACCAGGGGCTGACGCAACCGGGCGTGACCGGCTATAGCCGCGAAGACGTGCAGAACCTCTTCAAACAGGGCCGCGTCGCGATGATGATCTCCGCGCCGTTCCTCGCCAAACAGATCAAGAAGGAAGCGCCGAACCTGAAATACGGTATCGATCCGATTCCGATGGGCACCACGCACGCCACTTACGCGGTGACCGACTCCATCGTGATGTTCAAGAACTCCAAGGCGAAGGCCTCGGCATTCAAGTTCCTCGACTACCTGTTCACGAAGGATCCGCGCGTCGAGTTCACGAAGACGGAGGGTTTCCTGCCGACCACGAAGGCCGAAGCGACGGACCCGGCATTCGCCGATCCGGACACCAAGGCGTTCGTCGCGTTACTGCCGACCGCGCATTTCGCACCGACCGTGACGGGCTGGGAAGACACCGCGAAGGCCGTCACCGATGCGATGCAGTCGATCTACCTGGGCAAGGCCAAGCCGGCCGACGCGTTGAACGCAGCGGCCACGCAGGCGAACAAGTCGCTGGGGCATTGAACGGCACGCGGCGCGTTTGCCGCGCGCCAATACCGACCTGACGATGTCACGACGAAGCGCGCGCCACCTGATTGCGAGGTGGCGCGCGCTTGCCCCGAACGGGTTTTACCTCGTATTTTCCGGCCCATTCCGGCGCCTGCGCAACCCAACGCGCATGCGTCTCACGATCGAGCACGCATGAGCCGTCCCCTTTCATCGCGCCTGCAAGCGCCGTGGCTGCTGATCGCGCCGAGTCTGATTCTCGCGCTGTTCATCATCAGCTATCCGATTTTCAACATCGTGTGGCAGTCGCTGCACGAGGTGTCGCGCTTCGGCGCGATACGCGATTTCACCGGCATCCAGAATTTCGTCACGGTATTCAGCGACCCGGTTTTCGTCGAGGTCGCGCGCCGCACGATCGTGTGGACCGTGTGCGTGGTGGGCGGCACCGTGCTGATCTCCGTGCCGGTCGCGCTCGTTCTGAATCAGGACTTCTACGGCCGCGGCGTCGCACGCACCATCGTCATGCTGCCGTGGTCCGTCTCTCTGACCATGACCGCGGTGGTCTGGCGCTGGGCCTTCAACGACGACTACGGGATGGTCAACGTCACCTTGCAGCGGCTTGGACTGATAGGCGGTCCGATTCACTGGCTGGCGACGCCGTCGCTGGCGTTCATCGTGGAAATCGCGGTGGGCATTCTGGTGTCGATACCGTTTACCGTGACGATTCTGCTGGGCGGATTGTCCTCGGTACCCGGCGATATCTACGAGGCCGCGCGCATGGACGGCGCGAGCGCATGGCAGCAGTTCCGCAAGCTGACGTTGCCGTTGCTGCGGCCGTTCATCAACATGACGATTCTGTTGAACGTGATCTACGTGTTCAACTCGTTTCCGATTATCTGGGTGATGACGCAAGGCGGGCCGGACAACGGCACGCATATTCTCGTCACGTATCTGTACGAACTCGGTTTCCGGCTCGGACGACCCGGCGAGGCCGCCGCGGTGTCGCTGATCATGCTCGTCATGCTGTTCGTTTTCTCGATCGCCTATCTGCGTCTGCAGCCTGCGAAAGAAGGAGAGTCGTCGTGAGCGTCAGTGTGAAAATGAAGCGCAGCTTATGGTGCTGGCTGGCGTTGTCGCCGCTCGTCGTGGTCGTGCTGTTTCCGTTCGCGGTGATGTTGTTCACCGCGTTGAAGCCGGCTTCCGAAATCTTCGTCTACCCGGCGCGCTGGCTGCCGGTGCACTGGCAGTGGCAGAATTTCGCGGACATGTGGGTCGCGGCGAACTTCGGCGTGGCGCTGCGCAATAGCACGGTCATCAGCCTGCTTTCCACGGCACTCGCGCTCGCGGTGAGTCTGCCGGCCGCTTATGCGCTGGCGCGATTCCCGTTTCGCGGCCGTGGCCTGTACCGGCAGTTTCTGCTGGTCACGCAGATGTTGTCGCCCATCCTGCTGGTGGTCGGCCTGTTCCGCCTTGCCGCGATGATCCCTTACGGCGATGGCAACCTGGTCGACTCCAAAATCGGCGTGATCGTGTCGTACGCGGCGTTCAACATCGCTTTTGCGGTGTGGATGCTGTCCTCGTATTTTCAGACCGTCCCGCGCGATCTGGAAGAAGCGGCCTGGCTCGAAGGCTGCGGACGCACGCGCGCGGTGTTCAAGGTGTTTCTGCCGCTGGCCGTTCCGGCCATCGTCGTCACGGCTATCTTCACGTTCATCAATGCGTGGAACGAATTCGCGGTGGTCTACACGTTGATCCGCTCGCCGGAGAACAAGACGCTGACCGTGCAGGTCACGGATATGGTGGCCGGTAAATACGTCGTCGAATGGCATCTGGTGATGGCCGCGACGCTGTGCGCGACCTTGCCGGTGTCGGTGGTGTTCGCGTGGCTGCAGCGGTTTCTGGTGAAGGGGCTGGCGTTGGGGGCGGTGAAATAGGCGGCAGTCGCAGCGTACTCCGGTAAGTTCGCATCGGGCATCGGATCAGATATACCCGCTCGCCTGAAGTCCGAACAAAGTCGAATAGCGGCCACCCTGCGCCATCAATTCCGCATGCGTTCCCTGTTCGAGCATTTCTCCGTGATCGAGCACGACGATATGGTCCGCGTTGCGCACGCTGGAAAGCCGGTGCGAGATTAGCAACGACATGCGCCCCGCGGCGCGCTCGCGAAACTGGTCGAACACGGCGGCTTCCGCGGCGGCATCGAGCGCCGCGGTCGGTTCGTCGAGAATGAGGATATCGGCATCGCGTCGCATATAGGCGCGCGAGAGTGCGATCTTCTGCCACTGTCCGCCGGACAATTCCCGGCCGCCCGCGAACCAGCGTCCTAACTGCGTCGCGTACCCTTGCTCGAGACTGTCGATGAATTCCGCGGCCATGCCCTGACCGGCCGCTTCGCGCCAGCGCGTTTCATCCGCGAAAGAATCGATATCGCCGACGCCGAGGTTCTCGCCCACCTGCATCTGATAGCGGATGAAGTCCTGAAAGATCACGCCGATGCGCTGTCGCAATGCGTCTTCCTGCCATTCTTGCAGATCGGTCCCGTCGAGCAGAATCCTGCCTTCGGACGGCGAGTAGAGACGCGTGAGCAATTTAATGAGCGTCGTCTTGCCCGAGCCGTTTTCGCCGACCAGACCGAGGCTGCGACCCGGCGCCAGATAAAAGCTGATGTTCTGAACCGCGGCTTGTGCGGTACCCGGATAGCGGAAACTCACGTTCTCGAACCTCAAGCCATCGCCGGGCAACGCTCCACGCGTCGACGTACCCAGACTTACCGGCTCCGGTTGACCGAGATAGTCATAGAGATCGGTGAGATAAAGGCCGTCCTCGTACAAGCCGCTAATCGACGCCAGACTATTACTGACCACGCTTTGCCCCTGCTTGAACAGCACCAGATACATGGTCATATGGCCGAGCGTCATCTGGCCGTCGATGGTCTCGAGCACGACCCAGGTGTACGCAAAATAGAAGGCCGCGGTGCCGAGCAGGCCCAGCAGAAATCCCCATCCGTCGCGACGCAAGGTGAGTTCGCGGTCCTCCGCATACAGACGGTCGAACATCGTGCGATAACGTTGCAGCAGCAACGGCCCGAAGCCGAATAGCTTGACCTCCTTGATGTTCGCTTCATGAGACAGCAGCGTTTCGATATAGCTCTGCTGACGGCTTTCGGGCGTTCTTCGGCTGAACAGGCGGAATGCGTTACCGGAGAACCGTGCCTCTGCGATAAATCCCGGCAGTGCGCCGAGTACGAGAATCAGCAGCGCCCAAGGAGAAAAACGCACCAGCAGAAATGCGAAGCTGCCGAATGAAATCAGGTTCTGAATCAGTCCGAGCGACTTCGTAATCAGCCCGAGCGGCCGGCTCGACGCTTCGCGGCGCACCCGCACCAGCCGGTCGTAAAACTCGGAGTCCTCGAATTGCAGCAGCGACAGCTTCTGCGCTTTCTCCAGAATCAGGAGATTCACCTTCTGTCCGAGCCGCGCGCGGAGCAGCGATTGTTGCAGCGACAACGCGCGCTGGCATCCCGCGAGTGCGGCGAGCACGCCCGCTTCCATCACGAGATAGCGCAGCACCGGCCAGTGCGCGGCCCAACCCGCGCCCGCTGCATGCTGATTCATCGCCGCCACCACCGCGTCGACGATACGTTGCCCGAGCCAGGCCGCCAAAGCCGGTAACGCACCGGACACGATGGTGGCCGCGACCAGTCCGACGAACAGCCATCGCGAGGTACTCCAGACCAGTCCGAATGCGCGCCGGGTCTTGTCGGCGAAAGAAAGAAGGCGAATGAAACGCTTAGGCATACACGGTGCGAAGCAGCAGAGATCGAGGTCGGCCAAAGCATACACCGCCACACTCACACAGCGCTGCTGCTGTCAGCCGCCTGCCCGTTCGTCCGGAAAGCCAATCTGCCATCCCCCGCCCAGCGCCTTGAACAGTTGCACCAGCGACACCGCGACTTCCGTCGAACTCGCAGCCAGCGCCTGCTGCGTGCCCAGCAGATCTTTCTGCACGGTAAGTACATTCAGAAAGTCGGTTGCGCCCGCAACATACTGACGCTGCGCATTGTCGAGCGTGATGCGGTTCTGTTCGACGGCATCGGCCAGGCGGTCATGGTGAACCTGCCGCGCCTGGTAATCGCTCATTGCGTTATCCACTTCATGCCACGCGTTCAACACCGTCCGCTGGAAGCCGATGGCCGCTTCCTGCTGCTGGGCCTCTCGCAACGCCAGTTGCCCTTTCAATCGGCCGCCCTCGAATAAAGGCACGTTCAGCGCCGGGCCGACACCGAACATCCGCGAGCTCCAGTTGTCGAGGTCGCCGAAGTGCAACGCCTGCAGACTGAGATCGGCCGACAGCGTAACGCGCGGATAGAAATCCGCCTGCGCCACGCCGATGCTTGCGGTCGCCGCATGCAAACGTGCTTCGGCCGCCCGGATGTCCGGTCGACGTTCCGCCAGTTCCGATGGCAGACCCGTCGGCACGCGCGCCGGTAGCGACGGAATCGCCGCGGCTTCGCGCAACTCGGCTTCGAGCGTGTGAGGCGGCGCGGCCATCAACAGACTCAGCGCGTTGACCAGACGCACGCGCTGGTTGTCGAGCAGCGGCAGCTGCGCTTCGATCGTGCTCACCTGCGCGGACGCTTCGGCCATTTCGAGGCGCGTCGCGACACCATCCGCGAAACGGATGCGGGTCAATTCGAGGCTATGCCGCGCGATGCCGAGATTCTGCTCGACGATCCGCTGCTGCAATTGCACGCCGCGCAACTGCATGTAGTCGCTCGCGGTTTCGACGAGTGCCGCCAGCAGAACTTCGCGACGTAAATCCGCGCTCGCTTCGACGGTCGCGTCGGCGGACTCGGTTGCTCGCCGCACACGTCCCCACAGATCGAGTTCCCACGTTGCGTCGAGGCCGGGTTGCCACACGTTGTAGTCGTGCTTGCCGTCGAGTCCGGAGATGTCGAGCACGCCGTTCTGACTCGAACGCGCGTGCTGATACGACGCCGTCCCGTTGACCGACGGCTCGGCATCGGCACCGATCACGCGTCGCGTCGCGCGTGCCTGCATCAGCCTGGCGGTCGCCGCCTTCACATCGAGACTCGCGGCGGCAACTCGCTCGATCAGCGACGACAGTTCCGCGTCGTTGAACGTGCTCCACCATTGCGGATCGAGCACGCCGTCCACGGTTTTCGAGGCCACTTCACCGATGCCCGCCGACGCGATCGAACCCGTCTGCCAACGGTCCGGCAACCTGGCCACCGGCTTCTGAAAATCCGGTCCGACCGCACACGCCGCAAGCGCGCACACACAGGCGATGGATGCCATTCGTGATGTCATCGAGTTCATCGCGCGGCGACCTCGCTGCGGGTCGCGGCCTGCGCGCCGCCGGTGCGAATCGTTGCGTCGACCGACATGCCCACGCGCAAGGTCTCGAGCGAAGCCTGTCCGGCGCGCAGCACGATCTTCACGGGAATGCGTTGCACGACCTTCGTGAAGTTGCCGGTCGCGTTGTCCGGCGCGATCGCCGCGAAGCTGACACCGGTCGCAGGCGCCACGCTCTGCACGACGCCACGCCATACGCGCCCCGGAAACGTATCGACACGAATCTCGGCGGTCTGGCCGGGACGCACGTGAGTCAACTGCGTCTCCTGGAAATTCGCGACCACGTAGGCCTGCTGCAGCGGCACCACCGCGAGCATCGGCGTGCCGGGCGTGACGTACGCGCCGACGCGCACCGCGCGCTGCCCCACGACTCCGTCGATGGGCGCGACGATCTGCGTCCACGACAGATTCAGACGTGCCGTATCGAGCGCGGCCTGCGCCTGCTGCAACGTCGCCTCGGCGCGAGTCCGTTGCGCGGTCAACACGACGACCTGTTGCTTCGCGGCCTTGAGTCCGGCTTCGTTGCGCGAGACCTCGGCTAACGCGGTGTCGGTTCGCGAGCGGGCCTGCTGTGCGTTCTGCAGACTGCCCGCGCCGTGTTGGGCGAGATCGGCGTAACGCTTGTCGTCGGCGCCGGCGAACACGTAGCTGGCATGCGCGGCCGCGAGTGCCGCCGCGGCCTGGTCGATCAGCGACTGCTGCTGGACGATGCTGGCCGACGCGTTGTCGATACTGGCCTGCGCGACGGCGACATTGGCCTGGGCCGACGCGACCGCCGCCGCGTAGTCGCGGTCGTCGATACGCGCGAGCAACTGGCCTTTGTGGACGAGCTCGTTATCGTCGACCGCGAGACTCGCGATCTGCCCGGCAACACGCGGCGCTACTACCGTGAAATCGGCGCTGACGAAAGCATCGTCGGTACTCTGTCCATCGGTGTCGAGCACGGCATAGGCAGCGGTGACGCAAAGGGCGATCAGCACGACGGCGAGCGTGCCGATGAGAAACTTTTTTTTGTTCGGTTTCGACTCGGACATGATTTGAACCTTGTGATCGGATTGAGTGCTTTACGGTTTGCCGGCGGGCTTCGCAGGCGGCGGTGTAGCGCCCGCACGCGGCGGATACACACGCGTGGGAATGATGGGAATCAACAGGATGAGCGCGACGGCCAGCACCGCCATCACGCGAAATACATCCGCCGAAGCGAGTACCAATGCCTGCTCGCGAATCCGCTGGTCGATGAGCGCCAGCACTGCATGCCCATCGAGATGCAAACGCGCGGCCCATGCCTGCTGCGTGATCGCGAAGGCTTGCGGACGATTGCCGAGCTGGTCGATCAGCACGGCCGAATGGAGGTGTTCGCGCATTGTCGTCAACCCTTCGGTGACGCTTACCCCAACCACCGCGGCCAGTCCCTTGATCGAGTTGAACCACGCCGACGCGAACGGTCCTTCAGGCGGACCCATGCCGTTGGTCGCAAGCATCAGCAAGGGAATCACCGCCATCGGCTGCGCGACGATCTGCATGATCTGCAGCACGTAGAAGTTGTCGCGAATCCATTCGGAGGTGACGAAGCTGCCGGCGAAGCACGACAACGCGATGAGCGCGAGGCCGGTCGCCAGCACCCAGCGGCAGTCGACGCGCCGCAGATTGCACAGCGCGGCTACCGCCGGCAACGCGATCAGTTGCGGCAGCGCGACGAACAGCGCGAGTGGCGCGATCTGCAGCGGCCGATAGCCGCGCACTTCGGCGAGATAAGCGGCGGGCACGCCCGGCACGGCCACCAGGATCAGCAGCACGCCGCCGAGGGTGATCAATGCATGCGTAAGATTGCGGCGCGCGAGCAATTGCATCTTCAGGAACGGCAGCGGCTGGAACCACTCGTTGACGAGAAACAGCACCAGGCTCACGCCGCCGCCGACGAACAGGGCAACGATCCACGGCGCGTCGGTCCAGCCGGCCCGCGTGCCCTGCCCGAGCGCGATGACCAGCATGCAGATAGCAGGGAAGCCGAGCAGCACGCCGAGCCAGTCGAACTGGCGGAATCGTTCGAGTCGCAACGGATCTTGCGGCACGCCCCACGCGATCATGCCGATGGACAACAATGCGAGCGGCACGATCTGCCAGAACAGGAAATGCCAGCCGACGTATTCGGTCCACAACGCCGCCAGCGGCGTGCCGAGATTGGGCGCGAAGGTCGCCGTCAATGCATAGGCGGCGAGACCATAAAGCTTGATGCCGGGCGGAAGGAAGCGCAGGGCGACGGTCATCAGCATCGGCGGCAGACAACCGCCCGCGAGGCCCTGCAATGCGCGCAACGTGACGAGCGCGCCGAAGCCCGACACGAACGGGAATATGCAGCCGAGCAGCGCGAACATCGTCACCGCGCCGATGGTGAAGCGCCGCAGCGAAAACGTCGCCGAGCACCACGGTGCGAACAGCATGGCCGCGACCTGGGTGGCCTGATAGGCCGTGGATAACCACGAGCCGTGGTCGTAGCTGATCCCCATCGCGCCGCGAATATCGGACATGGCGACATCCGTTACGTGGTCGTTGAGTTGGGCAATGACCACCGCGATCAGTACGCCCAATAAGCCGACGATGACGCGGGCGTTGAATGCGGAAGTGGGAGAGGGAGCGGCAGTTGCCGTCGGGGCGGGTACGGATGTCGTGACCGAAGCGGCCACAGCATCTGCTTGCGCCGCTTGCAAGGAAAGCATGATGCCGGCTCCAGAACTTGAATGGAGCCAGTCTACGAAGTCGCTACCGATCCGAAAATTGCAATGTTGGCAATCGAGGCGTGCGTTCAACGCACGCCTCGAATAGAGAGCGTCAGTGCGCCCCGCACACCTCACGCACCGCGCGCCGCAGCCAGCGATGCGCGGGGTCGCTCTGCCAGCGCGGATGCCACGCCTGAATCACGACGATGGTCTCGAGCGGAATCGGAATCGCGAAGGAGCGCACGCGAATACCAAGTTGCTCCGCGGCGGCCGCCACGTGCTCCGGCAGCGAAACGATCATGCTGGACGAGCCGAGCGCGAACACGCCGGAATGAAAGGACGGCACCACCAGCGACACCGTGCGCTGCAAACCCAGTGCTTGCAGCGCGACGTCGATCGGACCGGCCGTGCGTCCGCGGCGCGACACGCTGACATGGTCGTAAGAGGCGAAGCGCTGCGGCGTAATTTCGTCGTCGAAGATCGGGTGATCGTCGCGAGCCAGGCCCACGAAGGTCGTGGTGAAGAGCTGTTGCACATGCACGTCGGGGCCCATCGGCCGCATCGCGCTGATATAGAGGTCGGTCTTGCCTTCGAGCACGACATGCGCTTCGGTGTCGCTTTCCGGCTGGAAACGCAGCACGCAGCGCGGCGCCTCGCGACGCACCCGTTCGAGCAGCGCGGCGCCGAACGAGCCGGTGAACGTGTCGTTAGCGTGTACGTCGAAGTGGCGCTCCAGCGTCGCCAGATCGACTTCGCGCTCGGGTTGCAGCAGCCGCACCGCACCGGCAACGGAGTCGCGAACCTGGTCGCGCAGTAATAGCGCGCGCGGCGTGGGCACCATCCGCCGGCCGATTTTCACGAGCACCGGATCGCCGAGCGTGTCGCGAATGCGTGCAAGCGTGCGGCTCATTGCAGGCGCACTCAAATGCATGCGCTGCGCGGCGCCGACGACGGAGCCCTCTTCGAGCAGCGCATCCAGAGCAATGAGGAGATTGAGGTCGGGTAACTGCATGGCGGACAAGGGTGGCGTCGAAGCCATGCAGTTTGCGGCAGGATCGGATTATCTGCACGTAATTGCGCAAGCCGGTCTGCAACTGAAGCGGCAGACTCCGTCAGGCGTTACTTCACCAGTTTGTCCAGATCGGACGCGTGATGACGCTCGGCCAGTTGCTCGCCCTCTTCGCCCCACACGCGGTTGACGAGGCGTCCGCGTTTGACCGCGGGTCGCGCTGCGATCGTCTCGGCCCAACGGACCACGTGCACGTAATCCTGCACCGAGAGGAATTCGGCCGCTCCGTACATGACGCCCTGCACGAGGCCGCCATACCATGGCCAGATCGCGATGTCGGCAATCGAGTACTGCTCGCCCGCGATATAGGGGCGCTCTGCCAGCAAACGATTCAGCACATCGAGCTGACGCTTGGTCTCCATCGTGAAACGGTCGATCGCATATTCGTACTTCTCGGGCGCGTAAGCATAGAAATGCCCGAAGCCACCGCCGACATAAGGCGCCGAACCCATCTGCCAGAACAGCCAGTTCAACGTTTCGGCGCGTCCGGCCGGATCGGTCGACAGCAGCGCGCCGAATTTTTCGGCGAGATACAGCAGGATGGAACCCGACTCGAAAACGCGCACCGGCTTCGGCCCGCTGCGATCGACCAGCGCGGGAATCTTCGAGTTCGGATTGGCGCCGACGAAGCCGCTCCCGAACTGATCGCCTTCGTTGATGCGGATCAGCCACGCGTCGTATTCGGCACCCGTCGCGCCGAGCGCGAGCAGTTCTTCGAGCATCACGGTGACCTTCACACCGTTCGGCGTGGCCAGCGAATAAAGCTGGAGAGGATGCTCGCCGACCGGCAGTTCTTTTTCATGCGTCGGCCCCGCGACGGGCCGGTTGATGTTGGCAAACCGTCCGCCGGATTGAGCCGGCGGCGTCCAGACGCGGGACGGTTCATACGCTTTGGTGTCTTCACTCATGGGATATCGCTCCTTTAGTGGACAGAACGTAGCACGACCGATCCATTTCTGCTTCGAGCACAGGCGGCCGCGCGATCAACCGCCGGCTGCGAGATACCGCCCTGGCGTCGTCCCCAGGCTGCGACGAAACATGTCGATGAACGCACTCACGTTGTCGTAGCCGAGTTCGAGCGCGATGGTCGTGACGGGCACGCTATCCGCGATCAGTTCGAGTGCGCGCAGCAGCCGCGCCTGTTGCCGCCATCGGGCAAACGTCATGCCGGTTTCCGCGACGAAACGCCGGCTCAAGGTGCGCGGCGCGAGGCCGGCCCAATGCGCCCACTCGTCCAGACTGCGGTTATCCGCGAGGTTGCCGACGAGACTGTCGGCGATCCGCACGAGACGCGCGTCCTCGGGCGCCGGTAAGCCGAGCGATGCCGCGTTCGACGCCGCGATCTCATCGACGATGACTTCGGCAATCCGGTTCTGCGTCTGATCGAGCGCGCTGCCCGGCCAGCTCGCCGCGCGTCGTACGGCTTCGCGCAACAAGGGCGTCGTTTTGATCGCACGCGGCTCGCGCGGCAGATCTTCGCAACGGGCTTCGGTGATGAACACGCTCCACCCCGAGAACGGCCCATGCGATCGCACCGAATGCACGTAGTGCGGTGGAATCCAGATTGCGTGAATGGCCGGCACCACCCACTGGTGTTTGTCGAGCCCGACTGAAACGAGTCCGCTCAACGCGCCCATCAACTGACCGCGCGCGTGACCGTGCGACGGCGTGGCGCGCGCTTCGTTTTGCGTCAGCTCGGCCGCGGCGAGAAAAGGACCTTCCGGGGAGGTCACGAGATCGGGGCGAATCAGGGGTGTCGTCATGGCTTGAATTCGGTATCGAATGACTCTTATACCGGAGTCGGGTCGACATAGCCTACCTATACTCGCTTTCACACACACAACACCGAAGGCGCCATGCCATGCGAGCCGAACAGTTTTTACCCGACCACGTGAATCAGATCGAGATCGACGGCACGACGGTCCGCAAGGGTACCGTCGCTGCGTTTCTTTTCAATGCGCGGCTGTGGAACGACCCGCAAGCGAGCGAAGCAGGACGGACCGCGGCGATGGCGGACATCGCCGCCGCGTTGCCGGCGCTGCGCGCGATCGGCCTGTTCGACGTGCTGGCGATTCGCGACGATGCGTTGCGCGAATGGGTCGAGGGTCGTTGACCTGAGCGCCGCACGAGACGCCACGAGGCTCTCACTCACGTTTACAGGATCGAGCAACATGAAAGCTGCAGTTGTCACCACGGCCGGCGAACGGCCCGTGTATACCGACTTCGATCGCCCGAGCGCCCTGGAAGGGCATCGTCTGATCGAAGTCACGGCCAGCGCGCTGAGCCATGTCACGCGCTCCAAGGCGGCAGGCTCGCATTATTCGTCGACTCATGCGTTTCCGTTCGTCGCGGGCGTCGATGGCACCGGGCGCACCGAGGACGGCACGCGAGTCTATTTCTTCTGGCCGCGTGCACCGTTCGGCGCGATGGCGCAAACCTGTCTCGTGCCCGAAGCGAACTGCGTGACCTTGCCCGCCGCGATCGATGAAGTCGGCGCTGCCGCTATCGCGATTCCCGGCATGTCGTCGTGGGCCGCGCTGATCCAGCGGGCCCGATTCGTCGCCGGCGAGACCGTGATGATCAACGGCGCGACCGGCACCTCGGGACGGCTCGCGGTGCAGATCGCGAAGCATCTGGGCGCTGGGCAAATCATCGTCACGGGGCGCAACCAGGCAGCCCTGGTATCGCTGGAAGAAGCCGGCGCCGATGTCGCGATTCTGCTCACCGACGACGATCACGCATTGAGCCACGCGGCCGAAGCGCAATTCGCTGCAGGCGTGGACGTGGTGCTGGATTATCTCTGGGGCAGCAGCGCACGCTCCTTATTGATCGCCGCGGCGCGCGCCACGGCCGAAGACCGGCCGGTGCGCTTCGTTCAGATCGGCGCGATCAGCGGTGCCGAGATTGCGCTGCCGGCCGCGGTACTGCGCTCGGCGCCGGTCACGTTGCTGGGCAGTGGGATCGGCAGCATCTCGCTGCCGCGTGCATTGCACACCATGCAGCAAGTCTTCGAGGCGACCGTCGTCGCAGGCTTTCGGATCGACACGGCAGCCGTCCCGCTTGCAGCTATCGGCGCGCATTGGGACAGCGCCGATAGCGCGCGCCGCACGGTGTTCGTACCGGAATGTTAAGACACACCGCCGCCGCGCTTCACGGTTCGATCTTCGACATGACCGCCGTGGCCGGGTCGTAGCGATAGCCTTTTTGCGCGAGCCTGTCGGCCATGGTCGTGGAAACCAGTTGTTGCTGCGTGTCGCGCGACAGCAGTTCATGGTCCGGCTTGAAGCGCTCGAGTTCGGCGGCGAGCCGGCGCACCAGCGCCACTTCGCCGGCACTGCGCGAATCGACGTAAAGCAGCTTCTCGCTGGCTGAACCGAGCCGCGTCTTCAGTTCTTTTGCGTGCTCGACCCACTGTTCGGCCACCGAGCGCAATTCGCCGAAGGCCTTTTCATGCGCCTTCGTCTGCGCGGAGAGTTGCCGTTGCAACTCGGACTGCGCTTCAGCCTTCGCGGCCTCACCCGCCTGCAATGCCAGTTGATGGTGATGCTGCGCTTCCTGCGCGCGCACCTGTTCGAGGTCGGCCAGCTGTTGCTCCAGCGTGACGATGCGCTGCTCGGCGCTCGCCGCCCGTTCGTTCGCGGCGGCGGCGTTCTGCGCGGCCTCTTCGGAACCGGCAAGTGCCGCGGCATTTGCTTCGCTCAACGTGTCGGCGTGGGCGCGCGCGGTTGCCAGTTCGTTCGCCGTTTGCTGCAGCTCGTGAACCTGCTGCGTGAGCCGGGCCAATTCGTCGTTCTTGTCGGCGAGCGTCTGGGTCAGGGCTTCGCGTGCCTGGCGTTCGTCGTTTAGTGCCGCGTGTGTTTGCTCCAAGGTGGCGGCGGCTGCAGCGGCCTCTTGCGCGTGTTGCGCTTCGCGGGCTTCGGCGGCTGCGGCGGCTTCTTGCGCGTGTTGCGCTTCGCGGGCTTCGGCGGCTGCGGCGGCTTCTTGCGCCTGTTGCGCAAGTTGCACCTCGCGGGCCTCCGCCGCTTCGGCGCGCGCATGCGCGTCGGCCAATTCAGCACCCAAACGCGCGGAGGCATCTTCCGCAGCGCTCAATCGGGTCGCTGCCGCGAGCTGTTGCTCGCGTTCGCGGGCCAGGTCCTGCACGCTCGCCTGATAACGGGTCAGCGCTTCGTCGCGCTCCGCCCGGGCTTCGCCGATCTGCTGCTGCAACTCGCTCGCACGCCGGCTCGCGGCCTGGTCGGCCTCGCTCTGTGCGGCCATCCAGAGACGTTCGGCGGCGTTCATCATCGAATCCGCCATGTCTTGCGGCAGGCCGGCCTGAATCTGCACGTGCGCCGCAAGAGGCTGGCGTGCGTCACGCCAGCGCTGCAACGCTGCTGCGATCTCCACTATCGAACCGTCCGGCATGTCGTCCCACAGCGTCAGCGGGGTGACCGGGCGGCCTGTTTCGACATATCGGTCCGCGGTTGCGGCGACGCGTTCATCCATATTCATGTCTGCTTCCATCGACATAAGCGCTTCACACTCCTCGAGTCTGGCGAGAATCATAAACCCCCGACAGGCTAATTCATTCGGCGAAGCTCGGCGAGCTTCACGACAGAGCCGCCGCTCCGCCTTGGGTACTGGTAAAAGCAGGCGCTTGCGCCACGCTCACCGAACGCGGCGCGGCCGACCTGGACATGACCTCGGCGCGCACCGGTTTGCCGAGCAGATAGCCCTGCGCGTAGGTACAACCGCAGGCGCGCACGAAATCGAGTTGCTCCTGCGTCTCGACGCCTTCGGCGGTAGTCGGCATGCCGATCTCGCGCGCCAGCGCCACGATGCCTCGCACCACGGCCGCGGATTCGTGCCGGTGCGCGGATTCCTTGACGAACGAGCCGTCGATTTTCAGCTTGTCGAACTGGAAGCGCACGAGCGTCGACATGGTCGAAAAGCCGGTGCCGAAATCGTCGAGCACGAGGCCCACGCCCAACGCGCGCAAACGCGCGACGTTGCGCCGGGTCACGACTTCGTCGCTGAGCAGTACCGTCTCCGTCACTTCGATATTCAGCCGCGCGGGCGCGAGCTGCGTGCGCTGCAGAATGGCCGCGACGCTCGAAGCAAACGACTCCTCGCGCAGTTGCACCGGCGACACGTTGACCGCCACCACCACGCGATCCTGCCAGCCCGCGGCTTCCTCGCAGGCTTGCACGAGCACCCATTCGCCGAGCGCGAGAATCACACCGGTCCGTTCGGCAATCGGGATAAAAGCGGCAGGAGACAGGTCGCCGCGAGTCGGATGAGTCCAGCGGATCAGTGCCTCACGCCCGACGGTAGCGCCGCTGCCGAGGTCGACGATCGGCTGATAGACCATGTGCAGCCCGCAGTGCGACTGCAATGCGTCTTCGAGATCGCTGCGCAGCAAACTGAGATTTTCGTCGGATGCGTGCCGAACCGGGTCGTACAACGCGAACGCACTTTTGCCGCTGCGCTTGACGGCGTACAACGCCCGGTCGGCGCAGATCAGCAACTGCGGGCCGGCCGCGGCATGCTCCGGATAAAACGCGACGCCCACGCTGCCGCCGATATGCACGCGCGCCTCGGCGAGGGCGAACGGGCTGGCGAGTGCCTTGACGATGCGTTCGGCCAGGAGCGGAATATCGTGTCCCTGCCCCGCACAATCGCAAATGGCGACGAATTCGTCGCCCGCCAGCCGGCCGACCACATCGCCGCCAGGCAGCACGTCCTGCAGGCGCATCGCGGCTTCCTGCAGAATCTGGTCGCCCGCCGCGTGGCCGAGACTGTCGTTGATCGCCTTGAAGCCGTCGAGATCGATCAGCAGCACGGCAAATGCGCGGGGTTTGTCGGAATCGCTGGGGAAATCGCTGCGGGCGCTGCTGTGTTTCGTGCGAGCCGCCAGCAGTTCGCTGATACTCGCGCGATTGGCGAGTCCGGTGAGGCTGTCCTCATGAGCCAGACGATGGCTGTTCTCGCGAGCCAGCAGGAGCGCCACCGTGTCGCGATTGCTGCGCAGCGCGACTGCCATGAAGCCGGCTGCGCAAAATGGCGCCTGAAAGAGCAGCACCAGTTTGCCCGAACCCGGCGATAACGCCGCGCCCAGCCCCAGCAGTCCGAGAATGAAAGCCATCTGCAACACCACGAGGCGCGGCGTGCCGGCGTTGCGCCCGGCCAGCCCGCCTATCACACCGACCGCACAGACGTTGCCGAGCAGGAAGAGCGTCGCATCGCCGCTGATATTGCAGAGCAGACTGCCGACCCCGAACAGGGCGGCCCACAGCAGGCTGGCAAATAGAAACGCGGAGGTCGGCGTGACCAGGCCGCGAGCGCTGCGATAACAGCACAGCCCGATGAGCGACAGTCGCACGATCAGCAATGCGACGACGGCGCCGATCCAGGCAGCGTAAAGAGGTCGAGGATGAAGGGAGAAAGCGGTAACGCAAACGCTGATCTCGCAGACGGACGCGAAAATGATCGAGCCCGTGCGCGTGAACAGATTGGCCAGCAGAATCTGCCGGTTGTCCGCGCTCAGCGTTTGAGCGGAAGCCACGACCCAACTGAAAAACGGAGACCTTGGTTCGCTGAAAGCCATGACCTACGCATTTTTAACGGTTAACCTGCCGGAACCGCAGCCTGAAGGGCCCTAAACGGCTCGATAATCGAGCCTGGCCCGATTATTACGTAAACGGCGAGTAACCGGCTAATGCGAGGTTGCACCAGCGCAAAGGCATGCCCGGCCTGCGTTAGCCGGGTCGTGCTCTGCTGGATCGAACAGTTGGGCGGCATGACGGGCGATGCCGCCTGAAACTTACATGCTGGCAGTCGCGGCGTTCGCAACGGTCGCGCTCTTCATCTTCCGAACGGCGTCTTCCGCAGAGGGCGCCAGCTTCTGCGCGCTCAGCGACGCCTCGAACGCCGCGTGTCGCGCGTCCTTCGCCTGATCGTAGTCGGCGTCCAGTTCGGCGATACGGCGGTCGTACCAGCTTTTCACGCACGCTTCGTCCGTGCAGTTATGTTGCCGCCACAACCATTGCTGGGTGCGCGCGGCGTCGAGCGCCACCGGGTCGAGCGTGGTTTCCTTCGCGCGCTGCCAGGAGGCGGCCAGACGGTCGTCCAGCGCCGACAGTTGCGGGTCTTTGCACACGATCTTTTCCGACGCCGACGACTTCGCGCCGCATTTGAAACTGGCCGCGGATGCGTCGACGGCGAACGAAGCGCCCGTTGCCAGCAAGCAGAAAGACAGCAGCGCAGACGGCTTCGCGACGCGTCGGAGAGTACGGGAGATAGCGATGTTGAAGGTGAACATACCGGACCTCGATTTGAAGAATTTCAGGGAAGCAACTGCACCCGGCCCAGATTAGGTGCGAAGCCAGTTGCGCGATCCCGTGAGAAAGCGGCGTGATTCAAAAGTAATTACCAGTTATTTCCTGGCGCCTTCAGCAGGCCTGTGCAAGACGCCCGCGCGCCGAACGGTCGTGCGTTTCGCTTGGTCAGGTTCGGTTTTTCCGATGTTTCATTCCCGGTTTAACCGGTATATCCGAAGCGCCGCTTTGCGCACACTGGCTTCGTTACCCACGACTGCGGATCAGTCCGCGAAGGAAAGCCGATCATGCGCACCTACCCACGCAATAGCCCTGAAGCAGCCGCACGTATCGTCGCGCTGGCGCTGACGTGCGATGGACACGTCTGCAGTTCCGAAGAGCGGGCGCTCGAAAAACTCGACATCGCGCGCGAACTGAATCTCGCGCCGGCGCAGTTCGCGCAGATCGTGCAGACGTTGTGCGAGGATCGTTCGGTCGCTCAGGCCCCGCTCGGGCCGATGGACGAACACGGCGACGCGGCCATGCTGGCCACGTTGATGGAAGAAATCGACGATGCGGGCTTGCGGCGCAAGATCATTCGCCTGTGTGTGGCCGTGACGGTCGCCGACGACTATCTCGCGGACGGTGAGATCGCCTTGCTCGCTGCGCTGCTCGCGGCGTGGGGACCCGGCACGGTCGTCGCGCCCACGGCCAACCCTGCCCGGCATCGCAACGCGCAGCGCGCGCTGCGGGTTCAGGACCGCGCGGCATCCACCACCTGGGTGGCGAGACCGTGATGCTGGCCGCGGCGCGAGCGGATCGCGTGAATCTCCTCGATTACGCCCTCGGCACGGCCGAGCCAGCGTAAGCCGCGCAACAACGTGAGGTCTTCGGCGCCCAGTTCCGCTAGCGGAAATACGCCGAGACCGCGCGCGGCAAAGACCGCCATCAGCGCGCTGTCCTCGAATTCGCCGACGATGCGCGGCCGGATGCCCGCCGCGTCGAACCAGCGGTCGAGCCGTGCGCGCAATGCGCCATGCCCGGTCGGCAGCAGTACCGGAATCTCCGCCAGACAGTGTGGGAATTGAGCGCGCGCGGCTTTGCGCACGAGTTCGGTCGGCCCGTACCAGTCGACCGGCGAGCCGACGAGCCGCTGGCTCATCACGCGCAAATCGGTATTGTGCGGTGCGGGCTGACACGCGAGCACCAGATCGAGCCGATGCAATGCCAACTCCGACAGCAGTTGCGCCGGCTCGCCTTCATGACAGAGCAGCCGCAACGAGGCCGTGCCGAGCACGGGCGCAAGAAGTGCGTGCGCGGCGAGTTTGGAGATGCCGTCCGAGAGCCCGACCGCCAGCCGTGCCGCCGGTTGGGCGCCGACTTCGCGGAGTTCGTCGAGCAGGGCTTCGCCGAGATGAAAAATCTGCTCCGCGCGGCCGAATGCCGCCTCCCCCGCGTCGGTCATCGTGACGCCGCGGCCGGCCGGCTTCAGCAATTGGCGCCCGATCGACTTTTCCAGCTCGCGCACCTGCGCGCTGATAGTTTGAACCGCCATGTCGAGACGTTCGGCCGCACGCGCAAAGCCGCCCTCTTTCACGACAATCCAGAAATAATACAGATGACGATAGTTCAACACGTTCACGACATATCGAAAAAAACGAAACGTCGATCAGATTAAGACCGATTTTTCAAAACCCGGAAAACGGTCATGATTGCCGGGTTGCCAAGTCGTATTCCCATGCCGTTACGCCCTTTCCGACCCAGAGCCCTATGGACTATCTACTCGCCCTCGTTACCGATCCCGCCGCCTGGGCCGCGCTGCTGACCCTCGTGGTCATGGAAATCGTGCTCGGCATCGACAACCTTATCTTCATCTCGATCCTGAGCAACAAACTGCCGCAAGCGCAACGCGCGCGCACCCAGCGCCTCGGCATTCTGCTCGCGCTCGTGTTGCGTCTCGGCTTGCTCGGCACCGTCGCGTGGATCGCGCAATTGACGCAGCCCGCCATCACGTTATCCGGTCACGCATTTTCATGGCGCGACCTGATCCTGCTGGGCGGCGGTCTGTTTCTCGTGTGGAAGGCCACCCGCGAAATGCATCACCACGTCGCGCACTCGAGCGAGAGTGAAAGCGCGGGCGTAGCGAGCGGCGTCGTGCAGTTGACCGCGTGGGCCGCGATCGGTCAGATCCTGGTGCTCGATATCGTATTTTCGGTGGACAGCATCATCACCGCGGTGGGGATGACGGAACATATGCCGATCATGTTCGTCGCGGTGATCGCCGCGGTCATGGCCATGCTGTTCGCGGCGCGTCCGCTGTCGGGTTTCATCGACCGCAATCCGACTATCGTCGTGCTGGCGCTCAGTTTCCTGCTAGTGATAGGTATGACGCTGATCGCGGAAGGCTTCGGCTCGCATGTGCCGAAAGCCTATATTTATGCGGCGATGGCCTTCTCGGCCTTTGTCGAGGCGATGAACATGCTGGCCCGCCGTTCGAAATCGAAGCGCCAGAGCGGCGTTCGGAAGTAACAAAGACGGGGGCCGCCCTCGGGCGGCTCAACCGGCGCGGATCAATTCCTTCATCCGTCGCGCGAGATTGGCCAGTACGCTTTCCGGCCGGTCCGCGGCAGCCTGCCGATGCGGCATGCGCTGAACGTCGCTCCAGTCTTCTTCGAGCGAGCGTGCGTGGCCGTCCGGCGTGAACGGCCACGTCATCACGACGGCACGCGTCGCGGCCGTGCGCTGTTCATGGCCGTGGCTATCCAGGTAGGCGTTGATGACCGCCGCCTCCTGACGCGCCGAGCCTTCGGAATCGGTAGCGATGTAGTCGTCGAGTCCTTCGATATGGACGCACCATAACTGTTCGCTCATGTGCCGTCTCCGTAAAGATTTCGCATCGCCGGCCGGTCCGGCTCTCGATGCCGGCCGGCGCATGGCGATATACAGCATGTTGAATGAGCTTCAGATAGCCGGCTTCAGCCGTTCCCACCTCAAATCCGAAAAACACGGACCTTGCGTTGCTTCGCTAAACTTCACGTCGTTGTGCTCGCCGTTCCACTCCAGAATCTGCACCTGGCCGTTGGCATCGACGGACAGATCCCATCCGACACAGCGCACGAACGGGATATTCCGGTGGAACGCCAGCACCGTCTCGACGCATTGTTCGAATGCCGGCACCTGGACGCCGGCAAAGCGCACACCAGAATCCGGATGCGCCTGTACCGCGCTCCAGTTGTGCAGATACCCGTCGCGTCCGAGCATGCCGGACGCGGGATCGACAGGCACGCACACCTCGCTGTCGCTGCGTACGTGCGTCTCGTTCGCGCGGCCCAGTCGCAGGAACGCGGCGCGCAACGAAATCTTGCCGGCGTCGTCGACTGCAGTCGTCAGTCGCAAGGTCGCAACCGACGTCGAAGCGAACGCGTCGAACACCGGATGCTGCCGCACGAACTTCTGGATCACACCGTTGCCGAGCGACTTGATCGCACCGACATCGAAGCTTCTCCAGTCGTAAATAAAAACGCCTTTGCCCTGCTTCGATCCGTCCAGCTTGAAGACCACTTTGTCGGTTGCACGAAAGATCGTCCGACGCACTTCCGACTCGGGGATGAACTCGTTCCGATCCGTAAAGAACAGTCCGTTGGCAAAATAGGCGACGTCGGGAAAACCGTCGCCCTCGAACATGATCCGCGCAATCGACTTGAGTTCGGATAGCTTCCCGTAGTCGCCCTTCATACTCGGCACCACGACGCTGCCGTAGTAGTTATCGGGAATCCAGCCTTCCTTGAAAGTGCCGGTGAACGCCGTGTAAACGCGCAACCAGGGCGCGTAGACCGCATCGCCCAGCACGTCACGAGCGTAGCTTTCCGCCAGCTTCATATTTCTCGGCGCGGGCTTCCCCTGATTCTTCTCCAGGTAACGAAGAATCCTGTTTGCCTGCATGGCGTGATCCAGATGAAACCTGTACTGCGCCACTTTTTTCAATGACTTTCTTACTACACGTTCCACGTCTACTGGCATTGGTTTTGAGTCCAGGCAGTTCTCCAGCGGCGTCCTCGACGCTGCGCCGCTGGCGTAAAGACCAACCGGCCTGTTGCAACAGGCCGGCGGCGGTTCAGACAACACATGTTCCTGTACCGTATTACTGGAGCCTCGATCTTAATCGTCAATAAGCATTAGGATGATGCAGCCCCTTGAATACAGTCGCGAAAATGATTTTTACATCGAGCTTGAACGACCAGTTCCGCAGGTAGTACAAATCGTGCTCCACGCGGCCCTCCATCTTTTCGATGCGATCGGTCTCACCACGAAATCCATTGATCTGTGCCCAGCCGGTGATACCGGGTTTGATCCGGTAACGGTGAATGTAGCCCGACACAATGTTCTGATAAAGATCGTCGTGCTCGATAGCGTGCGGCCGCGGTCCCACCACGGACATCTCGCCACGCAGCACATTGATGAATTGCGGCAGTTCATCCAGACTCGTGCGGCGCAGGAACGCGCCCACCCGGGTGATGCGCGGATCGCCACGGGTCGCCTGTTCCAGCACGCCACGCTTCTGTTCATGCATGCGCATCGAGCGGAATTTGTAGATCGTGAAAACACGTCCGTCGGCGCCCTTGCGGCGCTGCTTGAAGAAGACCGGGCCTGGCGAACTCATCTTCACCGCCAATGCGCAGCCGAGCAGAATCGGCGAAATGGCGAGCAGTGCGCCCAATGCGAACAGCCGGTCGAACAGTTCCTTCTTCAGCAACGCGTTGGGCGGAAGCGGAGAAACGGCGAGATTGATTGACGGAAAGCCGAGCACGTCCGTAATGCTGCCTTCGAACAACGCGAGCGCACGCACGTCCGGCATGAAACGGATATTGATCAGGTCATTACGGAATTCGTCGACGATCCTGAGAATCGCTCGTTCCTCCGTCAGCGGAAGTGCGAGCCATACTTCGCCGATGTTCTGTTCACGCACGTACCTGGCGAATGCGGCATGTTCCTCGAATACGGCGAGCGGCGTATTGGTCTGGCTACCGGAGTGCAGGTTGTAAAGCGCTTTGGCGCGAAAGCCTGCAGCCGGCGCTTTTTCCATTTTGCGAATGATCTCGTCGCAATGCTCTCCGCACGCGGCCACCGCAACCGTTTGCAGATTCAGACCCGCATGGCGTACACGTCCGAGGAATACGTGAGTGGCCAGGCGGCCTGCAATCATCGCGGCGCCCGAGATGCCGGTCCAGTAGAAGAACCAGAGCCGCGACACGAAGTCGATGCGATGCAGCGAGAACATCAGCGCCATCGCGCAGGCCTGCACGATCAGCCATCCGAGTGCAACCTGTCCGGTCAATACGCGCTTGGAGCGTCCACGCCATGACTGGTACACGCCCAGCGCCGGGAATACCGCCAGAGAGAAAGCCGCCGCGAACGCAACGAACGCCAGATAGAAGCTGCGTTGCGAGCCTACGTCGAAACGGATCTGCGACGCGACGTACGCGCCGGCCAGGATCATCCCAACGTCAAACATTCTCGCCAGTAAACCGCTTATCAGTCGCATTGCCAATCCCCTGGTAGCCTACACACGTGCATCGCGAATCTGCCCGGCCGCTCAACCACAGCGACCGTACTTGTCGTCGAAGCGGACGATGTCGTCTTCGCCGAGATAGGCGCCCGACTGTACTTCGATGATCTGCAACGGAACACAACCGGGATTCTCGAGCCGGTGACGAACGCCGAGCGGAATGTAGGTCGACTCGTTTTCGCCCAGCAGGAACTGCTCTTCGCCGCGCGTGACGAGCGCCGTTCCGCATACGACGGTCCAATGTTCGGCCCGGTGATGATGCATCTGCAAGGACAGCCGCGCGCCGGGATTCACGACGATGCGCTTCACCTGGAAGCGGTCGCCATGATCGATCGAGTCATAAAAGCCCCACGGGCGGCGCACTTTGCGGTGAGCATCGGCTTCGGGTGATTTGTCGCGCTTGATGCGCGAGACCAGACCTTTGATGTCCTGCACGCGGGAGCGATCGGCGACGAGCACTGCATCGTCCGTTTCGACCACGACCAGGTTGGTGGTCCCCACGCACGCAACCAGACGACCGCCTTGCGAGCGCGCATAAGTGGCCGTGGCGCCTTCGAACAGCACACGACCGTTCGATGCGTTGCCCGACTCGTCTTTTTCCATCGCCTGCCAGACCGCGTCCCACGAACCGAGATCGGACCAGCCGGCTTCGAGTGGCACGACCACGCCGGTGAACGGCGAGTCGGAGCGGCCCAGATGTTCCATCACGGCGTAATCGATCGAGTCGGAAGGCGAGCGTTCGAATTCCGCAGTGCCGGGAATCAGGCAGCCGTCGACCGTCTTCGCGCTTTTGAAGGCCTCCACGCACGCTGCGTGAATCGCCGGCTGGAAGCGTTCGATCATCGCGAGCCAGACCGATGCGCGGACAACGAACATGCCGCTGTTCCACCAGTAGTTGCCGGCTTCGACGTATTGCGCGGCGAGTTCCGCAGCAGGCTTCTCGACGAAGCGGTCGATACGATGAGCGCCATCGTGCAAGGCATCGCCGAGGCGGATATAACCGAAGCCGGTGTCGGGTTGATCGGGCGGCACGCCGAGCGTTGCGATTGCGCCGGTTTGCGCATAGCGGGCGGCGACTTCGATGGCCGTGTGCAATGCGTCGAGATCGGAGATGGCGTGGTCGGCGGGCATCGCGACCAGAATCGCGTCCGTACCGTCGCCTTGCGCGGTCAACGCCGCCAGCGTCAATGCGGGAGCCGTATCGCGACGGCTGGGCTCGACCACGACGCGGGCCGTGACGCCACTGTCGCGAGCCTGTTCGCAAGTCGTGAAGTAATGCTCCGCGCCGCAGACGATGACCGGACCTGTCCCGAGGTCCCATTCACCGCCGAAGCCTTTCATCCGTCCCATGGTGGCCTGAAGCAAAGTCTTGTCGCCGACCACGTCGATCAACTGCTTGGGAAACTGCTCGCGCGAAACGGGCCACAAACGTGTACCCGAGCCGCCGGCGAGAATCACCTGTACGAGTCGTGTGCAATCCGTCGACGGCTCGGCCGTCTCGACGATATCCAGTTCACCCACGCCCATCGTTGCCTTGATCATGTAGAAGCTCCTGTTCGTAACAGCCGGTCCCGGGCGATCAACTTCACGCCCGAATGTTCTTGCGCCGAAAATGCTTTGATATTGTTTCGTTGATCGAATCGGGGACGTCCGGCAATCGGACGGGACCAGCCTTTCAGCTGTTCATTGGTATTAACGGGACTTGTACTCGGAAACCGCCGATGTGTTCCAGCAGTCCATTCGCGTGCGGCAGCAACCGTGCATATCGGGTCTTCGCTTGCTGTTCGCTATTCGCTGACTGCCTGATTAGCGCGGCAGAATCGATGCAGCAGAAGTCGATGGATGAATCATAGCGACGTTACGCTGCACCACAGCATTTGTGGCGCGAAGCGGTGAGATTTTGGCCGCGGTGGTTGGGCCGGCTTTCAAATAGTCCCTGCGTAATGCGGTATTCGGCACATCCAGTGAGTACTCGACTTTGAAATGGCGCTATACACGTGGTACCTTCCGGTTAGCGTGACGCTATTCAATGCGTCACACAGCGTTATTCGACACGCTACGCATTCGACCTCGCCGTTATCCGCAGTCCGTAACATCCTGATACTTCAGGCCCGCTTTCAAGCCCAACCTTTGCGCGCGTACAGTCCGGTGCGGATCGCGCCTACTTTGTTTTCTGAAGGAAGTGGCAATGGCTTACATATCGTTACTTGCGCTATTTTTGACTGTGACCAATCTGGTTCCGGTTAGCGCGGTAGGACTCGCTCCAATCTTTTTGTTGCCGTGGCGCTTCTTCGGTAGAAGCTACCCGCAATTCATTACGCCACTCACCGCTTTTACCGTTCTCGTCATCATTTCGACGCTGCTTTACGACCCGCGCTCATTCACCGAATTCGATTTTTATCGGCGTGACGGCAATTTCTTTATTTCGTATGCGCCGATCTTTGCAGGCTGTGTCTATACGCACCGTTGGGATCTCAACAAACTGCTGCGGGCGTTCTTCATCGGCGCTGTCGCCATCAATATTCCGCCGTACGCTTATTACGTGCTGACAAGCGGCCTGCTGCAGATTTTCACTCACCCGACGGATACCTTCGGCAGCTACTTCATTGCCCGTAATGCCGCTGGTGGCTTCTTCGCGATGCTGTTCTGTCTGGGCATAGCGTGCTACCTGCAAAAGCGCAGCCGGCTCGTCCTCGCGCTGATCGCCATCAATCTGATGATGCTGTTCTCCACCTACAGCCGCGGCTCGTTGCTGGGCGCAATGGCAACGCTGCCCTACCTCTACTTCGGGCGCAAACGCTGGATGCTGGGGACGTTGCTCGCGGGGCTCATCGTCGCCTCGTTTGCCGTGGCGATCCATCATACCGACCCGAACGTCGACTATATGGGCTTTACTTTCAACATCCATAACCAGGACGCGAAAGTCGCCAATCTGAACATTCGCTATGAGTGGCTGTGGCCGCGCGCGCTCCGGTACTTCGAGCAAAGTCCGATTGTCGGCATGGGCTTCGGATCGTTCGACGACCATATCGGCCGGGTCGTCTCCTACTTCCATGTACTGGGCGTGCCGACCGATATCACCGTCGAACATAGCGACTCGCACGCCCACAATTCCTACCTGAACTTCCTCGCCGAGCTGGGCGTGGTCGGTCTGGGATTGATGCTGACGTTTTTCTGGAAAATGATCGACTGGAGCCGTCGCGGCGCCGCGATGGGCGCACTGGCGGGACACGGCTGGAACTTCGCGCCGTTCCGGTTTGTCGAGATATCATCTGTCTGTCTGCTGGTCATGGCGGCAACCGAACACCGGCTGGTATCGCCGTCGAACGTGCTGATCCTTTCGCTCGTCGTTTCGTTGCTGCTTGCTTCCCGCCCCCCCGTGACGGGCTTGCCAGCAGCACGGACCCCACCCGCACCGAACGCGGAACCCCGCTCCTGAGCCTGGCGCTCAGGAGCATGACCCACCACGTCACCAGGCGTGCGTGGGCCACCTGGCGACAAGCAAGGAAGAAAATATCCCTATGTGGGTCATGTTCACCAAACTGGGCGACGCTGCCATCACGTTGCCCGTCGCAGCACTGTGTGCCGGCTGGTTGGCCTCATCCAGTCTTCGTCTCGCGATCCGCTGGATCGTCTGCCTCGCCGCGGGCATGGCCGTCGTCGGCGTGACCAAAATTCTCTATGCGGGTTGGGGCGTGGCTTTGCCGGCGCTGCACTTTCGTGTGATCAGCGGCCACACAATGCTATCGCTGTCGGTCTGGATCGTCGCATTGAGTCTGCAACTGAGATGGTGGCGTCAACCGCCGTTTGCGGGGGTCGCGCTGGGTACCCTGATCGGCCTGCTGACGGGCGTGGCCCGAATCATGGACCATTCGCACTCGTGGCCCGAGGTCGTATCGGGCTGGGTGCTCGGCGCTTGTGTCGCCGCCGCTTTTCTGTGGAAAGCGCATGACGCGCCGTTCGAACGCATACGGCCTGTCTGGCCTACCGTCAGCTTGTTGGTGGTCTCCACGCTCGCTTACGGTCACACTGCGCCACTACAACGTCTGATCGAAACGCACTCGCGTCAAGTGCATCGTGATGTCCCCTCCGTCACCGCATTTTTGCATCCGCTTCGTCAGCTCGTTCGTGCTCAGGAAACCACGCCGGCCAACTGAGGTTCGTCCCTCAATTCCTGTTCGATGACTTCGTACGGCAGGAACTCCTCGAAACTCCCGTAAGGTAGTCGCGCGTTGACGAAACTCGTGAGCGACGCCTTGAAATTCTCCGTCGAAAAACGCTCGGCATTGCGGCGGCACTGCTTCGGATCGAACAGACCCGCGTTGCGCTCGAAGCGGACTACTGCTTCGTTCAGCGACTCCGGGGTCTGCTCGCGGAAGAACACGCCGGTCGGCTGCTCGTGCGGCAAGCCGACCACGGTTTCGAGCGCGCCGCCGCGACCGAATGCGATGACCGGCGTGCCGCAGGCCTGCGCTTCAACTACCGAAATGCCGAAATCTTCTTCGGCCGCAAACACGAATGCACGCGCTCTTTGAAAATGATCGACCAGCACTTCATAAGGCTGATGACCGAGGATCGTGACGTTGTCGCCGGCAAACGACTTGATCTTCTTCATTTCCGGACCGTCGCCAATCACCACCAGCCGCCGTTCGGGCGTTTTCGAAAAGGCCTGCACGATCATGTCGATCCGCTTGTACGGCACCATGCGCGAGGCCGTCACGTAGAAGTCTTCCTTCTGCGTGCGCAACGTCATGTTCTTCAGATCGACCGGCGGATAGATCACCGTGGATTCGCGCTGGTAGGCCTTCTTGATTCGCCGCGCAATGAACTGCGAATTGGCGACCAGATGGTCGACCCCGTTCGCCGAGCGTGAATCCCAGCCACGGATGTAGTGCAGCAGCACGCGCGCCATGACGGACTTCAGGCCGCTCGCCAGATGCGACTCCTTCAGATACTGGTGCTGCAGGTCCCACGCGTAACGGATCGGCGAATGTACGTAACTCACGTGCACCTGGTTAGGCCCGGTGAGTACGCCCTTGGCCACCGCATGCGAGCTGGAGATCACGAGATCGTAGCTGGACAGGTCCAGTTGCTCGATAGCTAGCGGCATCAAGGGCAGATACGCGCGATAGCGCTTCTTCGCAAACGGCAAGCGCTGGATAAACGAAGTATTGACCGACTTTCCCTTCACGCAGTCGCGATCTTCCAGAAAATCCACTATCGAGAAGAGATCCGCTTTTGGAAAGCACTCGATGATACTTTTCAGCACCTTCTCGGCACCGCCCGACACCACCAACCAATCGTGAACTATAGCGACTTTCACTTCGACCTCCTGTGAAATTGCGACCCAAACTTTCGCGTTGAACAACCGTGGATCATTTGTCTTTCGAAGCGCCCGGCTGCGGCCGCGCGCCCCATGCAAACCTGACCATCCCAACCGCCCGCTGCGCGCCGGGAACCAGATTGACCAGTTCCAGGCGAATCATGACGCCCATCAACATGACCGAGAGCGTCAGCTCGCCCATCACACGCGCAAACGCCATACCCATCGCACCGTAGCGTGGCGCGAGATACAGCGCCGCGCACAGATTCACCAGACCCGATATCACACCGACGATCGCGAGCAACCTGTCTTTTCTGCGCGGTACGAAGACATAGAACGCGACGAACTCGTTGAAGGCTGCAAACGGAAACATCCATGCGAATACCTGCAGGACGCGTGCACTCGGCTCGAATGCCGCGCCGAGAATCCATGGCAACACATACGGCGACAAGGTCATCGCGCCGCAGAAGACCAGCAGGCCATAGCCCATCAGCAACGAAGCGCCACGCCGTGTGGTGATATGCGCGCCGTCCTTGTCGCCTTCCGATAACTGGCGGGTAATCGTCGGGATAAACACCTGCGACGCGGGCCCCATCAACGCGAGGCCGATCGTGGCAAAGCGCTCGGCGGCGCCGAAATAGCCCACTTGTGCCGGGGTGGACAACAGCGTCAGCAGATAAGTGGACGACGCCGTGAGCACGACCGAGCCCGACGAATAGCAGAACAACATCGTCGAATTACGAATGAGCGGCACGATGCCCGTCAGTCGCAGACGCGGGAATCCGAGTTGCGCCGTGGTCAGGCCGTACGAGATCATCAGCGACAGAATGCCGGCAACCAGCAGACTCGCCAGCACCCACACGGAATCAGCGGGCCCTCTCACCAGACTCAGCACCAGCACGAGACTCAGCGCGAAGCCGAACACCTCGATCATGATCGGCGTGCGAAACCGTTGCCGCCCCTGAAACAGCCAGCCCAGATTCAGCGCAGAGACCACGCCTAATGCCGTCGCGAGAAAACCCATCAACGGTCGCGCTGCGAGCACGGGCGAACAGAGCGTCGCCACGAAGCCGATGCAACCGCCGAACACACCGAGCAGAAGCCGCGCGCTGACATGCAACGAGTAGATCTCGTTGGTCTCGCGTTTCGACTGCACTTTCGATACTTCACGCATGCCGACATACGTGAATCCGTAACCCACCAGCATCCAGATGACGTTCATCAGCGACATGGACGCCAGCACCCGGCCGTACTCGGCCACACCCAGAATCCGCCCGTAAAACGGCACCACGATGATGAGGTACACATACCTCATCAGATACCCGCCGTAGACAAACGCTATGACGCTAGCGTTCTTTCGTCTATCCATTCCATTCTCCTGAGAACCGGTCCAGTTCTTCGTTCTTACCGTTACCGGCCGGCCACGCGACGGCGCGCCAGCGGGTTGGTGATATAGCGAACGACGAAGTCCGACAGCGGCGAATAGGGAACGAGGCAAAGACTCGACAAGGCAAGCGTGCCGACCTTCTTCTTGAGACTCCAGAAGGGATTGGCGACGATGGTGTGCAAATAACTGCGGGAATCGCGAACCATCCAGCGCCAGCGCGTCGGCAACGGCGCGTTGTAGACGCTCGAACAGAACAGCGCCTTCTCGTGAGAGAAGTCGTAAAAAGACAACGGCAGTTCTATCTGCAAGCGGGAATGGGCAATCTGTCTGAGGATCGTCCAGCGCATGTTGAAGGCTTTGGGCGCCTTCGTGATCTGCTCGGAATTGGCAAACGACACGTTCGTGCTGACCGTGTTGTGCACGCGATATCCGCCTAGCGATTTCGGCACCGTCGCAACCGGACCGACGAGGGCCACGCCGTAGATCGCGTAGAAATCCGCGCCATAGCGATTGATCGCCGATTCCGGTACCGGAAAGACCTGACGGATCGCATCCATCGAATAGGCATTGCCCGATGCGGGCGGCGAGGGGTAGAGCCAGCCGCCCATCAGCAACTTCTTGCAGTCGGATGGCGGCTCGGAGTTGGGGACGTAGGCGCCGGTCGATTCGCCGACCGTGTCCATCACGTCGAGGCGGAACTGGACTTTCGCGCACGCGTTATTGCGAACGCCGTCGCCGAAGGCCTTTATGACCTCGCTGACCGCGCTCGGGTACAGCAGGTCGTCGGAATCGAGGAAGATGGCGAACTCCGTCTCGATCAGCGAGATGGCATGGTTGTAGGCCGACACCTGACCGCCGTTGGGCTTGAACGACGCCGAAAGTCGCGTCCCATAGCTTTCGATGATCGCGCGCGAGCCGTCGGTCGAGCCGTCGTCGACCACCAGCACACGCGTGCCTGGATAGTCCTGCGCGAGCGCGGAATCGATCGCCGTCGCGATATAGCGCTCGTAGTTATAGTTGCAGATGACAATAGTCAGTTGTTTCATGATGCCTCGACGCTTGCTGAGAAGTTCAGCCAGTTAAGCTTGCGGTCCCTGCCTACGGCGCTCAGGGACTTCATGAGATCAGGCCCGCACGACCAGATAGGCTAGATGCTTTGGCGCAGCGTTGCCGTTCCCTTTCCCGTCGTTCGTGCCATTCGTGTCTTTCGTGTCTTTCGTGTCGTTCGTCCCGTTGACCCGGTCCGGCACTCTGAAGCGGATAGTCAGCATCTCTCCCTCCCACCTGGACGTCACGTCGTCGGGCGAAGCGGCGACACCGCTCAGCGCGTCGATCCATTCGACTCTCGTCGCGCGAGAACCCGGCGCCTTGAGTCCCGACGCCGTCACGGTGCGCCAGCCCGATTCGGCATTCACCTGCATCACCACGTCGTTGCCCGACCGTAATGCGATGCCCGTGGCACCCGGACCGAATTGCAATGGCCCGCTGAAGCTGGCGAGCGACCCATCGACGGTCTGCCGCAATACGATCAGGCTCTTGCCCGACACGTTGTAAGTCCGCTCCGGCGGACCGCGGTGAGTGAGACGAAAAGGCTCGTAACCGTCCCAGTGGTAGACCATCGAGAGGTACTTGTCCGGATCGTTCCAGTTGCGATCGAGCGCCCAGGTCGCAAACCTGAAAAAGTACTTCGGCAAGTAGTGCGGGTCCTTCATGTACTCGTCGCCGATCTCGGTTTGCCAGATGCCACGCGCCGGACCGTTTCTCACGTACTGCTCGTACAGCGTGTCGAAGTCGTCGACATTCAGGTAGTGCGTGTCCAGATAGTCGACCCAGTCGAGCATCCGTTCGTTCAGTACGGGACTGCGGTATTGCAACCACTTGCTGAAATTAGCGAGACCGCCCTGGTCC
Organism: Paraburkholderia sp. BCC1886; assembly: GCF_900996245.1. Taxonomy (GTDB): domain Bacteria; phylum Pseudomonadota; class Gammaproteobacteria; order Burkholderiales; family Burkholderiaceae; genus Paraburkholderia. Next base: position 45,509 of record NZ_CAAJGK010000034.1, on the reverse strand, counting down.
GGCCACCCGCCGTAAACCACGAACGCGTGATAGCGGCGGATGATTTTCGCGGCCGGAATGTGGATCTTCTCCACGTAGTCCTGCATCGCACGTTCGTAAGGCTTCGAGCGCTTGTCGTCCTTGTCGAAGTCCGGACCATGCCAGAACGTCGCCTGGGGCATGCCGCCCGACAACTTGCCGGCGGCCTCGTTCCAGATCTGGAAGTAGCGCAGGTTGTAGGGCGGTGCCGAATACTTGCGCACGACGGCATCGACATAGCGTTCCCACACCTGCACATCCACCGGTGCAGAGTTCGAATCGCCCGGTACGCTCGCATTCCAGCGTGGGGTGTAGCCCAGCAACAGCAGCGAACCGATCCCATTGCGGTTATTACGGATCACGACCGAGGGCAGGTTGCTATCGAACTGCGTGCCCGTTTCGTCGACCCGCAGCGGTTCAGCGCGCGAATCCGGTTGTCCCGGACCCACCGACCCACGCCCCCAGGTGAGGCCCATCGTGCGCCACATCTCGAGATCGGACGGCGACGTGGCCCAGCCGTTGGTGCCGATCATGTCGGTGATCTTGCGCGCGCTCGCAACGCCTGCGCCGCGCGGATCCGGAAGCGAGCTGGGCGCGGTATTCGCCCGCGCCGCCCGGGTGAACGGCAGTACTGCTGCACCAGCGAGCGCCGCCAGCATCCGCAACGCGCGGCGCCGACCCGCGACGCTATCAGTCCGAACCTTCAGCCGACTCCAAAGCATCGGCTAACCCGCGGACGCGCTAGGCGCCAGTTCGGCGAGCGGCTCGCTCGTCTCGCCGTAAAGAATCGCCAGCATGCGCTCGGCGGAACGTTCCCACCGGTACTCGCGTGCATGGGCGATGCCTTTGGAGCGATAGCGTTGGCGCGCTTCGCTGTCCGTCATCATCAGCGTGATCTTCTCGGCGATGTCTTGCGGCGAATGCGCATCGCAGTACATCGCCGCGTTTCCACAAGCTTCCGGAATGGACGTCAGCGATGAGGCGATCACCGGGCAGCCGCAGTACATCGCTTCGAGCGGCGGCAAACCAAAACCTTCATAGAGCGACGGAAAGATCAGGCAACCCGCATTCTCATAGAGTGCTTTCAATTCGCCGTCCGACACGAAGCCCGCCCAGACAACCTGCTTCGACTCCGCAGGCGCCGCGGTCTTGTCGCTATTGAAAATACGCGGGTTGCGGCCGCCGACGACCACGAACTTGATATCGCCGAGATGGGCCAGCCGCTCGACTGCGTCGAGCACCGCTTGCAGGTTCTTGCGCGGATCGAGACTGCCGACGATCACGCAGTAGCCGTCTTTCACGAGGCCCAGTCGTTGCACGACTGCCGGACTCGATTGCACGCGATCCAGATGATCCGCGCCGAGCGGCACGACGACGACACGCGACGCATCCACTTTCAGATGATGGCAAATGCGCGCCTTCGAGAATTCCGACACGGTGAGAATGGTCGGCTCCATCTTCGGCAGCATGGAAAAGAGCAGTCGGTACCAGAGCCTGAATTTCTTCGAGAAGCCTTGCGGCATGTCGTACACCGCCATGTCGTGAACCATCACGAGCTGGCCGCGCTTGAAAAGCGGATTGGTGTTGCAAAAATTGAGCAGCGTCGTACGGCGTGCGGCGATGGGCAGCGTAATCTGCTCCCACAGCGTGCCGCGCAGCCACGGGAAACGCCGTAGCTGTTTAAGGAACGTGCCGGGTTCCATGGCGTCCTGCGGCACGTAGACTTCCATTTCAGCGCCCGGCGTGGCGCGCATCTGCATCGCTCTCGTCAGTTCGTACGCAACCCGTTGCACGCCGGTAATCGGTTGCGACGTAAATTTTCCGTTGATGGCAAACGTCATTCAGGTTCTCCGCTACGCAGTCATAGAACTTCTGGTCACCCGCCGTTTCCGGCCTGGCGCTATCAACTCGTCGTTTCGAGATCCCCAAAGTCGCTTGCATAATTCGTCGGATAACCGTAGGTACGCGTGCTGCGGCGAAGCGGAATGCCGTTGAACACCGCGCCTGCAATGCGGCCTTCTGCGCGCTCCATCTTCTTCACCGTGTCCGCGATTTCCTGTTCGCTCTGCATGCCCGAGCGCAACACGAGCAGCGACGCACCTGCTTCGCTCGCAATGATGGAAGCGTCGGTGACGGCCAGGAACGGCGGCGTATCGACGATCACCATGTCGAACTGGGCAATCAGCCGGTCCAGCATTTCCTTGAAGCGCGGCTTCATCAACAGTGCCGCGGGATTTTCAGGGCGTGCGCCGCACGACAGGAACGACAGGCCTTCGATGCCGGTATGACGCAGCGAATTGCGCAGCGGCATGCGGTCCGAGAGAACTTCGGCAAGACCGCCGCGATTGCCCTGATTGAAGAACGACGCGAGATGACCCCGACGCATATCCGCATCGATCAGCACGACGCGCGCGCCGGTCTCCGCATGCAGGATGGCCAGATTCGCGGCGACGAAGCTCTTGCCGGCCGACGGCGTCGGTCCGATGACCATCAGAATGTTGTTGCGGGCATGCGCCAGATCGCGCGTGACCGACGTGCGTACCGCACGCAACGCTTCGACCGATGCATCGTTTGGAAAGCGCGCCGCCAGTACCTTATTGCCACCCGAATGCAATGCCGCTGCGCCCATCTCGCCGTTGGCGCCCTGCATGTCGATACTCGGCGCGTTTCGCTGGAACGGCAGCGTCGTATTTCCCCCGCTCGCCATCGACAGCGCTTTACGCGCCGCGCTTTGCGAACTCGGGTTCAGACGAGACTGCTGGTGACTAAAAAGAATCTCGCCGAACACCGGCACACTCAAACGGCTTTCGACATAGCGCGGGTCCGTCACGCCGACCATCACATGGCGGCGCATGAAGACCATCAGAATGCCGGATACCAGTCCGAGTGCCGCTCCAGCGCCGAGTACTACGACGGGCTTCGGCTTCACTGGCTTGTACGGGCGAATAGCCGAATCGACGATATGCGCGCCACCTGTTGTACTCGCGCGACGCACCTGCAGTTGTTCGGCCTTCTGAACCATACCCAGATAGATGGTTTCAGCCACCTTCTGCGCGCGGATCAGATCGACGCTCTGGCGTTCGGAGGCCGGCATACCGTTAAAACGACCATTGAACTGGGCCTTGGCGGTATTCAACTGGGCAATTTGCGTATCGACGCTCTGCACCCAGCGGCTATCCGGCCGGAAGCGTTCCAGCAGTTGCGTGCGCTGCATTTGCAGCGTTGCGATCTGCTTGTCGAGATCGAGGCCGCCTTGCAGATAAGCTTGCGCTTCGCTGGTCGGCTGCATCGATTGCGATGACGCGCGGAATTGCTTGAGGTCGGCTTCCGATTTACGCAGGTCGGTGAGCAGACGCGGCAATTCGCCGTTAATGAACGACAACGTCTTGGTGTCGTTGGCCTGACGGCTCGCCACCGCTGCAGCCAGGTACTGATCGCCTAATGCATTCGCAACGGCCGCGGCTTTGTCCGGGCTCTTGTCGACGTATTCGATCTGCAGAAGACCGGAGTCCTTTACCTTGTCGCCGACCTTCACCTCGTCGCCGAAACGCTTGATGGCTTCGAGTTCATTCCAGCGCACGACCTGGAATTTCGTGCCGGGACGTGCGATCAACTTGTCGACCTGCATCGAAATGCCGTTGCCGGAGGCAGGCTGACCCGCCACGCCTCTTACGAGCACATCGCCGGAAGGCCCGAGTAGTTCATATGAGTTGGCGTCGTTGGCGATGAGCGTCAGCTTCTCTTCTTCGAGATCTTTCGGCACGTTGAGCGATGCAATGTCGACGGACTCTCCGCCCCATGCAAACGACTTCAGACCCAGCCAGGGCGCGCCGGGATGTCCCGGCGTCGCAAACTTCTCGGCGATATCGCCGAGCAGCGGCACTTTGTGCGGCGTGACCGTGACGTCGAAGCGGAACTTCTGGATCACCGGTTCGAGCACCGAGCGGCTTTGCATCACGGCCATTTCGGTAACCGGAGCAGGCGCCGGCGGAGGCAACGCTTCTTCTGTCTGGATCGCGAGACCGAGTGCATTGGCTTCCGGCGGATCGACCCGTACCAGAACGTCGGCGGAATAGATCGGCGTGGCGATGAGAAGATAAGCAACGGCCAGCATCAGCACGACTGCCGTCGTCGCCAGAATCTCCCAGATATGGTCTCGCATCAAAGTGAGCATCGCGCTCACGCTAAGTTGACCGCGCTCCATACTGGGAGCGGAGGGGAGAGCGTTTTGAGGGTAGTAGTCCACCGGTGTGATCCTTCCATGTTCGATGGGCAGAGGGATTTTCATTACTGCTCTGCTGCACCACCAGTTCGCGATCTGGAGCCGCCTGCGGCCAAAGCACGTCAGCCAGTTTTCACGGCGCCGCGGGTACGTCTTGGCTTAATCGGCCTAATGCCGGGCGGCCGGTTTTGTCTGAACGATAGAAGTCAGCATATTGAAAGCGCCCCACGTGCAAATACCCTGTTCGAGTCATGCCGACATTGCTCGTTCATTGATCCGATCGGTTGGCGCTTTATATCCATTCATAACCTCGCATTGAATTCGTAATACAAATGTTGAAACAACGCAAAATGCGTATTAATCGGTCTGGCTGTCTGATCCAGAAATCACTCATCCACGCCTGAACACGCGCGCCGAAAAGATTTATCTGGTGGATTGGTACCGGCTGGAAATCGACCGGGACCTTGTAAGAGAACGGTGACCGCCTTATGTGGCGGTCGATTGCGGCGACTGCGGTCGACCGGCCGGACGTCCGTCCAGCCGTGAAACCGGCGTATTCAATGAATTACTCAAGCTGCGAACTTTAGCGACCGATCAATTCACACACCGCAATTTCCAATGCATGTTGCAGTGAAGCATAGGCGTCTGGCTAGTCGGAAATTACGTTCGGCCCAAATTCGGGTGTTATTGGCCGATTAAGTTGAATCGTTTACCCATGCAGAAATGACGGGAAAGCGTTGTTGCGATCTGCAATTAATGTAACAGAGTTATACGGCGCCCATTTCTTTGCCGATGCCATTCAACATGTCGGATTAGTTCGATTTATTGCATTGAGAAGCTGGATTTAGTGCCGCATCCCTTGTGGAATCGGCACCGCACGGGAATCGGCGCCAGATCCATACCGGTTTGACCAACCACCTCAATACGGTAATTTTTACTTTAAATGTGACAATTTTAATTGAGTTTAGCGGGCTTTAAAGGTAACTATTCCTTCGATTCGGACAATTACGACAATACATCGGCGCTAAACCGCCAACATCGATTCGCACATTTAGTCACGCTAAGCTCAGCACGTGGATTGAATTAGCTCTATGGAGAACCAAGCGTGATGACTTTCACTGATTTTCCTAAGTCGCACAGCAAATCACAGCAGGCGGAATTGCAACCGGCCAGACAGATCGGCCTGCTGGTGTTTCAGGAATGCTCCATGTCGACCGCCGGCGCGATCGGCGACGCTTTCCGTCTTGCCAATGAATTCGAACAGGCCGATCGCGCAGCAACGCCGTATCAGCTCTCCGTGCTTTCCAACGAAGGTGGTCTCGTCACCAGTTCGTCCGGCATTGCTATATGGACGCAGAAACTCGATCGCTTCAGCCTCGCAGACTTTCATGCGTTCTTCGTGGCTTGTCGTGATGCCACCGCGACCGTGGAGTCGAACGACCGGTTCCTCGCGTGGATCACCCGTCAGGCCTCCGTCGCCTCCTTCGGCATCCGGCAAGGCGCTAATCTCGCCGCCGTCTGCAAGAATCCATTGCAGTCCACTGTGCCGATCTTCCTGTTCGACGATGGATTCGGCGGCGCACGCACAGGCAGCGTCGCACCGACCGACCTCGCACTCGCACAGATCGAGCGCGACCTCAGCGTCGAGACAGCGAGAAAGATTGCACGCGTACTGCACGCGAGCTTCATCGATCACGCGAAGGTCGAGCTCGACGACACCAGCATCGTGACGACGACAGAGAAGATTCGCGAGTCGGCCCGCTGGATCAAGGAGAACTACAGCAAGCCTATTTCGGTTGCGCAGGCCGCCGAATCAGCAGCAATGAGCAAGCGCAATTTCCAGCGCCGCTTCAAGGTCGAATTCGGCATGACGCCACTCGAGTACCTGTTGCGTACGCGTTTCGAAGTGGTGTGCGCCATGCTCAACAGTACGGACTTGCCGGTCGACAAGATTGCACGACGCTGCGGCATGGGCGACGGCAACCGCCTGGGTCGTTTATTCAAGGAACGGTACGGGATGTCGCCTACGCAATTCCGGGCGCAATTGCACGTCGAACTCGGCGAGCGGCGTCACACGCCCGAGGAGTGCTGGGATCCCGCGGTTGAAATGTCGCGAGCAGTCTCCTGAGCGCTTCGGGAGAACTCGCCCGCCTGATTGTTATAGGTTGAAAAATGGCCATCATCAAAACCGCGGAATTCGACGGGGACAACGCGAATTCCGCAGTACTGCAGCACGAAAACCAAAGACCGGATCATCCGGTTCTCCGGCCGGCATCACGTGGAAGAAAAATCAAGGAAGCAGCAAAGTCGCTGCTGCCGGACAGCATGTTTCTGAGCCTCTTGCATCACAAGTGCATTGGCCGTTACCCGAACCTGCTCTGGCCGACGACGTTCAATGAAAAGATCCTGCAGCGCAGTTTGCGGCCCGACCCACGCTATGTTGAGTTGACCGACAAACTCGCGGTGCGAAGCTATATCGAGGCCAAGCTCAGCGAGAAGCATCTCGTCCCGCTGATTGCCGCCCCGGAGGTGTTCACGCGTGATGTCTTCGAGAGCCTGCCGAACGCCTTCGTGATGAAGGCCAATCACGGCAGCAGCTTCGTCGAGGTCGTGAGAGACAAGTCGAACACTTCGTTCGAGCACCTGCAACGATTGGCGCAGCGCTGGCTAACCACCGACTTCTACGACATTGCGCGTGAGCGGCACTATCGCTCCATCAAGCCGCGCATCTTCTTCGAGAAGTTATTGCTGGACAGCAGTGGCGCAATTCCCGCGGACTATAAGCTGCATTGCTTCGGCGGACGGATTGGCGGACCGATCATGTATCTGCTCGTGATCTCGGACCGCTTCGGCAAGAACACGCATGGCGACGTCTACGACGTCGACTGGAATCACCTCGACATTGCGATCGGCGAATACACGCGCAGCGCAAAGCCCGCGCCGCGACCGGCCAATCTCCCGGCGATTCTCGAAGTCGCAGGAAAGCTCTCCGAAGATTTCGACTACGTGCGAGTCGACCTGTACGCGCCGGACAACGAAGTTTTCTTCGGCGAACTGACGTTTACGCCGGGTGCAGGCGTGTTGCCGTTCACGCCCGACGGCATCGACTACGAATGGGGCAAGCTGCTCAACATACGGGCGGGTCGTTAGCGCGCGCTTCAAAATACACGAACGCCTTATGAAAAAGGCCTGTTTCCGCGTTGATCACGCGCGGAAACAGGCCTTTCTATTTGCTGCAATGAAACCAGACGGCGATCAGTTGTCGGCGTGCGCCGCCGTGAAGCTCGTGAACGCACTGTACGTCGGGCTCAACGGCGTGCCGTTGACCATGATGCCGTAGGTACTGTCGCCGCTATCCAGCACGTAGTACATCACCGACTGGATGTTGTGCGTCTTTCTTGCCGCATAGAACTCGCCGAGTTGCGTCGTGACGTAGTTGGCGCGGTAGGCTTCGCTCTTCTCCGGGCCCGTATTCCATTCGGTGATGATGAACGGGACACCGTAGCGCGCCTTGCAATACGTCGGCAGGTCGAAGCCCGGGCCCGAACCGTCGGAGCCGATGTTGAAGATGTCGCCATACACTTCGTAGTTGTGCCACGTCGTGATGTCCCAGCGCACCTTCGGATAACCGCCGGTACCGTTCGGTGCCATCCCTTCCCACAACGCATCTGCCGCCCCGATATCCGCGACGCAGAAGTTGATACCGCACTTCGCCGTCGGTTGGGCGGACTTCACGCCGTCGATCAGGCCACGCATCACGCCGCGCATCACCGGCCAGTTGGTGTTGTTGAAATCGACCGCCTTGGTGCCGGCATTCGTGGAGTCGATAATCGTCGCGCTCTGACGCGTCAACTCGTTACCGCATTCGTAGATCGTGACGCCGTAAGCCTTCAGTGCATTGGCGACCGTCGCGCCGCACGTGTAGGCGCGGGTGTAAGCCTTTGCTTCGGTGCCGAGCCACACGTTGTTCGAGTCCCACAGACCTTGATTCACCAGCACCAGCAATTTGATCCCGGCAGTCTGGAACGCTTGCGCGATCTTGATCACGGCGTTCAGCTGATTCGGATCGTCGGTACAGCCGACGCGGTAACTCGTGCAACCCATGCTCTTCAGGATGGTGACGAGTTGAGCGGGCGTGTACGTGTAATCGTAGTGACCGTTGATGCCGTAGAAGCTGCCCGCAGTCGGGGCGCCGGAAATTCGCGGATCGGTACAGGCCAGCCAGCAAGCCGCCACTTCCGCATTGACGTAGTACTGACTGCCGGTGCCGCAATGCCAGATCTTGCCGCCGTACCAGAGCACCGTCGTCACGTTATAGGTATTGCCGACCGTGGCGCCGTTCTTGTAGATGACACCGTTCACCAACGTCCAGATTGCACCCTGCTTGTCGACGATGTAAGCGGACGACGGCAGCGTCGTACCATCGGCCGAGGTGCCGCCGAGGCGCGGATCGTTACAGGCGACCCACTGCGAACCGTTCCACGCGTAGAACTGGCCACCCGTGCCCTGGTGATAGATGGTGCCGTTGTAGTACAGCACGAGCGTGACGTTGTAGTTGTTGCCGGGCATCACACCGTTGCGGTAGACCGACCCTTTCGACAGTGTCCACACAGCGCCGGTGCTGTCGGTAATCGACGCGGCCGGCGGCATCGTGGTGCCGCTTGCCGAAGTCGCGCTCGCGCGCGCCGTTGCGTCGGCGACCGGCGAAGCGCTGGAACCCGCGTCTTCCGAGCCTCCACCACCGCAAGCGCTCAGGAGATAACTACCACCGATAGCCGCTAGGCCGCTAATAAATTGACGTCGTTTCATCATGGCGAATTTAGTCCACTGTCGAGAAGATCTCGATTAAAAAACTCAAGCGTTTTTAAGTGTCGAGTTTAGGAATGATCAAGTGCGCCTAGGCAAAGCGCTTCGGATTTCGTAGTGCTGATGAGGTTGAAAATTTCGGGACGTTTTCCAGTTCGAATCGAAGATCGATTCAAACGGTGTTACGCGAATCAATCAAACAGGATTAACCGGATAACCGCGCCGCCGCCGACTGAGCGCGAAGACGATCCATGCGTTTCTGGGCAGACAAATACGTCCGGAAACGATCTCGTTGCAACTCTTACCGTCGGTCGAAAATTACAGCCAATTCTTACGCAAACGTTTCACCTAGAAAGCAGGCCTTACCCATCTATCGGCAATTTGTTCGCGCTGTCGCCTAAATCAAGGTAAATAGTACGCGACACCGACATTTTTTGACAAATAAAATAGTCACTTTCGGACAAATAGCAGGATTCTTTCTAAAAATTTGCGGCATCGCAAAGATATGGCCTTTCTCATGATGATCAGAGGATTGGTTGCACCGGAACTATCGCCATTCGACCCCTCATAGTCGACCACCATATCGACACAACAAATCGGCAACAAACGTTGTCTCGTCTATTCATGTGAAGAATTCAAACGCCAAAAATGACCGAAATTGACGATCGGCAGTAATGTAGAGTCCGTTTACAAATCTCTACGGACACTTAACTAATTCGGCGTTGTGGATGCGGCGACCAGAAGGTTGCGATGTGCTTCTTCCGCATAAAAAGCGCGCGAGATGGATCGCAATGTTTCACCCTTTCACGGCGCCGGGGTATCGGCCGCGATGATTGAGCTCGAGTGGTTTAAAAGCGGCGGCATAAGAAAATCAAAGCTTTTAATTATTTTTAGCTCGCAATGCGACGCGCATTCCGGCCCGGCGGCCCGGATTTTTTACCGTATTTCGTTAATCATTCAGTGGGTGGGTTGAATGCGGCGAAATGCCAAACTATCAGATGTCCCGGCAACGCCGCTCACGGCTGCCTTATCATGTGCGCTGAATCTCGACCGCCCTCTGAACCCACCGCCATTTATGGGTAAACCCGCCCTTCCCGCCGCTACCACGCTGGACACAACGAGCCTTGTCGCGCCTGCACGCATGTCCGACGTAGCGCGTCTTGCCGGCGTATCGAAGATGACCGTCTCGCGCGTGTTAGCCGGTCACAGCGTGGCACTCGCCACACGCGAGCGCGTGCAGCGCGCGATCGACGAACTGGCTTATGTCCCGGATGCCGCGGCGGGCGCGCTTTCTTCGGGGCGCTCGGAGTTCGTTGCCGTCGTCGTGCCGTCGTTGTCGAGTTCGAACTTCTCGGCCACCGTGCAAGGACTCACGGCCACGCTCGAAGCCGCGGGCCTGCAACTGCTGCTCGGCGTGACCGATTACGATCCCTTGCGTGAAGAACGACTCGTGCGATCGCTGTTGCGCCATCAACCGAGATGCGTCGCGATCACCGGTGCGCAGCACAGTGCGGCGACCCGCACGCTGTTGCAGCGCTCGGGCGTTCCGGTCGTCGAAATGTGGGATTTGCCGGCCGATCCGATCGACGGCGCGGTGGGTTTCTCGAATGCGCTGGCGGCCCGCAAGATGGTGCACTTCCTCGTCGAGCGCGGTTATCGCCGGATCGCTTTTCTCGGCGGTGCGAGCGATCTCGATCGCCGGGGTATCGACCGGTTGAAGGGGTATCGGCAGGAAATTCGTGCTCAGGCGCTCGGCGAACCGCGCATCGTGCGTCTCGGCGACTCGCCCATTACGATGAGCCACGGCGGCCCCGCGCTCGACGCATTGCTCAAGACATGGCCCGACACCGACGCAGTCATGTGCGTCAGCGACGAGTCCGCGTTCGGCGCGATCATGCAATGCCACCGGCGCGGTCTGAGCGTGCCGGGCGACATCGCGATTGCAGGATTCGGCGACTTCGAGGTCGCCGCCTGTTCAACGCCCTCCATTACGACGGTGTCGGTCGACGCGCAGGGTATCGGCGTGCGCACCGGCGAAGCCCTGCTCGCGGCGCTGGCCAACAATAGTTCGGTGGCCGCCGCCGGCAGCAAGCACGTGAAAATCGACTACTCGGTCGTCGTCCGCGAAAGTACCTGACCCGCGAGGCGCCACGGGCGATGTGCGGCTCGATGACGCACTTTGTAATCTTCAGATACAATCCGCGATGATACCGGTAACACCCGAAGAAAAACTCAACCCACGCTACCTTCATGAAAACAATTGGCATTTCGTCATCGCGCCGCGCGTTCCTGTTGAAGACGGCGGCCGTTGCCCCCGCCGCGGCAGCGCTCGGTGCGGCCACGGTCGGCATGTCGGCGTTCTCGGCAGCCGCGCCCGCCGAACCGTACAAGCCCACTTACTTCAGCGCCGACGAGTGGACCACGCTCAACGCGCTGGTCGACCGCCTGATTCCCGCCGATGAAGAAGGCCCGGGCGCGCTCGAAGCCGGAGTTTCCGAATTCATCGACCGCCAGATGGACACGCCCTATGGTCACGGCCAACTCTGGTACATGCACGGCCCGTTCAAGGAAGATCTGCCCGCGCTGTTCGGCTACCAGTTGCATCTCGCGCCCCGCGATCTGTATCGCAGCGCGCTCGCTCTGGTCGATAAAGCCTCGCAGCAACTGCACGGCAAAGCATTCTCCGCACTCGACGACGCCGCCAAGGATGAGTTTCTCAAACAGATGGAATCCGGCAGCCTGAAAATGGAACCGGTTCCATCCGGGGCGTTTTTCTCGCAGCTTTTGCAGAACGTCCACGAGGGCTACTTCTGCGATCCGAAATACGGCGGTAACAAGGACATGGCGGCGTGGCGCATGGTCGGTTTTCCCGGCGCGCGCGCGGACTACATGGACTGGGTCGAGCAATACGGCAAGGCGTATCCGCTGCCGCCGGTTTCGCTCGGCTGAGGCGCCGCACGCGCTTGCCGGGGTGGCAAGCGAATCGACAGATCGGGTAACAGGCCGCGCGTTGAAGCATCGAAGCAATGAATCGACGCGCGACCGGACACACAGAGTGCAGAGAAATGGCAGACAAGAAAATGAAGCCGGTGGATGTCGTCATCGTCGGCTTCGGCTGGACCGGCGCCATCATGGCGAAGGAATTGACGGAAGCGGGCTTGAGCGTGGTCGCGCTGGAACGCGGTTCGTACCGCGACACGTATCCCGACGGCGCGTATCCGAAGACTATCGACGAGCTGGCTTATTTGCAGCGCTGGAAGCTCTTCCAGGACATGTCGAAGAGTTCGTTCACGTTCCGTCACGACACGAAGTCTGACGCGGTGCCGTACCGGCAGATCGGCGCGTTCAAACCGGGCGAAGGCGTCGGTGGCGCGGGCCTGCACTGGTCTGGTCAGCACTGGCGCGTGTTTCCGGAAGAACTGCGTTTGCGCAGCCACTACACGGAAAAATACGGCGCGAAATTCATTCCGGACGGCATGACCATCCAGGATTTCGGCGTTACGTATGAAGAGCTCGAGCCGCATTTCGACTTCGTCGAAAAGATGATGGGCACCTCGGGCGTCGCCTACAAGGTGAACGGCCAGGTGGTCGGCGACGGCAACGTGTTCGAAGCGAATCGCTCGGATCACTTCCCCACGCCGCCGCAGAAAGTGCCGTACACCGCGCATCTGTTCATGCAGGCCGCGAAGGAAGTCGGCTATCACCCCTTCCGCGAGCCATCGGCCAACGTCTCGCAGCCGTACACGAACCAGTACGGTTGCCAGATGGGTCCGTGCAACTTCTGCGGCTATTGCTCGGGCTACGCCTGCTACAACTATTCGAAAGCCTCGCCGAACGTCAACATCATGCCGGCGCTGCGTCGCGAGAAGACCTTCGAACTGCGCACCGGCGCAAACGTGTTGCGCATCAACCTCGATTCCAGCAAACGGATCGCGACCGGCGTAACCTATGCGTCGATCGACGGCGATACGGTCGAGCAACCCGCGAGCATCGTGATCGCCGCGACCTTCGCGTACAACAACGCGCGGCTCTTCCTGCTCTCGGGCATTGGCAAGCCATACGATCCGCAGACGGGCGAAGGCGCGGTCGGCAAGAACGTCGCGTACCAGACCATGGCGACCGTCAAGGCGTTTTTCGCGCCGGGCAAGAACACCAACAACTTCATCGGCGCGGGCGGCACGGGCGTCGCGATGGACGACTTCAACGCGGACAACTTCGACCACGCGCCGCTCGGCTTCGTCGGCGGTTCGCCGGTGTGGTGCAATCCGGCCGGCGTGAAGCCGATCTCGGGCGTCGCCACGCCGACCGGTTCGCCGAAGTGGGGCGCAGGCTGGAAAAAAGCCGTCAAGGACTATGCGAACAACTTCGTATCGTTCGACGTGCACGGCTCGAACATGGTCTATCGCGACAACTACCTCGATCTCGATCCGGTCTACAAGGACGCGTACGGTCAACCTCTGTTGCGCTTCACGTTCGACTGGAAAGACAACGACATCAAGATGAGCCGCTTCGTCACCGACAAGGTGATGAGCGTCGCGAAGGCGATGAACCCGCAATCGACCTCGGCGTCGGTGCTCAATTTCGGCGATCACTTCGACCTGCGTCCGTATCAGACCACGCACTGGGCCGGCGGCGTGCCGATGGGCACGGACCCGAAAACCAGCGTGCTGAATCGCTATCTGCAGAGCTGGGACGTTCATAACGTGTTCGCGGTGGGATCGGGCGTGTTCCCGGTCGGCATCGGCTACAACCCGACCGGTCTCGCCACGGCGCTGACCTACTGGTCCGCCAAAGCCATTCGCGAGCAGTACCTGAAAAACCCACGCCCGCTAGTCGACGCCTGAGCCTTACGATGAAAAAACATGCTTTGAAAAAGACCCTCGGCGGTCTTGCCATCTGCTGCCTGTCGGCTTTCGCGTACGTACAGTTGACGCAGGCTTCGCCCTCTCCTTCGGCCACCGACGCAAGCGCGAACGCGAACGCCACTGCGATATCGGCCTCGACCGCCGCCGAAGTGAGCCGCGGCGCGTATCTGGCCCACGCCGGCGACTGTATCGCCTGCCACACCGCGAAGAACGGCAAACCGTTCGCGGGCGGCCTGCCGATCGCGACGCCAATGGGCAAGATCTACGCGACCAACATCACGCCCGATGCGCAGAACGGCATCGGCACCTGGTCCTACGACGATTTCGCCGCGCTGATGCGCTATGGCAAGACGAAAGCCGGCTACACCGTTTATCCGGCGATGCCGTATCCGTCGTATTCGCGCATGACCGACGCCGATCTGCACGATCTCTACGCGTTCCTGATGCACGGCGTCGAGCCGGTTGCGCAGGCGAATCGCGACAACGAGATTCCGTGGCCGCTGTCGATGCGCTTTCCCCTGACCGTGTGGCGCTGGATGTTCGCGCCGACGCCGCAACCGTTCATGCCGACGGCAGGCCAGAGCACCGAAGCGGCACGCGGCGCGTATCTCGTCGAAGGCCTCGGACACTGCGGCTCGTGCCACACCGCACGCGGCGTCGCCTTGCAGGAAAAGGCGCTGACCAATACCGACGGCTCCGACTATCTGGCTGGTGGCAGCGTGATCGACGGCTGGAGCGCGCCGTCGCTGCGCGACGAGCATGGCGGCGGATTGTCGGGCTGGAGCGAAGCGGAGATCGTCGAGTTCCTGAAGTCGGGACGCAATCAGCGCAGTGCTTCGTTCGGCGCGATGAACGACGTCGTGGTCGATTCGATGCAGTATCTGAGCGACCAGGATCTGCATAGCATCGCGGTGTATCTGAAGACCTTGCAGCCGCACAACGCGCAGGCCGCTGCGTATAGCTACGACGACACGGTGTCGAAGGCCCTCTTCAACGGTCAGGTCGCGTCCGCGGGCGCGGCCGTGTATATCAACCGTTGCGCGGCGTGCCATCGCTCGGACGGCAAGGGTAACGGCAAGGCGTTCCCGGCACTCGCCGGCAACCCGGTGCTGCAGACCAGCGACCCGACCTCGGCGATTCACATCGTGCTGTCGGGCGGCGCGCAACCTGGCACGGCCACCGCGCCGTCGATGCTGACGATGGCGCCGTACGCAGAGACGCTGAACGACCAGCAGGTCGCCGACGTCGTCGACTTCATTCAGACGAGTTGGGGCAACAAGGGTGGCACCGCGACGCCGGATCAGGTCGCGAAGATCCGCAAATCGGCGAAACCGGTGGAAGCCGCAGGCTGGGCCGGCGTAGCGCAGCCCGCTACGGACGAGCGTCTCGACGGCAGTATCGGCACCTCGAAGTAAGCAGGTTTGCCCGCAACTCGCTGCGCTGTAGCCCGACACCCCTCGGGCTGCAGCGCAGCGAGTTCGTTTTTGGAAGATGCCTACGTCGCGTATCGTTTGCGCGCATGCACGCCTGGGACGGCTTCTCGTGCATGGCATCGTATGATTCAAGGCCGCGCGGATCGATGCGGGCACAACGACCGGTCGGGCCGCGCGTCACCCATTCTGCTGCGCGGCCTTCGAAACGCACGGCGTCGACAATCGTTCACGAGAGTATTGGTGGAAACAACGCTTCATACCGAAGATCGCGCAGGCACATCGGCCTCGCCACGCGACGCCCGAACCAACGGCACGCCGCCCGTCGTTCCGCCGCCGCACGGCCTCGGCCTCGCCGAGTTCTCGCTGGCACTGGGCGGCTTCGCCATTGGCACCGCCGAGTTCGCGGTGATGGGCATCCTGCCGGAAGTGGCCGGCAACCTGCATGTGTCGATCCCAACTGCGGGCCACCTGATCAGCGCGTATGCGCTGGGCGTCGTGGTAGGCGCGCCGGCGATCACCGTGTTGCTGGCGAGAATGCCGCGCCGCGCGCTGCTGATTCTGCTGATGCTGCTGTATGCGATCGGCAACGGCGCCACGGCCGTGTTCCACAGCTACACGATGGTGCTGGTCAGCCGCTTCATCGCCGGCTTGCCTCACGGCGCCTATTTCGGACTCGCGGCGCTGGCCGCCGCCGCACTCGTGCCGCCGCACAAACGCGGCGCGGCAATCGGCAAGGTGATGCTGGGACTGAGCGTCGCCAACGTGATCGGCGTGCCCGCCGCCACGTGGCTCGGTCAGGCGTTGGGTTGGCGCGCGTGCTTCGCGTCGGTCGCGGTCATCGCGCTCGTCACCGCGGGGATGATCGCCTGGTCCGTGCCGAGCCTGCCGACGTCGCGCAAGAGCAGTCCGCTCACCGAACTCGGCGCACTGGCCCGGCCGCAGGTTCTGCTGACGCTGCTTGCGTCGGCCGTCGGATTCGGCGGCATTTTCGCCGTCTACAGTTACGTCGCTTCCACGCTAACCTTCGTCACGCACATCGCGCCTCATCAGATTCCGTGGGCGTTGGGGCTGATCGGCATCGGCATGATCGTCGGCAATACGGCCTGCGGCTGGCTCGCCGATCGCTGGCTGAAGGGCACGATGCTCGCGATGTACGGCTTTACCGTGGTCGTGCTGATCGCGTTCGTGTTCGCCGCGCCGCATCTGTGGGCGGTGCTGCCGGTGCTGTTCGGCGTGGGCGCGGGCTCGGCCTGCACGCCCGCCTTCCAGTCGCGTCTGATGGACGTGGCCGGCGATGCGCAGTCCCTCGCTGCGGCGCTGAACCACAGCGCGTTCAATATCGCCAATGCGTTGGGTGCGTGGCTCGGTGGACTCGTGATCGCGGCCGGCTTCGGCTGGGTGTCGACCGGTTGGGTCGGCGCAATTCTCGCGGTGCTCGGAATCTGCGTGCTGCTGCTGTCGTTCTCGCTGGAGAGACGTACGGCGACGGTTTAGGGTTGGGTTGCTGCGGTGAACACGCTTGCATAACCTCGACACGATACGGCACGCCGGCTTTTGCAGAGCAAGCGATCCGGTTCGTGCGGGTGACCGCCGGAGCGGCCCGAGTATAGACGCCAAGCGTAACCACCCGAACCCAAGCCGGCTTACTGCTGGTTGAAATCCACCGGCGCGCGATTACCGAACCGCAGCGGGTCGCCGTGCCCCGCCGTGAAGCCGTACAACTCCGGACTCGCCGGGCCATCCTCCCAGGTGGACGGACCATCGGCCCACAGCAGCAAACTGGCGCCGTAGCGCGACGAAAATGCCACTTGCGTGTCGGGCTCCATCACGACGAAGTCGCCGGCTTTTGCGCTCGACACGACATCGCGCGCGACCAGCGACACATCCCCCGCGAGCACGAACATATCGACCAGCGCACCCAGCCGATGCGCGGGCACCGTCGTGCCGGGCAACAGCATGAGTTGAATCATGCGGCGCATGAGCCGGGTATGCGCGTAGTCGTACACCAGCCGGCGCGTCAGACCTGCCACGCGCGTCGCACTCACCTGCACGTCGTCGAGCCGGATACTCAGGTCGGGCAAATGCTCGGGAAATTCGTTTTCGAAACTCGTGTGACGATTGCCGGCATGCAGCGAATGCGTGACCTCAGCGCCGTACGCGACGGGGCCCTCCATGCGGCCCACCGACAACGTCGGCAGATACGCGATGGCATCGTGCGTCGAACCCGCGAAATTCACGCCGAGTTCGCCCGCGCCGGTCGTCCCTTGATAGTCGGTCAGCGCACCCGAAAGAAAATAACTGAACGCGGTGCCCAGATGCTGATGCACGCCGGTGCGCGCCAACGTATCGAACGACATATAGCCGAACGAGTGACCGGTCCGGTCGTCGCGGCGGACGATTTTCTGCGCGAGGCCGCTCTTGCCGACACCTTGCCACGGGTTCTCCGCGACATCGAATACATACACGCCGCGCTCCCGCTGACCACCGCGCAAGTCGCCGCTCAATTCCACTGGTGCATTCATTTCCGTCTCCACGTAATTTTGGGGATGTCCGCCGTATTTATTATCATTTGATACAATATGAACGAGACTGGACGCTTCGTCAATCGCATGACCGACCCTCTTTTACGGCAGGTCTGGCGGCTCGTCTAGAATCCTCCGTCCGGCACCGCTCGCGAAACCGCCATGCAATTCAAACAAATGCCCGCCTACCGTGTCCGTCGTGTTGCCGAATCGATTCTCGATATGGCGGAGGAACTGTTCGCGCGACATCTCGAGATTCGCGCTCTGGACTGGCGCGTGCTTGTCAAACTGGCGGAAGCGCCGGGTAGCATTCCGACCGAAATCGGTCGCGACATGTTGCTCACTCCCGTGCAAACCGGGCGCAGCCTGCTGAAACTGCGCGACCTGAAACTGGTCGTCGCGGTGCCCGATCCAACCGACGGGCGCGCCACGCGCTACACGCTCACCAAAGCCGGCCGCAGCGCCCACGACGCAGGCATGAAAATCGTGCTGGAAGTCGAGGCGTTCGCGCTGCGCGACCTCAGTGCAGTCGAAACCGTGGCACTGAGCGGCCTGCTCGACCAGTTGATTACCAGCACCGCCTATGCACCGGAAGACGTGGACCGTCTGTCCGCTGCGCTCTTCGGTAAGGAGCGCAACCGGGCCTGATTCGCCCGGTCGTGCCTGTCGCGTCTGTTGTTATTGCCGCGCGCTGCGGTAAGACTCGAACGACGAGCCTGTCACGAGCGACAAGCCGCCATCTATATCGAGCGTTGTGCCGGTAATCATCCGCGCGGCCGGACTGCCGAGGAACAGGATCGATGCGGCGATGTCCTCGGGGCTCATCCAGTCGCCCAGCGGCACCATCGCGGCGACTTTGCGCCGTTCCTCGTCGCCAATCACGCTTTGCGTCATTGCAGTGAGCACGGGGCCCGGGCAAACGGCGTTCACGCGAATGCCTTCATGAGCGAGTTCGAATGCCGCATGCCGTGTGAGTCCTAGCATGCCGGCCTTGGCCGCCGTATAGCTGACGCCGCCCGTGTACGACACCCGCTTGGCCGCGAGCGAGGCCACGTTGACCACCGCTCGCCCGCTGCCGGCTTTGAGTAACGGCACCATCTGCTGCAAACAGAAGAAACTGCCCGACAGGTTGACCGCCAGCACGCGCTGCCATTCCTCGCCGCCGGTCGTCTCGAACAACCCGCGCGAGATGATGCCCGCGCTGTTGACCAGCAGGTCGACCCGCTCGATGGAAGCCATTCCTTCCTCTATCGCGGTGCGAATGGAGGCCTCCGAGGCGATATCCACCTCTATCGGCACGACGTTCCAGCCTTTGGCCGCGAAGCGCTCCCGCATGCCGGCCAACGCACCCGCATCGCGATCGAGCGCGACGATGCGCGCGCCCTGCCGGGCCGCCGCCTCTGCCGTGGCGTAGCCGATTCCGCTCGCCGCCCCCGTAATTGCCACTGTCCAGCCGATGTAATCCACGTCGTCTCCTGAAGAATCTGCCGGTGACCGCGCTTGCCCCGTTAGGGATTATCCCGAGACGATAAGCATTTTCGCGACCCCGACGCCGGGTATATATTATCAATTGATAACAATCTACGCCGACACGATCGGGTATGTCAACGGAGACGAAGATGAGCGGAACCCTCGGAGCGGTCCTCCCGGCGCCAGTGAGCCGGGCGACGGACGCCAAACTATTCTGGCGGCTGATCCCGGTCATCCTGATCAGCCTGATCATCAATCAGCTCGACAAGGTGAACGTCGCGTTCGCCAAGTTGCAGATGGCGCCGGATATCGGCCTCTCGAACACCGCGTACGGTCTCGGGGCCGGCATCTTCTTCATCGGCTACTGTCTGTTCGAGGTGCCCAGCAATATGCTGCTGCACAAGCTGGGCGCGCGGGCGTGGATCACACGAATCCTGCTGACATGGGGCATCCTGTCGGCCTGCACGATGTTCGTGGTCGGGCCGCGTTCGTTCTATCTCGTGCGCTTTCTGCTGGGCGTCGCCGAAGCCGGCTTCTCGCCGGGAATCATGCTGTACGTCAGCCAGTGGTTTCCGGCGCGCACCCGTGGCCGCATCATCGCAATTTTCATGACGGCGTTGCCGATCGCGGGCGTCGTGGGCAGTCCGCTCTCCGCGTGGCTGATGACGTCGGCGCCCGAGTTCGCCGACTTGCATGGCTGGCAATGGATGTTCGTCTGCGAAGGGCTGCCCGCCGTTCTCTGCGGCATCGCGTTCTGGATGCTGGTGCCCGACCGCATCGACGACGCCGCGTGGCTCGACCCCGCCGAGAAAACCGCGCTGAAAGCCGAACTGGGCGGCACCGGCGCGCACCACGCCGGCAGCTTCGCCCACGGCCTGTCCGACCTGCGAGTCTGGTTGCTGTGCGCAATCTATTTCGCGTTCGTGGCTGCGCTGTATGGCGTGAGTTTCTGGCTACCCACGCTCGTCAAGGCGCTGGGTTTCAACGGTATCCGTCAGATCGGTCTGATGACCGCATTGCCCTACGCCGCCGCGGTCGTCGCCATGCTGGCGTTCGCGTGGAATTCGGACCGCACCGGCGAGCGGCGCAAACACCTCGCGCTCGCCGGCCTGTTCGGCGCCGCCTGCCTCGTGCTGAGCGTGCTGCTGCGCGCTACGCCGACGTGGTCGTTCGTCGCGCTGATCGCCGCGATGGCCGGCATCGTCACCACCATTCCACTGTTCTGGAATTTACCGACCGCGTTTTTGAAGGGCGCCACCGCCGCGACCGGTTTCGCGCTGATCACGTCCATCGGCAATCTGTCCGGCTTCGTCGCGCCTTATCTGGTCGGCGTGGTCGCCGACACCACCGGCAGCACCGCGTCGGGCATGTATGCGCTCGCGGCGGCGGCGGTGGTCGGCGTGTTGCTGGTGTTTATCGTTCCGGCCACGCTGGTCGATCGGGCCAAAAGCGTGTTTGCGGTGAGCGGGAGATAAGCCCCGCTCACCCACTCACCCACGATTCCTCTCGCAATCCGTCCATAAGCGCAGCGGATCGTCATGCAGCGGAAACGCCTGATCGAGCCACGCCGAGAGTCGCGCCCAATCGGGGTGGTTCGTGCCGGTCTGCGCTGACCACGTCGACGAGCGCTCGAGAATCTGTCCGCTTTCCCGATCGCGTACCAGCACGCTGCCGAGGCCGCTCGAACTGTTCTCCTGCGATTCCACCCGATAGCGCGGCAATATGCGTAGCTCCGCATCTCCCGCCCAACCATAAACGCCGCGCACGATACCGGCCGGGTCGCGCAACTCGATCGGGCCGCTCGGCGGACGAACCGCTGCCCAACCTTCCGGGAAATCCGCCACCACTTCGTCCTTGCTCTCCCTTAGCCACTTGACCTGCCATGCGCGGGCCATCGCATCGCGCACGGCCGCGAGCGATGCATAGCCCCGTGGCAGGACGATCGCCATCGGCAGCGTCACGAGATTGTCCTTCCACAACGCGGCTTCATCGCGCTCCGAACGATTGACCCGTTCGGTACGCTCGACTGGTTCGGCTGGGGCATCGCCGAATGGATTATTCGGGCGGCTCGACAGTTGCGTGCCGCTCTTCTGCAAATCGGGAAACAGACTGTCGGCATCGCGACGGGTCAATTTGGACTTCCCCTGCTTCATAGGTTTCTCCGCTGAAAGTCGCTTACAAAAGCATTTCGACCGAATGTGTCGTGGGCAAAGCATAACGGCTTCGCGCATCTCCTGGTATTTGACAATTCATCCACGAGATTGCGTCCGCATAAAACGAGGCATACGCTTTCCTTCACACCCGCGTGGTCCGCTAACCTCCAGACAATAAAAACAGCGGAAACAAACGCGTTGGAAGGAGACACCATCATGCGTTCGTCAGCCCGATCCAAAGTCATCCTGACTTTTCTGTTCGTGACTTTATCCTTTGCAATTGCCGGTTGCGGAGGCAGTACCAATAGCGACGGCGCCGTGTCCAGCGGTACTCCGGATGCGGGCGTCGCGCTCGCTCAGGTTCGCTACGCAACGCCGCCCATGGGCTGGAACTCGTGGAACACCTTCGCCTGCAAGAACACCGAAGCGACCGTCAAAGCCACCGCCGACGCGATCGCCTCGAACGGCATGGCCGCGGCCGGTTATCGCTACGTTACCGTCGACGATTGCTGGGTCGGCGGAAGAAATCCCACCACTGGCCAACTCTATTCGAACGCGACGACTTTCCCCGACGGCATGCAGGCACTCGCCGATTATGTCCACGGTAAAGGGTTGAGGTTCGGCATCTATACGTCGGCGGGGACGAACACCTGCGCGGGTCTCTCGCACGGCACGCGGCCGGCGTCGTACCCGCTGGGTGTCGGCTCGGGCAGTCTCGGCCATGAAAGCGTGGACGCGCAGACCTTCGCCAACTGGGGCGTCGACTACGTCAAGATCGACTACTGCGGTGGCAACCTGTCGGCCTTCCCTGCGATGCGCGCCGGCATCGCGGCAACCGGCCGGCCGATGTTCCTCAGCATCAATCCGTACAGCGCGAACGCGACGCTGCCGACCAACTTCGCCGCCGACGGCACGCTCTACGTTCCGGCCTATGCGGACATGTCGCGTATCTCGCAGGATATCGCGCCGAACTTCACCTCCGTCACGTCGATTATCGACATCAGCGCAGCCGATGCCGCGTGGGCGGTGCCCGGCTATTACAACGACATGGACATGCTCGAAGTCGGCAACGGCATGAGCGCGGATCAGGACACCGCGCACTTCATCATGTGGGCGATGATGTCGAGCGGCTTGAACGCCGGCAACGACGTGACGAAGCAGAGCGCCGCGACGCAGGCACTGCTCACGAACGCGGGCATCATCTCGGTCAATCAGGATGCGCTCGCGTTGCAAGCGGTGCTCGATACCGCGGATAGCGCCGGCTCGCTGCAGGTGTGGACCAAGCCACTGTCCGCCACGGGCACGCGTGCGGTAGCGCTGCTCAATCGCGGCGCAACGGCTGCGCCCATCACGGTGAATCTTGCGAACCTCGGCTTGAAGGGAACGGTGCAGGCAAGCAATCTCGCGACAGGCGCAACGCTGGGCGCGGTGACGACGAGCCTGACGCAAACCGTGCCCGCCACCGGCGCCGTGCTGATCGAACTGACCGGCACCGATCCTCAGGTCGTCAACGGTTCGCTAGCGGGTCAGAACTGGATATGGTCCACCGTACAGTCCGGCACGGTCGCGGCCAAGGTCTTTCCGGCGGGATCGTCGTTGCCGGCGGGCGCCTCGGCGGCTGCGTCCATCGTGACTCACGCGAAGAGCTACGTGGATGGATTGACCGTGAACGCACCCGCCCAACTCGTCTATCGACTGGACGGGCACTGCTCGACTTTCCAGAGCGACATCGGACTCGATGCGGCTGCGCAGGGCGCGGGCTCGGTCGACTATCAGGTGTGGGCAGACAACGTCGAACTCTACGACAGCGGCACCGTCACGAGTTCGACGCCCATCAAGACGGTGCGGGTCGGCGTAACGGGCCGCAAGACGCTGAGACTGGTGGTGACCGACGGCCAGGATGGCGTGACCCACGACGTCGCGGATTGGGCGAATCCGTCGCTCGTGTGTTCGTGAGCGAGCGGGCGCGGGTGATCAAGCCGGATATCTTGCGGAGCACGTTCTGCGCCGAGGCCAGCAGCGTCATTGCCGCGTTTCAAGCGCGTCGATTTTGGCAGCCTCACTCCGCAGCCGGCACGATGACTTCTCTCTTCCTGATCGGCACCAACCCGACCTGCAGACCAAAAAGCTTCGCGACATTATTGAGCGACTCGACAGTCGGATTGCCGGTACCGCGCTCGATATCCTGAATGACCCGGCGGCTCACGCCCCGGTGCGCGGCAAAT
The DNA here is from genome assembly GCF_900996245.1 of Paraburkholderia sp. BCC1886. GTDB lineage: Bacteria > Pseudomonadota > Gammaproteobacteria > Burkholderiales > Burkholderiaceae > Paraburkholderia. The sequence goes on along the minus strand of NZ_CAAJGK010000034.1, from coordinate 21,795 downwards.
TCCGCCTGCGTCAAACCCGTCATCTCGCGCATGGCCTTCAACGCTTCGGGAAGGCTCAGCTCGCCCTGCTCGAGCTGCTCGTAGAACGCGCGGCGCAGCGCGTTCTGCTGTTCGCGAGTGAGTGGGTTTCTACGCGGCATGATGACCGGATGGTGATTGAAGCGCTTTCAGCTGGCGCATCTGGGTATCGATAAACGGCACGAGGAATTCGATGATGTCGTGATCTACGCCTTGCGCCTGCATGACGTCGGGCAAGCGCTCTATCTGTCCGGCGAAGCGGCCCAGTTCGACGGCGAGCGTAGCGCGTTCGTGCACGGGGACAGGCAGCGCCGCCAGCACCTCGGCCCAATCCGTCAACTCGACCCGCGTGTCGGGCCGATACCATCTCAGCGCGCGCGGAATCAGTTCAGGGTCGAGGTACATGGGCGCGAAGTCGAACAAGGGCGTGAGCCGAACCTGGCCATCGACCTGTTGCACCGCCGTATTGCGCGCGTGATTGTCGGTGTTGCGCAGCGCCAGATTCAGAACGTCGCGTTTGATGAACTCGAGCGTTTCGGCAAACGGGTCGCTCACCACCTTGCGAATTCCGTTCACGACTTCGAAAAGGTTCGGACGCTGATCGAAACCCGGCATGCCCAGAATCGCCGCCACGCTTTCCTGATGAAAACGCACCACCTTGCCGTCGTACACCCTCCGGTCGAAGCGCGGAATCAGCAGAACGTCGCCGTGCAGCGTGGGCAACTGCGCATGCGTGCGGATGCCGAGCGCGGCCGCGACCCGCATGTACGCCGCCTCGTTGCGCAGCACCTTGTCGTCGGCCGTGCTATTGCCGCGCGGCAGTTTCGCGATCAGATGCTGGGCCGCGTCGGCATCGGGCAGCACCGCGTCGCCGTGCAGCAGGTCGGCCCGGTCGCGTGTGAGCAGATACTTGGGCGCGGCGCCTTGCACGCCGGTCGTACCGGTACCGAGCATGCCGTGCAGAAACATCGTTTCCTTGAAATCCGCACTGCGCACGACGATGTCGTCGATGGTCAACCCGGGCAGGCCGCGCGCATCGGGGTGACGCGCGACATGCGTCTCGAAGTAGTCGACGGCTTCGGCCACTCTGATCCGGCCGACCGGATTGAAGGCGCCTGCGCAGATCAACGGAAAATCCGCAGTAGGACCGTCCGGTATTTTCAGTTCGCCGAGCAGGAAGCGACGCCCCGCCCCTTGCGGAACTAGGTCGTACAGGAACGCTGGCAGCGTGCGGCTCGTGCGGATTTCCAGATCCACGGGCTCGGCCAGCGACAAGGGCGCGTCCGGGTACTCGACGGCGTGGCGGACGAAGTAATTCCACTGACAAAGACCGCCGTTGTGCTCGATCTGCGCGCAGTCGAGCCAGCGGTCATTCAGGAATATCTGCAGGGTGTAATCCATGAGGCGACTCCATAAGCCTCATAAATGTAGCACATATCGATCAAACCAGCGGCATACGCACCTTATAAGTGTCTTATTAAGTGCTCGCAGGCAAACGGGGCAACCGCATTCCCGCATGCTCGACCTCGGCAACCAGCACCGTTCCCGTCAGCGATTCGGTGATGAACAACTGCCGCCGCTGCGGCCCGCCGAACGCCATATTGGTCACCGTCGTCCCCGCGCAGGATTTGATGCGCGCGATCCACTCGCCGTTCGGCGCGAACACCAGCACGTGCCCGAGCGAGGCATGCGCGACGTACAGATTGCCCGCTTCGTCCATGGCGAGACCGTCGGGACCGCTGGTGCCGAACATGCTGCAAAAGCGCCCCACCTTGGCGACGCCGCCATCGGGCAGCAAGGGCACGCGCCAGATCGCGTTGTCGCGCGTCATCGCGACGAACAGCACGCGCTCGGCGGCATCGAGCACGAGGCCGTTCGGGCTCACGCCTCTGTCCAGCAGACAATCCAGCCTGCCATTCGCCGACAGCCGAAACACCCGTCCGCTCGGATCGTGCAAGCCTGTCTGCCCCTGGTCGGTGAAGTAGATGTCGCCGTTCGACGCGATCGCGAGATCGTTGACGCCTTTGAACGATTCGCCGTTGCGGCTCGTCAGCAACGGCGTCACCCGGCCGTTGTGCGGATCGAGTTGCATCACGCCGCGGCGATAGTCCGCGATCAGAATCCGGCCGTCGGGATGAAACTTCAGGCCATTGGGTTCGCCGTCGTATTGCGCGACCAGCGTCCACTCGCCTTCGGGCGTGATGCGAAAAATACGCCCATACGGAATGTCGACGATATACAGACGACCGTCGGCGTCGAACGACGGACCTTCGATAAAACTTTCCACCGGCTGGCCGGCCTTGTTCGCCACCGCCCACGACGGGACTTCCCCGCTCTTGCGAAACTCGGCCGGCATGCGCGAGAACACGCGCGTTTCTATCAGCACCGGCGGCTTGTCCAGATACAGCATCGATCCTCCTTAACCCGAAATCTGTTCGAGGCTCATACCACGCGAGCGCGGCCCGAAGAAGCCGACCGTCAACACCACGACGACCATCGATCCGGCAATCAACGCGAACACACCCGGCACACCGAGGTGGCGTAGCGAGAAGCCGATCAGGAAACCCGACAGCATCGCGCTCACGCGGCTCGCGGAATAGACCAGACCGATGGCGCGTGCGCGCATGCGCGTCGGAAACAGCTCGGCCTGATACGTGCGGTACGAGAACGTCATGCAATTACCCGCCAATGTCATCAGCAAACCCATCGCGACCAGAATCGCAGGGTCGCGCTGCTGCGCGAAGATCAGACCGAGTACGGCGATGGCCGCAGCCGATCCGGCGATCAGCCACTTACGCTCCAGCTTGTCGGCGAACAGCATGGCGACCAGCGGACCGAGCGGACTGGCAATTGCGATGATGAACGAATACAGCAGACTATGCGCGAACGCGACGCCCTTCTCCGCCAGCAGCGTGGGCACCCAGCTTGCAAAGCCGTAATAGCCGATCGACTGGAAGAAGTTGAACACCAGCAGCATGATCGTGCGGCCGCGATAACGTTGCGACCAGGGGCCGGTCGCGTCGGCACTCACGGTCGCAGCAGGCTTGACCTCGGCGACCACTTCCGGCGCCGGCAGCGGCTTGCCGGTGGCCTTCTCGATACGCTGTTCGAGCCGCGCGATCACGGCTTCAGCTTCTTCCACGCGACCTTGCTGGATCAACCAGCGCGGGCTTTCCGGCAAGCCGAGCCGGATCAGCCATACGAATACCGCGCCGAGACAACCGATCCACACGACCCAGCGCCAGCCGTCCTGACCGAACGGTGCAATCGGCACCAGTTGCCACGAGAGAAACGCGATGGTCGGAATCGACGTGTACTGAATCGCCTGCACGAACGCAAACGCGCGGCCGCGAATGCTGGCCGGCACGAATTCGGAAACATAGGCGTCGATGGTGACGAGTTCCGCGCCCACGCCAATACCCGCCACCACACGCCAGAAAACGATCCAGCCGGGACCGTGCTGTATCGACATCATCAGCGCGGCGAACGTGTAGCACAGCAGCGCGCCGATAAAGACCTTGCGACGGCCCAACCGGTCCGCGATGAACGCGACGCCGATCGTGCCGATGAAGAGCCCGAGAAACAGCGCGGCGACGAACGCGCCCAACCCGCCCATATCGAACATCGACGCGGTGGTTTTGGCGAAGATACCCGCCTTGACCAGACCGGGGCCGATATAGGCCGTCAGAAACATATCGTAGATTTCGAACCAGCCGCCCAGTGCAAGCGCGGCGATCAGCAGCCACACGGGCCGGCTCGCGGGCAAACGGTCGAGCCGTGCCGACATGTGACGCACGAGCTTCTCGGGTGCGGAAAGCGTCGACGCGCCCGGCACGGCCTGCGCGCTGTCCTGCACGTCTTTCACTTCGCCACGCACGGCGATATTCGAGTAAGGGGCCATGGCCAGTCTCCTGTTTTATGATTCGCTGCTTGCGCGCTGCTTGCGCGCTGCTTGCGTTAACTCATGCTGACCCACGCCGCCTGATACCGTCCGATACCGCCCCATACCGCCTCGGCCGAGGCGGCGGGCGCGATACTGGCCGCCTCGCAGACGGCATCGTGCGTCAGACCGGGCAGCCTTTCTTGCGCAGCAGCGCGTTGAAACGCTCCGGGTCGGCCGTTCCGGCACGATTGGTCGCGCGAATACCGTCTTCCTTGTCGGCATGCGCGAGCACCAGCGGCAGCAACGCGTCGAGCTGATCGACCGGCACGGCGATCACGCCGTCGGCATCGCCGAGAATCAGATCGCCGGGATTGACGACCATGCCCGAGCAGGCGATCGGCACGTTCACTTCACCGGGGCCTTCCTTGCTCGGGCCACGAAACGTATGACCGCGTGCATACACGGGGATCACGCCTTCGGCCCATTCGGCCAGATCGCGCACCGCGCCGTCGACCACGAAGCCGCCGATCTTCTTCGTCAGCGCCGAGGTCCGCATCAAGCCGCCGATCAGCGCCTGGGTCAGGTCGCCGCCACCGTCGATGACGATCACGTCGCCCGGTTGCGCGATCTCGATCGCCTTGTGGATCATCATGTTGTCGCCCGGACGCACGCGCACGGTAATCGCCGGGCCGCACATCGTCAGCGACAGCGAGTTGTGATACGCGACGAGACCCGTGGCGCCGGTGCTGCGGCCCATGCAATCGCCCGCATGCGCGACCGGCACTTTGCGGAATGCTTCCACCTGCGCGGCGCTCGGCACCGAAACACGTTGGCCGACGAAAAATCCTGCGGGCCAGCCGGCCCGATTCTGAGTAGCGCTCATGCCATGACCTTTTTGTCAGAGAGAAGAACGGAGGGATTCACGCAACCGGCCGTATCTGTCTCGCGTAGCGCTTCACCACGCAGATAGCGCAGGCAGGTCGCGACCGCCGACACCGACACCGCATCGAGCGCGTCGGGCGTCGAGCCGCCGACGTGCGGCGTCAACACGACATTGGGCAGCGTCAGCAACGGATCGTCGTGACCGAGCGGTTCGTGCGCGAAGGTATCGAGTCCGGCCGCGGCCAGCTTGCCGCTTTGCAGCGCGGCCACCAGCGCCGCTTCGTCGATCAGTTCGCCGCGCGCCGTGTTGATGACGATCGCGCGATCCGGTAGCGACGCGATGGCCTGCGCGTCGATCATGCCGCGCGTGTGTGCGTTCACGGGACAGTGCAGGCTGAGCACATCGGCGCGTGCATAAAGATCTTGCAGCGACGCTTCGGCCTTCACGAACGGCTGCAGGTCGGCCTGCTTCAACGCGGGATCGAACGCATGGACCCGCATGCCGAGCGCGTGCGCAATCGTCGCGACATGGCGGCCGATCTGACCGTAACCGACGAGGCCGAGCGTGCGTCCATTCAGTTGAATGCCGTCGCCGGTGCGGGTCCAGCGCGCGGCGCGCAATTCGCTGTCGAAGAAACGAATTTTGCGGGCGGCGCTCAGCATCAGACCGATCGCCAGTTCGGCAACGGAATGGGTGTTGGTGCCCGGTGTGGTGAAGACGGGAATGCCAGCGCGGCTGGCTGCATCGACGTCGATATTGGTGACGCCCACGCCGTGCTTGCAGATGACTTTCAACGTCGGGCAACCCGCGATTGCAGCGGCGGACAGTTCGACCGTGCGGGAGATGACGGCGTCGATCGGCTGCGTGGTCAGAATCAGCTCGACCTCGGCGGCGTCCTGCGCATGGCGGATATACGTGACCTCGCAGTTCGCGTCGGCCAGCGCACGCTGCCCGGCTGCGGCGAGCTTCGGGGCCGTGACGAGAATCCGATAAGACATGACGTCTCCTTTGCTGTTTGCGTCTATTGTTGACACTCCGACCCATAATGTCCATTTTCAATTTTTCATGTTTCCATTCCTGCGAGTTATGATTCGTCCACTTTCGGATCAGTAGGAAAACCCGGCTCATGGCGATGAATCTGCAGGTGCGCGACCTTCTCTACTTCGCAAAGGTCGCGGAATTGGGGCATATCGGACGCGCGTCGCAGGCGTTACATATCACGCAGCCGGCGTTGTCGAAGTGCATCGACCGGCTCGAAGAGACCTATGGCGCCGATCTGTTCGAGCGCAGCGGGCGCGGCATCCGGCTCACCGATGCCGGGCAGTTGCTCTACGAACGCTCGCTGCTGGTCGAGCGCATGCTCGACGAGACGCAGCGGCAGATCTCTTCGCTGGGCAAGGGGCTTGGAGGTCTGGTGCGAGTCGGGGCGGCCGCCACGGTCGCCGAGTTCATCATGCCGACGGCGTGCCGCGTGTTGCAGCAGGAAGCGCCCGACGTCGTGATCGATCTGCAGATCGGCATGAACGATGTGTTGCACGAGTCGCTGCGCAGCCGCCAGCTCGACGTGGTGGTCGGACCGCTGGGGAATCCGTCCGGTGGGCGCGACGAAGAACTCGTCGAGATTCCCATTTCCGAAGACCACGTGGTGGTCGCGGTGAGTGCGAATCATCCGCTCGCGGGCAAGCAGGTGTCGCTGGAGGCATTGTGCGATTACGGCTGGGTGTTGCCCGCGCGATCGGTGGCGACGCGGCAGTGGCTCGAACGGGTATTTGCGTCGCGCGGTTTGCCGGCGCCGCGCGCGGCCGTGATGACCAGCTCGATTATCGCGGTGCCGCGATTGATCGCGGAAACCGGGTTGCTGAGTTTTATCTCGCGCCGCAATCTGGATGAGGGGCGCTTCGCGCCGGGTCTCGTCGAGGTATTCAACCCCGACATTACGATGGCGCGAAACTTCGGCGTGGTGCACCGGACCGACGCTTATCTATCGCCCGCGACACAACGGTTCATCCAGATTATTCAGGCGCAGACGCAGAGCGCGGTTGAAATGCCGGTTGCTCGAAAAAAGCGCGGGCGGTGACTGCGGCCTTCGACGCGCAAAGCCGTTCGATGCTCTTGCACAACGCGTCGTGTGCTTCACGGCTGTCGCTGTGCGGCCACTCCGATGTCAGTGCCTGCGTGAGACGCAGCGTTTCGTGCCACGTGTACGTCAGCGAATCCGGTGATGCCGACGCTGCATGCAACACGCGCCCATCCCGCAGCACGACTTCGATATGGCAATAGAACGGCGGTAATGCCGGGTCTTCTATCACGCGAATGCGTCGGCTGCGTACATGAAGCTCGGGCTCGACATAGCCCGGTTCGAAATCCGCCATACGGATGACGCTGTTTTCCAGCGCGATCTGCAACATGAACGGCGCACTCATGATCGCACTCGTACTCGTGTCGAACGGGCCGTGCCGGTCGACACCCGGATAGCGCGCATAAGCCGGATTGAGCGCGAGCGTCATGGCCTCGACATCCGCCGCACCGAATTGCTCGCGCGCGGCGAAATCGAGCAACGTCTTCACCGGCAACTGGTTGATCGTGCAACCGGGAAAAGGCTTGAAGGTGACGCCGAGTATCGCGTTGGGCGTCACACCATCCCACGTCCACTGCGGCACATTGCCGGCGAATGCACGATAAAACCCATTCGGTCCTTCGAGCGCCAGCGAAGCGCCGCGCATGCCGGCTTCGGCGAGCCGCGCGGATATCACGCCGGCGCGGCTCGCGTGACCGATCTGCACGAGCCATTCCGTGGTGCCCTCGGCCCAGCATTGCATGAGGCCACCGGCAAAGTTGGCGGCGATGGCGAGCGCCGATGCAGTCTGCTGTTCGTTCAGCCGTAGCACGCGTGCTGCGCCGGCGGCCGCCGCGAACACGGCATACACCGACGTCCCGCGAAAGCCGCGTGCGCCGCTTGCCATCGCGGCGTCTCTTGCGATCAATGGCGCGACTTCATACGCTGCCGCAAGCGCTGCGCTGATATCCGAAGCCCGTGCATTTTCTTCCTGCGCCACGGCCAGAACAGCAGGAATCGTTGCGCAGCCAATGTGGCCATTCAATACCGCGTGCGTATCGTTCTGACCGCGCGCGCAGATGAGCGCGGCGTTGCGAAACGCGGCATCGGCTGCTGTGTATTTTTTTCCCGAGCGCCAGCAAGTGGCCTCACCAGGACTCGCATGCGTCGCTTCGATTGCGCGACGATCGTCGCTATCGACAGGCGCCGCGAGCGCCACCGTGATATTGAACAGCAGACACGAGCGAATCCGCTCGATCACTTCGCTCGATAAAGTCTCGCTTTGCAGCCGCGCGACAAAAGCACCGAGTCGCTCCACGTAAGTCGTTGTCATCCGCATTGTCTCCTTGTGTGCGGCAGTCTACGTAGAAGCGCGGATTCAAAAAAGACGGAAATTCCAATATGGTTCGATCGTCTGAATCAATAGTCGCTAGCCACGCGGCAATCCCGATCCGCTCATGAGCCGTCTCAATCTCACCAACCTCGAAACCGTTTGCTGTATTGCGCGCATGGGGACGTTTTCCGCCGCTGCGGAACGGCTCAATGCGTCACAACCGACGGTCACGGGACGCGTGCGCGAACTCGAGCAATCGCTCGGCATCCAGTTCTTCCGGCGCCGTGGCCGCAATATGGAATTGACCGAAGAAGGCCGACAGTTCATCGAACGGGTCGAACCGCTCGTGCAGCAACTCGAAGAGGCCGTGTCGACGCATGCGGAAACCGCATCGGCGCGCGGCACGTTGCGCCTTGGTATCGGCATCGTCACGATGACATGGTTCGGCGACGTACTCGCGGCTTTGCGTGAAGACATGCCGCAGGTTCAGTACGAAATCGACACCGACCTGAGCATGAACATGCTGCACAAACTCGAGAGCGGCAAGCTCGATCTGGCCGTGGTCGCGGGACGGGTCGAGCATCCGCTGTTTTCCGCCGTGCCGCTCGCACCGGCGGCCTTGCAATGGTTGATGGCGGCATCGGTGGAAACGCAGACCGAAGGCCGCAGGAAGAGCGTGGCGGAATTGCTGGCGGGCGCACCGCTGTGGTTCGTGTCGCGACCTTCGGAGTTCTTTCCCCGCTCGCTGGAAACGTTGAAGCAGCATGGCGCGACGCTGGATAACGTCAACACCTGCAGCAATATGGCGGGCATGCTGCAGATGATCGAGGCGACCGGCGGCATCGGCCTCGTCGCGACCGCGCTCGCGCAGGGCTCGCTCGATGCCGGCAAGGTGGTGCCGGTGTCGCCCGAGCTCCCATCGGAGCGCTACGATCTCACGCTGGTGTATCGCACGGACGAGCGCCAGTCGATCATCCGGCATGCGGTCGAGCGGATCATCGACTACGACCGACGGGTACGGGGCACTAGCGTCGATTAAGCGGGACCGCTACCACGTTGCTTCCTCCACCACGGTATTGCGCAACACGCCAATGCCGGATATCTCGACTTCGATCCGGTCGCCTGCCTGCATCCACACCGGCGGCGACCGGCGCGAGCCGATGCCGGCGGGCGTGCCGGTTGCGATCACATCGCCAGGCGCCAAGGGCGTAAACGACGACGCATAGGCGATCAAAGCGGCCACGGAGTGAATCAGATCGCTCACTGTCGCGCGCTGCATCTCGCGACTATTCAGGCGTGTGGTGAGCATCGCGCGCGACGGATCGCCGAACTCCTCCGCGGTGACGATCCACGGACCGAGCGACCCCGTCGCGAAGAAGTTCTTGCCGGCGGTAATCGACTCTTTCTGATAATCGCGCACGCTGCCATCGTTGAAACAGGTGTAGCCGGCGACGTGATTCAACGCGTCGTGTTCGCGGATGTGGCGCCCCGCGCGTCCGATCACCACTGCAAGCTCGCCTTCGAAGTCGAGTTGTCGCGACAGACGCGGTTTGATGAGAGCAGCGTCGGGCGCAACCAGCGAATCGGCGAAACGGCTGAAAAACACCGGCGCTTGCGGAGTCGCCATGCCGATTTCCTGTGCGTGCGCGCCATAGTTTCCGCCGACCGCCAATAGCTTGCCGGGTTGCAGCGGCAATTGCAGCGTGACGTCTGCAAGTGGCCATGTCGTTAATTTTGACGCAGCGGACTCAGCGTTTGCCAGCAGCGCACGGACTTCCTGCAACGCTCCGGCGGTGAGTACCTCGTCGATGCTTCGATAACATCCGCCCGTTGCCGCGATGCCGTCCGACACGTGTGCAATGCCTGCGGCCGATTCGATTAGCGCGCCCCAACCGGGGCGCCCCTCGTGTTGGTAGGCCAGTAGTTTCATTCCCCGTATTCCTTCTAGAAGCGATGGCGGATGCCAGCGCTGACTCCGACCTCGTTGCGCGTCGACGACGGCGCATTCAGCGTGATCTGCGCAATTGCGTCGCGACCCGAGCCGATCTCGCAGGCCGCCGCAACGTAGATATCGGTGCGCTTGGACAGGAAGTAGTCGTTGCCGATGCCGAATTGCCACCAGTGCGGCGCCGTATTCGACGTGCCGCTCGCAAACTTGCCGTTCGAATACGTCACCATCAGGCCCGTCGTATTAGAAGGCGTCGCCTGATAAGCCAGATTGAACTCGGCGACATTCAGCGTAAGACTGCCGGCACCGTTCAATGCGGCGGTGCTCGCTTTCGTCATCGTGTTGTGATTGAGCAGCGTGCGCGACAGCACCGCGCCGATGCTCCATTTGCCGACCGTATAGAGACTCGCGAGCATGCCCGTTTTCTGTTCGCCGATCGCAAGCGTCGCCGCGGAAGCCGGGTTACCCGAGAAGGTGGTGTCCACTTGCCGGACCCACAGCGGCAGTCCCGACTGATAGTCGCCTACTACGGCGCCGTTCGTGTTCGTCGTGCTGTCGGGCGAGTCGATGTCGGTATAGCCCGCGGCCAGCGTCAGGCCATTACCGACATAACGGATCGCACCGCCCCACTCACGGTTGTTGGAAATGCCCGCGCCGGCCTGACCGCTCGCCTGATTGCTGAATGCGTATTGCAGCTTGTAGGTCACGCCACCGTAGTTCGGGCTTTCGTAATCGATTGCGTTGTTGAAGCGCGTCGTGCCGCCGAGCAGATCGAGATCGAGCGGATGCACCATCAGCGACGTGCCCCAGCGCAGCGCCGACGTAAGAAAGCCGCCGTAGAGCGCGAGCGGCGTGTACTGCCGGCCCAGCAGCAGCGTGCCGTAGCGGTCCTGAGAGAGTCCCACATACGCTTGACGGCCGAACATGCGGCCGTTCTGCAACGTGGCGCCGCTCGCCGAGTTGAAGCCGTCTTCGAGCACCGCGAGGGTTTTGAGTCCGCCGCCGAGATCTTCGGTCGCGCGAATACCCCAACGCGTGCCGGAGAGCTTGCCCGATGTCATTTCGACGTTCTGGCTGCCGTGCTGATTGCTCGACCACGTAATGCCCGTGTCGATCAAACCGTAAAGCGTGACATTCGATTCTGCATGCGCCGCGTGTGCGACGACCGCCCCGAGCGCTAGCGCGCCCAGGCTGTGGGTTCTTTTCACGTTGTCTCCTGCTGGTTGGCGGGCCGCTTTCTGTGCGCGGCCGCGCGTGGTTTAAAGGTGAACGGTGGGACGACGCGCTCTAACGCTTTTCACGTAACGAGTGCGCGGGAATCAGGAACAGCACGATGAGGACCGCCGCCATCACCACCGCAGCGACCACGTAGAGGCCGCCGGTAATGCTGCCGCTGGTCTGCTTGATATGACCGATGGTCATCGGTGCAAGCGAGCCGGCTAGTTGACCGAGTGCGCTGATCAATGCAAGGCCACCAGCCGCCGCCGACCCCGACAGATACGCGAGCGGAATCGTAAAGAACAAGGCCGCGATGCCGAGGTACCCGATCGTCACCAGAGAAATTGCCACGAGCGTCAGTACGAGGCTATGCATCGAGAACGTCAGGCCGATCAGCGAGAGTGCCGCGAGCGTGCCGGATGCCGCCCAATGCCAGCGTCGTTCGAGGTGCTTGTCCGAACTGCGGCAGATCAACAGCATGCCGATTGCACCGATTACATAAGGCACCATCGACAGCAGACCGACGTTCAGCAGATTCGCCGCGCCAGCCTGCTTCAGGATGCCGGGGCTCCAATAGGTGATGACGTTCGCAATCCACGGAACGGCTGTGTACACCATGGCCGCGATATACAGACGCGGTGTCTTCAATGCGGCGCCGAAGTGGTGTGATGAAGGCGAGTCGCCTTTGGCGAGCTTCTCTTCCGTCAGGGCCGAGAGAATCACGTTCTTTTCTTCGCTACTCAACCAGTGCGCGTCGGCCGGACGTTCCGTCAAAAAGAAGTACAGCAACACGCCGGCGACTACCGAGGGCAAACCTTCGATGAGGAACAGCCACTGCCACGCACGCAATCCGCCGACGCCGTTCATCGCATGCAGAATCCAGCCGGACAGCGGTCCGCCGAGGAACCCGGAAACCGGCACCGCCAGCGCGAATAAACCGATGACCTGCGCGCGCCGTTTGGCCGGATACCAGAACGTGAAGAACAGTAGCGCGCCCGGGAAAAAGCCTGCCTCCGCTGCACCGAGTGCAAGACGCGCGAGATAGAGATGCATGGGCGTCTGCACGAACAGCGTCAGCGTCGAAACAAGTCCCCACAGGATCATGATGCGCGACAACGTTTTACGCGCACCGATGCGCACCAGCAGAAGATTGCTCGGCACCTCGAACAGCACATAGCTGAAGAACAGCAGTCCGACCGCGAAGCCGTACTGGCTATCCGTCAAACCGATGTCCTGTTTCAGTTGAAGCTGCGCAAAGCTTACATTCACGCGGTCGAGAAAAGACAGCACGAAGCAGCCGAACAGTACGGCGGCAATGCGCAAATCCACCTTCCGGTAAGCACGTTTCTCGACGCCGACCGGATCGGCTATTACGCTCGCGGTTGCGAGGGTCATGGGTTTGTCTCCTGAGAATGGGGCGCGCACGTTTTTATTTTTGTCGAGCTTTCGGCGGGCGTTACGCGGCTTCTACGACCGCCGTCCAACGCAATTCGCGTCGATGCTCTGTCGACTCGAACGGCGTCGCACGGTGCATCGTGCAACTGCCGTCCCAGAGCAACAGATCGAAAGGTTGCCATTGGTAGGCCAGCATGAAGCGCGGTTGCGTAGCGAATGCCGTGAGTTCTTCCAGCAGCGCGCGGCCTTCTTCGAGTGGTCGCCCGACAATGTGCGATGCACTCGACGACAGATACAGCGACCGTCTGCCCGTTACCGGATGACGACGCACCAGCGGGTGCACCACCGGCGGCGCTTTCTGCCGCTCTTCATCGGTGAAATTGCTGAAGCCGCATTTCGCGCGCTGCACGAGTACGCTGTGCTCGACCTGCAACGATTCCAGTTCCGCCTGACGAGTGGTCGGCAGAGCATCCCACGCTGCCCGCATGTCGGCGTATTCGGTCGCGGGCGGTTGCGGCGGCAACACGCGGGCCGACAGCAACGTCACGCGCGCCGGACGCGCCAGGAACGACAGGTCGGTGTGCCACAGCAGATTCGCGTCCCCGTAGCCTTTCGTATCGGCGGACTTGAGATTGCCGGCGACGTCTAGGTTGCCGACATCGTTGAAGCGCCGATCTTTCAGACGTCGCCGCGATTCGTCGAGTATCGACTGATGCACCGGACCAAAGCGCTCGGCCAGGTCGATCTGCTGATCGTCTTCCAGCGGTTGATGGCGAATGCCGACCACCGCGTAACGCGCGAGTGCATCGGCGATGAAATCGAAAGTTTCCGCTGCGGGCGGTTGACGCAGATCAAGCCCGGTCAGCACCGCGCCAAAGTCATCATTCGTCGACTGGATGGGTTCTAGCAACATGAGGTGTCTCCCTTTTTTCGAATTGATCGCAGTCTATTGGCGCAGCACTCGTGCAAACAAGCGGGAATTTCCAATCGTCGCCGATCGGGTTTTTCGATGAATCGGGTCGGGCTTATTTCGCTGTGTGCAACGCATCGATTACCTGCACGGTCGATCGCACGCGGCCGATATGCGGGAACACCGACTGATTCGAAAACGCGTGCATCTCCGCACTGATCGAACTCATTGCGTCCTCGACGAAGATGAGCTCATAACCGATATCGAATGCGTTTCTCGCGGTGGATTCGACACCGAAGTTAGTTGCGACGCCGCTCATCAACACGGTGCGAATACCTCGGCGACGCAACAACAAGTCGAGTTCGGTGCCGTAAAAAGCGTTCCAGTTTCGCTTCGTGACGATCAGATCGCTGCTGTGCCGGTCGATCTCGGGCACCAGTTCGCTCGCCTGCGGGCCCGGCGGCGGCGAACCGGCCGGACGTGTCAGCGGTTTGTCGGCGGGCAGGCTCAGCAGGGCGGTCACGTCCACCCTGACCCAGATGACCGTGCCGCCCGCCGCGCGCAATGTGGCGGCCAGCTCGGCGTTGCGATGCACCACGTCGGCGGCCGCGTGCGGCGCGAGTTGCCGCGCAATGTTGCTGTGCTGCAGATCGATGGCGACCAGCGCGGTCGTCTTGGGATCGATAGATAGGTTGTCCACGAGCGACTCCTTTCAAAACGTGAGGATAGTCTCACAATTGTAGCGTTATAATATGAGCATGTCCTCACAAAAAATCGCCAGCACCCGCCGGGTGCCTAAACAGGAACGCTCCGAAAAGCGCGTGGAAACCATGCTGGCCGCCGCTGGCGCGGTAATTGGTCAACGCGGTCTGGAGGCGGCGACCATGACGGAAATTGCCGCGCAGGCCGATATGTCGATTGGCGCGCTCTACCAGTACTTTCCGAACAAGGACGCACTCGCCGCCGCACTGCGTGCGGCCTATGCCGAGGAGATGGACCGACGCTGGAGTGCTCTGGTGGAAACCGCCGGCGACTCGCCGATGGCGGAACTAGCCACGCATCTGATCCAGTTGCTGACGGTTTTCGTAGAAGATCACCCGGCTTATCTGTTTCTGTTCCAGGCGTCGGTGAAGAGCGATCGCAGCGAGCAGGCGCGCCAGGAACTCAGGCGGCGCTTTGCCGATCTGTTCATGCTGCGTGCGCCTGACTTGACCAAGGACGAGGCGATGCGCGTCGCCGAGGTCGCGCTGATGATCGTGAAAGGATGGACCGGTTTGTATGCGAGCCGGCCCGCCGCGGAGCGCAAGCGCTTGCAGGCAGAAGTGGGCACGGCGTTGACCGCGTATCTGTGTGAAAGGTTAGAGAGGCAGTGAGAGGCTCTGCTTATCGAGCCAAAGCGCGTGAATCCGTTCCCCGAGAATTTCCGGTCGACCTTGGAAGATCCGCTTCTCCACCGCTGTCGGCCCGGTTAGCGATGCGGCCAGTTCCTCGCGCTCTTTTGCGTTTTCTATCAGCCTTATTGCCGCGGACTTGTACTCGTCTTTTGTATTGGCAATAGTCCACTCGGGGAAACCGAATCTCCTGAACATACCGGCGTCGATATGCTCGTGCACTTCACGCCCGGTCTTGCACACGCCGATCAAACCGGCCCAGACGGTGTCGACAATGCCATTCGTGTTGCCGAACGGAAAGGGATTCAGAAAGAGGTCGCATTCGTTGATGACGGCCATGTAACTTCCATAGTTCTGATGCTTGTGCACGACGACCGCACTGCCCAACAGCCGGCGCACGAGGTTGCGGACCTGCGGAAACACCAGCCCGGTTGCCTGCCCCACGAGGAAATGAAACTCCACCGGCACTTTCGATTCTCGCGCGATAGCCGAGCACATTTCCAGAAAACCCGGGTTGAGCTTGATAGTGGTGGCGGCGACTGCGATTCTGACCAGGTTCGACGGCTGTTTTGTCTTGGGTAAATCAAGCTCCAGCATTGCCGCTGGCGCGCGATATGGCATGCCATCCGACGGTAATTGCAGAAGTTCTTCGCTGAAGCATGCTTTGTCGCCCACGTAATCTTCTTCCACCACGACGTAATCCATCGCATGTCCGTGCGTGGTCGCGGGATGGCCGAGCGCCATCATCTGCAATGGCGCGACTCGCAAATTGGCGAGCACCATCGTAATCGGGAACATGCCGACGCTGGGCATGTACATGATCTGCACTCGCCGCGACTCGCTTTCTTTTCTTACCTGACGTGCGACCTCCCACACGTTTTTCCCTTGGAAGGGAATGAATTCGTGGAATACCGCTTTGCCGATTTCATCGACGCGTCCGTCGAAGCCCATCCCCACCAGATGAAACTTCTCGCGCATCGCGACCATGGTTTGCGAATGTGTGCGATAGATGGAATGGTTTTTGGAGAACCACTCTAGTACGACTAGCAGGACGGGTTTACCGTAGTCGGGGCGGGCCGCTTTGCGTTCGATGTCTTGCAAACCGAGGCTCATGAGCTTCCGGCGGATCAGCACGTTGATCGGTTTTTTAATTTCGTGCTTGCCCGGCGAATCCGCGTAGCTGCAGTGCATGTACATGTCGTGAAGCACACCCATCGGCAACGCGTCGATGCTTTCGATCTGCGCGAGGCGCGGCGGCAACCAGCGCAGAATCATTTCCCGCTTCTGATGCGCGGAGGGTGTGCCCAGAAAACGCGACGACATGATCGTCATTGCGAGGCTTGCTGCCATTGTCTTGTCGTGATCCCACAGTGCGTCCCAATCGAGACGCACTTCCGACTCCGGCAGATAGAACAACTGGAACTTTCGGATGTCTTCGGTGCGAAGATGGATGACGTTGCGCGCGCATTCGTCGACACCCAGTGAACGGAGAATATGGTCCGCGTTGCGAAACGGGCTCGCGCCGAACATCGCGGCAAGCCAGCGCTGGAACAGCATCATCTTTTCGATGCCGAGATTCGAGAAGCGGAAAGCCGGGTCCGTCATCAGCGAGGTCAGCGCCGAAGTTAGCCGCGTGAGCAGATGATCGTCCATGATGTCGCGCGCTTCGTCGGACTGCGCCCAACTGTCGACATCCATCAGAATGCCGTAATGCTGGTCGATATGATTGAGCAGTTCCAGCAACTCTCGCCCGGCTTTTTCGTATTCCCGCCGATAACAGAGATGTTCGAATTTGTTGATGCTGAAGTTCATGCCTGTTCTCCTCGGCGGGTTGTCGGGTTAATGACTGAAGGTCACTGAGAGCCAGTACTGCAGCGGTTTTTTGCCCGGTTCGACCCATGACGACGAGGCAAAACCGTAGGGACGCGAAACGGAGACAGAAATGGTCGCGCCAAAAGGAGTCAGCCAGTCGACGCTCAAGCCGTAGCCAGCTAGCGTGCGCGTGTTGGTCACGTCGGGTACGCCGATGTAGCTGCTTTCCCAACCGGCCCACGGTTTGTGATTCACGCGACCGATGGCGTAGTCGGAGAAGATGCCTAGCTGGAGTTGATGTCCGGTTGCGATCGGAAAGCGCTGATATAAGCCGAGATTGACGATCACGCCGTCGTCGAACGACACTTCGTCGGCGCGGTAGGCACGCACCGCCGTGGGGCCGCCCGCTTGCAGTTTCTCGCTTGGGTCGAGATTGCGATTGGTCAGTTGGCTGCTCAAACGTCCGCTTACGAAGAGGTTTCCACTGGCCGTTATTGCATAGGTGCCGAAGCCTGTTCCGGTGGCTTTGAGGTAGTTGCCGGCCCGTTGCGGACCCTGGTCCAAAGCGGGGTCGTCGTTGCGCTGGTGGCCGAGCGTCAATGCGGCTTCGCCGCTGAACTGGTTCGTGCGCAATTGCTTCGCGCGGTCGCCGTTGTCGGCTTGCACCGAAAGGCGCAGTGAGTCGATCGTGCTGTGGGTCGAGAAGTCGTAGTCTTCGTAGTCGGTCTTTGTCTGGCTGTGGAGGTAGGCGAGACCGCCCCGGATGTTGAGGTCGAGGCCCCGCGCGAAAGGGTAGAGCACGCCGGCTTGTGCGGTTGTCGCTACGCCTGTGACTGGCGTGCCCGCGTTGATTGCGTATTGCTGACGAGTGATGCCGGCGGTGGCGCGAAGGCCGTCGTCGAAGATGGGCATACTGCCGGTTAGCGAGCCGGTCCACATTTTCTTGTCGGTCATCATCAGGGTGAAGGCGTAGCTTTCACCGGCGCCGAAATAGTTGTTGCCGGAGGCGGTTACGCCGAACCGGTAAGAACCTGTCGAAGGGATGCCCTGGTTGTCGACGATCGCATCGGCTTGAATCGGTTTGTCTTTTTGTGCGAGGCTGAATACCACTTTGACGTCGCCCACGCCTGCGCCGGGAGAGAACTGCGGGGCTTTGTCGATTGCGACGCCCGGGAGGTCTTGCAGTAGTTGTGTGGCTCGTTCAAGGCGGGAGGTTTGCAGGACACACACGCTCTCGGTTGTCGATGGCTTGCCACAGAGGGCTTTGGCGATCAGGCGTTTCAGGCGCGCATCATTGACTCGCGATGAGTTCTGAATGCTTATTTCGCTAATTCTGCCGGGATAAGCGACGAATGCGGGTTTGGCGCCTTTGGCAATTGCTTGCCAGTCGGCGTTTGTCATTAGCACCTGGGCTATTGGGAAACCGCCTTGGCGTAATGCGGTGGTGAGGCTGGTCGACCAATGTTCTATGTCTTCTACTTGCTGCGGGGGATTTCCTAGTATGGCGGCCTGTGTTTGCAACAGGTGTTTCACGGTAGCCTCTTCCGGGCCGTTCGCGGGAATGACTTTGAAATCCACCTCGGTTTGTGCGGCCATCTCGCCGCCTACCGATGCCGACGATATCGATAGCGCTGCCATCCACATCAAATGAACGCGGAGTCGCTTTGCTGCTCGTGGCCGCAACGACATTGGAATCGCTCCTCGTCAGTGAGCGCCTCGGGGATGTTTTTATTGCGCTGCCCGGTGTGGCGTTGTACCGGGCAGCGTGCTGCGGCTTTGGCGTTAATTTTGGAGTTAGTAAGCCGTCGCCGTCTTCGTGGTGACCGTGGGAGCGTCTGCGCCAGCGTTAAGCCACCCGTGCGACTTCACCGAGTACGGTTTGCCGTTGCGAACGCCGCTCTCCGTGTAGAAGAACTCGTTAGTTCTGGTGTTGAGCGCGAGGTCGCTCCTGGTTTGCGATTTGTTCAGCGTGAAGTGCTTGATTCCGTCCGCGCCGTCCAGGTATGAAAGTCGATGCTTCGTCGAGCCGTTTCGCGTGACGAGTTGCAGGTCGGCCGTTTTGCTGTCGAGGTCGATCGCGACGTGCTGTAGCGATGCGCCTGCCCAGTCTTCTGAGTCGCCTTGTTCCAGTGCTAATGGTTGCGCCTCGTCCAGGTACCACGCAGAAGATGTTGTGTCGTCGCTGCCCCATAGCACGACGGCGAGTCCTCCGAGGCCGACTGCACCGACAGCGCCTGCGATGATTGCTGCGTCGGAACCGCCGCCATCGGAGATGGTGCCGCCGGTTTCTCCACCGCCGCCACTGTCGCCGCCGTTGTCGCCGCCTCCGCTGTCGCTCGTTCCGCTGAAGTTGTTGATGACGCTCGTGCCGTTGTCGGATGTGGTGATCGTGCCATGCTGATCGACGCCCGTGGTGTGGGTCGAGTTGCCCGTGATGATGGAAGAGCCGTCGCCGGACACGTCGATCGTGCCGTTTTGCTCGACACCTGGACCGTTTGTCGAGCCACCGGTGATCGTGCTCGTGCCGTTGTCAGTGACGTTGATCGTGCCGTTCTGGTCGACGCCGGTTCCGTTCGTCGAATTGCCGGTGATGTTCGATTCGCCATCCGCTGTGACGTTGATCGTGCCGTCTTGAATCACACCCGAACCATTGGAAGAGCCGCCGTTGATGTTGCTGGTGCCGTTGTCGGTAACGTTGATTACGCCGTTTTGATCGACGCCGGGACCTTCGGTGGAGTTGCCGCTGATGTTGGAGGTGCCGTTTCCAGCGACGTCGATTGTGCCGTTCTGGTTCGTGCCGGTGCCGTTGGTCGAAGTGCCGTCGATGTTGCTCGTGCCGTTTTCGGTGACGTTGATGACACCGTTCTGGTCTACGCCGGAGCCTTCGGTGGAATTGCCAGTGATGTTCGATGTCCCTTCGCCAGCGACGTCGATCGTGCCGTTCTGGATGACGCCTGAGCCGTTCGTGGAGCCGCCGTTGATGTTGGAGGAGCCGTTGTCGGTCACGTTGATCGCGCCGCCCTGGTCTACGCCAGCGCCGTTTGCCGATGTGCCTGAGATGTTGCTGGTTCCGTTTTCTGTGACGTTGATGATGCCACTGCTGCTTTGATCGACGCCATCGCCGTTGGTCGAATTGCCGGTGATGTCGGAGGCGCCGTTGCCCGAGATGTTGATCGTGCCGTTCTGGTTGGCGCCAGTGCCGTTGGTCGAGGTGCCGGAGATGTTGCTTGTGCCGTTTTCCGTGACGTTGATTACGCCGTTCTGGTCGACGCCGGAGCCTTCAGTGGAGTTGCCGGTGATGTTTGACGCGCCTTCGCCTGCTACGTCGATGGTGCCGTTCTGGATTACGCCAGTACCGTTCGTTGAGCCGCCGTTGATGTTGCTGGTGCCGTTGTCGACGACAGTGATGTTGCCGCTTTGGTCGACGCCGGTGGCGTTGGTGGAGGTGCCGGAGATGTTCGACGTGCCGTTCTCGGTGACGTTGATTAGGCCGGTGATGGTTTGGTCGACACCGTTGCCGTTGGTAGAGGTGCCGGTGATGTCGGAGGAGCCGGTTCCAGAGATGTTGATGGTGCCGTTCTGGATGACGCCGGAGCCGTTTGAAGAGCCGCCGTTGATGATACTGATGCCATTTTCTATAACGGTTATATCGCCCTCTTGCCTAACGCCGGCACCATCGACCGAGCTACCATTTATGTTTGATAGTCCTCCACCAGCGACATTGATCGCACCACTTAGATCAACGCCAGAACCATTGATTGAAGTTCCATTCAAACTGCTGGCGCCACCTCCAGAAACATTGAACGTGCTTCCACTAACCAAAGTTATTCCGGTGCCACTATCGGAGGTTCCGCTTATATGCAAAGCGCCATTCGCAGTTACATCTATCATTCCTTTTAGGCTAACACCATCTCCGCTTGTTGAAGAGCCGTTCAGGTTAACCGTGCCTTGTCCCGAGACGTTCAGTGGGCGCCCAGGCATTTGATACACTCCCACCCCTGTGTTGGCGACACCGACCGCATTCAGCGTAGCATTGTCCGTAACAGTAACTCCAGTTCCAATTGCTACTGCCATGCCTTGATTGGTAATGCCATGGATATAGCCGATGCTGCTCCCCGACATGTCCGGGCCCCCGTCCATCCAGACACCATGCGAAAGATCCGAAGTGCCATTGATATACAACTGCGTTGTATCTGCCATCTGGGTGTGACCCAACAACCAAATTCCCATTGTGTTTTTAGAGACTCCCGTCAAATTTAACGCACCATTGCCCGTAACGTTGATGGCGGCCGTCCTTAAAGCTACCCCATCAACAGAGTTGCCAATCAGATTTAAAATGCCACTTCCGCTTTGCGTGATATTTCCATTGGCTTGAATTCCCCCGGATGCATTCGACGTACCCGACATGTTCAGCAGGCCATTGCCGATTTTCGTGAAATTACTAGCCTGCCAGATACCACCACCAGAATTGGCGACTCCTATGATGTCGCCGCCGCCCACATTCAACACATTCCCATTAAACACAACCGCCCACCCGGCATTCGCTTGTCCCGCCCCACCCGTCGTATTCCCCCCAACCGTAATATTCCCCCCATTCAAATCAATCGTACCGGTAGACGACGCCTGATTCACCGACCCCATATGCGTCCCACTCATATCCGCCGTCAAATTCAAGTTCAACGCATTAGAACTGGAAGTCACATTCCCATTCAAAGTAATACTTCCATTCGCCGCCAGCGTCAGATTCGCCGCTGCCCCTGCCGTCTTCGAAATCTCCGCACCGGCCAACTGCGTAATATTCCCCACCGCAGTCCCTGCGCTAGGGAAGGTCTGCAAAAGTCCTGGCGTTGACGTAAGTGTGAACTATCCTGGAAGAGGGATAGTTAAGGGGAATGCTGATGACGCAACTGGGCCTTGGGTTGGACCTGTCAACGAAGCGCACGCGCAA
>NZ_CAAJGK010000033.1 GCF_900996245.1 Paraburkholderia sp. BCC1886 | reverse complement strand
TTGCGCGTGCGCTTCGTTGACAGGTCCAACCCAAGGCCCAGTTGCGTCATCAGCATTCCCCTTAACTATCCCTCTTCCAGGATAGTTCACACTTACGTCAACGCCAGGACTTTTGCAGACCTTCCCTAGCGGCTATTCGGGTAGACTAGGGCAATGGTGGCTTGGGGTCGAAGAGCGGCCGCAAGTCTTCGTCTATGTGTAATGTGCGAGAATCGTGTGTCGTTATTGATCATCGCATGATCTTTTCGCCTCCCAATACTCCCACCCAATACGAATGCCCGTTGGAACGCCTATCCCTGCGCCTAGTGTGTCTCCAGTCGATCTGGACGGCAACGAAGCACCCGGCATCCACTACATCCTGTCCGGCGAGGTCGCGCGTAACGTCGGTTACGCAAGCCGTGGGACCTTTGTGCGGGCGTTTCGCGAAGTGTTCGGCACCAGCCCGCTCGAGTATCGATCAAGCGCCGAACACGCCTGAAAAGCTGGACGATTTGCACGCTTTGACGGACTTCGTGCGGCGTCCTCCCGTCCATACTGGATAACATCCAACCACGGACAGGAAGTTCGTAATGGCTCTCGAATACATGATCAACAATTCGCCGGTCGGCAAGCTCAAACTCGTTGCGCATGACACCAGGCCGATCGCCATTCTGTGGGACAACGCGCAGGAATTGCGTGAAGCTGGGCGAGATGCAACCGGCCGACGACAATCCGGCGCTGCTCGACGCTGAGTGGCAACTGCGTGAATTCTTCGCCGGTGAGCGCACGCAGTTCGATCTTGATATCGCGATGGAAGGCACGCCGTTCCAGAAGCGCGTGTGGAACGCGCTACTCGACATTCCGTTCGGGGAGCGACGCACCTACCGCGACATCGCGACGCGAATCGGCAACCGTGAGGCAGTGCGGGCCGTAGGCGCGGCAATCGGGCGCAATCCGCTTTCGATCGTTACGCCATGCCATCGCGTGGTCGGCTCGTCGGGCCGCTTGACCGGCTTCTCAGGCGGACTCCCGACCCAAGCCCTGCTGCTCGATACGAAAGATCGGGCAGCACGCGGAATTGCCTGAACGCGACAGGCAACGCCCCCTCTCTATCGGCACCAGGAGTCGGTGCGCAAACGCCGACACCTGGTGCCGATTTCTTTTTCTGGATCTCATCACGACTTTCGCGGATCGACACAAGCGGACTTTCGACGCGGTTTGCCGGACTTTCTGCACTACGTCTGCATCTAGACTTTCCATCAATGCAAACGCGGCCGTACTCAATGCAGACCGCTTCCCTTTTTCGATCAGGAGAATCATCATGACCCGTATTGCACTTCCTACTGACGATCAGATTCCCGCCGCATCACAACCCGTTGTCGACGCTGTGACGAAGCAACTGATGACGACACCCGACCTGTTCCGCATCATGGCGCTAAGCCCGAACGTGCTGAACGGATGGGCCAGCCTGCAGGGCGCGCTCGCGAAGACGCTTGACGCGAAAGTGCGCGATGGCATCGCGCTTGCCGTTTCCCAGATGAACGGTTGCCAGTACTGTCTGTCAGCGCACTCGTATGTGGCAAGCACCCTGGAGAATATCGACGACGACGAAATCCAGCTTAATCGCAAGGGTCAAGCCGGCACACCGAAAACCGCGGCAGCGGTGGCGTTTGCGAAGAAGCTGATGGAAACGCACGGCAAGGTCAGCGAAGACGATCCGCGCACCGTACGAGCCGCAGGCTTCACCCATGCCAATATCGTCGAAATCATCGCACTCAGCGCGCAATCCATGTTGACGAATTTCGTCAACAACGCGTTCGAGACGGAGATCGATTTCCCGGTCATCGAAGTTGCGATCGGCTGAACCGAAGTGTCCGGGAGCCCGCAACGACTCCCAACTGCTATCAGGAGCCCGTCATGTCACGCACCATTACTGAAAAACGCGCCGCCTTTCGCGCATTGCATGCATCTGGCTGCTTCATGCTGCCAAATCCTTGGGACACGGGCAGCGCCCGCTACCTCGCGAGCCTTGGTTTCCAGGCGATTGCGACCACCAGTTCCGGTTTCGCGTGGTCGACCGGTCGCGCAGACAATCACGTGACGCGCGACATCATTCTTGCGCATCTGCGCGACATGGTTGCGGCAACCGATCTGCCAGTGAACGCCGACTTTGAAAACGGCTTCGGAGATACTCCGGCCGACGTCGCTCAAAGCGTGAAGCTGGCGATTGATACAGGAGTCGCCGGCCTTTCCATCGAAGACTCCACCGGAAATGCCGAAAGCCCACTGTTCCCGCTAGAGGTAGCCGTCGCACGGCTGGAAGCGGCACGGCAGGCAATCGACGAGAGCGGCGGTGATACGCTGCTGATTGGTCGCGCGGAGAATTTCTTTGTTGGGGTGACCGACATGAACGATACGTTGACACGGCTCAAGGCTTACGCGGCAGCCGGCGCGGATTGTCTGTACGCCCCCGGTATCCAGACACGCGAACAGATCGAAGCCGTCGTTGCCGCCGTCGCGCCCAGGCCAGTGAACGTGTTGATCGGCTCGCAGTCCACGCTTACGCTGCAAGACCTGGCCGCGCTCGGCGTACGGCGCGTCAGCGTCGGCGGTGCGCTAGCGCGGGCTGCGTGGGGTGGCTTCATGCGGGCGGCGCAATCGCTCGCCAACGGACGCTTCGATGGGTTCGCCGACGCTGCCTCAGGCGCGCAGTTGAATGCGCAATTTCTCGACGGCGCTTAAAGATCGTGGTCCGCTCGAACTCTGTCTATTTCCAAGGAGAACATCATGGCCCGTGAAATCATTCGTGTAGAACCACTGTCGAGCTGGCTGGAGCGCTGGAAGGCGCCGACATCCGCCATTACGCGTCATGGCGACACGATCTACGTATCAGGTTTCCCGCCTTTCGATCCGCAGACCGGCGAAGTACTGGATGCACCGATAGACCAGCAGACCGAGCGCGTGCTGGAACAACTGAAACTGTGCGTAGAGACGGCGGGGTCGTCGCTCGATCAGGTGCTGAAGTGCAACGTCTACTGCACGTCGGTAACGATGTTCCCGGTCATCAACGAGATCTATGCGAGATTCTTCGGTACGCAGCCACCGGCACGGATTTTCGTCAACGTTCCGGCGTGGCCTGGACATTTCGACATTGAAATTGATTGCGTCGCAGCGGTATGAGCAACGGTAAAGGGCCGGACGAGTGGACCGCGCTGCTCGATCGCCGGCCATCGAGCCGCTCCGGGCCGCAGGCAAACTGGGGGTGGTGCATTTCCAGTTTGCGCCCTGGGTCGTCAGCAATCCGGACGGCCGCGCGCACGTCGATCACTGCGCTGACCAGATGGAAGGCTTCACTGTCGCTGCGGAATTCCGACACCGCTCATGGTTTAGCGAAGCGGCGGCTGCTGGAACGCTTCAGATCGAGCGCTCGCGCCATCTCGTCAACGTCATCGTCGACGAACCTCAGGATTCCGGGAACAGCGTGCCCCGCTGTATGGGACGGCCTCGCTATCGTGCGTCTGCACGGCCGGAATCAGGAGACGTGGAACGTCAAGGATGCCAAGGCCGCGAGTGATCGCTTCAACTATGACAATATGGAACAGCGTGCCGCGGTCGATCGCGACATGCACTTTCTGATAGTAGAGTAGCGACTCTGCTATTTGACCAGCTGTTACCGGTGCCCCCTTTCAGCCCTTCGCAAAACAACGTGTTTGAACATGATTACCCTTAACCCGGCTTGGTATCGTTGAGTGGGATTTTATCCGGCTAATCGCCTGGGCTATGACGCTATTGCCCAGCCAAATCCGCGCCCGGCCGATGTTGAGAAAGCGCCGTTATGTCGAAGCGATCGAGCCATTTACACAGTCCGGCAAACTTGGTGCAGTGCACTTCCAGTTCGCGCCGTGGGTGGTAACAACGCAGACGGTCGTGCACACGTCGAACACTGCGCGGATTTGATGGAGGGTGATACGGTTGCTGCGGGGTTCCGTCACAAGTCGTGGTTTTTGCAGAAAGCGCGCGACGTTACGCTGGCGACCGAACGCGAGCGAGGTCCAGTGAACGTCGTGATCGACGAACCCAACACAACCGCAAACTCCATCCCCGCGGTATGGGAAGTGACCAATCAAAAGCCATTGCCCAACCTCGTCCGGAAAGTGCATTTGCGCGCCAGGTGCCGGCGCACCATTCGTGCAGCGCTAGCAGCTGCAAGTGGTGGCCCACGTTCCCACGCATTGAAGACCCTCCTCATTCGCTGCTAATTCTTGCCTCGCACAATGCGCCTGTCAGCCAAAGATACCTCTTCAGCAGAGACAACAGGAGTGCATCATGGACTACAGGACCTTCGCTTTGGTGGCGGCATCGTCGGCCGCTCTGGTACTTTCCGTCGGCACCGCAGAGGCCGCTCAAGGCTGCGGCCCGGGCGGATGGCGCAATGTATGGGGGCAATGCCGTTACGCCGCCCCCGTGATCGTCGAACAGGCGCCCGTGGTCTATGCCGCCCCCGCAGCGCCCGTTACAAGCTATGCCTGCCCTGCCGGGTCATGGTTAGGCCCGTGGGGACATTGCCGTAACACGCCCTTCCATGGCCGCCTGCCCAACGGCATGTATCAATAAGGCACCACGCCGGCTCAGCTCAGTCGGAGGCTGACACGCCCTGAGCCGGATGACCAGGCATGACGGTCCATCCCAGACCGCGGACATTGCGGATTACGCCCTGGCCAAACTTCTTGCGGACCGAATGAATCAGCACGTCCACCGCATTGCTCTCGACTTCTTTCCCCCAGCCGTACAGCTTGTCCTCGATCTGGCTGCGCGAAAAGATGGTGCCGGGATGCTCCAGAAACGCGTGCATCAACGCGAATTCCCGCGCCGAGAGCGGGCTTTCCTTGCCACCGAACGTGAGCGTGCGCTGGTCGAGGTTCAGGCTGATCGTATCGTCGCCGAGTCGTGACACGGCATAGCCGGCCTTACGCCGCAGGACCGCACGGATGCGCGCCAGTAATTCGCCGACTTCGAATGGCTTGAGCAGA
This sequence comes from Paraburkholderia sp. BCC1886, assembly GCF_900996245.1. Lineage (GTDB taxonomy): Bacteria > Pseudomonadota > Gammaproteobacteria > Burkholderiales > Burkholderiaceae > Paraburkholderia. Next base: position 233,246 of record NZ_CAAJGK010000033.1, on the reverse strand, counting down.
TAATCGTCTGCGCCGATATCCAGTCCTTCAATGCGCGAGTCGAGATCATCGCGTGCGGTAAGTATCAGGACGGGCACCGTATTTCCGTCAGCGCGCGCCGATCGCAACAGTTCGACGCCCGATACGCCCGGCAAGCCGAGATCGAGGAGAACCACGGTATAACCGGTATCGCTTATCGCCTGTCGGCCTGCCAGTCCATCGCGCACCCAGTCCACGCTGTAACTCGCGTCCTTGAGAGCGCGCATCAGACTTTGCCCGATCTGCAGATCGTCTTCGACCAGAAGCACTCTCATTTATCACTCCGCTTCGATAGGTGCGTCGTGGGCCTGCGGCACGCTCGCTCAGGTCCTGTCCGTCGAGGGTTCGCCGTAGCGTACCGCCTGGTCCGGGCGTTGATCCGCCAGCGGAAAATAAACCGCCGCGACGATGCCCGACTGGCCATCTTCGCGATTGCGCAGCACCGCGTCGCCACCGTATTTCTGCGTGACCGCCTTCACGATCGACAACCCTAACCCGGTTCCTTCGATGTCCGCATTGGCCCGGAAAAAGCGGTCGAATACGCGCGGCAGCAACGCCGCCGGAATACCCGGCCCGGTATCGGTTACCTCGATCCACACGGCGTTGTTCTGAACACGCATGTTCAGATCGATGGTGCCGCCGTCGGGCGTGTAGCGGACGGCGTTGCCGACAAGGTTTTTCACCGCTGCCGCTACGTCAACCAGGGGCGCCGCGATCTGCGCCGAAATCAGCGTGTCCGCGCCAATATCGATTCCGCGCGCTGCCGCGAGTGGCAATACGCCCGCCACCGCATCGACGACGACGCCAGACGCGTCGACCGGCTCGACGCTTCCCGCCGCCCGCGGCGCGTCCGCCCGGGCCAGCCGGAGCAGTTGGGTAATCAACGCGCCGCTGCGAGCGATCCCAGCGCGCAATTCGTTGAACCGCTCCTGATTGCCCGGCACGATATGAGGTTGAAGATTGTCCGCCTGCAAGCGCAGCGCGGTCAGCGGCGTGCGGAGTTCGTGCGCGGCATCGGCAATGAATTTTCGCTCGGCTTCGATCGACTGACGAAGGCGGCTGATCATCCGGTTGATCGAATCGACGAACGGCAGCAGTTCCACAGGCACGCCCACCACTGGAAGCGACTCGAGATGGGAAGCGTCGATGGCTTGCACTGCATTGCCGATCTGATTCATCTTGCGCAAAGAAACATGCACGATGAGCAGCACCGCACCGAGGACGAGCGGCAGCAGGACCAGCGTGGGCCATAACGTCTTCAGCGCGGTGTTCCGTTCCAGTTCGTTGCGCACCGACGATCGTTGTGCGATCTGGATCAGCGTGCCCTGGTCCCGCAACGTATAGATACGCCACTGCTCTCCACCGACGCGCCCTGAACTGAAGCCCTCCGCCGCGTCGCCCGGCAACGCAAGAGACGGCTCTGTCGAGCGCAGCGGAATGTCGGCACCGGATTTGCGCACGCTGATGACGATATCGCGTACGGGCTGCGATCCGCGTGCGGGGGTGGCGGGAATCGAATCGGCCAAACCGTTGCGCATGCGCTGCGCTACCTGTTCAAGCCGCAGATCGAGTAGCGCGCTCATGCCTGCGCGGCACAACTGGTACGAACTGACGCCCTGCGCGATCGCCACCAGGCCGATCAACGAGCCCAGCGCGACGGCGAGGTGGTTTCTAAGGGATGGCTTCATTAGCGTTCGCAAAACAGGAAAAGTTGTTTGCAACGTCGTACTCCGCTAATTTTCAACTCATTCTGATGAAGGAATATGGGTCGTGCGGCTCAATGGCCCGCTTTTCAACAGACGGATTGGACCAGATTCCCGTTGTTCGATCTCCCCTCACCTCGCAGCGAAACTGGACCTCATTATGTTCGCATCACTTGATCTGCTCGTGAATATTTCGCTCATGGCGGCAAGCGCGGCCGCAACCGGCTTGATGTTCCTGCTGCTCCTGCACGCTCTGGCATTGCTTCGCACCCGACTCCTGCAGTACGTATGCGTGCAGCGTCAGGATGCCCCTGATGCAATTTCGTCTAGAGCTGGCGGGCAGTTTCAGTGAGGATGCAACGAATTGACCAGTTCGGATACGCCCAGCCACAAGATCTGCATCCCGATACAGAAAATGGCAAAAGCGAATAGCCGCATTGCGACCTGGGTCCCGGACGGGCCAAGTAAGCGCTGAATGTGGCCGGCGAATCGCAGGCAAAGATAAATGCTGATGCAGATCAGGCCTAGCGCGAAACCGACGCCGATGAAGTGGATCGGCTGCAAGCCCGCACGTGGCGAGCCGGTACCGAGCGCAACGGCCACCGAAATGGCGCCAGGCCCAACCGTGACCGGCAAGGTAAGCGGGTAAAAAGACTTTGCGCGAAGCGATTCGTGTCGTGAAGCAATCGCGTCCGGCTTCGCCTCTGGGCTGTCGTCGGGCGCTTGCAGCAGATTCCAGCCCGCCATGGCGATGATCAGACCGCCGGCCACCCGTAACACCGGGATGGAAATACCCAGAAAAGACAACAGGTAAGCGCCGACCGACAGCGAGGCCAGCAGGATCACAAAACTGTTGATCGCAACCCGGCGAGCCATCTCTGCGCGTTCCTCGCTCGATGCGTGCGGAACCAGACTCAACGTAATGAATGCCGCCGCAGGCGGATTGATGATCGGAAACAGCGCCGCGACGATCACCAGGACGGTTCGGGTCAACTCATGGAGCATGGTTCGCATTCCGTGGAGTGCAAGTGCGTCAATGTTCGAGCCAGCCGCGCGTGACGCGCCGCCGGTTCCCGAATCTCGCCGCATTGCATGGCTTCAGGAAGACCCGGAACTCGCTTCCGCACGCTCCAGCGAATTCGTAGCCGGGGCCGGCCTTTCCGAGCTTTATAAATCAAAGTCGTCCGCCAGAAAAGCCCTTTACGCCTTCAACGGAGGCCCAAGAAATTCGACACCCCACTTCGCGCCAAAGTCTCGTAAAGCATCGGGTTCAGGCTCGCCGTTCAACATGACGCTGCGAAACTCCCTGAAGAATGCGGCCGCGTCGAGTCCAGGAGTGATCAGTACCAGCATGCGCGACGTCTCTTTGTCGATGTTCGTAAAACGGTGCGTGCTGCCCGCAGGCCCCACCACGGTTTCTCCCGTGCTCACGATCATGCGATCCCCGTCCACCTCGAACAGGTATCGACCGGTCAGCACATGGAAGATTTCGGTTTCCCGTTCGTGCCGGTGCATTGGCGGCCCGTATCCGGGCGCGTCGGAAGTCTCGATGAGTGTCGCCTTGTTTCCAGTCGCGGTCGGGGCGATGCGTACCTGAACGTTGATGCCGATCGCGGGTATGTCGATGGTGTTGAAATTCAATTGCATGACGTTATGTCTTGAGGTTGTTTATCCGATGGGCGTCCCGTAGGCGTCGAACCGCGGGGTCAACTCGGCGCGACTAAATTCTTTTCGCGCATCCAGCCACGCACTATTTCGCCGATCGCGTCGCTATTGGTGTCGGCCATCAGAGCATGGCTGTTTCCGGCGATTCCGCGTGAAGGCAAATCGATCCATTGCGCATCCACGCCGGCAGCGGCCAGCGCCTCGTACCAGCGCCGCACCTTGGGCACCGATTCGACCCAGAAAGGATGTTGATCCAGGTAATCGCCCCAGACGAAGAGATGCGGGATGCCACCTAAGATCGCTGGATCGCAAGTTTTCGGATCCGGTGCGCCGGACGGCTCGAGCGAGATAACGGCCTTGATGCACTGAGAACTGGTTCTTCCCGCAGCAGCCCCGTGCCGCGCAAGATCGTCACCGATCAGTTGCGCAGCTATCCGGCGGCGCTAGCCGAGATCCCGGAGCTTGCGAATGTGAAGCACGTTTCCGTCAAAGCGGCCGCCCGGCTTAACAACAGCGCAGAGAACAGCCACCAACCAACACGTGAACGCGAGCGGCGCATGCGTGGCTTTCGTTCCCCGAAACGCACACAGAAATTTCTCTCGTGCTTCGGGCCGATTCGGCAACACTTCGCGCTCAAGCGGCATCTGCTGCACCCTTCACTCTTTCGCAAACGACTCGCGGCCCGGTTTGTTGCATGGCGCAAATTCGCTGAACTCGCCCAAAATCCGTCGACGGTTTTCTGACAGTCGTCACACATGCCGTCGTGCCGTCTCACTCTCGGTAAGTTGACAATGCCACTGTGGCTCCAACCTCAGCGCCTCTATGAGCAAGTAGTTCAGCTTGAATGCGATGTTTTCATAAGCCAGGCCCCCGGGCCGCAAGATCGAGATAGAGCTACGTTCGCTATCGGGTTTGCCGGCGCGTGTTCGATCTGTCAGCTATAAGCCGAACCCAAGCCCGGCCGCTCGCCGATCATCATCGATATGCGGCTTTCAGCTCCAGCCTCAAAAGTCACTGGATCCGAAGCGCGTCCTCGCTCGACGTCAGGCAATCCACCAGCACGCGTGCAATGGGAGGCAGTTCGTTCAGCGACCGGACGCATATTTTCAGTTTCCGTTCAGCCCAGTGATCATTGAGGCGGATCATCCGGAAATTCATCCTCTTGGCATGACGCTGCGCCACCGATTCCGGAACGAGTCCGATACCCACGCCCATCTCGATCATCCGGCAAGCCGCCTCGAAGTTGCCGACCTGAATGCGTAGCTTCAGGCGTGCGCCCAACGCATCGGCGGCCGCCGTCATAAAAAGATGAATGGCGCTGGACGTCGGCAAACCCACGAAGTTGTCTTCCAGCGTACTCGCGAAATCGACTCGCTCATGTCCGGCGAGCGGATGGCTTGCGGAGGTCACGAGCAACAGCCGGTCGTCGCGGTAAGGCAACATTTCCAGATGATCGGAATGCACGTTGCCCGCCACGATACCGATATCCGTCGCGCTTTCCGCCACCCCTTTCAGGATCTCGCCGCTCAGCACTTCGCGCAGATCGATGTTGATGTCCGGATGATCACGCAAGAAACCACTCAGCACCTCGGGCAGGAATTCGCTGATCGCGGTGGTATTCGCCCAGATGCGGACGTGGCCCTTGATGCCTTCGCCATAGTCTTGCATGTCACTTGCGAGATGCAGCAAGCGTTCCTGCACGAGCCGCGCGTGATGCACAAAGGCCTCGCCGGCCGGCGTCGGAGTCATACCCAGGCTCGTACGGTAAAGCAGCTTGAAACCCAGTTGTTCTTCGAGATTCTTGATGCGGTTGCTGGCGGCAGGCGGCGATATATGGCAGCGCTCGGCTGCCCTCGCGAGGTTGCGCGTCTCCGCCAAGTGGACGATGAGCGTCAGATCGACAAAATCAAAATGCATGGCGTTTATAGGGCCCGAATAGATGACGTGGTTTGGCCTTAAATATTAACCGTCCTCAAACCACATGTTCACCATTGCTGAATTTCACCGACGGGAAAGCTCTGGCAAAGTGGAACATCCGAAAAGTAAGGAGACTGTCTTGAAGATTCTCGTACCTGTCAAAAGAGTCGTCGACTACAACGTGAAGGTGCGCGTGAAAGCGGATGGCAGCGGTGTAGACATCACCAACGTGAAGATGTCGATGAACCCGTTCGATGAAATCGCCGTCGAAGAGGCTGTGCGCCTGCGTGAGACGGGCGTGGCAACCGAGGTGATCGCTGTGTCGTGCGGCGTGACGCAGTGCCAGGAAACGCTGCGCACCGCCATGGCCATCGGCGCGGATCGTGCGATCCTGGTCGAATCCACTGAAGAATTTCAGCCGCTCGCGGTCGCGAAGATCCTCAAGGCATTGGTCGACAAAGAACAGCCGCAACTGATCATTCTCGGAAAACAAGCTATCGACGACGACTCGAACCAGACCGGTCAGATGCTGGCCGCGCTGGCTGGTTTGCCGCAGGCGACGTTTGCATCCAAGGTGACGGTGGCCGACGGCCGCGTCTCGGTTGCGCGCGAAATCGACGGGGGGTCGGAAACCCTGTCGCTGACGTTGCCCGCCGTGATCACCACGGACTTGCGCCTGAACGAGCCGCGTTACGTCACGCTGCCGAACATCATGAAGGCGAAGAAAAAGCCGATGGAAACCATCAAGCCGGCAGACTTGGGCGTGGATGTCACGCCACGTCTGAAGACACTCAAAGCCGCCGAACCGCCGCAGCGCTCCGCGGGTCTGAAGGTGCCGGACGTGAAGACGCTGGTCGAGAAGCTGAAGACCGAAGCCAAGGTTCTGTGAGGGAGTTGAGAAAGTGACCATTCTTGTAATTGCAGAACACGACAACGCATCCATCAAGCCAGCAACGCTGAATACCATCGCGGCTGCATCGAAGATTGGCGGCGACGTTCATGTGCTCGTCGCGGGTGCGAACGCGCAAGCAGCTGCCGATGCCGCCGCGAAGATCGCGGGTGTATCGAAGGTGCTGCTTGCCGATGCACCGCAACTAGCCGACGGACTCGCCGAAAATATCGAGGGGACGCTGTTGCAGATCGCGAAGAACTATTCGCATATCCTGGCTCCGGCAACCGCGTACGGCAAGAACATCGCACCGCGTATCGCTGCCCATCTGGACGTCGCGCAAATCAGCGATATCACGGCAGTCGACAGCGCCGATACATTCGAGCGTCCGATCTACGCGGGCAATGCCATCGCCACTGTTCAATCGAGCGATGCCATCAAGGTCATCACCGTGCGTTCCACGGGTTTCGATCCGGTTGCGGCAGAAGGTGGCAGTGCATCGGTCGAGAAGGTCGAAGCCGCTGATGACGCCGGCATCTCGAAGATCGTGAGCCGTGAAGTGACGAAGCTGGATCGGCCGGAACTGACGTCGGCGCAGATCATCGTGTCGGGCGGACGGGGTCTCGGCAATGGCGAGAACTACACGAAAGTGCTCGAACCGCTCGCCGACAAACTGGGCGCGGCGCTTGGTGCCTCGCGTGCGGCGGTCGATGCCGGGTTCGTGCCGAACGATTATCAGGTCGGGCAAACGGGCAAGATCGTGGCGCCGAATCTGTATGTCGCTGTCGGCATCTCGGGCGCCATTCAGCATCTAGCCGGGATGAAGGACAGCAAGGTCATCGTCGCGATCAACAAGGATGCCGAAGCGCCGATCTTCGGTGTGGCGGACTACGGCCTCGTAGGTGATTTGTTCACCGTCGTGCCGGATCTGGTGAAAGAGCTGGGCTAGGCCAAATGAAAGCCGGGCGCGTGGCGCACGGCTTTCATTTCAAAGCCTTAAGCCGCGATCTGCACGCGCCGCCGCGCCTCGTCATATTCGCGCGCCAGCCTGTCGATGATCTGCGCGACGGGTGCAACGGCGTCGATATTTCCCACGCCCTGTCCTGCTCCCCATACATCGCTCCATGCCTTGGGCCGTGTCTGCCCTTTGCTGAAATCCGCCTTGGCGCCTTCGGCGGGCAGCGCGTCGGGGTCGAGCCCTATCGCGCGGATACTTTCCTTCAGGTAGTTGGCCGGAACGCCCGAGAAGAAAGGCGTATAGACGACATCGCGTGAACCCGCTGCGACGATCATCGCCTTGTGTCCATCCGATGCCCCCGCTTCTTCCGATGCAATGAACCGCGTTCCCATATAGGCAAGCTCGCAGCCGAGCGCCTGCGCGGCAAGCACGGCGGCGCCATCGGTGATCGCGCCCGCGAGGATCAGGATGCCACTGAAAAAGCGCCGTACTTCCGCCGCGAGCGCGAACGGGTTCAGCACGCCGCCATGTCCTCCGGCGCCCGCACACACGAGGATCAATCCATCCACGCCTGCGGCAGCCGCCTTACGCGCATGATGCAGCGTGGTGACATCGTGGAAAACACGGCCACCGTAAGCATGCACACGCTCGACCACCCGATCCGGCGCGTGCAGCGAGGTGATCACGATCGGCACGCGATGCGCGACGATCGTCTCGAGGTCGGCGTCGAGCCGCACGTTGGTCGGATGAACGATCAAATTGATGGCGAATGTGCGCGTGCCTGCCGACGACGCGAGCCGCGTTTCGATCTCGGTCAGCCATGTATCGAGCAAGGTCTGCGGCCTGGCATTCAACGCCGGAAAACTGCCGATGATCCCTGCGTTGCATTGCGCCACGACAAGATCGGGATTCGATACGAGGAACATCGGCGCAGCCAGAATGGGCAAGCGGAGTTCGTGCAGGAAAGAACGGTCCGTCATGATCACGCCGCTCCGCGCTTCTTGATCAACAGGTCGCTGTGGCCGTCCTGCAGGATTTCATCGCGCTGGTTGAGCATGACGAAGCGCCGTCCGAGACGGCCGACACGCTCGCTTCTTGCTCCATCCAGTTCCGTTATCTCCAGCCGCAAATGCAAGGTATCGCCGACCAGAATCGGGGCGACGAACTTCCATTCGTTGAGCGACATCATCGCGACGGCGCTGTCGTGGAAGATACCCAGTTCGTGCAGCATGCCGGTCGCGATCGCAATGCCCAACGTGCCGTGAACCACGCGTTGTCCATAACGCGTGTTCTTTGCGAACTCGGCGTTGGCGTGGATCGGATTCCAGTCGCCGGAGAGCATCGAGAAAAACGTCAGGTCGGTTTCGGTGATCGTCCGGCCGCCGCTTTCGAACGCCTGGCCGACTTCGAAGTCTTCAAAATAAAGCGTCTGCGCCATGATGGCTCCTTTGAATAAGCGTTGCGCTCAGGGCGCGGATTCGGCGAGCACGCGCGTCATAGCCATCTCGCGCAGGCGTGCGCGCTGGATCTTGACGCCATTGGAACTCTGCGTGACGGGGAATTCGCTCACGCTCCACACGCGCGCCGGAACCTTGAACGCCGCGATCTTCGCCTTGACCGCGTCGATGACCACGGCCTGATCGATCGTGCGTCCCGCGTGCGCGATCACGAAGGCCACGGGCCGCGCCTGTCCGTTCAACTCGACGCTGACAACCTGTGCATCGTCGACGCCATCGAGCGCCTTGATCTCGTCTTCTATCTCCACTGGATTGACCAGGAATCCTGACAAACGGATGGCGTCGCCCTTGCGTGTCTCGTAGATGAAGCTGCCGTCCTCACGCAGCCGGCCGATATCGCCTGTGCGAAAGAAGCCGTCGTCGGTCAGCGCTTCGGCCGTCGCTTCGGGGTTCTCGAGATAACTCACGAAGTTGCATGGCGACGAAATCTCGATCTCCCCGCTCACGCCCGGCGGCAGCAATGCGCCCGTCTCGAGGTCGCGAATGCGGATGGCCGCTTCATGTTTCGATGCTGGATAGCCGCCGCCTTCTATGCGCTGGTCGAACGGTGCGTGAGCAAGTTGCAGGGAGAACAACGCCTGTACTTCGCTCGAACCGTACAGCCCGGTCAACGGCACGCCGCGCTCGGCCGCGGTGGCGGCAAAGGTGGAAAGACCTGGTTGAAAAGCCGCAAACCCGAACACTCGCGCGGATGGAAACGGCTTCTCGCCACTCGCCGCGTCGAGCAAACGCCGATACATCTCGTCGCTGCCGAACGTATGCGTGACCTTGTGATGCTGGATGAGACGCGCGCCTTCGGGACCGTCGAAAGTATCGATCAACACGACCGGAGCGCCCGCCGCAAAAGCCGCGAGCGCTCCGTTCAGCCCGAAGACGCCGCAGAACGGCAACGCCGCCAGCATCACCGCGCCCGGCTCGGCGAACCCGTAGGCATCGGCGGCGCGGCGGCTATGGGTCGCGATCGTGCGTTGCGGATGCACCACGAGTTTCGGCGCTTTGGTGGTGCCTGACGTGGTGAAGAGAATGACCGGCGCGTCGCCATGTGCACCCGTGCGATCGCGAAGCGCACCTGTAGCCGCCGACAGATCGCACGGGACGGTCGGCACGCCGAGGATGGTCGAGGGCGTGTTGTCATCGTGATCGATGACCGCGATCGACTTCAGCGCAGGCACCGCTTCCGGCGATACACCAGCAAGCTCGGCAGGAAAATCGATCTTGCGGAAATTGAGCTGCAGCACGAGCATCCTCGCGCCGGACTTCGACAGGATGTACTCGACTTCCGCGCATCGGTAGCGCGTATTGACGGCCACGACGGTCGCGCCGATCCGCGCCGCGCCAAACAGCAGCGCGAGCCATTCGATCCGGTTCACGAGCCACACGGCCACGCGGTCTCCCGCGCCGATGCCCTGCCCTTCCAGCCAGCGCGCCGCGTTTTCGGCGTGCGTGTCGAAGGCGGCATAGCTCAGCGTCTCATCGCCATCAATAAAAGCGGTGCGCTCCGGATGCGTGGCGAGATGCGCATCGAGCAGTGCGTTGAGCGTTAAGACCGTGGGCAGTGAAAACAACGGCATCAGTAGAGCTCCATGAGTTTGGCATTGGTATCGAGGTCGGAAGGCAGCGCTTCGCGTATCAGCGTGCCGGACTTCATCACGGCCACGCGATCGCTGACCTTCAGTGCTTCGCGCACGTTCTGCTCGACCAGCAGGATCGACATGCGCGTTTCCTGCTGCAATTCGCGGATCGGACCGAGCAGGTCCTGGAACAGCTTCGGCGCAAGACCGATCGAGGGTTCGTCCATCAGCAGACAACGCGGCCGCGACAGCAGCGCCCGGCCGATCGACACCATCTGCTGCTGTCCGCCGGAAAGCGATCCGGCGCGCTGCTTGTAGAATTTCTTGATCGCGGGCAGCACGGTCATCACCCACTCCACGCGCGCACCATGTTCTTGCGGCGGCACGTTCGCGGCCCAAAGGCCGAGCTTGATGACCTCTTCCACGCTGAGACTGGGGAATACGCCACGCCCTTCGGGCACGAGCGCGATCCCCGCTGCCGTCGAGGCGCGCGCGCCTTGCTGCGAGGGTTTTGCGCCATCGATAAGAATCTCCCCGCCAGTCGGCGCCATCAGTCCGAACAGCGATTTGACGAGCGTCGATTTGCCCGCGCCGTTATGTCCAAGAAGACACAGCACTTCGTTCTCGCGCAGTTCGATATCGATACCGTTAAGCACCGCGCGGCCGCCATATCCGGCAGTCAGCGCGCGGGTCTGCAGAACGGGCGTGCTCATGCGGTCTCTCCAAAATAGATCGATGCGAGGCGCGGGTCATCGAGCACTTCGCGCGGCGTGCCTTCTGCAAGCAACTTGCCCTGATCGAGAAACGCAACCCGGTCCGATACATTCACGACCACATCCAGGTTATGTTCGATGATGCAAACCGTCACCCCGTTCACCACTTGCGATCGCAGCAACGCGACGAAGCGGTCATAGGAGCGCGGGTCGAGGCCCGACGCGGGTTCATCGAGCAGCCAGATGGTGGCGTCGCTCGCAATCAACCGCGCGATGCTCAGGAACTTGCGCTCTGCGTAAGCCAGGTCGAGTGCGCGTGCATTCGCGAGCGGCGTCAGGTGCGTGGCCGCCATGATCTCCGCTACTTTCTCGCGACGCCGGCGCGCCTCGGCGCGACCGCCCGGCTGCCAGAGCCACGCGCTTTTTTCAGTCGCGCTGAGGATGTTTTCTTCCACCGTCATGCGCGAGAACAGCCGCAGGTCCTGGAACGTGCGTCCCACGCCGCGCCGCGCGATGTCCCACGGCTCCTTGCCCGAGATCGACTGGCCCTGGTAGAGGACGTCGCCAGAAGAGGGTGCGAGATGCCCGGTGATCAGGTTGAAGAGCGTCGTCTTGCCCGCGCCGTTGGGACCGATCAGCGTGGTGACAATACCGCCGCGCAGTTGCAGGGAGACGTCGGTCACCGCCTGCACGCCACCGAAACGCTTGCCGAGCTTGCGTACTTCGAGCAGGACGGGACGGGTCTCGAGTGCGGCCGCAGTTGCTGTGCTGGTATGGGTAACGGCGTTCATCGCGCCCCCTTGACCGTGGTGCTCGTCGCAAGCTTGCGTGATCCGCCGCCTACAATACCGCCGGGCCTGTAGATCATCAGCAGCACCATCACAAGGCCATAGACGGCTTGCTGGACGAGACCCACTTCCGCCTGCGGCAAGCCAGGTACGAAGCTCAGGCCCGCTGGCAGCAACATCAGCAACGCCGCGCCCACGATCGGACCAAGCAGCGACCCCGTTCCGCCGATGATCACCATCGCCATCAACAAGACGGACAGGTCGAGCGTAAAGCCCTCCACGTTGATGAAGCTCAGGTAGAACGTGTAGACCACGCCGGCGCTCGAGGCGAGCGCGGCGGATACCACCACCGACAAGGTCTTGATCGCCGACACATTCTTGCCAAGCGCATAGGCGGCCGATTCGCTGTCGCGGATCGCCTGCAGGTTGCGCCCGAAGCTCGAACGCAACAGCACGACAATGATCAGCGCCACGGCAATCAGATAGCCCACGCCGAGCGCAAAGAAGCCGTTGGCGGTTTCTATCGGTACGCCGAATACTTTGACGGCCGGGATGTTGGTGATGCCGCCCAGGCCGCCCGTGACCGAACGCCATTCCGAAAATACGGTGACGGCAAGCATCTGAAGCCCGAGCGACGCCGCGACGAAATATTCGCCGCGTACGCGTAGCGCAGGCAACGCGAGCGCCAGCGACAAGGCGCCCGAAATGATCATCGCCGCCGCGGTGCAGACGAACAGCGAGTCGGAGAAGTGCATCGATACAAACGCGGCCGTGTACGCGCCCACGCCAAAGAACACCGCATGGGCCAGGGAGAAAATCCCCGCATAGCCCATGAGGAAATTGAGCGTCATCGCAAGGATGGCGTTCACGCAGATGAGCACGGACAGGTTCAGCAAGTAAGCAAACATGGATCAATCCTCGCTCGTGAGCCGTTAGTGGACCAGCGCGCGGCCGAAGAAGCCGGACGGACGGAACAGGATGAACAGGAACAGCACGACGAACACGACCGCCTCGCTCCATTGCGAACTGAACCACGCGAGCGCAAGGCTCTCGGCGAGGCCGAGCAGCAAGCCTGCAAAGGCGGCGCCGCGCAGGCTTCCCACACCGCCTACGATGGTCGCCGCGAGGCTGATCAACATGACGTGACTGCCCACCGATGGATTCAGCCCCGCACTCGCACCGCTCAGGATCGCTGCCGGCACGACAAGCAGCGAGCCGAGCGCGAAAGCTGTCTGCGAAAGTTTTTGTGGCGACATGCCGTAGGCGCGAACAAGCTCGGGGCTATCGGCCAGCGCGCGCAGCGCCATGCCTGTATGGCTGCGCGAGAGGAACGCGTGCAGCCCGAAGAAAGCGAGCGAGGCCACGACTACCGCGATACCCGCAAGCGGCGACACGTACAGGCCCGGCAGCAGCGGTACGCCTTTGGAAAGCGGCGTTGAGATCGCAACAAAGCCACGCCCGAAAAAGAACCCGATCATGTTCTGCACGATGATGCCAACGCCGAAGGCGCCCGCGAACAAGGTAAAGAACGAATTTTCGTGGCGTTTGATCGGCGTGTAGACGAGACGATCGAGCAGCACGCCGAACGCGACCGTTACGAGCGCCGAGACAATCAGCGCGAGATACCAGGGCAGATGCAGCTTGTCGTGGATCTCGTAGAACGCGTACCCGGCGATCATGAACGCCGCGCCGTGCGCGAAGTGGAATATTCGCGTTGCGCCAAAGATCAGCGAGAAGCCGCCAGCGGTCAGTGCATAGAGCGCGCCGAGCTGGATGCCATTGAAGAGCAGTTGCAAGAGCAGCATCGTGCCTCCTTTAGCGAGTCGACACGACAGTGCCGCCGGCGCCGTCGATCTGGTTGACCTGGATAGGCGCACGCACGGTGCCCTGTGCATCGAACGACACGCTGCCGCCTACCAGATCGAAGTGCTGGAGACGCTGGCGTTCGGCAAGCAGGTTTGCACCAGTGACAGGCTTGCCGTCGCGTTCGAGTTGCGCCGCGAGAATGGCGAAGAGCCGCACCGCGTTGTAGTAGTTCGCCGCGTAGGCCGTCGGCTTGCGCCCATACTTCTGCGTGTAGTCCGTAACGAAGCGTTGCGTCAGCATGTCCTTGGCGTTCCAGTCGAAGCGTTGGGTCGTGTACAGGGCGCCCTTCGCTTCCGGCAACGCATTGATTGCCGGAATGCTGAACGCCGAATAGCTGGCTATCTGCTGCGAGACGCCGTTATCGCGTAGTTGCTTGACGATCTGAGATTGCTGCGCGCCATATGACGCAATGAAAATCAGGTCCGGATTTGCGTCGCGAACCCTCGCCACCACGCCGCCAAATTGCTGCGACCCAGCGGGCACCGCGAACGAAGCCGCCAGTTGGCCGCCTGCGGGCGGCAAGTCTTGCGCGAGTTCCTGGTTGATGGACTGGCCGAGCGGATCGTCTACATAGATGAGCACGAAGCGCTTGAGCTTTCGCTCGTTGACAAGGTACGGAACGATCGCGCGCACTTCGGAATTGGCGAGAGGGATCACGTTCCAGAAATACGGGCCCAGTTGCGCGAGATCGGGGCCGACACCGCCGCCGTTCACCGCGACCGTCTGGTTGCGGCGCGCGAGCGGAGCAATCGCTTTCGATACCCCCGTGAAGCCGGTCAAGACAAACGGCGTCTGATACACGTTCACGAGCTTGTTCATGCCGAGGACGCCCTGCATGGGCAAGGCCTGACTATCCTCGTAGGTGAGCACGAGCTTCTGCGTGAGCACATGATCGGCATTGACATGTTGCACCGACAAATCCGCGCCCGCACCAAATGTCTGCCCATACTCCGCGTTGGGCCCGCTCATCGGCAATAACGCGCCGATTTTCAGGTCGTCCGCGCGCGCCGCCGAAGCGCCGAACACCGCGCCGGCCGCGAACGCGGCGGCCAGATGCCTTGTCCATGTCATTGCATTGTCTCCTGCTCATTATGATTTTTTTCGCCCCGGCGCTGCCCTGGCAGGACGCCCAGGCGGGCAGCAAATCGCCGACATTGCACAGAATGCCTCGTGAAGCACCGCTTGAGAATTGGGCTTATCGGAACGAAGCGTTTTGCTTCGCTTAATACGCGCCGGTTACGGGCGAGTTACGTGCCGGATATTCGCCTGGCTTTGAGGATCACGGGCAAGTCGACCATTTTTCCATCCACGGCAATCGCCGCGCTCGCACTCTGCTCCACCGCCTGCAGCACCCGCGTTGCCCACACGATCTCCTCGGGTGTCCAGGCGAACGCGGCGTGCACCGCAGCGACCTGCTTCGGGTGAATGCACAACTTCGCGCCGAAACCGAAGCGGCGGCCGTGTCGCGCGTCGCGCTCGATCTGCGCGGCATCGTCGAGCGTGGTCGATACGCCGTCCACCGGCGTATCGATACCGGCAAGTCGGGAGGCCAGCACAATCTGCGAACGGAAGGCATTGAGCTCGGCGCCGTCGCCTTCAATGTTCAGATCGATCTGGAAATCCAGCGTACCGAAGAGAATGCGCGTCACCCCGCGCGCACCGCATAGCGTCGCGAGATTAGCCATGCCCAGCGCGGTCTCGATGATCGGCAACAGCGCAAGGCCGCCATGCGCATGCGCTGTCACGGCGTCGGTCTGCTCGCGTGTTTCCGCCTTGGGCAACACGATTCCCGCTACGCCCGCGTGTCCGGACAACGCGGCGACATCGGCAGAAAACCAGGCGGTATCGGCCGCGTTGATGCGCACGATCACCGGCCGGGCCGGATCCAGATGCGCCAGCACGGTTTCGCGCGCAAGGTCTTTCTCTTGCGGCTGCACGGCATCTTCCAGGTCGAGGATCACCGCGTCGGCACCCGCGTTGCGCGCCTTCTCGAAGCGTTCGGGACGGTTGCCCGGAACGAAAAGATAAGAGCGCGCACTCATGCGTCGACGCTCTCGCCGTAAAGCGCGCCCACCTGCGCCTCCGATGCGATACCCCATGCCGCTTCGAGCACCCGTGCGGCTTCATGGTCCGTGGCCGCGCCCGAGAACTTCACGAGCCGCAGGAACTTGGTCGCGATTTCATCGCGCGACAAGGTGTTGCCCGGATCGCCCTTTGGTTCATCGACACGGCCGGCCAGCTCGCGTCCGTCCTTCGTGCGCACCGTGACCTTGCCGATCCAGCGTTCGGGATAGGCGCGATCGACTTCATCGTCGAGCACCATGTCGACCCTTTTGCGGAACGCTGATATTTGCGCCGCCGTATAGCCGCCTTCGAATTCAAGCACGCCGGCGTACCCGTGATACGCCGCCAGCCCGAGCACGGTGCCCATGCTGAACTTCGCCTGATGAACTGTTGTAGGCGTGACCACGGCGCCGAGCACATCGATTGCGCCCTGATGAACGCGCGCGGTCACGTGCTCGATCTCGTCCGCCTGAAGCGAATGCTCGGCGATGACCGCAAGCAACGCGTCGGCGGCCGGATGCGTATGACGGCACGCAGCGTGATATTTGAACGATGTCTCGATGACCGTCCAGCGCTCGCCGAGACGATCGGTCAGGCGCGCCGGGTTGGCATCGGTCGACATGCCCGCGGCCATGCCTTTCTCGCCCTCCAGGATGCGCGTGGCGCCCTTGAAGCCATCCGCTGCGAGCGTTGCCGCCATGAGACCATTCGCGGCCGCCATGGCCGTGTGCAACTGCTTGGAATCGGCGGCATCGCGCAGGAACTCCCATAGACCGCTCGCTTGCGTGCCGGCCGAGCCGAACGCATCGAGCATCTGAACGGGCGTGAGGCCCAGCATGCGTCCCGCCGCAGCGGCGGCCGCCACGGTGCCGGCGGTGCCCGTTGTATGGAACACCTTGTAATGCGAGCGGCCGAGGAACTCACCTACGCGGATACCGACCTCATAGCCCACCACCGCCGCCGCGATCAGATCGCGTCCCGACGCGTGCAGTTCCTGCGCCAGCGCGAGCACGACCGGGAAAACCACCGTCGCGGGATGGAAGACCGCTCCGTTGTGAACGTCGTCCTGTTCGACGAAATGCGATGCCGCTGCGTTGACCATTGCGGCGAAATACGGCGTGGCGCGCGTGCGGTCGATCAGCACTTCGGCCGGTCCATGTCCGTTGGCAGCGCCCGCCAGGCTCGCAAACAGCGCGATGCTTTCCACCGGCCGCGCGCCCTTGCCGCCGAGCGTGGACCCAAGCCAATCCACGTACAGGTTCACGGTGCGCTCGACCACGTGCTGCGGGATGTCGTCGAAGCGAAGTTGCGCGGCGAAGGTCGCCAGCATGCGGCTCGGGTGATCGATGATCGCGGTCATGGTGTGTCCGTTCAGGTTCAAATGGCGCCGGACGAACGCAGGCGTCCGATGTCTTCCGGCGCATAGCCAAGCTCGGCGAGGATGGCGTCGGTATGCTCGCCAAGCGCCGGCACAGCGTCCATGCGAGGATCGAAGGAAGCGGGCATGCCGGGCGGCAGCAAGGCCGCAATCTCTCCCGCCGATGTCCCTACCTTGCGCCAGCGCTCGCGCGCCTGGAGTTGCGGATGGGCCCAGACATCGGCGAGCGTGTTCATCTGCGCGTTGGCAATGCCCGCTTCATCGAGGCGCTGCAGAATCTGCGCGACGGTGAATTCGCTGAACGCTTCGAGGATCACCGCGCGCAACTCGGCGCGCGCGGCCGAGCGCTTCGAATTGGTATCGAAGCGAGGATCAGTGGCAAGCGCCGGCTGCATCAGCACGCGCTCGCAAAAGAGCTTCCACTCGCGTTCGTTCTGCAAGCCGAGCATGACGGTCTTGCCATCGCCGGCCTGAAACGGACCGTACGGATAAATGGTGGCATGCGATGCCCCCGACAACGCCGGCGGGCTCTGGCCATCGATGGCGTAGTACATCGGATAGCCCATCCACTCGACCATGCTTTCAAGCATGGAGACGTCGATACGGCAGCCCTTCCCCGTGCGGCCCCGCAGCAGCAGCGCGCTCAGGATGTTCGAATACGCATACATGCCGGCCGCGATATCCGCAATCGAGCAACCCGCCTTGGCGGGCTCGCCGGGCGAGCCGGTGATCGAGAGAAAACCGGATTCGCTCTGGATCAGCAGGTCATAAGCCTTCTTGTCACGATACGGCCCGTCCGCGCCATAACCCGAGATATCGCAGACGATCAGCTTCGGGTACTTCACGCTCAACGCGTCGTAACCGAGGCCGAGCCGGTCCGCAGCGCCCGGTGCCAGGTTCTGGACCAGGACGTCGGCATCGGCGATCAACGCGTCGAGGATCTTCGCGGCTTCGGGCTGCTTGACATCGAGCGACAGGCTTTCCTTCGACCGGTTGGTCCACACGAAATGCGAGGCCAGCCCGTGCACGCGCTCGTCGTAGCCACGCGCGAAATCGCCGGTTCCGGGACGCTCGATCTTGATCACGCGTGCGCCGAGATCCGCGAGTTGCCGGGTGCAGAACGGCGCGGCGATCGCGTGTTCGAGCGTAACGACCTTGATGCCTTCGAGAGGTCTCATGGCGTCAGAACGACCGCGGCAGGCCGAGAATATGTTCGGCCACGTAAGACAGGATCAGGTTGGTCGAGATCGGCGCGACCTGATAGAGACGCGTCTCGCGGAACTTGCGCTCGACGTCGTATTCGCAAGCAAAACCGAAGCCGCCGTGGAACTGCAGGCACGCGTTCGCGGCTTCCCAGGAGGCGTCGGCCGCGAGCAGCTTCGCCATGTTGGCCTGCGCGCCGCACGGCAGGTTTGCGTCGAAGCGGCGGGCCGCCTCGAAGCGCATCAGGCTTGCTGCTTCCACGTTGATGAACGACCGGGCGATCGGGAACTGCACGCCCTGGTTCTGCCCGATAGGACGCCCGAACACCACGCGTTCCTTGGTGTAGGCGGTGACTTTATCGACGAACCAGTAGCCGTCGCCAATGCACTCCGCTGCGATCAACGTGCGCTCGGCGTTGAGGCCGTCGAGGATATATTTGAAGCCCTGTCCTTCCTCGCCGATCAGATTTTCAGCGGGAATCTCGAGGTTATCGAAGAAGAGTTCGTTGGTCTCGTGATTGACCATGTTCAGGATGGGCTGCACGGTCATGCCGTTTCCGATCGCCTCGCGCAAGTCGACGATAAAAATCGACATGCCCTCGGACTTGCGCTTCACGTCCGCGAGCGGCGTGGTGCGGGCAAGCAGGATCATCAGGTCGGAATGCTGGACGCGCGAGATCCATACCTTCTGCCCGTTGATCACATAACGGTCGCCGCGACGCTCGGCCGTGGTCTTGATCCTGGTCGTATCGGTGCCGGTGGTCGGCTCGGTCACCCCCATCGACTGGAGGCGCAGCTCGCCGCTCGCGATCTTCGGCAAGTAGCGATCCTTCTGTTCCTTCGAGCCGTGACGCAGCAGCGTGCCCATGTTGTACATCTGCCCGTGACACGCGCCCGAGTTGCCGCCGGCGCGGTTGATCTCTTCCATGATGACGGTGGCTTCCGTCAGCCCGAGTCCCGAGCCGCCATATTCCTGCGGGATGAGCGCGGCGAGCCAGCCGGCTTTCGTCAGCGCTTCGACAAAAGCCTCCGGGTAACCGCGTGCCTCATCGATCTTGCGAAAGTATTCGCCGCTGAACTCGAGACAGAGATCGCGAACGGCGTCGCGGATGTCCTGAAACTGGTCGTCCTGAATGGTTTGCATCGTGTCGTGCTTCTTGGAAAAGAAATTAGGCCAGCGTCGCGGTCGCGCGCATGGTGAGATAGCCGTCGTAGTCCTTGGCCCAGAGTTCGAGCGTGCGGCCATCGTCCGACGCCTTGCCGCAAACGCTAAACGGATTCGGCGCGAACGTGGGCCGCAGCGCGCGAAAGGCGAAGTTTGCGAGCGTTGTGCCGGGGTACTGGCGGCGCACGAGATCAACGAGCAGCGTGGCGATCAGCGGACCATGCACGATCAGTCCCGGATAGCCTTCTTCCTGCGTGACATACGGATAATCGTAATGAATGCGGTGACCGTTGAACGTCAGTGCGGAGTACCGGAACAACAACAACGCACTGGTCTCGATCACGCGGTTGAACGTGTCGTCGGAGGGCGCTTTCGCCGGCTCTTTTTCGGGCGTGTTGCCTGAGCCTTTGGCTGGATTGTCCCTGTAGACAATGTCGTGCTCTTCTTCGATCTTCAGCTCGCCACCAGCCGATATTTCATGCTGCACGGTCACGAATACGAGCCTGCCCGTGCGACCCGTCTTATCTTCGATGCCCGTAATTATCGACTGCCGCGTCGCCTTGTCGCCGACCTTCAGCGGTGCATGAAACGTCAGCCTTCCGCCCGCCCACATGCGGCGCGGAAGCGGCACCGGCGGCAGGAAGCCGCCCCGCTTCGGATGCCCGTCGGCACCCGCTTCCGAAAGCGGCGATACAGGCAGGAAATAGAGCCAGTGCCACAGCGGCGGAACGGCTTCCGATTCGGTGGGCAGGTCGAGCGTCGCGGCCATCGCGGCGAGGGGGAAGGCGGTGATCTCGTCGCGAAGTGTCTGCGATTTGTCGAGCCAGTCGAGGATGTTTTCAGGTGTTTCCGGCACGATGATGTCTCGTCATGTGAAGCTGTTTTATTGACTATGAACCTGCGGCGCTGCATTGCACAGTTGCGATTCTTTAAGCGCCGATTCGGATTTGCTTAATCCGCATGGATCAGCACAAGCCCCGCTCTTCACGCCCCCGCCGCGCGTTCGCGCAATCCCTGCGACGCTTCCTCTTCGACGCGCTGCCAGATCTCCACGGCCATCGGCTGCTCGGCTTCTTCCATGATGTGCCCGACCAACCCGATCGCGCGCGCCATCACCCCGAACCCTCTGACAATACGCCACGGAAAGCCGAATTCCGCGCAGATTGCGCCGATCGCGCCGGTTGCGTTGATCGGCAACGCCTTGCCCGAAACGCGCTCTGCCTCGCGGCCGATCAGTTGCATCAGCTTCACGTAGTCGCCTGACATGCCGTTGTCGACCGCAAGCTGAAACAGGCGTGGTGTACGCGGATCGACCGGCTTGTGCAGCGGATGCCCGATGCCCGGCACCGCGACGCCGCGCGCCTTACAGGACGCCACTGTCTCGCGCGCGAGCGCTTCCAGGTCGATATCGCCGGAAGCAACCGGCATGGCTTCCGAGAGCATCCGGCATGCGCCTTCCATGCTGCCGACAAATACCGAGCCGAGCCCGCACAAACCCGCCGCAACTGCTGCCTGCAGCGATTCAGGCGCGCCCGCATAGGTCATCCGCGCGGCGATCGCACTCGGCGTCATGCCGTGTTCGACCAGCGTAATGAGGATGGCATTGAACATGGCCGACTGCTTTGGCGTCGCTTCCTTGCCCGTGAGTTGCAGGAAGGCGAAGTCGCCGAGGTTCATGTGTCCCAGTACCTCGTTCGGCAAGTCCTTGCCGCGCACGGAAATATGATCCGGCGTGCTGTAAGCAATATCCGAGCGAATGGGTTTAGGTATTCTTGCCATGACGATGATCCTTGAAGAATTCAGCGGATTTCCGCGCGCCCGTTGTTCAGGACGATGACGTCGCGCTCGAGCGCCCGGGTGCGGAACCGGACCTCGCTGCCGTCGATCCACAGTTCGGTGCGCAGCGTCTCGCCAGGATAGACCGGTGCGGTGAAACGCGTATAAAGCATCGCGAGGCGTTCGGGACGGCTGTCGCACGCAACCTTCAGCACGGCGTGGCCGGCGACGCCATAGGTAGCGAGGCCATGCAGGATGGGCCGGTCGAAACCCGCCGCGCGTGCGGTGGCGGGGTCGGCGTGCAGTGGGTTATCGTCGCCGGAAAGACGGTAGATCAGCGCGCCTTCGGGACGCGTTTGCAGGTCGCAAACCGCATCCGGCGCCCGCTCGGGGATCGGCAGCGGCGCGGCGATCGGCTCGTCGCTCGGCTGTCCGCTCGCGCTGTAGCCGCCATCTCCGCGCAGGAAGTTGAGCTGCTCGACGGTCGCCAGCAGTTCGCCGCTGGTTTTGTCGGTGATGCGGCGCTCGATCAGCAGCAGCGCGCCCTTGCCCTCACCCTTATCGATGATACGCGCCACCCGTGACTGCCCGATCACCGTCGCTGATGCCTGCAAAGGCTTATGAATGCGCAAGGTCTGCTCGCCATGCAGCAGCTTCACCCAGTCGATGCCGGTCCCCGGATGCTTGGCCCAGAAACCCGGATAGCCCAGCACGTTTGCGAAGGTGGGCGAGACGCGCAGGTTTTTCTCGTAGACGTAGGCGAGATCGTCCTCGTCGAGGGGATCGATGCCGTAGCCGAGACCCAGGCTGTAGAGGATAGCGTCGTGCGGCGTATAGGTGCGCTCGAGCGGCTCGAAGCGCCATGCCTTGAGGGTGTCGTAGTGGATCGTCATGCGGCGGGCCAGGTGAAAAGAGGCGCGGCTTTATCGCGGAAACGCTGTACTGCCTCGCGATGAAACTCCGTTGTGAACGCCACCGCCTGCGTAGTGGCTTCGAGCTCGAGCATGGTGCGCAGATCGCTGTTTAGCGACAGGTTCAACGCGCGCTTGCTCAAGCCGAACGCGACCGGTGAAGCATCGGCGAGCGCGCGTGCAATGCTCACCGCCCGCGCGTGCAAGGCTTCCGGCTCGACCACTTCGAGCACCACGCCCATGCCGCGCGCTTCGTCCGCGCCGATTTCCCGCGCCGTGAAAACGAGTTCCTTTGCCCGCGCGAGACCGACCACGCGAGGCAAGCTATAGAACGCCGCGCAATCGGGTACGAGTCCCACCTTCATGAACGGCATGCAAAAACGCGCACGCGAACTGGCGATCACGAAGTCCGCCACGAGCGCGAGACTGAAACCCGCGCCATACGCAACGCCGTCTACTGCGGCGATAACCGGCCGGTCCAGATCGGCGAGCTGCGCGATCCAGCCATGCAGGTCGTCAATGCGATTGCGCCCTTCTTCCGCGCTCCCGACCGCCATGCCGCGCACGTCGCCGCCGGAACAGAACGCCGTCCCCGCGCCGCGCAAGATCACCGCGCGCACCGAACGGTCCTGGCGGATTGCGTAGACCGCGTCGCGCAACGCGGCGCGCATCGGCATGTTCATCGCGTTCTTCGATTCGGGCCGGTTCAGCGTCAGCGTCGCCACGCCTTCATCGATCTCAAACAACAGTGTCTGTTCGGTCATGCTGGTCTCCGCTCGTTATCTTCCAATCGATGACGCGATCAAGCGCGCTCGAAGATCGCGGCCATGCCCTGACCGCCGCCGATGCACATCGTCTCGAGCCCGTAACGCCCTTTGCGCCGCTGCAATTCGTACAGCAAGGTCGTCAGCATGCGCACGCCGGTTGCGCCAATCGGATGTCCGAGCGAAATGCCCGAGCCGTTCACGTTGAGGCGGCTGTCGTCGTGCCAGTCCCAGCCTTTCAGCACCGACAGCACCTGGCACGCGAACGCTTCATTCAGTTCAACAAGATCGAGATCATCGAAAGAAAGACCGGTCTTGCTCAAGAGCTTTTGCACAGCGGGAACCGGGCCGATACCCATCGTGGCCGGCTCGCAGCCGCTCGCCGCCCAGCCGACGAGATAGCCTATCGGTGTCAGGCCAAGCTCGGCGAGTTTGTCTTCCGCCACGATGAGGCAGGCGGCCGCCGCGTCGTTCTGCTGGCTCGAATTGCCGGCGGTCACCGTGCCGTCCTTGATCAAGGTCCGCAATTTTCCGAGCGATGCCGCTGTCGCTTCGGCGCGCACGCCCTCGTCCTTCGAGAACACGATTGCTTCGCCCTTGCGTTGCGGCACGCTGATTGATACGACTTCATCGGCGAATTTGCCCGACTCCCACGCAGCTGCTGCGCGCTGATGACTGCGCGCCGCGTATTCATCGGCGGCCTCGCGCGTGATGCCATATTGCTTCGCGAGATTTTCGGCCGTCTCGATCATTCCCGAGATATAGCCGAAGCGCGCTTCCGGTTGCGAACGTTCGCGGCCGCGTTCCAGCCGGTCATGCATCTTCACGGACCCGGCGCGAGAACCCCAACGCATGTCCGTGCTGTAGTACTCGATGTTGCTCATACTCTCCACGCCGCCCGCGACCACGACATCGGCCGCGCCGCTCTGGACCATCATCGCCGCCGTGACGATGGCCTGCAGGCCGCCGCCGCAACGCCGGTCGAGCTGCATGCCCGGCACATGCACGGGCAGGCCGGCTTCGAGCGCTGCCCATCGGCCAATACATGGCGTCTCGCTATTCGCATAGGATTGTGCGAACACGACGTCCTCGATCCGTTCCGGGTCGATGCCGCTGCGCGACACGGTTTCGCGCAACACGGTTGCCGCGAGTTTTTCGACGGAAACCGGTCGCAACGCGCCGCCAAACGTGCCAACGGGGGTACGAACCGGCGCGACAATCGCTGCTCGTTTCATGGTTGTTTTCCTGGTTCTTTAATAGGTTTGGCAGTGCCGTCAACCGAGTGCATGCGCCTCGGCTTCGAGCGTCTCGCGCCACTTGGGCGCGGCGATATCGAGCATGCGGCGCACGCGTTGCCTGAGCGTCAGGCCGCGCAAATCGGCGACACCGTGCTCGGTGACGATCAGCCCCGCGTCGCTGCGGGGCGTGCTGACGGGTCCATTCAGGTGTGCGACGATGCGCGAACCCTTGGCGGTCTGGCTTGGCAGCGCGACGATCGGCAAGCCGCCTTTCGAGCGCGCCGCGCCGCGCAAAAAATCGACGCCGCCACCGACCGCGCCGAGGTACTGCCCCGCCGCCGATTCCGCGTTGACCTGACCCGTCAGATCGACTTCGATTGCCGAATTGATCGCGGCAAAACGGTCAAGCCGGCCAAGCACATCGATGTCATGTGTGTACGACGTGGGCCGGAATTGCACCAAAGGATTCCCATGCGCGAAGCGATAAACCCGCTTGCCGCCCATCATGATTCCCGCGATGGTGACGCCTCGATCCAACGTCTTGCGTGCATTGGTAATGACGCCGCGCTCGCTCAGCTCGGCCACCGCATCGCCGATCGTGCCGCTATGCACGCCCAGATCGCGGCGATCACCCAGCGCCGCAAGAATCGCTTCGGGCAATGCGCCCATGCCGAACTGCAGCGTCATGCCGTCGTCGATCAGCGCCGCTGTATGCGCCGCGATCCGCGCTTCGATCTCGCCGGGCTGCGCGCGCGGCCATTCGAGCGGAGTGCGGTCCGACTGGACGAGGACATCAAAATCACTGGCATGCAGGGTGCGCGATCCATGCGTCCAAGGCGCGGCAGCATTGACTTCGGCGATCACGACGCGCGCGGTATCGATCAGCGGAACGAGATACTCGTGCGCGATGGACAGGCTGTAGCGGCCGTTTTCGTCGGCGGGCGCGACTTGCAGGAACAGTACGTCGGCCTTCAGCGCGTGTGCAAATTGCGAGTAATGCGATGGCAGGATGTCGAGCACGCCGGCCTTCGCGAGCTTGCGGTTGTTGCCCGCGCCCGTGTACGACCGGAAGTCGATCGCATCGGCGCAATCGGCCGCCATGTTGTCCGACCATGTCCCGCCAATAAACACACCGAAGCGCCCGCCGACGGACGCGCGCTGCGCGGCTAACGCCGCCGTCAGCATGCAAGGCTCCGCGCCGCATTGCCCCCAGGCGACCATGTCGCCGGGACGCACGTAGCGCGACACGTCGAGATGCGACGCATCGAGCATCCGGCCTTCACGCATCACACCGGGTCCCAGCTGAACACGTCCGCCGATACATCGAGCGAATGGAACGAAGACTTCAGCGCAGGAATCGCGTGCTCCGCAATGCTTTGCGG
Organism: Paraburkholderia sp. BCC1886; assembly: GCF_900996245.1. GTDB lineage: Bacteria > Pseudomonadota > Gammaproteobacteria > Burkholderiales > Burkholderiaceae > Paraburkholderia. Next base: position 207,761 of record NZ_CAAJGK010000033.1, on the reverse strand, counting down.
AGTCCAACCTTCACCGCGATGCACGGACCGCACGGGCCGCGGCTGGCTCATCACGAAGATCTCGTTGTTGCGTACCGCAAAGATCTGACCGGTGACGTCCTGCGCGCCGTCGCTACCGAGAAAGACCGCAAGCGGCGCAATCTTGGCGGGCGTCATCTGCTTGATCTTCTCGACGCGCGCTTCCTGTTCGGCGGAATCGATCTTGATCGAGCTGATCATCCGGCTCCATGCAAACGGCGCAATGCAGTTCGAGCGCACGCCGGATCGCTGTAAATCGAGCGCAATGGATTTCGACAGGCCCGCAATGCCGAGCTTGGCCGCGCTGTAGTTGGCCTGCGCGAGGTTGCCGATCAGTCCCGAGGTAGAAGTCATGTGTACGAATGCACCGGAGCCTTGCGCCTTGAACGGCTCGGCTGCTGCGCGCGATACATTGAATGTGCCGTACAGGTGGACCTTCAGCACCGCGTCCCATTCTTCATCGCTCATTTTGTGGAAGAAGCGATCGCGCAGAATGCCCGCATTGTTCACCACGCAGTCCACGCGGCCGAACACGTCAAGGGCGTTCTGCACGATATGGCGCGCACCGTCGGCGTCCGCCACGCTATCCGTGTTCGCGGCCGCTTGCCCGCCGAACGCAGCGATCTCATCGACGACGCTTTGTGCCGGACCCGCGCTCTTGCCTTCGCCCTCAAGCGACGCGCCAATGTCATTGATCAGGACTTTCGCACCGTTGCGGGCCATCAGCAACGCGATATCGCGGCCAATTCCACCGCCTGCACCGGTCACGATCACCACCTTGCCGTCCATCATGTCTTGCGTTGCCATGCGTGTGCGTCTCCGTCGGTTTTTGTTCATTGCAGCTTGCCGCATCGCACCGCCAACGACAATTTGCATATGCTGAAACCCCGATTAAGCAACCATTAACCCGTAATTGCGCTAATGGTGAGATGCGTGCTTAATGCGCACAATGCGGGTCTGGCGTCACTCGGGCGCCGCCTTTCTTATCTTCCGGACACGCGTCAACTACATGCATTTCGATCTGGTCGACCTCAGGCTATTCACGCATATCGCCGAACAAAGCAGCCTCACGCGCGGCGCGGAACGCTCGCATCTGTCGCTGCCAGCGGCCAGCACGCGCATCAAGAACCTGGAGGAACAGATCGGCGTGAAGCTGCTGAGCCGCACGAGCCAAGGTGTGACGCTCACGGGGCCGGGCGAGACGCTGCTGCTGCACGCGCGCCGCGTGATGCAACAACTCGAGCAGCTGACCGGGGACCTGCAGGAGTACTCGAAGGGCGTGAAGGGCCACGTGCGTGTGCAAGCGAACACGACTGCAATCAGCGAATTTCTACCCGCCGTGTTGCGCACTTATCTGGTGAACTATCCCGACGTCAATGTGGAAATGCAGGAGCGTCTCAGCGGCGATATCGTGCGGGCGGTGCAGGAACGTACCGTCGATATCGGCCTGGTAGCCGGCAATATCCGCACAGATGGCCTGCAGGTGATGCCATACCGGCGCGACCGGCTGGTACTTGCCACCGCGCTGAGTCATCCGCTTGCGCAGGAGAAGAAGGTCTTTTTCAGCGAGACGCTGGACTACGACTTCATCGGGCCGCCCGAAGGCAGCGCAATCCACGGCTTTCTCAAGCGCGCGGCCGCCGAACTACAGCGTTCCATGCAATGGCGCATCCAGGTAAGCAACTTCGAAGCCGCCTGCCGGATGATCGAAGCAAACATTGGTATTGGCGTGCTGCCGGAGGCGACCGCGTTGCGCCATGCAAAGACCATGGCGCTGCGGATCGTGCCATTGAAGGACGAATGGGCTGTGCGCAATCTGCAGATCTGCGTAGCCGAACTGGATGCGCTGCCGCTTTTCGCTCGCAGACTGGTGGACCTGCTGGTGGCCGACGGCGTTGGCCGGCTGGAATGAGCGCGGCTCATCGCGAGAAGTACAGCTCGTGCAGTGCGTCGACGCTGACCTCTTCCGCTCGACGCGACAAGGTCACCTTGCCGCCTTGCATCAGATACACCTGATCTGCGATCTTCAACGCCATGTTCGTGCTCTGCTCGACCAGCACGATTGTCCTGCCCGCTTTTTTCAGGCGGCCGAGGACCTCGAACACTTCCTGCACGATGACCGGCGCCAGACCCAGCGACGGCTCGTCGATCAACATCAGTTGCGGTGCCGACATCAGCCCGCGGCCGAGCGCCAGCATTTGCGCCTGTCCGCCTGAGAGCGTGCCGGCCTGCAAGCGGCGGCGTTCCTTCAGCAGCGGAAAAATATCGAAGACTTCCTCCAGTTGCGCCTTGGCGGCCGCGCGCTTGCTCTTCGGGAACGCGCCCATCATCAGGTTTTCTTCTATCGACATGTCGCGGAAAATCATCCGGCCTTCAGGCACCATGACAATACCGCGTTCCGGCAGGCTCCAGGTCGAAAGCGCGCTGATCGGCTCGCCGTCGAACACGACCTGCCCGCGTTGCAGCGGCAACAATCCCATGATCGTGCGCAGCAGCGTGGTCTTGCCTGCGCCGTTCGGGCCCACGATCGCCGTTACTTCGCCTCGCGCGACCTGAATGGAGACGTCCCACAACACGTTGATTACGCCGTAGCCGGCACGCACGCTGTTCACTTCAAGCATCGGCCACCTCGCCTGTGTAGCTTTTCATCACCGCCGGATCGCGGAACACTTCGGCGGGCGGCCCATCGGCGATCAGTTCGCCGAAATTCAGCACGCAGACGCGCCGGCACAGGTTCATCACCGTTTCAATATCATGCTCAATGATCAGAATGCCTACCTTGTAACGCTCGTGAACCTCGCGCAGCATCGCCATGAAGCGGCGCTTGTTCGCGGTTTCCAGGCCACCGAGGACTTCATCGAGCAGCAGGAGCTTCGGCCCTGTCGCCAGCGACTTCGCGACCTCCAGCGCCTTGAGCTCGGTCAGGGCGAGATGGGTCGCGGCGTTGCGGTCGGCTTTGTCGGCAAGTCCGAGAAAACCGAGGATCTCGTCGATACGCCCTTCGTCCACGCGGCCCGCGCCGAATCGCTGCGCGACGATCAGGTTCTCGCGCACGGTCAGTTCGTGCATGGGTTGCGGCACCTGAAACGTCCTGCCGATACCCAGGCGCGCCCTCTGGTGCAGCGATGTCTTCAGCATATCGGCGCCGTTGAAGCGTATTGCGCCCTGCGTGGGACGGACGAGGCCGGAGATCGCGTTGAACAGCGTGGTCTTGCCCGCACCGTTGGGACCTACGAGCCCGACCAGATCCTGCGTGCCGACTGTCATCGACACGTTGTTCACGGCCGTGATCCCGCCGAAGCGGATGGTCACGTTCTGCAGTTCGAGTTCAGCTTGTGGCATAGGCGTCTCCCTTCTTGCGCTTCCTGAAAGACAGCGTGGTGAGGCCGGCCGGACTCAGGATGATCATGCCGACAAGGAGAATCCCGAGCACGATCTGATGCCCTGTCGGCAGGATATTCTTCAGGAAAAGCTGATCGACGAGATACACCACGACCGCGCCGACCAGCGGCCCCACGATGGTCCGGTAACCGCCAAAGATAGCCGCGATGATCGGGACCACAGCCCAGGTCGAGTTGAACGCATAGTCGGGTTCGAGGAAATTGATAGTGTGCGCGTTGAACGCGCCAACCAGTCCGGTCATCAGCGCGGACAGCATTAGCATGGCGGTCTTGAGCATGGTGCTGTTCACGCCGACTACCCGCGTTGCGTCCTCGGATTCGTGCATTGCGCGTAACGCGAGCCCAATGTAGCTTCGCCGCAGAAAATAATAGGCCAGCGCGAAAACCAGTACGAGCGTAAGGATGACCAGATAGTTGCCGGTCTTCGTCGCAAGGTCGAAGCCGAATACCTTCGGCAAACCCGGAATGCTGGACAGACCGCTAGAGCCGCCTGTGACGCCCGACATTTCGGTCGCAAGAATGCGGAAAATCTGCGCGTACGCGAGAATTGCAAGCGCAAAATACGGCCCCTTCAGCCGCAATGCGGGCAACATCGCAAGCGACGCGATGACGGCGCTCAGGCCACCTGCGAGCATCGCGGGGAATACGGGCCATCCGGCCTTGAGCGTCAGCAGCGCGGAAACGTAGGAACCAACGCCGAAAAACGCGCTGTGGCCAAAACTGACCATACCGCCCAGATTACCGAGCAAAGCCCACGCAAGTGCGACGCCGGCGATCGTAAGCGACGCATTCGTCACGCTCATCAGATAAAGATCACGGCCTACGACCAGCGGCACGCCCACGTACAGCAGAAGCAGCACGATACCAATTACGGCAATACGATTCATCCGCGCCTCCGGGCAACGCCGAACAAGCCATTGGGCAACACGTAGAGCACGAGCAGGAAGAGCACCATGCCGGTGAGTTCCTGCATCGCGGAACTGTAGAGCGTGACCGTCAGCGCCTCCGCGATCCCCAGCAACATGGCGCCGAGCAACACGCCTGGAATCGAGCCAATACCCGCCAGCACGGTAATGATGAACGCCTTAACCGTCAGCGCTTCGCCGATCGAAGGCTGGATGGCGCTGCTCGCATAAATCGATACCCCCGCGCACGACGCCAGCACGCCGGCCACAAGAAAGGTCACGAGTTCGATCCTGCCCGGATTGATGCCCATGAGTTTCGCCGCATCGCGATTACTTGAGATGGCGCGCACCGCGCGGCCGTACCACGACCGCGACAGCCACCACCAGAGCACGCCCATCAGCAGCACGCTGACGCCGAACGAGAGCATCTCGCTGCGCATGCTCATTACGTTGCCGATACTCAGCGTGTCCTGCAGCCAGGCCGAATTGGTCGAATGCACGTCGGCGTTCCAGACCAGCAGCACGGCATTGGTCAGGATGATGCCGAGCCCGTAGGTCAGGATCAGCGAGTTGAGTTCGCGGTCCCGCTTGATGCGGCTGACCAGATAGTAGGCCCCCGCCGCAGCGAGACACACCACGGGGATGGCGAGGGGAATTGCGAACACGGGGTTGATGCCAAGCCGGCTCTCGAACGAATAGGCGACATAGGCCGCCAGCAGCACGAGTTCGCCGTGCGCGAGGTTGATGACGCGCATTGCGCCGAACACGAGCGCCAGTCCGAGCGCGACGAGCGCATACGCCCCACCCGTCAGTACGCCCGAATACAGCGACTGCACTATCAGATCCGTCATGGTGCTCTCCTGGATTCCAGCGAATCTCTCATTGCCAAGGCGTCGCGGGGAACTTCAGCGTTCCAGTGGCCTTATCCTTCGGCCAGACGATGACCACCTTCCCGTCCTGGATCTGCGCCATGTTGTTGAGGAACGCGGGGTTATCGCCCTTTTCGTCGAATTTGACCGCGCCGATCAGCGTATCGAAGGGCTGCGCGCGCAACTCTTTTGCAATGCCGCCGCTCTTCAGCGTGCTTTTATCGGCGGCGCGGGAAAGCGCTTCGAACAGGAGAATCGACTGCACGTAGGAGAACTCCGCGAGATAGTCCGGCTCCTTGTTGTAGGCCTTTGTATAAGCGGCCACGAACGCGCGGCCATCAGCGGAAGCGAATTGCACGGGATGCGGCAACATCGCGGTGCCGATCGCTCCATTCACCAGATCGCCAAATTCTGCCGCCATCTTCGGCGTGGCGAGCGACCACGCGCCGATCACAGCCTTCAATTTCGGCTTCAGCACCTTTGCGGCGCGCAGGATGCCGATGTAGTCGTTCTCATAGCCGATCATCAGCATGGCGTCGGGCTTGTCCTGCAACTTGATCTTGTTGACGACCGGCTTGAAGTCCGACATGGCGGGGTCGAACTCGTGCTGCGTGACCTTGACGCCCTTCGCGCTCAGCGCGCCTTTCACGTCGCGTGCCAGATCGGATGTAGCCTGTTTCGTCGACGAAACAATGGATACCGATTTCACGTTCATATCCGCGATCAGTCCGACGATCGCTTTTGAATAACCCGACGCGGGCCCGACGCGAAAGAAGTTCTTGAGCCCGCGCGAAGTCATCGCGCTATCAACGCCGCCCGAGGTGATGTACACGAGCCCGGCTTTTTCCGCAGCCTCCGACGCCGGGCTGACCGAGTTCGATCCATAGCCGCCGGTGATCGCGAGCGCGCCATTCGAGGCCAGTTTTTCCACCGCCGATACCGCTTTGGCAGGTTGCGCTTCATCATCGATCACGATGAGCTTCACCGTGTTCTTGCCGGCGCGCTGGTTGAAGACATCGGCTGCGACCTTGATCCCTTCAAGTTGCGCGTTGCCCGCGCGCGCCATGCCGCCTGTAAGCGGCAATTCGACGCCGACCGGTAACTCGGCGGCGAAAGCCATCGGCGCGAGCGCAAGCGCCGCAATGCCAGAACTGCTCGTCAACCACTTGATGAAGCACTGTCTCATGTTTTGTCTCTTGTTTTGATTAGGCGTGGTTCGAGTCTTTCTCTAGCGGCCCTCCACCGCGCGAATCATGTTGCGGGCGATCACGATCTGCTGGATCTGGCTCGTGCCTTCATAAATGCGGAACAAGCGGACATCGCGATAAAACCGCTCGACGCCGTACTCCGACATATATCCCGCGCCGCCGTGGATCTGCACCGCGCGGTCGGCCACGCGCCCGACCATCTCGGACGCAAAAAGCTTTGCACACGATGCCTCCGTGCTGACGTTGACGCCGGCATCGCGCTTCTGCGCGGCATCCACAACCATGCAGCGCGCGGCGTAGAGTTCCGCCTGGCTATCGGCGAGCATGGCCTGGATCAGCTGAAATTCACTGATCTGCTGTCCAAACTGTTTGCGTTCCATAGCGTAGCGCAACGCATCATCGAGAATGCGCTGCGCCGTCGCAACGCAGATCGCCGCGATATGAATGCGCCCTTTATCCAGCACTTTCATGGCCGTCTTGAATCCGACACCCTCTTTCCCGCCGATGATGTTCTCCGCCGGAACCTTGCAGTTATCGAAGATCACGTCGCAGGTATGCGCGCCTTTCTGGCCCATCTTCTTGTCGCGCTTGCCGAAGCTGATACCGGCCGTATTCGCTTCCACGATGAACGCACTGATACCGCCCGCGCGCGGCTCGTCCGGATTCGTGCGCGCCATCAGCGTGAAGATCCCCGCTTGCGGCGCATTCGTGATGTAGCGCTTCGTACCGTTGATCACGTAATGGTCGCCAACGCGTTCGGCGCGCGTGCGCAGCGACGCGGCATCGGAACCGGACTCCGGCTCGGTCAACGCGAAACTCGCGATGACTTCGCCCGTCGCCATCTTCGGCAGCCAGCGCGCTTTTTGCTCCTTGGTGCCATCGATCACAATGCCTTGCGAACCGATCCCGACCGTCGTCCCGATGATGGAGCGAAAAGCCGGCGACGTCTTGCCCAGCTCGAACATCACGCGGACTTCTTCTTCCATGGTCAGGTCGAGGCCACCGTACTCCTCGGGAATCGTGAGGCCGAAGAGACCGAGCGCCTTCATGTCGGCGACGACATCGGCCGGAATCTCGTCGGTCTCCGCCACGCGCTCTTCGTTCGGCACAAGCCTTTCACGAACGAAACGCGTTACGTTGTCGAGCAAGATATTGAGTGTTTCCTGATCACGGATCATGATGGTTTCCTGATTACTTTGGGTTCCCGATTACCATGGGACGCCTGGATACTGAGGCTTTGCCGTCGCGTATTCCGCAGGCGAAACCAGTACGAGTTTGCCGTCGGTCCTGAACTGCCCCATGTGCGCCACATAACCGGGGTTATCGCCGCGCGCGTCGAACGCAACCTTGCCGAGGAACGATTCCTGGCTTTCGCTGCCTCCCTTGCGCAAACTCTCGGCTAGACCGCCCTTGTCCAGCGTGCCAGCCTTATCGGCGCGAGCGATGGCGTCGAACAGCAACAGCGAATAGGCAAACGAGGTCTGCGATTGATAGTTGGACTCGGTGTTGAAAAGACGCTTGTACGTCTCGGAGAATTCCTTCTGGTCGGCCGAGCGATAGTCCGCAGGCGAAGCCAGCACGGTCGCGCCGTACACGTTCGGCACGAGGTCCGGGAACGACGACGCCATCTTCGGACTCGCGAACGCCCACGGCGCGGCGATGGCTTTAAGAGACGGCTTCAATACCTTCGAAGCGCGCAGGATGCCGACGTAATCGTTCTCGTAGCCGATCATCGCCATTGCGTCCGGCTTGTCCTGTAGCTTGACCTTGTTGATGACAGGCTTGAAATCGGTCATAGACGGATCGAACGCGTGCAAGGTCGTGGTCACGCCCTTTGTCTTCAGTGCCGTGTCGAGCTGGCGCGCAAGATCGCTGGTTGCGTCCTTGGTCGAATACACAATCGATACCGACTTAACGCCGAGCGAATCGAAGAGCCCGAGCATGCCCTTCGCATACCCGGGCGTATTGCTCACGCGAAAGAAAGTCTTCAGTCCGCGCGACACCATGTCGGCGCTCGTCCCGCCCGATGTCATGTAGACGATGCCAGCCTTATCGGCGGCTTCGGAAGCGGGTCCCGCGCAGTTCGAGTTCGCGGCCCCGGTAATCGCGACGACTTTCTGCGACGCCAGTTTTTCCACGGCGGCCACCGCCTTCGCGGGGTTGGACTCATCGTCGATCTGGATCAACGTGACGTGATTCGCGGGATGACGCCGGTTATAGACGTCGACTGCCACTTCTATGCCGCGCTTCATTTCCGTGCCGGCTTGCGCCAGCGGCCCGGTGAACGGCAATTCCACGCCCACGCGGAAATCCTTCGCCTGCGCGGGCAGCGTGACGCCAAGCGCGGCGGCCAGCAGGCAGGCAGCAGCCATCTCTTTCATGTCTCCTCCTTACGCCTTCGTGGGCGCGTCGTTCTATGTGGAAGCGTCGATCCAATGCCGTTTTTGACTCAACCCGGCTCGTTTGCGATCAGGCGCAAGCGTTGCTTCAGCAGCTTGCCGCTTGCGGTAGTAGGAATCACATCGATACGAATGATCTCTGCCGGGCGCTTGTACGCGGACAGGCGATCGGCGAGATAGAGGCGCAGTTCATCGGCATCGAATGCTTCGCCATCCTTCATTTCGACGAAGGCAACGACTTCTTCATCGCCATCGCCGGCCTCGCGTCCGACGACAGCGGACTGCCGTATCGACGGGTACGTGTTGATAACCGATTCGACTTCGATTGGATATACGTTGAAGCCCGAGCGGATGATGAGGTCCTTCGTGCGTCCCACGATGAACAGCGCGCCATCCGGGCCGATCCTGCCGATGTCCCCGGTGTTCAGCCATCCGCCTTCGCGCAGCGCCTCGTCCGTCTGTTCCGGGGCGCGGTAATAGCCGAGCATCACGCCCGGGCCACGCACCCACAGTTCGCCTGGCTCGCCGTTGGATAACTCGGCGCCGTCGGGTCCGACCACGCGCAGCTCCGCGCCTTCCACAATCTCGCCCGCCGAGCAATCGCTGCGCGGCCGGTCCATGCGCGTGATGAACAACGAGCCGGCATATTCCGTCATGCCGTAACCGTGATGCAGTGCTTGCCCGAAGAGTGCTTCGACATCGGCCTTGAGCGTAGGATCGAGCGGACCGCCGCCGGTATATAGGTAACGCAGCGTCGGTGCACTGACAGCAACCGCCTGCTCGCGGATATGAGCGACGATGCGCGTGAACATGGTCGGCACGCCTTGCAAGATCGAGATTTCGCCTGCGGCCAGCGCGGCGAGCACTTCCTCCGCCTTGAATCGCGCCGACAGACGCAGGCTTGCGCCGGCCTGAAGCGTCGCCAGCAATAGCGTGGCGAGGCCGAAGATGTGCGACATAGGCATCACGGCATAAGCGCAATCCGCCTGCGTCATGCTGCGGGATTGAGCCGAGACGCGAGCGAAATGCAGCAGGCCGCGATGTGTCGCCATCACACCTTTCGGCGTGCCCGTGGTGCCCGACGTGTAGATCAGCAGCGCAACTTCACGGGCAAGCGACGCGCTTTCACGCGTACTGGTTGTATCGATGTCGGCCATCATCAGCGCGCCGAGTCCCGCAGGCGCCACTTCCTTCGCGCGATACCGCACGCCGTGACGCACGGCGTCGGGGGAAACGGAATGCATGAAGAGCATCACGCGCGGCACGCAATGCGCACGGATCGATTCGATCTCACGCTCGGACAACCGCGCATTGACTACGGCCGGCCACGCACCCAGTTCGGACAGCGCGAACAGCAGCGTGATGACCGCAGAGCAGTTTTCCGCGACGATCATCACCCGGTCGCCGGTCGTCGCGCCCAGGTCCTGCAGAAAGCGTTTGGCCGCGTCGATATTGCTGCCGAGCTGCCCGAAGGTGATGACTTCACCGTCTTCGTGGAAAGCCGCCGCGTTCGGCGTCTGCCGCGCCCAGTGAAGCGGGATGTCGCTGATCTTTTGCGGATTGTGTAAACCGTTCGCGTCTGCCGCGTGGCCGCCGAATGCCATCGTGTCTGTCCCCTCGAACTGTGCGCGGCTGCCGGGAAGCCGCGCTGGAATGAACGGCAGTGTGAGGGAGACTGAGGGGGCCAACAATTCGTTTCCAGTGAAGCGGGGCTTCGGCCTAATCGAAGTTGGTAGTTATACGGTCGGGTTAAACCCTGAGACGGAACGTCATCAACAGGTTCGCGGTACGCCCGTGACTCCGAGAAGATCGATGAAAGTGATTGCCAAACAGGGGCGAGAGTCAGCGCGTGTCGCCCCCTGCGACCGCACCGCCGTGCCGGTGATGTAGCCGGCCTCTTCAGATGCCGTAGACCAACATGACTTCGTCAACACTACGCGTACAAACCTGTCAACTCGCAGTTTTGGGGCTAAATTCCGTTTCGCGTATCGAGTATTACTGAAGTGCTATTTTGACGAAAGCGAGTTTACAGAGCCTCCTCTTGTAGCAGCTAAGTTGTAATGTCCGCTTCTAGCTACATTCAAATGTCCGCTTCTCGGCGGCTTAAGCTTAGCCAGCGTCGATTCCCACGGCGCCGGAAGCTACGATGGCGGCGACGGACAGAATCACCATGACAATGCGCGAGTTGGACCGATTTAAAGTGATTCAGTCGGTGGTCGACGGGCACCTCAAGCCGTGGCGAGCCGCCGAGCGATTATTGTTGACGACGCGCCAAGTTCGACGCTTAGCGACACGTCTGCGCAAACAGGACCGCCGGGGTTGATCTCGGGCAGATGCGCCAAGCCGAGCAATCACCGGATTGATGCAGGAGTCGCGGTGCGAGCCGTAGCCATCATCAAGGAGCGCTACGCTGATCTCGGGCCGACCTTGGCCTGCGAGAAGCTGCGCGAGTGCCACAACCTGAAGCTGGCCAAGGAGACGGTCAGGCGCTTGATGATCGACGCGCGCTTATGGACGCCGCGCCGACAACGTCCACCCAAGATCCATCAGCCTAGGAACCGGCGTTCGTGCCTGGGCGAGCTGATTCAGATCGATGGCAGCGATCACCGGTGGTTTGAAGACCGGGCGCCAGCGTGCACGCTGCTGGGTGTTTATTGACGACGCGACCAGCCGCCTGATGACGCTGCATTTCACCGCGACCGAGTCGACCTTCAGCTATTTTGAAGCGACGCGGCGCTATATCGAGCAGCATGGCAAGCCCATGGCGCTCTACCACGTCAATAACTTCAGCTCCTTGCTCAGTTACTGGCTCGCGCGACACATTTGTGATTAAGTTTCCTTCGATCACGATCGAGTAAAAGCCTACCTGTCCATTGTCGCCCGCCCTCGAAATTAGCGGTAAATTGGAATGCACTGCCCGAAGACTTATAAACCTCACTTCTGAAAGTGACGCACCGGGCCTCGCGCACCCTCAAAAGATAGAGCGCGCCTATGCTGCGAACGTACGCAGACATACGATTTCGATCCGGCGGTATGTTCGTCGCCCGTCGTTCGAGATTTACGCATTGCCGCCTGGCATCGTTTCACTGAAGCCACCCAAGGTCCGTCCGTTTTCCGAGCAAGCGTTTGTCCTTTCCGCTATTGCGCCGCGAACAATTTAACGTGACAGCGCCGTGCCAGGTGCTACTGCGCTTGCGTCGCGCCGCTTTTACACCATGAGCAAAGCCCTTACCAAACTTGTCGCACCAGCATCGGATGGTCTCGAATGTCACGGTCACGCCGCGCTCGAAGAGCAGTTGCCCGATGTCCCGCAAGCTCAACTGGAAGCGGAAATATCAGCGCACAGCGCAACTGATGACCTCGGCTGCGAAACGATGACCGTGATAAAGCGATTTCGATTTCTTCACGCCATTTTAGGTGACTGGCCAAATAGCCCGTGAAGGCCCAACACAGGGCATGATTCGGACCTGAGCCAGTTTTTGTTTTTCTACCGATGCAGTGGCATTCAACTGGTCCCGGACGAGAGACACGCCAGAATTTCCTCTTCGGTCGGGACGTGCAACACAACCAGTCTGGTTCTGTCGATCCGCAAGTAGCCGGCGGCGGCAAACTCTGCGAGCCAACCACCCATCGGCCACTCGCCCCACACCTCATGAAAATGTTCTGAATTAGCGACGATACTCATGAAATGATTGAGCGGCGGAGAGAAGGTCGGATGATACTGATGAAACGCAAGTGCAGACACCGCTTTAACCGGTACGCGGGATCGTCTTGCCCGAAAGGCAAAATCGGTATCTTCTCCGCCGTAGCCGACGTACTCAGCGTTGAAGCCGCCGATCGTTTCAAAAGTCCGCCTGCTGCAAGCGAAGTTCAGCGACCAGAATAGCTGGTGCGGAATGTCATCGTCGGGACAGTGCTCCTCATGAACGTGGTGCAAACTGCCCAGATGCTCGAGCCGCTCTTCCGACCAGCCGTCCCGTACCGCCCCGACAGGCAGATAACTGACTGCGCCCTGGAGCAGAACAGGCTCGTTTGCGCGTAAACGATCTCTATATCGCTCGACAAGCTGGCGGGAAGGAATGCAGTCGACGTCCAGAAATATCAGGTTGTCCCCCAACGCCCGTTCGACCGCCGCGTTGCGAGCCCACGCGAGAGGTAATCTGCCGTTCACATCGCGCACGACATGACTGATGACCGGAAAGCGATAACCCGACCATTGCTCCGGCTCTTCATTCATCTGCACGATGATCAGGGCATCGGGCAAGACCGTCGAGCGTTCGAGTCCTCGAATGAGGTTTTCGAGGTGCGGTCGGCGGCCATGCACAAGCGTGAGGACTTCCATCTATCCGCTCTCCTGTAATGAGCCAGTCGCGATTCGCATGATCGCGGCGGCTGCGCGTTTTGCACCCAATCCGTCGGCAGCGGTTGCCCATCGATCGGGTTCGAGCTGCAACGCGGTTTCCAGGATGCGGGGCCATTGTGCGGCTTCGGGCCAATCCATGCAGCAGATGGCCAAACCAGCAGATTCGAGAATTTTTCCCACTGAACGCTGCTCGCCAAATGGCCGTAGCTCAGGAATGCAGACGAGCCGGCCTCTCAGTTCCGCGACTTCGCCCACCACACCATCCCCTGCGGATCCGATCACCACCGTCGCGTTGCGCAGCCATTCATCCGGATTACTGACAACCCCTAAAAATTGTAGATTACGAGGCATGTCGATCACTCCAGTTGGCTGGACAGGTCCAACGACCGTCCACTCCCAGTCAGTACAGACACGTGCGGCCGCAACGATCCTGTCCGCACGAAAGTCCGTTCCACCGAAGCCTGTCAGCACGGTGACCGTTGCGCGCAACGGCTCCTTTTTTATTTCACGGCGGCGATTTCGCGAGATAAAGCCCGTGTAATCGGTCTTTGACCGCCAATGCGCTGGAGCCGTCGGCTCTTCGAGTTCCCGAGGATACGGGGCGAGCAGCCCAACGGCACTTTCGTAAGCGAGTTGATGGGCCATATCGAGCCGCATTCCGCGTTGCCGTACGTATATCACCGGTATGCTGCACAGGCGGGCAAGCGCAGCAACTTCGACTGAGACGTCGACAACCAGCAAACACGGCCAGTTTGCTTCGAACCAGTCGACCAGAATCCGCGATCGTTCTCTTATTCCCCTAACTCCTAATGGCGCGTAGTGAAGATGCTCAAATGAATCGGCTATGACTCCTTCTTCGTGATCGGCGGGAAGATGGCAAATGCGCACGCCTTCCGGCGGGGTTTCGACGAGCAGGTTGCTGCCAAATAGTGTCACAATTACCGGCAATTCCGCAGCAACAGCGAGCGCACGACGTAGATGGCCGCGACCGTGATGATGCACGTAATATCCAACCGACAGCTTATGCATCGATGCACGCCTTAATGGAGATTTCATCGAGCAGGGATTCGTATCGAGACGTCATCAGTTCGAGGCTCCACAGCTTTTCAGCCCTCGCACGACAAGCGTGCGGGTCGAGCGTATGAGAACGGACGAGCGCCGCAGCCAATGCGGCCACGCTCCCCGGCTCGACAAGGATGCCGGTTTCGGCCGTGACCAGCTCCGGCAACGCGCCACGCGCAAAGGCGACGACGGGAGTGCCGCAAGCAAAAGACTCCGCCACAACCAGGCCGAACGGCTCGTCCCAGCAGGGCGTGACCATACATACCGCTGAATGACCGATTTCTCCAACAAGTGCGTTCCTGTCGAGATGTCCGAGATAGGTCGCGCGCGGCCCCAATCGCGGGGCGATTTCACGCTCGAAGTACGGCTGGTCTTCGCACCGCCCGGCAATACGGATCGTCCTGCCTGCGTCGCGCGCGGCATCCATTGCCAGATGCGCGCCTTTGTCTGGTACGAGACGTCCATACCAGAATGCATGGTCATGGATGGGTCCGGACCCGGGGCGCCAGAAATCAAGGTCGATGCCATTCGGAATCACCGCACACTGGGCAACAAGATCCGACCACGTGGATGCGTTCGCCCGTGAGACCGTGGTGTAGAAACCGCCTTCCCGTTTTTGTCTCGACGCGATCGCGTTGATCAGTTCGAAAAAAGGCGGCGTGTGCAGGATAGTCAGCATTGGCGTTGAAATGAGACCGGCCATTGTGACCGGCACATAGTGCAGGGAACTGTTCAGGATCACGTCGAAGTGGTAACCATCGATTCGCTGCATGCAACTCATGTAGGCATGATGTTCTGCAATGAATCCGGAACTCAGACTATCGTGATCGTGTTTTTTCGCGTCGCTTCTGATACCGGAGCTGATGTCCATCCGTTCGGCCTTCAGCTCGGGCGCGGAGCCCCCTGCTGCAAACAGCGTCACGTCATGCTCGCGGGCTCGCAATCGGCTGGTGATATCGTAGGTGAACGCCTCGAGCCCACCGGCGAATGGTTCGATGATTGGGTATCTGACATGCGTCAGGACGCCGATTTTGAGGTGCCTGGTTGGCATAGCTCGCATTCCTATGAAAAGTTGGCAAGCTGATTGATCCGGCAGTCAGCGTGAGTGCGTGCAGGGGTCGCTTCTGGAATGAATCTTGGTCGGCGAGCACTGAAGGGCGAACACCGCGCGCCCCACAAGTCGCCATTAGTACGAACTCTGTATTTCTCCCGGTTAAAGAATAGGCTTGCTATTGTTAATACGAATCAGCAATGAATTGCGGCTTTGCTCACAAGGATGCCAGGAGCGAATTCGATCATTACCCTCAGAGAAATAGCGGTGAGAAATTGGTGAATGTTGCGATAAGTGCGCGGATGCCTGTTGTGCATCGACAGCTATCTCTTGCTAGCGCACGCACTGTGCCCGCTGAAGGAATTGTGCGCTCGCTTCAGCAAATAGTTACGGGGCAGTGAAAGTCGCGAGCATTGATGGCACCGACTGCAAGCGCCTGGATGACGTTGCATGTGGCTGCGCCGGTCGCGCCGCCCACCATGAAGGCCGACCGGAACGCGCTTTTCATCCTGCTCAAGAACATAGTTGAAAACGCGATCAACGCCACACCCTCGGGGGGCATCGTTATCGTGTCGCTAGATGACGACTCGATCCGCGTCTCCGATGAAGGACCGGGCATCAAACCGGAATATCTGCCGCATCTTTTCGACCGCTTCTGGCGCGCGCCCGATTCGCTGCATGATGGCGCCGGACTGGGCCTCGCAATCTGCAGGGAGATAGCAAACGAACATGACTGGCGACTCTCCCTCGGACCCGCTGCCACGGGCACGCGATTCGTGGTGTGGTTCTGAAATACCCTTGTCAGTCCACAAATCAACACAATCACGAAATGCGCAGCCGTCGCGCTCTCGTTGCCGACCAACGGTTACAAAAAAAACAGGCAGGCAATTTCAACGAGGATTTTGCGCACCTCACAACTCGAGTGCTCAACCTGACTAAAGATGAATGACGCGGGTTTCAAACAGCCTCGGCCATGAACCGCCCTTCGCTCAAGGCGTCGATTGGACATTCAGGCGTCGGTTCTACTCGGGAAGTGGCCGTTCAACTTGTTTCGTTATAGGTCACTTGATCGGCCTAAGCGGCCAACTGCCTGTCTTTAAGTGAGTGCCCGCAATGGGCCATGGAGCGGACACTGCGATCGAAGAGCCTAAATTGAAGGCACTGTCACGTATCAACCCGTTTCAGTGCTTTATCTATGGTCCGCTAGAACGGCTATCGAGAGAAACGCCACCTTTATTCCTGCTTCCCTGCGTTATAGCGTAACCCGTCGACAAGGAGCGTGATCAACAGCTCTGCCTGACCTTGCTGTGACCCATTGACTGACATACACAGCGTTGCAGCAGCATCGAGGAAGTCGTCAGCCTCGACGCTACCCCGAATCTCACCAGCAAGCAAAGCCGCATCAAAAAGCCTTCGAAAAGCCGGGCGGAGTCGCTCTTCCCGCCGCGCAGGAAGAGTAGCAAAAGCAGGGTCGCCTGAGTGCAATGCTTTAGCTGCGACCTGCTTGCGGGTATGGCCGGCGCGGCCGGGCAGCAATCGGACGCTGTACGGCCAGTTTCGGCCTCTCGCCAACGGCTGCTTTCGGCGGGCCTGCTCTTCGCTTTGGTACACCTCGCCTGCATGGATGCCAAGTTGCGGCGTTGGCTGGACCGAACTTCCAAGATGGCCTGATTGCTTGGGACAGCGGCTACATGCGATACTACGTTCTCGATACCGCGAAAAACGGCCGTCTGAACGTTTTGCTTCTCCCCCTTCGTCAGATAGCCGCGTACACGTCACCAAAGCTCCTTCGAGCAGAGTTGGCCAGCGTTTCCCCCGACATATATCGGATCTTCTACGAACTCACGCGCGTCTGCGTATGGTCGTAGCTAACGGAACGCGCCATGAAGAGCCACTTCGACTCCCTGCCTCCCTCGACTCATCCCCGCATTGCCATCATCGGTGCAGGCCTTGGAGGATTGACACTTGCACGTGTCCTGCACGTCAACGGCATCCCCGCGACAATCTACGAAGCCGAAGCATCGCCCGATGCGCGAGCGCAGGGAGGCTTGCTGGACATCCACGAATACAACGGCCAGATCGGATTGAAAGCCGCTGGCCTTTATGACGAGTTCCTCGGCCTTGCACTTCCAGGAGAAGATGCTAAACGAGTCGTCAATAGACACGGCGACGTCATGCTCGACAAGCCCGGCTCCGGTACTACGATCCGGCCTGAGGTCGATCGGGGCGCGCTGCGTCGCCTCTTGATCGATTCCTTGCCTGCAGACGCCATTCTCTGGGGATGCAAGCTGGCGCAGGTGAACCGTCTCGCCGACGGGCAATACCAATTGGTATTCGCCAATGGTTCGACGACGACAGAACTTTTGGTTGGGGCCGACGGAGCCTGGTCGAAAGTTCGTCCGCTTGTTTCTAGCGCAAAGCCGGCGTACATCGGCACGACCTTCGTGGAGACCAGGCTCCTCGATGGAGATGTCCGACATGCGGCGAGCGCGAAAGCAATCGGCAGCGGCACGCTGATGGCGGTCGAACCAGGCAAAGGCATCTTGGCGCACCGTTACGCGAACGGGACGCTGCACACTTACGTCGCATTGAACAGGTCTGAGGCGTGGATCGGCGCCATCGATTTCAGGCAGCCTTCTGCCGCACTGAAACACATCGCGGATGAGTTCAGGGGCTGGGCCACCGAATTGCGGGTATTGATAACCGACAGCGATACTGCGCCCATCGTGAGGCCCATTCATGCCCTGCCAGTCAATCACCGTTGGGAACGGGTTCCCGGCGTTACTCTCGTGGGCGATGCTGCTCATTTGATGTCGCCGTTCGCCGGTGAGGGAGCCAACCTTGCAATTTTTGACGGCGCCGAACTCGGTCAAGCGTTGTGCGACCATCCTGGCGACATAGAGTCTGCGCTGGCAACGTATGAACGAGCGCTTTTTCCCCGCAGCGCCGCCTTTGCCAGTCGGACCGCTCAGAATCATCGGCGCTTCTTCGGCGACGACGCTCCTCAAAGCGTGGTGGAGATGTTCTCTGCACGCTAGAAGTCATCGGCGGCATCACGATGCGGTTGGGGAGTTCAAGCTGACCCAGGCGACAAGGATGAATAAGATGAAATCAACGCTCCCTGATCGTGAATTTCGACAACTCCGCGTCCTTTTTGCCTGGTTCTGGCAACAACAGATCAAGCGGGACAGCATTTGCCAGAAAACGATTTCCTGCATCTCCCGGGTGCAAGTGATCTCCCGAGTCAAGCGCGGGACTCATTCTTAAAGAATCCTCGTTGTCTTTCACCAGGAGATCAAAATCCAGCACAGCGTCAAATGCTCCGCTCTCGCGTATCCATGTATTGAGGCTCTGGCGCAAGGCGTCCTTGTCGTCGTTGAAATAGTTGTCCAATGGGGTACCGTGCAGAGCGCCTTTAAATGGCGTCAGGGTCACGCCGATGACGCGGACACCCCGGCGGTGACCCTGTGCGATGAGCTGGCGAAACCCTGCCTCGAGAGAATTCAGCGACGGCGGCTGCCCATTGGGGTCGAAGGCCGTACCCGGCCAGCTGATGTCGTTGATACCCAGCATGACAATGGCGGTACGAACGCCCGGTTGATCGAGTACATCGCGCTCGAAACGGGCCAACGCATTGACACCCATCTTGTCGGACAGCAGCCGGGCACCGGAAATACCCGCGTTGATAACGGCGACCCCGTGGGGCTCGAGTCGGGCCGCCAGGAAGTCGGGCCACCGGGCATCGGCATCAACAGAAGCGCCGTTGCCGTCAGTGAGGGAGTCTCCAATTACCGCTACCACTTGTGATGCAGGTTGATCGGTCTGCACTTCGATACCTGTCAGCAGCGTGCGGGTCGTAATGGTCTCGGTCGAGGGTTTTTGGGCATCGATGGTTGCCGCCGCGGTCTGATCGCCCGCGGCAATCCAGGCCGTTTGCCGGCTATCCCAGTGAAATGTCGTCGTTGGCGTGCTGGACGGAAGGTAAACACTGACTGTCACATGGGCCAGCGCTGCAACCGAAAGGTCGATCGGATCGCTCAGCAGCGGAGCACCAGCAGCAATCGTCGCCGAGTTTCGCCCGCCAAATGTCACCGTCCGCCTCGACTGCGGCTGGATTCCAGGCCCACGGCCGGTTAACGCCACCGATGCGCTGCCAATGACCAGCGGCTTCTGGCCATAGGCATTCGAGAACACCAGACGCAAGCGAGCACCCCCAAGACTGAGACGGGCTACCTGCCTGACGGTCTGATTCCGCAAAAGAGCGGGAATGTTCGTTGGAAATGTGAAATCCGCGTTCCACGTCGGTTGCGGGCTGGCCGTCCAGCTTGCCATCCAGTTCGCAGGGGCAAACGGCTGTACGGTCTGTGCTCCGGCAGCGGATGCGCCGAGCGCCAGCGAAGTCACCAGCAGGGTTGACGACAGACGCGATCGCCGATGAGGGTGTACGACGCGACCAGATGAGGCGGCGAAAGAAAACATATTCATACTTGTGAATTCGTTGGCTAGGAACTGCCCGATTGTGAATTCAACGCGGTATCTGGACTAGACTGATCGAACTATCAACACCTATGAATTGAACTCATCATGTCCAGACTGGAAGTCAACCGCTCGGGCGAGCTTGAGGTGTTCATTCGGGCAGTCGAATTGGGCGGCTTCTCGGCCGCCGCCCGCGAATTCGTCATGACGCCATCGGCGGTCAGCAAACTGGTCTCCCGACTGGAACAGCGTCTTGGCACCCGGCTGATCAACCGATCGACACGCAAGCTCCAGCTCACCCCGGAAGGGTGCGTCTTCTACGAGCGCGGCACGCGCATCCTGGCCGACCTCGAAGAGGCTGAGCGGTGTGCAGGCATCCACGGCACGCCGCGAGGCCGCCTGCGCGTCAACGCCAACGTGCCGTTCGGCCATCATTTCCTGCTGCCGCTGGCTCCAGAATTTCTGGCGCGTCATCCTGATGTTGCGCTGGACATCGTGCTCACCGACGAGGTGGTGGATCTTCTGGAACAACGTACCGACGTTGCCGTGAGGGCGGGTCCTCTCAAGGACTCGACCCTGGTGGCACGCAAACTCGGCGAAACTCGCATGGTGATCGTGGCCGCACCCACCTACCTGGCGCGCTGCGCGATCCCGCTCACGCCAGGAGCGTTAGACCAACATAACCTGCTGGGTGCGAACTATGCCCGGGCCCAGCGAGGTTGGCCGCTGCGGGAAGGTAACGTTGACACAAATGTTCCCATCACAGGCAACGCGCAGGCCAGCAGCGGCGAAGCATTACGCGGCCTGGCAATCGCGGGGCTAGGGCTCGCCCGCCTGGCCGCATTCCAGGTGCGAGAAGACATTGCGGCCGGTCGCCTTGTTGCTGTGCTCGAAGACTTCAACCCCGGCGACATGGAGGAAATCCATGCTGTCTTCCTTGGACAGGGCGGCTACCTGCCTCTGCGCGTTCGGGCGTTACTGGATTTTCTTGTCGAGCGCGTCAGGCTTGATTGATCCGTCTTGAGCAGCTTCCCGTAAGCGGTTTTTATCGACTCCCCGACAAAGAGACGACGTTTGTTCGAGTGCCGAAGCGGGAACATATCCCGTCGATTGGGGGAACCTGCCGCACGACAAGGTCGCGCCGCGCGGAAGTATGTCCAAGCCGTCGAAGAGAGTAATCCAGTAGCTTCCGATGCAGGCGAGTCGACGGAGTCGACTGCTTCCCCAAAGATGATCTCCCGGAGTGATCCTGCATCGGGCTCGACAGCCGTGCCCGTCAGTCCTGCGTTCTTCGCCTGCTTAACGACTATTTGGTTCATGGATTACGCAGACGGTGCCCGATGTTCCCGGAAGGCCGCTGCGACGATTCGAAGTGCTTCGCGGGATTTAGTGTCCGAGAGGTTCGAGTGGAGGACGATCTCTGAGGATGGGAGCGCTGGCAGACCAAATTGCGTCCCCACCTCGACGACTCCAACTGGCGCGACCCGATACGCGAATCCGCCGACCCCGAGGCCGGCCGAAACCGCGGCCGTCACAGCGGCGGTGCCGCCGCCGATAAAGACATCGGTCCACGCTATTCCCGCGGCATCGAGCATACGGGTTGCGATATTACGGATGCCGCACGAAGCGGCCAGCGATGCCAGCCGAAGTGGTGCGCCTTCGCGATGTACGAAACCCGGCGCTGCGAACCAGCCGATGCGCTCCTGTGCCAGGACCTCGCCGTCCCGACGATCGTCGTCACGACGCAGGATGGCGGCGTCGAGCAGGCCGCGATCGAAGCAATCGAGCAGCGTGCGGGAGCTCTCGATTTGTACCTCGATCAGAAGAGCGGGATCGTAGGCATACAGTCGCGCCAGCAGCGCGGGAAGTTCAGGTCCCGCCACGTGATCGCTGATGCCAAGTACCAGGCGCCGCGTTGTCGACGATAGCCCGGCGACGGCTCGCTCGTGCGCTGCGATGAAGTCACGCGCCGCATCCAGGAAGGCTGCACCGCGCACCGACAGGCGCACCTGTCTGGGGGTGCGCTCGATCAGCCTCTGGCCGAGACGGTCTTCGAGCCGCTTCAGCTTCACGCTAACGGCCGCCTGGGTCGTGTGGAGCGCTTCTGCAGCCTTGGTGAAGCTCTGAAAATCCGCGACCAGGGTGAAGGCCCGCACCGAGTCGACGTCCAGGGTTGTCATCTTATATATCCATATTTGTTGTTACTGATATGTTCAGTAACTGCATTGAATTATATTCCGCCCGCGCTCATAGTGCCTGTCAGCCACAACCCTTACTGAGGTCGATGATGGATGACTTGCACTACGCCACGTTGCTTGATGTGGCGGCAAAACTCCAAGCGCGGGAAGTGTCTCCCGTGGACTTGACCAAGGCGATGTTGGCTCGGATCGAGCGGCTCTCTTCGTCGTTGCAGGCTTATGCGACGACCACGCCCGATCTGGCGCTGCGCCAGGCGCGGGCAGCCGAGGCGGAGATTGCGGCGGGCCGTCATCGCGGGCCGCTGCACGGCGTGCCGATCGCGGTCAAAGACCTGGCCTACACCGCCGGCATCGTAACTGCCGCGGGCATGCCGATACATGCAGACCATGTACCCGGCTTCGATGCCACCGTCGTCCAGCGGCTTGCCGATGCCGGCGCGGTACTACTCGGGAAGCTACAACTGACCGAAGGCGCGTTTGCCAAACATCACCCGAAGACAGCCGTGCCGCGCAATCCCTGGCATGTCGATTACTACGCGGGCGCATCGTCGAGCGGCTCCGGCGTCGCGACGGCGGCCGGCCTGAGTTTCGGTTCGCTCGGCAGCGATACTGGCGGTTCGATCCGCTATCCGGCGTCGGCTAACGGCGTCACCGGACTCAAGCCGACCTGGGGCCGGGTCAGTCGCCACGGCGTCTTCGCGCTTGCCGAAAGCCTCGACCATATCGGTCCGATGACCCGCTCGGCGGCCGACGCAGGCGCGATGCTAGGCGTCATCGCAGGACTCGATCCGCACGATCCGACCACGCTGTCGGCACCGGTTCCCGACTATCTTGCCGACCTCGGTAAGGGTATTCGCGGGCTGCGTATCGGCATCGATGCCTCTTACAACGAAACCGGAGCCGACCCCGAGATCGTGTCGATGACCCGCGACGCGGGTACGGCCCTGCGGGAACTCGGTGCCACGATCAAGGCGGTGACGGTTCCCAAATACGGCCCGGTGGTCGACGCGTGGGCTGCCTATGCGGGCGTAGAAACCGCGATCGCTCACGAAGCAACTTACCCCGACCGTGCGGCTGAATACGGTCCGTCTGTGAGCGGTTCGATCGCAGGGCTGATTGACTACGGTCGGACCGTCAGTGCAACCGACCTGCTGAAATCGCACCATGCTCGGCTCGCGTTCAGCGGCGCGCTGGCAGCGTTGTTCGCGGACATCGACCTGCTGCTGATTCCAACGCAACCGTTCGCCGACTTTACGATCGCCCACGAAGCGGAGCTGTTCGCCTCACCCGAGGGCCTCGCCGCCTTCCTGCGTTTCGCAACCCCCTTCAACATGTCGGGCAGCCCGACCATCACGTTGCCGGGCGGCTTTACCGCGCATGGGCTACCGGTTGCGTTCCAGCTGGTAGGCCGGCACCTCGACGAGGCATTGCTGATACGAGCCGGCCATGCCTATCAGCAGATGACGGACTGGCATCGCCGCCATCCCGTCCTGTAGGAACCCCGTTCTCCCAATACGCGTGGACCAAGACGACATTCTGGGCGGCCCATCGTCCGCCCGAAGGTCGAGCAATCAGGAGTCGTTAGATGAACACAGCACGAATAGATGAGCGGGATGCCCACTCACTTGCCGGACCGGAGGGCGACCCGCGACGCTGGCTCGCGCTCCCGGTCCTGTTGACCGGTGCCTTCCTGCCCATTCTCGACTTCAATGTCGTCAACCTGGCGCTACCTGCGATCCGGCACAACCTCGCCGCAACATCGAGCGAAGTGCAGTTCATCATCTCGGCTTATGCGGCTACCTACGCGGTATTCCTGATCACGGGCGGCCGGCTCGGCGACCTGCTGGGCCGCAAACGGATGTTCACTCTCGGGGTCGCTGGATTCACGCTCGCGTCGATACTGTGCGGTTTTGCATGGTCCGCGCCGGTGCTGATCGCGGGGCGTATTCTCCAGGGACTGACGGCGACCGTCATGGCGCCGCAGGTTCTCGCGTCGATCCGCGTTCTGTTCCCACCCGCCGAACAAGGACGTGCACTCGCGTTTTACGGCGCGACGTTTGGTCTGGCAAACATCTGCGGTCAGATACTGGGCGGCGTGCTGGTCTCGTTCCATCCATTCGGATTCACCTGGCAGGCCATTTTTCTGATCAACGTGCCGATCGGCCTCGTCGCTTTCATCGGGGGGCTACTCTATCTCAGCGACTCACGGGCCCAGCAGGCGCAGAAACTCGATATCGGCGGCGTCATCCTGCTCTCCCTGACGCTCGGTCTATTGATCTATCCGCTTGTTCAGGGGCGAGAAACCGGCTGGCCGCTCTGGATTGTCACCATGCTGGTCGCGTCTCCTTTCGCTCTTCTTGCCTTTATAAAGTATGAGAAGCGCCTGACGGGCAGCGGCGGATCACCGCTAGTCGAATTCTCGCTGTTTCGCGTAAAGGGATTTGCTGTCGGCCTCGTCATGGCGCTGGTCTTCTACATGCTGTCTTCCTTTTATCTGACGTTCTCTGTTTACCTGCAAGGTGGTCTGCAGTTGACGCCACTCGATGCAGGGCTCAAGACGCTGCCCTTCGCAACTGGATTTTTCGTCGCTTCGCTTGCTTCGGGTCATGTGATGCGGCGCCTCGGAACGCTTGCACTTACCCTTGGTTTTGCGCTTCAGGTGTGCGGCTTCGGAGCAGTGATGCTCGCCGTCAACAAGGGATTCCCCAACGTGCAAATAGGTCTCGCCGTTGGCGGTCTGGGCTTTGGGATCGTCATGCCTTCCGTCATCAAAGCTGTTATCGGCGGCATTGACCAGCGTCATGCCGGATTGGCCTCGGGGATCGTGATTTCGACGTTCCAGATCGGTTCGGCTCTGGGTGTTGCGATCATCGGCGGGATTTTTTACAGCAAGCTGGGGCACGGGCAGAACCTCGGCACCTATACCTCCGCCTTCACGTCTGCACTGGCTTGCAACGTTGCACTTTTGGCACTCGGTGGTGTGCTATCGCTGTGGTTACCCGGGACGCGAGCGGCTACCGCAACCGATAAGGCGGCAACCCGCTCTTCGTAGAAGCATCGCCCCGGCCAGTCCATGCTGGAAGGAAGGTACGAACCCGGCCATGCAGCCCGATGGGCGCAATTTTCACAGCGTCCGATTTGCCACGAATTATGGCAATTCTGCCACTTACTCCAATAGTATTTAAAGCTCAGAATGAATTCTCTCCATTCTTGGTAAAGACTAAATATCATGCCGATGATCGACATAACTATTCCTGAAGGTGCCATCGCTCCCGAAGCCGAAGCTCGTTTGATAAAGGAAATCACGGACATTCTGATTAAATCGGAAGGGTTCGATCCGGTTAACAATAAGGTGGCGCAAAGCGCGACGGTGGCATTCCTCCACCGGCCTGCAGCAATCTATGTAGCAGGTGCTCCTGCAACAGAGCCCCGTTATCGGGTCATACCGACCGTCCCGGAAGGCAAATATTCCGACGAGGCCGTCACAATGCTCGTGCGCGAGGTGACAGAGGCATTTGCACGCGCCGAAGGCCGGAGCTTTGAGGAAACTGCACCTCTCGTGTGGGTCTTCCCGAGCGAAATTTCCGAAGGCCGCTGGGGTGCCCGCGGCGTGATTCGCGGCATTGCAGATATCCAGGCTATGCTCGCTGGCGAGCACGAGCGCACAATCGGAGAACAGTCGCTGGCGACCCGCCGTCGTGCCAAGGCACTCGAACTCATTGAAGGCGTGGCTGACGCCGTTCGGCGCGACGTCAAAGGCACATAAGCTTCGATAGCCGGTGCAGATCCGCCGCACACATGCTCTATCCAGAAAGAGATCCTACTTGCATCGGATATAGCCTGCCGCGGATCGCTGCGACGCGCGTCTTTGCGAACGTCGCAGCGCTAGCAACACGGCTGCTGGTGAGCTGCACACCTCGTTAATCATCAGTCGCCCTCATCTACTGCGTTGGATGGCGAGCAGGCAGTCCGGCGAACCAAATCACCCATTGGATTGAGCGGGTTGCATGCGCATAAACCGGCTCTGATAGTCGCGCGGCGAGAGGCCTGTCTTACGTTTGAACAGCATCCGAAAAGTGCCGATGTCGTTATATCCGACCCTCAGGCATGCGTCTTCGACACTGAGGCGTCCCGATTCCAGCAGACGTTTCGCAACTTCGACGCGCAGCGTCTGCAGATATTCCAGGGGCCCAAACCCCATCGCCTGCTTGAATCGACGGTTTAATGTCCGCTCGCTGACGGCGAGGTGCGCCGCCAGATCAGGTAGATGAAATCCCTGCTCAAGCGTGGCCTCCATCCGCTGTTGAGCCTGCGCGACCAGTTTGTCACTATGTCCATGCTCTTCGAGCAGCGTGGCATAGGAAGCCTGCGATACGCGATTGGTATCGATCAAAAGGGTTTTTGCCGTTGCGGCAGCGAGCTCTGGACCCGCAAGTTTGTCGACCAGGCGTATGGCGAGGTTGGAATAGGAGGTGACGCCACCGCCGCACAGGATGCCGTCCTGCTCGGTCAGGATCTCCTCGGCGCGAAGTTCCACCCTCGGGTATCGTCTTGCAAAATCTTTCGCCTTGGCCCAGTGCGTGGTAGCGCGGCGGCCATTTAACAACCCCGCCTCGGCCAAGATGTAATTGCCCGTGCAATAAGACACCAGGATGGCACCCGCCTCGTGTTGTCGCCTAATGGCCTTGGTCAAGGCTTCCATCTGATCACGACGTGCGATGAACTCATCCATATCCGCAACGTAAGGGGCAGTTACGAGGATAGCGTCGGAACGCAGACGCGCATCTATTTTTCGATTCACCTCAATGGTTTGGCCCGAAACGCTCCGGACCGAAGCGCCGTCCAGTGATTCCACTGACCAGGTTAGCTTCCGGAATGTTTTGCGATCCGCGCCGACGCCTGCCGCTCCCAATCTGTTAGCAGCGGTGAACACATCGATGGACCCTGCCACACCTCCGGCCAGAATGCCGTCGTACACCCATATTCGTATCATCATGATGATTGTCTGAATATCCCTTCAAAACGGCTATTCCGCCAATGACCGAATGTTAGTCCAAAACGGTTGGAGAGGCTATGGGAATCAGAATAAGGAATATCGATAGGCATGATCGACGCAATCATCCCCGAAGGGCTCACGGGCAAGAACGCTCGGCTGGCTAGCCTTGCGCGCGAGATGACATCGCGTCCGGGCGCGGGAAATGTCGGAGGCTTGCTGACGCCATTCGACGTGAGGTACTGCAAACCTAGCCTTTAATCTGACGCCCGAGTTTGGTTGACGAAGCGCCATGTGTGCCGTGGATTGAAACTGCTCTCCAGTGGCACAGTGGCCATCGACGGCAACACGTTCGAGGCGGTAAACAGTCGGGACAGGAATTACACGGCTGGCAAGATCGATAAGCGTCAGCAGCAGATTGAAGAAAGCGTGCAGCGATACCTCGACGCAATTGAAACGGCAGACTGGACCAGTCCAACAGGCTTCGACTTGACGACCGTCGACATCTACGGGGAGATCGCCCGTTTGCGTCAGCAGATGCGCGAACTCGATCGTCGGCCGAACCGGGGCCGACGTTGCTTAAAACCACATCGGCCCGCAACAAGTGAAGCAAGCACTAGATAATCAATCCAAGAAGTTCATCGTACAGGTCCATTGAGATTGACACGCCGTGCTCAAGGCTGCGCTGCCGCGCAGCGAATCTTCTTTGAGAGGGCAAACGTGCGCCCTGCCCCGTGATTCCATCAAACAAAGCTTCCGCGCGCTGAACGTTATTCTTCGAGCTTTCGCCGCCAAATACTGTTGGATCGAAAGCCACGATGAGTTCGCCGTGACACGGCGCCGCTCCCACGCCCTCATCGAACGCCAGCGACTCGGAACTAAGCATATCGCTGATCAGCGGACCGGCCAGCAGTTCGACCATCGCGGAGAGTGCGGACCCTTTATATCCTCCAAACGTGAGCATCGCACCGCTCAGCGCCCGGTCGGGGTCATCTGTCGCTTGACCGTTCTCGTCAATGGCCCAGTCGCTCGGAATCTTCTTGCCAGCTCGCTTGTAGAGTTCGATTTCACCGCGGGCAACAGCGCTGGTAGCCATGTCGAACACAAATGGGAGAGTACCGGGACGCGGCCAGGCAAACGCGATCGGATTAGTTCCAAAGAGCGGTTTGTTTCCACCAGCAGGTGCTACGCAACTGTGGGTAGGCGCCATGGCCAGTGCAGCAACGCCTTCAGCAGCAATGGCCTCAACCTCAGGCCAAAGGGCACTGAAGTGAAAGCAGTTGTTGATTGCCAAGGCGGCAATCCCCGACTTCTTCGCCTTCTCAATCAAGATCTGACTCCCCACTTCGAAAGCCAGCGCAGAGAATCCAAAACATGCGTCGATTTTGATAAGTGAAGGCGAGATATCGTCGATCGTCGGCTCGGCGTCGCCGCGGAGTTTGCCCATCCTCAGCGTTTTCACGCAACCAATGAGACGCCATACGCCGTGTGAATGACAGTTGTCGCGTTGGCCTGCTACGAATACTTTCGCCATTGCATTTGACTGACGAACGCTGAGCCCATTGGTCACCAATACATTGAAGGACAGTTTGTGCAACTCATCGAGTGAAAGAACTATTTCCTGAATGTTTTCTTGCATCAGTTTTCTATAGCACCAAAGGTCTTCGCGCCCTAAGCGCGCGCCATCGCCTCGCGTATACCATCCCGCACTGCTGCTGCCTCTCGCGAGGAGCGAGGAATGTTCGTAGTCTTCAACGGGTAGCGTCGTCCTATTAGTGCCGTTTCGGGCGAGGCGATCGTGCTGGGCAAGGCGCTAGTAGAACGGCTGGCCTGCCATCGGGAGGTCGCATGACAGGATGTCTGAAGAGGTGCTCATGCTATCTGTGCGCGAGTGCGTGCGCCAGATACAGACGCGTCCACAATGAACGGATACAGATAAGCGATTCATGATCTGTTGCGTAACAGATTCTACTGCGCTGAGTCTGTCGCACAAGCGTGCCGGCCAATAAGCTTGGGGCGTGTTCAAGCCTCTAGCGAGCTTATTTCATGAAGACCCTCCGTTTGCATCCGGATCAGATCCACGCCAGTCGTCAACGCGCGGGAACGCAGTTCATTGCAGTTCACGGCGAGGTGCGTTTGACGTATCGCGATCCTTCACTCGACTGGCTCATGGATTTATCGCCTCGCGTTTGCGTCGGTCTTGAAGAAGGCGCTGCCCATGTCATATCCTGCAACGCCTGGGTCGAAATCGATTCGGTTGGGGAAACTGCTGTCGTAGGCTTGCTCAGGAAACGCAACGGCATAGATATATCGATCGAAAAGCTTCGCGCATGGCTTAAAGCGAAATCTCGCCAGGCCATCGCCAAGGCCTAGCACCTAAGCAATGCCCCAGAATTCTGTCGTGCGCGCGAGATTCGGTCCGCGCAGCACCGACCTGCCACGCGTCCTTGTCGCATTCGGCGGTCAGCTATCTTGCAAGCTGATCGCGCACTTCACCAACGCGGCCGGTCGGCGGAATCAGGAGGGAATATCCGCCGCGTGGGCTCATCGACAATTGCCGGCGATTGCAAGATTGCCAGTGCGGAGCAGCGGATCGATCAAAGGAATCCGCCCAGGCGCGATCCCCTCGCCAGCTACGGTTGCATCGATCACGTTTGAATAGCTGTTGAACGTGACATCCATGCTATCCGTCGCAGGCATAATGCCGTGTTTGTTGAACCAGCCGGCCCACGTCAGCCATCTCGACGGCGATACGCCCTCAAGAAGCAGAGCTTGCCATGGAATGATTCCGGGCGGAAATGGTGAGCGCGAATCTTAACGGCTGAGCGCACTTGATCTGGTGACGAGACGTCTCCGATATTGCGAACAGGTACGGATGACGGTCGGCTCACACCGATCTACGGCGGTCCTAGGCATTTCTTTAAAATGGACGGCCATGTTGGAAAATGTCTGGCGCAGCAACGATTTTGCTTTGTAGACAATCCGACTATCACTGTCAAAGGGCGCATTGTGGCCGAACCCCGTCCGACGCTGAACAAGCGGAATGTATGATCGAACTCGAAGCCGATGCTGCTCCCAGTAATCCTTCGAAAGCACGTGTTCCTGGCAAGACAGAATTCTTTCTTCGCTCGCGGAGACAGGGACAACTGGAAGGTAGGCTGCGTGTCGGAACACTTTCGGCCATGCCCTTGGCCCTCCGTGCAGGTCTGCGCATCGGCATCCTTTTTCCCGACGCGATACCGCCGGATTGCGAATCCTTCGGACGCAAATACGCTTTGCCGCCGGTGCCAGAGCCAGGTTCAGCGTCTACGTTGGCGATAACGCGCCCCCGCTGGCGGAAGAATTAGCAACCTATCTCCGAGGCGGTTTCTGATTAAAGATCCCTTTGACGGTATTGCAAGTCTGAAGAGTCGACTACAGCACTCAGCAGCCGTGAGCTTCTTCTCTATACAACGATGCTGCTGAAAGAAACGAAGCGGAATACCGCTCCACCGCCTGTTGTCCCTGCGTATTGCAGGGTTCAGGACACGCTTGGGTCCAACGTACTATACCGTCGCGAACGTATTAAGCGAATGCTCGTGCCACCGGGCCGCTGTTGGAGGGAAAATCGAGGCGGCGCCCCTCGGGGCTTCAACAGGGTGCGATTAAACAATTCCTTCAAGCCGCTCGATCTGCTGACCCGCCGCCCGCCCGTCAGGTGGAGAGTGTTCGCGGCCACGGGCATGCTGCCGTGGTCTGGAACAGCGACAAGAGTCGCTGGTCGGCCGGCCATATGACGGCCAATCGGCACAATGTGGTACGGCCACACGATCGCGATGCTTGGTCCTGATCGTAGCGCAATCAATCGCGCGCATGCCAGTGCCATCCCGACTGGAGGCTTATGCGAAGGCACACCCGGCTCAAGACTGCACTACTATGGCATGCAACGTTTTAATCCAGGCGTTTTGGGTCTTCCGGCAGCCAATGGTTCAACGTGTTGCTGCGGCAAGGCGAATACCCATTCCCACAAATGTTGCTCCGACAACGCGATTTAGCCAACGGCTCACGGTCGATCGCTTTCTGAGGGAATGCGCCACCATGGCGGCGCAGCATGCCACTACGGAATCATTGAGAAAGCCCAGCAATACCATCACGCTGCCGAGCACAAAAAACGCGACTGTTTTGTGCGGGGTGCTCGTTTCAACGAACTGGGGTAAAAAAGCAATATAAAACAGAAGTACCTTCGGATTCGTCACGTTAGTCACGAATCCGCGCAACAACAACGTCCCAAGGGGAACACGGGGAAGCAAAACCGCGCGATCGACGGCGTGCACATCGCTTCTCATCAAAAGCGTACTTATTCCGAGATAGATCAGGTAGATTGCGCCGACCCATTTGATGACGTTGAAAGCCAACGTTGATTCTGCAAGCAGTGCGCTAAGACCGAGCGCGCATGCCATCGTATGGACACAGCCGCCCAGCGATACGCCCAAGGCGGAGAGGACACCTGCCCGCCGCCCGTGAGCAATACTGTGTCCCACGACGTACGCCATATCAGGTCCCGGCGTAAGATTCAGCAGGGTGACAGCGCCGACAAACAGCGGAAATGCATTTATGCCGAGCATGATCATTACAATGTTCAGAATTGGACGATGGGTGTTCGGTAACGGGCGACGTGCAAACAAGCGGCATTGGCAGTTGGCTGTTTGCCGGGTTGGTTATCCAATATGGCCAGATTAAGAAGTCGACACTGCTTCTTCAATGTTCTCACCTATATCGGACAGACGCAAACGCATCGTATCATTCGCGCCTGAGCCCTCCTTAAGCGAGTTATCCACGCCGCTCGGCTGCTCGCCCGTATCGTAGTCGACAATGCCCCGCCGGGCCGTTGAACCCGTGGATTTCGTCCAGCTTTTTACAGGCGCGCGCAGTTACCAATGTCGTCCATCGGTCTAGCCAAGGATCAGGGAACATAGAAAACATATTTTGAAAATGGCTTTTGAAACGATTTGCGGCTCCTGTTGACGGATCGGACTGAATCGATGCTGATTTTCTCAGACCGACCCGGAGGGGTAATCGACCCACTGTGAAGCAATTATTCGTTCGGCGACGAATGCGAGATCAGGACATCTCAACATGACCATGCGACAGCTTTGTGAGCGGGCTGCTCGGAGTGTCTGCATGACGCAAACGACGTCCATGCATTTCCCACCTGCCGTCCTTTATCGTTTAAAGCGCTGAACACTGGAGAATTTGATTAGCGCTAATCGGACCCGGGAAGCGTGGTTTGCCGGAAAAGGCATTCCGAGGGCAATCCCACCAAGAATCATCAGCATCGAAACAATCAGTGAGGCACTGACTGTCTCGCCGAGCCCAATGGTCGAGGAGGCAACCCCGACAACAGGCGTCGCCAACAAGCCTAACGAGGTGGTAACGGCAGGCAGGCTTCGATTGACCATCGCCATGGCCCAGTAAGCGAGCGCTGTGCCAAATAATCCGCCAAACAGGAAAGCGCCTGCGAGTTGGGAAGACCACACGATTCCCGGCGGACCATCCAGACCAAGCGCAAGCAAAGACAAAATACAGGAGGCTAGTAACGCCTGCCAGAAAAGCAATTGAAACGGCGTAGATACCCATTTATGGGCACGAACGTAGAGAATGTTCGCCGCCCAGCAAAAAGCCGCGAGCAAAATCACGCCGTTGCCGAGCAAGGCGTGTGCGTCGGTCCAGTCTAGCGCCCAAGGGTTGAACATGAGCGCGAGGCCGACCAAACCAAAGGCAATGCCCGCAAGTTGGCGCGGCAACGGCCTTTCTCGAAGAAACAGCCAGGCACCCGGTGCAACCCAAAGCGGTGTCGTATAACCGAGCACGATGGACCGTCCAACCGGCACAAATTTGAGCCCCAGCGCGACGAGGGTCGAAAAGGCAACCATATGGAGCAAGGTTATCGTCAGCAAGACAGGCAAGTCGCCGCGCTTAGGGACTATTAGCTGACCGCGCGCGAGCTGAATGACAAACAGCGCCGCGCT
Source organism: Paraburkholderia sp. BCC1886 (assembly GCF_900996245.1). Taxonomy (GTDB): domain Bacteria; phylum Pseudomonadota; class Gammaproteobacteria; order Burkholderiales; family Burkholderiaceae; genus Paraburkholderia. Next base: position 174,810 of record NZ_CAAJGK010000033.1, on the reverse strand, counting down.
CGCAATCGCACATCGAATCGCGGTAGTCCACAACGGCGTCACGTGCTGGACAATGATTTTCGTCACTGTCCAATTCAACCCCCAACTCAAGATCACTAATGCAAACAGAAGTAATGCAAAGCCACTCGGAAGAGGATGGATAGTGTTTCGGTCCATAGGTACGCAACGTCAGGAGTAAGTCGGCACGATCATACGTTTGACTGGCGCCTCGTCAAAGGGTATGTTTTTATAAAAACATGGGGCCAGTTTTATGGTTGATACTCTCGCCGGCGTGATCGACCTCAACGTGGATCCGCAAAGCGGCATTGCCCTGACCCTGCAACTTTGCGATCAGTTGAGGCGCGCTATTGCGGCAGGGAGGCTTGTAAGTGGCCGGCGTCTGCCTTCCAGTCGGGACCTCGCGCTCCAGCTGCGAGTGTCGAGAAATACCGTCTCCGCTGTGATCGGTCAGTTGGCCATGGAGGGCTATCTCGATGTTTCGAGAGGGCGCCGTCCGGTCGTGGCGTTCATGTCGTCTTCAAGCCTGATCGCAGTTGAATCGGAAATGTCTCGGCGCGACAATGGCGCAGGCATGTCGCGATGGGCGCAGCAGATCGGGCGCAGCGACTGGCCGTTCGCAGGTGACGGACGCCCGCAGCCGTTCGTCCCCGGCGTGGCCGATGCTCGGGAGTTCCCTCACGCAATCTGGGGTCGATCTCTGAGGACCGCTTCGCGCTACGCGCTCTCTCGAAGAAGCATGGCATGCAACCGGACCGAGTTGCAAAAGGTGCTACTCCGCCATCTTGTCGAATACCGCGGCGTCCATGCAGATGCACAACAGGTTTTTCTGATGCCGACCGCTCAGGCCGCCATCGCACTCGTCGCTCGCGTGGTATTGGATCCGGGAGACGTTGCCTGGGTCGAAAGCCCGGGTTACGGAGGCGCGCGCGCGGCATTTGAAGCTGCGGGCGCAACAGTACAAGGCATCGCGCTTGATCAAGGCGGCCTGGCTTTCGAAAAGTCTCCGGACATACCGAAGTTGATATTCGTCACGCCAGCACACCAACATCCAACGGGTTTGCTGATGCCAGCCACCCGCCGACAAGCGCTGCTGCAGTTTGCCGCCCGAGTCGGCGCGCGGATCATCGAAGACGACTATGACAGTGAATTTCACTACGAAGGACGACCCGTAGCCGCACTCCAGGGATCCGATCAAGCAGACAGCGTGTTTTATGTCGGCACGTTCTCGAAATCGCTCCATGCGGACATCCGGGTGGGTTACGTCGTCGTGCCCAAGCATTTAGTCGAGGTATTTGCCAAAGCTCAAAGACACACGGGCCAAATCGTCAGCATGACGCTACAGGATGCCTTAGCCGATTTTATCGGCGAAGGCCACTACGCCGCCCACATTCGCAAGATGACGCGCATCTATCACGCACGACGCGATTACCTGTGTCATGCATTGAAGACTATTGGAGGCGACTTGACCGTATCGCCACCGGATGGCGGTATGCAGCTCGTAGCCCTTTTGAGACGGCTTCGTGATGATCATGATGTGTGCCGGCGTCTGGCTGAAGTGGGAGTCGTAGTACGCCCACTGTCGCGCCATTATTTCGATGAAACGACTGCTCAAGGATTATTTCTCGGCTTTGCCGCCTGGAACGAAACTGAGATCGACGCGGGTGTCCAGGTCATTGCGAAGGTGCTGCGCGAGTGAGCAGCAACTACATTGAATTTGTCGAGGTCCCGCCGCGATAGAAACGGGCGGCTATTTCTATCGAGCGTTATGATCGCTAGCCAATTCACCAGCGAGTCTTCCAAGCCGCTGTAGTGCATCGTCCAGGCTTTGGTCGAATGGCTGCGGACAGCTCAGACGGATAAACGATGCAAAGCGCTGCGAATTGGAGAATATGGTCCCGGGGGCAATGCGAATCCCGCGCGTCAACGCCTCTTCGAACAGCCGGCCCGAATCAGTACCGGGCGGCAGTTCTACCCAAAGCACGATGCCACCAACCGGCACGCTAAGCCGCGTGCCGCGTGGGAAATAACGGGCAATGGCATCGGCGGTCGCTTCCCGCTGCGTTCGTAATCGCTCCCGCAACTGGAAGAGATGCCGATCGTATGCACCCGACCCAATAAACTCTGCAGCGACGAGTTGAGACAAGCTCTCGTTGTTTCTGCTTTGCGCGAACTTGAGCATCTTGACGCGGGCGTGCCATCGCCCCGACGACATCCATCCGAGCCTTAAACCAGGCGCCAGGACTTTATTCAACGATGCGCAATGAATCACGCCGCCGTCGCGGTCCCATGCCTTTAAAGGTTTGTTCTGTGCAGCGTCATCCAGCAATTCCCTGTACGGCTCGTCCTCGATCACCGCAACCTTATGCCGCGCGCAAAGCCGGACCAATTCCGCTTTTCGTTCATTAGGCATTACGCTGCCAAGCGGATTCTGAAGGTTCGGCACAACCACCACGGCCTTGATATCCTCATAGGCACGCAGCGCCATTTCCAGCGCTCCAAGTGACATCCCCGTTGTCGGGCTGGTGGATATCTCGAGCGCGCGCAATCCCAGGCTCTCGATTATCTGCAACAGGCCGAAGAACGCCGGGGATTCTATCGCTACCGTATCGCCTGCCTTAGTGACCGCTCGCAACGCCAGATTCACCGCTTCCACACCTCCGGTCGTAGCAATGACCTCATCGGGCGTGAGCGTCATCCCCGCCGAAAGAGCCCGTTTGGCAATGGTTTGCCGAAGCACGGCGCCAGCTGTTTCTCCTACTGCTTCCGTCAGCAGTGTAGGCTGGTGGCGGAGGATTTTTATCGTCAGCGCTTGTAATCGTGCGGTCGGGTAAAGCGATGCTGCGGCCGTTGCTCCAGCCAGATTCAGCGCTTGAGGATACCGCTGCGCTTGTGCGATCACTTTCGAAATCGTTTCGTGCAGACCGACGAACTGCGCTTCCATTGGCGCTGGCGGGTTGACCGGCTCATCGACACCGGGTAAGGCCGGCACGGTCTGCCCGCGAACGAAATATCCGGAGCGAGGTTTAGCTTGCAGCCAGCCCGCATCTTCGAGTCGCCTGAAGACTTGCAGCGCTGTCGAGAGGCTAACTTGATGCCGATGCATCATCACCCGGACGGAAGGCATGCGGTCGCCCGGCACGAGCGTCCCTGAGGCGATCACGCGACGGTAGTGCTCGGCTAGACGCTCATACAGCGGCGCGCCTTCCATGGGCAGGCCGCGCGGCGGCGTTTCAATCAACATGGTCATTATGCAGATGCTGCGGGTAACCCGTCGCTCGCGCCAGATACAGATGGCAGGAAATTGAACGGAAACAGACAGACAATGGCGATCTGTTATGCAATAGATTTCACAACACTGAGTCTATCGTCAAGTGAGGCGGATCACCAGGCTTGAGCGGTACTTGCGCCTTTTCGTAAAAGGCTTGATGTGCTCAGGACAAACGGAGAAGGCGCCCCTCGCGCAAGCAATTCGGCAATGTCCTTTCATTCTGTTTCGCGCCCCGCCGCTCACGCGTGGGTGGGCCGCCCGAGTCCCCAAGTTCCGCGTCGGCTCGCCCGGCTGCGCGTGCCCTTCCTTGCCCGCAACAACCTGTTGATCGTCGAAGAGATCGGCTACCTGCCTATCCGCTCCACCGCCGGCAACCTGTTCCTCCTGTTGGTCAACGCCAACCACGCGCGCTGCGCTACCAACCGCACGTCCTGTCGCGGATAAATGCAGTCATCGCAGCCATTCGGGGCGAACACCGGCAAGGACCACATCCGCGATCCGCACGGCGTACAGCTTACCTGCATCCTCAATCGCGAGCACGACTCGCTGCAGAACCTGACGGTCGTCATGCGTCAGCGGAGTGCGCAGGTCCGGCGCGAACCGCAGCCGCAGTCGTTCCCATCCTGCCCGCAGAAACCCGTAAGATCCGAAAGCGTCAGCGCCCCAGCATTGCTTTGCCACTATCGTACGTCGAGCGCCAACGCCAACAAACGGTCATCCTCCTGTGTGCCTGGCGCCGGGATACACATTGGCGATGGCGATGACATGATCTCCAGCCAGGAGATACGGTTGTACCTGCTGTGAGGGTTCGCTTTTGTCGGATATCCTGTGGACATCGCTGGCGGAAAGACTGATCTCCGGTATTCGAACCCTCCCTTGTGAGCATCGCCTCAACCTATGTCGGCTTGTCGCCCCCAAGTTGCGGGTACCCCGTGAGCGATATCGTTCAAGTGCGCCATCTGCCAAAAAAATTGCAGGCAACACGTTCGAGTCTGATCATTGAATGGAACATCGAGAGTCCCTCCCACCCCTGAATCCAACCCGCGCCTTCGAGGCCACTGGGCGCCATCTGAGCATCTCGAAGGCGGCGCAAGAACTGGCTGTAACACCCGCAGCGGTAAGCCGCCAGGTCCGGACACTGGAGCTTTACCTCGGCGTCAGCCTGTTTGAACGGATAAAAGGACGACTGGAGTTGACGGCCGCGGGTGCCAGTTATCTTGCCGAGTTGATGCCGCTCTTCGTTACCCTGCGAGAGGCAACGGCAAATCTTCGCACCACGACGCGCCGGGCGAATGTTCTGAAAATCCGCTCGCCTGCTACCTTCGCGGTGAGATGGCTCATTCCCCGGCTGGCCAACTTCCATCGGTTGCACGACAACATCGAGGTTCAGCTCACCACGTCCTCCGCGCCATTGAATTTTAGCCGTGAAGATATCGATGCCGGCATACAGTTGGGCGATGGGAATTGGCCAGATGTTCACGTCCAGCGTTTGATTCCCAACATCCTCATCCCGGTCGCAACATCGTCGCGTTCTTCGACTGCGCGCCCGAACCTGCAGGGCGAAACGCTGCTTCACTCGCTCGCACGGCCTGAGGACTGGGCGCTCTGGCTTCAAGGCGCCGGGATGCCTTCGAGCGCCGGGCGCAGAGAGATGCGCTATGAGACCTCCCTGCTTACCTATCAGGCAGCAATAGAAGGCCACGGCGTAGCCATTGCTCAGGAAGCCCTCGTGCGCGCCGAACTCAACAGCGGCGCGCTGATCGCCCCATTCCCGTTCAAGCTCGACCGGGGCGCTCACACGTACTATTTTGCCTGGCCCTCGCACCGGCAGCCGTCGGAAGCGCTTACAGTCTTTCGCGATTGGCTGGTTGCACTTGTCGTCGCATAGATCGAGCTTCTAACGACCAGTCTCAAGTATCGCGCCCATAGAATTAGGCAACAAAAATAGACGTCACGTCATCGCCAGAATGGCCACGCGGTCCTAACATTTGTTTCGCGGCGCTCACGATTGATCCTTCGACCTGAATCATCCAGAAGATCTGGATCGAATCCCTCGTCGCGTTTTGCTTTTCGACAACTGCAACTTGTCGCAGTAATTTGCCATCCCCGGTTGGTGAAGCTGCGGTCGTCATCAAAATAGCCGGTCGACTACATTTATTTTTTCAAATCGAATAAACATCGTTTTTATTAAGGATACTTGACCATGCTCACAGTCACAAATCCAGCAGATGGGTCGTACGTTGGCGAAGTTCCCGAAATGACGGTTTCCGAAGTCCGGGCCGCTGTCGACCGGACCTGCGACGCCTTCCCCGCCTGGTCGCGCAAACTGGCTAAAGAACGCAGCGAATTATTGCGACGCTGGTTCGAACTGGTTCGCGAAGACAAACGCATGTTTGCGGAAATCATCGTCAAGGAGAACGGCAAGTGCCTCTCCGACGCTATGGGCGAAATCGAATACGGTCTCGGCTTTATCGAGTGGTACGCAGAAGAAGCCAGGCGCGTGTACGGTGACACCATCCCAACCCATGCTTCCAACGCGCAGGTTATCGTAGTGAAGGAGCCTGCGGGTCCGACGGCGGCCATTACGCCGTGGAATTTCCCGTTCATGATGATCACCCGCAAGATCGCGACCGCCCTCGCTGCCGGTTGCACGATGATCATCAAGCCCTCGGAGCTGACTCCGCTGACGGCATACAAGTTGCTCGAGTATGCGCGAAAGGCCGGTATCCCCGAAGGCGTATTCGAAATGGTGACGGGCAATCCGAAGGAAATCGGCGACGTTTTCACGACTGACTCCCGCATCCGGAAAATTTCGTTCACCGGTTCGACGGCGGTTGGCAAGCTGCTGGCCAGTGCGTGCGGAAAGGACCTCAAGAAGATGACGCTGGAACTGGGCGGCAACGCACCGTTCATTGTTTTCGACGATGCCAGCTTCGACGACGCCGTCGCAGGGCTTGTCGCCGCCAAGCTCCGTAATTCAGGTCAGGTTTGCATCTCGCCCAACCGTATCTACGTTCAAGAAGGTATTCACGATCGTTTCGTCGCAGCAGTAACCGAGCGGGTGGCAAAAATCCGTGTGGACCAGGGGCTGCAGGAAGAGTCGGTGGTCGGCCCGATGATCAACGAGGCCGGCCTGAACAAGGTCGCACAGCTGGTGGAACAATCCAGGAATGAGGGCGCGAAGGTCGTACTCGGCGGCAAGCGGCACGAAAAGGGCGGCCTGTTCTACGAGCCGACTATCCTCACCGAACTCAACGACGACATGCAGATTGCCCAGAGTGAAATCTTCGGTCCGGTATTCCCCATCTATCGATTCAAGACCGAAGAAGAAGTGGTGAAGCGTGCCAACAATACCGAGTATGGTCTGGTTGCCTACGCCTTTACCCGCGACCTGGGTCGGGCGTTCCGTCTTTCAAAGGGAATCGAGTCGGGAATGGTCATCCTGAATACCGGCGCTGTTGGAACGGCGTCGATTCCTTTCGGTGGCATCAAGCACTCCGGCTACGGCCGCGAAGGGAGCTACTACGGCATCGAGGAATACGTCGAGGTGAAGTACGTGTTGATGAGCGGCCTCGACAAGTAAGGCCGCTGAGCGTGCGGACGTTAATGTCCGCGTGCTCTGCTCTCAAACGGTGTTCTTGCTGAACCAGCCTGCACCCTACCCGGCATTTTCAGCGGGTCGACAAGCGCTCACTCGAATTCGCCTGGTGCGCGATTCGCGATCGTGCCTCCCGGTCGCGTCGCATCCCCGAGAAATACGTCACGAAAAGACAGGGAAGCAGCGACACGATCGAGTAACCCACGCCGGCCAGCTGATTGCCCGTCCAGTTCACCAGCGTCAGACTGATCAGCGGCAGGAAACCGCCGAACAGGATGTTCCCCAGTTGCTGCGCCAGACCGAATCCGGTTGTCCGGCTTTGAGGAGGAAAGCATTCGGCAATGAACGCCGGCAATGGAGCCATGATCATGGCGGTCAGGATTGCCAGGACCGCAATCAATGCGGACACACTCCACCATGAAGAACTGGCTACGCTGATGCGTATTCCCGCGAAGACCGGGTAGGCCGCAACAATCCACAACAGGATTCCGATGAACATCGTGCGTGACCTGCCGATACGGTCCGAGACCCGTCCAAAAACAGGATATAGCGGAGCTGCCACGATGATCCCGCCAGCGAGGCAGAGATTCGATTGGGTGGGCTCGACCTTCAGGACATTCTGCAGGAAGTAGAGCATATAAACGATCGAGGTATAGAGGGAAACGGATGTCCCTCCCTGAGCGCCAAACATGGCAACCAGAATCGACTTCCACGCGTTTCTGTTCGACAGGGTGTCCACTAGCGGCGACTTCGATAACCGCCCCGCTTCCTTCATTTCCTTGAAGACAGGCGTCTCGGTCATTCCGAGGCGAACCCAGGTCGCGACGGCGACGATCGGCGCGGAGATGACGAACGGTACGCGCCATCCCCATGCGTTGAAGCTTGTCGGGTCGAGTGTCAGTTTGAGCAGCGAGACCACGGCTAGCGCAAAAAGTAGCCCGATACTGGCCGTGCTTTGAAGCACGCTGGTACACATTCCCTTCCGGTCTTCAGGGGCGTGCTCCATCACATAGACGACCGCGGAACCGTATTCCCCGCCTAGGGCAATCCCTTGAATGATCCGCAACGAAAGCAGAGCAATGGGCGCGAAAATGCCAATCGTGGCGTAGGTCGGCAGGCACCCAATCGCAACGGTCGATACGCCCATCAGGACCAGTGTGATGACGAATGTCTTCTTGCGCCCGATCCGGTCCGACATGGGACTGAAGATCATCGTGCCGACTGGCCGCGCCAGATAGGCAATGCCGAAGGTTGCGACGCCCAGCGACGCTGCCAGAACCTTGTCGGCAGACGGGAGAAAAAGGTGCGTTAACGTGGCCGTCAATGCCACATAGACGAAGAAATCATAGTACTCGAGCACAGTCCCGATACAGGACGTCGCGACAACGCGGAGCATAGGTACGCCTGATCGGCGTGCTTCGGGAGCCGTAGCCATTTTTGCCTCCTCCAATGATGTTTTTTATCTGTCTGATACGCCGAACCGTCGGGACGTTCCAGCGCGACCAGTCACGCAGTGCTCGCCCCTAGGTCTGCCGGGATTCCGCTCGATCGAGAAACTCGTTCACCGCGGCCTTGTGCTCGTCTCCGCACAGCAGGATGGCCTGCATGGACGCAGCCATTTCAAGCGCCGTCGTTAAAGGTGCGTGCGCGGATTCCCGCACGAGTCGCTTTGCCATCCGCATGGCATGGGGCGGATTGCGGGCGATTTTTCTTGCGAGCGCGAAGGCCTCGACCTCGAGACGATCGTCCGGGACGACTCTCGAAACTATGCCAATGCGCATGGCGGTTTCGGCATCGATGAATTCACTCGTTAGCGTGAGTTCCAACGCCTTCGCGGGTCCTACGATACGAGACAGAAACCACGCACCGCCAATGCCTGACACCAGTCCGAGTCGAAGAAAGCTTTCCGCAAATTGGGCTTTCGTGGCGGCAACCCTCACGTCGCACATCAGCGCCAGATCGCATCCGGCGCCCACCGCCGCGCCGTTGACCGCGCAGACCGACGGAATGTCGAGATCATGAAGCGCTCTCGTGATTCGATGCAGGCTGTTGCGCAACCGGTCGCGAACGTCGGTCACGCTACCCTCCATCAGGTCCTTACCGTCCCGCATGTCCTTGACGTTTCCCCCCGTGCAGAAATGTTTTCCAGACGAGCGCAGGAGCAGGCACGCTACCCCGCTCAGGCTGTTGATGCTTTCGAGCGCGTCCGACAGCGCCTCGGTCATCGCAACGTTCAGCGCATTTCCATTGTCAGCGCAGTTGAGCGTCAGCGTGAGCACGCCGGACTCGATGGATTGAAGGACCAGTCCATCATTCTTGACCATCAGTTGATTCGACATTTCTTACCTTTTTCTCTGGCAGCGGTTATCAACCGCTATGACGTTCAGGAGTTGGTAAATTCCGGTTGGCGGCGATCTAGAAAGGCTTTCATACCTTCTTTCTGGTCACGCAGCGAAAAGCCGGCATGGAACAGCCGTCTCTCGAACAGAAGTCCTTCTGACAAAGAAGATTCAAAGGACCGATTGACGGCCTCCTTGATGGCCATCACGACAGGGAGCGACTGTCGCGCGATAGACTGTGCGATCTCCATTGCAACCGGGAGCAACTGGTCGCGCGTGGTCACTCTCGATATCAATCCGATAGAGAGCGCTTCCTGAGCGGAGATCGCGTCGCCGGTCAGACACATCAGCATGGCCGCAGATTTGCCGACTGATCGCGGAAGCCGTTGCGTGCCGCCCGCGCCTGGAACAATGCCAAGTTTGACTTCCGGCTGCCCGAACCTGGCGTCGTCAGAAGCCACGACGATGTCGCACATCATCGCCAGTTCGCATCCTCCACCGAGTGCATATCCCGCTACTGCTGCAATCAACGGTTTTCTGACGGTGCGGATGCGATCCCAGTTCTTCCCGATATAGTCCTGGCCAAATGCGTCGACGTAGTTCAGGCTGGCCATCGCTTCGATGTCCGCACCGGCTGCGAAGGCCCGATCCGATCCCGTCAGGACAATTGCATGGATATCAGGATCGGCTTCCATGCGCATCAACGCATCGACCAGCGCATTGACAAGCAGGTCGGATAAAGGATTTAAATTATTTTCGGACGCCAAACGTAGCAGTGCCACGTTCGACATTTTTTCTATATCAACGAGCAGGCGATTCATGATCGGGGCTTTCCTGGTTAAACGTCAGCGGTTCGCTTTGATATGGACCGGACCACGCCCTGATTCAGCAGGTCCGCAATTTCTTCTTCGGCAATGCCGTAGAGCGCTAACATTTCGATGGTGTGTTGACCATTTAGCGGAGCGGGTGTCATCTCCGAACCATAGTCCGACGGCCCAAGCGCAAAGCCATGGGTACGAATCTTTCCAGCAACGGGATGTTCAACGGTGCACGCAAGTCCGCTCTCACGGTAGGCTTCCGACTTCACCACGTCGCTGTAGCGGGAGACGGGGGCGCAGATAATGTCACGTGCCGAGAGCAGGGAGATCCATTCCGAGGTGTCACGCTCCGCAAAGATCCTCGCGAGCAGCGGGTGAAGGACCGCGCGGTTTTCGACGCGCGCGTCGTTGCCTGAAAATCGTGGGTCTGTCTCGACCCATGCGATGTCGAGCACTTCACAAAGTGCAGTCCATCGGCCCGCGTGGTACGCAACGACCATCAGCCAGCCATCACGTGTGGGGAACACCTCGTTGGGTGACGCATAGGGCGCCGCGCTGCCGGTGCGCTCCGGATCTTTTCCCGAAGCGAGAAACGCCGCGAAGCCGATCTGCTGAAGCATGATCGTCGAGTTGTAGAGACTGACGTCGAGATGCTGACCTGCCCCACCCGCCCGGACTTCCACCAGAGCGCCGAGTACGGCTATTGCTGCGAGGTAGCCCGATACCATGTCGGCCACAGGTGTGGGTGTTTTTATCGGTTCACCCTCGGCTTCGCCCAAGGTGCTCATCAGGCCGCTGGCCGCCTGAATCACGCCGTCCACGCCCGGGCGGCTACTGCACACACCAGTTTGACCGAACGCCGATATCGAGCAATAGATGAGACTCGGGTTCTCTTTCCTGATGGAGTCGTAATCAAGCCCGAGGTTTGCCATTGCCCCAGGGCGGAAATTTTCGACGACGACATCGGCCTCACGAATCATCTTGCGCAACGTCCGGCGTCCCGCATCGCTTTTCAGGTCGATGGCGAGGCTGAACTTGTTCCGGTTGACGCTGATAAATGCGGCGCTTTCTCCGTTAATCCAGGGCGGTCCAATCTGGCGACCGATTTCGCCGCCTGGCGGCTCGATCTTGGTCACATGCGCGCCGAGGTCAGCGAGCGTCATCGAGCATACGGGGCCGGCTAGCACGTGCGAGAAGTCCAGCACACGTACGCCTTTAAGGCTGTCTCGTAACATTTGTCTTTATCCTGTCTGCAGCCATTCGCAACCTTTGCAAATCGCTGAAGCCCAGAATAGTTGTGCGTCTTCAACGCGACAATCGACAATACCTAAAGGAGTCTTTTACTTTTTGTTAAAAGGTAGAGGTCGACCACCCCGCACGGCGCGCCACGAACCCACGATCCAATTTCTCGATCGCCTCGCAACCAATCAAGGCAAGCGTGCGATCGACCTCGTCCTTGATCATCCGGATAACGTCGGCGACGCCCACCTCGCCGTTGGCCGCGAGTCCATACAAGGTTGCCCGGCCCAGCATCACCGCACGTGCGCCCGACGCAATTGCCTTGACCACGTCCGCACCACGCCGCACGCCGCTGTCGACGACGACCGTCGCGGCCCCGGCGCTATCGGCAATTGCAGCCAACACGTCCATCGACGCCGGCAGGTCGGCAAGCTGCCTGCCGCCATGATTCGATACGATCACCCCGTCCGCCCCGGCTTCGAGACAGAGCTTCGTGTCTTCGGGCGTGACGATTCCCTTGACGAGCAGCTTGCCCGGCCACGCGTCGCGCAATCGCCGCAGATCGTCCCAACTGAAACTCGCGTCCATCTGACGACGCAGCACGGCCGCTTGCGATTCGGTATCGGAGGCATCGTCCGTCGCGAAGTTCTTCAGCTGCGGCATCCCGTTGGTCAGATAGGACCAGAGCCAGCGCGGATGGGACAAGCCGTCCAGCGCGGCGCGCAAGCTCGGCTTGAACGGCATCGCAAAGCCATTGCGCAGATCGCGCTCACGAAAGCCGTTGACCGCTACATCGGTGGTCAGTATCAAGGTCGAATAGTTCGCCGTGCGCGCCCGGCTCACGAGACTCTTCGCGAGATTACGGTGGACTACATACAGCTGGAACCACAGGTCGCCGTCCGCGCCTTTCGCGACTTCTTCGATCGACATGTTCGACGCGGTGGACAGCGCGAACGGTATGCCCGCTTTTGCTGCGGCGCGCGCAAGCGCCAGATCGCCCTGCGGCCAGAACGCACCGTTCAGGCCCGTCGGCGCGATCACCAGCGGAGAAGGAAGCCGTTTGCCGAGCAGCTCGATCGACTGGTCGCGCCGACTGACATCGCGCAAACGGCGCGGTTGCAACTCCCACCGGTCGAACGCATCGCGGTTGTGCCGCAGGCCCGATTCGTCGTCGGCGCCGCCTTCCAGATAATCGAATACCATCCGCGGCAGGCGGCGGCGCGCTTCCGCACGATAATCGCCTACCGAGAAAACACCTGGAATACCGGTTCGCATGGTCAAGCCCGGCCGACCGGAGGAATATGCCGCCGCACGATCATCAGGCAGATAAACACGAGGAACATCGCGCCGCCCAGCATGCCGAGGTAAGCCGACGCCCCGCCCTGAGTAATCACGAACGCGCCGGCGAACGCGCTCAGAATTGCGCCGAGCCGGCCGAATGCCAGCGCCGATGCAGTGCCCGTGGCACGCACTTCGGTCGGGTAGATGTAAGCGCACAACGCGTACATGGTCGACTGAACCGCATTCACGAACAGGCCGTGCACACCGATGCCGAACACCAGCAGGTTGGTCTGCGTCGACACGTTGATGCCGCGCAGGAACAGCGCGCTGGCACACGCAGCGAGGCAACAGACGAGCAGTGGCCACCGCGAACCGAGGCGTCCAATGGCGACGGCGCAGCCGAGCGCACCGATAACGCCGCCGAGGTTGTAAGCCGTCAGACCCGAACCCGCGACCGAGGGGCTCAAGCCCTCTCCGGCCAGCATGGTCGGCAGCCAGCTAAACGCGCTATACACGGCGATCAGGTTCATGAAAAACGCCACCCAGATGGCGACCGTATCGCGTCCATGTCCCGCCGAGAACAACGCGCGAAAACCGGCGTGCTGCTGGACGTTCTGCTCCCGCAAGTCGGCGAAGGCGACGTTCGCCTCGATGGAACGCGCCATTCTGCCCAGCAACGCGCGCAACTCGTTCCAGCGCTCGCGATGACGCGACAGATAGCGCGGCGACTCGGGCATCGTGAAAAACAGAAGTACGGCTAGCGCGATGGGCAGCGTGCCGCCGATCAGAAACAGTCCGCGCCAGCCGTAATGCGGCAGCACGACGCTGGCGAACAGACCCGCGAGCATGCCGCCGAGCGGCACACACACGATCGTCGCGGTCACCGCGAGGGTGCGCCGGCGTGCCGGCGTAAATTCCGCGGTCATGGTCGTCGAACTCGGCAACGCGCCGCCGATGCCCAGGCCCGCGAAGAAACGCAGGATCGCGACCGTCGTGACGTCGGGCGAGAAAGCGATGGAGCTGGTCGCGATGCCGAACACCAGCACACTGCCGATGATCGCCCAGCGCCGCCCGAACCGGTCGGCAAACAGGCCGGCAAACGCACTACCCACGCCCATCCCGACGAGGCCCGCGGCCACCGCGGGTGCAAACGCATTGCGCGTGATGCCCCATTCCCTGATCAGACTCGGGATAGCGAAGCCGATGAGCTGACCATCGAATCCATCCATGACGATGGAAAGCGCGGCGAGGAACACGACTATTTTCTGAAAGCGGGAGAACACGCCGTCGTCGAGCGTAAGGCCTATGTCGATGGTGACCGGCGCGCGCAGGTTGTTGTCGTTCATGTCAGCGCTCCAATCTGAGTGGGTCGATGGGCATTGCAGTCTCCTGAAGAATATTGATCGCCTGGGTGAAACGGCGTGTGCGGTGTGCCCCGCCTTGCAACCCGTTCAGAACGGGTAGTGACGCGGGGTCGTCTGCACGGTCAGCCAGCGCAGATCGGTGAACTCGGCGATCCCGGCCTTTCCGCCGAAATGCCCGAAGCCGCTCGACTTCACGCCGCCAAACGGCATCTGCGCTTCGTCGTGGACGGTCGGACCGTTGATGTGGCAGATGCCCGATTCGATGCGGCGGGCAATCGTCATCGCACGCGCGACGTCGCGGCTGAAGACGGCGGCGGAGAGTCCGTATTCGTTGTCGTTCGCGCACGCCACCGCTTCTTCGTCGCCGTCGACGCGCACGATCGGCTTGACCGGGCCGAACGATTCTTCGTGGTAGATCTGCATATCGGGGCTCACGTAGTCGAGCAACGTGGCCGGCATCAGCGTGGTATCGGACTTGCCGCCGCACACCAGTTTCGCGCCCTTCGCCAGCGCGTCGTCGATCAACGCGTTGCAGCGGCTGACCGTGGCGAAGTCCACGACCGAGCCCAGCACGACGGGGCCTTTTCGCGGATCGCCGAGCGGCAGACTGTTCGCTTTCTCCACGAGACGGGTGACGAAGTCATCGGCAATCCGGCGGTCCACGACGATCCGCTCGGTCGACATACAGATCTGCCCGGAATTCGCGAACGCGCCGAAGGCCGCGCCCTGCACTGCCGCGTCGAGGTCCGCATCGTGCAGAACCAGCAACGGCGCTTTGCCGCCGAGTTCGAGCACCGACGGTTTGAGATATTTCGCGCACTGCGTCGCGATGATGCGTCCGACGCGGGTCGATCCCGTGAAGTTGACGCGTCTGACTGCCGGCTCCGCAATGATGGCTTCGACAATCGCGCCGGCATCGGCCGGTGCGTTCGTCACGAAGTTCACCACACCGCGCGGCAGGCCGGCATCCTGCAAGGCTTCGATAATCAGCCCATGCGTCGCGGGGCAGATCTCCGAGCCTTTCAGTACCACCGTGTTGCCACACGCGAGCGGCAACGCGATCGCCCGCACACCCAGAATGACCGGCGCGTTCCAGGGCGCGATACCCAGCACCACGCCTGCAGCCTGGCGAACGCCGAGCGCGAGGTTGCCGGGCACGTCCGACGGAATCACCTCGCCGGCAATCTGGGTGGTCAGCGCCGCGGCTTCGCGCAGACCATCCGCCGCGAGCTTGACGTTGAAGCCGGCCCATAGATGCGATGCGCCGGTTTCGGCTGCCATCGCGAGCGCGAACGCGTCGCCTTTCGCTTCGAGCGCGTCGGCGGCACGGTTGAGCAACGCACGCCGCTCGCCGGGGCCGATCGCCGCCCATGCGGGAAACGCCTGCGCGGCTGCCTTGACCGCGGCACGCGCATCGGCAATCGAAGCGGCGGGCGCGCGCGAGGCGACGCTGGCATCGAGCGGGTTCAGACGCTCGAACACCGCGCCGTCCTGGGCCAGCACGCGCTCGCCGTTGATCAGCATGGTGACCTGGTTCATTGCTGTCTCCTTGAATTGGTTTTTGTCAGTGCGCACGCCTGAAACGCACCTGGCGCTTCGGGTTGGGCAACAACTCAACTCACGACGATTTCGACGAGCCGCGTTTCATTCGCCGACAACGCTTCGTCGAGCGCAGCCTTTAGCCGCGCGGCGTCCGTCACACGCACGCCGCGACATCCCATGCCTTGCGCCAGCGCGACGAAATCCAGTCCCGGAAGATCGGTGCCCTGCACCGGGTCTGAAGGCCCGAAGCCGAACACCGGCGCGAAGTCCTGAAGCGCGGCATAGCGCGAGTTGTTGAGAATGACGAACGTGACGGGCAGCCCGAGTTGGACCGCACTATAGATCGCCTGCGGCGAATACATCGTCGAACCGTCGCCGATCAGACCGATCACGCGGCGATCGGGCTTCGCGAGCGCCACACCGACCGCGGCCGGCATGCCATAGCCGAGGCCACCGCTCGCCATCGTGAAGAACGTTGCGCTGCGCGTGAACGGCAGGTATTGCTGCATCACCGGTCGCGAACTCGGCGCTTCTTCGACGACGATGTCGGCCGCATGCCGAACCTCCGCGAGCGTCTGCAATGCATACGCGACCGACATCACGTCCGAGGGCTCCGCGCGCTCGCGCGCGGGCCGTGGCGCAGGTAGCGGCCGACTCGCGGGCGCCGCCCGCGTCAACAGATCGCGCAGGCCCAGCTGGACGTTGGCCACCACCGAGGTGCCGACTGGAATCCAGGCAGCGGTCGAAGGATCGTCGATCAACTGATAAAGCGACGCGCCTGCCGGAACATGCGGCCCGCTGCCTTCCACGTGATAAGTAAAAGCCGGCGCGCCGATGGCGAACACGAGGTCGTGTCCGCCCAGCGCCTGAACGATCTTTTCGCGCATGGCCGGCAGGAAGCCCGCAAACAGGCGGTGATCTTCCGGAAAACTGCAGCGCGACGACATGGGCGCGACATAGACCCGTGCGTTATGACGTTCGGCGAGTTGCACGGCTTCGTCCCAGGCGCCGGCCCGATCGAGTTCCGATCCGACCACGAAAGCCGGCCGTTCGCAGCCATCGAGCGCCTCGCCCAGTTCCGCGATGCGCTCGGGATCGGGCCGCGAGCGGGTGCTGACCCGCGTCGGCGCGACCGGTTCGGCCGGCTGATCCCAGTCGTCGACGGGGATCGACACGAACACCGGACCGCGCGGCTCCTGCATCGCCACGTGATAAGCGCGCGCCAGTGCGAGCGGAACGTCCGCCGCACGCGCCGGCTCGATGCTCCATTTCACATACGGCCGCGGCAGATCGGTTGCCTGGGTCGCCGACAGGAACGGATCGAACGGCAAGATCGAGCGGGCTTGCTGACCCGCTGTGACGACCAGCGGCGTGCGGTTTCTGAATGCCGTGAAGATATTGCCCATCGCATTGCCGACGCCGGCGGCGGAATGCAGGTTCACCAGCGCCGCGTTACCGCTCGCCTGGGCATAGCCGTCGGCCATGCCGACCACCACGGCTTCCTGAAGTCCCAGCACGTAGCGGAAGTCGGACGGGAAGTCGCGGAACATCGGTAGTTCGGTCGAACCCGGATTGGCAAAGACCGCGGTCATTCCGAGTCTTCTCAGCAGGTCGATGACGGCGTCGCGGACCGTGAGAGGTCCCGTGAGATTTTCTTGCATGCTGGTTCCCTGGCTGCGCGCCCGGCAAATCCGGCGCGCGGTGATGACGATGAGCGGCAGTATGAAATCCCACCCCTTGTTTGAAAATTGCCGGATGCGCTCGAAGTCATTACGTTGTTGCATGCGTTCGGGTTCCGCGCGACACTGCACGCGGTTGTCTGGGCGCCTTGCGGGACAAGGCGCTCGCCGCCATGCGAGGTGCCCGCGCACGCTCGATCCACCGGTGGGCATCGGCGGGTTGCCAGGGAAGACACCTGGACGGAACGCGTGCGTGCCCTGCTTCTAACCACTCCACTCTGCGTCGAACCGATGAGCTTCAATCTGCAACAGCTAGCCGTTTTCACCACGATCGTTTCAGCGGGCAGTCTGGGCCGCGCAGCCAACCTGCTGAACATGACCCAGCCGGCGCTGAGCCGCTCGATCAAGCGGCTGGAGGAGTCCGTGGGCGCGCCCCTCTTCGAGCGGCATACCAAAGGCATGCATCTGACGGCCATCGGCGCGGCGCTGTTGCCGCATGCCATCTCGCTGCAGCGCGATGTTGAGCATGCGCGTGAAGAGGTCGACGCCATGCGCGGACTGGCCAAAGGCGTCATCAAAGTGGGCGCGGTCGGCAGCATCGCCACGCTGGTCCTTCCGATGGCGATCGGGCGGGTGCTCGACAAGTGGTCGAACTTGCGGGTGGAAGTGCTCGAAGGTGTGTGGGACCGGCTCGCGGAAGGACTGCTGACGCATGAGATCGATCTGGCACTGGCGATCTCGGGCATGGAGACCGATGAGATTTCAGGCATTGCCGACTGCCGCTGGACCGACCGGAGCTATGTCGTCGCCGCGATGGATCATCCGTTGCGCAGAAAAAGCAGACTGCGACTCGAAGACACGCTCGGCGAGCGCTGGGCGTTGACGCCCAAAGGCACCGGACCGTATGCGCACATGATGGAAGCCTTCGCGGCGAGAGGGCTCGCGCTGCCGGAGATCGCCGTCGAAACACGCTCGGTGACGGTGCTCAAAAGCCTGGTGTCGCGCTGCGGCTTCGTCTCGTGGATGTCCGAACCCATGTACGACACCGAGAAAGTGGCGGGCGTGTTCGACGCGCTGCCGGTGGAGGGTCTAGATGCACCGAGAACCCTGACGGCGTTCCGCAGACGTCAGGGCCTCCTGCCCGCCCCTGCCCTCAAACTGCTCGATGAATTGCGTCACCTGACGGAAGGTTTGGCCTCCCGTTGATCGTGCACGCATGCCGAAGCGGCATGACTTGCGCGCGATTGGACAATTCCCGGCAGTCGCGCGGACGAGCACACTGACGCCCGGAAGCGCATGGCGATGCCGGCGCGCCTTAACCTGCCGACTAACCGGTAATTGACCAACAAGCGGACCAACAAGCGGACCAACATCATGAAAATAGCGGTATTAGGCGCAGGCGCGATGGGCTCGCTGTTCGGCGGCCTGCTGGCCGGGCAGAACCACGCGGTGACGCTCATCGACATCAACGAAGCCCATCTGTCGGCGATCCGCGAGCGCGGTCTGGAGCTCGAGATGGATAGCGGCCGCCAGATCGTCGCTAATCTGTCGGTAGCGCGGCCGGAAGAGGTCGAATCGGTTCCCGACCTGCTGATCGTGTTCACGAAGTCGCTTCATACGCGCGCGGCGTTGGCCAGCATCGGCCGCGCGATCGGTGCGAACACAACGGTGCTGACCCTTCAGAACGGTCTCGGTAACGTCGAGAGGGTCGGCGAACTGGTGCCGCTGCAGCAGATCCTGATCGGCGTCACTACGTGGCCCGCCGATCTGCTCGGTCCCGGCCGGGTCGGCTCGCATGGTTCGGGCAAGATCCGGCTGATGTCCGCCGATGGTATCGATCGACCAGCAGTGACTGCCGTGGCGGAAGCGCTCGACGCGGCCGGTTTGCACTGCAGCGTCGACCCGCAGGTATGGAGCGCGGTGTGGGAGAAGGTGGCATTCAACGCGGCACTGAATAGTCTGTGTGCCGTGACCGGCTGTTCGGTCGGCCAGCTTTCGGCCGTACCGGGCGGCCCCACGCTGGCAGCGACGATTGTCCGCGAAGTCCTGGCGGTCGCAACGGCCAAAGGGATTCAGACCGACGTCGACGCCTGTCTCGCCAATGTCAATCAAGCGATAGCGCAGCATGCCGGTCACAAGCCATCGATGCTGCAGGATATTCTCGCGGGCCGACGCACCGAAGTCGAAGACATCAACGGGGCCGTCGTTCTCGCCGCGCGCGAAATGAACATTCCCGTGGCCCACACTGAAACGCTGCTGGAACTCGTGCGGCTCGTCGAGGCGCGGTCTATCGGCAAATCCGATTGACGCTCGGCTTCTGCTCCTGTGTGTCGCGTCAATACACGTGACCTCGATTTCCACCCATCTTCTGCGACTCCCTCACTGCGTAATGCCGACATGAATCAGGTTCATGTCGGCCATTTTTGACCTTCATTTGACGGTGGATGGTGTGCACTCTAATTTACGTTTCATTGCACACCTCAACACCGACCAATGCCATGGACAAAGCGCTAAACGATCTGGAATTTGCTGGCACACGTAGTTCGTCATCCCATTCATCCGCGATTCAGGAGCCTGCGTATCCGCAGCAAGGGGCGATCACGCTCGATACGCTCATCGACGAAATCGAGCGGCGTCGCGAAGAGTTCGACGCTCTGTCACATGTCCCGCGTGACATGATCGCCACGATGAAGCGGGCCGGCATTTTTCGGGCGAGTACGCCGCGCCGTTTCGGTGGCGACGCGCTTCCGCCGCCGCGCTTCCTCGAAATCCTCGAGCGTCTTGCCGTCGCGGACGGATCGACGGCCTGGGTCGCCGCATTCGGTTCGGCCAACACCTATCTAGCCGCATTACCCATCGAAACACAGTCGACAATCTACGCGACCGGTCCCGATCAGGTCTTTGCAGGCGGTCTCTATCCGCCGCAGAAAGCGGAGCGCACCGGAAGCGGTTTCAGCGTGAGTGGTCAATGGCGTTTCGCGAGCGGCTGCAAAGGCGCGGACTGGATTGGCGTGGGGATTGGCGGCGTACCGCCGACCGCGCAGAACGAGCCCGATGCGGGCAAGCCTTTTACCGCGGTATTTCCGGCGAAAGACGTGGAGATCGTCGAGAACTGGAATGTAGTCGGCATGCAAGGCACTGGCAGTCACGACCTGCGCCTGAAGGACAAGTTCGTCGCCAGCGACTGGACCTTCGTGCGCGGCGGCGTTGCGCTGATCGACGAACCGCTCTACCGTTACCCGGCTATCGCGTATCAGGCTCAGGTGCACGGCGTTTGCAACCTCGGACTCGCGCGTGCCGCGCTGGACCTGCTCGCCAGCCTGTCTGGCGTTACGAAGACCACAACCGGTGCGCCGCGGCTTGCGGACCGTGCCTACTACCGCTCGGGGCTCGCCAAAGCCGAAGCAAATCTGCGCAGTGCGCGCGCTTTCTTTTTCGATGCCGCCGAGCAGGCCTGGGACACACTGATCGCGGGCGATCCGGTCCTGCCGGCTCAAGCCAACCTGCTGCGTCTGTCGGCCACCCACGCCGCGCAGACCGGCGCTGAAGTGGTCATGCAGGCCTACCAGATGGCCGGTATCGGCGCGATCTATCGGGAGAACCGCCTGCAACGTCTCGCACGCGATTCGATGGTCGTCACGCAGCACGCGTTTCTTGGCGAAGGCGTGTACGACGCAGCGGGTGCGCTCTTTGTCGGCATGGCGCCGGCTTTCGCGCCGTACCCCTGAGCCGGCGGATGCCACATGAAACCAGCCCAGAGGTTCTGCCCCATATGAGCGCGACCACGACCACGACCACGACCACGACCTCAGCCCAGCAACAGTTTCGCGATGCCATGGCCCGCCTCGCGGCAGCTGTCAACGTCATCACCACCGACGGTCCCGGTGGACGCTGCGGCATCACCGCAAGCGCGGTGTGCTCCGTGACCGATTCACCGCCGACCATGCTCGTGTGTATCAATCAGACGAGTTTCGTGCATGACGTGCTGCGCGAAAACGGCAATGTGTGTATCAATGTGCTCGGCGCTTCAGCGCAGGAAACCGCGAAGACGTTCGCAGGCATGACGGGATGCTCGATGGAGGAGCGTTTCGAGAACACGGTCTGGCACCAGGGCGTGTTGCCCGTTCCCGTGCTGTCCGACGCGGTAGTGCGGCTCGAGGGGACGGTAAACGAGATCAAGACGGTAGGAACACACTCGGTGATGTTCGTGCGTATTCACCACATCGATCTGCACGAGTGCCATGACAGCCTCGTTTATTTCGCGCGTCGATTTCATCAGCTCCCGGGCGACAGGGCTATCAATCCGGCTTATACGACCGCCGATATCTGATCGATTTGATCGATCTATTCGCTGAAACTACACTGGCTCCTTCAGAACTCGCAGCGAAAGCCGGATGATTTCCGGCCGAGGCGCGGGTTCGACCGAACAGTATTTCACGCAACGAGGTAATCGATGAACGACCAAGCAACATCCCTGCCCCCAACCCAGCTACGCAATTGCAGTGCTGCGGAATGGGAGGCCCGCGTCAAGCTGGCGGCCACGTATCGGGTTTTCTACATGATCGGGTGGCATGAGCTGATCTTCAATCACATTACGTTGCGAGTACCGGGCGAACGGGATCAGTTGCTCATCAATCCATTTGGCCTGGCTTATGACGAAGTCACGGCATCGAACCTGGTGAAGATCGATCTGAAGGGCAATATCCTGAGCGACAGCGATTATCCGGTCAATCCGGCGGGCCTGACGATCCATAGCGCGCTGCACGAGCATGTGCCCGACGCCCACTGTGTGATGCATATTCATACGACCGAAAGCGTGGCGGTCGCATGCATGGAAGAAGGCCTCGTCGATCACAACATCTACTCGTCCCAGTTGCACGACAAGATCGCCTATCACACCTTTGAAGGAACGACGGTTCATAACGACGAGAAGGACCGGCTCGTCACGTCGCTGCGCAACAAGAATCTGCTGATTCTCCGCAACCATGGGTTGCTGTCGCATGGCGTGACGCTCGGTCACGCGTTCGTACTGATCTGGACGCTCAATCGCGCCTGCGAGATTCAGGTGGCAACGCATTCGATGCGGGGCAACATCCTGCCCGTCTCGTCCGCTATCAGCGAACGCTCGACGAAGGACGCACTGCAGTACGATCCACGATTCCGCGGTGGCGATCAGGTCCTCGACGCGCTTATTCGCCGCCTCGACCGCCAGGACACCAGCTACCGCCGCTAACCACTGCTACCGTCGCTAACGTCGTACTGAACCCGATCGATGTGCTGTTATATTGATCGGGTTTTACGCGTTGATCGCTTCAATACAGCCGCGCCACGCTTTCCATTGCGTAGTGCGAGCTTCCACCGGAATACGGCGGGAACCGCTTCCCGTCTTCCCGCATCTCGTGCCGGATCTCCGACGACAGCGCGTCGTTGAGCGCCGCGGGACTATCGAACACCACCTTATTGCGTTGCATCAGGTCGACGCATTCGACCCCCAACGTATTCGGGCTATCGACGCGCGTGAAAATCTCGGCCTCGCGGATATTCGGAAACCTGATCATGATCGGCGGATGGTGGTCGATGTAATGGCGCAGCCAGAGATGCAGATCTTCCGCCGGCCCCGGATAGGCGACGAGGAACGTGCAATGCGCGCCTGCTTTGTCGCCCGTAAGACCGGGGTTGGCTTCGGGCACCCTGAAACTGCGGGCCGCCATGGTTTGCTGTGTCCACTTATACCGACGCTTCGTGATCTGGCTGATATGTGCCAGAAGCCCGGCTACAGCTCCATCATCACGACAACTTGTCTCGAGTAAATCGAGTTCGCTGAAGTAAAGCTGCAATACCCAGTCGGGCGGACGCTCACGAGCGCTATAGGGATCGCTGACGTTATCGGCCACGAGGGGTGTATGCACGATCGCTTTCGTCAGTCCATGGAAGGACGCTTGCTGGCTTCTTTGTTGGCTTTGCAGCCACGCGTGAATCGCGAGCGACTGTTCAGTCGTTCCGGGCCTCCCCGTTACCGGTTCGCCATCAACCGCCGCTTCCAGATGCAGAATGAATCTCACACAAGCCTCTGACATGAAGAGTGAACATGTGCCTACACCCGCCTTCGCTCGAGGCAAAAGGCGGATGCAGGAAGTGTTATGGGTTTTGGCGTCGATCTGACGACCGATGTCTCAATGGCCTAGAGAAGTCGGCTTACTGCCCGCGGCCTTCTCCTCCGCGCTTTTCGGAACCAAAGCGACTACCACGCCCGCGCAGACTGCCGCGGCGGCGAAGATATAGAAGTTCCACCTGACGTCGATGCCTTCGCGAAGAATGAAACCGCCGACCAACGGCCCGGCCATCGCGCCGACCCGACCAATGCCGACGGCCCATCCAATTGCGCTGGAGCGAACATGTGCGGCGTAGTAGTTCGAGATCAATCCGAGCTGGACCATCGCCACGCCACCGGTGCCGAGACCCGCCACGGCGATCAGACAGTACGTATAGAAGATAGAAAACCGGAACGACAGCGAGATCAGGCAAACTGCGCCGATCAGGTAGGTCAGCAACACCAGCTTGCGCGGCCCGAGACGATCGGCATAGCGGCCGATCATGATGCCGCCGATGGCCGAACCCGTCATGAAGGTCGCGAGGAAAGCCAGGCTCGATCCCAGATTGAAGCCCATTTGCCGCATGATCTGCGGCAACCACGTTCCGATTCCGTACAGGTTGAGAACGGCCGCGATCTGGGCAACCCAGAAAGCCACCGTGGCCAGGAAATTCCTTGACGAAAAAATTTCGCTAAACACCCGGGCGATCGACAACTTCTCGCCAGCCGATGCGCTGTCACTATGAGCCAGCAGGTTTTCCAGCACCAGTCCATGCGATGCCGCGACACTCCTCGCTTCGGCCGAACGGTCGCGCGAGACGAGATAGAGCGGCGACTCCGGCATGTATTTCCACAACACGGGAACGTACAGCAAGGGCAACGCACCCACCGCGACGACGACCCGCCATGTGTATTCCTGCATGAATAGCAGCGCTACGAGAGCCGACAGTAGCGCGCCGACAAAATAGCCCGAGTACATCAACGTGAAATTAAAGTTCTTTCTGTCTGGCGATGAGAACTCGACTGTCAGCGCCGCGCTGGCCGAAATGACACCACCCAGTCCAATGCCGCCTATTCCGCGTGCCAGCGTGAAAAGAAACGGAGTCGGTGCAATGGCAGCGAGCGCCATCGAAATGGAGAACATCGTCATACACGCGAGCAGCAAAGGGCGACGACCCATGAGGTCGCTGATAACGCTCACGACGTAGCAGCCAACGAGTGTGCCAAGTAGCGCTACGCTGCTCATCGCACCGATTTCCGCCGCGTTCAGATTCCACGGCGTATAACGCATCAAGGCCGGCACGATCGAACCCATGACGGCCGCGTCATAGCCTTCGCACACGATGACGAAAAAACAGAGCAGGACGACGTAGTTGAATCTTCCCGAATAAGCAGCGGGGAGACTGCCGGTTTTGCTATCCATATTGATCATACGAGTCACCTTCTTTTTCAGAGAACGACATTTCGACGACGACGACCAGCCGTCTATCGGCTGGTGAGGCATACCACCCGTACCACCATCAGAATTTGGTGCGCAGCCCGAGACGAGCGATCAACTGGCTTTTTCCACTCGACGGGCCAATCACAGGCGCCAGTCCAGCAACGGTTGCGTCCCCGGCTGCACGCATCCAGGTCGTCTGAAAATAGACGTCGGTGCGCTTCGAAAGAAAATAGTCGGCTACCCCACCAGCAATGTGATACCGCGGTGTCGTTCCGTTCGCCGAGACCCGGCCTTCGGTGTAGCTGTAGGCTCCGCCCACCTGCAGCGCGGGGGTAATGTTATAGGCGGCGATCAGTTCGCCAATATTGAATGTGACCGCTCCGCCGATATGCGCGCCCAACGTCGGATCGAGCGATGAGAACCGGGTGTTCGTATAGACTGCGGCTAACTTCGCTTTTCCCAGCACGTATTGAGCGGAGAGCCCCGTCGAACGGTAATGACCGGCCGCAATACCATAGTTGCCGTCGACCGGATTGTTCGCGGTCCACACGCCCTCGTTGACGGCGGTAGCCGGATGATCGATCGCCGTGTAAGCGGCCGCAATGCTGAGCGGCCCACTGACATAGTTGATGCCAAAAGACTCGAGCGCATTGCGTCCCATCTGCCCGGGCGTCCCACCGAAGCTGTAGAGCGCACCCAGCGATACACCCGAGAAGGACGGCGAGACATAGCGAACTGCGCTATTGACGCGGTAATCGATACCCGTATTGTCCAGGTCGCCGGCGTGCGGAAGCAGGATTCCCCAGTTCCCGGTGGCGCCATAGGCGCCGACATAGTCGGCCATGAACTCGTTCTGGCGGCCTAGCGTGAGCGTACCGTAGCGCTCGTTGTTCAAGCCGACATACGCTGCTCTGCCGAACATCCGCGATCCGTTGCCCAATGTTCCCTGGTTCACATTGAAGCCGTTTTCGAGCCGAAAGATGGCGGACGTTCCGCCACCGAGATCTTCCTTGCCCAACATACCCCAGCGACTTTGCTGCGCGATGCCGCTTTGCATCTGCCACGCGCTCTTTCCGCCCACGTTGCTCGAATAGGTCAGACCGTCGTCGATAATGCCAAACAGCGTCACGTTGTTACCCGCATGTGCGGCGCCACAATAAAACATTGAAGTACACAGTACAGCAAAAATATTCTGTTGCGAGACCGTTTTCAGATTCGTCGTCATGGGTAATTTGTCATGGGTTCGTGGTTAGCTTTTTTTATGCTTCATCGCGATGCCAAGTCTCGGCGCACATCTTTTCTTAGGCAAATCAACCAAAAGCCACATGGCAAATAAACCGCGCTTATCTGACCAGCCGGTACGTGCATCCATCAAACTCATTCATATTCGACATTAATGGCGCGAATTGGCGGCCCCGCCTGTCAGGCGCTAAGCTCGACACGTCCGATCGGCAGGTTTCGCAGTCCGGTCCATCCATTCGACTCGCCGCCGCTGCCTCGTCAAGTCAGGTGCGAGGTCTATCGAGGGTCGCTTTCCAGATGTCCATACGGATTCTCGTTATCGGTGCAGGCGCATTGGGGGGCTATTTCGGCGCGCGTCTCGCCGACAATGGCGCAGACGTCACGTTCCTGCTGCGTCCCGGTCGCGCGAAGCAGATTGCCGACGGCGGGCTCATCGTTCACAGTCCATCCGGCGATACGCGCATTCAGTCTCCGCAGACCGTGACCCGCGATTCGCTGCAAAACTCACCGGGCCATTACGACGTCATCCTCGTGGGGTGCAAGGCGTATGACCTCGAAGACACGATGAACGCATTCGCGCCTGCAGTGAGTGGAGCAACGGCAATCGTCCCATTGCTGAACGGCATGGCGCATCTGTCCCGCCTCGCCCAACGTTTCACGCCTGGCAATGTGCTGGGCGGCTTCTGTCTGATATCTGCTGCGCTCGATGAGTCCGGTCATGTGCGGCATCTCAACGACTCTCATCAACTGGTTTTCGGAGAGCTGGATGGCATCCTGTCAGCTCGTGTGTCCCGTCTGAAGGAAGCTTTCGACGGCGCGCGATGCGAGGCCGTTGCCACCGATCGGATCGTGCACAGGATGTGGGAAAAGTGGGTTCAGATAGCAGTCGCGGCGGGCATGACCACCTTGATGCGAGGCTCGATCGGGGCGGTCGTCTCCTCGGGCGGCGCGGTATTCGCCAATGCGCTTTTCGCTGAATGCGCGGCCATTGCATCGGGCGCGGGCTATCCGCTGAGCGAAGAGGCTTCAATGCGAATCCGTTCCGTGGTGACCGATCCGAGCTCGAGCGTCACCGCTTCGATGACGAAAGATCTCGAGCGTGGCGCACGTGTCGAGGCCGATCATCTGATTGGAGAGATGATCCGCACGAGAGACGCACATGCCGACCAAGGTCATCTCCCGTATTCAATGACACGAGGCGGCCCCTCGATTCTCGATCTGGTGGATCTGCACTTGCGGGTATATGAACGGCGACGTCTGGAGGCCATCTGACAGGTCGCTGCATGCAGCGACTGGATTGGTTTCCCCCGCCGATGTCGGTTAAGATTTAAAGAGGTCGCGGACAGTCGCGACCGCCCGCCAGCGCACCGACGCCGCCAACGCCCATGCGGTAATCGTTCGATCCCTGGTCCGACGACATCCATTCCAACAGCGTGCATGACAAATCCGCGTTCCGGCGTCCCCGATCTCAACCTCCTGCGAGTCTTCCTCGCCATCTGGGACCTGCGTAGTCTCACCGCTGCAGGCGACCGGCTCGGCCTGACTCAACCCGCCGTGAGCCATGCGCTACGTCGACTGCGAATGCTGTTCGACGATCCTCTATTCGTGCGAACACCGGGCGGTATGTTGCCGACCGACGCAGCGCACCGTCTGTATCCGCCGCTCACGCAGGCGTTTTCGATCATCAATCTCGCGGTACAGCAGTTGGCGAGCTTCGATCCTGCTACGGCCCAG
The DNA here is from genome assembly GCF_900996245.1 of Paraburkholderia sp. BCC1886. Taxonomy (GTDB): domain Bacteria; phylum Pseudomonadota; class Gammaproteobacteria; order Burkholderiales; family Burkholderiaceae; genus Paraburkholderia. Next base: position 147,174 of record NZ_CAAJGK010000033.1, on the reverse strand, counting down.
CGGGTGTTTCGCGTCTCGATGTCGGACATGTCGGAGTTTTATTTTCTTCCCCCGCTGCTTGCCATGCTCGATAAGAGCGCGCCAGGCGTGCGTATCGATATTGCCAACGTGCCGGTCGAATCGGTCAGTGCAGCCATGCGCGCCGGTGAGGTCGATCTTGCGCTTGGTTACGTACCAGGCCTCGACGCAGGCTGCGTCAGCGAACGACTCTTCGTCGACGAACATGTCTGCGTGGTCCGCGCAGGCCATCCGTTGCGCAAACGCAAGCCGGGTCGGGAAGACCTCGCTTCGCTACGCTATATATACGCGAGCACCAATGCCACCGGTCACCGGATGGTTCAGCAGTGGCTCGAAGAACTGAATTTCAAACGGGAGATCGTGCTGCGTTTGCCGCATTTCGTCGTCGCGCCGGAAATCGTTGCGCACACCGATCTGGCGGTCATCTTTCCACGAAGTATTGCTGAAAGGTTCAACCGCAACCACGCCTTCCGCATCCTGCCTCTGCCGTTCGCGCTACCTCCCATCGAAATTCAGCTGCATTCGCACACTCAGTTCACCGCCGATCCGGGTATTGCCTGGTTACGTGACGCCATCTGCGAAATGTTTCAGCAGCCCGAAGCCTAAGCGGACTGCAAGCCGACCTGCAAGCTTGCTCCGCTAATCGCGGTGGCCTGCGTCGACGACACATTTGCCCCACTGATTTGTCTTCCAAATTTCTATGGATTTGCCTTATTACAGGCATCTTTGTATGTTGGTCACCTGAGGCAGGCGTTCCGCGCCGATGCTTCGGTCCATAGAATTGTTGATTGAATCGCCTACATGAACGCCACATCTTTCAAGGTCCGGGTCGACGCCGTGCAGGACGAAGCGTTGGACATCCGCTCCTATAAAATTTCCCGCGTCGACGGTCAACCGTTCGACGTCTATGAACCCGGCGCGCACATCGATGTGACGAGCCCTGCCGGCACGACACGCCAGTACTCGCTCTGCGGCGACCCACGTCATTGCGATGCGCGGCTCTTTGCCGTCAAGAAAGAGCAGGCATCGCGCGGCGGCTCACGCTCCCTTCACGACGACGTGGAAGTTGGAACAGAGCTGACCATCAGTGCGCCGCGGAATCTTTTCCGCCTCGTGCAGAATGCGAGCGAAACCATTCTGATCGGAGCAGGCATCGGTATTACGCCGCTGCTGTCGATGGCGCATCACCTCGTCGCGCAAGCTGCTCCGTTCACGCTGCACTATTTCGTCCGCGCCAGGGAGCACGCTGCGTTCGTGAATCTGCTGACGACGCCTCCATTTGCCTCCCATGTCTGTCTGCACGTCGGAACTGGCCGCGAACGGCTCGACGATGAACTGGCTACTTGCATGCAAGCCGTGCAACCCGGAGCACAGGTTTACACCTGCGGGCCGCCTCAGTTCATGGCTCGGGTGACCGAGGTCGCGTCGCGTTATGTGCCCGAAGAATCGGTCCATCTCGAGCGCTTCGCTGCCGACACCGCGGACGCCAGCACCAATGCCGGCAACGAAATGCTGGACAGCTTCGACGTGGAACTGTCGCAATCGGGTCGGCGAGTCAAGGTTGAATCTCACCAGAACATCGTCGATGCGCTGGCGGCAATCGGCGTACAGATCGACACGTCGTGCGGCGAAGGCGTGTGTGGAACCTGCATGATCGATGTCGTCAGCGGCGAGCCCGATCATCGGGATCATTGTCTGAGCAAGGCGGAGCGCGCGGCCAACGACGTTATCTGTTGCTGCGTGTCACGCTCGAAGTCGCCAGTCCTCGTGCTCGATCTGTGAGACGTGAAAAATAAGAAGCGCACAGCGTGCGCTTCTCACCTATCAACCCGGTTGATCGAACCGGCCGACGATGTCCGCGAGAAGATTGCGCATCCATACGATGCCGTCGTCGTCATGGAAATGCTCGTGCCAGTGCAGCGTGACTGACGCCACGGGTAATTTCACGGGCAAGTCGTAAATCTGGAACGCGCCGGCCTGGTTAAGAATGTGAGCCAGCCGGCGCGGCAACGTCGCATATAAATCTGTCACCGTCAGAATGGCCGGCAGCGCGACGAAATGCGGTATTTCAAGCGCGGTATTGCGTCCCACGCCCTGCGCGCGCAAAGCATCGTCGAGCGCACGGTGGCTGTGCTCGAGCGATTGCACCTGAATATGCGAGCCCGCCAGAAAGTGCTCGAGACTCAGCTTGCCTCCCGCAGGCAGCCCCTCCCGGCGACGGGTCATACAGACGTAGTCCTCTTCGAACAGTAACTGATGGCGCGTGCTGGCCAGCAGTTGCGGATGATTGCCGATCGCAAAGTCGAGCCGGCTAGAACGCAATGCGTCTTCTATCTCCTGCCCCGAGACGGGGCGTACGGAGAGCCGAACTCGCGGCGCCTGTGTGTGGAGTAACTGGCAGATGGCAGGCAGATACGCCATCTCACCCGCGTCGGAAAGGGACAGGCGAAACGTACGGGTACTTACCGCCGGGTCAAACGATTCCGCGTAACGCAGTGCTTCGCGCACGGTATCGAGCGCGCGTCCGACGATGCCCGACAACTCCAGCGCCACCGGCGTGGGTTGCATGCCGGAACGTGTGCGCAAGAACAGCGGGTCGTCGAAGAGCGTACGCAAACGGCCTAACGCGTAACTCACCGCCGGCTGCGAAAGCGCTAGCCGCTGGCCCGCTTTGGTAAGGCTGCGTTCTTCGACAATGGCCTGGAAGACCCGCAAAAGATTCAGGTCGATATGATCGATCGAGGTCATCTGGGCACTCTTATAAGTGGGGTTTATTGTGCGGTCCATTTTAGATGGATTTGACCGATGTGTGGGATGCGCCGAGACTACCGGTACACCTTTTTCACACCGCAGTTTTCGCAGTTGAACGCCCCCACTCAAGAGAATTCGATGAGCGACACTCCCTATCAGACTATCGACGCGAGCTCGCTATACAAGCGTGCCGGGTCGGATCGCATCGCGCCCTCGTTGTATTACGATCCGCAGATCTTCGAAGCAGAACTCGAACGCGTCTTCTACAAGACGTGGATCTGGGTTGCCCACGAAAGCGAGCTGCGCAATCCGGGCGATTTCATCACGACGACCATTGGCCGCCAGCCGGTGATCGTCGTAAGGGACAAGACTGGCGCGGTGCACGTGCTGCAAAACCGCTGCCGCCATCGCGGCGCGACCGTGTGCGAAGAGCATAAAGGTAATGCCAAAGGTTTTACGTGTCCCTATCACAGCTGGTCGTACGCACTCGACGGCGCGCTGCGAGCGCTGCCGTATGGCGACGGCTACGAAGGCGTTTGCGAGAAAGGCGATCTGCCGCTCAAAAAGCTGCGCGTGGGCATTTACAACGGACTGATTTTCGCCAGCTTCAACGAGTCGATCGAGCCGCTCGAGGACTTTCTGGGTGGCGCAAAGCCCTGGATCGATCTGTTCATGAAACAGGGCGCGGGCTATCCGGTCCGCACGAACGGCGAACACAAGTTCAAGTTCAAGGGCAACTGGAAAATTCAGCTCGAGAACACCACCGACCTGTATCACTTCCCCGTGGTGCACAAATCGTGGCTGAAATCGGTCGATGACGAAACGGCCAAAGTGATCACCAGTTTCATGACGAGCGACGACGCGTTCTGCCGCTCGCTCGGTCATGGTCACAGCCTCGCCGTGCTGATGCCGGAAGTGGTCGATCTGGACAAGGACGACGGCGCGCCTCTGCCCGAGCGGTTCGATCCGCTCGCCACGAAGCTCGCGGAAAAGCACACGCCCGAAGAAGTGCGCCGCATCGTGCGCTCGCTGATGGGCGTCGGCTTCAACCTGAATCTGTTCCCCAATCTCGCTTTGTCGATGGCGTTCTTCCGCGTGCTGCGCCCCATCTCCGCGGAAGAAACCGAGATTCGTCATATCGCGCTCGCAATGGACGGCGGCCCCGAAGAAGCCAACCGCGAACGTCTGCGGATGCACGAACACTTCCAGGGTCCGTTCGGATTTGGCAGTCCCGACGACGCCGAAGCCTGGGAGCGTGTGCAGCGCGGCTCGCACGCTGGCCCCGACGTACCGATTCTCGTCAATCGCGGCCTGAACCGCGAGACGACTGCCGACAACGGCGAAAAGACCGCACATTCCACTGACGAAACCGGCATGCGTGAAGCGTACAGGCAGTGGCGCGTAATGATGGAGCAGGCATGATGAACGAACGCAATATCGACTTCTCGCAACCGGCCTTTGCCCGCGCAATCGAATTCATCTGGCGCGAAGCCGAAGTGCTGGATCGCCGCGACTACGCCGCGTGGCTCGATCTGTGGGACACATCGGGCCATTACGTCGTGCCGATCGATCCGCACACGACCGACTACGCGGCCACGCTGAACTACGCGTACGACGACCACGAGATGCGCGAAAAACGCGTGCAGCGCATGACGTCGGGTTTCTCCGCATCGGCGGCCGATGCGGCGCGTACTGTTCGCACCGTCTCGCGCTTCACGGTATCGAACGATGCCGGCGATGTGGTCGTAGTGAAGTCGGCCCAGGTCATCGTCGCCTATAAGCGCGGCGTGGCCACGCTTTTCGCGGCCGATCTGACGCATAAGTTGAGTTTTGCCGGCGGCGAGCCGAAGATCGTCGAGAAGGTGATCCGCCTGCTCGATTCGACCGAAGCGCTCAGCGCGATCGGCTTTCTGCTGTAAGCGCCCAACGCTATTTGACGACACCTATGCCGACACTCGAAGCCTACCTGCCGCAAGGCTACGACGAAGCCCGCAAGGCGAAGCTGATCGAACGACTTACGCAGGCCACGGTCGAATCGATCGGCGCACCTGCCGCAAGCGTGCGCATTCTGCTGAGCGAACTGCCGGACGCGAACTTCGGGATCGGCGGCAAGAGCGCTGCACGAGGCGCGGCGCCCATGCTGCCGGTGATCGTCGTGATCCTGATTGCCGGGCGCACGGATGCGCAGAAAGCAGCGCTGATCGCCGCGCTTTGCGAAACCGCGACGGACGTACTCGACGCGCCTTTGCAAGCCACCCGTGTGATGATCAAGGACATTCCGAACACGGATTTCGGCATCGGCGGTGAAACCGCTCGGGCGCTCGGCCGCTGATCATCGTGTGCTCTGGACGCCACTGCGTCTTTCGATGCAACATGCCACTCCACTTTCAAGGGCACTCAACCGCATGACCGACAATCGATCCTTACCGCTGCGCGTGCTGTTCTGCTGCGGCGTCACGCAGAATTTCTTCGACTTGCCGCGTGAGCAGATTAGCGAAGTGTGGCAAGCCTACGGCAAGATGCTGGCGGAAGTCGAAGCCATCAACAAGGTTCGCGTGCTCGGCGTGATGGACGACGACCGGCTCGTCGTCGGACAATCCGACGGCGCACCCTGGACCTTCTACATCATGGCCGATGTCGCCGACTTCGACACGGCCGCCGCAGTGTGCAACCTCTATCGCACGACGCCGGTCGGCGAATACAACCTGTGGCGCTACGGCAAGATCGAAGCGCGTGTGGGACGCGCACTGACAGTGCCGCCGCTCGACAACAAGGCTTCCTGATGAGCGACGCTGCCGCGCAGGCGCTGGAGGCCCTGCAGTCTTTGCAAACCCGGGTCGCCGCGCTCGAAGCCGAGAACGCGGTGCGCCAGACCATTTCGCGTTACATGGCCTTGTGCGATGTGCCGGTGCGTGCGCTGCCCGGCGAATCGCTCGGCGCCCTCTTTACCGAAGACGCGATCTGGGAAGGCATTGGGCCTCAATACGCCGGGAAATTCGGCCGTTTGCAAGGCCACGCTGCGATTCTCGAGATGCTGCAACGCTACCTGCCGCCCACGCCCCACTTCGCGACCAACGTGCATTTTCTGACCGCCGAGCACATCGCCGTGCGCGGCAGAACCGCGACAGGCCGCTGGATCATGTTGCAGGCATCCGGTTATGTCGACGGTCGCGCGGAGCTGATTTCGGCGCGACTCGAGATCGACTTCGTGTGCTCGCAATCAGACACGCCGAACCCGAAGTGGCTCATCGAGCACTTCCGCACCGAGCGTCTTTTCGATGCACCCTGGCAGGTCAACCCACGCAAGGAAACGGCAGCATGAGTACATTCATCCGCGAATTCGTATTGCGTGCGAGCGATCACGCAAACGGTCCCACCATCACGATCAAGGACAGCATCGATATCGCCGGATACCCGACGACGGCCGCGAGCCGCGCACTGGCCGACGCGCCGCCAGCGACGCAGCATGCCGAGGTCGTGCAGCGTCTGCTGGACGCAGGCTGGCAGATACATGGCAAGGCCAACATGCATGAGCTTGCATTCGGCATGACCGGCATCAACGATTTCACCGGCACGCCGACCAATCCACAGGATGAGACGCGCATTCCAGGCGGCTCGTCCAGTGGCTCCGCATCCGCCGTCGGGCAAGGTTTCGTGGATGCCGCGCTCGGTACCGACACGGGCGGATCGGTGCGCGGCCCCGCCGCGTGCTGCGGCCTCATCGGACTGAAGCCGACCTTCGGGCGTGTGTCGCGTGCAGGCGTTGCGCCCGAGCGAACGACGCTCGATTGCGTCGGTCCGTTTGCCCGCGACATGAGCATGCTCGTTGCGACGATGGCCGCGATCGATCCAACCTTCGACACCGGCAACGCGACCTGCGATGCATCGGCAATGCGGGTCGCGATCGTGCAGGTCGACGCGGACGAACCGATTCGCGCCGCCATCGATACGACCATCGCGCGCGCGAACTACGCCGCCAGCCACATCACGCTCGAAGCGATGCACGAGGCTTTCGAAGCGGGCCTCGCCGTCATTAACGTGGAGACCTCGCGCGCGTTCGGTCATCTGGTGGACACCGGCATGCTCGGCGCGGATCTCGTCGCGCGTCTGCGCGCGGCGGCCAATACCACGGCGGCGCAACTCGAGGCCGCCGAGCAGGTGCGCGCGCGCTTTACCGCTGCCGTTGACGATGCCCTTGCTCACGCAGACGTGCTCGTGATGCCGACGCTTCCCGCGCTGCCGATCACGATCGAAGCAGCACGCGCGGGCACTTCCGTCATCGCCATGTCGTCGCTGATCCGGCCGTTCAATCTGAGCGGCCATCCTGCATTGAGCCTGCCAATACCTGTCGAAGGATCGGCGTTGAAAGCCGGTTTGCAGATCATCGGTCGCCAGGGCGCGGACGAGACCGTGTGCGCCGTCGCCGCACACATCGAAGCAGCGCTCAAACGTTAAACGTATCCACGGAGCCTGAAGATATGTCGAAACGGGTCGTCATGGTGACAGGCGCGGCACGCGGACTCGGCGCCGTGGTCGCACGTCGTTTTCACGAAGCCGGTTATCGCGTTGCGCTGGCGGATATCGCTTTCGACGAAGCGGATTCGCTCGCGCGATCGCTTGGTGCCGGTAGCGAAACAGCGTGCGCGCTGCGTCTGGATGTCACGTCGAAAACGGATTTCGAACAGGCGCTGAATGAACTGACGCGCCGCTGGAACGGCGTCGATGTACTGGTGAACAACGCGGGCGCATCGAAAGTCGTCCCGGTGATGGAGATCACGGCCGAGCAGTTCGATCAGGTCATCGACATCAATCTGCGCAGTGTGCTGTTCGGCTGCCAGGTGTTCGGCCGATATTTTGCCGATCGCGGCGCCGGGCGCATTGTCAATATCGCATCGCTCGCAGGACAGAACGGCGGCTCCGCGACCGGCGCGCACTACGCCGCTGCCAAGGGCGGCGCCATCACCCTGACCAAGGTGTTTGCGCGCGACCTCGCACCGCGCGGTGTGACCGTCAATGCGATCTCACCCGGTCCGATGGATCTGCCGATCGTGCACGAAAGCGTGCCTGCGGAGAAACTCAAGGCGGTCATCGCGGGCATCCCCGGAGGACAGCTGGGCTCGCCGTCATACGTCGCCGATGTCGCCGTTCTGCTCGCCTCGCCCGATGCCTATTTCGCCAATGGCGCGTGCTGGGATGTGAATGGCGGACTCTATATGCGCTGATGGGCCGGACGTCGCAGACTCCGCCTGATGACGGATAGGTCGCGCCGAAGTCTGCAAGTTGATCCAGCGCAATTCCGTGCAGGCCTCGATGTCTGCGCGACCGCCGAATCTGCCCCACCCGAATTCAGGCCCACGCCCGCCTGCAAGAAGCCAGCTTGATGTGCGGCTATCAGACGGCGGAATTCCGCTCCTTCACGCCAAGCAGCATGGCGACACCGCATGCCAGCAGCAGCGCGGCGAGAATGTACATGGCGCCGTCCATGCTGCCCGTGTGCGTGCGAATCTGGCCTATCACCCACGGACTGATCATCCCGCTCGACACGCCGATACTACTGATCAACGCGATAGCACCCGCCGCGCCGGTTCCCGAGAAATAGGCAGACGGAACCGCCCAGAAAACCGGATGCGCTGAGAAAATCAGCAAGGCAGCGAGCGACAGCAGTCCGAGCATCACGGCGAGGCTGTTGAAGTGCAGCGTCATGAGCAACAAGGTAATGGCCGCACCGCCCACGCACGCCGCAAAATGCCAGCGACGTTCGCGCTTGCGGTCCGAATGGCGCGCGATCAGGATCACGCCCACCGCGCCGATTGCATTCGGCACGATCGACAGCAGGCTGATATCCACCACGTCCCGAATACCGAATTCGCGGATCATCAACGGCATCCAGAACAGCAGCATCAATAGCGCGGAGGTCAGCGAGAAGTAGATGAACGAGAAAAGATAGGTGCGTGAGTTGCGCAGCGCGGCGCCCAGTGAATGCGCCGCGTCAGGCGGAGCAAGCTTGCGTTCAGCCAGGAGGTCGTCGGCCAGAAACTGTTTGTCCTCGCTCGACAGCCATGCGGCCTGGTCGGGGCGGTCGCTGAGCCAGAACCATGCGATCACGCCGAGCAGCACTGCGGGCGCCCCTTCGATGGCGAACATCCATTGCCAGCCGTGCAGATTGAACACGCCGGCCATGCCTCGCATGATCGAACCCGACAGCAGTCCGCCAACCATACCCGCCACCGCTACGCCCGCGTAAAAAATCGACAATACCGCCGCGCGCCGTTTGGCCGGGAACCAATAGGTCAGATACAGCACGACGCCAGGAAAAAATCCCGCCTCGAACACGCCGAGCAGAAAACGCAGTATGTAGAAATGCTCCGCGCTCGCCACAGTGATCATGGCCACCGATGCCGCGCCCCACAGCACCATGATCCGTGCGAACGTACGGCGCGCGCCGAACTTGCGAAGCAACAGGTTGCTCGGCACTTCGAACAGCACATAGCCGACAAAAAACAGCACGGCGCCGAGGCTGTACATGGCGTCGGTAATGCCGAGGTCGGATTTCATCTGCAATTGCGCGAAGCCGATGTTGCTGCGATCGAGAATCGACACGATGTAGCACACGAACAGGAACGGCACGATTCGCCATGAGATACGCCGGTAAAGCGCCGAGGTGCGTGGATCGTCCGCGCGGTCGCGATTGTCCGACGCGAGCGCCGGGGCAGGAATAGGTGCGGACATGGTTCTCTCGTCTCCTCATGATGGCCGTCGATGTCGGATCAGGCCTCGACTGCGTTTTTTCTTGACGAACATTGCATTCGTCAGCCCCTCGCACCGGTCGAACCGAGTCTAGATTGACATCCGATAATAGTCAACGCATCTGATATTATCGAAAACCACGATACGCACGGATCATCGTGGCACCGCGGAAGGCGCAAAACGCAGTGCTACAATCCGGCCCGACCCAGTCTTCTACTGACGCTCCGTGGACACCAAACCTCGCCGTGGCATCCAGTCGATCGAGATCGGCAGTACGCTGCTGGTTGCGCTCGCAACTCACCTGAAACCAATGCCGCTGCGCGAGCTGGCGCGCGAAGCGGGCATTTCGGTGGGGAAGGCGCACCCGTACCTGGTCAGCTTCGTCAAGGTGGGGTTTGTCATTCAGGAACCTGCAACAGGCCTGTATGCGTTAGGCCCGCTCGCTTTACAGATCGGCCTCGCGAAGCTGTGCCAGCTCGATCCGGTACGCGAGGCGACCCCGGTCATCACAGGGTTGGCAGATGCCACTGAACAGAGTGTGGCCGTTGCCGTATGGGGCAACCTGGGACCGACCATCGTGCAGCTGGTCGAACCCGTCCCCATGCATGTCAATCTGCGAGTGGGTGCGGTAATGTCAGTGCGAAATACTGCGACCGGCAGACTCTTCGCAACCTATCTGCCACGCAGAATGCTCGACCATTTTCTTGCTGGCGACGCGGCCCGACTCGCGCTGCACGAGGACAAGAAGCAACGTTCGAAAAGCGAGTTCGAAACAGAGCTGGCCGAGAACCGCCGGCGAGGCATGGCGCGCACGATAGGCGATCCGATTCCCGGCATCAACGCGTTCAGTGCACCCGTTTTCGACGCGACCGGCAACATCGTGCTGGCGATTACCGTGATGGGACCGGCCACCTCGTTCGATTCGAAATGGGATGGCAGCATTGCAGCGTCGTTGCGTGAAGCGTGCGGGCAGATATCCAGGCAAATGGGATTTATCGCTGCCGGTCCGCTATAAACGGCTGAATGCACCGGAGCGTTATCGCTCGATTCCACTCCGCAGCCAGGCTGGCGACCTCGCCTTCCGAACGCACCGCTGAACCGGCCCATGCAGGACGAACGCATAGTCAATCGCTCCGACTGTCGAACGTCTCTCTCGCTTGTTTAATTAGTTTCCAATTCAAGCCCACCCAATCCACCAGGTGCTGCATCGGCCCTAGCAAGGTCAGGCCGATATCCGTGAGTTCATACTCCACCCGCGGTGGCACCTCGGGAAAAACTTCGCGGGACAAAAATCCGTCTCGCTCGAGATTGCGTAAGGTCGTCGTCAACATCCGCTGAGAGATACCATCGACCATTCTCTGCAACTCCGAGAACCGCGCCCGGTTTTGCGGGGTTTTTGCCAGCATGACGATGACCAGCACACTCCATCTGTCGCCGATCTTTCCCAGAAAGTCACGGACCGCTGTGGATTCCTCGCTCCTGCAAATCGACGGCAATGACTCTCGCATTTTGTGCGGGCGTTTTTCCATGGTTACCTCAATGTGCGTTACTGCGTCGAAAGTGCCGTCTTCCCATTCTTTTACTCTCCCACGATGATGTAGATATTCCATAGTAACCAGGGAGTGTCATGAGCACATTATCGAATGAAAGTCGCGCAAACGCAGTCGTCTCGGTCGGTCCAATCGAATTGTCCGCACCGGAACGTGGACACGCATTATGGCTTCGGGTCTCAGCGCCGGTAACCGGTAGCCGGCTGCCCGTCATTGTCTTTTCGCACGGCTTTGGCTTGTCGATGGACGCTTACGCTCCGCTGGTGAATTTCTGGGCGGCACGCGGGTTTGTCGTGATCCAGCCGACCTTTCTCGATTCGAGATCGCTGAGCGCCGATCCCAAAGCGTCGCATGCAGAAGCGATCAAGGCCTACCTCGATGATCCTCGAAAGCTGGAGATATGGCGTTATCGCGTGCAGGACGTGAAGCGTGTTCTGGATCAGCTCGACGTCATCGAGGATTCCATTCCGTGGCTCGAGGGGCGACTCGACCGGGACCGTATCGCCGCCGTCGGACACTCGTTCGGAGCCCAGACGACAGCGATGTTGCTGGGCGCCAGAGTGCCGGGTCCGGACGGTGATGCCGGCGAGGATCGCTCCGATTCACGAATCAAGGCGGGCGTACTGCTTTGCGCAGGTGGACGAGGCGGCGATGCATTAAGCCCCCTCGCGACCGAGCATTTCCCTTATCTCAATCAAGACTATTCACGGATGAACACACGAACCCTCGTAGTGGCCGGTGACCACGACGATTCTCCGCTAACTGTTCTCGGCCCTGAATGGTTCACCGACGCGTACACGCTTAGCCCCGGCGCAGACTCGCTAGTCACGGTCTGCGGTGGAGAACATATGCTCGGCGGCATATCGGGTTATCAGGTGACAGAAACAACCGACGAGAATCCCGAGCGAGTCGCGGTGGTGCAACGGTTGACAGACGCGTATCTCAGAAGCGCGTTCTACCCGGAAGACGACGCCTGGACAATCGCCTCGTCCACGTTGGAGGGCGGCCCCAATCCGCTTGCCCGGGTGGAGAGCAAATCACCACGCTAATAGCACCTGCAAACCGCTAGCGTGGAAGAGATCGCGGCATTGTTGTCTAGCCGGGGTGCGATGTTCTTCTTCGCCGCGTTGCGCTGGTCGCAGTCGCCTGCTGATTGGACGTCACGTCGGCGTATCGTCACAGCTTCACGGTATTCGATATCCGAACGTCGCATCCGCTCAGGTAGGGGCCGCGAACACCCTTTCGAGCGTCGTTCGAAATGCGTTGAACAGGCGCTCGATCGAATCGGTCCCTTCTCCTTCGAACTGCAGCATCCGGTGTCCCCCGCCCAGCATCTGGTTGAGCAAGGGCGGGTAGGCTTCGCCCGGTGCCAACGCCGCCAGGATCAGCGGCCGGATGACGGGCGTGACGAGAGCCGCCATGTCCCGCGCAAGCAATGCCGCCCCGGCGACGTCCGGATCGAATCCGTGGGCTTCGAGAAGATCCAGCGCGTCGCCGTCGTAGAGGCGATCGTAGTTACCGGCGTCTGCATATCTCGACATCAGAAACCGCAGATCCGTTGCATCCCTTGCGTGCGCGGTGTGCCTGTCTCGCCACGCGAGGATCTTGAGCATCGAGAGCGCCGGAAGAGACGCAACGAGCACAACGACGTCGGCGGCCAGTTCAACCTCCACGGCCGCTGCCAGCGCCTCGCCAAAACCGGCGACGTTCATCCGGAAGGCGCCACCGGGCCATTCGATTTCGCGGCGGCCGTCGCGCTCGATTCCCCCGAACGGAACGATATCCAGCCACATTCTTTCGCCGGAATCGGGCGCGGTGTAATAGAGTCGCTGAGCCTCCCCACTGGGCTCGAACTTTCCTGTCCCAATGAGCGCATCGCGCAGTTCCCTGTCGCCTTGCCAGCTTTCGATACACACGCCGATGTCGACGTCGGCGGTCGCGCGCGACTGCTCGATTCCGAAGCGGTGCGTGGTCAGGATATCGCGGGCCGTCGCCCCGCCCACGAACCATGCTGCACGAGCCCGATTCGCCGCGACCGAGACGTCACGCAGCACGGCGATGGACAGCTCCGGGAAAGGATGGGCCTCGTGTAGCTTAATTGCCATGCTGGATGTACTGGTCACGAATCAGCTGCGCGGTTTCGAGATTGCGCGAGTCACCGCTCGCGACGAGATCGGCGTACACGAGCACGGGATAGACGACGTTGTCGACCAGTCCGGGGGTGCGGTCCAACTCGAACGGTGCCTTGAGAAATTCGACGTTTCCGGTCGGGTCTGGTCGAAGCCGCCCGCGACTGATCATCTGGGTGGGGATTCCGTTGGTGCAGTACACCGTCACGATGGCCGGCTTCAGATAGTTCGTCATGAGCGCAGCGGCCGGCTCGCCACCCAACATCCATTGGTCGCTTTGCGCCGGCATGTCGGTCCACCAGTTGGGCTCCGTCGCACGATACCGTCCGAGCTTCAGTGATTCCCTTAGAAGCGAGGGATACAGGGTGACCCATTCATCGAGCAACCGGTCGAAGTTGGTAAAGACCAGTCCGTCGCCGCGCTCGATCAGGTCCTTCCGCTGCAGTAACGTTTGCACGGTGCTGTGTGCCGTGCCGGTGCTCACACCGGCGAACGTGGCGATAGCGCGTCTGCTTTCTTGTAGCAGCGCCGGCCTGACGAGCAGCGCGAGGATGACCTGAAGCGAGCGCCTGGACCAGAGGCTGGGCCGACGCAGCGCAGAGGCGCGCGGCCGACCGGAAATCAGGATGAGCGTATTACCGTCTTTGACGAATGCGTTGCCGGCCTCGTCGATCGCGTTCACGCCAAGGCTGCGGCAGGCGTTGACGAGGGCGGGTGACAGATACGATGTCACAAGAAGAATGCGCCCGGCGTCGTGCAGGCCGCCCGTGGCAGCCAGAGCGGAGAGCCGCTCCTGGCGGTCGATCGAAGGTACGACGACGGTCACGCGGCGCATCGGTGGGTTGAGTTCGAACTCGACTGTGCTGTCATAGCCGTTACCCGGAGGTGCTGGCATGACCGACGTCGCAACACCCGCGCTGAGGCTGAATGCCTGTGTGGCGGACGTGACGAGCGGATCGGGGGTAGCGGCTGATGCGCGCATTCATCACTCCGTTCAATTTTTTCTAGTGTACATGATTCGTGAACATAGAAAAATTTTGAACGAGCGCCCGCTGCGTTCAGGTTGGTCGGCTGTTCACGGCGCTTGAACGCGACGATAAAATGAATGCACAGCTTCCTGCTAAGTCAGGTAGGAAACCAATCAGAACCGGCACGCGTGCTTTTTTGGTTGCAGTGCCTCCGCCATCATCTGCTTCTCACGGCAAGTCGCTGAACCGCGAAACTGGCGCGGCCGGGGACGCCTCGGGCGTATAACCCGGCACGCTCGCGCGAAACTGATTGAGCAGTCCGTTGTCCACTTGCGAAAAACCCTTCAGCTGGAGTTGCATCAGCACTCTCGTGCCCGTGCTCGGGGAGGTGGTCGAACTCGTGGCATTCGTGTACTTCTCGAAGGCCACTCCGAGCGACCAGCAATCCGCGTCGTACTGCAGGCCCAGCAAGCCGGCGATCAAACGATGCACGCCCATGTCGTAGTTCACCCGCGCAACGCTCACGATGTTGTGCCCCAAAGGCCACTGCTCGGAAACGATGAACTGATTGACCGGCTCGTAATCGAGTGTGCTATTCGAGCGCGTGTAGCGATACGCTACGTTCAACACCTGTTGCTTGCCGGGCGCCCAGCCGAAACCGGCTTCCGCATGTGACAGATAATCGTTGGCCTCGTTGTATTCCACCGCCTGTTCAGCCGAAAAATCCGTCGCCAGCTTGTACGACGCGCCGAGGATCACGTCGGTTCGCGCGACGGTGCTGAGCGGATCGTCCACGCCGAGCGTCACGTGCGGTGTGACGAAATCGTACTGCTGCGCGAGTACCAGGCGGGCTCGCTCGTCGCCACTGCCGGGGTCGATGAACCGGGTCGTCAGCGCCGCCGTGAGCCGGCTCGCATCCGACACCCGGTCGTTGCCGACGAAACTGTTGGGCATGAACAGTTCAGGCAGGCCGAAATCCGCCGTGGCGGTATCGAATAGCGGCGCGTACGCCTGGTTACGGTACGGCGTGTACACGTAGAACAGGCGAGGTTCGAGCGTCTGGATGTAGTCCTGACCGAACAGCTTCACGCTGCGCTCGAAGCGCATGCCTGAATCGAGGCTGAAGGTCGGCACGTTTACGCTGAACGTCTTGGGCTCCCCGGCCGGCACGTCGGTGCCGATCGAAGTCAGGTCATAGGCGGCAAAGTGCCAGGCGAGCTTTGGCGTGATGAACCAGCCCGGTCGCTCGATCGGATAAGCAACATAAGGATTGAAAACAAAGCGGCTACCCTGCGTCAGATCCGACGAAGAAATGGAAAAACGGGTGGCATCCGCTTCGGCGCCGAAGTCGAAGCCGCCCACGTCGTAGCGGGCGTAACGAACATTGACCTGCGGCTCGCGATTATAGGTGTCGTCGCTCTCGAAAGACTGCCAGCGCTGCTCGCGTGCAAGCACCGTCCACGGTCCGTTCGAATAGGTCAAACCCGCTTCCTGCTGGTAGAGAGTGGTTGAGCCGGTCGGGAATGCAATGCCCGACGCCAGATCGGTCACGACCGCCGAGTCAGAAACCCGGTTGTAGTTGACGTAAGCGCCGAAGCCCGCGCCGAGATTCCACGTCTGGTTCAACGCAATCGAATAACGGTCGGTATGGGTGATATCGTCGTGCGGCAGCCATGCCGCCGAGATGGTCCCCGCATCTTTGGGCTGAAGATAGCGGTAATCGAAGCTCAGCATTTCACCGCGATTCGACATGATGCGCGGCGTCACGGTGAGGTCGTAGTTGGGCGCGAGGTTGAAGTAATACGGCGCGGCAATATCGACGCCGTTCGTGGAACTCACCGAGAAAGTCGGTGGCAGGAAGCCGCTGCGGCGTTCGTTCGACAGCGGAAACGAGAGCCACGGACTTGCCAGGAGTGGCACCCCCTGAAAAAACAGCACACCGTTATGGGCGATTCCCTCGTCCTTGCCCGTGTCCAGGTCGAATTCGGAGGCCTTGATATACCAGCCGGGCGAGCCTTCGCAATTACAGGTGCTGTAGGTCCCCTGATGCACGACAGTACGCTCCTTGTCGAGCAGGTCGGCGCGCTCTGCGCTGCCCCATCCCCCGGTCAGATGAAACCGGTACCTCGGAACATTGATGTAACCTTCGTTTGCGCCGACGTAAAGGTGTGCGTCCGGACCGACGAACACATCGCCGTTATCGACGATGCGCACGTGGCCATAGGCATCGGCCTTGTCGCTGTCTACGTCGTAGTGCAAGGCGTCGCCCGCCACGCTCGCAGCATAGCGACGTAACTGCGCATTGCCCTTGAGTGAAACGTCCGTGTCCGTGGTGGCGGTGAGCGATTCGGCTAGCGCTGCGGTCGCAGGCGAACTGCCTGCCGGCACGGGCGTTTCGCTTATTTGCGGCGCCAGCCGCAGTCCCCATATACCGTCCATCGCCTCGGGAAGCGCTGCGTTGCCGCTCAGTTGCGCATGGCTGGGAAGCGCCATGCCTCCCGACGCACACAGCACGAACCAGACGACCGGCTTCAAACGAAGGCGCACAACCAGACTGCGTAGTATCAAATCAGGCCCGGCTCGAAAAAAAGTAAATTTACGCTGCGGAGTGCAAAGTAGCAGGACAGGTACGTTCGCTGTGGGGCGTATCGCGTGCGCGGGGTTACTGCAACGTAATATCGGCCGCATGCGTTTGCGTGCGGGCCGGGCCGGCCGTCGCGACGCCGTCCAGTGCTTGCAGGAGATACGGAATCTGTTCGGCAGGCAGCGAGAACGAGAGCCCCGCATTCTCCGAGAGACAAGTGATCGACTTCAGCAGAAAGGGCCCTGCGTCAGACATGGGGCGATCCCTCACGCACGCTATTCAGGTGTGAGATCGCCGCGGCGGTGTGCTCTCTTTTACTGTCCCGTCAGAGCGGCACGCCAGGCAAGCTGCGACGCCGTGGCCAGACGTGAGGAATAGATCGACGACGAACTGACTCGCACAACCGCTGCAAACACGGCAGGTGACAGAAATTCAAGCATGGGCTTCTCCAGATCGTGCTCGACGGTAGGCGGAATCGACCCGTCGACGATAGCAGCGCTGGCACCTCGCCTGGTTACGGGCAGACTACGTGATCGTCCGTTTTGTAACGCTTTATTTTCGCGGGAAGCGTGAGCGGGGACGCCGCGCCGCTTTGCAGGCCTTCGCCCCGGTTCACGGCCAGAATGGGCGGAAAGTTTTCTGTGGAGGATTGAACAGGAAATACCAGTTTTGTTTGGGCGTGACGCGAGCCAAGCGCTCGCCGGCCAGTTGAATGACCGGACTTTCAGTTGATAGAACGAAAGTACTTCAATGTCGATATCTTTAACAATAAAACTGCGTCATTCGTCGACCGGCGCGACTCAATGTGACCGCGGTCATGCTTGGGATTGGAACCCAGACGATCTTCCCGGCGGATGTCCCCGTGAATGACGCGACTTCATTTACTGGCCGGATGGAGACGTCACGTTGCGCGAATCAGATCGATCAGTCTCAGCGGACGTCTCAAGAAAGCCCGACACCTCTGCGCCAAACAAAAATACCGCGGCCGAAAAGTAAAGCCACATCATCAGCATGGCGAGCGACCCTGCCGCGCCAAAAGAGCCGGCCGCCCCCGCATGGGCGAGATACAGTCCGAACAGATGTCGGCCTGTTGAAAAGAGCACGGCCGACACAACACCGCCAATCAGTGCAGATCGAAAATGGACATGAACGTCAGGTAACCATTTGATGAGAGCGCCGAAACCGGCTGTCATTACAACCAGCCCAAAAATCGACTGCGCGAGTTCTGCGAGGATGGTCAGCGTGACGCTACCGAGCACAGCACGTCCGACTGTTTGAATGGCCGCATCGAGCATGAGAGAGACGACGAGCAGAAATCCGAATCCCGTGACCAGCCCGAAAGAAACGAGTCTCGCACGCAGAAGCAACGCGATGCCGGAAATTCCCTTTCGCGTTCCAACCTTGAAAATAATATCCAGCGCGCTACTCAACGAAGCAAAAGTCGCCGACGCGCCGACGAACAGCAGGACGATCGACAGTGCGGTCGCGATGCCGCTACCGCCTGCGTGATGCGCATGCTGCACGATGTCCTGCATTGCCGCGGCCGCTTCCGGGCCGGTGATGTCTTTGATCTGGCCAAACAGTCGTCCCTTGGCGGCCTCGGTTCCAAAAAACCAACCCGCGACCGCAAGAACAATCAGCAATGTCGGCGCAAGAGAAAAGGCGGAATAGAAGGCAACGCTCGCACTGAGTGTCGCGCAACGATCCGTCAGAAATCCGGAGGCCGCGCCGCGCGCGGCCTGTAAGAATCCGCGCCGGAATCGCGGCTTCCCCGAAGCCAGTTCGGGGATACCCGTTGCAGGCTCGTCGTCCGGCCGCATTTTCGTCGATGTCGTCACCGAAAACCTCTGCCGCCGACCCACTATTGGCTGGCACCGGCAGGGCTATCGCTCGCCCCGGTTGCAGGGGCCGACACGGCTGAACCCCCTTGGCTGGCGGCGCTTGCTGCTAAATCGTTATTGCCCTGGCCGCCACCTGCGGAGCCCGAGGGGCCGCAGCCTGAAACGGCGAACATGATTGCAAAGGCGCCCGCGGCGAGACACAGAAGGTTGGTTCGAGGATTCATTTGTCACTGCTCCCGATACTCCGCGCGGCGCGCGATCGATTCAACAAAGCAGCAACCGTCATGCCTCGGTTCGGAGCGGACACAATTCTTGCTGACTCGCCTGGACGGGTTATCAATCAATACCGGTATTGACCGGAAGGAGCGATTGCAATGCATGAAATCAACCGCGAACAACGGGTGGAAGAAATTGAAGTGGCACTGGCAGGGATCTTCGATTCGCCCAAAGCGCCAGCAATCAGCAGCTATGACGATGGAAAAACTCTCTTCGTTCAAACGTCGTGGGTGATCAAGTCGCAAGGCGATACGACACTGGACTCCCGATATACGCTCACCATTACATTATCGGAGGCCCAGTTCGAGCGATATGCGCAGATGGATACCGCGCAACGCATCATCGTGCGGGAGCGGCTTTGCAAGCTGGTCCGCGAGCGATTGCAGGACCGCGACCGTCAGGGGCCGCCAGGCGACGAAAGTTCGGCCGAACTCGCCTTTGAAGACAGGCTTCTTGACATCGACGAACCCTCCGCGCCCGCCTTCGGCTGATACCTGCGTCGACCTGGCATGCTGGATTGAAGCCGGTCGGCAAAATCGGGAATCATCAAGGCACGATCCTTTCCCGTGCCTTACATCGTTCTTGTATGAGGCATTCGTTGTGTTTGCCGACAGTGAAGCGCCAACTCATCGTTGAGCCTAGTGCCACACCCTCATCGTCCCAGGTAGAAATCCAGAGGGATGAGTTCGACGGCCCATCCACCTGCTTCGCCCAGCGTGGCGGCAGGGTGCATGGACGCGATGCGCAACGCCTCGTCCCGGCTATCCGCCTCGATGACGAACAGGCCGCCCACCACTTCTTTCGACTCGGTGTATGGACCATCGGTCACCTGCGTCTTGCCATTGTCTGGGCGTAGCGTCGTCCAGCTGTCCAGATCCCCAAGTGACGCGGACACCAGAACCTTGCCGGTAGCCTGCATCTTCTCGTCTAACGCAGGGCATTGGCTCACCAATGCCTTGACGTCGTCTGGCGCCATCGCGGCGAATTTTTCAGGTGTGAAATAGGCTAAGCCGAGGTATTTCATGGGACCTCCTTGAGTGGGAATACACTGACGACGAAGCTGATGGCTAAGAATCGACAGATTTCTAAAAAT
The DNA here is from genome assembly GCF_900996245.1 of Paraburkholderia sp. BCC1886. Classification (GTDB taxonomy): domain Bacteria; phylum Pseudomonadota; class Gammaproteobacteria; order Burkholderiales; family Burkholderiaceae; genus Paraburkholderia. The sequence continues at coordinate 127,217 of NZ_CAAJGK010000033.1, read as the reverse complement.
AATTTGTGGCAGCTCTCTTCTGAATGGTTCGATCGATAGAATGGCCTGCCATGACGGCATGAACCTCGCGTGCGTTCAACCCGCCGTGCCGTGAGTGCCCCTGATCATGCAGGTTATATCGGAGAGTTTATGCAAAACGTTCGACGGACACTGTGCGCAATGTTGCTTGCTTCAGCCGCCTGCGGTACGGCGCAAGCCGACACCATCGCGTCCTGGCAATCAGTCGCGATGCCTCTGGCCCCGGAATTGAAGACGTTCACCGTTACCGATCCCGCTCATACCGCGCTGTTGCTGCTCGATTTCGACACCAGTACCTGCAATACAGAGGAGCGCCCGACCTGCGCAGCCTCACTGCCTTATGTCGCCAATCTGTTGAGCAAGTCGCGCGGGGCGAACCTGATGATCGTCTATAGCCTGACCAGCACGGGCACACTGGCGGCAGTGCCGCCAGTAATCGCGGCCAATGGCGGCGAGACGGTCGTGCAATCCGGCGTGGACAAGTTCCTGAATACCGATCTCGAAGCGGCTCTGAAGAAGAAGGGTATCCAGACCGTCATCGTTACCGGCACGATGGCACACGGCGCCGTGTTGTACACCGCAAGCGAAGCGGCCGTGCGCGGCTTCAAGGTGGTGGTCCCGACCGATGGCATGTCGAGCAAGGACCCGTTCGGTGAGCTCTCGACCGCGTGGATTCTGGTCAATGCGCCGGCTGGCGTGAGCAAAAACGTGACGCTGACCCGCTCCAGCATGATCACGTTTTCTCAGTAGGCGATTGTTCGTCTGGAATGTCTGTCGGTGCGATACGGCGCGGCCAACCGGGTTGGTCCGTAGCCGACGTTTCCAGCCCTTCGCCACTTGCGCATCACGCTAAACGAAGGCGTCTTACATCCTGTTGCGGGGGCGCTCCGAACAGACGGCTGTACTCGCGACTGAACTGCGACGCGCTTTCATATCCGACCTGAACCGCAGCACTCCCGGCATCGATGCCGAGGCTAAGCATAAGTTGCCGGGCTTCCTGAAGCCGCAGTTGCTTCTGATATTGCAAAGGGCTAGTGCCTGTGATGCTGCGAAAGTGCTGTCTGAACGTCGAAGGACTCATATGCGCATGCCCGGCTAATTCGTCGACCTGGAAGTGGGCCGAATAATTCTGCCTAAGCCAGGTAACGGCCCTGGCAATGTGCTGGCTCAGCGAGCCATTGGCTGCAAGATGCAGTAGCTGGACACGGTGAGCGCCGGCGAGGAGCCGCACGAGGATTTCCTGCTTCAGGAGTGGCGCCAAGTGCGGCGCGAGGTCAGGTTGATCGAGTAATCCAATCAGGCGAACCATGGCGCCAAGCAATGCGTCGTCGAGTGTTTCAACCGTGACAGGCGCGAACGAAGGCAATCGGGACGACGCCTGCAACTGCATCTCCGCAGCAGTTTTCACTATGTCACGACTGTCCAGCGTCAGCATCAGGCCGAGCATCGGCGTTTCGGCGCTCGCGCGGGTGACGTGCGAAATTACCGGTAGATCGATACTCGTCAGCATCGATTGGCCCGGACCGTAGTTCACCACCTCTTTTCCAACCAGCGCCTGTTTATGGCCTTGCGCGACCACGCCGAGTCCCAGTCTGAAGATACAGTGCAAAGGCTCGGTCGGCCCTTTCCGACGATGCAGCGACAGCCCCGGAATCGCTGTCGCGTAGTCGCCGTCAGACTGTGCAAACCGCGCAATGGCTTGTGCAAGCCCGTCCATCGGAGCGCCGCGCACCTCTGCCGGACTCGAAACACGGCGATTCATACGATTTTTCTCCCTCGAAAGCGGCGGGAACACTTTAACCCGTCCGTCATCGGTTCGCGCGCTTCCTCACGCGCCTCGTCGGTTTAGGCAAGAACTACGGCAGTTTCGGCAAACGCCTTTCCGGCAATCCCGCCACACTAAAGCCACCTGATTCCGATTCCGTGTCTGAGCTATCGCGGCACGACATACCCAAAGGATGCGCAAATGAACAGCAAGAAAGTGTGGCTAATCACTGGTGCCGGCCGCGGCATGGGCGTGGACATCGCCAGGGCGGCATTGGCAGCGGGCCACGATGTCGTGGCAACCGGCCGCGATATCGGCAAGGTAAGGAAAGCGCTTGGCGAGCACGAGAATCTCCTCGTCCTGAAGCTCGATGTGACTATCCCGACCGATGCCCTCGCCGCAGTAAGCGCGACAGCGGAGCGGTTCGGCCACATCGACGTGCTCGTGAACAACGCTGGCAACTTCTATGGTGGCTTCTTCGAGGAACTGAGTACCGATCAGGTACGCAGTCAGCTGGAAACCCTCCTGTTCGGTCCGATGAACGTCACGAGAGCGGTACTGCCGCCAATGCGCAAGAACCGCTCGGGCTTGCTGATCACGATTTCGTCGACAGCCGGGATCACCGGAGGCGTCTTTTGCAGCGCGTATGCCGCTGCGAAGTTCGGCGTTGAAGGTTGGATGGAGTCGCTTGCTCTGGAAATTGCACCCTTTGGCATTCGTACGATGTTGGTCGAACCGGGATTCTTCCGTACGGACCTGCTGGGCGACGAGTCGACTATCTACGGCGAACTCTCTGTCGATGATTACGCGGCCCGCACGACCGAGACCATCGCCAACTGGAAAAGCATGAATGGCAAACAGGGCGGCGACCCGGCGAAGCTCGCTGACGCGCTCGTGAAACTGGCTGGCGAACACGAGCCGCCCGTGCGTTTCGCCGCGGGCGCGGATGCGGTGCAGACCTTTGAATCCAAGGCAAATGCCCTACTCGCCCAAGCTAACGCCCATCGCGAACTCTCGTCATCGCTTTCTCACTCTACAGAGTAGAGATCGCGGTTAAAGGTGGCGATGGCAAGTCGGGCAAAGCCCGTTCGGTGAATTCTCGGACCGCGTGGATTCTGGTCAATGCGCTGGCCAGCCAGTATTTCTTGAGAGTCAAGGCCATTGCCCATAATCGTAATGGCGATGGCTTGCGCTAATGTATAGGGCGCTCGAACACTCCGCCGGGCAGAATGCATCTTTAGGCGGATTCCCTATATGACGTTCATCGATTTCAATTCCCTCGCGGCCGATAAGGAAGTTGCGTGGAAATCTTCTATTGTCGGGCACGTCGGGCCGGCAAACATCAAGGTTCTGCGCATGGACGGTTCTCCGGCCATCGAAGAGACGCATAGCTATAACGAAGCATTGATCGTCATCGATGGCAGACTCCTACTCCAGGTGAACGAAGAGACAATCCTCGTCGAGTCCGGCCAGATGTATCTGGCGTTAGCGGGGACACCCCATTCGGTGCTTCCAGGCAGTCACGGAACCCTGGTTATCATCGACGACCCCGTCGGGCGCACCGACTTCGGGGTCCTTCCGTAACACCCGTTCAAACGCTGCACTGAAACTGGACAGATGCTGGTATCCAACCTGTACCCCATCGCCGTTGAACTCGTTCGTCCCGACCGCCTCGCAGAGACAGGAAATAGTCAGCGCACGGTCATACCCGCTCTCTTTTCGTCCCGGTCGGGAGACTGACGATCGGGCGAATGGCGGCGATTCTATCGGCGTCCTCGATGAGTGAACGCAAAGCGGACGACCACCCTTCGTATCGGGCGAGAAGGTCGTGTCTGCTCATCCCTGCCAACGCTCGCTCCGGTCGTTCAGTCGTGTCGGCTGCCGTTTCGAAGGCGGCATACACGCGAACGACAGCGTTACCATTGCGCCGAGCAAAGATCCGTTTCTGTTCGTGCGGTGGAAGAGTCTTACATCCGCGGCAGCATTCCCGCATCACCCGAGGCGCGCGGCAAGTCGAAGGACTGGCAGGCAATATTCGCGTCGGCTCCCCGGCGTTCGCTGCCGTAGCGTCAGGCCGCTGCCTTTTTCCGGGCGACGGCAACCAGACCGTCGAGCCAGTCCTGATGTCCGTTGATCATCGGGTTCGGCCGCGTGGCCGCCAGTTCCGCGGCCGGCTTGCCCTTCTGCGTTTCCTGCGTGAGGATGCGCACGCGTCCTCTGGACAGATCTTCGATCAGCCAGGCGTGGTGCACGTCGAGACGCGTATCGCCTTCGCCCGCCCAACCATGCCAGGCCACGCGGCCCGGCTGTCCTGCTGCCGGCGCGACGTATTCGGTAACCTGGGCTTCAACCGGAAAGCCGAACGTGCTGAAATCGAAACGCACTCCTGTTTCCAGATGCGGACCTTCACCGTCGTAAAAGCGGATGTCGGCTGAATTCGCGTAATACGTCGGCCACAAAGGCGCTTCGCTCAGAAACGGCCATACCTGGGCCGCGCTCAATCCTGCCACGATCACCTCGTTAGACGCGAAGTTCTCCGTCGTGCCAGGCAAGTAACCCTCGGGCCAAAAAATCTCGTTCATGTTTCGCTTTCTCCAGATTCGGGTTGAGCCGACGGCAGCGTCATGGCGCGCAGCGTCGTCCAACAGATGACCCATGATGAGCACTCGCCAGAAATAAAGCCAATTTGTTATTCTTATTTCTGATATCAATCTAAATGATTTCAAGGCCATGGACCTGAACCTGCTAAAAGCGCTCGATGCGCTGCTCGACGAGCGTAACGTCACACGCGCCGCGCAACGGTTGTCGCTCACGCAACCGGCCGTCAGCGCGATGCTCACGCGACTACGGGAAAGCTTCAGCGATCCGCTCTTCGTACGCACGCAGCGCGGTATCGAACCGACGGCTCGCGCGCTGGCACTCGAAGCCCCCGTCAAGCAATTGCTGGCCGATGCCAACGCACTGCTCGAACCGCAGGCGTTCGCGCCGGACGTTGCCAGCATGACGTTGACGATTGCTGCCACCGACTATGCGCTGCAGGCCGTCGTCGTGCCATTTCTCGCCGCGCTGCGGCGCGATGCGCCCGGTGTGCGCACTATCGTGCTGCCGGTCCAGCACGAACGATTGCCCACCCAGTTGCAACGCGGCGACGTCGACTTCGCGTTGATCACGCCGGAGACCACGCCGGACGATCTGCATACGCGGCGTCTGTTCAGTGAACGCTATGTTTGTGTGATGCGTGCGGACCACCCCGACGCCCGCGGCAAGACGATTCCTCTCAAACGATTCTGCGCGCTCGATCATGCGCTGGTGTCGTACTCCGGCGGCAGCCTGACCGGTGTGACCGACGAAGCGCTCGCAAAGGTCGGACGCGAGCGCCGGGTGACCGTGTCGGTCACGAGCTTTCTCGTTCTGCCCGATATCCTTCGTTCCAGCGATCTGATTGCCGTGGTGCCGTATCGGCTGGCGGCGAATGCGTCGGGACTTGCGATACTCGAGACCCCGGTGGCCGTGCCGGGCTTTACGAAGACGCTGGCGTGGCATGAACGCACGCATCGTTCGCCGGGCCACCGTTGGGCGCGCTCACTGCTGGTCGACACGTGCAAGGCGGTGGCGCCGTTGCGAGGTGATTTCGAGGAACGCCACGAGCTGTCAATCAAAGCTGCCGACAGGATGGATTTGCGCGCCATTTCCGGAGATGTGCCCGTTAAAAAACGGAAGCGTTGATTGGAATTCCGATCCGGCCGTAATCCGGCATTACAGCGCGGTATCTCTTCAATCTGTCTGGCCGAGCACCTCGCCAAGCGAGTGTCGCAGCAAGTCGACGGCTTGCATCAGACGTCCGGGAACTGGCCCGTGAACAAACCAGACGTCCACACCCACCCGGAAATCCGTGGCATCGATTATCTGGAGGTCCCGACGGTGGACCGAGCGTTCAAGCATGTCGGGTGTCACGAGACCGATGCCCAGTCCACGCGCGACGAGCGACAATTGCAACTCCGAGCCGAACGCTTCCACCGCGACGTTCAAAGGCAGGCAGGCGTTGTCGAGCGTACGTTTCAAGGTCGATCGCATCCCGCACCCATCCTGGTTGAGTACCCAATCGAACGCGGTCAGATCCGCAAGCGTCGTTGGGACATCCGGAAGACCTAAAGATCGCGCCGCCACGATGATGGTTGGCAGAAAAGCCAGCCGCGTTGCGTTCAAGGTCTCGGGCGGTGTATAGCCGGACGGCATCAAGACGATGGAGGCGTCCAGCGCACCACGCTCGACATTCTGCAACTGGGCAGGCGACCAGCCTGCGGTGACGCGGAGCGTTAGCCGCGGATACACGCTTCTAAGAAGATCGACCGGTGTTTCGAGCGCCGCTTCTGCGAGGAACGGCGGCATGCCGATTCGCAGTTCCCCTGATGGGTCGCTATCCGGCGACGCTACCGATACCAGATCGTCTACGGCGCGTAATACCGTTCGCGCCAGCGCGCAAACCTCATGGCCCGCCGCGGACGGCTTCAACGGTTTGCTCAGCCGGTCCAGCAACTCCACTCCCAGCATCGACTCGAGGTTTTGAACGCGCCGGGTCAGAGCGGGCTGCGTGAGATGCAGCTTCTCGGCAGCGCGCACCATCGACCCCCTGTCTACAACCGCAACAAAAGCCTCGAGATCTTTCGTATTCATAGCCGACATAATGATTATCGATATATTGCAATTGTTGCATATAGATAAGCGTTTTACCATGACTTTCCGTACTCACTAAAGAAGGTCTGGTTTCATGATTTCCAACGTAGATCCTCTTGCACCGGGCGCACCGCCGGAAGGCGACGGTAGCGTTTCCGAACTCGGCGGGCCGCTTACGGTATTCTTCGCGACCTCGGTCGGCGTCATGATCATGAACCTCTTTGCCGCCCAGACACTGACGGGGGCAATCAGCCGAAGCCTGAACCTCACACCCCAGTTCGCAGGATTCGTGGCCATGTTGCCCCAGCTTGGCTACGCTTTCGGCCTCGTCATGCTCGTGCCGCTTTGCGACCTGTTCGAAAACCGTGGACTGATTGTTCGAACGACGGCGTGCGGCGCCCTTTTTCTGGCCGTCGCCATGATTGCCCGCTCGCCAGTGTTTTTTCTGCTCGCGGTTTTTTCCGCAGGCGCGGCGTCCAGCGTGATTCAGATGCTGGTGCCCATGGCGGCTTCGATGGCATCGGAGAGACATCGCGGACGCGCTGTCGGTAACGTGATGAGCGGCCTGATGTTTGGCATTCTTCTGTCCCGTCCGGTCGCGAGTGTGATCGCCGGATCGATAGGCTGGCGCGCTTTCTACGGCTTTGCTGCAACCATCGATGCGGTGTTGGCGATCGTTCTGTACTGGAAGCTGCCCTTGCGCAAACCGGCAATTGCAACTCGCTACCCCGCACTCCTGTATTCACTCTGGACGCTGATGCGAACCGAGCCGACGTTGCGAAAAAATGCGGTCTCCGCAGCACTGGTCATGGGTACGTTCAGCGCATTCTGGACGGGAATCGGATTCCGGCTCGTGCAGTCGCCGTTCAATTTCGACACGAATGGAATCGCAGTATTTGCTCTCGCAGGGGCTGCGGGGGCGGTCGTTACACCGTTCGTTGGCCGCGCGGGCGACCGCGGGTGGGGACGCATGATGGTGCTCGCCGGGCACGGCGCAATGATCGTGGCGCTCTGTGCAATCGGAATCGCCGGCGCCGGCTGGGGCGGCTTTTCAGCGAAGGATCATCCTGTCGTTGCCATCGCGCTGCTGGTTCTGGGTGCAGCCACGCTCGATGCCGGAGTCGTCACGGACCAGACGCTAGGTCGAAGGGCAATCAACCTGATGGACCCTGCTGCGCGAGGTCGACTCAACGGTCTCTTTGTCGGCATATTTTTCTTAGGTGGCGCCGTTGGCGCGGCGCTATCCGGGGCCGCATGGGCGTCTTATGGCTGGACAGGAGTATGCACAGTTGGGTTCGCGCTTACTTTCCTAGCTATCTCGCTGAGGATCGCTAACTGCAACGAAGAGACTCTGTAAGGAAACATTATGAGCCTGACTTCCGCCTTTACGGCAATCGAGGTAGACCACGTAACGGGACTCGATGGTGCCGATCAGGGTGCTGCCACCATCGAGGTTGGTCCTTCTGGGGAAATTCTGGCCGTTCGGCCCGCTGAATCAACTGTCTCACGTGAAACGAGCGAACTCAGCGCGATTCCGCTTCTTGCCGACTCTCATGCACATCTGGGTATATCGGATGGCGTGACGGAATCCCCTGAATTCCATACGCTTGCGCACGTGGACGCCCAGCTTCGCCATCTCGCCGTGCGAGGCGTCGGGCACATCCTGTCCCTCGGAACCGACCAGCGATGGTTGCAGAAACACCTTGGCCGCAGGCTCGCCAGTGGTGAAGCGAGCGACAAGGCGTTCGGCTACAGCGCCGGTGTGGGCTTTGGTGCAGTAAATGGCTGGCCGCCCGAAATGACGTGCCCGGAATTGAGGTTCCGGCCGGTCGAGCCGGAACTCGCCCGGCGCCAGGTTCGCGAGCTTGCCGGCATGGGTTGCCGGGTTCTAAAAATCTGGGTGGACGACTTCGGCGGCACAGTGCCTAAAATCCCTTTGGAGGTCGTGCGCGCGATTGTCGACGAAGCTCGTCAATGCTCGATATTGACGTTTGCGCATGTTCATTTCCATCGAGACGCACGGGCACTTGTCGATCTCGGTATAGGTGTGCTGGCGCACTCGATACGCGACCAGCTGATCGACGCCGCATTGATCGACTCGATGGCGAAAAACGCAGTCACACTCGTACCGACCTTGTCGCGTGAAGAAGCCGAACTCGCGTTCTCCCTCGAAGACAACCCCTACATGAACAACGAGTTTTTCCTCTCGTCGGAGCGCGACCTTGTTCCGCTTCTTCGGGGCAAGAAGTTCTCAGATAATCCGCAGAAGCCGGCGAAGCGTCTTGAGATTGCGCTCGAGAACGTCGCCCGGGCTCATACGGCCGGAATCCCCATCGCGCTTGGGACCGACAGTGGATTCAAAATGAAGCTGCAGGGCTTCGCCCAGCATCGCGAACTGCAACTCATGAATAAAGCGGGCATGAGTCCGGCGGAATGTTTGAAAGCAGCCCTGCAAAACAATCAACGACTGTTTGCTACCGGAATGACAGCGATTGTTGCGGGAGAACCTGCTTCGTTTTTCATCGTAAAAGGGAACGTGCAACAGAACATCCGTACCACTGAAGACATCGTGGAAATATGGGTATCGGGAAAGCGTTTGTCCGGGCCGGATCTATTGCCGGGTACAGAGCTGTATCGAAACGACGCAGCGCGGGGAGGTCGATGAGCGGCCCTGCTGAATCCGGTGCGTATGCGTCTTCGACGGCGGAAAGAACCCATATGGATGGCTCGACTCCACCCACTTTCGAAGGTTGGTCACCACTTTCCGATGTCGACACAGAACAGGAAAGTCCCCCTCCGGTGAACAGCACCCTGGCGATTGTCGCGATCATCCTCGTGGCAACGAGTCTTCGCCCTGGCATAGTCGCTGTCGGTCCCGTGCTACCGTCGATCATTAGCGACTTCAGGCTTTCGCATACGGCGGCATCGCTGCTTACGTCGATCCCCGATGTGTTGATGGGATTGCTGGCGATACTGACTCCCCGAATTGCTCGCCGGTTTGGCAGGGAACCTGCCATTCTTGCCGCATTGCTTTTACTCTGTATTTCAATTGCCGGCAGGGCATTCTCGACCAGCGTATTCGGGCTGTTCGTCTCGACCGCGGGTGTTGGCGTGGGTATTGCCGTTGCGGGCACACTGATGGCAAGCTTCATAAAGGCACGCTTTGCGTCGCATGCGGCTGTGGTGATGGGTGTGTATGCGACAGCTCTTTCGTTTGGGAGTACCGCATCTGCCGGCTTTACAGGGCCGGCGGCTCAAGCCACTGGAAGTGGATGGCGCCTCGCGTCAGGCATGTGGAGCGCGACGGCGATCCTGGCTATTGCGTCGTGGCTGGCAGTTGCAATAATGGAGCGACGCCGACATACACCGGCCATTCAGTCGAAGTCCCTCGTGCGGCTTCCTGTTCGCTCTGCCACAGCGTGGTTCGTCGCAATATTCTTTGCTTGCGATAACTTCCTGTTCTATGCGCTCGTGTCGTGGACCTCGCCGATATACCGCGAAGCAGGCCAATCGGCAACCAGGGCTGGATTGACCCTCGCGAGCTTTACGGCTGCTTTCATGCTTGCGAACCCGATCTTCGGCTGGCTTAGCAGGTCGCATGACAGACGACGCTGGCTGGCCGCAAGCGCAGTACTTTCCCTTGCAGGTCTGATTCCTACGGCCCTCGCGCCCGCGATGGCACCGTTTCTGTTTATCCCCCTGTGTGCTTTTGGCCTCGGTGGCGGATTCACTCTGGGTATGACGCTACCACTCGACAATACCGACAACGTGGACGAGACCAATGCGTGGAATGCCTTTGTGCTGACCGTCGGCTATCTTATTGCCGCAGCAGGTCCGCTCCTTGTCGGCAAACTTCGGGATATGAGCGGGAGTTTTCAATCCGCGATCTGGGCGCTGGTGCTGGTCGCCGGTCTCATGCTTGCGCTAACTCCGTTTCTGCGGTCGCATCGCCAGCGTGAAGATCCGTGACGAAAAATCAGACCGGAATCACGTACGAGGTCGTCCGACTTCAACGTTGGAAGCCTTGCGGCGGCAGCGTATCACCGTCGCCCTGAAAAATGCTGGGGTACACGGACCCTGCTTTATCAGCGAGGGTTCGGGTAGACTTCCGCTTTGGGATACGGCCAGCATACGGCGACCTCCGGACCGCTCTCGGTCGCTATGCATATAGGGCCGGTCGGGATACACCTTCCTAACATCACGGATTAAGGCAATGGACAAGACGCTTTCGCGGCTATCGAGCGATGTTCCCGGACTCGACGAAATCTGCGGCGGCGGGCTGATATCAGGATCGTCGTACATATTCCAGGGACGCCCCGGGGCTGGCAAGACGATTCTTGCCAATCAGATCGCTTTTGCTCAGGCCCGGGAAGGTCGCAAGGTTCTTTACGTCACGTTGCTGGCGGAGTCCCATGACCGCCTGTTCCAGTCGCTCTCCACGCTCGACTTTTTCGACCCCACGCGGATCGGCAAGGAGCTGACCTACGTCAGTCTTTTCCGTACGTTGCGCGACGAAGGCCTCCCTGCCCTCGTCGCCATGTTGCGCGGCGAGCTTGCCCGACTCAACGCAAGCATGCTCGTGCTGGACGGGCTGCTGAATGCGCGCGAAATCGGCCAGACCAACCTCGACGTCAAGACCTTTGTTGCCGAACTGCAGGGCCATGCCGCCTTCACGGGCTGCACGGTACTTTTTTTGACCAGCGCACGCATCGACGAATCCAGTCCGGAACACACCATGGTGGACGGCGTGCTGCAACTCGAGGAAAGCCTTTATGCCCCGCGGACGGTGCGGCGCATACGTGTTGCGAAGTCGCGCGGCAGCGGCGCACTGGGCGGCATGCACCTCTACGAGATCAGCGGTCGCGGGATCGACGTGTACCCCCGGCTGGAGGCTGCCCTTGCCACGCCGTCCGGTCCGGATCATCCAAGCGCGGGGCGGCTTGGAACAGGTATAGGCGGCCTCGACGCGCGTGTGAACGGCGGCCTGCCGGGAAGCTCGATCACGGCAGTCGTCGGACCCGCCGGTAGCGGCAAGACGACGTTTGGCATCGGATTCTTGCGCCTCGCCACGCCGGAGCGTCCTGCCGTGCATTTCGGTTTCTACGAAACGCCCGAGCGTCTGTCCGCGAAAGCGGCGGCGCTCGACATCGACCTGCCTGCACTGGTCCAGTCGAAGGCGCTCAAAATTCTCTGGCGTCCTCTGACTGAACATCTGCTCGACAAACTCGCCTACGATCTGCTGAATGCCGTTCGCGAAACCGGGGCCGACCGGTTGTTCATCGACGGGCTGGCCGGCTTCGAGCGCGCCACGGTCGAGCCTCATCGCATGGTGGAGTTTTTTGCCGCACTGACCAATGAATTGCGCAGTATGGGGGTGACGACGGTCTGCACGTGGGAAGTCAAGGAACTGTCCGGCCCCTGGGTCACCAATCCATCACCCGAAATCCTGAGCCAGATCGATAACGTCTTCGGCATGCAGCACGCCATGCTGGACGGCACGTTGCGACGTACCCTTTCCGTACTGAAGGTCCGGGACAGTCTGTTCGATACATCAGTTGCAGAAGTAGCCATGGCCGGTGCGGGTGTCGGCCTGCATGTGACTGGCACGATGCCGGGCGACGCCACCGGTTCGGTGAGCGGGCGCAAGGCGGACGGCCGGTAAGCGCGGGCCGGGCGCATGGCTACGCTGGTGGTCGTCGATGACGAGTCGCTCGTCACGGATTTCCTGACGTTCCTGCTGGAGAGCGAAGGACACTCCGTCCATGCCGCCGCCAATGGCAGGCAGGCGCTGGAGATCGTCGACCGGGTGCATCCGGCACTCGTCATCACCGACCTCATGATGCCGGTCATGCCAGGTCTGGAGCTTGCTCGGACATTGCGGGAGAGCGTCGCATTCAGTCACCTGCCTATCATCCTGTGCAGTTCGGTTTCTGATCCGGTCGCCCTGCACGAACAGCATCTCTTCACGGCAATACTGCGGAAGCCTTATGCGCCAGCCCGACTTGTTCAGCTCGTCGACGAAAATACAGACCCGATCCGCTGATCGGGGACGCTGACAGTATCGCGAGAGGTCGGCGGTGGGTCTTTCAGGAATATGGCGGGCGAGCCCGGCATCGATTAACGCACTGGCTTCGGGCAGTCCATGACGCTTATCCTTCTTGTTGACGACGAACCCGAGCTGCTCGAGGCGTGGAGTTTCGCGCTCGAATATGTCGGCTACAGCGTGGACCGGGCCCGTGACGGGCGGGAAGCGCTCGAACAGTTGAGTCGCCGCAGGCCCGACCTGGTTATTACCGATCTGATGATGCCCGGAATGAACGGGGAGGATCTTTGCAGGTCGATCCGGCAGCACGCGCAATGGGCAGGCATCCCGATCGCGCTACACACTTCGGCGCATGTGGGTACGCCGGTCGACGAGCGTTTATGGGACTCGGTCCTCCGCAAGCCGGCACGCCTGGAAGTTTTTCTTGCCACCATCGAAAATCTGATTCAGGGCTGACAGCGCTATGCCTCTCATACCGCCCGTTTCGACCCCTGCCGCTTGCATCCGCCGGCCGCGTCAAGCCGACCTGCGTGCGGCGACACCAAGGGGAGTACGGTGATGGCAGACACCGGACTCTTCGAGCTTCTGGCCGAACCCTACCTCGTGCTCGACGGCGATCTCGTCCCTGTTGCAGCGAACCGCGCGTGGCGCTCGCTCTTCGACACGCGCCGTGACCATTCGCCCGGCAAAACCATGAGTTGGGCAGATCTCGACCCGCGGCACGAGGAACTCGTTCGCTCGATCTCGAGCGAGCTGCGTGGCGGGGAGCACTGTCGGTCCAGCGTCATCCGTCTTGATCACGAGGCAGATACGGAGGGTGGTAGCTGTCAGCGACCGCGCGACTGGCAGGTATTCGCTTCTGTCATTCCCGCCAGAGGGCTGGAGCCGCGACTTATCACCTTGCGTTACGACGACGTCACGGCACGCGAGCTTGCCGCCTTGACCCCGGTGCAATCGGTGATCGATGGTCCGACACGGCAGACAAACGATACCGGCGACGCTGAGCTCGACGCGACGCTTGCCCTTGCAGGCCTCGGCGTCTGGCGACTGGAGGTCGCAACGGGCAGCGTCCGGTGTAACGAGCCGTGTCTGCTTCATCTCGGCGTGTCCCGATCTGCAGACGTGACCCGCGAGTGGTTGCTCGACGGTCTGCCCGACAGGATCGAAGCAAATCCCGGCGCGCATGGCGGTCAGCGGTCCTTCGAGTGCGAGCGGCAATCCCCCGACGGATGTCACTGGGTTCTGGTCCACGGCATCTGCCGGTTCAACAAAGACGGAACGATGCGATCGGTAACGGGTTTTACGCTGGACCTGACCTCGCGCAAGCAGCACGAAATCGAGCTGGACGCTCTGGCGAATTCAGAACGTTCGGCGCGCGAGCGCAGCGAGGCGGTCGCGCGCACGATGGACCAGTTCATTGCAGCGGTAAGCCACGAACTTCGATCGCCGCTGAACGCCATCGTCTCCTGGGCAGAGCTGCTGAAACTTGCGATGGACCCGGCGAATGTGGTGCGGGCCGGCGAAGCCATCCGTCGTAACGGACGACAGCTGTCGCACATGGTCGACGATCTGCTCGATAGCGGCGCAATCGCGACCGGAAAACTGTCGGTCAAGCTGCAACCCGTGGACCTCGGTGCGCTCGCCGCGATCGTTGCCGAAGATGTGCGTAAGCTCGCGCAGCACAAGGGTCTACAGTTGCAGGCTGTCGATATCTCGCCGTGCCTCGTGATGGCGGACGAAAGCCGGATCAAGCAGGTGATATGGAATCTGCTGGCCAATGCCGTCAAGTTCACCGACGCCGGCGACGTCGAGATATCGGTTAAGGCCACACAGGATTGTGCGGAGATGCGTGTGCGTGACACGGGCCGAGGTATAGCGCCCGACGCATTGTCGCTGGTATTCGACCGATTTCAGCAGATCGGGCCGCAATCGAGCGGCCGCGTGGGCGGGCTCGGCCTGGGGCTCTGGCTGGCGAAACACATTGTCGGCCTGCATGGCGGTTCCATCGACGTGGCGAGCGATGGCCCGGGGTGCGGAGCGACCTTTACGGTCACGCTCGCGCTAGCCTCCGCCGGCTAGATTCACCGCGGCATCTTTCCCCGGGCAGGGTCGGCAACAGCGTCGTATTGAAGGAATGTACTCAGCACATCGATGATTCGCCATGTTTCGCATGGACGTCGAAAATGTCCGTCGAAACCAGCGGCCTTCAGATCTTCAATAGATTCGCGCGGAGCGAAGTTACTCATTGCGACGAGGAGAACATTCGACGTGTTCTCATGTTCGCGACAGCGTTTGGCAAATGCATAACTCTGGTCATCCACCCGGGTATCGAGCAGGATGATTGCGGGAGCCCATATGTCGAGAGTCACAGCAGCCTCCCTGATACCTCCAGCGAATGACGCTAGCATGCCTTTCACCCTCAGGAGCGTGGCAATAGACTCACCCACGTTCCGGTCCAGATGGATTACGAGCACACGCCGGTTTATTTTCGCAGGACGACTGCGCGCAAAGGTCCAAAGGGCGAATTCCGATTCATTTTCGGTCGGTAAACGTCTGGCCATGTCTCTGCATCGGGATTACCCGATGTCTCTCGTCATTTGTATTTGTAGAAGAAGGCTCTTCTCATGGAGAAAACACAAGGTCCCGAGAAGACTCAAACGAATTTACGGCGAGCTTAACACAGCGTTATTTTGTTTCTGGGCGCTCGCCAATGTCGCCGCGCACGTCAAGAGCATGGGGACTATTGGCCATGACGGAACGCCCGTCGAGGTTGGACCGCCATAGCATCGAACCCCTGGTGACACGGTCGCTTAGCGTTTCATCGATTCCAAGCAAGAGAGGGAAATTCCCTGTCCCCGAATCGTTGACAGTCGAGGTTAACAGCGTCAAATTCACTTGACATCAGCGCGATGAAAGACGCTGGGACCTGAGAGAACCAAAATGGCGCGCGCTGTACAGAAGCGCGCTGAAGCGGTGCGTACGTCGCCGCATGAAGGGGGATCAAATGCATCCAAGCCATTACGACGAGCTGGAAGATATCGCCCTATGGAACGTCAAGCCAGTGCCACCCGACGGATCGGCGCGACTTGTTATCGTCCTGCATCCCGACCCTGCTACTGGAGAAATGATTGTTTCCCGGCTCGAGAGAGAAGATTTCGGGGCCATTCATTATTCCGACCCGCACTCCGTTGAACTGATACTTGGCTACTGGCGGCCGGCGGCGCTTCTTGTCGATACACGTCTGGCCAGCCCGGATGTGGTGGATTTTATCAAGGCCGCCTCGATAAACCCTGCGTTCGCGCGGACCCTGCTGATTGCGTTAGCAAACCCGGCATCTCAGGCGGCGACCAGAAAGGCACGCGAAACCGGCTTCGATGGGATGTGCTGGGCACCGTGTCAGGTAGGAAGGCTTGCCGATATGCTCGATCGACGCACGCCGCGCCGCCCGGTTCATGTTGCGCTGGACGAGGGCGCTTGCCCTTCTGCCCAATACGCGGGCTTATAAGCGATTGGACTCGGCAGAAGCCTACGATCTCAGCAGTGAACAAAAAGTGAGTGCACTTAGAGTGCAGGCATCACCCACGCGGAAGCGCTATAACCTTGAGCGCAATGATGGAAGATCAGCGCGCTTTAACTGTCGAGCCGGCACAGGCCGAATGCCTCAACAACCAAGGTTGCCCGGAGCCTGCCGTGAATCGCTCTCTCCGTCAACGGGGATGCCTGACCGTAGCACCGCCTGGGTGGGGCGCTTTGCTAAAAATGGCTGCAATACGTCCCGATCTGCGTATCACACCCCCACGCCACGGCACCACCGCCGCGCGCAATTACTCCGCGAAATTTTTCATCGACAGGCTCTGCCCGGCGCACTAAAGTAACGCGCTGTAATTTATCTAACCACGCTCGGCAAAGCGAAAGTCATTTTCGCAATAAAAAAAATGGAAGTCAGGAATTCCCGACGGTGGGCACCGCGTGGCCGGAACCGATGGCTCATTGCGACGGCGGCACTTCTTACTGCTGCCGTCATTCGAACGGCGTTGCACCCCTTGCTCGGTCCCATCATGCCGGGAACGGCGTTTCTCATTGCCGCGATCCTGGTCGAATATTACTGCGGCCTTGCGCCGTCGATCTGCGTGATGCTGGCCGGCCTTTGCATCGCAGATTACCTGTTCGTGCCGCCCTATGGTCGACTCGACATCATCGATCAGTCGGACGTGCGGCTGGTGGTGTCGTATCCGCTCATCACGATCATCATGCTCACGCTGGTGGAGCGGCTCAGACGCGCGCAGTATCGCGCCCAACTGCTGACCGCGGTGTCCCAGTCGCGCTATGAGATGCTGCTGCGGCACGACAACGAGCGTCTTCTCGAGCGGCGCGCGACGGACGCAATGCATCGCATGCTGCATTACATCGCGCAGCACAACCGCTCACTGATTCTCATCCGGGCACTCGATCCAACGAACAGCATGCCGCCGGGCAGTTTCATCGCGGCAGCGGCAGCCGCGACACCGAGCGGCATGATCGACGACGACTCGTTTGGCGCGGGTATTGCCTTCGGCGCCATGCATTCCAAAGTGCATCACGAAGACCTGGCGCGAGCCTGCGAGCGTCTGATACCTGGACACCATCGCATGCGGTTTCTTTCGGCCGGGCAGGACTGGCGCCCCGTCGACTGTGTATGCGACCGGTTCACGACGCCTTCGGGCGAGTTTCTTATTCTCCGGGTAGCAGACTGACATGGATAAGCGTCAATTTTCGACCGGTGAGAACAGCGACCATGTTGTCCTGCTGCTGCACGGTTTATCGAGTTCGCCGCTGGAATTGCGGTTCCTTGCCCGCTTTCTTGCCGAGGAGGGTTTCGCGATCCATAGCCCGGAGTTGAGCGGCTACAGTGCGGGGACGGGACATGCACCGATGGAACATTGGATCGACGCGGCGGTGGCCCAGTTCGATGCGCTCGCCACACAGTATCGTCACGTCTCCGTATGCGGCCTGTCCATGGGCGCGACGCTCGCTGCCGCGCTCGCCCAGCAGAGGCCGGCCGCGCGCGCACTGCTGCTTCTTTCGATCACGCTCCGTTACGACGGCTGGGCCATTCCCTGGTACAGATTTCTGCTCGACTACGCCTACTACACGCCAATGCGTTCGCGCTATCGCTATCGCGAGCACGAGCCTTACGGTCTGCGCAACGAAGCCTTGCGCTCGAAAATCGCACGCGCGATGCAGAAAAACGAAATCAGCGAGGTGGGACCGGCGTCTATCGCGATGCCCGCGTTGCACGAAGCGAGCCGACTCGCCGCCTCCGTGCGCAAGAACCTGAAAAGTATTGGAACAGATTGCCTCATCATTCACGCTATCGATGATGAAACGTCGAGTCCCCATAACGCCCATCTCGTCGAGTCGAAGATAGGTTCATCCTTTCTACGAACCATCTGGCTCGACGACTCGTATCACATGATCACATCGGATAACGAACGCGAGGTGGTCGCGCGCGAATGCTCTCTGTTCCTGCGCGAAAGCGCGGCAGCTTCATCGGCAGGCAATAACCCGAGGCCGGTCGTGTCACGCGCGCTGGCACGTCGTCTCAGGCAGCTGGCCACGCTAGCGGAGAAAGCTTGATGGGTGCGACGACATCGATCGGCTATCGCTGCGTCGCGCTTGCAGCGAGCATCGTGTGCGGTTTGACAGCGATGACCAATCTGGCGATTGCCGCGGAGCCGCAAACCGATAGCGACTGGAAAATGTCGGTCGGCCCGGGGTTGTACATCTTCCCGAAATTTCCCGGTTCTTCGCGACTCCAGGTCCTGCCCTTTCCAGTGCAGGACATCTCGTGGAAAGACCTCGTTTTTTCTCAGGGGCCCGACGTGCTGGGCGTCAATGCACTACACGGTGAGAACTATCACGTCGGCGCGTCGCTGAGCTTCGATTTCCAGTCGAGATCGTCGTCCGACGATGTGCGGCTCAAGGGCTTACCGGACGTTCACTACGGACCCAAGTTGCGACTCTTCGCCGACTACACGTGGTGGGCTTTTACGGGCGCGGCGGCGGTCTATCAGGACATCGGCGGGACTGGTCAAGGCATGACGGCAATGATCGATTTCTTCGTATCGGCGCCGATCGGCAAACTCCTGATCTCCGTTGGCCCGGGTCTTACCTGGGTCAACGGTGCCTACACCCGCACCTTTTTCGGTGTATCTCAACAGGAAAGCGCCGCGTCGCAATTACCGGGGTATGCCACCGGCTCCGGGTTGCGGGACGTCCATTTCAACGTGAACGCGACTTATGAAATCACGCCGCACTGGTCGGCGAATGTCGGGGCGGTGGTCGGACGCCTCGAACGGTACGCGGCAGGCAGTCCGGTCACCGAACGCCGACTCGACCTCAATGGCATGGCCTGCGTCGCGTATCGTTTCTAGCGAAGCGAAGCGACCCAAGGCCTCGCCATGCCCCGCGCCTCAGAACTCGAGTCGCGCGTTGACCGAAACAGTGCGCGGCTCCCCGGGCTGGATGTAATCGGCGTACTGGAATTCCCAGTAGCGGCGATTGGTCAGATTGTCGATTGCCGCGCGCACGCCGACGGTGTGTCCTGCGACACGAGTCGTATAGGTCGCGCCGAGGTTGAAGACCGTGTAGCCCGGCACGTTCAGATCGCCGGCAGGCCGCAGATTGGTGTTGCCCGTGAACTTGGCGCCTGCACCCAGCGTGAGCCCTGGAACCGCCGGCACCGCATAGTTCACATGGGCCGCCGCGACGAAGCCCGGCGCGCCGGCCACCCGGTTGCCGTCGTAGGTCGATCCCTTCTGGTAGTGCGTTGCGATCCACATCAGGTCTGCGCCGACTGTCCAGTCGCGGCCGATGCGAACATCGCCGCCCGCTTCCGCTCCTTCGAATATCGACTCGCCGTCTTCGACAAAGACGTTGTCGCTGTTGGCATACTGCGCGCCGCGTTCGATGCGAAACAGTGCCGCCGTCGCGTTCCATCGCTCGTGCTGGCTCTTCACCCCGACTTCGTATTGCTTGCTGCGCAGCGGGTTGAGGATAGCGCCCGCGTTCGCGTACGTGGTGCCGACGACAGTCCCTGCTTCGAGCGATTCGACATAGCTCGCGTAAAGAGTCGTACCCGGCATGAGCTTGAACATGAGCGCGACGCTCGGCGTGACGACGCCGTTCTGCGAGTACGACGAGGTCGTCGAGCCATCGACGCCGTAGCCGTGCTGTTCGTAGTTCGTGTAGCGCACGCCGCCGAGCACGGACCAGCGATCGGTAATCGCAATCGTATCGCTCGCAAACACGGCCTTCTGCGTGATGTCCGCATTGCGATAGGTATAAAAGCCTGAGCTGTCGTAGCGATTGACGTTCGGCTGATAGATATTGCCCGTGCCTATCTGCGCGTAGTAGCTGTTCGCCGTGTCGTCGTTGGTCTGCTTCTGATAAGCCGCGCCGAAGACGAGTTGATGCTGCAAGGGTCCGGTTTTCACGAGCCCTTCGGCCATCACCTGCCACGCGCCCAGCTGATGCCCTTCCTTGCCTTCGAATCGATAGTCGTTGTAATCGCCGGCGGGATCGAGCAGATAGAACGTGCTTTCGTTACGGTAGCGCGTGGACTTGCTGAAGCTATAGCTCGCGGAAACCGTCCAGTCCTGATTCAGGTTGTAGCGCAATCCCGCGGTATAAAGTTGCAGGTTCGTATTCAGATGCTGGTCGGGCGTAACGAGCGTGCTGCTGCCCCCGCTCAGTAGTGCCGGTAACGACGAGCCGGTGTATTGCGCAGTCGACAGAGCCGTCGTGATGCCCGACGAGTGGCGCTCCTGGTATAACGCGCCGAACGTCGCGGTGAGGTCGCGGGTCAGGCGCGCATCGGCGGACAGCGAGAACGAATCGCGCCGTACATTGCCGTCGTTGTAGGTCTTGCCTTCCTCGTGGGTCGCATTGAAGCGGTAGCCAAACATGTTGTCCGGCCCGACACGGCCGCCCAGGTCGAGATGCTCCGACCACACGCCGGTCGATGCATAACCCACGTCGACGCTGGCAATCTGTTTGTCGCCGGCAGGCGGCTTCTTGGTGACGTAGTTCACGACACCGCCCGGCGCGCCGAATCCGTACATGAAACCCGACAGGCCCTTTAACAGTTGGACGCTTTCCAGCTGCTCGTAAGGCAAGGTAATGCCATAAGAGTTGAATGGCTGGCCGTCGATCCGGTAGCCGTTCTGCCAGTCGAGTTGCATGCCGCGCACGGTGATGTAACTCGCCCACGCGTTGTACGGATTGCTGTTATCCGACACGGACGCGTCCTGCGCAAACACGTCGCCGAGTTTTTTGGCTTGCCGGTCTGCCAGTTCCTCGCCGGTCACGACGGTGGTCGAATAAGGCGTATCCAGTTGAGTGCGGTTGCCGAGCGCGCCCGCGCTGACGTCGCGGTGCAACTGCTGAACCTCATCGTTCGCAGCGGAGCTGCTGACGGAAATCGACGGGAGCGCCGCTTCGCTCTTTGGAGTGGCGGAGGCCGAAGGGTCGATCTCGTTTTGCTGCGCCCATGTGGACTGGCTGGTGGCGAAGAGCAGGAATGTTGCGAGGGCGGCGGGCCGCAAAGCCCATCCACCGTGCTTCCTGACGCCCGGCAATGCTGGATTCATTCTTTTTCCGTTGTCGATCTTCTTTCAAATACGAATGATTCGTATTCGTGAAGCGCGCAATTTTGCAGTCTGTTCAGGCTTTTGTAAACTGCAATTTTTCAACGGCTTTCGCCAAGCCCTTCGGAGGCCGGCCGGTACGTCAGAACAGATGCCGTATCCCCACTTGCACGCCAGTCTCATTGGCGCCCTTATCCGGCGTAAGAAACGACCCGGTGGTGATGCTGGCGCCTGCCATCTTGTACTGTGCGCCATGCGAATTATTCAGCCTCGAGACAACACCATAAAGACGTGTCGCCTTTGACAGATCGTAATTGACGATGCCACTAAACTGCTGCGCGTTGTTCCCGAGAGCCGAACTATCCTTGATAAACGCGTAGCCCAGACCCGCGCTGAAAAACGGGCTGAACCGGTAATCGGCCGACAGCGAATAGGTACTGTGCCATTGTCCCGGCATATTGCCGACGGGGCCGACCGACGGATCGTACTTGCCTGCCGGATTGCTCAGCGCGTTACCGGTCGTGGCAGAAATCACATCGTTGGCCCGGAAATAACCCAAGTAGACCTTGCCGCGGCCGTAGTCCACATTTCCACCGGCCATGATTTCCTGCACGCGCACGGTATTCGTCTGGTTTGCCGCATTCAGGTACGCCAGAGCGATGTAAGCCGGTCCTTGAACGCTTTGCATACCGAACTGGTACACCGCATTACCCGCAAGCGTTCCAGGCTTGCCGCCTACCGAGTAGTGTGCCTCGATGTTCGTCCCGAAGAATTTTGGCGAGATATAGGCCAGGTCGTTATCGACACGAGCGAGCCAGTTAGCGAAATTGTTATAACCGGAACCGTACGTGGCGGCGCTGAAAGCATCCATATTTCCGCTCCACGCGAACATCGGTGTGTTCTGGCGGCCGAACCGAAGTTCACCAAACGCACCAGTTACACCCACCCACGCCTGCCGGTCAAAGAAGCGATAAGCGTTCTGCACATTTCCAGTTCCGGGATCGAATCCGTTCTCGAGGTCGAACGTGACCTTGTAGCCATTGCCGATATCCTCGGCGCCCTTGATACCCCAACGACTGGTCAATTCCCCGTTGTTGCCCAGTACAGTGAGCGACTTGTGAGATCCGCCGCTCTGCGCGGACTGATACCCCACGAAAGTGTCGAGTATCCCGTAGAGCGTGACGGACGACTGGGCGTACCCAGGGAACGGCGCTGCAATACCACACAACACCACAATCAGGAATAGTACTTTTTTAGGGTGATTCAACGGCATGATTTCTCCTCCTGCTTCTATTATTTTTTATCTACTCCAGATACATCTGGACATTCATCGCGGACTATATGCGGCGAGTTTTTTCTTCACGACCAGAGCGAGCGGAATCGTAAAACAGAAGTGAGACATGAAGCCACCGATGATCACATTAGGATCGAAGTAGTTCGGGTGGTTGCTGGAAGAAATAGAAATAGCCACGTGCATCACGATCCACGCCAGGATCGCATAGAACAACGCGACCAAGGTGGCTTCATATCCGCGCTTGCGTAGCGACGGCCAGATCGCTGCGAATGCAACACCCCACGCGATAGCAAAAGTGAAATGGATGACAGTGCCCAATACATAGGCCCAGATTCCAATTGATTCCTGAAACGCTTTGCCGAACACGAGCCCCGTCGCATTGCGCGGTATGCCGCCCATCGGCATGAGGTGTTGCACGCCGACCCAAACCACCGCCTCATAAATCCAGATAACGATGGCGCCTGTGAGACCCGCCTGCGCGCCGACGCGGAAAATCGTGGCCGCGTCAGGGTGCCCCTTCTCGCCACTCCGGCCACCGGCGTCGAGATCCCGGGTACTGGCGCTAATGTTGTTGTTCATGAATTCAGTCTCCTTCGATGTAGTAGATGATTAAGCGTGTGCATTTTTCTTATTTGCACGAGCCGCGCTGTCGGGTTCCACCAGCCAGAATCGTTTTGATTTTTCGTTTGTGAGCTGGTGCTCCCGGATACTGTCAGCCCTCGACAACTGAACGTGAAAGTAGCCCAAATGGACCTTGGGCTGATAATCCGGGTTTAACCTTAAGCGCCTGTCTAAAAAGCGGGTCTTTCGACTAAAGACGATCGAAAAGCAGGCGTTTTGAAATCGTGGAGCCTTATCCAGCACGGCTCATCTACGAATATCGCGTTTTGCAATGGCACGCGGCGTCGACCAACTTGCCTGGAGTCGATAAACAAATCAGATGGCTTAACGAAGAGAAAGCAAACGCCCCGGTACCGGCACGCCAGGAAGCGCCCGGCTCGCCTCAGGCGGACCTGCTACGTGGAAGTTGTGGTTGTGTTCGTCGAGCAGATTCGCGCCGGCTAACCTTGCAGAGCCAGCGGCGTTGTGATGTACGTCGGTAACCCGGGACTTCCTAAACCATCCCTTTCGAACCCACTGGAACATTGAGCGTCGACTTCACTCGCTCCATGGCGACATAGGTACGGAAGCTTTTGACGTTCCCCTCAGCAAAGAATAGCGACCTTGTCAGCGAAGTGTATTCGTCCATGTCGCGCGTACAGAAAATCAAGATGAAGTCCACGTCGCCCGTTACGTAATAACACTGCTGGACCTGCTCGCATGCTTCAAATCTTGCCTTCATTGCATCGAGCAACTCGATTGCTTCATTTTCTGCCTGGACATGCGTGATGATCGTGACCCGGGCGCCGAGCGCGTTCGGGTTCAGCACGCTCCGGTCCGCCGCAATCACCCCTGTGCTCCTGAGCTTCTGCAAACGACGCGCGACCGATGGTACCGACAGGTTGATTTGCTGGCCTATCTCCCGATGGGGCGTTTGATTGTCCCGCTGGACGATGGCAAGAATCTTCACGTCGAAGTCGTCGAGTTCAATATTGCGCGAGATCGTGGCCATGAGAATTTTTCTCGAAATAGACGCGTTTATAAATAAATTATCAACTTTGTCCCGCAATAAAATCTCTGTGTCAAGCGTGATTTATGTCCTGCAGCGCTGCAAGCCTCGTCCAGCCTGGCAGACGCTGACCTTCTCGACGCATCGACGATGGATTAAAACTCTCTTAGCCATACTCTCCAGCCATGAAAATCAGAAAGCTTTCTCAAACTCTTCTCGTTGTCTCGGTCATCGCCTCTTCGACCATAGCGTTGGCAGATACGACGGTGAAAATTGGTCAGGCTTCCCCACTGACTGGAGAGCTCGCGCATCTCGGGAAGGAAGACGAGAATGGCGTGCGCCTTGCAATCGAAGACTTGAATGCACGGAAGTTGCAAATTGGCGGACAGTCCATCACCTTCGCTCTGGATTCGCAGGACGACGCTGCCGACCCCAAGACTGCGGTGACGGTTGCCCAGAAGCTGGTCGATGATCAGGTGGCGGGGGTGGTTGGACATGCCAACTCGGGTACATCGATACCCGCATCCACCATTTATGCGAACGCCGGCATCCCGATGATTACCGAGTCGGCGACCAATCCGTTGTTGACCCAACAAGG
Organism: Paraburkholderia sp. BCC1886; assembly: GCF_900996245.1. GTDB lineage: Bacteria > Pseudomonadota > Gammaproteobacteria > Burkholderiales > Burkholderiaceae > Paraburkholderia. The sequence continues at coordinate 102,589 of NZ_CAAJGK010000033.1, read as the reverse complement.
TTTGAAGAGCGTCTTCCGGATGGTCGCCAACGACGTCCGACAAGGGTCGGTAATGGGAGCGTATCTCGTGCATGACCTGAAGGCCCGCAACGTCGTCATAGTGGACGACCGCACTGCTTACGGACAGGGCCTGGCCGATGAGATAGAAAAGGCCGTCAAAGCAAACGGAGGCACTGTCATCGACCGCGAGTTCGGAACGGACAAGACGACTAACTGGATGGCCATTCTGACGAGCATCAAGAGTCGTAGGCCGGACGGCATAGCTTTTACTGGCGGCGACACCCAGGCGGCCGCATTCGCGCAACAGATGCGTAGACTTAGTCTCGACGTGAAGTTCATCGCGGGCGACGAGGCATGCACACCGCAGTTCATCAAGCTCGCGGGCACGGCGATGTCCAGCGATATGTATTGCACCCTGGCTGGCGTCCCTGCGTCGCAGATGCCAAAGGGCCAGGCATTTTTCAACCAGTATGAGAAGCGGTTCAACGCGCCGGTCCAGTTGTATGCGCCGTATGCCTACGACGCCGTCATGACGATAGCGGCTGCGATGCAAGCCGCCGATTCAACGGATCCGAAGGTGTACCTTGCGAAACTGCAGTCGATCAAGCTCGACGGCGTGACGGGTCCAATCCAGTTCGACCAGGCCGGAGATATACGCAATGGCGCAATTACAGTGCGCCAGTTCGCGAACGGCGAATGGATAGACAAGTCCGTGGTACGGAAATAGTCGAGGCCAACATCAGCCGTTCCTGTTTAAACGCGAGGCTTTCGCTTCGGTGTATGACGGAGTTATCCCGATGCTTTTAACCAATCCCCGCTCGACGCGGGCTACCTACCCTGAGGCGCTGCGAGCCATTCTGAACAAAAGCGCAGCAGACGAAAGCGGCGTGTGGCTATCCAGTTGGGACCAGATCTGCCGCTCGCCCACGCCGCTGTGGTCACTGCCCGACATGGCCGCTGCGTTAGGCGTGGCAAGCCTCAGGCTCAAGGACGAATCGTTCCGCTCCCCGCTTGGCAGCTTCAAGGCCCTTGGTGCACCCATTGCACTCATGCGTCTCCTGCTGCGGCAATGGTACACGCACGACCTGAATCCACGCGAGCTGATCGAAGGGAAATTTGCCCCGCTACTGGCCAATGTGACGGTGATCAGCGCGACCGATGGAAACCACGGTAAATCGCTCGCTGCGGCTGCGCGGGATATCGGTTGCCAGTGTGTGATTGTCCTGCATGCCAACGTCAGCATCGAACGCGAGCATGCAATCGCCCGGTACGGCGCAAGAATCATCCGTATCCCAGGCGGTTACGACGAGTCGGTCGCGTATGCGGCAAAGCTCGCGAATGAGAACGGCTGGCACGTGGTCTCCGACACGTCGTACGAGGGTTACGAAACCATTCCCCGCGATGTCATGCAAGGCTATGGCGTGATTTCCGGCGAAACCATCGCCCAGCTCGACAGCAATACTTCGGACTCACCTGTTAGCCATGTATTCCTTCAGGGTGGCGTCGGTGGTCTCGCTGCAGGCGTCGCAAGCTATTTCTGGGAACACTATGGCGCAAAGCGTCCGCAATTTATCGTCGTCGAGCCGCAACAGGCAGACTGCCTCTACCAGAGCGCCATGGTTGGCTATGCCACTACTGCGACCGGCACAGTCGACTCGGTGATGGCGGGGCTCGCTTGTGGCGAGGCCTCGCCGCTCGCCTGGAAAATTCTGGAGCGCTGCATCGACCAGTTCATGACCATCGACGATGACGACGCCATCGACGCGATGCGCACGCTCTCCACCGGGACTCGGCACGACGTGCCGCTCGTCGTGGGTGAATCGGGTGCCGCGGGTGTCGCGGGGTTGACCGTGTTGATGCGCAACCCAGAACTAGCCACTGCTGCGGGACTCGGTCCCGATTCTCAGATCCTCGTCATCGGCACCGAGGGAGCGACGGCACCGACCGTGTATCGCGACCTGGTCGGCGAGTCTGCAGAATCGGTCCTCGCGCGGCAGCGCGAATGGACGAAGGCGTTAGAACACTAAAGCACCAATGGCAAAGGCCAGGGAGAACATCATGGAAATGTCATTGCAGGAGCAACTGAAGGGTTGGCGCCAACAACTGCATCGAAATCCGGAGACCGGCTTCGAAGAAATCCAGACGTCCGACTATGTTGCGAAGATTCTCCGAACGCTCGGCCTCGAAGTTCATCGCAACATCGGCGGCACCGGACTCGTAGCTAATCTCAAAGTGGGTAACGGCACACGGGCGATCGGTCTTCGCGCCGACATGGACGCGCTTAATATCTCGGAGAACGCGCCAGGCAGGGCCTACGCGTCATGCACGAAGGGCAAGATGCATGCATGTGGCCATGACGGGCATATGGCGATGGTTCTGGGCGCTGCGAGGCTGCTCGCCGAGCGACGCGACTTCGACGGGACCATCCGGTTCATCTTTCAACCCGCGGAAGAGCACGGTCGCGGTGCGAAGGCGATGATTGCCGATGGACTATTCGAGCGGTTTCCGGTGGAAGCCATCTTTGGCGCTCACAATATGCCCGGCTTGCCGGTCGGACGTTTCGCCACCCGCGCCAACGGCATCATGGCAAGCGAGGACAACTTCGTCATTCATATCAAGGCGAAAGGCACCCACGCGGCGCGACCGCATATGGGCATCGATCCGATCGTCATCGCGTCGCAAATCGTTCTGGCCTTGCAGACCATTGTTTCGCGCAATCTCGACCCGAGTCTCTCTGCGGTTATCTCCTGCACCGAACTGGTCACGGACGGTTTGCGCAACGTGATTCCGTCGAACGTCGTCATCAAGGGCGACACGCGGAGCTACCTGCCGGAAGTCCAGAAGCTGCTCGAAACCCGCATGAGAGAAATCAGCGAAGGAATCTGCCGGACGCACGGCGTGGAGTGTGACTTTGAATACACCCGCGAATTCGTCCCTACGGTGAACACGCCGGCTCTCGTCGATCTTGCCGTCACGGCCGCTTCCAACGTTGCCGGAGCGCACAACGTCGACGCGAATGTCCAGCCAATGATGGTGTCGGAGGACTTCGGCGCGTTTCTTCAGATCGTCCCGGGAAATTTTATCTTTATCGGCAATGGGATGGAGAGCGGCCAGGGAGGCACCCCATTACATAACGAGAGCTACGATTTCAACGACGACATTCTCTGCGTCGGCGCCAGCTACTTCGCAGAAATAGCGCGGCTCGAATTACCGGTGCGATGACGCCTGCAATCAGTCCGCTCAGGTGGCTCGTTGCAATGAACGGGCCGCTATGCGTGATCGACGGTACGCAGGAACTTCAGTAGCTCGTCGCTAACGGCTGCGGCGGCTTCATGCTGCACCCAATGTCCTACGTTATCGAGTTCGAGCCTTCCCACGAGGCCTGGCAAACCAACGCGAAGGTCGTCGAGTCCAATCGGATACAGCTCTCTGAGGCCGTCCGACTTGCCCCATATAAAAAACGCCGGCTGGACGATCTTCGCGCCTTTCCAGGGGCCGGACAAAGCAAAATAGGGCTCTGCCGCACGGTAATAGTTCAATCCGCCGTGAAACCCTGTCCGCTGGAATTCCGCGATGTTATGCGCGACGTAATCCGGTGCAGCCCACGAGGGCAATGCGCCAGCTGCCGCGCGATGAAGGCTTCGCGCGGGGTCCATTGGACTCCACTGCTGGCCGGCTGGAGCGCTGCTCGATGCCCAGTACAGAATGCCGGGAATGGTCACCGCGGCGTCGGCCCAGATGTCGTCGGCGTCGGCCCGGATCTGCTCGAACATATAGAACCTGTCTTCGAGTCCGGCCGTGCGCATTCTGTCGAAAACACTGACGTCGCCGCGCGGCACGTAAGGGACGCTGAGGCAGAAGACCGCTGCGAATCTGTCCGGGCGCATCAGCGCCGCGTTCCACGCATGCGTCGCCCCCCAGTCATGACCGACAAGGACGGCGCGGGGAATGTCTAGCGCATCGAGCAGACCCACCAGGTCGCCAGCCGTGTGCAACGGCGTGTACAGGTTTGCATCGGCCGGTGCGGAACTGCGACCGTAGCCGCGCATATCCGGCGCAATGGCTCGATATCCGGCAGCCGCAATGGCCTTCATCTGCTGACGCCACGTGTAGGACGTGTCGGGAAAACCGTGGCAGAACAGCACGGCTGGCCCCTCCCCTTGCTCCGTGACATGCAGGGTAATGCCGTTGGTCGCAATGTCGTAGTGTTTGATGCCATCCCTGGAATCTGCGGATAGGTCATTGGTATTCGAGGCACTCATTACATGTCACTCCTTTAGTCGACGTCGAAGACCGTATGCGGGTCAGCATACGTCCGTAATGGTTACGACAGCCCTTTTTCTTCGAGCCAGGCGCGCATGACCTGGACGAGTTCAGCCTTGTTTTCAAGCGGTAACCAGTGGCCCGCGCCCAGCGTTATTACAGACAGATCCGCGCAGGCGTTTCGCATGGGCTCGCCGAGCGCGCTACGGGTGATGTCGCAAATTCCATCGAATTCGCCATTCACGAACAGCACGGGCTGGCTCAGCCGACCACCATCGGGAGCACTTTGAGCGTACGTGTAATTGGCATCGTCGTTCAGATACCAGGCGTTACCCGGCCGGAAACCATTGACACGGAAGGTATCGACCAGCGCGTCGAAATCGGCCGGTGGCCAGAGCGCCGCGTCCGGCGCTACAGCCGGCGCACGATGTGCCGCACCGAACCAGCCGCCATTGCCCGAGACCTGCGCGGAACGATAAACATGGTCCACGGACTGCGCGTCTCCAGAGCGGTAAATCGCCGCCAGTGAAGACGCGATGTCTGCATTGAAGTCAGTCACAGTCTGATCGAAATGCGTCAGGTAGAAGCGGTAATAGTCCCATTGCCCGTCGGGATAATTCTCAGCGGGATACAGCGTCCGGTCGACCAGAGGCAACAGGCTGCGCAACCCGAAGCTCCCGGGCATATACGGAACGGAGACGAGCACGACCCCGCGACTGCGCTTCGGGTCATGTGCAGCAAGCGCCGCGGCCACCGGGCTTCCCAGATCATGGCCGATCCAGATTGCCGGACTCGCGCCCAGATGGTCATGAAGCTCGACCATGTCGTGGACGATCTCCTCGAGCGCATAGGCATCGGGCGCGACGGGCGCCGACGATCCCCCGTAGCCGCGCATGTCCGGCGCAACGCAGCGCCAACCTTCCTTCGCGAACGCTTCGATCTGAGCGCGCCACATCAGACCGATGCCGGGCCAGCCGTGGAGGAAGATCATCAGCGGCCCATCGGCAGGACCGGCCTCCCAATAGCGGGTGGAATGACGGGATGAAGCGAAGGTACGGGCGATCATGGCAGGAGCATTCTCCGGGAGGCGGTCGTTGCGAAAAACGGGGGCTTCGATTGCATTTGCAGCGTGGGTTCGCAAACGCAGCTTAACGGGCTAACCTCCCGCGTCGAGAGCCGCATTCTGCAAAAGACTGGTACGAGATTCCTCATCAATCCTCGCTCAGGATTACGACTACACTCCACTTCACATCCGGTGACGGTGCATTCATTACCGTCCCATTCAGTGAACTGAGCGGAGCTTACACATGACTTCACGACAATTCTTTATCGCAGGCGCGACGGGCGACACGGGCGGAGCCGCGACAACGGCCCTTCTGGCTGCGGGCGAACAGGTTCGGACCCTGGTACGACGCGAAGATGCCCGCTCAGAACGACTGCGCGCGCAAGGCGTCGAGGTGCTGATTGGCGATCTCTCCGATATCGACGATGTCTCACGCGCGCTTCAGGGCATCTCATCGGCGTATTTCGTTTATCCGATCGAGGCAGGCGGTATCGCGGCCAGCGCTTCCTTCGCACAAGCGGCCCGCGAGACCGGGATCGAATCCATCGTGAACATGTCGCAAATTTCGGCCCGTCGTGAAGCGAAAAGTCATGCCGCGCGAGACCACTGGATCTCGGAGCGGGTCTTCGACTGGGCCGGTACGCCGGTCACGCATCTTCGCCCCACGTTCTTCGCGCAATGGCTGACCTATCCGGGCCAGGTTGCGAGCATCAAGAAGGACGGCGTGTTGCGCCTTCCGTTTGGCGATGGGCGGCACGCGCCGATCGCAGCCGAAGATCAGGGTCGCGTGATTGCCGCCATCCTCCGCAATCCGGTACCGCATGCAGGCAAGGTCTATTCGCTGTACGGGCCGGTCGAGATGAACCACCATGAGATCGCGGCAGAGATGAGCGAGGCACTCGGAAGAACGGTGACCTATCAACCTGTCGATCTCGACATGTTCAGACAGCGCCTCGCCACCGATGCAAAATTTAGCGACACCTTCGCGCAGCATCTGCTGTCGGTTGCAGTCGATTACCAGACAGGCATCTTTGCAGGCACCAATTCTTTCATTGAGGAATTGACCGGTACTGCGCCGATGACGGTCAAAACATTCATCAGGAATCACGCGGCGCTGTTCGCCTGAACACCGTTTCCTGGCCAGGAAGACGAATACAACAGGAGCTTGTCATGCAGTCCTCCAGTGAAGTGGCAACTGAAGAATATCTGGTGAATCCCGTATGGATCGCGCTGACCGAGGCGCCTGAAGCCTTTGTAGAGCGCCGCGCAGGCGCGGCCCGGTATCACCCGGAATTTGCACCGTTCGGGGCCGCGCAACATTACGATGCGCAGAGCGTCTCACAGGTTGCAGCGATGCTTCAGCCAGCGCAGCGTCTTTCGTTCTTCACGGAGGAGAAACCGGACTTGCCGCCCGGCTTCGACATAGTGCGCGAAGCAGTGGCAAACCAGATGGTTGCTACCCGCGGATTTGCCGAGTCGTCCGATCGGCGGATCGTGCGACTCGGCGTCGACAACGCTGCTGATATGCTCCGGCTCGCCGGGCTCGCCGAACCTGGACCATTCAGCGCCCGCACGAACGAACTGGGCCACTTCTTCGGTATCAGGGAGCGCGGCGAGCTGGTAGCGATGGCGGGCGAAAGAATGACTGCCGGCCAATACGTCGAAATCAGCGCCGTGTGCACGCACCCGGAGTGGCGTGGTCGGGGACTGGGTCGGCTGCTGATGGAGCATCTGTCGGCAACCATTCAGGAACGCAACAAGATACCGTTTCTTCATGTGTTCATCAGCAATGTGGGCGCCGTTCGACTGTATCGGGAAATCGGCTTTCGTGTTTCCAGAACCCTGCATTTAACGGCCATCGTGACGTCGTCGGCTAACGCGAGCTGATCGAATCGCGGGACAACGCATCTTCGGAAAAAAAATGGGACACTCACAAGCTGATAAACAGGCCACGCACCAACGGATCGGTGAGGTCGCGGCACGCCGTTTCCGCGAGCGCGGTATCGACGGAATTAGCGTCGGCGACATCATGAATGAAGCCGGTCTAACCGTCGGCGGCTTCTACAAGCATTTCGAATCTCGCGATGCGCTCGTGACGGAGGCTTTTATCCTCGCGCTGCGGGACATCGAGCATATTCAGGACGCGCTCAGAACGGAACCGCAGCGCGCGGCAAGCACCTATGTGTCGACGAGTCATCGGAACAACCTCGGTCGAGGGTGTCCAATTTCAGCGTTGGTCAACGATGTAGCACGCGCTCCCGATGCAACCCGCGAAGTATTCACTCAACGAGTCAGCGGAATCATCGATCTGCTCGCACAGTCGTTGCCCGAGGCGGATGACGCTCAGGAAAGAGCGGTGATGATTTTCAGCACCTGGGTCGGCTCGATCGCGCTCGCTCGCGCAGTGAAGGACCCGGTTCTGTCGGACCGGATAATCGGAGGAGCACTTGCGGCAGTACTCAAGATGTACGATTGAGGTCGCGCGGGCACGAAGTTACACCCTAATCTCCAGCGCACCGCGCGTATCTCACGCGGTGTACGTGACTTCACAGTGCCAGCAAACCATCTTCCTGCAAGACTTGCTGAACAGCAGGTCTCTCCCTGACCAGCTCATACCACTCCCGCACGTGAAGGTACGCACTGAGATCGATATTCGCGTTGTAGACCGATTTCATCCATGAAGCGGTGCCCCAGCCTGTCAATGCGAAAAGGTAGGCATCGGCAATCGTGAAGTTGTCCCCCATCAGAAACCGCTTGCCTGCCAGTTGACTGTCAATCCAGCCAAATCTGCTTTGAAGCTTTGGCCCGGCTGTATCGACCCACTTTCCTGCAGCCACCGCATAAAGCAGCGGAATGAAGCCCTTATGAATCTCCGTGCTCAGGAAGTTGAGCCATTCAAGCAGCCTGTAACGCTCGATCGAACCATGAGCGGGCGCTAGTTGTGATTCGGGAGACTTGTCCGCAAGGTACTGCGCGATAACAGTACCCTCACGTAGAAACGTGCCGTCCTCCAGTTGTAATAGCGGAACATAACCAAGATCGGACACCTCGTAGAAGCTCGTACGGTCTGGCAATAAATGCCGGCGCGCGTCGACCGTGACGATCTCGGCATTCAACCCTGTCTCTTGCAGTACGATGCAGATTGCCTGTGAACAGCTTCCGGGCGCGTGATAAAGCTTCATGCAGTTTTTCCCTCGATGATTAGACCGGCTCAACTTACGAGCAACGCCGAGGGAGTATCGCGTGCAAAGCCTGGAAAAAGAAGAAGGCAGAAGTTTGTGATATAGGTACAAAAAATATACCGGTGATTGAGCAATGAAACAGACTGCAACGGGATGTTCGATTGAAGAAGCAATGCGTCTGCTAGGCGGTCGATGGCGCTTGCTTCTGGTGTCTTATCTGGTGGACGGTCCGAAACGCTTTAATGAACTTCGTCGTGATGTGCCAGGTATATCGCAGCGCATGTTGACGCTCGATTTGCGGGCGCTAGAACAAGCCGGTCTGATCCAGCGGGCGGTCTTTGCAGAGGTCCCCGTCAAAGTGGAGTATCGACTCACAGACGACGGTGAACGGCTCAAGCCAGTTGTCGAAGTCATGCGCGACTTCGGCCTCTGGCTCAAGGGCCGCCCCCTTTTCGTGTCCCGTCAATCGGACCTGGAGCCTGCTGAAGAAATTTAAATGGCCGGCGTCGTACCGGCCCGCTCACGAAACAGCCTAAAACCGATGCGTGATCCCAAGCCGCACGGCAATCCGATGATTATTCGACGATGACGACGACTGTCCGGTGATGAACGTCACCGGCGGCTGACCCAGCGAGTCGGTCACCAGAGCAGCGCGGCAGGTCGTCGTCGGCTCATCGCAAAGCCTGGCAGACTCTGTGCAATCCACTTGTCTGGCTGCCAGGTTTCGCGTACTGCGGCATCGTCGCGGTTATCTACGTCGTGACCTTCTTTCTTCCGGAAATCGTGCATGCTCTCGGCGTGACGTTCATAGCCGTCAGACTCTGCCTACCCCGCCCCAAATTCACCGCCAAGCCAGCAGCAGCAAGCCTGTCCCGACCGCCCGCCGCTCTGCACGCGCGTCGCATTGCCACAACAAATCTTTACAAAGACCTAAATTTTATGCCGCCCAATTAATCGAGACCCTTACAATTGCGAACAATTCGCATTCGCACAACGGATATTTGCAAATGCCTGGTTTCGCCATTCCGCTCCGATCAGATCAAGGTTTTATGTCCGAACAACAAGCACACCAGAAACTCTGCCGGCGCACTGCCGTGTACTCTGCCGTCGACCGCCTCTTCGTCGGTCTCGTTGCCGCCGCCGCGATGCAGGCCAGCGCTTATGCCCAGACCGCGACAGGCAGCGACGCCACGCAGGCCGCCGCGTCGGGAACAGCCTCCGCCCCATCCGCCGACAAGGCATTGCCCGCCGTGGTCGTCAAGGCAACGGCAGCGCCCGGCGATCTGCCCGCACCGTATGCGGGCGGACAGGTCGCGCGAGGCGGCAGCGTCGGTGTGCTCGGTACGTCGAACGTAATGAACCAGCCGTTCAGCACGACCAATTACACCGAGCAGATGATCGACGACACGCAGGCTCGCACCATCGGCGACATCGTGATCAATAACGCGTCGGTGCGCACGGAGCAGAGCGGCGGTGGCTTCGGCGACGTGTTCCAGATTCGCGGCTTCGACGTGCAGGCAACCGACGTCGCGCTGAACGGTCTGTACGGCATGGTGTCGGCCGCGCGGGTGCCGGTCAATCTGCTGGAACGCGTGGAAGTGCTGCAGGGTCCGGGCTCGCTCGAGTACGGCATGGGTCCGGGCGGTAGCGTCGGCGGCGCGATCAACATCGTCACCAAGCGCGCGGACGATACGCCACTCACGCGACTCACCGCTCTGTACCAGTCGAAAGGACAATTCGGCATGGACGCGGACATCGGCCGGCGCTTCGGCGACGAAGGCCAGTGGGGCATCCGCTTCAACGGCGAAATCAAGGACGGCCAGACCGGTATCGCGCACGGCAACCAGTTGCAGGGCGACAGCTCCATCGGGCTCGACTACCGCGGCAAGCAGTTGCGCTGGTCGTTCGATGCGTACAACGTCTCGGAGAATAGCGACGAGATCCGCTCGCAGATCGGCTTCGGTACGGCGACCTCGGTGCCTGCCGTGCCGTCCGCCTACAACAATCTGTACCCCGGCACGAAGCTGAAGCTGCGCGACACGGCCGTGATGACGCGCGCCGAGTACGACATCAACCAGTACGTGACCGTCTATGGCGCCGCGGGCGAACACTACGGCACCTCGGCACAGAACTTCCCGTACGCGGGAGACATGAACAACGCAGGCGCGTTCGACGTGGCCAACGGCTACTATGACCAGTACACGCGTACGAAGACCGTAGACGCGGGCTTGCGTTTCCACTTCGATACCTTCGGTGTCAAGCACACGCTGGTCACCGGCGTGACGAGCCTGAACCAGGAAATCGGCTACTTCTACGCGCTGAATACGGATACGGTGCCGTCGAATCTGTACACACCGACTCCGCTCGCGCCGGTCGACGTCTCGCGTGGGGACATGGGCCGCAGCAGCCAGACGCGGCTGAACAGCCAGCAGGTCATCGACACAATGTCGTTCTTCAACGACCGGCTGCTGATCACGGGCGGCTTCCGTCGTCAGACGATCGGGCAGGACAATTACGATCCGATCACCGGCGCCCAGTCGAGCACCATCGACCAGCAGGCGATCACGCCGCTGGCCGGCATCGTCGTGAAGCCCTGGTCGAACATTTCCGTGTACGGCAACTTCACCTCGGGTCTCACGAACGGCAGCACGGCGCCCTTCGGCACCGCGAACGCCGGACAGGCCTTCGCACCGTACAAGTCGAACCAGTACGAAGCAGGCGTCAAGGCGGACTGGGGCCGCGTGCTGACCTCGGTGTCGGTCTTCCAGATCGCGCAACCGAACGCCGTCACCGATCCGACGACCAACGTGTATGGCTATAACGGCCGCACCCGCGTGCGCGGCCTCGAGCTTTCCGGTTACGGCGAGGTCTATCGTGGCCTGCGTCTGATGGCGAGCGCGACGTTCTACGATCCGAAGGTGTCGGGCACCGCGGGCGGCACGCAGGACGGCAACGACCCGGGCGGCGTGCCGAAATTCGCCTTCAACCTCGGCGCGGATTACGACCTGCCATGGGTACCGGGCCTGAGCGTCAACGGCCGGATGATCCACACGGGCGCGCAATACTACGATTCGAGCGACGCCCTGCGTCTGCCGGCATGGACGCGTTACGACGTCGGTCTGCGCTACACCACGCGGGTCGCCAGCAAGGACGTCGTGTTGCGCGCGAACATCGAGAATCTGTTCGGCAGCCGCTACTGGATCCAGCAAGGCACCTACGTCACGAATGCGTCGCCGCGCACGGTGCTGGTTTCGGCGCAGGTCGATTTCTGATTGCAGCTAGCCGCTGCCGACCCCGTTCCCGCCCACTCGACAAGCAAAATCGGTGAGGTACGGGGTGCTGACAGCAAAAGAACGCGAGGCATCGCCACGACGCGGTCCTCGCGTTCCTGTTTATACTTCGATACGCTTCAGTGACGCTGCGCTGCAGTGCCCGACTGCGAGTCAGCGTGACGGGGCTGGCATGTCTTTTTTTGGTTGACGAGAATCGGACAGGTCGAAAGGCCCGGCCGAATCGAACCGCTTCGCGCGCCACCGTCTTTCATTGAATGGATATCCCCCGCGCCCTCCATGACAGAACCGCGACTGATTGAAATCACGCCCGCCACGCACGGCGTCGACATCGACCTTGTCTACGCCACCGATCGCAACCTGACCGGCAAGCCTATCTACAGAACGGCGCACTGCCTGTTGCTCGAACCCGCCGAATCCGCTTTACGCAAGGCGGTCACGATTGCCCGCAACGCCGGTCTGACGCTGCGCATCTTCGACGCCTACCGTCCACCGCAGGCACAGCAGGCGTTGTGGGACTTCCTGCCGGATTCCACCTACGTTGCCGAGCCTGGTCGCGGTTCCAACCATAGCCGCGGCACCGCAATCGACCTGACGCTGCTCGATGCCGATGGCAACGAACTCGACATGGGCACCGGCTTCGACGCCATGACGATCGACTCCGAGCACTTCCATCCCGGCCTGCCCGGGCACGTGCAGCGCAACCGTCTATTACTGCTCGGCATCATGTACGCCGCCGGTTTCACGCACATTGCGAGCGAATGGTGGCATTACGAGTTGCCAGGCTCGCAGGCGCTGCCTCTGATCGACAACGCCGACAGCGGCCCGTTACGCCTCATGTAGCAGCTTCCGATATTCTCATTCCTTGTTCCCCGGCAGTCTCTCCCCATTCCTTATGGAGCGAGTATGAAACTGGTACTGCGCAATGCGCTGGCGGCAGCAGCGATCGTCGCCGCCTCGACCCTGACGTTCACGATGGCCGGTCCTGCCGCCGCGGCGACGCCCAAAGACATGTTCGTCATGGCGACCTTCCTCGACGAATTCACGACGCTCGATCCCGGCGAAGTCTACGAGCTGGTGCCCGAAGAATACGTGGCGAATACCTACGACCGGCTGGTGCGCGTCGATCTGAAAGACCCCTCGAAGTTCAACGGCGATGTCGCGCAATCCTGGAGCGTCAGTCCCGACGGACTCACTTTCACGTTCAAGATTCACTCCGGCCTCAAGTTCCACTCGGGCAACCCGTTGAGCGCCGACGACGTCGCCTGGTCGATCCAGCGCACGGTCCTGCTCGACAAAGGGGCGGCTGCGGTGCTGCAGGGTATCGGCCTTACCAGAGAGAACGTGCTCAATAACGTGAAGAAGATCGACGACACGACGGTCAGTGTGACGACGGACCAGAAATACGCGCCGACGTTCGTGCTGAACGTGCTCGGCGCGTGGCCTGCATCGGTAGTAGACAGGCAGTTGCTGCTTTCTCACCAGAAAGGCAATGACTTCGGCAACGACTGGCTGCGCACCAACGAGGCGGGTTCCGGCGCCTACAAGCTGGTGAAGTGGACGGCCAACGACAGCATCGTGCTGCAGCGTTTCGACGGCTATCGCGTACCGCTTGCCATGAAGCGCATCGTGTTGCGTCACGTGCCGGAAGCATCGAGCCAGCGCCTGCTGCTCGAGAACGGCGATGTCGACGTGGCGCGCAACCTGAGCCCGGACGATCTTGTCGCATTGACGAAGTCCGGCAAGGCGCGCGTGAGCGCCGTGCCGCAGGCGACGCTGCTCTACCTCGGCCTGAACGTCAAGAATCCGAATCTGGCCAAACCGGACGTCCAGCAGGCCATGAAGTGGCTGATCGACTACAACGGCATTCAGAGCAATGTCGCGAAGACCACCTACAAGGTGCACGAAACCTTCCTTCCCGAAGGCTTTCTCGGCGCACTGAACACGAACCCCTACCAGCAGAACGTCGCCAAAGCCAAAGCATTGCTGGCAAAAGCCGGGCTTCCAAATGGCTTCTCCGTGACGATGGATGTGCGCAACGGCTACCCGTACGGCGAAATTGCCGAGGCCGTGCAGGCCAATCTCGCCCAGGCCGGTATCAAGGTTCAGATGATCCCGGGCGACAACAAGCAGACACTCGCCAAGTATCGTTCGCGCTCGCACGACATCTATATCGGCGAATGGTCGGCCGACTACATCGACCCGCACAGCAATGCGCAGGGCTTCACGTGGAATCCGGACAACTCCGATAAATCCGCCTACAAGATGCTCGCCTGGCGCAACTCGTGGGACATCCCCGATCTGACGAAGGAGACCAACACGGCGCTTGCCGAATCGTCGACCGCGAAGCGCGCCGAACTGTATCAGACGATGCAGAAGCAGGTGCTGGCTAACTCCCCCTTCGTGATCATGTTCCAGCAGGTTTCGCAAGTCGCCGCGCGGCCGGGCGTGACGGGACTCGAAGTGGGTCCGATCAACGACCTCGTGTCGTATCGCGACCTTAAGAAGCAGTAACGCAGGCGAAGGCGAAACCGTTGCGGTTCTGCCTTCGGCGGGAAATTCATCATGTCGACTCCTCTCACGACTCTCGGGCGCATGCGCGCGCTGTCGGCTGACAGTGCCAGTGCCCGCTGGCTCCTGCGTCTCGTGCGCTGGATCTTCACGCTCGTGATCACCTTCACCGGCTTGCTCGCGGTGACGTTCGTGATCGGACGCAAGATCCCGATCGACCCGGTACTGGCGATTCTCGGCGATCGGGCTTCGGCGACGGCCTACGCGGCAGCACGCGTGCAACTCGGGCTCGACAGGCCGCTCTCCGCGCAGTTCCTGATCTACGTGCGCGATGTATTGCATGGCAACTTCGGCATGTCGCTGCTCACGGCGCACCCGGTCATCGAAGACATTCAGCGCGTGTTCCCGGCGACGCTCGAACTCGCGACGCTGGCGACCGTCATCGGCGTGCTGATCGGCGTGCCGCTGGGCGTCGTGGCCGCCGTGCGCCACAACCGCTGGGTCGATCACGTCGCCCGCTTTATCGGGCTCGTCGGCAGTTCGGTGCCGGTGTTCTGGCTCGGACTGATGGGACTGCTGCTGTTCTACGCGAAGCTGCACTGGGTCGCAGGCCCAGGCCGCGTCGATCCCATGTTCGACGGTATGGTCGACACGCATACGGGGAGCCTGCTGGTCGACTCGCTCATCGCGGGCGAATGGGACGTGTTTTTCAATGCGTTCTCCCATATCGCCCTGCCGGCGGCGATTCTCGGCTACTACTCGGTCGCCTATCTCAGCCGGATGACGCGGTCGTTCATGCTCGAACAGCTGAACCAGGAGTACATCACGACGGCACGCGCAAAAGGCCTCTCCGAGCGACGTGTGATCTGGCGTCACGCGTTCGGCAATATCGCCGTCCCGCTGTTGACCATCATCGCGCTCACGTACAGCTACCTGCTCGAAGGTTCGGTACTGACCGAAATCGTCTTCGCGTGGCCCGGCATCGGCTCGTATCTGACTGGCGCGCTGCTCAATGCCGATATGAACGCGGTGCTCGGCAGCACACTCGTCATCGGCGTCACGTTCATCGCGCTCAATCTGCTGACGGACGCGCTCTATCGTGTCTTCGATCCGCGCGCGCGATGAATTTCAGCCTGTCTATTCCGTGCGCCGCCCTTCCATCCATCAAAAGCAAACGCAGGACCGGCCGATGAATGCCCCGCCCCGACGATGGAAAGACTGGCTGCTCACCGACACACCGGCGTCGCGCAAACAGGCCGCGTTCGGGCTCGCCTACCGGCGCTGGCGACGCTTCGCGGGCAATCCGCTCTCCGTGTTCGGCCTGGCGATTCTCGTCGTGCTGATCGTCGTCGCGGCAATCGGCCCGCTGATCGCGCCACACGATCCTCTGCAACAGGTTCTCTCCGACCGCCTTCTGCCCCCCGGTTCGCCATCGCACTGGTTCGGCACCGACCAGCTCGGCCGCGACATCCTCTCCCGGCTGATCGACGGCTCGCGGCTCACGCTGTCGATTGCGATTCTGGTCGTCGTGATCGTGGTCCCAGTGGGTCTTCTCATCGGTACCGCTGCCGGTTTTTCTGGTGGCTGGATCGATAACGCGCTGATGCGCATCACCGACGTGGCGCTCGCGTTTCCGAAAATCGTGTTGGCGCTCGCGTTTGCGGCAGCACTGGGACCGGGCGTGATCAATGCGGTGATCGCGATTTCGATTACGGCGTGGCCGCCCTACGCGCGTCTTGCGCGGGCAGAGACCTTGCGGCTCGTGCAGGCCGATTTCATTCACGTCGCGCGGCTGCAGGGTGCCTCGCAGAGGCGGATCCTGCTGCGCTATATCGTGCCGCTGTGTTCGTCGTCGGTGATCGTGCGTGCGACGCTCGATATGGCGGGCATCATTCTCACCGTTGCGGGTCTCGGGTTTCTCGGTCTCGGCGCGCAACCGCCAAGCCCCGAGTGGGGGTACATGGTCGCGTCGGGCCGCAACGTGCTGCTCGATTCGTGGTGGGTGGCGACCATCCCGGGCATTGCCATTCTGCTGGTGAGTCTCGCCTTCAATCTGCTGGGCGACGGTCTGCGCGACGTCTTCGATCCGCGCCATGGAAACTGACATGCAAGCCGATACGAGCCAACCCCTGTGTGAGATCGACGACCTGCGGATCGGCTTTCGCGGTCACGACGGCGAACTGATCGCAGCCGTACGCGGCCTCTCGCTGGTGCTTCATCGCGGCGAGCGGCTTGGCATCGTCGGCGAATCCGGCTCGGGGAAATCGCTGACCGGGCGCGCGCTGCTCGGCCTGCTGCCGCCTGCCGCGCAATACCAGGCGAAGACGATGAAGTTCGACGGCCAGGATCTGCTGGCTATGTCGGCACGCAAGCGCCGGCAACTGTGCGGACGGCAGATGGGCATGATCCTGCAGGACCCCAAATACTCGCTGAACCCAGTCATGACCGTCGCGCAGCAGATGCGCGAAGCGTTCGGGCTGCATGGCCCGAAGCTGGGCCGGCGCGAGATGCGCGAGAAAATCGTCGCGGCGCTGGCGGCCGTACATATCCGCGATCCCGAGCGGGTGGCCGACACCTATCCGCACGAGTTGTCGGGCGGCATGGGACAGCGCGTGATGATCGCGATGATGGTGTCTTCGGGACCACGACTTCTCGTCGCCGACGAGCCGACCAGCGCGCTCGACGTACTGGTCTCGATGCAGGTGCTCGGCACGCTCGACGAGATGATCGAAAAGCACGACACAGGACTTATTTTTATCAGCCATGACCTGCCGCTCGTGATGTCGTTCTGCGATCGCGTCGTCGTCATGTACGCCGGGCGCGTGGTGGAAACCTGTGCGGCACGCGATCTCATTCACGCGCAGCATCCTTATACGCGCGGCCTGCTCGCGGCGAATCCGCCCCTTGTCGACCCACCCGATGAGCTGCCCGTGCTCGAGCGCGACGCGGCCTGGCTCGTTCAACCAACAGGGACCGCGACATGATCGATGTCGATGCCCTCACAGTCCGCTTCAAAACAAAGACCGGCTACGTCGACGCCGTGCGCGACGCGAGCTTTCAGGTCGGCGAAGGAGAAGTTTTCGGGTTGGTGGGCGAATCGGGTTCAGGCAAGTCGACCATTTTGCGTGCGTTGGCGGGACTCGCACCGGTTGCCGGCGGTCGGATGAGAATCGGCTCGCATGTTCCTGGAGAGAAGATCGTCCGCTCGTTTCGACGCGAGGTGCAGATGGTGTTTCAGGATCCGTACGGCTCGCTGCACCCGCGCTTCACCGTCGATCAGACCTTGCGCGAGCCGTTGACGATCAACGGTATCGACCGGCAGGACGGCCGCATCGTCGATGCGTTGCACGAAGTCGGACTGGGTCCGGCCTATCGCTTCCGCTATCCGCATCAGTTGTCCGGGGGGCAGCGACAGCGGGTTTCGATCGCACGGGCACTGATTCTCGAGCCGCGCGTGCTGCTGCTCGATGAGCCGACCTCGGCGCTCGATGTGTCCGTGCAGGCCGAGATTCTGAACCTTCTGCGACGGCTTCATCGGGAACGCAATCTGACGATGATGCTCGTCAGCCATAACTTCGCCGTGGTCGGGTTTCTCTGTTCGCGCGTCGCGGTCATGCGCAATGGCGAGATTCTCGAGCAGTGCGATATCGCATCCATTCGCGCGCAACAGGTCGAGCATGAGTACACCCGCAGCCTGTTACTAGCGACCACGGGCTATCGGCGCGGAACCTGACTGCCTCGTCGATACGGTATCCGGTCGGACAGCCAATGCATGGCGAGACCTACCAGAACGCCCGAGATGATTTCCGCGCCACGGTTCAACGCGATCGCCATCACCGCAGACGAGGAGGTGGACGCAAGCAGTACCACCGGACAGGTCCAGACGGCGACCCGCAACGTCGCCAGCTTCTGGGTAAGAACAGCGCATATGCCGACCGCGATAGCCATCTGGATAACGACAGGAACGTGAACGACCAGAGCGCTCGCATGCACTGCAACGCTGACGGCAATGCCGAACAGGGAGCCGAGAATGCGACCTTTCGACAGCAACTGCGTTTCACCGAACCGTGCCTGCGAGACGATCAAAGCCGACATCGCTGCCCAGACCGGCTCATCCAGCTGGAAGAAACGGGATAGCTGATAGCTGAGCGCCGCGGCCGCCGCGCAGCGTATTGCGAAGACAACCGCGGTCAGGCGTTCAGACTCGCGGCCAGCCACCCCGTATGGGCCCTCACGCGACGTTGCCGTCGGCATTACCGTTGAATGTGCCGCGGGCTTCATCCAGATCACTCCTTGTCGAACAGAGGCCACTCACGGTGTGTTGCCGCTGCTGGGAACAGCCCGTGGCGCAGTGCTTTGACAAGGAGTGTACGCAGCTCGGATCCGCCGGATAAGGTGTGTTGCGATCCTATGACTCTGGGTCATAGATACCGGGATGTTAGTTCTTCCGCGGCGGTGCCTGCGCCGGTTTTCAACGACGCGCTTCCTCGTCGATCACCGAGCGGTGCCGCGTCTCCGGCATGAGTACATACGTGATGAGCGATATCGCGGCGCAGACGCTGACGTAATAGAAGAACCACGATTCGTGACCTTCATGCTTGAAGCGCAAAGCGAGGTACTCGGTCGTGCCACCCATCACCGACGACACGATTGCAAACGGCAAGCCGACCCCGAGGGCACGAACCCTGGCAGGAAAAAGCTCCGACTTCACGAGCCAGTGGATCGAAGAAAAGCCGCTCAGGATAGCCAGTGCCGCCAGGTTCAGTGCGAACGCGGTGAACGCGCTATGGGTCGTGCCAAGCGCGTGCATGAGCGGCACGGTGAGGAACGTGCCGCCTACGCCGAAGATCATCATGACCGGCCGTCTTCCGATCAGGTCGGACAGCAGGCCGAAGAGCGGCTGGAAACCCATGTAAATGACGAGCGCTGACGTAGCGATCAGCGTTGCGGTATCGCGGCTGAAGCCCGTGCTGTTGACCATGAACTTCTGCAGATAGATCGTGAACGTGTAGAACGCAACGGTTCCGCCGATGCTGATGCCGATCGTCCAGAGCGTCTGGCGCCGGTGCTGGATCAATAGCTCCAGCAGACTGCCGCGCTGCGTCGCCGCCGGAGAAGCACCATCCGGCTCGAGGCCCGATCCAATCACGCCTTCGCGTTCGAACGCATCGGTCTCCGCAATGCCACGTCGCAGATAGAGCGCGAACACGGCCAGTGCACCGCCGATCGCAAACGGAATCCGCCATCCCCACTGTTCCAGCTGGGTGGAAGTCAGCACGAACCGTTGCAGGACGAGCATCAGCGCGAGCGCCAGAAGCTGGCCCATTACCACCGTCACCTGAACGAAGCCGACGAAGAATCCGCGTCGCCCGGTCGGCGCCATTTCGCTCAGATAGGTCGCGCTCGTGCCGGCTTCCCCGCCCATGCTGAAGCCTTGCAGCAGACGCGCGCATATCAGCACCGCGGGTGCTGCCACGCCGATCGTCGCGTAGGTCGGCGTCAGCGCGATGATCAGCGAGCCGACGCTCATCATCGCAACCGAGACGCTCAACGCGACGCGCCGTCCGCGCCGGTCCGCGAGCGCGCCGATAGCCCAGCTTCCAAGCGGCCGCACCACGTAGCCGATAGCCGCCACCGCTGCCGCGTTCAGCAATTGCGCAGTCTGATTGCCGCCGGGGAAGAACGCCTTGCTGAAGTAAATGGAAAAGATCGAATACGCGAGAAAGTCGTACCACTCGATGACGTTGCCGGCGCTGCCGCCGATAATCGAACGTAACCGCTCGCGCCGTGCGGCGGACGTAATGGAGGGGCTGACGGTGTGCGCGGTAGCGGCCACGTGACCTCCTCAGGCGGCGAGCGCAAGAAGTCGCGCGAGTTCGCTGGCGTCGGTCTGGTCTTCGGCGTGCATGACCCAGTCCACGATGCGCGCAATCTGCGTTGCGTCGATGCGATGCCCGGCCAGCTTGCGCATCTTTCCGACGATATCCGCTTCGCTTGCAAAGGCATGCTCGCTGCCGCGCTGCGACTCCACGGTCTCTTCGAGCCGCGTGCCGTCGCGTAGCATGACCTCGACGCGCACCATGTGGCGCAACAGCGAGCCGCGTGCCGTGATCGCCGGATCTTCCACCACCTGTACGCGATCGGCCAACGCCATACGTTGCGGGTCCGCCACCTTCTCTTCGCTGAACTGGTCGACGAATACATCGCCTTCCAGCAGCAACGTGGCCACACAATAGGGCAGATTCAGCTGCGCCGACGTCAAACCTTGCGGCACGTATTTCCAGCCCACGTGATCGACTGTCACGCGCGAGCCATGCACGACGATGCGTTCGATATCGTCCGCGCCGAAAGGATGTCTTGCCTGCATGGCGCGAATCGCGTCGAGTGTGGTGTGGTTGCTGCCCACGCACGAATAGAATTTGAGCGCAATTCGCATCGTCTCGAAGCGCTCGCCGAGTCCGTCGACGAGTTGGCCCAGATCGAAGCGGTCTGTCGAGCGCGAGAACGTGCTGCAAAAACCGCCGTACGGGTTTTCGAATACGTCGACGATACCGGTGAAGCCGTTTCTGGCCAGCAGCGCGCCGTATAAGCCGCTTTGCGCGGCGCGGCCCGCGTGCATGCGTTTGACCATTGCGCCGAACTGCGCGGCCATCAGCCCCGACGCCTGCGTGCCGCCGATGCCCAGCGCGTGCACCGTCTGCTGGGTGTCGAGACGCAACGCGGCGGCTGCGCCCGCTGCCGCCGAAAACACGCCGACCGTTGCACCCGAATGCCAGCCTTGAGCGATATGCTCTGGTCCCATGCACATGCCGACGCGCGGACCTACTTCATAACCGGCCACGCAGGCGCGCAGGAATTCGCGACCCGTCATCGGCGAACCCGGGGAGAGCAGTTCGGCAACCGCGAGCACGGCCGGCAACGTCACCGCCCCCACGTGCAGGACGCCGACGCGATGCACGTCGTCGAGTTCGAAACTCTGGATTAGCGTGCCATTCAACAGCGCGGCATGCGGCGCCGACAAACGCAGCGGCATGCCCCACGCCTGCGAGCCCGGTGTCGAATCGACCTGCTGCAGCGTGTCCGCAAGAATGCGACTCCATGGCAAGCCTGCGCCGAACAGCGCGCAGCCGAGTGAGTCGAGAATCAACAGCTTGATACGCGCCAGCACTTCGGCCGGAATCGCTTCGTACTGCAAGTCCGCGACGAATGCGGCCATGGCGCCCGTATAAGGGTTAGCGCCTACGTCTTTGTGCTGGTTCATCGGTCTCCCCACGTTCTATGACTGATTTTTGATGACTTCGCTGTGCGCCCAGTATCCCCAGTTGCGGTGCGTTTGTGAATTGCACGCCGGGTCATTATTATTGCGGCATGTGCAAGAGTGGGAGGAGCGCCGATGAGCCGTTTTGCCAGTGTCGATCTCGACCTGTTGCGGGCATTCGTGGCCGTCGCATCACATGTGTCGTTCAACGACGCCGCGATTGAACTGAGCGTGTCTGCGTCGGCATTGACGCGACGCATCAAGCGGCTCGAAGACTCGCTCGATGTGATGCTGTTCGAGCGCACCACGCGCAGTGTCGCGCTCACCGCTTCCGGAGACCTGTTATTGCCGCGCGCGCAAGCTGTGCTGCGCGATCTCGAGGCGGCACTCGAGGTCGTTAGCGCGGCGACGCGAATCCGGACGGGGCAACTGACCATCGCGTGCATTCCGACGGTAGCCAAGTTCATGTTGCCGAAAATCGTCGGCAGTTATCACAGGCGGCGGCCCGAGGTCCGGCTCAGGCTCATCGAAGCAGACCTCGCGACGGTCGTGCAACGTGTCACGAATGGCGATGCCGAGTTCGGTATCGCGTTCCTCGTGAACGACTCACCGGAACTCGCCCTCGACGAATTGCTTGTCGATCCTTACGTCCTCGCGTGTCCCGCCGATCACCCGCTCGCCGCAAACGCGCATGTGAGCTGGCCGGAATTGCGTCCGTGGCCGCTAATCGTCTCGGGGACGTCGAGCGGTAATCGTCGCATGCTCGACGCCGCGCTCAGAGATATCGACTGGCGTCCCGACCGGCTGATCGAGATCGAGCATCTGACCACCTCGCTCGGACTGGTGGAAGCCGGTCTGGGCATTTCCATCATTCCGCGCTGCGCGGTGCCGCGCGATGCGAATAGCCGTATTGCGATCCGGCCGCTGGTCGGGCCGACGGTGGCGCGAACTATCGGTCTGATTCGCCGGCGAGATGTGGCGCTTTCGCCGATTGCGCGAGACTTCCGCCTCGCGCTGCGCCGGATGGCGCCGTTTGATCCGACAGTATTGCGTGAGCCCGGCTAGAGGTCCGCTATCAAAAGAAAAGGCGCCGTTCGACAAACGATAACGGCGCCCCTGACCTGCCTTGACTAACCCAAAAGTCAGAACTTCGTGCGAATCCCAATACGAGCGGTGAACTGGTTCTGATTCGACGACGGGCTCAGCTGATTGATGTTAGCCGTTGCATCGACAGTCTGACCCGCTGCATTCAACGTATCGCCGAGTGCATGCTGGTACACCCCCGTCACATAGACATCGGTACGCTTGGACAGGAAGTAATCGACGCCCACCGCACCCTGGTGATACTGGGCGCGCGAAGCACCGTTGATCTGCGCACCGCGCGTGTAATCGTACGCGACGCCAACCAGGAAGGCCGGGGTCAACTGATACTTGAAGTTGACTTCCGCGTTGTTGAACGATACCGATTGCCCCTTGAACGGCGAGGCGGAAGTTGCGCCGAGATCGTCGAAGCGGATATTCGAGTACGTCGCACCGATCGTTGCCGCACCGAAGGTGTACGCGCCGCCGCCGCCGATCACCTGATAAGTATTCGCCGAAGCGAAGCCGCTGTAGATCGATGTCGTGACTGCCGTCGAAGCCGTTGCGACCGTACCGCCGTTATTGAACAGCCCACCCGAAGCAGAAGGAGTGCGTGCATTCAAATACGCTGCGCCGAGAATAAGAGGACCGTTGTTATAGCTCGCACCCAACGACCAGATCTGGTTGGATGTGAGATTGCCCGCGATTCCGCCGAAGCTGTAGGTGCCGCCAAAAGTCAGGCCGTTATAGTTCGCGCTGGTGTACTTGACCGTGTTGTTGGTGCGGTACGCGTTGTTGAAGTTGTCCAGGTCTCCCGGGTGAGCGGCGATATAACCACCCCACTGATCGCCGACTTCCAGCGGACCCAGGTAGTCGACCACCGAGTCGTATTGCCGACCAAGAGTGACCGCCCCGAACTGACTCGACAGACCAACGAAAGCCTGCCGGCCGAACATCAGGCCGCCTTGACCGAGCTTGCCGCTATTCACGTCGAAGCCGTTTTCCAGATCGAAGATTGCCTTCAGACCGCCGCCGAGATCTTCGGTACCGCGCACGCCCCAGCGTGAACCCTGAAGTTCTCCGCTCGAAAGATTGTAGAGATGCTTCCCACCTGAATTTGTAATGACGTTGACACCCTCGTCAATGATCCCGTAAAGAGTCACGTTGCTCTGAGCATGGGCGATACCGGCGAAAGTACTCAGCGCCGCGAAAGCGAGGAGCGACTTTTTCATGAATTGATCTCCGATTATTAGTTGACGTCCTGACTTCCTGGTTCAGCGCGGGCCTTTTCAGACAGCCAGGAGTGTCGAGACAATATCAAAATCTAATGAGCACGCCACTCATTCCCGCTGCTATCGCCGGTGGGCTGTTGCCGATGGACCACAAACTTTTTCTCTGCGTAATCCCCCGGTAAATATTCATCAAGAAATATATGGTGATACAGATAAGTTGAATCCCATATTGATTCCGCTTTCGGCGAAACAGGGGGACGGACCGCAGTAATCTTCATCTCGATTGCCGACTGACGGTCTGGCGGCGGGTTCGAGTTCATCATTGTCGCTGTACTTGCAACTTATCTCGACGGTCACCTTTCATTATTCATCTGGCGGGCCGTTCGAGTCGGCGTCTTTTGAAAGAACTCCGACAATCGACTTTGATAAATTCGAAAGACTTTCCGACGCAGTTTTCAACGCCTGCTTTCCGGCTCCGATCGCGTAGTCAGGCAGATAAAATCTATCACGCGTCTTCAAACAAATCGAATGCTCAGCGAAACATCCAGTAAGGAGTTCGCTTACTCGATGAAAGCCGTAACGCATTGGTGCATTTTGAAAAGATGTTCCTCACATCGCGCAACGTACCGTGTCTGCTCTGGCATGCAGTCGACGAAAATGGCGCCGAGTTCGACCGCCTGATAAATGAGCCAGTCACCTCACGCGTGCTTGCCCAAACCGCCCTATGCGCTTACTGATGGCGTCATGCAGCCGCTCATACTCCGCTGATTCCCACCGACGTACCCGGCCCTATTCACTGCCTACGCGCAATACCTACTTCCTCGTTTTGGTGCGGCACGGCATTTGCGACCCCGGCTTGCGTTTGTCCCGTCAACCGCACCCCGCGTGTCCCAATCTTCAAAGGAACCCTTACATGCGTATGACATCCCTTGTTTGTCTCGTATCGATCGTGTCGCTCACCGGCTGCGCCGCCTATCGCACACACGAAGCCCGCAGGGATTCCGGCGCGCTGGTCGGCTCGAACGTTCTCGATCTCGTGCAGGCTGTCGGCGTACCGGATAAGACGATGAAGCTGGTCAGCGCGGGTGGTCCGGCCGACCGCATGACGGCGCAGTGGAATTTCTCGAACTCCGATGCCGCACTGGATCTGAATGTGCTCGTACTCGATCTGAAGGTGGGCGGTGCCGGCAAGTGCAGCATGACCGCGACCATCGACCGTTGGGGCGGCAAGGTCGAATCGATTAACTTTCCGCAGGCACATAGCGACAGCGTAGGCTCGGACTACGGTGCATGTGAGCCACTCGTCGAAGAAGCGTTGACGCATATGCCCCACACCCCTATCGATCCGAAATACGATGCCTTCCAGCTCGTGGGTGCCGCGAAATAGGACGATCAAGATAGCGGCTGGAACTTCGAACACCCCAACACGTTCAGTCAGCCGCCATTCCCTCTACCGCATGCAACGGTTGTTGCTCGAACGCGACCGGCTGACCCGTTGCGCCGTAAAGCTCCGCAGCCAAAGGTGCACGTAGGGTTCCAGTCCCGATCCGTATCACGACGGTTGCAGCACGCACGCTGCGGCTTCCAGGAAAAACCGGACCCGAGACCCAGCGCAAATCGATCACCCCACGATGCCCGCCACCCAGGCGTACCGGCACCATGACCGGCCCGGGATGCATACCTGCGGGAGGACGTCGCGCGGCCGCAAGTACCCGACCTTTCGCATCCCGGAACTGGATGGTCGGCAGCGCGGACAACCTGCAGTCCGGTCCCACGTTCCGGATCGAAAGCTCCACCCCCGAATGCGACATGCCGTTGAACTCTCCGTCACGTCCGTCCAGCGACAGGCGCAGTTGGGACGCGCGGCACACGGGTGGTGCGACCGGTGCAGCCGCAAACGAAATTGACTGACTGCCGAGCAGCATCACAACCAGCAGCGCGAATCTCTGCATCACGTTCCCTTCTTTTTTCGATTGACTGCACGTCGGCCAACTCGCGACTGCAATCCTTTTCAAACACCAGAGGGTTTTGGCCGTCCGAGTTTGACCATTTGCCGCAGCATGAAGTGCGGAGCAACGCGGCTAGCTATTTTTAGCACATTGCTCACGCCAGGCCGGATTTCGGATTTCCCGGCTTCGATACTCGCGATAGCGCGCTTCGCGAGCACGCCGACACTCATGCCCTTCTCGCCTTTCATCTCTTCGGCGAATTCGCCGCGAAAGAGCGGCGTCTCGGTGCCCGGAGGTGCCAGTTCGACGACCGACACACAGCTGCCCTCAAGTTGCGCGCGCAGGCACTGCGTATAGGCGTGAAGCGCGGCCTTCGACGCACTATAGACAGGAGCCGCTGGAAAAGGAATGAACGCGAGGCCAGACGAGACGTTCACAATGAGGCTGTCTTTCTGCTTCAGAAGCAAGGGCAGAAAGGTCTGGACCATCCACATGGGCCCCTTCAGATTTCCATCGACTTCCGCGGTCAGATCACTCAATTGGTAGCGCCGGTCCAGTTTTATATTGCGCATCGCTCCCGCGTTATTCACCAACGTATCTAACGCAGGAAACTGCTCCGACAGGGTGTTGTACAAGGACTCGATATCGTCCGGATTAGTGACATCGCTCTGAAATGCGTGAAGTCCCGGCACGATCTGCTGTGCCGCTTTCAGTCTTTCAGGATTGCGACCCGTCACGATCACCGTGTTGCTCCGGGCAATAAGTTGCCGCGCCAACTCAAGGCCAATCCCGCTAGTGCCGCCTGTAATCAATACGGTTCTGCCAGTCATCTTCATGATCAACTCCAAATTTTTTGAGCGTGCGCGCAGTTTGACCGGCATACTTCCTGAAGGGAAGAAGGCACCGGAAAGTTTGATACGCACCAAAAGGAGAGTGTGAACATGGAGCGAATCCCCGAATTCACCAAGGAACAGATTGCCGCCGCGCAGTACTACGCGAGCCTCACGCCGCCCGTCGATCTCGATCCACGAATCGCGTCGTTAGTGCGGGACCTGATCGGCCGCATTGCGGATAAATGGACGATGCTGATTCTCGACGTACTCGCGGAAACGTCGCCGCTCCGTTTCAGCCGGCTGGCCGAGCGGGTTGAAGGGATCAGCCAGAAGATGCTCACCCAGACGCTTCGCGCGATGGAGCGTGACGGTCTGATCATCCGCACGGTCTATCCCGTGGTCCCACCTAAGGTCGAATACCGGCTCACCGACTTGGGCATTACATTGGGCGCCGCGTTTTGCGGAGTATGGGTGTGGGCCGCCAACAATCTCGATGCGGTAGAAAAGGCGCGGCGGGACTTCGACCCGCCGCTTCAGGAGGCCACATCGAAGTCCTGAATCGGACAACCTGATTAGAACTGAACGGTCGTCTTCAGCCCAACAATAAAGACATTGCTGTTCTTCGTCGTGCCACCCGGATGCGAGATGTATTGCAGATCCGGTTGCAGACTGATGGATGGAATCACGTTCCAGCTATAGAAAACCTCATACGCCGTCTCGTATCCATTCCCGACGTACGTCACGTCGCCTGGGTGGAGCGTGTTGTATTCAGCCTGATACATTGCCTCCCGGCTGCTGGTGTGGGTCATGGCTACGCCGACTCCGAACCGGTCACCTACCCGCTTGAACGGCTCGGCATACTCGAAGCCGAGCGTCATCTGGCGGTCGAGAACCGAAGTCTGCTTGTCGCCTGCCAGCAGGCGCAGATTGACGGTCCAACCCGCATCGCCCTCGCCCGTCAGCTTCTGCGTCACCGAAAAGTATCCGGAGTAGCTCTTCGTCGACTCCATGCCCGCGAGGCCGGTTACCGCACGCCGGTTTCCGTTGATGTCCGTCAGGATGTCAGGCTGACCGCCGGTGTTATACACGAAGCCCAGTCGATACGCGCCCGGTTGTCCGCCGATCTTTGGGGTCCAGCCGAATTCAAGCGGGACGACGACCCCATTGGTACCGCCGGGACTCGTCGGCGCCCACGCATTGCTGCGCTCCCAGCCGCTGTCGTAATACCTCGGACTCTGCTGGTACACGCCCGTCTGTAAATAGGTCTGCCCGCTCGTTTGCAGCTTTGCGCGCCCCATCCACACACTGCCGGGCCAACTCATGAAGTAGTTGCCATAGAGGTTCGGAACCTGTGGGCCGCACAATGCCAGCGTCATGAAGTTGCAATCGGTGTAATCGAATGCGGCACCTTCGCTGTCGCGACCCACTGAAAGCAACAGCCGGTTGTCGAAGAACGTGCGGTCGAGTGTGAGCTTGGTAAGCCAGACGGTCTGATTGCGACCGTAGATTTCCTGCGTTTGCTGGCTGGTGCCCAGATGCGCATCGGCGTCGACGCTGCGGCCGAAACGATCCGTCATCACGAAGTGAAACGACGTATTGTGGATTCCCCACAACTTGTCGAGGTCCGCGGTGACGCCCACGGCAACCTGCTGTGCGGCTCGCGTCAGACGTTGGTCGCCGCCTTTGACGTTGTGAGCCGCTTCGTTGGTATAGCTCAGGTCGAAGTCGATGCCTTTTTGCGCCAGCGCGCCGCGCTCGCCGTCCCAGTCTCCGAGCAGATGCGGACTCGTGCGCAACCCGTCGAGCAGCGTCTCGGCGGACGCCGTGCAGGCAAGCGAAGAACAGCACAAGGTGGACGCAATTAGCGCGATGCTTTTATATTGGATTTTCATAGCCCCGATTTTTTTCCTTACTTACCCAGCCATGCTTTTGCGCCTTCCGATGCACGAACCGTCGCAACTGATTTTGCCGACACCGCCGGCGCCCCATTGCCCCAGGAATTGCGAACGTAGGTCAGGACCGAAGCAATCTCGTCATCGGACAATTTCCAGTCGAAACGCGGCATGCCGGCTGCGGTCGGATTGCCTGCTGTCATCGGTGCTTCCTCGCCTTTAAGCACGACCTGAAGCAGCGAAGCCGGGTCATTCGAATTGACCGCGGCGTTGCCGGCCAAAGCGGGAATCATGCGGCGCACGCCGGTGCCGTTCGACGCGTGACACGCAATACACTGGCTTTCGAAGACCCGTTTTCCCAGTTGCATCGACTCGTCGTCGGCCGATAGCGTCGAAGGCGGTACGGACGGAGAGGGCTTCTGTCCTTTCAGGAATACCGCAATTGCACGCAGGTCCGACGGGTTCAGATGTTGTGTGGAGTTCTCGATCGCTTCTGTCATAGGACCCGACGACACGGTCTTCTCATTCGAACCGGTTTGCAGATAGCCGACGATGTCGTCGATGCTCCAGGTGCCGAGACCGACATGCGGGTTCGGCGTCAGGTCCGGCGCATACCAGCCGGACAGCGAGCCCCCTTGCAGAAACGCGGACGAATCGCCGCCAAGGAAGTTCTTGCCGGTATGACAGGCCGCGCAGTGACCTGCTCCTTCGACCAGATACGCACCACGGTTATATTCGACGCTTTTGGTGTCATCGGCCTTGAAGGGCTGTGCGTGGAAGAACAGCGCATTCCAGCCGCCCAGCAACCAGCGCTGATTGTAGGGAAACGGCAACTGGTTCTCGACGACCGGATGCGAGACCGGTGCAATCGTCTTCACATAAGCCCATAAATCGCGGATGTCCCCATCGGACATCGATGCGTAGGCCGTATATGGCATGGCCGGATAGAGGTATCCATGCGAGCCCTTGCCGTGACGCACCGCACGGTCGAACTGTTCCAGCGACCAGTTGCCGATTCCGGTCTCTTTATCGGACGTGATGTTCGACGAGAGGATCGTGCCGAACGGCGTCTCAAGTGAATAGCCGCCCGCAAAAGGTGCGCCGCCGCCTTTGCTGGTGTGGCACGCCGCGCAGTCCGCGGCAAATGCCACGTACTTGCCGCGCGCGATCTGCGCTTCGACGGTACCCTCGGGCGCCATTGCCGACTCCATCCGCGCGGGACGGTTCAGGTCGTATTCCACGCCCGCGGCGTACACCACCGCGCCGGCGACAGCCAGGCCGATCACTGTCGCGCCAATTGTTTTGATCGATTTATTCATGGCTATTTATCGAACCAGCGAACCGGGTTGATGCAGGTAGTCGTTGACAATGGCCTTTGCGGTCCACAAGGTCAGGGCAGACAAGGTCCCGGTCGGGTTGTAGCCTGCATTGTTCGGATAGGCCGAGGCGCCGATCACGAACAGGTTGTGTACGTCCCAGTGCTGCTGGTAACGGTTGAGTACCGAGGTCGCCGGGTCGAGGCCCATCACGGCGCCGCCGATGGTGTGGCCACTGTCATACGCACGGAAAGGCGAATTGGGCTCGTCCGGGAAAGCCACGGCTTCCCACGATTTCGCACCGCTGGCGCGTGAAATCTCATCGATACGGTCGCGAACGAAACGCGCCATGCGCCGATCGTTTTCGTTGTAATCGAACGTGATCTGCAACAGCGGCTGACCGTATTTATCCTTGTACGTGGGATCGAGCGACAGATAGGACTCGGCGTGCGAGTACGAAGTGCCTTGCCCCTGAATCTTCGCGTAGTTCTGAAAGCTCTCCTTGAAAGCGTGCTTCCATTTCGAGCCCCACTGCTTCGTGCCGGCAGGCAGCCGGTCCGTCATGCTGATCGGCGTGGCCTGATCGGAGAGCGCCTGAATGCCGGCGCCGCCCAGGAAACCGAGGTTCGTATGGTCGAAGTTATCGCCGTTGAAATCGTCGATCTGCGTCGAGAGTGCGCCCGTCGAGATAAACGGATTCATCCACTCATTCTGGAAGTAGAGAAAGCCCATCGACATCGTCTGGAAGTTGTAGGCGCGGCCCACCACGCCGGTACGCGTGACGGGGTCGTACGGTTTGCCCATCTTCGACAGGAGCAACAGACGCACGTTGTCCATCTGGAACGCGGCGAAGACGACGATGTCTGCCGGCTGGAATCCCGTGTTGCCATCGGAATCCTGGAACGTCACGCCCGTTGCGGTCTTGCCGTCGGCCGATTTCTCGGCGCGCAATACCATGCATTCGGTGAGCAGCGTGAAGTTGGGTCGCGTCATCAACGCAGGAATGACGCAGGCATTCGGCGACGACTTGGACCAGTTACCGCAGCCATAGAAACCGCAGAACCCGCAATACGTACACGGCGCCATGTTGATGCCGAGCGGATTCGTATAGGCCGCACCCGCCGTTCCAGCCGGGATGGGAAACGGGTGATAGCCCATCTTCTCGGTGGTCTTGTGGAAAATGTCGTTCCAGTGCGAACGTACGAGCGGCGGCGTCGGATATTCGCTGGTCCGGTTGCCCTCGAACGGGTTACCGCCCGCCTGCACCTTGCCGTTGAGCACACCCGCCTTACCGCCCACCCCGGCAATCTTCTCCCAGCGGTCGAAGTGCGGCTCGAGCTCGTCGTACGTGACGCCCCAATCCTGCAGAATCAGCCCGTCCGCAAGTTTCATCTTCGGATAGCGCTGCCTGACGCGAGTCGCCATCTGGAAGTCGGACGGGTTGTAGCGCCATGCGTTCGCCGCCCAGTGCTTGCCCGCACCGCCGACGCTATTGCCGGTCACCCAGATGCTCCAGTCGCGCCCCGGGAGCGCCGTCTGACTACGGTTGTTGCGAAACGTATTGGTCAGCTCGCTGGGCTTGCGTAATGCACCACGGCGTATGCCATAACGCAGTTCGTCGGCGACGATGTTCGGCGAAAAACTCGATTGCACGGTTTCCCACGAGAAGCGTTCGATGGCAACGACGTTCAGACCTGCGCGCGTCAGCTCTTCTGCCATCAGGGAACCTGCCCAGCCCATGCCGACGATGACCGCGTCGGCTTTCGGTCTTGTGTAATTCATCCCGCGAAATTCCGTGTAGTGAGTTTGTTCTGATAGACCGGGTTCACAGGCGGCCGACGATACTGACAGGCTGGATATCGATACGCTTGCCCTTCATCTGGACATAGTCGCGATAGTCGTAGCGCGCGCCCGGGAAACCAATCATCTTCCAGCCGACCATGTCTTTATTGCCGCCGTAAATGGGATCTGCCAGAAAGCCTTCCTGCACGTTCGTCAGGAACTGTTTGAACAGGGAGTCCGAAGACGCCGTCGTGAGCGGAACCTTGCCGGCTTCCATCTGTTCGAGGAAGTGATCCTGCTGATCCGCTGATAACGCTTCGAACGGCTTGCCAAGAGACTTGCGCGTATAGGCGTCGATCTCCGCGAGCCCCTTGCGGTAGAGCTGCGCCGGCGTCAGAGAACTTTGACTGCCCTGCTGCGGTGTGCCGGGATGAAACGGCCCGCTCAGATATTTCCACTCGGCCTTGCCGTAGTCGCCAGCCAACTGATAATCGAGGAATACGACGCAGCCGGCTTCGGACGCGCTGATGCTCAGATCGTCGGCCGGAATCAGCCGGTCGAAAATGGCCGTCACCTGCTGGACTTCCCGCTCGCTCAGAAAAACCCGCACCTTCGGATCGACCGGCGTGGGCGGGGCAATTTCTTTCGCAATCCACTTCGCTCCGCCGACGAATGCGCGAACCGCGGCGCCCGCCGGCCGGTAGATGGACGCAGCGGTCGTGGTGACGATTAATGCAAGTCCTGCTTTGATGACAGCACGTCGTTTCATCGCTTCTCTCGTACAAGGGGACAGCTTTTTAATTCCCGGGAACGCTCCCGGTTTTAATCGACAAGAGATGTGCTTTTCTGCGCAATCCTGCGATCGTCAAGCTATCGAAAAACCGGGAACGTTCCCATACAATTTCGAAAAAATGGCCCGACTTAGCCGGGCTGATTGTTCCGCGTCGTGCCGATCGAACGGCATCCAGCGCAGCCGAAGCTTAATAACACTTTCGCTCGATGTCAATTTGCCGCATTCCTTTCATGCTCGTAATGTGCCTGTTTCCGGTTATGATCCAAAGTTTTTTAGACAGCGTGGTTCTGACGAGCTGCGATCTCGCGCCACGCTGAATCCACGTCAGGGAAGCACCAGGAGGCGCCGTGGAAACACGCTTTGCCACGTTGAAAGATGTCGCTCAGGCGGCGGGAACCTCGACCTCTCACGTCTCGCGTGCGCTAAGAGGCGACCCCGGCGTCAACCCGGACATGCGTGCCCGGGTAAAAGCCGCTGCTGAATCGCTCGGTTACCGGCCTAACATTGCTGCGCAAATGCTCGTCTCGGCGCAGTCCAGTACCGTTGGCATCGTCGTGGGTGAACCGCTCAATCCATTCCATCTGCAGATGGCAATCTCGGTCGATCAGGCGCTCGAACGAAGCGGCTTCGAATCGGTTATCTCCCTGCGTGCCACCGACGACCGCGCTGCGACGGCCGAAGCGTCCCGATTGCTACGCATCCGCATGGGGGGTGCCATTTTTATCGGCACGCCGCGCAAAACCCGCGCAATGGGACAGATCGCCCAACAACTGCCCTGCGTCTTTCTCGGTCGGGGCGGCGCGGAAAAACACGTCGCGACGGTCGATGTCGATAACGAAAGCGGTGTCAAACAGGCCGTCGAACATCTCATCGCGTTGGGTCATCGCCGCATCGCACACATTGGCGGCAGCGAAGAGATCGCGGCCAAAGAACGCACCACAGCCTATAAAGAAGCCATGCTTGCAGCGGGCCTGAAGCCGAATGTTTATCTCGGCGCCCATGACCGCGTGACCGGACGCCTTGGCGCCGAGGCGTTGATGGCCGGTACCACGAAGCCGACTGCCCTATTCGCTGCGAACGACGCGGTCGCCATGGGCGCGATGGACCGGTTGCATGGCCTCGGATATCGCGTTCCGGAAGATGTATCGATCATCGGCTTCGACGATATCGAAGAAGCCGCCAGCGAAACGATCTCCCTGTCGACGATCCGGCAGAACACCGACGATGCGGCCCGCGAGGCCGTCACGTCGCTGCGCATGCTGGCATTTGAATCACCGCCCGTCGTGCGCAAGATACTCATGCCCGTTTCGCTCGTACTGCGCCGCTCGGTCGCGCCGCGCGTCGGCCGCCGGTGATACCGCCTGTGTCGTTCTTTTTTAGTGTGGTGCTCCAACCGCCCTGATCGCGCCGATTATTAAACGAACCACTGTTCTATTTACGGCGGCGAGCCTGTGTGGGACGAGCAGGTGACCCCGCGTCGGCGGGTCGATACGCCTCGACGCTTCCGGACACCCCGCGCAGGCAGAAAGTGATGATGGCGGTGGCGTGTGCCGTCATCGCCGCGCCGCCCTGAACGTCACTGGTCAGCGGCGCCATGAGTCCTTCGAACAGACAGCCGACAATACAATCCGCCGCCGAGCCGGCGTCCTGTGCGGGAAACTCTCCAGCCGTCACGCCCTGCTCGATGAGTGTACGAAAAACACGGGCGAGTGCCCGGTGATACGTGAGGCGGGCTGCCTCGACTTCAGGCTCGACGGGCTCGGCTACCAGCGCATAGGCGAGCCGGCCACCACGAAGTGCCCGGTTCGCAAAGGTCCACGCCGCCGCGCCGAGTCGCTCGCGCGCGCTGCCGTCCTGCATCGCAACGCCTGCGACAACCTCGACTTCCCGCTGCGCAGTCGTCTTGACGACCTCGACCATCAGATCGGTCTTCGATGGAAAGTAGCGGTAGAGCGTTCCAATGGCGATTCCTGCCGCATCGGCGACCGATGACATCTGCGCATCGCGGAATCCGGATTCGGCCACCAGATTACGGGCAGCGGAGAGAATCAGCGGATGCTTGTCCGGCCCCCGACGTCGTAAGCGCACACGTGAGGCGGTAGGGAGTTCTTCCATTTCAATCCATGGTCTTCATCGGCACACTTTCGCCAGGCTTTTCATGGGCAACGGCCAGATACTGAGCAACGAGCGGCTAACAACACACAACGGACCGCCGCCCCGCGGCACTCATTATTGCATGAGGCTTGCGCGGGCTCGCGAGGCGACCGGGCGATACATCTACCATGACGTGCTGGTACTAACACTGACAGCGGCCTGCTTGACAGGGCAGTACAAGATTCATATCCTTAACCGAACAATAATTCTACTTAAACGATATCGAACGCTTCACGCGGTCGCCACCGTTTTTCTAAAATACTTCAGGAGACAGATGTGGACCTCAGTGCTGCCGACGTAAGCGTTGCTGAAAGAATTTCCGCCCTGCGCGCACAGTATGGCGACCCTACGACCAGCCTTGCGTGGCTGCTTTGCGACCGTCACGACCCGGCAAGCGTCGCGTACGAGATCGTGAACGCGGAGTTTGAAACCGAACGAGTGACTTACGGCGATCTCAAGCGCGACTCCGAAGCATTCGCGGCCGGTCTCGCGGCGCTGGGCATCGGCGCGGGCGATCGTGTGGCAACGCTCGCAGGCAAGAGTCGCGAGTTTCTGGTCGCGTTGATGGGTATCTGGCGACTGGGTGCGGTTCACGTGCCCCTTTTCACTGCGTTCGCCACGCCGGCAATCGCCCTGCGGCTGCTGGGTAGCGAGGCGAAAGCGGTTGTCTGCGATGTCTCGCAACTGCCGAAGCTGCGCACAGAGGAACAGACGCCGGACACGCCCGCGCGCCAGATCATCGTGATTGGCGAAAACGCGGGCGATCACGACTTCCCAGCGGCACTCGGCTTCGAGTCCGTGCTGGACACCGAGACCGCTCATGTACCTGCAGCCATTCTGGGCGGAGATGCCCCCTTCATCCACATCTACACATCGGGCACCACCGGTCGCCCGAAAGGCGTCGTCGTACCGATCCGTGCGATCGCCGCTTTCCACGCGTACGCAGAGTTCGGCATCGGTCTCGCTCAGGACGACGTCTACTGGTGCGCTGCGGATCCAGGCTGGGCATACGGGCTGTATTTCGGCATCGTCGCGTCGCTTTGCACCGGCGTCCACAGCGTTCTGCTAAAGGCCGGCTTCGACGCGGGCTTTACTTATCGGGTACTCGCCGGGAAGCAGGTCACCAACTTCGCCGCCGCGCCGACGGTCTACAGGTCCCTGCTCTGTTCCCCCCAGCGTCCGCCCGCCGGCCTGGCGTTGCGCTGCGCATCCAGCGCGGGCGAACCACTGACACCCGACGTCAACGAATGGGCGATCGATGCGCTCGGCGTGCAGGTGTTCGACCACTACGGTCAAACGGAAGCCGGCATGCTCGTGAACAACCATCACGACAAACGGGTTGCCGGACCTGTTAAAGCCGGATCGATGGGCGTCGCACAGCCCGGATGGAAAGCCGTCGTGTTGCAACGCGATGAAGACGTTCTGGCCACTACCGGCGAAGTCGGGCGCGTGGCCTTCGACCTGCAGGAGAGTCCGCTGGCGTGGTTTGCGGGATATCAGGGCGACCCCGCCAAAAGCGCGGAGCGATTTGCCGGCGGCGGCAAGTGGTATCTGTCAGGTGATCTGGGTCGTGTCGACGATGATGGATACTTCTTTTTCTCGTCGCGGGAGGACGACGTCATCATCATGGCCGGTTACCGGATCGGTCCATTCGAAGTCGAGTCCGTGATTGCGGCGCATTCATCAGTCGCCGAATGCGCGGTTATCGCGGTGCCCGACAAAATCCGCGGTGAAGTGCTGGAAGCCTACGTCGTACTGCGTCGGCTTTCCGCAAATTCGACGGAGATGGAAGCAGACATTCAGCAGTGGGTAAAGACGCGTTATGCGGCGCATGCGTATCCCCGTCGAGTGCATTTCGTCGACGCGCTGCCAAAAACGCCGAGTGGAAAAGTGCAACGCTTCGTGCTGCGCGAAGCAAGAAAGCAGGCGTTATCCGACACGGCCGCGCGTTCTACTGTCGATTGATTTTTCCTCTCACCGCGCGATCGAACCATGAATGGAATTTCCGCGAGGCTCGCACTCGAAGCTATTTCCCAACGCCGCTCGGTCAGGCGGTTCGTCGACAGGGAGGTTCCGCGGGCGACCATCGAGACGCTGCTCGATACCGCCGCTCGCGCGCCGTCGGGCACGAACATCCAGCCGTGGCAGGTACATGTCGTATCCGGTGCGGCCAAAACGAGGCTGTCACATGCCGTACTCGAGGCCGCTCGCGAAGGCCGACGTTGCGACGAGTACGCGTATATGCCGCCGACGCTAACCGACACTCACCTGGCGCGCCGCCGCAAGGTCGGTTTCGATCTGTACGCGTTGTACGGGATTGCCCGCGGCGACACCGTCGCGAGAAACGAGGCCATGCTCAGGAATTTCACCTTCTTCGGCGCGCCGGTGGGACTGTTCTTCACGATGGATCGCTATCTGCTGGCAGGGTCCTGGCTCGACAGCGGCATGTTCATGCAGAACGTGATGATCGCGGCGCAAGCGATCGGACTCG
This sequence comes from Paraburkholderia sp. BCC1886, assembly GCF_900996245.1. GTDB lineage: Bacteria > Pseudomonadota > Gammaproteobacteria > Burkholderiales > Burkholderiaceae > Paraburkholderia. The sequence goes on along the minus strand of NZ_CAAJGK010000033.1, from coordinate 65,500 downwards.
CGTCATGCCCGCAGCAGGCGTGGTGCGAATACGGCGGTATCGTGCACGAGATTCTCGGTATCCCGGAAGAGCGGATCATTCTGTCCGGCATGGCAGTCGGCTATGAAGACTGCTCGGCTATCGAAAACAGCCTTCGGACCGAACGGGTGCCGGCCCGTGAGTTTGCGGTTTTCCACGAAAATTGAAGCGGGTTGACGACTGGCGCCCGATGTGAACACGGTGCCGGTAATCCGGACCACGCTCGCAAGAACGCCATCATCTTCGCGATGAGCGATGCGGCGAAGACAAACCGCCCGCTTCAGCACGTCCACGAAGCCTTGCCCGCCGACGCGCCGCCGAAATACTTGCGGCGCGCTTCCTCGAGCACCTTCGCCTCGATGTCCCCCTCATCGACCAGCGCCTTCAGCGCTGCAATGACAATCGACTTGCGGTCCACCTCGAAAAACTCGCGCAACGCCTGACGCGTATCGCTGCGTCCGAACCCATCCGTGCCGAGTGTCACATAACGACGCGGTACATACGCGCGAATCAGTTCCGGCACGGCCCGAACATAATCGGTCGCCGCGATTACCGGACCCTCCGTCGCGCCGAGAACCTGCGTGACGTACGCCGCGTCGCCGGGTGCGCCAAGCCGCGCGTTTCTCTCGCACGCCATACCGTCACGCTGCAATTCGGTGAAGCTCGTGACGCTCCATACACCCGCTTCGATCTGCCAGTCATCGCGCAGCATCTGCTGCGCGGCAATCACCTCGCCGAGAATCGCACCCGCGCCAAGCAGTTGCAATCTGTCCGTCCCGTTCTCGCGGGCCTGCAAGGCAAGCGGATAAATGCCTCTCAGGATGCCCTCGCGCAACGCCTGCGCATCACCCGCTGGAGCCGAAGGTTGCGCGTAGTTCTCGTTCATCACGGTGACGTAATAGAACACATCGTGCTGCTGCTCGACCATCTCGCGCATGCCTTCATCGACGATGGCAGCAAGCTCGTACGCGAACGCCGGATCGTAGGCGCGGCAATTGGGAATCGTCGATGCCGCAAGGTGGCTCGTGCCGTCCTGATGCTGCAGCCCTTCGCCGCCGAGCGTCGTCTTGCCCGAGGTCGCCCCGATCAGGAACCCGCGCGCCCGCTGGTCGGCCGCCGCCCAGATCAGATCGCCAACGCGCTGGAAGCCGAACATCGAGTAGTAGATGTAGAACGGCAGCATCGGCAGGTCGTGCACGCTGTACGACGTGGCGGCCGCCACCCACGACGACAGCGCCCCTGCCTCCGAAATGCCTTCTTCCAGAATCTGGCCCTTCGTGTCCTCACGGTAATACAGCATCGAGCCGAGATCTTCCGGCTCGTACAACTGCCCGAGCGGCGAATAGATCCCGACCTGCCGGAACATGTTCGCCATACCGAAGGTGCGCGCCTCGTCGGCGACGATGGGCACCACACGCGATCCAATTCCGGCGTCCTTGAGAAGCGCCGTCAGCATGCGCACGAGCGCCATGGTCGTCGACATCTCACGGCCGTTCGCTTCGAGCGCGAATTGCCCCCATGACGACAGCGGCGGGACCGTCAGCCCCTGTGAAGCCACCTGCCGTCTTCTGGGCAGATAGCCACCGAGCGCGGCCCGGCGACTGTGCAGATATTGCATTTCGGGGCTGTCGTCCGCGGGCTTATAGAACTTCACCTGCTCGACGTCCGCATCGGTAAGCGGCAGGCAGAAGCGGTCGCGAAACGCTTTCAGGTCGTCGAAGCCCAGTTTCTTCTGCTGATGCGTGGTCATGCGGCCTTGCCCCGAGGTGCCCATGCCGAAGCCCTTCATCGTCTTCGCGAGCACCACGGTGGGCTGACCGCGATGGCCGAGCGCTTTGGCATAGGCCGCGTGCAGCTTGCGCACGTCGTGACCGCCGCGGCGCAGGCGGTCGATATCGTCGTCGCTCAACCCGGCCGCCAGCGCCGCGAGTTCCGGGTTCTGTCCGAAGAAACGTTCGCGGTTATAGGCGCCGTCGTTGGCGGAGAACGTCTGGAACTGCCCGTCGACCGTTTGCGCGAACGCGCGCAGCAACGCGCCGGTGCGATCGCGCGCAAACAGCGCGTCCCAGTCCGAGCCCCAGACGACCTTGATCACATTCCAGCCGGCGCCGGTGAAGTGCGCTTCCAGTTCGTCGATGATGCGGCCGTTGCTACGCACCGGCCCGTCGAGGCGCTGCAGGTTGCAGTTGATCACGAACACCAGGTTGTCGAGCCCTTCGCGGGCGGCCAGCGAGAGCGCACCGGTCGACTCCGGCTCGTCCATCTCGCCATCGCCGAAAAAGCCCCACACCTTGCGGCCTTCCGTTTGCACGAGTCCGCGGTTCGAGAGGTACCTCATGAAGCGCGCCTGGTAGATCGCGTTGATCGGACCAATACCCATCGAGCCGGTCGGAAACTGCCAGAAGTCCGGCATCAGCCATGGATGCGGATACGAACACAGTCCCGGGCCGCCGATCTCTCGCCGATAGTTGCGCAGATTCTCTTCCGACAGAAACCCTTCGAGGTAGGCCCGGGCATACACGCCGGGCGACGAATGCGGCTGGAAGTACACCAGGTCGCCGGTGCCCGCCTCGCCGCCGGGTGCCGATGCACGAAAGAAATGATTGAAGCCGACTTCGAACAGATCGGCCGCCGACGCATAACTCGCGATATGACCACCGAGTTCGCCGTAGGCCTTGTTGGCGCGCACGACCATGGCCAGCGCGTTCCAGCGCAGTGCAGCGGCGAGGCGCTCTTCCAGTTCGAGGTTGCCCGGATAGCGCGGCTGCTGCTCGAAGCCGATCGTGTTCTGGTAGGGCGTGACATTGGTACGGGCCGATTCGACACCGAGCGTCAACGCATGGCTCGCCAGCCGGTCGAACAGGAACTGCGCGCGCTCGCGCCCGACATGCGCGACGACCGCATCCAGCGCTTCCAGCCATTCGGCGGTTTCCTGGGGATCGGTGTCATTGGGCTGTGGCTGCAGATTCAGCAGTTTGAGAAGGCCACTGGAAAGATCAGTCATGCCATTACTCCACACGAAAAGTCGCTTGCGGCGAACACCACGCAGTGCCTCATCATACTGGTCCTTGGGAGCGGAGGCGGATTCACCGCATCCCGTTCACGCAAGCAACGCCCTGCGAGATTGCTTGCCGAATCTGTCGCAAACTCGACATGCTTCGCGATTGTGACCCGCAATTTGGCTTCTTACATTGGGTCGGCCCACACCGTCCGGCCGTCGACGCGCCGCGGTGCCCCTTTAGCCAGATGCAGGAGACACGTGATGTCCAGCAATTACTTCCCGAAATGGGAACGCATCGATCACCCGTTACCAGACCGGCCGATCGCCACCGATGAACGGCTGCCGTGGCCCCAAACCATTGCGATCGGCATGCAGCACGTTGTCGCCATGTTCGGTGCGACCGTCATCGCCCCGCTCATCATGGGATTCGATCCCAACGTCGCGATCCTGATGTCCGGCATCGGCACACTGGTGTTTTTCATCGCGGTGGGCGGCCGTGTGCCGAGCTATCTTGGTTCCAGTTTCGCCTTTATCGGTGCGGTGGTCGCGGTAACGGGTTACACGGGGCACGGACACAATCCGTCGCTGCCGGTGGCGCTGGGCGGCATTATCGTGTGCGGGGCAATCTATGCGTTGATCGGGTTGATCGTGATGTCAGTCGGCACGACATGGATCGAGCGTGTGATGCCACCCGTGGTCACCGGTGCGGTCGTCTCCGTGCTCGGCCTCAACCTTGCAGGCGTCGCCGTAAAAGGCGCCAATCACAGCTTTTTCGAAGGCGCGTTCGCGTTCGTCACCATCGTGCTCATCACTGCCGTGTCGGTGCGGGCACGCGGTTTGGCGCAGCGACTCATGCTGCTGTTCGGTGTGGTCGCGGCCTACGCCCTTTATGCGCTGGTCACGAATGGACTCGCGTGGGGCCCGCCCATCGATTTCTCCGCGGTTGCCAGCGCCCACTGGATAGGTCTCCCCCATTTTGCAGCGCCGACGTTCACGCCGCATGCCGCGTTCATGATGGCACCCATCGCCATCATCCTCGTCGCGGAAAATCTCGGCCACGTGAAAGCCGTTGGCGCTATCACCGGCAGGAGTCTCGACCGGTACGCGGGACGCGCGTTTCTCGGCGACGGACTTGCGACCATGTTGTCCGGCTCGGTCGGCGGAACCGGCGTCACGACTTATGCAGAGAATATCGGCGTCATGGCGGTTTCAAAGATCTATTCGTCGCTTACGTTCGTGGTCGCCGCCCTCGTCGCGACGCTGATCGGCTTCTCACCCAAATTCGGCGCGATCATTACCACCATTCCCGCCGCCGTCATGAGCGGTGTGTCGATCGTAGTGTTCGGTCTCATCGCCGTAGCCGGCGTTCGCATCTGGATCGCTCACAAGGTCGACCTTGCTTCGAACCGTAACCTGCTGATTGCCGCGACCGTGTTCATCCTGGGCACCGGCGACTTCACCCTGTCCTTCTTCGGGTTTTCGCTCGGCGGAATCGGCACCGCGACGTTCTGCGGCATCGCATTGAATGGCATCGTTCAGTTGCTGGCGGGACGCGGCGAACCAGCGACGGCTCATGTGCAGCTTCATGAAAATGTTCCGGCATTCGAAGCCGGGGCCACCGTAGACAAACGCTGAGTTCGATACGCTATGCGATGTATGAAAGGCGCGGCTTTCGAACAGCGCCTTTTGTAGTTCAGGCTTCGAGCGTCAGCGCGGAAAGCGGAATCGCGACGCATGGCAGACAACGCCCCGTCGCGACCGGGGCCGACCCTTCCGGATGCAACACCTCGCCTTCGACCACGTTCATCGCGCAGCTTTCGCACTGTCCGGAGCGACAACCGCTCGGGAATTCGCCGCCTGTCCGCTCCATCTGATCGAGCAGGCTGCCGTCCGACGGCTGCCACAAGAACGACTTGCCGCTGCGCGACAGGTGCACGGACTGCACCTGGTGACCGCCCGAGCTGCGCCGGCTCGACGGCCCAAACGCTTCGAGATGGATGCACTCGTTGGCCACCCCGGCATTACGCAATGCATCGGTCAGCGATTCGATCAGCGCCGATGGACCGCACAGGAAGAAGTCCTGCTCGCATCCGCGGCCTTTCAGCAATGCTTCGACGGAAATACGACCTTCGTGATCGAATGAGTGAGCGAGCCGGTCGTCGTCGACGGCTCCGCTGTAGAAAGTAACGACCTCCAGATGAGGCATCGCTTCACGCAGCACGGCGATTTCGTCGCGGAAAGCATGGTCTTTGCCAGAGCGTATGCCGTAGACGAGCCGCACCGGCGTCTCGCTGCGCTGCGCATGCAATTGATGAAGCATTGCGATAAGCGGCGTAATGCCGATACCGCCCGCGACCAGCACGACAGGCCGCGCAAGGTCGGGCGCGCCGCTCACGACCGGCAGATGGAATGCGCCCCTGGGCGCCTGCAACTCGACACGTCCACCCACAATGAAACCATGCAGCAGCGCGGACATACGTCCCGGGTTGCCACCGGCGTCGCGTGTTAGCTTGACGGAGATGCGATACGACCTGCCGTTATCTGCTCCCGACAGCGAATAGCAGCGCACCTCACGGCGCCCATCGGGACGCGTGGCACGGACATTGACGTGCTGGCCGCCGAGAAACGGCGCGAGCGGCCTGCCATCTGCGGGATGCAGCACGAACGACATGATGCCCTCGGCGGCCAGCGTACTCGCCTCGATGACGAAGTCGCGCCAGCCCGTCCACGCGTGCGGGTTACCGATGACGACCGGCGTCACCTCGCACAAATACGACCGGTGCCCGACCGAGCCGCTGATGGGATCGGTCGCTTCATCCGAAATCAGACGATTCACATTGGCACCGCTGTCGGCGAACGGGTTGTCTGCCGGCATGCCGAGGGTGCTGTCACCGGACCACCATCCGTATTGCGCCCAGACCACGCGCGGATCGAGCGACGCCTCCAGCTTCGCGCGCATGCGCACGGCGCCCAGATGCGTGCGCAACTCGACCAGCGCATTATCTTCGATGCCACGCTCGCTGGCCGTGTCGGGATGGAGCCGGACTTCCGGCTCGGGCGAGCGTTTGCGCAGCGAAGGAATATCCCGATGTTGGCTATGGCAGAACTGCACGACCTTCGCCGAGGTAAGCACCAGCGGAAAGTCATCGTTGCCGGGCCGCATGGGCGACATGGCCGGCTCGACGAATTCGGGCAACGGTGCCTCTCCTGCGTCGCGCAGCACTTCGGAGAACACTTCGATCTTTCCCGTGTGCGTCTTGAAGCCCGTCTCGCGATACTTGTGATAGCGCACGGCGAGGCCCAGGTCGATACCGTTCGGCGTGCCGCGCAATGCTTCGACATTCAAACCCAGCGGCTCGAGCATGTAATTCATGCCCGCTTCGATATCTCCATTCCAGAACAGATCGCTCATGCCCAGCCGCCTTGCGAGATCGAACACGATGTCGGCATCCGGGCGCGCTTCACCACGGCTTTCGATGGCGGCCTGGCGGAATTGCACGCGGCTTTCGGCTCGCTGGCTCCCCTCGAATCCGATGCGCAGCGCGTCCCGCTCCCAAGGCGTGTTGACCGGCAGAAAAATATCCGCCATGGTCGCGGTTGGCGACATCACGACGTCGGCGTGCGCGTAGAACTCCAGCTTTTTGAAGGCTTCCGTGCCGCGTCCAGCGTTGCCATGCGTGACCAGAAAATTACGGCCAAAGCCGAGCATGCCGCGAATCTGATATGGCGAGCCATCGAGTATTGCCCGATACAGCGAGTCTGAGCTCACCCATGCATTACGGCCCGGTCCCACTGATGAATGCGCCAGTTCGATGCACTTGGCGCGCTGCGCCTCGCTTAGTAGCGATGCGCCAGACACCCCGTTCGCACCCGGCTTGGTAAACTCTACGTTGCCACCCGGCGCATCGAAGCTGCCCGTGAGCGCCATGAGCGTGGCAATGGCACGGTCGGTCTGCGTCGCGTTGGTATGCTGACCGGTGCCGGTCCAAACGTAGTAGCAAACAGGACGTGCTTCATAGAGCAGGCGGGCTGACGCGCTGATCTGTTCCGGCCGAATCCAGCAGAGTTCTGCGACCCGCTCGGGCGTGTAAGCCTCGCAAAGCTCCCGGTATAACTCGAAAGCGCTTTTGCACGTTACCGTGCCGCCCGCACGCAGCGGGACGTTTACGACCTGCCTGAGCACCGGCGCCAGGTCTTGGGAATAACTTTTGTCGGCAAGCCGATAGCCGATCATGGTCCCGTCGGCCGCGCGAGCGACGAGCCTCTCGCCCTCTGCACCGCTAGATAGGGGTGCTTCGAGCTCGTCGGCGCGCAGAAAGCGCATCGTGTCGGTGCGCACCAGCAGTGGCCCGTTGCTCCACTTCGTCATGAAGGCTTCGTCGAACCAGCCGCGCGAAATCATCTCGCGCGCAAGACCGAGAGCCAGCGCGCCGTCCGACCCGGGCCGCACACGCAGCCATTGGTCTGCACGCGATGCAAACCCGGCGCGACGCGGGTCGACCACGATGAGCTTCGCGCCGCGCTGGACGGCCGAGCCGGTTGCGGTGGCGTGATCGAGCCAGGTCGCACTCGGGTTGTGTCCCCACAGCACTACGCATCCCGTATTCTCGAAGTCCGGCGAGGCCACCGAGCGTCCGAAGGTGTAGGCGTGCGCAAAGTCCTTGTGCCAGTTGCACACCTCGACGCCGTACGCGGTGTTCGGCGTGCCGAAGCCATGCGTGAAGCGCTCGATCCAATGGATGTTGTCCGAGATCGGCGTGCCGCTTGGCGTGGTCCAGCTGAAGGCGACGGCTTCCGCGCCCGACTCCGTTCTGATCCGGCTCATCGCTTCGGCAGTGCGATCGAGCGCCTCGTCCCAGCCGATGCGCACCCAGCCCGGGTCGGGGTCGCCTTTGGGTCGCGTGCGCATCAGCGGATACAACTGGCGCTCCGGCCGGTACACGATCTCTGGTGCCGCGCGTCCCTTTACGCACAATGCAGCACCCGTGGGATGATCGGGATTGGGTTCCTGCGCGATGAATCTTCCGTTTTCCGTAACCATCACCGATCCGCAGCGGGACTTGCAAAGCGCGCAGAATCCAGGCGTGCGTGTGACTGACATCGAAACTCCTGATGAACATACGGTGGCGCGCTCAGTTGGCGAATTCCGCTGGCAAAATCCGGTGGCGGATTCGTGGCAACTCCGGATGATCCGGGCGAGCGCAGGCTTCTGTCCGGACAGGCCTGTCCGCTATTCTGTGAGCACGCTCATCGGGCGGCAACCGTTGCGAATGTCGAGAACCCGCCAACTATCGAATGCACAGGACAGCGTGTCGCCACCGGGCAATTCCGGCTCATCTATACTCGGCTCGTTTGAACAGCACTGACACGAAAGGTCGGGCGATCTTTCGCAAGGTTGAATAATGCACACGGACTGGCGCAAACCGAAGGTGATCGAATCCGCCTCGCGGGATGTCAATCCGAGCGAGCAGGATCCGCGCATCCTGCTCGACGAGAGGCTCGAGGATGGCACGGTGATCGGCTGGCATGCGCATGGCTTTGCGCAATGGCTGCAGCCGGTGGAAGGTGCAATCACGGTCTTCGTTCAGGAACGATGCCTCGTCGTGCCGCAGCGCTTTGCAGCATATATTCCCGCTGCCTGCCTGCACACCGTGACATCGATCACCGACTCTTCGCTAAAGACGCTATGCGTCCCCGACGATGCTTCCCGCGCTCATGCAATGATCGGTCGCGCGCCTTTGGGCGTCGGCGATGGCAGCGGCAACGACGCGGGCGCGAGCGCGCTCCCGTCGCCCTTGCAAGACGGGCCGCTTGTGGATGCAGTGCGTTTGCTGATCGAAGGTGTGCGGCTTCCGCAAGACCGGCGCGCCCGGCCGATCGCGTTCAGGCTGGTCAATCAACCGGCTGACGTCCGCACGCTCAGGGACTGGGGCGAAGAACTGGGCGCGAGCGAGCGCACGTTGAACCGGATCTTTCGCACGGAGGTCGGGCAAGGTTTTCGTGAATGGCGCAGGCAACTACTGGTGCTGCAGACCACCGCGCTGATTCTGGCGGGCTTGTCTGTCAAGCAGGTCGCCGCGACGCTGGGCTACGCCGCGCCTTCAGCATTCGTGGCCGGCTTTCGCTCGGCGACCGGGACGACGCCGTCGCGCTTTGCAGCGGGAATCATGGCCGGCGATTGAGTTGACGCGTGGCGCGGCGCAGGCAGCTCTATCAAGCCCTCACTCAAATCACCCCCCTCTGCAAGCGAATCCCATGCCGCTTGAGCTTCGCATATAGCGCAGGCTTCGACACCGCCAGCATCGTCGCGCAACGAGTCATGTTGAAGTTGCATACATTGAGTGCGGTTTCGATCGCCCGCCGCTCAGCTTCTCCCAACGATAGAACCGGTGCGGCGTCCTTCTGATGCGTGCCGTGAGCCGCCCTCTCCGAAGTCGACGCATCGCGAAACAGCGAGCTCACATCGTCGATCTGTCCATCCTCGCTCAGATTGACCATTCTCTCGACGAAGTTTTCGAGCTCCCGCACATTGCCCGGCCAGCCATACGAGGACATCTGCCTGATGGCGCGCGGCGTCATGCCGTAGATCGCCTTGTCGAGCAGCGCCGCGTATTTGGCAACGAAGAAACCTGCCAGCACGGGGATATCGTCCGGACGTTGCCGCAACGGGGGAATGGCAATGTCGATCACGTTGCAGCGATAGAACAGATCTTCGCGGAACGACTTCGCGCGAACCATCTCCTGAAGGTCCCGGTTGCTCGCACACACGATCCGCACGTCGATCTGAATGCCGCGCGTGTCGCCCAGCCGCGTGACCTCGCGCTCCTGGAGCACGCGCAGTAATTTGGCCTGAACATCGAACGGCAACTCTGATATCTCGTCGAGAAACACCGTCCCGCCATCCGCGGATTCGAATTTTCCCGGCCGGCCGTCGCGAGTCGCGCCAGTGAAACTACCTGGTGCATGACCGAACAGTTCGCCTTCGATCAGATCGCGCGGCAGCGCCGCGCAGTTGATTGCGATAAACGGATGCGCGTGCCGCTCGCTCGCGTTATGAATCGCCTGCGCGAACAGCTCCTTGCCGACCCCACTCTCTCCACTCAACAGGATATTGGCCGAGCCGCGCGCCGCCTTGCGGGCGGCTGCAATCGCATCGAGCAGGCCCGTGCTATGGCCGACGATACTGTCGAACGTGTAGCGCGCGTGATTGCCCGCATATTTGCCGACGATCTTGCGCATGCGTTTGAACTCGCGAAACGTGTTGACGACCGACACGACCCGTCCGCTGGCATTGGTCACGGGAATGGCGGTGTCCAATAAGTGAAGATGACGGGCTGGCGAGTCGATGATCAATTCACGATCGACATATCCCACGCCGGTCGAAAAGATCGGCCCGATAATCGGTGCGAAGTCGATCAACTTTCCCAGCGGTTGCCCGATTGCCTCGACCGGATCGATACCGAGAATGCGCCCGGCAACCGTGTTCGCGTGACGCACGATGCCACCGTGCGACAGAACCATCAGTCCGTCGCCGATATGATCGATGATCGCCTTCTGTTCTTCGATCAGACACTGATGCAACGCAAGTTCGAGATGCCGCTGAACGATCACCTCGAGCACCGTTTGCAAGAGGCTGCAGGTCATCGCGAGCGTGCCTGCTGCGAGCACATTGTCCGAACTCACCAGCAGTACGATCCGCTGTGAGCCGCACGTGAGCGTCGTTGCTGCGGCGCCGGAGGTAGTGGCGACCAACGTGTCGTCATTGCCAAGCTGGTTGATCATGCCACGAGCCGACGCGGCTAGCGGCGCTCCACCGTCCAGCGCCGCGCCGTCGGTTCCCACCACGCGCACGCGGATTCCCGGGCGCGACGCCTGGCGACTGCACGCCTGTTGCCACGCCGGGTCCGTCAGCGCGGCCAGCAGCGCCGTCATCTCCGCACCCGGTTCACCACTGTCCATTTTCACGTTCGGTCTCGCGATGTCGTTGCCCATTGCCAAGACTACCCGGTGCAAAAAAGACCGTCGCGGTTGACGACCCCGCTTATTGCGCCGCCAGCGGTTCGAGCTTGCTTCTGGTCAGACGATAGACGGTCACGGGCGCATGCACCCAATCGCCTTGCGGATCGAACTTGACCGGACCCAGCATGCTGCTGAAACTCGCGTCGCTCATCACTTTCGAAAAGACCGGCGCCGAGGTCGAATTGGCTTTCTGCATCGCGTCCGCGACCAGCAGCGTCGCGGCATAAAACGCGGGGGAATAGGTGTCGACTTCCGCGTTGAAGGTGCTCCTGAATTTTTCGCGGAAAGCCTTCCCTGCCGGCAGACTGTCGAGCGGCTCGCCGCCCTGCGCACAAAACATCCTGCCATCGAGCGCATTGTTCGAGAGCGTGGCGAACTCGGGCGAACAGATGCCGTCACCGCCCACCAGCGCCGCCTTCATGCCCAGGTCGTTCATCTGGCGCGCGAGAAAGGCGGCCTGAGCGTAGTAGCCACCGTAAAAGACGACTTGCGGATTGGCCGCTTTTACGTGAGTCAGGATGCCCTTGAAATCGGTGCTTTTATCCGTGCCGTACTCGCGCGCCACGACCGTCAAGCCGTCTTTGGTTGCCTGTTTGATGAACACATCGGCAACGCCCGAGCCATAGGCGGTGCGATCGTCCACCACCGCAACCCGTTTTACCTTCAGCGTCTTCGCTGCATAGTCGGCCATCCTCACACCCATTTCGTTATCGTTGGTCGCGAGGCGGAAGACATACGGAAAACCGAGCGCGGTCAAAGCCGGGTTCGACGATGCGCCGGTAATCATCACGACGTGCGCGTCGTTGTAGACGCGTGCGGCAGGAATGCTGACGCCCGAGTTGTAGTGTCCGATAACCGCCACGACTCCGGCGTCGATCAGTTGCTGCGCAACGTTCACGCCGACTTTCGGATCGGCCTGGTCGTCGGCGGAGATCAGCTGGAACGTCACCGGCTGGCCGTCGATGACCATCTTGCGCGCGTTCAGTTCGTTGATCGCGAGTTGGACACCGCGCTCGTCGTCCTTGCCGCTTTGCGCCTGACTGCCGGTCAACGGCCCGGCATGGCCGATCTTGACGACCGTATCGGCGACGCTGGGCGCGGTCCATGCAACGCCGAGGCCGGATAGCGCTACGGTTGCAATCAGCGAGAGAGCACTTTTCATTTCGATTCCGCGAGGTGGATAGTCAGCGATTGAAGGGTGTCCCGCACGGGCGACAGGTTGGTAAAGGTAAAGTCCGGGCGCGGCTGCCAGGTGCCGAGCGTGTCGTTGCCGCGGTTGATCCACGCGACGGGCATCCCCAGCGGCTTCGCACCGTCGATGTCGGCCCAGCTCGCCAGCGAGCAATGCAGGACGTCCGAAGCGGGCAAGCCCAGGCGGTCGAGCGCGAGCGCGAAAATCGTCTGCGACGGCTTGTAGGCTTTGGCCATCTCGGCGGTCGTAACGTGTTCGAAATAGCGGGTCAGCTGACTGCGCTGCCAGAGATCGCTATCCATGTTGGTGATGGGCATGAGCGGATAGCGCGCGCTCGCCCACTCCAGAAAGTCGATCGCGTCGGGATGCGCCGGCGACGATTCAACCAGGTGGGTCAGGAAAAGATCGGCCGCATCGCCCGCGTTTCGCACGTTCATCGCGCCCGGCGCCAGTGCGTCGATGCAGGCTTGCAGGGCATCCTGCGCGACGCTGCGGTAGCGCCGGTATGCCCCACCCCGATACAGGCGCACACAGCGGATGTCCCAGTCGAGGTAGAGGCTGTCCGCCTTCTGGCCGGTGTCGATCCCCAGTTGCGCGAGGACGGCTTCCATACCACGTGTCCCGCCCTGGTCGACATCGACCAGCGTGCCGAAATAGTCGAACGTCAAAGCCTGAATGTTCATGATGATTTTCTCGTGGTGAATCCGCGCACGCGCAGCGCCGCGTCGGGACTTTTGAACGCGGTGATCGCAGCGCGCGTTTCGAGGTCGAGACTGTCTGCCAGCACGCTCGACATCTGCTGATTGACGAGGCGCTTGAGCATCGACACGGAGAGGTTCGACCGGCTGGCCACCCGTTGCGCGAGATCGAGCGCCGTGTCGAGCATCCGGGCGTGAGGCACGACACGGTTGACGATGCCGCACGCGAGCAGTTGCGTCGCGGATTGCCGCTCGCCGAGCAGCCACAGTTCCATCGCGCGTTGATACCCGACCACGTTGGGCAACAGGTGCGTCACGCCGCCCGTCACGAACTGGCCCCACTCCATTTCCGGAAAAAAGCACACCAGGTCGTCCGCCGCGACGACGAGATCGCAGTTCATCAGCCACTCGAAGCCGCCGCCCACTGCAAAGCCGTGAATCGCGCCGATGACGGGCTTGTCGTTGAACATCAGGTCGCGCGTTATGCGCTGAATCCGCTCGATATGCTCGCGAATGCTCGCGTCGCTTTCGCTTTGACGGTCGAACTCCTTGAGGTCGTCGCCGGCGCAGAAGGCCCGGCCTTCGCCGGTGAACACGATCACGCTGGTCGAGGTGTCGTGGTTCGCCTGTTCCAGCGTGCGATGCAGGTCTTCGAGCAACTCGCCGCTGATCGCGTTGAGCCGTTCTGGACGCTTCAACGTGACGACACTGACCGCGCCCTGATTCACCACCGTTGCGTAGCTCATGCAGGCTCCTTGTCGATCCAGCGGGTTTTGCCTTCGGTGCGGGGGAAATGTTCGAACGGCACCATCGTGACCGTGGCGGTCGATCCCACTCTCGCGCGCACGGCCGCTTCGATCGCATTCACGGCGTCTTGCCAGGCCGATTCGGGCAAACCATTCGCAGCCTCGACGCGCATCACGATCCGGTCGTACGGACCGTCGCCTTTGAGGACGATCCTGAACATGCCCGAGCTGAATTGCGGCAACGATTCGACCGCCACGCGAACCGCGCTCGGAAACACGTTGATGCCGCGCACGTTGAACATGTCGTCGGTGCGGCCCGTCACGCGAAATCGCCACGCGGTGCGGCCATCCGGACCGGCCTCGGTCGCGGTCACGGTAATGACGTCACGCGTGCGATAGCGGATCAGCGGCTGGCACTCCTTGCGAAGATGGGTGCAAACGAGTTCGCCGACTGCGCCGGTGACGAGCGGCTGGCGTTCGAGCGTCGCGGGGTCGATGATCTCGGCGAACACGACGTCGCTGGCGTGGAACAGCAGGTCATTAGTCCAGTCCGTCTGTCCGCCCAGAATGCTGAGCACTTCGGACAGACCGAAGTTCGCGTTGCGGACCTTGAAGCCCCATTTGTCTTCCATCGCCGAACGCAGATCGGGATTGTCGAGGCCCGCTTCGCCACCGAAGAGCCCGAGGTCGAGCTTGAGATCGCGCGGACCGACACCGTCCAGTTCCCGCAACACCTGTTCGATCAGACCGGGATAGGAAGGCGTGCAGGAAATCGCGTTGATGCCGAGGTTCAGGATCGAGTCGATCAGGAGCCGCGTATTGCCGACACCGAACGGAATCACGGTTGCGCCGGTCGCTTCGAGAATCGTGTGGTCGGTGAAGCCGCCGGTCCACATGCAGTAGTTCAGGCAATGCACGACCCGATCGGTGGGACGCAAGCCGGCTGCCCACATCGAACGCGCACCGGCCTGTGCGACCCACTGCGCGTCGCGCCGGCTGTTCGCCAGAATCAGCGGACGGCCGGTCGTGCCCGAGGTGCGATGCAGCCGCGCCACCGACGCTTCGCCGCAGGCCGCGTAGTCGCCGAACGGCGAGTCGTTTTCCTGACTGATGCGTAGCTCGTCTTTTTCGGTGAACGGCAAATCGACCAGCGAATCGAGCGTGATTTCGCGATCGATCCAGTGCGACAGCTTCGTGCGGTAGAACGCGGACATCGAACGGACATAGTCCCATTGCGTCGACCACAATTCGTCCTGCACGCGCCGTACCTTGGGGAGTGGCAGCGTTTCGAATTCCTCGTCGAAATAGACCGCCGGGGAAGGACGCGTCGAATCAAAATTCATGCACTGGCCTTTAGGGGAAATCGGTTGAAGATGAAGCGCTACACCGCGCGTCGTTGTGCGGCGCGCTGTTCGATCTGCTCGCGGTTCACGATGGCTCTCGCATGCCGTGCGGTGCCGATCGATCCTGCTGGATCGCTCGCCACGACATCGAACCAGTACAGCGCGCCTTCAATCGATTGCAGCGTCGCTCGCGCTTCGACGGTGACGCCTGGCGAAGTCGGCTGCAGGTGAGCGATCTCCGTCTTCACACCGACCGAGAGGTGGCCCGCGACGAGCGCGGAACGCATGGCTTTTGCGCAGGCGCGTTCCATCAGCCCGAGCATCGCGGGCGTGGACAGCAGGTCGGGATAGCCTTCGCCGTCGGCTTCCGCAAAGGTGGAAGCAAGGTGCGTGTCGAGCACCCGCATGGCGAGTGTCTCGGTGATACCGGGTTTCAGCATGTGTCCTCCGTTGTGTGACGGAGGCTTTAAGGCAAGGCCTGTGCCAATCTCGAGGAGGCCGGCTGGGCAAGGGTTTGGATGGTGATGGAAGTTAGGAACGCAGTCGGGTGTAAACGAACAGAACGTTCGGATATTTTACGGGCGTTAAGATTTTTAACGGGTGCCGCGAACGCTTCGACGCGTCGGTTCAACTTTCCGAATCCATATCTATCAAGTATGGACAGGGCCTGATAAACATATTAGACGCCTACCCGTCGTTGCCCTATGCTGCGTTGGCTCGTGCCGGAAAGAACGCGCGTTTACTGTTTTATTGCGTGGATTACGTGGGGGTATCAATGCGGTTGAGTCAAACGGGTTTTTGTTTTCGCACGATCGCCGCAGTCGCGGCATGCTTGTCGTTTTACGGCGCAAGTACGCATGCGCACGAACAGCGTGTACAGGACAACGTTTCGAATCCAGCAGATGTCGTGGGCGCCAGCACTGCCAGCGTACGGGATTTGCCGCTCGCCGGCGGCGAGTACCAGCGCGTGCTCGTCTATGGTGTGAAGACGGCTACCCGCGGCGTCATCGTCATGTTTCCAGGTGGGAGTGGCGAGATCGATATCGAGCGCGACGGGACCATCGCGCATGGCGACAATTTCGTCGTCAGGACGCGCGAGTCGTGGGCACGACGCGGCTACGGCGTCGTCATCGTCGACGCGACCGGTCACCGCTCTTTACGTGGAGAACGCAGCAGTGCCGCGTACGCAGCCGACACCCAGGAGATTCTGACGTTCGCGCGCTCGCTTTCCGGTTTGCCGATATGGGTGATGGGCACGAGCCAGGGATCCATCGCGGCGATGAATGCAGCGGCGCACGCGCGCCCTCGTGAACTGGCCGGTGTGGTGCTCACCGAATCCGTTTCGATTCTCGGCAAATCTCGTGAGACCGTGTTCGATGCGCATCCCGGCGACGTGCATGTTCCCGCATTGGTGCTCGCGAATCGCAACGACGCCTGCTGGGTCGCGCCGCCTTCGATGGCCGACGCGATCGCGCGTGCCATGCCCAACTCCGCTGCAACCGTCAAGTTCGTGCGCGGGGGCGTCATGAAGTCCTCCAACAGTTGCAGTTCCATGTCGCCGCATGGCTACTGGGGTATCGACGAGCAGGTCGTCGACGAGATCGACGCGTGGATGCGCGGCATTGCTTCTACCTGATACCGCGTGACACTCAGCCCAACGCCCCGCCGAACGCTTCGCCGACTCCTCTGTAATTGCGGTTGGTCACGTCCGGATTCCGGTTCACCAGTGACCTCGCGTACAGAGGGTGCCGCAAACTGCGGACCTCGTGCTCGAGCGTGAAGCAAGCTGTTCCACTCGCCGGATCGACGAGCTCGGCGAACCGGTATTGGTGAGGCTCCTCGCCATAACTCAGGCCGCGCGCGGCGAGCCGCTCATAAGGCCCGGAAAAGTCGGACACATAGATCTGGATATGATGTCCGTCGTAGGTCGGGCTCGCTGCAGGCGTTTCCGCGTAGACGAGCCGTTGATGCCGGCCCACCGCAATCGCTGCCTGCACCGCACCCTTGCGCTCATGTACGTTGGCCGGCGCCTCGAATATCTCCCGATAGAACCCGGCAATCGAAGCCGCGCAACCAACCGGCACATCGAGTTGCACATAGGCGATGCCGAGGTCGATGTCCGACCACGGATCGCTCGCGGCGCGCGCTTCGGGATCAAGACAGTCGTAGCGATTTCCCCACGGACAGACCACTTCCACGCGATCGTCCCGCTCGGTCCAGCCGAATCGTGTCCCCTCCAGCCAGGGGTTCACGGCGCGCAGGCGCGCGATCAGCGACGCGCGGCCGCCCACGATCAGCCCGACATGCCCCCGCAGGCGCTGGGCGTCGCCGTGCGGCAGGTGAATCTGCGAGCGGCCGACGTTGATCCACATATTGGTGACGCCTGTCATCAGAAATGGATCGCGCGTCAAGCCGAGTCCGCTGACGTAAAACGCAGTAGCGAGCCGCTGGTCGGGAATCGTAAGGTTGACGTGCTCCAGCAACATGAGATTGCCGATGTCTTCAAGTGCGTAGTCGGAACGCTTCATCTGTCTGCCCTGTATGAATGGACGCAATCGATCAACGATACCTCATCCGCGCGGCGCTCACGGCATACTTGCCGTCGACCGTGTCTCGGGTAATTCGATCCGCTTGATATCGCCGAGGATAAAGATATACGACGCCGCGCCCAGAACCGCCACCGCCCCGATGAACATAAGCCCCCAATAGAACGAACCCGTAATCGCGACGATGGTGCCGATCACGATCGGCGTGACGATACCCGCAATGTTAGCCGTGAAGTTGAAGATGCCGCCAGTCAGCCCCATCAACCGCTTGGGCGCGATGTCGGGAATGATCGACCAGCCAAGACCGCCCATGCCCTGGCCGAAGAAAGCCAGCGAGAGGACCGCGATCACGGCGGCATCGCTATGCACATAGATGGCCGCGACGATACACGACGAAAGCAGCAAGCCACTGATGATGGGCAGTTTGCGCGCCAGGTTGATGCGTCCGGTTCGACGTAGCAGAAAATCCGACAGCCAGCCACCGAATAGAACGCCGACCGAGGCGCCGAGAAACGGCAGAATCGCAAAGAAGCCGATCTTCAGCCACGCCATATGCCGCTCGGTCACGAGGTAGGTTGGAAACCACGTGAGAAAGAAAACGACCGTCGAGTTGCCGGCGAACTGCCCGATTGCGGCGCCCCAGATCTCGCGGCGGCGCAGCAGGCTGCGCACGTCGTGCCAGGAGAACGGCCGCTGCGCATCGACGGCGCTGGAAAGGCCACCGCCCGCGCCGATATGATCGCGCTCGGCATCGTTCATCGTCCGCGACTCGTGGGGCTCGTGATAGCGTAGCCACCAGACGAGCGCAAACACGAGTCCCACCGCGCCAACGATCACGAACATCGCGCGCCAGCCGAATGTCGCGATGATCCAGAACAGCAGCGGGCTGAACACCGCGAGACCGACGTATTGCCCGACCTGATAGACGCTGGTCGCGCGCGCACGCTCGCGCTGCGGAAACCAGTGGCCCACCACACGGCTATTCGCCGAGAAACAGGGCGACTCCGCCACACCCAATCCCAGGCGATAAATCAGCAACGACAGCAGGCCGCCTGACAGCCCGTTGAGCATGATGAAAATCGACCAGCTTGCAACCGCAAGAAAATACGTCTTTCTTGCGCCGATCCGGTCGAGCAGTAGGCCCGCGGGTATCTGCGAAAGCGTGTACGTCCACGAGAATGCGGAGAAGACGATGCCCATCACACCTGCCGACAGACCTAAATCCTTACTCAGGCTCGGCGCCGCGATGCCGAGTACCGTGCGGTCCAGATAGTTGATGACCGTGCCGATCGCGAGTAACGCGAGAATCGTGAAGCGTGTCCGCGATCGGCGCGCCGACGCGAGAGAGAGGTCTCCGGGCGTCGCCAGCGTTGCGTCAGTTTTCATGCTTGTCTCCAGTATCGAACGAGGCAGACGTCTTCGATGCGTCTGTTAGGGCTGCGGTCCCGATCTTCGGATCGTGGGATCTCCGGATGGGACTGATAGAGCAATGGGCTACACGTTTTCCCAGTTGCCCGAACGGATGCTGCGCGCGATCGCTTCGAGCGTCGCAATGGTGTCGATCGACTCCTGCTCGGTGCTGCCGGTCCATTGCTCAGGACCCAGCGCCACGGCACGGGCAAAATTCTCCGCTTCGGCCAGAAACCCGCTGCCGCCGGGTAGCGTGATCGTTTCGCGCGGCGTCGTCGCCGGAATACCGCGACGCACGTGGATGTCGGGTGGCCCGGCATCCGGCGGGCTATTCAGGAAGGTCGTTTCGATCATGCCGTCGGTGCCCGCGATCAACGCATGCCGGTGATAGGCCGTATTGAAGCTGCAGGAAATCTGACCCAGCACGCCGCCCGGAAACTCGAGACTGGCGATCACGGTGAGATCGACCTTCGTTTCGGCCCAGCGCGCGATCGCGTTCACCCGCGTCGGCTTTTCGCCTGCCACCATGCGGACCATGTTCGTCGCATAGCTGCCCGCGTCGAGCAACGCGCCGCCGCCGCGCTCCGGGTCGAGCCGGATATTGGACGGGTCGGCGAACTTGACACCGAAGCACGCGAACACCGTTTGCACGCGGCCGATCGCGCCTTCGTCGAGGAGCCGGCGCACTGCGAGTGTCTGTTGCTGCGCGCGATACGGATACGCTTCTGCCAGGAAGCGTCGATTGCGGCGCGCAGCGTCGAACATGGCGAGCGTGTCGGCCTGCGATATGGCGATCGGTTTTTCGCAGAGAACATGCTTGCCCGCATTCAACGCCTTGATGACCCATTCGGCGTGCAAGGTGTTCGGCAGCGGCACGTAGACGGCGTCCACATCCGGATCGTCGATCAAGGCTTCATACGAACCATGCGCGCGCGGCACGCCGGTTTCGTCCGCGAACTGTTTGCCCTTGGCCAGATCGCGACTCGCGACGGCCACGACCTCGACGAGGGGCGAAGGGCCGACGCCCGCGATAAACGAACGCGCAATTTTCGCGGCGCCGAGTACGCCAAAGCGAAGCGGTTTAAGTGTGTCCATGGTTTTCAAGGTCCAGTAAGAAGATCAGGAGGCGACGGATTCGCCATGCGCCGTGTTTGCCGTATTGGCGGTGTCCGCAGAAGAAGCGAAGCCGAAAAGCCGGCGCGGCGTTTCCCATTGAATCTGCCGGCGCACGTCGGCGTCGGGCACCATCTGTTCGAACAGCGCCAGCAGTGGCCCATAGTCGAGACGTTCGGGTGCACGCAGGAACGGCCAGTCCGATCCCCACACGCAATGCCGCGGACCGAACGTGCGCAACAGCTCGTGGACGTAGGGCCAGGTGTCTTCGTACGGATGGGGTGCCTGCGAATACTTCTGCCAGCCGGACAGTTTCACGGTGGCCCGACCGGTATCGGCGAGACGCAGCAGCGCCTGAAAGCCCGCTTGCCCAAGCCCCGCCGCAGTCTGCGGCCGGCCGCAGTGATCGACCAGTAGCGTGGCCGGTTGCCGCGCGAGCCACGGGCCAAGAACGGCCATCTGATCGCCCGCGACCTGCACCTGCGCGATCATCTCCAGATCCGCGAGCGCGGCGAACAGCTCGCCTGCGCTCAACACCAGGTCGACCCCTTCCATCGCCGGGTTGAACGCCACGCCGATCACGCCGGCCTCGCGCAGCACAGCCAGTTCGTCCCGGCGGATGTGGTTATCGACCACGGCAATGCCGCGAAAGCGCTCCGGGTAAGTTTGCAGCGCGTCGAGCAGGCAGCGGTTGTCGGTCCGGTAGCCGCTCGTCGGGCCAACCAGAAGCGCGTGGCGCACGCCATACGCGTCCATCACGCGGATCAGTTGCGCGGACGTGCCAACTTCCTGCTGGGCCGGGCGATACGCGGTGTCGTCGCGATACGGAAAGCGACCCGGGTCGAACGCGTGACAGTGGCAATCGATCCTGTCTTCGTCGAATACGCTCATGGATGCACCGTCCGGTTCGTTTCAGGCGCCACGATGGCTGCGGGCTTCAATACGTGGCCCTCCCGCCGGTCAGGTCGAACGTGAAGCCGGTTGTAAAGCTGCACGCGGGGCTCACTATCCAGCTCACCATCCTGCCGACTTCCTCGATCTGCAGCAGCCGGCCCATCGGAATCTTCGCCTTGCTGGCGTCGATGTGCGCCTCGGACATCTCCTTCATCAATTCGGTTTCCACCATGGCGGGCGCGATGCAATTGATCAGCACGTTGTCGCGCGCGAGTTCTTTTGCGGCAGACTTCGTAAACGCGATGACGCCCCCTTTCGCCGCCGAATACGCGGAGATGTACTGCACGCCCTCCTTGCCGGCAATCGATGCGACATTGAGAATGCGCCCGCCTCCCCGTGCACGCATGTGCGGGATGGCGACCCGGCAGCAATAGAACACGCTGTTCAGATCCACCGCCAGCACGCGCTGCCAGGTCGCGACGGGATACTCCCAACTCGGCGCAACCGGGCCGTTGATGCCCGCGTTGTTGACGAGAATGTCCGCGTGGCCCAACGCATCGACGGTCGTCGCGAACGCGCGCTCCACGGCCTCATACGAAGACACGTCCACCGCCTGCAGATGATCGGCTTCGAAGCCTGCCAGCTTCGCATCGAATTCCTTGACGTCCAGGTCCCAGATCGCGACACGCGCGCCCGCGCTCTTCAGTTCACGGGCAATACCCAGGCCGATGCCACGGGCCGCGCCCGTGACGATCGCGACCTGACCATCGAGTGTGTGGTTCATGGCGAAGCTTCCTTTTCGATTCGAGGATTCAGGGATTCGAGGATTCAGGGATTTAGCGGATGAAAGACGGGATAACAGGCGGAACGGGCAATGCGGTGTAGCGCTGGCGACGTGCGCCCGGCCGGCAGATGGGGTTCATGCTGTCTCCTTGTCTTGTCGGGCGCCTTGCATTCATCGCCCTGCTTGATGGAGATACTAGGGAGTAATCGTCCCGTTGTCGTATGCCAAGTTTCAGCTATCCTATAACTTTTGGTTAATCGTCTGGAATGGCATCCGGGAGGCCTTGAATGCGCTTCAAGCTGCGGCAAATGGAAGTGTTTCGCGCGGTGATGCTGACGGGCTCGATCAACGCTGCCTCGAAGATGCTGTATGTCTCACAACCCGCAGTCAGCAAGCTCGTCTCGCATACCGAAACCACGCTGGGCCTGCGTCTGTTCGAACGCTCGAAGGGCCGGCTGACACCGACCGCCGAAGCGCAGGCGCTGTTTCGCGAGGTCGAGCAGGTCTATCAGTCCGCGTTGCGCGTCGACGAATTCGCCCGCGCGCTCGCGCTCGGTCCGGCGAGCCTGCTGCGGATCTCTTGCAGCCCTTCGCTGGGGCCGTCGATCGTGGCACCCGCCATCGTCGAACTGAAACACGGCATGCCGAAGCTCAGGATCGACTGGCATACGACACTCATGTCCGACATGCCGCTCGAGGTGCTGAGCAAGGCGGTCGACATCGCAGTGACGTCGATGCCGATCGAACACGAACATCTCGAAGTGGTGCCATTCATGCGTGGCCAAATGGTGTGCGCGCTGCCCGCGAATCATCCTCTTGCCGCGAAAGAGAGCATTGCACTCGCCGATCTGCGCTCCGAACCGATGATCCTGTTCAGGCGTGACATTCCTTTTGGCACGGTCATCGTCAGGGCATGCCAGCAGGCCGACGTCGAACTCACCTCGGTGGTCGACGTCACGCGCGCCGACCAGGCGCTGGCGTTGGTGCAAGGTGGTTTGGGACTGGCTATCGTCGACGAGTTCGCGGCGGGCAGTGTCGGTTGCACTGTGCGGCCGCTCGTCGAGGAACTCGAAATGATTTCGACGTTCGTGTACTCGAAGTTCTCGCCGCCTTCCCGAGGCGCAATGCTGCTGATGGAGGCGGTGTATCGCCGCGCGGAACAGTTGGGGCGGCAGGTGGGGAGCTTTCGGACTGCGGCGCGAGCGGGCCGGAAATGAGCTCGTGCCGCCGGCGCTAGACGATAATACCGGCTGATACCGTCATTGAAAAAAAGGAGCGCCCGGTGAGAGTGGGTCGTCCAATCAAAGCGTTACCGCAACCGCTGTGCGATTACTGCGGCGCTCGCGCCACGCTGAGCCGATATGGTGAAGCGGGCTATCCGTATCGCGAGGATCACGGCGTTCTGTGGATCTGCGTGGCATGCCAGGCGTGGATCGGCACGCATGCCCGGAGCACGCGCAATCTGCCGCTCGGGCGGCTCGCTGACGCTTCGCTACGCGACGCGAAGAGCCGTCTGCACGACGCGCTCGAGCCGCTGGTCGCCGGGAAGGTCAGGCGCGATGGCGTGAATGCTTTCGAGGCGCGCGGCAAAGCCATCCGCTGGGTCGCCGCCGAGTTGGCCTTCGACCCGGTGCCGGCCACGATTCACCAGCTGTCTCTGGATCAGTGCGAAAAGGCGATCCAGCACGTGGAAGCGTTCATCGCGCAACGACGCTAGCCAGTCAACGAAGCCACGCTCTTGCCGGCCTTGCACACGCATGCAGGCCCGCGCATTGCTACCGCTTCCAGGACTGGCTCAGACACGAAAAACAATTTGAACCCAACCCTCCCGCTGCTGATCGTGAGTTTCTTCGCCGCCGACGTGCAGGCGGGCGTCGGGCCGTTCCTCGGCATCTATCTACAGGCGCAGAGCTGGACGCCGGACACGATCGGCACCGTACTCACCATCGGCGGCATTGTCAGCGTGCTCGTCACGACGCCGGCCGGTGCGCTCGTGGATGCAACCTCGCATCGTCGCAGTGTGATTGCCGGCGCAAGTGCGCTGACCGTCGTTGCCGCGGGCATCGTTCTGTTTGCACACGGTTTCTGGGCAGTCACGTTGTCGCAGATTGCCACTGCCGCCGGTGGCGCGACGATGGGTCCGGCGTTGGCGGGACTGACGCTCGGCATCGTCGGCCGTCACAACTTCGACCGTCAGTTCGGCCGTAACCAGGTCGCGAATCACGCGGGTAACCTGGTTGCCGCCGTGGTGTCCGGCTGTTTCGGCATGTGGTTTGGCATTCCCTATATCTTTGGCATGAGCGCGCTGGTCGGCGTGGCGTGCATCGTGTCCGCGTACTGCATCCCCGGTCCCTCGGTGCATCCTGCTGTTGCCCGCGGGATGATCAAAAAAGCGCCCGACGATACATCGGACTCCCGCGCAGACAGCATGCGCATTCTGCTTCGCAACCGCCCGTTGCTCGTGCTCGCCGTGGCGCTCGCGATGTTCAACCTCGGCAACTCCGCGATGCTTCCGTTGTATAGCCTCGCGGTGTCGTCGACCCATCGTGCCGACGCGAGTCAGATCACTGCCGCCAACATCGTCATCTCCCAGATCGTCATGCTCATCGCAGCCGCCTGCGCAAGTCGCGCGACCCGCCGCTGGGGCTTCTGGTGGATCATCCTCGTGACACTCGTCACGCTACCGCTACGCGCGATTGCCGCCGCATGGATCGGATCGACATGGGGCATCCTGCCGGTGCAGATTTTCGATGGAATAGGTGCCGGCTTGCAGAGCGTGGTCGTGCCTTCCCTCGTCGTGCATCTGCTTCATGGCAGCGGGCGGGTGAATCTCGGACAGGGTGCCGTTCAGGCCGTGCAGGCGGCGGGCGCCTGCATGAGCCCGCTGCTTGGCGGCTGGCTCGCGCAGCACTATGGATATTCCTTTGCTTTCATTGTGCTCGGCGCGCTGTCGCTCGTCTCGCTGGCTATCTGGGTTGGGTTCGGCAGACAGGCGCGGCAAATCTTCGATACGCGGCATGACGAACTGGCGAAGCTGGGCGATGTGGATTCGTCGGCGCTACTGCGTTGAGTGTTTCGAATGCCTGACGCCCTCACGCGTCTGGAACGTCGATCATCCCCTCGAGATACTGAACGGCCTGACCGGAGACATACACCCGATCATCCTGTACCCGGCAATGCAACAAGCCGCTGCGGCGGGACACCTGCATCGCCACGAGTTCCGGCTTGTTCAATCGCTCCGCCCACAGTGGCGCCAACGCCGCATGAATGGACCCTGTCACCGGATCTTCATCTCCGCCATTAGCCGGCCAGAAATAGCGCGACACGAAATCGTGCGCGTCGCCAGGCGCGGTCACGACGACATCGAGCGGTCCGAGTGCTGCCAGCAGATCCAGATCGGGTACCACGGCACGTACGTCCTGCTCGGTCGCATAGATGGCGACGTACGCCTGCTGGTTGATCAACACTGCCTCGGGCTGTATCGACAGTCCGTCGATCAGATTGCGCGGTATTTCGACAAGCGTCTCCGAGTGCCTCTGCGGAAAGCTCATCTCGATCAGACCGTCCTGCGTGCGTCGAACCGCAAGCCGGCCAACCGCCCTGGCAACGAACTCGATGACGTCGAGATCCTCGCGTTGCCCGAAAATCACATGGGCGCTGGCGAGCGTAGCATGCCCACAAAAAGCGATCTCCGTCAGCGGAGAGAACCAGCGGATGTCGAACGCACCGTCGGCAGCGACCACGAAGAATGCCGTTTCGGAGAGGTTGTTTTCCGCGGCGATGGACTGCATCAGACTATCGGGCAACCAGCGCTCGAGCGGAACGACGGCGGCGTAGTTGCCACTGAACACTTTGTCGGTGAATGCGTCGATCTGATAGATCGGCAGTTTCATGATCGGTACCTGGTCGAAGCGGGAAGTGGATCGGCTTGAGCGGGAGTGACTTTCGGCAGCGACGATATCAGGACGCGAAGCTGCCGGACAGGTACAGATGGTAAGGCTCTACACCAAAATCGACCCGGCGCTTGCCGGGCGCCGCTGACTTCACCCCGTCACGATCCTGGCAAAGGCACTCCGTATGTCCTTGCAGAAAGCCTCGGACACGGCCGGCTGCGGCTGCGAAACGTTGGTCACGATATAAAAATGATCGGCGACAGCGGGCACGAAGGGCTTCACCACCACGCGCTCACGGGCATAGGACGCCGTCACCGGGTCGATCAGCGCGACGCCCGCGCCATTCGCAACCAGCGCCACGATGGTCTGCGAAAGCTGCGCTTCGATCAGCAGATCGCGCGTCACGCCGGCCTCCACGAACACCCGGTCGATCGCGCTGCGCGCGTCGAAGCTTTGCGGAAACGAAATGAAACGCTCGCCGTCGAGGTCGGCAGGACGCAGCGACGGTTTCCTCGCCAGCTTGTGCCCACGCGGCACGATGCAGCGCATGTCGGCATGCGCGAGCCGCTCGCTCTTCACGGCCGGATGCGGGATGGGTTCCGCGATGACTCCGATGTGACACTGACCCGACGCGACCTTCTCCACCACGGTGGTCGCGCTATGGGCAAGCAGACTGACTTCGACCCCCGCGTGGCGCTCGACGAAACGCGCGATGACCGCTGGCAGGAGATCGAGTGCGACTGCCGGCGAGCCCGCCACGCGCAGCGAGCCGCGCCGCATCGCGCGAATCTGCTGGGCGGCCTGCGCAATCCGGTCGAGTCCGACGAACGCGCGCTCCACTTCTTCAAACAGCACGACCGCTTCGGCGGTCGGTGCGAGTCGACCGTGCTGCCGCCTGAAGAGCGCAAAGCCGACGCGATCTTCGAGATCGGCGATCAGACGGCTCACGGCCGGCTGCGAAATGTGCAGCGACTCGGCCGCGCCCGTCACCGTGTGACGCAGCATGACGGCACGAAACGCTTCGACCTGACGGATTTTGAGTTCAGATATATCCATAACATTGGATTATAGATGACGCATGAATCGGCATTTGACGCCGGATTTTTCGGCAGTCAAGCTGCTGGCCATGCCCAAATTCAAGCCAAAAATGCCGCGCGCGACCGATTTTTCGGTAATTAACATCGGCGGCAAGGTGGACTCCGCCTTATGAGCGCACCTCGTTTCGACATCGTGGTCGCGGGCGGGGGACTCGTCGGCATGGCGATCGCCTATGGACTCGCGCGCGCCGGCAAGCGCGTGGCCGTCTGCGATGGTGCGGATGGGGCGCATCGCGCCGCGCGCGGCAATTTCGGACTCGTCTGGGTTCAGGGCAAAGGCGGCCGATGTCTGCCGTATGCGCAGTGGTCGCGCGAATCGTCGCAGCGCTGGAGCAGCTTTGCCGCTCAATTGCAGCGCGAAACCGGTGTGAATCCGGGCTTCGAACGGCCTGGTGGAATCGAGCTATGCGAGACCCGCGAGGAACGGGATGCGGCGCAGCAACTGCTCGAATCGATCCGGGCGCAAGACCCGTCGCTTACGTACGAGGTCCTGGACCCGGCCGCGTTGAAAGCGCGCATTCCCTCGGCATCCGCCGCGCTGGCGGGCGGCCTTTACTCGCCGCACGACGGCCACGCGAGTCCGCTTCACACGTTGCGCGCGATGCAGCAGGCGTTCCAGCAGCATGGCGGCACCTATCTCCCTCGTAATGAAGTCCGCGAGATCGGCACCCATAACGACGGCTTCGAAGTTATCACGGCGACCGGCACGCTCGTCGCGCAGCGGGTCGTGCTCGCGGCAGGTCTCGACAACGCGCGGCTAGCGCCGATGGTCGGCATGCACGCTCCCATCTCGCCGTTACGCGGCCAGATCATGGTGACCGAACGGCTCGCGCCGTTTCTCGACTACCCGACACTCGTCGTGCGCCAGACGCCGGAAGGCTCGGTGTTGCTCGGCGATTCCGCCGAAGACGTCGGGTTCGACGACGGCCAGACGCGCAGCGTGATGGCCGACATCGCACGGCGCGCGCGCACCGCGTTTCCGCTGCTTGCGCATGCCCGCATCGTGCGCGCATGGGGCGCGCTGCGCATCATGACGCCAGACGGTTTACCCGTGTACGAGGAATCGCGTAGCCATCCCGGCGCTTTCCTCGCGATCTGCCACAGCGGCGTGACGCTCGCCGCGGCGCATACGGATGTGATCGCGCCATGGATCGCCGGCGGCACGCGGCCTGCGATCCTGCAACCCTTCGTCGCGACGCGTTTTTCCAATCCCACCGATGCACACCATGTTTGAAGCCATTGCAGTGAAGCCGGGCGGCACGGTCCGCATCGATATCGACGGCGCGGCCCATGAAGTGCCGATGCATTATTCAGTCGCCGCAGCGCTGCTGGCAAGCGGCGCGCTGGCCTGTCGCACGACGCCGGTGAGCGGTGCCCAACGCGGGCCGTTCTGCATGATGGGCGTGTGCTTCGACTGCCTCGTCGAGATCGACGATGTGCCCAATGTGCAGGCGTGCATGACCCGCGTCCACGAAGGCATGCGCGTGCGCTCGATGGCCGGCAAGGCGAGGCTCGCATGAGCGCACTGACATGCGACCTGTTGATCGTCGGCGCGGGGCCTGCGGGCATGTCCGCGGCAATCGAAGCGCGCGCGGCGGGTTTGAGTGTGCTGGTCGCGGACGAAGGCGAAACGCCCGGCGGCCAGATCTATCGCAATGCGAGCCACTCGCCGCTCGCCGACTCCAACGTACTCGGCGAAGACTACGCCGCCGGTCGCGGTTTGATCGGGCGCTTCGACCAGAGCGGCGCGAAGCATCTGGCGCGCTGCGTCGTCTGGCAGATCGCATTCGAGGGCGCGCAGGCCATCGCAATGCTCTCGCGCGGCGGTCGGCCCGAGGACGGCGCCGGCACGCTCGAAGTCGAAGCGCGCGCGGTGCTGATCGCGACCGGCGCGCAGGAACGGCCGTGGCCGGTGCGCGGCTGGACCTTGCCGGGTGTACTGGGGGTGGGCGCGGCGCAGACGCTCGTCAAGTCAGCGGGACTCGCGCCCTCACGAGACGCCGTGCTCGTGGGCAGCGGGCCACTGCTCTGGCTGTTTGCGTCGCAACTGCTGAAAGCGGGGCGCAGCGTGCAGGCCATTGTCGACACTACGCCGCGCGATGCATGGCGCGCAGCACTGCCGCATGTCTTGCCCGCACTGCGCGGCGCCGATTATCTGCTGAAGGGTTTGCGCATGATGCGCGCGGTGCAACGTGCCGGCATTCCCATTCATCGTGGCGCGAGCGCGCTTTCGATCGAGGGCGACGACCGCGTGCAACGTGTGAGCTTCGTGGATCGCCGCGGCGCCGCTCACTCGCTCGATACGTCGCTCGTGCTGCTGCACCAGGGCGTGATTCCCTCGACTCAACTGCCCCGCTCGCTCGGCTGCGAACATGAATGGGATGAGCAATCGGCATGCTGGCGTCCGCATACCGATGCCAATGGTAGAAGCAGCGTCGACAAGGTCTGGATTGCCGGCGACGGTGCGGGCATCGGTGGTGCGCAAGCCGCCGCACATGCCGGCACGCTGGCGGCGCTCGATATCGCGAAGGCATTGGGTGCGCTCGACGCGAGCACACACGAGGCGCGGAGCCAACACGCGCGGCGCGCGCTGAATCGTCATCTGGCCGTGCGCCCGCTGCTCGATGCGCTCTATACGCCGCCCGCCGCGCTACGCCGACCTGCCGACGACGTGACGGTGTGCCGCTGCGAAGAAGTCGACGCGGGCGAGATCCGACGCATTGCGGCGCTCGGCTGTCAGGGTCCGAATCAGATGAAGGCGTTTTCGCGCTGCGGTATGGGGCCATGCCAGGGCCGGTGGTGTGGCACGACCGTCGGCGAACTGATCGCAGAAGTACAGTCGCGGCGTGTCGACGAAATCGGCTATTACCGCATCCGCGCGCCGATCAAGCCGGTCACGGTCGAACAGCTTGCCGAGTCGATCCCGCTCGACGAAGACTTTGCGCGCGGCGAGTTTCCGAGTTGAACGACCGTTGAGCGACGCCAGAGCGACGCCAGATTCAGGCAGGCATTGAAACCACCCGACCCACTCTACTTACACCGATACGGAATTCCCATGACGACCTCACCCCTCAGGACCCTTCTCTGCGCCTCCGCGCTGGCGTTGATGGCGACAAGCCACTTCGCAGTGGCCAAGGAATGGAGCACGATTCGCGTTGGCGTCGATCCGACCTATCCGCCGTTCGAATCGATTGCGAAAGACGGCAGCCCGCAGGGTTTCGACATCGACCTTGGCAATGCGTTGTGCGAGCGGTTGAAGGCCAGATGCGTGTGGGTACAGAGCAGCTTCGATGGTCTCATTCCCGGGCTGCAGGCGCGCAAGTTCGACGTGATTCTGTCGTCGATGGCGGCCACGGCGAAGCGGCGCGAACAGATCGACTTCACCGATCGGCTGTATCGCAATCAGACGCGTCTGATCGCACGGCAAAGCGCCCACTTGCAGCCCGACGCGGCCCAGCTTACGGGCAAGCGTATCGCGGTCCAGCAAGGCACCGTGCAGGAAACCTATGCGCACGAGAAATGGGCGCCGGCAGGCGTACAGATCGTCTCCTATCCCGACTATGAACAGGCGTATGCCGATCTCGTCGGCGGTCGTATCGACGGCGTGCTGATGGACGCGGTGCAAGGCAAGCTCGGTTTCCTCGCCACACCGCGTGGTAAAGACTTCGCGTTTGCCGGCGACGTCGTGTACGACCCGAAGATCATGGGCAATGGCGATGCGGCCGGCGTACGCAAAGCCAATCCGGAGTTGCGCGACGCACTGAATGGCGCGATTGCGGGCATTCTGCAGGACGGGACGTATCGCAAGATCGAAGCAAAGTACTTCGATTTCGACATGTACGGAAAATGAGCAGACGAGCGGCACGCCAGCGGCCGCCATCGGGAAGCTTCACCACTGTTCAGAGCGCAACCGTTTCTCCGAGACGGTTGCGCGCGCAATACTCGATCAGACCGTCGATCAGTTGCGCGGGTTGCTCTTGAATGGCCGGCCCGTGCATCGGAAAAATCCAGTCGATATCGTATTTCCTGATTTTTTTCAAAGCGGAGAACAGGTGATCGAGCGACGGCAGATAACCGGAATGCTCGATCGACGCGATGATATCCTGCAACGCGTTGCCCGAGTCTACGTCGACGGCGCCGTAACGCATGAAAATGTCAGATGAGAAAAGCGCCTTGAAGCGTGGCACGTAGACGACCAGAGAATCCCATTGGTGAACGTGCTTCGTGAAGATAGGCACGATCGACTCGCCGCCGATCGTAACGGCCACTTCGTCTTTCAGCGGCTTGGCCTTCACGGAAAAAACGTCGGCGAGCGCATGTGAGCAGATGGGGTGCGCGTACGCGGTCAGGTTCTTGTTGTGCGCGATGAAATCCGGCAATGCGCCCATTTCGTCGGCCTCGAAATGAGGCACGATGACATGACTCACCGATTCGATCTCGATGTTCGCTGAGTGCAGGTTCTCTTTCAGCAGAGGAAAGTCGCCCCGCATTCCCGTCTCGATGCAAAGCACGCCGCCGGCCGGTGACTTGATAAAGAACTGGGAAAAGCTCAAGTCCAGTTTGTCGATAAAGATGCTGTTGCGCACAACCTGCCCGGCAAAGGTTTCCAGTTTCGATGACTTCATAAGCGTGCCTCCATCGCCGTCTCGTATTGCTGAAGGGCAATGCTACCGCGTTTGCCGAATTTCTCCAGGTACGCGCGAACATAGGCGTCGTTGCCGTATAGAAAGGCGATATCGGTCGGCACCATATTGCGAATCGCCAGCAAGGGAATGGGCGCCTGCAAAGGCCGGAATGTCTGGCTCCATAATCCCGGTTCTTCGCAATCTGGAAAGAACTGACCAATCATCACGTGACGTTCTATGAACGCGGGCTTGAGTTGCTTCTGCACGACTTCTACGGCGCGCGCGGCGTTAGCTATACCGCCGGGCACGACGATCCGGCAGTGATAGAGATCCTGCAGGCCGCCGCCCTGGAGAAACTCGTCGAGATGCCACTCCATGTCGGCGGCGAGGCCTGCAACCGTGTCGGAATGGTTGCGGTAGAACGCGATGGCGCGCTTGAGTATCGCCGTTCTCGCGAATGGACAGACGTCACCCAGCCGGCCGAGTTCGGTATTGGGCGCGCAAAGAAAACGCTCGATCCATTCGATGACCTTGGCGAAGGACTCCTCGAGCGAGGCCTCTTCGAACGACAGGCGCTCAGAATCTGAAAGGCGGGTAGCCATAATCGACCTCGACAGTCGCTGAATTTGATTGAGTGAAGTCGCTTGCGCAACAACGCAGCGCGTGGGCGTGGCGTGACGGATGCGAGACAGAACGACGGCGCGGAGGTGTCCCGCCCGCTGTCACCGCGAGCCGGTATTCCGGACCATTTCTTCAAGTCAGACTGCCTGCGAGCGAATCAACCCGCTGGCGTTGCGGCAGGCATTTCCCTGATCAACCGCCCCCATTCGCGGTCATAGCGCTCGGGCAACGGTGAAACGCCCGCCCCGGGCGTGAACGTCAACTCCCCGAAAAAGATCTGGCCATCGCAGGCGTAAAGATCCACGCGGACGTAGCCAAGTCCTTCGGACAGTCGAGAGGCGACGCGCACGAGTTCGTCCCAGTTGGGCAATCGCGGCGCCGCTACCGTGCTGCACGGATAATCGCCCAGCGCGATGTTTAGCCGGTTCCAGCCGGTGTCGTAGAAATCGTGTCGTGGGCTGCCAAAGCGGTCGGAGACCACGCCGGTCAGAATGTTCGGCACACCATTCACGTCCCCGAAAATATTCATCTTGAAGTCGTCGGGAATTTTTCCGCTTTGCTCGACCAGTAGCTTCTCGAAGTACAGTCGGGGTTTGATCGCGCGATAGTGGCGCTCGCGGGATGCGAGATAGAAGTCGGTTGCCAGCCACTGATCTGCGAGTTTCTTCAATTCCTCGAAAGACTCATCGGCCTTGTTCCGGACTACCTTCACGAAAGCGCAACCATGATTTGCTTTCATGACGAACGCGGTGGGCAGCGCGTCGAAGACCTGTCGTGTGAACACCTCAGGGACCGCGATCAACGGCACAAGGTATTGCTCGCCGACCCGGGCTTTCACATAGTCGCGCACTGCGAGCTTGTCGGCCAGGATGGTCCACACGGGGTCCGGATGCAGACAACGATCGAGGATGATTTCGTTGAAGGTCTGAGGCTTCAGCAGACGAGGGAAACGTCCCACTCTTCTGCGATGCGAAAAAAAGAGGAATACCGAATCGGGAAGGAACTGCTTGATGCCGTGAAGCAAGTGCGTGCGAAGCCGGTCGAAGCGTTGCTTGAAGGCGTCGTCGTGCGCGACGGCAGGCGAACGGTCCGCGGGTGTACCGGGCGCGACGCTCGGCTTTCTGAAAGCGTAGAGCGGCCGCCACGAATCGGGCTGGATGCTCTTGCGGAGTTCATCTGGCGTACTCATTCGAAATCCTCGCTGCTCGAAAAGTATGAATTCGAATCACGCTGATCGGCCGGAAGATTCGCCAGATGCGGACTAGTCGGCCCTCCGACCGCATCCGGTATTGGTCATTCCCGCGCGCATGCATCTATTCGGTTTCATGTTGCAGTGAAGCATAGAGGATCAATCTGGTGCATAACCTGGTGTGTCCGAAAGTCTTGAACTGTTGGCACTATTCTCGACGTCGCCCGGCGTTGCAGCGTATGAATTGCCTTTGCGGCACCCGTAATCTGGTGTAAGGAGAGGGTTGACGAGCAATTGTGTTTGCTCTGATGATTTATGAGTTCTTGCTGCTGATTACCAATAGTGCATCAGTCGCTAACCCCTTCAACCTCACAAAAACGGCTCGAACGCTTTCGCCGCATCGAAAATCGCCAGCGTCTGATGGATGTGAGGGCGTATCTCGCCGCGCACGCCATCGAGATCGTGTCCAAGCATCGCCTTCATTAACAACGGCGCAACGATTGAATCCAGAATCTGCGTGGCCAGCACGCGGGCGCCGCGCTTCTTCGCCGCTGCCGTCTGCGCATCGCGCGTCTGTACCGAATGGTCGGCAATCACGGCCGTGACTGCTTCGATCGCGCGCAAGCGCCCCGCTTCATGCGTGAGTTCGGCCAGCGCCGGAAAACGCGGCGCCGCCGCCACGACCATGCGAGTCAAACCCACGACCTCATCGCTCAACAGCCGGGTCACCAGAGTCCGGCTCGCGAAAGTCAGGTTCTCCACCAGCGAATCCGAGCGCCCCGTTTCCTCGATGATTCGCAGACTCCGCTCCACCGAGCGTTTCACCACCGCTGAAAAAAGTGCTTCCTTGTTCGCAAAGCGGCTGTATAGCGTGGCCTTGCTGGCCGACGCCTGGTCGGCGATCCGCTCCAGCGACGCGCCCGCAAAACCGTGTTCGAGAAACACCGCAGTCGCCGCATCCAGAATCCGCTCGTCGACCTCGCCCGCCATCGAAGCGGAGGGCCGACCCTTACGCGGACAAAACCGCATCTTGAGGGAGAAAACCGCCGGGTCGCTGTCGCTGCCCTTGAAGATGCGTTTTGTCATACAGCCTGCCGTAAAAAATGACCGCTAAATTAGCACAGTCTTTTTGAATTAATAGAACGGTACCGTTTCGTTCTATTGTATGATGCCGCGAACCGAGTCTTCTGGAGAAATCGATGGCAGGCAGCGAAAGTGACGTGGACACGTCGTCGGAGAAGCAGGATGCCGAACACAACGAACCCGACGCCACGCCCGTGAGCCCGGGACGCAAGCGCCTGAACCTGCTGATCGGCGCTGCGTTACTCATCGTCGTGATCGTCGCGGGCGTGCTCTACTGGCTGCACACCCGCCACTACGAAAGTACGGACGACGCGTTCATCGACAGCAACCAGAGCCAGATTGCATCGCAAATCAATGGGCGTGTCATCGCCTTGCTGGTCGCCGACAATCAGCATGTCGACCAGGGCCAGCCGATTCTGCGGATCGATCCGCGCGACTATCAGGTCAAGCTCGAACAGTCACAGGCGCAGGAAGCGAACGCCATCGCACAGGTGGCGCAGGCGCGCGCCGATCTCGACGTGCAGATCGCCAACCTCGCGCAGCAACAGGCGCAGGTGCGAGTGAACGACGCCGACCTGGTGCAGGCGAAGCAGGACCTGGCCCGCTACACCGGCTCGGACCCGGCCGCCATCACTCGTCAGCAACTCGATCAGAGTCAGGCCACCGCCAGAAGCTCGCTCGCGCGCCTCGACAGTGCGAAGGAAGCCGTCAGGGCCGCTCAGGCGCAGATCGTTTCGCAACGCACGAAGATCGATGCAGCCGAAGCTTCCGTGCGTCAGATGCACGCCGATGTCGACAACGCGAAGCTGCAGTTGAGTTACACCGAAGTGCTCGCGCCTCAAGCCGGCAAGATCACGCGACGAACCGTCAACCTGGGCAACTACGTCACGCCGGGCCAGGCGCTCGTCGCAGTCGTCCCCGACGACATGTGGGTGACGGCCAACTTCAAGGAAACGCAGTTGATCCACATGCAGGTCGGTCAGCCGGTCGAGATCAGCGTCGACGCGTATCCCGACAAACCACTGCACGCGCACGTCGAAAGTCTGCAGCGCGGCACGGGCTCGGTGTTCAGCAGCCTGCCTGCCGAAAACGCCACCGGCAATTACGTGAAAGTGGTCCAGCGACTGCCCGTGAAAATCGTCTTCGATGGCGACGACTGGCGCCGGTTACCGCTCGCGCCCGGTCTCTCCGTGACCCCGCGCGTCACCGTGCAATGACATGAGCGCCACTCACGCGTCACTTCCCAGGTCGGCGGCCGGACCTTATAACCCGTGGCTGATTGCGGTGATCGTGTCGATTGCGACTTTCATGGAAGTGCTCGACACGACCATTGCGAACGTCGCGCTCAGACACATCGCCGGCGGCCTCGGAGCGAGCCAGGATCAGAGCACCTACATCACGACCAGCTATCTGGTGAGCAATGCCATCGTGCTGCCTATCAGCGGCTGGCTCGCCAACGTGGTGGGCCGCAAACGCTTCTACATGATCTGCGTGTTCATCTTCACCATCAGCTCGGTGGCCTGCGGGTTCGCAACGTCCCTGCCGATGATGATCCTCTTCCGCGTCCTCCAGGGTCTGGGCGGCGGTGGACTGGCGCCCGTCGAACAAAGCATCTTCGCCGATACGTTCACGCCAGAAAAACGCGCGATGGCCTTCGCGTTATACGGTCTCACGGTGGTGACGGCGCCCGCTATCGGTCCGATGCTGGGCGGCTGGATTACCGAAAACTATTCGTGGCACTGGGTGTTCCTGATCAACTTCCCGGTCGGTCTGCTCTCGCTCGTGCTGACCGGCCTGTTCGTGAGCGACAGCAAGCTCGTGAAGGAGGAACGGCGCACGCTGCTCGCCAAGGGCTTGCGCATCGACTACTTCGGCTTCGTGCTGGTTGCGGTGGGCTTCGGCTGCCTGCAGATCGTGCTCGACAAATTCGAGCGCGAGGATGGTTTCTCGTCGCCGTTCATCTGCTGGCTGGCCGGCATTTCCGCGGTGTCGCTGCTCATTCTCGTGTTCTGGGAGCTGTGGGTCGAGCAACCCATCGTGAACCTGCGACTGTTCAAATCGAGTGCCTTCGCCATCAGTTGCACGGTGATGTTTGCGTTCGGTTTCATCATCAACAGCACGACGCAGATATTGCCGCAGTTCACCCAGGCGCTGCTCGGCTACGACGCGACCAACGCCGGTCTGACGCTCGGCCTGGGTGGACTCGTCACGCTGTTCTTCATGCCCATTGCGGGCATTGTGACGGGGCGGGTATTCCAGCCGAAATGGCTGGTTCTGATGTCGCTTGCGGGTACTGGCATCGCGCTCTTTCACGCATCCGGTCTGAACCTGAACATCGGGTTCTGGGACGTCTCGCTATCGCGGCTTTACCAGGTCATCTGGCTGCCCTTCCTGTTCATCCCGTTGTCGGCCGTGCAGTTCGTCGGCATCCCGCCGAAAGAGAACAACAACGCGTCGGCGTTGATCAACATGATGCGCAATCTCGGCGGCAGCTTCGGCGTCTCGCTCGTCACCACCGAGCTGGCGCAGCGCGAACAGTTCCATCACGCGCGGCTCGCCGAACATATCACGCCCTACAACGGCTTCGTCACCTCGCTCGGTTCGATCGCTTCAACGGTCGAACAACAGGCCTCCGTCATGAGTTATCTCGACGTGTTCATCATGCTCGGCTGTATTGCGCTCGTGCTCTGCCCGATTTGCATCTTCTTACCCAAGCTGACCAAGGGAGCCCAGATCAATGCGCACTGATTATCGACTGCTTGCGCGGGTATGCATGGTCGGCGCGGGGCTCTCCCTGGGTCTGTCCGCCTGCACGATGGGCCCGGATTTCAAGCGTCCCGCCATGCCCGCGCCGGATCAATGGAGCGGGAGCGCGCCGTCGTCGCCGACGGCCTCGGTCGTCGTCGGGGGGGCGGTCGACCCACGGTGGTGGGACAGTTTTGGCGACCCGCTGCTGACCGGCCTGGTCACGCAGGCGATCCGCAATAACCTCGACATCCAGGTCGCGGCCGCGCGGCTGGCCGAATCGCGCGCGCAACTGGGACAAGCGAAGGCCGCAGAATTCCCGACGCTCAACGGCAACGCGTCCTATACGCGCGAGTTGCAGAGCGCCGACGGTGTCATCGGCCTGCTAGGCGGCACGGGAAGCTCGACGGCGGGCACCGGTACCAACGGCCTCGGCGGGCGGCAAGGCGGCATCCCGACGCAGAGCGCTTCGTCGAGCGCGTTGCCGCCGTTCAACCTCTATCAGTACGGTTTCGACGCCTCGTGGGAGCTCGACCTGTGGGGCCGTGTACGACGCACCGCCGAGAACGCGGGCGCCACGGCGCAAGCACAGGAAGACGCGCGGCACGACGTCGTGCTGTCGACGGCGGCAGAAGTGGCGCGCGACTACCTGAATTTGCGTGGCACTCAGGAGAAGCTGCGAATCACCAAAGAGAACCTGGCGTACGCGCAACGCACCGTGCAGTTGACGCAGGACCGTGCGCGGCACGGCCTCGCGACCGACCTCGACGTGGCCAATGCGCAGAGCGAAGCGGCCTCCACCGCGGCGCAGATTCCGCAGAGCGAGCAGCAGCAGGCGCAATACATCAACGCGATCGGGTTGCTTCTTGGCGAGTATCCGCAGGTGCTCGCCGCGCGGCTCACCGCGCAGTCGGCGGCGCCCGTCGTGCCGCCGCGTGTGCCGGTGGGGTTGCCGTCCGAGCTGGCGCAACGGCGGCCCGACATCCGCGAGGCGGAAGCGCAACTGCATGCGGCCACGGCCAACATCGGTGCGGCAAAGGCCGACTTTTTCCCGAAGATCACGCTGTCGGGCAGCGTCGCAATTCAGGCAACCCAATTCACCAATCTCGGCAGTTGGGGCGCGCGCAGTTATAGCGCCGGCCCGAGCCTGTCGATCCCGCTATTCGAAGGCGGCCAGCTTCGCGCGACGCTCGCGTTGAGAGAGGCGCAGCAGCAGGAAGCCGCGATCAACTACCGCAAGACGGTGCTGTCGGCGTTCAGGGACGTCGACGATGCGATGACCGGCTATGCCGCGGAACAGCGTCGCCGGGATCGTCTGGATGAAAGTGTGAAGGCGTCACGCCGTGCGCTCGAGATCGCGAACAAGCGCTACGTGCAGGGGATTTCCAATTATCTCGACGTGCTGACGGCGCAGAAGACCTTGCTCAGCAACGAAGAGCAGCTTGCGGATAGCACGGCGACCGTGACCACCAATCTGGTGGCGCTGTATAAGGCGCTCGGCGGCGGGTGGGATGTCGCCGATGTCGCGGATGTCGCCAATGTCGCGAATGTGCAGGTGAGTAGCGCCGCGCCGTGAGGTCAAATCATCATGCGTCCGATACGGCATCCGTCGGCGAGGGGCGCCGCAGTCATGTCTGCAGATTCGGCTTACGGCTGAATCTGGTAAGGTCATCGGTGGTCAGACCCGCGTGACACTTCTGTAGCGGCGAACCAGGTGCTCACCACGGCGGCGTTCACGATGCAGGAGTGGCCATGCTCGACGACGCGAGAGACGAAAGCGTACCCCTGACGCGCAGCGCCCAGGTGGCGGTCATTGGAAGCGGCCCGGCCGGCGCTACGCTCGCGCTGGCACTCTCGCGGTACGCCGACGTGCTCGTCATCGAGAGCGGCGGCCTGGAGGACGACCCCGAAACCGCCCGCCTTTACGAAGGCGAATCCATCGGCATCGACTATTCGCTCGTCGACACTCGCGCGCGGCGTCTCGGCGGTTCTTCGCATCTCTGGTCCGGATGGTGTACACCATTCGATCCACTCGACTTCGCCGAGCGTCCGTGGGTAGAGCATAGCGGCTGGCCCTTCGGTACAGAGACGCTGGCGCCGTACTACGCGGACGCGGCCCATCTGCTTAATCTGAACAATGCAGTGTTCGACGCGGCCGGCACGCTGTCGCGTATCGGCGTGGCTGCGCCGCGCCTCGATCCGCTGGAGACAGTTCTGTCGCTGTGGCGCTTCGGCCTCCCCACCGCGAGGTTCGGAGAGTCGAGCACCATCCGCGCAATGACCGCTGCGCAAGTCCATGTACTGTGTCATGCCAGCGTCGTGGATATCCGGCTGGACTCGAGTCACTCGCAGGTGCGCGAACTCGTCGTGCGCTCAACCGATGGCCGCGAAGGCCGAATCTCAGCCGACTTCGTGGTGATCGCGTGCGGTGGCATCGAGACACCGCGTATCCTGCTTAACTGCAGGAGCCAGGTCAGCTACGGCATCGGCAATGCGCACGACAATGTCGGGCGCTTTTTCATGGAGCATCCCCACGCGGAGTTAGCGAGCGTTCCACCCATCGACGACGATTGGTACGAATGCGCGACCCGGAAAGGTATAGACGTGGCACAGCACCCTTTCATTCTCGCGTTCGGTGTGCCGCCGGCTCGCCAGATCGAGGAACGCATACTGAATGCACGTGCGCATTTCTACCTTCCTCCCACCGGATCCGGGCCGATGGCGCGGCTGGGGGTCTTCATGGAG
Source organism: Paraburkholderia sp. BCC1886 (assembly GCF_900996245.1). Taxonomy (GTDB): domain Bacteria; phylum Pseudomonadota; class Gammaproteobacteria; order Burkholderiales; family Burkholderiaceae; genus Paraburkholderia. Next base: position 25,738 of record NZ_CAAJGK010000033.1, on the reverse strand, counting down.
CAGGCGCCCGATCCCGACAGCCGCATCACGCTTGGCAAAGCCCGTGACCGCCTCGGCATGCTCCGGGCGCGACTGAACTGGAAACTCGGAAAACTCGACGAGTACAGCGCACAAAGAACCGGCGCGCTGCTCGCCACGCAGTTAAAGCGTATGGGTGTGCAGCACGAGCGTATCGAGCCGCCCTACTTCGCGAACCGGAAAGCCGTCACGTATACGAGCCACCACATCGGCACGACGCGCATGACGAATGACAGGGAACGCGGTGTCGTCGACTCCAGTTGCCGCGTACACGATATCGACAACCTGTTCGTGGCCGGCAGCAGTGTCTTTCCAACAGCGAGTTGGGCTAACCCCACGTTCACGATCGTGGCGCTCGCATTGCGGCTCGCTGCGCATTTACGCGAACTGATCGCTCCTGAAGCGAAGCGCGACATGCTACAGTGAATTGGTCGTTCGCTTCTTTTCGACCGCCGAGGTATTCCATGACCAACGGGTTCTCTCACATTGGCGTTTCCACGCACGATATGGAAAGGACGATTGCGTTCTACGAGGGCGTGCTCGGTTTCCCTCGCGTAGCCGAGGAACTTCTGCATATCAATGAAGGTGGCACGCTGCGGCAGATCTCATTCGATGTCGGCGCGCAACAGTACATCGTCTTCATGCAATGCACTGGCGTGGATGGTATTTCCTCCGCGTATGACACAGGAATCAACCAGGCACTCGGCGTACCGGCTGGCATGTATCACTACGCTTTTCGGGAATCCTCCGTGGACGCGCTGAAAGCAAAGCGTGCTCAATTTGCGGAAAAAGGCGTAGACGTCTCGGATATCATCGATCTTCGCACGTCGCTAGCGTTTTTTTTCCAGGACCCCAATGGTCTTCAACTGGAATTTTCCGCGACGCTTCGTGCATTCGATGAGACGGACCTCGGGCGAACATCGCATGCGAGCATCGCGCCTGGTGCGTGAATCGCAGGAGACCCGCACCCATGAACATCGGTTTCATCGCGGACATGCCTGAGCGGAGCCTGCCGGCTTTGCGTACGAGCATCGAGCAATACGGCTTTGCCTGCTTGCCCGATGCGCTTCGCGCAGACGCGCTCGATTCGCTCCAGCGGGAAGCCGAGGCCTCGAAGAACGAGGCATTACGTGCAGACGGTAATCAGGAGGTTTCCTACCAGGCCCGAATTGCGCCGCTCGGTCCATGCGCGCGTGCATTTCTGACGTCCGATGCACTGGGGTCCATGCTGGCGCGCGTGTTCGATAGCCCACTGGCTTGCAGCGAAACAGCGAGTTGCTTTACCTACTATGAGACCGGCGATTTTCTGAGCGCACATCGCGATCGCGCCGACGTATGTGAATTCACGGTCATTCTCTATCTGCATACGCAACGGCCGATGCACGTGACTACGTCGACCGGTTTGCTGCTGAACGTCTATTCGGACGGCCCGGAACAAGCCCGGGCACTCGCGCTCGTCATTGCGACGCAAACGGGTTCACTGGTCTTCGGCCGCGGCGCCGCCGTACTACACGAGCGTCCACCGTTGTCGCAAGGCGAAGCCGTAGTCGCGTTGACTTCCTGCTTCATGCGTTGCTGAAGGCCGTCCATAAAACTCAGCTAGAAGAAGCGCTGCGCGCCGCCCTTATTCATGTCGTCCAGTAACGCGTCGGTGAACGTCTTCACGTGGACGAAACACTCCGGCGTTTGCGTGACGTCGAATACACCGTGGCGCTTGAACTTCACCAGGTTATAGCCGCCGGCGCACATGTCGTAATAGCTGCAGTCCCGCTCGCACGCGGCATGGCTCGACTCGAAATCCGCGGCCACGCGCTGAAGCTTCGGCGACCCGGCAATGTCGTCCAGGCTCGTGCGCAGCAGATTGCCCAATACAAAGCCTCGGCCGTCTCCGTAAAGATCGCCGCATTCGTCGCCGGTGAGACCCGCATAGAACGTGGACACGTCGCCATTGGACATCACGTTTAGTGTTCTGAACGGCCTGCTCATATTGCGTGCGTCGTAAAGCGGTTTGTCATTTCGCGTCGAGAAGACGCGCTCATAGAAGCTTGCGAAGTTGCGGATGTTCAGATGCTGGCCATTCTGTTCGCAGCGGGCATAAGCCGCCAGCATCCTGAACAGGAAGTGACGATAGCGTTCGGCGAATTCGTCGACGGAGTCCGCCTCGCAGGAGATCAGGTCGAGTTCATCGTGCAGGTTGAAATGAAAGTCGCGGATGCTGCCGGCGAACGTCGCGAAAAACTCCACCAGCGCTTCGGGATGCTCGAAGCCGTCGCGCGATACGACCGCAATCGCGTCGAACTGAAGTCCGTTGCGACGCATCAGTTCCATGCCCGCCAGCGTGCGCTCGTGCGTCGGCTTGTGGGTCCAGCTTCGCCGATGCGCATCGTGCAGGTAGGCCGGCCCGTCGCAACTGATGCCGATGCTGACGATGTCCTCGAACTCTTTGAGGAAGTCGCACCAACGCTGGTCGATTAGCGTGCCGTTGGTCTGGAAGTCGAACTGGATGTCGAAGTTCGGTCCGAGTGCCGCGTCTCGTATGGCGAGAATCGTCCCGATTGCTTCGCGATAATAAGCGGGCTTCAACACGAACGGTTCGCCCGAATGCCAGCTGACACGTAGAGATTCGCCGAGATGACCGCTATAAAGAATGCGCTCGAAAAGCGTCCTGAGGGTGGCGATTTCCATCTTCGCAGTGTTCTTGCGGGACGCCTCGCTCAAATAACAGTAAGAGCAATTGAGATTGCAAAACGACGTGCCTTGCAGCACGACCATCTCGACAGGGGCGAGGGCGCCACCCGTAGACGGTTGCTCTTCTGAAACCGATCGTTGAATCAACATGGTCTCTCCGCGTGCTGGTCGACCGGGTTGGGCCGGAAGCCGCATGCCGATGCCCGCGCGCGTCACCCGCCTTTTCAAAAAGCGAGTGACGCGTTCTACGGGCCAGCTTTACTTTACTTGCGCATCATCGGCCCCCACGACACCATCGATGTGGAATAGCCATATCCCGTTCCGGCTGCCCGCAGTGGGCCATACGTTTTCAATTTTCCCTGCTCGAACGCGGCCCTGGCGTTTGCAACGATTTTCATGACGTCGGGTCTCGCTGCGTTGACGTTTTTCATTTCGACTCCTCTTTGTGCAGTCACGATAATGGGTCGGTCCGGGCGTTTTTCACGCCCCGAACGAGTCTGGTGCGGCAGCAACATTACTTCGGAGGTTTTGAAGAAAGCTTGAACCTTCTATTAGCTATGCTACAAATCAGGGAGCGCGGCATCGCCGGATGAGGTTGATGAAACCGACGTGCCGCCCCCGCAAGCGCTAAGCGAGTATCCGCTGTTCGATCTGTCCATACGCGACAAAACCTCGCTCAACGCACTCGCGCCGTATTTGCTCCTGTATTGCAGGGCAATAGCGCTGCACGATAAGCCGAGGGTGAATGAAGTGGAACGACCGGCGTTCGACGACAGCAATCGCAGCGTTAATCAGGGCGTCAAGAGAGGAGACTTCAATGCGCGAAGATGCGACGCATAACGACCGTTCTTCCAGCAAACGCGGTCAGCGCACCAAAAAGCCGCTTCACGTGCATTACCCCCAATTGAAGGTACCCGCCTATTTCACCGACCGCATCGAAGAAACGAAGAACGTTATCCAGTTTCTGGAAGACGACTGCGGGTGCATCCTCGCCTTGCACGGGCGCCACGGCGTAGGCAAAAGCGCGCTCGTCGGGCGCGCGCTGCGCCGCATGAACGACGCGACGGTCGACGGCAGCGAACGCGGCAGGCTGTTGATTTACGTGGACGCGGAAACCACCAACTCGACCATCTTCACGACGATTCGGGATCGACTGGTTGCCGAACTGGGGGGCAGTCGTCAGCGCGACATCGACGCACCGCTGGGCGATAGCGTTCCGACTGTCGGCGCCGTTCTGACCGAGCTCGCTGCAGATCTCGACGACATGCCTTGTCTGATCGTGATCGACAAGTTCGAACACGTCGTCGAGGAGAAGTCCCGCCAGACCGACCTTCAGACCACCGATTTTCTCGCCTTCGTCGCGTCCGGCAAGCCGCACCCGTTCAAGGTGATATTAACGACGACGCGGTTGCCCGATGTGTTGAAGCGCTTCAGTTTGCCGGGTTACAGGCTGCTTGCGCTTGCCGACGGCCTTGGTTCGCCTCATGGCGAAAAGCTGCTACGCAACATGGACCAGGACGCCCGTTTCGGTTTGAAAAGGGCGCCACAAGCGTTGCTCGAGCGTGTGCTTTCGGTCACCCACGGCTATCCGCTCGCCATCGAGCGCTTCTTCAGCATGCTGAGGAACGATCCACTCCTAGATGTAGAAAGACTGACAGAACAACTGGAACGTGCTGTCGAGTCCGGGCAGGTTCCGACGGAGTGCGAGTCGTTGCTGAACCTGGTGGTCGGCGAAGCGTTCCGCCGCCTCTCACCCGACCAGCAGTTGGTGATGCAGGCGGTCTCCGCTTACGAAGAACCCGTTCCGATGGAGGCAATCGACTTTTTACTCGAGAAATGGCCGTCCGGCCTGCGCGCGGCCGATGTGTTGAGACCATTATTGGAGTCGCACCTCATTGCGCTCGATCTGGGTCTTTTCCATCTTCACAAGATCGACCGCGACTATGCGCTGGGCGTGCTGCAGGCCGATCGGGTCGTGCAATTACGCCACCATGCCGCCGGGTACTTCGCGCAAAAGGAATTGCCGACCGAAGCATGCCGCACGGAGGGCGACTTGCAGCCGCAATTTGCCCAATTCAAGCTGTATCTGCAAAGCGGCGCTCGGGCGGAGGCGCTCGCCGTTCTGGAAAGAATCGCCCCCTTCCTGACTCACCACGGCTTCTATCTGCGCCTTGCAGAACTGGCGCGATGGCTGAGCGCCGAACCCGGCGATCTCCGGGTGACAGCCCGGGCATTGCATTACCGCGCGGATGCACTCTGGTGCATGGGCGAAGTCGTCGAGGCCTTCCAGATTCAGACGGAAATCGACGCGATGCTGTCGCGCATCGGCGCGAGTGAAGAAGAACGACTGGAATCGACAGGGCGCCTGATCCGGTTCGGCCTATACCGCGGAGTCACCCAAGAAACGCTAAAGGCCGCACGCGACTTTGAGAAGAAGCTCGCCTCCGCACTCCCCGATGACAAATATCGCAGAGCGTTCGCCCTGCATAACATCGTGGGGTGCGAGTTCGAACTAGGCTTTCTTGCCGAATCGCTCGAGAGCCAACGGCGCGCGTATGCGCTTGCAATGGACTCTGCCGACGCCAGCCTGATTGAAAGCGCGACGCTCGATTTCGCGCTCATTTATTCGGCCATGGGCGACATGAAGCGGGCTGGAATACAGATCGAGACCGCTCTCGAATTGTCGAGAAACAATCGGAACGCCCGATTGCGTGCGCTCCATCTAGCCGAGCGCGCCTGGCACGCCGCAGCGCTCGATCATCTGGATGACGCGATGGATTTCGTGCGTCAAGCCAGGGCCATTAACGAGAAGATAGGTGACCTGGCAGGCGTTGCCTATTGCACGCGGGGATACGCCGACATACTGCTCGCTGCTGGCAGACTGGAGGATGCACAGGTTGCCGCTGAAGAAGCGTGGAACCTCGTCAGGGAATTGCGGTTTCCGGACATCCAGTACCTCCGCGTACGCGCAGAGATTGCCCTTGCCCGGTTGCCGCAAGGGAAAGAATCCCTTGCGATCCTGCCCGATGCAGATACGGCAGACAGTAACGACTGGACAGTCGATAACCTGCTCGGCACGAGTCATCTCGGCGACAAGCGGCCTGACAAAGCACGACGTGCATTCGAGCGAGCCCGGCTTCGCGCCGAGCTATATCTGGGCCGTTGCAGCACGAACGTCGAAGCGCTGGGCGCCCACGCACTCGCGCTGGCCGGGCTCGCGTGCTGCAGCGACGCCAGCTATCTGGCGCTTGCGAAAGAGGCTTACGCGGTCGCTTCGCTGGAATCGTTTGGCGCCGGTACGCGCAAGCGCCTGGAGCGTCGTCTCAAGGCCTTGCGCGCAGTCGATAAGAGCGGCGTTGCGATGAAGCTGCTGGAATCAGTCTTCCCCCGACCGAAGGTCTACGTGTCGTATCGATGGACGCAGGAAAGTATCGCCGCAGTCGATCAGTTGATGCGTGAGGCGCCCGCCGATTTCTGGCCAATACGCGACGTCAACCAGATGCATGCCGGCGATTCGATCGACGAATTCATGCGGCAGATCGGTGCCTCCGAACATACGATCGTCGTTCTCAGTGACGAATACCTCCGCTCGATAAATTGCATGACCGAACTGCTGTACATGTGGCAAACGAGTATGGGTCAGGGAAAGAACCTCATGCAACGCATCATGGCGCTCGTGGTAGGGCCGCTTCCGATCGGCGACTTCGAAGTCCGGCGGGCTTACGGCATCTATTGGGCTGGGGAGCTCAGACGTGCCCGCGCTGCCTTGTCGAACGATCCGGATTGTCCGGCAGGGCAATCCGAAATCGCACTCATCCAGAAACTCACGCAGTTCCAGTTGTATACGACCGACATCCTCGCTTGGTTCGCCGACACCTTGAGGCCGCGCTCGGGGAAAGAAGCCCTCGACGCCATCATCGAACGACTCCAGTAGCCGCAGGCCCAGGATGAAAATCCACATCGCCGGCCATGCGTCCCTGCTTTTCGAAACGCAAGGCCCAACGGTCCTGATGGATCCCGTCTTCGTGGATCCTCATTACGAGCGCACGTCGGTCATGTGCCCGCGGCGCGACGTGGATTGGAGCAGACTTCCGCGGTTCGACATTCTCGTGATCTCGCACCGGCATCTGGATCATTTCGATGTTCGCACGCTAGCGAAGCTTAACCGTCACTGCACCGTGCTGATACCGGCCGAAGACGCGCTCGTCGAACAGACGGTCGCACGGCTCGGATTCGATCGTTGCAGGACGCTTGCGAGCTACGAAAGCGTCACCTTCGGCAGTCTCACGCTCACCGCGACACCGTCAAAAGCCTGCGTCAAGGAATTCGGCCTGGTGCTGCGCGACTCGACCGCCACCGTGTGGAACGCGGTGGACACGAACATCGACGGCGCCATGGCCTGCGAAATTACCGCGAAGCTAGGGCCTTTCGACGTCCTGTTTGCACCATGGCAACCTCTACTGGAAGGCGAAGTTCTCTTGAACGACAGAACTTCGTTTCCGTTCGCGCGCTACGCCGCGCTTCTTTCCAACGTACGGCTCGTCGCACCGCGTGCCGTGGTTCCCCATGCCTGCGGATACAAATACGCAGGCGAAGGCGCGTGGCTCAATCGCTTTGTGTTCCCGGCTACGCGCGAGATGTTCGCGCGCGATGTGCGCTCGATGCTCGAAGAGACGTGCGTCGTCTCACCCCAGCCGGGCGATATCATCGAGTCCGAGTACGGCGTTCTGCATCTCCGGGCGCAGTCCTCCGCGTTCGTCCGGATGATCGAAGACGATTCGGCCGACACGGCATTCGACCCGACCGGACCCATCGCGGAGCTACGCGATGCGAATCCGCGAGACTGTTCGATTCCCGCCATGCGCGCCACCATCGAAATGTTTATGGATGCCACGCTGCTTCCCGCCCTTGCACGCTCGATCGAACAGCGGCGCATTGCGTGGGAATACCGGCAGCTAGGCGTCGTTTATCGGCTCGACGTGGTGTTTCCGGACGGGCCGGCAAGCTGGTCGATCGACTTTTCACGGGCCTTGGTCATCAAGCGCTCCGCGCCGCTCGCGTTCGGAATGCGCGCGCGCATCGCGGCATCGGCGCTTTGCGATCTGATCGAAGCGCGCAGCAGCCCGAACTACACGTATAGCAGTGGCTTGTACCGTTTCGCGCATCGGCTCTATGCGACCGGCTCGAAGGGCATCCATGCGTGGACGCCGACGAGTGAGTCACAGGTGGTCGATCCGCTCTGGCTAGGTTTCGACTTCGAACGGCTGTTTGCCGCTCATATCGATGCCGAAGTCGAACGTGAATGCGGGCGCGTCGCGTCCGGCGTCGAAACTCATAAAGCAAGGCTGGATCCATCGCCGCGTTAGAGAACACGTTCACAAAAGCATTTCATCCGGCAGCAACATCGAACCCGTCTCCATCAAACGCGAATGCCACGCGAATGCCTGATCCAGCCGATGCGGTGTCTGCCCACCGCTCTTCAGCGCGTCACGGTAATAATCACGCAGCAAATCGCGATACAACGGGTGGGCACAATGCTCGATGATCGCTGTCGCCCGCTCTCTCGGCGCGAGTCCGCGTAGATCGGCCAGCCCCTGCTCCGTGACGACGACATCGACATCGTGTTCGTTATGGTCGCAATGCGGCACCATTGGAACGACACTCGAAATACGACCGTCTTTCGCCGTCGACTTGGTCGCGAAAATTGCGCACGACGCATTGCGCGCGAAGTCGCCCGAACCGCCAATGCCGTTCATCATGTGCGTGCCGCCTACGTGCGTTGAATTCACGTTGCCGTAGATATCGAACTCCAGCGCAGTGTTCAACGCGATCAGACCGAGCCGGCGAATCACTTCCGGATGATTGCTCACTTCCTGCGGACGCAACACCAGCCGGTCGCGGTAGCGTTCGAGTTCACCGAACACCTGCGCCTGCCGCGCCGCCGACAAGGTAATCGACGCACCCGATGCGAACGTCACCTTGCCGGCGTCCATCAGGTCGAAGGTCGAGTCCTGCAACACTTCCGAGTAGATTTCGAACGCGTCGAACGGCGAATCGACGAAACCCGCCAGCACCGCATTGGCAATCGTGCCGATACCCGCCTGCAGCGGCGGCAGCCGCTTCGGCATGCGTCCTTGCGCCACTTCGTGCTCGAAGAATTCGATCAGGTGGCCCGCAATCGATTGCGTTCCGGCATCGGCAGGCAAGACCGTGGACGAACTGTCGGGCACGTTCGTGATCACGATGGCCGCGATCTTCTCCGGCGCAATCTGTATCGCCGGCGTGCCGACCCGGTCTTGCGGACCCAGGATCGGCAACGGCTCGCGATGCGGACGCCGCCCCGGAATCCAGATGTCGTGCAAGCCTTCCAGGCTGAGCGGCTGCGCCAGATTGATTTCGACGATGACCTGCTCGGCAAGAATCGCGAAGCTCGCTGAATTGCCGACGGAGGTCGTCGGCACGATGCCGCCCGTTTCGGTAATCGCGACGGCTTCGACGATCGCAAGGTCGAGCTTGCCCAGCTGGTTCGCGCGGAGCATCTCGACCGTTTCCGACAGATGCTGGTCGACGAACATCACCTCGCCACGGTTGATCGCATCGCGCAAGGTCTTGTCGACCTGGAACGGCAGGCGCCGTGCCAGCACGTGCGCCTCGGTCAGCTTGCGATCCACGTCGTGGCCGAGCGACGCGCCGGTCATCAGCGTGATCTGCAGCGATTCGCCTCGCTCCCGCACCCGCTCGGCAAGTGCGAGCGGCACCGCTTTGGCGTCACCCGCCCGCGTAAAACCGCTCGCGCCGACGCGCATGCCGTCCTTAATCAGAAGCGCCGCCTCGGCGGCCGAGGTGATCTTCTCGCGCAAAGCGGCGCAACGAATGCGATCTGCGTACATGAACCGGTCTCTCCTTGTCGTTTCCGGCTCGACGGTGCGACCGGACTGTTTTGTCGCGCCAACTATATGACCTTCCGTCACATGAATTAAGCGGCTCGTCTGGAAGTGAGCTTTCCAGAATCATCAAGGATCGCCCCAGGGAAATCCCTTATATCGCCAGTTATTTTGTCCCCGTTCAATACAAACGTACTTTGTCGACGACATACATTTAAACGAACAGTGAACCGGATGACCCGCAGATGCCAGCAGACATTCCGACCGCCCTCGGTCTCTCGAACGACTACGCGCGCGGCCGCACCGATCCCGTCAGCGTGGTGGAAACCGCACTCGCGCGCGCTGCCGATACCCCCGCAGCATTCATTGTTCTGACGCCTGAGCGTGCACGTGCGGAGGCTGCGGCGTCGGCCGCGCGCTGGAAAAACGGCACGCCGCTGAGCCCGCTCGACGGCGTGCCGGTCGCATGGAAAGACCTGTTCGATATCGCCGGCACGGTCACCACGGCTGGGTCGGCGGTTATCGCGAAGCATGCCGTAGCGCATGCCGACGCCCGCCTGGTTGCGAGTGCCGCCCGGGCCGGCATGATCTGCATCGGCAAGACCAATCTCTCCGAATTCGCCTATTCGGGCCTCGGCCTCAATCCGCATTTCGGCACCCCGGTCAACCGAGCGCTCGACGGCGGCTCGCGCGTGCCCGGCGGCTCCTCGTCGGGCGCGGCGGTCGCGGTGGCGGCCGGCGTCGTGCCGCTCGCCATCGGTACCGACACCGGCGGCTCGGTCCGCATACCCGCTGCGTTCAACGGCATCGTCGGTTATCGCGCGAGCACCACGCGCTATCCGAAAGACGGCAGCTTCCCGCTGTCCCCCACGCTCGACACCATCGGCCCGCTCGCCCGGAGCGTCGCCGATTGCATCGCCTTCGACTCGGCCGTGCGCGGCAACACCCTGCCCGCGCCGATCATGCCGGCCTCGCTCAAGGGCCAGCGCTTCGTCATCGACCCTGCGTTCAGCGAACGGCACGCCGTCAGCGAGCCTGTGCTGCTGCACCTGCGCGCGCTGGTCGACCGTCTGCGCGAAGCGGGTGCGCAAGTCGAGGCGCGCCGCTTCCCGACGCTCGACCGCGTGCATGAACTGATCCGGACGCACGGCTGGTTCGGCGGGCTCGAAGCGTTCGACCTGCACCGCGCGTTGCTCGATTCGCCCGAAGCAGCCCAGATAGATCAACGGGTGCGCACGCGTCTGGAAGCGAGCCGCACCGTACCTGCCGAACGCCGCGCGTTTCTGCGCGCACAACGTCTCGAGATGATCGCGTCGTTTCGCAACGAACTCGCCGACGCCACGCTGATTGCGCCCACCGTGCCGCACGTCGCGCCCGTGCGGGCGCCGCTCGAAGCGGACCCCGAACTGTTTGCGCGCATCAATCTGCAAACCCTGTCGATGACGATGCCCGGCAGTTTTCTCGACACGCCGGCCGTCGCGTTGCCCTCGCGCACAGACGCCGATGGCCTGCCCACCAGCGTGCAGCTGATGCGCGCGCAAAACGACGACGACGCGTTGCTGCGCACCGCGTTGTCCGTGCAGCACCACGCAAGCTGCAGTTCTGAAATCTGAAACAAGGAGGAAGTAGACATGGCCAAGGAAATCCTGATCACCTTCGGTATCGACGTCGACGCGGTGGCCGGCTGGCTCGGCTCGTACGGCGGCGAAGACTCGCCGGACGACATCTCGCGCGGCCTGTTCGCGGGCGAGGTGGGTTCGATGCGTCTGTTGAAGCTGTTCGAACGCGAGAAACTCAAGACCACCTGGTTCATTCCGGGTCATTCGATCGAGACGTTTCCCGAGCAGATGAAAGCGGTCGCGGATGCCGGACACGAAATCGGCATTCACGGTTACAGCCACGAAAACCCGATTGCGATGACGCCCGAGCAGGAAGAGGCCGTGCTCGATCGCAGCATCGAACTCGTCACGCAACTGTCGGGACGCCGTCCGACCGGCTATGTCGCGCCGTGGTGGGAATTCAGCAACGTGTCGAACGAACTGCTCGTCAAAAAGGGGATCAAGTACGACCACAGTCTGATGCACAACGACTTCCACCCGTACTACGTGCGGGTCGGCGACAGCTGGACGAAGATCGACTACAGCAAGCACCCCGACACGTGGATGAAACCGCTCGTGCGGGGCGCGGAAACCGACCTCGTCGAAATTCCGGCGAACTGGTACCTCGACGACCTGCCGCCGATGATGTTCATCAAGAAAGCCCCGAACAGTCACGGCTTCGTGAATCCGCGCGAGATCGAGACCATGTGGCGCGACCAGTTCGACTGGGTGTATCGCGAGCACGACTACGCGGTGTTTCCGATCACCATTCACCCCGACGTCTCCGGCCGTCCCCAGGTGCTGCTGATGCTCGAACGGCTTATCGCGCATTTCAAGGCGCACGACGGCGTGCGCTTCTGCACCTGCGATGAAATCGCCGACGACTTCCTGCGCCGTCAGCCCCGCGTCAAACCAACCTGAATCCAGAACGGTTCACAGCGCTACGTGTAGCGTCCTTATCGGAGCATTGAGATGAAAGTAAGTCCCTTGACCAGCGCCGGCTTCAAGCTCGAAAAGATCCTCCCGGTCGACGTGAAGCGCGCGACGGTGGTCGCGTTTTTTGCGTGGGTGTTCGCGGTGTACGACTTCATTCTGTTCGGCACGCTGCTGCCGGAAATCGGCAAGCACTACAACTGGGACGCCGCCACCCAGGCCGAGATCGCGACTTTCGTGGCGATCGGCACGGCAATCATCGCTTTCGGCATCGGCCCTTTGCTCGACCGCGTGGGACGCAAGGCCGCCTTGCTGTGGACGGTCGCCGGCGCGGCGCTGTGCTCGGGTCTTACAGTGCTCGGCGGTGCGATGGGCCAGTGGCCGCTGGTGCTGATCCGTTCGCTGTCGGGTCTCGGTTACGCCGAGGAAACCGTCAACGCGACGTATCTGAACGAGTTGTACTCGGCTGCCGACGATCCGCGCCTGAACCGCAACAAGGGCTTCATCTACAGTCTCGTGCAAGGTGGCTGGCCGATCGGCGCGCTGATCGCGTCGGGTCTGACCGCGCTGCTGCTGCCGCGCATCGGCTGGCAAGGCTGCTTTATTTTCGCGACGTTTCCCGCCATCGTGATCTTCTTCATGACGCGGCGTCTGAAAGAAAGCCCGCAATTCCTGCTGCACAAACGCATCAAGCAACTGCGCGAAGGCGGCCAGGACACGGACGCACGCGCACTCGCCAGCGAACACCGCGTCGACTACGAACAGCACGCCCGCGCCGGGCTGCGTGAAGCGTTTCGCGGCGACGCGTTGCGCGCGACGCTCGTGCTCGGCGGCGGCATCCTGCTGAACTGGTCGGCAATCCAGGTGTTCAGCGTGCTCGGCACCACGGTGCTGACCCGCGTGCACAACGTCTCGTTCGAAAACTCGCTGCTGATTCTGGTGCTTTCGAATGTGATCGGCTACTGCGGCTATCTGAGCCACGGCTGGATCGGCGACAAGATCGGCCGTCGCAACACGCTCGCGATCGGCTGGATGTGCGGCGGCCTCGCATTCGCCGGCATGTTGCTCGGACCGAGCAGCTATGCGGTGGTGGTCGCGTTGTACAGCCTGGGTCTGTTCTTCCTGATCGGACCGTATTCGGCGGCGCTGTTCTTCATCGGCGAGAGCTATCCCACGGCGATTCGCGGCACCGGTAGCTCGATCGTTCACGCAATGGGTCCGGTCGGCGCGATCCTCGCAGGTGTCGGCGTGACCTCGATGCTGAATCACGGCGTGGACTGGCTGCATGCGGCACTGTGGTTCGGCGCGCTGCCCTGCTTCCTGTCCGGCGTGCTGATCTTTTTCGCGAAGCACGTCAACCCGGAACGTATTCATTAATCCCTCGTCCTTATCAAGCAGACAAGCCATGAGCGAATCTCACTCCACCCAGGTCGCGCTGATCACCGGCGCGGCAAGCGGCATCGGCCAGGCGCTGGCGCTCGCGTACGCGCAGACCGGCGTCGCCGTCGTCGGCGGCTACTTTCCCGGCGATCCGCACGACCCGCACGAAACCGAACGACTCGTGGCCGATGCGGGCGGCCAGTGCGTGATGCATCCCGTCGACGTACGTTCCGCCGAGCAGGTCGACGCATTCGCCGCGGCCGCGCTGGCGCGCTTCGGGCGCATCGATTTCGCGGTCGCCAATGCAGGTCTGCTGCGCGCGGCCCCGCTCACCGAGATGCGCGACGAGCAATGGTTCGAGATGATCGATGTCGATCTGTCAGGCGTGATGCGCACCTTCCGCTCGGCCGCACGACATATGTCCGACGGCGGCGCGATGGTCGCGGTGTCGTCGATTGCGGGTGGCGTGTACGGCTGGGAAAATCACACGCATTACTCGGCGGCGAAAGCGGGTGTGCCGGGTCTTTGCCGTGCGGTCGCGATGGAACTCGCGCCGCGCAGGATTCGCTGCAACGCGGTGATTCCCGGACTGATCGAAACGCCGCAATCGCTCGATGCCGTGAATTCGCTCGGCCCGGAAGGCCTGCTCGAAGCGGCGCGCGGCATTCCCTTGCAGCGGGTGGGACGCCCATCGGAAATCGCCACGCTCATCCGCTTCCTGACGAGCGAAGACGCGTCGTACATCACCGGGCAGGCGATCATCGCGGACGGCGGCCTGACGGTGCGCTGGCCGGGTTGAGCCGCCTGGAACGGGATAGAGCGCTATAGAGCATCAAGGAGAACCGGATCATGAGCAGCACATTTTCACTCGACGGCCGCCGCGCCGTCATCACGGGCGCGGCGAGCGGCATTGGCGCCGCGATTGCACTCGCGTATGCGTCGGCGGGCGCACAACTCGTACTGGCAGACCGCGATGTAGCGCGTCTGAACCAGCAGGCCGATGTCTGCCGCAAGCTGGGCGCGACGGTCCATACGGTGCAGGCGGATGTCGGTGTCGAAGCGGACGCCAACCGTATCGTCGATCAGTGCGTAGAGGCGCTCGGCGGCATCGATATTCTGGTCAATAACGCGGGCATGCTGACGCAGGCGCGCTGCGTCGACCTCACCACCGACATGTGGGACGAGATGATGCGCGTCGATCTGCGCAGCGTGTTTCTCTGTACGCGCCGCGCGTTACCGTCGATGATCGCGCAACGCTGGGGCCGCGTCATCAACGTGGCGTCGCAACTCGGCATCAAGGGCGGCGCGGAGCTTTCGCACTACTCCGCGGCGAAGGCCGGCGTAATCGGCTTCACCAAATCGCTTGCGCTCGAAGTCGCTCCGGACAATGTACTGGTGAACGCCATCGCACCGGGACCGATCGAAACCGCGCTGGTCGATGGCATCAGTGCGGCCTGGAAAGCGGCGAAGTCGGCCGAATTGCCGTTGCGACGCTTCGGCCGCGCGGAAGAAGTGGCGCCTACCGCGCTGCTGCTGGCTTCGGACCCTGGCGGCAACCTCTTCGTCGGCCAGACGCTCGGCCCGAATTCCGGCGACGTGATGCCCTGAGCGGCGTTCGTCGGCTCTCTCTGGAGAAGCATCATGTGCGGAATGTGCGGCCTGCTGGGCGGCGGCAATCACTGGTCGAATACCACTGCGCCCGTGTCTTCTACGACCGGCGCCGGCAGCGCGCCGAATACGCGCCGTCAGCGTCTGTTGCAAGCCGCGCTGGCGAATCGCATTCTCGTTCCGCTGCGCTTGCGTCTGGACGACTTTCACGGGCAATCGTTCATGTTGTCGTCGCCGACCGGCGCCAGCGAAATGGTCGGCGATTTCGCGCAGGTGTGGAAAACCGCGGAGCGCATGCTCGGCCGTCCGCTCGATCCGCTGACCATGTTCGCTCAAACCGAAGCCAATGCCGATGTCGTGGTCGATGCCGCCGTCGATGCCGCCGTGACGTCACAACCGGAGCCCGTATGAGCCTCGCCTACGACATCCTGCCCGTCACGCTCGTAACCGGCTTTCTGGGCAGCGGCAAATCCACACTGCTCGCCGACGTATTGACCGGCGAAGCCGCGCGCGACACCGCCGTGCTCGTCAACGAATTCGGCGAGATCGGACTCGATCATCTGCTGATGGGCGAGGTCGATGCTCAAACCGTGTTGCTCGATAACGGCTGCGTATGCTGCTCGATACGCGGTGAGCTAAAGGAAGCGCTGGCCGAGCTGTTCTCGAAGCGCGCACGCGGGGACGTGCCTGCGTTTTCGCGCGTGGTGATCGAGACGACCGGTCTCGCGACACCCGCGCCGATCATCGCGACGCTGCTCGCCGATCCGGTGATACGCAGTCACTATGCGTTGAACGTGACCGTGACCGTTGTCGATGCGGTGAATGCCGGCCTGCAACGCGAGCGCTATCCCGAGTGGCTCGCGCAGATCAGTGCGACGGACCGTATCGTGATCAGCAAAACCGATCTGACCGACACGGAGCAGGTCGACGCTTTACGCGTTGTATTGACCGCGTTGAACCCGCTGGCGGAAATCGTGACGCGAGCCGCGACGGCGGACGCGTTGCGTGACCTGCTGTTCACACCCGCTCGTCACGTGCCCGACGCCGTTGAAAGTGTCACCCGACTCGGCGCGGGATCGTTGCGTCTGCGCGAAGGCGGCGGCACACGACTTTCGCATCGAAGCGAAACGTCAACCCGATCCGATTCGATCACCTCCGCGTGCCTGACCATCGACACGCCCATCGACTGGCAGGTCTTCACGCTGTGGTTCACGCTGCTGCTGAACCGTCACGGTGATAAGATTTTGCGCGTGAAAGGGCTGCTCTCGCTCGAAGGCTCGGACCGTCCCGCCGTATTGCACGCGGTACAGCATCTGGTTCATCCCGTGCTGCACCTCGACGCATGGCCCGACGACTCGCATGAACCCCACGTCTCGCGGCTGGTCTTCATTACGGAAGGTATCGAGGCTCATGCAATCGACACGTCGTACAGGCGCTTTTGCGCGGCACTGCAAGAGGCGGCCTGACTGTTCGCCCCTCGTGTTCGCCGCTCGCGTTCGTGCGTGACCCACCCCACTACTTCGACCCGCCCAAGCCAGTGCGCACCTCTCCCGAAGCACCCGCCGTCCATCGCGGCAAGATCGAACTGCGCGTGCTCGGCACGTCGGTGACCTTGCAGGACCACATTCGCGAGCAGGCGGAGCGCGACCTCGGTATCAAACTGCGTTACATCGTCGAAGATGGCTCCGCCGTGCAACGCAATGGCGTGATGCATCCGCAAAGCTACGATCTCTACGACCAGTGGTTTCACAGCATCGACTGCCTGTGGCCGGCGCACGCACTGCAACCCATCGACCTCGCACGCATCGCTCGCTGGGACGAGATCAATTCGCTGCCGCGTGCCGGACGGCTCGGCAAACGCACCTGCACGGGTGCGGGCTCGGTACCGGTCGACCGCCTGTACGTGCAGCCGGATAACTCGCTCGGCCGCCGGCCCAGCGAGCGTATCAGCATGTTGCCGCTCACTCACAATGCGGACAGCTTCGTGTATCTCGACGACACGCTGCCCGCCTCGCTGATCGAGCGTGGCGAAAGCTGGTCCTGGCTGCTCGCGCCCGAACTCGCCGGACGCGTCGCCTTGCAGGCCGACGCCGCGATCGGCGCGATCGACGCCGCGCTCGCTGTCGAAGCAAGCGGCCTGATGCAGTTCGCGGATATCGGCAATCTGAGCATCGAGGAAATCGACGCCTTGATCGCCACGCTGATCGATTACAAACGGCGTGGCCATTTCGCGGGCTTCTGGTCGAGTTTCGCCGAAGCCGCGCAACTGATGATCTCCAGCAAGGTGGCGATTCAGAGCATCTGGTCGCCCGCGACCGTCGAACTGGAAAAGGCCGGCCTCAAATTCCGGCTCGCGAGTCCGCGCGAAGGTTATCGTGCGTGGTTCGGCGGCCTGTCCTTGTCACGTGCGACCAGCGGCCGCGTACTCGACGCCGCGTACGACTATCTGAACTGGTGGCTCGACGGCTGGGCCGGTGCGACGATGGCCCGGCAAGGCTTCTATATCGCCAATCAGGAACGCTCGCGCGACTATCTGAGCAATGCCGAGTGGGCTTACTGGTACGATGGCAAGGCCGCGGCGGACGAATTGCCGGGCCCCGTCAGCGCGCATCTCGTGGCCGCCGGTCAACGCCGCGACGGTGGCAGCTACGTGGCACGCATGGGCCGCATCGCGGTGTGGGACTCCGTGATGGACGAACATAATTATCTGGTGCGCCGCTGGGCCGAATTCATGCGCGCGTGACGACCTACTTGATCCAACGATGACAAGACGTGCAGGGCTCACCTCAGCGCCGGGCGCTTCCGCCACCGATGCGGCGACCCGCGAGGCCGATGGCTCCCATAGCGAAGTAACCGCTGTCGAAGGCGAGACGCGTCTGCGTTACCGGCTGATTCACGATCAGTTGAAAGACGCGATCTTGCGCGGCCGGATCGCAGCCGGACTGGTCCTGCTCGAAGGGCCGGTTGCGCGAATCTTCGGCACGAGTCGCGTGCCGGTCAGAAAGGCCTTCGAGTTGCTGCACGAAGGCGGCCTGTTACGCACGTTCGAAGGACGCGGCTATCTGGTGGCCGGTCCCAACGCTCCCGACGGTGCCGATCCGCAGCCGCTGCGCGTACCGCTCTCGGAAGCCACGCTCGGCTTCGACGAAACGCCCGCGCCGCTCGCGCTGCCATCCATTAGCGAACGCATCTATCACGATCTCGAAGCGACGGTGTCGATCGGCATTGCGTTCGGTCATTTCCGTATCGACGAATCCGAAGCGGCCGAGACGTTTGGCGTGAGCCGCGGCGCGGTGCGCGAAGCGCTGAGCCGCTTGCGCGATCTGGGACTCGTCGAGAAATCGGCTTATTCGCACTGGATGTGCGGCCCGCTGACCGCGCGCGCGGTCCGGCACGACTACGAACTGCGCCTGCTGCTCGAACCGGCCGCATTGGCCGCGAGTGCGCCGCTGCTCTCGCACGATGCGCTGAGCGAGGCCTACAGCGAAGTGGAGCGCGCGATAGCGGAACCCGAACGGGTGGACCCGGATGCATTGCAGCGGCTAGAGAACAGCCTGCATATCGACTGCCTGGGTCGTGCGCCGAACAGGAAACTGCTCGAGACCATCGGGCATGCTCATATGCCGTTGACGGTCAATTACGCGTTCTATAACGCGTTCGATCTGCATCCCGATACGGCCACGCTGATCGAACACCGGACCGTGCTCAAGCACCTGCTGGACGGCGATGCGAATGCGGCAGCCGACGCCTTGCGGGTTCATCTGCAAGCCGGGCAGAAGCGCACGCTGCAACGTCTGAAGGTGCTGGCAGTATTGCCGGAACCGGATCTGCCTGGCTTCATGCAGCGGATTGCCTGATGGTTCGATATAGAGGTCGCAGCCCGTTCGGCCATTACCTGCTATGAGCCACGCTGGCGTCCCGCAACCGGACTAACTATCCTCGTCGAGATCGCGCGACAGTTGGTCGAGACGCGTGACTTCCTCGTCGAGCAGCGCATACTCGCGGCTGCATAACAACTCGCACAGTCGATCGACCTTGCTGCGCCCCTCCACGTTGAAGGTCGTCACAGTGCGGTCCATTTTGGGCTTACCGAAGCCGAACAGACCTTTCTTCTCCTGCATCGATACGGCGTTCAACTGGAAACTCTCGCCCAGTTCGGTACCAAGCACGCTGATCCACAATTCGCGCTGATCTTCTTCGTTCTTCAGTACTAGCGCGGGCAGCGGACCGTCCTGTGTTTCGTTCCATAAAGCCAGCTGCGCGGCCCATGGAAAGTTTTCCAGCGCGCGGATAAAGCCAGCAAAATCCGTACTCCCCTGCGAATCGAGCTGGTCATAGTCGTAGCCTGCTTTCTGAATTGCATAGGTCAACATCGATCTCATCCCGACGAATGAAAGCGCCACTATACGCGAACGACATCCTTGTTCGTCCGTGCAATAATCATTGCTCTCATGTGACTGGCGCAGACAGATAGACCACTATCGGGGAGCATGAGGTGTCGATTCGCCGCGCGCCTGGGCATTACCTGCTTGTCTCTGGAGACGGTTATGCCTGATTTTGCGAATCTGTTGATGTTCGGTCTCGTCGCGTTGGGAATGGTACTAACGCCGGGACCGAACATGATCTATCTGATCTCACGTTCAATCTGCCAGGGCAGACGCGCCGGCCTCATTTCGCTGGGCGGCGTTGCGCTCGGCTTCGTGTTCTACATGCTCTGCGCGGCATTCGGCATAACGGCATTTCTGTTTGCCATACCGTACGCCTACGACACGCTGCGTTTTGGCGGCGCTTTGTATCTGCTCTTTCTCGCGTGGCAAGCGGTGAAGCCTGGCGGGCGCTCCGCGTTCGCCGTGCGCGATCTTCCCGTCGATACGCCCCGAAAGCTCTTTAGCATGGGGTTCATCACGAACCTGGCGAATCCGAAAATCGCGGTCATGTATCTGTCGCTGCTACCGCAATTCATTACGCCGGGACATGGCAGCTTGCTGACGCAATCGTTGGCGCTCGGCAGCGTGCAGATTGCAATCAGCCTTGCAGTGAACGCGCTGATTGCGATGATGGCCGGATCGATCTCGGCGTTTCTGTCCGGACGCCCTTTGTGGCTGCTGGTGCAACGCTGGCTGATGGGAACCGTGCTGGCGGGTCTCGCTGTCCGCATGGCGTTTGAATCGAGAAGATAGCGAGTCGCGTCCCGTTCGTCTACGACGTGCACGCCTGCAGTTGCTGCGCGAGCAGGGCGGCATGCGGAGTCAACGCGGCGAAGTCGCGCGCACAGAGATAAAGGCGCCGCGTCGCCCACGCTTCCGAGAGCGGAACGACAGCCAGGTCGCGACGCAATGTTCTGGCCAGTCCATCCGACAGAATCGAGATGCCGACGCCGGCTTCGATCAGCATGGCCACGTGGTCGGTGTTGCGCACCTGGATGCGATAGTCGAGTTGCCGTCCGAGGCGCGCAGCTCGTTCCGCAAGGTGGATTTCGAGCGCCGCGTCTGCCACGCCCACTATCGGCTCGTCGAGGATATCGGCGAACGCCACACTCGACTGTCGCGCGAAGCGATGCGTCCGGCTGGTGACCGCGACGAGCTGATCGGTGGCTATCGGGTAGGTCTGCAGTGTGCCGAGATCGGTGACATCCGCGACGACGCCCAGGTCTGCGCGCCGGTCCATCAGAGTCTGGACGATCCCGGCACTGGGCAGCTCGTCCAGATCGATCGACAGGTCGCGATGCGCCGCCAGAAACCGGCATAGCTCGGGCGGCAGGAATGCCGCCATCGCGGCGCTGTTCGTCAGGAGCCGGATGCGCCCTTTCAGGCCTGTTGCGTAGGTCCGCAGATCCCCGCGCATCATTTCGACCTGGCCGAGAATCGTGCGGGCATGACGGACCAGCGCGTCGCCCGCGGCGGTCGTCTTCACCCCACGCCGGTTCCGTTCGAGCAACGACGCGCCCAATGCCGCTTCCATGCTCGCCATGCGTTCACTGACCGAGGCCAGCGCGAGATGCATCGCACGCGCCCCCTGCGTCAGGCTTCCGCATTCGACGACGCTCAGAAACAGCCGCAAATCTGTGAGATCGAAGCGCATGGCCGGTTACCCTGGTTTCGGAATTTCCGAAGTCTACCACCTTGAATTTCCAGATTGTGAGGCCGTGCGGCGGCGAATAAGATCGCCTGCATGAACTTATCCGTGTTGATTTTCCTCGCTGGAATCACGGCCGGCGCGATGAACGCGCTCGCGGGCGGCGGTTCGTTTGTCAGCCTGCCGGCACTGATCGCAGTGGGCGTGCCTCCGGTTCAGGCGAATGCGTCCAGCACGGTCGCGCTGTTCCCGGGCGGACTGGCAAGCGCGTGGGCCTATCGCGACGGACTGCGCCCGGTCGGCGCCGTGTCGCTTCGCGCACTGCTGCTCACGACTCTGGCCGGCGGCCTGGTCGGCGCGATGTTGCTGCTACGGACGTCGTCCGCAGCGTTCACGTTCGTACTGCCATGGCTGCTTCTCGTCGCGTCTCTCGCGCTCGGCTTCGGGCGACGCATCGGCGAGGCGTTGCGCAGACGCTGGCAGATTCCCGCGCACCTGGTACTGGCGGTTCAATTCGCGCTCGGCGTCTATGGTGGCTACTTCGGTGGCGCGGTCGGCATCATGATGATTGCGATGTGGGGCCTGCTCGACCGCTGCGATCTGAAGCACCTCAATGCGCCGCGTACGCTTCTGGTCAGCGCGGCGAATGTCGTTGCGGTGATCGCGTTCAGCGCGGCGAACGCGGTGCGCTGGCCCGAGACGCTGATCATGCTGGCCGGCGCAATCATTGGCGGATACGTCGGGGCGCGAATCGGACGACGGGCGCCGCCGGAAGTCATCCGTGCAATCACGCTTCTGGCTACTTCCTGCATCACGCTGGCGTTCTTCGTGAAGACGTATGGGCCGGTGTTGTTGCAGCGCTGATGGATGGAGGAGACATCATGCTTGGCGCCTTGCTGGAAACAATAGGAGCGCTCGGGATTCTGCTGAGTCTGGCGGTACGGTTATGGTGGCGTTGGCCGCGGTAGCGGGGCGAGCAACCGCAATCGGTGAGATGCGGAAACGACCTCCCTGCTGCCGGCTCCCGGCGTCGTGCGTGATTCCGGCGTTTGCCCGGTGATGGGTCGGCGCTATTCCGACTGACAGTTAGTTGCGTTTAGGCCGCACCGACTTTATCCGTCTCACCGACTCGCCTCCGTTCACCACAGCAACGGCGCGCCGGTCTTCGCATTCATTTCCTCGGGCGTTACCCCTTCGGCAAGTTCGACCACGCGCAGGCCGTGCGCGGTGACATCGATCACACCGAGGTCCGTAATGATCCGGTCGACCACGCCGACGCCGGTCAGCGGCAGCGTGCACGACGGCAGAATCTTCCATTCCCATGCGCCCTCTCCGGTCGTGACCACGTGCTCCATGAGTACGACGACTCTTCGCACGCCGGCGACGAGATCCATCGCGCCGCCCATGCCCTTCACCCGCTTTCCCGGAATCATCCAGTTCGCCAGATCGCCGATCGCGCTCACCTGCAGCGCGCCAAGAATCGACAGATCGATCTTGCCGCCCCGGACCATCGCGAAGCTGTCATGCGAGCCGACGATGCTGGTGCCCGCAATCGTCGTGACGGTTTCCTTGCCGGCATTGATCACATCCGCATCGACCTGGGCTTCGTCGGGATAGGGGCCGATTCCGATCATGCCGTTTTCACTGTGGAACCAGACATCCTCGTGCGCCGACGCGTAATTGGCCACCAGGGTCGGCAGTCCGATACCCAGGTTGACGTAGTAGCCGTCCTGCAACTCCTGCGCGGCGCGCATGGCCATCTGCGGGTGAAGCCATGCCATGATCAGTCTCCTGTGCGCGCACGGGTCGTGCGCCGTTCAATACGTTTCTCCGGGTGTGCATTGACGACGATCCGATGCACGTAAATGCCCGGCAGATGAATTTCGTCGGGATCGAGCGCGCCGCATTCGACCAGCTCCTCGACCTCGGCAACGGTCGTTTTTCCGGCCATCGCCACCGCCGGGTTGAAGTTTCGCGCGGTGCGCCGGAACACCAGATTGCCGGCGCGATCCGCCTTCCATGCCTTGACGAGCGACACCTCCGGCACCAGCGCGCGCTCCATCACATAGTCCTCGCCGTCGAAGTCGCGCACCTCTTTTCCCTGCGACACCACGGTGCCGACACCGGTCTTCGTGAAGAACGCGGGAATGCCCGCGCCGCCCGCGCGCAGCCGCTCGGCAAGCGTGCCCTGAGGCGCGAACTCCAGTTCGAGTTCGCCTTCCAGGTATTGCCGTTCGAACTCCCTGTTTTCGCCGACGTAGCTCGAAATCATTTTCCGGATCTGCCTCGTTTCCAGCAGCTTGCCGAGGCCGAATCCGTCGACACCGGCATTGTTGGAAATCACGGTGAGACCGCGAACGCCTTTGGCAACGAGGCCGTCGATCAACATCTCGGGGATGCCGCAAAGGCCGAAGCCCCCGACGGCCAGCAACTGATCGTCGCGGACCAGTCCTTCGAACGCGTCACTCGCGTCCCGATACACCTTGCCCATGATCTTCGTCTCCTGGTTGGCCGACGCTGCCGGTTTACCGGCGCGTCTTTTCGAATGTTTGCGCGCACTGCCAGCCAATTGCGGCGAGCGGCGCCGCTTTCGCCGCCGTCGCGACGGCATCCGCCGCGGCGGCGTTGCCCTGGTGAGCCCGCTCGCCGATACCGTGCAGAATCGCGGCCATCCGGAACAGGTTGTACGCGAGGTAGAACTCCCAATGCTCCCGCACGGAGCGGCCGGTCGCCGTTTCGTATCGGCCGATGTATTCCGCCTCCTCGGGTATCCCCAATCCGGACAGATCCAGCCCGGCAATACCGCGCCATAAATCCGCCGGAATTCGCCAGCTCATGCAGTGATACGCGAAGTCCGCGGCGGGGTGCCCCAGCGTGGACAGCTCCCAGTCGAGCACCGCGATCACGCGCGGTTCGTGCGGATGAAAGACGAGATTGTCGAGCCGGTAATCGCCGTGGACCAGCGTAGTCTCGTCGTCGCCGGGCACCTGCTCTGGCAACCAGTCCATCAGGCGCAGCATGTCCGCGCTCACGGGCAGCGTCGCTTCACGACATTGCCTTGACCAGCGGCCAATCTGGCGCGCGAAGTAGTTGCCCGACTTGCCGAAGTCGGCCAGACCGCTCGCGACGATATCGACATCGTGCAGCGCCGCCATCACCCGGTTCATCTCGAGGTAGATCTCGCGTCGCTCGACCGGCGTCATGCCCGGCAGCGACTGGTCGACCAGCACGCGGCCATCCACATACTCCATCAGATAGAACGGCGTCCCGACGATGCTTTCGTCATCGAAGTAGCCGATCATTCCGGGCACCGGCACGCCACTTCCCTCGAGCGCTTTCATCACGCGATATTCACGGTCGATTGCGTGCGCCGACGGTTGCAGCTGTCCGCCTGGCCGTTTGCGAAGCACACAGGGAACGGCGGCGCCTTCGATCCGGAAGGTTGGATTGGACTGGCCGCCGCTCAACGGTTTCAGCGACACCGTATCGGGCGCACCGACGCCTTGCGCTCGCAGCGTCGCCGCGAGTGCGCGCAGATCGAAGCTTGGCGACTCGCCAGTGATGGACAGGGCGGTCGTCATAGCGCACTCACGAGGTGGCCGCCATCGACGGCGACGAGCGAGCCCGACATACCGCGCCCAGCGTCCGAGGCCAGCAGCAGGAGCGGACCGTCGAGATCGCCGGGGACGCCGAAGCGCCGGCTCGGAATGCGCAGACGCAGCTTGTCGCCGGCGGCGCTCGCCAGAAATTCGCGGTTCAGATCGGTGACGACGTAGCCCGGCAGCAGCGCATTGACGCGAATGTCGTAGCGCGCCAGTTCGAGTGCCATCGTCCGGGTGGCCTGCAATAGCGCCGCCTTCGAGATTGCATAGGCCGCGACGCCGCCGGTAACCCGCTGCCCGAGGATCGATGCCACGTTGACGATCGAGCCGGGCCTGCCCGCCGCGACCAGCCGACGCGCGGCCTCGGTCGCGACGAGCCAGGCGCCCTTGAGATTGGTGTTCATGACCTGATCCCAGTCGGCTTCGTCGTGTTCGAGAAGCGGCTTATGCACGCTCACGCCCGCATTGTTGATCACGATGCCGGGAAGACCGACGCCGGCTTCGAGTTCGGCGAACAGCGCCTTGACGCTTGCGCCGTCATCGACGTTCAGCGCATGGGGAAACGCTTCACCCCCGCTTTGCGCGATGTCCTCGACCACGTCGCGCAACCGGCCCGTGTCGCGCGCGGTGACGATCACGCGCGCGCCGGCTGCGGCCAGCGTCGTGGCAGCGCGCCGACCCAGTCCGCTCGATGCGCCGGTCACGAGCGCGAGTTGTCCGTCGAGGCGGAAGACCGAGAGAATGTCCGCGGCGTTCATGCGTGTCCCCTCGCATCGAGCAGCTTGCGCGCCATGCTCCAGCGGTGCACCTCGCTCGGGCCGTCGTAAATGCGAAACGCGCGCATGTCCATGAAAATGCGCATCGCCATCGATTCGCCGGTCACGCCGCGTCCGCCGAGCACCTGGACGCTGCGATCGACCACCCGCCACAGCGCCTCCGAACACACGACCTT
>NZ_CAAJGK010000032.1 GCF_900996245.1 Paraburkholderia sp. BCC1886 | reverse complement strand
GGCACGCTGCAGGTGGATGCAGGCGGCACGGCCGATCTGGTCGCGATGAGCGCGAATGCCGCGCTCATCACCAATACTTCGGCGCTCATCACCAATGCGACGAACCGCCTCGGCAGCTTCACGGTGAGCGGCAATGTCGCGTCGAACGTGGTCGCGGAAGACGGCGGCCAACTGACGGTGCTGACCGGCGGCACCGCCAGCGCGACCACCGTCGGCAGCGC
>NZ_CAAJGK010000031.1 GCF_900996245.1 Paraburkholderia sp. BCC1886 | reverse complement strand
CGATCTTCGCTGCTGCATCTGCTGCAGCCTGAGCGTTGTGACCCGCGACCAGCACGTGAACGTCACCGCCGATTTTCTGCGCAGCGGCGATGGTGTTCAACGTCGCCGGCTTGATCGACGCATTGCCCCCCAAGGGGACCTGCTCTGCTGCGTCGTGTTCTGCGATTACCAGATTCGTCATTACCCTGTCTCCTTCACAGCACTTTGGCTTCGTTCTTCAGCTTCTCGAC
>NZ_CAAJGK010000030.1 GCF_900996245.1 Paraburkholderia sp. BCC1886 | reverse complement strand
GTCGCTTCGTAGCCCGCCTTCGTCACCGCTGCGATAAGCGTGTCCGCGGCCAACGCGGCGTCGCTCACGTCGATGCTGGCGGTTTCGGTCGCCAGATTCACCGACGCGCGGGCGACGCCCGGCACTTTCGCAAGCGCTTTTTCGACCCGCAACGCGCACGAGGCGCAAGTCATCCCGCCGACGTCGAATTCGGCGGTTTGCAGGGGGTGCACGGCTGCGTCCGTGGCGGGTGGCGAGG
>NZ_CAAJGK010000029.1 GCF_900996245.1 Paraburkholderia sp. BCC1886 | reverse complement strand
CCAGACTCCTACGGGAGGCAGCAGTGGGGAATTTTGGACAATGGGCGAAAGCCTGATCCAGCAATGCCGCGTGTGTGAAGAAGGCCTTCGGGTTGTAAAGCACTTTTGTCCGGAAAGAAAACCTTTGGGTTAATACCCTGGGGGGATGACGGTACCGGAAGAATAAGCACCGGCTAACTACGTGCCAGCAGCCGCGGTAATACGTAGGGTGCAAGCGTTAATCGGAATTACTGGGCGTAAAGCGTGCGCAG
>NZ_CAAJGK010000028.1 GCF_900996245.1 Paraburkholderia sp. BCC1886 | reverse complement strand
GTGCTGCCGTTCGACTTGCATGTGTAAGGCATGCCGCCAGCGTTCAATCTGAGCCAGGATCAAACTCTTCAGTTCAAACCTGTTACTGTTTTTCGGTCTCTTTCGAAACCGGTCGCTCACTCAACTTACTGACGAATTGTTCAACCATCTTGCGACGATCAAACCTTCCTTTCATTACTGTGTGAGACTTGATACTTTCGCTTTACCCGGCAAACCCCGAAGAGCCCGCCGGCGCATCGCGCATCAAGCGC
>NZ_CAAJGK010000027.1 GCF_900996245.1 Paraburkholderia sp. BCC1886 | reverse complement strand
CCCAGACTCCTACGGGAGGCAGCAGTGGGGAATTTTGGACAATGGGCGAAAGCCTGATCCAGCAATGCCGCGTGTGTGAAGAAGGCCTTCGGGTTGTAAAGCACTTTTGTCCGGAAAGAAAACCTCCGGGTTAATACCCTGGGGGGATGACGGTACCGGAAGAATAAGCACCGGCTAACTACGTGCCAGCAGCCGCGGTAATACGTAGGGTGCAAGCGTTAATCGGAATTACTGGGCGTAAAGCGTGCGCA
>NZ_CAAJGK010000026.1 GCF_900996245.1 Paraburkholderia sp. BCC1886 | reverse complement strand
TCTTGCGAACCTCTGAAAGGCAGGCAGCCGCGGTGGGGAAACTGCCTTCTACAGAGATCATTCTCGACCCAAAACCGGACATTTCAACTTAGCCCGAAGGCGGACATCTGAACTTAGCCTCGACATTTGATGTGACAGCCATTTAGTAATGTCCGGTTTGGGCCAGTTAGAAATGTCCGGTTCAGGCCTGCCCGAAGCGCATGCTGTTGAGGCGCAATCCGGCGGAGCCTGCCATGAACGAACCAGGACTGGTG
>NZ_CAAJGK010000025.1 GCF_900996245.1 Paraburkholderia sp. BCC1886 | reverse complement strand
CACCAGTCCTGGTTCGTTCATGGCAGGCTCCGCCGGATTGCGCCTCAACAGCATGCGCTTCGGGCAGGCCTGAACCGGACATTTCTAACTGGCCCAAACCGGACATTACTAAATGGCTGTCACATTTTTTGTCGAGGCTAAGTTCAGATGTCCGCCTTCGGGCTAAGTTGAAATGTCCGGTTTTGGGTCGAGAATGATCTCTGTAGAAGGCAGTTTCCCCACCGCGGCTGCCTGCCTTTCAGAGGTTCGCAAGA
>NZ_CAAJGK010000024.1 GCF_900996245.1 Paraburkholderia sp. BCC1886 | reverse complement strand
GAGCGCGCCCTCGCCTCAGCCCGAATGTATCAGCAGGTGGCGTAACGGTTCATGCGACAACTACCTTGACACACACCGGCCGCCGCAAAGAAAAGTAGGCAAAAGAAAGCGGCTCACACCGCTAATTCTTAAGCGGGAACCCCAGCATTTCATTGGTAGTGGTGCATCTGGAATCCGGTCCCTCGCGCATTACGCGGTAGTGACAAAGCACTCATCAGCTCCCACTCCGCACTGCGTGCGTCGCGGATGGGTACACCAC
>NZ_CAAJGK010000023.1 GCF_900996245.1 Paraburkholderia sp. BCC1886 | reverse complement strand
GGTTAGAGCACCGTCTTGATAAGGCGGGGGTCGATGGTTCGAATCCATCCAGACCCACCATCCGTGTCTGTGGTGGTTCTGGCCGGGTGATGACCCTTTCAATCTTTATGCGGGTACAGCATTCATGTGTACGGTATGACCGGGGGGATTAGCTCAGCTGGGAGAGCACCTGCTTTGCAAGCAGGGGGTCGTCGGTTCGATCCCGTCATCCTCCACCAATCTTCAATGCGTAGTGTTCTGCGAAAAAGCGGCAGAGGACTGTGCATT
>NZ_CAAJGK010000022.1 GCF_900996245.1 Paraburkholderia sp. BCC1886 | reverse complement strand
TCGGGGAACGGGGGGCGGCTGCGCCGCCCCACCCCACAGACATGAAAAGAAACAGAACCAGAACGACGGCAAAACCAGACATTTCTATCTAGCCAGACCCCGGACATTTCAATCTGGCCTCGACAAAAAAATGTTAGTCCAAAGTTCAGATATCGTGTTTCCGCTAGATTGAAATGTCGTGTTTGCGGGTTCAGGCTGGTGGCCAGCATGCCTTAAGGAGCGCTGGCCATGCGGAAATACGCCGCAGGACTGCTTTAAATCGTAATCTCCACAGGATTGCCGTCCGGATCCGAGATCACAGCGTCAAAATAGCCGTCACCCGTCCATCGCGGACCCGACACCAAGGTACCGCTGGACTCCATCCGCTTTGCAACGGCGATCACCGCATCGTAGGAGCCGAGTGAAATCGCAATATGTGCCCAACCGACCCGAGGACGGTCCGCCAAATGCGTCGCAAGCTTTGGCAAATACATCAGTTCGATCGTCGGCCCCTCCGGCAAGCGGGCAAAACTTGCTCTGGACGCGTCAGGCTGGTTAGGTGGACACGCGGAGAGAAACGGTCATGTTTCACCGGTAGCGTCGACATGCGGAGGTTGTTGACGCAGGCACGGCGTCGCGCTACCCGCGGCTCAGATAAGCCTCGACCCGTACGGCCTGCTTCGCCACCCAGGCCTCGTCCTGCACGCGCGAGGCCGGCAACGGTTGCGCAAGCGTCGCTCTTGCCTGTCGATAAGCCTGAGCAAAACTGCGCAACTCCTGCGTCACAGGGCGATCTTCAAGACGTCGTCTAAGCAGCGCCCCTTCAATGCAACGCTCGATCAACGCAATCTGGCTGTCGATATAGTCGACACACAGGTCCCGGCAACGCATCGACGCGCCCGCCACGGCAAGCAAGGCCGGCACGAGCGAGATAGTCAGAAAGCCGCCGGAGGGAATGCGGGCCAACGCGGCAGGCGACTCGAACAGATCGCGACGCAGCGCGGCGAACACCGCGCGGCCCCATATCTCACGTTCGGCTTCGAGTGCAACACGTCGTCGGGTCAACGCGTCGTGCGCCGACGCATCGACCACGCGACCCTGCGCGACCATCGGTGCAGCGCCGTCGAACTCGCCTTCATGAATGCAGTCCGCGCCGAGATAACCGGCGCTTTCCTTGCGACCGGCCAGAACGATATGTTGCAACCGGTCCGGCACGAGCGGATCGAGCGGCACCACTTCGCACGTCACCGGCTTGCCCTGCAGATGAATCGCGCAGCGCCCGTCGGCTTCGAGCGCCGGGCAGCGCGCGAGAGACGGATAGTCGTAGCCGTGCGCGACGATGCTGAACGTGCTGTCCGCACCATGCAGCAGCGTCTGCGCAAGCGCATCGAAGGCCGCGGCGTCCCCGGCATCGAGCAACGCTTCGCGAGCGCCTGCACGCAGCCGCTCGCCTTCCCGCTTGCGCGGCACCCGGCCAATGGCGAGGCAACCGATGAAACGGTCGCGATGCCGGAACAGTTCCGGCAAGGACATGGCAGGCGCGCTGTTGCAGCATTTGCCGCAAGCCGAGCAGGCGAACGAATAACGGCTCATCGCGGCACGTTCACCATGGCCGCCGCACCGAATCCTGATAACGCGTCAGGATGAAATGCGCGACGTCGTTCGAATGATACGCAGCGACCAGTTGCGTGACCCACTTGCGGTTGCGATCGGCTTCGCGCACGGTCAGAACATCCGTGTACGGCGAGCGCGCATCTTCGAGGCCGATGCTGTCGCGTGCCGGCTGCAGACCCGCGCGTGCCGCGTCGTCGCTGCCGATCACCGCGAAGGCCACGCGGTTCAGGCTATCGAACAAACGCGCGCCCGGCAGTCGAAGAATTTTCAGATGCAACCGGTTGCCCGTGACATCGGCGAGCGTGGCGTGTAGACCCGCGCTGTCCCTGAAACTCAGCAGCGTGTAGTTTTGCAGCAGGATCAACGCGCGCGCCGTGCCGTCCGGGTCGGCGGGAATCGCGATGGTGGCGCCGGGTTGCAGCTCGCCGATCTGAGTCAGCTTGCGCGAATACAGCGCGATCGGGAAAGTCACCGTGGTGGCGACGCTCGTCAACGGATAAGCGTGCTGTTCGCGTTGCGCGGCAAACGCAGGTTCGGTTTCGAAACTCGCGGCATCGATCTGTTTCGCCGCGAGGGCGGCGTCGATACGCTCGGGGTGATCGAATACGACGACGTCGAGCGTGAGCCCGCGCGTCGCCGCGACCCGGCGTACCTCGTCCATGATCTCGGCATTCGGTCCCGCGCTGACGCCGACCTTAACGACCGGCGCAGGCGGCGCAACCGGACCCGGCGCATCGACCGCCGCCACGGCGCAACCCATGAGCCACCAGGCCGTCAAAGCCGCCATCGCCAGCTTGCCCACCGTCATGCCCCGTCCCGCAGAATCGTGCGAAATCCGATATGTCCGGCCGGCAGATCCGCTTCCTGCTGCTCTCTCGACGCCGCGCGATAGCGCACGCAGTAATCGCGCGAACAGAGGAACGAGCCGCCCTTGATGACCATCGGTGTATCGTGCCGGCGACTGAGCGGCGCGACAGCCGCCGTGTCGCCGTTGGTATGCGACTGGTGCGGACCGGAATACGGATCTTTCGTCCATTCCCACGCATTGCCGATCATGTCGTACAGCCTGAAGTCGTTCGCCGCATAGCAGCCGACCGGCGCGAGCCCGGCATGGCCGTCCTCGTTCGTGTTCAGCACGGGGAAAACGCCTTGCCAGTAATTCGCGGCGGGTTTGCCATGATCGTCGCGCGGCGCGGTGTCGAGGTCGGCACCGTCATGGCCGGCTTTGCCCGCGTATTCCCATTCGGCTTCGGTCGGCAGATCGCGGCCGAGCCAGCGCGCGTAAGCCAGCGCGTCGGCCTGCGTGACCATGGTGACCGGCTGGTTCATGCGGCCGTCGAGATTGCTGCCGGGGCCGGCCGGATGATTCCACGCGGCGCCCTTGAGCCACGTCCACCACGCCAGATCGCGCGCGTTCATCTCTTCGCGGGTCGGCTCGTGAAATGCCACGGCGCCGCCCTGGCGTTCCGAGTCGCTGACATAGCCCGTTGCTTTGACGAAGGCGGCAAACTGCGCGTTGGTGACATCGGTCTGATCGATCCAGAAGCCGCCGACGCGCGTCTTGCCGTCGCCGGCCGGGCGTTCGTCTTCGTAGCCGAGCCGGCTGCCGAACACGAATTCGCCGCCATGCAGATGCACCATGCCGGCCTTGCCGTCGTCGCGCCAGCGTGCCGGCAGACCGGTATAGCGGGCGCATTGCTTCTCGGAGCCGAGCGCGACGAGCTCGCGCGAGTGGTTCAGGGCGTCGAAACCGCCCTGCTCCCTGCCGCCGAAAACCGCCGACGTGGCCATCGCGGACACCCCGGCGAACGCGGCGCCGAACGCCACCGCGGCGATCGCGGCATACGCGCCGTATGAAGCCACGGCACCCTTCAACCTAAATCGAGCGCTCATGACGGGCTTAGTAATAGCCACGCGGACGCAGCGGTTCGACGCCGCCCACGCTCGTCATGTAGCTGTTCCACTGCTGCACGAGGCCGTCGATGATCGAAGGATTCTGCGTCGACAGGTCCTGTGTTTCGCCGCGGTCGGCCGTCATGTCGAACAGTTGCCAGTGACCGTCCACGGGGCCGATCGGCGGCTCGGTCCACAAGGCTTTCCAGCGGCCGTCGGCGCTGCGCAGGTAGCCGCGGCCGTAGGCTTCGTCGCCGAACGACGCGGTGTGCACCGCGCTGGTCGCCTGATCGTTGAGTA
This sequence comes from Paraburkholderia sp. BCC1886, assembly GCF_900996245.1. GTDB lineage: Bacteria > Pseudomonadota > Gammaproteobacteria > Burkholderiales > Burkholderiaceae > Paraburkholderia. Next base: position 245,453 of record NZ_CAAJGK010000022.1, on the reverse strand, counting down.
CCGGCAAGAGCGACTGACCGGTCACCGGATACACGTAGCGATTGTTGTAGACCACCTTGCCCTTGTTCTGATCGACGCCGGTGAGCGTGTTGATCAGCGCAGGGGCGGCTTGCGTCGGCGGCGTGATCTGCGCGAGCGCGAGGAAGGTGGCGGTGTTGTCGGTTACATGCGTGAACTCGCGCAACGTCGCCTTCTGGGTGGTCTGGCCGGGCAGATGCACGATGGACGGCACGGACACGCCGCCTTCGCCGGAGTAGCCCTTGGTCTGACGGAACGGCGTGGCACTCACTTCGGCCCAGCGCAAGCCGTATTGCAGACGTTTCGCGCTCTGCAAGCCGTTGTCGGTGCCGAGCGTGGAGTAGACCGGTTCAGCGGCATTGGCGGTGTCGGTCGCGGTCGGGTCCGCGCCCGAATCGATCGGCCAGCCTTCGGCGCCGTTATCCGACTGGAACATGATGAACGTGTTGTCGTATTCGCCGATGTCCTTCAGATGCTGGATCAGCAAGCCGATGTTGTGGTCGAGATTCTCGACCATGCCCGCGTAGATTTCCATGTAACGCGCCTGGGCTTTCTGCTCGGCGGGCGAGAGGCTCGCCCAGGCTTTGTCCACGTAGCCCGGGCCGTAGTCCGTATAACCTTGCGCCGCGCTATGCACCGCGCTCACGTATTTGGCGTTGACCGTGCCGTTGTTCGCGGTGGCGGGGGTGGCAGTCAACGTTTCCGGCGCGCCGGCGTAGGGCGTGAAATCGGCCGGGATGATGCCGAGCGCTTTTTGCCGCGCGATACGCGCATTGCGAATCGCATCGTAGCCCGCATCGTATTTGCCGGCGTAGTTATGCAGATAAGGTTCGGGCACCTGCAGCGGCCAGTGCGGCGAGGTGTACGCGGCGTACGCGAAGAACGGCTTGCCGTCGCCCTTGTTCGAATCGATGTACGAGATCAGGCGCTGCGTGTAGAAGTCGGTCGAATAGAACACGGCGGGGTTGCCGCCGGTACCGCCGGGCTGCCCCGGTTGACCGGGCTGCACGTACTGGCCGTCTTCGGTGTAGTTCTGCGAGTTGGCCGGCTCGTGCGCGAAGTGATTGGTCGCGGCGCCGCCCAGCAGCGCATAGCTATGTTCGAAACCCCACTGGTCCGGCGTCTGACCACTGCCGGTCGCGCTGCCGGCAATGCCCGAGCCGAGGTGCCACTTGCCCGCCATGTACGTGTGATAGCCGCCGTCCTTCAGCAGTTGCGCAACCGACAGCGAGCGATCGTTCAGATATCCCTCGTAACCAGGCAGACCTTTGCGCTCGTCGGTCGGCGCACCCATCGTGCCTTCGCCGACCAGATGATGGTCGGTGCCCGAAATCAGCATCGAGCGCGTGATCGCGCAGACCGTGCCGGTGTGGTGATTGGTGAGGATGCGGCCGCTTTGCACCAGCGCGTCGAGATTGGGCGTATTGATTTCGCCGCCGAACGCATGGATGTCGGAATAGCCGAGGTCGTCGGCCATGATATACAGGATGTTCGGACGTTTTTGCGCGACGACGGGCGGGGTGACGGGCTTCGTGGCCGCCAGATCGTTGTCGCCGCACGAGGCGAGTGCGACCAGGCTGGCGACGGCGGCGCCGATGACTCCTAGGCGGATAGACGGACGAATGGATGGGCGAAGCGATCTCTGTGTTGTCATTATTCTGGGGGCCGGGGAATATCGGGTCGCAGATGGTAGCAACGAGTTCCCGGCGGCCAAAGATCGATTTCTGAATTGCTATGTTGGTTTATCGATATGCATTCGAAAGGCTGCGGCTGTTGAGCTTCCGCACCTTGGAAGAAACACCGACCTCGACGTCTACCCAAAGGAAAACAAATTGACCGACTCCCTGATCAACCGCCGCATCGTCCTCGCGAACTATCTCGAAGGCGAGCCCACGGCAGATCACTTCCGTATCGAACAGGTCCCGCTGCGCGAACTCGCTAACGGCGAAGTCCTGCTCAAAGCCACCTATCTGTCGCTCGATCCTTATGTGCGCAACCGGATGACCAACGCGAAGTCGTACGCGAAGGGCCTGTCGATCGGGGACGTGGTGATCGGCGAAACGATTGCCGAAGTGATCGCATCGAACAACGCCGCATTCAAGCCGGGCGACCAGGTCTTGAGTTGGGTCGGATGGCAGCAATACGCGATCTCGGATGGCTCGGACCTGCGCCTCGTGCCCTATAGCGATGTTCCCCCGTCGACCTTCCTGGGCGTATTGGGCATGCCCGGCCTGACGGCCTACGCGGGCCTCGTCGAGATAGGCAAGCCGCAGCCGGGCGAGACCGTCGTGGTGCCGGCAGCGAGCGGCCCCGTCGGCTCCGCAGTGGGCCAGATAGCGCGGATTCAAGGAGCGCGCGCAGTCGGCATCGCGGGCGGCGCCGCGAAGTGCAAACGACTGATCGACGACTACGGTTTCGACGCCGCCGTCGATCATCGCGCACCCGACTTCGAGTCCCAGTTGCGCGACGCTTGCCCAAACGGTATCGACGTGTACTTCGACAGCGTGGGCGGCCATCCGCTGACCGTCGCCACCTCCCTGCTGAACGACTTCAGCCGGATTCCGCTGTGCGGCACCATCGCCGACTACAACCTGCCGTCGCCGCCGCCCGGACCCGACCGCCGCCCCTCGTTCGTGCGCGCGCTGCTGACGCATCGCGTGACGATACGCGGCTTCATCGTGTACGACTTCGCGCATCGCAAGCCCGAGTTCGAGGCAGCGATGAGTCAGTGGATACGCGAGAAAACGGTTGCGTACCGCGAGGATGTGTCGGCCGGTCTCGACTCCGCGCCAGCAGCCTTCATCGGCATGCTGGGCGGCAAGAACGACGGCAAGGTCATCGTCAGGCTGTAGTTCGCTTGCTGCTCACGCGCACGTATAACTGGCGGCGGCATTCACATCGCCGCTGCCGGAATAATGCGGCGCCAATGGCGACTGGCATACCGGCAGAGTCCGCTGTGCACCGGTGGACGTCACGAACGTATAAGTGAGCTGGGTCGGCGCCTTGCCCTGCTCCACCCAGCCGATAATCGCGCTCGGCCAGTCGACGTAAGCCGTCGGATTCGTGATCTGACCCAACGCATGCGAATTGCCCGGCACCATGAATAGCCGCGTGCCCGTCGATGGATCCGCGACGCCCATCCCCTTGATTAACGTCGTGAGCTTCGCCTCGTTGTTCACGTGATCGTTCGGCGACAACAGGTTGTCGCCCAGGTCATGCCACGAGATGAGCTTGTTGCCCGAACTCACGAAGCTGGCAATCGACGACAGATCGTGATCGGCGCCGATTGCCTTGAGACCCGCCTGTATCGTCGGGAAATCCGTATCGACGTCGAACGTGCCTTGCCTCGTGGTGGTCAGCCACGCGGGATCGCCGGTCGCGAGCAACGCGAAACCGCCGCCCAGTGCGCCGTATTGCGAACCGAAGACCGAGTAGTCCGACCAGTTGAGACCGGAATAGATGACGGTGCCATCCGCGAGCGCGAGCGGCGCCTGATACGTCTTCAGCGTCTGAACCTGCGCGGCCGAGAGGCAGATGGCGGGATCGGCACTCGCCGTCGACTGACCGCATTGCAGTTGCGCCGCGTCGAACCTGCAAGCCGCGGGATTCTCGAGGTAGCCGTCCGTCACGCCATCCTGAGCGTCGCAAGACGCGACTGCTTTCGCATAGGCGCCCTGGAACTGCGCGGTCGACAGACCATTGCCCGTCGCGTTGCGCTGACCGATGGTCAACCAGAAAGCCGTTTGCGTCGCCATGTTCCCGGTTTCGCAGCCCGACACGATGCCGTCGAAATCTTTCGGCCAGCGTTGCGCCGCGATATAACCTTCACGGCCGCCATTCGAGCAGCCATTGAAATAGCGATGCGTCGCGGGCTTCCCGAAGAAGGCGTTGGTCACCGCTTTCGCGAAGTCCAGCGTGGTACCGACCGATTGATACGCGTAGTCGATCTGCGACGCCCTGGCATCGGCGGTACCGGTGGCCCACACGGCCGGCGCGGCCTGCGCGGGCACGTTGGCGCGATTACCGCCGTTGGACGCTGCATAGACGGCGGCCCACTTCGACAGCGGCGACAGCACCGCGGTGATCGCGTTGTTCGTCGTCGTGAACGCGGACGGAATCGTTCCGTCGAAACCCCCTCCTCCTGCTTGCCAATACCGCCCGGACCAGTTGTCCGGCACATCGACTTCGATGTCGAGATACGGGGCGCGCGTGCCGCTCACCTTGCAGATGCCGGAGGACGTCACGTTCGCGACGGCTTCGAGACGGGTCGCGGACGTGACGGTCACGCCCGCCAGCGTCTGGCCGGTCAGTGCGGCGCAGGTCGCCGTCAACTGGGCGACGGTCGGCGTCGTGGATGGCGCGTCGTGGATACTGCCGCCGCACGCTGCAACGAGCAGCGTTGCGCCGACAGCCGCCGCGCTGACGCAGGCGAGTCGCGCTCGCGAGGGTGCTCCCCTGAAAAGGGCCAGCGCGCCCCGTAACGTGCCGCTCGTCGCCATATCGTCTCCAGACATATTTTCTCTTTAAATACCGACCGGTCGGTTGGGTATAAGCGTAAGAGTAAGAAATATGTAGTGACAGGAGAACGGGCGTTAACCCTGCCGCGGCAGCGACACTAATGGCCGACGCGGGCTGGCAACGTTACCCAGACCGGCGGATGCCCAATCGCGGTGAGGAATGCGTCGAGCCCTGCACGTTCGAGTGCCACAGTGATCGCATTGTCCAGTGGATGAAAAAGAAACTGCGATTCATTCGCGAGATCGTCGTCGATCATCAGTTCGATCGTTTGCGCCGGGTCGTTCGCGAGCGCAAGTGGACTGAGTGAACCAGGCTGCACGCCGAGCAGATTCAAAAGATTCGCCGGGGACACGAACGAAAGCCGCTTGCTATTGAAACTGGCGGCGGCGGCGACGAGATCGACGGACTTATCGGCGGCCGTCACGATCAGAAAGTGGCGCCCCTTACTGTCCCGGACCAGCAGGTTCTTGCAACGCGCACCCTCGAGTGCAAGTACGAGCGTGCGCGAATCTTCCATCGTAAAGATCGCGGCATGGCGCTCGAGCCGATAAGCAATTCCTCTGCTTTCCAATAGTTCGAGAACCTGCTCTGCTCCTGCCACTTCGTTTTGCGATTTGCCGTTATCCATTCTGCCGCCTGCTAGTCATCGGATTGCAAGGTGCGCATCCACTGACTTCGCACCTCGGCTTCATTTGCCCCGTCGTCGTAGATGGGCGAAGTCAGACAGGACGCTTCGGTGATAGCGATAACGACGATATGCCGGATCCGCAAACTCAGTGCGGCCCAACGCTCGAAAAGCCCGATGTATCGACGGTAGCTGTCCGTGCCGACCGCGGCAATGGCCGCGTGACCGCTTGCGCGAAATCCCTTTCGACTGAATGGGTCGACAAAATTGATCTCGACAGCAGGAAAGTGTTTCAGATTCTCAATCGTATTCGGTGAGCGAATTTCACCAAAGGCGATGGTCCTTTCGTCCATCACGACAAACGTGCCTTTCGGTGACACATTGGGTCGACCCTCTGCCGAAACAGTCGCAACGAAACCGAGTCTCTGTTTCTCCAGTATCCGAACCATCTCTGCCGACAGCATGCTCAACCTCCTGAAATCATGGTGTGTTCAGCAGCGACGCGCGCCATCATCGTATTCCGTTCATTACAATACGACGAATAATGAACATACCTGTACATTTAGTCAAGAACCCGGATAGAGGGAAGTCGCCGGTCGACAAACCGCTCTCATCCGCCACGAACCGGCTGTGCTAAAGCTTGATACCGCTGAGAACCTCGAGGTACCGCGGAGCGACACGCTTGCGAACCTCGTCGCTCTCCTTGATGCCGGTCAGGTAGTAGCCGAGCTGGTGGTAATAAAGGATTTTGGCGCGCACGACACTATCGGTCTTTGCATGGCCCATGTCCTGAAATATTTTCTGAAGGTAGGCGATGCGCCGTCGGTCGATTCGCGCCACTTCCTTTGCGACGACCGCATCCTTGCGCGCCCATTCCCGTATCGCCATATCGAACCCGGACGAGAACTGGCGCTCGTCGATGAATAGCGTAACCAGTTGGCGCAGCCTGAGGCGCGCTAGTTCATCGCGCTCCGTCGGGTCCGTGTCGTGGGGTTCCACCAGTGCGCGCAGCGCCCGGTCGTTCACCTCGGTCCAATAGTCGAGCAACGCATCCAGCAGTTCCTGCCGGCTTTTGAAATTCCAGTAAAAGCTGCTACGGCTAATTTCCAGCATCGACGCAAGCGGCTCGATCTTGACCGCGTCGACGCCCTGCCCGATCAGAATCGAGCGCGCGGCATCCAGCCAGACCTCGCGGTCGACAGCCGGTCGTGACGCCTTGGTCATACGCTTTGCTGGTTTTTCACTCACGGGTACCTGCGGCATCTCGATCACTTCAAGTTAAGTCGCCGGCAAGCATAGCATTGCGCCGCGCCGGTCCGTCTGCAGCGATGCCCGACAGCAACGTGCTGGAAGAAGCGTAAACCATGAGGGCGATTCCAGCAGAAAACCTTGCAGAGCATTTTTGATCCATTTATCTTAAGTACAGTCCTGTACATTAAATCGTCCGGACCGCGAATCTGCGACAAGGCAGATCGCCATCGCGAAGCAAATTTCAGCCATGGGATCAACACATGCATACGACGAAGAAGACCGCGATCGGCCTGGCCTGCGCGGCCGCCATCACGGCAAACGCACACGCGGATCAGACCGTGACGATCGGCTACAGCGGTCCGCTGACGGGACAGGTGGCGCACATCGGCAAAGATGCGGAAAACGGCGTACGGCTTGCTATCGATGAAGCGAATGCCAACCACATCACCATCAAGGGCGAACCGGTCCATTTCCAGATCGACTCCGAAGACGATGCGGCCGACCCGAAAACAGCGGTCGCCGTTGCGCAAAAGCTCGTCGACGCCAAAGTGAACGGTATGGTCGGCCATCTGAACTCCGGCGCGACCATTCCGGCATCCAAGACCTATGCGAGCGCCGGCATTCCGCAAGTCTCCCCTTCGGCGACCAATCCGGTTCTGACGCGTCAGGGTTTTGCGACGGCATTCCGGGTTATCGGGGACGACAGTTACGTGGGGCGCGTCGTCGCGCAGTACCTGGCCAGAACGAAAGGCTTCAGGCGCGTCGCCATCGTCGACGATCGAACTTCTTATGGGCAAGGTCTCGCCGACGTCGTGGCAAGCGAACTGAAAGCGGCCGGTGTCGAAGTCGTCGACCGCGAATTCGTGTCGGACAAGACCATCGACTTCCGCGGCATTCTGACGGCCATCAAATCGAAAGACGCGCAGGCGATCTTCTACGGGGGCGTCGACGCTCAGGCCGGACCGCTTCGCAAGCAGATGAGTGCTCTGGCGATGAGAATGCCGCTGGTCGGCTCCGCCATCGAAACCGACAAATTCGTTGAACTGGCCGGTTCGGCGGCCGCGGAAGGAACGGTTTCGGCCGAGTCCGGGCAACCGCTCGGCAGCATGCCGCAAGGCAAGACCTTCGAGGAAAAGTTCGAGAAGTACGGTCCTGTCGTGCTGTATGCACCTTATGCGTACGACGCGACATGGGCACTCATCAATGCGATGAAACTTGCCGATTCCACGGTTCCAGCCGAATACCTGCCTGCGATGAAAAAAGTGGATTTCGAAGGCGTGACAGGAAGGATTGCGTTCGACAGCAAAGGCGATCTGCGCGCCGCCAATGTGACGCTGTATTCCGTTAAAGACGGCAAGTTCAGCCCGATGAGCACCGTGGCGCTGAAGTAACCCAAGCCATCTCGAGAATAAAACGACATCATTCCCAAAACCTGTTTTCAGACTATTTCGGATGACTATATGAAAAACAGAATTCTCGCAGGCGCCTTACTGTGTAGTGGCTCTGCCTTTGCCCAATCCTCGGTGACGCTCTATGGTTTGATGGATGCTGGCGTGACGTATACGAATAACGTGGCGGCATCGACGGGTCATGGGTCGGCTGTCCAGTTCATTTCGGGCTCTTCGCAAGGTGACCGCTGGGGATTGAAAGGGTCCGAGGATCTGGGTTCCGGTCTCAAGGCCATCTTCCAACTCGAAAACGGCTTCGTGCTGAGTAACGGTCAGTTGGGCCAGGGTGGCCTGTTGTTTGGCCGCCAGGCGTTTGTCGGCATCAGCAGCAACTGGGGTACGGTAACGCTAGGTCGCCAGTACGACTTTATCGGCGATTTCCTGCCGGCTTATGCGATCGGCGCGAATACACCCGCCGGCTTGCTCGCGTGGAGTCTGCCCGCTAACGCGGCCGGCGGATATGTATTGGACAACCGTATCTGGGGCGATGAAGTCAACAATTCCGTCAAATACTATTCGCCATCTATCGGTGGTTTTCATATCGGCGCCATGTATGGTTTCGGCAACGTGGCAGGATCGGTCGGCACGGACAGTTCGACCAATTTCATGCTGAGCTACGACCAGGGCCCGTTCAGCGGCTCGATCGCCTATATGTCGATTCACAATGCAACCCCTTCATCCAATTCCACGGAATATGCCGGCGGCGCAGCGTATATGGTCGGGAAGGCACGCCTCTTCGCACTCGTTACGGACGTCCAGTTGAGCGGCGGGACGAAGCCACGGGCAACGACTTACGAAGGTGGCTTGGCCTACCAGATCGTGCCGGACGTTTCTCTGGCCGGCGGCTATCAGTTTCAGCACAGGAACAACGACCTGGGCAGTGCCAACCAGATCACGCTGAGCGCGGACTACTTCCTCTCGAAGCGCACCGACGTTTATCTCGTTGGGGCACTGGCTCACGACCATGCGTATGGCGCGCAAGTGCAGGCCGCCTATGGCGATTCCTCGAGCACCGATGTCCAGACGGGCGTCCGGGTTGGTATCCGCCACAAGTTCTGACACGCGAAGCCGAATATTTGCGCAGGCTGGAAGAAGGCCCTTGAGCAGGGCCTTTTCCCGTGCCCGACTCCAGACTCAGGTTGGGCGCCGCCACGAGAACGATTCAACCGGCTCGGACGACGCCATGGCTTCGCCTACACTAAGGCACCTTCAACACTTTTGATTGAGAGCCCCCATGTCCAGGCAAGTCAGCATTACATCGGAAGGCGCGCAGTTCGATGCCTACGTCGCCCTGCCCGAAGCCGGCAACGGACCCGCCATCGTTCTGCTGCAGGAGATCTTCGGCGTGAACGCCGAGATGCGTGAGGTGGCGGACCTGTACGCGAGCGAAGGCTATGTCGTGCTCGTGCCCGACCTGTTTCATCAGTTCGCGCCGCATATCGAACTTGGCTACACCGAAGCGGATCATGCGAAGGCCTACGACTATTACCAGCGCTTCGATATTGCCCGGGCACTCGACGATATTCGTGCGACCGTTCAGCATGCCCGTGCAATGCCCGAATCGAACGGCCAGGTCGGCGCGCTGGGCTTCTGTCTCGGCGGCAAGCTCGCGTGGCTGGCCGCGGCGCAATGTGGCGTAGATTGCGCGGTCGGCTACTACGGCGTGGGCATTCAGGATGCGCTCGACGTCGACCGGATCACCTGCCCCGTCGCGCTTCATTTCGGCGAAACCGATCCGCTCAATCCGCCGGAAGTGGTCCAGACCATCCAGAGCGCGCTCGCCGGAAAAACGAACGTGAAGCTCTACACGTACCCCGATGCAGGCCATGCGTTCAACCGCAGCGGACCGACTTTCGTGAAAACCGCAGCATTGCCGGCGCATACCCGCAGCCTCGCTATTTTCCGTCAGGCAATGGGTCCGCAATACGACCTGAGCGCGCTGGCCGACCATCACTTCTATCTGGAGTTTGCCGCGCGCGATCCGGAGGCGACCATGCTGACCATGGTGCCGCAACCCTACGTGAACCACGTGCCGACCATGACTGGCGGCACCGGTTATACCGAACTCAAGCGTTTCTACACACACCATTTCATCCACAACAATCCGGCCGATACGAAAATGGTCCCGATTTCGCGCGTGGTCGGCGTGGACCGGATGGTCGACGAGTTCGTGCTGTGCTTCACGCACGATCGGGAAATCGACTGGCTGCTACCCTGCGTCGAACCGACCGGAAAATACGTCGAGGTGCCGATGCTCGTCGTGGTCGGCTTCCGTGGGCCGAAGCTATATAACGAGCACATCTACTGGGATCAGGCGAGTGTGCTGGTGCAGATCGGCTTGCTCGATCCGGCCGGTCTGCCGGTAAGCGGCGCCGAAGCCGCGAAGAAACTGCTCGACGAAACGCGGCCGTCGAACACGTTGATGGCTCGCTGGAAGCAAAGCGAGCCCGCGCAATAAGTCAGGCAGGATGCGGCCAGCCGTTGCGCGATACAGCGGCGATGGCGGTCCCGAAAGCACCGGCAGCTTTTCCACCGCTCCACGATAGTAGAAAAAATCGCACCCACGATGTCACTCCGTGGTGCGATGAAACTTGCCGGTGCATCGCTGCACAAGAACGCGTCACCGACCTGTCGGCTGACGCCACCCTCGCGACGGTCCGACCGTTTCGCGAAACCCTTCCCTATTCGAAATTGCGTGTGGTCGCGCGTACCCGAATACTCCGCCACCCCTTTATTCACGCCGTTCCCGTTGCTTTCGACGCGGGCTCGGTGCGCTCCGACGACGCCCGCGCCCGTGACAAATGGCATGGAGGTTGCTCTACTTTAAGAGAATCCTCTCTACCATCGTCACAAGGAACCACCATGAGTGAAGTTACGGCCGACACGCCGGTCTCCGGCACGGAATCGGCAACGTCCGCGCATCTGCAGCATGAACGGCGGCGAGTACTCGTCGCGAGCGTGATCGGATCGATCTTCGAGTGGTACGACTTCGTGGTGTATGCGATCGCGTCTGCACTCGTCTTCAACAAGCTGTTCTTTCCCACCGCGAATCCGCTGGTCGGCACCATCGCCGCATTCGGCACCTATGCCGTCGGCTATGTCGCGCGGCCGCTGGGCGGCATCGTGTTCGGCCATTTCGGCGACCGGCTCGGACGCAAGGCGATGCTGTCGTTGACGCTCGCCATCATGGGCGTCGGCACGTTTCTGATCGGCTGCCTGCCGACTTATGCGCAGATCGGATTATGGGCACCCGCGCTGCTGATCGTGTTGCGCTTCACACAAGGTCTCGGGATTGGCGGCGAATGGGGCGGCTCGATCCTGATGGCCGTCGAACATGCGCCGGCGAACCGGCGCGGGCTGTTCGGCAGTCTTGTCCAGCTTGGCTATCCGATCGGCGTGATCGTCTCCACCGGTGTGTTTTCGATGATGGCGTGGTTGCCGCAAGCGGACTTCCTGAGCTGGGGCTGGCGCTTGCCGTTTCTGATCAGCATCCTGTTCGCGGTAGCCGGCATATTGATCCGCCTGCGTGTCGCGGAGAGTCCCGCGTTCGAACGCGTCGCGCAACCCGAGACACTCGCCAAGGTGCCGTTCTTCGACATTCTCACGCATCATCGCCGCATGTTTTTGCTGGCGGTCGGCTTGAAAATTTCGGAAATCGCGTGGGTCAGCGTGGCGACCATCGTGACCATCAGCTACGTGACGATTCACCTCGGCTTGCCGAAGAGCGTGATTCTCAACGGCCTGTTGTGGGCCGCAGCGCTTGAACTGCTGACCATTCCGCTGTTCGGCTGGCTGTCCGATCTCTACGGGCGGCGCACCATGTTCTTCGCCGGGTGCCTGTTCTCGATCGTGTTCGCATTCCCGCTGTTCTCATTACTCGATTCGCGCGACCCCACCACCATCGCACTGACCATCGCCATCGCGGTGAGCCTCGGGCAAGGCATCATGTTCGGACCGGAAGCGGCGTGGGTCTCGGAACTGTTCCCCACCCGGCTGCGTTACAGCGGCGCATCGCTCGGCTTTCAGGTGGGCGGCGCGATCTCGGGCGGCCTGACGCCACTGGTCGCGACCCTGCTGATGAACTCGGCAAACGGCGCAACCTGGCCGGTATCCGTCCTGCTGATCGTCACCGCCGCCATCACGTTGCTGGCTGCCTGGCGCGCGCCGGAAACCGCGCACGAACCGCTGCGTTCGTGAGCGGGCCAAACCGGAGCGGGCCGCTCCAGTTCGCGCTCTAACCGCGAACTGGATTGATGATGATCAGATATTTGCAGGCGCTGCGCCCCTGGTTCTCGAACCGATGGGGCGCGTCGGCGCGATAGTAGATCGAGTCCAGCGCATTGAGCACGGTGCGCGTCTCGCCGATCGTCACGGTCAGCACGCCCGACAACACATACACGTACTCCTCCACCGGCAGTGTATGCGCAGCGAGCGGGCCCGTTTCGGCTTTCGCGGGCAATTCCGTCATGACGAAGTCGAGGCCGCGTCCCGGCAAGATAGGCGACAGCACGCGACGCGAGAAACCCGAGTCGGGATCGACGAGCACCGTCTGCTGTTCGTGCCGGATCACGACGACGTCGTGCTGCCGCACTTCCTGGCCGAGCAAACGGGCGACCGTGGTATCGAGTGCATCGACGAGTTTGGAGAGGATCGACGTGGAGGGCGAAGACTGCGCGCGTTCGATCTTCGAGATCATTGCGCGACTGACGCCCGACGCGTTGGCGAGGTCGTCGAGAGACAGATTCTTGAGCTTGCGTTGGCGGCGCAATTCATCGCCGAGCGCGGCATGCGTAGGCGATGCCGCGGCATTCGCGCCGGATGAAGCGAGCGCCGCGTCGGCATCGGAAGCGACGGCCGGGTCGTGCGCCGTCTTGCGTGAAGCCATGGAAACCTGCCGCGCGCCGGTTTTGTCTTTTATCACTGTCGAATTCGCGTTCGTTTGAATTCCGTGATTTTATAGGTTTGGGCGGGCGCGGCACCGAATCAGAGCGGGCGCATCTCGATGTCATCCAGTCGCTGTCATCCAGTCAGGCAGTCCGGGTGACTGCGCAGCGCGCGGCGCGCGTAGTACGCAAAGGTCACCGTGTCGCGTTTCGCGGTGGATACCCAGTCGTGCGCTTCGACCGCGAGGGCCTGCGGCAAAGGCTTGATGGTACCGGCCGCCATGGCCAGCAATTGAAGACGTGCCGCGCGCTCCATCAACAGCGCCAGCATGCAGGCCTCCTCGATGGTTTTGCCGACGACCAGCTGGCCATGATGTGCCAGCAGAATGGCGCGCTTATCTCCTAGCGCGCCAGAAATGATCTCGCCTTCTTCGTTGCCGACCGGGACACCCGGCCATTTTTCGAGGAACGCGCAGTCTTCGAATAGCGGGCTGGTGTCCATATGGGACACCGCCAGCGGCACTTCGAGCATCGACAGTGCCGAGATATACGGCGGATGCGTGTGAATAATGCAGTTGATCTCGGGCCGTGCCCGGTAGATCCACGTATGAAAGCGGTTGGCAGGATTGGGAATGCCCTCGCCCGCCACCACTTGCAGGTCTTCGTCGACCTCGAGCAGATTCGACGGCGCAATCTCGTCGAAGCCGAGACCCAGCCGCTGCGTGTAGAACGTGCCCGCGTGGGCGCGCGAGGTGATCTGGCCAGCAAGACCGGAATCGTGACCGCCGTCGAACAGGATCCGGCAGGTCAGCGCCAGCTTGTCGGTCACACTCCAGCTGCCTTCGCGCACATCGGCATCGAGCCTGCGCTCGGCGAGTGCGATGAGCTCTTTCTTGGACATTTCCAGCGTTTCTGCCATGACATCGATCCTCGGTAAAAATCCACTAAAAGTAGAATGTGCTCTACTTTAGGAGATCAATAAGACGATGTAAAGCGATGGTTTCCCCGCATGGGAGCCGACCTGGCCTACAAAGCCGACGAAGTTAACACACAGTAAGCAATCTTCCATTAGAATGCGATTGATTCTCATTAACGCGCCCGGCTAACGCCTCGTTCCGCCTTCATTCGTTTATTCGTTTCAGTGGCCAACTCATTCGCACTCACGCATCAGGCAGACACGGTCGGCTCGTTGTATCGGGAGCATCACCGCTGGCTCGTCGGCTTTCTGCAGCGCCGTCTCGGTGACCGGGACAACGCGGCGGATCTCGCGCACGACGCCTTCGAGCGGCTGCTCCGGAGCGATCCGGCCGCGGCCCTGCAGCAACCGCGCGCCTATTTGACGACGATTGCAAAGAACCTGATGGTGAGTCATTTCCGTCACGTGCAGGTCGAGCAGGCGTATCTGGACGTGCTGGGCAGTCAGCCGGAAGCGGTCGCCCCGTCGCCCGAATCCCGCGCGCTGATTCTGGAGACACTGGAGCGGCTGTGCCGTCTGGTGGAAGCGATGACGCCGCGGACCCGCACGGTTTTTCTGCTCGCCCAGTTCGACGGGCTCAGCTATCCGCAGGTTGCCGAACAACTCGGCCTGTCGCTCGACGTCGTCAAGAAGGCGATGTCGAAGGCCTTGCAGCAGTGCTATGCGGCCGTGTACGAATGACCGCTTTCTCCGCCGCGACATCGGCTGAACGTTCTACCCGATGAACGCCACGACGCGTATCGACGCGACGATCGTCGCGCAGGCGGCCGACTGGGTCGTCAAGCTTCAGACGGCGCCTTCCGCGCGGCACCGGGCTGCGTTCGAACGCTGGCGCGCGAGCAGTCCGCTGCATGAAGAAGCATGGCGGCGCATGGCCGACATGATGCAAGGCCTCGACGACAACGTCGCCCAACTCGCCCCGAACACGGTTCGCCCGATTGTCGAGCGGGTCGCGACCCGGCAGCAGAAACGCCGCCGCACTATCGCCCGTCTGCTTGCCATCCCGGGTGCGGGCGTGGTGGGCTGGAGCCTCGTCGACGTCGCGCCGTGGCGTGGCTGGACGGCCGGCTATCGCACCGCCGCGGGCGAGCGCCGCGAGTTCGTGCTCGCGGACAACACGCGACTGACGCTGAACACCAACACGGCCGCCGACGTGCGCTTCGACGCGCAGCAGCGCCGCATCACGCTGTATAGCGGCGAAATCCTCGTGGTGAGCGGGCACGACCCGGCCGGACGTCCGCTGCATGTCGCCACCCGCAATGGCGTCATCACGCCGATCGGCACGCGCTTCGTCGTCCGTCAGCCGGATGAAACCGGGGGCGACACACAAGTCGGCGTGCTCGAAGGCGCGGTGGAAATCCGCCCGGACAATGCGGCCGGCCGCGTACTGACGCTGACTCACGGACAGACCGCGTCGTTCAACCGTAGCGAATACGTCGAGCCGACTGCGCTCGATACGAGCACGACGGCATGGCTCGACGGGCTGCTGGTTGCCCGCAACATGCGGCTAGCGGACCTGATCGCGGAACTGGCCCGCTACCGGCGCGGCATCCTGCGTTGCGATCCGACGGTCGGCGCGCTTCGCGTGACGGGCATCTTCTCCGTGCAGGACACCGACAAGGCGCTCCGGTTACTGGAGAACATCCTGCCTGTCAGCGTTCAAAGCCGGACCCGCTATTGGGTCACCGTCACGCAACGTTGATTGCGTTACCGCCGCGGTTGCATTTTTCTGCCGACGCCCTGACTCGTCCATCGACGACACCCACCTACCCAACCCACCGAAAAAAATCCGGCACTGTTTCGCATTTCGCGCGTTAGACCTCATAAGACGATGCCGAGGCGCACGGCAACGTCGTCCATCTAACGATCGATTCAAGGCCTTTTCATGGTTTCAGTTCATTCACGCGCCACCACGCGCCGCGCTTTCCGTCGTGCACCGAATCTTTTCGCGCTGGCGATTGCCATGACCTTCGCCAGTGCGGCACCCGTGCTGAGCGCGACCGATGCGCACGCGCAATCGCCCCATGCCGGCGACGACGTGCGCCGCGACGACGTGCGCCGCTACGACATTCCCGCCGGCAACCTGGACGACGCGTTGATCGCGTTCGGCCGCCACTCGGGCTTGATGATCGGCACCGATCCCGCGCTGACTCATGGCGTGCAAAGCGCGGGACTGCACGGCTCGTATGCGCCGTCGGAAGGTCTCGATACGTTGCTGCGGGGTTCGGGCGTCGCCGCCACGCTGGTCGAGGGCGGCGCCTACAAGCTGTACCGGCTGCCCACGCCGCCCGCCAGTACGGATCCGACGATGCTCAAGCCAGTTCACGTCAAAGGCCACGTCGAAACAGCGTGGACGGAGACGGACGGCTATGTGGCGCTGCGCAGCGCGGCGGGCACCAAGACCGACACGCCGCTGCTCGAAACGCCGCAATCGATCTCGGTCGTGACCGCCGGCCAGATCGCGGATCAGGCGGCGCAAAGTGTCGGTGCGACGCTGCGCTATTCGCCCGGCGTGCGCGGCGATACGTTCGGCGTCACGACCGACCGCGACTATGTGCGCGTGCGCGGCTTCATGCCGAACTTCTACCTGGACGGCCTGATGCTGCCGTATGGTCTCGGCGGCCAGGGCACGCAATCCGAACCCTTCGGCCTCGAACGCGTGGAAGTCGTGCGCGGACCGTCGTCGGTGCTGTTCGGCCAGAATCCGCCCGGCGGCATTATCAGCATGACGAGCAAGCGGCCCACCGAAGACGCGCGTCATGAAGTGCAACTGGACGGCGGCAGCCACGATCGCGTGCAGGGCGCATTCGATTTCAGCGGGCCGGTCGATCCTGACGGCAAGTTGCTGTACCGTTTCGTCGCACTGCGACGCGATAGCGGCACGCAAGTGGACGGCGCCGACGACAACCGCACCTACCTTGCCCCGAGCCTGACGTTCCACCCGAGCGCCGACACCTCGTTCACACTGCTCGCGCAGTATCAGAAGGACGACGCCGGCATCGCGACGCAATACTATCCCGCGTACGGCACCCTTTACGCCAATCCGCTCGGGCAGATTCATTCGAATCTGAATCTCGGCGACGCCGGCCGCGACGCGTTGAACCGTGAATATTATGCGGTCGGTTACGAAGCGGATCACGCGTTCAACGACGACTGGAAGGTCAAGCAGGCCGTGCGCTATGCGCATGTCAAAACCCACAACTATTCGACGTGGGGCAACGGCTTCGTCACCGATCCGGCGACCGGCCTGCCGAGCGATTACCGCACGCTGCTGCGGCGCACGACGGACATCAACCGCAGCATGGACGAGTTCACGGTCGATAACCAGGTGCAGGGCAAGTTCAGGACGTTCGGACTGGAGCACACGATCCTCGCGGGCTTCGACTTCCGCCGCGAAACCATCGACAACTACACCGGCACGGTCGCGACGAGTTCGATCGACATTTTCAATCCGGTCAACACCGGCGTGACGCCGGCTATCACCTACACCGCGAACAACCTGCAGACGTTGAACCAGTACGGCGTGTATCTGCAGGATCAGGTGAAGCTCGACCGCTGGATTCTGACGCTGAGCGGGCGCAACGACTGGTCGCGCGCGTCGCTGAACAACCGGCGCACCAACCTGACCAGCTACGCGAACGACAATGCGTTCACCGGACGCGCCGCGCTCGGGTATCTGTTCGACAGCGGCGTGGCGCCCTACGTCAGTTACTCGACGTCGTTCGAACCGCAGATCGGCACGACGTCGCCGGAATCGGGCAGCCGTCCCTACACGCCGACACGCGGCCAGCAGACGGAAATCGGCATCAAGTATCAGCCGAAGAGTTTCGATGCGTTGTTCGCGGTCTCGCTCTTCGACATGAAGCAGAAAGACGTGCTGACGCCCGACCCCGAGAACATTCTGTATGCCGTGCAGACCGGTGAAGTCGGCTCGCGCGGCGTCGAACTGGAAGCGCGCGCCGCACTTACGCGACAGATCAAGCTGATCGCCAGTTACTCGTTCACCGACACGCGCGTGCTGGCGTCGAACACGGCGTCGCAACCCGGCAAGCAGTTGCCGCTGATACCGAAGCATCAGGCGAGCCTGTGGGCCACGTATAGCTTCGACCGTGCGGCGCTGTCGGGGCTCGAAGTCGGCGCGGGCGTGCGCTACACCAGCGGTTCTTACGGCGACACCGCCAATCTGTGGAAGACCGCGAGCTACGCCGTGTTCGATCTGATGGCGCGCTACGATCTGGGCCATATCGACGGACGTTTGAAAGGCGCGTCGCTGGCCATCAACGTGCAGAACGTCGGCGATCGCGAATATCTGACCGGCTGCCAGAGCGCAGGCTCGTGCGAGTTCGGCGAGCGCCGCGCGATCATCGGTACGGTAAGGTATCTCTGGTGACGGAGCCGGCGCGAGCGCCGCCTGGAAAACGGTCTACGGCACGTGGATGTTCAGTGTCGTGCTGCTGTGAGATCTGCTGGTGGCCATCGTCATCGGCAACCAGGCCGTGCTGCGCAGGTTCGCACAGGCGCTGCCCTGGCTCGAACGCGTATCGGGCGCCGTACTGATCGTGCTCGGACTGATCGTCGTCACCGTGCTCGCGTTACGCGTCTGGCGCGTCGTCCGCCGCACGCTCGTGCCGGTAGCGTCCAGGCGACAGCGCGAACACTTCCTTGAATCGTTTGGAGAAGGCCGCCTCCGAGTTGTAGCCGACCTCGGCCGCAATATCGCCGATCTTGCGCGACGACTCAGTCAGGAGGCGGCCTGCCAGTTGCATCCGGATCGTGCCGAGCAATTGCAGTGGCGGCTCGGTCGCCAGCGTCGCGTAGACGCGCATGAAACTGGCGCGGGACATCGCGGCCTGTTCGGCAAGCCTTGCCAGCGTCCATGCTTCCCCGGGCGCGCCGAGCATGGCGAGCATCGCCTGGCCGATACGCTTATGCGACAGCAACGCCAGAATCCCGCCGAGTCGGGGCGCATCCGCCAACCACACCCGCAAGATCATCGTGAACAAGGCCGTCGATATCGCGGTGACGATCGACTCGGCACCCGCCCGCGCTTCTTCCGACTCGCTTCGCAAGGTTGCGACCATCCATTCCAGCGGCTGGTCCGGGAATCTGACCTGAATCACGTCGGGGAGCGCGTCCATCAAGGGTGTCGGCGGCGCGTAGGCGAAGCGGCCGCAGAGCAGATCGAGACTGGGCGGGCCACCCTCGAGGTTGCTGCGCACCGGCACGGCACCGTTGACCAGCGTAGTGGGCATTCGCGCAGCGGCGGCTTCGCCCGAGACGCTGATCATATGCGCGTCGCCTCGCGGCAAAACGACGACATCGCCCGCAGCCAGATCGACCTGGGCGCCCCCTTTGCGACGCAACGAGCACTGGCCCGACAGGATTACGTGGAAAGCCGCGGTGCCCGGCGGTTCGGGCGGGTGGTCGACGTCGAGCGGCCCGATGAACAGACACCGCAAGTCGAGCATCCCCTGTATCCGGGCGAGGCGTATCAGCTGGTCGAGCGCTTGCATGGTCGATCTGCTCCTGGCAAGGGGGCTTCAACGCGAGTTCGAGACGATCGCGCGCTTTTCCGAGACTCCTGGCGCGGCGACCGGGACTGGAAAGCCCGATATTAGCTGCACGGGCGGCCCACTGGTTGCCAGCACAGGAGATCGGTCATGGAAAACACGCGCAGGTTCATCCCGGTTGGATTTTTCGGCATCGCCGTCGGGCTGCTGGCATTGGCGAATGCATGGCGTGTCGCGGTCCGCATCTGGGGCTTTCCGGCCGACGCGGCCACCGCGTTCACGATTGTCAGCGTGGCCTTCTGGCTGTTTCTGGTGGCCATGTACCTGCAGAAATGGATCGCGGACCGAAGCACGGCGCAAGCCGAATTGGCCGATCCGATGCAATCGCAGTTTGTCTCGCTGCTGCCGGTTTCGACGTTGCTGGCGGCTCAGGCGGTGCTGGCGTACTCGCGGACGTTGGCGATCGCGCTGTTCGTGCTCGGTATCGCCGGAGAATTGATGCTCGGCCTGTCCTTCCAGGGACGGCTGTGGCAAGGCGGACGCAAGCCGGAACTCGTGACCCCGGCCATCTATCTGCCCACCGTAGCGCCGGGATTCGTGGGTGCGACGGCTGCGGCAACCCTCGGCTGGCCTCATCTCGCGGCGTGGCTGTTCGGCGCCGGTTTGCTGTCATGGCTTGCGATCGAATCGATCATCCTGCACCGGGTCGCCGTGAACGAGCCGATGGCGCCCGCTCTGCGCCCGACTCTCGGCGTGCAACTGGCCCCGCCGGTGGTCGGCGGCGTCGCGTATCTTGCACTCACCGGCGGCGTGCCGGATCTGTTCGCGCAGCTGCTGTTCGGCTATGGGCTGTTTCAGGCGCTGTTGATAATCCGCCTGTTGCCCTGGGTACGGCAACAACCGTTCAACGCAGGGTACTGGGCATTCAGCTTCGGTGTCGCCGCGCTTCCGACCATGGCCATGCGGATGGTCGAGCGCGGCGCGACCGGCGCGATTCAATGGCTGGCGATTGGCTTGTTCATCGTGGCGAACATCGTCATCGCCATCCTGATTGCCAGGACATTGCAGTTGCTGGCGACAGGCAAGTTGTTGCCGGCGGCGGCAGCACGGATTGCGAGCCTGCCGGAAAAACCGGCGGCGGCGCTGCGCGCGCAGGCAGTGGGTAAAGTCTGATCTGGCGTGGAGTATCGAGACTGCTCATGAGATTTGAGTATTCTCGAATCTCATGAGAAAGACTGAGTCAACCTGATCCGACCCAGGCATCTTCCGCCGGCCGTAGATGGCCCGCAGCCTTCGCGACACACGGCGGCCCCCTACTTCCACACCGCCGAGCGGAACTCCAGATTCCAACCGGCCGACTGCGGCTGCCAGTCGAGCGACGGGTCTTTCAGATAGTTCAGCCTGAGTTCGGCGATCAGCACCGCTTCGCCGTCGTCATGCGTCAGCGCGAGAATCTGGCGGAATAGCGCATCGCGCTTGCCGCGGTCCGACTCGCCGCCCACCTTGTCGATCAGCGCCTGGACCTGCGGGTTGTAGTAGTCCGACCACGTGCCGTCCTTCGCCACCGATCCGCCGATCACGTGAATCGGATCGTAGATGGCATTGCCAAATTCGGAGAACGCGAGCGGGCCGCTCTGATGCACGTTGTTGATCCGGTTGAACGCGACGTAATCGACCACCTTGATCTGCGCCCGCACACCGATTTGCGACCAGTAGGCAGCAACCGCTTCGCACAGCGTGCGCGGGAAGGCGGCCGCGCAGTAGACGCTGGTGTCGAAGCCCTTCGGATAACCCGCATCGGCCAGCAGCTTGCGCGCCTTCGCCGGATCGTACGGGTAAGGTTTCAGATCGGGATTGCTGCCGTATGGATAGCTCGACGGAATGGTCGACGCGAGCGGCGCGGCCGCGCCGCGAAACACGCTTTTGATAATCGCGTCGCGATCGATCGCATAGTTCAGCGCGAGCCGCACGTCACGTTTGCTGAACGGGCTCGACGGGTCCTTCGAATAGATGCGCACGTGCAGCGGACTGCCGCCCGGCACCGACAGCACCGCCACCTTGTTGTCGCTGCGTAGACGCTCCGCATCCGACGCGCTGACGTCCGTCGACAGATCCACCTCGCCGTTCAGCAGCGCGCTCACGCGGCTCGACGGCTCCGCAATGAAGCGGTA
Source organism: Paraburkholderia sp. BCC1886 (assembly GCF_900996245.1). Lineage (GTDB taxonomy): Bacteria > Pseudomonadota > Gammaproteobacteria > Burkholderiales > Burkholderiaceae > Paraburkholderia. Next base: position 224,053 of record NZ_CAAJGK010000022.1, on the reverse strand, counting down.
GCGAATCGTCTCGATGCCCGGCTTCGTTCCCCAGAAACCGTCGAAACGCGTGAGCACCAGCGACTGCCCCACCGTGTGCGAAGCGACGCGATAAGGACCCGTGCCGATCGGCGCCAGCGCGAAAGCCTCGGGGTTGGGCAGCGACTCGGTGTACTTCTGCGGAACGATATACAGGTAGCCCGCAATCTTGTTCAGAAACGCGCCGTCACGCTGCGAGAGTTTGAACACGACCGTGTGCGCATCCGGTGCACTCACCGACTCCACCGTATTGACGAAATACGGTCGACGTGTGCTCCTGGTTGCGGGTGCCAGCACGCGTTCGAGCGAGTACTTCACATCCGCCGACGTGAAGGCGTCGCCGTTCTGGAACTTCACGCCGGCACGCAGCGTGAACGTATAGGTCAATCCGTCGTCGCTGATCCTGTACGCGGTAGCCAGACGCGGCACGAGCTGGCCGGTCCGGTCGAACCCATACAGCGTGTCGAACACGTTCCATGCGTACTTGGCCGAATCGACACTGGGCGCGACTTGCGGATCGAGATTGCCCGGTTCCGCCGACAGCGCCACCACGAGGGTATTTTTATCGACCGCCGGCTTGCCGCCGACCGCATGCGCGGGCGCCGCGCCGGCAAGCAACGCCATACCGAAGACGGCCGATGCAAGGGTCGTCCCTGCACGGCCGGCGAAAAGCCTGTGAATCATGAATGCACTCCGTATTGCGTTGAATATCAGAAATAAAGCGGATGACGCGTCAGGCGTGAGAACCGGACGGTTCCGGCGCGTCGCGCCGGAGTTGCCGCGCCGCATCGGCGCCGGGATGGGAGTCGGGCAAGGTCGGCCCCGCTCCGAACAGCTTTTCGCGCAGCGTGCCGTCGCGGTAGGCGCGCTTGTAGACACCACGCCGCTGCAATTCCGGCACGACGAGTTCGGCGAAGTCGCTGAAACTCTCGTGCGCGAGTACATAACCCAGATTGAAACCGTCGATACCCGTTTCTTCCATCCACGACTGCATCTCGTCGGCCACTTCGGCGGGCGAGCCGATCGCCAGCGCGCCACCGCCGCCTATCGCGGCGCGTTCCAGCACTTCCCGCAAGGTCCATTGACGATCCACGTCCGCGGTATAGCGCGCGATCGCCGATTGCATGCCTTCGGTGTGCACGTGCTTGAGCACATCGTCCAGTTGATAGGTCGAAAAGTCGATCCCGGTCCAGCGCGACAGCAACGCAGCCGTGCCTTCGTGACTCGCGTATTGCAGATAGTCGCGATGTTTGGCGTGCGCCGCTTCGCTGGTCGCGGCGGGAATCACCGCGAGCGACGCGAAGAACGCGATGTCCTCTGGCCGACGGCCGAACTTCACCGCGCGCTCGCGTATGTCGCTCACGATATCGCGCACGATCCGCTTCGTCGGCCCGCCGACGAACACGCATTCGGCGTGACGCGCGGCGAATTCGCGCCCGCGCCCGGACGCACCGGCCTGATACAGCACCGGCGATCGTTGCGGCGAGGGCTCGCCGATAAAGATGCCCTGACTGCGAAAATGCTCGCCCTGATGGTCGATCACATGCACCTTCGACGGATCGACGAAAACGCTCGCCGCGCGGTCGCGCAGCGCGGCGTCGTCTTCCCAGCTCGCTTCCCAGAGCTTGTAGACCAGCTCCATGTATTCCTCGGCAATTTCGTAGCGGGTGTCGTGCGGCTTCGCCGTCTCGCCCTTCAGCGCACGCGTGCCGCTGTCGCCGAAACTCGTGACGATATTCCAGCCGACCCGTCCGCCCGTCAGATGGTCGAGCGTATTCATGCGGCGCGCGAACAGATACGGCGGCTCGTAGGTCACGCTGCTCGTGACACCGAAGCCGAGATGCTGTGTGACGTGCGCCATCGCGGAGATCAGCAGCACCGGGTCGAGTCGCGGAAACTGCACGCCGAGCCTTAATGCCGGGTCGCTGCTGCCCTTGTAGACGTCGTACAGGCTGATACCGTCCGCGAGAAAAATGCCGTCGAAAAAGCCGTTTTCGGCGATACGCGCAAGATCGGTCCAGTAAGCGAGGCGGTTGTACTCGAGCGAACGATCGCGCGGATGCCGCCATAAACCCGCCGACAGATGCGACGGCGCGGCGAGTACGAAAGCGTTGATGCGAATCTCTTTAGCCATGGAAAGAAGTCGTGCTCACGTTCATGAGAGGGAAGCGTCGGCGGAGCTGACCGCATCCACCGCGGGCAGATCGAAATGACAGGCAATGCGGTGAGTCGCCGACAGCGGGCGCAATGCGGGCCGCTCGTTGCGGCAGCGCGCGCTCGCATGCGGACAGCGCGGCTCGAACAGACACCCCGGCGGCAGATCGAGCGGCGACGGAATCTCGCCGCGCGCGGCCACCGGGCCGTCGAGGCCCGCCTCGCTCGACGCGATCAGCGCCTGCGTGTACGGGTGACGCGCGCGGCGTATCACGTCGTCGCGCGTGCCCTGCTCCATCATCTCGCCGAGATAGAGCACGCCGACCCGGCTCGCCATATAGGCGACGACGGCGAGATCGTGCGAGATCAGCAGATAGCTCAAGCCGCGCTCGCGCTGTAGGTCTTTCAGCAGATTCAGAATCTGCGCCTGCACGGAGACGTCGAGTGCGGAAACAGGTTCGTCGAGCACCAGCGCCTGCGGTTCGAGCGCAAGGGCGCGCGCGATGGCGACCCGCTGCCGCTGGCCGCCGCTCAGTTCGCGCGGATAGCGGCGGCGCAGGGAAGAAGCGAGGCCCACGCTGTTCAGTATCGAATCGATGTACGGGTCGCGCTCGGCACCTTGCCGCAAACCGTGCGCACCAAGCGGCTCGCCAACGATACCCGCCACGCGTAAATGCGGACTCAACGCGCTATACGGGTCCTGCAGCACCGGTTGCACCGTGCGCCGCAGACGCTTTTCGCCGGACGCGTCGAGACTGCCGAGTACGAGGTCGCCGATCCGCACCTGTCCGCTGGTCGCCGGTTCGGCCGCCAGCAGCATGCGCGCGATGGTGCTTTTCCCCGAGCCCGATTCGCCCACGAGGCCGAAGGTTTCTCCCTTGGGAATCTCGAATGACACACCCGACACCGCATGCAGCGCACGCGCGCGGCCGAACAGACCGCGCCGCACGCTGTAGGTTCGATGCAGGTTCTCTGCGTGGACGAAACCGGTCTCGCTCATGCGGCTTCCCCTCGCCACGGACGCGCGTTGGCCGGCACCGCGATTCGGTTCGGCACCTCCCAGCAAGCGGCGGCGCGTGCGCCGTCGTCCCATGCAAACCAGTCGGGGTAACTCGCGCAACCAGCATGCGCATACTCGCAACGGGCGGCGAAACGGCAGCCGGTGCTGTCGGCGCGATCTGCCTGCGCACCGCCTTGCAGGGTCGCGAGGCGCTCCGTGTGCGCCGCGAGTCGGGGCGTGGAACGCAACAGGCCTTCGGTATAGGGATGCGCCGGGGTCGCGAAGACCTGTTCGATCGGACCGCGTTCGACGATCCGTCCCGCGTACATGACCGCAACGTCGTCGCAGAACTTGCGCGCCAGATGCAGATCGTGCGTGACGAACAGAATCGTCATGCCGCGCTGCCGTTGCAGCGTTCGCAGCAATTGCAGAATCTGCGCCTGCACGGTCACGTCGAGCGCGGTGGTCGGCTCGTCGCACAGCAGCAGTTCCGGCTCGCAGGCAATTGCGATGGCGATGCACACGCGCTGCCGCATGCCGCCGCTGAACTGGAACGGATAGCTGGCGAGCCGCTCGGCGGCAGCGGGAATGCCCACCGCCTCCAGCGCTTCGATCGACAGGCGGCGCAGCTCGCGCCGGTTTCGAATCCCGCGGTGATGCCGGAACGTCTCGGCGAGTTGCGCGCCGATCGTCAGGAGCGGGTTGAGCGAAGTCATGGCGTCCTGCAGCACCATGCCGATCCGTTTGCCGCGTATCCGGCGCAACGCGGCGCCCGTCTGGTCCGTCAACGTCAGGTCGTTGAAGCGCACCTCGCCCTCCACCACTTTGGCATTGCCCGCCAGCAGCCCGACGATCGACGCGCAGGTCATGCTTTTGCCCGAGCCGGACTCGCCCACCAGCGCCAGCGCGCGGCCGCGTTCCAGCTTCAGATTGACGTGATCGACGGCGGTCAGGATGCCCGCTGGTGTCGCGATACGGGTGGTCAGGTTGCGGGTTTCGAGAATGATGTCCATGAGACGCTCCACTATCACCACGCGTCGGGGACGGTCGCGTCGAAGCGCTCGCGCAACGCGTCGCCCAGCAGATTCGCGGCCAGCACCGTCAACGCCAGTGCAAGACCGGGAAACACGCAGATCCACCACGCGGTGTCGATCACGCCGCGCCCGTCGGCGATCATCCCGCCCCACGACGCGAGCGGCGGTTGAATGCCGAGTCCGAGAAAGCTCAGTGTCGATTCGAGAATGATTACGCTGCCGATATCGAGCGTGGCAAGCACCAGGAAAATCCCCGTGACATTGGGCGCGATATGCCGCGCGAGCGTGACGATTCGCGACACGCCGGCGAGCCGTGCGAGCAGCACGAATTCGCGCGACTTCAGCGTCAACGTTTCGCCGCGCAGCACGCGTGCGAAGCGGGCCCAGTGAGCCAGCGCGAGCAGCGCGATGAGATTGCCCAGATTCACGCCGATCGCGCCCGCGAGCACCATCGCGAGAATCACTGCGGGAAAAGCGAGCTGGATGTCGGCGAGCCGCATGACGACCGCGTCGACCGCGCCGCCCAGGTAACCTGCCGCCAGTCCCAGCACGGCGCCCACCGAGCCGGCCAATGCCACGGTACTCAGCGCGACGAAGAGCGAGACGCGCGCACCATAGAGCGTGCGCGTGAGCACGTCGCGGCCGATCTGGTCGGTACCGAACCAATGCGCCGCCGACGGCGCGCCGAGCACGTCGGACAGCGAGATCGCGGTGGGATCGGTCGCGATGAAGAGCGGCGCACCGAGCGCCGCCGCGACGACGACGAGCAGCACCAGCGCGGCCGCCCATTGCTGGATGCGGGCGATACGCCATGGTCGGCGCGACGAAGGCGCTGCGAGCAACAGAGCGGACAGCGGTTCGGCGGGCGTCTGTTCGAAATGGGGGGAAACGCGGGGCGAAACGCGGGGCGAAACGGTGGGCGAAAAGCCGGCCGAAAAGCGCGGCGAAGAACGGGGCGATGGGTGTGCAGGCTGCGGCTGTTGCGCGCCGTGGATGGGATCAGCCATAACGGATCCTTGGATCGAGCGCGGCGTACAACACGTCGACCGCCAGATTGGTCAGCGCGAACACGACGGCCGCAAATGCGACAGCCGCCTGCACGACGGTGTAGTCGAGATTGTTGATGGAGTCGTACAGAAGCTGACCGAGGCCCGGCCAGCCGAACACCACCTCGACCGACACCGCGCCGCCCATCAGCATGCCGAACTGCAGGGACAGAAACGTCAGCACCGGCAGTAATGCGTTGCGCAGCGCGTGGTTCAACACGACGACGTGCTCGGGCATTCCCTTGAGCCGCGCGAATTTCACGTACTCGCCCTGCAGCGCGGTCGACATGCTCGAACGGGTCAGCCGCAATACGCCGGCGCCCGCGTACCAGCCCAATGCGAGCGCGGGTAACACGAGGTGCCGGGCGGCACCGTAGCCGCTGGTCGGCAGCCAATGCAGTTGCAGCGAAAAGAACCGCACGAACACCAGGCCAAGAAAAAACGGCGGCACGCCCTGCCCGATCATGCCGAAGACGTTGCCGATCTGATCCGCCAGACCGGCGGGTCTGAGCGCGCCCAGCACACCGAGCGGCAGGCCCGTCAGCAGTCCCACCAGCATCGCCGCGATGGCCAGTTGCAAGGTCGGCCACGCAGCATGGACCACGACGGGCAACGCCGGCCGCGAGAAACGATACGAGTTGCCGAAGTCGCCGTGCGCCAGCTGTTCGAGGAAGCGCCCCAATTGCACCGGCAAAGGCTTGTCGAGCCCCATCTGTTGACGCAACACCTGGCGGTCCGCTTCGGTCGCTTCGGGCGGCAACATCAGATGCGTGGGGTCGCCGATCGCCCGCACCACGATGAAGATCATCGCAATGACGAGCAACACCGTGACGCAGCCTTGACCGAGGCGGCGCAGCAAGTAAGCGATCATGACCGACGCCTTGCGCGCGTCGGCAGGCGTTGCACGGAGAGAAGAGTTTGTGGATTCATCGCGTCGCTATCGATGGCCGGATTGCAGAAAGCGCAGGAAGGAGCGCGCAGTCTAAAGCCGTCATGCCGCATCGCTAAACGACCAATCATGCTAAGTAAATCGCATGAGGACGCTCGGGGAAAAAGCGATGTCGTCGTATTGGGCTATTCGACGTCGAAGCATCTTTTATCGATGCCTGGGTCAGCCATATCGATTCGATACCGTCTATATCGGTCGCAATAACGGCGTCTTCGCTGGATCGATTCCGCCTGCCCGGGGTGCCGAACTCAAAGCGCGGATTTGGACAGACGATCGGCGATGCCGAGGTCCGTCAGTATTTGCCACGTATGAACGCGGGAGTGACGAACCCCGAACCGCGTGGCGATCAATTCGCGAACACGGGCATTGGTCCACCTGTCGCTGCTAAAACCATGTGCGCGGGCCGATCCTTCGATCGCTGCGGTCAACCAGGCGAGTGCCTGCGCGTCCAGCGCGGGTGCCTTGCCGCCGAGACGCATGTCGCGCAGCCCCTCCAGCCCGTCGGCATCGAAAATGGATCGATAGCGGCGCACGGTCTGCACCGACAGCCGTAACTCGCTCGCCACCTCCTCGACGGTCGCGCCGTTGCCCAGCATGCGTGCGGCCGAAATCCTGCGCGCGACGCTCGGTAGTTCATCTCGCGGATTGCGCATCGTCCTGCTCCCGCCCATCACGAAAAGACGCATGAAAATGCATATTGTGGTGAAGAACAAATAGGCGATTTTTACCCGCCATGCAAATTATCTCTTTGCGGACCCTCCAGATTAGGCAGCGTTTTATCGAGGCATGGCGGTTATCGCCGATGATGCACCGGATCGCCCTGGTCAGACCGTTTCCAAAAATGCCTTGCATTCCGAAAGAACGTTATCTATCGTCCTAAGCGTGACGTAATTCGGTGAATTTTCCAACGCGTGGCCGGCAGGCTCTCGCGCTTATCCACATTGAATCGTGGCCGGTTTCAGTTAAATAAAATGGCGAACTTCGGCAGTTATCAGATGCCGCATGAATTCGTGTCTGCCCGACGTATTTATTAAAGATCGATTTAATAATTTATACGAGGATTAAAAATGGATAATTCCGTCCGGCTTGCGGCAGGCATTAACACGTTCGCGTTTTATTCAGACACGGCAATCCAGTATTTCTGGCGTCCCGCATTACTCGTAGTTTGTCTCGGCCTTTCCCCTTGCGCATTCGCGCAGAAACCCGCCATTTATCCCTCGCACGGACAAAGCCCGGAGCGTCAGGCATCCGATGACGGCGCCTGTTATGCCTGGGCCAAACAGAACACCGGCGTCGACCCCGCTGTCGTCGCGCAGGCGCCGCCACCGCCGATGGCGCCCACCGGCGCGCGTGTTGCGGGCGCGGCGCGCGGGGCGGCGGCGGGCGCCATCATCGGCGATGTCAATCATCACGACGCGGGTCACGGCGCAGCCGTGGGTGCGACCGCAGGCGCCATGGTCGGCGGGGTCCGCAGCCGGCAACAGCATGCGGCTCAGGCGCAGTACGCGCAGGCCAGCCAGCAGTCCACGCTGAACCTGTACTGGCGCGCCTATGGCGCCTGCATGCAGGGCAAGGGCTACGCGGTTCAATAGCCATCCTGAACGTGGTTCGGAAGATTTTCCGCATCGGTACCCGATAGCGGCTCTGACTTTTTGTCCCGAGGAGAAAGACATGCTCCGTTTCAACCGGCTCATGGCGGTGTGCGCAACGATCGTCGCGGCGCTGGCGCTGCCTGGCGTTCCGGTCGTTCGGACAGCCAGCGCGCAGGATGCCGGCGTCGCCTCCGGCACACCGGCCGTCGGTGCCATGGCGCTGCTTCATATCCAGGCGAGCGTCGTCGGTATATCGCCCGATTCCAACACCGTCACGCTGCGTGGACCTCGCGGGAACCTCGCGGTGATCGAAATCAATCGGGAAGTCGCGGACGTGACGAAGTTGCGCGTCGGCGACACCGTCGACATTGCCTACAAGAACGCGATTCTGATCAGCGCGGACAAGCTGGCCACCCGCGGCATTCGCGAGCGCGTGGAGACCGAGGTCGCGCAGCCGGCTTCGGGCGGCGTGGTGGCGTCCGCGCGACGCGTGGAAGTGATCGCTACCGTTCAGAAGATCGACCGCAAGCATGGCCGGATTACGTTGCGGGGACCGGAACGCACGGAGACTTTCGACGCGACGCCCGATATTGCGCTCGACAAACTGAAGACCGGCGATTCCGTCCGTGCGGTGTTCGTGGCTGCCGCGGCTGCGTCGGTATCGCGGGACGGCGTCGAAGTGAAGTAGTCGTCTCACACGTCGTCAAGGGGCCGTCATGACATGGATGAACACTTTCCGCCATAAGCGGAATACGCCCCTGCTGACGACGCTGACCATGCTGCTGATTGTTTGTACGACCGGTCTCGTGACCACGCCCGGCATCGCCGGCGAAGACCGCGACAACGAAAACGCCGAGGCCGCCGGCGCTCGCGCCCACTTCGCGGCAGAGTTTTGCGGTACGCAGTCGACCCGCATCGAGCGGTACAAGTCGAAGCTGAAAAGCAGGCTCACCGATGCCACCGACTTCGAGAACCGATGGCAACGAGGCTGGAATACCGAAGCCGACCAGACGATACAGTTTCGCGCGCTTCGCTCGAGCGACCCGAAAGAATATGCCACACGTGTGAAGGCCGATTGCGAACGACTCGGATGGCAAGCGAGAAACGCCGTGAGACAGACACGGTGAGCGTTACCTGAGCGCAGCGCGTCTACTGGGTCACTGGTTGTCAGTCACTTCGGAGAATTCATGAACCTGTCGATCTTTCGTTGCAGCGATTCCGGGTGTGATACCGGGCATGATGTCAGTCGCCATGCGGGCCGCGGCGGACCAGCGATGATAAAAAAACGGCTGCTGCTTGGCTGCCTCGTCGCGCTCGCCCATGTTGCGAGTCCCGCATTCGCGCAGGCGCCGTCGTCGGGCAGCGACGAACCGCTCGCCGCGCAGCCGGAGATGCAAACCCCGGCGGTCGACGCCCTGAACCGGCTCGGGACGTATCTACGCGGTCTGAACAGCTTCCGTATCGAGGCGGACAGCGTGACGGATGGCGTCGTGACAACCGGACAGACCATCGGCTTCCTGCACCACACCGAGATGTCCGTACGGAAGCCGGACAGGTTCAAAATTGTCATAACAGGCAGCCGCGCGCCGAAGGGTATGGTCTACGACGGCCACTCCGTCGTGCTGTTCGACGACACCCATCGCTACTACAGCAGACTCCCGGCACCGCCCACCATCAAGCAGGTGGTCACCGACGCCGACGAAAAATACGGCGTGCAGATTCCGCTGGTCGATCTGTTTTACTGGGGCCAGCAGGAAGACGACAAGACCTTGACCAGTGCGTTGTTCATCGGACTCGACAAGGTCGACGGCAAGTGGTGCAACCACTACGCGTACCAGCAGCCGGGGCTCGACTGGGAGCTCTGGATCGAGAGCGGCTCGCGCCCGTTGCCGTGCCGCTTCGTCGTGACGGATACCACGCAGCCGTCGCGGCCGCAGCACGCGGTCAATTATCACTGGACGCTGAATCCGAAATTCGATGCGGCCACTTTCAGATTCCAGCCGGGTCGCGGCGCGCATGAAATCCCGTTCCGCGAACCGGACCCATCGCCGGACGACGGGCAGCAAGGAGACGCGCAATGAAACCACTCACGCGTCTTACTGGCATTGCGCTGGTCGTCGCATTCTCGACGACATCGACGACGACTTTTGCATTCGGCATGCGCGGCGGCGCGCGCACGAGCGTCCATGGCGGAGGGGGATTTCACGGCGGAAATTTCGGCGGTGCACCGCATGGCGGTGGGGGAAATTTCGGCGGACCGTCGGGGGGTGGCGGTGGGAATTTCGGTGGCGCACCGCATGGCGGCGGCGGGAATTCTGGTGGTCCGTCGGGGGGAGGCGGCGGTCCGTCGCATGGTGGCGGTGGTGGGCAGCCGTCTCATGGTGGTGGTAATGGCGGCGGTGGCGGTGGCGGTGGGAACTCTCACAACGGTGGTGGTGGTGGTGGCGGCAACGGTGGCGGTGGTGGCGGCAATTCCCACGGCGGTGGCGGAGGCGGCGATCACCACGACGATGGACACCACGACGATGGACACCACGACGACGGACACCACGACGACGGGCACCACGACGATGGACACCACGACGATGGACACCACGACGATGGCCATCACGACGACGACCATCATCACCACGACGACGGCTGGTACGTGGACCCGGTGGCAGTCGGCGTTGCGGTCGGCGTCACCACCGCGGTGGTGGTCGGCGCCACGGTCGCGTCCTTGCCGCCGAGTTGTTCCAGCATCATCGTCAACGGCATTGCGTATCAGCAATGTGGCGGCTACTGGTACCAGCCTCAATACGTAGGCTCGACCGTGCAGTACGTGGTGGTCAATCCGCCGAGGTGAAGGCCCGATGCTGCCGATGGGACGATCTGATCCAGGTCGTCCCTATCGCCAATGTCGAAGTACGAGTTCAACGGGCGCTCAGCCTACCTCGAGGCCCGCTGAGCCGCCAGCACACCCCAATACGAAGCTTCCTCGAACAACGACATACCCGACAGATCCGCATGCGCAAAAAGAACCGGACCGTCGACTTCACGCAGTGCGTTCAAGCCGGGGCGGCTGAGAAAGCCGACATCCGGCGTAGCCATCGCATGACCGCGCACGGTGACTTCGAGTGCCGCCGCATGACGCCATAAATCGCGGCCATAGGCGGGGAACAGATCGATCGCGGCCTGCTCGCGCAGATCCTCGGCACGTGCCGCGACCAGCCAGCGTCGCGTCTCGTCGGGTGTTCTGACATCGAGCGCCTGATACGCGGAAAACACCGACCGCTGCGGTGGCGACAGTCGAATCAGTTGATGCGTCGACACCACGTAACCGAGCCCGGGACCGTGATACACCACGTTATCCCACGCGAGCGGCACGCCTTGCGCTTCACGGGGCATGCCGTCCATCAGGAAATTGGAAACCAGCCACGGCGCGCGTGGCGGTAAGTCGCGCGACGCATCGAAACCCTGAGCGCTCATGCTGGGTATCACATGGCGAGCGACGAATAAGGGCATGGCACTGACCACGCGCCTTGCTCTGAGCACGAAGGTGCTGAGCGAGTTATCGCTGCCCACGCGTACGCACAATACTTCTACACGTCGGCTCTTTTCGTCGACCCGCGCGGCGAATCCCGATCGCAGCCATGTTGCGGCGCCCACCCGCTGCGTGATCGACGCGCTGAGCTTGCTCACCATGCTGTGCAGACCGTCCGGCCACGTCAATACCGCACCGTCTTCGGCATTGCGGGCGTGACCGCCGCGCGACGAAAAGTAATGCAACCCCGCCCACGCCGACACCGCTTCGTAGCCCGCGCCGAAATCGTCGCGGCACGCGTAATTCAGATACCAGTGCAGCGAAGGCGCGCTATAGCCCTCATCGAGCAGCCACTGTTTGAACGAGCGTTTGTCCAGCGCGCGCCAGCGTGCATCTTGCGACGACTGCGCGAGCGGAATGCAGAACACCTTGCGGCCGTCGTCGCCGAAGGCCGTGCGCAGCGTGTCGGTATAGGCGAAAAAGCGCTGCTGTTGCGCGAGTTCCGCAGCGCTCACGCCGAGTGTGGGCACGAGTCCGTCCTGCCACTGCCCGTTGATCAGCAGGCGTTCGTCGGGAGCATGAACCAGCACGGTTTCGTCGAACACCGGTCGGGCGGTGAACGGATCCGCCTCGATCACGCCGAGGTCCGCGAGCATGTCGCGCAAGTGGACCGATTCCATCGAAGGCAGCGGCAGATAGTGCGCGCCCTTCGGATAACCGAGATCGCCATAACGCCCGCCCGCCGCATTGCCGCCGAACTCGGGCCCAGCGAGCACGACGAAGTCCTTGTGCCCTGCCCGCGCGAGATGCCATGCGCACGACAAACCGGCCGCGCCCGCGCCGAGAATCGCAATGTCCGTTTCAAGCGTGCCGGACGGCGCCGGCAAGCTACGGTGGTCGCGCAGCGCATGCCCTTCGCGCATACCAGGGCTATCGATCGACGGCGTCGTCTCGACCCAGCCGTTGCGGCCACAGGCGGCCAGCGACGCCGCCGCGCCGGTCAGCAGAAAAGTGCGGCGGTCCATTAGCGCAGCACGTGCTTCCAGTCTTCGTCGAAAAGGCGGACGAGCGGCTGGTCGTTCAACTGGTTCGGCGCCATCGGCAACGCGGGCATGTCGGCGGGGAAATGAAACATCTCGACGGCGGTTTGCGCATCGAGCCAGCGCAGTGGCTCCGCATAGTGGGTTGGAACCGTATAGTCGCGGCGCTTGCCCGCAATCACGAAACCCCAATCGCCGAACGAGGGCACATAGCAATGGTACGGCCACGTATTGAAGCCGGCCTCGCGCAGCGTGTCGACAATCGTCCAGTACGCATGCGGCGCGAAATACGGCGAGGTCGACTGAATTACCGCATAGCCGTTCTCCGACAGATGCCGCGCGAGCATCCGGTACACCGGCACCGAATACAGGCGCCCCAGACCGAAGTTGGTCGGATCGGGAAAGTCCACGACGATGGCGTCGAATACGTCGGCATTGGATTCGAGCCAACGTACCGCGTCGTCGTTGATGACATGCACGCGCGGGTCTTTCAGCGAACCCTGGTTGAGTTCGACGAGCGGCGCGGAAGTCGAAAAGAGCCGCGTCATCGCCGGGTCGAGATCGACCAGCGTGACCGTCTGTATGTTGCGATGCTTGAGGATCTCACGTACGGCCAGCCCGTCGCCGCCGCCGAGCACCAGAACGTGCCTCGCCCACGGCAGTGCTTCGAGCGTCGGATGAATCAGCGCTTCGTGATAACGATGCTCGTCGCGCGAAGAGAATTGCAGATTGCCGTTCAGATACAGCCGCATGTCGTCGTGCCATTGCGTGAGCACGATGCGCTGGTAAGGCGTGGTCTCGGAGAAGATGGTTTCGTCGCCGTACAGTCCGTGCTCGGCCCAATGCGTCATGCGCTCCGACAACGCGAAACCCGCGCCGAGCAGACTGATGACCAGCGCGGCGCGCGCCAGCTTACCCGGCACGTTACTGATTTCCGCGCGAAACGTATGGGTGGTCCACAACGCCACCATCGCATTCAGAATACCGAACAGAAAACCCGTGCGCAGCAGGCCGAGCCGCGGCGCAAGCACGAGCGGAAACAGCAGCGAGACCGCGAGCGAGCCGAGATAATCGAAACTCAGCACGTCGCTGACGGTATGGCGAAACGCCTGGCGGCGCTGCTGGAACGCGCGCATCACCAGCGGTATTTCCATGCCGATCAGCGTGCCGAGTATCAGCACCATCGCATAGAGCGCCGCGCGAAACGGCGCGGAGAGCCACGCGAATACACCGAACAGCAACGCGGCCGACAGGCCGCCGAGCAGACCGACCAGCAGCTCGATATCGACGAAACGGTCGAGCACGTCGTCGTCGTCGATAAACTTCGCAAGCCATGAGCCGACACCCATCGCAAACAGGTAGCAGCCGATCACCGATGAGAACTGCAATACCGAGTCGCCGAGCAGATAGCTCGACAGGGTACTGCTGATCAATTCATAACCGAGTCCGCATGAAGCGAGAACCAGTACCGAAAGAATCAGTATGCGATTATGCCGGATCATTGCGCTGGGCACTCCGGTCCGATCTGGCTATACTAGCGACGATTTCAGCGTTGCATTTAATCACGCTGTACCCATAATCGAGGCCGGCACAATCGGCATGCGCGTTTGCATCCACATCGGCATTCGCACCTGCATGCCCGGCATACACAATCCGGGGGACTGAATGAATGATGCCTTTTCTTATGGGATTCATTTACTGTCGGCGTTTGTGCTAATTCTCATATTCGCGGCAGTTTACCTCAAGGTCACACCGTTCGACGAATTGGGTCTGATCCGCGAAGGCAATGTCGCCGCGCTGCTTTCCTTTGCCGGTGCCCTGCTCGGCTTCTGCCTGACGCTTGCTTCGAGCATTGCTCATAACTCCACCCTCATGCTGGTATTGATCTGGGCGCTGGGTGCAATGGTCGTGCAGGTCATCACGTACGCATTGCTCACGCGCCTGCTGCCCGGCATGAACGAGGCGATCGAATCGCGCAATACCGCAATGGGCGGGTTAATGGGCACGGCCTCGCTTGTGGTCGGTATCATCAATGCAGCCTGTCTCACCTGATTCACACGGCGCCATACGCCAGGGAGTCCATCATGAGTCTCGGTTCGTTTATTCGCAAACAGTTCGTCGATGTACTGCAGTGGCTGGAAGACGGCGACGGCGTACTGGCGTGGCGTTTTCCCATGGAGGATCAGGAAATCCAGTACGGCGGCCAATTGACCGTACGCGAATCGCAAATGGCGATATTCGTCAACGAAGGGCGAATCGCCGATGTATTCAGCCCCGGTCTTTACACGCTGACGACGCGTACGCTGCCGGTACTCACCAGTTTGCGCAATTGGGACAAGCTGTTCCAGTCGCCCTTCAAATCCGACGTGTACTTTTTCAGCACGCGTTTGCAGTTGGGACGCCGCTGGGGAACACCGCAGCCGGTCACGATTCGCGACCGCGAATTCGGGCTGGTGCAGGTGCGGGCGTTCGGCATTTACTCGTACCGGGTGGTCGACGTGCCGGCGTTTCATCGCGAGATAAGCGGGACGCGCGCAGTCTATACGGTCGACGATCTGGAGCAGCAATTGCGCAATCTCGTGGTCACCGCCATGAGTGTCGCGTTCGGCTCCGCCGACGTTGCCTTCGTGGATATGGCGGCGAATCAGGAAGTCCTGTCGCAGCGAATCGGCACGGCGCTCGCGCCCACCTTTGCGCGCTATGGGGTCACGCTCGATTCGTTCACCGTGCAAAGCGTGTCGCTACCCGAAGCCTTGCAGAAGGCACTCGACGCCCGCATTAGCGTCGGCGTGAGCGGCGATCTGAACAGGTTCGCGCAGTACCAGGCGGCGCAGTCCATCCCGCTCGCGGCGCAGAACCCGGGCGGCGTCGCCGGAATCGGTGCGGGAATCGCGGCCGGCGCGGCCATCGCGCAAAGCATGACGGGCGCGCTGAACGCGCCACCGCACACGCCGCAAACTACTCCGCCGGCGAATCCGTCGAACGATTACGTCGAGCGTCTTCAGCAACTCAAGACCCTGCTCGACAAAGGCCTCGTCACCGAAGACGACTATGCGAAGGCGAAAGCCGACATTCTCGCGAAGCTGACTCAATAAAGCGTATCGATGTTCAGTACTTCGTGTCCTCAATGCGGTGCACCGCTCGAATTCCGATCCGCTGCGGCCGTCATGACCGTGTGCGCGTCGTGCCGCAGCACGCTGCTCAAACGTGGCGAGGCGGTCGAGCGGCTGGGTGAAATAGCATCGGTATTCGAGGACTATTCGCCGCTGCAGCTCGGTGTGACGGGCTCGCATGGGTCGCGACCGTTCTCCCTGCTCGGCCGCATCCAGTTGCGTTACGACGCAGGATTCTGGACAGAGTGGTATGCGGTATTCGACGACGGCAGTTTCGGCTGGCTCTCCGATGCGTCCGGCCAATACACCGTGACCACGCAGCAGAATCGGGAAAACGCAGGTAATAACTTGCCGCTTTTCGATTCACTGCGCCCGGGCGTCGGGTTCGAATTCGACGGCCAGCGCTATCTCGCATCGGATATACGCACAGCGCAATGCGTGGGCGGAGAAGGAGAATTGCCATTCAGCGTCGGCAACGGCTGGCAGGCACGCGTGGCGGACTTTCGTTATGAAGACCGGTTCATCACGCTGGACTACTCGGACTCGGACTCCGGCGCACCGGTAGTCTACAAAGGCGAGTCGGTGGAGCTCGACGCGTTGGCCTGTCGAGGTCTACGCGACGAAGCGGAGATTCGCGAATCGGCCGGCCGCTACCGCGGCGAACTGGGTGCGTTCACGTGCCCGAGTTGCGGTGCGGCGCTCGAGTGTCCGGTCGGCGTCGCCAATTACGTGATTTGCGGTGCCTGCCATGCGGGCGTCGATTGCAGTGCCGAACAGACCACGCTGTTTTCCAGGAAGCGCGAAGTCGAAGCGATCGAAACGGCATTGCCGCTCGGTGCGAGCGCAACCTTCGATGGCGCGAAGTACACCGTACTCGGCGTGATGCGTTGCCGTACATCCGATGGCGAATCCGTCTGGGACGAATATCTGCTTCATCACCTCGAACGCGGCTTTCTGTGGCTCGTGCATAGCGAGGGCGCGTGGGAGCGCGTCGAGGTGCTCAATACCTGGCCGATGCTAAGCCAGGACGGCAAGGTACTGGAAAGCGGCAAGACCTATCGCGAGCAGGAGCGCTACGACGCGCAGGTGACCTACGTGGCCGGCGCATTCAACTGGCGGGTACAGGTCGGCGATAGCACGTCGATCGTCGATTTCAAATGGCGCGACTTCAAGATGACTCGCGAAACCACCGCCGCTGAAATCGTCTGGTCGCGTGCCAGACCGATCGGCAATAACAAGGTGGCCGAACGCTTCGGCCTGCCCGCGCTGGCGGCCCAAAAGAAGGAAACCGTTTCAAAGGCAAACGCAGGCAGCGACGCAAAAGAAGCGACTACCGTCGGCTTCGGTCCATGGCCCTGGGTCGCGACCGTCGGCATGGCGTTCATCAATTTCGACAAGCTGTTCGAATTCGACGGCGCGACGGTTCTGGTGGTCGTCGGCATGGTGGCGTTGTGGGCGCCGGAGTGGATCTGGCGGTCCTTTCATCAGGAGTCGAAGTGAAGCTGCGGCACGTGCTGTACATCCTTTACGCGGCCACCGTGGTCGTCATGTTCAGTTGCACGACGATGACGGGCAGCGGTGGCAGCGGCGGCTCCGGTTATGGCTCGACGTCGTCGCGTAGCGGCTATTCGTCGTATGGGTCGCATAAATGAGCAGCGAAACGAGCAGCGAAACAAGCACCGGGACGAGCGCGGCCCACCCTACGCTCACGCCGCGCGATGCGCACGGCACGCATGTGCTCGCCGATCTCGACGGTATCGCAGCCGCCCTGCTGCGTGATGCCACGGCGCTCGAAACGATTCTGGTGGACGCCGCACACGCCGCCGGTGCGACCGTGTTATCGGCGCATTTTCATCGGTTCGGCGGTGCGCAAGGCGTAACGGGTGTCGTTCTGCTCGCAGAGTCGCATATCACGATTCACACGTGGCCCGAGCATCGCTTCGCGGCGCTGGATATTTTCATGTGTGGACGCGCCGATGCCGGCCACGCAGTCGCCAGGATCGCTCGAGCGTTACGAGCCGAAGTGCAGAGCGTTCGAACATGCGAGCGCGGATCAACAACGCCTGGCTGAAGGCGGCGTCTCATTCGCTAGAAAAACGCACCGTGCGATGCAGTTGCGGCGACGATCAGCAATTGCAGCACAGCCAGTGCAACGCTTTGTCGAAGCAGCTTCGTCACGCCACGCACACGTTCATCGAGCGGCCGGCCGGCTTTCTTCCGGTCTATCCATCCGAGTTCCAGCAGCGCCTGGTCCAGCGCCTCCAGACCGCCGGCTTCGCCCGACGTTCCAGTCATGTGCGAAAGCGCGGCGAACAGGCGGCGGTCGATCGTCACGCGAATCAGCAGCCATAGCGCCACGATGGCAATCACCACACTCGCCACGCTCATCGCGACGCTAGCCCACGATAGCAACGTAAAAGCGAGTCCTACTCCAACCCACGCCGCCACATGCGTCAGTAGCGCAATGAAGAAGGCCGCATCGAGCAGACCGAGTGCGGCTGACAGTTTGAGATGAGTCGCCGCTAAAGGCCGGTTCATCACGCGCTCTCCTCTGTTATTGGCAAACGCTCGCGCCGGTCGATGAATCGCTGCAGCAGCGCGGCACTCTGCGCGGACACGACGGCCTGCGGTCGCGCTTCACGCAGGCGCCCGAGCACGACATTCGCATCGCGAATGTCCAGATGCATAGCCAGCCATGCCGCGACGCTCAACACGCTGCGGGAATAGCCTAGCGCGCAACACACCAGTACCGTGCGACCTTCCGCGTGCAGACGCTCGATTGCGGCGACTGCCTGCTGCAATTGCGCGAGCGTGGGTGGCACCAGGTCGAGCTGCGGGACGCATAGGTAATGGACGAGCGCATCCGTACGCGTCCAGCGCGGCATTTCCGCCGTGAGATCGACAATCCCGGTAGCGTTCGCAGCGCGTACTTCGCGCCGCGTCGGCGTGCGGCCTATCAGCAAGGCGTGGCCGACCGGTGTCGGCACAGACTGTCGCCATGTCCATGCCCGCGAGTTGATGAACGCACCGAGCATGGTCGGTACGAAAAGCGCGTGCGCGGCCCATGCATGGCTGCCCGATTCGTGCTTCTGAAACCAGGCGGCGTCGCCTTGAAGATAAACGCAGGCTGTACCTAGCAAGGCTAATGCGAGCCAACCGCACAGCAACCCGGCCAGCACCGAAACCGGCACGACGAGCCAGACCACGAACACCATCAGCAAAGCGCCCACCGCATAAAGTCGCGCGATTCGCCGCGCCGTCAGGAGCGTGACGGCATCCGCCGGATCGCGGTTCGACGCCGTCCGAGTCCGCACAGGAAACAGGAATAGCGCGAAGCAGCCGACCGCCGCGCCAGTCGGTACATCGATCAGATGGTGCTGATATGTCGTTAGAACAGAAACGCCGATCGCCGCGAACCAGATGTGCAGTACCCAGCGCCACGCACCGGTTACGCGCATACCGTAGACGGCCCACAACACCACCAGCAGGCCGATATGCAGTGAAGGCGCCTGATTGAACGGCTTGTCGAAGCCCGCGAGCAGCGTGAAAAGCGCACCGGCCGCGCCATCCGCCGCGGGACGCTCGAAACCGAAACGCAGCGGCCACACGATGAAACAGACGACCGAAATGATCTGCACGGTCAGGAGACGCTTGACGTGGTCGAGCAGATCGGTACGCCACATCCACAGAAAAAACGACAGCGCGTAGAAGAGATCGATCGACCAGTACGGCACGATGGTCCAAGGCCAGAATGGGATGGCATGCTCCCACGCAAAGCTGAACGACGGAACGCTCGCATGCCGTCCCGCCAGCCAGTTGGCGAAACCGTAGGTCGAGAAGAATATCGCGCCCATTGAAGCAAGCAGCAAGGCTTTGGCCGCGAACGTGGCGCGCTGTCCACTGTCCCGATCGCCGAACGGACGACTCATGCGTCGGTTACCCGCTGAGCGAGGCTAACGGTGAAGATGCCCCACTCGTCGATGCGCTGCGCGACCTTGCGAAAGCCCGCGCTTGCCACGAGTTCGTCGAGTTCGGTCTGCGAGCGCCGCCGCATGACCCAGGCCGGCTCGCCGCGATGGTTCTTCAGCGTGCGGGCAATGAATTCGAGTTGCGGATGCCACGGCTGGCCCGTGTACACCAGATAGCCGCCCGGTGCGACGGCTCGAGCGAGTCCGCCCAACGAAGCGCGGATTGGCGCATTGTCGCTGAACAACTCATAGAGACCCGAAACGATGGCGAGCGTCGGACGAGGTTCGAGTGCAGCCAGCGATTCGGCGTCGAACGCATCGCCGAGTTCGAAACTCGCCTGACCGCCAAAGCCCTTTTCGACGATCAACGCGCGCCCGGCTTCGACATTCGGCGGACTGTAGTCGCGCAGCAGAATACGCTCGATGTTCGCGCGGCCACGTGTAGCGCCGGCAATCGCATCGAGCACATACCGGCCGTGTCCTGCTGCAATATCGACGATCCGCGCCGGTTCACCCGCGCGCTGCAGGCGCGCTATCGCATCGGCTATCAGTTCTTCGATGTTGAGCTTGCGCTGACGTATACCGCGCCAGCCAATCGAGTCGAGATAATTCCGGTCGATCAGCTTGCCGAGCGGCGAGTGCCCCTCCGCCCGATTGCGATACACGTAGTCGAGCGACGAGCCCGAATCGAAACCTCGCTGAAAACCGAGCGCAATACCGGAGGACACCAGGCTCGACACGCGCAGGCCGCCGCGCAACGACGCCCAATACGCGGCCATCGCCACCGACGGCGATTGCTTTAGCGCCGTGTATTCATCCGCGAACGGTCCGTGTCGATGCGCATCGAGCAAAGAAACCGGCGCTTGCGGCGTGTCGAATTCACGCAGCACGAACGAACGGATCGGGCCGGTTGCTCGCTCGCGCTCCAGTTCGCCGAGCGTATCGTGATGAAAACCGTCGAGCACGATCCGCTCCTTACGCGTCGCGCTCAGGCGTTCGAAGAACTGGTCTTGCGGTTTGCGGTGCACGACCCAGTCGGCGCCGGAAATCAACACCTGGGTCGGCACGGTAATCGCTGCGGCATCCGCGACCACGCGTTTGGCCATGTCGTGCAGATCGAGCAGCATATTGACCGCAATGGCCCGCGCAATGAGCGGGTCCGACTGGTAGCTGGCAATCCGCGCCGGGTCGTGCGTGAGCAATTTCGGCTTGACATAGCTGTTGACGAAGAAGCGTCCGCGCAGCTTGAACATCAAGCGTAATCCGGGCAATGCGAGCGGCACATACAGCTTGATTCTGAATGCGGGAGAAGCCAGCACCAGTGCGCGAATCGGTGGCGCATAGTCGTGCACCCAGGCGGCCGCGAGCACGGCGCCCACGCTTTGCCCGATCACGGCGATATCTTCGGGCGCAATGCCGTAGAAGTCGCGGATATGATCCACGAAGGTCTGAATATCGCGCACCGATGTTCCGGCGCTCGGGCTATACCCGCGTTCCCCCGGCGAGCGGCCGTGTCCGCGAGCATCCCACGCGAAGAACGCATGCCCCGGCAAATCGAGTTCGTCGACCAGATGGGCCATTCGTGCAGAATGCTCGTGGCCGCGATGAAACAGAATGACGGCGCCTCGCCGCGGCACATCGGCCGCCGCTGGCCAATAGCGATAGAAAAGCTGCTGCCCGTCGTGCGTGGCGAAAGACTGCTCTTCGGCTAGGCGAGCAGTCATGGTCGTGCTCCGGGCCGGGTTTCGGCAACGCCGTTCCTGACGCGCTTGACGATGGTGATAAGCGAGAGCAATACGAGCGCGCGCCACAACCAGTCCGCCCATGTCGCGACCGGCAATCCGAGGCCCACCCATAAGCCGAACGCGCCGACCGCCACCGCCCGGTCGCTCTTGCCAAGCGGCCCGTCGTAACGGCGCGTTGCACCCGCGAGCGGCCCGATCAGTCCTGCGCATTCCACCACGACGGCGATTAGCGCGAAAGCCCAGATATCGGCCGGATTGAATGCGGGAATGACGAGGAACGGTAAAACCAGCGCAATGTCGGATACGACGTCGCCGAGTTCGTTGTAATAGGCGCCGAGTGCGCTTTTCTGGCCGAATTCACGCGCCAGCATCCCGTCGATTGCATTCAATGCCATCCGTAAAAATAACCACGCGGGTAGCAGTAAAAATAGCCGGTCATTCGGAAAGGCGAATCCCGCGACGAGGCCCACCGCGATCGAACCCAAAGCGGCGAAAACGGTGACCTGATTGGCCGTCACCCCCGCCTGCGCTAGCCGCCGCACCAATGGGCGCAGCAGGTTCTGAAACTTCGGCTTCAAGGCGTACACGCTCATTTTTATATCTCGACCAGTTCGGCAACGTAATCGTGCGATTTGTCCGGCGCCCACGCGATGGCTTTCCATGACTGGAAACAGCGACATCGTCTTTTAAACAAGGCAAAACGTCAAGGAGATCGAAAGCCGCTTACGGGATGGTATCGCGCGTGGAAACTCGGCATAATGCGGCCACTGAAAGAATCGCCGAATTATTAATTGAAAATAGACCTGTAACCAGGACGTTGCGGCTTGCCGCGAGGGGTGCTGTCGATGAGTCGTCTTCAATGATTATCTGGCACGCGTGGCAGCGGGATTTCCTGCTCGGCGTGGTGCGCCTCGTGGCAGGCGCTTATCCGGTCTGGCACGGCAGCGCACCGGGCGCAACGCAAAAGATCTATTTCTCGAACCACACGAGCCATATCGACACGCTAGCGATTCTCGCTGCGTTGCCGCGCGAGATTCGCGCGATGGTGCGACCGGTTGCGGCACGCGACTACTGGCAGCGCGGCAGAACGAAAGTCCACATCGCCAATAACCTGCTGAACGTCGTCCTGATCGACCGCAAGCACGAAGGCGATAGCGATCCGCTCGAACCAGTGCGCGAAGCATTGCGACTCGGCTATTCGATCATCATCTTCCCGGAAGGCACACGGAGTGCCGAAGCCCTTCCACAGCCCTTCAAAAGCGGGCTGTTCCGGCTCGCCAGCGAGTTTCCGGATATCGAACTGTGCCCTGTGTATCTCGAGAACTTGCAGCGCATCATGCCTAAAGGCGCCATCTGGCCCGTACCGCTGATCTGCAAAGTGCATTTCGGCGCCAGCCTCGCGCTCGCGCAGAACGAACCCAAAACAGAATTCCTGCAGCGCGCGCACGACGCCGTGGTGGCGCTGTCGCCAGTGCGGCAACCCCTCTAAGCGCGCCGTACGTTCGGGCATGCCTCAACTTTCATAACGGATCGACACACACTATGCGGACAGCGTTCTGGGAACTCGTGGGCGGCGTAACCGGTTTTCTGGCGATCGCGTCGCTCATCGGCGCGATCCTCGCGTGGCGTGACGGCGGAAAGAGTTCGACCATCGCGAATCTGAACCAGCGCATTCGCGCGTGGTGGGGAATGATTGCCGTCATGGCCATCGCAATCGGCCTCGGGCCGGCCGCCACGTATCTGGTGTTCGCGTTTGCGTCGTATCTCGCGCTGCGTGAATTCATCACGCTGACACCCACTTCGCCCAGCGATCACACCACGCTGTTCATTGCGTTCTTTATCGCCATTCCGGTGCAGTACCTGCTGCTCTGGTTGAAGTGGTATGGCATGTTCTCGATCTTCGTGCCGGTGCATCTGTTCATTACGCTGTCGCTCGTGTCCGCGCTCACTCAGGACACCCATGAATTCCTTAGCCGCAATTCGAAGATTCATTGGGCGCTGATGGTCTGCGTGTATGGGCTGAGTTATGCGCCCGCGCTGCTGATACTCGATATTCCGCGCTATGAAGGACAAAACGCGCTGCTGCTGTTTTTCTTCCTGCTGGTCGTACAGATTAGCGACGTGTTCCAGTACGTGGTCGGCAAGCTGTTCGGCAAACACAAGATCGCTCCGCGCCTGAGTCCGTCGAAGACCGTCGAAGGATTTATCGGCGGCGGTCTGCTGGCTACGCTGTGCGGCGCCGCGCTGTACCGCATCACGCCGTTCAACTTCGGCGCAGCGTTTCTGATGTCGCTTGCCATCGTGCTGGCCGGCTTCGTCGGCGGACTCGTGCTGTCGGCCGTCAAACGCTCGCTGGGTGCGAAGGACTGGGGCTCGATGATCGCCGGCCACGGCGGCGCGCTGGACCGGGTCGACTCCATCTGCTTCGCCGCGCCCGTGTTCTTTCATCTGGTCCGCTATCTGTACGCGTAAAATTCTCGACGCAAAAATCGACGCATTTAGTAGCCAAGTAGTCTAATATTCCCGGATGGACACGCCTCTCACCTTGCGCCGTCGCGGCCGGCCGCCAAAAGAACTGAACGGCTATAGCGACTCCCGCGAAGCCCTGCTGCGGGCCGGCGTCGCCATGCTGACGGAAAAAGGCTTCGCCGCCACGGCGCTCGAAGACATCCTGCGCGAAGCATCGGTTCCCAAAGGCTCGTTCTATCACTACTTCGGCAGCAAGGAAGCGTTCGGGCTGGAACTCATCGAGCATTACTCCGGATTTTTCGCGAGCAAGCTGAACCGGTTTCTCCGCAATCCCTCCCGCGCCCCTCTGCAACGCATTCAGGACTTCGTAGACGATGCGGATCGCGGCATGCGTCGCTACGACTACCGTCGCGGTTGCCTGATCGGCAATCTTGGCCAGGAAATGAGCGCGCTGCCCGAGTCGTATCGCGGTCGCTTGAACAATGTGTTCGCCGACTGGCAAGACCGTCTTGCCGAATGCCTGCAACTCGCGCAGCAGAACAGGACGCTGCCCGCCACGGCAGACTGCGCACAACTGGCCGAATTCTTCTGGACGGGCTGGGAAGGCGCCGTTCTGCGCGCCCGGCTCGCGCGCTCCGGAGCCCCTTTGCAAACTTTTGCGGGCGGCTTTTTCCGTCTGCTCGAGACCTGAGTTTTTTTGCCATTTACTAATCGTTTGGTCTAATTAAATTACCAGGAGCAGACATGAACTCTTCGACCCCTTCCTCCACGATCGTCATCGAACGACACGACGGTGTCGGGCTCATTACGTTGAACCGGCCGAAGCAACTCAACGCGCTGAACCGCCAGCTATCGCGCGAGGTACTCGACGCGCTGCGAACCTTCGATGCGGACGAGAGCATTGGCGCCATCGTGCTGACAGGCAGCGCTCGCGCGTTCGCGGCGGGTGCGGATATCGAGGAAATGGTCGACAAGAGCTTCTGCGAACTGAATGCCGACGACATCTTTGCCGAGTGGGACCGTGTGCGCACGATCGGCAAGCCGATCATCGCGGCCGTGGGCGGCTATGCACTAGGCGGCGGCTGCGAACTGGCGATGATGTGCGACTTCATCATCGCCGCGGACGATGCGCAGTTCGGGCAACCGGAGATCAAACTCGGTGTCGTGCCCGGCATCGGCGGCACGCAGCGGCTCACCCATGCCGTGGGCAAGGCATTGGCGATGGATCTGATTCTGACCGGGCGCAACCTGAAGGCGGCCGAAGCATTGGCGGCGGGACTCGTCGCGCGTGTCGTGCCTTCGGGCGAACTGCTGCAGACCGCACTCGACGCCGCGCGCACTATCGCCGGCTTCAACGCACCCGCCGTCCGCATGGCCAAAGCGGCCGTGAATCGCGCGATGGAGTCGACGCTCGCCGAAGGCATCGTCCATGAACGTGCACTGTTTCAGGCCACCTTTGCGACCGAAGGACAGAAAGAAGGCATGCACGCGTTTCTGGAAAAACGTAAGCCGGTGTTCAGGAATCGATGAAAAAAATCTTTTTTGATCAGAAAATCGCCGTGCTATAAATTCACCCAGGACAACAACTGTCCTGCACATTTCGCACTCGCTGCCAATATCGCCAGCGGAGTGCAAGGCAAAAAGGCCCGACCCGGTTCATACCGGCTCGGGCCTTTTTGTTTTCGATTTTCGCCCCCTTCGAACGACCCACTGGAGTGATGAAATGCGACACGGAGATATTGGCAGCACCAAGGATTGCGTCGGCGTAGCGGTCGTCAACTACAAGATGCCGCGACTGCACACCAAGGCGGAAGTGCTCGCCAACGCGCGCAAGATTGCCGAGATGCTGGTCGGCATGAAGCAAGGTCTTCCGGGCATGGACCTGGTGATTTTCCCGGAGTACTCGACGCACGGCATCATGTACGACGCGAAAGAAATGTACGAAACCGCCGCCACCATTCCCGGTGAGGAAACCGAAATCTTCGCGGCGGCCTGCCGCAAGGCGAACGTTTGGGGCGTCTTCTCGCTGACGGGCGAGCGTCACGAGGAGCATCCGAACAAAGCGCCGTACAACACACTGATCCTGATGAACAACCAGGGCGAGATCGTGCAGAAGTATCGCAAGATCATGCCGTGGGCGCCGATCGAAGGCTGGTATCCGGGCGACTGCACGTACGTGTCGGAAGGCCCGAAAGGCATGAAGATCAGCCTGATTATCTGCGACGACGGCAACTATCCGGAGATCTGGCGCGACTGCGCAATGCGCGGCGCCGAACTGATCGTGCGTTGCCAGGGCTATATGTACCCGGCCAAAGAACAGCAGGCCATGGTCGCCAAAACCATGGCGTGGATGAACAACTCGTACGTGGCGGTGGCGAATGCGACCGGATTCGACGGCGTGTATTCGTACTTCGGCGGCTCGTCGATCATCGGCTTCGATGGCCGCGCGCTCGGCGAATGCGGGACCGAAGAAATGGGCATCAACTACGGCGAGCTGTCCATCAGCCTGATTCGCGACGCCCGCAAGAACATGCAGTCGAACAATCACCTGTTCAAATTGCTGCATCGTGGCTATACCGGCAAGCTGAACTCGGGTGAAGGCGCGCTGGGCGTCGCCGCCTGTCCGTTCGAGTTCTACGGCAAATGGATCAACGACCCGGACGGCACGCGCAAGGAAGTCGAGGCGCTCACGCGTTCGACGATCGGCACACCCGAATGCCCGATAGAAGGTATTCCGCACGAGCCGGTGGAACATCGCTAGTCCGTCGGGCAGGCGGCAGCCAGCGGATAGCCGCCTTCTTCTCCAACCAGGGACTCTCTCTTCGTGCTCACCGATCTCGACCCGTACCGCGTCGCCAGCGAACCGTTCTATCGCGCAGCAGGCGATGAAATCGCGCTGTTCACCCATGCGTACGCGCATCGCCTGCCGGTCGTTCTGAAAGGACCGACCGGTTGCGGCAAGACGCGCTTCATCGAGCACATGGCGTGGAAGCTGAACCGCCCGTTGATTACCGTGGCCTGTAACGAGGACATGACCGCCTCGGACCTGATCGGGCGTTATCTGCTCGACGCGCAGGGTACGACATGGCACGACGGACCGCTCACGACGGCCGTGCGCAACGGCGCGATCTGCTACCTGGACGAAGTCGTCGAAGCACGCCAGGATACGACGGTCGTGATTCATCCGCTGACCGACGCGCGGCGCGTGCTGCCACTCGACAAGCGCGGCGAACTGGTGCACGCGCATCCCGACTTTCAGCTCGTGGTGTCGTATAACCCGGGCTATCAGAGCCGTTCGAAAGACCTGAAGCCGTCGACACGACAGCGCTTCGTCGCCATGCAGTTCGACTATCCCGATGAGGAGATAGAGAGCGCGATCGTCGCGCAGGAAGGTCAGGTGCCGCACGACCTCGCGCGTCAGCTGGTGAAGCTCGCGCACCATACGCGCTCGCTCAAGGAACGCGGCCTGGACGAAGGCGTGTCCACCCGTCTGCTGATTTATACGGCGACGCTGATTCGCGCCGGCGTCACGCCGCGCGCCAGTTGCGAAGCAACGATCACGCAGGCGCTGACCGACGACCCCGATATGACGCAGACGTTGCGCCATCTCATCGACGCGCAGTTCGCGTGACGTTGCATGGAAACCAGGGTCATCACGGAGCGCGTCATGCCGGAGCCGCCGTCTTTCGACGACGTACTCAATCGCGCGTGCGAAGAAGGATCGGACTTTGAAGCGACCGCCAGGCTAGCGGGCTGGTTCGGCGCGCTACACGATTTCGACGCGGCCAGCGGCGAAGCCGCTGTTTCGGTGCTGCCCGAACTGACGAAGCGCTTGTGCGCCGATGCTATCGCCGCCTGGCTGCTGACCGGCTTGCGCCTCTATCCCAACGATCCTGGCAAACGGCAACGCTATTTCAGTCTGCAGGACCCGCGCGCAACGGAAGCCATCTCGGCCGAAGCCGGCACGACCCGCCTGCCCGCCGCCCTTGCGTCGCTGAACCTGCTGCTCGATACGCTGGCCGGGCGTCGCATGCAGCTTCAGTCGCAAGGTTTCGACAGTCTGAGCGCAGCGCCGCAGCGGGCGATCCTGACGTCGACCCACCTTCTGCTTGCCGCCGATTCCACGGCGCTCGACGCCCCCGAGCCGACGCAGTTGTTTCGAGCCTCGGTGGCGCATGCGGCGGCTCATCTTCGTTATTCGCCGGCGGGTCTCGCTGCAGGCACGCTCAAGCCCATGAGCCTCGCCGTCATCTCGGCAGTGGAAGATGCGCGCGTGGAGCGTTTATTGATGCGCGAATGTCCGGGTCTGCGCGAGTGGTTCAGACCTTTGCTGGCACGTGCGCTGGATCCCGAAGGCCTGTCGTTTTCCGCCCTGATCTCGCGAATGAACTATGCGCTGATCGAACCGTCCTATTGCGACGACAATTTCTGGGTGAACAAAGCACGCAGACTGTTTGAAGAACGTGCGAATACGCTCGGGAATTACGAGGCATTTCGCGAGATCGGCTCCATTCTTGCCAACGATCTCGGGCAGATGCGGGTGAGGTTTCATGCGCAGCAGTACGTGGTGCCCGCTGCGTACCGTGATGACAATACTTATCTCTGGGTCTACACGAATACCGAGCCCCCGGATGAAACGCAGGAACTGCAAACGCAGTCGCCCGTTGCCGCCGCGCTCGTTCCGAGAGAAACGCAGCCTGCCGACTCGCCACCGTGGGAGGAGCCGGAAACGCGGCGTGTCGTCTATCCGGAATGGGACTATCGGTTAGGTTTGTTGCGATCGTCGTGGTGCACCGTGATCGAACGATCTTCACAATCGCGAGCCCTCACGTCTTTCGCAAGTGCCCCTGCCGCTTTACCTGCTCTGCGCTTGCCGGCGCTCGCCGGTCTCACCCGCAACACGCGCTTGCGCCGCCAGTCCGAAGGAGAAGACCTCGACCTCGACGCGGCGATCGAGCACGCGATCGACCGGCGTCGCGGACACACACCCGAGCACCGCGTATTCACACGCCCAGGCCGGGCTACTCGCGCGATCAGCATGCTGCTTCTGCTCGATCTGTCGGCGTCCAGCGGCGACCCGATCGGCGAGCGCGGCAGGTCGATACTCGACCTGGAAAAAGACGCCGCACTGCTGCTCGCCCGCGCTGCGCAGGCAGCCGGACACCGTATCGCCGTGCACGGCTTCGCGTCGGACACGCGCGCGGCGGTCAACTATTACCGGCTGCTCGATTTCGGCGTGCCGCTCGATCAGACGCGCGAGGCCGCCATTCGCGCGGCCGTCCCGCGCTTTTCGACGCGCATGGGCGCGGCGCTGCGCCACGCGACGACGCTACTGGCAGCGGAGCCACTCGAGCGGCGAGCGATCATTGCGATCACCGACGGTGTGCCGTCCGACATCGACGTGTTCGACGCGCAGTATCTCGTCCACGATGCGTGCGTTGCCGCCGCTGACGCGCGTCGCGCCGGTATCGTGACCGCCGGCATTGCCATCGACGCCGGGCCGGCCGATTACATGCGCCGCATCGTCGGCCGCGCGACCTGCCGCTCGGCGAGCCAGCCGCAGGCGTTGCCCGCGCAACTCTCCGCGCTTTACGCCCAACTCGCCGGCTAGTGCCGGGAGCGATATCGACAACCTGTACCGGTTATTGATCGATTATCCTTTGAATCAATCCAGCGCCATGTCACGAGACTTCATTCGCATGCCCCTGCTCTACCGATCCATCCTGCTGCCGATGTTCGTGTCGTCTTCGCGTTGCTCACCGCGAGGTAGCCACCATGGCTAACGATCCGGTTCGCGTGGGCGTTCTCTTCTCCACCAGCGGCGCCACCTCCACGATCGGCTGTTCCCAGCTGCAGGGCACGCTGCTCGCTATTCAGGAAGTCAACGACGCGGGCGGTGTGGACGGTCGCGAACTGGTGCCCGTCATCTACGACGCGCAATCGGACCCGGCCGTTTATGCCGCGCTGGCGGAACGACTGATCGTGCAGGATCGCGTGAACGTGCTGTTCGGCTGCTATATGTCGAGCAGCCGCAAGGCGGTGCTGCCCATTGTCGAACGATGGAACAAGCTGCTGTTCTACCCGACCATTTACGAAGGCTTCGAGTTTTCCAGCAACATTATCTACACGGGCGCGGCGCCCAACCAGAACAGCGTGCAACTGGCCGAATTCATGACCTCGAATTTCGGCGCGCGTGTTTATCTGGTCGGCTCGGATTACATCTTCCCTTACGAGTCGAACCGGATCATGGGCGAACTGGTGCTGCAGCGCCAAGGCAGCGACAAAGTCGGCGAGCGCTACGTGCCGCTCAATGCGAGCGCCGCGCATTTCAAGCCGATACTCGACGACATTCGCGCGAAGCAACCGGACTTTATCTTCTCGACGGTCGTCGGCGATTCGACGGCCACGTTCTATCGCGCGTACGCCGAGGCAGGCCTCGACCCCAAACGGATGCCGATTGCAAGTCTCACCACGTCCGAGGCGGAAATCAGCCAGATGGGCAACGAAGTAGCCGCCGGACATTTCACCGCGGCGCCCTATTTCCAGTCGATCCAGTCCGCGCAGAACGTGCTCACGCTCGAACGTTTTCGGCGAATGTTCGGCCAGGATGCCGTGCCGAATATGTGCTGGGAAGCGGCCTATTTTCAGCTGCATATCTTTGCCAACGCGTTCAGACAGGCGGGCAGCGACGAGATCGTCGATATCCTGCCGCATATTCTCGGCAGCGAATTCGACGCGCCGCAAGGACGCGTTCGCATCGACACGACCAATCACCACACCTGTCTTTACCCGAGAATCGGCGTCGTCAATTCGCAGGGCAAGTTCACGATCGTGCGTGAAGCGACCCGCGCGGTTCATCCCGATCCTTATCTCGTGACCCATTCGCTCGGCGACTGGACCACCGCGCTGACTTCGCTGGAGCTCTGAATGGAGGCTTCCGGCCATCGGCGCTCGACTCGCGCAACGCCTTCGTTATTGAAAGACCTGCGCACGTTGCGCGTGCTGGTGTTTCATCCCGACGACTCGGACGGCAAATTGCTGACCCAGCAATTGCAGCGCATCGGTTGCCAGGTGCAGGCGTTCTGGCCGCCGTTACCCGCGTTGCCCGAAGGCATCGACGTGATTTTTCTGGCGATACGCCCCGAGTCGATGGGCGCCGCTTATGAATGGCTCGAGGCCGACCCGGTGCCCGCCATCATCACCATCGTCACGTACGAGAACCCGACCATCGTCGATTCGGTTCTGCAGGTCGGAGCCTGCGCGGTGCTGCCGTCGCCGGTGCGCTCGTTCGGTCTGCTCTCCGCGCTGGTCGTGGCGCGCCGGGTGCACGGTGAATCGAAGGAACAGAGCCGCAAGATCCGTAAGCTCGAAGCCAAGCTACTCGGTGTGCGACGTATTGCGGACGCGAAGAGCATTTTGATGCGCACGCACCGGATTTCGGATGGCGCGGCTTATGACCTGATCCGCGAGCAGGCAATGAGCAAGCGCGTGACAACGGAAGAGATTGCCGACGCGATTATCAACGCGAGTGAAATTCTGTCGCTGGGGAAGACGTAAGACTCGCCCTCCACGAAAACGCTTTCCTGCCAACTCGGGAATACCCCTTGCTGAATGTGGTGACCCTGACGGAAGCCTTCCCTCCGTCGTCACCTATACGCAAGGAGTCGATTGATGTCCCATGTCCCGAATCAGTACGCAATGCAGGATCCGCGCACCCAGTACCCGCAGCCGGATTTCGAGCGTCAACCGCAACCCGCGCCCGGTCTCGCCAAAGACATGACGCCGAAGCCGGATCACGGTGAGTCGAGTTACCAAGGTTTCGGCCGTCTTGCCGGTCGCCGCGCACTCATTACAGGCGCCGACAGCGGTATCGGCCGGGCGGTCGCCATCGCCTTCGCACGCGAAGGCGCCGACGTGGTACTGAGCTACCTCGAAAGCGAAGAAGCCGACGCCCGCGAAGTCGTCAAACTCGTCGAGGAAGCCGGGCGCAAAGCCATCACGCTGCCAGGCGACATTTCCGACGAAGCGTTCTGCAAGACCTTGATCGACAAGTCGGTTTCGGCACTCGGCGGTCTGGACATTCTCGTCAACGTCGCGGGCAAGCAGACTTATGTCGACGATATCGCCGACCTGAGCACCGAGCAGATAGAAGCAACGTTCCGTACGAATGTGTTTGCAATGTTCTGGCTTTGCAAGGCTGCGCTGCCGCATCTGCCGCCGGGCGCAACCATTATCAACACCACGTCGATCCAGAGCTATCAGCCGAGCGCCGGCCTGCTCGACTATGCCTCGACCAAAGCGGCCATTACCGCCTTCACGCATGCATTCGCCAAACAGGCGATCAGCAAGGGGATTCGCGTGAACGCCGTCGCGCCCGGGCCGGTCTGGACACCACTGCAACCGAGCGGCGGTCAACCGCAGGACAAGATCGAGAAATTCGGCTCGGAAGCGCCGATGAAACGGCCGGGACAACCCGCCGAACTCGCGCCCGTGTATGTGCTGCTCGCGTCGCAGGAGTCGAGCTTCATTACCGGCGAAGTATATGGCGTGACCGGCGGCAATCACCTGCCTTGATCGACGTGTTAAAGGTATCGAACCATTGAGCAATGAACGCAAAACGTGGCAACGGGACCATAATGGGACCTTGCCGCTTAAATCTTATGGCGCGGTCGGTGACGGCCGCTCGGTCGCACTGATCGGCGCCGATGGCTCGGTCGACTGGTGGTGTGTGCCGGGCATCGACTCGCCGCCGCTATTCGACCGGCTGCTCGACGCGCAGCAAGGCGGCTATTTCTCGCTGACGCCCGCCGACGAGTTCAGCGTCGAGCGGCGCTATCTGCCCAACAGCAATGTACTCGAGACGGTGTTCACGACGCCGACGGGTCGCGCGCGTCTTATCGAGTCGCACAACAGCAGCGGTGCCGGCCGACTGCCCTGGGCAGAACTGGCGCGTCGTGTCGAAGGGCTGTCGGGTAGCGTTCGATTCGAAATCCGTATCCGTTTTAGCCGTCAGGGCGATACGATCAGCCCTTATTGTTCGATCATCGGCGGACACGATGTGTTTCACGCGGGTCGTGTGCTTGGGCTCGTCCTGCATAGCAAGGGCATGGAAATCGAATCGCACGACGATAGCGGACTGCTCGCCCATTGCGTTGTTCGTGCAGGAGAGCGCCAGACGGTTGCCATTGTCGCCGGTCAGGACGAACCGCTGGTCGTGCCGCCCATCGACGTGATCGACGGGCGCATCGACCGGTCGGATGAAGCGTGGCGCGAATGGACCGGCCACCTTCGTTACGACGGCCCGCACCGCGCGCTGCTCGTGCGCAGCGCGCTGGCGCTCAAGCTCCTGCTGTACTCGCCGAGCGGCGCGATTGCCGCGGCCGCCACGACTTCTTTGCCTGAACGGATCGGCGGTAACAAGAACTTCGACTACCGGTACGCATGGGTCCGCGATGCCGGCTACACCATCAAGGCATTCTTGCGGATGGATGCGCAGGCCGAAGCCAAGGCCGCCTTCTCCTGGTTGTTGAAGCAGATCGAGACCGAAGGCGCGCGGGTTCTGTTCGGCTTGTCCGGAGGGAAGGTGCCCGGCGTCATCCCGCTGAATCTTCCCGGCTATGGAAATTCGGCGCCCGTGATTACCGGCAATGCGGCCGCGCATCAACATCAGCACGGTATTTACGGCGATATATTCGGCACCGCCGCCGTGTTCGTGCGCAGCGGCAACATTCTGGATTCGCAAAGCGCTCAAACGCTGTCACGGCTCGCGGATCAATGCGCGGACAACTGGCGACGCAAGGACGCGGGCATCTGGGAGCTGGAAGAAGCCCAGCACTACACGATGTCCAAACTGAGCACTTGGGAAGCACTCGCGCGGGCGGTCGAACTCGCCGACAGCGGACAACTGCCGACCACCTGCCGCGATCGCTGGGAACGGGAGCGCGACCGTATCGCCGAATGGATCGAGCGGTATGGATGGTCCGAAGAAAAAGGCGCGTACGTGATGTACCCCGGCAGCGACAAGCTCGACGCTTCGATGGCGCTGGCCGTGCGTTTCCGTTTCGACGGCAACGACCGTATGACCCGTACGCTCGATGCCATTCAGCGTGAGTTGGGCGCAGGCCCCTTCCACTATCGGTACACCGGAATGGCCGGGGAAGAAGGCTGTTTTCTGGCCTGTACGTTCTGGTACATCGAAGCGCGCGCGTTGCTCGGGCAAACGGAGGCGGCTACGCAGGCGCTGGACGCCGTAGTCGAAGCACTCGACGGCGGCGTCGGTATTTATCCGGAGATGGCCGACCCGCATACCGGCGGGTATCTCGGCAATCTGCCGCAAGGTCTCACACATCTTGCGATCGTTCAGGCGCTCACTGCTCTCACGCCTGGCTCGTCGCTATAGGTACCTGGGCGTTGTCCTGCTCGCACTACTTCCGGCGGGGCGGCGCCGCATTGACGAAGGGATTGAATCCGGCAGAACTCGCTTCCCGTTTCGCGCCGCGCGAGCGGCCTGGCGAGGCAGCTTTTGCGCTTCCCGACAATTGCGCCAGTAGTTCGCCGTTATCCGCCTCTTCTTCCGGCTCCTGCTTCTTTCTGGCCGCGCGCCGCTTTGCGGGAGTGGTATCTCCACTGTCCGCTTCGACGGACGCGTTGCTGGCTTTCGTGTGGCTGTCGGCGAGATGTTCAATGACGGCGATGAACGAGTCCGGTACGGATTCACCCGCATGGTCCGGCATCATGGTCGAAACGACAATTTCATGAAGGGATCGCCCATCGACCGACCGCAAGTCGGGTGTCGTCTGCCAATCCGCAACGTCCTGCACGAATGCCTTGAGCACCCGCTCGAGCACTGCCGGCGACAGAACACCTCCGTCGTAAAGACCGATGACAACTCGCTCCGCGATCAGAAAAGGCGTAGAGGGTGCGCGTTTCGGCATGGATCAGGTTCTCTCGACAAAACAGAACGATACGATCGCATCGACTGAAGCAAGCGCCGTTCCCTGTTCACGTTCCAGGAGCGAATATACCTGAGCCCATTGGAATGCCCGTTGCTGCAAAAAAGAGCCGAACGCAATATCGGGCAGACGCGCGATAGAGGAGTCGGCCATCAGCATTCAGGAGATTCAAATGAGAGCACTTCGCTGGCATGGCAAGCACGACATTCGTTGCGATACGGTCCCCGATCCGATTATCGAGGAAGGTCGCGACGCGATCATCAAGGTATCCTGTTGCGCGATTTGCGGCTCCGACCTGCATCTGTTCGACGGCTTCATGCCGACCATGGAAAGCGGCGACATCATGGGACACGAGTTCATGGGCGAAGTCGTCGAAGTCGGCAAGGACAACACTCAACTCAAGGTCGGCGAACGCGTGGTCATACCGTTCACTATCTTTTGCGGAGAATGCGACCAGTGCAAGCGCGGCAATTTCTCGGTCTGCGAGCGCAGCAATCGCAACAAGGAGAAAGCCGATAAGGTTTTTGGCCATACGACTGCCGGACTCTTCGGCTATTCGCATCTGACCGGCGGCTACGCAGGCGGCCAGGCAGAATTCGTGCGTGTACCGATGGCCGACACGACTCACGTAAAAATACCCGATGGGCTTACCGACGAGCAGGTACTGTTTCTCGGCGACATCTTTCCGACCGGCTGGCAGGCCGCGGTGAATTGCGATATCCAGCCCGACGACACGGTGGCAATCTGGGGAGCCGGTCCGGTCGGGCAAATGGCCATCCGCAGCGCGGTGTTGCTAGGCGCAAAACAGGTCGTGGTCATCGACCGCGTGCCGGAACGTCTGGCCATGGCGCGCGCGGGCGGCGCCATCACCATCAACTTCGAAGACGAAAGCGTGCTCGACCGGCTGAAAGATCTCACTCACGGAAAAGGGCCGGAGAAATGCATCGACGCGGTGGGCATGGAATCGCACGCCACGCGCTCCTTCGACGCCATGTACGACCGCGTCAAGCAGGCGGTCATGCTGGAGAGCGATCGCCCACATGTCCTGCGCGAAATGATTTATGTCTGCCGTCCTGCCGGTACGTTGTCCGTCCCCGGTGTTTATGGCGGCTTGATCGACAAGATTCCATTCGGCGCATCAATGAACAAAGGTCTCACGTGGAAGATGGGCCAGACGCACGTCAAACGCTGGACCGATGACCTGCTCAAGCGGATTCAGGAAGGACAGATCGATCCCTCGTTCGTCATCACCCATACCGTTCCGCTGGAAGAGGGTCCGGGTATGTACAAAACGTTCCGCGACAAGGAAGACGGTTGCATCAAGGTCGTGTTGAAGCCTTGACGTAAACCGCCGCACTGCATCGGTCTGACGAAACACGATGCGGTGCGGTGCGGCTAGCTACCGCGCAGGCGTTAATCGCGGCGAAGCGCTTGCGGCGCCTGCCTTAAAACCCGTCGCGCGAACATCGCGAAGCTCGCCCTGACTACGCTCGACTGCAGCAGGAAGTCATGCGACTCTTTCGCCAGCACGGGATTGAGTTCGGTAATCGGGCCCAGCGTCTCGGCACGAATCTGATTGCGTGCTGCGCGTTCGATCAGCATCGACAGATACGCCGTCTCTTCGATCGACGACGTTGCCGCCAGAAAACCGTGGTGCGCCAGCAGAATCGACCTGCGGCTGCCCAATGCGCCCGAGATGATCTCTCCCTCGTCGTCGGCGATCGGCAACCCCGGCCACTCCTTCAGAAACGCGCAGTCGTCGAAAAACGGCGTGGCATCCATATGCGCGACACGCAAAGGACGGCCGGTCATCGACAGCGTCGATACGTACGGCGGATGCGTGTGTACGATGCTTTGAACGTCCGGCCGGCGGCGATACACCCACAGGTGAAACCGCACGGCCGGGTTCGGCATGCCCTCGCCTTCCAGCACGCGTAGCGAGTCGTCGACGCGCATGACATGGCGCGGTTCGACTTCGTCGAAAGCGACCGCCAGCGGTGTCGTCAGAAACGTGCCGTCCGGGCAGCGCACGGTGATCTGGCCGGCCAGCGTTTCCGAATGGTTTTCCATGGCCAGCATGCGGCATGTGAGGACCACTTTCTCCTTCTCGGTCCAGTTTCCCAGATCGAGTCGCGCGGCCATCTCGGTGACCGCCTGATCGGTCGCCGCCAGTTTTGTCTCGGTAAGCATGGTTATTCTCCGTGTCGGGATGTTCGGAAATTGAGTACTTGCAGGCAATCCGTCGATTGCCGGCTAATTGGCCATGGGTGGCAGGCCGGGCATCGATATATACCCCGGCAGCGCGACGATTCGCGCAATCCATGCAATCACATGCGGGTAATCGTCCAGTGGCAAATGTCCTTCGCGAGCGAGCGCGACATAAGGCACGCACGCGAGATCTGCAATGGTGGGCCGCGCGGCGGCCAGCCACTCGCGATCCGCAAGGTGCGCGTCGAGTACTTCGAGCACGCGCCGTCCTTTCGCGCTCACTGCCTCGATATCGACTTTCTCGCCGAGCAGATAGTAAAGGCGCGCCGGTTGCAGGCTGTTGCCGATCTCGTTCGCCGCGAACGACAACCACTGCACGACATACCCTTGCGTTTCCGGCGTATCGCCCAGCCACTGCGGTGCATGGCGATGGCTCAGGTAAGTAAGGATCGCCTGACTGTCGCACATTAGCGTGCCCTCGTCTTCGAGAACCGGAATCTGCCGCAATGGATTGATACGGCCGAACCAGGGTGCATGGTGCGCCTCGTTCGGCACATCGACGAATTCGCTGCGATACGTTAGCCCGAGCATCGACAGCAACAGGCGCACCTTGTGGCAGTTGCCGGACAGCGGATGGTCATAAAGCGTTTGCATGGCGGCTCATCCTTTAATGGGTCGGTCCGACGAGGTCGGCTTCATCATCCATGCGCTCAACGCACCAATCAGTCCGAGCACGCTCAGATAAATACCGACCGAACCGATGCCGCCGACATGCGAGACCAGCCACGAAGCAATCAGCGGCGCCAGACCGCCGCCGATCGCCGCCGCGATCTGAATACCCATTGAAATGCCGGAATAACGCAATTCAGCCGGAAACTGCGACGCGTAGAGACTCGATTGTGGTCCGAAAATAATCGCATAGTTCAGCGCGAGCGCGGTCACGGCGGCCAGCGTATAAAGCGGA
Source organism: Paraburkholderia sp. BCC1886 (assembly GCF_900996245.1). Classification (GTDB taxonomy): domain Bacteria; phylum Pseudomonadota; class Gammaproteobacteria; order Burkholderiales; family Burkholderiaceae; genus Paraburkholderia. The sequence continues at coordinate 186,278 of NZ_CAAJGK010000022.1, read as the reverse complement.
AGCGAGCCCGTGCCCATCGCATGAAACAGCGGCATCGCCATGATCGCCAGCAGCAGCGTGCCGATGATATAAAGCCGGCGCGCGCCGATGCGGTCACCCAGCCAGCCGAAGAGGGGAATCGTCACGATCTGGCAAAGCGAGCCGATCAGTACGGCATTGAGCGCGTTGGCACGCGTAAAGCCAAGATTCGCGGTGGCATACGAAATCGAAAATACGATGATCGTGTAGACCAGCGTCACCTCGGCCAGCTTGCCGCCAATGGCCAGCAGGAGCGGCCGCCAGTGATGCACGAGTACCTCGCGTGCCGGAATTGTCGCGACCTTGTGCTGCTTTTTGACCGCGTCGAATTCGGGCGTCTCTTCGACTTTCATGCGGATAAAGACGCCGACGGCAATCAGCGCCGCGCTGGCGAGAAACGGAATGCGCCAACCCCAACTCATGAAGCTGGCATTAGGGAGCATATTGACCAGCGCGAACGCGCCGGTCGACAGCAGAATGCCAATCGGCGCACCGGCTTGCGGCAGGCTCCCGTAGAACGATTTGGAGCCTGCCGGCGCATGTTCGACCGCCATCAGAACCGCACCGCCCAACTCACCGCCGAAAGAGACACCCTGCCCGATACGCAGTACGACAAGCAACACGGCCGCCCAGATGCCGATGGAATCGTAAGTCGGCAGTAATCCGATCAGCGTCGTGCACAGTCCCATCAGCACAAGACTCAGGATCAGGATGGACTTGCGGCCAATCCGGTCACCGAAATGACCGAAGATGACACCGCCGACAGGCCGCGCAAAAAGCCCCGCCGCAAAGGCGCCGAACGCAGCCAGTGTGCCCGTCGCCGAGTCGAGTCCCGGAAAGAAGAGCTTGTTGAACACCAATGCCGCTGCCGTGCCGTACGCCAGAAAGTCGAAGGCCTCGATCGCCGTGCCGGCCATCGAGGCTGCCGCCACCCGCACCATCCGCCGATTGCCCGGCGCCGTACCTTGCGCCAGTTCCGGCGCCTCCTGCCTGACCGTGTTCATCGTCTGCCCCTTTTCTCGTCTTACTGCCCCTGTTGTCGACGTTTGCCCATTGGACAACTTTGTTGTCCAATGCGTCGCCAGTCTATTCGTTTAGAATCCTTCCCGCATCCTGTTCAAAAATAATTTTTTGCCGGATATGCATGAGGCGGGCAGCGGGACGAATCGACGGCGAACAGGAATACGGAGGCATTTTTTGTCGACTGACGAGCGCAAAAGCAGAGCGAAGGCGCGTGGTAGCGAGCGTGCGGCGGACACCGCAGTGCAACATCCAGGCGAACTCACGCGCGCGCTCAGGCAGCGCCACGGCATGACGCTGGACGAACTGGCCACGCTCTCGGGTATCAGCAAAGGGCATCTGTCGCGCTTCGAGCGCGGCGAGAAAACGGTCTCTGTTTCCGCGTTGATGCGGGTCGCCCAGGCGCTTCACACATCGGCTGCGGGTTTACTCGGTGAACAGGTCGACAAGGGCGTGATGCATCTGGTACGCGCGAGCGAACGTCACTACCGCAAGGAACGAGGGGCCGATTACGATTACGCGCCCCTTAGCCGCGTCGGCGGCGGCGATGGTCCGACCGCATTACTATTGAGAATGACGGCGGACACCGAACTCAAGGAAGCGGCCTACCATTCCGGCGACGAGATCTTCTACGTGCTCTCCGGCGCGATTGAAATCGAATTGGCCGATCAGTCGATTATCTTGCGCGAAGGCGATTTTTTGCAGTTCCCGGGGCTCGTCAAACATCGGGTTCGCAATCTGGGCGACGAGGCCCAGGTACTCGTCGTCGTGACCGGAACGCGCGACGAATAGCGCCTTCACTTCACAGTGAAACCCTGCTTATCGGCGAGCCGCGGCAATGGCCGCCACGAAGCGCGGGTCGTGCGTATAGCCCACGTTATAACGGCACCACGCCTGGCGCTTCTGATTGTCCAGGTAGAACACCGCACCGGGCGCGAGGCTGATATTGCGGCTCAACATCTCTCTGACCAGTTCCATTGAATCGGGATAGGCGTCGAGTGTCGCCCAGAGATAAAGGCTTTCCTGCGGAGCGGCGAAGAGTGTGGCACCGGCCTCGTCGAGAACTTTCAGCGCTTTCTCCGTTTCTACCTTAACGCGCGCTTTCAGCTTCGATATATAGCGGGTGAACCTCGCGTCTCTCAGTATCGTGTCGAGCAGGCGTTCGCTATATTCCGATCCGCTCACCTGCACGAGCATCTTTACGTCGGCCAGATCGTCGGCCAGATCGGTATGACAGGCCACGAAACCGACACGTAAGCTGGCCGACACCGACTTCGTGAAGCTGCCGATATAAACCGTCCGGCGCAATTGATCCAACGTAGCAATGCGCGCCGCCGCGGCCGGTTTCAGATCGGCTAGCGGATCGTTTTCCACCACGATCATGTCGTATCGGTCCGCCAGTTGCAGGATGCGATGTGCTTTCGACGGCGCGGTGTCAGAGCCGGTCGGGTTCTGCCCGACCGATTGAGTGAAGAACAATCGCGCGCGTGTCGTCTTCAACAGATGTTCGAGTACATCGAGATCCGGGCCGTCGGCGAGACGCGGCACGCCTACCGGTATCGCCCCATGCAGCTTGATTTTCCCAAACAGCGGATAGTAGCCCGGCTCGTCAACCAGCACCGTATCGCCCGCACGAAGAAGGCAACGGATGATCAGGTCCATTGCATGATTGGCGCCATTGGTGGTGACGATCTGATTCGCGTTTGCATGGATGCCAATGGAGTACAGCCTGCGCTCCAGAACCTGGCGTAGCGCCGTATATCCGAAGCGGTTGCCATATTGATGCATACGTCCGGCACTCGCGCGCAAGACCTGCTGCTGGTAGCGCTCCGGTCTGCAGTCGGCGAGCCATGAAGCCGGTGGAATGCCGTGCCCCAGCGGTAAATGAAGCGGGTCGTTATTGGTTTGTTCTCTCAGCATCCAGACCGTATCGATTGCCTCGCGCAGGCGCGCGGAAGGTCCGGCACTCGCAGCAGGCTCGGGCTCGTGCTCGTCCGAAACGAAATAACCCGCGCCGCGCTTCGGCCGGACTTCACCGATAGCCACGAGTTGCTCGTACGCTTCGACCACCGTGTTCTTCGAGTAACCGTGCATTCGCACGAGATCGCGAATGGATGGAAGCTTTTCTCCGCGCCGGAATGCACCGTCGGCGATTTGCTGACGCAGCGATCTGGCGATCCCGTCAGCCAGGGAACCTCGTTTGTTTTGCATGTTCCGCTCGTTCTGTTTTGCGCAGTGTCCCGACGTGTCGCGCAACTGTCTGGCCCAACTGTGCCTTCTCTTATGGTACAGACCCGCTACAGTTAGGTCCAGACAACGAGCCGTGGTGAATGCCTCCCGCGACAAGCAAAAAGCAAAGCAGGGAGACGGGATCATACAGATCAATATTGCCTATGACCGGTTGCGGTCGTAGCGCCCTGTCACGCCGCTGAAAAGCACTCGAATACCATTACTAAGGATCACTTCATGAATACCGCCGCCAATGCGATGCGTCCGGATCCGCACGCCGGTCCATCGCTCGCGGGCATTACCGTACTCGACCTGACGAGAGTCGTAGCGGGCCCGTACTGCACGATGATGCTCGCAGACCTGGGCGCCACTGTCGTGAAGATCGAGCACCCCGACGACGCGGACTATGTCCGCAGTTTCCCGCCTTTTGCAGACGTAGCGGGTGAATCTCGCAGCGGCTTCTTCGCGCAATACAACCGCAACAAGTGCGGCGTGACGATCGACCTGAAGCGAGACGAAGGCAAGCGACTATTCAAGGAGATGATCGCGAAGGCGGATGTCGTCGTCGAGAACTTCCGGCCCGGCACCATGAAGAAGCTCGGACTCGATTACGACACGCTGCGCGCAATCAATCCCGCCCTGATCTACACCGCGATCAGCGGCTTCGGGCAGTCCGGTCCGAACTCGTCGAGACCCGCGTACGACAATAGCGCGCAGGCATCCGGCGGATTGTGGTCGATGAACGGGATGCCAGATATGCCGATGCGAGTGGGCACGATTATCGGCGACCTCGCCGGCTCGTTCTATGCGACGATCGGCACGCTGGCCGCACTGCGAGCCGTCGCGACGTCCGGCGTGGGACAGATGGTCGACGTCTCGCAACAGGACTCCGTTCTGACCTTGACCGAAAACGCGGTGGTCAATTTCACGAGTAATCAGACCGTCGCTGCGCCGCTCGGCAACGACCATCCGTTCGTGCGGCCGTACGGCATGTATGCATGTCGCGACGGCCACGTTTTCTTCGGCGCCTATACCGACAAGTTCTGGCGCGAGGCCTGCCGCGCATTCGGAGAACCCGAACTGGCAGGCGACGGCGAGATCGATACGATGGCAAAGCGATTCGACGCGACGGTTTATGAAAACCGTGTCCGTCCTGTCGTGGAACGCTGGTGTGCCCGCTATACGAAACAGGAACTCGAAGCGCTGGCAGGCGACCGCTTCCCGCTTTCGCCGATCAAGAACATTGGCGAAGTGGTGAACGACCCGCACGTCGTGTCTCGCGAGATGATCGTGCCCGTCGAATTCGGCGGAGCGAAGTTCGAGGTATTCGGCTCGCCCATCAAGATGTCCGGGACGACGGGCACTCCTTTGACGGCGGCGCCGTTGCTCGGTCAGCATAACGAGTCGATATTCCTGGAATGGCTCGGCATGCCGCGCGACGAATACGAACGACTCCAGAAAGAAGGAGTGATCTGATGTCGAATATCCGCTACAAAGTCGACGGGCATATCGCGACGCTCACCATCGACCGTCCCGCGAAGCTGAATGCGCTGACGCTGCAGATGTACCAGGATCTCGGCCGTGCATTTATCGAAGCCCGTGAAGACGACCGGGTTCGGGTCGTCGTATTGACCGGAAGCGGAGAGCGTGCTTTTTGCGTCGGCGCCGATCTGACCGAGTCCATCCCTGCCCTCGCCAGCGACAACTTCGATATCTCCGAATGGGACGATGCGCACCTGAAGCATACGAAGCTCAACAAGCCGGTGATCTGCGCGGTCAACGGGCTATGCTTCGGCGGCGGTTTCGAAATCATGCTGGGCACGGATATCCGCATCGCTGCTGAACAGGCCGAATTTTCTCTACCAGAAGCCGGGTTGGGTATCGTACCGGCCGGCGGCACACTCGTGCGACTCGCACGACAGATCCCCTATGCATTCGCGATGGAACTGCTCGTCAGCGGTAAGCGCTTCACCGCGCGAAGACTCGCGGAGATGGGGCTGATCAACCACGTCGTGCCGGCACCCGACCTGCTGCCTGCCGCGTATGAGCTGGCCGCCGCGATCAGCCGGCTTAGTCCGGGCGCGGTTCAGTTGATCAAGCAGGCGGTCGGCGAGCTCGCCGATCTGCCTATGGACGACGCGTTTCGCAGAGAGGCGGTTCTGGGTCAACGCGCGTTTACGAGCGCCGATGCGAAGCTCGGTTTGAAGGCCTTTCTCGCGGGGCAGAAAGTGAGTTATTGACGTCGGGCTCGTGCAAGGCGGCAGACGTCCTTTTCTATCTGCTACGCTCTTGCCTTTACACGAAGTCCGACAAACCATGCAAAACGGCGAAGACAGCAAAACCTCGCTCGAACGCTACCTGGGCACGACGATTCGCGAACTCCGGTTGCGCCATGGACTGACCATCGCCCAGGTGTCCGAGCAGGCCGGCATAAGCCGCGGCATGCTCTCGAAGATCGAAAATGCGCAAACCTCGACCGGGCTCGACGTGCTGAACCGGATCGCCAACGCGCTGGGCGTGTCGATGTCCACGCTGTTCCGCCGTTTCGATGCGCCCGAAGGCGGCGCGCAGCTCGTCAAGAAAGGCGAAGGCATGGAAGTCGTGCGCAAAGGCACGCGGCGGGGTCATACCTATCACCTGCTCGCCTACGACCAGGGACCGAAAAAACTGTTCGAACCGTTCCTGATCACCATGGACGACGAATCGGAAACCTTTCCCGTCTTCGAGCATCCCGGGACCGAGTTCATCCACATGCTCAAGGGCGTGATCGAATATCGGCACGGCCAGCAGACCTATATCCTGCATCCCGGCGACACGCTGACGTTCCAGGCCGACGTGCCGCACGGCCCGGAGCGGCTGATCAAAACGCCAATCCAGTTCCTGTCGATGTTCGTGTACAGCCAGGGCGACCGGGACTGATGCACGCCCGACGAATGCGCGCCCCCTCCATCACCCCGGCAAGAACCCGGTAGACAACCACGGCACCGCCGCCACCACGATTAGCCCGATCACGAGTGCAATCACATAACCGATTATCGGACGCGTGCCTTCGTCAGGATGCACCTTGCTGATCACGCAGGCCGAGTAATAACCCACACCGAACGGCGGCGTGAACAATCCCACCCCCATCGAGAGCACCACGACCATCGCATAGTGCCGAGACCAGATACATTGCGCCGATCAGCACGAACTACAACCCGGCGCGTACATGTCCGAGCAGATTGCCGAGGAAACCGACTATTGCGCGCACCACGCCGGTCATTTCCATCAACAGCCCGAGAAAAATGAACAGCGGCACAGCGCGTCGGATATGTATATCTCCGGCGGCTCGAACGTGTATCCGCGCGAGATCGAAGAAGCGATCCTCACACATGGCGCGATTTCCGAAGTGGCGGTGGTCGGCGTGCCCGATCCGCAATGGGGCGAGGTGGGCGTCGCGGTGTGCGTGCTGAATCCAGGCGCTCGATGCGACGACATGGACCTGCTCGAGTTTCTGAAAGAGCGTATCGCGAAGTACAAGATGCCGCGCCGCGTGCTGTATTGGGACGCTTTGCCGAAATCGGGCTATGGGAAGGTGCCGAAGCGGATGGTGCTGGATGAATTGAAGCGGCGGGAGTTGATCGACGCTTGAGAGCCTGGTCCAGAGATCGGTGCGGCTGCCTGCAGCCGCACCTTTTTCTTTCTACAGCGCTTCCCGGCATATCCGCCGCTCACGCTGCGCCACTTCGTAACTGCGTTCCTTCACGACACCGAAGCCGCGAATCGAAGCCGGCACCGCCAGCAGTTTGCAGGCCGCATCGAAATTGGCCGTCGTGAGACGTCCCAGCGCGAGCCGCACGTCGTCTTCATACTCGCCGATCAGCGCACGTTCGATACGCCGGTCCTGCTGACGGCCGAACGGATCGAGCCACGTACCGCGCAGTACCTTGCCGTGTTTCAGCACACGCAAAAGCGGCTCGAGCCACGCGCCCTGCAGAGCGATCTTGGCGCGCCGTCCGGTGCGCGGGTCGCGTTTGGACAGCAGCGGCGGCGCCATATAGAACGTGGTCCGTGCGCGACCGTCGAAAGCGTTCGCGAGCGTCGCGGCAAAGCGGCCGTCCGTATGCAGCCGTGCGACTTCGTATTCGTCCTTGTAGGCCAGCACTTTGAAGTAGTGACGCGCCACCGCTTCGGCAAGCGGGCCGGCCTGACCGTTCACGCGCTGTTCCGCCTGCACGACCGAGTCGACCAGCGCGCTATAACGACGTGCGTAAGCCGCGTTCTGATAATGCTGCAGGTCCGCTACGCGTCGTTCGATAAAGCGCTCGAGGTCGAACGCTTCGGGCACGTCCGTCCTGTTGCCCACCGTCGCGTTCAACGCGGCCGGATCGTGTGCGAGCACCCGTCCCCAGAAAAACGCCCGCTGATTGAGCGACACCGCGGCGCCGTTCAGTTCGATCGCCCGCATGATCGCGGCTTCCGACAATGGGATCCAGCCGCGCTGGAATGCGAAGCCGACCATCATCATGTTGGTGCCGAGCGCATCGCCGAACAGGCTTTGAGCCGCGCCCGCGCAATCCCAGAAGTCGCCTGCGCCGCCGAGCGCAGTGTCGATGGCCGTGCGATGCGCGTCGAGGCTGATCGGCAAATCGCCGTTGCCGACGAAATCCGCCGGCGGCGTGATTGCGCTATTCACCACGGCGCGCGAAGTACCCATTTGCAAGCGCGACAGCGCGCCCGCCGAAGCGGCCACCACCGCATCGCAGCCGATCATCACGTCGGCAGCGTGTGCGTCGATGCGCGAGGTGAGAATCTGTTGTGCACTCGCGGCAATCTGCAGATGACTGATCACCGCGCCGTTCTTCTGTGCGAGGCCGGTGAAGTCGAGCGTCGACGCACCCTTGCCTTCCAGGTGCGCGGCCATCGCCAGAATCGCGCCGATCGTCACGACACCCGTGCCGCCGATACCCGCGACGACGATGCGCGCGCTTTGCGCCAACGCCCATGTCTGGGCCGACGCGGCCGGCGGCGGCAAGCGAGACGCCCATTGAGCCTCGAGTCGCTTGATGCGCTGAGTGTCGGGTTTAGCCGGTTCGAGACCCGCCACCTCGACGAAGCTCGGACAAAAGCCCTTTAAACACGACGTATCCTTGTTGCAGCTCGACTGGTTCACCGCGCGCTTGCGACCGAGTTCGGTCTCGAGCGGCTCGATGGCGATGCAGTTCGATTGCACGGAACAGTCGCCGCAGCCTTCGCACACGGCCGGATTGATCACTACGCGTCTGGGCGGATCGATCAGTTTGCCGCGCTTGCGGCGTCGCCGCTTTTCGGCCGCACAGGTCTGGTCGTAGATGATCGCCGAGACGCCGCGCTGTTCGCGCAAATGGCGTTGCAATGCATCGAGCGCATCGCGATGCAGAACATCGACGCCTGCCGGCAGAGCAATGGCGCCACGCGGCTTGTAGTTCGACGGCGAGTCCGACACGACCACCACCTTGCCGACGCCCTCGGCGACCAGTTGCGCCGCGACCCGCGCGACCGTCAAGCCGCCTTCCGCAGGCTGGCCGCCGGTCATCGCAACGGCGTCGTTGAAAAGGATCTTGTAGGTGATGTCGGTTTTTGCAGCGACGGCCTGGCGAATCGCCAGACTGCCCGAATGCTGATAGGTCCCGTCACCCAGATTGACGAACAGATGCGGCATGTCGGTGAAGCTCGACAGGCCTACCCATTGCACGCCTTCACCGCCCATCTGGCAGAACGTCGAGGTATCGTCGCGTTGCCCGAGCGCCATGATGTGGCAGCCAATACCGGCCGCCGCGTGCGACCCGTCCGGCACCCGCGTGGACGTGTTGTGCGGGCAACCCGCGCAGAAAAACGGCGTGCGCGTCAACGGTTCGGCTAACGGCACGAGCGCGATAGTGCGGCCGGCGAGGCGCGAGGCAGTCGGTGCTGCCGCTGCCGTCTGTTCCTGATCGGGCCGCCACTGCACACCCTCTGCAAGCAGAAATCCACGTAATGCTTCGGCGACCTGGCGCGGCGAGAATTCCAGTGCGGCCGGCAGCAGCGGCGCGTCGTTACGCCCGAGTTTGCCGTACACCGCAGGACGCTCGCCGGCCGGTACGTTGAACAGCGCTTCCTTGATTTGCCGCTCGACGAACGAGCGCTTTTCCTCGACTACGCAGAGCGCCTGCATCCCTTGTGCGAACGCTTGCAGACCGCGCGCTTCGAGCGGCCAGATCATGCCGACCTTGTAGAGACCGATGCCCAGATCGGCGAGCGCGGCTTCGTCGAGGCCCAGCAATGCAAGCGCGGCGAGCACGTCGCCATGCGCCTTGCCGACCGTGACGAGACCGATACGCGCGCCACGCGGCCGCACGATGGTGCGATCGACCGGATTCGCACGGGCGAATGCCTGAACGGCCGGAAGACGCTCGTCGAGCAGACGGCGTTCGAGTTCCGCGCGCTCCTGCGGCCAGCGCAGGTCCGGGTCGTAGCCGAGGCCACGCGCGGGGATGGAAATATCGGTGGGCGTCAGGAACGGCGAGCGGCTTGCCGGTGCTTGCACGCGCAACGAGCGGCCGCTTTCCACCGTCTCGGTGATCGCCTTGAACGCGACCCACACGCCGGCGAAACGCGACATCGCATAGCCGTACAAGCCGAAATCGATATATTCGTCGACGGATGCCGGAAACAGGATCGGCATCATCGTGCCTTCGAACACGTGGTCGGTCTGATGTGGAAACATCGACGACTGCGCAGCGTGATCGTCGCCGGCCACCGCGAGCACGCCACCGGTGCGCGACGTGCCGAGAATATTCGCGTTGCGGAACACGTCGCCGGTGCGATCGACGCCCGGCCCCTTGCCGTACCACATCGAAAACACGCCGTCGACGCGCTTGCCGGGGAACGCGTCGATCTGCTGCGCGCCCCACAGCATGGTCGCGCCGAGGTCTTCGTTCAGGCCGGGTTCGAAACGGATTCGATGCCCGGACAACAAGGTGCGCTGCCGCCACAACTCCTGGTCGAAGCCGCCCAATGGAGAGCCGCGATAGCCGGAGACCAGTCCGCCGGTATTCAATCCCGCCGCCTGATCGCAGCGTGCCTGTTCGAACAGGATACGCACCAGCGCCTGGGTGCCGGTCAGGAACACCGGGCCCTCTTCGCGCTTATAGCGGTCTTCGAGTGAGTAGGTGGAATCGATCCGGTGGTCGCCGCCGCCGATGGCTCGCATGTTCATCGCGTTGTCTCCTGCTGTTTTTTCTGTGGGTTCGTGCCCTCAGTTTAAGCAGTCAATGAAAATGACTTGTGCCAAAGTTGGCCATCATTTATCGTCCGTTTAGCAAAAAATTCATAAACGGCTCGTTCATTTGGGAATTCCTGCCAATGAAGTTCGATCGTATCGATGTTCGCATTCTCAACGACCTGCAACACGACGCTCATACCAGGGCGAGCGACCTCGCGGAGAACGTCGGACTCTCGCTGTCGCCGTTCTACCGGCGCATCCGCCTGCTCGAAGAGCAAGGCGTCATCACGCAGTACGTGACCCTGCTCGATCAGGAGAAGGCGGGCTTCCCGGTCAATGCGTACGTGTCCGTTGCGATAGAGAAGAAAACCGAATCGCGGCTCGCCGCTTTCGAGCGCGCCATTGCGAAATGCGAGGAGGTGATGGAGTGCTATCTGATGACCGGCGCTTTCGATTACATGCTGCGCGTGGTGGCGCCGGACATCTCCGGCATCGAGCGATTCGTCATGACGCGGCTGACGAAAATCGACGGCGTACGCGATATCAATACGTCGGTGGCGTTGCGGCGCACGGTGTACAAGACGGCGCTGCCGGTGCGTACCGCGGCGGATTAAAAAAAATCCCATTTAAAGCGTCTGTTCGATATCAAGTCCCCGTTTCGCCCTGCCGTAATCAAGACATCAGGGGCGGTTGCATCGGCAACTACACCGGGAAACCCTTTCTTGGAGTCGATCATGAGCTATCTACATGCCGCACGGGGAGTCACGCGCAATCTCTGCTACTTCGTCTTTTCGATTGCCGTGTTTCTGCTATGGACAGCTTTAGCCGCCGCAACAGGATATGTGCTGCTGCAATTGCCCGATCTGTGGGCGGACCATATGAACGATGAAAATTCGCGTTACGCGATCATGTCCGTGACGGCCTATGCGTTGATTCTCGGTGTGCTGTTCCTGGTCTTTGCAGCGGGCGCAATCGAATGGTTATACGGTGCGGCACGCGCGGCACGATCCACGGTTCGACAACTTCGCCGCATGCATGCATTGCGACGCGATCATCACGAGGTCGTCGGCAACCTCGAATTGCAGCAGATTCGCCAGACGCTTTGAACATCGCTTCGCGCTCCGGCATTCGTCATTGGGGCGCTAACAGCAACAGTCATGTCTTGACTTAAGTATTTACCCTTAAGTCGCTGCCTCTTAGACTGCGTTTCATCGGTTGCAGACAAAGGTGTCTGTAGCACCGGATAAAACACAACTCTGGAGGTAGTTATCATGAACTCGCTCATCAAGGCTGTTGCTGTTGCACTCGTTCTTGCCGCTCCCGTCGCCTCGTTCGCACAATCGAATCAAACCAGTCAACCCGTCACTCGCGCCGAAGTCCGCGCCCAACTGGCGCAACTCGAAAAGGCCGGCTATAACCCGGCAGCAAACAATGCCGAGGATTACCCGCAGAACATCCAGGCCGCCGAAGCGCGTGTCGCTGCAGAACGCGATACGACAGGCGTCGGCGGTGTCGCCAACGGTTCCTCGTCCGCCGGACATCGCTTTCATGTGAGCACGGCACACACCACGACTGCGCGGTCGATCTACTTCGGTCAATAAGTAATAAGTGTTGCAGGTAAATTGAAAGGCTCGCTACTGGCGTCATGCGCGGTCGCGAGCCTTTGCATCTGGCTAACCTAGTTTGGGTGGTTTGCGATGCAGTGTGGCCTGTTCGTACGCGTAAGCCATGGCGATCAACGACGCTTCGTCCCATTGGCGTCCCACGAAGATAATGCCGAAGGGCGAGCCCGACGCGTAATACCCCGCCGGCACCGTCACGCCCGGCAAGCCTGCGATGTTCAATTCCCCCACTGTCGTTTCCTGAATCGTTTCCTTGCCCTGGAATGGCGGCAATTCGCAGCGCATCTGCGGAAACACCAGCGCGTCGAGCCGATGTTCGGCCATCACGGTATCGAAGATCTTCAGGTACGTCGACTTGAGTGCGATGAACGCGGAGATATCGGGCGGACTCGATGGATCGGCCAGCGCCGCGACGAACTCCGGCAAGCTGTTCATGAAGTTCAGCACGCCCGTTGGACCGAACGCATTCTGCGGCGCGGTGGCCGCGGCGAATTGCGCGAAGGTTTTCAAGGCGGCATCCGGACCGAGACGCTTCAGATATTGCTCGACGTCGTAAGGGATCGACTCCAGCCCACGCGCATCGAAATTCGCCAGCGGCGCAGTCGGCTCGCGTAGCGATGCAAAGGCGGTTCCGGCAAACGGATCGTCGACCAGCACGGCCCCGGCGGCTTTCAATTCCTGCTGCGCACGCGCGTAGAGTTGCGTGGCTTCATCCGATAAGGCTTGCGTGCGCCAGCCCGGCCCATAGAGGCCGATCCGCTTGCCGGCCAGTGCGTCGACACTCAGTGCAGCCGTGTAGCCGCCCGCCGGTTCGTGACCGACCGAGGCCAGGGTCTTCGGGTCTTCCGACGAATAACCGGCGAGTACATCGAGACAGAGCGCCGCGTCGCGTACATTGCGGGCAATCGGGCCCACCACGTCGCGATTACCCGATAGCGGCACGACGCCCGCATTCGGCACGAGGCCGATAGTCGGCTTGATGCCGACCAGATCCTGCGACGACGCCGGATTCTGAATCGAGCCACCGGTTTCTTCCGCGAGGCCCAGCACGGCCATTGCCGAAGCGACCGCGGCCGCCGTTCCCGCACTACTCGCACCCGGCACGCGGTCGGGCAAGACGACGTTCAACGTGGGACCGGCCCAGCTGTCGTCGGCATGCGTGCCCGAATGGCTCAAAACCGGCACGTTGGTCTTGCCGAGCATGATGGTACCGGCGGCACGCATTCGCGCGACGACCGGCGCATCCGTGGCGGGCATCAGATCGACACCGCCGGTCTTGCTGTACAGCAGCGACCAGCCGGCCGTGGTCGGAAACCCCACCATGTCCATCGGATCCTTGATGACTACCGGTACGCCGGCCAGCGGTCCGAGCTTTTCTCCCCCTGCACGGCGACGATCGATCTCGCGCGCGTCGTCGAGTGCCGCCGGGTTCAGAAAGATCAGTGCGTTGTAGCGGCCGTTATACGCTTCGATCTGCTCGAAGCAGGCTTTAGCGAGCGATTCCGCAGTAAAGCGTCCGCTTGCGAAGCCTTCCTGCACCGTTTGCACGGTGAGCGTTTCCAGCTCGATACCTGTTGCTGCAAAAGCTTGCGTCATCTAGCACTCCGTTCAATTCTTCTGGTCGATCACACGGGCCGGCCGGTCTTCATTCGCTTCAACGCCTTAGTTTGAGTGCGAACAGACCCTGCGGGCGGAAGTACAACGCAACGATCACGAGCAGAAGAATGGTCGCTTTCGCCATCGATCCACTCAGCAGCAGTTCGAACATCGACTGAAGCTGACCGATTGCAAACGCCGACAGGAAGGTGCCCAGCAAACTTTCGATTCCGCCGAACACCACCACCACGAAGGTATCGACGATGTATTGCTGCCCCGTCACCGGGCCGGTCGAGGCGAGCATCGTCAACGCGCTGCCGGCGATGCCGGCCAGACCGCAGCCGACTGCGAAGGTCACGGCGTCGACGCGCTCCGTATCGATACCGGCGGCGCCCGCCATCGCACGGTTCTGCATGACCGAGCGGATCCGCAGGCCCCAGCGACTGCGAAACAGGAATAGATAGACCGCCAGCGCCACGGCCAGCGTGAGGAACAGAATGAAGATGCGGCTCAGCGGCAGACCGATGTTCGGCGTGACGTTCCACGCGCCCTTCAGCCAGCTCACGGTCGGCACGCTGACGTCGATCGGTCCGAACACCTGGCGGTATACCTGTTGCAGCACGAGCGATAGACCCCAGGTCGCGAGCATCGTATCCAGTGGCCGGTGATAGAGCCGCCGGATCATCACCCGCTCGAGTACGAAGCCGACCGCCGCCGTGACGACGAAAGCCACCACGATGCCGACCAGGAAATAAACACCCATCAACGACGGTGCAAAGCGCTGAAAGACGACGGACGTGACATAGGTCATATAGGCGCCGAGCGCCATCAACTCGCCGTGCGCCATATTGATCACGCCCATCAGCCCGAACACGATAGCGAGTCCCACCGCCATTAGCGCGAGCACCGTGAATAGCGACAGGCCGTTGAATACCTGTACGAGAAAGACATCGAGAGTCATGTGGCGACCTTGTCGGTGAAATGTCGCGGACGCGCGACCGGCGTGCACGATGCCTGGCCGCGCGAGAGAACTGCGTTTAGCCGAGCTTCGGAAAAGGATTCGGTTCGATCAACGGCGACTCGTACACGATATCCACCTGCCCGTCAGGCCGGAACATGCCGATAAGCGAGTGCTTCCACAAATGGTGATTGCTCACATGGAAATGCACGTCGCCTTCCGGCGCGCTCCACGCAAGCCCGGACGAGGCCGCCACAACTTTGGCGACGTCGGTACTCTGCGCTTTTTCGACTGCCAGCTTCCACAGATAAACCGCGGTGTAGGCCGCTTCGAGCGTGTCGCCGAGCACACGGTCCTGGCCGTACTTTGCCTTGAATGCCTTCACGAACTTCTCGTTCTGCGGGTTCTTTTCGCTCTGGAAATATCCCATGCTCGAGTAAACGCCGACCAGGTTGTCCTTGCCGATACCAATGGCTTCTTCTTCGGTCACGGCGAGCGCCATGATCGCCTGGTTCTTCCCGGTGATACCCACTGAATTGAGCTGCTTGTAGAACGCGACATTCGAACCGCCGACGATCGTCGAGAGAATCACGTCCGGCTTCGCGGCCTTGATCTTGTTGATGACGGAGGAGAACTCGGTGGCGCCGAGCGGGAAGTAATCTTCGCCGAGTACCGTACCGCCTGCTTTTGCAATGGCGGCCTTGGCGATGCGGTTGGTGGTGCGCGGCCAGATATAGTCGGAGCCGATCAGATAAAACTTCTTGCCTTTATTCTTTGCCGCCCAGTTCACCGCGGGAATGGTTTGCTGTGTTGCTTCCTGCCCGGTGTACATGATGTTCTTCGACATCTCCAGGCCTTCGTAATACGTCGGATAGTAGAGCAGTCCGTTATAACGCTCGAAAACGGGCAACACCGCTTTACGCGACGCCGACGTATAGCAGCCGAACACGGCGGCGACCTTGTCACTTTCCACCAGCTTCTGGGCTTTTTCCGCGAAGGTCGGCCAGTCGCTCGCACCGTCTTCGACGATCGGTGTAATCTGCCGGCCCATCACGCCACCAGCCGCATTGATTTCGTCGATAGCGAGCTTTTCCGCGTCGACCACATGTGCCTCGGCAATCGCAATCGTGCCTGTCAGCGAATGCAGGATGCCGACCTTGATCGACTCCGCGGCATTGGCCGCGGACGCACCCAGCATCAACGAACCCGGCAGTGCGGTAGCGGCAGTTGCAGCAACGGCTTGCTTCAAAAAGTCGCGGCGAGAATTTTTCATGTTGCCTTCATCGAGAAAGTTTCAGACAAAAAAAAGCCCGCAGCCAAGTCGAACTTAGCTGGCGGGCTTTTTGGCCTTTGCCGTATATGACACCTTTGTCAGACGCGGCGGAATTCACTATGATCGTTGTGCAGGACTGGCGTGCTGCTGCTGACCACGAGTGTAGAAGAGCAAGGTCCATGCCAAATTACGGGTCGTTCGTCGATATCCGTCGATTCGCTGGCATCGCCTTATATATGGATTCAATCACGATGCCCTCATCGAATAGCGGCTTGTGAAACTCGTTCAGATCGCCGCACCACACGCCAAGATGTAGCAGACATGCACGGCGTTTGTGCGCGGCCCGACCTGCACGCACAAGTCTGGGTGAGTGAATCGTCATGGCAAACGCATCGGCGTCACAGGAAAACCAATATGTCTTTACCCAGAAGTGAACCCGTCAAGATCGGCGTGCTGTATTCCACCACTGGTGTGACAGGTCTCATCGAAGCATCGCAGCAAAGCGCCACGCTATTCGCTGTCGACGAAATCAATCGGGCGGGCGGCATCAACGGCCGGGAAATCCAGCTTCATGTGCGCGACCCCGGCTCGATCGCGGCGAATTACGCCACCATGGCGGAAGATCTGATCGTCGACAAAGGCGTGCGGCTCATCATGGGCTGCTATATGTCGAGCGGCAGAAAGCTGGTCATCCCCGTCGTCGAACGCCATAACGCCCTGCTCTTCTACCCCACGCTCTACGAAGGTTTCGAATACAGCCGCAATGTCTTCTGTACCGGCACGCTGCCCAACCAGACCTGCGTGCCGCTCGCCGATTACATGCTGGAGAAGTTCGGCTCACGGGTATTCATGATTGGTTCGGATTACATCTACCCTTACGAAACCAATCGCATCATGAAGGACTTCGTGTTCGAGCGCGGCGGCGAGACCGTAGAAGAAACCTACGTACCGCTCGACGCCAGCGAAGACCACTATCGCGCCATCGCGGAACGCATCGCCCTGCTTTCACCGGACTTCGTGTTCTCCACCGTCGTGGGCGTCGGCGTCGAACACCTGTACCGCAGTTTCGCGAAGAGCGGCCTTAACCCGCGCGTCACGCCAATCGCGAGCGTCACGACTTCCGAAGCCGAAATTGCCGCAATGGGCGCGGACCTCGGCGAAGGCCATTTCACTTCGGCCTCGTATTTCCAGTCGGTCGATACTCAGACCAACCGCCAGTGCCTCGAGAATTACCGCCGTTTCATGGGCCGCGACGCCGTGACCAACATGTGCTGGGAAGCCGCGTACTTCCAGATGCATATTCTCGCGAACGCCATGCGCATGATGGGCAGCGACGACCCGGTCTCGCTGTTGCGCGCGATTCCCGGCATGGAGTTCGACGCGCCACAAGGCCGCGTGCGGATGGACGAAGAGAACCATCATGCGTATCTTCACACGCGAATCGGGCGGGCCAATTCGAGCGGACAGTTCGATATCGTCAGGTCGATGCCCGAGGTCCTGCGGGCCGATCCATTCGTCATCGCCCATACGCCTGCCGGCGGCGGTCCTTCCGAGCACGGCCTGAGCGCCGTTGCGGGAAGCTGGTCATGACGCGCAGCCCGCCTACGCCGCAATCTTTGCAGGACATACGATCCTTGCGGATCGCGGTGCTTCACCCGCCAGACCAGGATCGGATCGAACTGCTCGGACATCTGAAGCGGATCGGCTGCAAGGTCCGGGTGTGCTGGCCGAATCTCGACGCCGAACTTCATTCCATCGATCTCGTCATCATGTCGGTCGCGCCGCAAACGGCCTCTTACCATCATGAATGGCTCGACGACGACAACGCGCCACCCATCATTCCCGTGCTGACCTACGAGAACCCGGTCCTGATAGAAGCCGTCATGCAACTGAATGCGTTTAGCGTGATCTCGTCACCCGTGCGCTCCTCCGGCGTACTCACTGCCATTGCGGTCACGATTGCGCAGCACAAGAAGCACAAGTCTCTGCAACAGTTCATTCATCGCGCGGAGCAGAAGGCCGGCAAACAGAGAACCATCGAACTCGCCAAATCGATCATCATGAAGACACGACAACTTTCCGGCGACGAAGCTTATAAAGTGTTGTGCTCGCAGGCGCGCAACAACCAGGCATTGATCGAAAACGTAGCCGACGAAATCGTGAGAACCGGCACGATGCGAAGTTAGCATGTCCGTTCACAGTGCGAAGCGCACCATCCGCGTGCGACCTGGCACACCGGACGAACGCTGAACTGGATTGCAAAACACCGCAATGCAGGAAAAGGAATGGACTCTCTGCGGCGGCGAGCCCCGCCTGCAAGTACTCGAACAGGAAAATACGATCTATCCGTGCCAATAGGCATATTTGTTGCCTATTGACTCTCGCAGTAAGCAGACCCGATTGAAGTTGAACGTGACAAAGACGTCTCGTTCAGCAAAAGGCCAAAAAGCCCGACATGCCAGTAGCCCTGGCATGTCGGGCTTTTTTTCGTCCTCGGGGTTCCGGTCGCTTCTTCGATGCCGCACGCCCGAACCCGAACGACGAGCCTGGCTCGATATGGCTGACGATACGGTTAGTCATCCTTTTAACCTTGAAGAGGTTGATCTCATGATTCCTATCCCCAGGAAAGGCACCCCCGAACGCGACCGTCTTATCGCGCTTCACAAGGAGTGCACGGAGTCCATGCATGGCGTTGCAGGCTTTTCGGTACTCAAATGCGCGACACCCGGCGACACGACCGTCGTCACGGGCGGCACTCACGAGCATGCGGACCTGCGCCGCGTACTGCTGCGCATGCGCGGTGCGTCGCCGAAGAACAAACTCGTGGTGATTTGCACCGAGATCGATGCGCAATGGCGCATCGGCCGTCTGTCCGGTATTCGCGGCGTGCCTCCGGTATTCGCCACCGACGATGTCTACACGAGCGAGCAGGATATCCAGCACGCCATCTTCCTGATGCGACTCGACGAAATGTCGGAAACGGACGGCATGCCCGAACACTACTCGCAAGGTTACAAGCGCCGCGACGACAACTGGCCGGTGACCTGAAAGCAGATGCACCAGGCCTCACCCCACGCCGGCTAGTCGATAAACGGCGCGGGACCACGATACCGCCGTCCAACCGGGCGGCAAGCAGGCAGGAGCGATTCTTTATGTGTGCAATGCGACTCACCGGTTACGCCGACAAATTCAGCGTCCATCCCGGCGACACGATCAAGTTCTACGTCAACTGCGACGGCCCATCGCAATACCATGCGTCGATCGTGCAACTCATTAATGGCGACACGAATCCACGCGGCCCCGGCTTCATTGAAAAAGACGTTAAATCGGATTGCGAGGCGACTTATCAGGGACGCCCGCAGGCAGTCTACGGTGGCTCGTACGGCTATGTTCCCGACGCGCCGCAATTGCATGTCGAGAGCTTCACCTTGCAATGCTGGGTATGGCCGACCACGCCGCGCACCGATGCGCGTTACTGGAAGCACGGCGAACAGGGTCTGGTCACGAAGTGGTCGAACGGCGCGGGCTATGGTCTTTTCATTAACGAAGACGGTTGTGTGGAGTTGCGCATCGACGACCAGACGTATGCGACCGGCGCGCGTTTGCGGGATCACGCGTGGCACTTTCTCGCCGCCAGTTTCGATGCGAAAACGGGTGCCGTCACGCTGTATCACGAGCCGCAGATCGTCTATGCGCTGGATCCGGTCGTGCCGCCTGTCGAAGCGCAGTTCGCCGGTCCGATCACCCATACCGACCTTCCGCTGGTGATCGCCGGTTTTACGAAGGGCACCGAAAGCGGGCCGCTCGGACGCTCGTCCATGCCGCAGGGCGTGTTGATCGGCGGCCACTATAACGGCAAAATCGACAGTCCGCGTTTGTGCAATCGCGCGCTGTCCCGCTTCGAAATCGAAACGATGAAGGCCGGTGTCCAACCGGGCCTGACCGAGCGTCGCAACTCGGGGCCGACCGGCGCGCTATCCGAATGCATCGTCGCGGCCTGGGACTTCTCCGACGGGATCGACACGCTCGTCTGCCGCGACCAGGGCCCCTACAAGTTCGACGCGCAACTGGTGAACTGCCCGACCCGCGCGATGACCGGCTATAACTGGTCCGGTCACAACTTCGCGTGGAAGCACGCGCAAAAAGAGTACGGCGCGATTCACTTTCACGACGACGACCTCGACAACGCGCGCTGGGACGTCAGCTTCGAATGGACCGTACCGGAAGAAATAAAAAGCCGCTTCTACGCGGCCAAGCTGACCACCGCCGAAGGCGACGAAGACTACATTCCGTTCTGGATCGTGCCGAAGCTAGGCGCAAAGAAGTCCAGGATCGCGGTGATGGTGCCGACCATCAGCTACATGGCCTATGCCAACGAACACGTCGCGTGTAACGCGGGTGGAGCGGAACTGTTCGTCTATCGCGTGCCGATCATGCAGCAGCAGAACATGTTTCTCGCCGAGCACCGCGAATATGCGGGCTCGATTTACGACACGCATACGGATGGCAGCGGCATCTGCCTGTCGTCGCGGCTACGCCCTATTTTGAGCATCCGGCCGAAGTACGACCACTTTCTGGCGCAGGCACCGTGGCAATATCCGGCCGACCTGCACCTCGTGTACTGGCTCGAAACGCTCGGCTACGAATACGATGTGTTCACCGATGAAGACCTCACGTACGACGGACTCGCGCGTCTCGAAGACTACAACGTGATCATCACGGGCTCGCATCCCGAACACAACTCCGGCCCGCAACTCGACGCGCTGCACGACTATACGCAACGCGGCGGCCGCATCATGTATATGGGTGCGGACGGCTGGTACTGGGTGCATTCGTATCATCCGGCTTACGACGGATTGGGACGTGGCATCGTCACGGAAATGCGACGCTGCGAGTCGGGCATCCGGACGTGGCGTGCGGACCCTGGCGAGTACTACCATCAGGGTACGGGCGAACTCGGCGGCATGTGGCGCTTTCGCGGCCGCTATCTGCATTCGGTGGCGGGCACCGGCATGTCGTCGGAAGGCTTCGACATCTCCAGCTACTTCTCCCGTACGCCGGAAAGTCTCGATGAACGGGTGGCGTGGGCCTTCGACGGCATCGACTACGACGAAAACCTCGGCAACTTCGGCCTCGTCGGTGGCGGCGCTGCGGGCCTGGAACTCGATATCGTCGATACGATGCTGGGCTCGCCACCGCATATTCTGACCGTCGCGACCTCGGCCGGCCGTCACACCGAAGCGTACCTGCTTGTCATGGAAGATTTCGGCTTCAACCAGCAAGGACTCGACGGCACCGTGCATCCCCGCGTGCGCGCCGACATCACCTTCCACGAAACACCCAACGGCGGGGGTGCATTCGCGTTCAGTTCGATTGCGTACTGCGGTTCGTTGCCCTGGAATAATTGCAACAACAACATTTCGCGGCTAACGAAGAACGTGCTGGACCGCTTCGCGGCGGACGGCCCGTTACCGGCCGCTCCGTCGAGTGCGGTGGTGCATCGCGGCCGTGCGGATTACGAGTCGCCGTCCGTCGTCACCACCAGCTGATCGAAGGGAGACCACGCCATGAATGAACTCGTCACGCCATACGTGCCGGCGCCCCGCTTGCTGGATGCCGACGCTTACAGCACGCTCGCTTTTTCGAAGCTCGAAGACGACGCGGTCTGGACCCGCGAGTGGATCTGCATCGGCGTCGACGACGACATTCAGGGCGCGGGCGATTTACTACCCTTCACGGTCGGCGACCACGCGGTGCATGTGCAGCGACTCGCGAGCGGTCGGCTCGCGGGACGCTTTAACCTTGCGCAACACGGCGGTTGCCGCATCGTGCCGTTGCAATGCCGGCAAGGTGCAAAGACATCCTGTTCGTTCACGTCCTGCGGACACAGTCGCGATCGCGTGCCGATCAAGGCGGCCGACACCGATACGCTCACTCCCGAGATGTATCAGTACCTCGGCCTGCGTCCAGAGCGTTTGCTCGGCGTGCGCGTCGCCTCGGCCGCACCGCTCGTGTTCGTGCACCTCGACCCGGCGGGCGGGAGTTTTACGCCCGACGCCGCCGTCGCCGACATGGCCTGCGATGAACCGGCAGCGCTACGGCACGAGTCGGCCTGGCTCGAACAGGAAGGCAACTGGAAACACGTCGGTCAACGTCTTGCCGCCGGCTCTAAGCGCGCGGGCTCGACCAGCACGTGCGGAATTTTCGAAAGTACCGAATACACGGATAGCGACAGCAGCCCCGTGGTGGCGACGTGGCGCTTTCCGAATCTGATCGTGCTGTCCGATAGTACGAGCCGCTGCGCAATCATCCTTCAACCCATCGCGTTGCAGCGCACGTTGTGCCGCATCAGCACATACGGACCACGTTCGCTCGCGAGATGGCACGCACTGCTCGAGCGTCGTGCTGCTGCGAGCGCCATTCCAACCGACGCGATGCAATGGCTCGAAGCCACGCTGGCCACGCGTATCGCCCAAAGCACCGCTTCTACTTTGCTCACAGGAACTCACGCATGATCGCCGCGCAGAACACGACCCTTTCCTCCGACCTCGAACACGCCACCCGGCTCTATTCAAAAGGTCAATTCGACGCCGCATTTCAGGCTTTCGAAGCGCTTGCCGCAAACGGCGATCGCGATGCGCAGGCGTGGTTGGCCGCATTGCATGCGAACGGCGAAGGCTGCGAGGCGAATCTGCAACGTGCCATGCAATGGTACGAAAAAGCCGCACTGCAAGGTCATACGCAGGCGCAAACGAATCTCGGTGCGATGTTGATGTCGGCCAACGCGTCGCTGCATAACGAAGCCGAAGGCGTCCGCTGGATCATGCTCGCGGCCGAAAACGGCGATCCGTTCGCCCAGGCCAACCTGGCAAGCCTCTACGCAAAAGGGCGCGGCGTCGCGCAGGACGATACGGCGGCAACGCAATGGTATCGACGCGCCGCCGAACAGGGTCATTACCCGTCGCAAGCCCGTGTCGGTTTTTCGTACGCGACTGGACGCGGTGTCGAGCGCGACCGGGTACAGGCGTTCGTCTGGTTATCGCTGGCCGCGCAGCACGGTGTCGGCAACGCGCTCAATGCACTGGAAAACGTGCTGGGCGATATGTCGGTCGAAGAAAAGCGCGCCGGTGCGAGTCTGTTCGATCAATGGCGCTCGCGCACGGCAGCGAGTACTTCGCCGGCTCGCCTGATGCCCGTGCCTGGTTGAATCGGAGAAAGGCCATGAACTACAGCGTTCAGCAGATCAAATTCGAGTGCTTCAGCTACATCAAGGAATTCGGCGCGAAGATGGAAGACTGGGTGATCGGCGCGGCCAGCGACCCCGACCGCGCGTTGTTCGACGCCTGTGCGCTGGATCGCCGCGACGATATCTGGATGTGGAAGCCCGCACTTTCCGCAGCCGCCGCTGACGCGGTCATCGATTTCATGACCTCGCGTTACCGCTTGAGCCGCGCAGCGCTGCAAGCGGATAGCGCACCGGCCCGCTTCGTGATTCTGTACCGCAAGCGGCTCAAGGAACCGGCCCACCCGTCGAGCTAGACCGACACAGCGCGGACGGCGTCGATCGCACGATCGAGCGCCGTGCGCAAACTCAGGCTGTCGGGTGCCAGGACGCGCAGGAACGCACCGCAGCCGCCGGGCAGCAAACTGGCGCCTGCGTAAAACGCATCCACGGTGGCATGCTCCAGTGACCCGACCGCGGCCTTCGCCTCTTCGTTGTCGAGAGTCAGCACCATCAGCCCACCATGCGCGGCAAACTGCGCGCTCACGCCCCCCAATGGCCGCGCGGATGCGCCATCGAGACGGAACCGGTCGCGCGCAAGCAGACGGCCGTTCGCATCGCGCACGGCAATGCCCGCATCGAGCGCGCCGAACGGCGTGCCCTGCTCCGCGGGATCGTGACTCGTATAGCTGTCGGCGAGCAGAATACGCGCACCCGGATGCAGCACTGCGTCGATGCGACTAGTCAGTCGCGCACCCGGAAACAGGATCGACGGATGCGGCAACCAGTCGAGCCGCGCATCCTCCTGTGCCTCGATGCGCACGCGCGAATGCGCGAAGCCGCGCGTCATCGAATGAACGATGGTTGCGGCTGCGGTCTCGACGCGTGCCCGCGCGCCAGCGGTTGCAACGACGTGCTGGCCGACGTCGTCGTCCTCGAACAGCCCACCGGACGACGACTGCACGATCACGCGCGCGTCCTCACCGGACCCGCCCGCCGTCAACAACCGGCCTACGTGATACGGATAACCCGCACGCTGCCGCGACAGATAGGTCGCGCCCGACGGCGCGCGCGTAAAACACAGGTCGAGTTGCGGCTCGCACAGTCCGGCCCCTGCCGGCAGCGTATCAATTCGCATCGAACAGTACGTTGGTCATGATCGAGTCGACCACCTCGTCGACGCCGGCGCCCGTTGCGCAGTTGGTCAACGCCACGGCGCGCTGTCCGCGCACCTCGCGGGCTTCCCGCACCATTCTGTCGAGATCGACGCCGACATACGGCGCGAGATCGAACTTGTTGATGACCAGCAGATCGCATGACACCACACCGAGTCCGCGCTTGCGCGGAATATCGTCGCCCGCCGCGACGTCGATGACGAAGATCCAGTAATCGACCAGGTCCAGCGAGAACGACGACGCGAGATTGTCCCCGCCCGATTCGATCAGCACCAGTTGCAAGCCGTCGTAGCGCGAATCGAGTTCGTCGGCGGCTTGCAGATTGAGCGTCGGGTCTTCGCGGATAGCCGTGTGCGGACACGCACCGGTTTCCACCGCGAGCACGCGGGCCGGATCGATCAGGCCGCTGCGGCGAACCCGTTCGGCGTCTTCGTGCGTGACGAGGTCGTTCGTGATGACCGCCAGGTCGATACCTCTTGCGGCGAAACGCGGAATCAACTGTTCGAGCAGACGCGTCTTGCCCGAGCCGACCGGTCCGCCAATGCCCACACGGGCCGCGCGCGGCGATGCGTGCAACGCGGGTTGAAATTCGAAAGCCTGCATTTGAAGTGCCACCGGATGCCTCCGCTATCAGTCGTCAATCAAAAAGACCGGTCGATGGTTCGACCGCTCAGCGCATCATGTAACGTCGCGACAGCGGTACTTCACGCGCCGGATCGCAGCGAATGATCTGACCGTCGATCATGACGTCGAAAGTCTGTGGATTCACCGTGAGATTCGGACAGGCATCGTTGTGCAGCATGTCCGCCTTGCTCAACGAGCGCGTGCCATAAGCGCCGACCAGTTGCCGCGCGAGTCCGAGCTTCGCCGCCGTTCCCGCTTCGATGGCAAGCGGGTTGACGAAGTTCACCGAGAGCGCCGACGGTGCGCGGCCGAATGCGCCCCATTGCGGGCGCATCGCAAGCGGCTCGCAGGTCATCAGCGACGCCGCTGAATCGCCCATCGCGCCCCACGCGATAAACCCACCCTTGATGACCACTTCCGGCTTGATGCCAAAGAACGCGGGACGCCATAAGACGATGTCCGCGAGCTTGCCGTCTTCGAGCGAACCCACCGTGTCGGCAATGCCGAAAGTACGTGCCGCGTTGATGGTGTACTTGGCGATATAGCGCTTGATGCGTTCGTTGTCGCCGCGCGTCGTGCGCTCGGCCGGCAGACGGCCGCGCTGGTCCTTCATTTTGGACGCCAGCTGCCATGTCCGGCAGATCACTTCGTTGATACGTCCCATGCCCTGACTATCCGAGCCGAGCATCGAGATCGCACCCAGATCGTGCAGGACGTCTTCGGCGGAAATGGTTTGCGCGCGCACCCGCGACTCGGCGAACGCGACGTCTTCCGGCACCGCGGGGTTCAGGTGATGACACACCATGATCATGTCGAGATGCTCGTCGAACGTGTTGATGGTGTAAGGGTTCGTCGGATTGGTGGACGACGGCAGACAGTTCATGCGCCCCGCCACCGCGATGATGTCGGGCGCGTGGCCGCCGCCCGCGCCCTCGGTGTGATACATGTGAATCGTGCGGTTCTTCATCGCGGCAATCGTGTCTTCCAGAAAACCGGCCTCGTTCAGCGTGTCGGTATGCAGTTGCACCTGGAAGTCGTATTCGTCGGCCACGCTCAGGCAGGTATCGATGACCGACGGCATCGCGCCCCAGTCTTCGTGAATCTTCAGGCCGAGACAACCGCCGCGTAACTGGTCGATCAGCGAATTGGGCTTGCTCGAATTACCGCGCCCGAGAAAGCCGAAATTGAGCGGCCACTGTTCGGACGCCTGCATCATGCGGCCGACGTTCCACGAACCGCCGCAATCGATACCGACCGTGATAGGCCCGAGCGATCCGCCGATCAACGTCGTCAGGCCCGAGGCCAGCGCATGCTCGCACAACTGCGCCGAATCGAAATGCACGTGGACGTCGATTCCGCCCGGTGTCGCGATCAGGCCTTCCGCGTCTTTCACGGTGGTCGCCACGCCGCAGATCAGTTTCGGATGCACGCCGTCCATCGTTTCGGGATTGCCCGCTTTGCCAATCGCGACGATGCGGCCGTCCTTGATACCGATGTCGCCCTTCACGACTCCAATCACCGGGTCGATGATCGTGGCATTGCAGATGAGCATGTCGAGTGCGCCGTCGGCGCTGTCGTGTCCCGCTTTCAGGCCCATGCCGTCGCGCAATGTCTTGCCGCCGCCGTGCAGGCATTCGTCGCCGGGCACCGCGTAGTCGTGTTCGATCTCCGCGAAGAGCGAGGTATCGCCGAGACGGAACGCGTCACCGGTCGTCGGGCCGAACATTTCGGCGTAGGCCCTGCGTGTCATCTTTGCCATTCAAGCTCCCTTGAAACCACGTGCGGCGGCGCGGCCGAGCGCGGCTTCGCGCAAACCGGCTTCATCCACCGGCCCTTCCGTCAAACCGTTGAGTCCATAAATCTCACGCGTGCCGCCGAACGTGACGAGCGTGACCTCCTTGTTGTCGCCCGGCTCGAAGCGCACGGCGGTGCCGGCCGGAATGTCCAGACGCATGCCGAATGCGGCTGCCCGATCGAAACGCAGTGCGCGATTGACCTCGAAGAAATGGAAATGACTGCCGACCTGAATTGGCCGGTCGCCGGTATTCATGGCGGTCAGCACCACCTTCGGGCGGCCCGCGTTCAGTTCGATTTCACCGTCGGCGGTGACGAGTTCGCCCGGCACTACCGCGTCCGCAGCACGCGCCTCTTTTCCTGCGCGAATCGGCTGATGGACCGTCACCAGTTTCGTGCCGTCGGGAAACGAGCCTTCGACCTGCAACATCGGCAGCAGATCGGCGACACCCGGCAGCACGTCGTCTTCGGTGAGCAGGGTCGAACCATAGGCGATCAGGTCGGCGACGCTGCGGCCCTCGCGCGCGCCTTCGAGAATCTCATCGGCGATGATCGCTACCGCTTCGGGATGATTCAGTTTCAGGCCTTTGTCGCGATGCCGCCGCGCGAGTTGCGCGGCGGTGTACAGCGTCAGGCGTTCGTACTCGGTCGGTGTCAGTAACATGCGCGCGTCCGTTGTCCGTTATCTGCTATTGCGTGTGATCTGCGTCTGCCGGGTTCAATTGGCGAAGAGCCGCGCATCGTGCCGGTGACGACGCATCACGGCGATGTCCGCGGCAAACGTGCTGGACCACGATTCATCGAGCGCGGGAGCGGGCCGCGCCAGGATCGCGGCAAGCGGTGCACGCAACGCGGTCAGCACATGCTGGGCGTCCAGATGCCCGACTATGCCCAGCCGTACCGCCGCGCTCACCGCGCCCGTGCAGGCCGTATGCGCGGAGATCGCACGGGCGTTGTCTTCGTCGATACCGAAACTGCGCCATAACGCGCCCTGCACGGCCGGCAGATGCCCGGGGGTACGCTGGCTCACGATGGCCGCCCGTAGGTCCCGGGCGAGTCCGCAATCGAGCCTGGCATGCACTTCGGCGAGCGTGCGGCCGAGCCGCCGCGCCCCCTGACGCATCGGCTCCGGCAGCGAAACGGCTTCGGCCCAGGCATCGACCTCGAACCACGCGTCGAGCGAAACTGCGCGCCAGGCGGCACACACGATGCCCTGATCGAGTCCCGCCCAACGGTCGAGCGCCTGCGACTCGACGAATACCGCGAGCGACGCGGCGTCCTTGACCAGCCCATCCTGCTGCAAGGCTTCGAGGCCCCATGAAAACGCCATCGACCCGCTCGGAAAGAAGCTGTCCGATTGCTGCAGGCTCGCCAGCAAGCCGGCGAATTCAGTCATGGGCGTGCTCGTGGTGATGGTGATCGTGCGAATGGGAATGGGAATGCACCGGCTGCAATTCGCCGATTCGCCCACTTTGCAATAACGGTGCAAGCCGTGCACGGTAATCTTCTACCGGCCCTTTCAGCGCGATCTCCAGCACGTTGCCGTCGAAGCGCACCTCCCAGTGCATATTTCCCGCGAAGTAGCCGAGTTCCAGCGCGCTCGCCGTATCGCGCGGCAGCATACCGAGCCAGCGGGTCTGCTCGGTTCGCACCACCAGCGCTCCCTGCGCATCGAGCAACAGCACGGCGCCGTCGAACAGTTGCGTCTGACGGTCCAGCGCGATGCCGCACTCGACGCCGCCGCGCGTGGTCGCGCGCAAACGGCGCCGGCGAATGTCGTCGGCGCTAAGCGTGACCGTATCCACCGCGCCGCGATGTTCGAGGTCGTGCAAGCGTTCGGCAATCTCCGGTTCCGACGCGCTGCCGACGATAGACGTGTAGGTAATCATGGACATCACCGTTCAGATGGTCAGATAGCGCATGATGCGATCGGCGTCGACGTTCGCGCGCGTATCGCTATGCACGAAGCGGCCTTTTTCGATAATCAGAAAACGGTCCGCGATATCGAGCGTGAAAGAGAGCACCTGCTCCGACACGATCAACGCAAAATCGCGCTCCTTCTTCAGTTTGTTCAGCGAACGCGCGATTTCCTTGATGATCGACGGTTGAATGCCTTCGGTCGGCTCGTCGAGAATCAGTACTTTCGGCTCCGACACCAGCGCGCGCGCAATCGCCAGTTGCTGCTGCTGACCGCCGGACAGATTGCCGCCGCGCCGGTGACGCATCTCATGCAGTACCGGAAACGACGCGAAGATATAGTCGGGCACTTCCGCCCGCTTGAACCGGTCCATGCCCGACAGAATGTTTTCTTCCACGCTCAAATACGGAAAGATCATCCGGCCTTGCGGCACGTAGCCGAACCCGGCCGCGACCCGCTCGTAACTTTTGGCCTTCACGAGCTCGCGCTCGTTCAGCCTGATCCGGCCGCTTCGCGAGGGAATCATGCCGATCAGCGCTTTGAGCAAGGTCGTCTTTCCCATGCCGTTGCGGCCCATTACCGCGACCGTCTCGCCCGGCGACAGGTCGAAGCTCAGATCGTGCAGCACATGGCTCTCGCCGTAGAACACATTCAGATTGTCGATAGCCAGCATGGTCAATGTCCCAGATAAACTTCGATCACGCGCGGGTCGTTCTGCACCACATCCATTTTTCCTTCCGCGAGTTTCTTGCCCTGATGCAGCACTGTGACCTTGTGCGCGACCGATTTCACGAACTCCATGTCGTGCTCGATCACGACGACCGAACGGCCTTCCGCAATTTTTCGCAACAGGTCGCCGGTCAGCTCGCGTTCGCGCGCGCTCATGCCGGCCACGGGTTCGTCCAGCAATAACAACTCGGGGTCCTGCATCAGCAGCATGCCGATTTCGAGCCACTGCTTCTGCCCGTGCGAGAGCAGCGCCGCCTTGCGGTCCAGCTGGTCGTCGAGAAAAATGAGCTGGGCGACGCGCTCGATCTCATCTACGACGGACTGACTGCGATTGAAGAACAGGCAGCCGATCACATCGCGTTTCTTCGGATAAGAAATCTCGAGGTTCTCGGAGACGGTCAGGTCTTCATAAACCATCGGGTTCTGGAATTTGCGACCGACCCCTGCACGGGTGATCTGATATTCGAGCATCGTCTCCAGATAAAGGCCCTTGAATTCGATCGTGCCCGCGGTCGGTTTCGTCTTGCCGCAAATCATGTCGAGCAACGTGGTCTTACCCGCCCCATTCGGGCCGATCACCACGTGCAGTTCTTTTTCCTCGACATAAAAGTTCAGGTCGTCCACCGCCTTGAACCCGTCGAACGATACCGTCAGCCCTTCCACTGCCAGAATCATGTTGGTCATTGCGCGGCTCCCTGAGTACTTTCCCGACGGGCCGGACGACGCTCGCGCAGCCATTCGATGACGCCTGCGAGACCTTTGGGCAGATACATCGGCACGAAAATAAACAGAGCGCCGATGAAGTACACCCAGAAACCGACGAAGTTCTCCGACAGAAAACTCTTTGCCGCGCCGATGATGACCGTGCCGTACACCGCCCCCACCAGCGAAAGCCGGCCGCCCACTGCCGCATAGATGACCATTTCGATGGAAGGCACGATGCCGCACACGGACGGCGACGCAAAGCCGACCTGCAACGTGAACATCGCGCCACCGACTGCGGAGAACAACGCGGCGACCGCAAAAATAAAGCCTTTGAATAGCGCCGGGTCGTAACCGGAGAAGCGGATCCGGTCCTCGCGGTCGCGAATCGCAATCAGCACCTTGCCGAGCCGGCTGCCGAGAATGAAACGGCCCGCCAGCACCGCGCACAGCAACAGCACGGCGGTGACGTAATACATCACCAGCGTGGCCGTATTGCTCTGCACGCTATAGCCCATGAACGTCGGCAGGTTCGTAATGCCATTCACGCCGCCCGTATAGCCCTGTTGCCCGATGATGACGATGGACATGATGGAAGCGAGCGCCAGCGTCACGATCGAAAAGTACACACCGCCTACGCGTTTTCTGAAGTTCGCATAACCCAGGATGAAGGCGACCAATGCCGGCAGGATCAGGATCATCGGCAACGCGAACCAGGCATGTTCGAACGGCACCCACCACCATGGCAGCTTGTCGATGCTGTTCCACGTCATGAAGTCGGGCACGGGCGTGCCGCCACCGCCGAACACCGCCGCTGCGGGATCGTTGGCGCTGGCTTCGAGCTTCATGTACATCGCCATCATGTAGCTGCCCAGCCCGAAGAAGATGCCTTGCCCAAGGCTCAGAATGCCGCCGTAGCCCCAGGTCAGCACCAGCCCCACGGCGCAAAATGCAAAGCTCAGATACTTGGCAAAGAGGCCCAGACGGAACGCACCCGTCAGCGCCGGGATTGCGATGAGCAGCATCATCGCGAGGATCGGCACCGAGTACTTGCCAAGCAGGCCCGCCACACGCCAGTCGCTCGCCACGGGGCGAGCCGCGTCCGGCGCGGGATTGCGCGGCGAAGAGAGAGGAGAAATTTTCATGTTTGCGCGATACCTCTATTTCAGTGGGCCCGCGAGGCGAACCCGAGCGGTCAAAGCGATCCGGAAGAAAACAAAAGCGAAAAAAAAGCCCGAAAGCCAGGACGAACCTGGTTTTCGGGCTTTTTGGCCGGTGCCGTACGGGACGCCTTTGTCACGTACGACGGAATTCGGTGCAAGCGCGAGCTAGCGGATCAGAACCGGCGCACTCACGTAGCTGGGATTTGCAAGACCTATGCCATGCAGCGGGAGTAAAGCGCGGCGCGGTATTGCCCGATATCTCGCGAACAGAGACTCACCAAGCTGGGGTTACGAAGCACTCTTCCCGTGCATTACGGGCTTCCCGTGCACCCTTGCGACTATTAAAAATGCAGGCTTTCATGAGCCTTGATAATGGTGTCCGCCACGCCTTCGAGCGACTGCCGCTGACTCATCGCCCGCGAGCGCAACAGTTCGTGAGCCTGCGGCTCGCTCAGGTTACGCGTCTCCATCAGAATGGTTTTGGCGCGCTGAATGCTGCGCTGGTCCGCCATCTTGTCCGTCACACGTTGCGCATAGCGTTCCAGCGCCACGCGATTCTTGTGCTGATGCAAGGACACCGCAATCGCCGTGAGCACGCCGAACGAGCGCACCGGCGAAGGCACCGAGCAATAAGCGTTCAGCTTGATGACGATCTCGATGAAGATCGGATTCTCGTAAGTCACGACCGGAATGACCGGCCGCGCGCCAGGTCCCTCGAGCCACGGCAGCGGCTTCGAGATCGTCTCCGGCCGGATCGCCATGAAGACGAGGTCCGTCTCTTCGGGCAACGTCAGTGGCGCGGGCCAGAAGCGGCAGACACGGCAACCGATACGGCGAAGTTGCGCGAGCAACTCCTCGCCGTCCTGATCCAGCGGATGAATGGCGACGACCTTCAGCGAGCGGATATCGCGGAGCCCTTGAGACGTGTTCGGCAAAGGATGGCGTTTCATCACTGCACCTCATAACGGGACTACATCCGGCACGAAGGCGTTGCCACCCTCCAGCGCGTCCGTAGTATGCACATGACATTATTCGTGTGCAACTTGACGCGCGGCATCGTCGCTCACGCCTGGCTAGTACGAATGCCCCGGAATCCACGAGGTACCGGCGAGCGGAATACGCGCCATCGCCGCGGCCTCGACGGTCAGCGCAACCAGATCTTCCGGCTCCAGGTGATGCACGTTCTGCTTGCCGCAAGCCCGTGCAATCGTCGTGAGTTCCATATTGAGCGTCTTCAGATAGTTGCGAACCCGCCGCGACCCTTCGTCGGGTTGCACGCGTTGCTCGAGCATCGCGTCCTGCGTCGTTACGCCTACGGGACACTTACCCGTATGACAGTGATGACAGAATCCGGGTGACGTACCGAGCGCCGCGTAGTCCGCGCCGGCCGGATGCAACGCACCGTTCTGGAAATACGTGTCGCTGTTGCAGCCGAGCGCCATCAGCATGCCCTGCCCGATCGCCACCGCATCCGCGCCCATCGCGAGTGCCTTGGCCACGTCGGCGCCGCTGCGAATGCCGCCCGATACGATCAATTGAACGGTGCCTTTCATGTTCAGGTCTTCCAGCGCGTCGACGGCCTGACGCACCGCCGCCAGCGTCGGAATCCCGACGTTCTCGATGAAGCAGGTTTGCGTAGCGGCCGTGCCGCCCTGCATCCCGTCGATCACGACGACGTCCGCGCCCGCATGCACGGCCAGTTTCACGTCGTTGAACGTGCGCGTCGCGCCGACTTTCACGTAGATCGGCTTTTCCCAATCGGTGATCTCGCGCAGTTCCTGAATCTTGATCGCCAGATCGTCCGGACCGGTCCAGTCGGGATGACGACTCGCCGAACGCTGATCGACACCGGCCGGCAACGTACGCATCGACGCTACTCGCGGGTTGACCTTCTGACCGAGCAGCATGCCGCCGCCGCCCGGCTTCGCACCTTGCCCGATCACCACTTCGATTGCATCGGCACGCCGCACGTCGTCGGGGTTCCAGCCGTAGCGCGACGGCAGGCACTGGTACACCAGCGTCTTCGACGAGCGGCGCTCTTCCTGCGTCATGCCGCCGTCGCCGGTCGTGGTGGAGGTGCCCATCGCCGTCGCGGCCTGGCCGAGCGCTTCTTTCACGTTCGCCGACAGCGCGCCGAAACTCATGCCCGCAATCGTGATCGGAATATCGAGGACCACCGGTTTTTTGGCGAAGCGTGTGCCGAGCACCGTCTGCGTCGTGCATTTCTCGCGATACCCTTCGAGCGGATAACGCGACAGCGACGCGCCGAGAAACAGCAGGTCGTCGAAATGCGGCACGCGACGCTTCGCGCCGAGTCCGCGAATTTCGTAGAGGCCGCGCTGCGCGGCCGTGTGGATGTAGTCGATCGTCTTGCGGTCGTAGCCTTGCGACTCTTCCTGCTGCAAACGGGCGAAATGGATGGGTTTGGCTTCCATGGGGACCTTCTCGATGAACGGGGTGGACAGTTGCCGATGCAACCGTCGTTCAATATTCCTGGTCCGCGTCGGCGTTCCAGTGATAGAGCGTGCGGGCAGAGGCGATCCGTTTGAACGAATGCGGATCGTGAGCGAGGCCCGCGGCGTCGAGCAGCGCACCGACCGCCGCTACGTCCGCTTCGGTCATCGGCTCGTACCGTGCGTCGGCGCCGAGCGACTTCACGTCGCCACGCACATACAGGACCGCTTCGTAGAGCGAGTCGCCGAGCGCATCGCCCGCATCGCCGCAAATCACCATGCGGCCCGCCTGCGCCATGAAGGCCGAGAAGCTGCCGACCGAACCGCCCACCACGATATCGCCGCCCTTGAGCGAGATGCCGCAGCGCAGACCCGCATCGCCGTCGATGACCAGCAGGCCGCCATTCGCCGATGCCCCCGCGCCATTCGACGCGAAGCCTTTCACATGCACCTTGCCGCTCATCATGTTCTCGGCGACGCCAGTGCCCGCGCTGCCTTCCACGACGATGGTCGCCAGCTGGTTCATGCCGCCAGCGTAATAGCCGGCGTGCCCCTGCACCGTGACCGTCACGTGCGCGTTCACGCCGACCGCGATGTTATGCGCGCCGTTCGGCGTGGCGACATCGACGTGTACGCCTTCCAGCGCTTCCTTCGCGCCGTGCAGGTACTGGTTCAGTTCGCGGACCGACGACCCTTCAAGGTCGAACTTCATGCTTTCCATACATACATCTCCTCGGGGGCGGGTTCGAATACCCGGGCATTCCCGATGTCGGGCAAATGCGCGAGCGAGCGGAATTCCGATGCGATCGCGACGTAGTCGTCGTTCTCGGCCACGACCGCCGGCTTGCAGGCGAACGGGTCGCGAATCAGCGCCAGTTCGGTCGAGGTGCCCATCAGGAAGGTGTAAAAGCCGTCCAGTTCTTCGAAGCCTTTTTGCAGGGCGGCCGGCAATTCGTCGCCTTCACGCAGACGCCATTCGAGAAAGCGACATGCGGCTTCGGTGTCGTTATCCGTTTCGAAACGGATGCCTTGCGGTTCCAGCTTGCGGCGCACGCCATGTGCGTTCGACAGCGACCCGTTATGCACGAGACAGAAATCTTCGCCCGCGGTAAACGGATGCGCCCGATCGGGCGTGACCGCCGATTCGGTCGCCATACGCGTGTGACCGACCAGATGCGAGCCGGTCAGTTTCGAAAAGTCATAACGTTGCGCGACTTCGGCCGGCGAACCGATATCCTTGTACAGATCGATCGAGCGACCGGTGGAGAGCAGGAACAGCTTCGGGAAATGCCCGGTGAGCCACGCCTTGACGACGCCGACGTCACCGTCCACGGTCAGCACCGCATGATTGCGTTTGGCGTCGATGCTCGCATGGACGTTCAGCGCACCGTCGAGTGCTTCGCGCAAACCATTCCAGTCGAAGTCGTTTCCCGCTTCTGTAAAGCCCGCATAAAGGCTCAGCTTGCGGCGGCCTTCGCTCACCGTGCTGCCGAATACCGCGAGGCCAGCCGAGTCCGGTCCGCGTTCGGTCATGCCGATCAGCATCGGCACCATCAGCTCACCGAGTTGTGCACGCAATGCCGGTGTCTTGACCAGCAAACCTACAATTCCACACATAGTCGACTCTCTTAGAAAAATTCCAGATAGCTCTTCATTTCCCAATCGGAAACGTGGCGCATGTACTCGAGCCATTCCATCCGTTTGAGCTTGATGAATTCGTCGGCGACCGGACCCAGCGCATCGCAGATCAGACGATCGCGCTCCAGCGCGTCGAGCGCCTGCTCGAGGTTCTGCGGCAGGATGCCGATGCCGTGTTCCTTGAGACGTGCGGGCGACCATTCGTACAGGTTCTCGTTGGCGGGTTCGCCCGGCGACAGTTCGCGTTCCACGCCGTCGAGACCCGCCGCGATCACCGCGGCGGTGGCCAGATAAGGGTTGCATGCGCCATCGGGCAAACGCAGTTCGATGCGCTCTCCCGGCATGCGCACCATCGTCGAGCGATTGTTGTTGCCGTAGCTGATATAAGCCGGCGCCCACGTCGCCCCCGTCAGCGAACGGCCCACCACGAGGCGCTTATACGAGTTGACGGTCGGGTTGCACAGCGCGGCGAGCGCCGGCGCGTGCGCGAGCAGTCCGGCGGTGAACTGGTAGCCGAGCGTCGACAGTCCCATACCGAGCGGGTCGCTTTTGTCGGCGAACAGATTGCGCTCGCCGTCGCCGATCGACATGTGCATATGCATGCCGTTGCCGGGACGATTCGCAAACGGCTTCGGCATGAACGAGCAGATCATGCCCAGCTCGTTCGCGATCTCGGAGGCCGCCATCTTGAAGAACACGTAGTGATCGCAGGAAGTCAGGCAATCGGTATACGTGTAGTTGATTTCGAACTGACCGTTCGCGTCTTCGTGATCGATCTGGTAGACGTCGATGCCCACCGAGCGCATCGATTCGGTGAGCTTTTCCAGGAATACGCGCGTGCGCGACAGTCCTTTGTAGTCGTAGCACGGTTTGGCGAGCGTATCGCTCGGATCGCATGGCTCGATCGCGCCGGTGACCGAGCGCTTCAATAGCGAGAACTCCGGTTCGAGTCCGGTGAACAAGGTCCAGCCGCGTTGCGTAATGCGTGCGACCTGCTTCTTCAACGTGACGCGCGAGTCGTAGGCCCATGGTTTCCTGTCGACATGACCGTCGCAGACGATGCGTGCGAGGCCGTCCTGCCACGGCACGGGCGTGAGCGTCGCGAGATCGCCCACGGCCATGTAGTCGGGGCCGTTCGGCTCGATGCCCACGCCCCAGATAGCGAAGCCCGCAAAGCCTGCGCCCGCGGTGAGCACGCTCCCGAGATGCGCGACCGGCACCGACTTCGCTTTCGCCACGCCGTGAATATCCACGAACTGCGCCAGCACGTACTTCACGCCACGTTGCGTGAGATAGTCTTGCGCTTCCTCAGCCGAGCCAAAGCGGGGCACGCTACCCAACTCGTTGATCGGCAGCTTGCTCGCATCGTTCAGGTTCATCGTCACTCCTTGCAGCAACATTGCAGACTGGTTGACGAGCCATGCCTGTTTGCATGGCCGCGCTAATTTATCAAAGCGAAACAATTTTTCCTATCAGGAAACTACGGAGACGCAGCACTTCCCCCTCGTGAACCCCTTACGCAACCTCCATGCCATGATTACCAACATGAACATTAAATTCATGCTGATAAACACTTCGGGCGGCATAAGGCTGCGGGCTTCTCGTGCGATGCCGCTGTTATTGCGTCAAATCAGTGCGATTTACTTAGGGGATGGTGCTTCGGTGCCCGGGAACGGCACCCTGCTTCTGATAGGTCAGCAGCAATGCTTATGCAAAGCGACGTCGACCAGATGAGGAAATAGTGGCGGCGCGGACACCGTTGGTGCTCTGAACCGCGCCGCTTCCGTAACTTACAGAGCGCGTTGAACCGCGTGCGCTGAATCCGTGACGTCCCTACCCGCACCCGCCACGGTGTTGCAGCCCGTCAGGGAAGCTGCGGCACCTGCCACCAGAAACAGCGCCAGAAAACGCACCCACATATGCACCTCTTGCTCGATAGATTGAATGATCCGGGCGTCCGCCCTTTTTGCTTGCGGATGAGATCGTATCAGCAAATCTGGCTGCGATCGGGCAACCGTCAGGAGACCGCCCGCGAGCCGGCGTTTCGTCGCACGCGCCGTGTTACTGGAACTGAAAGCTCTCGTGTGACACTGCAAACGCTTTCGACCTGAAAATCCACGACCCTTCGCCTTTCTCATGGTCGTTGGTGCAGATCAGCAGATCGTTCGTGCCGGGGACGATCATCGGATGGGTCGTGCGCAGGTGATGCCCCCGCTCGCGCCCGGGAATCAGCACCTGGCCGATCGGGAAGCCGAACCGGTTGAACGCCATCACGCGTCCCTGGCAATACATGGCGACATAGAGGTTGTCGGCCGCGTCGATACTGCACGAGTCGGGGCCGTGATAACCGGTGAAGTGATAAGGAACGCAGGTGCCGTACGGGGCGATGCCGGTGCCGCTGCTGTCGAGTTCGATCAGGTGCAGGCGGTTGGCATTGGTCTCGGTCACCCACAACATGCGCTCGTCGACGGAAAGCGCGACACCGTTCGGCCCGGCCATTTTCTCGAGGATCGGCGTGACGGTGCGCCAATCGGCCGACACGTGATAGACGCCCCCGGTCGGCTCGCACGACGTGCCCACGAAATGCGTGAAGTAGAAGCCGCCATCCTTCGCGAACACCAGATCGTCCGCCACGTAGCCGTCGAGAATCGTTCGACGGTTTCCGCCGTCGGGGTCCATCGTGAAGATCTGGCCGTTTTTGAAGTCGCCGAGGCAGCACACGAACAGGCGACCGTCCTTGTGAATCTTGATTGCTGCCGGGTTGAGTCCCTCGGCGCGACAGATTTCCGTCAACTGCCGGCTACCCGTATCGAGACGATAGATCGTGCCGCCGAATACCTCGAGAAAATACAGACGCCCATCGCGATCGAAGCAGAGGCCTTCGAGCTGTTTGAATTCGCTGGACACCTTGAACCAGGGTTCGGCAATCAGCGTCGGGAGAGCCTGCTCGGAGGGCGGAATGGGCGCGAAGCTCAGTTCGGCGGGAAAGTCGGGGATGCGGGTAGTGGGCCCGGACGGATGGTTCAT
Source organism: Paraburkholderia sp. BCC1886 (assembly GCF_900996245.1). Classification (GTDB taxonomy): domain Bacteria; phylum Pseudomonadota; class Gammaproteobacteria; order Burkholderiales; family Burkholderiaceae; genus Paraburkholderia. The sequence goes on along the minus strand of NZ_CAAJGK010000022.1, from coordinate 147,895 downwards.
CGCTGTGTCTCCTTGAATAGCCGATGACGGCAGGCCCGATCCAATCGAGCCCTGCCTGGTCTTCAATCATTCTGAAAGACAGCTATAAAGCCAGCCGGTTCAGTCGGCTGTTAACTCGGTTCGACGTGCAGCGTCGACAGGTTCGCATACGGCGGCAACCCGGCAGCATTCGCCAGCGGAGAGACCGCGGCGGACACCAGCCCGGCCAGCACCGCCACGGTTCTGGCAACCGAGCGGGGGCGTCGTGCAAAGAAAGCGGGACCTGGGGCGGGACGTGAAGCAAGCATCGTCAATCCTGTTCGCAATGAAAGATGCCTGCCATGCTGCATTAAATCGCTGCCGCGCCGGATGAAGAAATCGTTAGGTTGGGCCCACGCGTTCGACGTATCGTCGAGCCCGCCTAACAGCGTCGCGGCAAACGCAGGGCGAACACCGTTCCGTTCGCGTCCGAGCATGCGCCGATCTCGCCGCCATGAGCCTTCGCGATTTCCCGCACGATATACAGTCCGAGCCCGAGGCTGCCCTCCGTGTTCGGGTCGCCTTGATGCATGCCGCGATGCAACGGATCGAAGATACGCTCCAGCGCGTCGATCTCGATGGCCGGGCCGCTGTTCTTCACCGCCAGACAGACCTCGGCCGGCTCACCGTTCAACGTGACGCATACCGGCTCGTCCGGCGCGCCGTAGCGAAGCGCGTTCAACACCAGATTGCCGAGTAGTTGCTGCAAACGGCGGCCGTCCCAGACACCCGCGCAGTCGCCGCACGCACGCCACTCGATATGGCGATCGGGATGCGCGGCCTGCAACTGGCCGATTTCGTCGGCGAGCAGGTCGGCCAGATCGACAGCGGCCGGCGCGATATTGATGCCGAGGCCAAGCCGCGTCCGGTTGAAATCGAGCATATCGTCGAGTAGCCCCTGCATACGCTCGCCGCCGCGAATCAGGCGCGCTGCGGCGGCCGACACTTTCTCGCCCGCATTCAACGCGACCAGATACGACGCGGTCGCCTGGATAGTCTGCAGCGGGCTGCGCATATCGTGTCCCAGCATGCCGATCAACAGGTTGCGAGCCTGGTCCACCTGCGCGCTGAAATACCCGACCGACTCGGCAACCGCCTGATCGATCGCTTCATTGAAACGGATGATGTCGCCCTGATCGGGCGCACCGGGCTGACACGCAGCGAGCCACAGACGCAACACGCTGGCGCGTAAGGCACGGTACTCCGCAACGAGTTGGGTGATGTCGAAGCCGCCGCGCGCGCGCAGTATCGCGTGCGTCTGGGCCGCCGTTTCCGGTGCGCCCGCAAGTGTGGGCATCTGTCCCGTCGATTTCGCCAGTTCCGCCTCGGCGCTTTGCGAGGTCCACAGATCGTTGGCCACGGCTTCGAGAATCTGCTGCGCGTGATCGCGCAACGCCGACGAGCGCAGATTCGCGGCCGCCGGCAACAGGGTGCGGGCAAACTTTTCCCAGTCCGCGAGAATCGCTTCCATGTCGTGACGGATGAAATCGGCGAGTCGCATAGCTTGTCCTCATGTGCCTCGAACAGCGCAGTGTGAAGGCCAATCCTGACCAGTCGGTCAAACAGGTGCAGAGCGCCGCCGGCCGCCCCGACACTGTGCCTGATGCACGTTTTGTGTGCCGCGAACGACTGGCGAAGCGGATTCGAATGAGTCCGCGCACGCTTCGATCGACCCCGCCGTTGCCCGGCTCGTCAGGCCGGATTCCGCAAACCTGTCCGACCGGTCAGATAGGCACGAACGTTGCATTGTGTGGCCGCCGCTAGCGTAAGGCCGCGTAAAGCAGCGGATTGACCGCTACGCACCGGCCAATTGCCAGCAAATGAACAGGACCGACTGCGAGACTACACTATGACTCTTCTGCATGTGCCCGTTATCGACCTTGGGCCGTATTTCGAGGGCACACCCGAAGGCCGCGCGAAGGTGGCGAAGGAAGTCGACGAAGCGTGCCGCAGTATCGGCTTTCTCGTCATCAGGAATCACGGCGTGCCGGCCGAACTGATCGACCGCGTGACGAAGGTCTCGCGCGAATTCTTCGCGCTACCGCTCGCGGAGAAACGCAAGGTGGACCGTCCGCGCATCGACGCGGTACGCGGCTACAGCGCAGTGGGCGAAGAAGGCCTCTCGTATAGCCTCGAAGAAGCCACGCCCGGCGACCTGAAGGAATCGTTTTCGATCGGTCCCGCCAACGTGCCCAACGACGATTACCACCGCGGCCCCGCTGCCGGCCCGCACTTCGAACCGAACGTCTATCCGCCCATCGCCGGTTTCCAGCAGGCATGGGACGAGTACTTTCTCGTGATGAGCGAACTGTCGCGTTCGCTGATGCGCATCTTCGCGCTCGCGCTCGCGTTGCCGGAACATTTCTTCGACGATCGTATCGATCACCATATCAGCATGTTCCGCGTGCTCAGTTATCCGGCCCAGCGCGAAGCGCCGCTGCCGAACCAGTTGCGCGCCGGCGCGCACAGCGACTACGGCAGCCTGACCATCGTGCGCCCCGACGACCGCGGCCTGCAGGCCGTGAACCGCGCGGGCGAATGGGTCGACGTGCCGCTGATCGACGACGCGCTGGTAGTGAACATCGGCGATCTGATGATGCAGTGGACCAACGATCAATGGATTTCGACCATGCATCGCGTGGAGAACCCGCCGTTCGACATCGCCGCTACGAATCGCCGGCAGTCGCTGGTGTTCTTCCATCAGCCGAACTATGACGCCATGGTCGAGTGTCTGCCCGGCTGTCTCGCTGCGGGAGAGAGCCCGCGCTATGCGCCGATTTCCTCCGGCGATCACCTGCGCTCGAAGTTCGTCAAGCAGACGACCTTCGGCGGCACGGTGGAGGCAGCCTGAATGGCGCATCTCTCGTATGTGAACGTGTTCGCGCGCGACGTGGTCGCGTTGTCGGGTTTCTATCAGCACGTGTTCGGCTTCGCGGAAATCGAGGCGATCCGCTCGCCGATTTTTCGCGGGCTCGCTACCGGCAAGTCGAGCCTCGGCTTCAACGCGCTCGATGCCTATGCGCTGCTGCATCTCGAAGATCACGCTGAAACCCGCGGCGTCAAGTTCCTGCTGAACATCGACGTGGATAGTCAGGCCGACGTGGACCGCATGGTGCCGCTCGCGGTCGCGGCCGGCGCGACGCTCGTGAAGCCGCCCTACGTGACCTACTACAACTGGTACCAGGCGGTGCTGCTGGACCCGGAAGGCAACGTGTTCCGTATCAACTTCATGATGTAGGCAACGCAGTAAAAAACTGCAGAAGCCATCGCAACAACCCGCACGGCAAAAAGAAAATCGTCTGCGACGCGTGGCGTCCGCAGTCCCCTGACCTTTTTTATCCGACCACCGCCCATGCTCCGCAAGCTGCTTACAGGTATCACACTCGCGTCGCTCCTTTGCTGCGCCGCGCCGGTCTTCGCCGACGGCTTCACGCTCAAGGGTCCGCCGAAAATCGCCATGCTCTACTTCGGTCCGAAAAACGACGGCGGCTGGACCGAGTCGTTCGACGAAGCGCGCAAGAAGATGGAAGCCGCGCTCGGCCAGAAAATCCAGTTCGTCGAGAGCATTCCGGAAGATTCGTCGGCCATTACACCGGTCGCGGAGCGCTTCATCCAGCGCGGCGCGAATATCGTGATCGGCACGGCGTTCGGTTACTCGGATACCTTCAAGCAGCTTGCCGCCAGGCACCCGGACGTCGCGTTCCTGAACGCGTCGGGCACCACCAACGCGCCGAACCTCGAATCGTTCTACGGTCGCACGTATGAAAGCCAGTACCTCTGCGGCATGGCCGCAGCCGCGGCCTCGAAGACGGGCAAGCTCGGCTTCGTCGCGGCGAATCCGTTCGGCGTGGTCAACTGGACCATCAACGCCTACGAACTCGGCGCGCAGAAGATCAATCCGAATGCGACGCTCACCGTCATCTACACGGGTGCGTGGAACGATCCGGTGAAGGAGCGCGCCGCTGCAATGGCTTTGATCGATCACGGCGCCGACGTGATCGGCCAGCACGTCGATACACCGACGCCGCAAATCGTCGCGCAGGAACGCGGCGTGTACGGCACGGGACACCACCGCGATCTGCGCCAGTTCGCGCCGAAGGCGACGGTGTGCTCGTCGGTGTGGGTGTGGGACAAATTCCTGATTCCCGAAGTGCGCAAGATCGAAGCGGGTAACTGGAAGCCCTCGCCGACCGGCGCGCTGATCGAGATGAAAGACGGCGGCACCGATATCGCCGGCTTCGGCGCAGCGGTTCCGGCGGACAAACAGAAAATCATCATGGCCGAGCGCGACGCGATCATCCATGGCAAGCAGATTTATGCGGGCCCGCTGTCGGACCGCGACGGCAAACTGCGCGTGCCGGCCGGCAGCGTGTTGAGCGACGGCGACCTGTGGAAGATGGACTGGTTCGTCAAAGGCGTGACCGCACAGAAATGAGCGCACGCCAATGAGCGATCTGCCTGAAGGCGCGAGCCCCGCGCCCCGCCCGTCCGATGCGCTGTCGCTCAGCGGCATCCGCAAGAGTTTCGACGGCTTCGTCGCGCTCGACGACGCGCACTTCACCGTGCGCTGGGGCGAGGTGCATGCGTTGCTCGGCGAGAACGGCGCGGGCAAATCCTCGCTGATGAACATCGCGGCCGGCCTCTACACGCCCGAGGCCGGCGTGCTGCTGGTCGACGACAATCCCGTGCGTTTCGGCGGCCCACGTGATGCGGCGCGTGAGCACATCGGCATGGTGCACCAGCATTTCAAGCTGGTGGCGCCGTTCACGGTGCTCGAAAACATCATGCTGGGGCTGCCCGAAGAGACCTTCGAGCGCACGCTCTCGCATGGCCGCAAGCTGATCGCGCTGCGCGAGATGATCCACCGGCAGGCGCAGGCACTCGGCTTCGACATCGACACCGGGCGGCGGATCTCGCAACTCTCGGTGGCCGAGCAGCAACGCGTCGAAATTCTGAAAGTGATGCTTGCGGGCGCACGCATTCTGATTCTCGACGAACCGACCGCCGTGCTGACCGACACCGAAGCCGCGCGTCTGCTCGAGACGGTGCGCACACTCGCGCGCCAAGGCGCGGCGGTAGTGCTCGTCACGCACAAGATTGCCGACGTGCGCCGTTACGCGGATCGCGTCACCGTGATGCGCGCGGGCCGCACCGTGACCACGCTCGATCCGCGCGACGTGGACGAGGCCGAACTGGTGCGCCTGACAGTGGGCGAAGCCGCCACGGTGCCGGCCCGACCGCGCGCCGAACCCGGGCCCACGCGGCTGACCTTGCGCGACGTGCGGACCTCGGCGGCGAACGGTCCGCCCGCGCTCGCGGGTATCGATCTGCAGGTGCGGGCGGGCGAGATCTACGGCGTCGCGGGCATTGGCGGCAACGGTCAGAGCGAACTCGCGGGCGCCATCATGGGACTCGTGCCCGTGCAAACCGGCGTGCTGGAGTTCGCCGAAGCCGGCGACCTGCGCGCGCTCGATACCGAAGCGCGCCGCGAACTCGGCATCGCGTCGATTCCGGCGGACCGCTACCGGCTGGCGCTGGCCGGCGATCTGTCGGTGGCCGAGAACTTCGGCGTCGGCCAGGTGCATAGCGGCCGCTACGGCAGTTTCCTGCGCCTCGACCGCGCGCGACTCGAGGCCGATGCGCTCGCCGCAGTCGCGGCCTTCGACGTGCGCGGCGTGCGTTCGCCGAACCAGAAAACCGCTGGCCTGTCCGGCGGCAATGCGCAGAAACTCGTGATCGCGCGCGAGTTCAGCCGCACGCTGCGTTTCGTGCTGGCGCATAGCCCGAGCCGCGGACTCGATGCGCGCGCCGGCGCGCAGGTGCACGAACGCTTGCGGATGGCGCGCGACCAAGGCGCGGCCGTGCTGCTCATCAGCGAAGACCTCGATGAAGTGCTGGCGCTGGCCGATCGTGTCGGCGTGATCGTGCGTGGGCGCATCGTCGCCGAATTCGCCGCGCCGGCCGACCGGCTCGCCGTCGGTCAGGCGATGGTCGCCACTAAGTCTGCCAATGGATCGCCGCCCAACGGATCGCCGCCCGACGGCCCTGCTCACCCCGAACTGTTGCAAGCATGACGCCGACACAACCCGACACGCGTAAAGAACCGCTCATCGCATCGTCCTCGCGCATGCCACGTCAACCTCTCCTGTCGCGCCGTTACACGCTCGAACTGCGCCAGGAAGTAAGCCGCGCGCGTCGTGCCGCGATCTTCGCGCTGGCGCTGGCTGCCGGTCTCGCGCTGAGCGGCGCGATCCTGATGGCGGCCGGCGTTTCGGCCGGCGATCTGCTCGACGAGTTCCTTGTACAGACGCTGTTCGACCGCGAGAGCCTGCGCGCCGTGCTGTTCCAGGCCGCGCCGCTGGTGCTGGTCGGGATTGCCGCAGCCATCGCGTTTCGCGCGCGCTTCTGGAATCTCGGCCTCGAAGGTCAGATGATCTTCGGCGCGATCGGCGCGACCGGCATCTCGTTCTACGACGTCGGCCCGCACGCGACGCGTCTCTGGTTGATGCTGCTCGCCTCGCTGATCTGCGGATTGCTGTGGGTCGTGCTGCCGCTCGTGCTGAAAGTGAAGCTCGGCATCAACGAGATCATTTCGAGCCTCATGCTCAACTACGTCGCCGCGAATTTTCTGCTGCAACTCGTCTATGGACCGTGGCAAGACCCTAAGGATTCGTTTCCGCATTCGCCGCAGTTTCCGGATTTCGCGCTGCTGCCGCATCTGCCCGGGCAGATCAGCAGCGCGATCCTGTTCGCGGCCGTCGTCACGCTCGCGGCCTGGTGGTTCACCGAACGCAGCCGCGCCGGTCTGTACCTGCGCTTTCTGCATGCGAGCGAAAGCGTCGCCGGTGCGCTCGGCGTGCCGGTGCGTCATCTGCTGACCGGCACCGTGCTGCTGTCGGGCGCGGTGGCGGGCATGTCGGGCTTCCTGATCGCGGTCGGTCAGGAAGGCCGGCTCACGCAGTCGTTTTATACGGGTTACGGCTTCTCCGGCGTGCTGATCGCTTTTCTGGCGCGCAACAATCCGCTCGGCGCGAGCGCCGTGGCCATTCTCGTTGCGGTGCTGTTCGTCTCCGGACGCAGCCTGCAGGTCTTCTACCAGATTCCATTTTCGATGGTCCAGCTGATCCAGGCGATTCTCGTCATCAGCGTGGCCGCTTCGGATTTCTTCGTGCGTCACCGGTTCTGTCCGGTCGTCAGCGAAAGGCAATGACATGGCACTGATCGCTTCCTGGCTCGGCAATCTGCCCGACTTCGCCACACCGTTCGCGCTCGCCGCACTCGGACTGATCATTCCCGAACGCGCGGGCGTGCTCTCGCTCGGGGCCGAAGGGCTGATGCTGGTCGGCGCGCTGGCCGGCATCGGCGCCCAATTGCAACTGCACTCGCCCGGCCTCGCGCTGGTCTGCGCGATGGCCGCGGCGTCCGCCGTCTCCGTGCTGTTCGCCGTGCTCACCGTGTGGCTGCGTATCAACCAGATCATCGCGGGGCTCGCGCTGGTGTTTCTTTGCGAAGGCGGCACGAGCCTGCTCGGCACGCTGCTCGACTGGACCAATCATCCAGTGCAGGGTTTGCCTTCGCTGCCATTGGGACCGCTTGCGCAATTGCCGCTGGTGGGTGGGCTGTTCCATCAGAATCTCGTCGTGTATCTGACGCCGTTCCTGTTCGCCGCGGTCGCCTGGTATTTTCAGCGGACCACGCCGGGGTTGCGCCTGCGCGCGGTCGGCGAGAATCCGCAGGCCGCCGATGCCGCCGGTGTCGCCGTTCTGCGCTACCGCTTTCTGGCGATTCTGGTCGGCTCGGCGCTGGTCGGACTGGCGGGCGCGTATTTGTCTGTCATCAGCACCAAACTGTGGATTGCCGGCGTGACCGGCGGGCGCGGCTGGATTGCGGTCGGGCTCGTCATCTTCGCGCGCTGGTCGCCATGGCGAGCGCTTGCGGGCGCGTTGCTGTTCGGCAGCATCGAAGCGCTGATTCCCCAACTCAATGCCGCCGGCGTCGCCTTGCCGCAGTACTTCGTGCTGATGACGCCGTACGTGATCACGCTCGGCGTGATGGTCTGGGTAGCGTGGATGAAGCGCGGCGACCAGGACGCGCCCGGCGCGCTCGGCGAGCCTTATCTGCGCGAAGAACGGCGCTGAAGCGACGACGGCGTAACGGTCCATCACAACAACATCTGTCTGCTTTTTGAACCGGCCCAATTGGCCGCAACTGGGGAAAATTCGTGAAAAAATTCGGCATCAAGTCTGGTGGTTCGGGTCTTGCCTACAGCGCGCTGACGCTGGCCGGTTTGCTGGCCGGCGCGTCGTCCGCCCAGGCGCAATCGAGCGTGCAACTCTATGGTCAGGTCGACGAATGGGTCGGCGCGCAGAAATTCCCCGGCAGCAAAACCTCCGTGCAGGTGTCCGGCGGCGGCATGTCGACGTCGTACTGGGGCTTGAAGGGTTCCGAAGATCTGGGCAACGGCTACAAGGCGATCTTCGCGCTGGAAGGCTTCTTCCTCGCACAGAACGGCCAGTACGGCCGCTTCACCGGCGACACGATGTTCTCGCGTAACGCGTACGTCGGCGTCGAATCGCCGTACGGCACCGTGACCGCCGGCCGTCTGACCACGCCGCTGTTCGTGTCGACCATCCTGTTCAACCCGTTCATCGACTCCTACGAATTTTCGCCGATGGTGTGGCACACCTACCTCGGCCTCGGCACCTTCCCGACCTACTCGACCGACCAGGGCGTGACCGGCGACTCCGGCTGGAGCAACGCGGTGGAATACGCGTCGCCGAACTTCAACGGCCTGACGGCGACCGCGATGTACGCGCTCGGCAATACGACGCAGAACGGCGCGAAGAAGTGGAGCGGCCAGGTGTTGTACTTCCACGGCCCGTTCGCGGCGACCGCCGTCTACCAGTACGTGAACTTCAACAACTCGCCGAGCGACTTGGGCAGCCTCGCCGCATCGGGCGTTCCGGGTTTGAAGAGCCAGAGCGTCGCGCAAGCCGGCGTGTCGTACGACCTGAAGTACGTGAAGTTCTTCGGCCAGTACATGTACACGTACGACCAGCAGACCATTTCGAGCTGGCATGTGAACACGGCGCAAGGCGGCGCGTCGATCCCGGTCGGCCCGGGTACGGTGATGGCGTCGTATGCGTACTCGCGTGACGGCGGCGGTTACGACCAGACGCGTCAGACCGCGGCACTCGGTTATGACTACCCGCTGTCGAAGCGTACCGACGTGTACGCGGCCTACATGTACGACCACATCAGCAACATGTCGAGCGGCAACACCTACGGTGTGGGTCTGCGCGCGAAGTTTTAACGGATGTAACCGGGCCGCTTCAAGGGCGGCCCTTCACCTGACCTTTTTCTCCGAACATGACTGCACCGTTTAGCAAAGTTTGCTGGAAGCTCGATCCGCGCCGCACGGCACTGATCATCGTCGATATGCAGCGGGTTTTCTGCGATCCGGACGGCGCGCTTTACGTGCCCTCCACCGTCGATATCGTCGACACGATCAGCGGGCTCGCGCAGCGTTGTCGCGCGGCGCAGATGCCGGTGATTTATCTGCGTCACGTCGTGCGTGGCGACGGCAGCGATACGGGCCGGATGCGCGATCTCTATCCGAACGTCGATACGATTCTCGCGCGCGGCACGCCAGGCATCGAGATTATCGATGCGCTATCGCCGCAGCTCGACGATATCGTCGTCGACAAGCTGTTTTACAGCGGGTTTCATAACACCGATCTCGACACGATCCTGCGTGCGCGGGACGTCGATACGATCATCGTGTGCGGGACGGTGACGAACGTGTGCTGCGAGACGACCGTACGCGATGCCGCGCATCGCGAGTACAAGGTCGTCGTGCTGGCCGATGCCAACGCGGCCATGCCTTACCCCGACATGGGCTTCGGAGCGGTCACGGCGGAAGACGTGCAGCGCGTGTCGCTGACCGCGATGGCTTATGAGTTCGCGGAGGTGACGGATACGGCGGGGGTGGTGGCGCGGATCGAGGCGGCGGCGGGTGGGCGCTGAGGGTGGGAGCTCGCCCCCCTCTCACGACACCCGCACGCCCCCCCTCTCGACCCTCGGCGTCGGCAAACAGAACATCCCCACCGCGCCGATCAGCAGAATCGCGCCGATTCCATACAGCCCCGCCGCGAAACTCCCGGTCGAAGCCTTCAACGAGCCGATCAGGATCGGGCTGACGAAGCCGCCCAGTTGCCCGAGCGAACTCACCAGCGCAAGCCCGGCGGCAATCGTCGTCGCCGACAGATACTGCGTGGCGGCCGCCCAGAACGTGGCGAAGCCGGAGAAGATGCCGATTGCCGCCAGCGACATCGCGACCAGCGCGATCGGCAGACTATGCGAGGCCGCGCCCAACGCGGCAATGCCGATCGCGCCCGCCAGCAACGACGCGATGCAATGCCAGCGACGCTCCGCGGTCTGATCGGAATGGCGTCCCATCAACACCATGCCGATGCCGCCGCACGCATAGGGAATCGCGGTGAGCCAGCCAATCTGCACATGCGTACCGCCGACGAACACCGATTTGATGATGGCCGGAATCCAGAACGAAATCGTGATCACGCCGGCCACCAGCGCGAAGTAGATCAGCGTCAGCACATAGATGCGGGCGTTTTTCAGCAGCACTAGCAGACTGTGCCAGTCGCCATGCCGGCCTGCGGAATGGTCGTCGACCAGCGCCCGCTCCAGAATCTGCCGTTCACGGTTATCGAGCCAGCGCGCGTCGGACGGACGATCGTCGAGAATCAGCATGACGGCAAGGCCGAGCAGGATCGACGGCAATCCTTCGATCAGAAACATCCATTGCCAGGCGGCCCAGCCGTTCACCCCGTCGAAGTTCTGCAAGATCCAGCCGGACAGCGGGCCGCCGAGCAAACCGGAAAACGCCACCGGCGTCATGAACAGCGCGACGATCTTCGCGCGCCGTTGTGCCGGATACCAGTACGTCAGATAAAGAATCACGCCGGGAAAGAAACCGGCCTCCGCCACGCCGAGCAGGAAGCGCAATATATAGAACGATTCCGGCGTGCGCACGAACATCATCGCGCTCGAGATCGCTCCCCACAGAATAAGGATTCGCGACAGCGTTTTACGCGCGCCGATCTTTTCCATCAGCAGGTTGCTCGGCACTTCGAACAGCAGATAGCCGATAAAGAAAATGCCGCCGCCCAGTCCGAAAATCGCGGTCGAAAACTTCAGGTCGCTGCTCATCGACGCCTGCGCGAAACCGATGTTGATGCGGTCCACGTAGGCCGCGAAATAGCACAGCAGCAGCACGGGAATGAGCCGCCACGAAACTTTCGTATAGACGCTTGCCACAGCGGGTTCGTCTTCCGGAACAACGGTCGGTGCAATTTCCATGATCTCCTCCAGATTGAATCCGCCCGGCCGATCCGCGAACGCCGGGGGTCGGTTTTTTTATTTGACTGCGGTAGCAAGCCCGATCAACGGGTTCAGGCCGGTGTGGGTGACATGTCCCAGTAACTTGCGCCCGAGTGTGGTCTCGCAGGTGTTGGCAAGCGCGAGCAGTGCCTTCAGATCGATACCGGTTGCAATGCCCATCGACTCGAACAGGTTCACGAGGTCTTCCGTGCAGACATTGCCGGTGTAACCACCGCCATAGGTGAGCCCGGCCGGATGTCCGCCCACGCCGCCGAGCGCCGAGTCGAAATAGCGGACGCCGGCGTCGTAGGCCGCCACGCAATTCACGAGGCCGGTGCCGCGCGAGTCGTGAAAATGCGCGACGAGTTCCACTTCCGGACACGCTCGCGCAATCTGTCCGGCCAGCGCCGCGACGCTGGCCGGCGTCGCCATGCCGGTCGTGTCGCCCAGCGCGACCAGGCGGATGCCGAGCGACAGGAACCGCTCGACGTCGCGAAGGACTTGCGCGGGATCGACATAGCCTTCGAACGGGCAGCCGAACGCCACCGAGATCGTGCCGACGATCCGGAAACCGTCACCGGCCTGCGCGCGCATGCTGGCGACGTTGTCCCACTGATCCGCGCGACTGCGTTTCAGGTTTTTCAGCGAATGCGATTCCGATGCGGAGACCAGAAAGCTGATTTCGTTCGCGCCAAAACCGGCCTCGCGATCCGCGACGGCCCGCTCGACGGCGCGCACGTTCGCACAGGTCGCTTTGTAGAAGACGCCGGCTTCGCGCGGCAGCGTGCGCAGCACGTCGCTGGCATCGGCGAACTGCGGCACGACCTTGGGATTCGAATACGAGGTCGCTTCGATCCGCTCGAAACCGGCCGCCGCGATCTGCTGGATCAGCCCGGCTTTCACGCCCGCCTCCAGCACCTGCGTTTCGTGCTGCAAGCCATCGCGGGCGAAACATTCGCAGATCACCACGTCGCGGCTTGGGCTCGCAGTCTCACGGACCGCGGACAGACTGGCGTGATCGTTCATTGGGCCGCCTTTTTACCGTAGCCGCGCATCATCACGTTGGCATCGCGGCCGACCGCCAGCGCTTCGTCGAACGGCAGATTCGCGACGCGATAGAACAGCCGCTTGGTGGCCTGCATCGCTTGCGGCGACCAGCCGGCCAGTTGCTCGGCGAGGCCGACCGCGCGCTCGCGCAATTTATCGGGCGGGACGCATTCGTGAGCCAGGCCGAGATCCACGGCGGTTCGACCGTCGAGAAGCCGGCCCGTCGAGACCAGCCCGAACGCGGTCTTCTGACCCACCTGACGGACCAGATTCGCCATCACGATGGCCGCGACGATACCGTGCTTCAACTCGGGGTAGCCAAGCCGCAGGTCGTCGGCAACGACCATCAGATCGCAGGCCAGCGCGAGTCCCGCGCCGCCGCCCAGCGCATTGCCCTGCACCGCGGACACGATGGGTTTGGCGGTGCGCGGGAATGCGGCGTGCAAGGAGGCGGTCAGGTCGGCGCGGCGGTTCGCGGCGTCCGCGCCGTGGGCGGCGGCTCTCTCTTCGCCATTAGCGTTTTCATTGTGGTCGCCGTTGCCATTGCCGCTACCCGACAGCGTCGCGAACTCGCTCGTGTCCGCTCCGGCGCAGAACGACTTGCCCGTGCCGGCCAGCACGATCGCGTGAACGCTGTCGTCCGCGGCCGCCGCGCTCAACGCATCGACCAGCGCGGCCGTCAAACCGGTATTCAGCGCATTGTGTTTCGCCGGGCGGTTCATCGTCAGGACGCGCACCGCGGCGTGATTCTCTACCAGAAGCTCTTCCATCGTCGTTCCATCGAAAGCAGTTAAGGACTCAGGTGGCGGAGGCGCTCGTGAACACCACCCGCTGTTCGATCAGGCGCGCGATCTCCGTTTCCGGCAGCCCCATTTCCGCGAGCACGGCGCGGGTGTCGCGGCCCAGCCGCGGAACCGTCGTGCGCTCGCGCTCGTGGGCACCGGGCGGCAAGCCTGGGACCGCCGGCAGCGGCAAGCCGGCAGCGACACCCGCGACGCCATCGAGCATCAGCCGCCCAAACACCTGTGCATGCCGAACTTGCGGATCGTCGACGAACGCGTCGTAATCGTTGACCGCCGCACACAACACGTCCTGCGCCTGCAGGCGCTCGACCCACGAAGCGGTCGTCGCGCCGACCAATACGTCGGCGATTCGCGCATTGATATCGGCCGCATGTTGCAGACGCTGCTCGTTGGTGGCCCAGTCCGGGTGGCTCACCCATTCGTCCTGACCGAGCGCACGGCACAAGCCAAAGAACATCTCGTTGCGCAAGGCCGTGACGTTGATGAACCCATCGGCGGTCTGGAAGGTGCCGGACGGCACCGTGACCGGCACGCGCTTCTCGCCCGCGAACATGAAATGGTCGAGGATCGGGATGGTCTGCAACGAGGCCGCCACTGCCAGCAGCGAGATATCGAGGCGCCGGCCGAGCCCGCTCTTCGCCTGCGCAAACAGCGCCGCGCCGACGCTCTGCGCGGCGTACACGCCGCAAGCGGCATCCACGGCGAGCATGCCGATGCGGCGCGGCGTACCGGCGCCGTCGCGGTTCATCACCATCATTCCGCTCAAGGCCTGGATGACCGAGTCGGAACCCGCACGGGCCCGATAGGGACCGTCGGGCCCGAACCCGGTAATCGACACCACGACGAGGCCCGGATTGCAGGCGTGGAGCGCCTCCTGTGACAACCCCAGCTTGTCCATCACGCCCGGCCGGAAACTTTCGATCACGACGTCGGCCCGCTCGACGCATTGCAGCAACAGCGCGCGCCCTTCAACCAGGGTCGCGTCGATGCAGATCGCGCGCTTGCCGACATTGGCGCCGATGCTCAGCGCCGTCAGTCCGTCCTTGCCGCCGCCCATCAGCCGCGCCCAGTCGCCGGCCGGCGGTTCGACCTTGACGACGTTCGCGCCCTGGCGCGCGAGCAGCGAGCCGCAGTACGGACCGGCGATACCCTGACTCAGGTCGAGGACGCGCAAGCCCGCGTAGGGCGCTCCCTCACCGTCATAGGCACTCACAACCGGTCCTCCTGCGTCTCTTCCTGCGGCGCGGACAACTGCAGCGCACCGCTTTCCACCAGCGCGTCGATCCGCGCGTCGGAATAGTTCAGCTCGCGCAGCACCTCGGCGGAATGTTCCGCGAAACGCGGCGGGCGCAGCCGCACGCCACCGGGCGTACGCGAGAGCTTGGCCGGCACGCCGACGCCTTCGTAGCCGTCCAGCGACACCCGCATGTTCCGGTGCAGCGTATGCGGATCGGACAACGCACGGCCGACGTCGCGAACCGGTCCCGCGGGCACGCCCGCGGCGGTCAGCGACGCGCACAGCGCTTCGCCGTCGATCTGCCTGAGTTCGGCGTCGAGCAGTTCGCGCAATTCGGCCCGATGCTGGATGCGCGCCGGGTTCGTGCTGTAGCGGGCATCGGCGGCGAGCTCGGGCCGGCCGATCGCCTGCACGAACGAGCGGAACTGCCGGTCGTTGCCGACGCCGATGAAGACATCGGTCGACGCCGTCGAAAACTTGTCGTACGGCACGATGTTCGGATGCCCGTTGCCGAGCAGCGGTTGCGGTTTGCCCGACATGAACCAGTTGGCGGCCGGCGGATGCAGCAGCGTCAACGCAACGTCGTACAGCGCGATATCGAGAAACTGTCCATGCCCCGAACGCTCGCGCTCGAACAGCGCAAGCAGCACGCCGATCACGCTGACCTGCCCCGTCGCCAGATCGATGATCGGCACGCCGATGCGGGTCGGCCCACTGGCCGGATTGCCGTTGATGCTCATGAGACCCGACATTGCCTGCACGACCGCGTCGTAGCCCGGCATCGCGCCCATCGGACCGTCTGCGCCGAAGCCGCTGATCCGGCAATAGATCAGGCGCGGAAAGCGTTTTTGCAGGACTTCGGTAAAGCCGAGCCCCCAGCGCTCCATCGTGCCGATCTTGAAGTTCTCGATCAGGATGTCGGCGTCCTCCAGCAGATCGAGCACGATCTCGCGCGCATCGTCGCGCGTGAGGTCGAGCGCGATGCCGCGCTTGTTGCGGTTCACGCCCATGTAATAGGACGCGCCGCCGTCGCGGAACGGCGGCCCCCACAGACGCGTGTCGTCGCCCGCCGGGGACTCGACCTTGACGACATCGGCGCCGTGATCGGCCAGCGTTTGCGCGCAAGCCGGACCCGCCAGCACGCGCGACAGATCGACCACCTTGATACCGCTCAATGCACCACGTGTGCCGGATTGCATCGGAGTTTCCTTGCCACTGCCCGGGTTGAGGAAGGCGTCGGCGCTCATGCCGGCACCTCGAGTTCGAGTTCGATCAGCACCTTGCCGGTCGCAACCGATTGCCCGGCGGCCACGAGAATCTGCGTGACACGGCCGGCTGCGGGGGCGCTGTGCGTGTGTTCCATCTTCATCGCCTCTACGGTGAGCAGATCGTCGCCTTGCTGGACCGCATCGCCCACGGCGACCAGCAGCGCCGCGACGCGCCCGTTCGACATGGCGCGCACGCGACCGTCGGCGACGCCCTCGTCCGCCTGCGACGAAGGCGCGTAGGTCGTGTCGGCGAACGACGACGCGCGGCCGTCGAGTTGCACGTGGATGCGGGAACCGGCGAGATGCCAGAACGCCCGGCGATCCACCCCCTCCAGCGTGAAACGCACCTGCCCCGCGTCGACCCGCATGTGCGAAAAAACGATGTGCTGCTCACCGAGCGTCACCAGCCACCCCGCGGCGGCGGTCGGCGCCACCTGTAACGTGTGCGCGTGAGCGGCGTCGTCCTTGAGATGCACGGTCGACGCGCGCGCGCCACGTAGCTGGACACCGGCGCCACTGGGGCCACGGTCGCCACCCTGCACCAGCAGCGCGCCGGCCAATGCCAGCGCAAGCGGATCGGCGTCCGCACGCTGCGCGGCCAGCACTTCGGGATACGCTTGCAGAAAGCCCGTATCGACGCCGCCCGCCACGAAGGCCGGATGCTCGAGACAGCGGATCAGCGTCTGCCGGTTGGTCTTCAGGCCGAACACCACCGTGTCGCGCAATGCGCTGACCAGTTTGCGTCGCGCGTCCTCGCGGGTCCTGCCGGTAGCGATCAGCTTGGCGAACATCGAGTCGTAATACGGCGACACGATGCTGCCCGACTCGACCGCGTGCTCGACGCGCACCGTGTCGGGCACCTGCCAGCGGTCGATGGTGCCGCTTTGCGGCATGAAGCCGTTGGCCTCGTCTTCCGCGCACAGGCGCACTTCGATCGAATGCCCGGCGAGGCGGATCTCCGCTTGCGTCAGACGGAGCGGCTCGCCCATCGCCACGCGAAATTGCCACTCGACCAGATCGATGTCCGCGATCGCTTCGGTTACCGGATGTTCGACCTGCAGCCGCGTGTTCATCTCCATGAAATAGAACTCGCCGCGCGCATCGAGCAGAAACTCGAAGGTGCCGACGCCCTCGTAGCCGAGCCTGATCGCCGCCGCCACCGCCGCGGCGCCCATCCGTTCCCGGGTGGCGACGGCCAGATGCGCGGCCGGCGCTTCTTCGATCACCTTCTGATGACGCCGCTGCACCGAACAGTCCCGTTCGCCGACATGCACGCCGTGGCCGAACTGATCGATCAGCACCTGGATTTCGATATGACGCGGTTGCGTGACGACGCGCTCGACGATCATCCGGTCGCTGCCGAACGCGTTGCGGGCTTCGGAGCGCGCCGAGTCCAGCGCGCGCTCGAAGTCCGCCGCCGTCTGCACGATCCGCATGCCGCGCCCGCCGCCGCCCGCAGTCGCCTTGACGATGACCGGGAAGCCCAGCTTTTGCGCTTCGTGCGCGAGCGTGCGGTCGTCCTGCGCGTCGCCGTCATAGCCGGGAATGCACGGCAAACCGGCTTCGCGCATCAACGCCTTGGCTTGCGCCTTGTCGCCCATCGAGCGGATCGCGTGAGCCGGCGGCCCGACGAAGATCAGGCCGGCTGCCACGCAGGCTTCCGCAAAGGCGGCGTTCTCCGACAGGAAGCCATAGCCCGGATGCACGGCGTCCGCACCGCTTTTCAACGCGGCCGCGACGATCGCCGCGATGTTCAGATACGAATCGGCAGGCGGCGCCTCGCCCACGCAGACCGCTTCGTCGGCGTTCGTTACGTGCAGCGACTGGGCGTCGGCGCTCGAATAGATCGCCACGGTGCGGATGCCCATCGCGCGAGCCGTGCGCATGATGCGCATGGCGATCTCGCCGCGATTGGCGATCAGAAGCTTGTTGATACTGCGCATCGAACGATTCCCTTTGATCGAAAACGGCTCGGCAAGACTCGCGGCTCGCCGTTTGAATGAATGGCCGGGTGGCGCAGCCTCGCGCTCAAGGTCGCGCCACGCCGAACTGCATGGGCGACACCGCCCGGCTCGCCGCGTCGCGGCAGATTTCCAGCACGCTGGCGAGCACGCGGCGCGTCTCGCGCGGGTCGATGATCCCGTCGTCCAGCACATGCGCGCTGGTCGTGAATACATCCATCTGGCTTTCGAAATTCGCGATCACCTTCGCGGAGAGCGCCGCGAGTTTGACTTCGTCGGCCTCCCCCGTTTTGCGGATCATCGCCGCGCGGCTCACGTTGACCATGGTCTGCGCGGCCTGCTCCGCGCCCATCACCGCGGTCTTCGCATTCGGCCACGCGAAACAGAAGCGCGGCTGGAACCCGCGCCCGCACATCGCGTAATTGCCCGCGCCGAACGACGCGCCGCAGAACAGCGTGATTTGCGGCACGTTCGCGTTGGTGATCGCCTGGATCATCTTCGAGCCGTGTTTGATGCTGCCGCCTTCCTCGAACGCGCGCCCGACCATGAAACCGGTGGTGTTGTTCAGATACAGCAGCGGCGTAGCCGACTGGCAGCAGGCCTGAATGAAGTGAGTCGCCTTCGCGGCGCCCGACGGCTCGATGGGCCCGTTATTGGTGATGATCCCCACCGGCATGCCGTGGATCGACGCATGGCCGCAGACGGTGGCCGACCCGTACAGCGCGCCGAACTCGCGAAAGTCCGAGTCGTCGACCACGCGCGCGATGACCTCGCGCATATCGACCGGGCGCCGGTGATCGTCGGGCATGATGCCGAGCAGTTCTTCCGCGTCGTAGCGCGGTTCGCGAAACGCGCCGCGCGGCGCGCTCGCCGTGTGCCGGTTCCAGTCCAGCGAGCCGACGATTTCGCGGGCGATCCGCAACGCGTCCCGATCGTCTTCCGCCAGGTAGTCGCCGAGCCCGGTGATAGACGCGTGCATCTCGGCGCCGCCCAGTTCCTCGTCGGTGGCGATCTCGCCGGTGGCCGCCAGCAGCAACGCCGGCCCGGCGAGAAACGCCCGCGAGCGTCCACGCACCATCACGACGTAATCCGACAGGCCGGTCTGATACGCGCCGCCCGCCGTCGACGCGCCATGCGTGACGGTGATAACCGGCAGGCCCGCGGCCGACAGCCGCGCAAGGTTGCGAAACTTCTGGCCGCCATGAACGAAGTTCTCGACTTTATAGGCGAGCAGATTGGCGCCGGCGCTCTCCACCAGTTGCACGAAGGGCAGCTTGTTGTCGAGCGCGATGTCCTGTATGCGCAGCAGCTTTTCGAGGCCCTTGGGCTGGAACGCACCCGCGTCGATCCCCGAGTCGGACACGCTCACCATGCAGCGCGCGCCCTGAATAAACCCGATACCGGCGATCAGACCGCCGCCGCCGATGACCTTGCCGTCCGCACGCGGCGCAGCCAGTCCGTAACCGGCGATCGTCGACAGTTCGAGAAACGGCGAATTCCGGTCGAGCAGCATGGCGAGCCGTTCGGACGGCAGCAACTGGCCGCGTTTGCGAAACCGCGGACCGGCGGCGTCCGACACTTCGCGAGTGGCCGCCTCGATGCTGCGCAGCCGGGCGAGCAGCGCCAGCATCGACTGGCGGTTCTGTTCGAACGATTCACTGGCCGTCGCGACCCGGGATTCGAAAATTGCCATGCGCCTCTTTCCTTTTGCTGTTCACTCGCAGAGGACTCTGATAAAGTTTCATTCAATGAAACCTTAGGTCTTTCGCGATGGAAGCATCATATTAGGAAAAAGCAGGCTTTAAGCGCAACATAATTTGCTTTAATTGCGGGTTTTTACTAATATCCATCCGGCCAAATTAAGTTATTAGTTTCATTCAATGAAACTTT
The DNA here is from genome assembly GCF_900996245.1 of Paraburkholderia sp. BCC1886. Taxonomy (GTDB): domain Bacteria; phylum Pseudomonadota; class Gammaproteobacteria; order Burkholderiales; family Burkholderiaceae; genus Paraburkholderia. The sequence goes on along the minus strand of NZ_CAAJGK010000022.1, from coordinate 128,271 downwards.
TATAGAAATCGAACATGGCAAGCAAACAACCGGCAACCGCATCGATGGGCGCAATCGAAAAAGCCTGCCGCGTGCTGAAGGCACTTACCGACGGACGCAATACCCGGCTGGTGGATATCGCGGACTATTGCGGCCTCGACAAGGCCACCGCCATGCGAGTTCTCGACACGCTGATCCGCGAACAGCTCGTCGTGCGCGACACGTCCACCAAACGCTATCGGCTGGGCCCCGAGGTCGCGCGTATCGCCAAGGGTGTGAGCGAGCCGGTCGACTGGCGCGAACTGGCGCGGCCCAGTCTGATGCGACTGAGCGGCGCATTCGAAGACACCACCATCGTGTCGGTGCTGAGTTCGCTGGAAATGGTGTGCGTCGATCTGCAAATGGGCAGCTACCCGATTCGCGCGAATTACCAGGACATCGGCAGCCGCCGCACGCTCGGTGTCGGCTCGAGCGGACTCGCGGTACTGGCCACGCTGCCGCAGGCGGAGTGCGACGTGGTGCTGTCGCAAATCGGGCCGCGTCTGTCGCGCTACCCGATGCTGACCCAGCCGTTTCTGCTGGAAGCGATCGAGGTCACCCGCGCGAAGGGCTATGCGGTGCTCATCGACGCCGTGGTGCCGAGAATGGGCGGTATCGCGGTCGCGATCCGTGCGCCGTCGGGCGACGCGCTCGCGTCGCTCAGCATGGCCGCGCTATCGGAGCGGGTGCTCGAAAGAGAGCCGCAGCTCGCTGCCGCGATGCAGGCGGAGGCAGCGAAAATCGAAGCGGCGCTGGCGCGGGCCAACGCCGCCACTTCATGAAGCCAGTCGCATCTCCATGAGATAAACGCCGCGCTCCATCACGAGGAATGCATGCCCCACAACCTGTCCGAACGGTCAATTTTGGGGCGGACCAACCACGCCCAATCACACTTCGTCGCGCTTCCAGCTCAAGCTACGCGGCCAATCCCATGCAGCCAGCCCGCTTGGTACGCATGTTGCATATCCAGCCGCTTTGCCTGTCGAAATCGACATTTACTGGAGGAGCGTTATGGCCGAGGTTCGCATTTCACGACGTCGATTGCTGACGGGGTTGGTCGCCGGCGCAACGCTGCCGGTGTTGAGCCACGCCGCGTTCGCGGCCGCCCCGAAGATCAAGGTCGCGGGCGTTCATTCGGACCCGATCGCGAACGCGTGGAATGCGCGCCTTCATGAAGCGCTGCAACAGGCGGCCAAAGCCGGTCGCATCGACTATGTGTTCTCCGAGTCGGTCTCCAACACCGACTACCCGCGTGTGCTGCGCGAGTACGCGAACCAGGGCGTGCAACTGATCGTCGGCGAGTCCTACGGCACCGAACGCGATAGCCGCGCGGTCGCGAAAGACTATCCGAAGATCGGCTTCCTGATGGGTTCGAGCGGCGGTCCCGCAGGCGGCAACTTCGGCGTGTTCGGCACGTGGAACCACGAGGCGGCCTACCTCACCGGCATCCTCGCGGGGCATATGACGAAAACCGGCAAGCTCGGCGCGGTCGGCGGTTATCCGATTCCCGAAGTCAACCGGCTGATCAACGCGTACCGGCTGGGCGCCTCGGAAGCGAAGCCCGGTCTCGTGTTCCAGGCGGGCTTCATCAATACGTGGTTCGATCCGCCGAAGGCCAAGGAAGCCGCGCTCGCGCAGATCGACAGCGGCTGCGACATCCTGTTCGGCGAACGCATCGGCACGGCGGACGGCGCGAAGATGCGCGGCAAGCTGGCAATCGGCTCGCTGATGGACTACATGCCGCGTTACCCCGGCACGGTGTTCTCCAACGCGCAGTGGTACTTCGATCCGATTCTCGAAGCGGTGCTCGCCGATGTCGCCGCAGGCAAGCCCGTGGGTCAGGACTACAGCCCGTACAGCATGATGGCGCACGGCGGCAACGACATCACGTTCGACAGTTCGCTGGTGCCCGCCGACGCGCTCAAGCAAATGGAAGCGCGCCGCACGGCGATCAGGTCCGGCGCATTCAAGGTGCCGGTCAACGACGCCAAACCCGTCTAGGCATCGATGAGTTTCGACGAGCAGGACTATGTCGCCGCCGATGCGACGGCGCTCGCGCAAGCGGTCGCCGAGCGGCGTACCGACGCCGCCACGTTGCTGGCGATAGCGCAGCGCCGTGCCCAGCGGTTGCAGCCCGTGCTCGGCGCGCTGAGTCATGACGCGCATGACGTTCATCACGCGCATGACACGGACGCGCCGCCCGACAGGCTCAACCCCGACGCCGGCGGACCGTTTGCGGGCGTGCCGATCGTCACCAAGGATCTCGGTGCGCCGCTCGGCGGCACACCGACCTTCGCCGGCTCGCGCGTACTGCAGCGTCTGAATCAACCCGCTCCACAAGACGGCGCGTTGATTGCCGCGTTACGACGCGCGGGCTTCGTGCCGTTCGCGAAAACCACGGTGCCCGAATTCGGCCTCAATCTTTCCAGCGAACCCGCGTGCGGCGCGCCATCACGCAATCCATGGGCGACGGCGCGCAGTTCCGGCGGCTCGTCGGGCGGCTCGGCCGCTGCGCTCGCGGCCGGCATCGTGCCGATTGCTCACGCCACCGACGCTGGCGGCTCCATTCGCATCCCCGCCGCCGCGTGCGGCGTACTCGGACTGAAACCCGGCCGCGGCGCGATTCCGCGCGGGCCGGATTACGGCAATGTGTTCGGCACGCTCGCCGCCGAATTCGTGCTGACGCGCAGCGTGCGCGATGCGCGCGCCGTGTGGCAGGCGATAACCGGTCAGACGGGCGACACGGGCGACACGGGCGCCGGCAAGCTCACGATTGCGATCCTGCTCGACGCCGTGCAAGGCGTCCCCGTCGACGGCGCCTGGCAGCAGGCCGCCACCTCGGCAGCCAGTCTGCTGAGCGCGGCGGGACACCGCGTGGTCGGCGTGAGCACCACGCAGATAGAAAGCCTACGGCTTGCCAGTGCCGACGCCACCTTCGCCTTCGAAACCTACGCTTGCCGCAGCGCCGCCGCAATGCTGGCACTTCATCCCGCCGCGCACGAACTCGAACCGATCACCTGGCTCGCGGCCCGCCGAGGCGTCACGCTCGACGCACTGACGCATCAACAGGCGGAACTCGGCGTGGCGCGCGCGACCGATCTGATGACCGACTTCTTCACGCAGATCGACGTGCTGCTCACGCCCACGCTCGCCGAATCGTTACCAGAGATCGGCGTGCTGCGCACCGACGGCGACGACCTCGACGCGCACTTCGCCCGCTTCACGCGTTACGCGCCGTTTTCGGCGCTCGCCAACGCGGCGGGCTGTCCGGCCATCGCGGTGCCGCATCGGATGCACGACGCGCTGCCGCTCTCGGTGCAACTGATGGCGCGCCAGGGCGCCGAACCCGTGCTGCTGTCGCTCGCCAATGTGCTCGAACAACAGGCGCCCTGGCCGCTGGTCGCGCCCGGCTTCATCCCATGACGCAGTCCGCTGCAACGCCTCTGCTGCAACTGGAAGGCATCACCAAACGCTTCGGCGATTTCTACGCCAATCGCGACATCTCGTTGACGCTCGAGCGCGGCGAGATACTCGGCCTGCTCGGCGAGAACGGCGCGGGCAAGACCACGCTGATCAACATTCTGTTCGGCCACTATGTCGCGGACGCCGGCCGGATCCTGATCGACGGCCGGGTGCTGCCACCGGGATCGCCGCGCGCGTCGCTGAACGCCGGGATCGGTCTCGTGCATCAGCATTTCACGCTCGCGGCGAATCTCACCGTGCTGGAAAACGTGATGGCGGGCACCGAACCGGTCTGGCGGCTCGCGTCGCAGCGACGCAAAGCACGCGAGCGCTTGCGCGCGCTCTCCGCGCGATTCGGTCTGGACGTCGATCCCGACGCACGCGTCGCGCGTCTCTCCGTGGGCGAACGTCAGCGCGTCGAGATTCTCAAGTCGCTGTATCGCGAGGCCGACGTGCTGGTGCTCGACGAGCCCACCGCCGTGCTGACGCCGGCCGAGTCGCTGTCGCTGTTCGACACGCTCACGCGGATGGCCCAGCACGGTCTGTCGGTCATCCTGATCAGCCACAAGCTCGATGAAGTGCTGCGCGTCGCGCAGCGGGTGGCCGTCTTACGTAGCGGCGCACTGGTCGCCGAGCGGGCGGCTGTCGAACTGGATCGCGCCACGCTCGCCGAACTGATGGTCGGTCGCCGGGTGACGCGGCCACGGCGCCAGCCGCTCGAAGCGGGCGCAGCGGTGCTCGATCTCGACCACGTAACGGTGGCGGGCACGCCCGGCTTGCGCGATGCGACGCTCACGGTGCGGCAACGCGAGATCGTCGCAGTAGTCGGCGTGGCGGGCAACGGGCAGCGCGCGCTGATCGAACTGGTCAGCGGTTTGACGCGGCCCAAAACCGGCGCAGGCAGCATGACGCGCAATGCCCGCCCGGTCGTGCGTGCCGATGCCGACGCGATGCATCGGCTCGGCGTTGCGCGCATTCCCGAGGACCGTCATGAAGAAGGCGTCGCCGGCGACCTGAGCCTGTGGGAAAACGCCGTGCTCGAAGACCTGCACGAACCCCGCTTCGCGCGCTACGGCTGGATTCGCAAGGCGGCCGCGCGGCGGCATACGCGGCAGCTGATTGCCGACTACGACATCCGTTGCCAGGGCCCCGACCAACGCACCCGTCTGCTGTCCGGCGGCAATATGCAGAAGCTCATCATCGGCCGCGGCCTCACGACCGGACCGAGTCTGATCGTCGCCTGCCAGCCGGCTCGCGGACTGGACGAAGGCGCGATCGCGGAAGTCCACGCGCGGCTACTCGACGCGCGCGAACGCGGCGCGGGCATTCTGCTGGTCACCGAAGATCTCGACGAAGCCTTCGCGCTGGCCGACCGCATCGTCGTGATGCAGAACGGCAACGTGTCGGCGCCGCTCGACGGACCGGATTTCGACAGTGGGCGAATCGGTCTGATGATGTTGGGCGAGCGCCCAACGCACACTCCCGGCGACACCGACCATGCGCATTGAACGCCGCGAAACCGGTTCGCCCTATCGCGTTGCCGCCGCAAGCGTTCTAGCGCTGCTCGTGATGCTGCTGCTCGGGTCGCTGCTGATCGCCGCGGCCGGTGCGCCGATCCTGCCAAGCTGGCGCGCGTTGCTGGTCGGCGCGCTCGGGTCGCGGCTCGCCATCAGCGAGGTCTTGACGCGCACCACACCGCTGATTTTCACAGGACTCGCGTGCGCGATCGCGTTTCGCGCGCGCCTCTGGAACATCGGCGCGGAAGGCCAGCTCTATGCGGGCGCACTAGCGGTCGCTGCGCTCGGCAGCGGCTGGATCGCCGCGCCTGCGATCGTGCTGATCCCCTTGCTGCTGGTGGCGGGCGCGCTCGCGGGCAGTCTCTATCTGCTCGGCCCGACGCTACTCAAGCGCTTTCTGAATGTCGACGAAGTGGTGACCACGCTGCTGCTGAACTTCGTGATGGGACTGATCGTTTCGATGCTCATTCAAGGCCCGATGCGCGATCCGCTGTCGATGGGCTGGCCGCAGAGCATGCCGGTCGCCGACCAGGCGAGCTTGCCCAAACTGATGGCGCAAACGCGGCTGCATTGGGGCTTCGTGATTGCGCTGGCGTTCGCGCTGATCGCGAGTCTCGTCGAAGCGCGCTCGGTGCTCGGCTTCAAACGCCGCGTGGTCGGCGCGAATCCTCAGGCGGCCCGCTTTGCCGGTATGTCGGCGACCCGTGTGATGCTCGTCACCGCGTTGTGGTCGGGCGGACTCGCGGGGCTCGCCGGGGCGGTCGAAGTGATGGGCCTGCGCGGCTACGTCACCGGCGACCTGTCGCCCGGCTTCGGCTACACCGGTGTGATCGTGGCGATGCTCGCGCAACTCAATCCGCTCGCGGTGGTGCCGTCGGCCTTCGTCGTCGCCGTGGTGTTCGTGGGCGCCGACGCGATGAGCCGCATTTTCAACGTGCCGGGTTATATCGCGGACGTCATGGTCGGCCTGTCGCTGTTCGTGATGCTCGGCACGTCGTTTCTACTCGGCTACCGGATCAGACGATGAGCGCTTCCTTCGACATCCTTCTTACAGCCACGATCTGGGCTGCGGTTCTGCGCATTGCGACGCCGCTCGTCTTCGGCATGCTCGGCGAACTCCTGTGCGAGCGAGCCGGGATCGTCAATCTCGGCATCGAAGGCATCATGACGGTCGGCGCGCTGGCGGCCTGGCTTGCCGCGCATGCGGGCTGCGGTCTATGGACCGCGTGGCTGATCGCGGCGCTATGTGGTGCGGTATTCGGGCTGTTGCACGGCGTGTTTTCGATCACGCTCGCACAGTCGCAGCACGTGACGGGACTCGGCATCACCCTGCTCGCCTCGGGTCTCGCTTCGTTCGTCTATTCGGTGAGCGTGACCTCGAACGGCTCGCCGCCCACCATCCAGCCGTTCGCGCCGCTAATCCTGCCGGTGCTCGGCGCACCGTTCCTGTCGGCCACCGCGCCGACCTATCTCGCGTTCGCGCTGACCGCCGTGCTCGCGTATCTGTTGTGGCTGACGCCACTGGGACTCGCGCTACGCCTGGCCGGCGAGAATCCGCAGGCGGCGCAGGCGCAAGGTTTGAGTGTGGCGTGGCTGCGTTATGGCGCACTGGCCGCCGGCAGCGCACTGATGGCGCTGGGCGGCGCGTTTCTGACGACGGCGGCGTTCAACAGCTTCGTGATCAACATGGTGCAGGGCCGCGGATGGATGGCGCTCGCGCTGGTCGTGTTCGGCGCGTGGCGGCCGGGGCTCGGCCTGCTCGGCGCACTGCTGTATGCGTTGTTCGACGCGTATCAGTTGCGTTTGCAGGCGTTGTTCCCGGGCATTCCGTATCAGGTCTTCCTGATGGCGCCTTATCTGCTCGCCATCGTCGCGATGATTCCGATGGCACGACGCGCAATCGGTCCGCAGGCATTGATGAGGCCGTTCGTCAAAGGCGAGCGTTAAAAATTGGCGCTGCCGTGCATCGCGACCCCTGCCTGCGACGCTACGTCGCATGAGGCGATCGAACGCTTTCGTTGACTGCCACGAGGCAAAAAAATCATTTGCATACAGCGCTCTAGCCCGCCAAAAAGCGGGCTGAAGCCCTGCGCGCTTCGCGGTCCGGTTTCGTTATATCCCATAAGATACGACGCTTTCCACTAGCCGCCCGCGTCGTCCGCGCGTGGCTTCTGCTTGTCCATGTCGATCTTCCCTTCGCGGACTACACCGCGTTTCGCCACGTCGACATTCAAATCGCGTGCATCGTTTGCCGCTTTGACACTGCTCTCGCTCAGCGTGCTGCTATCGCTGTGCGCGGGACGCTATGCGCTCAGCCCGCGCGAAGTGCTGAGCACGCTCGCCGCCGCGCTGCATCTGCGTGAAGCACCTGAACGCTACGCGCTGTTTCACGCGATCGTCGTCGAATCGCGCTTGCCGCGTCTCATTGCTGCGGGGCTGATCGGCGCTGCGCTGTCGGTGGCGGGCGCGACCTATCAAAGCGTGTTCCGCAACCCGCTGGTCTCACCCGGACTGCTCGGCGTGCTGAGCGGATCGGCCTCCGGCGCGGCGCTCGGCATCGTGCTCGGCGCACATGGCGCGTGGGTGCAGGTGTTCGCATTCGGCGCAGGCACGGCTTCGGTTGCGCTCGGTTTGAGCATCGCGCGCTTCGCCGGCGGCGGTGCCGGGGTTAGTGAAGGCGGTGGCGTGCTCATACTCGTGCTCGGCGGCCTCGTGACGAATGCGATGTTCTCGTCGCTGCTGTCGCTCGTCAAATACGTCGCCGATCCGCTCGATCAATTGCCCGCCATCGTCTACTGGATGCTCGGCAGCCTCGCGCAAACCGGCTGGACCGATCTCGGCCGGCTGGCGATTCCGCTACTGCTCGGCACCTTCGTGCTGTGCAAGGCGGGCCGCCTGCTCGATACGCTGTCGCTCAGCGACGACGAAGCGCGCAGCCTCGGCGTGCCGGTTGGCGCGATCCGGCTCGGCGTCATCGCGGTGGCGACCCTGATCTCGGCGCTGACGGTATCGCTTGCCGGCATGATCGGCTGGATCGGTTTGCTGGTGCCGCATATTGCACGCGCGATCGTCGGGGCGTCGAACCAGCGCGTGCTGCCGATGAGCGCATGGCTCGGCGCGAGCGCGCTGATTCTCGCCGACACCTGCGCGCGCAGCGTGTCGGCGGGCGAGATACCGCTTGGCATCGTTACGGAACTGCTCGGCGCACTCGCCTTCGCGTTCGTGCTGCGACGGCTTCGTCAGGGAGGTTCGTGATGCGCGCATCGCTGGCCTGCCGCGAGATCGTGTATCGACGCGCGCACGCGCTGATCCTCGATCGCGTCAGTCTGTGCGTCGAGGCGGGCGAGATCGTCTCGCTGCTGGGCGTGAACGGTGCAGGCAAAAGCACGCTGCTGCGCATTCTGCTCGGCCTGTTGCCCGCGCAATCCGGTGAAGTGCTGCTGGACGGTGTCGCACTCGGCAAGCTTCGCAGACCCGCCATCGCGCGGCGCGTCGCTTACGTTCCGCAAAGTCATGTCGCGAGCTTCCCGTACACCGTCGAACAGATCGTCGCGCTGGGGCGCGTGCCGCATGCCGGTCTCGGCCGCGCGCTGTCGGCTGACGACCGCCGCGTCGTGCAAGCGGCGCTGACGCGGCTCGATATCGCGGGGCTCGCGGCACGCAACTACATGGCGCTCTCCGGCGGCGAACGGCAACGCGTGCTGCTCGCGCGTGCGCTTGCCCAGGAAGCGCCGATCCTGGTCATGGACGAACCCTTGACCGGCCTCGACTTCGGCCACCAGTTGCGCATGCTGTCCCTGCTCGCGGAACTGGCCCGCGAAGGCTACGCGATTCTGCAAACCACACATCGTCCCGACGAAGCGATTCAATGCGCGATGCGCGCCGTTCTGTTGGCGGCGGGCCGCGTGATCGCGAACGGGCCGCCGCATGAAGTCATCACCGCTGCCGCCATCGGCGCCCTCTACGACGTACCGGTCGAGCAACTCGACATCGGCCGCTCGCGCTTTTTCGTGCCGGGCGGCGGCGAATAACAAAAACTCCACACTGCAATTCGATCCACATGAAAACACATCGACTTCATGAACGGCGCGCACGCTCGATCAACGCAACGTTAACAGCGGCGCTGCTGGCGCCCGCGGGTATCGCGTTCGCGCAGACAGCGCCGACAGCGCCGACAGCAGCAACCGCACAGAGCACACCGGCCGCAACTCCAAAGGCCGCCGCGCCGCTCGCCGCCAGACAGCCGGTTGTCCTGCCTTCCGTTGCCGTCACCGCCAGCACGTCGCCCAGCCAGACGCTGCAAGTGAAACAGACCGACATGGGCCCATTGGGCCAGGTCGCGCGCGTGAATACGCCCTACTCGGTGAACGTCGTGCCGCAGCATCTGATTGCGGACCAGCAACTCAAGAGCATCGCCGATGCGTTGCGTTACCTGCCTTCGGTTCAAGGCGACGGCGCGCGTCCGCAGAGTCGCGGCATTCAGGGCAGTGTGGTGCAGAACAGCCGGATCGACGGGATGAACGTGGTGTCGACCACCGACTATCCGCTCGAACAGTTCGACCGCATCGAAGTGCTCAACGGTCTCTCCGGTGCGCTATACGGACCGGCGAATCCCGCCGGCACGTTCGACTACATCCAGAAGCGCCCGACCGACGAGCGTCTGCTGCGCTTCACGCTGGGCTACAGCACGCAGAGCCGCGTGCTGCGCGGCGTCGACCTGTCCGATCGCGTGGGTCCGTCGAAGGCGATCGGCTACCGCCTCACGCTGCTCGATGAAACCGGCAACGGCTATACCGATCACAGTACGATTCGCCGTCAGCTCGGCAGCCTCGCGCTCGACTTTCATCTGTCGCCGGACACGGTGGTGGAAACCAACGTGAGCCACTATCACTACGTGGCCAAAGGTCTCCCGCCGACCTTCGCGCTGGCAAGCGGCGTCCACTACCCCGCCGCGCTCGATCCGACCAACCCGGCCTATGGCTCGACGCAGGGCGGCAACGACGACACGACCGATACCGGTTCGATCCGCCTGCGCCATGACTTTTCGTCGAACTGGCATCTGAGCGCGGGCGTGCTGCGCCAGATTGCCGACCGCGAGTCGACCACGCCCACCGATACGCTCACCAACAACGCCGGCCACTATACGTCGACCATTTCGACGGCGACCGCGAGCCGCTTCACGATTACCAGCAACCTGCTGTACCTGAACGGGCATGTGACGACGGGCCCCGTCGATCACCAGATCAGCCTCGGTACCAGCGGCTTCATGTGGGACAACTTCAATCCGGTTAACGGAAAAACCACGACGCTCGGCACGGGCAGCCTTGCCGATCCGGAAACGTATGCATTGAGTGGCGTGCCCGATTTCACGCAGCGTTATAAATCGGCGCAAAGCTCGCAGCAATCGTTGATGGCGAGCGACGACCTGACGTTTTCACCGCACTGGTCCGCGTTGCTGGCCGGCAGTCAAAGCTGGCTCGCGACACACAACTACAGCGTGAAGGGCGTTCAATCGAGCGAGTCGGCCGATCAGGGATTGTCCGGCGCGGCCAGCCTGATTTTCAAACCGCGCGCGAACCAGAGCTTTTACGTCACGTACGCAGACAGCCTGCAACAAGGCGACGTTGCGCCGGCCGGCTCGACCAACGCGGGCAATATTCTCGCGCCGTATCGCAGCAAGCAGTGGGAAGCCGGCTACAAGATCGCCCTGGCGAACGTGAACGCGTCGGTGGCCGCGTTTCGCATCACCCGGCCGTATGCGTACACCGAAGCGGACGGCACCTATCAAACGGCGGGCGAGCAGCGCAATCGCGGTATCGAACTGATGGTCGACGGTCACGCGACGCGCGATCTCTCGCTGTTCGGCGGCTTCACGTGGCTCGATCCGCGTCTGTTCGATACGGGCAGCGTCGCGACCGAAGGCAAGCGCATCGTCGGTTTGCCGGAGTTCGCGCTCAACGTGCTGGCGGAGTACAAGGTGCCGCAAGTGCCGGGGTTGTTTACCGACTTCAACGCCCATTACATCGGCGCGCGTCCGACCGATGACAGCGACACGTATTCGGTCGGCTCGTATGCGACCTTCGATCTCAGTGTCGGCTATCTGACCAGTATTTTCGACCGCGCCGTGACCTTCCGTTTCGCGCTCGACAACCTGACCAACCGCCACTATTGGACCAACATCGTGCCGGGTGGACTGAACGGCTACACGGGTGCGGGCAATTCGACCGCACAACTCGGCGCGCCGCGCACGATCTCGGCGTCGGTGCAGTTCGAACTGTGAGGGGTGGATGATGACGTGGACGTTTTCTTTGCCTTTGCGGCAATCGCTACCGCTGCGGCTCGGGCGGCTCTGTGCGACGCTCGCGCTGGCCTGCGTGCCGATGGCAGCACACGCGCAAACGCCGCAATCGCCACACCCCCCGCAAGCGTCCCCGCCGCAGCGCATCGCCGATGCGTGGTACGCGCATAACGCCGTGCTGGGGATGCTCGGCGCAGCCGACAAGGTGGTCGCCACCGTCGCGCGTCCGTCCGCGTTGCCGTGGATGTTTCGCATTGCGCCCGGACTTTCGCACGCGCAGAGCATCGACGGCGCGACCATGAACGCCGAGGAACTGCTGCGTCTGCACACCGACGTCGTGTTCACGACGAGCGCCGATCCGTCCGCGGCGGCACTGACACGCAGCGGGTTGAACGTGGTGCCGGTGGGCTTCGACGATTTCACGTCGATGCTGCGCTGTATCGATCTCACCGCAGCGACGCTCGCCACGCCGCTCGCCCGGCAGCGCGCGCAATCCTACCGGCAGTTTCTGCACCAAACCATTACGGATACCGCCGCGAGTTTCGCCGATTTACCGGCGGCGAAGCGTCCCCGCGTGCTGCACATCGCATCGCTCTCGCCGTTGAAGGTGGATGGCGCGAATACGATCGTCGACCAGTGGATACGCGCCGCCGGTGGCCGCAATGCCGCCGACAGGCTCAATGGCAATCTGAAACCGGTATCGATCGAGCAGGTGCTCGCGTGGCAACCCGACATCGTGATTCTCGCGGCGAACGCCGGCACTCTGGACGCGTCGCCGCAACACGCGCTATGGGACACGCTGGACGCCGTGCGCGAGCATCGTGTGTATCGCAACCCCGCCGGCGTTTTTCCATGGGATCGCTACGGACCCGAGGTGGCGCTGGAAGTGCGCTGGGCGGCGCATGTGTTGCATCCCGATGTGGTGCGCGGCGACGATGAAGTCGTGATGACGCAGCGCTTCTACAAGACCTACTTCGCCTACACGCTCTCCGCTGCGGACGCGAAGCGCATCCTGCAAGGTCGGCCGCCCGCATGACGTCGAAAAAACCGGTTGAACACAAGCGGTAGCCGATGCCATCATCACGACGCGAGCGCGCCGCTCGCTTTCGGAGAGAGATGGCCATGATTTCACATGTTTTCGTCGGCGTGACCGACTTCGAGCGAGCCTTCCGGTTTTATTCGGCGGTAATGGCAACGCTGCGGCTCGAGCTGAAGTTCTGCGAATCCGGCAAACCCTGGGCGGGTTGGGTCGCGGCCAGTGCGCCGCGACCGCTATTTCTGATCGGCCACCCGTACGACGGGCAACCGGCGCAAAGCGGCAACGGTCAGATGACCGCGCTGCTCGCGCCCGATCGCAACACGGTGGACGCGGCCCACGCCGCAGCGCTCGCGGCCGGCGGGTCGTGTGAAGGTGCGCCCGGGCTACGGCCGCACTATCACCCCGACTATTACGGCGCGTACTTTCGCGATCCCGATGGCAACAAGATCGGGGTCTGCTGTCATCAGGCGGTGGTTTAGCGGGCCGTGCCGCTCAAGGCACCAGCCACAACGACAACGCATAAACAATCAACGACACGACGAACGTCACCGCCGTGTATCCCATCACGCGTTGAATGCGGATGCCGGCAATCGCCACCACCGGCACCGCCCAGAACGGCTGCAACATGTTGGACACGTTCTCGGCCATCGCCACACCCATGGCGGTACGCGGCACCGACGCATGCAGACTCAGCGCCGCGGGCAGCACGAACGGCCCCTGCACGGCCCAGTGACCGCCTGCGCTCGGAATCAGCAGCGTAATGATCAGCGAGCTGAAATAGCTGAGCACGGGCAGCGTGACCGGCGTCGCCAGCACCACGAACGTCTTGGCGATGGTCGATGCCAGACCGGTGCCGGTCATGATCCCCATGATGCCGCCGTACATCGGGTATTGCAGCAGCATCGAGCCGGTCTGACGCGCGGCGCGGCGAATCGCGTCGGCGTAGGCGATCGGCGTGCGTTGCAGCGCCAGCCCTACCAGCAGAAAGATCAGAATAGTCGTGTTGATGTCCAGCTCGAAGCCTTTCGCGTGCCACGTCACGGCCAGATAGCCGACACCCATCGCGAGCAGAAACAGCGTGCCGAGCATCGAGTTTTCGGCGCGCGACGCGAGCGACGTACGGCTCGATGCGCGTGCATGCGGGTCGTCGTTCGCCTGGGCCGCCGGTTCGGCGGTGGTGTCGCTGAACGCGACCACGTGGTCCTGCTTGGGATGCATCCAGATGAAAATCGCCGTCATGATCACGACCACCAGCACGGTCGGCACGAGGACGAACGGCGCGAACACCGTCGAGCTGAGCGGAATCACCTGGCCGGTGGCCTTTTCCACGAGGTTCAGCGCATTGCCGTGCGAGGCTTGCGACAACGCGATCGAACTCGACAAGCCGCTATTGCAGACCGACCACGCCGAGTAACTGCCGGCGACGAGCCACGCGAAATCCACCTTCACGCGCCGCGCGATTTCACGCGACAGCAAGGCGCCCACCACCAGCCCGAGTCCCCAGTTCAGCCATGCCGCCACGGCGACGATCGGGAACACGATCAGCGCGGCGCGCGTCGGCGTGTGCACGTTGGCCGCCATCGCCCGCAAACCGCGCTGGACCAGCGGCGCATCGGCGATCGCAAAGCCCGTCGCCAGAATCAGGATCATCTGCAGCGCGAAGCCGAGAATATTGAAGGTGCCGCCATACCACGACGTGAGAATGAGCGGTACCGACACATGCGGTACGAACACCAGCGCGACCACGGCGACCAGCAAGGTCAGACCGATGGCCAGCACGAACGGATCGGGCATCACCTGCTCGAATACGTAGACGAGCCCCTCGACGATGTTCCTGGTGTGCCCGCCGTTACCCGCGCCGTTGCCCTTATTCGACGAAGGGGTCTTTGTGGTGTTCATGGTCTCGATCCTGTTGTTCGCATTTGCCGCGCGGAACATACACGAAATCACGGATTGCTGCAGTGCGGACGGCATAAAGCCTGAGAGCCCACGAGCGCAAACTGGTTATGAAACTTTCAAAACGCTCACAACGCTCAGATCAGTCGCGTCGATCGCGACCGGAACTGGTACAACCATTGCATCTCATGCTCGCTTTCCCAACCCGCCATGGAGTATTCCGATGTCCGTTCTCCCCATCACGTATCACATGATTCCGGACGGCCCCACACCGGTCGGGCCGTTCAGTCACGCTACCGAAAGCGATGGCTTCATTTTCGTGACCGGACAGATGCCCGATAGTCCAGGCGCACCCGGCGTGCTGCCCGAGGGTATCGAAGCGCAGACGGCCAATGTGATGGCCAATCTGCGCATCGTGCTCGCGGGTATCGGCCTGAGCTTTGCGGACGTGCTGGTGGTGCGCGCGTACCTGACCCGCTTCCAGGAAGACTACGCGGCGTTCAACGCGACGTATCGGCGTTTCTTCGAACCCGGGCGTCTGCCGGCAAGAACTTGCGTAGGCGTGACCGGGCTTGCCTACGACGCGTTGGTGGAAATCGACTTCGTCGCGCGCCGGCCCGCGAGCGCTTGACGCTCGCCGACACGATCCCGAGTGCGTCGGCTCGAGCGACGCTCAGTCGAGCGTCACCACTTTGCCGGGATTCAGGATATCGAGCGGATCGAACGCGCGCTTGATGGTGCGCATCAACGCGACGGCTGTCTCGCCGTGTTCTTCCAGCAGATAACCGATCTTGTGCAGACCCACGCCGTGCTCGCCGGTCGACGTGCCGCCGTAGCGCAACGCGCGCCGCACGAGGCGATGACTGAACGCCTCGCCGGCGTTCACCTCGTCGGCGTTGTTCGGGTCTACCAGCACCAGACAATGAAAATTGCCATCGCCGACATGACCGAACACCGGCGCGAGAATCGCGTGCTCGTCGATATCGGCGAGCGTCTCCTGAATGCAGTCGGACAACACCGAAATCGGCACGCACGCATCGGTCGTGAAGCAGCGGCTGCCCGGCTTCAGTTGCAGGGAAGCGAAGTACGCGTGATGCCGCGGCGTCCATAACCGCGAGCGCTCTTCCTGACGCGTCGCCCATTGAAACGCGCCGCCGCCGCATTCGTCGGCAATCTGCCGGACTAGCGCAGCCTGCTCGTCGACCTGCGCCTGGCCGCCGCTGAATTCGAGGAATAAGGTCGGCAGTTCGGCCAGTGCCAGCGAGTTGTGCGCGTTGATTGCGCGAATCGTCAGCGCGTCGAGCATTTCGGCGCGCGCCAGCGACACCCCGCTCTGGATCGACTGGATCACGCAATCGACGGCGGCCCGCACCGTCGGAAAACTGACCACCGCGGCCGCCGTCACTTCGGGATGCGGATGCAGCTTGACGGTGGCTTCGGTAATCAGCCCGAGTGTGCCTTCCGAGCCGCAAAAGAGTTGCGTGAGGTTGTAGCCCGCCGACGACTTGCGCGCTTCCGACGCGGTTTTCAGCACTTCGCCGGTCGCTGTCACGACGGTCAGGTTGAGCACGTTGTCGCGCATCGTGCCGTAGCGCACCGTGTTGGTTCCCGACGCGCCGGTCGCGATCATGCCGCCGACCGTCGCATCGGCGCCCGGATCGACCGAGAAGAACAGGCCGCTGCCCACCAGCGCCGCATTCAACTGATTGCGCGTGACGCCGGCCTGCACCGTCGCCGTCATGTCCTCGGCGCGCACGGCGAGCAGTGCGTTCATCTGCGTGAAGTCGATGCAGATGCCGCCCTGCACCGCCAGCAGATGTCCTTCGATCGACGAGCCCGCACCGAACGCGATAACCGGCACGCGTTCGGCCGCGCAGGCTTTCACGACCAGCGCGACTTCCTCGGTGCTGGCGACGAACACCACCGCATCGGGCGGCACCGGCGCGTAGGCGGATTCGTCGGTGCCGTGTTGCAGCAGCACGGCCGCGCTGCGTGAGAAGCGCGCACCGAAGGTGTGCTGCAGGTGCGCCAGCAACGCCGGCGAGGGCGACCGGCGTGCGCGCGGCGCTGCTTCTGCCGCTGGTGCTGCTTCTGCCGAGGTTGCTTGCGTGTCGACGGTCGATGGTTCAGCGTGTTCGATGATCTGCATGAGACGTCTCTCTTCTATCGGTCGGCGCCGCGTCGCTACGCGTCACGCCTCAAGCCAATGACATGAACTTCAAGCCGCGCGATTCATGGGCCGCACCAGCAGCACCAGCACCGCGCCGGCCACCAGCAGACCGGCGAGCATGTGCAAGCCGGCATCCGTGCTGTGCGTGATGTCGTGAATCAGGCCGATCAGAAACGGCGCGCTGAAGCCCGACAGGTTGCCGAACGAATTGATCAGCGCGATGCCGGCCGCCGCGCCCGCGCCGCTCAGCAGCGTGGTCGGCAAGGTCCAGAACACCGGCAGCGTGGCCATGATGCCCATCGTCGCGATCGTCAGGCCGGTCATGGCCAGCATCTGGTTGCCGTGCAGTTCGACGCTCATGAAGAGACCCGCCGCACCGACTACGGCCGCCACGGCGGTGTGCCAGCGCTGCTCGAGACGCCGGTCGGCGCTGCGCGCCGCCGCGACCATCGCGATCACGCCGAACAGCCACGGGATCATGCTCAGCAGCCCGACCTGCAGCGGATCGGCCACGCCCATCGACTTGATGATGCTCGGCAGCCAGAAGCTCACACCGTAGAGGCCCGACGTGAGCGCGAAGTAAATAATGGCGAGCAGCCACACCTTGCCGCTCAGCAAGGTCGAGCCGATGCGGGTTTCGGTTTTGCGGGCGGCTTCCGCGCCGATGTCGGCAGCGATCGACCGGCGCTCGTCTTCGCTGAGCCAGCGCGCGCCGCTCACGCGGTCGTCGAGATAGCGCAATACCAGCAGTCCCACCAGCACGGTCGGCAGCCCTTGCAGCACGAACAGCCACTGCCAGCCGGCCATGCCGGCGACGCTCGCCATGTTCTTGAGGATCCACCCCGACAGCGGACCGCCGATGATCCCCGACACCGGAATCGCGGCGATAAAGAGCGACGTCATCTTGCCGCGCCGCTCGACCGGAAACCAGTACGTGAGATACAGGATGATGCCGGGGAAGAAACCGGCTTCGGCCGCGCCCAGCAGAAAACGCAGCGCATAGAACGAGGCCGGCGACCTGACGAACATCATGGCCGCGGACAACAGACCCCACGTAATCATGATGCGGGCTATCCACTTGCGCGCGCCGACGTGATGCAGGATCACGTTGCTCGGCACCTCGAAAATAAAATAGCCGACGAAGAACACGCCCGCGCCGAGACCGTAGACGGTGTCGCTGAACTGCAGCGCACCGAGCATCTGCAGCTTCGCGAAGCCGACGTTGACGCGGTCCAGATACGCGACGATGTAGCACAGGAACAGCAGCGGAATGAGCCGCCACGCCACCTTGCGATACAAGGCGTCGCGCTGGCTCAGGCTGATTCCGGCGAGGCCGGGAACAGCGGTGTGAGTCGTCATGGAAGTCTCCTCGCGTGATGGTTACTGGGTCGAGCAGGCGTAGTTCGCCGCGTCGCTCAGGCTGCCGCTACCCTTGTAGCGCGGGTACGCCGGATACCGGCACAGCGGCCGCGACGCGGTCACCGCGCCGTCGGTGTCGAGCTTCGTTAGCGTGAGGCTCTGCTTCGACGGCGGCGTGCCCTGCTCCGTCCACGTCACCAGCGCCTTCAGCAGATCGACCTGATCCGGCCCGACGCCGCCGGTGCAGTGGCCCACGCCGGGTTCCAGGAACAGTTCGACGGTGTCGTCGGCCGTGCTTTGGCCGAGCTTCGTCACCACCGACTCGTAATAGCGCGCGGTGTCACGTGGACTCACGGAGGTGTCGTTGGTGCCGTTCAGCAGGATCAGCCGGGCGCCATGCGCATGCAGCGCGCTCAGGTCCGGGTCGAAGGCTTCGAACATCGTGCCGATGCTGGCCAGTTGCGGACCCCACTGGTTCGGATCGTAGAGCGACGTGTTGTAACTCTGATCGCCTGTGATGAACGAGCGAATGAAGCCGTCCGAGAACAGACCCTGCAACGAGTCGTTGCCGGCCGCCGCTTGCGGCCAGATGTACGAGCCCCAGCCATCCGCGGAATTTTCGAGGCCGAAGTTGTAGCCGGGATGCGTGATCGAACCATCGGTCGTCGAAAACGGCGTGGTGATGGTCTGCACGGTGGCGATCTGCGCGTCGGAGAGGCAACTGTCGCCGGTATCCGCACCCGCGGGACAGCGCAGCACGGTCGGGTCGAAGTGGCAGGCCGACGGGTTCGAGACGATGCCGTCGTTCGCGCCGTCGAGCGAGTCGCATTGGGCGAGCACCGCGTTGGCGAGCAGCGTCTGCTTGCCGCCATCGAGCGTGGCGGCCGGCACGCGCACCGCTTTGGCGATGCGGTTGAACTGCGTGAACAGACCCATCACGTTGCCGGCGGGCGCACGCGCCACGATGCCGTCGAAATCGTCGGGATAGCGTTGCGCTTCGATCAGCGCGTCGTGACCGCCCATCGAACAGCCCTCGAAATAGCTGCGCGTGGGCGCGGCGCCGTAGAACTGTTTGATCAGCTGCTTGCCGACCGGCAGCGAGCGATGGTCCGCGAGATGGGTGTAGTCCGCCAGTTGCTGCGGGTCGGTGGCGAAGGTCGCCTTGAAGTAGTTCGGGTCGGTCGCGGCTTCGTCGTGGCCGCCGTTGGTGCCCATGGTCGCGTAACGGTCGGTCTGGATCGACGCGCTGTTGTAGCTCGCGGTGAACGCCGCCATCACGCCGTCGAAACCGCCGCCGCCGAGAAACGCCAGTTTGCCGTTCCAGCCGGCAATCGGCAGATTCAGTTGCATTTTCAACTGGGAGCCGGTCATCTGCGCATTCACCGAACAGTACTCGGGTGTCGCGCCCGAGGCCGGCATGAGCGCCGCGGCGCTGACCTGCGCGGCACTGGCGCCGAGCGTCGTGCCCGTGAGCGCCGTGCAGCGCTGCCGCAGCGTTTGCGGATCGGTCGACACCTGCAGGTTGTCGCCACCGCCGCTGCAACCGGCGAGCGTCTGCGCGGCGAGTGCGACCAGCAGCCACGCGAAGGGGGCGCGAGCGCCTGCCGCCGCTCTGCCAGCGGATGTTCGTTGCTCCATGGATCTCGTCTCCGGAATTTCTTTTAGTGGACCTGCGCGGCCATCGTCGCGCCATTTGCGCGAAAAGAACAATATGGATTTGAGAACTGGGTATCTGCAGACGAGATGGGCGGCTAGCCCGCGCCGACGCGAGGCTTGCGCAAACGCTCACGCAGCGCGCTGGTGGAGAGCGGGCCTGGCAGCTCCTTCTCTGCTTGCGCGTGCGCATGTTCCTCCGCTTCAACGGCATAACCGCCGGGCCACGCGCCGCGTCGCGCCAGATCGCGCACCACGTCGGCCAGCAGTGTCGCCACGGCCTGCTTCGCCTTGGTCAACGGAATCTCGCGCGACGCGCAGATGCCCAGCACCCGCTGCATCCCTTCCGCGCGAATCCGGTGCGCGACCAGATGGCCGGCCTCGACCTCGGGCGCGACCAGCGCGAGCGGCAAAATGGTCGGCGCCATGCCCACCCGCACGGCGCTCTTGAGGATATGCACCGAGTTGATTTCGGCGGCGAGCGGCGGCATCGCCACGCCATGTTCGACGAACACGCGCTCGATGATCGCGCGCATGCAATGGCTGTGCTGCATCGCCGACATGATGAGTGGCTGGGCGGCGATTTCTTCGAGCGTGACCTCGCCCGTGTCGACGTGACCGCTCGCACGAGGCGGCGCCTGGTCCTTGCCGCGAATCCAGAAAAACTCCTCGGCGACGATCGGTTCGAACTCGACATCCACCAGCGAAATGTTCGACGTGAAAATAGCGAGGTCCACGCGGCCCTGCTTCAACTGATCGAGCAGATTGCCGGTCAGCTCTTCGTTCATATGCAGCGACACTTGCGGCAGTTGTTCGCGCGCCGCTTGCAGCAGGGGCAAAGCAAGCGGCAACAGCGCGCTTTGCGGCACGCCGAGCACGACCGAACCGACGATGGATTCGGGCGCGCAGTGCACGGCCGTGCGGGCGTCGTCGATCTGTTTGAGGATAGCCTGCGCGTACTCGTAGAAAATCTTGCCGGACTCGGTGACATGCACGCCGCTGCGCGCGCGCACCAGCAGTTGCACGTCGAGTTCCTGTTCGAGGTCACCGATCTGTTTGCTGAGCGCCGACTGCGCGATGAACAGCCGTTGCGCGGCGCGCGACACGCTGCCGTGATCCACCACCCCGACGTAGTACTTCAATTGCCGGATTTCCATGCGTCTCCTCGGTGTTTTCCCGCGATGTTCTGTTTCTTATGTGTTCCCGATGACAGGCCGTAGCGGCGCGTAGCCCGTCGGGTGCGAGTGATGTTGCGCGCGCAACGGCGCCTTGTCAAAGCGCTCGCGTAAGATCGCGTCAGGAAAAACCCGGCCCCGACACGCACGCCGGGTACAGCCATTGCGTCCCACCGGCAGTTGCAACGCTCCGTCATTTCGCCACAACGCCCGCCATTCGATTCTTCATGAGCCCACCTGTCCTGCCCTCCGCTTCCCGCCGTTATCTGATCTTCACCGGCCTCATCCTCGCGATGGTGCTCGGTGCGCTCGATCAAAGCATCGTATCGACGGCGCTGCCCGTCATCTCCAGCGATCTCGGCGGGTTGAGCCGCATGACCTGGGTCGTGACCGCCTTCATGCTGACCTCGACCATCAGCGCTCCGCTGTACGGCAAGCTCTCCGATATGTATGGCCGCAAGCCGTTCTTCGCGGCGAGCGTCATCGTCTTTCTGGTGGCGTCGGGCTTATGCGGCGCTGCGCATTCGATGCTGCAACTGATCGTGTTTCGCGGTCTTCAGGGGCTCGGCGCCGGCGGGCTCATCACGCTGTCGCAAACAGTGATAGGCAGCATCGTCAGTCCCGGTGAACGCGGTCGCTACCAAGGGCTGTTCACCGGCGCCTTCGCGGTCAGCAGCGTCGCGGGTCCGCTACTGGGCGGCTTCATCACCACGCATTTCTCGTGGCGCTGGATTTTCTACGTCAACGTGCCGGTCGGTCTGCTGTCGCTCGCGATCGTAATGGCGAGTCTCCCCGGCCTGCCGCGCGGCGGTCGACACCGGATCGACTACACGGGCGCGGCGCTCGTCAGTGTCGGCACCAGCGCCCTGCTGCTGATGCTCAATACCAACGAGCACACGCTCGCCCGCGACCTGCCGCTGGCTGTGAGCCTCGCGGTGCTGGTGGTGCTGTCGTTCGGCCTGCTGTACCGGGTCGAGAAACGCGCAGCCGAACCGATCATCGACTTCCGGCTGCTGACGATTCGCGCCTACGCGATCTGCGTGACCGCGTCCGGCACGATGGCCTTCGCGATGATGGGCTCGCTCGTTTTCGTGCCGCTGTACTTCCAGCTGGTGCTCGGTCAAACCCCGCAGCAGGCCGGCCTGATGATGTTGCCGCAAGTGCTGACCATGCTGGTGTCGTCGATCGTCGGCGGGCAGATATCGACGCGGACCCGGCGCTTCGCCAGCCTCCTCGCGCTCGGCACGCTGCTCGAATGCGCAGGACTAGCCGCGCTCGCGACCTTCGCACATCTGGGCGCGGGCGTCCCCTGGTTTCTGTTGACGATGGCACTGCTCGGCGCGGGCATGGGAATCGGCATGCCCAACGCCACCGTCATCGTGCAGAACTCGGTGCCGGCCTCGGCGATCGGCGCGGCGACCGCCACCATGTCGTTCGTGCGCTCGCTCGGCGGCTCGCTCGGCGTGGCGTTTTCGGGCGGCATCATGACCTTCGTGCTCGGCCGGCAACTCGGCGGCATGCCAAGCGGCGTGAATGTCGAAGGACTGCTCGCGCAAGGTGCCGGCACCGTTGCGCAGTTGTCGGCGACGCAGCGGTCCGACCTGATCGAAGCGTATCGCAGCGCGATCGGCGCGAGCCTGATCGCGGGCGGCATCGTGATGTTCGTGGGTTTCCTGCTGGCGCTCCATCTTGCGCGCGCGGATCGCAGCGGACAGGGTTTTGCCGCGGAGCAGAACTGACCGGGTTGAACGTCGATAAAGAAAAACGCCCTGCGAACCATCGTGACGATGGCTCGCAGGGCGCCTGTTTTCATGGACCGGTCGTGACGCCTATTCGGCTACGGCGTAGCGTTCCAGCCAATGGGCGTACGGTGCGGGCAGCACCCACGACGGACGCTCCACCTTCAGTTGACGCGCAGCGTAATACGGCCAATGCGGGTTCGACAGATGCGCGCGACCCACCATCACCAGATCGAGTTGCTGCTCGGCAACCGTGCGGTTGGCGATAGGCGGCGAGTCGATGCCCCACGCCGACGACACCGGCAATTCCGCTTCGCGGCGCACGCGTTCGGCGATGGGCGCGAGAAACGCCGGACCCCACGGAATGTTCGACTTGGGCGTCGAGAAGCCGACGCTCACGCTCAGCATGTCCAGACCGCCGCGGCGCATTCCGCGCGTCAGTTCGATTGCTTCCTGCAAGGTCTGTTCGTCGCGACCGTCGTATTCGATCACGCCGAACCGCGCGGTCAGCGGCAGATTCTCCGGCCACACTTCACGCACGGCGGCCAGCGTTTCGAGCAGGAAGCGGCTGCGGCCCGCGGCATCGCCGCCGTACTGGTCGTCACGCAGGTTCGCGTGAACCGAGAAGAAGCTTTGCGCAAGATAGCCATGCGCGAAGTGCAGTTCGAGCCACTCGAAGCCGGCGTCGCGGGCACGACGCGCCGCGGCCACGAAGTCGGCTTTCACGCGTGCGATATCGTCGAGCGTCATCGCCTTGGGCACCTTCGGCAGATTCGCGCCGAATGCCACCGCGGACGGCGACAGCGTTTCCCAGCCGCGCGGATCGCCCTCGGCGATATGGTCGTCGCCTTCCCACGGCAGATTGGCGCTGGCCTTGCGGCCCGCATGGCCGATCTGGATGCCGGGCACCGCGCCCGCTGCCTTGATCGACGCGGCAATGCGCGCCATGCCTTCGGCCTGCGCGTCGTTCCACAAGCCGGTGCAGCCCGGCGTGATGCGGCCTTCGGGCGACACCGCGGTGGCTTCGACGATCACGAGGCCCGTGCCGCCGCGCGCGATGCTGCTGTAGTGCGTGGCGTGCCAGTCGTTGGTCAGGCCGTCGACGGCGCTGTATTGGCACATCGGCGGCACGGCAATGCGGTTGCGCAGGCTGACGTCTTTGAGTTGAAACGGGGTGAACAAAGCTGACATAAAGATTTCCAGGTTATTCCGTGAAATTCGCAGTGAGATTCGTTGTCTGGTGATGCATCCGCGATGGCGAACTGTACCAGGTACTGGCTAACCGCGCCGCCGGCCCAGCAAACCGCTATTGGCGCACCGGCACGGCGTTGTCATCGTCGAATGCTCACTGCTGATAGGCGCCCGCCGCGTACGTCAGTTCGTAGCTATGGCTGTAGATCTCGAGAATGTTGCCGAACGGGTCTTCCATATAGACCATGCGATACGGCTTTTCGCCGGGGAAGTACTCGCGCACCGGCATGCGTTGCTTGCCGCCCGCGGCGACGATTTTCGCGGCCAGGCCTTCCACGTCCGGGTCCTGCACGCAGAAGTGAAACACGCTGGTCTTCCAGTACTCGAAATTGTTTTCCGGCTTCTGCGCATTCGGAAATTCGAAGATCTCGACGCCGACGCGGTCGCCCGTCGACAGATGCGCGATGCGGAACGAGCCCCAGCCTGCGCCGAACACGTCCGTGCACATCACGCCGATCGCGCTGGTGTCTTCGGTGATGGTGGTAGGCGGCATGATCAGATACCAGCCCATGACCTCGGTGTAAAACTTGACGGCGCCGTCGAGGTCGGTCACCGACAGGCCAATATGAGAGAAAGAACGGGGATAAGGCGTGAGCATGGCGCAGGCTCCTATGGATTTTGGAATCCAACGAGCTTATCGCCGTCACACTATAATTAAAACCACGCCCCGGTAATCGTTTCGATAAATTATTTTTATGCTTAATCCGCAATGGCTTCGCACGTTCGTCACGCTGGTCGAAGTCGGCAACTTCACGCGCGCGGCCGAGCGTCTGGAACTGACGCAAGCGGCCGTCAGCCAGCATCTGCGCCATCTGGAAAGCGAACTCGGATTGCTGGTCATCCGCCGGCCGCGTCGGCTGGAAGTCACGCCGGCGGGCAAGGTTCTGCTCGATTACTGCACCGAGATGGATTCCGCCGACCGGCGGCTGCGTTCGCGTCTGACAGGCGAGGACGAAGCGCGCGGCGAAGTCAGCCTGATCAGTCCCGGCAGCATCGGGCTTGCGCTCTATCCGTTGTTGCTCGGCTTGCAGGAAGAGAACCCCGGCTGGGTCGTGCGGCATCGCTTCGCGCCGGACCCGGAAGTGCTCGCGGCCGTTCTGCAGAACCAGTACGAACTGGGTCTGGTCACGTTGAAGCCGGACGATCCACGGCTCACGGCCACCCAGTTCGCGGAGGAACCGCTGGAACTGGTCGCGCCGGCGCGTGAGAACGTCCACGAATGGGAAGACCTGGTGCGGCTCGGTTTCATCGATCACCCGGACGGGCCGGCGATGGCGTATCGGCTACTGAGCCGGCGCTTTCCCGGCAATCCGGGTTTCAACACCTTGCCGCGCCAAGGCTTCAGCAACCAGGTCGGCCTGATCCTGGAACCGGTCGCGCGCGGTCTCGGCTTTACCGTCATTCCGCGCTATGCCCGTCAGGCGTTCGCCCGGCAGGACGCGATTCAGGTAGTCGAGTGCGGCGCGCCGGTAGTGGATACGCTCTGGCTGATCCATCGCGCCGAGTGGCCGCTGTCGGTATGCGCCGCGCAGGCGGTCGAGCTACTGCGCGAGCGGATCGGGTCGGCGTCGGCGTCGGCAAAAAGCTGACGCCTTCGCGTGTCAATCGATATAGCGCAGCCCGGCTTGCGCCAACGGCTCGCGCATCTTGTACATATCGAGCCCCAGCACGCCGGACGCGAGCATGTCGCGTTTCTTCGCCTCGAGCGCCTCGCGCGCGGTGGCCTTCTCGAGCGTCGCCAACGCCTGCGCCGACGGCACCACCGCGACGCCGTCCTGATCGGCGACGACCACATCGCCCGGGTTCACCAGCGCGCCTGCGCACACCACCGGAATGTTCACCGAACCGAGCGTCGCCTTGATCGTGCCTTTCGCCGAAATCGCCTTGCTCCACACCGGGAAGCCCATCTCGGTCAGCACGCTCACGTCGCGCACGCCCGCGTCGATAATCAGTGCGCGGGCGCCGCGCGCCTTGAAACTGGTCGCCAGCAGATCGCCGAAATAGCCGTCCGTGCAATCGGCCGTGATGGCGGCGACCACCACGTCGCCGGGCTGAATCTGTTCGGCGGCCACATGCATCATCCAGTTGTCGCCGGGATGCAGCAGCACCGTCACCGCCGTGCCCCACGCGTGCGCGCCGGTATAGATGGGCCGCATGTACGGCTTGAGCAGTCCCGTGCGTCCCATCGCTTCATGCACGGTCGCGCTGCCGAGCGCGCCGAGGCCGTCCGCGACGCGGCTGTCCGCGCGTGAGATGTTGCGATACACCACTCCGAGTTCGGTCATGATCAACGTCCTTGTGTCTTGAGCGCGGCGTCGAGACGGGGATACACGCGCCGCGCGTTGCCTTCGTAAATCTTGACGCGCTGGTCCGGGTTCATGTCCGCGGCTTCGACGTAGCGCCTGGTGTCGTCGAAGTAATAGCCGGTTTCGGGATCGATACCGCGCACCGCGCCGATCATTTCGCTCGCGAACAGAATGTTGTCCACGGGGATCACCTTGGTCAGCAGGTCGATGCCGGGCTGGTGATACACGCAGGTGTCGAAGAAGATGTTGTTCAGCAGATGGTCTTTCAGCAGCGGCTTCTTCATCTCCTGCGCGAGACCGCGGAAGCGGCCCCAGTGATACGGCACCGCGCCGCCGCCGTGCGGAATCACGAAACGCAGCGTCGGGAAATCGCGGAACAGGTCGGACGTCAGGCATTGCATGAAGGCCGTCGTATCCGCGTTCAGGTAATGCGCGCCGGTGGTGTGAAAGCACGCGTTGCAACTCGTGCTGACGTGGATCATCGCGGGAATGTCGTATTCGACCATCTTCTCGTAGATGGGATACCACGCGCGATCCGACAGCGGCGCACTGGTCCAGTGGCCGCCCGATGGGTCGGGATTCAGGTTGATCGCCACGTTGCCGTACTGCTCCACGCACCTGACCAGTTCGGGAACACAGGTGGCGATGTCCACACCGGGGCTTTGCGGCAGCATCGCCGCCGGCACGAAATGCTCGGGGAACAACTGGCTCACGCGGTAGCAGAGTTCGTTGCAGATACCCGCCCACGTGTTCGATACCTCGAAGTCGCCGATGTGATGCGCCATGAAGCTCGCGCGCGGGCTGAAGATGGTCAGGTCGAGACCGCGTTCCCGCATCAGCCGCAACTGGTTGGTCTCGATCGACTCGCGCAGTTCGTCGTCGCTGATTTTCAGCTCCGAGACTTTCGGCTGCGCGGCCGGGTTGCCGAGTGCGGCGATCTGACGGTTGCGCCAGTCTTCCAGCGCTTTCGGTGCAGTCGTGTAGTGACCGTGAATATCGATGATCATGGTTTTTTCCTGATTGCCTAGCGGACTTCCTGGGCGTGACGCTCGCCCGTCTTCGAGTGGGTGTTCGCTGCGCTGCCTGCGGGGTCGGCCGGCGCCGCCGTGGATTCCGTCGCGAGGTCCTTGCCGCGCGTTTCGGGCAGCATCAATGCGGCGATCACGACCAGCAGATACGACACGCACGCGCACAATCCCATCGCCGCGCCGAGTTCGAACTTCGCGCTGAGCACGCCGACCATCGCCGGCATCACGGCGCCGATCGCCCGGCCCGCGTTGCCGCACAAGCCTTGCGCCGACGCCCGGATGCGGGTGGGGAACAGTTCGGCGATATACGCGCCGGTGCCCGCAGCCGTGCCCGATTGCAGCGTACCGAGCACGAAGCCGAGCACCAGCGTGACCGGCAGCGTGATGGGGGCAAGCGTGTACGTGGCCACCGCGACCGCCTGCAGACACGCGATCACCACGAACGTGCGGCGCCGGCCGAAGCGGTCCGCCATCCAGCCGTTCAGGAAAGCGCCCGCGAACGAGCCGAGAATATTGATCGCCAGATAACCGCCGACATTGGTGATGGACAGATGCAGCACCAGTTTCAGATACGCGGGCAGCCACGTGATCATCACGTAGTTGCCGCCGTAGATGCCGAAGGTCAGCAGGATCGCCTTGAAGGTCGTCGCGCGGATCGGCCGGTCGAACACGGCCCAGATGCTCGGGCGTTCCGCGGCGTGTTCACGCAGGTTCTGCGCGAACATCGGCGCTTCTTCGATATGACGGCGAATCCACAGCACCAGCAGGGTCGGCAGCAGGCCGATGGCGAACAGCACGCGCCACGCAATCGCCGGTTCGAGCGTATTGAAGAGCAGCGTGGAGAGCAGCACCGCCACCGCATAGCCGATCGCCCAGCCCGCCTGCAGCGACCCCACCGCGCGACCGCGCACCTGCGGGCGAATGGTCTCGCTGATCAGCACCGCGCCCACCGCCCACTCGCCGCCGAAGCCGAGTCCTTGGAGACCGCGCGTCACCATCAACTGCCAGAACGAATCCGTGAATGCGGAAAGCAGCGTGAACGCGGAGAACCACAGAATGGTGATCTGCAAGATGCGCACGCGGCCATACCGGTCCGCGAGAATGCCGGCGATCCAGCCGCCCAGCGACGCCATGATCAGCACCGTCGTGCCGAGCACGCCGGCCTGGCCGCGCGTCATACCCCATAGCGCGATGAGCGTGGGGATGGCCAGCGCGTACATCTGCGTGTCCATCGCGTCGAGTCCCCAACCGCTGAAGCACGCCCAGTAGGTGCGCTTCTCGGACTTCGTCAAATCGGAATACCACTTGAACATGATGCTGTTTCCTCCTGCTTCCCTCGACGGGATAGCTTGTCTCTCGTTGATATCGATGACGACGATTTAATAACCCGTGGCCGCCACGCGCGGCTTCATGCGGCCCGGCGTGCCGGTCCTGCTTCGAGCGCAGCCTGCAACAGCGGCGCGGCGTCGCCGCCTAATGCCGTAGTGGCGCGCGCGGCGAACTGCAGAAGCCGCGGCCGGTAACTTTCCATCTCGTTCATGCCCATGCGCGCGGCCGGTCCCACGATGCCGAGCGCGCCGATCAGCTCCTGCCCCACGCCGAACACCGGCGCGGAAATGCCCGCGGTTTCTGGATCGCGTTCGCCGATGGATAAGTACACGTAGTGGCGGCGCACCGTGTCGTAGGGCTCGCCGGGCTCGCCGGAAAACGCCAGCAGCACCCGGCCGCCCGCGCCGCGTTCGAGCGGCTGCACGTCGCCCTGATGCACTTCCGCACGAATCGAATGGCGCGACGCGATGCGATACAGACACACACGATGGTCGTGTTCGCGCACATGGAACGAGACGGCCTCGCCAGACTCGGCGCTCAGTTCCTTCATGGCCGGCAACAGGATGTCGCGCAGATCGAAGCCGGCCTCGTAGACCGCGCTCAGATGCAGCGCGGACGAGCCGACCCAGTAACGGCCGTCGCTCAGTCTGATGAGCAGATGGTGATGACACAGCGCCTGCGCGAGCCGCGACAGCGTGCTTTTGTAAAGGCCGGTGCGCTCGGACAGCTCGGTCAGCGTCAGGGGTTCGTCGTCGCGGCGAAACGCGAACAGAATTGCCGCTGCACGATCGAGCACGTCGATGCCGCTGGGTGTCACGCCCTGCGGCTGGCGCGCAGTCTCGCTGTTTCGGGCCATGATGAAAGTCTCCGGTTGTTCTATCTGATAGAACTCATTTGCGTCAGATGGGACGATGGTAGTCCTGTGGCGTTGGACGTGTCAATGCAACGGACGTGTCGACGCCATCTCGCCGATTGAGAAATGCGGGGGGATTAAAAGGGAATCGGGCGCTGAACGAAGCGCTAGCGGGGAGTGAATCGCGCGGCCAAGGCCTCGCGAACCCGTTCGATGAGGTCGCGCCATTTTCCGTTCAAAGGCTGGCGGAACAGCCGCACCGTTTGCGGATACCACGGGCTGTCGGTTCGCTCGTGCATCCAGCGCCAGTCGACGTCTTCGGGTGGCAGCAACACCCAGCACGGCGTGCCGGCCGAGGCGGCCAGATGCGCCAGCGACGTGTCCACGCAGATCACCAGATCGAGTTGCGCGACGATCGCCGCACTGTCGGCCAGATCGGCGACATCGGTACCCAGATGCAATAAAGGCTGATCGGGGGGCGGCGTTCGCGCTTCGTCCTCGCCCGCGCCTTTTTGCAGACTGACGAAATTCAGGTTGGCGTCGGGGATGCGCCAGAGCGGCGCCAGCATCGCCAATGCTGGTAGAGACCGATGGGCATCGTTATGGTGTTTCGGGTTGCCTTTCCAGACGAGGCCGATTTTCGGACCGGGAGGAAGCGCGGCAAGATACGCGCCCCATGATTCCAACCAGGGGCGCGCCAATTTGAACTGTACCGGCAGAGGAATGTTGTCGAGCGTCGTGCCCAGATGAAGCGGCGCACTCAAAGGGCTCAGCCAGTAATCGTATTGCGCGGCCGCGGTGAGGCCCGCTTCGTGACTCAACACGACGTCGACGCCCTCGACCGTGTCGAACAGTCGATGCAGCGTCGCGCTGCAGGCAAACGCTATTTCGATGGGGCCCAAGGCCTTGAGCATCGGAAAATAGCGGCCGAAATGAATGGCGTCGCCCAGTCCGCCTTCCTGCCACACCAGCAGTTTCTTGCCCGCCAGTGGTTGCCCTTGCCAATGGGGTCGGCGCAACACCTGCTGCGTTGTGTATTGCGGCGAAGTCGGGTCGTCGTGACGCCCTTCGTAGAGTCGCCAGCCTTCGTCGAAGCGCCCCACGCTAATGAGCAATAACGCCAACGCAAACTTCGCAACGGGATAGCCGGGACGGATGGCAAGCGCCTGACGGTAGGCCGTCTCCGCTTCCGGCAAGCGTCCGAGTTCTTTCAGTACATTGCCAAGGTTGCTATGAGCGATGACGAAGTCGGGGCTCGTTGCGACGGCGCGTCGATAGGCCTCGGCTGCTTCGTCCCAGCGGCCGAGCGGTCGCAGCACGACGCCCAGGTTGTAATGGAACTCCGCGCGTTCGGGGCTCAATGTCGCCGCCCGGCGGTACGACGCTTCCGCTTCGGCGGGACGCCCCTGATCCTGCAGTGCCGAACCGAGGTGATTGTGGGCATCCGCGAAATCGGGGTGCACGGCCAGCAGTTGCCGGTACAACTGCTCGAGGTCGGGGAGCCGGTCGAGTCCTTTCAGCAGTTTGCCGAGGTTGAGGTACGCGTCCACGAAGGCGGGGTTCGTTTCGATCGCGCGGCGCCAGTACGACTGCGCATCGTCGAGCCGACCCAAACCGAGCGAACTCACCGCCGCGAGTTGCAATGCTTCGGCCAGTTGCTCGCGCGGCAACGGCGGTTGCATCGCGAGGAGCGGTTTCACTTTCGCGAGCGCGTCGGTGAATTTCTGGTCGGGTTCGCCAGCAGGCAATGAACTCATGTCGGATTAGCGCGTTGAGAGCTTTTTTTCATGCGCGCGTTTCGCGGGATGCCGCGTCGGCTTGCATGAACTCGGTGCCGCGAGCATAGCAGTCCGTCTGTTCGAATCGCTCAGGCCATGCTCGCGCAGATCCCAAGCCTGCGATTGCATCGCTCTTTTGCCGATCGCGCCGCATTGCATTCGCATTGCACCCGCATTGCACCCGCATTGCATCCGCACCGCTTTGCAAATGCCAAATCGTTATTGGCGTACGCGCGCAACTGCCACCACTATCGACTGCATCCGCCTCGTTGTGCAACGGACTCTACCAGGAGCGTCGATATGACAGTAGTTCTCGACAGTCGAACAGAAGCACCTATTTCCAGACTCGGCGCGGCCGATCCCGAGTCGCTGCCGGACGATATCAGCAAGCTGGTCGAAGCACACGGTGGCGACAACTGGATTCGCGCGCTGTCGCTGAATCCGGACACGGCGCGCCGTTTCGTCCGTTACTTCGAGCAATTGTTCAGCGCGACCGGCAGCACCTTGCCGCTCGCCGAACGTGAGCTGATCGCCGTGGTCGTCTCCACCGCCAACGGCTGCGGTCTGTGCGCGCTGCATCACACGCACGCGCTCGGCGCGGCGCTCGACGACCACGCGAAAGCACGCCGCGTCGCGACCGACCTTCACTTCGCATCGCTGACTTCACGCGAGCAGGCACTCGCCGACCTTGCGCTCAAGGTGACGCAGAACCCGCGCAGCGTCGATCACGCGGACTTCGAGCGGCTGCGTCGCGAAGGCCTGTCCGAACCGGCGATTCTGGAAGCGGTGGAAACCGCGTCGTGGTTCAACCACACCAATCGCATTTTCATCAGTACCGGCGTGTTGCCCGACGACCGGTATTTCGCCTGACCCGACGCTGCACAGGAGACCCGAATGGTGAGCACAGCCTTGGAGTACGACACGTCTTTGCGTCTGGCCGATTTCGCCCCGCCCGCGACAGCGCCGCATGACGCGGCGCATGAATCGACGCATGCATCGACACACCCCGCGGCGCACGACCGCTCCTCGCGGCAAGCAAGCAAAGCGCTTTTATCCGACGACCTGCTCGAACGCATCGGCTTGCGCGCCGCGTCGTACGACCAGGAGAACCGTTTCTTCGCCGAAGACCTCGACGAACTCAAGCAGGCCGGTTTTCTGCGCGCCAGCGTGCCGGTCGAACTGGGCGGCCTGGGTCTGACGCTGCCCGAACTGATCCGCGAACAGGTGCGGCTCGCGAGCCGCGCGCCCGCCACTGCGCTCGCGTTGAACATGCATCAATACTGGATTGGCGCGGCGCTGCATCTGTTGCGACACGGCGATGATTCGGCCAGATGGATTCTCAGCGAAGCCGCCGCCGGCAAAGTATTCGCGGCCGGTCACGGCGAGCCGGGCAACGACCTCGGGCTTGCGCATTCGTTCGTGAAGGCGACACCGCTCGGGGACGGCAGCTACCGCTTCGAGGGCCGCAAGATCTTCACCTCGCTCGCGCCCGCGTGGGACTGGCTCGGCGTGCATGGAAAAGACGATTCGGACCCGGATCATCCGAAGATCGTGCATGCGTTCATTCGACGCGACGCGCCGGGACATCGCACGGTGAAAACCTGGGACACGCTCGGCCTGCGCGCGACGCAAAGCGACGACACCTTGCTCGAAGGCGTGGTCGCGACCGCCGATCGCGTGATCCGCGTGCTGCCGGCGGGCGTGCCCAACGACCCGTTCGTCGACGGCATTCTCGGCGCCGTCCTGCCCGGTCTCGCGGCCGTGTATTTCGGTGTGGCGAAGCGCGCATTCGATCTCGCGCTCGTTTCGGCGAAGAGCCGTTCGTCCGCGCTGCTGCAGGGCCGAAGCTACGCGTACAAGCCGTTCACGCAGAAGACCGTCGCCGAGGCCGCGATCGAACTCGACAGCATCGAAGCGTTGCTCGAACGTGTCGCGGATCGCTGGTGGGCCGGTTATCCCGCCGACGAGCCCTGGATCGCGCGGCTGCTCGCCGCGAAGCAGCACGCCGTGGATGGCGCGGTGCGCGTGGTCGACCTGTCGCTGCAGATTGCCGGCGCGGGTGCGCTGTCCAAACGCGCGGAACTGGAGCGGCTGTATCGCGACGTGCGGGCCGGCGCGTTTCATCCGCCTAACGCCGATGCGTCACACGAAGTGATCGGGCAGGCCTGGCTCGGCATACTGGGCACCGTGTGAGCCTGCGGCAGCATTGAGACTATTGCTATGACGGTATATCATCATCCGGTTTTGAGGTCGCGCCCGTGTCATCTATTCTTCTGCGCGCCTCGTCGCCCTTCCGTCCTACGCTACTGGTCCCAACGATGTCCGACTCGACTGCTCCCACGCTCGCCCGAACGCGCGGCACCTCGCTGCATCGCCAGATGTTCGTCGTGCTGCGCGAGCGCATCGTCACGGGAGCCTATCCGGCAGGCAGCATGATTCCGCGCGAAGAAGACCTGTGCACGTACTTCGCGGTATCGCGCATTACCGCACGACGCGCGCTCGCCGATCTCGAAGCGCAAGGTTTCGTACAACGCCGTCAGGGGCTCGGCACCTTCGTGCGCGGCGATCTGCCGGTACCGCGTCAGGCGGCGACGCTCGGCTTCGTCGAGTCGCTGCAAAAAGCCGCCGACGAGACTCAGGTCGAAGTCATCCAGGTCGAACTCGTCACACCGCCCGCGCCTATCGCCGCCCAGTTGCAACTCGAGGCCGATGGTGAGGCGGTGCATGCCGTACGGCTGCGCAAACGCGGCGGCGAAACGGTGATGGTGTCCGACGCGTGGGTGCCCGGCCGCTACAGCAAAGCCGTCACTGCGGCGAGCCTGAAAAAGCGCGCACTTTTCGAAATCCTGATGAGTCAGGGCATCGAGTTCGGCCGCGTCATTCAGGAGATCACCGCGGTAGCCGCGGACCCGACTTACGCGGTCTGGTTCGGCACCGAAGTCGGCATGCCGCTTCTGCGCACCACGCGCCTCGTCTACGACACCGACCGCCAACCGGTGCAGCGCCTGACCATCACGGTATCGCCGGAACGCAGCCGCATCGTGACCGATATGACGGTCGACTCCATCGACACGTTGCGCACGGGCCAGGTCATTCACGACGTGCCGCACGAGGTGAACGAGACGAAGAAACCCGCTCGCAAGAGCCCCTCGACCGCCAACCGCCGCGCCTGATCGAAGCGCCGCCCGGCACCGTGCACGGGCTCAACGCGTGAGTGACTCCAGCGACTCCAGCGACTTGCCCTTCGTCGCGGGGCCGAGCAATGCAATCACCAGCGCGACCATCCCCATGCATCCGGCTATCAGCATCAGCGCACCCGGCACACCGGCACGGCTCAATGCATACGACACGAGAAAGCCGCTGAAGATGCCGGACAACCGGCTCCACGAGTAGACGAAACCGACCGCCCGCGCGCGGACTCGGGTGGGATAAAGCTCCGACTGGTACGCGTGAAAGTTATACGAGAGCGTCGTGGCGCCCAAGGTCACCAGCGCCCCGGTCACGACGATGCCGACCGCGCTGCGCGCCTGCGCAAAACACAAACCGGCAAGCGCCACCAGCAACGCGGACGCGACCATCTGCCATTTGCGCTCGAAACGATCGCCATACGACATCGCCAGCAACGGGCCGCATGGCATCACGAGCGTAATGCCGATCGTGTAGGCGAGACTCGTGGTCACCTCGAAGCCCTGCTTCATCAGAAACGTCGGCACCCAGTTCGAAAAGCCGTAGAGCCCGACGGTCTGGAAGACGTGGAACAGACTCAGCATCACCGTTCGCGGCAGGTACGCGGGCCGGAATATCTCGCTGAACTGCCCTCGTTCACCGCTGCCGGCACCCAATGACGGCACTTCCACATCGACCTCGGGGGCAGGCAAAGGGCGGCCGCTTTCCCGCTCGATCCGCTGTTCGAGCGCGCTCATCACCGCCTCGGCGCGCTCGCTCTGACCGTTTTCGGCGAGCCAGCGCGGGCTCTCCGGAATGCGCCGGCGGATCGCCCAGATGCACACCGCGCCCACCGAACCGATCAGCACGACCCAACGCCAGCCGTCCAGACCCAGCGGCGCGAGCGGCACCAGTTGCCACGCCAGACACGCTATCGCGGGAACCGCGAGATACGTGACCACCTGGTTCAGCGCAAAGGCGCGGCCGCGAAAGTGCTTGGGCACGAGTTCGCTGACATAGCTGTCGATAGTCACCAGTTCGACGCCTAGCCCGATGCCTACCATGAAGCGCCAGAAGTTCAGGCCGGGCGGCGTGCTCTGGAACGCCATGATCGCCGCGGACAGCGTGTACCAGAGCAACGCGAAGGTGAACACCGGGCGGCGCCCGAACCGGTCGGCAATCGAGCCGAACAGCAGCGTGCCGACCAATAGTCCGGCGAACGCCGCCGCAATGAACGCGGCGATACCGTTCATGCTGAAGAAGCCCTGCGTGGTCGCCGACAGTACGCCCGAGCGCACGATGCCCGGCGCGATATAAGCGGTCGAGAACAGCTCGTAGAACTCGAAGAAACCGCCGAGTGAAATCAGCACCACCAGCAGCCAGATCGTTTTACCGACCGGCAGACGATCGAGTCGCGCACCGATCAGCACGGCCTGACTCGCCGCGGCACGCGCACGCGCCTGTTGCGCAGCGACGGCCGGCGGCGCATGACCCATCGCGTCATTGGACGATGACATGCCTGTCTCCTTCTTCTGTTTTATGCAAAGGCGCGGTAGCGGTTCAGACGGATTCGCTCGTGGCCGTTGGCCTCGCCGCCGACGCCGACACGTTCCACAGCCAGGGCCGCTGCAAGCGGTCACGCTGCTGCCACGCTGCAATCTCCGGCTCGCGCAGCAGGGTCTGGGCAATTTCATCGAGGCCGCGCAACAGCGCATCGCGCCGCAGTGCTTCGATCTCGAATGGGAATTCGCGACCGCCCGGTGAGCGAACGATCTGCTGCGCCAGGTCTATCGACATCGACGCGCCGTCGCTGCATTCGTCGCCGAGCAAACGCACTGCGTCGGCCGGCAGGCGAACCGGCAGCAAGCCGTTCTGAAAACAGTTGTTGCGGAAAATATCGCCGAAGCTCTCCGCAATCACACAGCGAATGCCCATGCCCCACAACGCGGACACCGCGCCCTCGCGCGAGGACCCGCAGCCGAAATTCGCGCCTGCCAGCAGGATCGGCGCACCGCGAAACGGCGGCCGGTTCAGCACGAACGACGGCTCTTCGCTGCCGTCGTCGCGATAGCGCAGCGCTTCGAATGCATAAGGGCCGAGTTCGCTGCGCGGCGTCGACGTCAGCCGCTCGATGCGGATGATGAGATCGGTATCGACGTTCGCGCGCAGCAAGGGCGCGGCCGGCCCGTCGATGAGCGAGACTTTTTCCATGGCTACAGACTCCTGATATCGACGATGGCGCCCGCGATTGCCGCGGCGGCGGCCATCGCGGGACTGGCCAGATGCGTGCGCGCGCCCGGCCCCTGGCGGCCGACGAAGTTCCGGTTCGACGTGGACACGGCACGGGCCTTCGGCGGAATCTGCTCGCCGTTGGCCGCCACGCACATGCTGCAACCGGGCTCGCGCCACGCGAAGCCGGCCTCGATGAAAATACGGTCCAGCCCTTCGGCTTCCGCTTCGCGTTTGATGGTCTCCGATCCGGGCACGACCCACGCGGTCACGTGGGCCGCAACCCTGCGGCCCTGCACGATGCTCGCCGCCACCCGCAAGTCCGGCAGCCGCGAGTTCGTGCACGAGCCGATGAACACCCAATCCACGGGCGTGCCGATCAGCGCCGCGCCCGGCGTCAGCCCCATGTAGTCGAGCGCGCGTTGCCACGCTTCCTGCCGCATCGCGTCGGGCGCATCCGCGGGATTCGGGACGATGCCGTCCACCGCCATCGTGTGTTCGGGGCTGGTGCCCCAGGTGAGGGTCGGTGCGATCCCGCTCACGTCGAAGCGCGCTTCGCGATCGAAGCGGGCGCCGTCGTCGGAGGGCAGCGAGCGCCAGTACGCGCGCGCCGCTTGCAGGTCGGCACCGGACGGCGCGTAAGCGCGGCCTTCGAGCCAGTCGATGGTTTTTTCGTCGGGCGCGATCATGCCGATCTTCGCGCCCAGTTCGATCGACAGATTGCAGAGCGTCAAGCGCGCTTCGATGTCGAGCGCACGGATCGCGGGGCCCGCATATTCGACCGCGTAGCCCGTGCCGGCATCGGCCCCGAGCTTGCCGATGACATGCAGGATCAGGTCCTTCGCACTGACGCCGCGCGCGAGCGTCCCGTCGAACCAGAGGCGTAAGGTTTTCGGCCGCTGCTGCAGGAGCGTTTGCGTCGCGAGTGCATGGGCCACCTCCGACGAGCCGACACCAAACGCGAGCGCGCCCAGCCCGCCGTTCGTACAGGTGTGGCTGTCGCCGCAAATCAGCGTGCTGCCCGGCTGCACGATGCCCAGCTCCGGCGCCATCACGTGAACGATGCCTTGCCCGGGCTGCCCGAGATCGAACAGTCTGATCTGCGCTTTGGACGCCAGTTGCCGCAGACCGTGATAGAGCCGCGCGCCGCCCGCGAAGGTGTCGCCGGTGCGGCCCGGCGCGCTCGACACGGCATGATCGGGGGTCGCAAAAGCGAGTTCGGGATTACGCACCGGCAGCTTGCGCTGCGCCAGTTCGTATAAGCCCGCGGTGCCGGACAGATCGTGCAGCAGATGGCGGTCGATATGCAGCAGCGCCCAGCCCTCGCCCAGGTCCGCGACCACGTGCGTGTCCCAGATCTTGTCGAACAGCGTTCTGGCGGTCGTGTTCTGGCCTTTCATCGTTCACTCCGACCCGGCAGTCTGAAGCGTCGCGGAGCGAAAGCGCGTGCGCATGTCGTCCCACTCGCTTGCGCCCAATTGCCGGAAGCGCTCCTGCAGCGTGGGCCCATCGGCGAGCGCCGGCGGTTGACCGGTCGCCTTCAACTGACCCAGCGCGCGCATGCACGCGTCGGCAATCTCGCCGATCAGCAGGCTCGGCAGAATCGCGAGACGGTAGCCCAGTTCGTTGGCCGTGCGCAGGTCGATGTTCGGTGTCTTGCCGCCACGCACCACGTTCAGCAGACAGGGGCCGTGCACACGTTGCGGCACGGCAGCAAGTTCGTCGAGCGACTGCACCGCTTCGACGAAAGCCATGTCGGCGCCTGCCTCCAGCGCCAGGTTCGCCCGCGCGATCGCTTCGTCGAGATCCCTCACCGCGCGCGAATCGGTGCGCGCGATGATCAGGAAATCCGGATCGCGACGCGCGAACACCGCCGCACGGATCTTCGCCACGAACTCTTCGCGCGAGACGATCTCCTTGCCCTCGAGATGCCCGCAGCGCTTCGGCGCCACCTGGTCCTCGATATGAATCGCGGCAGCCCCACTGCGTTCGTAATGACGGACCGTGCGCACCACGTTCAGTTCGGTGCCGTAGCCAGTATCGGCATCGGCGATCACCGGGATGCTCACGGCGTCCGCGAGCGTTGTCGCATTGCCGACCATCTCCGTCATGGTCAATAGCCCGTAGTCGGGCAAACCGTATCGCGCCGAGGTGCCCGCGCCGGTCATGTAGACCGCAGGAAAGCCGGCACGCTCCACGAGTCGCGCAGTAAAGCCGTCGTACGCGCCGGGGGCGATCACGATGTCGGGTTGGGCGAGCAAGGCTCGCAGGGTGGCTGCAGCAGTCATGCGTTCTCTCCTTGTGCGTGGAATCGCGGATGCGTGTCAGGCAAGCGCGTCGGCGACGGGTGGCGCCAATGCGTCGATCAGTTCCTGCACGTCGGCGAGCCGCTCGAGTCCGAGCACCAGTTCTTCGATGCGCCGCTGGCGCTTCGCGTCGATCACGTTGCAGGTCAGCGTGCGGAACTTGTCGAGAATTCCCTCGTTCGACACCTGCACGAGCGGCTGTCCTTGCGGATGACGCAGCAGCAATTCCTCGCCTGAACCGTCCCTGAACGTGAAGCGGATGCGTACCGCGCCACGCGCGAGCGGTCCTTCGGAATCGAAGGCCTCGTCGTGCCGGACCGTAATTTTTTGCATGAAGTCCCACACGTCGTCGGCGTCGATCCGTTCCGGGCTGAACTGTTTGATCAGCGCCGCGCCGTCGAGCGCGGCCACCGCGACGGCGTACGCCATATTCATCTGCGCGCCGATCGGCGTGAGCGGCCGCTCGGCCTGCCAGCCGCCGTGATGGAACGCCGCGCTCGCGCACTCCAGGTCGATCTTCACGATATCGGCCGCGGTGATGCCGCGCCGCGCCCTGACGTCGAGCACCGCGCCAATGGGCGCGAGCAAGGCCCCCATCGCCGAGTATTGCTTGATGACGTAGCGCGGCGTTTCCCAGCGCTCGCCGAGTTCCGACGACACCTGGCTCGCGTCGGGCGCATGGCCCTCGCCGAAGGTCGACAAAAAGCCGCCGTAGTCGCGCTCGAAAACGCGTTTGATGCCGGTATAGCCGCCTGCTGCGAGCACTGCCGCATACAGACCGCTACGCGACGCGAAGCCGTGATGCATGCGCTTGGACATCGCTTCGAACTGCGCCGCCATCAGTCCGCCCGATTGCGTGCCGGCGAGTCCGAGCGCGTCTTCGAAGGCGCCTGCGTTCAGTTCGTGCAGCTTGCCGGCGGCCGCGGCGCTCGCGTGCGTACCGAACACGGCGCCCGAGTGCCAGCCGCGCGACAGCATTTGCGAGCCGTGCAACGCGAGCCCGACCCGCGGTCCGACTTCGTAACCGCACATCGCGGCGAGCAGGAAGCGTGCGCCGCTGACATGGCCCAGCAGGCCGGCGCTGGCGAACAGCGAAGGCAGCACGACCGACGCCGCATGCAGCGGCGCGAGCGGATGAAAGTCGTCGAGTTCGAAGCCCTGAATGAAGGTGCCGTTCAACAAGGCCGCGGCCGACGGCGTGGTTTTGCGGCCCCAGCCGATCAGACTCGATTCGCCGCTGCCTTCCAGCGCGCACACCAGTTCGACCGCCT
The DNA here is from genome assembly GCF_900996245.1 of Paraburkholderia sp. BCC1886. Taxonomy (GTDB): domain Bacteria; phylum Pseudomonadota; class Gammaproteobacteria; order Burkholderiales; family Burkholderiaceae; genus Paraburkholderia. Next base: position 88,429 of record NZ_CAAJGK010000022.1, on the reverse strand, counting down.
TGCGCGACCACGGCAGTTGCGCGCCGACCAGCGCGCAGCCGAGCCCATCCAGCGTGAGATATTTGCCGCGTTCAAGCGCGGCTTGCGGGATGTCGTCGAGCTGAACGCGGGCAAGCCATGTGGCGAGCTGGCCGGTCGGCCCGTGTGGATCGGTGGGACCTGAGGCCAGCGGGGCGGCGCTGGCGTTTGGTGTCGAAGAAGCCATGATCAGTCCATCCCGAATAATTGAGCGTCGGCGATATTGTTATAAGAGTATAACAACCAATATCGCGCGACGGTCTACGGGGTTTACACCCATCGGTGCTTTCGTCGAATTAGGTCTGACGCTCCCATTCCACTGCGAAGGCGTTTAACTTCTAGCCGCATCCCATGCTGGTTTGCTCTACTGCATGAATGCCTGCTGCGCCCCGCTGCAGCGTCTTATCGTTCATATGGAGAGCACATGTCCGCCGATTCCCGTCCCGATCAACGGGTGCTGACCGTCGCGTGTCCGAGCGCAGCCGGCCAGGTCGCCGCCGTCGTCGGCTTCCTCGACCGGCACCACTGTTATATCGACGAGTTGACCGTGTTCGACGACGAACTCAGCGAACGCTTCTTCGTCCGCTGCGTCTTTCACGCCGTGCCGGAAAACGACATGCCGCAGGTCGACACGTTGCGGCGCGAGTTCGAACCGATTGCCGAACGTTTTCGCATGACCTGGGCAATGCACGACGTCGCGACCCGCCCGAAGGTCTTGATCATGGTGTCGAAACTCGAGCACTGTCTCGCGGATCTGCTGTTCCGCTGGCGTATGGGCGAACTGAAAATGGATATTGTCGGGATCGGCTCGAATCATCGCGATCTCGAACCGTTGGCCGCGCAGCACGGGCTGCCGTTTCATCATCTGCCGATTTCCGCGGAGACCAAACCGCAACAGGAAGCGCGGCTACTCGACCTGTTCGAAAGCTCCGGTGCGGAGTTGATGATTCTCGCGCGCTACATGCAGATTCTGTCAGGCGAGACGAGTCGCGCGCTCGCCGCACGCGCGATCAATATCCATCATTCGTTTTTGCCGGGATTCAAAGGCGCGAAGCCGTATCACCAGGCGCATGCGCGCGGCGTGAAGTCGATTGGCGCGACCGCGCATTTCGTGACGGACGATCTGGACGAAGGTCCGATCATCGAGCAGGTGGTGGAACGGGTCGATCATTCGTACAGTCCGGACCGCTTGCTGGCCACCGGCCGCGACGTCGAATGCATCACGCTGGCGCGTGCGGTGAAGGCGTTTATCGAACGCCGGGTGTTTATCAACGGTGACCGGACCGTCGTGCTGCAATAAAGCCTGAAGCAAAAAGAAACGCCGCTTTTCGATAAGCGGCGTTCTTTGTTCGATGACCTGCTCGTGCGCGGTTACTTCACCCAGCTATCCACCCGGTCGCCATGCGCGCTGATCCATGCATCGGCGGCGGCGGTCGGCTTCTCGCCGCCTTGCGTCGCCAGCATCACGCTGTCGATCTCGCCCGGCTTCCACTGGAATTTCTTCAGGAAAGCGGCCACGGTCGGCGCTTTCTTCTCGAGGTCGGGGTTTGCCACGTTATCCACGTGCTCCGATTCGCCGAATACTTTCTGCGGATCGTCGAGGAATTTGAGCTTGTACTTCGCGAACATCCAGTGCGGTTTCCAGCCGGTCACGATAATCGGCTTGCTCGCCGATTCCGAACGCGCCAGTTCCGCAGTCATCGCGCTGCCCGAACTCGGCATCAGGTTGTAGTCGAGCTTGTAGGCCTTGATGGCTTCGCTGGTCTTCTGCATCACACCGGCGCCCGCATCGATCCCGACGATCCGGCCGCCGAACTCGGCCTTCTTCGCTTCCAGATCGCCAATCGTCGTCACGTCCGCATTTTCCGGCACGATCAGGCCGATCTTCGCGTCGTTGAAGTTCGGACCGAGATCGACGACCTTGTCCTTGAAGTTGTTCCAGTAAGCGCCGTGCGTGACCGGCAGCCACGCGGACAGCGTCGCGTCGAGGTCGCCGCGCGCCACGCCCTGCCACATCACGCCTGCCGCGACCGGCACGAGTTGCACCTGATAACCGAGACGTTTCTCGATCACGCGTGCCGCGACGTTCGAGGTCGCGACGCTGTCGTCCCAGCCTTCCACGTAGCCGATCTTGATAGTCGGTTTCGTATCGGCCGACACGCTCGCGCTCGTTGCCGCCAACGCAGCGCTCATTGCGCTCAACACCAGAATCTTTTGGATCAGTCTCACCGTTATTCTCCCGTTCGCCGTACAGAGCCGTGTAATGAGCATTTAGAATCGCCAGCCAGAATTGCCGCTTAGCGTTGTTTTACGACATCCAGTTGTCCGCACGCGACTTCGTGCGTTCGTGTGTTCGTGCGTTCGTGCGTTCGTGCGTTCGTGCGTTCGTGCGTTCGTGCGTTCGTGCGTTCGTGCGTTCGTGCGTTCGTGCGTTCGTGCGTTCGTGCGTTCGTGCGTTCGTGCGTTCGTGTGTTCGTGTGTTCGTGCGTTCGTGTACCGCCGACCTGCTGCCCTGCTTCCTTCTTACTTATCCACGACGAGGTCGGTCAGCGGCTTGCTGCAGCAAAGCAGCACCATACCCTGATCGATCTCACGCTGACGAATTCCGCCCGCGTGTTTCATCGCTACTTCTCCGGAGACCAGCTTGACCTTGCACGTACCGCACATGCCCTGCGTGCACGACGCGGGCAGACGCAAGCCGGCTTTCTTCGCCGCATCCAGCACATGCTGGCCGCTGCCACATTCGATTTCGCGGTTGCTTCGGGCGAAGCTCACCTTGAACGAGGTTTGCACCGGTTCGCTAATCGGTGCGGGCGCGAAACCCGCCGCCTGTTCGCGGGTGTCGATAAAACTCTGTGCGGCGGCCTCCGGCGCGAGCAAGGTCGCCGTAGCCTGCAACGCGTCGGCGACATGCGCGGTCGTCAATTGCGCCGCGACTTCGCTGACCGTCTCGAACGAAAAGCTTTCCTCGTGATAATGCGTGCGGTCGAAACCGCCTTCGTCCAGTAACTGGCGCACCGCCTGCATATACGGCGCAGGGCCACAGGTGAAAATCTCGCGTTCGAGAAAGTCCGGTGCGATGAGTTTGAGAAGAGGCAGACTCAGAAACCCCGTCACGCCATGCCAGTTGGTGCGTGCACCGACTCGTTCGCACACGAATGCGGTGCGAAAACCCGTCTGGTTCGATGCGATCAGATCGAGTTCGCGCGCGAAGATAATGTCGTCGGGCGTTCGCGCGCTGTGCACGAACACGATATCGCTGTCTTCGCCGAGTTCGTGATGCGCGCGGCTCATGGACATTAGCGGCGTAATACCCGAGCCCGCCGACAGAAACAGCAGTTTGCGCGCCGGATGCCGCGCACAGGTGAACTCGCCCGACGGCCCCAGCACGCGTACCTCGCCGCCGACCTGCAGGTGGTCGTGCAGCCAGTTCGACACCTTTCCGCCGGGCACCCGCTTCACGGTAATGGCGATGCTATGCGGGCGCGTCGGCGGCGAGGAGATCGTGTAACAGCGGTTCACCGCTTCGCCGTCTATCTCCAGTTCCAGGGTAATGAACTGTCCCGGCTCGAAGACGAAAGCCCGCTCGCCTGGCGCGCGAAAGATAAAGCTTTTGACATCGTGCGTTTCATGACGGACCTGCGCACAGATCAACGTGTCGTCGGTGTCGCTATTCCAGCGGCGCGGCAGTGCGTCCCAGAACTGCGGCTGTGTCACACGGCTGGTCGGCGAGGGGCTGGCCTGCAACGTCGCCTGATCGCGCATCATTGAATTCTCCGGCTTCTGGTGGCTTCTGGTGGCTTGTAATTACTGTCGCGGCTAGCGCATGAAAGAGACGACTTTTTCGCCATGCGTAGCGGTCGCGTTGCCACCGGCATCGTTCGCTTCGGGCGCATGGCTGTAATGGTCCAGACGCGCGATATACCACTCGCAGAACTTTTCCACGAGGCCTTCGGTGAATGGCGAATACGGTCCCGGCTCATACGCGCTGCTGCTCGCGCCGCGCTGCGAGTACTCGACGAGCGCTCGGTCCTGGTCGTTGGTCGCGCGCCAGACTGCCGTCAGGTTGTTGACGTCGTAGTCGATGCCCTCGCGTGCATCCTTATGAACCAGCCATTTGGTGCGCACCAGCGTTTTGCCCGCCGACAACGGGATCACTGAAAAACTGACGATATGGTCGCTCATGAAGTGATGCCACGAATTGGGCTGGGTCCAGAACGACAGGCCGCCCAGGTCAGCCTGCTCGAAACCGCCGAGCAGCTTTTTCGATGCGACCTTGGCATCGAGAGTTTGTGATTCACCGTCCCGATCGAGCGGCAGACGTTGCGTGCGAAAACCCGTTACCAGATCGGCGAGCCGCTCGATCTCCGCCGAAGGCAGCTTCATCGCTTCCCATTGCGCGGTACGACGCGCGACGGTGGCTTCGAATGCGGCCATACCCGCTTCGTTATCGGGCGTGCGCTGATAACCGAAACCGTATTCATAGAGCGAGATTGTCAACTCGGGGTGATTCGCCACGCAGTGATAGCACTCGCGATTGTTCTCCATCGTGAGTTTCCAGTTGCCGTCTTCCACGAGGTCGATCGATGCCGCGATCTTGCAGTTGGCCAGATCGTGCGGCAGCAGATACGGTTCCATCGCGGCACGCACGACATCGAAATCGGCCGGCGGCGTGTCGGCGAGGCAAATGAATATGAGTCCGGCGAGGTTCTGCACGTGCACGGCTTTCAGGCTGTGTTTGCAGCGGTCGAACTGCTCGCCCATATGTTCGGCGAACATCAGGTCGCCGTTCAGGTTATAGGTCCAGCTGTGATACGGGCAGACGATATTGCCGAGCGAGCCCTTCTCGGCATTGCACAAACGCGCACCGCGATGGCGGCAGACGTTATGAAACGCGCGTACCTGCATGTCGTCGTCACGCACGATCAGGATGGAGTCGTGGCCGATTTCCACGGTGATGTAATCGCCCGGCTCCGGCACGTCCGGTTCCACGGCGACCTGAATCCAGTGCTGCCGGAAGATCGCGTCCAGATCCAGCGCGAAAATGGCTTCACTCGTATAGAACGGCGCTTCCAGCGTGTGATTCTTTTTGCGGCGTTCGATCATTGCGCGAACGTCTGCCGAGACTTTCATTGTGTGCTCCGTTGCATGTCACGTCTGGCGCCGCGCCAGGCCCTCCTGGTCGCGTGCTGGCCCGAACCGGGAATCAGTAATCCACGAGTTGATGCTCGCGCAAATACGCCAGAATCACTTGTGCTTTTTCGACGGAACTCCCTTCAATTACGACGCTGCCGCCGCGGCTTTCCGTCGTGGTGGCCGAGAGCATGCGAGCGTGGCCCGAGCGCTTTTCGGCAGCCGCCAGACGCAGCGGTTTGGCGGTCGCGGCGCGTGTGGTCCATGCAAGGTGCTCATCGTTTTCCGGTCGCGCTTGCGTGGCGATCGGCTCGATCGTCCCTTCGCGCAGACGCGCGTACGCATAGGCCGGTGTCGCATTGGCGAGCGGATGCACGGCGATCAATGCCGGCAAGCTCACTTCGACACGCCGGCGCAAACCCTTCGGCATGAACTGGCGAACCTCGGCCACACCGTTGCGCACGTTCAGATCGACTGCGGCGCCGACGAGCGGCATATCGAGCGCGGCGGCCACCTGGTACGGCAGCATGCCGGTGTCGAATGCGCCTTCCGCGCGCGTGCCGGATAGCACGAGGTCGTAGCCGGTGAGCCGGGTCGCCAATAACGCGGCCGTATCGGAAGTAGCAGGCGCTTCCAGCACTTCGACCACACGCGCTCCCAGCGCGAGATACTCCTTGAGCGCGGGGTTCGACGCATCGCCCGCATGCAATACATCGAGCGACGCATGGTGGGCTTTCGCGAGCGACAGCGCTATCGTCAGTGCCGCCGCGTCGTTGCGGCTGTAGCGCGCGGTGCCGCTGACCGGATGTCGTCCCACGGAGACCAGTACGGCGATTTTCATGCGGCGACTCCTTCGGCGGCGGCCGGCGTTTTCAACAGCGCGGCACCTGTGCCGCGCGCACTTCTGGCGGCAGCCGCTGCTTCATCGAGCGCGACGATGGTTTCGCGCGCATCGCCGATCACCGTCAGATTCGCGCGTTTGGCGATGGGTGCGCTCGCATCGAGATTCACTGCAATCACGTGGCGGCAATCCTTGATGCCCTGCAAATGCTGGACCGCGCCGGAGATACCGAACGCGATATAGACGCTCGCCTCCACCGTCTTGCCCGTGGCGCCGATCTGTTTGTCGCGGCTGAATCTGCCGTCGTCCACCGCTACGCGACTCGCGCCGATCGCCGCGCCCAGCGTCGCCGCCAGCGACTCGAATGCAGCCACGTCGCTCACGCCGTTCCCTGCCGACACGATGAAATCCGCTTCTTCGAGCGCGATCTCGGCGGCGTCGATCTCCTCGATGCCGAGATCGCGCACCCGGTTTTCAGGCGCGTTTAGCGCTGGTAACCCGGACGCCGTGCCGTCGAAGCGCCACATCACCCGCTCGCCCGCGCCGACGAACGGCAGCCTGGGATCGACCGCATGCGGCGCGAGCAGCACCACGTCCGGCAGCGCGCGTACCGCGAACGCTGTATTCGTGCGGATATAACTGGCGACATGAGCGGCGTCGATTTCAACCACATGCGTGGCAACGCTCGCGTGACTGGCCGCGGCATAGCGCCGGCCGAGATCGCCGTCGCCGGTCGCATTGTCGGGCAGGAACACATGGGCCGGCGCATACGCGGCTATACAGGCCGTCAGCGCGTTGAGTTCGTCGAACGGCGCGAACTGGCGGCGATCGAACATCGGCAACTCGATCAGCTTGTCGGCGCCGAGCGCGGCGGCATCGGCAGTGAATTCGCCGAAGGCCAGCAGCACGACCTCGGTCGCCGCGTCCGCGAGGAGCGCGGCGGCGGCGAGGGTCTGGCGTGCATGCTCGTCAAGCGCGCCGCGATCCGGATGGGCGGCCACCAGCAGCACGCGTCGAGGCTGCGCTGTCGTGCGGCGCGGCTTCGCCTGCTCGCGATGATGACCGGTCGCCTCTTTATAGGCCGCCGTATCTGCTACACCCGTGACACCGAGCGTAATGCGCCGCAGTCCGTCCGCCGTGATCGTGAAGGGCCGGCGCGGATCGATTCGTTTGAGCGTGTTCATCGCATTACTCCAGCGCCGCTGCAACCAGTTCGGCAACGTCGAGCACTTCCGGGCGCGGACCGACCACGCCTTCGAGCATCGCCGTGCAATTCGGGCAACCCACCGCGACGATCCCCGCGCCCGTGGCGCGAGCATCGTCGATGCGGATATCCGGAATGCGTCTTTTACCGGGAATATCGGTGAGCGGCGCGCCGCCGCCACCGCCGCAACAGCGGCCGCGCAAACCGTTGCGCTCCATTTCCACGATTTCGATACCGATGCTTTTCAACACACGGCGCGGCGCTTCGGTCTCGCCGTTATAGCGGCCCAGATAACACGGGTCGTGATACGTAATCTTGCGGTCCGCGAATGCGACCACCGCCCGCGGCGAGAGCTTGCCGCCCTGCACCAGTTCATCGATCAGCGCGGTGTGATGCTGCACATCGTAAAAGCCGCCCAATGCGCGATATTCGTTGCGCAGGCTGTGCAACACGTGCGGGTCGGGCGTCACGATCTTGCGGAACGTGTACTGCGAAAGCGTCCCGATCAAGCCGTGCGCGAGTTGCTGGAACGTGGCTTCGTCGCCGAGACGCCGTGCCGTGTCGCCGGTATCGGTCTCGACGCCGCCGAGCACGGCATAGTCGATACCCGCACGGTTCAACACCTTGACGAGTGCGCGCAGCGTGCGTTGATAACGCATGTCGAACGCGCCCTCGCCGGCGATCAACAACACGTCCACCGGGCGGCCCGGCTGTGCGACCTGCACTTGCAGATCGACGGCCCAGTCGTAACGCGCGCCAATGTCGTAACCGTTCGCGCTACCCGTTTCGCGCAGATTGGCGAGCGTGAGCGGTCCCTTGCCGGGCACGCTGCCCGCCACCAAAGTCTGATTGCGACGCATATCGACAATCGCGTCGACGTGTTCGATCAGCATCGGGCACTCCTGCACGCACGCGCGGCAAGTCGTGCACGACCACAGCGTGTCCGCTTCGATCAGCGTGGCGATCAGCGGCTTGTCCGGGGCGCCGCCATGCTGGCCCACCGCGATGCCGGGCGTCGGGCTGCCGGCATAGGCGGCGTCCGTGCCGCCTACCATTCCGGTCACGAGATCCTGAATCAGCTTCTTCGGATTGAGCGGCTGGCCCGCGGCAAACGCCGGACAGGCCGCCTCGCATTTGCCGCACTGCACGCACGCATCGAAACTGAGCAACTGGTTCCAGCGAAACTCGACCGGCTTGCCCACCCCGTATTCCTGCGCGTCGAGCAAAGGCGCTTTCAACGCGGTCGGCGGCACGGCATCGTTGTCGTTACGCTCGGCAAAGCGCTCCTGACGCGGATGAAACGCGAGATGCAGCAGTCCGGCGAGCGCATGCTTCATCGGACCACCACGGGCCGCGCCGAAGGTCATCGTGAACGCGCCCGCCGCAATCAGCAACGCGACGATAACGGCGAGCGCGCCCGACATCGCCGCAGCCGGCAACGCGATGAACAGCACGAGACCCAGCGCGAAGCCGCCGAGCAGAAGCGGCAGATGATCCCAGGGTCCGCGCGACAGACGCGCGGGCACCGCTTTTGCACCATGCCGGCGACGCCAGACGAAAACCGCGCCGACCAGCATGATCAACGCCGCGAGAAAGATCAGCCGGTCGAGCCACACCGAATAGATGGCAAGGCCGTAGTTGACGAACACCAGCGCCATCGCGAGAATCGCGCCGCCCGCGGTCGCCACGTGCGTGCGGGCGATATACGGATCGCGTGCCACGACATGATGCAGATCGACGAAATAGCGCTTCGGAATGGCCAGCAGATTGACCCAGCCATAGGCGCCCGCCGCCGTCGCGCGGCCTTCGCGCCAATACGCGGCGCGCTTCGCGAGTGCGAACGCCAGACCCGCCACCGACAACCACAACAGCACGGTGATGACAAACACGGGGTTCATCGTCAGAAATCCTTGCAAAGGCGCAGCGCGTCGTAAATGGCGCCGTGAATGTTGTGCATCGAAATGCAATCGCCGACGCGAAACAGCAGGAAGCGGCCGTTGCCGAGTTCTTCGGCGAGCCACGGTTGCGGTTCGGCGGCGAACAGTTTGTGCACGTCCACCTGACCGCGATTCACCGATTCGGGTTTCAGCGCCCAGTAGAGCTCGTCGTTCGGCGCGATGCCGTTTTCGATCACCACCTGATCGACCGCGCGCTCTTCCTGTTCTTCGGTGTACTCGTTGCGCAGCACGGCGATCTTCTTGCCGTCTTCTTCATAGACCTTGTCGAGCCAGTAGTTCGGCGTCTGCACCACGCCTTGCGCATACAGGCGTCGATAGAAGATCGGGAACGTCGTGCCGCCCACGTCGTCGGCGACCTTCACATCGGGCGTGACGATTTCGACATTCGAGCCGCGGCTCGACAGAAAATCGGCGACGCCGGCCCCGGCATGCGTGCTCACTCCGTCGTACACCAGCACGTTCCTGCCCGGTTCGACCTTGCCCGACAGGATGTCCCACGAACTGACCGCGAGGCCCGCTTCCACGCCCCACCCCGCCACCTGCGAGGTGAACGAAGAACCGCCCGTGGCGAGCACGACGATGTCCGGTTTCTCGGCCATGATGGCGCTCGCGTCGGCCGCGACGCCGAGGCGACGGTCGACACCGAGACGCTTCGTCTCCATGTCGAACCAGCGCACGATGCCCGCCATCTGCTCGCGTTGCGGCGCCTTCGCGGCCAGCATGATCTGACCGCCGACGTAGTCGTTCTTTTCGAACAGCACCACGTCATGCCCGCGCGATTTCGCCACGCGCGCCGCTTCGAGCCCCGCCGGACCCGCACCGACCACGACGACCTTGCGCTTCGGCCCGCGTGTTCTCGTTATGACGTGCGGCATGGTTTCTTCGCGCGATGTCGCGGCGTTCTGCACGCACAGCACGTCGAGGCCGTTGTACTGGCGGTCGATGCAGTAGTTCGCGCCGACACACTGCTTGATCTCGTCTTCGCGGCCGTCGCGAATCTTGATGACCATATGCGGGTCGGCAATCTGCGCGCGCGTCATGCCGACCAGGTCGACCATGCCGTTGGCGAGCAGGCGTTCGGCTTGGCCCGCGTCGCGAATACTCTGCGCGTGCATCACCGGGACGTCGACGACGGACTTGATGCCCGCAGCCAGATGCACGAACGGCTCGGGCGGCAAGGCCATCGGCGGCATGCAGTTGGCGAGGGTGTTGTGCGTGTCCGCACCGGAGCCGATCACGCCGATGTAATCGATCAGGCCGGTTTCGCTCATGGCCTGAGCGATTTCCTTGAGTTGGTCGTGATTAAGGCCATCTTCATGAAACTCGTCGCCGCACATGCGCAGGCCGACGCAGAAGTCGGCGCCCACCGCTTCGCGCACGGCTTTCAGCACTTCGGTGCCGAAGCGCAGACGGTTTTCCAGCGAGCCGCCCCACTCGTCGGTGCGGAAGTTGGTGCGCGGGCTCCAGAACTGGTCGATCAGATGTTGATGCGCCGCCGAGATTTCGACGCCATCCATGCCTGCGGCCTTGATGCGTTTCGCCGCCGCGGCAAAGTCGTCGATGATGCGACGGATTTCTTCCACTTCGATGATCTTCGCATTGCCGCGATGCACCGGTTCGCGCACGCCGGATGGCGACATCAGATGCGGCCAGTGCTCGCCATGAAACGCCGTGCGGCGGCCCATGTGCGTCGCCTGAATCATGATCTTCGCGCCGTGCCGATGCATGGCTTCCGCGAGACGCGACAGCGGATCGATAATCTTGTCGGTGGACAGGTTCACCGATTTCCACCAGCCCTGCGGACTGTCGATGGACACCGGGCTCGACCCGCCGCACACGGCGAGGCCCACGCCGCCCTTGGCCTTCTCTTCGTAGTAACGGATATATCGGTCGCCGGGCAGCCCGCCTGGCTCCGCATACACTTCCGCGTGCGCGGTGCTGACGATGCGGTTACGCAGGGTCAGCTGATTCAGCGTGAGAGGCTTGAAAAGATTCGGGTAACGCATCGCGATCGACCTCGGACTGCTCGGAAGAAATGGGCGGAGTGCTTATGCGCCGACGTGATTCACGCGGCGAGCGGCGACACTTCGAATACGCAGTGATGCTTGCACTCGCCCGCACACTGCACCTCGCGCGACTGCGACGGCGGGCCCTTGCGGCTCGTGTCCGGCGCGGTGTCGTTGACCCAGTCCATCGCACCGGCAAACCAGCCGGCGAACATGTAGCAGAGCTTGCCCTCCTTGCCTGGCTGCGCGAGGACGAACGACGAGTTGTGCAATTCGACGCGAGCGTGCGAGGTGGACGGATCGGACTCCGTAATCGTAAAGAGGCCCCAGCCACGTTGCGACAGGCGGTTCAGATAGTGTTCGAACACTGCCATTCCGCTGATACCGTGCTGTTTGGCTTCCTTGTCGCACCAGAAATAGGCGGACTTGTAGCCGGCCTTGTAGAGAATTTCCGCATAGGCATCGAGACCGAGCGCTTCTTCGACCGCCGTGTGGTTGTTGGTGAAGAAGTGGCGTGGCACGTAGAGCATCGGCAGCGCGTCGGTGGTCCAGACGCCGGTGGCGGGATCGACGTCGATAGGCAGTTGAGGTTGCATGTGCGGAGTTCCGTTTTAGTGGGTACGTGGTGGCGTTTTCTGTTCAGAGCGTTGTGCTCAAACCTTCCAGACATCGCCGAACACACGCACCCAGTTTTCGCCCATGATTTTCTTGATGCGCGATTCGCTCCAGCCTGCGCGTTGCATTGCGGCGGTCAGGTTTGGAAACTCGCCGATGGTGCGGATGCCTTCCGGGTTGACGACCTTGCCGAAGTTGGTCAACTGGCGATAGCGGCCTTTGTCGTGCGTGATCCAGTCGAAGAACTCGGTGCTGTAGCCTTGCGTGAAGTCGGTGCCGATACCGACCTGGTCTTCGCCGATGAGATCGACCACGTACTCGATGGCTTCGAGGTAGTCGTCGACGGTCGCATCCGGGCCGCGCTTGAGGAAGGGGGCGAACATGGTTACGCCGACGAAGCCGCCTGCGTCGGCAATTTCCTTGAGTTGCTCGTCGGTTTTGTTGCGCGGGTGTTCTTTCAGGCCCGACGGGCAGCAGTGCGAGTAGCAGACCGGCTTGTTCGATGCGGCGATGGCTTCGGAGGAGGTTTTGCCGCCTACGTGTGAGAGATCGACCATGATGCCCACGCGGTTCATTTCCTGGATGACTTCGCGGCCGTAGCCGGACAGGCCGCCGTCGCGTTCATAGCAGCCGGTGCCGACCAGGTTTTGCGTGTTGTAGCAGAGTTGCACGACGTTGACGCCGAGGTCTTTGAAAGCTTCGATATAGCCGAGGTTGTCTTCGAAAGCGTGGGCGTTCTGGAAGCCGAAGATGATGCCGGTTTTGTTTTCTTTTTTTGCGCGGTGGATGTCGTCGGTGGTGCGGACTAGCGTGAGGATTTCGCTGTGTTCGCGGATTTGCTGTTTCATTTCCGCGATGTTGTCGACTGTTTTCTGGAAGCTTTCCCAGACCGAGACGGTGCAGTTGACGGCGGTCACGCCGCCTTTTTTCATGTCTTCGAAGACGGAGTGTTCGAATTTCGAAATGTTCAGGCCGTCGATGATGATGCTGGATTCGTGGAGAGTGGGCATTCAGGGGGCTCCAGGCGTGGTCGGAAGGGGGCGCCTGGGCGGCGCTTGTCCGAGGGCTTTGTTTGGTCTATTTTTGACGGTGTTCCGTCACGCCAATTTGTCATTTAAGACGGGTTTTTTGCCTTTTCCGCCATCTGGGGGTTTTTCGTTGCGCTGGCTTTTTGGCCTTTGGCCTCTCGTTGTTTTGGCCTTTCCTTGATTTGGTAGTGGTCTATTAGCGTTCCCCCTGTGCGGGGGGGCACTTACTTCTCTTTGCCGCCGCAAAGAGAAGTAAGCAAGAGAAAGCGGCTCACACCGCTAATTCTTAAGCGGGCCCCGCGCGAGTTTTCTGGTAGTGGTGCATCTGGAATCCGTGTTCTCGCACATTCCGCCTCAGTGACAAGGCAGTCATTCTTCCGGCGGCGCTTCGCGCGCCCCCGCGTCGTTCTACCCCCTCGGTTTTCCGCTTTCCGTGGTGTACCCATCCGCGACGCACGCAGTGCGGAGTGGGAGCTGATGAGTGCTTTGTCACTGACGTCGAATGCGCGAGGGACCGGATTCCAGATGCACCACTACCGATGAAATGCTGCGGGGCCCGCTTAACAGTTAGCGGTGTGAGCCGCTTTCTCTTGCTTACTTCTCTTTGCGGCGGCAAAGAGAAGTAAGTGCCCCCCCGCACAGGGGGAACGCTAATAGACCACTACCAAATCAAGGAAAGGCCAAAGATTCCAGACCAACAAAAAAAACCTTCACCCCTGCGCCGCCAAGGTGCACCCTCCACCACCAGGCTCGCTTCTGGTGCCCCCCCGCCCCACAACGCTTAGCGATCCAACCCATCCCCAAACAAAACGAACAACAAAACCAACAAAAACCCCACCCCAGCGAGGGTTCCCCCTGATGGCACACAAGTTGCAAACCTAATCAGAATCACAAAAAAGCCCCCCGGCACCTTACAGATCCGAAGGATCCCCACCCCCATGTCCACCGATCGCACGGCGTCGTTGTCGCACTTCGCATTCATGCCAGTCCCCAACTTCACCATGATCGCCTTCACCAACGCGATCGAAGTGCTACGCATGGCCAACTACCTCACTGGGCAAACCCTCTACCGCTGGTCCATCGTCAGCCCCGACGGCGGCCCGGTCCAGGCAAGCAACGGCCTCGCCGTCGACACCATCCCGGTCGACAATCTCCCCACCCCCGATATCGTCTTCGTCGTCGGCGGCATCGACGTGCAACGCGCCACCACCCCCGCCCATCTCTCCGCACTGCGTCGCTTCGCGCGCCTCGGCAGCGTCCTCGGCAGTCTCTGCACCGGCACCTACGCATTAGCTCGCGCCGGTCTGCTCGCCAACTACGCCTGCGCCATCCACTGGGAAAACATGTCGGCGCTCAAGGAAGAATTCCCCGAGACGCGCTTCCTCAAAGAACTGTTCGTCATCGACCGCGATCGCGTCACCTGCACAGGCGGCGTCGCGCCGCTCGATATGATGCTCAACCTCATCGCGCCACGCGTAGGCACCGCCAAAGTCACGCAGATCGCCGAACAATTCATCGTCGAACACGTACGCGATACCAGCGCCCAACAAAAAATGCCGCTAGTCGCGCGGCTAGGCTCGGCCAACAAGTCGCTCTTCGAAGTCATCGCACTCATGGAGAACAACATCGAAGAACCACTCTCTCGCGAAGAGCTCGCCCGTCTGGCCGGAATGTCGCAACGGCAGTTGCAACGGCTCTTCCGCGAGCATCTCGGGATGACGCCCACGCATTACTATCTGACGCTACGCCTGCGCCGCGCACGCGAACTGCTGCTGCAAACCGATATGTCGATCATGCACATCACCATGGCCTGCGGCTTCCAGTCGGCCTGCCATTTCTCCAAAAGCTATCGCGATGCCTTCGGTACCGCCCCCACGCGCGAGCGCCGCAAACAGGCGCCCTCGCTCACCATCGCCCCCGTCATGGCGGCCTGAGCGTCGGCAGAAACAAGCGCGGTCCCAAGATTTTCTTTAGCCTCGCGCAACTTATCCTCGATTGTCAGCCGGTCGCGAAAGCCGGATAGTACGGCCACGACACGCTCCGTCGATCCGACAATCAAGGAATCCCCTTCATGAAGTTTCAGGCATTCAGCCTCAGCGCAGCTATCGTGTGCGCGTTGAGCGCCGTCTCTCCCATCGGCCACGCGGCGAGTCGCGAGCCGGCCATTCGTTCGACCGTCGACGCGGCCATCCGGCCCATGATGGCGAAGTACCGGATCCCGGGCGTGGCAGTTGGAGTCGTAAGCAACGGTCAGTCGTTCGTCTTCAACTATGGCGTCGCGTCGACGCAAGCCGCGCTTCCGGTGACGCAACACACGTTGTTCGAACTGGGCTCGGTGAGCAAGACGTTCACGGCGACGCTCGCGTCCTGCGCGCAACTCGACGGCAAGCTGGCGCTGACGGACACGGTTGGTCAACATCTGCCGGCGCTGCAAGGTGCGCCGTTCGGCGACGTCACCCTGCTCGAACTCGGCACCCATACGCCAGGCGGTCTGCCGGTACAGGTGCCCGACGAGATTCACGACAACACGCAACTGCTCGCGTACTTCAAGACGTGGAAGCCAACCTACGCGCCGGGCTCCTATCGCACTTACTCGAACCCGGGCATCGGGTCATTCGGTCTGATCACGGCGAAGAGCCTCGGGCAGCCGTTCGCTGCGTCGGTCGAACAACGCCTGTTCGCGCCGCTCGGCATGAAGGACACGTACTTCGACGTGCCGCCCGAACACATGACGGACTACGCGCAGGGATACCGCAAAGACGGCACGCCCGTGCGCGTGTCACCCGGCGTGCTGGCCACCGAGGCATACGGCATCAAAAGCACCGCCGCCGACATGAACCGCTTCGTGCAGGCAAACATGCATCTGCTGGCGCTGAACGACTCGCTGCAGCGCGCCATTACGCAGACCCATACGGCGTACTTCACGTCCGGCGCGCTGACGCAGGATCTGATCTGGGAACAGTATCCGTACCCCGTCGCGCTGAAAAACCTGCAGGACGGCAACGCGCCCGCCATGCTGAACGCGACGCCGGCCACCGCCATCACGCCGCCGCTCGCGCCGCGTGACGACGTCTGGATCAACAAGACCGGTTCGACCAACGGCTTTGGCACCTACGTCGCCTTTATTCCGGCGAAACATCTGGGCATCGTGATCCTCGCCAACAGAAACATCCCCAACGAAGACCGGGTGAATGCGGCTTACCGGATACTGAGCGCGCTGGCCAATCGTTCTCACTAACCGACTTGATAAAAAACGTCAGTCGCGCGCCGGGCTCAACACACCTGGCGCGTCGTTCTCCACCGCTTCGGAAACGAGCGTTTCCAGCGTCAACCCACGCGTCTCGATGCCCATGATCCACACGGCCGCGGCAGCGATCACGAAACACATCGCGCCGAGCGAGAACACGCCGCCCTGGCCGAACATCGGCAGCACCACACCGACCACATACGGTCCGATCAACGAACCCACGCGGCCGATTGCCGACGCGAACCCCGAACCCGTTGCGCGCGCACCCGTTCCATACAACTCCGGTGTGTACGTGTAGAGCACGGCCCACATCGCGAACAGAAAGAACTGCATGGCGAGGCCCGCGCAGATAAGCAGCGTCGGCGTTTGCGCATGCAATGCGGTTTGCCCGTACACGTAGGCCATTACCGCGCTGCCTGCGAGGGACGCGATGCAGGTCGGCTTGCGTCCCCAGCGTTCCACCAGCCACGCGGCGCAGATAAAGCCGGGAATGCCGCCGAGCGAAATCAACACCGTGTACAACACCGATTTCGTCACTGCGAACCCGGCCTGCTGCATCAACGCGCCGAGCCACGAAGTGAGACCGTAGAAACCTAGCAGCGCAAAGAACCACAGCGTCCACACCATGATCGTGCGGCGCCGGTAAGCCACGCTCCAGATTTCGCGGAACGCACTGGCGCCCTTCGCCGCCGGCGGTTCCTGCACCATCGATGGCGTACCCAGTTGCGTCAGGCCGCTGGCTTTCATCACCTTGGCTTCGACTTCGGCCAATACCTTGTCCGCGTCGGCGAGACGTCCGCGGTGTTCGAGCCAACGCGGCGACTCCGGCACGACCCGGCGCACGATCAGCACGAATACAGCGGGAATCGCCAGCAACGCAAATTCGGTCCGCCATCCGAAGGCCGGCAGCACAAAATACGACACCACGCCCGATGCAATGAAGCCGAGCGGCCAGAAGCCATCCATCAACGCGATCAGCCGGCCGCGCGACTTTGCCGGCACGAACTCCGACAACAGCGTCTGCGCGATCGGAAACTCCATGCCCATGCCGAAGCCGAGCAACACGCGATAGAAGATCAGCGCGTCGACACTGTGCGCGGTCGAGCACAGATACGAAGCGAGTCCCCACAACACCATGCTCCACTGAAAGACCGGCCGACGCCCGAAGCGATCCGCGAGCATGCCCGCGATCGCCGCGCCGATCACCATGCCGAAGAAACTGGCGCTCGCCACGAGCCCCGCCATCGCACTCGACAGATGGAACTCGGTTCTGATCGAACCGAGCACGAAGGTCATGGTGCCGAGGTCGACCGAATCGAAAAAGAACGCGATGGCGATGATGACGAAAATGGTGCGGTGGTAACCGGAGAACGGCAGACGCTCGAGCCGCGCCGCGGCGCTATGACGAGACGGGACGCGAGGCTGCGCATGAGGCTGGAAAGCGGTAGACATATCATCCCCGGGTTAGGGCGGCATCGGCCGCGTGGACGTTCCTTTCAGGTACTTTCAGTAGACGACGACATAAATCGGCCACATAGAAGGAATGCGTCATCGGGATAGGATGAAGACGCCGTCGACGACCCTGCGAACTACAGGCGCGACCGTTCCTGCGCCGCGCTGACAATGCGCGACAGCGCATCCGCACTCAGTCGAGCGGCCACGTCATGAACGTAATCGTGATGGCGCGATTGCAGCGCAGCGCCGAGTCGTTGCGCAAGCAGATAACGGATCAGCGCGATACGCCGATGCCGCAACGCGATGCTCCGTTCGAGCAATGCGAGCGCGGCATCGGCGTCGTGCTGCTGGATCGCGCGCTCGGTGAGATGCGCGGTGGCGAGACGGCTAGCGGGCATGTCGATACCATGCAGCGCCATGCCGGACACGAGCGGCGCTTGAATTGCAGCATACGCGTCGCTCGCCGTGGTTCACGACATCAGCGGCGCGGCCGCATCGAGCATGATCTTGACGAAGTAGTCGGCGAAACTGCGGCGCACGACGATGTCGAAGCTGTTCGCGCCGGTAGGCAGCAGCGTCATCGACGCCTTGAAGTAATGGCTCTGCGCGCATTGGCCGTCGCCGAACAGGTTCGGATGCAGGTCGAGCGGGCAGCCGCGCGAGAGCACTTCGCGCGTGCATCGACCGCTGATTTCCAGCACCGTATAACCGCTGCCGATATCCACCGCCGACGCGAACAAACCCGCGAACGCAGCACCGAGTTTCGCCTGCAAGGGCGCCGTGCCGGTGGCGTCGTGCGCCGTCGCCGAGCGCACCAGCCATTCGTCCGGGCCGAGCCACAACATGTCGTAACCGTTGCCGCGCGCGACCGTGTTGGCCTTCGCGGGCGGCCGGCAGCCGAGCACGCCTTCCACCGCGCTCACGAACGCCGCATCGCGCAGATCGCCGCGCACGTTCACGAGTTCGAGAAACGGCCGCTCGCCGAGATGAAAAACCGCCGACGCGCTCGCCTGATGTTTTTTAAGCGCGGCAGCCACGCCGACCAGCGGCGACTCCTGCCACACGCCGGTTTGCTTGCCCACGGCACGGTCCACCACCGGGCTCGGGTTGCCTGTTTCATTCCACATGTTGACGTGCTCCTTCGCTGTCGTAGAACACCGAGCTGGTGATTCTGGCTGCCATCAGCTTGCCGCCCGAAAGCGGAATCGTGACCGTTTCGCCGATCTTCTCGAGACCGCCCTTCACGACCGCCATCGCGATCGAGCGCTTGAGAATCGGGCTGTAATAGCTCGACGTGACGTGGCCGAGCATCGGCGCGGTTTCGCCCTGGAACGGCCCCGCGACGATCTGCGAGCCCTCGGGAATCACGAACGACGGGTCGTCCGACAGCAAGCCGACCAGTTGCTTGCGCCCGGCCTTCGCGGTGTCGGAGCGTGTGAGCGAACGCTTGCCGAGAAAGTCCTTGGACTTCGCGACGAGCCCGCCCATGCCGAGGTCGTAAGGCGTCATCGAGCCGTCCGTATCCTGGCCGACGATGATGTAACCCTTCTCCGCGCGCAGCACGTGCATGGTTTCCGTGCCGTACGGCGTCATGTCGAATTCCGCACCGGCGGCCATCAATGCTTCCCATACCGCACGCCCGACATTCGCTGGCACGTTCACTTCATACGCGAGCTCGCCGGAGAAACTGATGCGCATCACCCGTGAAGCGGCGCCCGCTACCGTGCCTTCGCGATAGCTCATGAACGGGAACGCCGCGTTCGCAAAGTCGATGTCCTGGCAAACCTTCTGCAAGACCTTGCGGCTATTCGGGCCGACCACGGCAAAGGTCGCCCAATGGTCTGTGACCGATGCGAGCCGCACGCGCATGTCGGGCCATTCGGTTTGCAGCCAGCGTTCGAGCCACGTCAGCACGCGTGCCGCACCGCCGGTGGTGGTGGTCATCATGTAGTGCTGGTCGGCGAGACGCACGGTCACGCCGTCGTCGAAAATCATGCCGTTTTCGTCGAGCATCAGGCCATAACGGCACTTGCCGACTTCGAGCTTGCTCCACGGATTCGTGTAGACCCAGTTCAGCAGTTGCGCCGAATCGGGCCCCTGTATATCGATCTTGCCGAGCGTCGAGGCATCGAGAATGCCGACGCTGGTCCGCACCGCGAGCGATTCGCGCGCCACCGCCGCGTGCAGATCTTCACCGGCTTTCGGGTAATACCAGGGGCGTTTCCAGTTGCCGACATCTTCGAATGCAGCGCCGTTTTCCACGTGCCATTCATGCACCGCCGTCTTGCGCACGGGGTCGAGAAACTCGCCCAGTTCGCGGCCCGCGAACGTGCCGAAACTGACCGGCGTGTAGTTCGGCCGGAACGTCGTCGTACCGGTCTCGGGAATCGTCTTGCCGAGCGCCTGCGCGAGAATCGCCATGCCGTTGATGTTGCCGAGCTTGCCCTGATCGGTGCCGAAGCCCATTGCCGTGTAACGCTTCACATGCTCGACCGATTCGAAGCCTTCGCGCGCGGCGAGAAAAATATCCGCGGCCGACACATCGTTCTGATAATCGACGAACTGCTTCGGCCCGCGCGCCGCCAGTTCGCGTCCGCCGACCAGCCACAAAGGCAGCAGCTTCGTTTCGACGATCTCGGCAATCTGCACGGGATTGGGCCGCGCCACGATATGTCCGGTCGCGCGCGCCGACTCGACGCCCGCATCCACTGCAAAGCGGATGCCCCGGCCCAGATTGAAGTCGCCCGCGCACGCGCCGACGCTCGTTTCCGGCTGCATCGCCTTGCCCGGAACGAAGCAGGCCTTCTCGTCGTGCCAGTGCGCCTTGCCGCCCGACTGCGCGAACAGATGCAATACCGGACTCCAGCCGCCGGACATGGCGAGCAGGTCGCAATTCAACGACGTATGTTTAGGGCCCACCTGGCCGCTTGCATAAGCCGCCACGTCCACCGAGGCCACTCGCAACTTGCCTTGCGCGGTGGTCACCACCATCCCGCTCAGTACCTTGATGCCATGCCGCCGTGCCAATGCCGGCAAGGTCCCGTTCGAATCGCCCGTGCGCGGATCCACCACCGTCACCTGAGCGCCAGCGGCTTTCAGATCGAGCGCGCACTGATAGCCGTCGTCGTTATTGGTGAACACGACGGCGTGGCGACCCGGCAGCACCGCATAGCGATGCAGATACGTCGACACGGCCGACGCCAGCATCACGCCCGGCAGATCGTTGTTGCCGAATACGATGGGCCTTTCGTGCGCGCCGGTGGCGAGAACCACCCGCTTCGCGCGAATCTTCCACATCAGTTCGCGCGTGCCCTTGCGCTGCGAGACCGGCAGATGGTCGGTCAGACGTTGCGTGACCGTGACGAGGTTGTGGTCCTGATAGCCGAATGCCGTGCTGCGGCACAGGATTTTCACTTCGGGCATCTGGCGCAGTTCGTCTTCGATTTTCTGCACCCATTGCAATGCCGGCTTGCCGTCGATCTCCGTGCGGCAGGACAGCAGCGATCCGCCGAGTTCGGGTTGATCGTCCACCAGCGTCACCCGCGCGCCGGACAAGGCCGCCGCGTGCGCGGCCGCGAGCCCGGTCGGGCCGCCGCCCACCACCAGCACGTCGCAATGCGCGAAGCACTTGTCGTAGCGGTCCGCATCGGTCTGCTCCGGCGCACGGCCGAGACCGGCGGCATCGCGAATGACTTCTTCATACTTGGGCCAGAATTTGCGCGGCCACATGAAGGTCTTGTAGTAAAAGCCCGCCGGAATGAAACGCGCGATCTTCTGGTTGACCGCCATACGGTCTTTCTCGATGCTCGGCTTCGCGTTCACGCTGGTCGCGACGAGCCCCTGATACAACTCGATTTCGGTCGCGCGCGCATTCGGTACCGTGTACGCGCCGGTTTCCAGTTGCACGACGGCATTCGGTTCTTCCACCCCTGCCGTGACGATGCCGCGCGGCCGATGGTATTTCCAGCTACGCGCGACGAAATGCACGCCATTGGCGAGCAGCGCGGAGGCCAGCGTGTCGCCCTGAAAGCCCTGATACTGGCGTCCGTTGAACGTGAAGTTCAGCACGATCGCGCGGTTGATGCGCCCGCCGCCCGGGAGTCGGTCCTGCTGGCTCATGATGCTCGACCTCCGCTCTCCTGACCCGCGTCGTCCAGCGCGAGCAACGGACGCTCGAACGTCTCGTAGCCCTGAATCTCATAGCTCACCGTATCGCGCTGCGCCTTGAACCAGCGGCGACACCCTTGCGTGTGCAACCATTGCTCGCGATGCACGCCGCGCGGATTCTTGCGCATGAACAGGTAGTCGCCCCATTCCTTGTCGGTGAGTTTGTCGGTTTCGAGCGGACGGGCGATATCCGCCTCGCCGCCGCAGGAAAATTCGGTTTCGGCGCGTGGCCCGCACCATGGGCATTCAATCAGCAGCATGGTCTTCCTCTTGCAAATGCGTGTGCGTTAGCAGGCGTTAATGAGCAACGGCGGCGGCGCCGTGTTCGTCGATCAGGTGACCGGTATAGAAACGCTCCAGCGAGAACGGCGCGTTCAGCGGATGCGGTTCGTCCTTCGCAATGGTGTGCGCATACGCCCAGCCCGAACCGGGGGTCGCCTTGAAGCCGCCCGTGCCCCAACCGCAGTTGAAGTACAGCCCCTTCACATCGGTCTTGCTGATAATCGGGCAGGCATCCGGCGTCACGTCGACAATGCCGCCCCACTGGCGATTCATCCGCACGCGCGAGAACACCGGGAACATTTCGACGATCGCTTCCAGCGTGCCTTCGATAATCTGGAAACTGCCGCGCTGGCCGAAGCCCGTGTACTGGTCCACGCCTGCGCCGATCACCAGATCGCCCTTGTCGGACTGGCTGATGTACGCGTGCACCGCGTTCGACATCACCACGGTATTCACCACCGGCTTGATCGGCTCCGACACCAGCGCCTGCAACGGATGGCTTTCCAGCGGCAGACGCACACCGGCCATATCGGCGAGCGTGGAGGTATTGCCCGCGGCAACCAAGGCCACTTTCTTCGCCTTGATGAAACCCTTCGTCGTATCGACCCCGGTCACCTGGCTGCCGTCGCGGCGAATGCCCGTGACCTGGCAGTTCTGCACGATGTCCACGCCGGCCTGATCCGCGCCGCGCGCGAAGCCCCAAGCCACCGCATCGTGCCGCGCCACGCCGCCGCGCCGCTGGATCGACGCACCGAGCACCGGATAGCGGCTATTCAGGTTGATGGTCGGCTCGATTTCCTTGATCTGTTCGGGCGTGAGGAATTCGGCGTCCACGCCGTTCAGGCGGTTCGCATTCACCCGGCGTTCCGTGTCGCGCACGTCCTGCAGCGTATGGGCGAGGTTCATCACGCCGCGCTGGCTGAACATGACGTTGTAGTTGAGGTCTTGCGACAGGCCCTCCCACAGCTTCATCGCTTTCTCGTAGAGCGCGGCGGACTCGTCCCACAAGTAGTTCGAACGCACGATGGTCGTATTGCGCGCCGTATTGCCGCCGCCGATCCAGCCCTTCTCCAGCACGGCGATATTGCGCACGCCATGTTCTTTCGCAAGGTAATACGCGGTGGCGAGACCGTGCCCGCCGCCGCCGACGATCACGACGTCGTACTCGCGTTTCGGCTCGGGGCTCTTCCACTGTCGTTCCCAGTTCTCGTGATACGACATCCCGTTGCGCAACAGGCTGAATATCGAATAGCGGCTCATCGTGGTTCCCTGGTTTCCATGTTGCGGCGTTTTACTCTCAGCATTCGATGACGTTCACGGCGAGTCCGCCGCGCGACGTCTCCTTGTATTTGGTCTTCATGTCCGCACCGGTCTCGCGCATGGTCTTGATGACGTTGTCGAGCGACACGTAGTGCTGGCCATCGCCCTTCATCGCCATGCGCGCGGCGTTCAGTGCCTTGATCGCGCCCATTGCATTGCGCTCGATGCAGGGAATCTGCACGAGGCCGCCGACCGGATCGCAGGTCATGCCGAGGTTGTGTTCCATGCCGATTTCCGCGGCGTTTTCCACCTGCACGGGCGTGCCGCCCATCACCGCCGCGAGTGCCGCCGCGGCCATCGAGCAGGCGACGCCCACTTCGCCCTGGCAGCCCACCTCGGCGCCGGAAATCGACGCCGTTTCTTTATAGATGATGCCGATGGCCGCGGCCGTCAGCAGGAAGGTGACGATGCCTTCGTCATTCGACGCGTGCATGAACTTCACGTAGTAATGCAGGACAGCCGGAATTACGCCGGCGGCGCCGTTGGTCGGCGCGGTGACGACGCGGCTGCCGGCCGCGTTCTCTTCGTTCACCGCCATCGCATACAGGTTGATCCAGTCGAGCATGGAGAGCGGATCGCGCAACGACTCTTCGGAGCGCGCCCGCAGTTGCGTGCAGAGGTCGGCGGCGCGGCGCTTCACCTGCATCGGCCCCGGCAACTCGCCGCGCACCTTGCAGCCGCGTTCGACACACGCCGACATCGCGCGCCAGATAGCCAGCAGGCCGTCGCGCACGTCCTGTTCGGAGCGCGCCGCGCATTCGTTTTTCAGCGTGATCTGGGCGATCGACAAGCCGGTTTCGCGGCACACCCGCATCAGGTCGTCGCCGGTACGAAACGGATACGGCACCTCGGCGCTCGCGCGCAAACCGTTCACGCGGTCGCCGTCGCGATTCACGACGAAGCCGCCGCCGATCGAGTAATACTCTTTTTCGACCAGCAGTTGAGCGTTTTCATCGAAGGCCTGAAAGCGCATGCCGTTGGGATGCACAACGCCCGTGCCGGGCATGCGTTTGCGGAAAAAGCCCAGATGCTCGCGCTCGTCGTACTTCACCGGATGCTTGCCGAGCAGCACGAGTTGTCTGGTTTCGCGAATCGCCCGCAGGCGCGGTTCGATCAGGTCGGGGTCGATCCGGTCGGGCAGATTGCCTTCGAGCCCGAGCAGCACCGCCTTGTCCGTGCCGTGCCCCTTGCCGGTCGCGCCCAGCGAGCCGAACAGGTCGACCTTTACACGACGCACGAAGCCGAGCAGATTCGCGTCTTCCACATGCGAGGCGAAGCGGCAGGCAGCGATCATCGGCCCGACCGTATGCGAGCTGGAAGGACCGATACCGACCTTGAACAGATCGAACACGCTGACGTTCATCGCTTGCCTTGTGCGTTGACTGAAACTAGCCGCTATTGCACCGCACGTCGAATTGCACCGATAGAATAAAAACGGCATGACAGTGGGATAGTGGCGTCAAGCCGCGCCGCCGCCAAGCGCCGCGGCGCATTTGCGATGAGTTCTGACGCATTTGCGACAGGCCCGCTCACCGACGGTTTATCTGGCGCGGCACAATGCGGAAACGGGCCGGCAGCGTCGTCGTGGCAGGTGTTGCAGCGAACGTCTTTGCTATCCTCTCCTAGACCCTTTTTCAAGCTGCCCGCATGCATGAATCCCGCTGATCCGCTTCCCCTTCAATCCGTCGACGGCACGTCGAAGCAGCGCATCCGCTTCGGCATCATCCTGCTGCCGAATTTCACGCTGACCGCGTTCTCGGGTTTCGTCGACCTGTTGCGTCTGTCCGCGGACGAAGGCGATTTCAGCAAGCCGGTGCGTTGTTCGTGGAGCGTGATCGGGGAAACCCTGGCGCCGGTGCGCGCGAGTTGCGGCATCCAGATCACGCCGTGGGAAACCTTCGAGCACGCCGAGCCTTTCGATTACGTCGTCGTGGTAGGCGGTCTGCTGCATTCGGGGCCCGCCACGAACGACGCCACGCTCGCTTTCATCCGCCGCGCAGCCGCTGCCGACGCCACGCTGGTCGGCATGTGCACCGGCGTGTTCTCGCTGATGCGCGCAGGTGTGCTGGACGGGTATCGCATCTGCGTGAGCTGGTTTCATTACTGGGATTTCATCGAGCGTTTTCCGGCCGTCAACGAGGAAGCGCTGGTTGCGGACCGTCTGTTCGTGATCGACCGGCGGCGCATTACATGTTCCGGCGGGCGCGCGTCGATCGACGTGGCGGCCGCCATCCTGTTGCGTCACTTCGAAACCGCTACCGTGCAGAAGGCGCTGCGTATTCTGCTGGTGGACGACATGCAGAAAGGCAACGCACCGCAGCCGCATCCGCCAGGGCTCGCACCGGCCACGCACCCCAAGGTGAAGCGCGCGATTCTGCTGATGGAGCAGCACGTGGGCCGTTCGTTATCGCTCGACGAACTGGCGCGCAAGCTCGACCTCTCGCCGCGGCAACTCGAGCGGCTTTTCAAGGCGGAAACCGGCAAGGCGCCGCAAGCCTACGCGAAGCAGGTGCGACTGCGCACCGCCGCGTGGCTGCTGACGAGTTCGGACAAGACCGTCGCGGATATTGCGTCCAGCTGCGGCTTTTCCGACGCGTCGCATCTGGGCCGCGAGTTTCGCAAACAGTTCGGTTTACCGCCAGTGATGTATCGCGAGCAACGCGGCACGGCGGCCGAAGTGGACGATGGCGCCGGCTACGACGAAACGTTTCCAGGCCGGGCGCAAGCGATCTGAAGCGCGATCTACACGGATGACCGCCGCTCCACACTAGGCGCATGCCCGAATTGCGCACGGTAAGCCTTGCTGAAATGACAGGGCGAATGAAACCCGCACACCGTCGTGACACGCGAGATCGATGCATCGGAATTGCGCAACAGTTCGCGCGCGCGGCGCAAACGCAGGGTCAGGTAGTAATGCGTGGGCGACACGCTCAGGAACATCTTGAACATGCGCTGCAAATGCCGTTGCGACAGATGAACGAGCCGCGCGAGTTCATCGAGCGATAGCGGTTCTTCGATGTTGGCTTCCATCAGCCGCACGACTTCGATCAACTCGGCCCGCGAAAAGCCGACGCGGGCGTCGACGGGAATGTGCTGATAATCGGTCGAGCCGCGAATGCGCTCGAGAATGAACTGCTCCGACACTTGCGCCGCGACTGCATGGCCCAAGCGTAAAGCCACCAGATTCAACAGCAGATCGAGCGGTGCAGTGCCGCCCGTGCAGGTCATGCGATCGCGGTCGATAACGAACAGTTCGTCTGCGAAACGCACGTGCGGGTAGCGTTTATGCAGCGGCGACATATCTTCCCAATGCACCGTGCAGCGATACCCGTCCAGCAGATTCGCAGCCAGCAGCGCATACGGTCCCGTGCAGATACCGCCGAGCGGAATGCCTTTCTCCGCCACCGCGCGCAGCAGTGCGATGACCTCGTCGTTCACATGGTCGGCGACGTTCCAGCCGGCGCAAACGATCAGCACGTCCGGCATGCCCGCTTTGTCGAGCGTAGTGGTCGGTGTGACCGTGATGCCATTGCTGGCACGCGCGGGTTCGCCGTCCGGCGTGAGCACGGACCAGCGGTAGTGCTCCGCGCGCCCCACGTAGTTGGCCATGCGCAGCACTTCGATCGCGCTGGTGAAAGCGATCATCGAAAAGTTCGGCAGCGTGAGGAAGCCGAAATGCGCGAGTTTCGACAACGGCGCCTCGGCTTCGGTCCCGCTATGAGACTCCACAGCCACGATCTCGTCGCGCTTCATGGGCGTAGTGGCCGCTTAGCCGTGCTGTGCCGCAGGCTCGCGGCGGACCTTCATCACGCTGCGCAAACCCGACAGCAGCGGCGCGCGCGCCATGCCCGGGGCACGTCCGAAGCTCTCCGTGATGCGGTCCAGAATGATCGCCAGCATCACCACGGAAAGACCGCTTTCGAAGCCGAGCCCAATGTCCAGACGTTGAATACTCGCCAGCACGTCGTTACCCAAGCCACCGGCGCCGACCATCGACGCGATGATCACCATCGAGAGCGCCATCATGATGGTCTGGTTCACGCCGGTCATGATGGACGGCAACGCGTTCGGAAACTGCACTTTGTAGAGCAATTGCCATGGCGTACAACCGAAGGCCTGCCCCGCTTCGACGATTTCGCGGTTCACGTGCTTGATGCCCAGCGACGTGAGACGCACTGCCGGCGGCATTGCGAAGATCACGGTCGAGAGAATGCCGGGCACGCGGCCGAGGCCGAACAGCATCGCGGCGGGAATCAGGTAGACGAAGGCCGGCATGGTCTGCATCAGATCGAGCACCGGACGCACCACCATCTCCACATAGCGGCTCTTCGCGGCCCAGATGCCGAGCGGCACGCCGAGCAGCAGACTGATCACCGTCGACGACAGCGTCAGACCGAGCGTAATGACCATCTGATCCCAGAACCCGGTGCCGTAGATCAGCAGCAACGCGAGCAGGGTGAACAGCGCGAAGCGCCAGCCGACCCGCCACAAACCGATGCCCACGAAAATGGCCATGAGTGCCCACATCGGCACCGATTGCAGGCCGTGTTCGACGGCCGCGGCAAAGCTCTCGATCACCTTGCCGATGGAGTCGAAGGTCTTGCCGTCGTGGTCGAGCAGGTAATGAACGCCATGATCGACCCAGGCGCCGAGCGGGATGACATCAGACATGGGAACCTCGATGACGGGTGAGTACGTTCAGAACATTCGTCTTGTTGACCGAGCCGCAATAGGCGCCGTCCGCGTCGACCACCGGCAGCGGCGCGCGGCTCGCCACCACGCGCTCCACCACGTCGTCGAGCGGCGTCGTGCGGCGGATGCATTCGATCTGGTTGAGTTGCGGGGATGCGCTGCCCATTGCATCGCGGCACACGAAGCCGCGAATCTTGCGCTCGCTGTCGAGCACGAACGCGTAGTCGGCACTGCCGTTGAGCGTGGCGGCCACGCTCGAGGCGTCGATCTGCGGCGAGTGCTGCATGAGCGGCACGGCGTCGGTCTGCATCAGGTCGCCGGCGGTCAGGTAGCGGCTGGTGTCGATGCCGTCGAAGAAGGCGCGCACGTAATCGTCGGCGGGGTTCGTAATGATCTGCTGCGGCGTTCCGATCTGCACCACGCGGCCGCCTTCCATGATGGCGATGCGCGTGCCGATGCGCATGGCTTCTTCCAGATCGTGGGACACGAACAGGATCGTGCGCTGCTGTTCGCGCTGCAAATCGAGCAGCACGTTCTGCATTTCCTTGCGCTTCAACGGGTCGAGTGCGGAGAACGCTTCGTCCATGATCATCAGCGACGGGTTGACCGCGAGTGCGCGCGCGAGTCCCACGCGCTGCTGCATGCCGCCCGACAGTTGCGCGGGCAACTTGCCGGCGAAGGTCGCGAGGCCGACCTGTTCGAGCACGGTCATCGCGCGCTTCTCGCGCTCCTTGCGGCCCACGCCCGCCACCTCCAGACCGAACGCGGCATTCGAGAGCACGGTGCGTTGCGGCATCAGCGCGAAGGACTGGAACACCATGCTCATGTCCTTGCGGCGCAGCGCGGTCAACTCCGAGCGCGGCACGCTCGCGACATCGCGGCCGTCGATCAGCACCTTGCCCGCGGTCGGTTCGACGAGGCGGTTGATCAGACGGATCAGCGTCGACTTGCCGGAGCCCGACAGGCCCATCAACACGAAGATCTCGCCTTCTTTCACTTCGAACGACACGTTATGCACGCCGACGATCTGTCCGGTCTTCGCGAACACTTCTTCTTTCGTCGCGCCGCCCGCAAGCAGGCTGACTGCCTGTTTCGGATTGGTGCCGAACACCTTGCACAGCCCTTCGACCACGACCTTGGGGGAATTCATGGAATGCTCTCTCCGGTCTCATGCAACAAGTTGCCCGCGAGGCGGACGTGCGTCCGCGCAGTGCCTACATAGTTGCCAGCCAAAAGTGCGCGTTGCCGACTATTTGCGACAGGCACGTGTGGAAATACGACAACCGCGCGCAGACGACGGCGCCGGCACGGGCTGGAAAGCCCTAGGGGTATGGGTTTGCAAGAGCTTGGCGGGATTGTCCGGCGTGTCGCGCCAGAGCAAGTGGGGTTGGCGCGGTGCGCGAAACACCGGCCGGATGAGTCGGTCTGGTTGGCCACACGAACCAGAACGGTTCGCGTGGCCGGAACTTCGCTTACTGGCTCGCACCCGATGCGGCCGCGGCCTTCTTCTGAGCCTTCTGCAGGTTGCTCGGATAGTTCGGGTCGTCTGCGCCCGGCTGATAGCCTGCGTCTTCGAGCTTCTTCAACTCGGCGTTTTTCTTCGCGCGCGCCTGCTTGCGGGCCGCTTTACGTTCCGCGCGATGCTGTGCCTTCGCAGCCTTCGCGCTGCTTGCCGTGGTGGCAGGCGCAGCCGTGGCCGTCGCATCGCTCGCCGCTTGCGCGTTGGCAAGCGGAATGCTGCCGGCCACCATGGCGCTCACGGCCAGGCCGAGCATGAGTTGTTTGACGGTTGCTTTCTTCATCACAGATTTTCCCCTTGGAAAGTTGGCTAAGCCGAGTGTGTATTCGCGTTCCGTGTATCGGTGCGAGTCGCGCGCGATAGTCGGCACGCGCC
This sequence comes from Paraburkholderia sp. BCC1886, assembly GCF_900996245.1. Classification (GTDB taxonomy): domain Bacteria; phylum Pseudomonadota; class Gammaproteobacteria; order Burkholderiales; family Burkholderiaceae; genus Paraburkholderia. The sequence goes on along the minus strand of NZ_CAAJGK010000022.1, from coordinate 58,569 downwards.
CGCCGGACAGAGATTACAGGCAAATTGCAGATTAAGCACAAAGGGGGGCGGGATCGCGTGTCTTCTCTGCCTGAGCGGGTCAACCCGGCGTGCCGCCCGTCTGCTCACCGGCTGCCGCCGTGCGCGCCGCGTCGTCTTCCTGCAATTTGCGCCAGAGAATCTTGCCGCTGCCCGATTTCGGCAGCGACGTGACGAACTCGACGATCCGTGGCGCCTTGTACGACGCCATCTGCCCATGCGCCCACGTGACAATGTCCTGCTCGCTCGGCGTTCCCGCCTGTGCGCCGGCGGGCACCACCAGCGCCTTGACCGTCTCGCCGCGCTTGCCGTCCTTCACGCCGATTACGCAGACTTCGTGGATGGCCGGATGCCGGTACATCAACGCCTCGACCTCGGCGGGCCAGACCTTGTAGCCCGACGCATTGATCATCCGTTTGAGACGATCGGTCATGAAGAAATAGCCGTCTTCGTCGATATGGCCGAGGTCGCCCGTGCGCAGAAAACGCTTGCCGTCGAGTTCGACGAACGCCTGCGCGGTGGCTTGCGGATTGCGCCAGTAGCCCTGCATGACCTGCGGCGCGTTGACGACGATCTCGCCGGTTTCGCCTTGCGGCAGTTCGAGCAGCGTAAGCGGATCGATCACGCGCGAGTCGACGTCGAATACGGGAATGCCCAGACATTGCGGTTTCGGACGCTGCGGCGGATTGATGTGCGTGCCTGCGGCCGTTTCGGACATACCGTAGCCTTCGACGTAATCGAGTCCGGTCAGCGTCTTCAGCTTCTTCGCCACCGCGTCCGGCATGGCCGCACCGCCGCCGCGCGTCGCCGTGAGACTCGACAGGTCGTAGTCGCCCAATTGCGGATTCGACAGGAAGTCGACCATCATCGTCGAGATGGATTGCCAGGTGCTGACGCGATACTTCTCGATGCAGCGCGCGGCCGCGTCGCGGTCCCAACGCGCCAGCAGCACGATGGTTGCGCCCGAGAACATCGCGCTGTTCATGCCGCCCTGCATGCCGGTGACATGAAAGAACGGGAGCACCGATAGCGCCACGCTGTCCGCCTGCGACCCGAACCACACGCAGCCGCCGAGCAACGTGCTCATGACGCTGCGATGCGTATGCATGCACCCTTTCGGCTTGCCGGTGGTGCCGGACGTGTACGGCATCACGCAGAGATCGTCGGGACCGGCGGTAAGCGGGCCTGGCGCCAGACGCCGCTCGAGCACCTCGTGCCAAGCCGTTACGCCCGGCCTCCCAAACGACTGGCGCGGCGCCTTGACGAACTCGGGAACGGGAATGCTCGACGGCTGCTGCAGATAATCGCTATACGTCGCCACGATTGCGTGCCGCAAGCCCGGCCTCTGGCCGTCACCCATCAACGGTTCGACATGGTTGAACAGACATTGCGGCGCGACGATCGTGGTGGCGCCGGTGTCTTCCACGTAATGCGCCAGTTCGGCGCCCATGTTCATCGGATTCACCGGCACCACCACTGCGTTCGCACGCAGGATGCCGTAGTAGGCGACGATCCATTGCGGGCTGTTCTGCATGTACAGCAGCACGCGGTCGCCAGCCTTGACGTGACACTCCTGCTGCAGATAACCCGCGACACGCTCCGCCTGGTCCTTGAATGCGGCGAACGACAGCGGCGTGTCGTAGAAGACGACGAAGGGTTTGTCGGGAAAACGCGCGGCCGAGACTTCGGCGTTGTAGAAGAGGCTGGTTTCGGGCAGCGTCAGATGCATGGGCGCGTGCGGCGGCCAATGCGGGTGATGGCGTTGATTCATCGGCGTCTCCGATTGTTATCGTCCTGCTGTGCGGCCCATCATACGTGCGGCTCTCCTGCCTGTAAATAAAAGCACGTTCATTCTTTTTATGAAGGCGAGGTTTTTCCCACGTCGACAGGTTCGCTGGAGTATTGTTTAACCGCGCCGGGAGCGTCGCACCCACACTCTTCCTCAAGACAGAGTGCTCCCCGCGAGCGCAGACGTGCTCGCAAGCGCGGTGTTTTTTGCAGGCGACGAAACGACAACAACTTTTCGAAGGAATGGAGATAACGTGAAAACACTCAATCTGTTGAAGGTGCTCGGTCTCGCGGTGTGCGTGGCGACCGCGTCCGGTGCTTATGCACAGGCCAGCGACACGACGGACTCCGGCGCGATGACGGCGCCGAGCGCCAAGACGGTCAAGAAGACGGATCGCAAGCTGGGCCTCGACGTGCGCAAGGCCTTGTCGAAAGCGCAGGGCTTCGATGTGTCGAACGTCTTCGTTCGCGCGCGTGGCGGCGCGGTGACGTTGACGGGTTCGGTGCCGCAAGGCGACCAGATCCAGCAGGCCGCCGACGTGGCGAACCAGGTTCCCGGCGTGAAGTCGGTGAATAACAAACTGACCATCGGCACGCAAGGCGGCAGCGGCGGTTGATCGGCTGACGCAAGCGCATGACGAAGTACTGAACCGACGGGCCGCTGTTGCATCGCACAGCGGCCCGTTTTATTGAGCGCTTCAAAAAGAAACACTCGCCGCTTCGCATGAATTCTTCCGTTAGCAAAACGTCAGCCAAAGTTATTAATTCGAATGCAGCAGGAGGCATTTAGTAATGCACACGCCCCGAAATCTTAATGAACGAATGGTCCAATGCGCGCAGTTTCTTGCAGCAAGGCCTTTCCCCGTATTTCCAACAACAAGCACAGCGATTCCCCACACGTCTGATGGAAACGCTGCACGGCGAAGTCGAATCTGGAGTCTGTCACATGTTCCGTAGAACCCTTTTACCCATTCCGTTTGCGGCGATGCTTGCGCTCGCAGCGTGTGGCAATAACGGCGTGAGTTCGCCCGCGGCCAGCACGACGGGCGCGTCGGCGCCCGCCGGCGCATCGACACCGGCGACAACGGTGTCGGCGCAGGACTCGGTTGCCACCCTCACGCCGATCAAACACGTCGTGGTGATCTTCGGCGAGAACGTCGCATTCGACCATTACTTCGGTACCTATCCGACCGCCGCCAATCCGGTCGGCGAGCCGGCGTTCACCGCGGCAAGCGGCACGCCGACGGTCAACAACCTCAGCAGCAACAACCTGATCACCGCCAACCCGAACGCGTTGACGACGTCGCCCAACACGGCGGGCCGCATGGTCGGTACCGTCGCCGTCGCCGGCCTCGGTCTGCCCGCGGCCGACCTGCTGCCCTTCCGTCTGGACCGCTCGCAAGCCAATACGAAGAGCCAGAACCACGCGTACGCTGCCGAGCAGCTCGCCTATAACAACGGCGCGATGGACTCGTTCCCGCTGTTCACCGCAGCGACGTCGACGATTGCCGGCAGCACGGGCGCCTTCGGCACGAAGGGCCAGGTGCTCGGCTACTTCGACGGCAATACCGTCACGGCCATGTGGAACTACGCGCAGAACTTCGCGCTGAACGACAACGCGTACACCGACACGTTCGGTCCGTCGACGCCGGGTGCGATCGAAGTGGTGTCCGGTCAGAACAACGGCGTGGTGGTCACGGGCGGCACCTCGGCCAACGCGATTCCGGACGGCGCCGGCGGCTTCACGATGGTGGGCGACCTGGACCCGACGGGTGACGTCTGCACGATCAAGGCAGGCAGCTCGCCGACCGCGGCCATGTCGTCGGCCAACAAGAACATCGGCGACCTGCTGAATGCCAAGGGTCTGACGTGGGGCGGCTTCATGGGCGGCTTCAACCTGCAGACCGTGAACGCCAACGGCACGACCGGTTGTGCGCGTTCGACCTACTCGTCCGTACTCGGCGCGAGCGAAGTCGACTATACGCAGCATCACAACTGGTTCCAGTACTACGCCAGCACCGCCAACCTCGCGCATACGCGTCCGTCGTCGACGGCTGTGATCGGCGCGACCGATCCGCTCGACAATACGGCGACGCCGGTTCACCACCAGTACGACACCGACGACTTCTTCGCCGCGGTGAAGGCGGGCAACTTCCCGTCGGTGAACTTCCTGAAGGCGCCGGCAGTCAGCGACGGCCACCCGGGCAATTCGGATCCGATCGACGAACAGGCTTTCGTCACCAAGGTGATCAACTTCCTGCAGCAACAACCCGACTGGAAGAACACCGCCGTGATCATCGCCTACGACGATTCGGACGGTTGGTACGACCACCGCTACAAGGCGCCGACCAGCTCTTCGTTCGACTCGACCACGGCGCAATCGGCCGGCGGCGCGACCGTAGCGGGCAGCGACAACCTGAGCGGCGCGGGTCAATGTACGGCAGCAGGCGCAGTGCAGCCGCAAGGCGTGAATGGTGGCGCGGTCAACGGCCGCTGCGGCCCGGGTACGCGCACGCCGTTCATCGTGGTGTCGCCGTGGGCGAAGGTCAACTTCGTCGACGACACGCCGATCACCCAAGCGTCGGTCGTGCAGTTCATCGAAGACAACTGGCTCGGTAAGCAGCGCCTCGGCGGCGGTTCGTTCGACGCGAGCGCGGGCAGCATCATGAACATGTTCGACTTCACGGGTGCCGGCAACAATCCGCCGTTGTATCTGGATCAGACGCTGGGCACCAAGCTGTCGGCAGCCCCTGCTATCTGATGAGCGGCATCGACCGTAAGCAATAGTCGTGCATCGAGCCAGTATGAAGGTACTGGCTCGATTTTGCTTTTCGATCGCGTCGGTGTTGCGATCCACTGGTACCCAGTTACTCCGTTACTTCGTCCATTCGTTACCCTTGCCATGAACACTCCTTCAGACGCCCTGTCAGCCCATCTACCCAACGGAGGCGAGCCGGGTCCGGTCATTACCCGTCGCTCGTGGTTACGCCTCGTGGCATGGAGCGCCGCGGGCGTCGTGCTGGCCGGCGTGGCCTGTTCGGCTTATGCGCTGGTGTACCCCGAGCGCATGCCGCCTGCTATCGGTGAGATCGTCGAGAACATCACGGGTGCGAACCCGGCGCCGGTGCATTTGATGCGTCCGCCAAGCGAACCGCTGAGCGCGGTCGCCCTGCTCGGCCGGCAGATTTTCTTCGACAAGTCGTTGTCCGCTTCCGGCACGCAGTCGTGCGCATCGTGCCATTCGCCGCAGCATTCGTATGGCCCGGACAATGCCTTCCCGGTGCAGATGGGCGGTGCGCATCTGGACCAGGCCGGCTACCGTCCGCCGCCGTCGCTCGCGTATCTGTACCGGCAGGCACCGTTTAGCATCGGTCCCGATCAGGGCGATACCGACGTCGCCGTGAGCCTGACGCAACAGGCCGCCGCCGCAACCGGCGTGCAGCGCGCGCAAAAGAACGCATCGGTGGCGCCCACTGCGCCGGCGATGGTGCCGCAAGGCGGCGTGTTCTGGGACGGCCGTGCCGACACGCTGCAGGATCAGGCGCTCGGACCGCTGACCAACCCCGTGGAAATGGCCAACGCTACGCCGGAAGACGTTGCGCACAAGCTGTTGCAAACGAAGTACGTCGACCAGTTCAAGCAGATGTTCGGGCCGTCCATCACGAACAACACCAGCCTGCTGGTGTCCGAAGCGATGTTCGCCGTGGCGCGTTATCAGATCGAGGACCAGTCGTTCCATGCGTTCAGCAGCAAGTACGACTACTGGCTCGAAGGCAAGACGCGGTTGACGCATGCCGAATTACACGGCCTGCAATTGTTCAACGACAAGGACAAGGCCAACTGTGCCGGCTGCCACTTGAGCGCGCCGAGTGCCGATGGCTTGCCGCCAGTGTTTACCGATACGCAATACGAAGCGCTCGGCGTGCCGCGCAACACGGCTATTCCGGTCAACAAGAATCCGAAGTTCTACGATATGGGCGTGTGCGGGCCGTTCCGCGGCGATCTGACGAATCTGACCCAGTACTGCGGCATGTTCCTGACGCCGACGCTGCGCAATTCGGCGGAACGCACGGTGTTCTTCCACAACGGCGTTTATCACGATCTCAAGCACGTGATGGACTTTTATAATCTGCGCAATACGTCGCCGGAAAAGATCTATCCGCGCGATGCGTCGGGCAAGGTGCAGAAGTACGACGATCTGCCCGTCAAGTATCAGGCCAACATCGACAATGCCGATGCGCCGCTCGACCGCAAGCTCGGCGACAAGCCGGCGATGAGCGATGAGGATATCAACGACATCATTGCCTTCATGAAGACGTTGAGCGACGGATATAAGGGTGCGGGGAGCTAACAGCCCCGCCGTCGCGCTGTGTGGCGGGTCGGGAGGTCGTGACGTTGTGCGGTATTCTTATCCGCTTCGCGACCTCTCTTCCTACCCTGCCCGATGGCCGATTTCCCTTTCGACGCCGTACTTTTCGACTGCGACGGCGTGCTCGTCGATTCCGAACCCATCACCAATCGCATCCTGACCGAGATGCTCGGCGAACTCGGCTGGAGCCTCAGCGTGGCGGAGACGATGCGCATTTTCGTCGGCAAGGCCGTGAAGGACGAGGCGGCGCTGATCGAAGCCCGCACCGGTTTTGCGATCACCACCGACTGGCTCATGCAGTTTCGCGCGCGGCGCAATGCGGCGCTCGATGTCGAACTGGAAGCGATTGCCGGCGCCGAGACTGCCGTGCGCGCGCTTTATAAAACGCTGGAGGGACGCATTGCCGTTGCGTCCGGCGCCGACCGCATCAAGGTCGAATTGCAATTGACGAAAGCGAACATGCTGGACTGCTTCGCCGGACGCATTTTCAGCGGACACGAAACGCCGCGTAGCAAGCCTTATCCCGACGTTTATCTGGCGGCCGCCGCGGGCCTCGGTATCGATCCGGCGCGTTGCGCGGTGGTCGAGGACACCGTTACCGGTGCGACCGCGGGCGTGGCGGCCGGGGCGACGGTGTTCGGTTATTGCCCGAAAGAACTCGGGCATAGCAGCGCCGCTGCGTTGCTCGCAGCGGGTGCCGTGCAGGTGTTTCAGGACATGGCGAGCTTGCCTGCGCTACTTGCCGCGTGGCGCGGCAAGCAGGGTTGAAGCGCTGCGGGCCGGGCCTTCTTCAAACCTTGTTCGGGACACGACCGTACGTGTCCTGGAAGCGGACGATGTCGTCCTCGCCCAGATACGCGCCCGATTGCACTTCGATCAACTCGAGCGGAATCTTGCCCGGATTCAGCAGACGGTGCGTCACGCCTAGCGGAATATACGTCGACTGATTCTCCGTCAGCATGATTTCCTTGTCGCCGTTCGTGACGAGCGCGGTGCCCTTCACGACGATCCAGTGCTCCGCGCGATGGTGGTGCATCTGCAGGCTCAGTTGCGCACCGGGGCTCACGATGATGCGCTTGACCTGGAAGCGGTCGCCGCTGTCGATGCCTTCGTAAGAACCCCACGGCCGCACGACACGGCGATGGGTGATGGACTCGTGGCGCCCCAACTCATTCAGACGCGCGACGATTTTCTTGACGTCCTGCGCCTTGTCGCGATGAGCGACCAGCACGGCGTCCGCTGTTTCGACGATCACCACGTTGTCCAGTCCGATTGCGGCGACCAGGCGATGTTCGGCGCGAATGTACGAGCCGGTGACAGAATCGGTCAGCACGTCGCCGATCAACGCGTTGTTCTGCGGATCGAGTTCGGCGATATCGGCCAGCGCGGTCCACGAGCCGATGTCGTTCCAGCCCAGATCGGAGACGGTGACCACCGCCGCGCGGCGGGTTTTTTCCATCACGGCGTGATCTACCGAGATGTCGGGGCTGGCGGCAAATGCCTGGGCGTTCAGACGCAGGAAGTCGTTGTCCTGCTCCGCGCCTTCCAGCGACAGTTCGGCCTGTAGCGCGATTTCCGGCTGATAGCTGCGCAGTTCGTCCATGTAGGTGGACGCCTTGAGCATGAACATGCCGCTGTTCCAGTAGTGCTCGCCGCCGTCGAGGAAGGATTGGGCGGTGACTACGTCGGGTTTTTCGACGAAGGAATCGACGGCGAAGGTGTTGGCGGCGTCGCCGAGTTGGGCGCCGGCGCGGATGTAGCCGTAGCCGGTGTGCGGTTCGGTGGGGGTGATGCCGAAGGTGACGAGGTAGCCTTGTTGGGCGATTTGCGCGGCGGCTTCAGTGGCCTTCACGAAGGCCGCTTCGCCAGCGATTACATGGTCGGAGGGCAGCACCAGCAAAAGGGCTTCGGGAGAGTCCCGTAGCGCGAGCAACGCGGCGACGGCAATGGCGGCGGCAGTGTTACGGCTGACCGGCTCCAGCACGATGGCCGATGCCGGGACGCCGATCTGACGGAACTGCTCTGCCACGAGGAAGCGCTGGTCGTTGTTCGTCACGACGATCGGCGCGGAAATGTTGGTGATACCGCCCAGACGCAGAGCGGTTTGCTGGACCAGCGAATGTTCACCGGTGAGCTTCAGATATTGCTTGGGGTAGCCGCCGCGCGACATCGGCCACAGGCGGGTGCCGCTGCCGCCGCAGAGAATGACTGGATGGATGTGCATGGTCTTTCCTCTCTCTCTGTATGTTGACCCGACGCAATTGCTTCGACTGGTCGCGAAATGTGTCGACACCCATCATTCGGGCCGCGCGACGCTCATTGTGCTCTAAATAAATGCAGTAAGGCAGGCCGTGGGGCGCCGCCAGTGAGCACATGATAGCGGAACGTCAAGCCCCGCTTCGCGCGCCGAGCCTCATACGCACCGATTCGAGCTGAGCCGGCAGACGGCGCGAAACTGGCCGCCTGCGCGGCAGTGCGACGAAGCCAAGTCGCTGGTACAGCGCCGCTGCGCGAGGATTGTTGACCAGTACGTCGAGTACGATTTCACGCTGGTTGGCATCGAGCCCGCGCTGCACCGATTGCGAGCCACTCAGCGCGTGCTCGAATAACGCTGTGAAAACTCCGTTGCCTCTCGCATCGGCTAGCGTCGCGCAATGCGCGACGAGCGTTTCTGCGCGTTTCGGTTTGGGCAGTTCGGTTTCGAGAATGAGGCCGCGCAATAGCATCGGCACCATGCGCAGCGGACCAAAATGACGCAGCAGTGTCCACACCACGTGCGGGTCGTCGGCGAGGATGCGGCGACCGTCATGCGCCGCGAGCACGGCGACGATCTGCCCTTGGGCGTCGACCGCGACTTCGTGACGACGCCAGGAAAAGCGCCCGCCTCGCAGCGCGAACGCGTAAGTCAGAAACGCGATGCACTGCGCGGCCGGCACTCCGAGAAAAAACTCGAACTCATGCTCACCGGACTCGAATACGAGCGGCGCGCACACAGCCGCGTCGCTCGCGCGCGCGGCACGAAACGACAACGCGCCCACATTTCGGGAATCGCTTTGACGAGAGCCAAATTCGCTGGTTGTGGTGGGCGTCGTCTTTAGTACTTCATCGTTCATTTCGCTCTTTCCACGTCCAGTAGAGAACCATGCCAAAACCTACGCAGGCGGTGACATCCAGCGGAATCATAAAATAATTGCCGCTTCGCAAAGCCACGGCAACCGCCGTCAGCGAATAGAAAAACGTAAACACATCGCCTGTCAGCAGCACGGAGTCGAGCCGCGGAATCACTGCCCGGTATGCACGCTTACCCTTCGGCGTTCTGTGAAAGTCGTCGTGAATACCGAACAATGCGCGCGCGCCGCCCGCGAAGTAGTACCAGGACATCGGCAGGAACATCGAGATATAACGGTAGGTATTCCACAGGTCCTGCGAGAAGCTGAGTTTGTCTTCGAATCGTGCGCCCTTTCGCGCACCCAGAGTATTCACGATGCCCCAGATCGCGACGAGCACGAAGAACACCAGCGTGCCCCAACGCATGGTTTCGCCATCGAAATGAACCAGATACGCCAGCGGCAAACTAAGCATGACCAGCATGTAGATCGAAGCCAGCAAGACCGAAGAGAACATCACGGAAAACGCGTGCATGCGCTTGATCAACGGCATGCGGTGCAGCAGCATTTCTTTTGCGTGCTTGAAGCCGCTGTGAATCAGGCCGCGCCCCCAACGCTCGCGCTGAACGCGAAAAGCGCTAATTGTTTCGGGCAGCATCGACATGGATACCACGTCGTGCAGGTACGCATATTTCCAGTCGCCGAATTGTGCGCGATAGCCGAGATCCACGTCTTCCGTGACGGTCGACGCGTTCCAGCCGCCCAATGCGTCGACGCATGTTTTCCGCCACACGCAAGAGCTTCCGCTGAGCGACGCCATGTCGCCGTCTTCGCTCAAGCCTACGGTCACATATTGCTGATGGCCCATTTCCATGGCCTGGAAACGCGTCAGGAACGACACGTCGCGATTCTCGTAGCCGATCCCCGTTTGCAGGAAACCAAGTTCGGGATCTTTAAAACACGGAATGGTTTTCAGCAGGAAGTCGACGGGCGGCACGAAGTCCGCATCGAACACCGCGAAAAATTCTCCGTTCGACTGTTGAATGCCATTGACGAGATTCCCCGCCTTGTTACCTTTACGATTTTCACGCTTGATCAGGCGTATATCGACGCCCTGTGCCGCGAATTGTTCAACCTTTGCGCGGGCCAGTTCGGTTGTCTTATCAGATGAGTCGTCGAGTACCAGGATCTGCAACGCCCCGCCTGGATAGCGCAAACGGCAGACGGCGCCGATTAGCCGCTCGACCACCTCGTACTCGTTGCAGATCGGCAGCAACACGCTGACGGCCGGCCATACGTCGGTCTCGTGCACGACGTGCTGGGCGAAATCAGTCAGTTTGCGCTGCTCGACATTGCGTGAAATCAGAAAGACGCGCAATTCCAGCACCACATAGAGCGCGAAATACACCACGACGATGAAAAACACCGACTGACAGATCACGGAGAGCAACGCGAGCATCGTGGTCAATTCCTCAAAGCTTCACGACGGCGCAGATCTCGTCCAACCGATGTGCCCACGTATGGTTTTGCCGCACGTAGATTGCGCCTGCTTCGGCGCGATCCTGGTCCTCGCGTGACGGACCGTGCTGCAGGCGCGTGAACAACTCACGGGTTTCTTCGTGCGTATTCACGACGTGGCAAAAATCGCGGAAATAGCGATCGACAGCACGACTCGGATTCGTCACGGCAATGCCACCGCACGCCAGAATTTCGACCAGACGGCGCGAAAACATGGTTTCCGAACTCGTTACCGAATTGACGTTGAGAGAGACAACATGCGATTTGTAGACGAGCGCCGTTTCCCGATGCAGTACTTTGCCGTGCAGGCTCAACTGACTCATCTTCGGAAAACGGAACTCGAGGTGCCGCGACAGCCGGTCGTGATTGCGGTCGTAGACATTGATCCGCATCTGGTTGTGTTCGCAAATGTCGAACACCATGTCGAGGAACCGGCGCCGCTCGTTAAGGATACGCCGGTAGTAGCTACCGGTGAAACACGCTTCGTTACGCTTGAAATCGAAGCCCGTAAAACTGTGGAAAGCCGGCTGATACGGCATGATTAACGTATTGACCGGCACGTGAGCCGGCACCTGCTCGCGGTAACGTGCGAGGCACTCTGCATCCGTCGTAAAGACGTAGTCGAACACCTTCGCTACGTCGATGAACGCGTCGAAGAAGGGGCCGTCGTCCTTATTCCAGAATACAGTTGGAATACCCGCTTTTTTAGCGAACTCGACCAGATCGAAAATCGCCGTGGGTTTAGTCAGTCGCAATAGCCTGGGCTGTTTAGCCAGTTCGTAACGCCAACTGCCGTCCACGCCATGAAACGCCGATTCGACGAGAACAAGGTCTGGCTTCCAGTTTGCGATGACATCGCGGTAATTCGCGGGCGTCATGGTCCGCACGCGGCACTCCGCCGACAAACAGTCGGCCGTGAAATAGTCCGTGACCAATGCGATTTTCAGACGGCCGAAGCGCCCGTCTCGCGCTACGTCCTCCGACACCGTCGGATAATCGTAGACGAGTGAACCCAGTTTCCTAATGACCCTGCCGACCATTCAATCCATCCCTGCACTTTGAGGCAGTGCCTTTATCACGAAGTCGCGCCAGCTTCGCTGCGTGGTCGCATATTCTTTTGCCCGTTCGCCCATAGCGGCGAGTTGCGTACGATCGGCCAGTGCGGCGTCGATCACGCGCGCGAGATCCACCGTATCGCCCGATTTGAAAAACCAGCCGGCCGGGTCCGTGCCCATTTCATCGCAGAACACCGGCAAATCGGGGATGATGACCGGCTTGCCCATCGCCATGGCTTCGACCAGTTTGATAGGCGGGACGATTTCGCAGACCTTGAACGGCTTGCGCGGAATACAGACGAGCGAGCAGCGGCCGATTGTCTCCTGCGCTTTTTCCGGCGTCACCCGGCCTAAAAAAAAGATCTGGTCCGACAGTCCGAGCCGTTGTACCTGCGCTTCGAGTGCGACACGCGCTTCGCCATCGCCGACGAAATAGACCTTCACGGGGGTATTGCGCGTGCGCAGCAGCGCCACGGCGTCGATGAGGGTATCGAGACCCTCGTAGGCCATCAGCGAGCCTGCGTAGCCGATGGTATCGGGTTCGACTTCCTGTACGGGAAGACTGGCGAAACGCTCTGGCTCGACACAATTGGGCAGCAGGAACATGCGTTCCTCGGCAATGCCCCAACGCTCGCGTGCATAACGGCCCAACTGCTCGGAGATGACGAATACGCGGTCGGCGTGGCGCGCGACCAGGCCTTCGAGTTGCAGGCCTTGCTGGAAACCCTGGCGCCCTTCGTAATGCGGCGTGCGCGAAATGCGCGTGAGTTCCCAGAGGCCTCGCATTTCATACTGGAACGGAATACCCAATTGCCGCGCAGCCAGCAATGCCGGCAGCGCGTTGACGTGATTCGACGCCGCATGAATAACCGATACGCGATGCTGCTTTGCCCATTGCGCCACCACCCGCGCGGCCTGCAGCGCATAGAACAGAACCGGCCGGTTATTGGCCGGTCCCGCCGCGTGCAGATACCGCACCTCGCCGACCAGGGTCGCTTCGCCCGCTACGTTGCGCAGCCGATCGAAACGGTCGCCGGGATAACCCGGCCGCGTCAACGCATGCACGCGCCCGCCCGCCGAGGCCAAGGCTCGAATCACCTCGTGCGTGCGCGTCGTGTAGCCGCTCGTGTGATAAGGCAACGCGCTCGCGGCGACATACAGCATGCTCTGCGCATCCGCCTGGAACGAGATCGGCCCAGCGCGGCGCTTCAACCGGTGCTCCAACGCGCGCACGGTCATCCAGCGATTCATGGCCAGCCACGGTTCGCTTACCAGCGTTTGCAAGGAATCCAGCGCGGCGCTCATGCCCGCACTTTTCCGGGTGACGTGACCGGTGCGGCCTGACTCAATTCAGCTCGCGCGAGATCGACGGTGTGCGTCGTCTTGATTTTTCCGCGAGCATGCAGGTCGAGAAACTCCGCGCTCGTGATGACGTCGTAGTCTTTCGTCAGACGAGCCAGCAGTTTTCTATAGCCCTCGACCCGTTGATCGTTGCGGTAGGTCGCATAGCCTTGTTCGTCCCAGTAAAGCAGCGACCAGGAATGCAGAAGAAAAATGGAGAAGTTCGGACTGCCGCTCAGCGCGTCCAGCAGCAATTTGCCCCACCAGGGGCGAAAGCGGAAATAAGGCGACTCTGGATAAGTAAGCCGCGCCCACCATTCGGATTTGCCCACCTTCGGCAAAATCTTCTTCTCCGTCATCGGCACTTCGATTACACCGTTCGACCATGCGAACGGCAGGTTCGTCGGCTCGCTGTAGAGGCACTGACCGGCATGCACGGCGGTCGTCGAATTGTTGAACGACAGACGCACGCCCGCGGCGTCGAGCGCGCGGATCGTACTGGCGTTCCAGCGAAACGAACCCGCCCGATGTGAGAGCACCGGCTTTCCGGTTTCATTGGCTATCAGGTCGCGGAAATACTTGATGACGAACTCCGCGCGCGCGTCGTCCGTATATTGATTCATGTACTGCGGCCGGCGTGCCAGACCGTGTTCCGCCCAGAATGAGTCGGGCAAGTACTCCGGATGTGTGTGAAGTTGCACGTCCTGCCCTGCTGCGTCCAACCAGCGGACGACTTCTTTTGTTTCGTCCAGATACGACCATGCGCCGCATTGATCGACGAAGAAAACGTGCTTGATGCCGAACTCGTCGCCGATCGACGCCATTTCTTTAATACCAGCCGTGCCGCGCTCGTGCACCCCCCACATCAACCGCTGGACGTGGTCGTGCGGGGCACGCTTGGGCAACGCTTCGGTGTCGACCGTCACCATCGCATAGCGGTTTTTTTCCATCATTTTCTACTCACCTTCACCAATGCATTCCACTCCTGCTCACCAGCCAGACCCGCACTGAACGATACGGTGCAAGCATGCCGATAACGCCATGCGAGATAAGCCAGCTTTTTCTGCCGATACGATTGCCCTTCGCCGCTCAACTCAGGCAGATATTCCACGAGCCATCCCAGCCGCGAATAGAAGGCGAAATCCGCGACGTCGGTCATCAGTACCGGGGCCAGAGTGTCCGCATTTTCCAGTTTCTTCGAGAAGCCCTCGCACGCTGCGCGAAGTTCATTCCGATTCGCACCGACCGCCCAGATGGCCAATGTGTTTACATCGGCAGCAAGCGGTCTGTGCTTGAGGGTAGGCATCCACGTATAAGGGGTGACGTGGGGCGAAATCAGGCGCGCGGCCGCCAGAAAGCGCCGTACGCGCCGCCAAAGCCGGTCTTTCAACGCGCTGGGCGGCTTTTTGCCCAGCAGATCGTAGCGCGTGAGCATATCCCACTCGGGCTTGGCCGCGAGCGCTTTCAACTGCGCTCGCAGCGCCTTGGTTTCAGCAATCACGCTCAATGCTTTTGCTCCCGCTTCATGGCTAAAGCCAAAATTTCATTGGCCGCCAATGCGGCGCCATTCATGGGAATCGCCGGATATTCCGTCGGCGCCAAGTTAATCTTGTTGGTCAATGCGTCGAATGCTTCGTGACGCTGCTGGTCCGTTTCGCAAGCCGACACGACGACTGGCATGACGCTTGCCAACATCTGCGCGCGTTGCATCTGATCGTCGGCCAATCCGGTATTGGGCACCAGCAAGGAAGGAACACGCGCCTGAACGAGTTCGCAGCAGGTGTTATAGCCCGCTGCACCGACGAAGACGTCGAACGCTCTCAGATAGCGGGCCAGCGGATAAACCGAAAGCGGTTGCACTCCGGCTGGGAGGTCGATGTCCCGCACCGAAATGGGCGCGCGCACCCAAACCACCTGAAAACCGGCAGCTGCGAATATCCGGATCAGTCCGTGCCCGATACCAGCGACATCCTTGAGATTGCCCGGCCCTAGCGCAAACAGCGCAAACCGGCCTTTCTGCGCGAGTCCTAGCGCGTCTCTTGCGGCCAGACGGTCCAGTAATTCGTCCTCTTCGAGCAGACACACTGGCGGAACCACCACTCGTTCCCCATGGCCCACGAGTGGCGAGCGACTTTCGATCGCGTCGATTTCACCCGGTTGGATCATCAGGTCGAATAGCGCTTCGTCTACCGTGACGGTCTTGGACCCGGCCTTCAACAAGCCGCGATTAGACCAGACGAGCGCCGGGGATCCATATGCTTCGCACGCAGCCAGAAATCCTTGAAAGGGCCATGTGCCGTCGAACACGATCACATCCGGGCGAACCCGCTCCAGGAGCATGCCGAACCGGATGGCTAACTCGCTATTCCAGGCGAACGTCGAACTCGTCGACCAGTAAGGCGACACGTAGTAATCGGCCTCGAATCCCATCTCTTCGATGATTTCGATAGCCGACGCCAAGGAAAAGAAAACCGGCCGTGCCCGGCCACGCAAACGTCGCGCATATGCCAGACAACGATTCAGATGGCCCATTCCCGAGCCATTAACATTGAAAAACAGAATGCGAGGAAGTGTCTCTGCAGAGGGTTCTGTGTGAGCCGGCTTCAGGCCGTTCATGCGTCGCCGCCAAACAGATCGCGGGTGTACACCTTGTCTGCGACATCTGCGAGATCGGGTGTCACGCGGTTAGCCAGAATCACATCCGCGGACTGCTTGAACTCCGACAGGTCGCTTACCACGGCCGAATTGAAGAACGTGGACTCCTGCATTGCGGGCTCGTACACGATGACCTCGATACCCTTGGCCTTGATGCGTTTCATCACGCCCTGAATGCTCGATGCGCGGAAATTGTCGGACCCGGCTTTCATGACGAGCCGATAAATGCCGACTACTTTTGGCTGGCGTTTCAAGACGCTATCGGCCACAAAATCTTTACGCGTACTATTCGACTCGACGATAGCGTTGATCAGGTTTTGCGGCACATCGCTGTAGTTCGCGAGCAACTGCTTGGTGTCTTTGGGCAGGCAGTATCCACCGTAGCCAAAGCTCGGGTTGTTGTAGTGCGAGCCGATACGCGAATCGAGGCACACGCCCTGAATGATCTGGTGGGTGTCCAGACCGTGCTGGGCAGCATACGTGTCGAGCTCGTTGAAATAGGCAACGCGCATCGCGAGGTAGGTATTGGCGAACAGCTTGATCGCCTCGGCTTCCGTGCTGCCCGTGAATAGCGTGGGAATATCTTCTTTGAGTGCGCCTTGCTTCAGGAGATCGGCGAAGATTTCAGCCCGCATGGAGCGTTCTCCGACAACGATGCGCGAAGGGTGCAAGTTGTCGAACAGTGCTTTGCCTTCACGCAGAAATTCGGGCGAGAAGATCAGGTTGGTTGTGCCGAGTGCTTCTCGCGTACGTTCCGTATAGCCGACGGGAATGGTCGATTTGATGACCATGACCGCTTGCGGATTGATTGCCATGACATCGCGGATCACGCTTTCTATGGAACTGGTGTTGAAGTAGTTCGTCTGCGGATCGTAGTCGGTCGGGGTGGCGATGACGACGTAGTCGGCGCTCGCGTAGGCTTCCTCTTTGTTCTGCGTGGCGCGGAAGTTGAGCGGCTTGTGCGCGAGAAAGTCCTCGATCTCGGTGTCTTCGATCGGAGATTGCTTGCGGTTAAGCATAGCCACCTTCTCAGGGACGATGTCGAGCGCGACGACCTCATTGTTCTGCGCAAGCAGGACGGAGAGAGAGAGGCCGACGTAGCCGGTGCCGGCGATTGCGATTTTCATACGGGTTCTCTGAGGCAAGGCGGCAGGAGATCATCCGCCGCGTATAAGTGATGCGTCAATCCGTCAGTCATTCCGGAATCCCGCCAACAGCGGAAGATATATCGAAGGCGAAAGAGAAAGTCCGCCGTTCCGCGTTAAATAACTCCGAATAAGCGAGCTGGTCTCTCCGTCGTCCGGGAAGAGCACTGACCCAATAATAAAAGGATTTAGCGCAAAATCACTACCGTCCGCAGTATGAGGCCCAAAGACGTTCTTCCCCTGATATTGACGGAATTTCGCACTCAAGCCTCGCCCTGCTTGGCTCTGCGAGAGCAATTCACCGTAGTAATGCAACGCAGCAACAAGTCGCGCCTTTTCCGCGGCCGTCGGATTGATGCCCTCTCGCTTGAGGACTAATGCACTGAGCAACAGATGCTCAAGGGAAAACGTCGGATACCCAAATGTCTGGTAAGGCTTTGCTCGAAATCTATCTACAATTTCTCCGTCGTTGACTTCTGAAATCTGTTGATATAGCTCTGGATTATCCTGATTCGAAAAACACTTCAGCGGAGCATTTGCCCCCAAATAGATCGCCTTTGACACTTGCGTTGAGAGCGGAATAGCGATTTTCCCGCCCGATCCATTAGCGATATCTTCAAGGGAAAGGTGATTGTTCTCAACCGCCGCAAGAAAAGTGAGGGCCGCAAGTTGCACACTAACATGATTACTGAACCGATTGCAGTCCAAATTGGAGTTGTCTGCGCGGTATCTCATTGCGCTCAACTCGATAGTGTAGAGCGCATCCATGAAATGGTCGATCTGCTGAATTTGAACATGCGTCAGCGCATTTTGCATCCTGAGCATCTCATAACCGACTACGAGGTCAGGAACGCCCCGGCCAAAAGTTAACCCTACTGCGAAGCGAGCGTCTTGCGACGGTTGGTTTGCGCTGTCGCAGAAACCAGCAAATCCATTTTTCGACGCAGCAAGGAGATAGTCGGCTGAACTAGCCCACTTGGTCAAAATGTTTGCTGCGGCTTGTCGAGCGGAATCCGCCTGCGGACCGGAAAAAATCGCGGAGTACATTGCAAAGTCGGCTACATCTCGAGACGCGCTTCCGTGCTCATACGTCAATGCCTTTGTGTATTCATCGATCTTGCAACCTTTGTAAACATTCAAGTCCTCTTGCAATGCACCAAGGCGCGAACGGACCCGCTGATCCAATGCTTCTCTCGCAGCAACGATGTTAGGCGAACCAGAAGAAGCAACAGCAGTCACTTGCTCTTTACTGAACAACAAATGGGGGAACCCTTCCTCGTCGTCTCGATGCCCTGCCTGTATTCCAGAAGGTTTTTCCATTGGCGCAGCAGGATGAATGTTCTGACTGAGCGCCGGCTTGCAGAAAAGTAATGCAAGGAATCCTAGTACTGTAAAGAAACGCATATTGAACCCTTCCCGAAACAGTTGAACACACTTCAGTTATCTGAATGCACCGACGTCCTCGCCTTGATCATCCGAACGGTTGAGAACAAAGAACCAACTCCGAGCCAACTGAGGCCAAAAGCAGTATGAGACTCGGCCGGTCAATTTCGGCGCCAACCCGGTAGAGTCAATGTCCGGACGCGACGTATTTCAAATACTCATTTTGACATCTCGCCAAAAAATTTTCGTCCGCAGAAACGTTTGATTTCGGACGTGTTCCCTCGACGGTCCATACAGAAGGAAAGCCTTTAGAAACTCGGAATCCGCCATGTCGCTCCATATTGGCAAGACGTGGATCGTTACTTTCTCCGTAAGGGAAAAACTTGACATCCTCGAAACCGATACTGGCAACTAAGCTTTTCAACAAAGGACGCGAGTAAAGGAAATGATGACCCCAACCATGGAAAGCTCTGTTAGTAGCAAAAGTCTGATGGACCCTCACTTCGTCGTCCTTTGACTCGAGATCGAAGTGAGTTGCTAACACCCATTCAACGGCGGGGGTCGACAGCCTAATTTTCCCCCCAGGCTTGAGCGAGTTGAACGCATTCTTCAGAAAACTTATTGCTCCACCGAGCTCCAAGTGCTCAATGAAATGCTCACCATAGATGTAGTCGAGAATCCCTTCCCAAGCCCAGACCTTTGTCACATCCATCACTTCATCAACACCCTTGAAGGCACGGATATCGACATTCCACCAATCCTCCAGCACGTTGTGAGGGCCGCAACCAACCTGGACTTGCTTGATGCCATCGATGTGGCTCGGTGATTTACGCTCTAAGAGATTCATAGCTATCTAATTCTTCAAAAAAAATCAAACGATTGTATGCTGAAGTGTTATGTCTCGACCCGTGGATCATGTACTTCAATTGAGATCCAGAAAAGAAAGGATTTCTTTCGCTCGCACGCGGAAACTGTTTGCGTCCACAACCTTCGCACTGGCCCTGGCGCGGGAATGCTCGCCTCTCTTTTGACCAACACCTTCCACAAGGCCTGCCAATTCGGCCGCCGACTCATAGATTGCAACGGAATCGCCGAATACTTCCTCTATGCCTTCACAGCGATCCGATATAACATTTGCTCCGCATGCTACAGCATCGAACAGTCTATTCGACAAGAAACCATGAGCCGCCATGTCAGACCAATGATCGTTAAGCACAACGCCTGCCTTAGCATAGTAGCTAGGTAATTCGTTGTTGGGCACGTTAGTCCCCTTAATGATTTCAGCAGGAACAAAGTTCTCCCACCGCGTCCCATAGATATCTGGACTGATGCCAATGCTCAGGGCGTCACGCACGATCTTTCTGAACTGGTTCCGCGAATTTCCGACAAACAATACTTCCGTTGCAGGAGCGTCTAAACCTGCTGCCGCTCGCAAATTGAACTTTCGGTCGTCCGTACACTGGAGCAGCACATCTACCGGAACCCGAAGCCGGGATGCTAAGTGCCGTGCATAACGATGCGAAGCGACGAAAACGCGGTCGTAGGAGTTCAGTTCTTCGTCACCCACTTTCTCTGGGTGACTAATTAACCAGACAAGGTTGCACTGGCCTGGCTTAACTTTGTACTCCGACAACCCGCGTAGAACCAGGGTCACGTCGTCGCCTTCCGCGTCGCCTCGTTCCCAATCCGGCAGGAAGTCAATCCGCGCGCGATGGCCATACGCTCTCAGTTCGCGAGCCAAGCTCGCAGCAAAATGGTAATCACCCCACTCAGCCGCTTGCTCGCGTTTAGGCACGGGAATTTTGACGCTAAACCGCAGCGCACCACTGAGATGGTCTCTGAGATGCTCCCTGAACTCATACGCACGTTGCATGTAAGTATGTTCGTCGATTACTCGACGGCGAAGTTTATCGACAAGCGTCATTCTTTTTGCTTCGTCAGTCGAATAAACTATTATCAACTCTGCTAGGTCCTCCGGCGTCTCGTACACCGGCAGCTCGCCGTTAAACACATCATCCGACGCAGATCGCGAGTTCGTTACAACCAGACAACCAGCCGCCAACGCATCAAAGACTCGGCTATTCACAGATCCCCATGGTTTCGTAACGTGATTGGCATCGTCGATTGCAATCTTGGCATTTCTATACACCTCGGGCAGCTCATCGTATGGTAAGAAGCCTTTCGAAAGCCCTGCAAGTTGTGGGACTTTTTCCCAGTTCTTTCCATAAATCGCACCATTTACCGTATCAGGCAGCGCCGATAACGCGCTGACAATCTGGCGCTCTACGTTCCAATAGCTGCCGGTGAAAACGAAATCTTCGCTGGACTCCGGTGATCGCAGATCCGTGTTGAATCGCTCTGGATTTGTTGCAATCCGCAGGACTCTCGGCACCTGTCCAAGTCGCTGGGCGAAATAGTCGGCACCACGTCCTGAGGACGCGAAATAGACGTCATATTCGTCGTGCCACTCTCTATCACACCAACGTTCGAACCAGTTCCGCGCCCAAGCCACTTTCACCAGGCCGGGATGCGCGTCTCGAATACGTCTGGGATCATAGACATCGACCATGGCTATAACGATATCAATGTTCTCTAGCGAGTACCATTGCTCGCCGCGCGGACGGTACTCCACGTGCCATCCGAATTCGGATTCGAATGACTGGCCAAGTTCCATTGCAGTGAACAGGTCACCGGCCGATGCGTGCTTCCCAACCTCCGTGACGGCGAAGGCGACACGTGGAGCTACCTGAGATAGCGGTTGCACGCCAAGCAACAGTTGGCGCTGCATTCTCGTTATATGGCCAGTATATTTCTTCCGAAGTCGTTCGATATTTCCAAGCCGCTGCTGCTTGAGTTCGCCGCCAGGTGTTTTCTTACGCGTCACACCATCAGCATGGATAACGTCGCTTGACGTCACACAAACCGATTTCAGCCTTAACTTTTGCTTGAACGAAAAGCACAGGTCTACGTCTTCGTAACCGTAGTTGTATCCCTCATCGAAACCTTCCAGAGCTAAGAATTCTCGTCGGCGAACCATCATCACAGACCCTGTCACTGCAGGAACCGCACGCGTCAATGCTTGGTTTGGACCTTCGGGGTGCCTCATATTGAATGGCCGCCAAAATCGATACTGTGCGTCCCACTTGAAACCTATTCCGCAGTGATGCCATTGACGTTCTCCGTTCTCGTCAGTAGGCTCCCATTGATCGATACCAACGACACCAACCGAAGGATCGGTTAGGACATGCGCCATCTGATCCAGAACGTTTCGTTCAAAAACAATATCGTTGTTGAGAAAAAGGAGCTTTTCACACCCGACTAGACGCTCCGCCCAACGATTATTTGAAAACGAGAATGTATGGTTTTCCAGCGCGTAGTTGACTTCTATTGGCAAATGTCGCGACCAACGTTCGAGAACGGCCCGCGAATCATCTGTGGAGGCATGATCAGTAACAAGAATACGGAAGGATAAGTTGGGTCGGTTGCGATGGAGAGATTCAAAAAGCCTGTCCAGAAGGACAGCGCCATTAAGGTTTAGTACGATGATCCCAAGATCGCATTTTTCGTCAAAGGTGCTGCGTGACTCAACCTGCGATTTTGAGTGTGCGTCACCGGATGCTCTCCCCCGCCACAAGGAGGAAGCTGTCGCGCCTTTCTCCGGTTCATTCGACGAGATGCTAGTCAGCACACTCAATATACCGAGCGATGGCAACGCGTTGGCCAACACCCTAGCATCAGTTATGACGTTTTTCGGTTCCAAACGACCGGCACACAACTTCTGCAATATTGCTATCTGCGACGCAATTGATAGATTTTTTGTGAAAAACGCTCTCAAATCTCCAGACATTGCCAAAGACACTAATTCTTTCAGTGAGAGACATTCTCTAAGCGCCTCCACTAATTGTTCTTTGTCTGTCAGGAAAATCAGACTCTCACATTGCAGATCTGCCGTCCCCGGCGTCGCCGAGCAGATTACCGGAACGCCCATCGCAAGCGCATCGGTCAGTTTAGCCGGCACTTGATATTTTGCTTCGAGCTCATCGTTTTGCAATAAAACGACACAGTCGGCTATAGCCACGACTTCGGCCAGCTTATCGAACGGCTGGTTTCCGACAAAGAAGAAGTCGCAACCTTTGACTTGTTGCAACTTAGTTTTGAATACGTGGTTCGCAAAATCGCCAACGATGACAAATTGCACGTCATCTCGCTTGAGCGCCGCAACGGCGGTCGCCGTTTCGATCAAGCCCTTGTGTTCCCGGGGAGTCCCAAAAAACAGTATGACCTTCTTGTTTACATCAATACCGTACTTCTCTCGGGATTCACGCTTTTGATCCAAAGACGGGTTGAACAGTTTCTCATCGCGCGCGTGCCTAACGATGTCTCCACCATATAGCTGTTGCAACGCTGCATTAGCGACGGTGACGCCATCAAATGCCCCTGACAACCCGACTGCCAAGCGTGTCCAGTCCCTTCCAATAAGGTTATCCAACGGGGGCAGCTCAAGAAGTTGCGCGCGATAGTCTTCGAGACTAACCGCTGAGTCCGCATTGACAAAAGCAAGCTCTTCGTCGTCAATGTCGACAAAAACGACCGAATCCCAAATCAACTTGTAAAGGAATCCGATCAGAATGTTGGGTGCGCGGGGTTTCGAGAGATGAACAATGTCGTATGGATGGGCAGCTACTAGCTCAATGGCTTGCTCCATGAAATGTGAATCATCTTCGACCACAAAGCTATGCATAGGGATCGAAGCGTTCCGGATCGGCTCCCAGATATCTCGACCGAACTGCGGGAATATGCTTCCAATCAGCTCCACGTTTGCGAATTCTCGATAAATCATCGCTAATGTATATGCACGGCCGGCGCAGTTATGAGAAAGATCCCAACTACAGACGCCCACCGTTTTCGCCTCAGCGTCTACGCGTGTCGACCGATACCTTTTTTTTGCCAAGACGAGATTTGCGGCTATGCTTCTACCCAAGATTGGCGTTCGCGTTACAACGTCAATGTAGTGTTTGATTGCGTCCGCGAAGTCTCCAGCACGCATGGAGAAATTGCCGAGCGCGAGTGATGTATTATTTTTTAGGCTCATGGATAACTTCGAAACCGTCAGTAGAGTTATATATTTACAAAAATAATCTTGGCGGGGCTCGTCCTGAACCAATCCAAGCGACCCTTGAAGTCATTCAGAGTCGATTCAGCGTTTCGTGCGCATTGCTCGCAAACGCTTTATCAACATATCGAGATCCGAATGTTCACACGGAAGCGCTCCGACTCGCGAGAGGATTTCATCAGGTACTAAGACGATATTTGACCACTCAGAAACAATTTCTCGATAAGCCTTCTGAAGTGCAGTACTTTTTGAATTCAGCCCGGAAATGCAAACAAGCCCGGTCGGATAAGCATTCAACAGTAATAGCGAGAGATCTGGTCGCCGTTCACGCAAGATGGGGAGCAGTTTCCAGACATCTCCTGTCCAGGCTCTCGTCTTGCGATCACGGGCTGCCTGCGCAGGCGCCACCGGAAGAATGTCGTCAATCACCACCAACGTATGCTGTCCCGCGTACTTCTCGATATTTATGAAATCGCGCAATGCATATTCGAACAGATGCATACCGTCGATGAATGCCATGTCGACCGGTTCACTTAGCAGGTTCAGGGCTTGTTCCGCGAAGAACTGATCGCTTGTTGCCCGTATCAATTTCACCCGGTCAGGTAGTGCAACCGAAATCGTCGGCGCCGGATCTACACCAATGGCATTACACTTTGCCAAAGCTATACTCTTGCCCGTCTGTACGCCAATCTCCAGATAATTCGAGGGTTGTAATATCTGGTGGATTCGGCCGAGCACCTGATGCTTGTCTGTGTCGCCAAGCAAAGCCTCATCTCCGGCACTCCCCAACGGAAAACTCTTGATCTCCTTGTACGCTTGTGCAAGTCGATCATAGTATAGTTGGCTCATCTCCGCGCCGTCTACAGACGCCAATCTTTGCCAATATCGAATCGCGCTTTGAAGGTCACCGTTACGCTGTGCAGCTTCTGCGGCGGCAATTAGTAGTGGAGGAGCATCAGGAGTATTTTCCAATACAGCTTCTATCTGGACGAGTATGTTCGACGTCTCACTCTGTCCAGCGCGCTGCATGGCAACAGCAGGTTTCTGCTCGCCTCTTGAAGAAAGCCGATGAAGTTGCTCGGCAAGCCTTGTTTGCGCGATCAACTTGACGTCGTTCCCGTTTGAAGCAGCTCCAATCGCGATCTCGAAATGTTTGAGAGCCCGGGCCGGTTGTTTGTCGATCGCAGCTACGCGGGCAAGACTGTTGTGGACCCCTGCAGCAAGAATTTCGCAGATTGATTTCTGACTCGCTCCCCACTCACGAGCGAGCTGGATAAATTGCTGGATATCTCTGAACTGATTGAGTTGCAAACGACCAGCCACCACGAGCATCGCCAATTCGGCGCGATCGGGGTTTACTCGTAGTTCTTCGATGGTAAGACACGACAGGTTCTCCCAATCGCCCATCCGCCAATAACCACGCATGCGCTCTAGCAGGGTCCCTTCGCAACCCGCTGCATCATCATGTACAGGTTCCGCTTTAGATGCGGTACCAACGCTGCCACTACTTGCAGACACTCTTTCAAGATTGCCGGTCATTGGCTCCTCGCTCATTGCACCGGCTCCTGAAGCATTATTTGCTTGATCAAATTGAGCTGAGCCTCAGCACTAGCCAAGTCTTCTTTCACCAACCGCTGACAAACGTCCCAATTTGCTTCATTAGCCTGGTAATTTTTGACTTGCAGTTGCAATCCATCGATTCGTTGAAGGCGTTCCTCGGACAGTTTCAGGACGCCTTCGTATCGTGCCGCGATGGCGGCTTTCTCCTGCTCGATACGGGTTTTGGCTTGCGCCGCTGCGTTGCCGACCTCATGACTTTCAACCAACCGTTTAGCTACTTCTTCGTACCGCTCTAAGGAAAGCAATTTCTCCTGTGCGAGTTGAGCATTCGCCTGCTTCAATGCACCTGCTTCCCGGCTACATTCGGCCAACAACTTAGCAATTTCATCATGCCTTTCTACCAAACCCAACTTTTCCTGTTGGAGCTGGCTATTTGCCTCCTTTAAGGCGCTTGTTTCCCTGCTACAGTCGGTCAAAAGTTTGGCTACTTCATCGTGCCTTTCCGCCGAAACCAACCTGTCTTGTACCAGTTGGGCATTTGCCTGCTTCAATGCGCCCGATTCCCGACTGCATTCCGCAAGCAGCTTGGCTATTTCCTCATGTCTTTGTTTGGAAACCAACTTTTCCTGTTCGAGCTGAGCATTCGCCTGTTTGAAAGCGCCCGCTTCCGAGCTACGCTCGGCCAAAAGTTTAGCTACTTCACCGTGCCTTTCCGCAGAAACCAATCGATCTTGGGTCAGTTGTGCGTTTGCCTGTCTTAGAGCGACCGCTTCTTGGCTGCGCTCGGCCAATAATTTGACAACTTCATCGTGCCGTTGTGCCGAAATCGCGTGTTCCTGTGCTAGCTGAGCATTCGCCTGCTTTAATTCACCCGCTTCTCTGCTAGATGCAGCCAGTAGTTTGGCTACCTCAATATGCCTTTTTCCAGCGGTCGACTTTTCTCGTTCCAAATGTGCCGTGATCTGTTTTAGCGTCTTGATCTCCCGGCTATGTTCGATGGCCCGTTTGTTACCCGCATTTATGCGTCCCTCAAGCGCAGCCTTTTCACGTTGAAGGTGGATTACCGTTTGCTCCAAGGCCTTTAGTGCATGATGACGCTCACCTGCTTTAGCGAAAGCTTCTTCCTGCTGCCTCGCAAGCGCGGCATTCTCCTCGGTGAGCAGGAGTCGAGCTTGCTCCGACGCTCTAAGTTTCTCGTCACGTTCAGTGACCTGTGACGCAGCTTCGTCCAGTTGTCGCGCGCCTTCCGAAATCACTTTTTCGAGGCGTAGCATGGCCTGCGTCAAAGCGTTGATATGTTGACTACGGTCAGTGAGTTGCACATTGACTTCGATCAGCCGCTGTTCTAGCGCGAATGCCTTTTTCTCAAGCGGCTCTTTCACTCGCTTCAGCGCTTCAACTTCCTGCTTGCGCTCGCTAGCCTGCCGAGTAATGTCCTTCAACTGCCCTTCAAGCAGAGAGAGCCGCTGCTCCAACTGCGCCCGTGCCCGCTGAAGAGCGCCGACCTCTTGCAAACGTTCAGTAGCGAGCTTCGATTGTTGAAGTCTTTCGGATTCGAGACGGTGCAATTCGCGCTCGAATCCGACGCGTTGTTCGGATGAACCGGCCTGTTGCTTCGCTTCAAACTGACGCTTACTTTTTGCCTCAAGTCTAAGGCGGTTAGCCTGCCGAGTCTCAGACTCGCTAAATTTTGTATCCGGCGGCAGGATATCGAGCATGGATTCAGCTTCGATCACATCGCCTGCTTCGTGCAGCCTGAAAGCGAGCCATTTGAGTCGGAAGGCTTTTGGATCAAGCGCGTACGCTTGACGCGCAGCATCTCTGGCATTGGCACGATCGCCCTCCATCAGATACCGCGCAAGACTCGTGTAGCCGCTGGCTTGAACGGAGGGCGCAATCGCGTGCTTATCCATCAGCTCAGCGACAGTGACGAAGCCGCCTTGTTTAAATGCCTCGACGACCTTGCTAAAACTTTTGCCGCCTAGCGACGCGGGTGGTGTTTGCTGCCTGTTTGCGCGCCAGATCTTGCTTAACTTTCCAGGCAACCTGACGAAAACCTTCGGCGATTCCACTGCCTCGATCAGAAGATTGCCCACCGTAGCGTTTAAAGCATTTTGCTGCTGATAAGCGTAAACTTTGCGCTGGACCTCCGCGAGAGCTTGCAAACGTAGGTTCTCTGCCAAAGCTTCGGTGAGATCGCTATCCGGCAAGCTTTTTGGGAGCGTCGTGTAGCTCGTCGAGCCATGCAATTCCCCCTTCGCCAATTCGTCATTGCGCTGGTAAGAACGCTCCAATTCCTCCTGCACCTGATGCAGTTGGAGCAACAAGAGCTCGTTTTCCTCATCGACTTCTACCAAACGGCATTCGAGATTGATTTGATTTAGATGATCTATCGTCATTTGGCGTTGCTCCAGATTCCTCGAGTATCGATAAGCACTTGCTTGCTGCTCAGTTTGGGCAATGCGCCTTTAAAGGCGGCATGATCAACAAGCAAAATGATGAGGTGCGCGCGGGAGACTGCCTCCTCTAAATTCATCAGAAAAACTTCTGCACGCACAAGGCTATCGGGTAACGCTTCGCGATTAGGCTCCACCACTACGACTCTCCCTTTATGGTGTGCAGTTACTGCTTCGACGACTGCAAGTGCTGGACTTTCGCGCAGATCGTCGATGTTAGCCTTGTATGCAATTCCCAAAAAAGCGATGCAGATATCCTTGGCAGCCATACCCGATCGAATCAGGCCCTCGATAGCTTCTTCTATCTGCCTGACCACCCACTCGGGCTTCGCATCGTTTACCTCGCGTGCTGCCCGAATCAGCTTCGCCTGCGTCGGTGCACTGTCTACGATAAACCAGGGATCAACCGCAATACAGTGCCCACCCACACCGCACCCTGGTTGCAATATATTGACGCGTGGGTGTCGATTGGCAAGACGAATCAGTTCCCACACATTGATTCCCTGCTCATCGCAAATCATCGACAATTCATTAGCGAATGCAATGTTTACGTCGCGGAAGCTGTTCTCCGTCAGTTTGCACATTTCCGCGATCCGCACCGTCGTAACAAAGCACTCGCCCTGCACGAAGGACTTGTAGAGCGAGACAGCCGCTTCCGAACAATTTGGCGTCATACCACCGATGACCCGGTCGTTCATAACGAGCTCATGTACGATCCTTCCCGGCAAGACTCGCTCGGGACAATAAGCAATTCGTATGTCAGATCCGTCGCCGGCCTGATGCGGGAACGTGAGATCCGTCCTAATCTCTGCCAACCAACTTGCTAACTGCTCCGTGGTTCCAACCGGCGAAGTCGATTCAAGAATTACAAGATTACCGCTTCGTAATACTGGACCAATTGACATTGCAGCAGCTTGGATGCAGCTTAGATCGGGCTTTTGATCCGCGGTTAGCGGAGTCGGCACGGCAATGACGAAGGCGTCGGCAGGTTCCGCCTGCATGGTCGCACGCAGATAGCCAGCGGATACTGCCGCCTGGACCAATATATCTAGTTCAGGTTCAACGATATGGATATCTCCGCGATTAATGGTATCCACGACGTGCGAGGAAACGTCAACGCCAATCACTCTGATTTTGCGCGCAGCAAACAGAGTAGCCGTTGGCAAACCGATATACCCAAGGCCAACTATCGAAATCGTATTCAAAATGCACTCACAGTATCACTGACCATGGAGCTACTTCGTCACGTGGCAAGCTGCGCTCCCTTAAACGCAAATTGCTATGCAGCCAGCGAAAAGACACGCTTCTTTCAATAACAATTTGGCCGGTTCGACTACTTGCGTCCATGATGTCCGAGTCCTAGTTTGAGAGAATGTCCCCACCGATTGTCCGACTCAATCCACGTGATCAAGAATGATGCTTTCCAATAATTTTGCGACGCCAATTATCGACAGCCCAATCAATAGCGTGACAAATGCGTTGTAGAAACGCGTCGGAGCTAGTGGGTAGTCGGGCATTGTGGGAGATTGCAAAATCGAGACCATTTTCAGCATGCGCGCCGCGTCCATCCGACCCTGCTCGAGCGAGGTTAGTGCAGTTTTGTACAAATCCTGCGCAAAACTCGCCTGTAGTTGCAGACGCTGGTATTCCTCGACGGTGTAGTTAAGCGTCCGATTTGTTGGTGAAGCTAATTCAGCACGCTTCTGAGCGATCTGCTGCCGCAAAGCACTAATGTTCTGCTTGAGCATCATGACCGTAGGCTGATCTCGATTTAAATTAGGCGGCAAAGAAGCAAGTTGCGTCTCAACGGCGGCTTTTTGCGCTTCAAGATTATCGATGAGCGTGTTCGCACTCTCCGCGGTGTTCTGCGGAGCTGCCAACCCTTTACGGTTTTGAAAGCTAATCAGGTCTTGAGTTGCGCCTAGGAAACGGTCATGAGCAAGCGTGACCTGCTTCGACAGGAAATCGACTTGCGACTGGGCAAGCTGATGTCCGATCTCGTTCATATGCGCCTCGCCTAACTGGACCATCAACTCGACGATTGCGTTCGCGGTTTTGGAGTCGTAGGCTTGGGCATTGATGCGCAATACGCCACTGTAAGTGTCGTAATCGACACTGATACGGTTTAGCCAATATTGATAAAACTGTTCTTTCGGAGCATTCTTGAACCACATCCGCGAGACGGGATCTCGGCGCCAATCACTGTAGTGAGCGCGCAGTTCAAGCGCAGCGTCCAACTTCTCCAGCATATCTTCGGAAAGAAGATATTCACGAAGTAAAAGTTGATCGGTACTGGCCAAGCTGGCTCCGCCAGCCGCTGCGATTGCAGGTATGACTAGGCTTGAACTGTTGGCTTGGTCGGTTCTCTGCAAAATAATGGTTGCCTGAGAAACATAGCGATCTGAAGCGACGAACAGCCAGTACGGAATCGAGATGATGGTAAAGACGATTATCATCCAAGTAATCAATCGAAATACCCGGACAGATAAGAGCGCCGTTCTCAATTTTTCATATGCGCCGGCCCACCCAGGGCCTGAGCGCATGGTCTCAGCTGCGATTTGTTCTTTCATGAAAATAGCTCGTTCTTGTATGCAGCTAGTCCGTTGTCCAAGTCGTCGAACCAATAAGCTTGGCCCTCGTTGATCCAGATGGCTGATTGGCAAAACTGCCTCAGAGTTCCCTCATCGTGAGCCACCATGATCACGCTAGCATTCCCCGTTGCACTCTTGAATGCCTCAGCTGCTTTCTTTCTAAATTTCATATCACCTGCGGCGGTGACCTCGTCGGAGATAAATATGTCGAAATCAAAAGCCAAAGACAGACCGAACTGCAAACGCGACCGCATGCCAGAGGAATAGGTCTGCACGGGTTCGTTGAAAGCATCGCCCAACTCAGCAAAGTCCTCAATGAACGCAAGACGATCTGCCAACTCATCCTGATGCCCGTGAATACGACAGACAAATTTGGCATTCTGACGCCCTGTTAGCGTCCCTTCTAATCCACCCCCACCCACAGGCCACGATACCCGACTGAGACGCTGGACCCGACCTTTATTAGGAAAATCAATGCCAGCAATGATTCGCAGCAAGGTGGATTTGCCCGCGCCGTTGTGTCCGATCAGTGCGACACTTCTTCGAGACGGAATGGTCATATTGATTCCACGTAGCACCCACTTCCCCGGTCCGTGCTCTGTGTGATAACGCTTGTGAACATCCTCGATAACAATCATCGCATCACCAGCTTTCTTGAGAAACGTTTATACAAGCCCAATCCAACCAACAGCAGCCCCAAGGCCCAAGCGTACAAATAGCCGAGACTAATGCCATCGATAGTGTGATATGTCGGCATAAATCCCTGCCTCATCGTCTCTAGCCCAGCGACGACAGGATTGTCAGCAAAAATGTATTGATACGGCTCGGGTATGAAAAGCAACAACGGTAGCAACGCCCCCGATATGTAATAGAGCGGCAAATAAAGTATTTTGAAGATGTGATCCAGTTCAGGAACAAAACGCATAGCGACTGAAGTAACAAGACCAAATCCCAACCCCAGCAGCCACAGTCCAAAGACACTGACGATCACCAACAGAGGATCTTGAGGAAGCCAAACGGGATTCACCAAATCAGGCGTGATGGCGTGGCCCGCAGCGATGGTGATAGCGATCAGGACGATAGATATTGGCACCATCAGAAACAGTTCCAGCACCGCTCTAACGATGGCAACGTCCAGAGGTTTCACCTGTCGATATGCGAAAAACGCACGATTGGAATCGATACCATGCAAAACTTGCGTCCAAGTTCTACGCCAAAGGAGAAAGCCTATAAATCCGCTGATAATCCACATATTGATCGCGAAACCACCGACCTCATGGATACGAAACGTCTCAAGTCCGAATGCATGGATCAATATGTAAATGATCGGCTCAACCAGTAGCCACAACCACGCTGCCCGCGCCTCAAACAGACGATCTAGCGCTTCGCGAAGAAAAATCGCGCGCCACACAGAAACCGTGACTTCGAACGGAGTACGAACTCTTGCCATCATTATCCGCTACTGAAAATCGCGAGTGAAGGTAACCGCAGGATCGGCCACCATTGCGATATACGACAAGAATTTCCTGAACTCGGCGCCGGGAGAATTTGTGACGTAGATCAAATCGTGATTCTGGATTGGGAAATTCTGCGTCACGAAAAATGCGGCGGGATCGCGCAAATTGATTTCGTAGATAACAGGGACCGTGCCCCTGACGGATTGCACCGAAAGATCTTTCTTGTCGACTAGCTTGGCGTCCTCGAACCGGAAAACAAAGACTCCCCGAGCGTCCGCACGGTTATCGCTCATACCCCCTGAGCGGGCGAGCGCTTGTGCAAGTGAGATACCTTGAGCTTCGAACGGAATCTCATCGTTCTTACCCGTGGCACCGAGAACCGAAAAGGTCAGTGGCTGAAACAGCGCCGTCACGACGTCCCCCGGCTTAAGGGTGATATTTTGCATCGGGTCGCGAATTACCGAATCAAGCGGCATCGTGGCCGAGACATTTCCACGCGAAAGCTGCACTGCCATATGACTGACCGGTTGCTTCAAACCGCCAGCAAACGCCAATGCATCCAGTAGTCTCTCGCCCTTCGGCGTGAGTGGCATCATCGCGCTGTTGTTGACCTCACCCACCACAGTGACATTCGACGCATTGTTCTTTGTGACCGTTACCAACACCTGCGGCTGATTAGCCTTCCCCTTCAGATGGCTGACGATGCTCGCTTCGATCTGTTCAGTCGTTCGACCACTCACTGTTACCCGACTCGCGAACGGGATGGCGATGGTACCGTCAGATGCGACCATTTGTGCTGGCAATGTAATGCCGTTTGCTGCATTCACGCTTACTGAAGGCGCAGATCCAGATACCGGTGCCATCGTGCCGAAAAGCATCGCGGGGGGCGCCTCCCAGATCGTCACTGCAATGACATCCCCTGGACCAATCAGGTAATTGTTTGCCTCCCCCCCCGGGAAAGTATCCGAGAATTGACCTAATTTCTTAGATTCAGCGAGTTTGCGAGCCACCGCATCGTTGACATCCACCAACTGGACACCTTCGACGTTGGGTGCGCCGTCCTGTTCAATAATCTGCTGACGACTCGCGCCCGACGTCGGCAACCAGTCGGGAAACGTGCCGCATCCGGAAAGCGTTAAAAGCACAGGCAGACACACTGCAAAAATGTTCGTCTTCATTGAACTATCAGATTCCCAATTCGTATCACTGCGCGGCACAGCCGGCCAACCGAGCCACCGCCGAAATAGTACGGCTAATCTGCTCCGGCTCATGCGTCGAGCAAATAAAAAACCGCAACCGTGCAGCCTTCTCCTCCACCGCAGGATAAAAAATCGGCTGCACGTTGATACCTTCCTCGAACAACGCATTGGCCCACTGCGCGGCCTTCAGCGAACTGGCGGTAATCACCGGCACCACCGCATACCCCGCACTCGTACCAACATTCAGCCCTGCCGCGCGCGCCTCCGTCAAAAACTGCTGTCCACGCTCGCGCAAGCGCGCAACACGTTCGGGTTGCGCAATCAAACCCTCTAGCGATGCCAGCGAAGCAGCTGCAAGCGCAGGCGCAAGCCCCACGCTGTACAAGAAACCCGGCGCAAGATGACGCAACATATCGGCGAGCGGTTGACAGCCCGCGATAAAACCACCGCAGCCCGCCAGCGTTTTGCTCATCGTGCCCATCCACAGGTCGACACGATCCGACGCCACGCCGCAATGCTCCCGAATACCCCGTCCCGTCGCGCCGAGCACACCGAGCGAATGCGCCTCGTCGACCAGAAGAAACGCGCCGTGTCGTTCCTTCAGCTCGCAAAATCGCTCGAGATCAGGCAAGTCGCCGTCCATGCTGTACAACCCTTCGATCGCGATCAGCACGTGCCGATACTCCCGACGCACACGCGTCAGCAATTCGTCCAGCGCGCGCCAGTCGTTGTGCGCAAAGCTCAAACGCTTCGCACCGCTGAGCTGTGCGCCCTGCACGATGCTGTTGTGCGCGAGCGCGTCGTGCACGATCAGATCGCCCGGGCCGAACAGCGCGCCGATCACGGTGACGTTCGTCGCATGGCCGCTCACGAAGGCGACGCAGTCGTCGGTTTCGTAGAACGCCGCGAGCGCGCGCTCGAGTTCGCGATGCACGGGGCGCTCGCCTGCAACGATGCGACTCGCCGATGCCGAGGTCCCGTAACGATCGATCGCCGCCTTCGCGCGTTCCGCGATAGTGGGATCGCCTGCGAAACCCAGGTAGCTGTAATTCGCAAAGTTCACGTACTCGCGCCCGCCAATCCGCGTAGTCGCGCCCGCAATGCCTTCATGCACCCGAAAGAAGGGCGAATCGACACGCAGCGTTTCGCCCATCTCGCGCATGATGCGCACTTGCTGATACTGCGGCATCGCCTCGAATCGGCTCCGCGCCGATTCGACTGGTGCAACGGACGAAGTCGCGGCATCAGCAGCGCGAGGAACAGTCGATGCATCGATCGCCCGTTCCATCTGCCGCTTCAGCGCCTTCGCCGCCAGTTGCTGGCGAACGTGTTCTCCAAGTCCCATGTGATCCTTTCCGCCCGCGTCAAGCGTCCGCGTTGACCCACTCATAAGCGCCGGGCGTACCGAGCAGCGCTGCGAGCAGTCTGTAGTTCATTTCATGCGTAGGCCGTCGCGCCGTGACATGACCGAGCAGCGGCGCGCCCGCCAGTGCGAGGTCGCCGACCAGATCGAGCACGCGATGCCGCACGAATTCGTCCGGCTGACGCAGGCCGCCCACCACCCGCTTGCCGACGATCGCCGCCGTGCACGAAAGGCGCGCGCCGCGCAAGATCGGCTTGCCGCTCAGCAAGCCGACCACGATCGCCGGCACGGCCCACTTGATCTGGCCGTACGAGCGCGCCGAAGCAATCTCGTCGGCGAACGTGCGTGGCGTAAGCTCGCCATGCCACTCCATATCGCCGAAACCCTTCAGGTCGTTGTTATGCACGCTGAGCCGATAGTGATCAGCCGGTTCGACGCGCATCTCGCGAAGCGCGGCGCCTGTGCCGTCGGCCACGCCAACCGATTTCAGCACGCGCAAAAAGCGCTTCGGTTGCGGCAGCGCTGCGCGCCCGCACGCCTTGATCGCATCGATCCAGGGCTGGGCGCTGCCATCGAGAATGGGCACTTCTTCAGCGTCGAGTTCGACGATCGCATGATCGATCTCGCACACCAGCAGCGAGCCGAGCAGATGCTCGACGGTACGCACGCCGACGCCGTCGGCGCCGCGTAGCATCGTGCAAAGCGGCTGGCCGAGGCGCAGCGCCGGGTCGGCCGCCACCACACCGAGCGGTGCGCCGCCACGAACCCGGCGAAACACGATACCGTGCCGCTCGCCCGCGGGATCGACGGGCAAAATCCGCACGTTCACGCGTTGTCCGGTATGCAAGCCGCGCCCCGACAGCACCAGCGGTCGCGCCAGTGTGCCCTCGCTCGCGTGCCAGCCCGAAGGCAGCTTTACTCGGCAAACGCCGGCGTCGACTGACATGACTCGTCCCCCTGATGTTCGTGAGCGTGTGGCTGCGTCTGGGCTTGACCCCGTGCGAGCATCGCGCGCGCCTCGTCTTCGTTGAGAGCGTGCTGCGC
The DNA here is from genome assembly GCF_900996245.1 of Paraburkholderia sp. BCC1886. Lineage (GTDB taxonomy): Bacteria > Pseudomonadota > Gammaproteobacteria > Burkholderiales > Burkholderiaceae > Paraburkholderia. The sequence goes on along the minus strand of NZ_CAAJGK010000022.1, from coordinate 23,407 downwards.
GACCAGCGCGGCAACCTGTTCGTCGCTCACGTTGGCCGCATCCGGCGCGGCTTCTTCTGCTTCGCGTTCGTCGACCAGATCGACGATACGCACGGCAAGCGTGCGCACCGTGGCTCCATCCGCAATCGCCATGATCGACAGCTTGACGCCGAACGATTCCTCGATCGCCATGCCGAGTTCCATCCCCATCAGCGAGTCCATCCCGAGATCGAGGACGGAGCGGTCGAGGTCGATGCGCTCGGGCGACATATGCAGAATGCGCGCGATCTGAGCGCACAAGCCGGTCTCGACCAGCGCGATGGCTTCCGGTCTCGGCAGTGCGCGCAGCCGTTCGAGCAGCGCGCCGTCCTCGCCCGGCGTATCGGCGACATCGCCGGTTTGCAGCGCGGTGTAGCGACGCGCCTGCGCCGCCGGCATGCCGCGCGAAATCGCCGACCAGTCGAGCCGCACCACGGCTTCACCAGCCGTGCCGCGCGCGAGCATCTGCTCGAGCGCTGCCATCGCTTCGCAGGAAGTGATCGACGCACCGCCGATTCGTGCCTGCAACGCTTCACGGGTCACACTATTGCGCGCGAGGAAACCGACATCTTCGATCGGTCCCCACGCCATGAAGGTTGCGACCAAACCGGTTGAGCGACGATGCGCGACCAGCGCTTCGAGAAAACTGTTAGCGGCGACATACGCGCCCTGGCCCGGATTGCCGAGGTACGTCGTCGCCGACGAATACAGCACGAAGAAGTCGAGCGCACAGCGCTGCGTCGCGCGATGCAGATTCCAGGCTCCCGCAATCTTCGGTTCGAGCACGGCCTTCATGCGCGCGTCGTCGAGGTTGCGCAGCAGGCCGTCGTCGATACGCATCGCGGAATGCAGCACGCCCTTGAGCGGTGTACCGGTCTTTTCGATCGACACGACGAGGCGTTCGAGCGCCGATGCGTCGGTCACGTCGCACGACATCACCGACACGATCGCGCCCAACTCATCGCGCCAGCGTTCGATTTCCTGCTTCTGCGCCGGTTCGAGCGCTGCGTTGCGGCTTGCCAACGTCACGTGCCGCGCGCCACGCGCAATCATCCAGCGCGCGCTCGCGTAACCCAGCCCGCCGGTCCCGCCGACGATCAGATACGCCGCCTGCGGATCCAGCTGTGGCGTCGGCGCAGGCGTGCCGCGCGTCGACTCCGGCGTGCCGGCGGGATACGTGACGAGCACCTTGCCGATCTGACGCGCCTGCTGCATGTAACGGAACGCCTGCTCGGCGCGGGCCGCGGGGAACGCGCGATACGGCAGCGGATGCAGCACGCCATCCGCGAACAGCGCCATCACTTCGGTAAACAGCCGTCGGGTCAGTCCGGGCAATACGCCCATCAATTGATCGGCGTCGATGCCGAAATAGCTGATGTTGTTGCGGAACGGCCGCAGGCCGATCTGACTGTTCTCATAGAAGTCGCGCTTGCCCAGTTCGAGGAAACGGCCGAACGGCCGCAACGTATCGATGCCGCGCACCATCGCCTCGCCCGCGAGCGAGTTCAGCAGAACATCGACGCCCTCGCCTTGCGTGCGCTCGATAATCTGATCGGCGAACGCGAGGCTACGCGAATCGAACACGTGGTCGGCGCCAAGCAGGCGAACGAATTCGCGCTTCTCATCGCTGCCGGCCGTCACGAAGACTTCCGCGCCGAGGTGGCGCGCCAGTTGGATCGCCGCAATACCGACGCCGCCCGCACCACCGTGCACGAGCACGCGCTCGCCGCGGCGCAGGCGCGCCAGTTCGCACAGCGCGTAATACGCGGTGAAGAACGTGGTCGGAATGGTTGCGGCCTCTTCGAACGACATCGGCTCGGGCTTACGCGCAATCGCGGTCGCGCGCGTGACGACACGCGTCGCGAACGATGCCGGCGCAAAACCGAGCACGGCATCGCCGGGCGCCCAGCCCTTGACGTCGGGTCCGACACGAACAATCCGCCCCGACAGCTCCATACCGATCGTCGCGCCCGCGAAGCCGGACTCGACCGCTTCGTCGGAGAGCAGGCCCATTGCGTACATCACGTCACGGAAGTTCAGGCCGGTCGCAGCCGGCGCGATTTCGACTTCGCCGGATCGCAGTTCGCGCTCGGGCAGCGCAAACCATTCGAGATTGCGCAGCGAACCCGGCATGCCGAACGCAAGCACAGTTGACGACGGCTCGCGCTCGTCGTCGCTGCGTCGTGCCGCCTGTTGCGACGGCAACATGCGCGGGACGAACCGGCCGTGAGATTCGATCACCACTTCTTCTTCGCCGTCGTCGTCGAGCAGCGTTCTAACCAGACGCGACGATGCTTGCGCATCCGCCCCGGTCACGTCGATCAGGCGCAGTGAGAGCGTGGGATATTCGTTGGCCAGCACGCGGCCTAGACCCCACAGGCTTGCCTGATCCGGCTGGGTGGCAGCGCTGCCGTCGAACGGCGCACCGCCTCGGGTCACGACGGCGAGTTGCGTGCGCGCGACCAGCCCGCGTGCGTCAAGTTCACGCACGAGCGAAGCGAGTGCGAGTGCCCCGCCTTCCTGCGCTCGCATAAGGTCGGCGCCATCTGCATCGTCGAGATTCGCGAGCGGAGCGACGAACACGATTTGTGCGGGAGATGTCTGGCGAACCAGCCACGACGCTACGTCGCCCACCGGCCCGACTTCGATCTCGCAGCCGAGGCGGGTGAACTCGCCGGCCAGTGCGTCGCCGAAAGCATCGGCGGAATCTTGAACGAGGAGCCAGCGCGGCGCCGCGGCTTGCTCCGCGCTGCTTGTCGCACGCGGCGCGGACGCCGGCCGGCGCGCAACAACCAGAGTCGGCGCACCCTCGAGGTCGAGGTCCTGCTCCTTGTAACGCGTCACGTCCTGCAGACCCGCACGCTCGCACAGCGACACGAGTGCGGCGGGACCGAACGTGCCGTTGGCCGTCTTCGTGATCTCGCGGCCGGCGACACCGACCACGAGGTCGCCGAATCGGCTGCGACGCGAGTCCGCCAGCACGACGAAGCCGCCCGGCGCGAGCCGTTCGGCGATCGTGCGCAACACGGCGAGCGGGTCGGCCTGTTCGCCGAGCATCCGGTTCACGACGATTACATCAAACGGAAGCGCATCGCGGCAGCGCGCGAACAGCGGCTCGTTATCGGCGACCAGCAGCGTCTGTACGTGAGCGTGCGTTTCCGCATCGAGCGCGGCAAGTTGCTGATGCGTTCCGGCCAGCACGTGCTCGCACCGTGCAGCGGACACGCCGATGTCGAGCGGCTGCAATGTTTCGCTGCTGAGCGCGCCGATCTCCAGCACCCGCAAACGACGCGTACGCGGCCAGTGCGCGAGCGCTGCGTCGACACAAGCGGCAAGCATGGCGCGCGTATGCGCCCAGGTCGGCGAGGCATCGAAGAACTGCTCGACCAGACTGCGGCCGGTCGACGAGAGCAATGCGCCGTGAGACGGGGCATCAGGCGAAGCGTCAGGCGAAGTGTCGCGCAGCACGCGCGGCAGAGCGGCCCCGACATGCGCGAGCAGCGTCAGTTCGGCAACATGCGCCGGCGACGAAGCCAGCACCTCGCGCCACAGTGCGCCCTGCTCAGGCATCGACGCACACGCCGCGTCGTCGCGCACGAGACGTCCGCCCTCGACATGAGCGAGCCCGTCCTCGACCGCGATCTCGGCCAATCGCGCCAGCAATTGCGTATTCGAATCCGACGGCGCTTCCGGCTGGGTAAAAGCATTCACCGAATCGAGCGCATTCAGTGCATACAAACCGACTAGCACGTCGAGCAACGGCAACGTTTCCGTCAGATGCCGCGTGCGGTGTGCGTTGTCTTCGTGCGAGGCGACCTGCAGACTCGCGCGGTCGAGTAGCGCGGCGGGCTTCGGCAGCGCGTCGGCCGTGAACTCGTTCGGCAACGGTCGCGCTTCCAGCGCATAGGTGAAATGTGCCGGCGCGCTGTGGCGACGCCCTGCCAGATCGACCCGACGAAAACGGCAGCCTGACAGCCGCGCGACGATGGCATCGTGCGCATCGAGAAACTCGATCGACGCGACGATCGAATGCGGATTGCGGCGATGCACGCGAACGAGCACACGCTCAACGGCATCGCCGCGCAAGAAGTCGATCCGTTCGATCTGCACCGGCACGAACGCCGAGCGCGCATCGTCGAGCGCGGCGCCGGCCTGGCCCAGCACGGCGAACAGCGGATGGAAACCGCTATCCATCAACGCGGGATGCAACAGGTAGCGTGCGAGTTCTTGCGTATCGTCGAGCACGGCAGGCGTGGCCAACTCGGCCAATGCTGTATCGCCCGACACCTGCACGGTACGCACCCAACGGAACGCCGGCCCATAGCTCAGGCCAATTGCCGAAGTGCTGGCGTACAAAGCGTCGCCATCGGTCGGCGCCGATGCTACGAGACGCGCGAGCAGCGACGGGTCGGGCGCGCTGCGCGCATCGAGTGTGCTTCCACTTGCGAGCAAACGTCCCGTCACGTTCAGGGTCCACGCAGCCTCGCTCATGCGGTCGCGTGTCTCGATGACGAAGGACGCGGTGCGCGGCTCGATGACGAAACGGAACAGCTTCGCATGCGACGGCTGGAACACGACCGGCATGCGGATTTCGAGGTTCTCGAGCGCCACCTCCGGCGTGCGGAAGAACATCCGCGCGGCGGCCAGCGCCATCTCTACGTAGCCCGCGCCCGGAAACGCGACACCACCGTCGACGACGTGATCGGCGAGCATTGGCACGCTTTGCGGATCGAGCGGGTTCTCCCACGCGAACGCGTGTTCGTGAAGACGGTAGCCGAGCAGCGGATGGTCGACGCGACGGTTCAGCAGGTTATAGCCTTCGACGCTCTGTTCGAGCCAGTGCTGTTCGCGCTGCCACGGATAAGTCGGCAACGCCGTGCGAGGTCCGTCCGGCACGAAGCGGTCGAGGTCCACGCGGGCGCCCTGCGCGACGGCCGACAGAATGGCATGCTCCAGCGTCTCCGCGCTTTCGTGATGACGCTTGAGCGTCGACACGGCCACGCCGGTTACCTTCAACGCAGCCAGCGTCTGTTTCACGTAGGTGCGCAGGATGGAGTGCGGCGCGACTTCGATGAACACGCGAACGCGGTCGTCGACGAGACGCGCGATGGCGTCGCCGAAACGCACCGGCTCGCGAATGTTGCGCCACCAGTAGCCGGCATCGAGCGCGGTACCGGACAACACGTCGCCCGTCACCGTCGAGACGAATGGCAGCGTGCCTTCGCCCGGCGACAGATCCGCAAGACCCTCGCGCACGATCGGCTCGATCGGATTCATGCGGCTGCTGTGAAACGCGTAGTCGAGATCGAGCAACTGGAAGAAGGTGCCGTTCGATGCGAGCGCCGCACCGATTGCCTTCAGATCGTCGAGCGCGCCGGCAAGCGTCACGGCTTCCGGACTGTTGCTGCCGGCCATCTCGACCGTCGACTCGAGGTGCAGTCGCGCGATCAGTTCGCGCGCGGCCGCCTCGCCAATGCCGGCCGCGGCCATTCTGCCGGTGCCTCGCGTGAGACCCTGCGCAGCACTGCGAATCCGGATAACGCGCACTGCTTCGGCGAGCGTCAACGCACCGGATGCCCACGCGGCCGCGATCTCGCCGACGCTATGGCCGACGGTCGCGTCGCAGCCTACGCCGCGCGCGTTCAGCACGCGCGTGATACCGACTTGCATCGCGAACAGCAATGGTTGCGCGTTTTCTGTCTCTGCTAGCCAGACATCGCTGACGCCCTCGGTCATTTCCGCGACGAGCGACGCATTGCCGTCGGCTTGCCATAGCGCATCGACCTCGTCGAGCGCGGCGCGGAACACTAGGTCTTCGGCATAGAGTTGCTTGCCCATGCCGGCCCACTGACAACCGTTGCCCGAGAACACGAACGCCACGCGGGATTGCGCTTCCACTGCCTGGCCGAGTGCAACGTACGCAGGCAGCGTGGGATCCGTCGAGGGATCCGCGAGTGCCTGTAGCGCCGCGCGTCCTTCATCCAAATTAGCCGGCGCAACGACCGCGCGGTGTTGCAGCCATTGACGACCGCGCGCCGCGCCGGCCGCGAGCGCCGACCAGTCGGCGCCGGCGTCGAGACGCTCGAGGTAACGCGCAGCAAGAGCCGCGACCGCGGGCGCCGAACGGGTACTCAGAACGAGAGCCGGCAAGCGGCCTTCGTTACGAGAGATCGAACGCGCGTCTTCCAGAACCTGACGACCTTCGGTGAGCACGACGTGCGCATTCGTTCCGCCGAAACCAAACGAGTTGATACCGATCGTCAACGGCGTGTCGTCGCGGGCTTCGAGCGGCGTGAAGCGATCGACGACGCGCAAGCGGCCGCCCTCGAAATCGATGCCGGGATTCGGCGCGTCGAAATGCAGCGAGCGCGGCACCGCGCGATGCTTCAGGCACAAGATGGCTTTCACCAGACCCGCCATGCCCGAAGCGGTTTCCAGATGACCGATATTGGTTTTTACCGAGCCGATCAGCAGCGGATCGGCCTCGGCCCGACCGCCGGCGACGGCGTCGATGAGCGCGCGCGCTTCGATCGGATCGCCAACGGAGGTTCCGGTGCCATGCGCTTCGAGATAGGCAAGCGAGTGCGGATCGATGCCGGCACGCCGATACACGTTGCGCAGCAGTTCGGTCTGCATCGTGGCCGACGGCACACTGATGCCGCCGTACGAATGACCGTTGGAGTTGACCCCGGAACCGGCGATGACGGCGTGAATCGTATCTCCGTCCGCGAGCGCCTGGTCGAGCGGCTTCAGCAGAACGAAGGCGCCGCCCTCGGCGCGCACGTAACCGTCGCCGGTCGCGTCGAATGCGCGGCAACGGCCGCGCGGAGACAGCATGGACGCCTTCGAGAAGCTCACGAAACCGAATGGATGCAGCAGCAGATTGACACCACCGGCAAGCGCCATTTCCGTTTCGCCCGATTGCAAGGCCTGCACGGCCTGGTGCAGCGCCACCATCGACGACGAACACGCAGTGTCGACCGATAGACTCGGTCCGCGCAGATCGAACAGATAGGACACGCGATTCGACGCGATGCTCAGCGTATTGCCGGTTGCCGAATACGGATCGACCGTATTCAGATCGGCCATGTTGCGGTTGCCGTAGTCCATGCCGGCCACGCCGACATACACGCCGCAGTCGCGGCCGCGCATGGAGGCCGGCGGCACGCCGGCGTCCTCGAAGGTTTCCCATGCGAGTTCGAGTAGAAGGCGCTGCTGCGGATCCATCTGCGTCGCTTCACGCGGCGATACGCCAAAGAAGGCTGCGTCGAATCCCGCGACGTCGTCGAGGACGCCGGCGGCAAAGGTATAGCTCTTGCCTGGCTCGCGTTTAGATGGATGCTGGTGATACGCGGTGCCGAACCGGCCCGGCGGCACGACAGTCACCGCGTCGCGTTCGTCGCAAAGTAATTTCCAGAACTCGTCGGGTCCTTTCACCCCACCAGGAAAGCGACACGCTATCCCGATAATCGCAATTTTTTTTTCCATCGTCATGCTGGCGTCTGCTGCAACTCGGTTTGCGGATCGGCTTCGATGCGGTCTTCGAGCATCATTGCGCGCTGTATTGCACAACCGAGGGTTTCGACAGGAACATCGCGGCGGGTGCCGGGATCATTCCCGAAGTTTCGCCAAATAAGGTAATCACTATGGATGGGCTCGCTGGCGAGCGCATCGAATACGGAGCTTAAAGCAGGAACGTGGTCGCCATAAAAACATAGCACCGCCGGACGCTTACGCTTGCGCAGGTAATCGGTCAGTCTGCCGATCATTTTGTCCGCGTTTTCGATGTGTCGAAGGTAAGCGGTCAGATCGCGCCAGCGAGCATCGTCCCCGAGGCTGTGCCGCGTGTCGGACTCGCCGGCGGCAACCGGTTCCAGATGGAGCGGACCGTGATTCTCCATCGTGATCGCAAACGCGAAGACCGGTCGATCGTCACATTCTTGCAGGAGGCCGATGATAGCATCGGTCACCCCGGCGTCTCCAATATAAGGTCCCACGCGAGGCGCATCGTCGAAGTTCTCGATGCTAAGAAAACGGTCGAACTGCATAAAGCGGAAAGCTCTGCGGCGACCGAAGAAATCCGCGTAATAAGGATGAAGCGCCGCAGTGAGATAACCGCCGCGGCTGAAATAACCGGCGATCGACGCACACACGCGACGCACGTACAAGTAGGGATAAAAACGTGCATAACGCAGTGCCGTCGAGGGCAATCCCGTCAGCAACGCGAATTCACTACGCATAGTATTGGCGCCCCAGGCCGGCACCGTCAGTTGGCCTTGCTCGAAAGACTCGCGGCGAGCACGGTCGAATTGCACGTAGGGGCCGGACAGAATCGACTCGCTCATGCGTCGCGCATCGAAATACGATTCGCTCTGGATAACGATCACATCCGGTCGTGTTTCCGGGCGACCGTTTGCAAACGGACCCGAGTCGACTGCACGGGCAAACGCGTGCTTCTCGGCTCGCCCGAGTCCGTTGATGAGGTAGGTGACGAACGATGCGAGGAAACCGAATCGAAGTTGATCCGCTTCCGGGTGAAGCGTCGGCGACAGACGACGTGCGAGCACCAGACAGAGCGGCACGCAGCTCACCGCGAGTACTCCCGACACGCAGCGCCCCAGCATGCCGATGGGCGTTTCGAGTACGAAGCCCGTCGCCGCTGCCGCCACACCGACGACGATGGCCAGCGCCTTGTCGATGCCGAGGAACGGCAGATAGAGACGCGGGTGAGCGAAGGCCTGACTGAACAAGGTCAGATCGGTGAAGACGAATGGCTCGCGCAGCGACTCGTACTTGGCATTACCGATAACGGCGAGCAACGCGATCAGCACGACGACGAGCACCGTCGAAAAAATCGGCCGTCCTGTCAGCGAAAGGCTCGCGCAGATCACGAGCGCGACCGCCGCGACGTGCAGCATGAGCGCTGCCAACGGTCGGTCTAACGATGGGCGGGGAATCGCAATGGCGTCGACGATAAACGAGCAGACGACTGCGGCAGCCGCAATGGCAAGTCCGGGCACCACTTCACGTTATCCGGCGAGGAAGGTAGGACAGACGACCGAGAATCAGGTCAGCGAGCGCGACTGGTAGCAGACGCAGCAGTTTGATGCCGAAGGCCAGCGTGAACGGAAAAGCAATCTCGACGCGGCGCTTAGCCAGACGCTTGCGGATGTACAGCGCGGCTTTTTCTGGGCTCCACATGAAGGGCTTGTTGCCGGGGAAAACGTCGCTCATCGAGGTGCGTACGAAACCCGGCATGACGACCGACATGCCGATGCGGTCCTGCGCGAGGATTGGACGCACCGAATCGCAGTACGCAACCAGCGCGGCTTTGCTCATGCAGTAAGCGGGAGAAATGGCCATGCCGCGCAATGCAGCAAGCGAACTGACCACGGCGACCTGGCCGCGGCGGCGCGTACGCATGCGCTCGATGGCAGGCAGCACGGAATGGATCGCGCCGTAGAGATTGGTGTCGACCACCTCGGCGGTGCGCGTGACGTCTTCCCAGTCTTCCGACGAGGTCAACGTGCTGGCGACGCCCGCATTGGCGATAAGCAGATCGATGGGATGCTGCGAGTCGAACTGGATCATCCAGTCATGTACGGCCGCGGAATCGCGCACGTCCATCGCACCGACCACGACCTCAGCGCCGTTCGCGCGGCATTCGGCGGCAACGGCTTCGAGTCGTTCGAGATTTCTGCCAATCACGCCCAGCGTCATGCCGGGTGCCGAATAACACAGCGCGAGTGCGCGCCCTAGCCCGGCGCTACCGCCCGTAATAACGACCACACGCGGTAATCCCGTGCTCATATTGCCCCCAGGTGCAAACCATAATCGTTTGCTATCTACTCTCTCAGTGAATCTAGTATTCGCGATTTGTATAGCTGCGAAGCTCTAAACACAAACAACAATTCAGCGCTAATCACCGGATTGGCGTGCCCGAAACTGGGTTGGTGAGCGGAATTGCCAGACTTTGCTGGCCAGCTAATCGATGGAGATCAAGCCGGGCTTCGCGGCGCGCCCTTTTCACTACTGTCTCGCTCTGACGGCGGCGGGTCGAATGCACGCCTATCGTCGACGGCACTATACAGGGGTAGTGGGTGATAAACAATAAGCAGCACGAGTGAAGGGGAGATTCACAGGTATTCGTCGCTATGGCAAATTCGCCCCCGCCCATTGACCGCTCTCGCCACGGGAGAGGAAATTGGTGAATTAAGGGCTCGGTAACAGTTTCTATATTTCCAATTATTTCTTGGAGTAGACACCGCGTCATCCTCACGAAGACCATTGGGTTGCTCTACTATCCGTCTGGAACAGAAACACCATCTACCTTGCACGCTGGCGCATCGAAAAACACCTATCCCCCAGCCTGCTCTCACGCATCCCCCCCAAACAAATCCCTTGTAAAAACCTTCCCTTCCACATCCGCCAGATCCGCCGTCAACCGATTCGCCAGAATCACATCCGCAGACTGCTTGAACTCATCCAGATCGTGCACCACAGCGGAATTGAAAAACGTAGCCTCCTGCATGGCCGGCTCATACACGATAACTTCTATCCCCTTCGCCTTGATCCGCTTCATCACCCCCTGAATACTCGAAGCGCGAAAATTATCCGACCCGGCCTTCATCACCAGTCGATAAATCCCCACCACTTTCGGCTGCCGCTTCACCACGCTGTCGGCAATAAAATCCTTCCGCGTACTATTCGAAGCTACGATCGCATGAATCAGGTTCTGCGGCACATCGCTATAGTTAGCAAGCAACTGCTTCGTATCCTTAGGCAAGCAATACCCACCGTACCCAAAGCTCGGATTGTTGTAATGCGATCCAATGCGAGGATCGAGGCACACACCCTCGATGATCTGGTGCGTATCCAGACCATGCTGCGCCGCATACGTATCGAGCTCATTGAAATAAGCCACGCGCATAGCCAGGTAAGTATTGGCAAAAAGCTTGATCGCCTCGGCCTCGGTGCTGCCGGTAAACAACGTCGGAATCTCATCCTTGACCGCGCCCTGCTTCAGCAACTCGGCGAAAATCTCCGCACGCCTCGACCGCTCGCCCACCACGATGCGCGATGGATGCAGGTTGTCGTACAGTGCTTTGCCTTCACGCAGAAATTCGGGTGAGAAGATCAGATTCTCGGTGCCCAGCGTCTCCCGGGTGCGTTCCGTATAACCGACTGGAATCGTCGATTTGATAACCATCACGGCATTCGGATTGATTGCAATGACATCGCGGATAACGCTCTCGATAGAGCCGGTGTTGAAGTAGTTTGTTTGCGGATCGTAGTCCGTGGGCGTCGCAATGACGACATAGTCCGCACCGACATACGCATCTTCTTTATCCTGCGTAGCGCGGAAATTAAGCGGCTTATGTGCGAGAAAATCCTCGATCTCGGAGTCTTCGATTGGCGACTCCTTGCGGTTGAGCATCGCCACCTTCTCGGGCACGATGTCCAGCGCGATGACCTCGTTGTGCTGGGCAAGCAATACGGCGAGAGAAAGGCCGACGTAGCCGGTGCCAGCAATAGCGATTTTCATGCAGATTTCTCACGGACGGAAAAGAGCATCAGGCTACCATTTTCGCAGCCAATGCCAATCGCCTCCGACCACAAATAAAAAATGCGGCCCCGCCAGAGCACTCTACAGCGCCCCAGCGGCTCCGCTTTTTTTGTGTAGCCGCAGTACGACTCTCTCAGGTTCTCTTTTTTTGGTATAAAAAATATAGCGTTTTACGAACCTGTTCGCAAGCAACAACACTCCGCACCAGGGTCTTCCCTGAGCAGCCAAACGTTTGCGTCGAAAATTCTTAGCCGTTACGGGCGGCCTTGACGAGACACGCCGACAGATCGTCGAAATGCAGTAATGCGGCTTGGGTCAGTTCGATCTGTTTGCGCCGGGCATCGTCGGTATCGGCGAGGCTCACCCAGCCTTTTTCGCGCATCGACTTGAGCCGCGCGTGCAGCATGGCCGGCGAACCCAACTCGCTTCTCGCCATCATGTCCCGCACCGACAGGCGCTCGTGCGCCTGACTCGCGCGAGCAACCAGCGCGAGAATCCGCTCTTCCAGCGGGTCGAGCGACGGCAACGAAGTCAGCCCCCTCAGCGTGTCGGTGAGTTGCAGGAAGCGTAGATAGATATCGGCAGGACGGGTCATGGGCGCGCTAATCGACAACCTGAGCAACCGGCAGAAGATTCGCCGGCGATGCGAGATACATAGATGTATGCGCACCGATTCTACTCGACTACCTTGACGCCAAGCTTTCCATTGCATTTCGTTGAGGAATGGTGAAAGTCCCAATGAAAAAGCCCCGTAAGACTTTCGTCTTACGGGGCTTTTCGACAGCAGAGAGGTTGCTGTTTAGCGGGACATCATGTTCATGCTGACGTTGTGCATGATCCACAACGAGCCGACGATCAGGATCACGACGGTGAGTACCGTGAAGCCGAACGCCGTGACGTTCCAGCGTTGTGCCGACGAGGTGTTCATGTGCAGGAAGAACACCAGATGCACGACGATCTGCACGGCCGCGAGAATCGCGATGGCGTACAAGGCGTTTTCGCCGGTCAGCGTGTGGTTCAGCACGAGGCCGAACGCGGCAACGGTCAGGATGACGGAGAGAATGAAACCGGTCGCGTAGCTGCCGAGGCTGCCGTGGCTCTCACCCGAGTTTGCGTTATGGCTATGGTCCATTTAGATCACGTTCGCAAGGTAGACAAAGGTGAAGACGCCGATCCACACGACGTCCAGAAAGTGCCAGAAAAGGCTCAGGCACGTCAGGCGGATCATGTCGCGTTCGGTCAGGTCACGGTGGCTCAGAATCTGGATGGACAACACCACCATCCAGATCAGGCCGCACGTCACGTGCAGACCGTGCGTGCCGACCAGCGTGAAGAACGACGACAGGAACGCGCTGCGGTCCGGGCCGGCGCCTTCGGCGATCAGGTGCGAGAACTCACGCAGTTCGAGCACGAGGAACGACAGACCCAGCAGGAACGTCACGGCCAGCCAGAACAGCAGCACGCCCTTGCGGTTCTTGTGCGCGCCCAGCATGGCGAAGCCGTACGTAATACTGCTCAGCAGCAGCATGGTCGTTTCGAGCGCCACGCCGGGAATCTCGAACAGATCCTTGCCCGTCGGGCCACCGGCGAACTGGTGGCTCATCACCGCGAACACTGCGAACAGCGACGCGAAGATGATGCAGTCGGTCATCAGGTACAGCCAGAAGCCGAATACCGAATGCGACGGCGGGTGATCGGCGTGGTGCGCGTCATGATGATGCGCGTCGGCCGTAATCGTAGTGTTTGACATCAATCCACCTCCAACGCAACCTGCGCAGCAGCGCGGGAACGTTTCTCTTCAGTTGCCGCGACCTCGGCCGCCGGAATGTAAAAGCCTTCGTTCTTCTGGAAGCTATACACGATCACCGTACCGATCGCGCCGACCAGACCGATGATGGCCAGCCACCAGATGTGCCAAACAGCAGCAAAACCCAGCACCAGCGAGAACACGGCAGTCACGACACCGGCAGACGTATTCGACGGCATGTGAATGTCGCTATACACCGGCTTCGCCTGGTTCTTGCGCGACTTCATGTCGGAGAACGCATCCAGCTCGCGCACTTCCGGAATGATCGCGAAGTTGTACGACGCCGGCGGCGAGCTCGTCGCCCATTCCAGCGTGTGGGCATCCCACAGGTCGCCCGTCAGGTCGCGGTTTTCCGGCTTGTTACGGTCGCGAATACTGACGACCAGTTGCAGCACCTGGAACACGATACCGATTGCGATCAGCACCGCACCGACCCACGCGAACAGCAGCCACGGGTGCCAGTCAGGATTGTCGTAGTGGTTCAGACGACGCGTCATGCCCATGAAGCCCAGCACGTACAGCGGCGTGAATGCCACCCAGAAACCGATCTGCCAGAACCAGAACGACGCCTTGCCCAGCTTTTCGTTGAGCTTGAAGCCGAATGCTTTCGGGAACCAGTAGTTGAAGCCGGCGAGGTAGCCGAACAGCACGCCACCGATAATCACGTTGTGGAAGTGAGCGATCAGGAACAGGCTGTTGTGCAGCACGAAGTCCGCACCCGGAATCGCCATCATCACGCCGGTCATACCGCCGATCGTGAAGGTCACCATGAAGCCGAGCGTCCACAGAATCGCGGGCGTGAACTGCAGGCGGCCGCGGTAAATCGTGAACAGCCAGTTGAACACTTTCACGCCGGTCGGAATCGCAATGACCATCGTCGCAATACCGAAGAACGAATTGACGTCGGCGCCCGAACCCATCGTGAAGAAGTGATGCAGCCACACGAGGAACGACAGCACCATGATCGCGCAGGTCGCCCACACCATCGTCTTGTAGCCGAACAGCGGCTTCTTGGCGAAGGTGGCGACGACTTCCGAGAACACGCCGAATGCCGGCAGGATCAGGATGTACACCTCGGGGTGACCCCAGGCCCAGATCAGGTTCAGGTACAACATGGCGTTACCGCCAGCGTCGTTCGTGAAGAAGTGCATGCCCAGGTAACGGTCGAGACCCAGCAATGCGAGCGTCACGGTCAGGATCGGGAACGCAGCCATGATCAGCACGTTCGTGCACAGCGCGGTCCACGTGAACACGGGCATCTTGAAGAACGTCATGCCCGGCGCGCGCATCTTCACTATGGTCACGAAGAAGTTCACGCCAGTCAGCAAGGTGCCGATACCGGAGAGCTGCAAGCTCCACAGGTAATAGTCGACCCCGACACCCGGACTGAACTGCAATTCGGACAACGGCGGATACGCCAGCCAGCCCGTTTGCGCGAATTCACCGATCACGAGCGAGATGTTGATCAGCACTGCGCTGATCGCCGTCATCCAGAAGCTCAACGAATTGAGGAACGGGAAGGCGACGTCGCGAGCACCGATCTGCAGCGGCACGACGATGTTCATCAGGCCGACCATGAACGCCATCGCCATGAAGAAAATCATGATGACGCCGTGCGCGGTAAAGATCTGGTCGTAATGGTGTGGCGGTAAGAAGCCTGGCGCGTTATACGACAGCGCCAGCTGGGTACGCATCATGATGGCGTCCGCGAAGCCGCGGAACAGCATGATGAGCGCAACCACGATGTACATCACGCCCAGCTTCTTGTGGTCGACCGACGTGAGCCATTCGGTCCACAGGTAGCGCCACTTTCCGAAATAGGTGATCAGACCCAGTACCAGCGCACCGCCGATGGCGATGCCCGCGGCCGTCACCATGATGATCGGCTCGTGGTACGGAATCGAGTCTAGTGAGAGTTTTCCGAACATGCGTTACCCCTTAACCTTGGGCGCGCAGTTGGCGTCCTTCATGTTGTCCATGACGTTACCGTTGTTGTAATGGGCAATGATGTTGTGGAAGAGCTTGGGATCGACCGCCGAGAAGTAGCTCACCGGCGCTTTCTCGGACGGTGCCGACACCGTGTGGTAACGGTCCATGCTCAGGTTATCCGACGAGGCACGCACCTTCGCGACCCATGCGTTGAAGTCGGCCGGCGATTGCGCGAGCGTACGGAACTTCATGTCCGAGAAGCCCTTGCCGCTGAAGTTGGCCGAGGTGCCCGCATAGTCACCCGCTTCGTCGGCAATCAGATGCAGACGCGTTTGCATACCCGCCATCGCGTAGATCTGGCCGCCGAGTTGCGGAATGAAGAACGAGTTCATCACCGTGTCGGACGTGATCGTGAAGTTCACCGGGGTGCCGACCGGAATGGCCAGCTGGTTCATCGACGCAATGCCGAGGTCCGGATAGATGAACAGCCACTTCCAGTCGAGTGCGACGACTTCCACGTTGATCGGCTTGACCTGCGACTCGAGCGGACGATACGGGTCGAGCTCATGCGTGCTCTTCCAAGTCAACACGGCGAGGAAAATAATGATCAGCGTCGGAATCGTCCAGATGGCGATTTCGATAGCCGTCGAATGGGTCCAGCCCGGTTGGTACTTGGCGTCCTTGTTGGTCGCGCGATAACGCCATGCGAACAGCAAGGTCAGTGCGATAACCGGCACCACCACGATCAGCATGGCCCACGTCGAGGTCGCGATCAGATCGCGTTCGGCGAGACCCACACTGCCCTTCGGATTCAAAATGTCGAGGTTGCTGCAACCCGATAGCAACAACATGAGGCCGGCAGAAAGGAACCCCATCGACCCTCGTAGAGTCTTTCCTTTCATAGTTTTTGCCTCTTTTGTACTGCATCAACGAACGTCATTAGACCGCTCTCCATTAGTAAGCGCTCGCATAATAAAGGGACGCCAAGGGGGAAATAAAGCGTTGTTTCTGCAACGATCTATTGCGTCGCAATAGCGTGTGACATGTTGCCGCACGAGCCGTGCAGACTGGAACACATCGCACGTCATTGCCTGTTCCGCAAGTCGTGTCAGAAACGTAAACCCCCTTCAAACAAGCGCTAAAACGCGAAAAGACTCCGAAGAGTCGCAACGCGTAACAGCACTTGCCAGACGCGGCCCGGCGCCTTGACCGCGCGCCGGCATTACAACATCGGTCCCACCTATGCTGCAACCGCAATCCACTCCATGCCTCAGCCCGGCGTGCGCGAAGTCGCGGATGCCGGAGTCGGCGCCGCGGCTTGCAGATGCTCGTTCTCCGGAACCGAATCGCCCGGATGCGACGAACGTTCCGATTGCGCGAGCAACGTGCCGACCGACGGATCGATGGCATCGGTGAACGGCTTCGGATTCAATCCGATCGCAAGCACCAGCAACGCCAGCGCGCCGAGCAACGCGAACTCGCGCTTGCCGATATCGGCCAGCTTCGCAACACGCGCATTCGCAATCGCGCCGAAGATCACGCGCTTGTACATCCACAGCGTGTAGGCCGCACTGAGAACCAGAGTGGTCGCCGCAATCGCGCCGATCCAGAAGTTGAAGCGGATCGCCCCCATCAGCACCATGAACTCGCCGACGAAACCCGACGTGCCCGGCAGACCGATGTTGGCCATCGAGAACAGCATGACGAATGCAGCGAAGCGCGGCATTGTATTCGCGACGCCGCCATATTCGGAAATGGAAGCGGTTTTGGTGCGCTCGTAAAGCATGCCGGTGCACAACAGCATCGCGCCGGAAATCACACCGTAAGACAGCATCTGCACGATCGCGCCGGCCTGACCGATGCGGTTGAACACGAACAGACCCAGCGTGACGAGACCCATGTGGCCAATCGTCGAATACGCGAGCAGGCGGCGCATGTCGGTTTGCACGAGCGCAAGCAGGCTCGAATAGACGACGGCGATCAGCGACAGCGTAATCATCATCGGCGCGAAGAAGTGGCTGGCCTGCGGCGCGATCGGCAGCGCGAAGCGCAACAGACCGTAGCCGCCCAGCTTCAGCATGCCGATCATCACCGCGGCACCGGTCGGGCCGTCGAGGTGGACGTCGGGCAGCCACGTGTGCAGCGGCCACATCGGCACCTTCACGCCGAACGCGGCGAGGAAGCCGAGGAAGATCAGGATTTGCGGCACGGTGCCGATATGCGTCTCACGCCACAGCGCGAGGTCGAAGCTGTGCGTCTGGCTGTAGAGGTACAGCATCGACATCAGCATCATCAGCGAGCCGAGGAACGACACGAAGAAGAACTTCACCGCGGCATACGAGCGGTTCGAATGACCCCACGTGCCGATCAGCAGATACAGCGGAATCAGCGTCGCTTCGAACGAGATGAAGAACAGCATGCCGTCGAGCGAGGTGAACACACCCTGCATGAAGCCCGACAACATAAGAAACGCGCCGAAGTATTGCGCGGTGCGCTCGGTGATCGATTCCCACGAGGCCACGACGATGATGATCGTGGTCAGCGCCGTCAGCGCCACCAGCCAGAGCGAGACGCCATCCACGCCGACGTGCCACGAAATGTCGAAGGTCGGCGACCAGCGGACGTTCTCGACGAACTGCATCGACGTCACGTCGTTGCGGAAATTCGATACGAGCGGAAACACCGGTAGAAACCCAGCGACCGCGCCGGCGAGAGCGAGCCAGCGGGTGCGACCACGTGCCGCGTCAGATCCGGCACGCAAAACAATTAGGCCAGCGACAATGGGGATCCAGATAAGCAGGCTGAGAAGCGGAGGCAATGGCATGTGTTCTGTCAAAAACTTGAAGTACAAAACTCCGCTCAAGCACCTTCAGGAACGAAAGCACTGAAATGGAGATGTAAGTTTTATTTCACTCAAAACGACGTGATCGCGGCACAGTCCGCTACACGTTTACCCGCAGTCGAATGACCAAGGGTGGGAGATTACCAAGATAAGAAAACTTTTGCAGCGCAACAACGTCACAGCGGCAGCTTTCATGCGCCATTGCCACGTTTGCTCTTGCGTAATGACTCAAAATGTGCGCGCGCACAAACCTGCAAAGGGCACGACCAAGCGCGAAATTTGCACGAAAAAGACGGTTTTTAGCGGGTGATTAAAAGGTTTTCACGAGTGTCTACTACGCGAGACTTCCGCCGAATAATTTCGGCCTGTTACAGGTCCGTTTTGGGCACCCAGTTTGGCGTTTTCGGCAAATTTTTCGTGTGACCTCAAACAGAAAAAAAATTTTGACCGGCCACTCAATTCGCGGCCTTTTACCGCCTCCGAACCGAAGCTCACATCTCTGCCCGAGTGCCTTTCAGCCGGATAACGAACCGCTCTGAAAGACGTCCGACTTTCGAATGGCCTACGTTTTCCGCGTCTGTCTGCAGCATGGCGCGTGCAGAGATGCAGGCATCTCTGGCATGATCGATCGCACGCTCCCTCGCCAGACTTTCCGGATCCCTGCATGCCGCTTCATGACGAAGGTGCCGTTCCCGCACTCGAATGCCGTGGACTCAGCAAACACTATGGCGCAGGCCGCATCGTGCTGGCCGCGCTCGATTTCGCTCTTGGCGCGGGTGAGTTCGTCGCGATCATGGGCGACTCCGGTGTCGGTAAATCGACGCTGCTCAATCTGATTGCCGGGTTGGACCAGGCGGACGGCGGCGACGTGTTCATCGACGGCCACGCGGTCTCGCGTCTGGACGACAACGCCGCGACGCGCCTGCGCCGGCAAAAGCTCGGCTTCGTGTTCCAGGCGTTTCACGTCTTGCCTCACCTGACGCTCGACCAGAACGTCGCGTTGCCGCTGCTGCTCAACGAAATGCCGACGGCGGCCGCCGGCGAGATGCTCGCCACCGTTGGACTGGGCGGCCGCGGCGCCGATTTTCCGCGGCAACTGTCGGGCGGCGAATTGCAACGTGTCGCGATTGCACGCGCGCTCGTGCATCGCCCGACCCTGATCCTCGCCGACGAACCCACCGGCAATCTCGACCCCGACACCGCGCACGACGTGCTCGAACTGTTTCGCCTGCAAAGCAAGCTGACCGGCGCGGCCACGATCATGGTCACGCATTCCGAAGCGGCCGCCGCCGTGGCCGACCGGATTCTGATTCTTCGCGACGGCGGCCTGCACGCCCCCGCGCCTGCGTCACCGGCCGGCGTATCGTCGCGCGCCCTCTCCGCCGACGATGCACGCTGACCCGGCGGTCCGTGCGCGCGGAAATGGCCGCCGCCTGCTCGCGCGCTGGCTGCTCGGCGCGGAGTGGCGCAGTCATCGCGCCCGCGCACTGGTTGCCGTCGCAACCATCGCACTGGGCGTAGCGCTCGGCTACGCCGTTCAATTGATCAACAGCGCGGCCTTCAACGAATTTTCCGCAGCCACCCGGAGCCTTTCCGGTGAAGCCGATCTGCAGGTGCGCGGCGCGCGGCCACTCATGGACGAGTCCATTTATCCGCAGATCGCGACACGCGCCGGCGTGACGCTCGCGAGCCCCGTGCTGTCGCTCGACGTCACCTTGCCGGAGCGCAACGCGTCGTTGCCCCTGCTCGGCATCGACGTGTTCAAGGCGAGCCGCATCGCGCCCGATCTGATCGGCGTGCCCTCGCCTCAAAAGCCTTTCGATACGCTCGCGGCCGACACGGTGTTTCTGTCGGTCGCCGCACAGCAGTGGCTGAAGGTCAAGGTCGGCGACGATCTGGCCGTACGTAACGGCACGTCGATCGTGCACTTGCGAGTCGCCGGCGGGCTCGTAAGGACACGTCCGGGTCAACGGCTCGCCGTGATGGACATCGCTGCCGTGCAGTGGAAGTTCGGTCTGGTCGGCAAGCTGTCGCGAGTCGATCTGCTGCTCGAACGCGGCGTGAATCGCGAACGTTTCCGGCGTGCGCTGCAGGCGCAACTCGGTAGCGAATGGGTGATCGCCGAGCCGCACGATGCCGAGAGCCGCACGGATCGTCTCTCGCGGGCCTACCGGATCAATATGAACGTGCTGGCGCTGGTGGCGTTATTTACCGGCGCGTTCCTCGTGTTTTCGACTCAGGCGTTGAGCGTGGTGAGACGGCGTGCGCAGTTCGCGGTGCTGCGCGTTCTCGGTCTGACGCGCGGCCAGTTACTGCGGCAGATTCTGATGGAGGGCGCGCTGCTAGGGGTGCTCGGTTCGCTGGCAGGGCTCGCGCTCGGCTTTGCCATGGCGAGCGCCGCGCTGCGCTTTTTTGGCAGCGACCTGGGCGGCGGTTACTTCCCCGGCGTGCAACCTCGAGTCGGCTTCGAGCCGCTCGCGAGTGTCGTGTTTTTTCTCCTCGGTCTCGTAGTGTCGGTGTTGGGCAGCCTCGCGCCTGCGCTCGAGGCTGCGCGAGCAAGGCCCGCGTCGGCGCTAAAGGCCGGCGCTGAGGAAAGCGCATTGGCGCGGCTTGCTACGCCCTGGCCCGCGCTTCTTTGTCTGCTGGCGGCCGGCGCACTCTCGCAGATGCCGCCGTGGTTCGATACACCGATCGGCGGCTATCTCGCCGTTGCGCTGTTGCTGGTCGGCGGCATCGCGCTGATGCCGCGGATTACCGCGCTCATATTCGGCGCGGCGAGCCGCGCGCTGTCAGCGTGGCGCGGTGCGAGTGCCGGCGCTGTCAGGACGCTGGCGCTCGCGCGGCTCGCGAATGCGCCGGGTCATGCGTCGATTGCCATGGGCGGCGTGTTGTCGAGCTTCGCGCTGATCGTCGCGATGGCCATCATGGTGGCCAGTTTTCGCGTATCCGTCGAAGACTGGCTCGGTCATCTGCTTTCCGCCGACGTGTACGTGCGCGTTGCACCGAATGGCGATACGGGCGGCTTGCGGCCAGGCGAACAGCGGTTGCTCGCGGCCGTCCCCGGCATCAGGACCGCGGCGTTCGGACAAAGCTCGCAACTCACGCTGGATCCTGCACGGCCGGACGTCGCGATACTCGCGCGTGAAATCGATGTCGCGGATCCCGGTGCGAATCTGCAGATGACGGGCGCGGTGTTGTCGCCCGCCGGCTTGCGACCATCGGAGACGCCTGTTTGGGTATCCGAAGCAATGGTCGATCTGTACGGCTACCGGGTTGGCCAACGTGTGACGCTGCCGCTCGGCGAGCGCGGGCATCGCTTCGTCGTTGCCGGCGTCTGGCGCGATTACGTCAGGCAGACCGGCGCGGTCCAGATCCGGCTCGAAGATTATCGGCGTTTGAGCGGCGACACGAATGTCACCGATGTTGCCGTTACCGACGAGCCAGGCGCGAGCATCGATCGGGTGATCGCTGGAATCAGGGCGCTGCCGTTCGGCAAGTCGCTCGAGTTGTCGCAGCCTGGCGAGATTCGGGCGCGCACGCTCGTCATCTTCGATCGCAGTTTCGCCGTGACGTATCTGCTCGAGGGCGTCGCTATCGTGATTGGTTTATTCGGCGTGGCGGCGACGTTTTCCGCGCAGGCCCTCGCGCGGGCTCGCGAGTTCGGCATGCTGAGACACGTCGGCGTCACCCGCTCGCAGATCCTCGGCATTCTCGCGCTCGAAGGCGGCATGCTGACGGCCTGCGGTATCGCGATGGGCTTCGTGCTCGGCTTCGCGATCAGTCTGATTCTGGTGTTCGTCGTCAATCCGCAATCGTTTCATTGGAGCATGTCGCTGCATGTTCCGTGGATACCGCTTTGCACGGTCGCGCTCGTCATGCTGGTGTCGTCGTGCTCGACGGCGGTGATGGCGGGACGTGGCGCCGTGTCCGTGGATGCGGTTCGTGCGGTGAAGGAGGATTGGTGATGCGGGTGTGGGTTTGCGCGGGTTTATTGTCGGCGGTGTTTGGCGTGGGACTGGCTGGACATCGTGCATTTGCTGAAATCGACCCGCCACGGTTCGCCGCGGTGACGCCGGGACGGCCGGTTCTCGTGACGAGAGATAGTGGCGCGCATCCGGCATTTCGCACGGAATGGTGGTACGCGACGGGGTGGCTCACGACGCCGGACAATCGGCCGCTCGGGTTTCAGATCACGTTTTTCCGTTCTGCAACCGGTCATGATTCCGCGGACCCGAGTGCGTTCGCGCCTTCGCAGTTGATCATCGCGCACGCGGCGCTCAGCGACCCGACCGTCGGCCACCTGCTCCACGATCAACGGATTGCGCGCGAGGGGTTCGGTCTAGCCTTCGCGAAGCCCGGCAATACGGACGTGAAACTCGATGCGTGGACCATCGTGCGCGCGGCGGATGGTCATTACGACGTCGATGTCGATGCGGATGGCTTTGCGCTGCGTCTCGCGTTGACGCCGACTCAGGCTCCGCTGGTTCAGGGCGAGTCGGGTTACTCGCAGAAGGGTCCACGACCCGAGCAGGCCAGCTATTACTACAGCGAGCCGCAATTGCGCGTGACGGGACGGGTCGTGCGACGAGGTGCGGGGGCGGATGCCTCGAAGCCGGAGGTGCGCGTCGATGGTTCAGCGTGGCTGGATCATGAATGGTCGAGCACCCTGCTCGATGCGGATGCGGTCGGTTGGGACTGGCTCGGTGCGAACCTCGCGGACGGTTCGGCGTTGATGGCATTCAGAGTGCGCAACCGCGAGGGTCACGCGATGTGGGCGCATGCCGCGTTAAGAAGCGCGACGGGGAAGGTTACGTCGTTCGATCACGATCAGGTCGATTTCACGCCGTTGCGCACATGGCGTTCGCCGCGCACGAACACCGCGTATCCCGTTTCGATGAGCGTTAAAACCGGCCCGCTGACATGGCGACTGGATCCGTTGATGGACGATCAGGAACTCGACTCCCGGCAGTCGACAGGAGCGGTGTATTGGGAAGGCGCGACGAAGGTGAGCCGGGAGGGTGTGGAGGTCGGGCACGCGTATCTCGAGTTGACGGGTTACGCGGATGCTTTACGACTCGGTGGACATTGAAGCCGTAAACGCAGAAACCCCACCGTTGGCCGGTGGGGTTTCTGTTGCTGCTGGGGAGCCTGACGATTACCTACTTTCACACGGGAATCCGCACTATCATCGGCGTGGAGTCGTTTCACGGTCCTGTTCGGGATGGGAAGGGGTGGGACCGACTCG
>NZ_CAAJGK010000021.1 GCF_900996245.1 Paraburkholderia sp. BCC1886 | reverse complement strand
ATGCACAGTCCTCTGCCGCTTTTTCGCAGAACACTACGCATTGAAGATTGGTGGAGGATGACGGGATCGAACCGACGACCCCCTGCTTGCAAAGCAGGTGCTCTCCCAGCTGAGCTAATCCCCCATACAGACTCATGCAGACACCCAGGGGTCATCACCCGGCCAGAACCACCACAGACACGGATGGTGGGTCTGGATGGATTCGAACCATCGACCCCCGCCTTATCAAGACGGTGCTCTAACCGGCTGAGCTACAGACCCCTTCGTCTGTCT
>NZ_CAAJGK010000020.1 GCF_900996245.1 Paraburkholderia sp. BCC1886 | reverse complement strand
AGACAGACGAAGGGGTCTGTAGCTCAGCCGGTTAGAGCACCGTCTTGATAAGGCGGGGGTCGATGGTTCGAATCCATCCAGACCCACCATCCGTGTCTGTGGTGGTTCTGGCCGGGTGATGACCCTTTCAATCTTTATGCGGGTACAGCATTCACGTGTACGGTATGACTGGGGGATTAGCTCAGCTGGGAGAGCACCTGCTTTGCAAGCAGGGGGTCGTCGGTTCGATCCCGTCATCCTCCACCAATCTTCAATGCGTAGTGTTCTGCGAAAAAGCGGCAGAGGACTGTGCATT
>NZ_CAAJGK010000019.1 GCF_900996245.1 Paraburkholderia sp. BCC1886 | reverse complement strand
CCGGCTTGATCGACGCATTGCCCCCCAAGGGGACCTGCTCTGCTGCGTCGTGTTCTGCGATTACCAGATTCGTCATTACCCTGTCTCCTTCACAGCACTTTGGCTTCGTTCTTCAGCTTCTCGACCAGCGTCTTCACATCCGGCACCTTCACGCCGGCGGAGCGCTTCGGCGGCTCGGCAACTTTCAGCGTCTTCAGGCGCGGGGTCACGTCGACGCCGAGGTCTTCCGGCTTGATCGTTTCCAGCGGCTTCTTCTTCGCCTTCATGATGTTCGGCAGCGTGACGTAACGCGGCTCGTTCAGGCG
>NZ_CAAJGK010000018.1 GCF_900996245.1 Paraburkholderia sp. BCC1886 | reverse complement strand
TCCGGCCATCATGCGGCGATAGAAGCCGATGTCCTCCTTCTCCTCGAAGCGCACCGAGCGCCGACCCAGCAGGCAGAGGGTCTTCTCGGCTCGGATCGCCTTCAGGCGAGGCTCGATCAGGTCCGGGTCGATCAGGTCGGGCAGGTGCCCTTCCAGGCCCAGCAGGACCGCCTTGTCGGTGCCGTGGCCCTTGCCGGTGGCGCCGAGCGAGCCGTACAGCTCGACCCGCACGCGCCGCACGAAGGCCAGCAGGTTGGCGTCCTCGACATGCGAGGCGAACCGGCATGCCGCGATCATCGGGCCGACCGTGTGCGAGCTCGACGGGCCGATGCCGATCTTGAACAGATCGAAAACGCTGACGTTCATCTGGGAGCTTCTCCGGTGGAAACGCGGGGATTGGACAATGGCGTCAGTACATC
>NZ_CAAJGK010000017.1 GCF_900996245.1 Paraburkholderia sp. BCC1886 | reverse complement strand
CAAGGGCCGCACGCCGGCCATCAGCGCCCGCGCGATCACCGCGCGACGCACCCCGCCCAGGTTCGGCCCGGCGCTTTGCAGACCGGTGCGCGCGAAACCGGGATGCGCCGAGGTGACCGTCAGCCCCCAGCCTCGCGCTTCGCTGCGCCGCTGCAACTCGAAGGCGAACAACTGCATCGCCAGCTTCGACTGCGCATAGGCCTGCCAAGGATCGTAGCGGCGCGTCCATTGCAGGTCGTCGAAGTGGATCGCCGCACGCAGGCGATGCGCGAGGCTGCCGACCACCACCACACGCGGTGCCGCGGCACGGCGCAAGGCCGGCAGCGCCGTGGCGGCTTCGCACCGGACGAGCGAGGCGGGCGGGGCGCATCCCTATCGAGGCGTGATCGCGCGCTTCGAGGCCGCCGCGCTCGCGCGTCCC
>NZ_CAAJGK010000016.1 GCF_900996245.1 Paraburkholderia sp. BCC1886 | reverse complement strand
GCCAGGTGATGTCATGGTCGATCAGCCAGCCGGCCAGCCATTGCTTGATGGTCACGAACCAGGGGCTGGCGCTCCAGTGGAAGGCGCCGATCGCCACGCCGAGCAGGCCGTAGAGGATCAGCGCGGTATCCCAGGCGCTGGCCTGCGCGTCGCCGAGTTGCACCACTTCCTCGGACGGCGAGCGCATCGTCAGGGCGATCGCGTCGCGATGGCCGCTGCAGCGGCCGCACATATGGCAGGCTGCGGCGCCCTTCATGTTGCGCAGCGGCACCAGCGGCGCGCAGTTGATCGGGATCACGCGATGGCCATGCTCGCCCTGCGTGTAGGAGCGGCGCCAGGCTGCTTCGTCGACCTTGAAGCGCAGCGGCGCGAGCCGCGCGAGCAGCGCGAACACGCCGTTGACAGGACACAGGTACTTGCAC
>NZ_CAAJGK010000015.1 GCF_900996245.1 Paraburkholderia sp. BCC1886 | reverse complement strand
ACGCTGATCGGCCGCCTGCTGTACGACAGCAAGGCCGTGCTGTCGGACCAGCTGTCCGCGCTGTCGCGCGCCAAGAAGAAGCGCACCGTCGGCGAGGAGCTCGACCTCGTGGTGCTGACCGACGGCCTGGAAGCCGAGCGCGAGCAGGGCATCACGATCGACGTGGCCTACCGCTACTTCGCCACCGCCAAGCGCAAGTTCATCATCGCCGACACGCCGGGCCACGAGCAGTACACGCGCAACATGGTGACCGGCGCCTCCACCGCGCACGCGGCCATCATCCTGGTGGACGCCACGCGCGTCACGGTCGAGGGCGGCGTCACGCAATTGCTGCCGCAGACCAAGCGCCACAGCGCGATCGTCAAGCTGCTCGGCCTGCAGCACGTGATCGTCGCGATCAACAAGATGGATCTGGTCGATTACTC
>NZ_CAAJGK010000014.1 GCF_900996245.1 Paraburkholderia sp. BCC1886 | reverse complement strand
CCTAGTGTAAACTTCGAACATGGATATTGTACTGTATGCCCTCACCGCGCTCCTGTACGGCGGCCTGTCCGTCGCGGGATGGCGGGCGCACCGTTCCGGCCTGGCGCAGCCGCTGGTCGCGAGCGTGCCGGCCGTGCCGCGCGAGACGCGTCCGTCCGCTGCGTCCGGGGTGAGCGGAACCGGCCGCGCGCTGCTTTTCGCGGCCCTGGTCTCGCACGGCGTGCTGCTGCACGCCACCATCTTCCCGCACGACGCGATGCTGTTCGGCTTCGCGTTCGCGCTCTCGGCGATGTTCTGGCTCGGTGCCGGCATCTACTGGATCGAGAGCTTCTTCTTCCCGCTCGACAGCCTGCGCCTCTTGGTGCTGCCGCTGGCCTGCGTGGCCTCGCTGCTGCCGCTCGGCTTCGGCGGCGTGCGCGTGCTGC
>NZ_CAAJGK010000013.1 GCF_900996245.1 Paraburkholderia sp. BCC1886 | reverse complement strand
CGCGGCCACCTGGCCGTGGTCCTCGCGGCTCGGTGCGGCGATCTGGATCAGCGTCGCGCTCTGGCGCATCTCCGGGTAGCGGTCGAGCATCTCGCGGAACGCCTGCACGTGCTGCGGCAGCCCCTTCGAATAATCGAGGCGGTCCACGCCGAGCAGCAGCTTGCGGCGCGAATACTCGTCGCGCATCTGCTCGTAGATGTTGAGGCCGTCGTCTTCGCTGGCCATCTGCGCGAATCCGTCCACGTCGATGCCGATCGGGAAGGTGCCCACCCGGATGGTGCGGTCGAAGGCGCGCAGCCGTTCGCCGTCGATGAATTGCGCGTTGGCCTCGGCTTCGGCGTAGCGCACGAAGTGGGTGACATCGGTATGCGCCTGGAAGCCCACCAGGTCGTAGGCGAACAGCGAGCGCATCAGCCATTCGTGCT
>NZ_CAAJGK010000012.1 GCF_900996245.1 Paraburkholderia sp. BCC1886 | reverse complement strand
GATCCACGCCTTCCTGCACGACCACGCGCCCTGGTCGCTTGGCATCCCGCGCGAGGTGGTGCAGCAGTCGATCGACGGCTCGCTCTGCTTCGGCGCCTTCCTCGGCGAAACCTTCGTCGGCTTCGCGCGGCTCGTCACCGACCTGGCCACCTTCGCCTATCTCTGCGACGTGTTCGTGCTGCCCGAGCATCGCGGGCAGGGCCATGCGCGCACGCTGATCGACCAGGTCTTCGCCGATCCGCGCGTGAGCGGCCTGCGCCGCATCGCGCTGGTGACGAGCGACGCGCACGGGCTCTATGCGCCGGTGGGCTTCGTCGCGCCCGCGCATCCCGAGCGCTGGATGGAGCTGCATCGGCCCGAGGTGTATCGCCGGGCTTGAGCGCGCGGGCGCCTACAATACGCGCTTTGCACGCGGAGCCCGCCATGA
>NZ_CAAJGK010000011.1 GCF_900996245.1 Paraburkholderia sp. BCC1886 | reverse complement strand
TCGAGCAATGCGCAGCTCTCCGCGTCGCAGGCCGCGGCATCGGCATCGAGTGCAAGCACCGATGCGGATAACGCCAGTAGCTCAGCAAGTGCGGCGAGCGACTCCGCAAACGCGGCAGCGTCGTCTGCGACGGATGCGGATAACAGCGCCACGGCTGCGGCGTCGTCCGCCACCGATGCGGCCAACAGTGCTGACTCGGCTTCCACGGATGCCGGCAATGCGTCCTCTTCGGCGAGCGACGCCGCGAGCTATGCAAATCAAGCGCAGGACAGCCAGCTTGTAGCAAACAACAACGCCAACACCGCTCAAACGGCGGCGACCTCGGCAGAGGCCTGGGCTTCGCAAGCGTCAGGGACCGTTGATGGAACCAGCTATTCTGCCGCTTACTACGCGAAAGCAGCGGCAGCGTCAGACGTGGATGCCACCACGCAGGCGAGCAACGCGGGGACGTCGGCGACCCTGGCCCAGAACTGGGCGTCGCTGATGAGCGAAACGGTCGATGGGACCAGTTACTCCGCCAAGTATTACGCATCGCAGGCGGCTTCATCGGCTTCATCGGCGAGCGCGTCGGTTACTAGCGCTGCCACATCGGAAAGCTCGGCCGTCAACGCAGCCAATACGGCTGAGGCCTACTCCGAGCAATCTGAAGCGTGGGCAGGGCAAGCATCGGCATCTGCGTCGCAGGCATCCACGTCCGCTTCTAACGCGGCTTCCGATGCCAGTGCGGCGGCGTCCAGTGAGAGTAGTGCCGCGTCTGCTGCTTCATCTGCCAGTAGCTCTGCTAGCGCCGCGTCTTCTTCGGCGACACAAGCCCAAGATAGCCAACTAGCCGCGCAAGTGAGTTCCAACTCTGCTGGGACATCTGCAACCAGTGCGGCAAATTCTGCTTCTGCTGCTGCGACCAGTGCCCAATCTGCGGCAGAGGCAATCTACACCGCCAACACGGTGGAGCCGATCAGCACGACGGGTGGCACCACCACCCTAACCGCAGCGGAGGCTGCTGCCGGGATCTATGCTGTCACGGGCACGCTCACCAGCAATGCCGTGATCGTGGTGCCCGCCACCTCTCATCCGTTCATTGTGAATAACGGCACTACGGGCGCCTACACACTGACTATCGAGATGACTGGCGGTACGTCCGTTGAGACCGTCCCGCAAGGCGAGTCGCAGCAGTTGTACTGCGATGGAAGCGGCGGGATCTTCTCCGTATCGTCCGTGTCGGGCTTTCAGTTCTCTGGCACGAAGTCCGTGACTGCATCGGGTACGAAGCTGGACAGCACCTACGCGGGCGTGATGACGTCGGTAGCACCCTCGAGTGGCTCGACCATTTATCTGCCGCCGGGCGCCACGATGACGGCGGGTGGTTCGGTCTTCCTGGATGCAGGGAGCAACTTCACACTTGCATTGCAGGGAAGCGATACGGCCGACTTTGGCAGTACGGTTAGCGTTCTCACGAAGGACAAGTGGCTCTTCACGTGGAATGGGAGCGAGTGGCTTACCACCCTCTACTCCAGCAGCTTCACCGCGCGCTTTACTTATTCGGTGACTACCCCGCTGGTCTATGCGTCAGCGCGCGTCCTGATTGGTACAGTTACCGATGATGGTGCAACGTCATTGCAGTCCAGTGGCGGGGCCACCTTTGGTGCGCCCGTCATGGTGCCCACGCAGCCAGCGGGGGATAACACGCTGGCGGCCGCCAACACCGCATTCGTCCATGCGGCGATCGCAGCCATCGTGGCGTCGTCACCCAGTACGCTCGATACGCTGAATGAACTCGCGAGCGCGTTAGGGGATGATGCGAACTTCTCGACCACGATCACGAACCTGATCGCGACGAAGGCCGCTTTGAGTGGCGCCAGCTTCACCGGTAATGTCAGTGCGCCGCTGCTCACCGCAACATCGGGTGCTGTCTGGGCATCGGGCTATGGGGGCAATGCCAACGAAGGTGTCGTGTTCCTCGGCAGTGGGGGCGGGACGTATCTCTACTACGACGGGGTCAAATACAACCTGCCCTTGGCGGAACTGTACGTCAACAGCTATCAGGCCTGGCACGCCGGGAATTTCACGCCTAGCAACTACGCGGCTTTGGCAGGATCCGCGGATTTCGCCGGGACTGTGACGGGCACGGGGTCGTCGTACGCCCTGCGGGCTGTGAACCTGACCACGGGGCAAACCTCGATCGGTTTAACGCACGAGGGAGCGGCGACAGACCAGAAGAACTGGGAGTTCATCTTCGGCACCGACGGGTCTATCGGTTGCCGAGCGGTGAATGATGCCTACACCCTTTCCCAGTATGCATGGCAGGTGGTGCGAAGCGCGACTAGTTACACCTTGGCTGTGTTGGAGCTGATGGGTCAAGGCGGTCGCGTTCTCGTTGGCGCTACCTCGGATGACGGCACTAACATTCTTCAAGTTGACGGAAGTGTTCGGGCTGCGAATCTGTATATCAACACGCAGGCCGTTACGGATAGCGGCATCGCGGGTTTTAGTAATAGCAATGGTCCGGCGGTGGCTTTTTACGGAAGCGGCACGACCGGTGTCGGAAGTCTCGTGCTGCGTACCGATGGGCTCGAACGAGCCCGGATCAACGCAGCGGGTCGGATGTTACTGGGAACGACAACGGACGATGGGTCCAATCTGCTCCAAGTGGATGGGGGTGTCCGGTCACTCGTCGGCGGCTTCACCTATCCAGATGGCACGATCCAGACCACTGCGAATGTGTCGAGCAATCCGACGGCGATCGACTACACCCCGGCAAGCGGAACGACAACCTTTGCCGTGCAACAGTACGGTGTCGGATTGGTGCAGGTGTTTGCCAACGGGTCCCGTCTGTCGAATACGACCGGCTACACCGCAACCACGGGCAACAGCATTACGTTGCTCACGGCGGCGGACGGCAACACCACGTATTCGGTGTTGACGGGCGTGCTGTACGAGGCAACTAACCTCTTGCAGCCGATCGTGCAGGCCGTGGCCGTGGCAGTGGGCGTCAAGACACTGACGCTGCCCGCCAGTGCGTTGGCGGGTTATCTCTGGGTCTTCCAGAACGGTGCATGGCTCGTGCCGGGCGTGGACTTCACCTTCACGGGGGGTGCCACGGCGACGCTCACCACAGCACCGACGCAAGCGACGGACGTCTTCACGGTGGTGATCCTGCAACCGGTGTCTTTCACCAACTCGGCCACACAGGCACAGGTGCAAACGGGCGGGATGACGTTTGTCACTGACACCGGTGTAGCGAATGCCTACGCTGCAGCGTATATCCCGGCCGTGGGTGCACCGACCCACGGAATGCGTCTGAGCTTCATTGTGAAGACGACGAACACCGGTGCTTCGACCCTCGCAGCCAATGGTGGGACGGCTTACGCGATCTACGGCGGTGGCCATGTTGCGCTGACTGGTGGTGAGCTGGTGGTGGGTGCCTATGTGACAGTGATGTACAACGCGACACTGGGTGCATGGGTGATCGTGGAGAACACGCTGGGCAGACAGCAGTACGGCAGTGGTGTGAACATCGTGGGGTTGGGTGGCCGCATCACCGCAGACATGTCGAATGCGACGTATTCGAATCAGCTTGCGTTCCAAACGTCGACAACGAACGGCAACACGACCGTCAATGCCATACCGAATGGTACGGGCGCGGCAAGTCAGTTCATTGCCTGGGCGGCTGCTGTTCAGACGAACTCGCCGTATCTGTCGATGGGTGTGAGTACGGCCTCCGGCTTCTCGTACATTAACAGCGGAGCACTCGGGACGGGCACTGCGTTGCCGTTGACTTTTGACGTTAATGGCGCGGAGCGCATGCGCATTGACACGTCTGGGCGGGTCCTTATAGGGACCGCCACGTCCGCCACCATTGGAGGCTTCGGTGGGCAACATCAGATTGTGTCTTCCGTCAATGTAACGCGCCAGTTTATCCAGGGTCACGCCAATGGTCTTGGATACGGTACGGTCTATCTGAATGGTGCAGAAGGTGGGGGTGGCTGTCAGGCGCTCACGTTCGCTAACAGTTCGGGCGCGGCTGTTGGGACGGTCACCGTGACCACCAGCGCGACGGCGTACAACACGACCTCGGATTATCGACTCAAGGAAAACATCGCTCCGATGACCGGTGCGCTGAAGCGATTGATGTTGGCGAAGTTGGTTCGGTTCAGCTTTAAGAACGATCCCAATAAGCGCGTCGTTGACGGATTCCTGGCGCACGAAATTGCGCAGTTGGTGCCCGAGGCCGTGCATGGCGAGAAAGACGCCGTGTGGCACCACCTCACCATGCGTGAGGGCCATGATCCAAAGGACATCAAGCAGGATGACGTGCTCGATGTCAAAGCGGAAATCGTGGCGCAGCAAGTGGACTACTCCAAGCTGGTGCCGTTGCTGATGGCCTCGGTGCAGGAGTTGACCGCGGAAGTCCGGGCGTCCCATAACGCCATGGTCGCCATGCAAAAGCAGATCACCGCTTTGAAGAACGAAGTCGCCAGCTATCGAAAAAGATAAGAGGCTGCGACCAACAACGTAACGCCATAAAGCTCCTACCCGGTGAACCGCCAGGTAGGAGCTTTTTTTCTTTTGCGCACGCCGCATTAAATCAATCTTCCAGACGGTGTTCCTACGCCCGTCATTTGGGGACCGGTATGGCCAGTGTAAGTCAAATGCTTGCGCGTGTAGTCGATCTATTTGGTCCTGCAGCTGCTGCAAACCCTGCCGTCCTGTACGGCAACCTCATGATCTCCCCTGCCGGAAATGTCCTGGTCGGCTCAGTCACCGATCAAGGTACGTACAAGCTCCAGGTCAATGGTGCGATGTTAGTCACCGCTCCTTCGAAATTCGGGGATGATCTGGAAATCGATGGCGAGTTAAATGCGAACGGTATCGCAACGTTCAACAGTGATGCCAGTTACAACGGCACCACCGACTTTAATGGCACCGCGAATATGAACGGAACCGCCATCTTTAATGGCGAGAGTGAGTTCAACAACGCGATCCAGTTTTCAAATAGCATCACGGTTGATGGCGAGTCGACGTTTGACGGCACTGCTGTCTATAACAACGCTGCAACGTTCAACGGTGAAGCGACCTTCAACAATCTGGTTGCGATGGTTGGCGGTGTGACCTCTGCAGGCACGGTTCAGGGTGCGGCCCTCACGATTGATAACGGCGCGGGCTATGCCACGTTTTCTATCAACAACACGGGCAAGGCGCGCTGGTCTTTCTTTAAGGACAGTACGTCGGAGAGCGGGAGTAACGCAGGGGGAAACTTCCAGTTCAACGCGGTCGCTGACGATGGAGAGACCGCGACGGAGATCTACGGTATAAACCGGGCATCGTACCTCACGACCTTCTATAAGACAGTGACGATCACCGGGGCTGTAACAGCGGGCAGTACGCTGGCGGTGACGGGAGCGACCACGCTGTCAAGCACACTGGTCGTGACCGGCGCGCTTACCGCCAACAGCTCGGCGGCGATTGCTTCCAG
This sequence comes from Paraburkholderia sp. BCC1886, assembly GCF_900996245.1. GTDB lineage: Bacteria > Pseudomonadota > Gammaproteobacteria > Burkholderiales > Burkholderiaceae > Paraburkholderia. The sequence goes on along the minus strand of NZ_CAAJGK010000011.1, from coordinate 280,601 downwards.
CCTGACTGTCGGCGGCGCCGCCGACGTGGTGGGTAATTTTTCTGTGGGCTCGGCATCCTTAGCGCTCGGCGGAACAGCTTATGGGACAACGATCGAGTCAAACGCGAACGGCGGATTGATTGTCAATAATGCCAGCGGCGTGAATGCCTATTTTGCCAAGCCGACCAGCTACAACAACGGCGTCTATGTGGTCTTCAACTACAACGCTTCGAACATCGGCCAGATTGGCTTGGCGTCGACATCCAGTGTCTCCTACGGCACGACATCAGACTACCGCTTGAAGGAAAACGTCAAGGTGCATGTGGGTGCGCTTGATCGGGTCATGCTCACGAAGCCCATCCGATACAACTTCATCGCAGACGAACGCAAAGAGGAAATCGACGGGTTCCTCGCGCATGAGATCGCTGAGGTGGTTCCAAACGCAGTTTTTGGGATAAAGGACGCAGTGTTCTTTCACCCGACGCTGCGCGAAGGCTACGACCCTGCTGACGTGCAACCGGAGGACGTGCTTGATGTCACAGAGCATGTCGATCCGCAGATGATCGATCACTCCAAGCTCGTCCCTCTCCTCTATGCGGCACTGCAAGAAGCGACTATGGAGATACGCACACTCAAGAAGCGATTCGACGAGCACGTCGCGCTGCACTGACGATTTGCCAGTCTTTCTTTGCAAATTCTATGGCCAGTTGCGCCATTCTCTTTTCAAGGATAAGACATGGCTTCCCTCAGTCAAATGGCAGCGCGACTGGTCGACCTCTTCGGTCCCGCCGCGACCGCGAATCCTGCAGAGCTCTATGGCAACCTGATGGTGTCACCGAACGGGAACATCCTGATCGGCAGCGTGACGGACGACGGCCTCTACAAGTTGCAGGTGACTGGCACCGCCTACGTGACATCATCGACGCGAGTTGGGGGCGCTCTGGAAGTAGACGGTGCGCTGAGTGTCACGGGTCAGCAGACCAACACGGCCGGTATCCAGGTTGCTGGATTTAATGTCGGAAGCCTCGGCCAGCTCGTCATGACAAACGGGAACTATGGTGCGGGCTGGCGTAACGACGGGAACAACTGTTACGCGCTGTCGACCGCATCTGGGAGTCCGAGCGGCTCGTACAATTCGTACCGGCCTTTCTATTGGAGTCTAAGCACAGGTACGGTCAACATCGATGGCACCGGGGAGGGGACTGTTTTCGCGAATGGCACATTGGGTACCGATGTCGTCGCCGTGGGTGGGAACATTGTGACGGGCGGCTACCGTTGTCGAGCGGGTGTCGGCGGAGCGATCGATAACGTCTTCAACTTCTACTGGGTCGGCGGCGCTATTCAGTGCTGGATCGACTACACGAACGTGGGGAGTATCGCGTTTTCGTCAGACTCCCGCATCAAGCAAAACGTGCGGGACTACCGTGGCGGTCTCGATAGCGTGATGAAGATGCGTATCGTCCGCTACGAGTATAAGAACGAAGGCATTTTCGAAGCAGATGGTCGCGTGCACGAAGGGTTCATCGCGCAGGAACTTCGCAAGATCCTGCCCAGCGCGGTTGACGGTGACCCGACTGCCACGACACCAAGTGTAGAGCACACCGAATTCGGACCAGTACCGAAACAAACCCCCCAGCCCTTGAGCCTACGGCCGCTCCCCATCATCGCCGTGACGGTTCAAGCTGTCCAGGAGCTTGCTGAGATGGTCGAGCAGCAAGGAAAACAAATACAAGAACTCCAGGCTGCACTGGCTTCGATACAAGGTCGCACCCAATAGCGACCCCTCCTCAGAAACGCGGTGGAAATCGTATGTATTTCCCGCATACCTCCTGAGGAGCATATCCACCGTGACGACCCCTGAACAAACAATCTCCAGCGAGGTGACTGCACTTGTTAGCCAGATCTCGAAGGTGAGCGCTGGTTTTCAAGATGTAGCAGACAGCGACGAGACTGCGACGGCTGCAGCCGCTGCGGCTTCGACCTCTGCCAGCGATGCCGCTGCGAGCGCAACGGCCGCGGCCAACAGTGCTGTCACAGCATCAGCGGCCGCGACCACCGCCACCAACGCGGCAACTTCTGCCACCACCTCCAACACCACCTCGGCACAGAACGCCAGCGCCGCCGCCACGTCGGCCGGTAATGCACAGAGCTTCGCCAGCGCAGCGGGTAACAGTGCATCAGCTGCATCGAGCAGTTCCAGTACGGCACAAACAGCCTCGACAAATGCGTCGAATAGCGCCACTGCTGCGAACGTGTCGGCCTCGGCGGCAGCCGCGAGCGCTGCTGCAGCGAGTTCATCCGAAGATAACGCCGCAAGCTCTGCAAGCGCCGCTGCGGACAGTGCAACTACAGCTGGTGACAGCGCAAGCGAGGCGGCAGCGAGTGCCAGTGCAGCCGCCTCGAGCGCGAGTGATGCGGCGAGCAGTGAGGGGTCTGCTGCCTCGTCTGCTGCCAGTGCTACGGACTCCGCAAGTGCTGCCTCAACCAGCGCAGCTTCAGCCGCCGATTCGGCGGCAAGTGTCCTTGCTGTGGCAGCCACCGGAATCGCGTTGTCGTTCTCGAAGATCGACGGCGGTCGTGTTGGCGTCACGCCAGCGCTGAACTATCAACTCGTCGGCGTAGATGGAGGTACCCCCTAACACATCCCCTCGCTTCTCTCCATTTTCCAGGTTGCGCTTTCTAAAGCGTATGAGGCTTTATGACTGAACCAGCATTGTCGATTCAAGGCACGATCCAGTTCCGCCGCGGAGATGCCGCAGAGTGGACCTCAGTAAACCCCATCCTCGCCGAAGGAGAGATGGGTATCGAGCTCGACACCAAGCAATTCAAGATCGGAGATGGCACTACTGCGTGGGCTGACCTTTCCTACGGCGGGTTGCAGGGACCCCCCGGTACCGATACGGGATCAACGTCGACCACGGCTACGGTAACGCAGGCGAGCCAGCTTACCTTTGCAGCCACCTATCTCGCAGGCTCCACACCGCAAAACCTGAACGATAAAGTAGGCGAGAATGTCTCCCTGCTCGATCAGAATGGGACCCCGTTCAACACGACATCGGACCAGACCACGGCCTTCGGCATCGTCGATTTGTTAAATGCAACGATCCGCGTTCCGCGCGGTCTGCATGAGTTCACGGCCACGAATTCCACGGGACTACGCGGACATTACACCTTCGAGTGGGGCGCGATGATCCAGGTGGCGGCTGGTGTCGTCATGAACTGGGCAGGCGCGTCTATCGAGGCATCTCCTTACCAGCATATCTTCGATATCTCGGCGGGCGGCACGCATGCCGGTTACCTGTTGAATAGCGACTTCTCAATCTGCTGGACGGGTGCCGATGCGACGGGCAACACCCCGTCGGGGCCTGCCGTACAGGCTGCGATTGACTACAAGCTGTGCACCACGATTCTGGCGCCAGACAACGTGAATGGCGCGTCTTACGAGATGGAGGGTCAGCAGATCCTGCAAGAGGGCGTGCATGTGGTCGGACCTGCTCGTGCAGGCGGCATCTACACCATCGCGAAGCCTCGCTTTAACTGGACGGTTGATCTGGGCAAGACGGGTGATGCGACCTACACGGAAAGCTACTACTGGCGCATTCCGTCGTACGAAGAATACGTCGGGCAGATCAAGTGCCAGATCGCCAACGTGGAGTTGGCTTCTACGTACGACAACACCAACAAGTACATCACGCCGATCTGGAATACGGATCTCTTGGCGATCGGACGACTAGGTACGATCGAGAACGGTAACAGTACCCTGCAAGTCAGCATCGTGAATGTCACGTTCACGGGCGGTCGCATGGGTTCGGTCAATCGGACCACGAACGGTCATACGCAGTTCATCAACTGTATCTGGCAAGCGGGGTTTGCTGGGGCCGCGTCTGTAACCACGGGGGGTGATTACTGGTACATCAACTGCAATGCCCAGTCGATTCAGTGTGCCGCGTTCTACCATTGGTTGAATACGGGCTGGGAACAAGATCTGGTCGTCGATACCCATCGAACGGGTCAAACGCCGTACGTGTTCTTCCAGGAAGCCAATAGCCACCCGGACCAAGCGCTGACCGCGGTCGCCGGCATCTCGGCCGGGTATCTGTTCAAGGACATGGGCACAGAGGCACTGGGTAATGCCTTCATTTGGAGTCAGCCGGGCGGCTATCTGACCGAAGGAATCTGGGAGAACGTCGTACACGACTTGGGATGGTACGGTTTTGGCGTCGGTTACACCATCCAGTCCATGCCTTACGACTACGCGATTGTCGTCGGCAACATGTTCAACACCACGATGCGTTGGGGGAAGGACGGTAGCGGCTTTGGCACGTTCGGACCGGGCAACATTGGCGTGATGTACGCCTATGGCACGCTGGCGGTCAATTGCTTCGGTTTCGTTCAGAGATCGACGCAGGTGTATGTTACCGCACCCGATCAGCAGTGTCTGATCATCCCGTCTAGCTATGCGGCACCACAGCTTCTCTTCCAGCCAGCGGGAACTGTGCAAGACGGACCTGCCACCACGGTGGCTGGTGCAGATAATCCATACGGCGGGCACTCTGATGGGCAGACGTTTGACTATCCGTTCACGCTGGAGGAAACAGCAAGTATCAATCGGATGGACTTCATTGCCCTCACGACATCGAACGGTGCTCCCCTTAGCGCGATCTTCCAGACGTGGAACCAGACTGTAAAGAACGGCGTGGTCATCGCACCATTTCTACGTGTGATATTGACTGAGCCCGTCACCGAAACGGTTTACACCTCCTTGAACCTTTATGGTCCGGGCGCCGGGGTGTAATGGATCACTCGCACCCTCACCGTTTGCTCTTCCCGCAATGATGAGGGTGCGGTGTGTATTCGCATTTATTGACTCATTTCTTGGAATGACCATGGTAACACCTGCACTCAAAGTACAAGGTACTGTTCAGTTTCGACGCGGGACGGCAGCGGAATGGACCGCAGCTAACCCCACACTGGCCGAAGCCGAGATGGGTGTCGAACTGGATACGGGCACCACTGCTGGCCTAAACAAGTACAAGATCGGCGACGGCGTGACCGACTGGAATGATCTTCCCTATGGCGGTCTGGAAAGCGCCCTCACCACAGCACAACAAGCTCAGCTAGGGTACGCTCTGGCGACCGGCCTGCGCTTTCAGGTGTCGGCCGAGCCTCCGACCACTCGCACGGATGGCAGTGCGCTGGAAGAGGCCGATGAATACACGAATACCGCTATCCCGCCGGTCACGTTTCAGTACGTCAGTGGTGCGTGGACGACGTTGAACACGGTCGCGATGGTTAATACAGTCCCGCTGGATACGTTTGCGATGGTCAGCATCGATGTCCAGTTCGACACGCTTGCGCTCTTCCGCGCGATCGACAGTACGCTTTACACGACGGCGTCCACTCGCGGTTACAACAACGTGGATGACGGCGGCGACAGTAAGTACACACTGGTCGCAACGTCTGCGCAAGTGACGGCAGCAAACACTGCCACCGCGGGCACCTACGTCGATGACGGTGGCTATCAGATCATCGCGAATGACGGGTCTGCGTGGGCAGCGCTTCGTACAGCGCCTGGTGTCGATGTGCGTAAGTACGGCGCCATCCCAGACTGTCAGGACGGGGACCAGACTGCCACAAATTGCTGGGCTGCTACCGTGGCTGCGGACGCCTATGCAGCAGCAATGGGCGACGAGTTGCTCTTCCCCGCGCCGAAAAAGGTCAATTCAGGCTACCTGTATATGGCCGATACGTTTGTGCCCCTCTATAGCCGGGTGCAGCGTGGCGCAGTAGTGAGCGGTATTGACCAGGGTGGTACCCGCATTTTCTGGCGTCCCACGGTCCCGATGTCGACAGTGCCGCCGATCGCGACACCGCTCGATGCAGCCAACGATTGCCTGCCCTGCTTCCGGAACATGAATACTGGCCAGATGTGGAACATCTGGTTCGATGGTCCGACGCCGTACGTCCGTCAGACCATGGGCACCACTGACCAGTATTGGAAAGGCGGTCAGATGACGCGGTTGCCGCACTATCAGAACGATCTGGCCTACGGATTCATTGGCTGCGATCAAGACGATCAAGTGCAGATGGACTATTACAACTGCGGCTCATCGGCGACGTTGAAGCACGGGATGTGTCGCACGAACACGACGGGCCACATCCGTGAGTTCTACTGCAATTGGGACGGGTTGATTGGTACGTACACGGTCAACGCGTCGGACGATTACTACCGGATCGGGACGAACTTCACCGGCGTGCTGGCTGGCTTTGGATTCAACAACAAAGATAACGCTGGCACCGAAGGATCCAACATGATCCGTCACTTGGATGGTCATGCGGGCTTTGCGCCTTTCACGATTCTCCAGTTCCAGGACGTATCGAATACGTCGGGTACGGGCGGTGGCTTGAACGGGTTCATGAAGGGAATTCACTTCGAGAGCTGTGGCGAAGCGGCTATCCAGTTGCTCCCGGGTGCGTCCACGAACTTGCGGCTGGAAGATTGCGTCTCGTCTTGGTCCGATAGTTGGGAGAACGACGGCGCCTGGTCGACGATGCTGCCTCCGGACATGCAGCCTGCGATCGGCGCACAGGCCGCGCTGTTTGCCCTCGGTAGCGTCGAACTGCTTGACTGTCCGGGGTCCACCTTCGCGCGCAGTTACGTTGACAACACGGCCGACAGTTGTCCGCCGGCGGCGAATCAGGTCTCGCTTCTGATCGACGCCATGTTCCCGCTCACCGCGAATGGTGGGCTGCAGGGTGGCGTGAACGTGTCTGCGTTTGACACGATCCAGCTGGGAGACGGCACAGCAGGTTCTTTTTCGAACGGGCAAGTGAAGTCAGACCCGGCACCGCGTCCGAACTATGAGCTGTCGGTGTTCCCCGCGAACAAGGGGGATCTGCGACGCTACACTGCAGTCGCGCCCACGCCTAACTTGTTGTTGAATCCAGTGCAGATGACGGCCGCGCTGGGTACCACCAACAACGTGCTGTCGGGCAACGGTGGAAACTGGATCATGGGGAGTGATTCTTCGACGATCACCGGGTATTCATTGGCTGCCCTTCTCGCGGCCGGAACGTTGAAGCAATCGGATCTTCCGCAGGCGTTGCTTGACACCTACTCGAGTTTGACCGACGACCCCGTCGTGATCGCGCTGGAGTGCGTGACGGCGGCGAGTAACATCTTTGCCCAGCTCGATCCGATCACACGGGCGCTGCCATTTCCGTACAAGTTGCTCTCCACAGGCACATGGATCAAAGTGCAGCGGGCGGCAAACGCGGACGGAACCCCCAACACAACCGTCATGCCAGTGATGGTCCGACAGGCAGGAGGAAACTACCAGTACTACCCGAACGAGACACAGCAGATGACGCCCGACTCGGCTTTCATGCCCATGCTCTTCAACGAGTTTGCGGTCGATGTACCGGGTAGCGTGAACAATGCGTTGTACGAGTTCCAGATTTACACGGTCGATAACGCCGTGGTGGGGGACATCATCTGGTTGTTCCCACCGATCTGTAACGAAGGCCAGCTCGCGCAGTTCAATGCGAACAACGGCCCGACGCTTCGAGGTCAAGTCTATCTGGACGAGCAGCCAGCACTGACGTCCACGGCAGCCGGAGGTACGGTGGCCCTCCCTGCCGGGGCGCTCGGTTTTGCAACGATGTCCTACAACGGCGCCCAAGTGCAATACCCGGTGTATCCAGTCTAGCGTCACTGACCTGTACTGCAGGTCATATTGCTGCTGCTAACGGCGAAGCATGCGTGCTTCGCTAAATCAGAAAAGCCCGGCCAAAAGCCGGGCTTTTTTGCTGTCTCTTAGTTCCGTCCGAAGATTCAGAGGAAACGTGCGCGTCAGAAGTAGTGGAGAGAAAAGAAATCGTATGAATTCTCCATTCCCTCATCCGAGGATTGATGCCGTGCCGAATCCCCAGCAAACTATCTCGACCGAGGTAACGTCCTTAGTCACGCAAGTCGATAAGCTTGCCACTGGACTAAAGACCAACCTTAGCGAAGAACAACAGGCAGAGACCGCGGCAGAGGCTGCGGCAAGTTCTGCATCTGCTGCGTCTGCGAGTCAGACCGCAGCCTCCAACAGTGCCACAACAGCGGCCAACTTGGCGACCGCTGCGAGCAATAGCGCCACCGCTGCTTCTTCTTCAGCGAGCGGGGCGCAACAAAGCGCAACGAATGCCGCGAACTCCGCAAGCAGCGCCCAGACATACGCCACCGATGCGAGCGATTCTGCAGCGGCTGCCGCCACCAGTGCATCAGGCGCTTCGGGGTCGGCTTCTGCCGCTTCCAGCAGCGCGTCGAGCGCGAGCAGTTCGGCTGGTGCTGCGAATGCCAGTGCGAGTGCTGCTGCCTCAAGTGCGGCCGGTGCGGCTGACGCTGAGGGCGTTGCAGAACAATGGGCTACGCAAACGAGCGGGACCGTGGACGGTACCTATTACGGCTCGCGCTACTACGCCTTGCAGTCAAGCACATATGCCACTAACTCAGCGAACAGTGCGAGCTCGGCGAGCACCTACGCATCGAACGCTGACGCATCGGCACTCGATGCCGACAACTATGCTCAGTCTGCTAAGAGCAGCGCTAGCGCGGCTGCCAGCTCTGCCTCCGCTGCAGCAGAGTCTGCCAGCACCTGGAATAGCGTCAACCCAGTATTTTCGACGTCGGTAACCTCAAACCTCGTGTACGCGACGACACGACTCCTTGTTGCGGGTGTCACTGACGATGGAAGTACATCGATTCAGACGAGCGGCGCGACGTCAGTCGGGGGGCTTGGTACTTTCAAGAAAGGCATCAGTGTCACCGGCGGCATCACGACGGATACGGTCGCAGCGGGTTCGCTGTCATCGGATGCCTACGATGCGGAAGGCGCCAACCTGCGGATCATCAACGACGACTACGGAGTGATTTTCCGCAACGACGGTAGCTCCTTCTGGATGCTGCAGACGGCGAGCGGCAGCGCAGAAGGAACGTACAACGCTTACCGACCCTTCCAGTGGAATCTGAGCACCGGGGCACTCACGTTCGATAACACCGGCGCGGGTAGTGTGTTCGGGGGACCGATCAAGACGAGCAGCACTCTAACATCCACCGGTAATGCGACGGTGGGTGGCACGCTGACCGTCACGGGTGCTACGGCCCTTGAGTCGAACTTGGGGGTGGCTGGCACGGTGGGGATGGATTCCACCTTGACCGTCGCCGGAGCGACGCTTCTGCAAAGCTCGCTCACAGTGGATGGCGTGCTGGACGTTGCGAACGCGGTCAACATGACTGGCGCCAACGTGATGCTTCAGACGCCGGCTTACAACGGCAGCCCTACAACAGCCGAAGCATGTGGTGTGTTGGTGCGCAATGTGTCTGGGTCGGGCGATGGCTACAACGCTGCGATGTCGTGGCTCTGTCAGGGCACGTTCGGCCTGCAGATGACCTTGCGCTCGGATGGTGTCTTCGGGATCGGTGGCTGGAGCGCACCTTCTTATTGTTGGTACGTCGCCACGGCCTCCGGGACGATGGTGGCTTCCGGAAACGTTTCGGCCTATTCCGACCCGCGCCTCAAAAAGGACTTCCGTCCGATCGTGAACGCGCTCGATCAGGTCTGTCAGCTGCGCGGCATGCACTTCACGTGGCGAGACTATGAGTTCCTGGGTCGCAAGAACACGGCAGACATCGGTCTGGTGTCGACGGACGTGCGCAAGGTCGTGCCGTCTGCTGTGACCGAAGTCGAGATGGGTGGCAACACCTACGACGTCGTCTCGTACGAGAAGATGGTTCCGCTCCTGATCGAAGCCGTGAAGGAACTGCGCGCTGAAGTCGAAGCCCTGAAATGGAAGAAGAGCTGGTACAAGCGGCTCTTCAAACGCAAGGAGGTGGCGGCATGACCCTCCAGTCTTCAGGCGTTATCTCGATGTCCGACATCAACACCGAGATCGGTGGGGCAGCGGACTCCTTGCTTTGGGTCGAACAAAACACCAAAGACGCGGTGGCGAACTTCGCATCGCTCTATGGTCGTGCCTGGTATCAAAGCACGACCGGTGGGAACTGCGCGAACGGCAACTGTACCGCCAACTGCAACTGCGGAAACATCCAGTGCACGAACTGCACGGTCTCCGCGATCAACTGTACGAATTGCGATGCGCGCGCATGGTTGCAGGCGAACTGCAACTGTGCCTGCACCTACAACTGCACGGCCAATGCTGTCACCTACAACTGCAATTGCGATTGTGGCGGTGACTCCGATGACGGAGACGACGGCGACGACGGCGACGGTGATGGCGGCTAAACAAGGATAAACACGATGCGTTTTCACATCACGGGGCAGCGGCTCCACGACAAGGGCCGTCAGGTCTTTGTGTACGACAATGAGACGAATACCCTGAGCGATGCCTCGGGGCAAGTCTTCAGCTCTGGTGGTTGTGAGGCGCACGCGGGCAAGCATACGCCGGTGGTGCCCTTCTCACCCGAGGAACCCCTGCGTAAATCCAAGCGGATCCGTACGCTGAAGATCCAGTTGGGTCTCTCGTGCAACTACGCCTGTGACTACTGCTCCCAGCGGTTTGTGGAGCACGCGCCCGAGACGAGCAGGAAGGACATCGAGGCCTTCATCGACCGGTTGGGCAACCTGGAATTCAATGAAGCACGGGGTTTGAAGATTGAGTTCTGGGGAGGGGAGCCCCTCGTCTACTGGAAAACACTGGTCCCGCTAAAGGAAGCATTGGACCTGTATTTTGCAGGCTGGGAAAAGAAGCCGGTCTATTCGATGATCACGAATGGGTCGCTTCTCAATCGCGAGATCGTACAGTGGCTGGTGGAGAACGAATTCATTGTCGCCATGAGTCACGATGGACCGGGCCAGGCTGTGCGGGGGCCGGATCCACTCGACGACGATATCACGCGCTCAGCCGTGCGCTCACTCTATCGGCAACTGCGTCCGCGGGGGCGTTTTAGCTTCAACGCCATGCTCAACCAGAGCAACTACGGACGTCGGGAAATCTACGAGTGGTTTGTCGCTTTCACGGGCGATCCGTCTGTCCCCTTGGGGGAAGGCTCAGTCATTGACGCGTACGACGAAGGCGGGACCGGGAATTCGCTCGCGACAAAGGCAGACCACTTTGCCTTTCGCCGTCGTGCATTCAACGATGTCTTTGCCAATGACGGGCAGATTGGCTTCGGCGGGATTCTGGGCAAGGTGGATGGCTTTACCACGGGCGTGCTCACGCATCGCCCGGCCAGCTCGCTTGGTCAGAAGTGCGGCATGGACAAGCCAGGCAATATCGCGATCGATCTGCGCGGCAATGTGATTACCTGCCAGAACGTGTCGGCCAGTGAAGTCGCCAAGAACGGCGCACCGCATCTCGGCGGCAACATTGAGAAGATCGAGGAGGTAGAGCTGAAAAGCGCCACGCACTGGAGAAACCGGGCGAATTGCGCGGCGTGCCCAGTCCTGCATTTGTGCAAGGGGTCTTGCATGTATCTGCAGGGCGAGTACTGGGATGTCTCGTGCGCGAATTCCTACTCCGACAACATCGCCCTCTTCGCGCTTTCCTTCGAGAAGATGACGGGCTACATCCCTGTTTTGATTGATGCCCCTGGCTTACCCGATGATCGTCGTGACATCTTCGGGACGGAGATGGAACACATTGAGCGCCCGCGACGCAAGATGATTCCGATCGTTGCGGTTTAGCAAAGGTTCAGTGCTGCCTGTGTTGTTTTGTCGGATGGCTATTTCCCCTGCAGTGATGCGGGGGACTTATGCCGGTCGCCCGTCGCCGGCCTCTCGGAATGCTATGACTGACTTCATTCCGGGGATACGACATGGGCGTCGAAAAGGACTCCACTACACAGACCAGCAGTGCTGATACTGCGGCGCAGACTTTCGCAGCAAACGCGGCGCTAAGTGCGTCAGCCGCACAGGTATCGGACGCAGACGCGAAGAATCAAGCCACCGCCGCGGCGTCGTCTGCAAATGCGGCAGCAGCGTCGGCAGCGAGTGCAGCGAATGCATTGGTGGCAGTCAATGCTGCCGAGGTCTCGATGTCGGCCTTGGTGCTGAGCCTCGGGACCATGTGGCTGGGCAATCAGACGAGTGACCCGACGGTCGACCTGAACAACGATCCACTCGTCAACGGCGCGGCCTATCTGAATATCGCTTCAAGCCCGAATGTCCTTCGCATCTACCTGAACGTGGCTTGGGAGGACTACAACGGTACTGCGGCGCAGCAGATAGCCAATGCGTCGCTGGCTGCAGCGCTTGCGGCAGCTTCCCAGGCCGCGGCAGCCAAAAGTGCGACCGCAGCAGCGAACGCGCAAGCCATCGCGACGGTCAGTGAGGCCGCGGCTGCGGCGTCGGCCGCCGCGGCGCTGACGGATGCAGAGAATGCGCTCGCGTCGTCCACAGCGGCTGCGCAAAGTCAAAGTGATGCTGCGACGCAAGCGACGAGTGCCGAGGCGAGCGCGGCGAGCGCCGAAGCGTGGGCAGTCGATACATCGGGCGATGTGGGCAGCACCGGCAAGAGTTCGGCTTACCTCTATGCGACCAATGCCGGGTCGTCGGCTGATGCGGCGAACAACGCCGCGCTTGCCTCCGCTGAATCGGCCACACAAGCGTCCGCGTCGGCTTCTGATGCCGCTGCCTCCGTGGCAACCATTGCGGCTGAGGCAACCACGGTGAGCACCCTGGTCGCGAATGCGGGTACGGCAGCCAGTAGCGCTTCCAGCTCGGCATCGCAGGCGCGCGCCGCGCAACGCGCAGCAGGCGGCGCCGCATCGACCGCTTCCACGGCAGCGGGACAGGCGGGGATGTATGCCTCCAATGCCGGGAACAGTGCCTCGAGTGCAGCTGCGTCAGCAACGGATGCCGATAGCAGCGCCAGTCAGGCAGGCAGTTACGCGTCGCAGGCGGAAGGCTATATCGCGACGGTGACGACCTTGGTTGGACAAGCGACGGATGCGGTGTCCACCGCACAAGCGTGGTCGGCACAGCTATCAGGAACCGTGGATGGCGTGAGTTACTCGGCGCTTTACTACGCCGGGGAGGCTGCAACAAACGCAACTAACGCCGCAGCGTCGGCGGCTGATGCGGTGGTGTCGGTGAACGACGCCGCGATGAGCGCCGCGGATGCAGCGGCGTCTGTCGTTACCGCGCAGGCGTGGGCGAATCAGGAAACCGGGACCGTCGACGGAAGTAACTACTCGGCGAAGTACTGGGCCGAAAACGCCGCTACGCAAGTGGTCTACGCTACGGCGAGTGTCGCCAGTGCGCAGAGCGCGGCAGTGTTGTCCGAGGCATGGGCAGCCCAAGAAACCGGCGTGGTGAACGGCACGGGCTACGGCTCGGCCATGCAGTACGCCGTGCAGGCATCCAATTCCGCGAGCGCGGCAGCAAGCTCCGAGACGGGTGCCGCGACAAGTGCCGCGACCGCCGCCACGTCGGAGGCTAATGCCTCTTCCAGCGCCATGACCGCAGCCGCCGCGGCGGCGTCAATCAACAGCGCCATCGCAGCACTGGGTCCACTGTGGCTCGGTCCTTACGCTGTTGCACCAACGACGGATAACGACGGCAACGCCTTGGTGTCGGGTGCCCAGTACGAGGACACCAGCCAATCGCCCGCAGTCGTCATGACGTGGGATGGTACGGTCTGGAATGCCCCAAGCGCAGCGGATAGTAGCGCGTCTGCGAACGTCACCTTGGCGGCGACCCAATCGGCAGCCTCTGCTGGCGCTGCCGCTGAATATGCCTCACAAGCACAAACGAGCACGGTCGTAGCAGCAAACGCTGCCTCGCAAGCTGGTGCGGCCGCTGTGGATGCGAGCAGCTACGCCGCAAACGCGAAGAGCTATGCGACCTCCTCGACGGGTGCCGCCTCTCGTGCCAGTGCATCGGCCACAGCCGCTGCTAATTCCGCTACTGCTGCGGCAACATCCGTCACGCAGGCAACGTCGCAGGTAACGAATGCGCAAAGCGCGGTCACCCTCGCGCTGGCATGGGCGTCGCAGGCGACAGGCTTCGTCAGTAACAGTGGTCTCTACTCGGCGCGCTATTACGCCGGTGCGTCTGCGACGAGCGCGGTGCAGGCAGCGTCATCAGCAAGTGATGCGGCCACGAGTGCCGCGGCTGCTGCGTCTTCGGTCGATGAGGCTGCGGAATTGGTCACGGGGCAAACCGGATCGGCGACCTATTTTGCCGCACAGGCGTCGGATTCCGCCATGGCTGCCTCCGCATCGGCAACGAGTGCCGCGGCGAGTTCCACGTCAGCATCGAGTGCAGCGAGTAACGCAGCAACGGCTTCCGCGCAGGCCAGTGCCACGCTGAGTAGCGTGACGACGCAAGCGAGCGCTGCACAAACAGCTGCGTCCAATGCATCGAGCAGTGCTGCCGAAGCCAGCACCTCGGCGTCCAATGCAGAGGCAGAGGCGAGCACGGCCGCCTCCCAGGCAAGTGTTGCTACCAGCCAGGCGGGTGTTGCGTCGGCTTCAGCCTCAGCGGCACAGGCGTCGGAAGCCTCCGCGAGTGTACAGGCCCAGGCAGCAGCAGCGTCCGCGACTGCCGCAGCAGAGAGCGTCGCAGCGTCGTTGATGAATGCGCGCATCACCTGCTGTGTGAATGGTGAGCCGACCCTTTCGCAACCGGTCGTCTATCCGTTCACGGAAACCTGCACCTTTCCCGGCAACTTCGCGGATTCGGTCGCGATGGCCGAGTTTGCCTCCGGCACCAGCGCCACGGTGAACGTGGTCGCCTACAACGAGGCGAATCCAACGGGCGTGCAGGTTGGCACGATCGTGTTCACCGCGAGCGATAGCGGTGGCTTTTCAAGCGGTGCCTTCAGCACGACGGATGAGAGTGTCGCCTTTGATGCGAGTGACGCCCTCGCCTTCCAGTTTGCCTCGACGAACCTGTCCCAGTTTGCTGTCCAGTTGCGAGGCTCTTACGGCTCGCAGACAGCATCGCTCGCTCGTCACATGCGGGCAGTCAAACGGGCGCAGCGCCTGAAGGCCTCGCAGGCAACCAGCACGCAGTCGGAGGTCTGGTTTGGTTCGTGATTCTGTCCCAACGCTTTTGATTCACTGTATGGATTCGACATGGTAATGAGTGTTCAGGACGCGCTCTCGCGCCTCATCGGACTTTTTGGTCCTCAGGCGAGCTGGGATCCCACCAAGCTCTATGGCAATTTGATGGTGTCGCCGGCCGGTAACGTTGTTATCGGCACGACGACCGACGCAGGGACCAGCTACAAATTTCAAGTCACTGGCAACAGCTTAATAAACGGTGGCTTGTACGTCGCCTCCAGTACGTTCGCTGCCAATCTCGCGGCGTACTATGCGTTCACCTCCGGCGGTGAGGGTAGTTCCGGACCCTACCCCGCGGCTTCGGTATCGGGTCTGGGGGTCTATTGCCCTACAACCCGGGTCGTCAGTCTAGAGTTCGACGCCATCTCCGACCGTCGCGCGAAGCGCGATATCAAAGAGATGTCAGACTCGGCATGTCTCGACTTCGTGGAACGAGCCAAGAGCTACGAGTACAGATGGAAGCACCTGCCCGAGGGTGCTGTGCGCTTTGGTTTCATGGCGCAGGACATCGCCAAGTTGGGATTTCCCAACCTCCTCAAGCTCACTCCGGATGAGGGGCTCGAAGCCACCATCGACGAAGACGGCTTTGAAAGTCCGAAAGACATTCGGTTCGCCGTCGAATACGATCAGGTCATCCCCATTCACACGTCTGTGCTCAGGCAATTACTGGCTCGCGTGTGTGCGCTTGAGAGCCAGGTAGCCGCTCTCGCCGGGGGGAACTGATCATGGTAATGAGTGTGCAGGATGCGCTCTCGCGCGTCATCGGCCTATTTGGCCCCCAGGCCACGTGGGACCCGACCAAGCTGTATGGCAACCTCACGGTGTCTCCTAACGGAAACATCTTGATCGGTACCTCGACCGACGATGGTATCAACAAGCTGCAAGTCAATGGGACGACACGTCTGGGAGGGAGTGGACTGATTCTCCCGGACGGCAGCCAGCAATACAGTGGCGCCGCGGGAAAGAACAAGGCGATCAATGGAGACTGTCGGGTCCAGCAATACGCGGCTAGCGTCGCGTTCGCCAGTAATTCCGGCACGGCTTACGGCGGCGTTGATCGGTTCCTCGCAGGCAACGTTGGGGCAACCGGGGGTGCTTTTACCCAGGCAGCGGGCACGATCGTATTCGGCAGTGTGAGCTACCCCGCAGTTGTCCAGACAGTGACCACTCCGCCCACAGTACTTTCGGGAACGAACTATCTCACCGGCATAAACCATTACATCGAGGGATTCAACTCCTACGAGGTACAGGGCGGCGTCATATCTGTGCGGTTCCTGTTCAGCGCGAAAGTGGCCGGGATTTACTCGTTCACGCTATGTGACTATGCCGGTAAGTACTCATACGTCACGACGTTTTCGGCTGTCGCGGGTGCCCAGCAGATCATGCTGCAAAACCTCCCTATACCCGCAACGCTGGGGCTAGGCGCGAACGCCACGACGGCGCTTTGCGTGATCATTGGTTTCGTCAACCTTGGTTCCTATCTGACCACCACGCTGAATGCATGGCAGACGGGTATTTATCGGTGCGCGTCCAACGCGACGAACTGGACAGCAGTGGCTGGGAACTTTATCGCCCTATCGGACCTGCAAGTTGAGGCTGGGCCGGTCTGCACGCCAGTGGAGCGAAAGATCTATTCCGATGCGCTATTGGACTGTCAGCGGTACTACGAGGTGGTCTACACGCTTATCGAATACGGCTACGCAAACGCTGGCAACGTCTTTGGCTTCACCTTCCCATTCAAGGTTATGAAACGGATTGCGCCAGTCTTCAAGTCAGGGACTTTTGCAACGAGCAATTGCTCTGCATCCGTGGTGACTACCACGATCGATGCATTTCAGGTCAATCCCACCATCACGGCAACCGGGCCGTTCGGGTTCACGGGCGCGACGGCCTTCGCATTCAGCGCGGAGCTCTGAGCGTTTTAACGAGAGTCGTCTCAACATCGTAGGTGCGACATGGGCATGAGCGTACAGGGCGCGCTTGCGCGCCTCGTGGATTTGTTTGGCCCCCAGGCAAGCTGGGACCCAACCAAGTTGTATGGGAACTTGATGGTCTCTCCCGCGGGGAACATCTTGGTGGGAGCGACCACCGATGCGGGAAATGGCAAGTTCCAGGTCACTGGATCGTCTTTCTTTTCGCAGCGACCGATGTTCGGTCTTGGGGTCCCGTGGGATTCACTCAACCTCCCGTCCGTCAATGGTCGGCTGATCAAGATCACGCCTGTCGCGGCGTCTGAAGTCTTCACCTTTCAGGCACTGACCACGCAATACATCTCGCTCATTCAAGGCGGCGGTGGCGGTGGTGGCGGCGTAGTCGCAACGAGCTCCTCTTCGGTGGCGGCGTCTGGGAATGGCGGGGCGGGCGCGCTTGCGATCGACCTTCGCAGTGTCACCGGGGGCTCCACGATCCAGATTACTGTCGGTGCTGCGGGTACTGCGGGCGCGGTCGGTGATACGGGTGGCACAGGCGGAACCAGCAGTGTGGGTAGCGCTTCTGCAACGGGTGGGACCGGTGGCGGGGGCGGTCCAGGTGCGTCAAGTGGAGGCACCAATATAGGTACTGCTGTCGGGGGAAATGCGACCGGGGGCGCCCTGTTGAATATCCCCGGTAATTCAGCCATTCCAAATAACTACTCGGAAGCCAACTTCGCGCAGTTCTCCGTGGCCGCCAATTCGATGTTTGGTGCGGGCGCGCAATCTGTACTCAATGGGAACGGTGCGCCCGGTCGAGGCTATGGCTCAGGCGGTGGCGGGGTCATTTCGGGTGGGAGCCAACCTGGCTATACGGGTGGCGTGGCTGCCCCTGGCATCGTGCTCATGATCGAGCTGTCTTGATGCGATTGCCGTTTTTTACCCTCCCCCGTCATGATGTGGACAAGCACGCATGGTTTGTCCGAATCGTCGATTAACCAATGAGAACGATCATGATAAAGCCTTTCTTGCGTCGTCTGTTTCAACAGTTCCTTTTGCCCATCACAGGCCCTGCCGGCCGTCAGATTGATTACGAGCAGTATCAGGCCTGGCGCAAAACGGTCAACATGCGTCCGCGCACCAACCTCGGAAAAGTCGGCGAGCGTCTGGGCGAAGAGTTTTGCAAGCACTTCGGTATCCGCGACAGCCAGCTTTCCAGCACGGATAACCGCACTAATGCCGAAACGCGGATCCTCACGCGGTACGTGAAGGCGCGCTACGAGGTCATCTGATGCAGCCCGATACGCTCGTCCTCGACATACGGGGAGCGCTGTCCCTGATCCACGACGTGACTCGCGCGCAGGATGTCTCAGACCACGACTACATCGACCAGCTCATCGAGGGCGTGATGGATTGCCTCATGGACCGGACGATGGCGATCTCCAGCCTCATGACGTTCGCGGATGCGCAGCGATATCGGCATGCCAAGTGGTACGACGCGGGCACCGCCCAAACACTCGCCGATGGCGTCATGGCGTTTGGGCACGAACTCGTTAGCCAGTTCGAGCAGTTCGGTGTCTATCGCGAGGGCCTCGTCGATTACACCTTCATGAGTCGCGATCGGCTACGCACCCTGTACCTCACCCGGATCATGACGCGTGCAGAGGCGGAACGACGATCCTAGAAAAAGATGGACACATATGACGATTGTGAGCCTACCCCTAGTGCTCTCCATCTAATCAATCAAGGAAAGAACAAAATGAAGAAGCATCAATTCGCTATCGCTGCCTTCGTCGCTCTCGCATTCGCAACGGGCGCCCATGCCCAAGTCAACCCGGCTGCCATTTCGGTAACCGGCCTGAAGATCAGCTCCAGTGTGTCGGGTTCGGCCAACATCGTGAACGGCGGCAGCAGCGAGTCCAGCTCGATCAACACGCAAACGGCAGCTGCTAACGTCGCCGCTGTGACGACGACCAATGTCAACGCGGCGACCGCGGGCATCACGGGCTCCGTCACGACGACGGGCACGGGTGACGCATGGAACTACTCGACCGGTACGGGCACGGGCACGGCCAACTCGAACGGTTCCTCTCAGGCTGCGCTGGCGGGTGGTGTCAATGTCGCAAGCGTCGGGCTGCAAGGTCTGCAGTCCCTTGGCGTCTCGGGCGACGTGTCGGGTGCGGGTGGTGTCTCGGTTCAGACCGCGGATTCCGTCAACGCGCTGACGAACCAAGGCGCCACGGTGAACAGCGGCTCGTCGGGCTCGCTGGGTGTCTCGGTTTCCGCCACGACTGGCTCGGGTGCGCTGTCCGTTGGCAACAACGACAACAGCAGCCAAACCAACTCGGAAACGCTGACTTCGTCGACCTCGGGTGATGTCGCTGTGTCCGGTTCCTCGGGCACGATCAACCTGACCACGGGGACCGACGCCAATGGCAACCCGGTGACCACGACACTGGCCCCGGCACTGTCGAACACCAGCGGCAACGGCAACTACAGCGCCTCCGCATCGGGCGGTGCTGCAGTCGCGGCAATCGGCGGTACGTCGACGGGCGTTGCACAAGCCGTGATTCCGGTCGCCGGCCAAGCCGTGTCGTCGAACGTGCTGGGTACGGTCGGCTCGAACTTCTAAGCCAACCACAAGCAGGACAAACATAAGGGAATGCGGAGCGCCTTTCGGGACGCTTCGCATTCCTCTTTATTCCGTTTTCATCCAATTATTTCAATAGACAACATGAAAAAGCCATTCGCAACAGTTGTACTCTTTATCGGCGCGTTGCTCACCAGCAGCCTCGCCTTCGCGCAAACATCTGGGACCGGCACGGGCACAGGCACCGCGAGCGCGGGCGCCAGCGGCGGTCAGGTAGTCTACGCACCGAACGAGACCAGCACGTCGACGGTGAAGTACGCCGCCTCGAGCGCCATTCCGGCCGGACTGGTCGCAGGCCTCGCTACCTGCATGGGCTCATCCTCGTCGGCGCTTTCTGCCCACGTCGTCAGCATCTCCATCGGCTCGACGTGGAAGGACGAAGACTGCCAAGCCGCCAACTTTTCACAACTCCTCTACGCGCATGGACAGCCGAAGGCCGCCATTGGGGTTATGTGTTCAAGACCCGTGATTCGCTATGCGATCGCTACGACCGGTGGTATTGCATACGCCCGTAAGGATGGTGTCGTGGTCTACCGTCCGTGCCCAATGTCGGAAGCCGATTGGCACAAGGCTGGTGAGCCTCTGCTCGATCCGATCTCGGGTCAGCCGTACAGCGCGGCAGAACTGGATCCCCCAGTGAAGGTGGTGGCACCCGTGAACACGGTCGGCGCACTCACCGATCAGCAACAGGAGGCGCTTCTCAAGAATCTGTCGCCGGAACAAAAGGCCCAGCTCTCGACAATGGCGCATATCCAGTCGGTGGAAACCGAAGCCCAGAACATCAGGGCGGGGACGGCCACGCAGTAAGGCGACGTTAATCACATCGGAAAGTACGGGGGAGACCCTGTCCTTCCTGATGTGATTTTTTTTTTGTGGGCGGGGCAATTCGTATGCTATCTGAGGCAAGATTGCACCCCGTCTTGGACCTATATTACTTCTTAGGTAATGGATCACGTAGGAGCTCAACATGCCAGAGAGTATTTGCAAGCGCATTTACAAAACGAAAGATTGTGAAAGAGAACTGACCGATGGCGGTGTCGACGACAGTGGCATCTGCTGCAACTGCTGGTATCCCAGCATCCTCGACGATCAGAAGCGCTATCGCGACCTGCTCGAGGAAGGGTACAGTCGCTACCAGGCTGCGGTGATGTCGGGTCTGACCGATCCGCATGAGGCCTCGGAGAACCGGGTTCATCGATTGGGCACGACCCCTCAGGCGGCAGTAACCCAGGACGACGACGATCCTGAAGAGGAATTGCAGGACCAGTTGACGAGCGACATCTTGGACAGGATGGACGACGACGACATGCCAGAAGACGAGCAGATGTAATTCACGCCACCTCTAAAGGAAGACGGGTCCAAGAAATCCGTCCCGACACCATCATGACAGCAGCAAACCGATACAGCATGCACGTCGCGGTACGTGTGATCACGGGTGCCCGCACGCTGGTCCGTGAACCCGCCTTCGAATTCGAATCACTCGAGGAAGATCCGGATGAAGTCGTGAAAGACGGCAAGCGACAGTTCCAGAACAAGTTCAGCGAGCGGCTGAAGAAGGATAAACAACTCGCCGAGCGGATGCGTCAAATGCCCTATAGCGTGCGCGTGCAGCGCTGCACGCGCATCGGCGCCTAAGGGACAGCCAACGTAATGGTCGCAGGCGCAGTCGCGCCTGCTTTTATGCCGTCAGCTCACGGTGGAGAGTTTTTACTGCGCTCCCCTATCCTCTTAGCCAGATCATCAGAAGTTTTTAGGAGGATACGACAAACGGTATGAGACGACCCTGATGCGTCCAATACCGGAACCCACCATGACTACCGACTACCAGCCCGAACCTTTCCCGGGCAGCCAGTACAACGAGATCAATCCGATCCTGCAGGCGATTCTCGCCGACATCCAGAGCCGAAACATCAAGGAACTGGACCCTAAGCTCACCATCCCCACCGACATCAATCCCGGCGGTGCCTATGCCCTCTCTATCTACGAGCGCGGCGTGCACATGACGCTGCATCGCCTCGATGACACGGGACAGCTCGAACTCTGGTTCGGCACAGGGGGCGAGCAATGGGGTCCCGTGCGATGGTTCGGTGACATGGTTGCGCCGAGTGATCAAACGGCCCTGCTCTCACTATTCGCGGTGATGTGGCTTTCGTTGACACTGGATGTGCTGGATCTGCATGCGTGGAACCTCAAGCACTTCAACACCTACTATCCCGATGTTGTCGGCAAGGAGGAATACCGCGATATCCTTCGCGTGCTGTGTCTTCGCGTGCTCAGGATCCCCGAGTTCTCGTTTGAAGACGGTGTGAATGTGACAACCGACTCTGACGAGTCCGAGCTTTAACCCTCCTGCAGGGCTCGCCTATGCCAGCAGAGGAAACTCAGAACCACCCCGAAACGCTCATTGTTGATTTCAGTGAGCGCGCCAAAATGTTCGAAGAGAAGATCCGGCCCTTCGAACCTTTCATCAATTCAGATCTCAGTAGCGCGATCGATTTCGTCACCACCAACATCTTCGCCCGTTCATGGGCTGAGGGTGGCTTGAGCGAGGCGATCTACGACATGGTCGACCACATGATCGAAGGGGACGTCTGCAAGCAGAAGACCGCTGAGCAGTTCGGCGACATCCTCATGGAGCTGGGCTGTGAAGTGGTGGAGCAGTTCGATGAGATGGGACTCTACGACCATAACGACGAGTTCCCTTATACCTTCGAGCGATTCCTCTCACCGACCAGCCGCACGGCGGTCTTTCGTCTACTGGAATTTGAATGAGTGGAGGTCACTACCCGTTACGCGCAGTACATCACAAATCAAAACGTTTTAGTCGGTCGCCTTATGTCCGAAGAGAAAACCCCCGCCCGCGGACCCGATAGCATCGTCGTGGATCTTGCAGAGTGCGTGCACGCCTATGAAAAGACGGTAAAACCCCTGGCCCGTCATTTGAGACGCCCAGACGCCGGATACATGGTCGAACATATTAGCCAGAATCTGTACGCACGTGACACCTGTCAGGACGAGCTTGCGGAAATCACTTTATCCATTCGCAACAATATCGAAGAGCAAGGCAACGAGAAAGCCGCGCTTTGCTTCTCGACCGCAGCCGACCGTCTTGGGGAAGCCCTGATTGAGAAGTTCGGTCAGCACGGCATGTATGCCCCGGATGGCAGCCTCGAGTATTACTTTGCTGGGTTTCTTGGCGCTGAAGGTAATGCCGCAGTGTTCAGGAACTTAGTGAACGAACGCGAGCGCGAACGATTGCGCCCGAGCATGATCCTCGTCATGGAAGAACTCGAAATCGATCTCGAGAATCCGGACGATTAACAAAAACCACCTTACCGGCATAGACCAGGCGGGCTTCGGCCAGCCTGGTCCTTATGCTGTCTCTCCCATTCGGCGGAACTATGTCTCATCGTGCTGTGCTGGCTGATCCTCCCGAGACAGTCGTTCTCGATCTGGGCCGGCCTATGCAGACTTTTGCAAAAACAATCAAATCGATCGCCCACATCGTTGAAGCGGACCCCGTCGACATGGTTTCGTTTCTCACGAAACGATTTACCGTGCGCGGCAACGCTGCTGACGAAATGGAAGACGCCGCGACATTCCTTTTCGACAGTGCCAAGGAAACCGGCAACGAGCGTGCTGCTCACTGTCTGTCGGTGGCCGCCTCGCGTCTCGGGATGGAGATGGCTCGCCAGATAGAACAGTACGGTTTTTACTCAAGGGACGGATTCTTTGACTACTACTTCGCGGGACTCGCAACGGAAGGTGCTGCGATCTTCAAACGCCGTCGTTCGTTGGGTTTCGATCGAACGTCAGGGGAGGATGTCCGGGACGATTGATCAACCAGGAGAAGGAACATGCGCAGCAAGGCCGTAAGGATACGCATTCGAACCAACCGCCTGCGGCGTGTATCGCGTCGCAGGATCGAGGTGAAAGGTCTCTACGTCCACGAGGCGGATCTGGGCGTGACAGCTCTCTGCGACAACCACCTCGGGGGATTTAGCATTCCGCTTGAGGCGCGATTGAAGGCCGAGATGCAATTGATCGATAACGCACTCTGGGGACGATGATGCTGAGCAAGGCAGTGAAACAACGCATCAGGCAAAACAAACGCCGCAAGGTCCGCATGCGGACCGCGTCCGGTCGACGCGAAGAAAGAGAGCTTCAAAGGGTTTTGCGACTCCAGCGCACCATCATGAACACCCTCGAACTGCAGACCAGAGGAGTTCTGATGGCGGGCACGAAGCCGTTCAGGATGGTTCTGGAAGACTCGGCGCAGCGGACACGGGATTTCATTCTTCCGCTTATCGAGCACCTGGTCCCGGATGACATCAAGTTGCCAACGGGACTTCCGGAAATAGCGAAGGGTGGCTTTCGTCGTGGGGAGTTGACGCCGATAACCGTTCCGCTTCTTCCAAGTCGGAACCGGGTGTCGTTTTTGAGCACCCTCATGTGGGAACAGCCGACGCTACTCGTCAATCTGGAAGGCCACCGCAGCGATAGGTTCATCGATCTGTATGGCCAGCCGGATTACAACCCACGGTACACCGGCGCGGAACTATCGGAACGCTTCCTGAAGTTTGGACCCGGTGATGGCCCGATGAGAGTACTGAGTCAGGATAACTTCGAACGTGATCCGCTGACGGGCTGCTTCGACATCGTCGATCACAAGTCTCAAGAAGACATTGTTGGCGACATCCGGGACTTCGTGACGCGGTGTCAGGCCGATAGCGACTATTGGAACACCATGTCGGAAGGCGAGCAGGATCGTCTTCATGCAGTTCTCGTAGAGCGCGTTGCGAATATCCCGAAGGAATACCCACCGGGGTCACACGGTTACGCCATGTGTTTCCACGAGATCACAGGCAGATGGAACGCGCGCTTCCCGGATCGAGTCATTCAGCCTGCTGAAGCGGCTCCTCTCGAAAACCTGAGTCCGGCGGAGCGCTTCTTCCAGCGCGGCATCATCAGCTACGCCTCGATCGGCAAGTGGTATCTCGCCAGCAAGAACTGGACGGGCTTCGTGATCGAGTGTCCGACCGGCGGCGATCGCGATGTCATCGGTGGACTGTTGCGCACGAGTTGCGTCATCGATGGCGTGGAGCGTGACGTAGTAGCGGTCGAGCTACCGGCGACTAGGATTCTGCACGAGGGTATGAAGATCGGCTTGATGGTTGAGGGCAACTTCTGCGACAAGGATAACAACAATGCTGAACAGAAAAACGAGAGACCGAATCAAATGGAATAAAGATCGTCGGATTATCAGGTGGCGCTACAAGCACTACCGGCAGCACTACACGAAATTGAGACAGTGGGCAGCCAACCGACAACCTCAAGATGTAGGAATTCCGCCCCGCACGCAGCTCACGGAACATCCTTTAAACGTCGTCGCATACCCCGCCGGCGGCATCACTCGCGCACAGTACGAGCGCTTCTTCCCTCCCACGACCTGACGCACCTATGGACTACATCGCCTACCTGCAACATTCCAAAGACTTTGCGTGGGGATGCCTCGTTACGGGTGTCCTCATGCTGTTTTTGATGTTCTACGCCGCCGCTCTAAGGGCCCATAACCTGCTTCTGAGTTATCAGGCAGGCAGATCGACCAAGATCGGCAAGCACTTCTATTACCTCGTTCGGGGCGAGGACTACGTGAAGATGCGAATGGCCGTAGCGCGGATTGTCGCTACTCCAGAATTTACACAACCTGTTGAAGAAGCGATTCCTTTTGTCCTCCACACCGAATCGAACGTGCCGGGCTGGACCGACTACTACTCAGAGTTCAAGGGCTCGCCCTGCCGTGGAACCGACATTCGCGCTGCAAAGTTCTACTGGAGCGAAACGGATGCTGAGGCGGATCAGGAGAAACTCCGGGACCTCTACTCACTCACCGTCCAGAGGGACATCTACATCGATCGGATCGATGACCTGGACATGGATGACCTCGCGTACAAGATGCTGATGGACAGGGCGCACAGCCAACGAACTGCAACCAATAACCAACTAACCGAGCAAGAACATGAGCATTAAGAGTGATGGCTGGATCAAGCGGATGTGTCGGGCCCCGGAAGGCATCGTTGCCATGGGTAATGGGCATATTCTCTTGAACAAGGACGACGCAGGCCAATGGGTCATCCGTGAGAACGGCTTCCCCGTACAAAACGCGACAGCGACACCCATCAGGAAATTGACGCAGGCCGAGCAAGATCAATGGATGAAAGAGGTCGGTCCCATGATCGTGCCCTTCCATGGTGAGCAGGTGCGGGAAAAATGGCACCTCTCGTCGACTGATCCCGACAAGACGCCGGAGGAAGTGAGGGCTGAGCAGGATGCAGATCCGTTCAACTTCGAGATGAAGTCCTACCGTTGGACAACCCCGGTCATCTCCTACGGAACCTCCAGCTACGGCTACGACGTTCGGTGCGCCAATGAGTTCAAGATTTTCACCAATGTGAACTCCACGGTGATCGACCCGAAGAACTTTGATGACAAGTGCTTCGTCGACTTCAAAGGGGATGCCTGCATCATCCCGCCAAATTCATTCGCACTCGCCCGCACAGTCGAGCGCTTCAAGATCCCGCGCAATGTGCTGACAGTCTGCTTGGGCAAGTCGACCTATGCCCGCTGCGGAATTATCGTCAACGTGACGCCCTTTGAGCCGGAATGGGAAGGCTACGTGACGCTCGAATTTAGCAACACGACCCCGCTACCGGCAAAGATATATGCGAATGAGGGCGTTGCGCAGATCTTGTTCTTCCAGTCGGATGAACCGTGCGAAGTGTCCTACAAGGACCGGGGCGGCAAGTACATGGGGCAAGCCCCTGCTCCTATCGTGCCGAAGGTCTGATCAAAGGAGAAGCTGACTATGGAATTGGGAAACGAGCTATTTGGTCATTCGCGTGGCCAACACGAGGTTGATCGCGACACGTACACACCGCTCTTTACCGCGCTCCTTGACGTAATGGGTCAGGACAGCTACGGCGAGAAGTTTGACAACGCGGTGTTTTCAATCCGTCCGTATTGCTGGTGCGATAAACCACTCTGCCCCCAGTGCGGCTTAGGCACAGAGAAGAACTTTGTCTTCCGCCCGATTGCCTTCGAGTTGAGTTGGTACAAGTACCCCCTTCGGGACGCGTACACGAACATTCCCTTGACGCAAGCCATTCTTCGCAACGTCATTGGGATGTCGATCGAGAGCTTGGCGACAGTCCGTGAAGGTGAGTCCAAAGAAGCGTGGATCAGTGCAGTGAAAACCATGCACAACGATCGGCTCAAGGAATTCATGAAGAGCCGCGCGAAGCACAATCCCTCGGAGGTGGTTTCCAATCTGGTGGGTGCGCGCGAGAAGTTCGAACGCAATGCGACGGCGGGTGCGCATGGCAACACACTGCGCTCCGCGCTGGTCGATGCCGACGGCAAGCCGATGGCGTTCAAATCTTCGCAGACGCCTCCTAAGTCAGCTGGTGGACCTGCTGGGAGGCCGAGCACGACGAAGCGTCTCGTACTTGCGCCAAAGCTTGAGCAAGCCACACCCCAGCCGACGACGCTACGAGACCTGATCAGTGGTGCCGTGGAGCAGCGCGGCGTGAGTCGTGCAGCGGCGTTCGGGCGCCAGAAGTCAGGAGATAAGAAGAAGTGATTGATCGCGCTGGCGTTGCTCGCTCGACGCCAAGCGCACTTCCCATCCACTCTGTCCATCGGAGGTGTGAAATGGCTGACGCTCCCCCGTCTTACGACGAGTTCAACCGCCGTTTCGAGAAGCTCAAGTTCAAGAGCCAGGTGGCGCTGCGCATCCCAGCGAAACCGCGCCGCGTCAACAGCGCCGCACTGGCGAACGCAAAGGCCGAGCTCGCATTCCTCAAACACATTGTAGCGGCCATACAAGACGCTGGGGCCGCCCGCCAGAAGATCACTCATCAGACGCATTGTCTCAGTGACGATGAGTTGCGGATGATTCAGGACCTACAGACGAAGATCCCTGGTGCGGAGGCCAAGATTCGCCGCATTCAGGTTATTGGAAGATAACGATACATGGCACGACCACAATTCTACCAACAGCAAAAGAAAGCCCCGCCGAAACTCCCTTCGATCTTTCGACATTCAGCAAACGACGACCTGAAGTTAAAGCTGATTCCACATCAACATCTGCAAGCGATCTTCGATCGGCGCGGGACGAAGGCGGAGTTCGCGTCTGTCGCCTTTCGCGTGATCGTGGGTGCGTGTCTCGCGGTGTATGCGGACGATCAAGAAACGCTCGATGTCGTCTACAAAGCAGCGATCGACAGTCTCATCGCGGTGGGCGAGCGCTACCAGCGTGTCGAGACCTTTGGTCTGAATGGCGACGAGATGCGCCAGCTGAAAGATGCGCTCAATCTCACCGACGAAGTCCAGGAACTGACGACCCGACGCCAGCAGGTCGACATGTATAAGGCCGCCTACCAGTTTGTGGGGAGTTTCGAAGGCACGATGCGCAATCTGCGTCAGGTGCAGCAGAACTACCGGGAGCGCGATGAAGCAAAAAGAAGAGAGACGACCGCGGCCGCCCAACAAGCCAGCTAGGCATCACCAACGAGGAACATCATGGATATCGTGAAAGAAATCGCTATTGGCGAAGAGGCGAATCATTTCATCAAAGAGCATGTCATGTCGACGGTGTTCGCCGATGACTTCCGGAACTTCGTCGCGGAGAGTCTCGCGGACTTGCAGGTCATGGGTCGCACGAACTGGCCGGTCACCTTCTCCGTAGTGGAAGTGAAAGACCTTGAACTGATCGACGGACCGACAGTGCGAGCGTGGCGGATGCGCCTCGTCGGGGTCCCGGCCATCGAAGGGGAATTGACGGAAGAAAAGGTCGATGAGATCGCTGAAGTCATGGCGGTGTACCAGTGCTACATCGAACTGGATCACGACGCCCGCCCGATTACTTACATCAAGGTGGTCAAGAACAGCGAGATCCAGAAGAGCCACGACGAGACGAAGAAGCTGCTGGCACGGTTCATGGCGACCTGAACGCATCAGACCCAAAACACACGTCGCGAGCATGCGCGACGAGAACAAACCAAAACAAGGAACGCGTCGTGAAATATCTAGTTGCA
Source organism: Paraburkholderia sp. BCC1886 (assembly GCF_900996245.1). Taxonomy (GTDB): domain Bacteria; phylum Pseudomonadota; class Gammaproteobacteria; order Burkholderiales; family Burkholderiaceae; genus Paraburkholderia. The sequence continues at coordinate 251,894 of NZ_CAAJGK010000011.1, read as the reverse complement.
GTCATCGAAGGTAAGGAGACGATCTTCGTCTTCCCACGTAGCGTGGACCACGACCGCATGGCTGAGGCGCTGCAAGCCATCCGCTTTGGCTCGGAGCGCAACTGGCGGCGGGAACTTCACGAAGAAGGCAGTGTGATCTCAGCGGGCTTCGTCGAGAACGCTACCTGCTTTGGTCGAAGCGAAACCTTGGGGCTCGACTCCCGGGGCGCGCTGGACACGGCACTGTTGAAGGCGAATGTACCCGCGAAGTCCGTTCCTGAGCCCACGCTTTCCATAGAGGCCGAACGGGTGGATGGCGAAGCGGCGCAGCGGAGCAAGGCCGACGACCTCTACGGGACGGTTGGAAAGATCTGGGCGAGTTCTTCGCTCGCGTACTGTCGCTCCGAAGCCCATCGGGCGCTGATGCGGCACCGCTCGCCCTCGTTGGTATCGCCAGACTACGACACGTCAGCCCAGCCCGGATCACCGGACTTCGATGGTGCAGAGGCCTACCAGGCCCATCTGGAAGCGACGACAAGTATGCCAGCGCATGAAGACCTGCCCCTCACGCAAGCGGATGACGTGAACGCGGTCATTCGGCTGCTTCGACGCTACGTCAAGAAGGGCTGGAGTCCGCAGCTGCACAAGGAAGCACAGAGCTTCTTGGGCAAACATGAACTCCTGAAGTAGTAGGTCTTGCTCATGACAAAAGCCACACAAGCGTTCGTTCCGATTGCCCGTGTTGCAAAGGGCGAGGCGAGCATGGAGGACGGCACGTACCCGGACGCTGAAGTCCAGACCCTTGATCACATTGAGTGGGATTGGGAGAACTGTCCGGACGGCATGCTGCTCTTCGGTGCATTCGATCTGCCCCCGATCGAAACCGAATTGAAGGTGAGCGACGCGGACGGTCTGAAGCGTGTTGATTTTCTTGATGTTGCGGAGCGCTCGGCGCGGCTTCAGGAAGCCAGTTCCGCAATGGAGCAACATGTCTGGCTCGGACTGGACGAAGGACGCCGGATGCTTCTTGACCGGCAGACGGTCGCGCAGCTCTTACCCCACCTCCACAAGTTCGTTGCGACTGGCGAACTGTGACAAACAACCAACCAAAGCAAGCAAGGAATAGAACAAGATGATCAAACTGACTGGCCTGACGATGTTCGGTCGTGACCCGGTGGCTCTCCCCCACACGGCGCTTCGATTCCCCGGGGGTGAAATTCACGTGACGCTTGGTGAGCATGTATCCGCCATGAAGGGGGATCGATTGTGCGAATTCGACATTACTGCGCATCTCCCGAATGCGGACGCCTTCATGGAGCTGCTGATGGTGACCGACGCGCTACGGCGCAGCTACCCCGGATCGCCGCTGAATCTCCACATGCCGTACGTGCCCTACGCACGTCAGGACCGGGTGAACAACCCGGGTGAGTCGCACAGCAGTAAAGTGTTCTGCAGTCTCATCAATGCGCAGAACTACAACAGCGTGACGATTCAGGAACCGCACAGCGACGTGACTACAGCGCTGCTTGATCGCGTCGTGGTGCAAGATCCTCTCCCGGCGATCGCGCGCGTGGTGACGCAGGTGGTAGCACACTCCGGTCAGGCTCCTGTCCTGATCTCTCCCGACGCCGGGGCTCGCAAGCGTACGTTGAAAATCGCGAAAGCTCTGAACTTGGAGGTGATTTACGCCGACAAGGTGCGCGACACCAAGACCGGCGCGATCACCGGTACGGAAGTGCAAGGCATCGTCCCGGATGCACCGCTGCTCGTGATCGACGACATCTGCGACGGAGGCCGCACTTTCATCGAACTTGGCAAAGTCCTTCCCGGCGCGAGCTACCTGTACCTGTACGTCACCCACGGCATATTCAGCAAAGGTCTGGATGACCTTCTGGTGCATTTCGACGGTATCTTTAGTTCAAATAACTGGATCGACGACCCCCGCTGTCTCACGGTCTAAACGAACCTCAAAACAAGGAAAAGAAACTATGCAAGACTATCAGGACCACGAAGGGAACGTCGACGAAACCCGAGTTCCAAACAATCTGGTGCCGTTCAATCTGGCGGACTTCTACAAGACTGGTCATCCCTCGATGTACCCCGCTGAGACGACCAAGCTCGTCGCGAACTTCACGCCCCGGAGCGCCAAGTATGCGCCGGTGCTGAAGGAGTTCTTCGACAATAAGGTCGTCTGGTTTGGCCTCCAGGGGTGGATCAAGGAATACCTGATCCGCCTGTTCAGCGACGAGTTCTTTGCTGCGGGGTCAAAAGCACGCGCCGTCCAGAAGTACAAGCGCCGCATGGATACGTCCCTGGGCAAGGGCGTTGTGACGGGCAAGAATCTGGAGGATCTCTACGATCTGGGCTATCTACCACTCGAAATTCGAGCACTGGCAGAAGGCACCCGCGTGGACATCAAGGTGCCTCCGATCCTCTTCATCAGCACGCACCCGGATTTCGTCTGGCTCGCGACCTACTTCGAGACGCTCTTCAGTTGCGAGAACTGGAAGCCGTCGACGGTGGCCACGATCGCCTTCGAGTTCCGCAAGCTGTTGACGTACTTCGCCAAGATGACGGCCTCACCGGAAGAGTTCGTTGACTTTCAGGGGCATGACTTCTCGATGCGGGGGATGAGCGGTGTACATGACGCAATGCGTTGTGGCGCGGGGCACCTGCTCTCCTTCGCAGGCACGGACACGATTCCGGCGATAGATTATCTCGAAGACTTCTACAACGCCGACGCGGAAACCGAGCTGATCGGTGCATCGGTCCCGGCTACGGAACACAGCGTGATGACGCTTCGGATCTTGCTCAAGCTTGCGCAACTGGGCGAGCCGGGTGAATACGCGCACGCTGACGCTGTCGCATTGCGTCGTCGTGAGGCCGAGAAGGAAGTCATTCGTGAGTTGATCACGGTGGACTATCCCACCGGCATCATCTCAATCGTAGCCGATTCCTTTGACTACTGGAACACCATCACTGTGGCGGCCCGGGAATTGAAGGACGAGATTCTCGCTCGCGCAACAAACGAACTGGGACAGGCGAAGGTGGTCTTCCGTCCGGATTCGGGCGATCCCGTGAAGATTCTGACCGGCTACTTCGATGATGAAGTTGTCTGCTGGGCGTCCACCGGCAAGCCGTGTCTCATGGGTGGCAAGTACCGTGTAAAAGCAACTGGCGAGATGATTACCGAAGCTGAGCTCAAAGGCTCTGTTGAGTGCCTGTGGGATATCTTCGGTGGCACCGAAACATCGATTGGATATCGTGTTCTGGACTCGCACGTCGGGTTGATCTACGGCGATGGCATCACGCTCAAGCGCGCGGTACAGATCATGCAGCGCTTGATGCGTCGCGGATTTGCATCTTGCAACGTCGTGCTCGGGATCGGTTCGTACACGTACAACATGCTCTCGCGGGACACCTTCGGCTGGGCGATGAAGGCGATCTACGCGGAGGTGGGCGACGTGCAAGTGGCGATTTACAAGGACCCCGCAACGGACGACGGCACGAAGAAGTCGGCCAAGGGTCTGCTACGGGTGGAAAAGGAAGGTGGTCGCTATGTGTTGCACGAGGAGCAGACGCTCGAGCAGTTCGAAGGCGGTGAGCTGAAGCCGATCTACCGTAATGGCACCCTCCTGAATCAAGCGTCGGTCGCTGAAATGCGTGCTCGCCTGCGCGCATCGTGGATCTGCCCGGAACCGGGTACGGTTGTGTTCGAGTAATCGCGAGCCTCGCGCTAGATGACTCCCGGGCTTCGGCCCGGGGGTTCTCAAGCGCTTTTCTTTTTTGGCTCTGAAAGGAATCTGGGACATATATCACGTCCCTGAACCTCCCAGCGAACCAACCGGTTGTCTGGAACAAATAGCATCCACCAATTCTAACTAACCACCGCCATGACCTGCATCGTCTATACCGAAAACCGCCTCTACGCAGACTCCCGTATCGTCAAGGGAACCGAGCTTTTCGACTCGCTGAGCAAGATCAAACGCATCCATCCCGCGATGGAGATCACGAGTAGCATCAAGGGCTTTGAGATCCAGGACCGCATCCTGGGTTTCGCGGGCACGGGTGGTCAGCCCGCCATGGAAGCCTTTGTTACGAAGCTGCGCAAAGTCGAAGCGGACAAGAACCAGAGCTTCGAAACCGTGTTCGAGTTCTACCAGATGGTCGCCGAGCAAGCGCTTGTGGTGGAGACGGGCAACATCTTCGAGTTGCTGATGATCGGGGAGCGCTTCAACCATCAGTTCGCGATGCGACCGGATGGCTTTCAGTACACAAAGGTGGAGAAAGACGTCTCGCTCGCTTACGGGTCCGGCGCCAAGCTCTTCACGAAGTTCGTTGCCGAGCACGGCGATCCGATACGCGCCATGTACGAGACGTTCCGCGTTGACCCGCACTCCGGCGGCATGATCGACGTTTGGGAATTCGACGCCGGCGACGAGCACACGATGCCGTCGTTCAATCGCGTGGGCATGGCCGAGGGCATTCCGTCAAAGTCGGTCGGTCGGTTTCTCTCAGCGCTTCCTCGAAAACTTCTGCCCCTGACCTATGTGCGCAAAAGTGCGCTAGACCGTGTCGTGGCGGTCTCTGCCGAAGACAACGCCGAGTATGTCCGCCAGCTCGACGAACGCGAAGCTAAAGAGAGCGAGCTGAAAGCGACGATCAAGGAACTGCGCAAAAAGCTGGCCGCGGAGCGCAGGAAGAACAGCAGCACGGCCGTCGTGACGTCTGGCGCCACCGGTCTAATCAGTCTGCCGCCAGGCGATTCCTTCCCTCCCCCGGATAAAACATGAAAGCTCTCGGGCGAATCCTTCTCACGGTCACGATCGTGCTGATCGTGCTCAAGTCCTTTGACCAGCTTCACTGGTCGTGGTGGACGGTGCTATCGCCAGTCTGGGTGGTGGTGGCGCTCTTCATCGCGGTCGTCGCCGTGGCTGCTATCGCATTACTGGGGATCTGGGTGATAGACAGGCCTGACCCCAACGCATCGATTCCAACACCCACCTTCACACAGGGAGAACAACCATGAACATCGTCGTCGCCTATTTGCAGAAAGTCCTCGTCAAGCAGGACGTGGCAGCCGTTGCCGAGAAGCTGGAACTCAGCGTCGATGAGCTGCAAGCCTTTATCGATACCGGCCTGATCAAGGGGAACATGATCAAGGCCGTGTTCGCAAAGCAACTGGAAGCGGCCGTACCGGACATCGATGCGAGCGAGCTGCTCGCTTACCAGCTCGTCGAGGCGACGAAGACCGCCTCGGTTGGCCATCTGGCCTCGGACGTCACTTCCATCGCATCGCCGGCGGGGACCCAATTCCCGTCGCAAACGCCCGCTACACCGTGGTGCGCTGAAGACGATACGGCGGTTCATTCGTTCTAAGTCGCGCGAGTGAGCGGCATAACGGGCAGCCTTCGGGCTGCCTTTTTATTTCCAAAGACCTACGAGACGCCTCATGAGTGACGTAACAGTTCCCCTGAACACGCGATTCGCCGTGACTTTCACTGCCCTCCAGGACGTGTTGCTGGCACTGAACGGTCCCGGTCACTACATCCGCGAGCTGCAAGTGACACGAAGCCTGCACGGGCTCGGCGTCACGGTCAACCCGATCGAGCAGCTCGTTGAACAGTTCGAGATGCACCGCAAGGCCCATAGCGAGTTCGCCCAGCACTGCGTACGCGACGAACGCTTTGACGCCCAGATCGAAGCGAGCATGAGTGACCTTGAGACACTCGAAATGGCGAGCTTGGTGGAGCGACTGGTCCTCAGCCAGGAAATCGCGACGAAGTGCCTTGACGAATTTGCACGTAGCGAAAAGGTCGCTGAAGCAAGCCAGAAGGAGACAGCTACACATGAGCCTACCTAAAGGCGTCCGGCGGCACTCGGCCAAAGTCATCATGACCGACGAGGTTGTTGTCGATCACCTCGAATTCAAGATGTGCGAGCGCATGCTGAAGGATGCCCGCTTTGAGGTGACCACGTTCGTCAATCGCTCAGCTGCAGTGCAATTGGGTGGCGGACGCATCAGTCCGGTCGACGGCTTTGTGATCCATGTCGAAGGCATGCCGCGGGCATTGGTTGGCTACCGCGCGCTCTTTCGCTGGATCGATTCGCTGGGGCTTTTCCCGCTGACGGAGATTTGAAGGTGGACGGCAAACTTTACTACGCCATCTCGGTGGTCTTTCCCGATGGTCAGGAAGGCTGGCTCAATCCGGATATGGTCAAGATCCATCCGTTCGGTGAGTACGGCAATGGTGAACGCATCTACAAGGTGCAGGAGATGCATCTCGCCGTGGGCGCGATGGTGCGCTTGCGCGATGCCCGCTTCGAAGGCACTGGCGGTCGGCAGCTTGACGCCACGTGGCTCACCCGAAAGATCGCGCTCATCGGCACGATTGCGAGGAACAACGCCCGTGGCTTTTCCGTGACGATACGCCGCGGCGTGAAGCTGCGGCTCTGGAAAGTCATGATCAGTACCACCGCCGGTGTCGTGCTCAAAGAACGGGTCGCGGAGCGGGACGAGCTGCCTCTGCTCTGGCACGACAACGATCCGTCCCTTCCCCTTCCCGCATAAGCTGGAGGCTATTTTGATCACAGTGCAGCGCTCCTCCCCGAGTCCGCTCACGCAGTACCCCGACACAATCGTGCTGGACATGACCATTCCGATTCGCGACTACACGGAATCGGTCAAGGCATTGGCTGGTGACTTTGATACTGACCCTCACGCGATGCTGAGCTGGCTCGCCTGCTATGTCAGTACCAAGGCAAACGCCGGCGCGGAAATCTGGAACGCGGTAGCCGACATCAGCTACTCCACCTCCGGTGTTCCAGATGACCAGATGGAAATCTTCATGGAGGCCGCCGATGCACTCGGGGGCGCTCTCATTGAAGAGTTCGCTAAGTACGGCGTCTACACCCGTGAGGACGAAACCTTTCCTTACGAGTTTCATGGCGTCATGGGTAAATCCGTGGTCTTTCGACGCTACACCGACAACCGTCGTTTGAACCAACCATAACAACACAAGGGAGTATCACAAATGGAACGCCAACTCGTCCTATCGCCACGCACCGTCAAGACACTCGCCAAGGCACAGTCTGCCCTGGACGAAGCCATGGTCGAGATCAAGCAGAAGAAGCATCTGCTCTCGAAAGAAGAAGTCGAGCAACTGCGTGATCTCTCGCAGAGCGCGCGCAAGCTGCGCGACTTTTACATCCGCAATGCCGACATGCCTGCCCAGCAGCTAGCCGATGCGTTCGATCTCACCCAGTCGCGTATCTCCCAGATCCGCAACCATTACTGAACGCCCCTCCCTGGAGACAGACATGTCGAGAAATCGAAACTTACGACTGGCACTGGGAAACGCGGTATTCAGGCTCCCTTTGCTCCCCGATAACATGAAGCAGCGCCTTGCCAAGCGACTCTATGCCAAGGAAGACGTCGCAGAGCTGGAAAGCTGGGCAGATTCCCTTGGCACGATGTTCAGCCGGCAGCAGCTGATTTTATCGACCTACCAGCTGGCCGCACCAACCTATGCCGAATGGACAACCGACGAGCAGATCGCAAAAATCAAGGGTGGCGAGCTACTGGTTAGCGGTTCGGCCATGATCATGGCGGACTACATGTCGCCGGAACAAGTCGAGGCGTTCTACGCGAAGTACATGGTGTCCGATGCGTTCAATGTGGCGTTCGTTCACTTCTGGTTTCGGCTTGCGTGGCAGGCGAAAGAGTGGGGCTATTTCAAGGACGCGGATACGGTCGAAGAGACCTTGAACGTGGACGGCGAGCAGGAACTCGCCAACCTTTTTGTTCGTGTGCAGCATGAGCTGACCCGTTTCGTGATGGCGACCACGAGCACGTCTATGTCCTACGACGAACTCTTCGCTTCCATGGGTGAATATCTGAAGCACCCGACTTCCGAGCCGGCATAAGGGGAATATCGATGGGCAAGCTGTTCCGGTGGCAGGAGGGTCGACAGAATACCGGGTACCGCCTCTTCACCATGATCAACTCGAAACGCTTTGCTCTGGACATGCATCTGATCGCCTACCCGACCGGTTCCTCTATCCCGCCACATCGGGATCCGGTCGAACCCACGCATGGTCACTATCGCCTGAACATCGAAGTCAGGAAGGCGAAGCGTGGGGGCGAGTTTCAGTGCGGCAGATGTCTTTTCCGTTTCTGGCGGATTTCGTTCTTTCGTCCTGATATCGAAGAGCACAGCGTCACGAACATTGACGAAGGCCAGCGACTCCTCCTAAGCATAGGTTGGAAGCGGCGGATCAAGACAGCCGTATAAGGAGGAAACATGTCTCGATTGATGGACGCGTTACTGAAAGGTGACGTGCAGATTGTGTTTTTGGATAACGATCATCACGAGCATTGTGCCCATGTGAATGCTGCATGGGAGGCGATCCGTGCCGCAGGCATCCCAATCCCGTACATGTGCAGCTATGCCGTTCGGGCGGGCGCAGCTACGCATGCGCTCCTCAATGGACTGGCAGAATTCAACGCCCGTCAGAAATGACGACTTAAAGGAGTGTTGATGAGCCTATCGCTCAGTTTGATTATCGATCAGAATCGCCAAGGGCTCCCTGATGGCACTGTTCAGCCTTTTACGCGTCTGCGGTTTAGCGGCTATACACGGCGTATAGAAGAAGCGGTCCGATCCATCGCAATAGTACTCGACGCGGGTCTCGACGCCCACGATGACGAAAAGGGATCGGTCGTGCTGACGACGGACAATTATGGCAGTCCACTATGCTGGTTATCAGCCGGTACGCTTGCGCCGATACTTCGAGATGCTATTTACGATCAAAGCGACGCAGCTGTGGTGGCGTACATTGAAGCGATGCCGGCGGACACACGAGTGATTCTTTACTGGTGGTAAGTCGTAGCGGCATAAAGGAAAGAGACATGAATCACAGCGACATTCAGAGTACGGATGATCTCATCAGGTGGCTGCGAAATAACGCCATGGACGGGGTAGATACTACCACCTACGTCACCAAGTATTTGATGGAAACGGTCGACACCCTACAAGAACGAAATGTCGGCCCCGTGAGTGTGCGGATCAGAGTCAAACCCACGTATTCGGGGTGTGACCAAGATCTCATGGGTTATCTCACCAGCCTGACTATCTGGGAGGGCGAGATGAATTTCAGCGCCCAGTCCATCTACTTTCCAGTCGTGGACGGGAAGATTGTGGCCGTGCTTACCACGCATCGACCAGGCATCTGACGGCATAAAGGCAGAAGGGACCGTAGCCCCCTCTGCCTTTATTTTTTTGCTTAGACGACGCCCTTCACGGCATCATCAAAAACCGCCCTCAGCACCCAAAAATCGTCCGCCAGGTTCGGGTCCATCATGAAGTCGAAACTCAACCAGAACGAACCGGTCTCGCCCGAGCCGGGGATCGCTTCCGGATAGACATCCTTGCCCCACGAATTACGCACGAGGAACGCCTGCTTGTCCTTGTCGTAACCGACCACCAGCACCGCATGGCCGCCCATGCACTGCTCGGTTTCCGTATTCGGCATCGGGATCACACCCGAAGCCATCGTCGATTCTGCCTCGAAGCTCTCGTACACCGTGATACCGATCACGATCGGACGGTTGTAGACCGCCAGCACATGGAAGAACGCATCCAGATTCTGCGGCACGGCTTCGTACTGCACGGCACGGTGACCCAGTCCTTCAGCGTAGGCCTCGGTCGACGGCTTCAACTTGAACTGCTGACCGTCGTCGCTGTACGGCCACGTGGTTTCCAGCGGCGCACCGAACTTCGACGCCACCTTCACGACGTCCCGGATCTCACCGCCGGCGTCCGAGTCGACGCTGCCTTCCTTCGCACGTTCGTTGAAGTACAGGAACAGACGCGAGAGCGGTAACGCGCTGTCGTAGCTATGCGCGATGTTCTCTTCGTATTCCAGCGCGCCAGCGCAGGCGTTGGCCGTGCAGCTCCCGAGCTGACCCTGGTCCTTCACCGGGGAAACGTGGGCGAGCAGGCTGACCTTGGAAGGAATTGCTGCATCACCGAAATGGATGTGACCGGCATAGCCGCGATCGCGGTTGTCGAGCGTCTTTTTCTTGCGGTTGTACACCCGGGTCGGCTTGGAAGCGACGGGTGCGGCATGAGTTGCGTGTGTCATGTGGTTCCCTTTGGGTTTGACGAGGGTAGTGCCACACGATTTGTATTTTTTAACTCTTGCTTCGATTGAAAGAAGTTTCAGCCCTATATAACCGCCGTGTAGAGAAGTCGCAGTACTTCCCGATCCACGCCTTTGTTTCCGAGAGTGTGATGAGAAGGCAAGACAAGAACGACAAGAAGGACATGAAGAAGCCCAAGGCCGACGTGCAGGCGAAAGCCGTTGCCACGGTCGAGAAACGGGCCATTACGACGCGTCAGCAGTTCGATGCAGTCATCGCCGATAAGCAACCGATCTTGCTGCTGTTAAACGTGGTCGAGAAGAAGTTCGAGACAGTGCCGCCTGACCAGTGCGGACGCTGGGTACTTTCCGATCGCTATAACGCGATCGACACACTCATCAAGAATGACCGGGTGTTTTATTAGGGCAAACAGAACCAACGCTAAAACAGGGATCACCAATGAAAATCACAAACTACATACCGGCACTCAATACGCCATGGGCACAGTGTTTCGAAGAAATTTGTCAGCATCTTTCGGTATTAAAAATTGGAACGGATACTGAACTAACAGTTCAAGCGAACGTTTCAGTCGATGGGAAGAAGGCGCTGTCTCTGTGTGCTGCAGGAACGGACCGATTCTTCTTCGCTGGTCCGGCGCCTCGCGGCGAGATAGAACTGTATTTCGTATCGATAGTCTCGGCTAGGCAGGAGGCTTGGGATTCTGGCGAGACCGGCATCGCGTCAGCCCGTGTGTCGCGAGAGAACGTGTCGATTGAGCAACTGGCCTTCACGATCTTATTCCATCTACTAGCTGACCAGTGTCCGACACCCGAATCGATCATTCGGCATCCGGATCAGCGTCATTGGACTGCAGGCGTATGGATTCGCCCGAAAGACTATCTGCACACCCGTTCCGTCTATCTCGATCGTCGAAGGAGAACTGCACCGGAAGCTCTACCTTCGACCGAGCGCAGGCAGCATGCGATGACGAAATTCAACCAACGGCTCCGGGAAAGAGCGAAGCGTTATAGCAACACCTTTCGCGTCCCCACTGTCGCCGAATAAAAAGGAAACCACTATGTCTGTCAATGCAGCGTTTGACTTCGACTACCAAGCCCGCCGCGTAATCAAAGTGGTGCAGCGCATGGGTAATCCCAGCCCGCTCTTCGCGCATCTCCAGCCAACGGAGCAGGCGATGATCAATCACGACTTGCTTATGTTCGAGCGACAAGGCGACCAGTGGTGGCCGCGCCTTGCCGTGGCGCAGCTCATCCAGTATCGCGCTCGCATGGAGCTGCTGCATGCCAAGGCCATCTGGGTTGCACACCACCGCTATGACGTGACCTTGCTGGCCATGGAGCGTCACTTCGCCGACGTCAGACACCCTGCTCGTATCGGTGAGCTCGAGCGGGAGATGGAGTGGTACGAGCGGGTCCTGGAAGCCCGCGCGAGTGAGAACACCCCCGCCAATCGCGACGAGCTACGCGCTATCGCTTGGGCCGTCGCCCACAACTAATGCATCACACACAAAGGAGTTCACAAACGCGATGTCCGCACGAACAGTAAAACAATACGTCGCAGCCTTATGGTTCGTGACGCTGGCTTTCATCAGCCTGTCAGCCCATGCGGATTGCTTCGATCATGCCGCGACTGCAGAAGGCGTGAGCGCGAGATTATTACGGGCGATTGCACACGTGGAGAGCAATAGCAATCCCAGAGCGATCCGGCATAACCGCAACGGGTCGATCGATATCGGCATTATGCAAATCAACACAGTGCATATGCCGGAGCTAAATAAGCGAGGAATCCATCGTCGGGATCTCCTCAATAGTTGCAAGAACATCTACACTGCGGCCTGGCTATTAAGACGCAATCTCAATGCGCATCAAAGTCTTTGGACCGCTGTGGGCAACTATCACTCAGCCACACCCAAGTTTCACCGCGAATACCTCCACCTGGTCTGGGCAGAACTCACCCGTGAGCGTGCGCATCAGGCGTACGCCGCGGCTTTGCTCGCCATGCAGTAAGCCAATTAAACCCCTTTGAAAGCCAGAGGTAACAAAATGAAATCGCGTCGTTTATTCTTCGCAGTCTTGGCTGCGTTCACGTTTTCAATCGCGCATGCGCAAGACAGCACGGTGCGCTTTGAACACTTCTTTATTCCGATGAAGCAGGGCTTCTTCGGAGCGAAGCTCTCGACCTATCTGTACCTGCCGCCCGGTCAAGGTCCCTTCCCACTCGTGGTCCTCAATCACGGCAAGTCACCGGGTGGCCAGATGCAGCCCGACACGATGTTCAAGTGGCAGGCGCGTGTCTTCCTCGAGCGCGGCTATGCGGTCTTGGCACCGAACCGCCCCGGTCTTGGAAAGTCCACTGGCGGCTATATCAGTGGATGCGATGTAAAAGACAACGCACGTGTCTGGGCCGAGAGCGTGCAAGCCGCGATCGACTACGCTCGTAAGCTGCCTGAAATTGATGACAAGAAGATCGTGGTCATCGGGCAATCCCAAGGAGGCATCACCTCCGTTGCCTTGGGTGAGCGCAATCTGCCGGGCGTCTTGGGCATCGTGAATTTCGCCGGCGGGAGCCGCGACGAACGCTGCGGTGGTTGGGAGGGCGGGCTGGTTGATTCCTACAAAGCCTACGGCGCTGACTCCACGATCCCGACCATCTTCTTCTACGGCGACAACGACGGTCACTGGGGAGATGGGACCCTCTCCAAGCAGTTCTTCTCGGCGTATCACGCTGGCAACCCGAACTCGACCTATGTCGACGAGGGCAACTTTGCCGATGGTGACGCCCATCACTTCTTCAGCAAGGACGGCTACTACGCATGGGACAAGCCGCTCTGGCAATTCTTCGACGGACTGGGGCTTAACTCACAAGTCATTCCGGCCGATAAGGAAGCAGTCAAAGCAGCGGCTGATGCGAAGGTATTTGCTAAAGCGATCGAGCAGTAATTCCGAAGTCAATCATTTCACGACAAGCTGTATCACGAACTATTACAAGGCCAAACCAATCATGAACAAGCAACTCATCAACGTCTCCAAACTCGCGGCCGCAGTGGGCATCGCATTCTCTCTGTCCGCATGTCATTCGGACAAGCCCTCGGATAGTGAAGCCAAAGCCGCTTTCGAGCAAGCCATCGGCGATTGCCAATACATCAAACTCGATAGTTTCGAGAAGGTGAACGGTGTTCCTGAAGGCGACAATGGCTATAGCGTGTCGGTCAAGTACGTCCTGAAGCTTCAGGAGCCGGACAGCCAGTTCACTGACAAAATGAAGGAGCAGGCCTCGCTTTTGGAGGATTTCGAACCCCTCAAGCAACAGGCCGCGGAGCTTGACAACAAAGTGTTGCAAGAGGAAAACGAGTACACCAGTACCCATCCGGACGATCATCGTGAGCTCAAGGATATGATGGCTGACAATCCGGACGTGCAGCAAAGTAATGCACTGAACGCTAAAGTGCATGACATGGGCATCAAGCTATACCAGTTGAACAACGAGGGAACAGCGCAATGGCAGAACACGGTCGCGGGTGCTTGCCGCAGTATGGGCAGCGTTGGCATGCGCGATGTGGTCTACCAGTCGGTTTCCCAGCTGCTTGATGGCACGAAGGCAGAGATGACGGCGACTATCAACATGGTCAACACCGACAACGGCTGGATGCTCGCGCAATAAAGGAGCAGGAACATGATGAAGAAGACGATCTACGAAGGCATGACGGTGCGGTAACTCAAGCACCTGCTTCAGGACTGGCCGGAGGAAGACGACGACGGCAACCCGACCGAAGTCTGGATTGAAACTGGTTTGGGTTTGACAAGCTCGGTCATCTGCGCGACACCCCTGAACTACCGTGAGTCGGACGACGGGAAGACGAAGTGGGCTGACCTGGAATTGTCGAGCAATGCGTTTGTACGCCAGACGGCATAAAGAAAGGGGATCTTCGGATAGGAATAACGTCATGAAAATCGTCAATGAGAACGACCTGCTGCTGAAGACACCCGGAACGATCTACGCGCATCCCGCGGAACACTGCTACGACGTTCCGTCTACTTTCAACGTCGTGACTAACCAGCGCTTTGAGAGGCTGATCGATGTCCCGCTATTCAAGGACGTCTCGGGTCGTGATGCGTTCGTGCTGGAACGCGACGACATCTGTGCATTGATTGCGAAACTACAAGCAACGCTCGTGATGATGGATAAGCAGTAACTCGTGCGAGTGCATAGAGGAAGAGAGGGCCTTCGGGTCCTCTTTTTTTTTGTTGTCTCGATAAGGCCACTCGGTGATTTTTTTCTACCCGATCAATTTAGTGAAGAAGAATGAAAGCATCGGAGCCGAAAGTGACCACCCCTACTTCCATTATCCTGGCCGCCGTTGATGAGGTGTCAATCCTCGACACGTGGCTCGGACATTTCGACCATAACGAAAAACGGCTCGACACAATTCTCGAAGCGCTCTTTCTGCGACTGCGAAAGCGTGCCGATGCCATGACGGCGCTGCAGGCCTATCTGGTGCATCTCCACGACCACAGCTTTCCGGTCAACCAGATGGATCTCATTGGACCGACTATCTCTAACCTTTATCGGGAACTCTACCGGCAGCTCATCGAGACGGGCGCCTACCATCCGAAGCGAGGTGTCCTGCCCTATCGTTACAGAGGGCGAATCGGTACCCGCGTGCTGATTCTCGGTGATGCGCGGATACCTCGCGGGTGGGAAGCGTAACGACGAAAGAACGAATCGTATGTCGGTGGCTACTGTATGGCCATCTACTTTCCCTCGTCTTTCATCGGAAAACTTCATGACCACCACCAGCACCGCTCCCATCACGACGCCGACGCTCGATCAGCCCGTGCAGTTCATCAACGGCGACACGGGCGCCACGCCGCTTGACGCGGCCGTCGTTCACGTCTGGGAAGACGGTCCCGTCGACATCGTCGTGACCGACCCGTCGCAGCCGCAAAACTTCAAGGTCCGCCGCATTCCGTACGTGCCGTACGGCAGCACGAATACCCCGATCGTCCCGGGGGACCCGCGCTACGCCTACCAGATCGGTACGACGACCACCACGCCCGACAGCGATGGCAGTTCCAGCGACGGCGCATCGAGCGACGGCGCGAGCAGCTAAGCATCAACGCGTTACGCACTAAGTAAGTCCGGGGACCACGCGGTTCCCGGCTTATGTCTGCCTATCTTTTTTTGCCGCCACGCGGCCATGGTGTGACTGACGTCCAGCCACCCCCGGGAGAACTCCATGTTTTTCGTCTATTACGTGCCCTCGTCGGGCCGCGCGATCTTCTATAACGACGCGTACAACAACTACCTGCAGCCGCTCACCAAGACGGGTGTGTTGTCGGTAGCGCGCTTCCATACGGCCAAGCCGGCTGGCTTTAACAACAGCACCGTCACGGGCTACGTGTATGACGCGAGCGCCAAGTCGCTCACCGCAACGGCGATTGCTGCGGCCGATGCGTCAGCGGTCGCGCTGCTGAGCGCCAAGTGCGCGGCACTGCAGGCCTTGACCGAAGCCATCGGCAACTCGCGTCACCTCTATGCGAAAACGCTGGTGGGTCAGTTCTTCGCCTATCAGCTCAAGCAGGCGGAGGCGACCCAATATCAGGCAGACGTCGCAGCGGGATCGACGATCGTGCCAGGCAATTATCCGACGCTCCTCGCCTCGGCAAACGCAAGCGGTTTGTCGCTCACGCAGGAGGCCGTGGCCGTCCTTGCTCAGGAAGCCGCCTATCAGGGCAACCTGAAGCATACCGAAGTCGCACGGGTGACGGAGACCGCCAAGATCATCGCGGCGACCGATCTGACGACCGTCCAGGGTTACACGAGCGCTTACACCACCGACTACGTCGGCAAGTATCCGTTCCCGACCGTCGCGAAAGTCGCGTCGTAAGTTGCACCGTTGTTGTGCTGTCCAAAACCCGTTACGAAGTAAGACCATGAAAATCACAGACAAGAATCACATCGACCTGCGGGACTCCATGTACCCGACGGAAGCGTTCCTCCTCGATGAGCGGCGACCCTCGATCGATATCAAGGCCCGGGGCGCTACCGTCTACGGCTATGTGTTGAGCAAGTCCGGTAAGAAAACGGGCGACGTCGCAGCGCAACTCCTCCACGAGTGGGCGGGCAATCCCAACGGAATGAGTCGCACCCTGTTCGCTGGCGAGGCGTTCAGCTTTCCGATCAAGGGTAGTGTCGAGCGGGACCCATTCATCAGCATTTTCGATGATGATCTGGAAGATGTGGCTGTGATGCTGGTCGTGCGATACGGGTTCCTTGGCCAGCAAAACTTCGGGGTGGCGGTCGAGGCGAAGGGACGTCTGAGCTACATCGATGGCTGCTCGGACTCCCTCCTCATCTACCCGCCGCGCTTGGGCGATCCCTCGCTGAATCATCTGCACTTTCCACCGGGCATCCTGCAATCAGTCCATATCCATCCCAGCTTTCGCGTAGGGATGGTGGTGTCGGGGAGCGGTCTCGCCTCGACGTTCGAGGACGGTCGTGAAACGACGGCGGCGCTCCAGCCGGGCATGCTCTGGTACATCGAAGAGATGGAGCAGCATCGTTTCATCACGGAGACGAGCCAGATGGACGTGCTCGCCTTCCATCCCGACGGTGACTGGGGTCCGGAAGATCACAACCACACCATGCTGAACCGCACCTACCTGAAGAAGGGGGCGTAATGGCCCTGCCGACTTACAGGAACTACTACGTCATCGATCGCGAGAGCAACCTCGCGCTGGTGGCGAAGGTGAGCTACGACATTGCGAACTTTGTGGGCAGCAGCATGCTCAACACGCAGATTCGTCGCTTAAACGAGGTCAGTATCCAGCGCATCGAGGAGCTGGCAAAGACGGGGCAGCCGGGCGCCGTCTTTATCGGCAAGGACGCTGAGCACCGCATGATTCCGTACGCGCACGTGGCGGAGCAGGCCCGGGCCCGGCTCGAACAGGCCGACATCTATGCGACCGGCATTCGCTACCTGCTCTTTCACGCCGGCAGTGTCCTCGCGCAGTTCGAGCAGACGTGCAGTCTGGAGATGCATGACTTGCCGATGTTCGTGCAGTTTCCGATGGACTACGCGCAGCTCTACGCAAAGTGCCACGACGTTCCGGAGCACGAGGCCCTTTCCCAACTGAAGTTTGATCACCGCAACATGCTGGAGATCACCTTGCGGCGTAAGGAACTGCTTTGGGTGCATGGTCGCACGCTCAAACAGGTCACCACCCGACAGAGCCTGCAAGAGTGGAAGACCATCGTGCGGGATAACGTCATCGGCATTGGCCAGGTCTAACGGGAGCGCAGCCATGGAAATCATGTATTACATGCCGCTCTTCCTTGCGAAGAAAGCAGTGGCCGAACAAGACGAGGATCTGCTCGATTTCTGCGAGCTGTTCAAGATCGTCAACGTGAATGCAAGCGTGATCGATCGCACGCAAACACTGAAGACGCCGTTCAAGTATCTGAACATGTATCCGGTTCCGGCGGTGGAAAGTGTGGACTTCAGCTTTGATGATGCCTGCGTGCAGCGTGCGCATGACATCCTGAACGAGGGAAAGCGGGTCCACATCCTCTATAGCGGCGGACTGGATAGCACTTCAGTTGCCCTCGCCTTCTATCTGGCCTGCCAGCAGACGGGTAGCTGGGATCAGGTCGTGATTTCTGCCACGCCCCCATCCGTGTCGGAGAACCCGGTGTTCTGGGAGCGCTATATCCGGCCGCATTTCCAGCTGGAGTCGAGCCTCCAGACTTTGCAGAACTGCGATCTCAGAGAGCGCTACGTGCAGGGGGAAAACGCTGACCAGATGTTTGGTAGCGATCGCGTGCTCAAACACCCATGGCTTTTGCAGGAACGCTACGGTGAGACCGGCCTAAACAAGTTCCTGACCTCCTTGCGCCTGCGCCCCACAGCGCACGCGAAGCTCCTCGTGCAGATGGCAGAGCTCGCGAGCAAGTGTCCCCTGCCTGTCAAGACGATGGCCGACTTCATGTGGTGGGTCAATTTCACCTGCAAGTGGCAAAGCGTGTCCTTACGCACCCTGAGCTTTACCGGTGTGTTTGCCAACGGGGGCGCGGTGGCGATGGCGGACCTGAAGAACTTCGAAACCTTCTTTAATACCGAGCGGTTCCAGCAACTCTCGATGAGCGGGAAGATGGCGAAGTGGGGCGCATCTCCCAGTCAGTACAACTACAAGCAGGCGGCCCGTGAATTCATTCGCCGATACACGACGGAAATGGACCACTACTGCGATAACAAGCTGAAGATCGGATCGCTCTATGGGCTGATCACGCAAACGACCTACAGCGCAAATGCCTTCGGCCGGGGCGCCGATGGGCTCATTCGGGCAACCGACACCCTCGGCTAACAGGTACGTCATGGAAATCACAGGTAACGACCTCGTCTGTGCGGTGGCAGCACTGGCGATCACGATCATTCTCTTTGTCGAAGTTGAAACACACGGTCTGAGACAACACCGCGCCAAGTACGGCGTGCGTGTCGTAGAGAAGAAGGTGGCGCGTCTGAAGTTCTGGTCACTCGCGTTCTTCCTCGCGTTCACGCTAGGAATCGCAAAGCTGGCCATCCATCTGGGCTTGCAGCTCTAAGCCACGCGGCAGGCTTCGGCCTGCTGCTTATGCCGTCTCGTGAATTCTTACTCCCCTCGTCCATCCAGTGTGAGTGAAACGGAGTGGACGATGAGTCTTGAACTGAAATTGAAACCGCTCCAGTGGAGCGAGCCCGCGAAGCCGGACAGTGGCAAGACGAGCTACTACGACCATGTGTTTGCGGACTGTCCGCTGGGTCGCGTGATGATCACATGGAAGAGCTGGAAGGAATACGACAGCTACGCCGTCTCGTGGGACAGCGACGCCATGTCGTACTTCGCCTCCGGCCGCACGCTGGAAGAAGCGAAGGCGCTGGCGCAAGAGCAGATGCTCGAAAAGGTCCGCAGCATTCTGACAATGATTGAGGAGATGAAAGACGATGGGCATCGTGACCAAAAAACTGCTGGCGTGTGATTTCTGCGGCAAAGATCAGGAGCAGGTGAAGAATCTCGTCGCAGGCCCGCACAACGTTCATATCTGCAACGAATGCGTCGACGTGTGCTGCGAGATCGTCTACGAGGCACCGGAGGAGAAAGACTACGACCGACTCGAAGGCGAGGCGATGGTCGGGATCCTGTCGCGCTTTGAACGTGATCCGGCACCCAATGTGCGTAACCATATCGCGTCGGCTTTCCATAGCGGTGTCGCGTTCGCTCGCGAGCATTCGAGGATCTTGCTGCCGACCGAGATGCCGGCGTTCCTGAGAGAAAGCGGTTCGTATATCGCCGGTGAATTCTCGAGCCGTAACTACGATGCGATGGTTGAGGCGACGCGTGCTCGCGAGGGTCCGGTGCCCACGCCAGTTGTAGACGCGCCGACTGCACCGATCCCCTCTGTGATCGTTAACGCACAGACGCAGCACGATCCGGCGTTACGTGACCTGGTGAACAAGCCGATTGAGGTACAGGCCGCGGCCAAAGCCCGCGCTGGCATTGTGATGGGCGCGCTCATGCGGATCAAGTCGCTTGTGATTGGAGATCGTCATCCGCGTTGGAGCGAAGACTCGCAGGTCACCCATACCCGCGGCACGATCGCGGACATCTGCGATGAGACCCTTCGTGTGCTGAAGCAGCCGGAGACGCCACGATGAATATCTGGATCAACGGCAAAGAGCATCGGGATATCGAGAAGCTGACCGCAGGCAAGCTCGAACATCTGGTGCAGCTTGCTCAAATAGAAATCGACAACTACAAGCGCGCCATCGTGAACTACTCCGAGCAGCGGATGAAAGCAGTTGGCATTCCCTATCTGGCGGAACTCGAAGGGCGTCGCAAAAAGATCGAACTGATACTGGAGAAGAACAAGTGAACGTCCCGCACCTTTTCAACATTCGCAATCTGGAAGAACACATCCAGACCGTGCGACAGCTCGATCCGGTACTGGGCTGGCAACCCGTTCGACCAGTGTGCTACTGGGGCGTACAGCTCCTTCGGCGCATCCGCATTTCGTTCCTGGTCTTCATCGGGCGCTACGACGCACTTGATTGGAAGCTGCGCGTGATGCCTTCCGGTGATGCGCGGCTGCATTACCACGACCCAACCGACGACCCGAAATCTGCGCTTTACACGATGGATCAGATGCGGGACTTTGCAGCGGGCTATCACAAGTCCCGAAGTGAGATGTCGTGACTGGACCACTGCGCACTGAACTCGCACACCTTCGGCGCCGGATCCGGAAGACCGGCGACTACCTGAGCAAACTGTCCAGTGACTTCTGGAGAAGGGGCGGCATCTGTTGTCCGTCCTGTGGTGTGGAAGGTTACTCCGATTTGCAGATGAAGCAGGAGCGGCGGGAGAAGCGGTTGCTGCAGCTACTCGACAAACTCAAACGAGACGGAAGAAAGATCATGGACGAACAAACAGTTCCCATTGCGAAAAAGAAGACGACCACGCTGGTCGAGTTTATCCAGCGCCTCTCCGACGAAGGCTGCTTTGCAGGCCTGCAGTCACCTGAAGCGATTCTTGCAATGGCGAACGGGCGGGAAGATCGACCCGGTAACCAGAATGCGTTCCTCGTTACGGTCGACGACAGCCTGAATGAGTTGACGCCCGCAGAAGTGTTATCCGGCGAGCCCTTCATCGTGAACAAGGGGCGAACGACACGCGGGATTTACAGCAGCAATGGGTGGACGGAAGTGCCCCTGACGGAGGCTGACATCCGGGCCCATATCCGAGTGCTCGCGTATCCGCTGGAACGGCGCCTGGCGATGGTACTGCGCAGCGCCCAAACGACTGATCTCGAGGAACAATGACCAAACGTATAAGCGAAACCAAAACCTACGCCGGGAAGCTGATCGAGCGGGATCACGAAGAGGCTTCAGACCTACTCTTTATCGAATCCTTGGATGAACCTTTGGCAGAGGTTCTCGAGCGTGACATTGCCGGCAAGTTTGTCTCCGTTCGGTATTGGATCACGGATAAAGAGGTCGCAAGGGAGGAGGCTGAGATCGCTTTTGTGCATAAGCTCATGGGGTTTGCGAACTGCGATTTCGGCGCGCATTACTCTGAAGCGACTGGGTATCTGTGGACTGATGAAGATGTCATGATCGGTGGTCACGATCTGCTGAATGAGCTGAGGACCTACAAGGGTGAGTGGGTCATCCTCGAAATCGACATCATGGAGGCGGCGGCGCAGTAATTTTTTACACTGCAAGCCTATTTCTATGTAGGAGCAGCACAATTCACGGACGAGGGACCTCAGACCCAAACCTTAGCCGTGACGCGGACATTGAAAGATGTTCGCTGTACGCGCCAAAGTAGGTAAGACGATTACGAAGAGACGAGTGGTGAAATCGGTATATAAAGGGATGAGCCGAAAGGCAAGAAGCTCACGTCAGTGAATCAGCTCCCTCCCAAGGGGATTACACTGGCCGCCTGTCATTGGGTGTGACGAAAGTCAGATGCGGGTTCGAATCCCGCCTCAGAGAGCAATGACCATACTCGACGTAACAGTTGCAACCGCACTAATCGAAGCAAGAACCATGTTAATGGGTCCTCCCCATCGCCAGGCAACCTTTTAGGCCGCTCTGCAGATTCATGGCTACTGTCCGCCTTCGAGGCGCGGGCAGCGGAAGTAGACTCAACGGCACGCACCCATTCAGAAGGCACCGACTGATGGCGGGGTCAGCTGGGGTGAATCGAGTCATACCTCTTAATTGTCGGGCCGGACTAATCAACCGGCGTCAAGGTAGCACGGACCGGCGGTCCGTAGGCGCCGCATCCGGTGGACGCATGTGCTGCCGGTGAAGACAACTGACAAGGATCCGAAAAGGATCACGAGGAATAAATCGGGTTGTTGTTCCTACACCCTGGGTAGGTGCTCGAGTGGTTAAAGAGGCCAGACTGTAAATCTGGTGGCCTAGCGCCTTCGTTGGTTCAAATCCAACCCTGCCCACCAGTTTCCGTAGTAGATCCGTGATAGCTCAGTTGGTAGATTGCGCCGGCCTGTTAAGCCGGAGGTCCCTGGTTCGAGCCCAGGTCACGGAGCCAGTTTCAGCAGTATCTAGGAGAGGCGGCCGAGCGGTCGAAGGCGCTGGTCTCGAAAACCAGTGAGGGCTTGAGGGCCTTCCGTGACTTCGAAGCTCACCCTCTCCGCCACACTCTAGGGGTGTAGCTCAGTTGGTAGAGCAGCGGATTTTGATTCCGCGTGTCGTAGGTTCGATTCCTGCCACCCTTGCCAGTGAGTCGAAGCGTAACCGGACGTGAAACTATGTCCTTTACTTTGCATGCACTAACCTGCCGCTGACTGTACTGTCGAATCAGACCGAGTCGGTTGCGCTTCGAGGTATATCGCCCGGGAGCAATCCCGGGCTTTATGCCGTCATTTGGATTTGGGCATCGTGCCCTTCACAAGGGTATGGGACTTTACGGGCGTGGTGAGTCGCATATACCGATCAAGACGCGTGACATATTCGATGGTGCTCTTGAGTTCGCTGGGGATGCGGATATAGCCAGTGCCGTTTCGCTCGAATTCATTATCGGGCACATTCCAGTTGAAATATCCGCCCCTCCCCTGTGCAATTGCCTGTACCCAATGCCGGCCGATCTGGTCCCCCCGTAACTGCGCAAACGAAAGGTCGTCCTGTCGAAACAGCAGAATTAGATGAAACCGGTAGGAAGTCGTCGCGCTATGCTGAAGCTTCCAGATATAGCCGACCGGAGACGGGGCTAATTGGCGGCGAACGTACTCAATTAATCGCTTGCGATGTTGTTCCATATCCAGAAACGCAATATCCGGTAAATGGCGAGCGGCATACGTGACCCGATCCAGATAACCCAGATCGAGCCGAAGCGATTGCAGCGGACCATAATGGTCCAGGAGGGACTCGGTATAACGTTTGAGGCTCAGCCTATTCTTGTTCGCGTTGCGCGTGAAGTCGCTCGCCGCGCTCAATGTCTCCGAATTAAACAGGTGAGCCTTGGTAGTGGTGATTACCTGATTTATCGCATCGACCCGCTCGACTAATGCAGCCCTGCTTAACAGGCTGGGGTTTTCCAGCCAATCTCGATGCCGTGACAGTTTCGGCACGAACTCCGTCAGGATATGCAGCCAAGGATGCAGGCGATGAAACGGGAAATGCTGCTGGATATTGTCGGGCTCGCTATCAATCCAGTAGCGAAGCAGATTCGTGAATTTGGTCTTCGGAATGAACACGCGCTTGGATTGGGGATTTTGCCTGAGGGGGACGGCGTCACCCGTCTGCTTTTTGAGCAGCTCCACCAGCTCGATAAGCCGCACGAATGTCTCAAGCTGGGCGTTCTCCTCGTGCACGCTCGCCCGGCGGAACCCACCCGGCACGTGCATAAACGCATGGATGCGCTCGCGCACCCCGTGATCTACTTCCTGCTGAAACTTACCGAACACAACTGCCTCACGACTTGGGTCTCACGTAAAGGCTGCCGATTCTACCGCAGTTTCGGCCAACAATTAGTTCCTAGCGGCCGTCGAGTTAGTTCTTTTTCGTCGTAGGAATAGCGTCGAGCCAAGACGGTGCGGTTTTGACTTTCCGGGAAGCGGTCATCCTATGCAGGCCGGGCCTGCGTCTGACCCCACGGAGGGAACCATGTGGCAATCACTGATGGCGTTGTTCGTCATTGCAGGCGCCTTGGGCGTCGCCCGATACGGCAAGCATTTCCTGTTTGCCCAGCGGGTAATTCGTGAGGCTGATGGAAACGTGCTCTCGTCGATACCGGTGGCTGCACCGATTCCGGTCTCGAGCGTTCATGCCGCTGCCGCCGGCGTCGACGTAGCGAAAATAAGAAACGGCGTTTAACCCACGTGCATCCGCGTATTAAGACAGAGAGACGGCCAGGGGGTCGTCTCTCTGTTTATGCCGTTAGATTATTTCAGCCGTATATCACGAAGGTGAGCACTTAATCGCGTGCCTTTCGCGTGACTGGGTAATTCTGATTGACCAGCGCAATCCGATGACTTCCTACGCATAACCTTCCACTGAATATACCGCTATGCTGACGCCCCTTTTGCAGCACTACGTCGAGGCCTCCCAGAATGCGCTCGCCTGCAAACCGCCTTATCGGGGCCGTGTGCAGATGTCGCACTTCGATGGTTTTACGCTCATTACCGCCGAGATTAATGGCATTATTGAGCGCCGTTGGTTTCTGGATGAATCGCCGATTTATCACCACTACCTCGACTCCAGTATCCGACGCCGGCTGGTGGCCCAGATGTACAAGTCCGGGTTCAAGGCTTCGGAGATTGCCGAACTCATCGGCGTGAATGATTCGACCATTTCGGCCGACCTGAAGCATCTGCGACAGAACGATCCGGATTCGCTCGAGCCGCAAATGAAAGCAGCAGATGGCACACCACCCGACCGCGTGCTGAAAAGCACCACGAACCAGAAACCCATCAATGCAGCACTGGCTGTGTCGAACTGGGTATAACCAACCCTACGGAAGCAGGCCCTCCCCGGTCCCCTTCCTTGGAGAACGCTCATGCTCAGCAAAGAAACCAAAACCCGCATTCGTTTTAATCGGATGCGCCAGCAATACCGTCTGAAGCATCCCGGCAAGTATTTGCTTATCTCACGTCAGCTGCGTGAGCCTTCTATTTCATCCTGGGCACCGCTCACTCCGATTCGCCCGTACACCGGCTTCAGTGACTTCATGGAACGGGGCTGGCATCGCGGTAATGTGTTCGGTGTGCGACTGGGCGGTGTCCCGAAAGCTGTAGAGTCGATCCACCCTGCGCCGAGGTCAGCGCTCCCTGATCCGAGAGTGTGGGCTGAACGATTTAAGGACCTGCCGAAGGACGTGTCGGTGGTTGTGATCGACAGCTATTCCAATTTTGAGGAGCGCGGAGATGTCTGACGGTCTCCTTACTCTACAAATCGATCCCTCGATGTACACGGTGGTGCCGGACAAGCTCTCTGAAGCCGAACTGACCCGCCTCGCGAAGACCTTCTCGTTCCCGTATGGCGACCAGGCGCTCCAGCGGTGCTGGCGCGAATTTCTCCAAGGCATGCCCGTGCCACGGGGTGTCACGCAGTATTTCGATCCCACCAAGGGCCGGAATGCTGCGCAGACCAGCGTACAGATGGCGGCAGTCATCGCCCTGCGGGATATCCAGAAGGCCCAGCTACAGCGCCATGAGACACGTAACCAGGTACTAGAGGAACTTGCCGTCTACTTCGAGAGCGGTCGCGATGGTAATACGAGTCAGTACATCGCTGACGAAATCCGCCTGATGAAGGCCCAGCTGCTTCAGACGGTCTGACCCTACTACGCCGGACTATAATGACTCCGTACGCAAGGAGATAGCCAACATGGCATCCACTCTAGCCAAGCGCCCGCAGATCGACGGGCGTGACATGACTGATGACGAACTGACGGCGGCCGGTTACAAGAAGGTCGTCGCCTACGTGCTCGATCCAGACGCACCCGGGTTTGCCGAGGAAGCGCGGCGGCAAAGCGAACTCGCCTGTCAGCTGCACAGAAAGGATCCAGAAGAAATGGAATTCTTGGAGGAGCTTTACAAGCATCACTGGGGAGATGAAGAAGAATGAAACGCGGCAGCCTCGTGACCGTCGCCCTTCAGGGTGACTTCGGTAAAGCTCGACCCGCCCTGGTGGTGCAGTCGGATCTCCACACCTCACATCCGTCGATGGTCGTGTTACTCGTGACGAGCCACCTGGCGGAGTTGCCGCTCCTTCGCGTGGACGTCGAGCCGACACCGACAAACGGGTTGGAGAAATACTCTCAGGTCCAGATCGACAAGATCTTCACGCTGGTGGTCGAAAAAGTCGGCAAGGCGTTCGGTGAGCTGGCGCCCCAGCACATGCAGCAGGTTGATATCCGACTGCGCCATTTTCTGGGTCTGCATTAATTAGGAATCCACAATGAAACGAGGCGCCTATGGGTGCCTCTTTTTTTGCCCGAAATCCTTTGGATCATCACCATCCAAGGGAATTCACGATGAATGGCATCTTGCAGTATGTCCAGAGCGCGACGCTTGTCGCCGTTACACCGGCCGATCTCGAAGCCCAGATTGCCACTTATGCCGGCCCGGCGACGTCAAACGGGGAACATATCGACGAGGCGTATCAGCGCTTCGTCGTCTACGCCAATGCCTTGAGCTTGCCGACAGGCACAGCACTCACTTTCTATTACTTCTGGAACAACAACGCCGGGGAGCTGGCCGTCATCGCGGGCCCCTCCGGCATGCTCAGCACCGACTATTACCAGCCCGAATACGTGCGACTGGATCTAGTCATTGGCAGTGCGGGCAACATCCGTTTTGCGGGCGAGCTGTCCAACTCCCGACACGCCTTCCCACCGGCCGCTCCCTATACCCCGACGTTCGGTTTTAATTAACGTGACCGCTCCACCCTATGTCAACCACTGGGAGGTGAGCATGGACATGGACAAGAAGCGGGCAGTACAGGTCAGCAAGCTGCTGAGCTTTGTGCTGCGGCACAAACCCGAATACCTCGGCATTACGCTGGATTCGGAGGGATGGACCGATATCGGTACGCTGATCGAAAAGGCCCATTTCGATGGGCAGGGCTTCACACGACTGGAACTGGACCACGTGGTTGCTACCTGCGACAAGCAGCGATACGCCATCTCCGAAGACGGCTTACGCGTTCGGGCAAATCAGGGTCATTCGACCCAGACCGTCGAGATGACTTATGCGGTGAAGTTGCCGCCCGAGTATCTCTATCACGGGACCGCGGAACGCTTCATGGACTCGATCCGCAAGGAAGGGATCAAGCCTGCCGGTCGACATCACGTGCATCTGTCGGAGACGTTCGACACCGCCAAGAGTGTCGGTGCGCGACACGGCAAGCCGGTGGTGCTCATTATCGATGCGCTCACCATGGCGAAGAATGGCTTCGTCTTCTACCTGTCCGACAACAACGTCTGGTTGGTCGACCAGGTCCCGGTAGGACACTTCGTCTCCAACCACGAGATCGCCGAGCGGATCAACGCGCAAGCAAACGGCACCCACACCTCTGCGTGAACCTAGGCCAGGGCGAAAGCTCTGGCCTTTATGCCGTCTGCCCCGCCCAAACCACGATTCTAAAAAAAGACAGACCTATATGACCACGCTGAATCAAGACCACGAATGGAATTGATTAACCCACTTATCTACGACCTTTTAGGAGCAACACCATGTTCAAGTCCCTGTTCTCGATGGCCCTCGACGCAGCGCAAAACAACGCTGACACGATTGCTGAAACCGGCAGCACCAAGAGCCCCTTCATGACCAACAACGAAATGCTGATTGCCGCCGGCCTCGGTCTCGTCGTAGTTGGCGCTGGCGCGGCGGTCTACGTCTCGACCCGTAAGGGCGAAGCCAAGACCGAGGCTGCAGCACCGGCCACCACGCCGGCAGCCGAAGCCACACAACCCCAAACCGCTACGCCGAGCGCTGCTCAGCCAGCGGCACCCCAAGCAGCAGCCGCACCTGCAGCGCCGAAGACGGCCGCCGAGGCAGCACGTGAATGTCGTGAAGCCCTGGAGGAAGGTGTCCGTTCCGCACAAGCCCTGCTCGATGCAGCACGTGAAGAAGAAGCGCGCCTGAGCGCTGAAGCGCAAAACGCGCAGAAGCAAAGCGAGCAGCAAGCCGCTTGATTGCCAACACCCTGTCGCAGTAAGTCATCCATCCAATTTCATCACAAGGAAACATCATGCAATTCTTCAAGTCTGCAGCATCCGCAGCTGGCACCGTCGTCGGTCTCTACGCTGGCTACAAGGCGGTCGTCGCGATCGAGAAGTACCTGAACAAGCGCGAGCAGGAAGCGGTCGAGAAGACCGCAGCGCAAGCCACGGGTGCCTCCAGCTCGGCAGCAGCCTAAGGCCATCCGGCGACACGTGGGGCATCCGCCCCGTGTGCCGTTCGGAGAACCCGTTTTCGCCGCGCGGGCTCTCCAAACGGTACGCAACTGACTCCCTGAGGACATCATGCACAACCAACACCACGCACTGCTTCGCACTGTTCACATCGCACGCGCCACGCTTGAGAAGTTTGACGAGCAGGCCAAGCCGGTCGGACCACTATCACTCCAGCAACGACTCGATCGTGCGGAGCACACCAAGAAGGCAATGGACGAAGCAGAACTCGTCCTGAACGAACTCCACGCCCTGCTCGATAAGTTTGCCGGTACGCGTTTGTGGAACGACGCGATGGCGCTCGCCTTCGCACCGAACGATCACGAGGATTACCAACGCGTGGTTGAGTATCACCATCGCATCGACCAACTCAGCGCCATGTTGGTCACGCTCTAAATCGAGGACATCACCATGTACGAATCCGAAGACACCGCACCGCTCAGCAACGGCGCTGCCATGTGTCTCTTCGCCGCGGGCGTAGCGCTCGCCATCGCCTTGCCGATTGCCCTGAAGGTCGGCAAGGAAGCCAAGCCCGCTGAACCCACCCAACCCGCTAAGGAGTAACCATGGACAGATTTTTAAAGGCCGCAGGATACGTCGGCATGGGCTTTCTCTTTGGCCTGACGCTCAAGGCTGTCTTTGACGAAAAGGTCAGTCGCAAGTAGCACCGCCTGTCGTTTTGCGCCCCAACTATTCAGGACACCTTCGGGTGTCCTTTTATTTTTCTACTTCACCGAGCTATCTCATGCATACCAACTTTTCGCTGATGGTCATCGCGCTCTGCTTCATAGCGCCTTCCGCAATCACGCTCGGCGTGGGACTGGCGAATGCCTACAACAAGTTCACGCGGTATTCCCGCCGCGGTGGCGAGCCGCAGTTGATGCATCGCTCCTGCGCCTATGTCGATCTGGGTAGTGGCGTCGTGCGCCTCGCAGAGCCTGGGTTCAGTGAGTTTTTCTGGGAGGGGTTGTTCAACAAGTTCACCGGCGATGAACGCCCCTCAAAGCTGCATCTCCTGCCGGATCCCGTACTGGAACCCATGACCGCATGACAACACCGATCACCCCTATCGTGCCACTTTGTTGGCAGACGTCCCGCCAGTTGAATTGCCAGGAGATGGGGCGATTCAAGGCGGTCGTTGAAGCACCCCGCACGCCCGGCCTCGATTACACCGTCAGCATCTCCGACGAAGCCCGTCGGCGACTCGCTGCAGAACAGGGTACCCACTCGTGAACGACGACGATCAGAAAAAGATGGATCAGATCCATGAGCTGCGGGAACAGGCTTATGGGCTATTTCGCCAGATGCGTGAGATCGCCATGACGATGAGTGATCGCGAGCGTCTTACGGCCACGAACCTGATCGATAGTATCGACGCTGGCGCCTGAGTGATCAGGCACAAAAGAGGAGAGGATCCCTCTTTTTTTTTGTTCCTCGCAGTCCGGGTGGCAATCCTGTGCAACACGTTATCTACGGGGACCCCCTATGACGCAAAAGCCCATCTCATGGCAAAAGCGGCTTTGGCGAAAGACCAAAGCCATCATTACGCTCAAACGCATTCGACACACCATCTGGAAAGTCTGTACCGACTGCTTTACCAACTGGAATGGCGACTTCGACCCGGCCCGGCTAGTGTATGCGCTCATCCTGCTTTACGGCTTGGCGTTTCTCTGGATGTCGATCTGGGATACGCACGTTCACCACGTCTTCAATCAGATGGGTTTTGCGACCGGGGCAAGCGCCCTCGCCGTCCAGATGATCGCGGCGGCCGCGGGCGTGCGACTGAAGCAGAACGCAGAAGCGCCGTTCCCGAATGTTCCCGCTGTTGCGCCTCCACCCCCTGCACCTGACCCTGGCGCCGGCGGCGATGGGGATGGCGACGGTAGCGATGGAGATGGTGCACCGGGACCTCACGCACCCCGATAACTATCGAGACCACCATGGTTCACGACAACTTTCTGAGCGAAGAAGACGCCATCGAGATGGCGCGCGTGCGCGCACAGCGTTCGCTCGATGCAGCCGCCTCCGCCTGGACGGATTACCTGTTGCTTTGTCCGCCGGGCACCGCGCGAGCGAACGCGGGGCTGACCTACGAACGCCTGCGCGAAGTAATGCGACTGTTGCAGTAAGAATTACCCTGTACGTAATGGTATGCGAGCGATGCCAGCCATCGCTTGGAAACTGTCTGATGAGGGGTTCGAGTCCCCAGTGGGTTGGTGCGTGGTGCAATGCCGCGTATCCAGTCGCCTCACCCAGGTGAAAGGCCTGCGAAACCTTGACGACACTGGGACCGCATCCCGGGTAGTTACGAGAAGCCAGAGTATGTCACCCGCGCGCGGGCGCGATCACTGTCGGGAGACAGCGAGTGACGCATTCCTTGATGGACCATCTTGAAACCCTTCTCGTTGTTTAAGTCGTC
Organism: Paraburkholderia sp. BCC1886; assembly: GCF_900996245.1. Classification (GTDB taxonomy): domain Bacteria; phylum Pseudomonadota; class Gammaproteobacteria; order Burkholderiales; family Burkholderiaceae; genus Paraburkholderia. Next base: position 221,377 of record NZ_CAAJGK010000011.1, on the reverse strand, counting down.
TTGGTCACGGTCGCCTATCTATCACCGATTATGGCCAACGTTCTCCTTGGGCGGAAGAACGGACTGCGAAGGCTGACGCAATGTCCCCTTCATCGGTACGCCTGGCTTTGAAGATGTCACCAGGAAGTTGTGCGAAGTGCGTGTGCCAAGGCACATGCCACTGATCGAGCCACCGCTCTCAGTGCGCAGCCTGCAGTGCATTGCGGTTCTGTGCGCATGCGCGTGTTTCCTCGGAGACACTCGTGCGTAAGAGTCAGTGTCTTGTGTGACGCTGGTCCCCTGTGCCCTCCTTGTTCTGCTGTTTCTCCATCAGAGCAGGGAATTGGCCTTGGTTCACTACAGTGCTTTGCGGGATGCGGTAAAACCCGAACCCTCAGAAACGAGCAAACAAATGTCGCTGGCCGAACGCATAGCTGTGCACGATAACTTCGTGCCCGAAGAACTCAAGGCATCCATCCTTGCCTTGCTCAAGCGCAACATCTGGCGGTACGGCTGGAAGTCGAACTCGAAGAACGACCGGTTCCAGTTCTGGCATGCGCACTTCGCTGGTGGCGACCACAACAACCGGACCGGTTGTGCGGACGAGCTGGCCAACAACCGTAACGCCGTCCCTATCGCGCGACTGTGGGACCTGCTGTCCAAGACCATTCTGCAGGGGCATGAGCCGCTGCGCGTTTATGCCAATGCCCACACGTACGGCATCGAAGGTTACGTGCACGTCGACAACAAGGACACGGAAAACTACTACTCGACGATCATCTACGCGGCCGACCAGTGGAAGGGTTCCTGGGGCGGCGAGACGCTGTTCTTCGACTTTGGCGAGCGCGACATCCTGAAGGCGGTCCCGGCGATGCCGTTCCGCGCCGTGAGCTTCCCGGGACACATCCCGCACAAAGCGAACGCGCCGACACGCGAGTGTCCGGAGTTGCGTCAGTGTGTCGTTTTCAAATCGCAGGTGGCGCCTCGGTTGGTCGTTCCGAAAGGAATGGCAGCATGAACCGCGAACTCATCCTCTCTTTCCTGCGTGAGCGCGGCACCGGCATGACGCGTCACACCGGTCGCGCGTTCATCATGCATCTGCTGGGCACCGAGAAGTTGCTGGCTGAATGGGGCTATCCGGAGCAGGTGCAGCTGGCGGGTCTCTTCCATTCGATCTACGGCACGAACGCGTTCAAGTTTGACGGCGTACGGCTCGGCGAGCGCGAAGTGGTCCAGCAGTTGATCGGCGAGCGCGCCGAATGGTTGGCCTACCTGTTCTGCGTGACCAAGCGGCCGCAGGCGATTCTGGATGCGCAGGGATCGCTCACGATGGTTCATCGCCATACGAACGAGACGCTCGTTATCACGGAGTTAGACCGGACCGATCTCGTGGCCATCGAAGCTGCGAATCTGCTCGAACAGGGCCTGGGTCTGACCATGCTGAGCCGGCTTGTTCACCCGCCACATGGCAGTGCCCTCACGCAGGCCGCACGGGCTACGATCGAGAACTACCTCGCCCAGCGCACGAGTGCCGCATGAGACCGATCCTCTACCACGGCTCTGGCTACAACCAGAAAGAACTCATGCCGGGCTTCAAGCGCTCCGGTGTGATCGTCCGATGGGACAAGACCGAGTCCAATGAGTGGCTCTATGCGACGACCGACAAGCAGGAAGCCATCGGTCAGGCCTTCGCTTCCATGATGGAAAAGGTTCGCGGTATCACGCGCTACAAGGCGCATGGCAACGTGATCGAGCTGAGCGTGCCGGAGAACCGCATTCCTGCGCGCAGCGACATGGAAACGCTCGAGATCTATCTGTACACGATCACGAACCTCGAGCAGGACGAGTGGGTGAAGAACGACAACGCCCACAACAAGCTCCTGACCGAATGGAAGACGCAATCCACCATCTCGGCCGGCATCCGCATGCAAGAGCAGATTGACCTGCACCTGTGGCTTGCGACCAAGCGCCTGTCGTTCAACTTCGACGACGACGAAAAGCAACGCCCCTCGTATCTCGACTGGTGACATTAGGGAGGGCTTCGGCCCTCCCCTTATGCCGCGTATTTGCAATCGAAAAAGATTTGGGACCTATATAACGTGGGTGAGCATCCATCCAGGATGACTCTATCTATAACCAATAAACGAGGCTTAGCAATGCTGAATGACCAAGGGACACGTGGCGATCACCTGCGCGACCTGCGCAATCTCTACAGAGCTAAGAGTAATAGGGGTAAGTTCGGAATGAAGAAAGCGCTTCTGCCAACGACGGTTCCAGACGATCTGGCATCCACCATCACAGATGAAGACGCGGTTGAAGTCGCCATTATCAAGCTGATGATGGATAGCCGGAGCTACACCACAGACGAAGTGTGCGAGCAGTTGATGAACCGTGGTTTTGCCGACTCGGCCGAATCCATCAAACCCGCCATGCTCGTGCTCCACGCGCAGGGTTGGTTTGAAACGTCTGTGGTTGCTGGCAACCCCTGCTACCACATGCGTCGCGGTCGCACCCTCGACGATCTAAAAATCAAACCAAGGAAGAAAACCGACCCGAAGGCTTTCAAGATCGCGGCCGCGCACATACCCGATCCCAAAGGGCAGATCCGCCTTGAGGAGGGCGTTGCAGTCGCGCTCTGGAAGATCATGAGCGACGGGAAGGAACGCACCTCGAAGGAGATGGACGCACTGTTACGGGAGTTCGGTTTCGATCACCAGCAGGCCGCTCGTCATCTCGATGGGCGCATTCACAGCAATCGCTTCTTCGATCGGCGCAACGGCGGCAGGAACATGCTCTACAAGCTGAAGGCGCATATCCCGATGCCGGCGGTCACGACCGCAAACGAGGAGCCGAGCGCGTGCTTCGACTATGCCCACAGCGACCCGACGACCGATGCCGGCGGTCGTATGCTCGACGATCTGGATACTGCCATCAAGTCGGAGCTGGACCGCCTGGGTTTAACGCAGGAGCCGGCCAAGCCGAAGTACGACCCCATCGCCAGCACTGATCACGTGATGGTCGCGATCTGGAAGTTAATGGCGGATGGTGAGGAATACACCGCGGGCGAAGTGACGATCCTACTGGCCGATTTCGGGTTCAAGCCCGGATCGATCTCCGGCACGATGACGCGCTTCTACCAGGCAGGCTACACAACGCGTCGCACCGAAGTGAACGAGCGGAACCAGCCTGTCTACACCTACCGTTTGAAGCGTCTCGAAATGCCCGACGATTTGCAGCCGCGATCGAAAGCGAGCGCCGCTGCTCCGGCGACTGTCCACGAACCACGGCAGGAATCGCAGCCCCAAGCTGACCTCCCCCTCAACCAAGTCCAACACAAGGAAGAAGAAACCACCATGTCCGCTCCCACCGCAACAACCGGCACGCTCCTGAAGGTCGTGCCGACCGAAGTCGCCCCCGTGCCCCTCTTTGTGGCAAAGATCGAAATCCGGGGCGTCGCCTACGGTTTCGAGGAACTCAAGCAACTGTATCGCGAACTTGTGGATGCAGGATTCCGCGAGAACGCACCCAAGACGGCGACGCTGGTCGAGGCTAGCTACACCATCAAGGGCACCCAGTTCACCCGCGAAGAGCTGAACGATCTGGTCGGAGCGCTGCGCGCTTTCAGTCGCGATGTTGGCAACATGTTCAACAAGTAAGCAAGCGGCATAAGGCCCGGGGTTCCTCCCCGGGCCCCTATGTCGTCTAGAAAAAACCGCACCGATTCCTCTAACATCATCCCGGACCCCCTCAATGCAAAATATACTTCTTAGTGGTATAGTTTAGACGATGAAACGGGTATTCAAAACACGAACGTTTGGGCGCTGGATGCGCAAGACCGAGCTGACCGACGAAGCGCTGTGTCTGGCAGTCGACGAAATGATCGCCGGGCTGATTGACGCCGACCTAGGCGGCAACGTCGTGAAAAAAAGGGTCGCATTACCCGGGCGTGGCAAGAGTGGGAGCGCCCGCACCTTGCTGGCCACCAACCGGGGCTCCCGGTGGTTCTTCATGTTTGGGTTTGAGAAGAACGAACGGGACAATATCAGTTCGGCCGACCTGAAGATCATTCAGAAAGCAGCCCGGGATGTGCTGACCATGACGACCAGAGCGCTTGAGCTCGAGATTGAAAACGGAACTTTCAAGGAGATTTGCAATGACTGTTAAGGCCAAGCCGCGCAGTCGCATGGCGGCAGAAATGCATGAGTTGGCGAGTGACCTGCACAAGAGTGGCGTGATCAGTAAGCGCCGGATGGCTGAGTACGATGAGCTGTGTCTCGTGCCGGTGCCGGAATACGACGCGGCCGCGGTGAAGGCACTTCGCAAAAAGCTGAATGTGAGCCAAGCGGTGCTCGCCGATGCAATCAACGCAAGCGCGTCGAGCGTTCGGGCGTGGGAAGGCGGCGATAAGAAACCGACGGGTACGGCGGCGAAGCTGCTGAACCTGCTGGACCGCAAGGGCCTCGAAGCCATTCTGTAAAGCTGTAACGGGAAGATAGTTGAAGAAGTAGAAAGCCGGTCTCGAAAGAGGTCGGCTTTTTTTCGTCCCGATTCACGCGATACCTGATCCAAACCAATCTCAGGCACACATCACTCTCCTGAAGATGTGTGTCGAGTCTTTACTACACCAACGAAGTCACAAGGAAAACACCATGAGCAATGAAGCAAAGGCCAAGCTGCAAACGAACGTCTCCTCCGTCTATCGTGTCCTGATAAAAGAGGTGCGACTGGAGCGCGGTCTCACGCAGGCCTTTCTCGCTGAGCAACTCGATAGGTCACCCTCGTGGTGGAGCAAGCTCGAGTCAGGCGCGAGCGAGATCACCTTGGACCAGTTCGTGGATGTTGCGCGCGTCTTCAATGTGCAGCCCTCGGAGTTCTTGCGTTGCGGTGATGGCATCTCTCCTTTGTTGCGCGAGCATTTCGAATTCTCCAGCGACGTGATCGCAGAAGGCGCAGATGATCTGCTCCGGTTCGCCGATGCTTTCTTCGAGAGCAAGGGCTATATGAGCCTGCGCAACCGTCCGGGCATCTATCTGCCGATCTCAGCGAGTCAGTGTCCGACCGTCGTTCGATATTGCATCGATGAAAAGTTCCGTGAGTGGCTCGATAGCGGCGCAGCGCTCGACGAAAGCACAGTCCATGCGATGTCGATGCCTGGATACGCGGGCGCACTCGCTGGTGCTGGCGTGTTCCCCGCAGGCGGCTATGTGTCCCCGATGGTGCCGCGCTGGCGCTGAACGCACTGTGGACCTGGGCAATTTTAATGCGCTCAGTCCTTAGTATGGACCGTCAAAACGTCCAACTTGCTTTAGTTTGACCCCGACTTTGAGGAGCCTTTTGGCTCCTCTTTTTTTATGTCCGTTCGGAGGATTGAATGCAGGACACGCTGGACGACGGCTCCGAGGCCGTCGACGTAGGACCGCAGCACGCACACCCATCACAAACACAACACGAACTGAAAGGAACACCCCATGCGCGACTTGAACCCCATCCAGCCTCCTGGTACGTGGATCGAGACCGCGCAAGCGCTGACAACCTTCTCCCTCAAGGGAATCGGCAACCTCGTGGTCCCTGCATTTCGGGGCAGCTACGAGAAAGCAGGTGAATTTGAACAGGCGATTCGCAGCCAGATCCGGGATCCACAAGAACTCCGGGTCATCGATACGCACACCCCACTCTTTACCGTGAGTTTCACGGGACTGGAGCGTATTCCGAATCTGCCTAACGGGCGCTCGTGCACCATCAATATCCGCTTTCGTAGTCAGATCATCGCGGTCGACCCCAACCACGATGTCCTCACTGCGAGCGCCATGCTCGAGAAGCCTGATCAACAAGAATCAGTATTTATCGTCGAGAACTCGCTGCTCTTTCACACAGAGCTGCATTACGTCTCTGACCGCAGAAACAGGCTGTTCCGGTAGGCGTCGTCACGTCCACCATCAGAAATAAAACTCCCGAACTTCAGTAATTTCTTCCCGCCCCTCTTCGTATGAGGGGCGGTCCTGAAGGCCTTTCTTTTCGTTAACCTAATTGACCCGATGACAGGAGACTGATCATGGCAAACAGCAGTTTGGTTGTAGACCGACGTGCGTTAGGCAAGCTGCTGGCCCTGTCCGTGACAGGTAGCTGGTTCCTGCGGGGTGAATTGGCGGATTACATGGCCAAGGATACGGTCAACGAAGTCGTGAGGCGGCTCGACAAGCTTTACGAACGCTCGCTTGTGCTGAACGGCGGCAAAGCGTTCTCGCCGCGCTACACCTTCGGTTGCGCCGTGGATCCAAAGACGGGGCACGCGCTGGTGAAAATCCAAATCGTCTTACCGGGCACACATCACCACACCGGCCGGGTGGTCAGTGAGTTGTCCATGCAACTGAACGAGTCGGCCGACGGCGCCATCACGCTGTCGTTGCCAGACGAAACACCTGTGGCTCAGAAGGCACGGGAATGCAACTGGCGCACGAACGCCGCCGAAGAAGCAGCGCTCAATAAGCTGCTTGACGCTGCGAAAGAACTCCAGGCCCTCAGAAGCAAACGGTTTGCGGTGGATCTCCACGCAGACAAGAACGGCATACGCATCCGGGCCGCCTATCGCAACCCCATCGACATCGTGCGCGCAGCACTCGGATCGCCCTAACGCGACAAGGACAAGTTATGGATTTATCGACGAGACAGAATTTCAGCAACCTCTCGCAGGTGGAGGATGCAGTCACCCCGCAGCTTACTGCGAACAGTGCGGACGCTGCGACACTCAATGCAGCGATCCAGGCAGCCCTCACGACCGTGCAGGCTGCCTACCCCTCGGACACCGTGCACTTCGCCGTCTGGGCCTATCAGACGCTCGCCGGTGCCTGGGTGCTGCAGGTGAGTCTTTATCGGGGCGGGGCTACCTACATGAATCACTGGGACGCGGCGGTGACGGTGAGTCTGAATGTGAACGACGACATCTACGTTGCTGATGTCTCCACGGTCCAGACGTATAGCTACACGTTCTCCGGCAGTCCTGTCGCAGCGTAATCCGCAGTCCCCACATCCCTTCTTTTCAAGCGCCAGAGAGGACTTCGGTCCTCTCTGGCTTTATGCCATGTCGTTTCTCCTTTTTTCATCCAATCGCCTCTATGGACTCCATTCACATCAACAACTGGCAGGACCTGCAACACTTCGGCATCAACGCACTTACTGGGGAGGCCTGCGCCTATAGCACCCGGATCCTCTGCGACGTGAACGCGGAAGGGTGTGCCTTGCTGCTCGATTACTTCGGCCTTCCGCCACAAGGCATCGTCTCGCGGCCGTGGAACGCACGGGTCAAGGATGAACCCGCGATCGGTAGCTTCATGCTCCATCGCCACAGCCTCAGACAGCTTGCCGAGTTCGCGCTCCTACGGATGGAAGCCAAAGCGATCGTCTACCGGGGAGAGGACGCCACTGTGGGCCTCTTCACGGATGAGTTGCTGGCCAACTACGAAAAGCTGATGCAGGAGATGCCGTCGAGCACCAAGCAATGGGGCATCCGGCGCAACTACCAGCTGCCCAAGGCCGTTGGCTCGCGCAATGTGCATATGTTCACCAATCGCGTTGTGTGACATGGCCGGCATGCGCATGCATTACATCAACGTTTCCCGGGAATCTCGTCAAGGAGCCATCCACACCCTCTACTTTGCGACCCACTGCAGCGCGCACTTCGAATGGCAACGTGGTTCCAAAACCGTCGTTGTTCGTGTCCGTCCCTATAGCGAGTCCCAGGAACTCGATCGCTTTACCGTTGAGGCAAGGAACACCAAGCCCGACGTGCTGGATGTCAAGCGCCACATTCTTGCTTACATCAATCAGCCCTAAGAAAACACTCTGCTTATCCCAGCGGGTTTCCCGCATCTCGGTTGTTTCTCATATTGCCGCATCCCCTTTTCGCCTCAAGGAGGCTCCATGATTCCGAATCGTGCTCGGAGCGCGACGCGTATGCGTTTACCGCTCAAGGTCGTAGCACGCACGCCCAAACTCGACCTGCCGCTCAAAGCCCCCCGCAAGACGCCCCCGTTGACCAATATGCGCTACGAGGGCCGACTTCGCTATCGCGTCATGCGCGAGGGGGAGTTCACGGGCTTTTACATTTCCATGCCCTACAGCCTCATCCCGAACATGTGGAAGAAGGACGTGCCCAATGTTTCGATGATCGAGATCGGCAGCCGCCAGTTCAAGGCGAACCATCGCATGAAAGAGATCGATGGGTCGAACATGCCGAAGTCATGGTTCATCGATCTTTCTGGCGACGTGGAAGATGTCGAGGACGTCTACTACGAAGAGCGAGCGGCTGCGTGATCATCCGCACGATCCCTTACAAAGGGCATCAGGTCCAGCAGGTACTCACCCCCGAACAAACGTACTGGCAGGCGCTGTTACTCGACCGTGAAGGACCGGGGTACGCCGCCATACGCAGCAAAACTGAAGCGGCCGCCAAGCGCCGCATCAGCCTGCACCTCAAACGCCAAGGCATTCCCCTCGACGAGCTCATTCGCATTGGCGCTTGGCGCATGCGGCGGGTCAGTGTCGAAGTGGATGAGCTGCGGGACGTGGTGAGTATCGGTCCGGACATCGCACTCTTTGGTGACGAAGCCGCGGAGTTCATTTCGGATGCGCGACATCTCTGGGAGAGCGCGCAGATCGTCACTGAAGACCAGTGCTATGCCTTTCTCGCTGAGCCGATCTACGAGACGCTCAGCAACTAGCGAGGAAACACAATGAGCATCAACGACATGTCGATTGTCGCGCGCAATCGGCACTCAGACGCCTTGGCCATCACGGCCGGCGCCAGCAACCTCAGTGGGGTATCCCGCGCTCTCGTGCGCGCTATCAACCAGTGCCATCAGGAAAGCCTCGGCACGCAGGGCGTCTGCGATGACCCGGCCATTCGGCTGATCGTCCACCAGATGGCTTTCCTCTGCAAGACGCACGAACTCGATTCCACCCTCTCGACCTACGGCGACCTGCTCGCGATCTGTGAGCGTCTGTCGAAACCCCTGGAGATCAGCCATGAGCAAAAGAGCCAAACAGAAGCTCAGCGCCTCTCGTAACTGGGTGGAGCCGCACCGCGGCGAGCTGATCAAGGCCATGCGGGAATTCTCCCTTCGCCACAGTCTCTTCAATGTCTTCAGTGACTTCATCGAGATTTCGGCGATCGCGCTCTCCAACAAGTTCCACCTGAGTGAGTTCGATCGGCGGGAGAAGCGTTACTTCGAAATCATCGGCAAGTACACCAAGGAGGAACTGAACCGGCTCGCGAAGATGTTTGCGCACCTGCAGCAGCTCTATCAGGACCGCATCGAACAGAACGGGCAGCCAGGGATGGCCAAGTACCGGATGCAGGGGCTGGGGGACGTGCTGGGTGAGATCTACATGGAACTGGAGCTCGGCAGTGACCGGGCGGGTCAGTTCTTCACCCCGTACACGGTGAGTTTCATGATGGCCCAGATGACGATCGGGGACGGCAAGAGCATCCGCGAGCAGGGTTTCATCGAACTGCATGAGCCTGCCTGTGGATCGGCCGGCATGGTGGTGGCCACGGCCGACGCCATGCATCAGGTCGGTCTCAACTACCCGCAACACATGCACGCCGTCTGTATCGACATCGATCCCCGTTGTGTCCACATGGCTTACGTCCAGCTTTCGCTACTGGGGGTGGCGGCCACGATCGTCCACGGCAACGCCCTGACGCTCGAGCAATGGGACACCTGGTACACCCCGCCGTTCTTCATAGCGGGCTGGCCCAAGAAGCTGCAGCAGCGCCGGATGGAGAAGACGTTCAGGCAATTGCTGGATGGCATCGGGTCCTTCAAGGAAAAAGACCCTGCGCCGACCCCTGCGCGGTCGACGATGCAGGAAGCCGCTTGATACCCGACATTATCCGAGTAATGTCGTGTTGCCCTCGTAAAACGGTAGGAATCTACCGTTTTACGTTGTATTACTTACACCTTCAATTTGACGTAAAATAAATGATCTACGTTGCAATGCAGCATAAAGCCCAGCCCTTCAGGGGCTGGGCACTATGTTCGTCTTTCTTTTTTTGGCCTAGATACTGGCGCGGATCTTCTGGGCTTCAGCATGCGCCGCCTTGGCGCGGCCCAATTTCTCTTCGAGGCCGGCAGCGAACTTCGTGCCCTTCACGTCGGTATGGGAAAGAGCCTTACCGAAGGTCTCAATGAGCATCTTCTGCAATGCCAGGACGGCATCCAGCGAGTCCCGGTAGTGCGTCGTGATGGTCATGAGAGCTGCCGTGATCAGTTGCACTTCCTCGGCGAACTTCCGGCAGCCATCCATCAACAGGTTGACGACTTTCTCCCGCGCAGCATGCTGCTGGTCCGCCTGCGCTTCTTTCAGCTTGTTCTCGAGGCGATCCTTGAACTTATCGAAATTGGCTCCGAGTCGCTTGAACTCCGCGAGCGTCTTGTCGAGGTTGCCTCCGAGCTTGACGTACGCGTCCTCCAGAATCTCAGCAATGCGGCGCGTAACAATCTTCACGTTCCCACGCAGGGAGCCAGAAGCGTTGCTTGGCGGCGACGACCGGATGTCCCCGATCGTCTTGATCTCCTCTTTGACGAGCTCAGGATCGCTCAGCAACCCGCGGCCGACATCGTGGCTGTAGTCGGCTCGGATAGCGGCGTCGTTGACCTTCTTCAGGTGGTTGATGGCGTCCGTTACGGTCTCGCTGTTTGACGGAGACGAAAGTCCGTCGACATCCGCGTCGTATTTGCTCGCTACCTGCCACGCTTTCTCCAGCCACTCCTCCATGTACCGGAGCCTCTTTCCGACCATCTGAACAGGATCGTCTCGCATTCTGATCACCAGATGCAACACTGCCTTGTTGTAGGGGCTCAGCACTCCCGGTCCGCCGGAAATCACTGCTTTGATCGGACCTGACATGCCGGACTCAAACGAAGCGATGGCTTCCTTCAGAAGGTCGTCCGTCGTGTTGTCCGCGTGAACCTCGCGCGTCATCTGCTGAAGCCCGTCGTTGAACTCGTTCATACCGGCTTCGAATTCCTCAGCTGTCTGCTCGAACTCCTTGACTTTCTCTTCGCTCACGCCGCGCTTGCCAAAGAGGAAGTCGATGGCCTTCCGAATCCATTCCCCGATCTTCTTGAAGAACGCCTTGATGGCCTCCCAGATCCGGGCACCGATTCCTTCCAGCGCCACACGCAGCTTCTCGGACTTATGCCGTCGTTCGAACGCCAAACGCGTTAGATCCGACGAGCCCATCAATGCGTCTGCCTCCATGGCGATTCGCATGTCAAAGCCGCCCGCCGTCACCAGACGCTCCCGCACCTGCGTCAGTGTCTGGATCTCCGCCTCGAGCGCGAGAAACTCACCTGTTGCTAATACCGGTAGCATGTGTTTCCCCTTAGATCGCCGAAGCGAACACTTTCAGCGAGGCCTTGGCCTGCTTCTCGATTTCGGCACGGTCCGTGCGGGCGGCATCCGACATGGCTTCATCGGGCACGACGCTGTCGTAGATCTTGAAGATCTGCGTCCAGATCTTGAGGCTTTCCTTCTGCGTCTCGATCCAGACCTCGTAGAGGAAGTCGTGGGCGGAGAGCACCGTGTGGAACTGGCTGATCAGTTCACGCAGGTGCGCGGAGTAGGCGTGCGTCAATGCAATCTGGGCGCCGTGATGTTTGCCATCGCCTGCTTCCCCGGCCAGCCGTTCGGCTGACTGGTTGATCGTGTCCAGATGCTTCTGCATGTCGGCGAGCGTGTTCTGCGCAGTGCGCATCACATTGGCGGCCGCCGTGATCTTGATACGACCCTGGGCTTCCAGCACCACCTTGAGCAAGCCACCGATCTCGCGCGGCACGGCTGCATACTGACCGCTACTGATTGAGGTTTTGGCCTCTTTGAGCGCTTCGTACCGCGACTTGGTAAGTTGCAGTGACTGACCCGCGCCGCGGGCTGGTAGCGGGTTCTCAGCGGTCTCAGCAGCCCCTCCCATCGACTGGATGGATTTCGCGAAGCCTTCCAGATCGTTGTGACTGGTCTCGGTAGTCGCATCCATGGTCTGGGCCTTGGACTGGTGACTGTTGAACCACGCAATCACTTCTGCCACACCCTTCTCGACGATCTGCAAATAGTCGCCCTGATCGAAGGCGCCCGAGAGCGCCGTCATGGCTTCGCTGTACTTCGAGTTCGCATCGAGCATGGCACGCACCGACTGCGGCATCGTGCCCGAGAGTTCGCTATTGAGCGTCTCTTCGAAGCGCATGCGCAGCTCCGGCGACTTGATGATGCGGTCCAGCTGCAGGATCCTGTCCGACACGGCTTTGGCCGCAGCATCCACACCTTGCAGGTGCGCAGCATCGAACTTCTTGCCATCGCCCTTGAACCAGGCAACGAAGCGTTTGATCAGCTCGCTCAGCTTACGGAACATCTTCTTGATGCCGTCCCACACCGTGGTGGTGATCCCTTCGATGGCGATCTGGAGCTTCACGCTTCGGGTCTTGCCCGAGAAGGCGAGGCTTGCGTACTGGCTGCCGCCAAGATGCTGGTCGGCTTCGAGTGCCAAGTGGGTCGTGAAGCCCTGCGCGAGCATCTGGGACCGGACCGCCAGCAGCGTGCCAATCTCGCCCTCCAACGCCAACAGCTCCCTGTCGGCCGACACGGTTTGTGTGTTCATTGCTTTTCCCAGACAAATGAAAAAGGAGACAGGAGCCGAAGCCCCTGTCTCCCTGGATGGACCACGCGTTATTTACGCGTTGAAGATGGCGCGAAGGCCGAAGTAGTTGCAGTACTTGCTACCGCGCAGCGAGCGCGACGCTTCCTGCAGGGCCGGGCTCTGGAACGCGCGCGTCAGGGTGCGACCATACGCTTCGATTCGTTCACCCAGCATCGCGGTGTCCCGATCGTGGTTGTCGCCGGCGGTTTGCGCAAGCGCAGCCATCGCAGCACCGAGGCTGTCGGTTGCCTTTGCGAACTTGTCGTCCAGACCCAGGTAGAACTTCACGTTGTCACAGTAGGTCTGCGCCGCATCGAACACGTCGGCCACATCGCGCTCGGACAGCTTGACTTCTTCCGAGGCCGAGACCGAACTGATGTTGGCGATCTGCTTGACATTCAGCGGGCCGATACCCACGCCCTTGCCCACCTGACGCATCGCGAACATCGCGCCCTTGGCCAGCTTGTGCGAACCCGAAGTCTTCATGGTGACAGCGCCGTGGCGGCTCATCTGATCCAGACGCGAACCACCGACGGCGTGCTCGCCCTTATGCAGGCCCGTCACGTTGAAAAACTTGCCTTCACCGAGGAACGACGACTCGAACAGTTCGGTCGGCGACTTCAGGGCTTCGACCTTCTTCACCAGCTGCTGCATGCTGGCCGGCGACTTGGCGCTACCCGAACGCACAGCCTGTGCGAGCTTTTCCATTTCCTGGATCACGGCCACCGGGTACTTCGTCAACACGTAGGTCGACATGCCCAAGTCTTTCGACAGTGCGCCCATGAAGTTGCCCGGCTGACCTTGCTGGGTCGTGAAGAAGTACCACAGACCGTGCAGGTTCACTTCCGTGCCGCCGCGCAACTCGTGGCGCTTCGCTTCGAATTCGCGCTTGTTCTCGGCCGTCTTCTGCTCGTACTTCGACACCTTCGAGCCGATACCCTTGAACGAATCCAGCACGATGTCCTTCCAGTGCTTGAAGTGGATCACGACGTCCTGGAAGAAGTAGGTCTTCAGCGACGTGGCAATCCCTTCCAACGCCAGCTCTGCCTGCTTCTGCGCGTCCAGTTCCGATTCGCTTTCCAGTGCCGGCAAGGCGATCGCTTCCAGACCCAGCGACGTCAGTTCACGGTTCACGCCGTGCAGGATCAGACCCGTCACGACCGGGTTGGTCTTCTTGGCAGCAACCATGTCGGCCAACTGGTCGTGATAGGCGAAAATGGCTTCCGCTGCGATCGCCACGTCTTCGTTCGCTTCGAACGCATCGTCCACTGCGGCCGCATTGGCCGCCAGCCACTGATCGTCGCCCTCGGGCACGCTCATGTCGAGCGTTTCGTCGACGGGCTTGTCGCTGCTTTCCAGCGCCATACGCAAGATATTCATTTTTTTTGGGTTCCGGGATTTCGTTGAATGGATGAGACGAAACGCTCAAAGAATTAACCGAGTCCGAAGGCGATTCGTAAAGTTATGCGTGGTAACTTGGCGTCTTAAAGAAAGCGCCAAGACTGTCGTTATGGTGGTGCGTCTCTCGTGTATATTCCGGACCGAGGCGCCGGCGCTAATAGACCGGTCCAAAACAACAAAATCCATTCGCGGGTTCGACCATGCCAACGAAACAAAAAGGAAAATGCCCATTCTGCAATCAGGCCGTGACGCCTGAGATCGTGGAAGAAAACACCGTGCGTCGGGACAAGCTGAAATGCCCCGAATGCAGTGAGCCCCTCTATGTCTGTCGCACACCCGGATGTCACGACTTTGCCAAGGGAACCGCGGTCTACGATCACGAGCTGTGCCCTGACTGCACGGAGACGGCCGGCAATGTCGCGGCAGAGGTGGGCAAGGCGGCGCTGAAGGTGGGCACCACCATCGCCACGGCAGTGTTCACCACCCTGGTGTTAGCCAAGGGCAAGAAGTAGCTGACGGCCAGCTTACCGGCTCGCCCATTGCGCCCAAGCGGGCTCCCGACGCATCGAATAGGTGTAGTCCTGCACCCCTTCAAGCGCCATCATCTCCTCGTCGAACTCCTGATCCACGATGTCCTCGTGAGCGATGTGGTGCTCAAAGAGGGCGATGATTCCGTCAGCGCTTTCTGCTGCGATCAGGGGCGTGTTCTCGAAGCCCAGTAAGGCATCGACCTGCTCCCGGCTCCAGTTCATGATGTCGATCGTGCGGCTGGAGATGTTGGGCTCTTGGCCGGTGTCGAGCACCATGTCGAAGACGTTCACGTCCTCGTCCTGCCCCAGACGCTTACAGCGGGCGACCGCTTGGTCGTATTCGAAGGAGCGGAACGGGGAGTTGGCCATGGCCATGGTGTTGGCCATGACCAGCGGAACAGCGGATGAAAGCGACTGATAGGTGGCGATCATCGGGTTGGCATCTTCATCGCGGCCGAACTCGGTCACCATGCTGGCCAGCTCGTTATTCGTTTCGCCGTAGACCCGAAGCGGCTTGTAGCCGCGCTGCTTCAGGTAGTCGGCGGCCGCATCGACCACGCCGACGTAGCTCGTGAACATCAGGGTCTTCTTCAAGCCATCGTCGATGATCTTCTCAAGCCCCATGTGCGGCACCATGTCCATGATGCATTGGGCCCGCTTGCGACCCAAGATCTGGCCCAAGGCTTCGCCCTGCACTTTCAACTTGTAATACTTGACCACCGACTTCGACTCTTTGAATTCCTCCCGGTACGGCTTGGGCAGGCCCGGCATGATGACCTGCTTCTCGTACTTGTTGCACCACGCGGCTTCGGCCTTGTGCAGCTTCGGGTCATAGCCCCGCTTGATCATCTTGATGTACTTCTCGTACTGCTTGAAGTCATCCTTCTGTTGCGAAGTCACCAGCGACCGGTAGAAGTGGCTCAACGCTCCTTCGAACATGCGCTCGTACTGCCGCATATTCCCCGAATAGTGCTTGACCCGCTCCGCAATGAAAGCCCGCATCTCGTTCCTGATCGACTGGAGCGTATAGTCGTTGCCGTTCGGAATCACCACCGGTGTTGGATGGTGGTGCGTCGAAATCGTCACGACCTGGTTGCTGTCGACCTTGTAGGTGACCTTCCCCAGACGGTGCGAGAGGATGTCGTTCGCGCGCGAACTGGCCTTGCCGTAGATCGCCCGGAAGCGCTCCTGGGCATCTGGATCAAACATCGCATCAATGGTGCGAAAGAGCGGCGCCATCTCCCCACCCAATGCCTTCACTGGCGTCCCTGACTCCCACAGCACATACTGGCAGCGCGTCTGGACCACGAGCTGGATGAAGAGGTCCGTACGCAGCGCCATCTCCTCATTCATGCCGTGCGACTCATCAAGCAGGATCACCGGCCGGTGCCAGTGCTGGGTCTTGGCAAACACCATGAAGCGCTGTAGCGATTCGGGCGAATCGTAGTGCACGATGTAGTACTGCTTGCCAGGAGTCGGCGCCGTCCCCATCTGCGAGTGCCAGTATTTGGGGATGCGCTTGAACTGGGTAGAAATCGTGTCTTCCCAAACCTTCTTCACCGCCCGGCTTGGGCAGACGATGATGACAACATCGGCATGGAGCATCAGGCTCAATGCAATGCCCATAAAGGTCTTTCCTGTACCAGGACCCGCACCCAACATTGCGCCCTTCAGACCAAAGCGCGGCAGCATTTCGTTGAACCACTTGAAGAAGTTCATCTGGTGATCAAGCGGGCTCCACTCCAGCTGGTGTAGCTGGTTGAAGTCCAGAATATCTGGGTGCTTGATGAGGGTCTGCTTCATCCACGTGTTTTCGTAGATGCCGGTGATGACCTTCTTCAGCGCGCGGATGTTGTGGCCCTTGCGCTTCTCGGCGACAATACGCGCGAAGCAATAGACCACGTCCGGGGCAAACCACTTGTTGAACGTGATGTCGGAGGCTGACACCTTCGAGAACATATTGGCGACGATCTTGCTCGTGCCCCAGACTTCATTGATGGTCGCCGCGACCGAGTCGCCAGGCAGACCGGAGACCTTGATGAGATCGCCTTGCTCGCTGACCTCGATGAGGCCAATTAACCTTCTGAGTGCAGAAAACATATCTCAACTTTTTGAAGATACATATCACTAAGTTGATGAACCTCACCGGAGTCGGATCATGTCCCTCAAAGCGTTACTACTTGAAAGGTGGTTCCAGTATCAAAAGTCGTTGGGTTTCAGACCGGACTACATCGTGCAAAACCCGGAAACGGGCGACCATGCAGAGCCGGCAGAAAAAAGGAAGGAAGAGAGTGACGATAAGGAATGACATCGCGGCGCGGGGGGATATCCCCGCACTGCGCTATTCCTTATTTTTTTGCTTCTTCAAGGCTTCAAGCGTCTTGAACCGACGGATGTGCGCCGCCTTGTTCATCGCATAAACGGTCTTGAACGTGAGCGCGTCGATAATGTCACTATCGAAGAGCTTGCGGATGAAAGAGTTCGACGTGCCCTGGGACCACAACACCTGCTGCTCCGTGCCGAATGTGAGCGCCTTTTCCAGCCCCGACATCATCACGCCCGGGTCCACCGTCTTGACGGCATGTGCATCCGCCTCCAGCTCGCGCGAAATGAACTCGTCGTACGTACCTTGCTGGCGTTGCTCGAGGTGGCGATGGTAGATGTGTCCGCACTCGTGCTGATAGACAGCTTCAAATTCGGCCGCATCCAGGCGTGAGCGAAGCTCGTTGCTGAAGAGCATCAGGTAGGTGTCGGCAGGCGTCTTGATCACCTGTCCGATTTCCTTCACGAGACCGGGATTGTTGCTTTCCCGCGCCTGCTGGATACCGTCCTTGTGTTCACGGAGGAAGACGCCGCACCGAAGCTTGCACATCTGCGAGAAGACAAAAACACAGGCACCGCCTGAGCCGGCCAGAACCGAATCATCGGTGAAGTGCGTGCTGGCCTGACGACCATTGATGACCTCCTCCAGCGCAATGGAAGAGAGGGCGAAGCCCAGTAATGAACGAGACATTTTCATTCCTTTGTTCTGAAGGCGTCAGACAATGCCGATGACCGTGAAGAGGTTTTGTGCGGGCTCGGGGGCGTACATCTGAATGTTCTTTTCCATCCCCGTGCTCACGCCGTGACAGATAGCGGTGAGATTGGTGATGAGATCGGTTAGGGGCACCTTCACCCAACTCAAATACTGACGGTTCAGGCCCATGATCTCGCGGTACGTCGTGGCGTTGCCGGGCTGCCCATCTTCCGACTTGTTCGACTTCAGATAGGACGTGACGATGTTCACGAACTTGTCCGTGGCCGAAATCATCGAGCTGGAGTGCTGGACGACTTCCTTGTACAGTCCGCCCTTGAAGGTATCGATCTGGGCAAGCATCAGATCCATCGACGTGAAGATGCGGGCAAGCTCTTCGATCGTCATGGGCTTGAAACTGGCACCCGTGATTTTTGCGTCGCCCTGTGTGAAGACCACCTGCCGTCCGGTCAGCTTCGCATCTTCGCCCTGCTCGTTCTCCGTATAACCGGAGCGCACCCTCACATCACCCAGCATCCCGGCATCGATCCGGTGATAGCCGATACGAGTCAGCTCGCCCTTGAGCTGTTGCATCGTCTCGTTGGCGTTTTCGACCGTGGCGCTGCGGATCGCGTTTTCAATCTTCGCACCACAGGCGATGACCCGCTTCGGATAGTCGCCCGTCAGGAACGTGACGACTTCCCCCGTCTTGGCGAGCGCGTGCTGGAGCTCACCAAAGTTCGAACAGTAGTGGCCTTCGAAGCAGAAGTACTTCGCCGCGGTTTCGTCGATCGTGAAATCGCCCTGTTTTTGGAGCCGCTGGTAGACCTCGGGGTTCGTACTGAGCGACTTGACCTGCTTGATCATGCGCTTCACGTACAGCTGGCGGCGGCCGAGGATCGTGAAGTGGAGCATGCAGAACTGGACGATCTTCTCCCAAAGCTGCTTGAGAAAAGCCAGGAATTTCTGCCAGTACTCGCCCAGCGTATCGATGAAGTTTTCCCGCGCGATCGTCTGGCCATCCGACTCCAGTGCCGGCACGAGGAGCTGGTGAAGCTCGGACTCTGCCCGCAGGACATGGGTGTGGTATTCGTCGATCTCGCCGATTAGCTGAACGCTGTGCTCATGATCAGCGTGATCCAGGACGAAGTGCGACAGCTCCGTGCTCAGGGCGTCGTTATCGGTTTCGTTGTAAGCAGGGACGTCAAAAGTAGGGGCGGTATTCATTTTTTTTGCGCCGACGGGGTGGAGGGTAAGGAGACTGCATAAAGGAACGGCTCAGGACACCCTCGTGGAGCCAGGGTTCCTGAGCAGACCCGGTGTTACTGGCGGGCGTTTGTTACACAAGATTAGTTCGCGACCCGGAGCCGCGTTACGCTTCCATCGTTTCCCAGAACGGGGTTTCTTCGTTGCTGCCGATCGGACCGCCGCCCACCTTCTTGCGCGTGGTGTCGGCACGATCCACATCAAACGCCAAACCGTACTTCGTGAAAGGCAGCACGCAGTAGAGATCCTTCGGGTTGGTCTGACCGATAAGCCGATGCTTGCCCCGCTGGATCGTCAGGAACGATTCGTTGTTCGATTTCTCGATGTGGATATACGTCTCCAGATCAACCTCTTGATCAATCTGCTTGCAGCCCTTGTAATAGCCCTTACCCGGCAACTCCTTGACGAAGTCGCTCTTGCCATCGCGGATCATCTGCTTGGCGTCGGTCGAGAGCTGGTGCGGGGTCGGGAACGCGATCTTCTTCCTGTTGTCCACTCCGTTCGCTAGACGGAGCCGGTGTGCGATGACACCCGCCATTGGCTTTCCCAATGGAGCAGACTATATCTTCACCTTCGGCAGTGGCCGGTCAGGTGCTCTTCACTTCCCAAGCGCTTGCTCGGTACTGGCAGTCACGCCATAGTCGTTGAACGTTCTTCTCACAGAGAAGCTTCGCTGCGGATTGCCCAATCTCTTCCTTTGTTACCGTACCCAGGTCATTACGCTGGCCGCGCATGAATTGCTCCATGCGTTTGGTAGGAAGAGCTCTCAGGGGTTTCCCGTCAATTCAAAGAGTTTTACTTGTGTAGTTTCCTACACGAGGGCCTGGAATTCGAATCCCTTGACAAGTTTTTCAAATTACTTTAAGCCGACATGAAGTTACGGATACGACGGTACATGTCCTGCATGTCCGTGCCGGCCGGACCTTGCAGACAGCCCGTGGTCGGCAACATGGGTAGGTAATCCGCCATGCACATGAACACTTCGTAGCCGTCGGATTCGAGTTCGAGCATCCGATTGCACAGATGCATGTACGTCCAGTTCGACGGATTCACGCGCTCCATGATCACTTCGAAGCCATTGACGCGCATGCGCTCCATCACGTACGCCGAGATCTTGTCGATATAGCCTTCGAGCTCTTCGGCGGTCATCGCCTCGAAGTCTTCCTTCGTCTTGACGACAATCTCGTTCTCACGCCCGTCGTAGGCCATGAGCACTTCGTACATGTACTGGAAGTTCAGCTCGAGGTCGTCTTCGAAGGAGACCCGATAGAGCAGCGGCTTCTTCGGTGTGAGGATTTCCGGGAATGCTGTCTCGGGCGTGTTGAAAAGTGCCACGCCGATAAAGGCCCCGAGCGAGAAGCCGGTTTTGAAGTTGTGCTGCAGCGCGCCGATCACCACTTCTTGACCTCGGCGAAAGCCACCCCGCCACATGCGGTTCACGCCTTGCCATCCCGTGCGCAGAATCCCCCCGCCCTGCTCGGCCTTCTGCACATTCTTGAAGATCGTTTTGACCTCTTCGGCCATGGCGAGATTGACCGAAGCGACAATCGCCGGATCCTTCGTTTCGCTGTCGACCTGATACGGCTCGAGAAGCGCCACGGTTTCAGCCACGAACTGTTTCATGTTCATGACCTGCCCGCGGTTAAAGCGCAGCTTGTTCGACGCGTTGAAGATGATCTCCTGGATCTTCTCCTCGCGGAAATACTCGTTCAAAGAGCGGCGCAGATTCAGCGCCATCTTCTTCGTGCGGTTTTCAGTCAGTTCCTTTTCGATCCCTTCGCGAAACGAATCAAAAAGCGTTTCATCCTCGCCGCACGCAACTTTCAGTTGCTGCAGCGCTTCGTCCACATCGTGTTCGTGATCAGGGGGCGTCTCACACATGGTGATCGCCATTTTCTTGAGTGCGATGGTGACTTCGCGTTCGTGATCCAGACCGATAGAGATCTGAGCTTCCTTGATATTCGCAATGACGTTGCGCACCAAGGTGGCGGAATTCTCATGACCCCCCGGCAGCTGGCTCTCACGGAACAGGAGCGTAATGCACTTCACCAGCAGCAGTTTGTGGTTCATCTTGATAAATAGTGTGAAGAATTTGATTTCTCGGGACATAGAAGAAAACGTCGTTTTCTTTTTATTACTTCCTTCCCTTATTGCTGGAGCAAAGATTCGTGTCCGCTGCCCGTCCACTCAAGCAGGTGATGCTCATCCCTTATTGGGTGCATGAGACACTCGCTCGCCACAAGCTTCCTTTGTCCGCCTGTCTCGACTTTGAGCAATTGCGCCCGGTATCCAGCACCAATGACCTGCTCTGCTTTTTAAGCGCGCAGGTGTTGATGGGGCGAATGGTGGGAGAACCCCACGGAACGTGGAGCCTCTATCTGTTGGATGCGTGGTTGAACAGCGCGCAAGGTCAGAACAAAACGTTCCTCTCGCAAACTATTCTCCCGCTGCTGGAAAATCCTACCTTCGACGAAGAGTTGCGCGCGCGGCTGTTCTCACCGGAGTCGCGCCTCCCGCACCACAAAGAACCCTTTTATATCTATGACATCACGCGTGAAGCAGTAGGCGTCGTGGTGAACCCTGGTTTCTTCACTGAAGAAGCCGGTGCCGATGGGTATCGCACGGCCTTAACCGTAGCAATCCTAAAGGTATTGTATGCGTACAGCGCATGCCACGAGGTGTCGTCGACGCCTCTGTTTAAGCGTTATCTCGGATTGTTGTCTGCCAAACAGCTGACAGTTTGAGCCTCACTGGTCCCGCCAGTAACTCTCTTTTTCCACTGTTAAGGTTAGGATTGCTCATGACCACCCCTTCCCTGTTCCAAAACAAAAGCCGTATCGGGGCTCAGCCGGCGACGATCCTGGATAAGGTCGTAGCCTCCCTGCGCGAAGAAACGAGCCGCAACGCAGGCGGCACGTTCGTGTCCGATTCGGTATCGCGCGCCGCATGGTCGCTCGAGTCGATCGACCCGATGCTGCAGCAAGATCTGGATTCGTCCGTTGTGAATTTGCACAGCGCACTGGCCAGCATCGTGAAGGAACATGCACCTCGTCACATCGCTGTCGAAGGTCAACACGACGGCGCACACGGTGCGAAGTTCGACCCGGTGTACACCGACGCGCAATTGGCAGCGGCCACCGCGATGGCCGCCATCACGGGCGACATTCCCGGCTACCTGAAGGCACCGGTCAAGCACGACCGTGTCTCGGTTGAAGGCATGCAGTTCATCACGCCGCAAACCGGCGCAGACCGTATGTTCGAGCGCGTCAAGCCCGCGCTGGAAGCGTACGACGAGAAGGAAAACAAGAACGCGGTGGTGTATTCCGTCGCGTACAACCTGAACGCCGCACGCCAGGATGAATTCGGCGAAGCGTTCTATCCGACAGTCGTGGTCACACCGGACCAAGTGGGTTACACGGTGTCGATCCGCCTGATCGAAGCGTACAACGAACCGAAGCGTCCGATCTCGGGCGACCCGACGAAGAACTTCGACCGTCGCAACATCGTGCAAGCCGTGATCGATCCGACGATCCTGCGCAACGACCAGACGAAGATCATCCCGGTCGTGCGTGACGAAAGCGCGAAGTACTTCGTGTCCTCGTCGGCTGTCGAGCCGTACGCTGAATTGCTGTCGGACGACACGTCGGTCACGACCGCACCGTTGAAGGTCGGCGCGAAGTTCTCGCTGCTCGCGATCTCGCAAACGGAAGCGTTGCTGGAAACCGGCTTGCTGGACATCACCGATGCAATCGACACGCAACTCGCGTTGGCGGCTGTGTACGTGCAGTTCACGCAGACGGTCAACGACGTGACGACGACCGAAGTCGTGAAGTTCAACACGAAGAACCTGCCGCTGGCGACGTTCAACTACGCAGTTCAAGACGTCTACCGTCAGATGAACCTGCAGTACAAGACCGACACGCTGCTGGTTGGTCCGAACACCCTGCAGGCCGACGGTGCGGCTTCGGCAATCTTGGCGCCGATCGTCACGGGTGGTTACGAAGCGCGCATCGGTCTGTCGATGTTCGGTTCGGTGAACCTCGAATTGGGTAACACCGAAATCAACGCTTCGAGCGTCTCGCTGACGTCGCTGAAGAACAGCTCGGACAGCGCGCTGGACACGAGCTCGGGTACCGCTGCAACGCTGGCTGCCCTCTTCGACGGCGCTGTCGTGATCGGCTACGACCTCGATGCACGTCGCACGAACACCAACCGCCGTCAACGCGGTCAGCTGTTGAACACCAACTACTACAACCAGATCTACACGGTGCCGCTGTTGGCTCCGATCACGATCCCGCGTCCGATGGCAGTTGGTGATGCAAACGACTCGAGCGATCTGGCAGCCCTGATCACGACGACGCGTATCCGTACGTCGAACAGCGCGGTCGACGAGCTGCTGCGCGTGCAAGACCTGTTGGCGGAAACGACCAGCGCGCTGAACACGCTGGCCGCACCGAACGATCCGCAAGACACGCCGCAGATCATGGGTGTGTCGCGCTTCGTGATCCAGCCGGCCTACATCGAGAAGGATCTGGCCGTCGATACGCAAACCGACTCGCTGTCGGCGCATCAACGTGCTGCGGACATCCAGGCTACCCTGGTGAACGCGCTGCGCGACATCTCGTACACGCTGTACGTGCAGTCGGGCTACAAGGCAGGTGCTGACGCACTGGCTGGTGGCGTGGCTCCGGTTCCGACGGTCATCATCGGTACCGATCCGTACATCGCACGTTACCTGATGGTGACGGGCGACCTGCGCACGCTGGGTGGTCAGTTCGACGTGAAGATCGTCTCGACGCTGAACAAGCGCATGAGCGGCAAGATCGTCCTGTCGTTCGGTGACTTCTCGGCCGAACGCGCTGGTGTGCCCAATCCGCTGCACTTCGGCAACATGGCGTGGAAGCCGGAAATGACCGTCGTGCTGCCGATGATCCGTAACGGCGCGCAATCGAAGGAACTGACCGTGCAGCCGTCGTACCTGCACGTGACGAACCTGCCGGTGCTGGGCGTGATCAACGTGACGGGCATCAGCAACATCGCCTACAACAAGGTGCCGGTCGACTTCCACACCGTTTAATCGACGGGTTCGACGCGATAGCAGAGCGGGTGAAAACCTGTCTCTGCCAAGCGTTGACAGTGGGGAGAGAGTTGTACCCTGGGATGAAAGCCTGCTTGGGATGCCCTCCGGGGTATCTCAAGTGGGCTTTTATGCCATCTGTTTTATTTATCGCCTCTTGACAAACCGTCAATCCAGTTTGAGACATATATCATCGTAATGAGCAGTAAAAAGGGATCGATCCCTGACGATGAAACTTTGGAGGCGATGCGGTTTGACGATTAGTTGACTCGGTAAAGTCATGATTTTCAAGCGATCCATTTCGCTCGCAATGAAAATGGACGGTACGTATGAACGTGATGGACCACTTCCTACCCGATGCTCATTACGGGCGGGTAGAGATCACGCAGCTCGGCCTCGCACACCTGAGTGCCAACCAGCGCGACGATCTTCTCGAGGTCCGAACCCGGTACTTCAACTTCCTGCCATGCGTCGTTACTGTCATAGAACGTAACGGGTTGCAGTGGGAATTTCCTTCGATCCCTGATCCGATGCGCTCGGCGTTCGTCATCCGCACGGACTGGCGTGTGCACCGATCCATGCATCAGGCGTTTATCAACTGGATCAAGATGGTACGGGAAAACGAATCGAAGCAGATTCGGGACCTACGGGAAATTGTTACCCAACATCAGCTCGGCCCTCTTGAGCAGCACATGCTGTTTCGCACAGAGGAGACCATTACCCACGAGGAGTTACGCCAGCATAAGTTCGAGATTTATGACCATCACCACGATATCGTCGTCTCAACCTTCCGCGGTATCGAGGCTGGGCCGCACCCTTTCAGTGAAATGGGGCGCGCACTGGCCTTACTCGACCAGAGTGTCGCGCGAGGTGAGCGGGAAGCCTTCAACGAGGCCATCAAGATCGTTGATAACGCGGGCCGGTTCGGGGACCGCTTTATCAACCGTAACGGGAGCATCTATCGCATCTCTGCGACTCCGGATGCCACCCGTGAGGATGGCGTCTGGGTAATCCGGAACAAACCCTTTGAAAACACGCGACTGCCCTCGACTGTGGGTTGGCATCGCTACACCTTGGAAGAGGCCGACGACATCCTGGAGTTGTACAAAACTTACGTAGAGGCGGAACACTGTGGCGATGGAGAGACAAAGCGCAAGCAGGAACTCCTCGCCAAAGAAGAATCGCTCCTGAAAGCAAAGGGCGAACTTGCTGAAGCTAAGCAGGCGCAGATGCGCGAACAGCATGAGTGGGAAGTCGAGAAAACGCGGATCCAGCAGGCGCTAGAGCGTGCCCAAGCCGCCTTCGCGGAGGAAGCCTTTCGGGCAAAGATGGAACTCGACCGCATGAAAGCCCACTACGAGCGCCTCATGCTCGATGCGAAGGCCACCCAGGAACGTAAGAAAGAAGCAAAGGAGACCTCGGAATGGCTGAAACAGTTGCCGGCCATTCTGGGCGCACTGGGCGTGGCGTACCTCGCGTACAAGACGGCTCAGATGAACTCCAGTAGCGCAAACAAAAAATGAAACAAAGACCTGAACAACATCTAAGGAAGTAGCAACTGTGGATCACGAAATCGAGCGGCTCATCGATGTCAATTGCGCGCAGTTAAACCCATTGATTGCAAATGGTCTCGCTGTCACTCATCTTCAAGAAGCGGAAGTGCTGAACTACATCGATTCGGTGTTTCGTTCGGCAGCGCGTGGCTTTCCGGAAGGACTGACCTATGCCGGCTGGCGACGATGCACGCCGATGGAGGAACTCAACGAGGCATCTCGCAAGAAGGGGAATAACAAGCGCATGTTCGATGTCGCTGTGTCCTACCTCTACATGGTGAAGTATTTCTTCAACTTCAAGGGCAAGGAGATTGTGCGGTACATGTACCTGCCCTTCGTATCGGAGGCAGGCTCGATCACGATTAGTGGTTCGCGCTTCTTTATTTCGCCGGTCCTCTCCGACCGTGTGATTAGCGTGGGCACCGATACCGTGTTCGTACGGTTGTTACGCGACGTGCTGACGTTCGAGCGGGTCACGCAGAACTTCAATGTGAACGGTCATCGGGAACAGGCGAACGTTGCGTGGGCCATGATTTATCACAAGTCGGCCAAGATGCGGAAGATCAAGCCGACGGTGCGCGCGCATTCGACCATGGTGCATTACCTGTTCTGTAAGTACGGGCTGATGAAAACCTTCGAGATGTTTGCCCAGTGCACCCCTATCCTGGGCGGCAAGGAAATCAACGAAGACACGTACCCGTCCGATCAATGGGTCGTCTGCAGCAGCACACAGGTGAAGCCGAAGGGATTCGGCCGTGGTTTGTACGAGCCCTCGACGTTGCGAATCGCTGTGAAGCGAGTCGACTACGAGCGCACGATGGTAAGAAATATGATCGCCGGTCTCTTCTATGTCGTCGACCATTTCCCGACACGCGTGAAACCGGAGTACGTGAACAACACGTTGCCGCAGTACATGGACAACACGCGTACCTGGATCATCCTGATGGGTCACGTGCTCTTCTCAGGGAACCTGCCGGAAGGGCGTCTTGCGGACGATGTGGAAGATCACATCCGATCGCTTGACGAATACATCGATAGCCTCGTGCTCAAGAAGTTCATCGAGATCGGCATCCCGGCCACGGACTTGTATCAGTTCTTCGGGATCATCATCGAGAAGATCACCGACTGGCTGTTCGTGGCGGCGGACAAGGTCAACAGCATGTACGACAAAGAGTTGTCCATCCTCTACTTCGTGCTGAAGGACATCACCACCGAAATCTTCAAGCTGTATTTCAAGCTCAAGGCAGCCTCCAAAAAGGAACTGACCGAGAAGGACATCGTGGACCGGATGAACAAGACCATCAGCACGGGCTTGATCTTCCGTATCACCAAGCAGCACAACGAGGTGACCACAATTGCCAGCTCGGGCGACAACAAGGCGCTGAAGATCACGAACGTACTCGTGCCGCAGTCCAGCAGCTCACGTCAGGGCAACCTGAAAGAGCGCGCGAACCTGAACGACCCGACGCAGTTCCTGCATGTCTCGTTCGCGGAAGTGGGTGGCTACAGCAATCTGCCGAAGTCCGCTCCGACCGGCGGCTCCCGGATCAACCAGCGCCTGAAGCTCGATCACTCCGGCCTGGTGCTACGCGACCCACGCCTCGCGCCGATGCTCGATCGATACAGTGAAGATACGCGACGCAAGCGGTAAAAGACCAAGCATTAGTCATTAATAATCGGGCGCCGCATCAGCGCCCGACAAACAAACAAGGAATGAAGCGATGTACAACAATACGGACAACCTGCCCGTCAGCGCCGATCAGCTGCAATGGCCGTATCTGAATCTCGGTCCGCAGAATCCGCCGATGGTCGGGCAGCTGACCATCGAGAACTGGATGGGGAACTACGTCCCGCTAGTGGCGGGCCTCGCAGCAGACGAGATTCAGCGCACCGCCGAGTCGAACCCGCTCCGTAAGTTCTTCTTCAACCTGATGGCGCAAAACCAGTTCAACAACCCTGAGTTCACGAATCTGGTTCAGGCGATCATCGACTTTTCCGTGATGACGGTGTGCGAACAGCCGCATCGCCAGATGGAAAACGTGATCGAGGGTGCGGTGCCGGAAGTCATCGAGATGCTGGTGGCCACCATGCTCAAGCTCTATCGGGGCCTGCGCCGCTACATCAATCCGAACTCATCCCAACCGATCGACAACCTGATCTACGGCTTCGAGAATCTGTCTGGGCGCATCGAGCGCTTCCGTCAGCAAAACGGCTATCTCCAGTATCCGCCTCAGCAGCAGTACAGCAACCAACAGCGGGGTGGTTACGCCGGCAATGGCGGTGGAGGTGGCTATAACGGCTATCAACAGCGTCATCCCGGGGGTGATCCCCGCTTCGGCGGCGGCCAGCAGCAGCAGCAACGCATGGGTTACGCCGCTGGTGGTGCGAATTCGCCATTCACGAATGGTCAGCAGCAAGTGCCCGCGAACCCACAGGGTCGCACGATGGGGGATCGCTATTCCTCGGCCGAACTGCCGAACATGGTTACCCCCCGCTACGCCGCAGCACAGGAGGCCCCTTCGCCGGTCCAACACGCAGTCCAGGAGAGAACACCCGTGAACGCAATCGCTGAACCCACTGATGGGCCGCTGGAAGACGCACAGACGACTAAGTTGAAGTGGACGCCATCGGAACACCAGCCATACCACCCGTCTTACAACCCGGTGACGCACCAGCTTTTCTATCAACGGTTGGCCTCGGGGCAGGTCAACGCGTTCGTCACGCAACGCAAGGACATCATGGATTACGATCGTCACAAAACAAGCAGCGCCTTCGGACCGATGGCCCCATCACTCGATCTCACCAACACCGATCAGATCATGAAAAATCTGAACCGCGGTGTCGTCGAAATCGAGCAGGAGCGCGTGCAACGCACGGAAGAACTCCCGGCCAAGCTCACCACGCGTGTACGTGAAGCCTGGTACGCGGATGTCTCGGTCGCGGGTTGCTGGCTCAAGGGCGCAGTCGAGTGGGCCAACTCGACCGAGAACGGTGTCAAGCCGGAAATCTTCCGCCTCTACGCTCAGGTAACCGAAGCGGCAGTGGGTCTGGAGGACGAATCGGCCTTCGTGGACAACTTCCGCGACGCAGAGACATTCCTGGAACTGAAGGAAGCGCTGAACAATGCATTCGGCGACGTCTCGCCGGCGCTGTGGTATCGCGCGAACAAGCGTGCAACGGACATGGTCAACCGCGTCCTCGCGCTGAACATGAGCGTCACCGAAGTGTCCATCGATTCCTTCACGCACGACATCGAAGATCTGCTCGCGTATCTGAACGACTCGATGGGCGAGTTGATCTTCAAGGCGTTCGTGCAGAACCAGCGCACGCTGATTCGCGGCATCTTCGAAACAGTAAGCGAAGACACGCACAACGCCCTGACGGAATTGATCCTGGGCGAAGCGGAAATCGAGGGCAAGAAGCCAAAGTTGACGTTCCTGGTCTCGAACGTGAGCTTCACGTATCTCAACTGCCTGTCGCATCAGTTGTCCATCGAATTCGCGAAGGATATCCCGGCCGTGCTGTTGAAGAGCCAGACGCCTGTGCTCTATCAGGTGATCAAGGATGCTGTGGAAGAAGCGCAGTCGTTCAGTGCGACGGTTGACCGTGTGTTGATCCAGACGCTGGATGGCAAGATCCTCGAAGCCGACGTGGGCTTCCTGGGCGACGAGCTGTTCGTGATCCGCCTGTTGAAGTAATCAGGATGCGGGGAGCTTCGGCTCTCCGCTTTATGCCCAGAAGGAGGCCCAATGACTTATTCATGCAGTGACTTCCAGCAAGACGTTAGTAATTTGATGCTCGATCTGGACATCATCAAAGGCGTGACATTGCCAGACGACGTTGAAGAAACCACGAAACTCGTGCAATCGGGTATTCGACACACCCACATCCAAGCCGAGCGCGGACGGCTCGCGACCCTCTTCTACGACGAAGTGCTGGCATCGACCGAGACCTTCGCCGGCATCGAAGAGTCTCACGGCGCACCCGTACAGGGCGACGTCTTCTACCTCTTTGGTGCGATCTTGCGCGGGGGACACATCGAACTCGAACCGCATGAACGTGAATCTGCCAGATTCTTCCGAAGCCTGCCCTCAGGTGAGAAGTGGATGGAGTATGTCCAGCTCACTGATGCCTGATGGACGGTAGGTAATTCCTACTGCACGCCTTTATCAACAGAAGGACGCCCCTGTCTTTCTTATCAACCTAGCTGTCATCACCACAAGGAAACGCAACATGTCGAATCAACACGCACCGCTCGAAGTACTGGTCCAAGGCGGCGACGTCGAGACCAGCGCCCTCGTCTACGGCGTCGTGCAGAACGCCCTGACGGAAGCTGGCTTTACCGACATCACGGTGGAGTCGCCCCAAGGTGACACCGAAGCCAACGTGAGCCAGATCCCGAGTCTGCTGGATCTCGTTCGCACCGAACGCCCGGCGCTCTTCGACACACCGATCGCTGTGAAGCAGATCGCCACGCCCGAAGAGGTCGTGGCCTTCGCGGTGGACCATCCGGACACGCTGGGCATCGCCAGCGTTGTCTATGGCACCGACCCGGCCGTGGTGGAAGAGATCATCGAAGCCAATGCCCCGCTGCCCGACGATGTGACCGACGTGGAGTTCGAAGACGTCGCCGCGTAAGCCAAGCAATCGTCATAAAGCCCACACCCTTTCGGGTGTGGGCCGTATGCCGTCACTTTTTTTTGGTTTCAGAGACGCTTAGAGACTCGGCGAGGCCTTGTCGGACTTGGACTTGTCGTCCTTGTCCTTCTCGTCCTTGTCCTTATCCTTCTCGTCTTCGTCATCCGTCCCTGCGTTCAGCGACTGCTCTTCGTTGTTGGCGTCGTTGTTCCCTTCGCCACCACCATCATTGCTGTCGTTGCTGCCTTCGGCGTTGTTGTCGGGCTTGCTGGTGTTTTCACTCGTCGAGTTGTCGTTCCCTTCCGAACCCGAATTGGCACCTTCATTCCCGCCTCCTTCGCCGCCTGCCGCCGGTTCTTCGCCCGTACCGCCTGTGGACGTGTCATCCGTGCCACCAAAGTCTGGCATGTCGCCGAGGCCGCCATCACCACCGCCGCCTTCACCACCTTGGTCGCCACCGCCGAACATGTCGTCGCCACCGCCGCCGCTGTTTCCGTCGCCACCGCCCGAGGAAGCGCCACCGCCCTGCGTGGTGTTCTTGTCCTCGACCTTCTTGAACTCAGCGTTCGTCGAATTGATGCGTGGCATGATGTCCTTGAAGAACGCACCGAACGTCTTGCTCAACTGTTCGATGTGCTCGCCCTGGATCTTGAACACGTCCATCAGCGGCTTGCCATCTTCGCCGGTGGTCGTGAGCTGCGCAAGCTCGCTCAACATGCCGTTTTCCGACATCCACTGCCGGATGAAGTATGACTTGGCCGTTTCCTTCAACGGCTGGATCTTTTCGGCGATATCTCCGGCGGTATCCGTCGTGAAGAAGGTCTCGGACAACCATGCCTCCAACCCCATGTCGAGCGCCTTGATATACGTCTCCAAGGCTGTGACCTGGTTTTCCAGCGTCGAGCTGTTCGGCCGCGGCAGCGACACCTCGATGTTCATCAGGAATTCGATCAGCGTTTGCTGGATCAGAAACTCCTTCTGGTCATCGTTGATCTGTGGTGTCTTGCGCTTTTCCTCGATCACCGGCGCATGCACTTTCGTGTCTGCACTGGGGACCGCACCATTGCGCGCGGTCGCATGGTCCTCACGCGAGAAGCGGATCTTGGCAAAGTTCTGCCGCAAGATCTCCTTCATATCCGTCATGAGCTGCTCGGAGTTCATGGCGTGGATCCGCATATGGGTGGCCAGCTGCGGGTGGAACTCATCCTGGATCTGCATGACGCGCTTGGACAGGAGGATGTTGTTGGTGACCACCGACGTCGCCAACTCCGGCTGGTAGGCCGCATCCACCGTCTCAGGGGGGATACCCGTCTTCATGATCGCCCGCTTGCGCAGGTTATCTTCCAGATCGGTATCCGGTCGTGTGTAGTTCGTGTTCTTCTCGCCGAAGTCAATCGACACATCAGGCATGCCTGGGTGCCCTTCGTACGTGAACTCAAACCCGGCACGCGTGATGAAGTCCACGGACTCGGCTGGTGAATTCACCCCCAGCGGCAGGAAGTTCTGGCGACTGCGGATGATTTCAGCCTGCGCAATCTCGGCCGTCTTCTCCGGGTTGGGATCGTCCTCGTCGAACTTGAGCTTCACTTCCGTGCGCCCGATCGAGTTCTTGATCCCCGCCATCACGTTCGCAAACAGCAGCATGGTGCGCAGGCTGTTCAGCACCTTCATTTCATCGAGCAGTGATTCGCCGATCCCGTCCTTGCTAAAGCGCAACGCAAAGTAGGTCATGAATTCGACCGGAATGAAGAGCATCTGAGTGTGCTGCTTGGCCAAGGCCCGCGAGAACATGATCCGGTAGATCTCTTCGCGTTTTGCCAACTCCACACCCTGTCCGTACACCCCGTTACGCAGCCGCGCCAACAGATCCTGCTCCACCATCTCGCCGTAGACGCGCGAGCTGAAGTCCAGGTGGTCCTTGTTGCCGATGTCAAAGCCCTGCATCTGGCTCTTGACCTTCGTGAGCATGGCCGAGGGGAAATTCCCGCTCGTCGACATGCGCTGCCCCATCTGCTGGTAGTTGTCCGTGATTTCCTGACGCACGACCGGATGACCATCCACGTCCAGCAAGACGAAGAAGCCAATCTGATGCTTCGGGCTACCCGGCACATGCACGGGGATAACTGCTTCTGACGGGATGTGCAGCACCATCGGGTTGCCGATCATCCGGCGCGACAGCTGCTCCTGCGTCTTGACGGTGGCCACTGGCTGGTAACCATAGGTCTTGTTGCGATAGAGCAGACCTGTGAGTTCCCGGTCGTTCATCTTGGTCAGCGACTGCTGGCCAAAACCGATCGACTCCAGCGCACTCGAACCAATCGCTTGCATGATGCGTTGCTCGCGGATCTTCGCATTGATCTGCGGGACCTTGAGCACCGTCGGATTGTCCGTGACGGTCAGGAACACGTCACTTGTGTGCAGCGGCGACTTCAGCGAACTCTCAAAACGCACCTGACCAACGTCCTTGTTGGTGTCGTAACGGTAGTCCGTGAAGGACTCCATCGAGACACCCACGGCGCGCCGTGTCTCAGTGGGCTGTTCGGTTTGTACCGGTCCCAGCAGCCCCACGGTTTTCACCGTACCGTCCGGATACAGATGATCCGCGAGGGACTCCATCGACAGCCGCACCTGCCCGTTGATCACTTCGTCGACCGAGTTTTCCGGGATGACGGCGATCGCATACGAGCCGGTTGCGAACAGCATATCGCGCAGCATCTTGGGGATGAGCGGCTTTATTTTATGGACTTGTTCAAAGTGCTGCCGATATCGCTCGATTAAAGCCGAGCTGACATCGGAGGCCATCAGCCCCTCTGGCGGTGTGTAGGTCAACTCCAACGACATCATGTCCTTGGGAGAGCCCACGCTCGACACCAGAATCTGTTGGGCCAGCTCCATGTCCGGCAGCAACTGCATGACCGTTTCAGCGTCGTTGACGTTCTGCGCGGTCTGCTCAGCGGTATTGCGGAAGTTGTACAGATTGGGCTGCGTGACCTCACGGTTACCCGCGTTGTCGTACTGCGTGGGGTGCTGCGACGGCACTAGCTTGGCAATAGTTGCTGCCATCCCCGGGTCCTGCCGAACCATCTGCATGACGGGAAACTTCTTACCGCTTCCCGCCAATTCAATGGCGCTTTTATAAGCATTTGACGTCATTGCAAACCTCTTTTGTATTCCTGGGGACAACCTCGTGGCATCCACCAATTCCAGTAACGTTTATTCGCTCTATGTCAGTGACTGCCAGAGCCTGGCTGCAACAATGGCCATCAAGTCGCAGGAGAGTGTGGATGGCCTCAATCAATACGTGACGGACTACTACGGAGCGTCCTACGTGGACGAAACCGACCCGACGACATGGAAGTACTACATGAACATCTCGGGGCAGTACCATTTCACCGACACGATGATGACGGTCACGTCACTCGACACCATGGAGGTCATTGACTTCACGGTGGCGAACCTGACGATTCACACAGCAACGGCTGCGGCTTATGTGTACGGCACGCGTGAATACCTCGCGCTAGTGGCGATGTATCCGGCGCAGGTATCGCTGATTCTCGGGATCATCTATCCCGTGGACATCACGACGGCGATCGACGCCGATGACGGCACGATCCTCGGCTATCCATCCACCTATGTGGACGAGAATGAATACAGCCTCATTGCGAAGCTGCAAAACTGGGTGACAGGGTTCAAGCAGCGCTGGATCAATCCGCAGTACGCGATCAGTGACGCGCTTTACCCGACGATCCAGTTGGCCAACATGTATCTCGGCCTGTTCATGGCCATCATGACGTTCCGACTTGAAGCCTGCGGGACGGCTGAAGCACACAGCTATCACGTGCAGCAATACCTCGCCTCGCACCTAGGGCTGGATGAATACATCCCGCAGCTCACGCTTTCGCAGTCGATGTGGCTTTACCGGAACATCAACTACCTGGAGCGCAACTGCGGGCGTCAGGAGACGTTCCAGACGCTGATCGCCCAGATCCTGACGCCACGCAATGTGCCCCTTGCGGCGTACCTGATGAAGCACGATCTGTCGTTAATGCCGACGACCTCACTGGTGCCGACCATCACCTTCGAGGCAACCCCGCTCAATCTCGGCTACAACCTCGTGCCGGATACGACGTGGACGCTCGACACGATGCTCACCAACGAGGCAGGTGAAGCCACCGACAACGCAACCATTCAAACCCTCGTCGAGTCAGATATCCAGTTCGCGATGCAGAACAGCAAATCGAACTCGCTCCAGACGAAGGTGCTCAGCTCGCAGATGATCGATGAGTCGGACTCGACGCCTTACAAGCTCGAGGACATCCTTCTGCATCACTGGCTCTGGTTCAGCAGCCAGGGCCTCTACACGGCCTATATCGTCGTGGACAACCCGGTGACGGGCGATGCCATCGTCCCGATGAATGCGAAGGACGGCTACGTCTTCATGTGGTACTGCTACTGCCAGTCGTTTGGGATCGACCTGACCGACGAGCCGGTGCCATTGGTAACCGCCAAGCGCGTGCAGCGCATACCGACCCCCAGTGTGTCCGACCTGATGTCCGTGGTCGACACGAGTCTCGTGACACAAGATATGGCTGAGGACGTCTTGAGCTGGACGCCCGCGATCGTGCCGATGATTTCGGTGACGTCGTTCTATGCGGCAGCAAGCCAGATCTGGACAGCGGCCAACAATCAGCGCGGCTATGTTGCCCTCCAGGAGCACTACGTTCGCCGTGGGATGGTCTACGGGATGGTGGAGCGCATCTACGCTGATTGCGGGATTCAGATGGGCGACAGTGCGGGCCAGACGTACGCTGAGTGGTTCGATTCACGCAACATCGACGTGTCGACATTCGGGGCGGCCGATTACGAGTCGCTCTACAAGAGCTTCATCGAAGCGGCAACGGGTCTGACGCTCGACTCCGCGACGACCCTTGCCAACATCCAGGCGGCGATGCTCGGGATCATGGAGAAGCTCTCCAGCTACTCCGTGCAATACCTGAGTTCGATCAATACCTCGACCATCGAAGACATCGACTGGCCGATGGTGCGCGTGGGGGATGTGGATACGGAAGCCGGGGCGGTCATTTACGACGGCAACACGACCGCGGATGTGATTGGTGAGACGGTGACCGGCTCAGTCGAGCTTAGCTACGACATCAACTCCGCGACAAACGAGATGCTTGGTGCGTCCGCCGTCACGACGATTCACCACCCGGTGGCGAACACAGTCTGGCCCGTCAAACATCCCACGTTTGTCACCAGCATTGCGCCGATCGCGAGCATCGGAGTGCGTCCCGCCACGCCCCTGCCGACGAATAGCCGGGGGCTGCGCCCGGTTCTGGGGCTGGACCTGTGGCTCGCGCTCACGCCCGAGCAGCAGATTGAATCGTTGGTGGATGTCTATTCCCCCAACTACAACACCGCCAACACGCCCATTGCGCAGATCACCGACGTGTTTCCGGTCTCCACGCTGAGTGGTCTGGTCTATACGCCGCCCACATCGCAGTAAGAAAACCTTCGCTTCTAAATCCTGTGTCATGGGATGCCCATCCATGAGGGTGACGCGCGTCTCAACACTTCTCTCGTACTGGAATACAAGATGGAAACCACTACTCGGACCGCCTGGGGCGCGTATCTGCAGACCTGCTTGTTGCAGCAGCTGCCGTTCACGATGATGACGGACACGACGCTCAACGAGAAGTTCGATGTGCTTTCGGGGGTCGCGCCAGCGGCCGGTATCTATCCGGCACAGCGCTACTACTGCATCGGCAATGGCGCGCATGGTCTGGCAGTCGGCGCGGACAACATTCCGGCGCCGGATGAGCTGCAGCACGAAGCAACGGATTCGACGCTCTTCAAGCATTTGCCCTTCATCATGCGTCCGGTCACAAGCGATCTGACCACGACGCAACAGGCTCAATATGCTTTGCGTCAGGTGGAGACGTACGGCGGCATCCAGTACGCCTGCTATTACCTGCGGCGTATGGACTTCACCGACGTCGAAGCCGAAATCACGATGAATACCGTGTCGGCGGGCGTGACCACCACGACGCCGTACGCGGCGACCACCTCGAACCTGAATCCGACGCCACCGGCTGTCTCGAGTGACTCCGTCAACGTCGTTTCGGGCGACTACATCTCGACCGCGTCGGTCGTGGGGCTGACGTTCAGTGCGCAGGATGCGACGGAGCTGGTCAACTGCGCGACGATCATCTATGGCGACGCACGACTTGCCATCATCTCCGAGATCGGTCTGGTCTCGGGTGTCGATCAGGTCACGACCGTCACTGGCTCGTCGGGCTCGTACAACATGACCGAAGTGATCTGTGCGCAGATCTGCTCCTTCATCGATGCGTTCTATCCGATGAAATATCTGAACAACGGCGTGACGATCGACCTGAATACCGGCTCGACCGAACCGCTGTACAACCTGACTTCGACGAGCTGACCATGATAGCGATGCCCCACGGGGCGTCGTCCATCGCAGCGATCATCGGCATCGATCCAGGTAGTAACACCTTGGGTGTGGGCACGATCTGGGTCGATCTCTCGAATTTTCAGATCGTCTCTAGCGATGCTCGCACCTTGCAGGGTGACCGGTACTACCGGGAGTCCTGGACCAGCACGATGTTTGGTGATCGACTCAATCGCATTGCCGCACTCGAGGAAGAACTGCTCGGCACGTTCCTCTTCACACAGCCCTTCCTCATCGGGTCAGAAGCCCCCTTCATCAATAAACGTTTCCCGCAGGCCGGACTTGCACTCACAGAGGTGATGTGCGGTATCCGCAATGCAGTGATGCGTTATGACGCGTGGAAGAAGCTGTACGTATTCGATCCACCCACGGTGAAGAACGCCGTCGGTGCAGCAGGCAATGCTGATAAGGACGGCGTCAAGGCAAAGCTGATGCTCTTGCCGGATTTGCGTTACAGCGGGGATATCCCCCTCGACAACCTGGACGAGCACTCGATCGACGCTTTGGCCGTCGCGCTCACCGTCTGGAAACAATTCAAGGAACAAGCATGTTAGACACGATCAAGGAATATGCCACCCTCATCATCGGGACGCTTGTCGTCGCGGCCATTCTTGGCCTGGGTGGGTACGGCCTTTACGAAGCCCATCAAGTCAAGTCTCTGATCTCTCAGGCCGGGAAGGCCACACAGCAGATCACCGACCTCACGAACTCGAACAAAAACCTGACTGCACAGATCAAGACGCTACAGCAGTCGGGCAAGGTGAATGACCAGGTGGCTGCAGCCGACACCACACAGAAAGCGACAGCGAATACGACGCAAGTCGCGGTGAACGCGAGCACCCAGACACAGATCATCGCGGTGAAGAAACACTACCAGCCGCAGGGAACCACACAGGTCCTCTCTACGCAGGATCAGCAGGCTGAAGAAACTGCGATTAGCACGATACAAATCGACGCCGCATGGCAAACCTATTGCAACAACACGCCAGCGGGCACAGCGGGCTGCACCGCGGCGAGCACGACGCCTGCCAGCACCCCTGCGATGAGTACCAGCCCACCAACGTCCACTACGAGCGCGGCACCCTAGCCCATTTCCGGACCCACACAAAACCTTACGAGGAACACCATGAAGCACATCTTGCGCTTAGCGCTTTGCATCGCCGCCTTACTCTCGCTCACGGCATGTCCGGCGAGCCTGCCCACGCTGCAGACCAAATACAACAACTGGATGCCGGATTTGCCGTCGACCCTGACGACCCCGTGTCCGGTCGCACCCCCACCCGACAAGACGGCGTACACCACGATGACGGCCGAAGGCAAGGAAGACGCCTGGAACCACTCGTACTCGGCCCAGACGGTCAACGTCGGCAATTGCAACATCGACAAGGCGCAACTGCGTAGCTGGTGGACGCAACAGAAAGCCATTGTCGATAAAGCGAACGCCGCAAACCAACCGGCCACCGCTGTCGCACCCGCTGCAGCCAGCGCCCCGGGGACGAAGACAAGCTCATGATGGACGAAGAAACCAGCAACCTGGTCGACAGTATTCTCTGCGGGATCGACGACGAGTCGCTCCTCGATCGGCAGATCGCCGGCCCTTCCCCGCTTACCGAGGTGGTGCTGGCGTACCGTGCGCTGTCGGTCCCGCGCCTGGATCTGCGTAACCTCGATGCGCGTTCCACTGGTCGTGACCTGAAGGACGCCATCAAGTCACTCGACCCTGAACAACAGGTCGCCATCCTTGCGCGGTACAGCAAGGCGACCAAGGATCTGACCACCCCGAACGAGTACGACCCGAAGGTCCTCAAGGAAAAGACGAAGTCGCTGCAACGCCAGATCTACTGGTTAGGTGGTGCGTTCGTCTTCTTCCTCTTTGCCGTGATGATCGGCCTGGTCTTGGCCACGGCGGTTCACATGGGGGTGCTCTCTTCGGGACAAGCACTGAGCGGCATGCTCGACACAGCTAAACAGATCGTCGAACTCTGGCTCGATCTGAAAACGGGATAAAAGGAAGCGGCAATGCAGTCACTGCTCAAACTGGCGCTGGAAGAAGCGGCGCATGGCAAGAAGTTCGACGAGAAGGAATACGTCCTCTATGCACGGCTCGCCGAGCCGGTCGATGTGCCGCCGGGCTATAACGCCGTAGTGGAGCATCAGGAGCAGTGGGAGTTGAAAATCCCGAAGTCCGAGCAGAATGGTGGTCAGGGCGGTATCCGTATCCGTAAGACGGTGGAGTTGCGAGGCAAGAAGGCGGGTAAGCCCGATTACGTCATGACCACCAAGGTCCGCCACCCGGATGGTGCGAACGACGAGTGTCCGATCGCTGCGACCGAGGCGAACTTCGACCTGTTTCGCGTGCTGTCGGACCGCGGCATGATCAAGGACCGTTACAGCTATCCGATCGCCGACAAGGATGTTCCGACCGGCATGGGGAAGGGGCTGGTCTGGGAATGTGACTTCTTCCTGAAGCCGGATGGCAGCTATCACCCGTGGGTCAAGATCGATCTGGAAGTAAAGCAGTTCGTCTCGCCCCTGCGTTCCAGTGAAATCGAGTTCCCGCCATTCCCCTTCGAAGCACTGCAGTGGATTGTCACGCAGACCGGCGCGCGCAATGAAGAAGAGGAAACCTTGGTGCGCTCGCTCTACGACACCATGTTCCTCACGCGTAACCTCTACTCCGCGGTTGCGCCAACCGGCGTGGTGGCATCGGGTGCCCGCCCGGCGGGAGTAACCGACCCCTACCCCCTTGCGACCGCGCAAACGCAAGCGATGGGTGCCCGTTCGGTCTACATGCCTGAAGGGCTTGGTTATCTGACCCATGCGGAGGCGCACGCAAAAGCGCAGCTGGGTGCACCGGCGAGCGTTCCCATGGAAGTCG
Source organism: Paraburkholderia sp. BCC1886 (assembly GCF_900996245.1). Lineage (GTDB taxonomy): Bacteria > Pseudomonadota > Gammaproteobacteria > Burkholderiales > Burkholderiaceae > Paraburkholderia. The sequence goes on along the minus strand of NZ_CAAJGK010000011.1, from coordinate 181,876 downwards.
CGGGTCAGCATTACCAGGTCCCCAATCCTGCGGGCAAAGGAACCACGGCCGCGAGCACCGGGTCGCAGTTCACACACGCAGGCATTGTGAGCACGACCATTACCAAGTAACGGACATAAGGCCAGAGAGACCCGGTCGGTCTCTCTGGCTTCTATGCCGTCACCCCATCGGAGGCGGAAACACCGTCACTGCTCACGCTCGACGTGCCTGTCAGGTTCAGGGTGAGGTTGCCCGTATAGTTCAGGGACGTTGTGGTTGCTGCCATGATCGGTGAGAGAGACGACGCGTACGTGATGTCCTGTACATCATCCTCGGTCAGCTGCAGACCGTAGTACGCATTGATCTGCACCAGCAAGGCATACGTGGTGGTGGGATAACTGGCCACCGCAATCGGTGTGGGTGTGCTGGAGACTGCAGTCAGGGTTGAGAGATCGGTACGCTTATAGAGGAAGCATTTCTCGCCCCGATACCGCTGGAACGGCACCGTCGGATCCACGCTGACACGGATCACCGTATCGCGCTCGTAGACATCCGCAGGGAGTGGCGTCACGGCCTTGGGCACCCCGTACAGCATCCCGGTTTTTGGCACAAGGAAGCCATTGGAGTGGAAAATTCGATCGCGCAGCAGATCTTGCGCGGACTTGTTGAGCGGGGTGCATGGGGCCGGCATAGCGGGTGGTCCTTCGACTTTCGGGTCGGGTTATGGTGGTCTGCCTCATAAGAAAAAGGGGGCATACAGCCCGTGCAGGATTGCTCCCGCACGGGCCGCATGAATGCGCTGGTTCAGATACGCAGGCAGGACGCTTTAACCGCCATCACCACCATCGCCATCACCATCGCCGTCACCATCGCCGTCACCATCGTCACCATCATCGCCATCGTCACCAGTGTCGCCAGTGTCACCGGTGTCACCACCGCCATCGCCACCACCACCATCTGTGGCCGGGGGTGGAGGAGGCGCCGCACCGTTGATGTAACCGTACGGCGGTTGTGCTTCTGTGGGCGAACCGATGAGCCGCCAGGCGTAGCTCGTACAGGCACTGAGCTGACTCACCTGGGTCTGCACGCAGTAGACGGTCCAGCCCGAGATGAAGGTGTACGAGCTCCCGTTGCTGAACTCCACGTAATCGCCCAATGAAGACTGGAAGATCACGCCATGCAGCGAACCTTCATACACGTACATGCTGAGGTAAGGACCGTAGCGATACAGTCCCGCGATGGTCCCGCCACCCGGGCAAGGCTGGTTCGTCCAGGTCCCCACTACATCGTTATCACCACCCGACTGGGCAAACACGCCCACAGCCTGGCCAATGTAGAGCGACGTACCGAAGTTGGTGGCGTTCGAGCCCGAGTAGTTGATGTCGTAATACTGCGTACCGCACTCGACGATCTGGTAGCCAGACGCGTTGATCTGCGCCTGTGCATTAGCCAAGTCAGTGCTCAGCGGGGACCACGACCCTACACAACCGATCGTCTCTGCTGACGTGTCGTGTGGATTATTGTAGTTCCCGATATGTGCCGAAATGGCCGCTGCATTACTGTTGTAGAGTGCCGCCGTGGTGGTGTTCGCTGCAGCCAGCGCTGCCGTGAACTGCGCTTCACTCATCGCCTCAATATCAGCAAGGGTTGTTTCGTGCGGGTTGCTGGTATTGGCCACGTGTGCCGTGAGCGTATTCGTGAGCGTCTGCAGCGCTGCCGCCGTCCACGTCCCCAGTTGCGCGGGCGTCACCTGGTGGGGGTTGCTCACGTTTGCAACGTGACTTGCCAGCGTGCTGGCTGCGCTCGCCACGCTTTGATTCACAGGTGAAGCTGCGGCCGCGATTGCCGCCTGGATGTCCGCCACCGCCAGTGTCCCTACGTCCGCCACTGTGTCTTTGTGGGGATTGTCGAGATTGTTGATGTGGGCATTGATCGCCGTCGCGTTGCTGCTCACCGTCGCGTTCAAAGCCGTCAGCGCGGTGGAGATCTGCGCGTTTGCCTGCGCAACCGAATACATCCCAACCTGCACAAGGGTTGTCTGGTGGGGATTGTTGTAATTGGTCGTGTGGCTGGTCAGCTGCGCGGTCACGGTCGTGTCCGCACTCTCCCGATTGTTCGTCTCCACGAGGATCGCGGCATCCTGCTGGGCCTTCGTCCACGCGCTCAGTTGCGCGGGCGTGAGCTCGTGGGGATTGTCGGTATTCGCGATGTGCGCATCCATCGTTGCAATGCCCGCATCCAGCGTCGCGTCCGATGCATTCTCCGCATCGTTGGCGTAGGTCTGCACATTGCCTTGGGACACCGGATCGCCCATCAGCACGAGTTGTGAAATCCGGTCGATCGCGTGGACCACGTATTCAAACGTGATCAACCCCTCCTGACCCTCGTCATGCAGGTCTTCCGATGACGGCGCGTCAATCTCTTTATCGATCACCGACGGCCACGCCGTGCTCCGCGTGGCGGGCTCGTAGGTGGCCACCTCGTTCGCGAGCGCTGTTTGCGGCGTGGCGTACCCGCCTCCAAGGGCCTGATACTCTACGAGCACTGTGTCAGATACGGTGGCGTCAGTGATGACCACCAAGGTGGCGACTTTCGTGCCGAGCGGCGCACCGTACTTCGTGGTCGGGAGATCCATCCTCGCCGCCAGAAAGAACTGATCCGCTGTGAGCGCGGCACCCGTCAGTCCGTCCGTGATCTTTAGACTGGACGTGTAATAGGCGCCGTAGTCCGGTGCAAATGCCCGCACCGGATCGGTCCCGATGCTCTGACTCTCGTTCGTGATCAGATTTGTCGGTGCCGCGCCCGTTGCATCGAGCGGCAAAGTCAAAATGTCTGACATGGTTAAAAATCCCGTTAGCGCCTAGAGCGGCGTGTCCACTACCACGACAGCGCCGCGACTTGCGCCGCCACCGCCGCCTGCCATTGCGCGTACGTCCAGCCTCCCAATTGCGCGGGTGTGACACCGTGCGGATTGTTCGTGTTGGCAGCGTGTGCGTTGAAGCTGCTTGTCTGAGGCGTCAGATACGAGCTCTCAGCGGGTGTGACATAGTTGTTGGCGATCGCCGTTGTGATCTGCGTCGACGTCAGCGTTCCCACGAGCGCCGCGGTGTCCTGGTGCGGGTTACTCGTATTGGCGATGTGCGCGTTGATCTCGCTCTGGACCGTGGCAATGTCAGCGCTGTCCCACGCACCAATCTGAGCAAGGGTCAACTCGTGTGGGTTTTCCGTGTTCGCGATGTGTGCGTTCATGGACGCCTCATCGGTCGAGAGCTGTGTCGCGATCGGCGTGATCGCTGCACTGATTGCCGCGTTAATCTCGGCCGTGCTCATCCCGTCAATCTGGTCTGCTGTCACCTGGTGCGGGTTGTCATCGTTGGCGACGTGTGCCGCCATCGTTGCCGCGTCTGCTGTCAGCGTGGTATTGAGCGCAGTGGAAATCGCTGTGAGATTCGCATCGGCTTCTTCCGACGTGTAACCCCCGATGTTTGCGGCGGTGTCCTTGTGCGGATTGCTGTAGTCCGTCGCATGGGCCACGATCTCATTGGTGAGCGTCGTGTCTTCTGCCAGTCGGCTCGCTGCCTCTTGTGCGATCAGGCTTTGCACCGTGGTCGTCGCAAACACATCGACCTGCGCTAGCGTCGTCTGGTGCGGATTGTTGTAATTCGCAATGTGCGTATTCAACTGCTGCAGAAACGTCGCGATGTCGGCATTGCGCATCGCCACTTGCGCATCGATGTAGGCGAGCGTCGTGTCGTAGGTCGAAGCCTCGGCCAACTGCACGGCATTCAGACACATCTCCAGCGCCGTCACGACGTAATCCCAGTCGTACGTGTCACCGATCGCGTGCATGTGCAGCACCGGCGTGTACGTACTGGGTTTGTCGGTGATGTTGCTAAACGCAACTGTTCGCGCATCGGTTGAAAGCGTCTGGATCTGGTTAGCAATGGCCGCCAATGGCATGCCGTGCTCACCGCCCAATGCCTGGTACGTCAAGCTGACGTTCGGGCTCACGTTCGGATCGATGATGACCACAATCGCCCAGACGGCCATCCCGGTCAGCGACGTGGCTTCCGTGTGCAGATTCTGAAACTGGAACTGATTGCGATTGAGTGTGGCGAGCGTGTTGAGATCAACGATCTGTACGCTCTCATCGAAGAACGCGCCGTAGGTCGGCGCAATCGCTCGATTCGGTGCAACGCCAATGGCGTGCTCCTCGCCCGTCACGTAGTTGCTCTGCGCCGTGCCGGTGACATCCAGCGGATATCGATAAATGTTGCGAGTCATCTCATCTCTCTCATATCGCGATCAAGTCGGGGTGTGGAGCGTGTCGACGATCAGCGCCTGCAGATAGGCAGCGGTGTACCCCGAGGCACCGGTGTTGGCCAGCGTGTCCTGGTGGGGATTGCTGTAGTTCGTCTCATGCGCGCTTAGCTCACTGTTGAGCGCCGTGACCTGATTCACGATGTTTGTGTAGGCCGACGAGATCGAGCTGTTGATCGTCGCTGTGGCGTACGCACCCAATTCCGTATAAGTCACGTCATGGGGGTTGCTCATGTTGTTCGCGTGCGATGCGTACGGCGTGACAATCGTCGATTCGATCGTGTCGTACGTCCACGTCCCGACGTCCGCGGCCGTGTCGTCGTGTGGATTGCTGTAGTCCGCTTCGTGCGCTTTCAGGTTGGTCTCGTACGACGTCACCGATGCCTGCGCAGGCGTCGCCGCCGCCGTGATGGCGCTGGTGATCTGACTGGCTGTCCACGTACCGATCGAGGTGGTCGTGGTTTGGTGAGGGTTGTCGTAATTGCTGAAGTGCGAAGACATCAGCGTTTCGTTCGCCACAATGCTCGCGGTCACTGCCGCCTTCATCGTGGCCATCGCCGCATCACTCTGGGTCGTCGAATAGCCACCTAGCATCGGTGCCGTCACCTCATGCGGGTTATCGTCGTTGTCCTCGTGCTGCGTGAGTGTCGTCTGGATCGCGTTATCGGCTGCCGTGCGGTTCGTTGCTTCGAGGGCAATGGCCGCCGTGGTCTGCTCGGTCGTGTACGCGCCAATCTCCTCGGCGGTCGTCTCGTGCGGATTGTCGTAATTCGTTTCATGCGCGGTGAGCGTCGCGTTGGCCGCCGCGATGGCTGCCTCCAGCTCCGCGATGACATCCTGCGCATAGTCCTGCAACTGGGCCTGTGCTGCGCCCTGCCCAATGAGGATCGAACTGGAGAGTCGCGTCAGCGCACTCACCATGAATTCCAGCCCGTACAGATCGGCACCAATATGCTGGTGCGGTGCTACCGGATACTTCGACCACTTGTTCGTCACTTCCGACCAGGTCACTGCGCCGTCATTCAGATCGAGCGACGCGATCGCGCTATCGAGCGCGACCTGGGAGACATTGTTGATGCCACCCAGTGCCTGATAGGTCACCGAGACACTGGCGCTCACCGTCTGGTCAACGATGACCACCACGGAGTCAATCTCGGCGCCGCAATCGAGCGACTCCTTATATGACATCTGTGTCGGGTAGTACTGCGTGCCTTCCGTAAGCACCGCGCCGGTGGCGGCATCGGTCACTACCAGCGATTCACGGAAAAAAAGACCGTAGTTGACCGGGAACGCGCGAATCTCGCGTGTGCCGATCGCCTGAATCTCGTTACTGATCAGATTTGCTGCAGCCGTGCCAGTCTTATCCAGCGCAAGCGTGATCGCGGTTGTCGTCATGTTCTAAAACTCCGGCTTGAGCCGAATCAGAAAGGTTCAGCACAAGGAATAGACGACCTGCAGGGCAGTACTGCACCCCGCAGGTCGCTTACGCTGGTGGTTGTGCTACAGGTCAGCTGCTGGTGCCGTCGCTCGTGCCATTGACGGCATTGGCGAGGGCGGTGAACGCCGTGGTCAACTGGGTGAGCATGTTGCTCATCTCGGAGGCGAGCGCAAACGTATCGGCGGTGCTGTAGACGATGCCGCTCGGCTCCGCAACGACCGTGGCGATGCTTGCCTGGAATTCGCTGCTGTTCTCCGAGAGCGACGTCACCGTGATCGGGTTGGTCCCGCCAGGCGCGCTTGTCCAGATGGTCAGTACGGGTGCGTTTGCGACCGAGTTATCGATCGTGTAGCCGAAGACCGTCGTCGTCGTGTTGATACCCATCAGGCTAATCACCTGGAGGTTGACGTTATTGGTCTGCGTCGTATCGCGTACCGAGCAGCGCACAAGCCATGCGCCGCTTTGCGTGTCTGTACTCGCCTCTCCCCCAACGACGATCCACTGCACGTCCGGGAAGTTCTTCTGCGATTGCGCGGAGCCCGGCATGTTCAGCTTGCCCAGTGCGGTCCAGATCGTCGCGTCCGTTGTGTCCGTGCTCGCGGGGACCGTTTCCTGTGCCGCGGCCGTGCCTGCTGTCCAGAGCTGTGCATTCGACGCCGTGATGAACTGCGCCTGCAACTGGTTGACCGTGAGGTTTTCCAGCGACGTGGCGTTGTTCGCCGTGCCCGAGAGAATCGCCGTCGTGAGTTGCGCTTGCGTGAGGCCATAAGCCAGGTTCGCATTTGCCGCGGACCCGGCGAGGATCTGCGTCGTCAGCGCAATTACACTCAGACCACCAACCGTCGTCGCATTGGCGACCGTCATGCCGGCGATTTGCGCCGTCCATGCCGAAGCCGTCATCCCGTTAAACTGGGTGGCGTTGGCCACAGTGGCGTTGGCGATGTAGGTCTGCCAGTCGTCGACACTCATGTCGCCAAAGAGCGTCGAGTTCGCCGAGGTCTGGCCCAGCAGGTAGGTCTGCCACTGTGCGGGTGTCAATCCCCCGAAGTTCGCCGCGTTGTTGGCGGTGCCAGCGAGAATGGCCGACGTCAGCTCAGACTGGGTGAGGCTGTAGACCAAAGTGGAATTCGCTGCGGTGCCCGTGGTGCTCACGTAGCCCTGCAACATCGTGTTGATCTCGTCCTGCGAGAACGCCCCTACCTGATCCGCCGTGGTTTCATGCGGATTGTCGTAGTTGGTGATGTGCGCCTGCAGCGCGCCCGCGGTACCGGTCGAGGTAATGGCCGCCATCACGGTGGCGGGTGTCATGTACAGGTCGTTGCTCGTCCCTGCCGCGGCGTCGTCGTTCGTGGCCGTGGTGAGATTACGCACCAGTCCGAGGCCGACCTGGTCGGCCGTCGTCTCGTGGGGATTGTCGTAGTCCAGGATGTGCGCGGACAACGTGTTACCCACCAGCGTGTTCACGGTCACCGCCGTCGTGGCCGGTGTCATGTAGAGCGTCGTTGACGTGGCGCTTGCCGCATCGCTGTCGGCAGCCACGCCGTAGTTCTGCACGTTGCCAAGACCCACTTGGTCCGCATCGGTCTGGTGCGGGTTATCGTAGTTGGCAATGTGCCCTTCGATGAGTCCCAGCACCTGCGTCTGAATGGCTGCGGCGGTTGACGCGGGCGTCATGTAGAGCGTGCTCGACGTGCCCATGGCGCCGTCGGAGTCTGCGGCGACGGCATAGTTCTGGACGTTCCCCAGCCCTACCTGTGCCGCGGTCACGACGTGAGGGTTATCGTGATCAGCTTCGTGCGCAGCGAGGCCTGCTCCACCGGTCGTTTGCAGCGTGGACTGGATAGCACCCAGCGCTGTCACGACATCACTCATCCCGACGAGGTCTGTGATGTCCCAGCTATGCGCTTCGGGCGGGAACGCGTACGGCGTACCACTCACCTGCTCCCACGCAGTGACGCGCGGATTGTCCGTGGTATCGGCGAGGATGGTGGCGATCTGGGAGGCAGAGACGGTCCAGTCGCCGCCCACGGTCTGATAGTTCAGCGACACAAGCCCAGCGAGGGCGGTATCGATAAAACTGATCGAGCCATAAACCGGCATCGCACAGGAGCGCGACGCCGAAATAAACCAGTGCGTGACGTAATAATCGACACCCTCGACCAAGGTCTTGACGGTGCCGGACGTGTCCTGATACGTGATCTGCAGCGAATCCGAAAAGAACGGGGCGAACTGCGGAACGATGAAGTGCTGATCCCGGAAATTCTGAGCAACCAACTGTTGTTGCTCTCCCGAAATCAGATTCGACGCCAACGAACCCGTCGGATCGAACGGATACGAAAGAGTTGAAGATGTGGTCATGCTTGAAACCCCCGAAAATCCGGAAAGCCCATCGTATGGTTGTGTCGACTTGACTATACGATGTACGCCGCTCTAGCCCGCTAGGGACTCCTAACAGTGCATAAAACGGCATTGAAACAGGGGCATTCGGCATCAAGGGTCGCACGAAAACACGCTATCTACAGACTCGATTTCCGAAGAGGAAAACCCATGTACACGCTCGTCTCCGCAATCGGAAAATCGCTCACTGGTAGCCAGCAGTGGAGCGCCATTGATCTGGGCGACATGACGTTTCTCACCATCTCGCAAAGCTACTCCAAGGTCTATGCGGTCTTGACCAACCCGTTCGTGACGGGGGAAGTGAGCCTCGATTTAAATGACATCCTGTCGACGATCACGGATCAGACGCAAACGTTCAATGCGTACCTGACGGCGCTGGCCAACACGGCCTTACCGACGTCCACCACCATCCCCACGCTCGAATCGAAATACGCGCGCTATCAGGATGGCGTCCGCGCGGGCTACACAATCCAGCCGATCTCGGACACGGCTTCGCTCTCCAGTCCTGCGGTCACCGCAACGAAGCCGGATCTGTTACTCACGAAAGACGGGATCAGTTACGAGACTTTCTTTGAGAGCTGCATGGTCTCGGTCAACGGTTTCTTCCATCTGCTCGAGACGGACAATGAAACCGGTATCTGGGTGATCAACGGCATGAAGTCCGCCGTGCAGTGCGGGAAGAACAAGCTGGGGATCGTCTCGTTCGAGGATTTGGGCGCACTCACCTACATCCCGATCACGAGCAGCATGCTCTACAAACAGACGAGCGAGCAGTCCTACTGCAACCACGCCTATCTGAACGTCGGGCAGGACCTGACGGACAAGACCGTGATGCTCGTGATCGGTGGCTATCTACATGTGCTGGATACGAAAACCTTTCGCTTGGTCGGCTCCCAATCGATCATGATCGACTTCAACAACTACCCGCTCTTTGAGCGCTACGTCGAGTCGAAGAAGTTCATTGACCTGTCGAGCCTACCGCTGACACCGAACCCGAACAACCCGGAAGCGTTCACCGTCAGTGAGATGTTGTCCGACGCGACCATCGAGGCCCTGCTTACGCTCTCGCAGTCCTTTATCGTGCTGCTGGATAACACGGAGATCTTCACGAACCAGGTTCCGGTACAGACTGCTCCGTGGCCGAATGCATACGTGAGCTATGTCAAGCCAGACTATCCGCTCGTGCTGGGGTATGGAAAGGTCTCGGAGTATTGGTCGACTTTCGATGCCGGGCAGTGGAGTCTGGCCGTGGAAGACTCGCTCAAGGATAACTTCCTCTGGCGCACCGTGAATGCTCGGGAACAGACCACGTTGAGTAGCGCACGGATTCCGATGTTGCCCCAGTGCCTGAGCCCTGCATTCATGCTCCAGATCGGGTGCGACCTGAATACCACGGGTAGCTAACCAGACGGCATAAGCGCCAGAGAGAGCTTTGCGCTCTCTCTGGCGTCTATGACGGCAGCTTGATCAGGATTCAACGGCCAGCTGGCGCAGCGCGATACTGGTCAGGTTGAACACACGCTGGCGATCCTGCACCGGATAAGCATTCACCGGCTGGAAACCGCCCTCGCGACCAAACCACAGGACTTGTGGCGTGGCATTGTTGGCCGGCAAGCCTTCGAGGACGATCGCGAAGTGTTCCGTCTTGATCATCAGTTGGCGGGCTTTGGTCTTCTCGTCGCGGTAGAAGCCCGACGGCCACTTCTTCAGACGCGACTGCACGATGGTGAGAACGTCGTTGTCCCAGTGCTGGGAGAACGCCGGCGTCTTCAGACCCACACGTCCGCACCCGCCCGTGATCGTCATGCTGTCGAGTTCTTTCAGGAAGATGCTGCCTGGACCGATCAAGCCTTCGAGTCCCGTGCTCTCCAGCGACTTCGCATCGTAGATCGGTGTGGGACCCGGTTCGACCGGTTCCGAAGGCGCGGCAGTACTTCTGTCCTGAATGCCGTGCACCACCGTGCCGCTCGCGGGTAAGCGCCCCTTCAGATCGTCGAGCGTGACCTTATCGATCAGACCGACCAGATGGGACTGGCCGCGCCGCTCGGCCTGATTGCGGAAGATATCCTTGGCCTTGGTGAGCGCTTCCTCGGCCGAGGGGGTGTGCGACAACAGCTCTGTGCGCACATGATCGATCTCGCCGATCAGTTCCGCCATGCCGTCGCTGCTTCCGGTGCCGGGCTGCACGGCGGTCGGTGCATCGCGATCGGCGACCCCTTCGCTCGCATCGGGCTCGATCCCTTCGCTCTGCAAGCGCAGGCTTAACCGCAGCGTGTCGCGTTGCAACTCACCGGCGCGCAGGTTCAGGGCGGTGAGTGCCTCCGTCAAGTCTTTGTGTTTCATGGTCCTATCTCAGTTAATGCATCGTCACATGCGTGTTGTAGGTTTGCGGTACAGCGATATTGCGTGAATCGAGCACGCAGACTTCGGCGTTCGTGAACGATCCGTAAAGCTCGGAGTAGTGGTTTATTAAAAACAACTGTGTGAAGGGACGCGTCTCCATCAGTTGTTTGACCGCCTGCATGGCCGTCGTGCGGTGCTCCATGTCGAGTGTCTTGCCAAACTCATCGAGGGGGAGCGCACCGTGATCGAGCCCCAGATACTTCATCGCGACCACCTTGAAAGCGAGATCGACAATCTCCTGCATCCCGCTGCTGCCGCGCTTGATGTCATCAACGACGTTGCTGCGCGTGCCGACCATCAACGGGAACTTGTAGTCGAGTTCCGTGCCCCGATCACTGCTCATCCCGCACGGCAGGATCTCCAGCGGGTACGCCCAGATCTTGCGGATCAGCTGGTTCATCTGCTGCGTGAAGCTCTTGATGAAACCGAGCAGGCCATCAGCAATCAGACCATCCGTGGGCGAGAGCGCGCGCACAGTCATCTTGAGCGCTTCCTCTTCCAGCGTGCGACGCGCGATCGTGAGCGTGAGATTTGCCACAATCGCTTTTTGCTGGTTGAGGACGTTGAGGATCTCTTCCTTGCGCGCAAGTGCACTCTGCGTTTGCTCCAGGCAGCGCTGGATCGCCATGCGACGCAGTGTCTCCACCTGATGGTGGGTGAAGGTCTCAAAGCTCTTGACCGTCTGTTCGATCTTGAACTGCAGCTCAAAAGCCTCGGTCAGTTGACGGCGATACGTCTGAAACGCGTGCAACTGCTGGCGGGCACCAGCTAGCGCCTTCGTGAGCGACTCGATGACGAGCGACGCCTCACCCAGTTGCTGCGTCACCTCGGCGAGCGAGGCGTCGCCAAGCTCTTCGGATTGCACGAGGAGCTTCTGGAGTTCGCCGATTTCGTCGATGTGGCGTTGCGCCTTGAGTTCCAGTTCGAGGTCCTGCCGCAAGGCATGCAGCAAGGTCACGACTCGCTTCGGGGCGCTCTGCAGGAAGCGCGTTTCCAGGACGTGATCCCAGAATGGACTGAGCGCCGGCGTCCCGCGCAAGGTCAGCTGCACCTCCCGGAAAAGCTCACCATAGGACTGGTTGGTCCCGATCACCTCGTCCAGACCGGCAAGCCTTTCATCGAGCCCGCGGAGTTCTGCCTTCGCCTTCTCGATCTGATTGGTGAGCACGGTGAACGCTTCTTCGCTCACCCCTTGCGTGAAAACATGGTGGCATTTCGGACACTCGGTGCGACCGTTTGCCTTGTGCTGTTCGAGGTGCTGCTTCTTGCCTTCCCAATGCGCCACTTCGGCGGCCTTCGCCGTACGCTGCTGTTTGACCTGTCCCGAGATCTCGCGCTGCTCGTTGAGTTTTGCCGAACTGAACCGCTGATCCTCATTGACGGGCAGCTCCATGAGCAGCCCTTCGAGTGTCCGGTCCACCGAATCAAGCGCTTTGAGCGCAGCGCGCGGGTCGAACCCTTCCAACCCCAGCTGACGCCCCTTTAGAAGCTCGTCGCGGGCTTCGCGCGCCGCGGTGATGCGAAGCTGTACGGACTTCACGCCATCGGTCCCACGGCGCTTCAGGATGTCTGCATTCTCCTTGAGCTTTTCGTGATCCGTTACGCTCTTGCTGAGCACGGCTTCCTGCGCCGTGATCTGATGCCGGATGTTTTCCACGTGCTGGTCGACTGCCCCGACCGAAGCGAACGTCGCGCGCTGCAATTCGCCCCACTCATTGCGCACCATGCTCATTGGCGCTTCAACTCGAAGGCGCAGGAGGCGCTCCGAGAGAAGGCGCAACTGTTCTTCGGCCGCCAGTCGATCCCGATCCACCTGTTCGATGGGTCGCTCGATCGGCGAGCGCATCTCAATGAGCCGGGTCATCTCCACGTGCAGTGCTCGGACTTCCTGAATGAGGCGCTGCTGCTCCTCTTCCGTGATGACCTTCGACTGCTCCACCACGAGTTGCTTCTTGTCGAGCTTCAGCGCACCCGACACATTGCGGAACTCTTCACGCAACCGGTTGTAGCGTGAGATCGCATAGTCGTAGTTGACATCCGAGAGCTGCGTGAACCACTCGCGACGGCGCGACGGACTCATCTGTGTGAAGATTTCCAGCCCCGTCACCAGCTCATGTGTGTCGTTGGTAATCTGGAATTCCTGTTTGACCAATTCCTTCTGGACCGCGGCCGTACCGCCGTGATTGAGTTCTTCTTCGTCCTTGATGAAGCTGTGTTTCTTCTCTGCACCGAAGTCATTGGTCAACACGTATGTGTGTCCCCGGTCTTCGATGGTGATGGCCTTTTTACCGTCCTTGGCGAAATCGGCAGAGTTGGCTGGTAGCGGTGTCAATTCCCTGAGCAGGGAAGATTTGCCCGAACCATTCGTACCCAGGATCAGCTGCACGATCTGGGTGGGTCGAAGAATGAATGTCTCGACCTGATTGAGCTGCAAGCGTTTATAGCCTTTGAGCAGCAATTCGGCATAGCGCATAGCGTTGTCTCTCTTCCCGGTTTTGCCCACAGAGAATAATCGTGTGAGATAACTTTTATCCGCGGAGCAGCACGCGGTCTGTGAGCACGCTATGCCTGATATCAAAGCCTCTATGCTGAAGTTCTACAGCGTGGGGATTGTGGCTGCCAACAAGTCGCTTTCCAGTGACGTCATCGAGGTCACTCCCATCGAACACTTGCCCTTTCTGAACGGGGCTATCACGGACGCTGGCACAACCCAAACCGCGACCGGCACAGATGCAACCGGCACGGCTTACAACACCTCTGTTGCCACGTCCAACACCATCAAGGCGACGTGGTTCAAGCAGGGTGTCGGGAACCGTAAGACATCGCCGGATGTGCGGCGCGGCGCATACGTAGCGGTTTACCAGTTTGCGGACGCCGACCAGTATTTCTGGATGACGCTGATGGATGACTCGAACCTGCGTAAGCTGGAGACGGTGATCTATGCGTTCAGTGGCACCCAGGAAGAAGGCGCGAGCACCACCGCGGACAACAGCTACTTCCTCGAAGTCTCGACGCACACCGGGTCGATCACCCTGCACACGTCCAAAGCGAACGGTGAATTTGCCACCTACGACTTCCAGATCAATGCGAAAGGCGGTCAGGTGCAACTGCAGGACAGCATGGGGAACTACCTGACGCTCGACTCCACCCAGAACCGCTGGGAGTTGGGTAACGGGGACCAGTCTGTCTTGCAGATGATGGGCACGACGCTCACCATGACGATCCCCGATTCGATCACCATGAAGACCAAGACGCTGACGATGGATCTGACCACGTGGAATGTCACCGCGACGCAGTCCACGATCCAGTCGACCCAGACCACGCACAACGGCAATTTCACCGAGAACGGCGCGTTCGGGCTGAATGGCGATATGGTGACTGCGGCCAACTCCGGCAGTTTTGGCTCACAGGGTACGGGGCAGATTCAGATCGCCGGCAATGCGACGCTTCAAGGCAGCATGAATGTGGTGGGTCCGGTGACGGCCACGTCCATCAATGCGACGACATCGATCACTGCGCCGAACCTCCAATACAACTAACGGACATAAGGGCCAGGGCATTGCCCTGGCCTGTATGCCGCTTGCCTACGGCGGGGTCTAGGTCGATACGGTCAGCACCAATGTGTCCCACGCACTGAATCCCGCCGGGAGCGGATTGGTGAAACCCGCCGCACCAAGATTGGCCGTCACGGAGTCGCCCGTACTGAAGCAAGAGACGGCTGCGTAGACGTAACCGTTATAGGCCACGCCGGTGAGACCGCCAATACTGATCCCACCCGCACCCGTACTCGGGTCCTGATTGGCGATCACGTCACAGTTCCACTGGCTCGTTGCCGGATTCCAGAACCAGATCAGCTCATTCGTGAGATCGACTGCCACGCCGATCACCGCCCCTGCAGCCATCGCGAACTCGCCCTCCGTCGCCATGGTGCCCGTCACGTATGCATTGTTGGCAAAGATCCCGGACCCGGGCTCATACGTCAGCTCGTCGTAGGCAATGATGCTGTTTGCGTCGAGACCAAGCGACTGCCCCAGATTCGCCAGCCCATTCGCTACACCGATCGCTACCCCGCCGGCGATGTTGTTCACCGTGACTTCGAAGTAGTATTTGCCAGCATTCTGCGCGTTCGTCGAGCGCGATACCAGCCAGCCCCCGGACGAGGTAAAGGTCAGGTTACTGTTGGAGAGCGTGCCGCCCGTACCCGAATTCACCGGATCGAGCGTGGCGACCTGGGTCGTCGTCGTGGTGCTACCTGTCGACACCGTGGCGCTGGCATCCGTGTTCCACGCCGAGTAGCCATCCGGAATCGTGTTCGAGAACGCACTACTGCCCGGGTTGTACGTTACCGAGTCCGTCAACTGCCAGAGTGAGATCGCCGGATAGACCTGGACGGCATTCGAACCGGATCGGCAGATGCTGGTGATGTCGATCCCTCCGACGCTGCCTGCCGGGTCCTGATTGGCCAGTGAGTCGCCGTTCCACTGCTGGGTGACTGGGTTCCAGAACCAGACCAGACCCAACGTCAGGTTCGCCGCGATCCCCACTGTCGTGCCCTGCGGCGGCGCCTGGTCGCCGATGGTGTCGACCACCCCGCCCAGATAGAACACACCACTGGTCACGTTGGCGATGTTGTTGAACATCATGATGCCGTTCGAATCGGCACCCAGTTCGCCGTCTGCGGCTTCGCTCTGGTTGCACAACCCAAAGCCGATCGCCCCCGCCAGCCGGGTGATCGTGGCTTCTGCGTAGTAGAGGCCGATCGACTGTGCGTACGTTGTTCGCGCCGTTTGCCAGGCGTTCTCGGTGCTGGTGACCACCATATTCGTCGAATCGAGCGTCATCCCACTGGGCAGAACACTCGCGTCGATCATCGCAGTGACGGTGGGAACCGTGGGCGTACTGCCTGAGACGGGTATCTGAGCCGACGGGATGACACCTGACGTGATCAGCGTCTGGATGTACTCCGAAAGCGACGTGATGACCGTCTGTTGCGTGGTGACGGTCTTCTGCGCGGCAATGAGTTGCGCCGTCGGCGTACCGATGGAGTTGATCACCGCCTGACGTGCCGCCGCGGCCGCAGCCGCTTCCGCGGAGCTGATCAGCGTCTTGGCGGAAACCGCCAGGCCCACCACGGTTGGGTTGGACACCCCCAGCGAATCGGTCACCGCATTGGCCACCTGCGTCTTCACAAACGTGAGGTCCAGCGAATCCGGTAGCGGCCCGAGGTTCACCCCCAGCACGATGGACGTGCAGGAGATGTTGTTCTGGCCCGGCATCTGGCTGATGTAGGTCGTCGGCACATACACCCAACTCCCGCTCGAGGACTGCAACGAGACGATGGACGCGCCAGCCGTGACGTCGGCCTGATAGTCCGCCTGCGTCAAACCGTTCGCCGAGTAGTAAAGCGAATACGGATCAGCGCCGGCAGCAATCAGGTCGCTCAATGAGCGGATGGCAACGCACTTGTACGAGACGTTCGATGTCAGGAGTGCCGCGAACGGCGCAGTCAGGTTCCAGCTACCCGATGAGTTGAGATTCGGAGTCAAAGGGGTCGTCATGGTAGCCCTGTTCTATTAGCTCGTGGTTGTTGTGCTGCTGCCGTCTGTTGTCGGTGCCACGTAGACACCATCGGCGCCGAAGGTCGATACATTGGCCAGCGGGAAGTTGGCTTTGACCACCATCAGGTAGTTGATCGCGTCGTAGGTCGCAACCAGATACAGGATGTTGTTCCGCGTGAGCGTGGTCATGCCCGTCGGGGGACTGCCGTATTCCGTCATGGTTTCTGCGGCGGCCAACATGCTGGCCACCAGCAGCACGAAGTCCTGCGTGGTCACCGCCTGACGTCCGAAATCGAGGCTTTGGGAAGACACAGACAGGATGTCCGGGAAGACATCTTCGAGCTGATACGCCGCATTGGCGTTGTTCGGCGAGCCGCAGCTGATCAGCGCAATGTTGTTGTAGGGGAACGTTTGGACGCACGTATTGGAATTAATATGATCATCCGTGTACGTGCTTGCCACTTCCGTCATCATCGCCAGCGCGCGGGACGGATTGGCCACCGGGGAATACACCGGCAGTCCACCTGTCTTTGCAGCGATCGCTGTCTGGTCCCACATCGGAACGAGCGTGAACTCGGTGCGCTTGAAAAGGTCCGGCAGAATCGCCGTCCACTCTGCCTGCGTGTGCGAGCTGTTCGCGAGGACGTAGTCGATGATGGCTTCAGCAATCGCGTCCACCGTGTTGCCGGCAATGCCGTAAATCAGCACCGTCCAGTTCGTCGCAATCAAATTCGTCGCGTCCGTCGGATCGACGTAGTTGTATGACTCCGCTTCCAGGAGCGACTCCGGGTTGTTGCCCTTTGCCGTCTGGATCAGCGTCATCGTGTCGACGAAGGTCTGCGCGCTCAGCAACGCATTCACATTCGACGCGGTCGTAAAGAAATTGTCGAGCGTTGCCATCGGCGGCACGACCACGATGTCGTATTCATCGTACTGGGCGTTGAACGCTGCGTCCGTGAACCAGATCTTGATCTCGTTCGAATTCGCATCACTCGTGGCGACAGACCCGTACGTCGTATCGGTCGTGTTCTCCCACGCCAGCCACTGTGGTACCCAGTAGGTTCCATCCGTCACCATCGTGCCGCAGGTGAAGTTGCCTGCGCTCGTCTGAAACTGCGCGAGCAGGCTCGCAAGCAGCGTGGTGGAGGCGATCTGACCGGGATTGGGTGTGGCCTGCGTCTGCGCATACACAAACGCTGCGATCTGCAGCACCTGCAGCGCGATGTCGGCAGGCGCTTCGATTGCACCCGTGGCGGAATCCTGGCTCAAGAAACTCACGAGCGAGAGATCCGCGACGCTGTCATCCGAGTAATAGCCCTTGCTGAGCGAGTACGTACTCGATTGCGTTGAGAGTTCCCCGATGACCGCAGTCGAGCCTGGCGTGTTGTTCACAAACGCCGCGTTATTGATAAAGCCTTTAAGCGTGTACATCGTGTTCTCTCTCCGTGAGATCGCGCTGAGATGGGGGTAAGCCCATCTCGATAGTTGCATCCAGACTATAAAATTACCTACTACGGGGTCGACCTATGAACCTTATCGAGTTCATCTTTAAGCTCGTATGGAGCGCATGGCCCTTCGTCAAAGAAATGGTGCTGGAAGGCAAGAGCTTGCGCGAAGCATTTCGCGCCAATCGCCGGCGCGCTATCTTCAGCATCGCCGTCATGGCGAGCATCACCTTCAACGTCCTCAATATCTGGTCTGACATTCGTCTGGTAACGCTGCTGGATAAATATGTGCAGCTCCAGAACGCCTACGACCATCTCTCCAAGCAGAAGCAGTTGCCTCAGGACACGCGCGGCGAGCCCGATGCTGAGGACGACGATGCGGAACCCACGGTCCCTGCAAGCGCCAGCGCCGTGCAGCCGGCTTCGGACGCGGCCACCAACGCGCAGCTGGAGAACTACCAAGGTCTTGAGTCCCTCTTTGGCGCGAAGCCAGTCAAGCACTGAAAACCAACTTTCAGGAATTCCACCATGAAGACATTCATCCAGACCGTCTTGGCCGTAGGCTTGCTCAGTCTCTCGGGCTGCAATAGCTTCAACGGCTCGCGCTACGTAGGGCTGACCCCCGATGAGCTGAGCACTGTCAAGGGCGTGGACGGAAATCACCTGAGTGGGGTGATCGTACTCATCCCCAAAGATCAGATCGTCGACCCGAATGCGAAGCCTGCAGTAACCCCTGTCCCGGTGATCGTGCCGGTACCGGAGCGCACTGCGGGAGTTTGCCCGGCCTACCGTCCACCCACCCCCACCGTGCAGCCCATCGCGCCGCTTGCCCAGTTGCAGGCAACCCGGCCGGATGACACGAAGGCCATCAATGACATTGAGCGTGGCTATATCGCAGCGCTGCAGGAGTACGTGCGCGCTGAAAGCGTCGCTCAGACCAAGGCGTATCGGGCTTACCTGAAACGCTGCGATGACTTCCAGAAAGCACCTGCCCCATTGCCCAAATAAGGCTCCGGCATTTTTTGACGTGCGCCGCGAATGGTGTAGTCAAAGACACCATAGGTCCACGAACGTGAGCGAAATCATTGCAGATGTAGAAGTATCGATGGAGGACGCGAGCGTCCAGATCGGGTTGGGTGTCCCTGCGTTCGTCGAGCAGATCTTAGCCCCAGGCAAGGGAAAGCTCAGCGGTATCGCGCTGCCCGAAACACCGGTCGCTACGTGCGGCATGGCCCTTTACGCGGACGGCGGAGCCAAACCCAACCCCGGCCCAAGTGGCTGGGGTATTCACGGCTTTCTTTATTCGGACGAGAAACCGAAGAAAGGCGCAGGCAATCCGAACTGGATCCTGACTGCCAAAGGCTACCTTGCCAAGAGCGAGGCAGCCAAGCGGACGAACGTCGTGGAGGTCACGCCCATCCATTACGTGGATGGGTACGGTTCTATCCTCGTGCTGGACCAGGCGAAGAAACCGACGAACAATGTCGGTGAACTGATGGCTGCCACACGCGCGCTCGAACACGCCCTCAACTACGACCTCAAACGTGTGCTGGTCACCACCGACAGCGAGTATGTCCGCAAGGGCATGGAAGGTTGGATGGATGGGTGGCGTCGCAATGGATGGCTCAAGGCCAACGGTGAGGCGCCCTCCAACGTGGAACTCTGGAAAGATATCTACGAGGTGCGTCAGCGCTTGCTCGACCGGGGCGTGGAGGTGAAGTTTGCGTGGGTGAAAGGTCACAACGGTCACCTCGGCAACGAAGACGCGGACAAGTCGGCGACGATCGGTGTGGAGCTTGCGCAGCAACACATCTCACGCTCGGACATCACGACGACCGTGCCGGAAGGCTACTGGAAGTACGACGCTGATCGCCATCCGATGATCGCGAGCCGCCGGATGTACTTCAACACACTGGCGGAGTATCACAAGCCGGGTGAGTACTATCTGGGGGAGCACGGCACCGAAGACGAAATGCTGGGCAAGCGCATTAGCGATGGCGCCTATTCGGTGGTGCGAATTCAGGAGCCGGATCCTGCGATCGAGCTTGTCCGAGACCACGTCACCCGGATGGCCAGCGGGATGGACTCGCTCGTGATGTTGCGGCTCGATCAGCTCTTCTCAGGCGGCACCCATAAGGAACTGATGCGCTATGGCGATATCGCCATGCCGCGTGAGAAACATAGCCGGCTGGATCTCAACTGCCTCGATGAAGAACCGGGTGCTGGGGGGCGACGCAAGCCACTCCTGCGCGAGCTGCGACCCGAGCGTATCGCCATGCGTGCTGTGAACGCGCTCTCCGATCTGGCCGACAAGCTGGATATGTACAAGTCGGGAGATGCGTTCGTTACGTGCACCGATCTGACCGGTATTCTTTATGAGGCGCGTGAAAAACCTGTTGGCAAAAAGGGTGAGACCGTCTTGACCTACGAATTGCGACCGCAGTTTGTGGTCGGGTTTGCCGCTCTGGAAGTACAGGCGAACCGCAAAGTCGGAGATCAAATTGCGCAGGTCCCGGTGACGTTGACTCTGAGCATCGATCTGCTGAACCGGAACTCTCTCAAGCGGCTGGAAAAACGCTTGCCGAAAGTCACCCTCATCACCTGGCCCGAGTCACCTCAGGCATTTCGCTACGCCACGGTCGTGGAAGCGGAAGGGGATGTCGGGATCTATGCGGGCGTCTACAGCAACTTGAGGATTGTCGCGTAACCTCATCTTCATCCTTTTCAAGACGCACAAAAGCGCTATGCAAACAACCACCACACCACACGCTCAGCGTAGTGCTGCGTCATTACGGAGTTCTTCAATGTATCGTGTCAACAGCGTCATTCGTGCGCGTTGCTCGTCATTTCTGGACCGACGTTTATCCGCACGTATGAAGCGTTTGTTGTTCCTTGCTTCGCTTTCGGCGCAACTCAAGGCTCCCCAGGAAATCAACGGCGAAATGCTGCACAAGCTGAACAAGATCCTGGAGCTCTCGAGCGACGACGCCGCCCTCCGTTTCCCGGTGTATATCAGCCGCGCTATCTGGCGCAACCGTCCGTTGGACTTGGGCGTGGAGGTCAACATCAAGACCTTGCATGAACCCAGGGACGTTCGGGGGTTGGGAGCTCGTGTTGTGTCCGTCATGCCTCAGTGGATGCGTTATGACGATGAAGGCAAGATGGCGCAAGACGTCGGCCAACTCCTGCACAACTGGGGTACCGTTCAGGCATAACCCCCCCAAGCGTCATACAAGCCAGAGGAGACCTTCGCGGGTCTCCTCTGGCTCTTATGCCGTTCGCTTACCGGTCAAAGGCACGGTTGACCACCTGGGTGCATTCGTTAACAGCCGTGACGAAAGCCTGCACCTTGTACCAGACCGCACTGTACATCTCCAGTTGTTCACCCATCTCGTAGGCACCGGCCGAGAGCGAGGTGATCATCTCCGGCGTGATGCCGTCGAGTTCCTTGCGCGCGATCTTCTTTTCCAGCACATCTAGCAGCTGGCCCGCTTCCTCGATCTTCTTCAAGACCGTACGACGGTTCACGGTTTCGATCGTCGCACTCACCAGATTCGCGACTTCGAAGACACTGCGCCAGTCTGCGTTACGACCGACGACGTCGCCGAAGGTGCGTTCGGCTTTGGTCGATCCCGGCTGAAAGCAGGCGCCCAGTTGCTTATTGTCCAGCACGCGGGCGATGCGCATCTTGCTGTAGAAGGCTGGGTTGTAGTCGGTGCCGTACTGGTAGGTGTGCTCGTTGATGAGCTTTCCCAGAAAGAGCGTGAAAACAGAGAGCTCGTCGAGGATCTTCGCGGCATGGTTGCTCGCTGTGGTCAGCGCCTCTCCGTAGACCAGGAACGGCACCTTCAGCCCTTCCGGCACCCGAGCAGGCAGCGGCGAGATGGAGATGTAGTTGCGGCCTGTGATCAGCTTGAGGAATTTCGCCTGGTCAGCCGTGAGCGGCGCCACGCTCTGATCATTGGGGGAGATCAGTTCGTCGTAGAGGGTACGAAAGCCTTGGTGAATCGCAGGGAACACCCGGTGCAAGAGACCAGTGATGTCTTCCAGGGCAAACGCTTCGAGCGCCACCACGGCGCGTTGGTTCTCAAGCAGGGTTGTCATGTAGTTGTCCGGAGATAAAAAGAACAGGCAGAGCTGCGCTATAAAATTACTTTGGTCGAGCCATTGTTTGAAACGCCGTCAGAAAACCAACGCCTTTTCATAGGGCTATGTACGAGCAACTCGACAATGCAAATTGACCTCCGAACAAAACTGACCCCTGCGGCCCACATCAAATTGATGATCAATATCGGCGCGGGGCTCGATATCAGCACCGGGCATTACATCAAGGGGCGCCGAAACGAATCGGTGCTCAACGGTGGCCTTGCTGCCATCACGGGCTACACGGGGATTGGTAACAACTTCAAGTCCACCTTCGAACACTTCCAGACGCTGACGGCTATGTCGCGCATGATGTTTTCGACTGGGAAGACGTACGACACCGAAGTGAACATCCACGAAGATCACCAGCGTGAAGTGGTATCGCGGATCGAAGCCTTCCACGGCGAAGATGTGCTCGACACTGGCCGCTGGTCCATTACCGACAAGACGGTCTACGTTGGCGACGAGTGGTACAAGGAGCACAAAAAGGAGCTCGAGGAGAAGGTCAAGCGTAAGGACATCGTTGTCAATACGCCCTTCTGGAACCGGGAGCGCACGGGTGCGTTCACCATGCTCATCCCGACGTTCACCGAGATCGACTCGTTCTCGGAATTCGAGACGAGCGACGTGATCGAGATGCAGGACAAGAACGATCTGGGTGAAGGCGGCGGGAACATGATCCACCAACGTCAGGGTCTGGCCAAGACCCGGATCCTGATGGAAGCTCCGCGCCTGCATGGTCAGGCCTACGACTACCTGCAGATGGTGGCCCACCTCGGCAAGGAATCGACGCTGCAAAACGCTGGTCCCGCTGGCTCGGTACCGATCCAGAAGCTCAAGCACCTGAAGAACGGCGACAAGATCAAGGGCGTGACCGACAAGTTCACCTTCATCACGCACAATCTCTGGCACTGCTTCAACTCGGCACCGCTCTTCGACAGCAACCGCGCGCCGGAATACCCACGGAACCAGGACGACACGCTCAAGCTCGATACCGACCTGAACACAGTGCAGATCCGTAACCTGCGCTCGAAGTCAGGTGTGTCGGGCATGGCGTTCACGCTCATCGTCTCCCAGAAGGAAGGCGTGCTGCCGTCGCTTACCGAGTTCCACCACATCAAGGAGCAGGGTCGTTTCGGGCTGGAAGGCAACAACATCAACTACAGCCTCGCGATCTATCCGGAGGTCAAACTGCAGCGCACCACGGTGCGGCGCAAGATCGACAGCGACCCGATGCTGCGCCGGGCACTGAACATCACCTCCGAGATGTGCCAGATGAGCTACCTGTGGCACACGCTGCGTCCCGAGTTCAAGATTGCCCCGAAGGATCTCTACGAGAAGCTGAAAGCGGATGGCTTCGACTGGAGCATTCTGCTGACGACCCGCGGCTGGTGGACGCACGAACACGGCGAGCAACACGAGTTGCCCTTCCTCTCGACGATGGATCTGCTGCGCATGACGCTGCCGAAGGAAGATCGCGACCACTACTTCCCGTACTGGATGGGCGAAGACAAGAAGCCGTTGCCGCAGTACCTCGATCTGATCCAGCGCTGCGCGGAACGCGACGGCTTCACTTACCTGGCTGCGGCCTGAGGAAAACACCATGGATGACGCAAAGCGCCAGCAGATCGCTGGGGTGCACCCGTACCTGCAACAGCAGCTCACGATCCAGCTCGATGCCACGTCGGGCTTGTTCAGGTTCCGCATCGGCGAAGAGGTGCGCCATCTGGAGACAGGTGGCGTGTACATCATCACCGGGCTGCCCAACGAGAACGTGAAGAAGGAAGGCGATGGCTGGAAAGATTCCTACGCCTACCTGATGGTCGACGGTCGTACGGCGCACCGTTCACAGGAACAGATGGAAGACGGCCGGTTTGAATCCCTGCCGGAAGGCAGCGCCCTCGCCTACTACAAAGAGTGGAAAGCGAAACAGCCCACTGCTGAATAACCGCACTGAAATCTAAATGGCGTCATTAAAAATGCGCCATTTAGCGTGATTAATAAGATTACTGGGTAATAAATACTGCCATGACTCATGATGTAGAGAAAAACTCCGAGATATCGGAGCAAAGTAATCCACCATCCTCCAACCTCGTGACCTGGGTCACCGAGCTGTTGCAGGAGAAGGGACACCCGCGCCCGCACGACTGGCTGAAGCACCTCCAGGCCGGCGTAGATTCATTGGAAGACCAGAACTATCAGCGCTTCGCGATCAACCGCGCGTGGCGTGTGATTATCGGTCGCCTGAACGAGGTCAAGCAGATCGACACGATGGATGTCCGTTACAGCCTCGTGGATCGTGAAGGGTCCGTCGACGACTGGAAGCGCCTGTTCACCGTTGGAGTTCTGCCATGCATCATGACGCACGAGCTGCCGCTGTTGGCTTGATCGAACACGCACCGCTGTCGCATGAAGCGATTGCGGACTTCGACGAAGTGATCGTGGTGGCAGGCAGTCGGAACTTCAACGACTACGATCGGTTCGTTCGGGAACTCGAGGGTTACGTCCTTCGCGAACATCCCGGTACCTCACTCATCTTCGTCAGTGGCAAGGCCCGTACTGGCGCTGATGATATGACCATTCGCTGGTGTCGTGAGAATGGTCTCGCCTGGACTGAGTTCCCGGCGAAGTGGGACGATCTGACTGTGCCTGGTGCGGTGGTTCGACGCAATCACCGCACTGGCCGCGATTACAACGTCGTGGCGGGGCATCAGCGCAATGCCGAGATGGCAAACGTCATGACGAAGCTCGTCGTGTTCTGGGACGGTAAATCCACCGGCACCCGAAACATGATTGAGGAAGCACGTCGACGTGAGATCGAGCCCACGATCTTTCTGGTGGATGCGGACAAACGGGTGAAGGATGAAAAAGAAACGTAAGGAAAGCGAGGCGTTCATTCTCGAATATATCGGCAAGCTATTGCCGGGCGATACGAGCAACGTCCAGATCTACAAGGATCTCTTCGCTGAGATGGATGACGAGACGTTCGATGACTTCATGGGGAAGCTCGGCCGCAAGGAAATCCGTCTTGCCGTGATTGCACCGAACTTCGCGAAAGCGAAAGTGACGGTGGCGAACAACCTGAACCTTGCCGACGAGTTGGGCCACAACTTCTTCGAGCGGCTCTGGATTGATCCGGGCAACGACATCCCGCCCTATCTCTCACCGGTGCGATACCTGGTGGGCGACATGATCTTGCGTCGTCAGGCGCAGTTGCAGGTCAAGAAGATGTCCGTGCCGGAAGACAACCGCAGTGTCGATGACCTGACGGGGCAGCCTTCTGGCAAGTCGGAAGCGTCGCGGATCTCGTATCCGGAGACACAGGTGCTGGCAGCGCTGAAGCTCGACAAGAACATTGTCGAGATGACGGCGATCCGTGGTGGCGACACCAAGGGGTTCAACGCACTCAATGACAGCTTTGCGCGCACCGGGGGTGCGTCGCAGAAAGCCATTGAACATCTGCGCGGCGGTGTGAAGTCCACACAGACGCTGAACTCCATGCTGATCAGCATGCACCTACAACCTGCAGGACTTGTATCATGAGTCTTCTACCGCAAGAATGGGCCGACGCTGCGGCGGTCTTCGTGGACAGTTTCGACCATGTGTTCGGACACACGAAGACGATGAGCCCGGAGCCGCAAGAGCGACTCGGAAAATTTGTCTACTCGCTGGTGCTGCGTGAGAAGCCTTTCATGATTGCCAGTGCCGATGGCATTGGCCATGCTGTCGAGATTGCATTCACGGACCCAGAGATCCGTGATTTCATCCTGACACTCGGCTTCACGTTCTACTCTCGCTGGGGGGCGACGGGTGAACGGTACGCGCATCTGGTGGAATCGCTTGCGTTTGCTGTCAGCGGCGATTCGGGCCAGGGGATGCCCCAAGGCATAACGGGATTCCCAGCGATGCCTCAGCCGATTCTCGACGCGCTTGCTGAAGAGCGGGCATGCAAGGGACTGCTGATGGCGAATAAATGGCTGGTCACGATGCTATTGATCCAGCTGTGCGTGAAAGCGCCTGAGTTGCCCAAGGAGAAGCCGCCGCGCCAGCGAGCGCCTGCCTCCTCGACGACGCCGGCGTAGCAGTACTGTAGGAAAATGACCTGAAGGGCCACGGGGCATCGAGGCCCCGTGCGTAAAAACATCTGTCGTACAGCGGCAATGACTACGTCAAATAAGATTGAGACCATACTGGTCGAGCTGGACTGTATCCTGGATACGCGGCTCGGAACTTTAGCTAAGATGGGGGTAGATACTGCGGTTCGCGCGCTTCAGAATGCTTACCACACGCGTGAGCACGATGTCTTCGAGGGAGTTGATACCGAAGAGTTCAAGCGAGCTTATCGTGAAAGAAATGTCGAAACACTGCAACACTCCGGTCTGACTCTGCTGTCTACGATGTTGCGTGGCCTTGCTCAGAATCTGAGCGAGATGGCGATCACACGTCCCTATTTCGATGGGGTCAAAATCGCTGTGAATACGTACCCGTACCAGTTGAATCCTGAGTTGGTAGAGGCCATCGGTAAAGCCGTGGCAGTCCACGTCGGGAGCACTGCACCCGTCGAGCTTGTCACCATTAGTCCTCAAGCGCTGACACCAACCCACGTCAAAGCAAACTACGCGATGCTGTTCATGTACGACTTTCAAGCATGGATGGAAGTGCACGCTCAAGCTTTTGCAACGACACGCCTGCCTGACGTCAGTCTCATCGCGCCGGCGCTGTATTTTGGCGAGCGCCCCGATCAGAAGACTTTGCAGGACCTCGTGAGAGATGCGGCTCACCCGTTCGCAGCCATGACAATGCTTGCTTCCGGCCTGGTGGGGCTGGAATTGATCGACATCAAATACTTCAGCATCATCAAACCCCAAGACGACGCAACGGCATAAAGCCACCTCCTACTCCCTACCCTCTTGTACAGGGTAGGGAGTAGGAGGAGGTCATGAGCACCGTAAAAGCGAGTCTTACTGGCTCAGTCCCTGGTCATAGGATTGAGCCATGAACGTATCCACGTCCATCTGGGGCGCGTCCACAGAAATCTCGCCGGGCACGAACTCCGGCTCGGCGATGTTCGTCGGTAACTGTGGCACATCTTTGCGACCGCCCACTGCACCCGGTGATCTGCCCACGGTGCCCGCAAGCACCTGAGCGATGATGCCGGCGACTTCGGCCTGAGACGCGCTGATTTCCTTGTCGGTATCAAGACGCTTCTTCGAGATTGCCTGCCGGTCCATGCCGTCCAGCGCATGGAGCACCACCATCTTCTCGCCCTTGTCGAGCTCGCTGAGCTTCTCGCCTTTCTCGCCCATCATGGTTGTGATGAGGAGTTGGCGCTGGCGCTGGGTGTAGCTGAGGACGTGGTCATCCGAAGGCAGCACCTCTACCTCTATGGTTTGAGGCGCTGCTTTCGCAGGAGGCGTGATCTCCGGGTACAGCTCTTCGTTTTCAAAGTCCTGCTCGGACATCATGTTCTCCTGCGATAAGACGGTTTAGGACGCGGTGCTGTCCGTGCTGGCTGCGGGAGCTGCCGGCGTGTCGGCTGCCGGATCGACGTCGTCCTCGACATCGGTGGCGACGTCCGCCACATCGGTTGCTGCCGTGCCTTCGATCTTCGCCTTGACCTTCGCGACGATGGCTTCGAGGAACGCTGCAGCGTCGTGGCCTTCGGCTTCGATCTTGGCAACGATGGATTCAGCGACGGTTTCTGCGGATTGAATGATCGACATGATCTTGTTTCCTTTTGGTACGGGTTGGTGTCACGCCCAATAGCGGGCTGAAGTGAAAAGAATCTGGACTACATATCATCTACCTGTCACCAGGCACATGATTCGTCCTACACACAAGGAAAAAGACAATGATGCAATGGCTCTCGCGCTGGAAGCACCGGCGCACGATTCAAGAACACCGTGCGATGTCGCAGGCGCTGCGTAGCGAAGCGCAAGAGCAGTCGAACTTCCAGCCTAACCGGAAGCTCCTAGAAAACCTCCTGCTCCATCTGGATGTCGGTCTGTTTGAGGACTACCGCCACAGCTACGGCGCGGGGCGCGCGATCTCAACCCTTTTTCCCAAGATCGACCTCTACAACGCGGAGCTGCTGAAGCTCAAGGCGGCGGTCGCTCGCGAATCGATACTCGGCCACCAATGGTCGACGATCGATACCCAGCAGGTTCCCCTATCCCAGTTCTTTACCTCGCATGACGGCTTCTATCTGGACGTCCCGAAGGAGCTCATCACCTTCAAGGAAAACGCCCTGATTTTATGTAGGCTCATGCAGTCCAGTGATACGGCCGACTTCGGTCTTCACGAACACAATTTGCGCATGCTGACAAAGCTCCTCGTCAACTTGCGGCAAATCGCGGTCGCCCTTATCGATCTCAGCGAAGCAATCGAGACGTAAGGACAGCAGTGGATAATCAAGCACAAAGCAGGCTCACAAGCAGGATCACAAAGGAATTCAACGAACATGGCACGCAACCCTTTCGCGCGCATCCTCCAGTCCAAGGACAAGGGAGTGAGCAACACGTCCGGTGCAAACGGTGTACTTTCCCGTCTGTGGCGGCAAATGCTGTACGACCTGAACATCGGTGGTCCGCGGTACGGTAATCTCATGCACGACTTCGTGACAGATATCCGTAACGGCTATCCCCCTACCCGGCGGGATCAGACAAGCGCCCGCGGTAATCTCACCAAAGAATTCGCCCGTCCCCAGATGACCTGGAAGGTCTTCATGAAAGGGCTGCGCTTTCTGCAGATCGAGGAAGTGGAATTCGCCATCCGGTGCAAACACCGCAATGGCAAGATCACGACGCACGGCACGATGGTGGACTTCGGCTCACGCGCCATGGTCAACCGCTTTCTCGAAGAGCTCGATGTGGAATTCGAGCAGGACGAGGATATCGATCTGCAGCAGGTGCGCGACTTCATCACCAGTCTCGCGCAAAGCAACATGTTCCCTTTCGAGATCGATCCCGAGGACACCCAGGCCGATCTCTTCGAAGGCGAGTCACCCCAACCGCACAAGCAGCCTGTCCGCATGACGGCTGACGTCTACGAATCCAGAACGTTCCCGGACGGCCGCATTGAGCCGACCTTTGATGAACGCGTCAACGCCGGCGCTGATCACTAAGGGAGGGCCGCTGGTAGAAAACATCAATGGAATACAGAAACATGACCACCAACGCCACGAAACGGGTGCCCGCACTGCTCGAGAAGCGTCCGGATGTCGAACCGCAAGATGACGGCAAGACGCACATCAACATCTCGATGACTGGCGCCACGGAACTGGGGCAGAAGCTTGCCCACTTTGCACGTACGCCCTTCATCCATCCCTTCTACGGCCCCTTCAAATCGATGGAGGGCTTCTGGCACTACATCAAGTCCGAGGAGCCGGACGACAACTACCGCACGCTGGTTGGGGCGCGGGCAAAGGCTTACGCCAAGACGCGAAAGATGGTGTGGCGCGACGGGTTCACCGAGATCATCATCGAGGCGAACTACCACAAAGCGATCCAGAACGCGGATATCCGGCAGCTGATGAGCGAGTCGACGCTGCCCTTCCAGTACTACTACCTCACGCCCGCACAGGTGCAGGTATTTCCGGAAACGGCGCCGTGGCTCTGCGCAGGACTGGAGCGGGTTCGTCAATGCGTGAAGCGCGGCGAATCCTATCCGATCCAGCCCATTGTCTCGCTGTTCGTGAAGCCGGTCTAAACGCCTAACCCCACCTGAAAAAAAGAGAGCCGCGCGCTCTCTTTTTTTTTTTGCCTCTTTGGAGTCTTCCATGGCTGTTACGCCCTTAGCGTCAACCACCTTCCTGACCGGACCGAATGATGCACTGGAAACGGTCGACGTCTATGCGGGTGATGCAGGGGTCGTGATCAACGCGATTGCGAGCCTCGCTGCGGCATTCGATGTCGACGCAGTGGGTCTGCTGCGCGCCAGCTCCACGGCTGCCCAGGCTGTCCCAACCACCGAGACGGTTGCCAATAGCGACACGCTTGCGAGCACGACGTCCGCCACCGCCCGCACCACGACCGCAGCGAATGCCGTCACCACCACGACGGCCGCAGCCAGTACGGTCAACACGGCTTTCAACACCCTCTCCACGACGGTGCAAACCGCGCTGACGGCCGCCGCGACGACCGTGGGCGATGTCACCACCGCGGTCAACGGTATCGTCTCGACGATAACCAATGGGGGCATCAGCGACGTTCAGAGCTTGGGCGCCATCATCAATGCGTTCTCCGGCAGCACGACCTTCACGGTCAGTGACGCTCAGGCGCTCGCCGGCATCGTGGCCGGGGTGATCAACCAGTGCGCCGCTTACGGCATCTCGGGGGCATTTGCGCCGATGGTGTCGAACATCACGAGCACCGCCGTTCTGAGTTCGGTGATTGCCCAGACACTCTCCACGCTGATCAAGTCCGGGGACCTCGTCAGTCTCCAGGCGCTCGTCACCCAAGCGAGCAGTGCCGGCGTCTCGGCGATCAATCCATCCGCCCTGTCTGACTTCACATCAGGCTACTCGCGCTCTGCCTCGGGCAATGCGCAGCAGGCAACCCCCAGTCAGGGTGCGACGACGTGGGCGTCTGTCCTCGCCTTCTTCGCGGGAGCAGATCCGACTTGGAACGTCTCTACCCGGACCAGCGTCGGAGCGGATGACAATGCGACTGACATCACCACGCTGCAGGATGGCTCGGATGACTTCAAGAGCGTGCTGGCCGCCGGCGTGATGAATAGCACCGATCCCGCCGTACAGCTCTACGCGCTGGCCGCGGTCTATCCGGTCGCGGACGTCGACACGGATCTGAAGGCCTTCTACCCGAACGCCTATATCGATCCCGCGCTTCGCATGACACCCAAGTATGTGGAGCCGGATCAGCTGAGTTCCGCGAGCGCCGTGAGCGCAGCGACGAGCACCTCGCAGATCACGGCCGTTGCGACCACGACCACCACCTCCACCGCGAAGCAACACGATCGTGTGGGAGACCAGCCTACGCCTGGCACGTATATCGACGAGAACTCGGCCGATGCATCTACCCAGACCAGTACCATGATCAGCTTCGCCGAAGCCCTGTAAAAGGTCATAAAGGCCTGAGAGGACAGCGCGTCCTCTCAGGCTTCTATGCCGTCTGCCTAGATCGATGAATCCACACCCTTGAAGAACAGTCCCACCATCCGGGCCGGGAGCAATTCCCCTGCGAAGCTCGCAAAGTGCGACGGGGTGAGCCAGCTCTTCCACTGCGCCATCTGCATGGTCAGGTTCAGTTTGAGACGCTTGAACATGTAGATCTGATCTGCCAGTCCCAGACTCCCCAGTACGGCCATGTAGTCCGTGAATGAGTTGTCCCCGTCAAAGATACCGCCGAGCGTCTTCACCACATTCCCTGCGGCATCGACGCCCGCGCCAAGAACAGCACCTGCCGTCCCTGCCGCTGCAGCGGCAGCGGCGCCACCCACTGGCCCGGCAGCAACTGTCCCCAGAACTGCGCCACCAACAAAGCCCAGCTCCGCCAATGTTTTGGATGTCGCTTGGGTGAGCCCTTGCGTGATCGGCAGATACACCATCGCGGACAAATCCACGACACTGAAGCTTACATCGATCCCCATGGCGTTCCCTTCGTGATCGAAACCGAGGTTGCCGGTACCGCGCGTGATCGAGAAGCTGTCGATGATGCCCAGACGAATCTGACAACGGCCCCGATCATACAGCTCGCAGAGAAAGGGACTGGTCCACGACTGCGGACCGGTGGCCAGCGGCAAGGCTCCCGCAATCAACATCGCAAGCGGGACGTACAGGTTCAGCAACTGCGACACGGGATTGCCGTAGGGGCTAACCAGATTGATGGTGTACGTGCTGCGCGCAAGGTTGGCGGTCGACGACGACCAATGTTTCGGAATGTCGACAAAGGCCGAGCCGCCTAAGGCCGCCAAGCCCGAAACCCCTAGCGAATCCGCAGCGCCAGAAACGAAGTCGGTCACCGCCGAAGCCGCACCGCCGAGAATCGACCCGATTACCCCACCAGCGAGGTTGCCGCCTTCGATGTCGAATCGCGTGCTGCGATTCTGGCTCGACATGCTGTTGATCTTCTGCTGCAGTTCCGAGTCCGCCGTATCGCTACTGAACGTATCCGTCACCGGTCCCGTGGAATTCACCCGGAAACTCACAAATGCCGAGCCATCATCCAGCTCCGCTTCCAAGAAATCAAAGAAGCCCGTTGTTTGAGACGTTTTGGTCGCTGTCTGTTCGGTGGACGAGTCTGCCGAAGCGACGCCAGTGGTGCTGTCAGAACCGCTGGCCGCTGACTGCGGAGCCGCCGGCGCTGTGCCGTTCCACAGATCGAGGTACTGCAGGAAGTTTCGTTTTGGTTGGTCGACGAGCAGGCTCGACGGACCGTAGAGTGACTGCAGCGCTGACGAGAGCGTGACGCTTCCGGTGTCGAGTGCGGCGATGTTGTTCTGATGCTGTTGACGTTCGAGTCGCTTGGCGCGGTTCGCCAGTGAATAGACATCGATACCGCCGCCAGCAAAGAAGATATCGGGCAGTAGAGCATTGAGCTGTGTGAGGCCATCGGAGCTAAACTGATAGTTGTCACCGATGGTCGTTTGCACGTTCGGATCACCCACGCGCGGAATGATGCCCTTATTGACCGCGATCTGGTTGACGATCGTCTGCACCGTTTGCCAGTAGGTTGGCATACTCGGCTTCAGATAATAGAAGCGACTGTTCGGCTTATTTGCGAAGAATGTCGCTGCGACCGCTGCGATATGAAACGCCAACACCTTCCAGCTCATCAGGGCGGCAACATAACCGGCGGCACGTCCGAGCTGATAGAACGCACCCTCTGCACGACCGGTCCGCGCCAGCTGACCAGCTCCGCTGTTGTAAAAGTTCGAGAGGAAGTATGAAAGCGTATTGAACTCCGGCACGCCAAAGCGCATGTGGATTACTTGCGAATGATCGTCGATCATCTCGGAGTAGGAAATCCCCATGCCCTTGCCGCCGCTTTTGCGGCTAGCGGCTTTCGGGTCGGCATAGCGCGTCCATTGTGCCGGGGGGTTGATCGGGATGTTGCCACCCGGGGTGGTGTCGGTGTACTTCAGACTTGCGGTGGTAAAGAAACGATTGGTCTGGTCGATTGTGGCGAGGTCCGTGGACTTCACCAGGAATGACTGCCGGACCCAGCCGGTGTCGGTAATCGTTGTATCGGTCGTGCTCGAAGCCATGCGTCGACTCCCATAGGGGCGAAATAAAAAGCGAGAAGCAGACCGCTAAGTCCGCTTCTCGCTCTAAGGACTACAGGATTTACGCTTGCTTGCGCATGGAGACCGGTGACGCCGGCATCATCTGCCGGGCACCACGCGGATTACTGGCAGGCTGTGATGCAGGGGGCGCATTCGCTGCGTTGCCCTGCTGAGCTGTACTCGCCATGGTTTGCACTGCAGTCAGGATGGCCTTGAGCGTGTCGAGCTGATCGGAATTGATCTTGAGACCCTTGTTCAGGATGTCACTCACATCACCCATTGCCCCCATCTTTTCCTGGTGCTGGGCCTGCTGTACCGCGGTCACGCTACGCGCGCTGGTCACGAGCGGCTGGGCCGACGACGCCCCAAAACCGAACGGCGAATCCTGAACGGCCGGAGACGCCGCCGGTGTCACCGATGCGACACTCGGAGCGGCGGGCGTAGCCGCGGTGGTCGCAGCGGACCCGGCTGCAGCAGACGTGGGTGGCGAAGATGCCCCGACAGACGGTGCCATCGGATGCCCCACCACGTTCTGGATCGCAGCCTTGTCAGAGGCACTTCCTGCGTCATACTCAGACTGTGCTTTCTGGTTCGCGGCCTGACTGCTCTGGGCCACAGCATCCGGCAATGCGGGTGAGGCTCCCGATCCTGCCGGACCTGTAGACGCACCGCCGGAACCTGATGCGCCAGCGGCGGCCGCAGTCGTCGCGCTTGCACCTGCGCCACCACCACCTGCCCCAGCTTTCGCATCCGTACCCGCAGCGGCGCCACCGGCTCCCGCTGCACCATCCTTTCCACCTGCTGCTGCCGGTGTGCCTGACGGTGCCAGCTTGCCTGCCTGTGCCTGCTGCAGGTATTGCTGGTAGAGTTGCTCACGACTGCTGAGGCCATTCAAGCCCCCATTGATCGCAAGCGTTGCAGCGCGCACGTCACCGCTCTTGCCCGCACCCTTCACCCGCTGTTGCCAGTAGGCGACCGCGAGCTTTGCCGCCGTCTCCGGCTCTGCAGCCAGATCCGGATGGTTCACGAGGTCGACGCCAATCAGCTTCCCGAAATGGGCGTAGTTGTCTTTGCCGGTGAGCTGCACCACGCCACGGCCGCGATACTTGTACCCATCGTCCGGATCGGTGTTACCCATACGACCGCCATACGCTGCATCGGCGATCGCCTCCGGACCCGACTGCACGGCAGCTTGCGCGGCCTGCAGGGACGGGAAATGCTTCTTGCCAAACACACGCACCAGGTTGGCGGCGCTGTAGTGCAGATTTTCAGTCAGTGACTTGAAGCCGCCACTTTCGTGATCCATCTGCGCCATGAGCATCGCCTGCTCCTGCGGGGTCTTGATGCCGGCCGCCGCCATCGCCTTGAGGAGCGCGTTCTTCACTGCCTGAGCGCTGGCCGAGTAGGTTTTCTCCACCCACTTGCCCGCGCTCTTAGCAGCCGCCACACCGGTCTTGACGGCCTTGGCAGCTGTCTTGTACGCCTGCGTCTTCTGAACGGCTTGGACGCCCTGCTTGACGGCTTTACTGGCCGCCTTGTAGGTCTGCGTGTTCTGGACGTAATTCACGCCCGTCTTGACCTCGTTACCCGCCCAGGTCGCCGCCTTCTTGACGGCGTTGCCCACAGCGCCCGCCGCATCCGAGATCACCTTGCCCGCCTTCGACAGGAAGCTCGGTTGATCCGTCTTCGACGGGGTCGCGCTATCCTTGGGTTTCGCAGGTCCGGCCGGATCAGCCAGTACCTTCTTCTTGCCCTTGGCAGCGAGCGCATCGAGTGCAGGCTTCACACTCGTGGCATCCGTACTCAGGTCGTAGTGGTTCCACGGCGAGGCGGTGATCTCCCACGCCGATTTCCCATTCGGACTCTTTGTCCCTGCAACGATGCGACCCAACTGGACAGCGGTCTCAGGCGTCAGCAACATACTCACTGCGTCGTTATGGCCCGTGAGCGTGTTGCTCGCACCGACGTAGTTCATATACGTCGGCAGGAAGCGCAGGTTGAACCACGCCTGCCACTGATACCCCAACGTGTTGTTCACGCCAATCACGCCGAACTTGCTGCCCATCTTCGCCAGGATCGTGGCGGAGTCACTGAGGAAGGCGACGTGTGACGGTGCGCCCTTCTCAATCTTCAGCGCCTTGAGCGTTTCCACTTCCAGCGCTTTAAGGGCCGCGACCTTGTCCGCGTCCAGCGATGTCAGACCGTAGGTGCGATATCGGATCGAGGCCAGCAGATCAAGCCGGTCAGGCTCTTTCTTCAGACTCGGATCGATCGGCATCGTGGCCGTCGGCTTCTTGCCGAG
The DNA here is from genome assembly GCF_900996245.1 of Paraburkholderia sp. BCC1886. Lineage (GTDB taxonomy): Bacteria > Pseudomonadota > Gammaproteobacteria > Burkholderiales > Burkholderiaceae > Paraburkholderia. The sequence goes on along the minus strand of NZ_CAAJGK010000011.1, from coordinate 146,650 downwards.
GACATTCTGCGCAGAGGTCTTCGGTTCCGCTGCGTTAGCCGTACCGATACCCAGCATGGCCCAGAAGCCCGAGGACTTCTCACCCGGCTTGGCTGCACCCTTCCCACCGGGCTTGCCGTCTGCTGCCGCGCCTACTGCCGCGCCTACTGCCGCACCAGCAGCACCGGCCGCCGCCGCCTTCTTCGCCACATCGCTTCCGGTTTGACCCGTCTTCTTCGCCGTGTCCGGCTCCTTCGCGATGATGGCTTCCGCTTCTGCCACAAACTGCCTGACATCGGCACCCGTTGCCTTCAGCGTTTTCGCGCTGTGGAGGAGCAGGAGGGAGTTATGGAACGGCGAGGTCCGGTTGTTATACGGACCGTTCGGCCAACTCGCTGCCTTCAGGTATTTCTGCTTTTCCTCCTTCGTCAGTTTCTTGTCGACATCGGTGAGCGCCACACCCGAATTGACGCCATGCAAAGCCGTCATGTGCGTGAGGAACACGGGCTTGAAGCGACCCTGGAACCAGGTGAGCCAGTTCTGCACTTCGGTCTTCGATGACTGGTCGATATCGAAGCCCTTGAGCACATCAGCCAGCTTGACCTTCTGCGCGTTGATCTGCGCACCATCCTTGCCGTAGGTCACCGCAGGCAGCAGGGTCTTTTCCAGATCCACCAACACGTCGAGCGAATCATTGTCATCCGGCAGGAAACCGTACTGCGCCATCCGCACTGTTGCGAGCGGACCCGGTTTGCCTGCGAAGAAGTTCTTGATTCCCTTCACGCTCCGGTAGAGCCCGTACCCGACGAGACCGACGGCTGCCGCACCCAGCACAACGGGCGAAGCAATCAGGGCAGCAAGGCCACCGGCACCTGCCGCGAGGACACCCCCGCCGACAGCGGCGGCTTCCCCGATACCCGCTACAGCCCCTGCGCCTTCTGCGAGCGTGGCGCCCGCCCCTGCGGCCTCCCCAGCCGCGGCCTCAATGCCGGTTTCACCAACGGCCGATGCACCGCGGCCCAGCAGACGACCGCCGAAGCGCTTCAAGCCACCCCACGCAGCGCGACCCGCTTTACCGACCTTGGTGCCGAGGAAACTTCCCACTGCACCTTCTGCTGCATCCATGCCGCGGGTGAGCAGATTGCCGCTCCCCTTCGTCTTGTCCGTCCCTCCGCCTTTCAGCTTCGCGAGGAGTGCAGCAATTCCGCCGCCTTTCTTCGCAGCAGCAGCCGCCTTCGGCTCCGTACCACCGATCTCTCCCTTGTGCTGCATTTCCTCCCAGGAGTTGGTGACAAAGCCATCACCTGTCTCGTCGCCTTTCAACCGTTGCTTGCGCTCAGGCAGACGGGATTTCAACAGGTCACGGATCTCGGTCAGGCGCTCGGTCATGGTCTTCGAACCTGCAAAGACCAGCCCGTCCTTTCCGATCCACTTCGATACCCAGTTACCGATGAGTTCGAATGGCTTGGAGATCGCCCCCTTCGCGATGTTGAGCCCGCCCTTCAATGCCTTCCACGCCATCCCGATCGGAACGGTGGCCGCACTGAGGAGCTTCATCAACGGGGAACGGATGGGCTTGCCGTTGACGTCGACCAGTCCCTTGCCGATCATCTCTTTCGAGAGTGCGACAACAGGCTTGCCGGGATCGCTGACATCCATCACCGGACCATCAATGAGACCCGGCCGGGTGATCTTGTGGCCGGTCCGCTGGGAGACGTAGGCACCCGAGCGCATCATGATCGCGAGGAGCACCGGATCCGGATTGCCCTTCACGTAGATGTCCTGCGGGGCATCCATGATGTTCATGCCAGCGCGGATGGCACGAGCACCCGTACGGATGATGCGAGGCACGAGGGAGGTGATCCCGCCCGTGGCCGCATCGAGCAGTCCCTTCGCGCCCCTCCAGACAGAACCCAACGCCTTCAGCGAGCGCAGACCCGCCTTGCTCTTGGTGAAGGCATCGCCAATCTCGTCTGCCTTCAGGATGACCTTCTCAGGATCCCAGGCATCGACCACATCGCCCTTGATGTCCTTGTAGGACTTGATGACCTGACCCGTCGCCTTGTCCCGGTAATGGCCCGCTTTCAACTTCCACGCGAGCAAGACGGGTTCAGGATTCTTGCCAACGTAGATATCGTCAAAGCCCTTCGCGAACTCCAGCGCTTTCTTGCCCCCGGTGCCCAGTGCGCCAAGACCGTTACCGATCATTCCGCGCGCGCGCTGCATCAGCGGCGAGGGCTTCTTCATCCAGTCCCATGCCCCCGCGACGCCCGATCGCACCTTCCCGGTTACACCCCCGAAGATGTCACCGAGGTTGTAATCTAGCCATGCCTTTCGAGCTTTGCCGCTCTTAGCGTCCGGGGGTGGTACGCCGTCGCCGGCAGGAGCGTGACCAGACACAGCCACACCAGACGTAATCTTCTTTTGAATCGCAACGAGCGTTGCATGGATCTTCTCCGAAATAGTTTTACTGCTGCTTTGTTTGATCGCGGCGATCACACCTGCAAAGTCCCCGCGTCCCTGTGCCTGATTCGGCCCACCGTCAATCGAGCGTCCCCACTTGTTGCCAAGGAAGTGATTGACGTCGTGTGCAGCGGAACCATGAAGGTCCTCGCCCACCGCACCCGTGTTCAGGCGATGAAACTCACCTTCCACCAGTCGCAACCAGCGGCCCACGTCTTTTTCATAGACAGGACCATGCTTCTTCATCACGTTGTCCTGCGCCATCTGCGTCAGTTCCGCGGACGAAGCATTCGCGTGAGGTGATGCAGCAGCGGCTGCAGGCGCAGCGGGCTGGGGTGCAGGTGTTGCGGCGGCCGCAACACCTGACGCACTTGGATTGGGTCTGGCGAAATTGCCGAACGGATGACCGCTTCGCCCGCGCCGGCGGCGACGGCCGGAGGCGACTTTGCCCTGCGGTGCAAAACTCTCACCGAGGTAATAGTCCTGGAGCTTCTGCAGATCGAGCGTGCCGTTTGGTCGGATGAGCCCCGCCTTCACGAGAATCTGCCCCTGCCCGCTATTGAGCATGTCCTGCATGTGGGCGCGTGAATCCGCCATGCCGCTGCCCAGATGCGCAAAGCGCGCCTGGAAAGCCATCTGCTTCTTGTTGTCCGTATCGTCCGAGAAGTAATCCCGGAACAAACCCGACAACGCATCACCGTGCTCGGCGTCCGCACCCTGGTATTCCCAGATGTCGGAATAGCGCTTGGCTGAACCTACCCGGTTGTTCAGGTTGTCGGACATCATCCGACGAATGAGCACCTTGCGCTGCTCAGCTGTGAGCTTGCGCTTGCTACCTTTCTCCAGCTCATCCACGAGCCCGTGGGCACGTTCCTGCACAAACGCCGCATCACCCGGGCGCACGACCGAATGCAGCGCCCGCGCGGTGACCTCCGACTTCTTGCCGAAGGTGTTCTTCGCATGGTCGTAATGCGTGAGCTCGACCGAGCTGTCTCCCGTGCGCATGATCTGCAATTCACGGTAGATCCGGGCCAGGTAGCCAGGGATGATTTCCGTCAGGGACTTGCGCGCCAAGCCGTTAAATGGCGCCGGGTCCTGCAGGTTGCGCAGATTGTCGACGTGAAAGCCGGTCTGCACACCGTTCGACGCAATGGCCTGATCTTTCAGCCAACGCAACATGCCACCAACGACCGGAGCGTCATCCCACTTATCGGAGTGGGCGAACTCCATCGCGTGCTGGGGTGCATTGCCCGCGTAGAACTGCAACAGGTTCCCGATGCGATTGACGTCGCCCGCGTACTTGCTGTTCTTGACGTGCTTGCCGATCCATTTGCCAAAGCGCGGGGCCAATCCATCAGCGACCATCCCGCCGACCATGTTGCCCCCCATCTCGGCACCGGACGGACCCCCCATGTCCGCCATGCCACCGACCATGTCGCCCATACCCATCGCCATCTGGGCACCGCCCACGATGCCCGACAGACTGGATTTCATCTGGCGCTGCAGGTGTCCGGTCAGGTTGCGCATGAACTGCGAACGCTGGCTAAGGACCATGCCCCCCACATTACCCATGAACTTGTTGCGCAGGATGATCGGCCAATCTTCACGGGCCTTGATCTTGAGCAGGTCTGGCAGGCCGGTGTTCTTCTGGATCGATTGAAGCAGTTGCGTGGTCTGGGCGTTCTGCCGCTTGGCTTCGCTTAGCGCGTCCATCGCAACAAAGTACTGGCGGTACTGCAGCTCGAGCGTCTTGCGCTGGAAGTTGACCGTGACCTTGTCCTGGTAATCAGCCAGTCGCTGGAGTGCGATGCGCATAGCACTCAGCTGCGTGATCTGTGTATTGGCCCGATTGTGGTCGATGTTTTTCTGGATGTCGGCTTCAGCCTTGTCCTCAGCGCGCTCCTGCGCCGCCGTCTGCGCCTGGTAGGCGAAGACATCACCCAGCATGGCTTGCGTCGAGGCATGGCGCATGGCTTCTTCGGAGATCCCGGTGGAGCCAGAATTCGCCGTCTCGGTCCATGCCTTGATCCGCTGCTGCATCTTCGCGGGCAGGATTTTGCTCGCTGACGGCAGGAGTTTCGCCGTCGCCCGCTTCATCTCGTTGAGGGCGGGCTTGATCTCGTTGGCGCCGGAATTGTATAGGCTTCGGATTGAGGCAGTCGCCTCGTCCGCCAGCTCCATCGCGCTGCCATAGCCCGATGGAAGCGCCCCCTTGATCGTCTTCTTGATAAAGCTCTCGCTGCGCGTGGCATCCCAGATGCCCGTGACTGTCCCCTTGGTGAAGTCCTTTGCAGCCGAGACGGCCGGATGGCGATCGTTCTTGGGTGGCTTCGACTGATAGTCGAAGTCCGGCAGATCCAGTTCGGTATCAAACCCAAACTCGTCTGTTGATTTCAAGCGTTTCTTCTTAGCCATTGCGACGGCTCCATTTAAAGCGCAGGCCGTGTCCAGATCACGGCTCCTCATAGATTTTTGTTTTTAGGCAGACAAGCCATGATTCGCTCGGCGATTCCCTTCAACATCTCTCTGCTCGAACTCACGCCTGCCAGGTTAGCCGGATTGCGCCCTGTGCGTTCGCTGGACTTCTTCGACGGCAACTCGCAGTCCTTTCACGACGATGGGTTGTTCTCCGTGAGCATCTTTGGGAAGGTGGGAGACGAGAAACGCTCGTCGCGTTTCTCCTACATCGACATCAAGGTGCCGATCTTTCACCCGGTGGTGTACCGGGCGCTCGTGAGTCTCAAGCGCCTCTACGGCGAGATCATTTCGGGTCAGGAACGTGCTGTCTGGAACCCCGAGCTACGCGACTTTGAGCGCAGTGATGCGATCAACGGCCAGACGGGCTTTGCCTTCTTCGTTGCGAACTGGAAGAACCTCGTCTTTGCCCAGACGAAGAGCGATCAGCGCGAGCAGAACATCAAGCTGATCGAGAAGTACCGGGACAAGGCGATGACCTCCAAGATCGTTGTGATGCCAGCCGGCATGCGCGATCTGGAAATTGGTCCGGATGGCCGGATTCGTGAAGACGAGATCAATACGATCTATCGCACGCTGCTCGCAAAGTCGAATGCGATCACCGAGAACGTGCTGCGCGCAAACCCCGAGATCATCAACACGGTGCGATTCAGTTTGCAGAACACCTTCTGCCAGCTCTATGACCTGCTCGAATCAATGATCGAGGGCAAGAAGAAGTTGCTGCTCGGCAAGTGGGCAAGCCGCCGGGTATTTGACGGCACACGGAACGTGATCACGGCGATGGATACGTCCACCGCCTATCTGGGTGCAAAGGGCAACCCCGGCTACAACAACACGGTCATTGGGCTCTATCAGATGCTCAAGGCTGCGCGGCCGGTGGCGACCTATCAGATCCGCAATGGCTTCCTGCAAAGAGTCTTTCTTGGCGCGACTGCTCCCGCGCGGCTCGTGAACAAAAAGACCTTGATGCAAGAGCCCACGATGCTCAAGCCGGATTACTACGATCGCTGGATGACGACCGAGGGCGTCGAGAAGATCATCACGGCCTTTGGCGAAGAGGACATGCGCCACAAGCCGATCGAGATCGACGGGAAATATCTGGGACTCATCTACAAGGGACCCGATCACAGCTTCCGGCTCTTCAGTGGGCTCGATGAATTGCCCGATGGCTTTGACAAGAAGTACGTCACCCCGCTTACGTTCTGCGAGCTGCTGTACGCCTCGACATATCGCCACCTGACCGGTCTACCCCTGTTCATCACCCGCTATCCCATCACCGGGATCGGTTCGATCGTGCCCAGCAAGGCATACGTGAAGACCACGATCCGTGCGGAAGCCCGTGAAGAGTTGGGGCCGGACTGGCGACCGATCGGCGAGGACTACACCGCCTACGAATTTCCCATCACGGGAGGCGCCTTCATCAACTCGCTCGTGCCGCACAGCGCACGCCTGGGTCGCATGGGGGCGGACTTCGACGGCGATACGGCTTCGGCCAACGTCACCTACACCGACGAGTCGATCGCGGAGCTGGATGACTTCCTCGGTAGTCGGCGAGCCTACGTAGGCACCGACGGCCGGGCACTGGCGAGTGTGGCGGTCTCCACAGTCGAGCTGGTGCTGCACAACCTGACTGGGGACTAACGACAATGTTTCTGTACGAATATTTTTACCAGCACTACGGCATCCGGCGCACGTCCCAACTGATCTCGCCCCCGATGCCGCTGGTGGAGCAGCTGCATCTGCCCAAGCGCAGTCTGTTTCACTTCATGGGCACGAGCCCGCTCGATCAGGGTCCCGATTCCAACCAGCTGGAATTCCGCGGGGTCACCAAGCCCATCGTCGTGCAGCATGTCTTCGAGCAGCGCGCCCAACTGGGTCACCCCCGTCCGATTCCGACGTCCACGCAGCTGCTGTCGTCCAAGTGGTTCCAGCGCAATCGTCGTTACAAGAAGCTCTTGAACTTCGATGTCGGTACGCGCGACGAGAATACGCTCGCCGTGTTCAACTACGCCTTCCTCTGGGGGCTGTTCCGTTATCCGCGTTCGCTCTACACCGCGTACAGCCAGTGGCACAACATCGCGGAAACGATGTGGTCGGTGGCGGGTGAGATTGCCCAGACATCGAACCGTCATCAGTTCATCCCGATTACGCTGCCCCGGATCCTGCCCTGTCTGGCTGACCTGAATCTGGGGACGGCCAGCGGCATGAACCAGCGCCTCATCAAGCGGTTCAATTCGCACGAGTCACTGATGATCCTGGAGATCTGGAAGTGGCTGGGGGAGAACCGGAAGACGTCGATGCTCTCGCACGTCGACGACAAGCGTCTGTCGCGCATCAATCTTCTGTTCGAGGAAAGCGGCCGCTGGTTTGTCATGAACCTTGGCACCGTCAACGACTGGCGTGTCGCGACGGAAGCCGAACTGGCAGCGGACCCCGATGCGAATCAACATGGTCTCGCCCCGCAACGGCTGCAGCGCTACTTCCTGAAGATGCTGATGTCCCTCATGGAGGCGCGCACCACCGCGGCGCCCGAAGTGATGGCACAAAGCGACTCGGAATCCGCGCCGAGCGATCTGACGCCAGATGAGCCGAGCAATGTCGTCGACGTCATCGATCCCCTGACGGGCGTCGCGGTCAAGCAAGTTTCGCAGCCATTCGAAGTGCCCAACGGACTGGGCGTCACACCGAAGCAGGTGGATGCCGACATCAACGAGGAACTCGACCAGAACCGACAGGCCGCGGCCAAGGTGGCGCACGTTATTCAGCATCAGGCCATCGAGCCGGCCGAGCGCGGCATCGACATCAAGCCGGATCTGGAAGTCGAGAAGCAGATGGATCACGATCTCGACCAGCTCGAGTACATCGCCAACATCAGCCATGCGGATGAAGACGATGCCTCGATGCAGCGGCCCCTCGAGTCACCGGGTACGCTCACCCCGGATGGTGCGGTCATGAAAATCTGTGACCGCCTCGCTGAGCAAGGCATGCTCACAGCGGGGGAACACCGTCGGTATCAGGCGCTCTCGGAAGCGTACAAGAAGATTGTGGCCCCTGACGGCAAGTCGACACTGGCCGACTTCGTGAAAATCCCGGCAGAGGCAATCGCGATTCCGGCCTCTCCCGAGATTCCGGACATCAAGACGGTGACCGACAAGTCGATGTTGAAGTCCTCGCTGCATGTGTTTGACTCGCACTACATCAAGCACGTGATGCAGAAAGACATTGCGGGCATGGTGCTGAACCTGCAGCAGGCGGGACTTTGCGTGACGGACTACGACGTGCAGGAAGTCGATGACGTCATGGGAACCTACAACGTCTACACGGCACGCGTGACGCCGGTAGATGGCGCCTCGTCGACGTTCCGGTTCCGCTTGCCGGTGTTGTCAGAAGACGGGACCTTCACGAGCAATGGCGTGAAGTACCGGGTACGGAAGCAGCGGGGGGATTTGCCTATTCGCAAGATCGCCCCGGACCGCGTGGCACTGACCAGCTACTACGGCAAGGTGTTCGTTTCACGCTCGACCAAACGCGTCAACGACTCCGGCACCTGGCTCGTGAACAACATCACGGCCATCGGACTGGACAAGAGCAACCCCATTGTCCAGCACCTGCAAACCGCCGCGGTGTTCGACAACCTCTTCACCGCACCGCGCCTATATAGCACGCTGGCCATGGCATTTCGGGGTTTCCAGCTGGGTGGCTTTGACTGGAGTTTCGACCACACGAAGCGCGAAGCCCTCTACGGGAAAGACACGCTCGCGATGATCGAGCGCGACGGGATCGTGGTCTGCGGGAAGTCCCTCCGAAAGCCCAATGCGTTTCTCATCATGGATCGTCAGGGGGCGCTCTATCAGTACGACAAGGGTGAGCGTCATCGCCCTCTCGACCTGCCCTCCATCGAAGAGATGCTGGGGCTCGATCCGAGCAAGTCGCCGGTGGACTTTGCGGAAGTATCGGTGCTGGGTCGGACAATTCCCCTGGGGATCGTGCTGGCCTACGAGATGGGACTGGATCGCCTGATGAAGTTCCTGGGTGTCGAGCCCCGGCGCGTGCCAGCAGGTCAGCGGGTGAACCTGCAGCCCAACGAGTACAGCCTTGTGTTCGCCGATGAGACGCTCGTGCTGCCGAAAGACAAGATGTACGCGTCCCTCGTGCTGGCGGGCTTCAATGAGTATCACCGCAGCATCCGGACCTACAACTTGCATGAGTTCAACAAGCGCGGCGTGTATCTGAATGTGCTGGAGTCGGGCGGTGCCTCGCAACGGTATCTGCGGGAACTGGATCTGCAGTACCAGCTCTTCGTGGATCCGATCACGCGGGAGCTCTTGATCGACATGAAGGAGCCGACCGATTATCAGAGCCTGCTGCTCAAAGCCTGCGAGATGCTCCTGACGGATACCCATCCCGATGAACTCGATTCGCGCTGGATGCGGATCAAGGGCTACGAGCGGATGTCCGGTGCGGTCTATTCAGAGATCGTGCGCTCTATCCGGGTGCACAACGGTCGGCCGGGCAAATCGCGCGTGCCCATCGATCTGAACCCGTTCCAGGTGTGGAAGAACGTCACCCAGGATCCGGCAAAGATTCAGGTGTCGGATATCAACCCGATCCAGAACCTGAAGGAGATGGAAGCGGTCACCTATTCCGGTGTCGGCGGTCGTGGCTCGCGCAGTATGACCAAGCAGACCCGTGTCTACCATGAGAACGACATGGGCACCATCTCTGAGTCGACGGTCGACTCGTCCGATGTGGCGATCAACACCTACACGAGTGCGGATCCCCAGTTCACGTCGCTGCGCGGTCTCTCGCGCCGCTACGACCTGAAGACGTCCGGGGTGACCGCCTTGCTCTCAACCTCGGCACTGCTCTCGCCGGCGGCGGATCGGGATGATTAACGCTTTTGTATTGAAACGAAGTTAACCCTCCTATCGTATGTAAAGGATAGGAGACTGTAATGCCAGAACTTAGTCACCTCTCGGGTTTCTTCAAGATACCGGGATATTCGCAATACTTGATCGATAAGACTGGGTCGGTGATTAGTCACCCGCTGTTTGAGGAAGTCGTTGGCTGGCGAGGAGCGAATGGTTACTACAACCTTTCGATGACCTCCGATGCCGGGACGACGGCACTTATCGGTCGCCATCGCTTACTTGCTTGCGTCTTCAAACATCCTGGGAAGGATGTCAAAGATCTAGTGGTGAACCACATCGACGGGAATAAGGAGAATGACTCTCTCGACAACCTAGAATGGGTAACGTACCAGGAGAACGCGGAGCACGCGGGGAGACTGGGGCTGACGCGAAAGTGTCTACCCATTCAGGTTCGTGATGTCGACTCTGGACAAGTTGACGAATACGCAAGTCTGATCGAATGCGCCAGATCGCTCGGCATTTCGAAGGATGCGATAGCGTGGAGAGTCAAAGCTGACTCGTGTCGGGTGTACCCCGAACGAAAGCAGTATCGACTCGCTGCGGCAGGTAGTGAATGGCCGGTCTCAGTTGGCGATCTCCTCACGTGGTATGGGAGAACGAGACCAGTGGATGCTCGTAACGTCATGACGGGCGAGGTGCGGGGGTTTGACTCCCTTACTCAGCTTGCGGGTTATCTCGACGTGGCTCTACCGACCGTACAACAGTGGTTGACAGCGCCCAATCAACCCGTGGTCAGTGGTATGCATCAATTGAAATGGCGTGAGGATAAGACGCCGTGGCGAGACGTGCAGAACCCCTATTACGAGCACGAGATCTTCAGTGGGAAACGCGTGGTCCTGGTGACAAATCAGTCATCCGGAGAGGAGCAAATCTTCCTGTCCGCGATTGATTGTGCCAAGGCCCTCGGCATACGTCCCACTGCACTCACCTATCGGCTCAAAAGCGAAGGGAAGACGGTTTTCCCAGACGGACTAAAGTTCAAGTATTACAACGATCGTTCAAGCAACAAGCAGGGTCCGGTTACTCAGCAATGAGTGACTGAATGTTCTCTTACTGACGGGGACCCCCTTAGAGCCTCACTTACCAAGCGACGGCAGTAATGGCGTCGTGGCTGAACTAATCACTCAGGTACGGTAACAAAGGTGAGGATTGGGCAATCCGCAGCGAAGCTCCCGAAAGGGAGAAACGTTCAACGACTAACCGCTTATCACGGTGTACCGGTCAAGCGACTGGGAAATGGGAACCCTCCCTCTGGGAGGAAGATATAGTCTGCTCCATTGGGAAAGCCAATGGCGGGTGTCATAGCACACCGGCTCCGTGTCGCGAACGGAGTGGACATAAAGCCAAAACGGGTCAACTTTATCGGGATCCAGCAGTCGCACGGCATCGCCTGCAAGGGCTATCGCCAGGCGTCGCTGCGTACCGGTTACGAGCAGGTCATTGCGCATCGCACGAGTGATCTATTTGCCCTCACCGCGAAGAAGCCTGGGAAGGTGATTTCGGTGACGCCAGAAGGCATGCAGGTGCAGTACGACGATGGTCAGATCCAGGGTATCGAACTGGGTCGACGCTACGGGAACGCGGCCGGTCTGATTGTGCCGCACCAGGTCAACCCGGCAGTACGGGTCGGACAGGTCTTCAGGCCGGGTGAACTCCTTTGCTACAACGAAGGGTTCTTCGAGCGCGATGTGCTCAATCCCCGTGGTGTGGTGTGGAAGGCTGGGATCACCGTGAAGACGGTGTTCATGGAAGCAACGGTGACGCTGGAAGACTCTTCCGCCATCTCGAAAGAGGTGGCCGAGTTGCTCTCGACGAAGACCACGAAGATGCGAACCATCGTCGTGAACTTCGATCAGGAAATCCACAAGGTGCGCAAAACAGGCGAACGCGTGGGGGCGGAAGATATTTTATGCGTCATCGAAGACGCCGTGACCGCGGGCAATCGCCTCTTTGATGAGGAGTCGCTCGACACACTGCGGGTGCTCAGTGCGCAAACGCCCCAGGCCAAAACCAAGGGGCAGATCGAACGCATCGATGTGTTCTATCACGGGGATCTGGAGGACATGTCCGATTCCCTGCGCAAACTCGCTGCCGCCTCCGATGTCGCCATGATCCGCCGCTCTCGAGCTGCGGGCAAACGGGGCTACAACGGCAGCGTGGATGAAGCCTTCCGTGTCGAGGGTAACCCGCTCCAACCGGATACCGCCGCCATCCAGTTCTACGTGACGACGGATGTGGCTGCGGGTGTCGGCGACAAAGGCGTCTTCGGTAATCAGCTGAAAACGGTGTTCGGTGCCGTGATGGAACGCGACCTTCGGACTGAATCCGGTTTGAAGGTTGATGCTGTCTTTGGTGCCAAGTCCGTGGCTGACCGGATTGTGTCCTCTCCCGAAGTCATCGCGACGACCAACACCTTGCTCGATGTCATCGCTGCCAAGGCCGTCGCTCTGTACAACTCGTGACCTCTGACAGATAGCGTGCCTTTCGGGTGCGCTATCTGTTGCTGTTTTGTTTATCTCTTCCGTGCTTTGCTGATAGGAATCCTCATGAAAAACAGAGAATCTGAAAAGACGCTCGTGACGCTCGCGAATGCCACGAAACTCGTGCGCACAGTCGTTCAGGGCGTCATCGGCAATGACGTCGCTGATTCGATTGCGGGCGCTGCGCTGACGAGCGACGTGATTGACCAGCTCGCACAGGCCAATTTTCAGGCCGCCGTGCAACCCTACCTGTAACCGGAGCGATCCACCATGTTGAATGAAAAAGAGCTGATGAGCTCGCTCCCCTTGACCGAACGTCTGGACGCTGCGGGTTACGCCCTGCATCCGGTTGGGGGCACCCCGCTCGAAGCCTTGGTTGCCGCCAGCCGCTCGGACTCCGGTCTCTATGACATGGCCCAAGGCAATGTGGGTCAGCTCGTCGTGAATATCGGCGTCATGGCCAACAAGCAGCAGCCGTTCCTCGGCTGCGCAGAACACGACGTCGTGCTCGATGACATCGTCGCCACCGCGTGCGATGCCGTCAAGAATCACATCGCGGTAGCCCGTGGCGTGGTCGCACCGGTTGTGAAAGACCTGTACTCGCGTGTGTCGGACTCACTGGGTGAACTGACCCGGTCCTCGTTGCTCGGGATGGAAGTCGAAGTGCAGGGCGAACCCAAGCCACTGAACAATGGCGCGCTGCAGGCCGCCATTCGCAAGTTTGAGCGTGTCTCGTTCGATAGCCCCTCGTTGTCGCTGGCGTTGCCGGATATGACGGTGAGCGAGCTGGCTGAATTGGCCGGCTCGGGAAGCGGTTCGCTCGATGGCGATGTGGCGGAATGGCTCGCGGCCAAAGGCGATGGCTTCCTCTCCCGTGTCTGGAAGGGCATGTTCCAGCAAGGCTCGGACGCGAAATTCCGTAACTTTGCAGAATGGGTCGGTGACCGGGTGGAAGGGGTGGACGTGGCGCTGGCCGTGTTCCTCTTCACGCGCAAGCTCTTTGAAGGCAAGCCGATGGAAGGCACGAACATGTCGCTCGCGAATTACCGCGGCGTGCTCGCTGAATTCCGGGATCAGGCGGGCGCCACGCTCTGCCGGGCGCTGGATAAGGTGGAGCGCTCGGTGCGTTCGGGCATCCTGGTGCGCGACATCGTCGGGGCGAAGACGGTCGTCTATGAACCGGTGTATCGCCAGTTCCTGGAAGCCGGCGGCACGAACGAGATGCTCTTCGCGAATGCGCTCACGATGCCGCTCGCCACGTCCCTCGACGCCATCCTGGCGAAGAAGGATCAGTTGGCCACGCGCTGGAACACCCACACGGGCATCACCAAGACGGCCGAAGCCAACAAGCGTTTCAACAAGGCGAAGGAGCTGCTCAACCACCACTTCCGTGCGCAGTTGAGCGACCACATCGACGGCGCGGATGGGTTCGACCATAACCGCGACCTCATCGTGAAACTCTTCAATGAGCAGCTTGCGCTGGTGACGCTCGGTGATCTGGACGATCTCTACAACCTCTGCCTGAAGCTCGTGTGCCGCTCGCGCTACTTCCAGACCGATGCCGAACGCATTCTCGGCGGGATCGATCGCGCCAAGCGTGAGAATCCGACTCTGTCGGTACGCGAAGCCGCGACGGTGAGCATTGTCGATTACATCGCCTTCTGGGTGGCGTCGATGCTCCGCATCCAGCACTACTGAGCCTCACCCTCCCCTGCTTCTCTAGGACACCGCTATGGATCCATCAAAACTCATTCGAGACCCTGAGCGGGTCAAGGGCGCCATCCTGGAGACAGCAGATGGGAAGCTGATTGCACAGCAGCCGTTAAAGCTCTACGTGCCGGCGCGGTTTGCTGAGCGTGGTCTCGCCTCGATCGGTATCGAGACCTACGTCTACGGCATCTACGCGATGGTGCTGGAAGACAGCTTCTTCGCGGTGTCGCTCGTGAACGCGATGATCCGCATCGAACCGACCTCGATGATGAATATCGTCATCGACGGCGACGAGTACTACGAGTTCTTCTTCGAGAAGGGCGCGACGATTACCCCGACCACGATGCTCGTGAAAGCGGACACGCTCGTCTATCGCGTGTTCAACGAGATCATCGCCGGTGGCCACTGGCCCTGGTACATCGGTTATTCAGAAGCCGCGCGCATTCTGGATACCGCGCGCTATCACGCTGGCGCCAACGTGGGGCAGAACCACGAGGTGACCGAGCTGCTCATCTCGATGGTGGCACGTAACCCCGAGAACCGCCACCAGCACTACCGGGCGGTTATCAAGAGTCTGGACGAGCTGGTCAAGCACCCGCCTGCCTTCATTCCCTTGCGCTCGGTGGAATACGCCGCCGACAACACCTTCACCAAGCTCGCGGGCTCGTACTTCAGCCGCGGGGTGGTCAGCGCGCTCAACTCCCCGTCCGAGCGTCAGGAACGCATCGACAGCCTCCTCATCAACGGCTAGGCCACATCCGATAAGAAGAGTACATCGCCATGAGTGAATACATTCGCTTTGGTTTCACCGCCTTGAATGGCACCAATAAGGCCGGGACGCTCCGACCGGACGATGATGGCTATTACGAGGTCGTCCTCGGGGGCCTGAACATCTACAACTCGGTAGACCAGTTCTACCCGTATGAACCGGCCAAGGATCTCTTCACGGGATCGAGCCAGCTCATGCGGCGGGTCGGCGCCGGCTCCCTGCGCGGCGAGTTCGGTCACCCGAAGCTCTCCCCCACGCAAAGCTACGAGTCCTACGCCCAGCGGATCCTGTCCATCTACGAGAGCGAGATCTCGCACCACATCCGTGAAGTCACGCTCGACTTCGACCGGGTGAAGGATCAGCAGGGCCGCAAGGTCATCGCGATCATGGGCAAGGTCAAGCCATGTGGGCCGAAGGGTGAGCAGCTGCAGGCGTCGTTCGAGAACAAGCACGAGAACGTCTGCTTCTCCATCCGTGCGTTCACGCAGGACACGCAGGTCGGTCGCACGACCAACCGCATCCTGAAAAACATTGTCACATGGGATGCGGTCAATGAACCGGGTCTCGCCGTAGCGAACAAGTGGAGCGTGCCGGCGCTGGAAGAAATGGCGGACACGATGTTCTCGCGGCGTCAGCTCGAGCGCGCCGTGCTGGCACCCGCCACCGGAAGCGTGGCACTGGAGTCCGTACGTCTCAGTACCGCCGAGCTCTTCCAGACGCTCGGGTGGACCAACCCCTCCAAGCAGCCCGCCTATCTCGACTGGTAGTGCACCTACCCCATGGGCCAGCAGGGCGACCTGCTGGCCTTTATGCCGTCTTGTCGGGATTCAAATCAGGTTCGGACACATATCACCAACTTGAGCCCGTACAACGAATTGCACGTTCGCCTGGGCATTTCTTACTGACATAGGGCCTTCCTATGCTCATCCTGAACCCACAGAGAGAAAGGACCGATGATTACCGATATCCGTGGCGATAATCGACAGCTGCTGTTCAAAGGCGAGAAGTACCCGGTGGGTAAGCTCCTGGGTCTCATGGCCCAGGCGCCACTCATCGATGTCCCGCGCGACGACATCAACGTAGCGGATCCGATTCTCTACAAGGACTTCTGCGTGGAGTTGGAGAACTGCGACTCCGATGAACACCGTGCGTTGCAATATGGCGACATCGCCTTCTTCAAACAAGAAGGCAAGTTCACGGTACTGCTCGGTCGGCAGAAAGCTTTGGATGCCCAATCCGAAGGCCTTCTCATGCTTCGCGGTCGTCTGATCTCGACGCCTGCGTTGAAGAAAATCCGCGTTGATGACCGGCCGATTATTACGGCCAGTAACGAAACGGAACGCCGTTATCCGGCACAATCTCGGCCTCGGGAAAACCCGTACCGCAGCGATTCTCGCGCTGCGTACCGGCGCTAATTCCCACCCCCTGTTTCAGCACCGCCACACGGAGGGACTCGTGTAGTCGTGACGGATTGCTTTGCGTAGTTCCTCCAAGCCCTTACACATCCTTTACAAATCTCAATCAAGGAAGCAGAACATGTCCGATACCAAGACCATCGTCAAAGTGAAGCCGACCACGTCCGAGCTCGCCGCTACCGTTCGCAAGGACATCAAGATCGACGCGAAGACCGGCGTGGGTACGATCAAGGAAAACTGGTACGTCGAAAATCTCGGCCTGGCCGTGCCGGAAGCGATCAAGACCAAGTACCCGGGCATCGAAAACGACATGGTGCCGATCATCGAAGGCCTGCAGGATCACAACACGGTGCTGGCAGCGGCCGTCGGCCTCGCGTTCGGTGAAGAATCCGAACACGTGATGAAGAAGCACAAGGAACTGGAGCGCACGACGCTGGATCTGCCGACGACCGGCAAGGATGGCTTCGACTTCGTGTATGACCGCACGAAGAAAGTGACCGACCCGACCGCTGATGGCGGCACGAAGATCACCCACGGCGCGCTGTCCGTCGGCTACCGGACCTACGGTACGAAGAACCGCGGCGAACTGGCCAAGGTCAAGACCCTGTTGAAGGAAAGCGCTGCGAGCGTCTTCAGCAGCTAAGCCATCCGACCTGCTGTACCCAAGAAGCCCCGCCAAGTGCGGGGCTTTTTCTTTGCCTCTTCTTTTTTCGTGCCCGCCATGGACGTCATCCGTATCACGACACCCGGAAGTCAACCCACCCGCCATCCGAAGTGTCTGGGTGAGTGGACCAATACCTCGAACGGCAGTGACTTCGATTGTGCCTATGACAGTCGCGTGATTTGTGATGACTGTCGTTATGGTCCGCACCCCACTCGTACCAGCAAGTACCCGGATGCGAAATGCAACCAGCGATCAGACCCGTCGTGAAGCTCTTCAAAGTGCAGCTGTCACGCTGGCGTCTGGTCCGGGACCTGGGCATTCATCTGCTTGATGTAACCGCGAAGTCTGGCAATCCCGCTTTCGCTCCACGCTTTGACGATGTCATGGCGTACAAGCGCGGTGAGTTATCCGAAGAGGAGTACACGCGTCGCTATCTGCAGCGCATGTCCATATCGAAGAAGCGCTTCCCGCAGGAATGGGAAAAGCTCAAAGCGATTCATCTTCCCATCGCTGTCGCCTGCTACTGCAAAGCGGGCGTGTTCTGCCATCGACATCTCTTCGTTGGGATCGCAGCGGACTACCTGAAAGACGCAGGCATCGATGTGAAGCTGATGTACGAGATCACAAGCCTCATTCCCCCACAAACGGAGACGCCACCCGATGACCCAACTGATACCCGCAGCACCACCCCTGCCGGGACAGCTGGCCCTCCTCGCCAAGATCGAGAGTAGTGGGGCGATCGCGCCTGCCCGATACGCCATCCAGCGCGCCGAAGGGATCTTGAAGTTGCTCCCTGCAGTCATGCACGAAGGCGACGTTGGTCTGCTGAAAGACGGCTCCATCGTCATGCAGTGGAAGCGTCAGGACGAAACGATGGATGTTCAGTTGCAGATGACGGCCGTCTCAGACGGCAGTTTTCACTACGCCTACATCGTCAAGGGTCAGGGACGTGCCGGCGGCCACCTGAAGACCTATCAAGGCGACCACGAAGCCCTCTCGATCGTAAGCCGAGTCGTTGCCATGCTGACTCCGAAGTCCAAACCCGCCCTACCGAACACGGAGCGCCGATCGTGATTTCGACTCATCTCCTGAGCTGGATTGGTGCAGCTCTTCTTATCAACTACATGCTGGGCCTCGCCTGGATTGACCGCAATGCCGGCCTCTGGGAGTTCCTCAGCAAGATCGAAGGGACATTCAGTTCGAAGCTCTTCACGATGAACATCCTGATGTTCTTCTGGGTGTTCATTGATGCGTTCCGAGTGTGTCGCTTCTTCCTTCGCATAAGGAGGCGTCGTGCCCTATAGCCAGAAGCTCAAAGATGCCGCCCACGCACTGTGCGCCATGCGCGGGATTGATCCCCTGCAACAACGCACCAGTGACATGGGTTGGTATTACGAGGCCTGGCACGACCTCGCCGACGAGATCGTTTGCACCATGCAGGTCAACCTGATCATCACCCAACATGCGCTGAAGCCCCTGGACCTCAGCGACGAGCTTTTCCACCAAGTAAAACTAAAACCATCATGTTCGTAAAAGAAGACACACGCCAACTCGCACGGATCGTCAAGATCGACAACCTCCTCCCCATTCCGAAAGCGGACCGGCTCGAAATCGCGGTCGTGCAAGGTTGGGAATGCGTGGTGCAAAAAGGCACCTATCAGATCGGTGACGAAGCGCTCTACTTCGAGATCGATGCAGCGATTCCGCTCGACAGTCCAATCTTCGCTGATTTCGACAAGCAGTACCTGCGCGTGAAAAAGGATGAAGGTAACGCTAAGGAATACGCCGTTATCAAGACAATCCGTCTGCGCGGCGCGCTCTCGCAAGGGCTGCTGATCTCGCGCGCGACCTACGCTGGAACGGGAGCGGCTGGCAACTCGGTCGGTACCAATGTGACGAATGCGCTGGACGTGCTCAAGTATGTCTCGCCCGAAGAAGCACGGCTCTACACGAACACCTCCCTGCAGCTCGACGACAAGCAGAGCAAGAAGCTGGTGTGGCGTCTGCGTGCCTGGCTCGTCAACGGGATTGTCTCGGATGGTCTGCAGCCCTTCCCTCACGGTCACGTGAAGTCGGAAGAAGAGCGCGTGCAGAACCAGTTCGAAGAGTACACGGCGATGGCCAAGGCAGGCGAAACGGCCGAACTCTCGATCAAGCTCGACGGCGAGTCCTCCACCTTCTATACGGAGCTCGACTCCGCGAAGATCGGGGTCGCCCAGCGAAACTACTCGCTGCGTACCGATGATGTGCTCTACACCCGCTGGCAGTCGCTGCGCGTGTACCTCGCTGATTGGGTGCGTTGCATCGCACGCCGTCGCAGCGGTGCTGATTGCGACACGCCCCGCTGGAAGAAAGGCTTCCTCGCTCAGTCGGTCCCGCTCGTGGCGTACTTCACCCGCGAGAATCTGGCGTACAAGATCGCGCTGTTCAACGACACCAACGACCTGCCCTTCGCGAAGGGTAAGAAGCTGGCGATTCAGGGCGAGATGGTTGGGCCCGATTTCAACCGCAATGCCGACGGCGCCAAGACGAACTGCTTCTACATGTACCGCACGTTCGTGAACGGCAACATGCGGCTGCTGCCGGAGCAGGCGCGTCAGGTGGCTGACGCACTGGGTGTGAAATACATCCCGGTGATGGACGCCAACTTCGCCCTGCCCCCGACGATCAAGGAAGTGATGGCGCTGGCAGATGGTCCGGGGCACTTCGATCAGACGCGGCTCCGTGAAGGCCTGGTGATGAAGAACAACGTCACGGGCAAGAGCTTCAAGATCATCTCCAACAAGTGGCTGGAGAAGAAGGAGAAGAAAGAGGCGTAAGTCGCGATGGTATGACGGGCCGCAATTGCGGCCTACTACTAAGGAGTACTGTACATGAGTACCGTAAAAGAAGGCATGGGTCTGCTGGTTTCCGTGCTGATCGCCATCCTCGTCGTGATCGGAATCACGGAGCTGGGCTATCTCGGATACGCCCACTTCGCACCGAAGTACGAACAGGTGCGCCGCAACACGTTCACCCAGTCCCAGGAATACAACGAAGGGATGCTGCGCCAGCTCTACGAGATGCGTCGTCAGTATCTAAGCACAACGGACCCGTCCAGTAAGGCAGTCCTGCGTGACACCTTCCTTCACAACGTCGACGGCTATCCGAACCAGCTGCCGCCTGACCTCCAACAATTCAAGAACGTTCTCGAGACCAACCAATGAAACTTTTCCGACTCATCGGCATCGCCCTACTCGCCTTCTTCGTGCTGACGGCAGAAAGCTGTCAAAACGATCAGTCGGACTCCGACAAGCAGCAACAGCAACAACAGGCGCAGGCCAGTGCCGCGTCAAACCAGGCAGTAGGTTTTCCAGCTATCTTGAACTTCACCGAAAAACGCATCTTCAAGGAAATTTTGGAGAAGCGTGATACGCCGAACTTTACGACCTACACCTACTTCGTCGGCATGCACAACGAGCACACACCGCTCTGTCGCTCAGTGGGCTACGGCATTCCCGAGTCGGAGCAATACACGAACCCGGAATACATCGCTTACGCCAGTACGCAGGTAGGTGTTGACAACCTCCCGCAAGCCGATCCGAATGGCCTCTACTCGTCGCCGTCAGCCAACGGCACCTGGATCATGTGCCTGTTTAAGGACGGCAATGTGCTGCCCGTGCGTAGCGAACCCAATGTCGTGACCTTGCCGCAACCGTGGGCAAGCCTGAACCAGGACGGGATGTGATGGGTCCACCCGAGTGGTTCTTGGCCATCATCGGTCTGGTTCTTTTTGGGATCTATTTATTCCTGGGTCCGCTCGTCCTGCGTACACACCGCGGGTTTAGCGCCGAACTGTTGGCTGACGAAGGAGCCAGCCTGATCGTCTTCTTCCTCGTGTTGATCTGGCCGGTAACTTACTTCTGCTGCTGGCTGTACCGACTGTGGTGCTGGACAACGCACGACGGCTGGGGACGCTGACCTGACGTCATAAAGCCCAGCCCCCGCGGGCTGGGCCGTATGCTGGCTTCTTTTTTTGGCTGTTTCCAGCCAGACCAAGATTACGCCGAAACGCTGGAGGTCGGGACCGCCGTCGTCGAGGTGGTCGCGGTGGCGACGTCGCTCGAGGTTGCGCTTTCGCCCGTGGCCAAGGCCGCGGTCGTGCCGGCTTGCGCTGCCGAGATCTGGTTGATCTCCGCTTGGTAGCCCGTGGTGGTCGCAGCCACATCGGCGTTGATCGCGCTGATGAAGGCCGATTCCGTGTACGGGTTCGCACCGGCGATGCTGATGGAGGTCAGCAACTGTTGCGCGAACTGGTCGACGCCCAGGCCGTACTGCGCAATGCCCGCGTAGGTGATGTCCACCGTCAGCGGTTCATTGGCAGACGCGAGGTCGCGCGAACCCACGATGTCGCCCGTCGACAGCGGGAACATGTTCGTCACGAGCCAGGACTTCACGACACGGGTGTGCGTCGGGTCCGGTTCGATGAAGATCATGGTCGCCGTGTACATGTCGGCCAACATGTCGGTCGGTGCCGCGAGTCCCGTGATCGGGGTCAAGGTCGCTACGTTCGCGAACTTGGTATCCGGGTCCATCAGCAGGTTCGTGATCCAGCCCTGGTGGAACATCGTCACGGGCATGCCGTACTTTTCGTTCCACGAGAAGGCCGGCACCGAGCGTTCACGCTTGACGTCGGTCACGTCCTGTTGCATGTTCCCGCCACCGCCAACCGGCGTTTCCGCCACTTCCACGGTGAGGTGAGCGTTGAGGCCCGTGATCCGCAATGCATGCAGTTCGACGAGGGCTCGCAGCGTGCCGACCCAGGTGGACGGGTTCGGCAAATAGTTGAAGCCCAAGGGGGCTTCGATCAACAGACAGATGAGGTTCCGGCGGACGTACTGCTGGTTACTCACCCACTGCACGTAGTTGGGCGTGAAGCCCATCTGCCCACCGTTCTGCAGATCGAGCATCGGGTTGTTGTGCCCGATGGCGAACGCAGTCGTGTTGGACAAAATTGCATCTGCGACGCGCGGCATGAGTTGCTCCTAAATTCAATGGATCGCTAGTCAGCCCAAGGCTGCGGTAGACGTGCGCGCGCCCCCGCTCTTCCTTGGTTGTGCTAACTGTTTAGCTCGAAGTCGTCGACGTCGAGGTGAGGTCATCCGAGCGGTACGTCTGAATGGCCAATGTTTCGACCGTTTTCATGTTCGGCATGTAGACAGCGATCGTCAGGGTCCAGCTGTAGCCGCGCTGCGCATCGGCACCCGCCACCGTCGTGTTGGGCACGATCGTGAACCGGTTGTCGAAGATGCCCGACACTTGTGCCGTCACCCACGCGTTCACGTTCTTGATGAGCTGTGCATCCGTCATCGAGGCCGTGCCCGAGAAGTAACGACGTGCCGCATCGCCGATCTTCTCGAGATAGCAGAGTGCCATCGCGTTGAAGAAGCTGTTGAGCACGGACGTGTCGTTGTCGTACACGGTCTTCAGCGCCGGGAAGTACACCGAGCGACGCTGGAACGCTTCCACACCCACCATCCCGTTGGCCCAGTCGGTGTTGCGCACCGTGGCTGGCCAGAACGTGACGTTGATGTTCGAGAACAGCGTGATCTCCGAGCCCGGTGCCGAATCGAACGAGTAACCCGACTTCCACTTCCCGTTGCTGGCACCCATGTAGGCGGCCGCTTTCGAGGCGAGCTCGATGGTCAGCGGCAGGCTGCTGTTGTTCGAATCGGTCGAGCCAGCGTAGAGCGAACCGGTCAAGGTGCCCGAGCCGGGCACGATCATCCCGCGCACGCAAGCCGTGCCGAAGTAATCCGATTCCGGGTATTGCTGCAGGTACGCTTTGAGCGCCACCGCCATCGACGACTCTTCGGCCTGCGTGAGCACGGGGCTCAGCGTCGAGAAGGTCGACAACGCAACGAACGTGTCTTTGCGCTGGCTGATGAACTGGCAGATCGCCTTCTTGGTCGCGAGCGGGAAGCCCGAGTCCCAGAAAATCGATTCCGGCGAGGTCACCATGTCCTGGACCGGATTGGTCAGGTCGGCATAGACCGCCATGAAGTTCGTAACCAGCTCTGCGAACAACGTATCGTTCATCGTGCCGTCCGTACCGCCCGAAGCCCACAGGGTGGTGCTGCTCGACAGATACGCTGCGTCGCTGTCGGTCGTGTTCAGCTGCCAGGACGAGTACGGCACATTCGTCGAAGACACACCGCTCACGAAGTTGAACAGCCACTCTTCACCCGTTGCGCCCGTGAAATCCGAGAACGAATTGATGAGGGGCAGCTCGGCCGCATAGAACATCGCCACCAGGGTTGCGATGTTGTCGTCATACGTGAACAGTTGCCCGAAGGGACCGAACACATCGGCGACGCCACTTGCTTGATTGAGAGATTGGTAGGCGGCAATGAAGGTGTCCTGGATGGAGATTTGATCATCCATCGCCAAGTCGATCGTTTTCGGCTTGAACGTGAAGTCCAGGTATTGCGCACCGCTTTGTGCGGCGACCAGCGAGCCCGTCGTGTTCGTCGCCGTGCGTTGAACGCACGAGATCCGGAACGGGTAGACCAGGTCGTATTCCGTGAAGTTTGTGTTGGCTGCGACCGAACTTTGGGTGGTCGGTGCGTAGAGGCGAATGCCGTTGTTGTTCCCGTACGTGCCGAAGCTCGGGACCTGGAGGTCCATGATCGGGTAACGCTGCGAGGTGACGGAGCCGACGCTCTGGTCGCCGGCTGCGATCGTGGCTTCGCCCCAGTCGCCTGCGTCTTCGTTCGCGGTCCAGTCCACGGTGCCCAGCACCCACTTGCAGATGTAGCCTGCGGCGGTGGCACCAGAACCCGTCACTGCAACCTTGTTACCGGCCGAGTCCGTCGTGAACGAACCGTCCGAATTGCGTTCGTACTGCGTGATGGTCGCGGGCAGCACGTCCAGATACAGGCGCATGGTCGCTGCCGGCGCTGCGTCGGCCGGTTGCATCCGCTGTACCTGGATCGCGTTGCCTTGCGCGTTCACCGTGCTCGCCAGCACAGTCGCGTGATTTCCCCAGGCCTTGCGCAGATCGAACGAATCCGATCCGTACATGGTCGTCAAGTCGCTCCCCGACACCAGCTCCGTCGTCACCGGGCCCTGTTGCGTGTACAGGCAGATCAACGGGAGGTGCTGGGGAATCTGTTCGGCAACCGCAGTGACCACTTCGGTGCTCAGATCCTGAGCCCCCTGGAAGATGGTCATCGGAGCGCCATTGACAATGGATGCCGTTGTCATGGTTGGATTCCTGTCATGAATGATATGGTTTACAAGTCGATGCGCCGCATCATATAAATTCGGAAAATTTGCACTCCTGATGAATGCGGGCAAAAAACCGCATGACAGAGGCGCAAAAACGCACGATTCCTTTAAGACATAGGATGCTGTTGGGCTCCCCGACGGCATGCAGCCACGAGGCTCTGAGATGAAACCTTTCCTCACCGCATACGACACCACGGTGTGTGGTGGCTACGTGCTCGACAAGCTCGAAACCGCGCTGAAAACCACGTACATCCACGGCGATTACAAGCGCGATAACGGCAGCAACATCATCGAGATCGAAGGCATGGGCACCACGGCGCTGACCGTGCCGCAGTTCGCGCATCCCTTCTTGCTGGACATGAATGGCGAGAAGCTGTTGGCGATCGATGTGCGCCCCTTTGGCAGCTACGATCGGATGAAAGGTGCGTATGCGCTGCGCAACGGCGTCGAGTACGCGCTCCTGCATCGGCGCGCGCAACTCAACGACATCTGGATCAATGACAACCCGGCGCTCCTGCGCGACGTGTCACCCGTGGCGATGACGGTGTTTGCAAGCTGGATCAGCGAGAGCGTCTCGCGGCGCTTTGCGCTTGACCCGCGCGAGCAGCTAAGCCTCTCGATCCTCTCGGCTTTCCACTATCTCTCGCTCTTCACCGACGAGGCGGTGCTGGATGACACGTTGCGCACGAAGATGGCGACGCAAATCTCCCGCGGCATGCGAATCGGTGCGGAAGACGTCTTCGCGATCCTCGACGAGCAGAGCGCGCCGAGTAATGGGATCGAGGATTTCTGCGGCACGGCGGCCGAAGCCACGAAGAGCGTTCGGCTGGAGAAGTTCAACCCGGGCGTACTCATCAGCATCCTCAAGGGAAGCTGGTTCGGCGTGAATGCCGAGGAAATGCTGGCCGCCTCCACGGAGCACCCACCGACATGGCTGGCGCTCCTGATGGCCGCGCATACCGAGCGCACCTATAAGAATTCGGGCCTTGCCCGCCTGGTCGAGCGTCAGGCCCACAAGGACGCGAACAAGCAGTTCCTGCGTGCGGTGCTCAACCTCACGCAACTCGCCCGCGCTTAAATCCCCTTCCCGACCTTCCTCCTTCTCACTCCTGGGGCGCCGTCTGGCCCCGGGAGTATTCGCCATTGGGATGTCTCATGTTTAATTACCTCGTCGATAACGCACTCAAAAATGTCTGGTGTGCACCGGCGCAAGACCGGCAGGGGATCTTCCAGCTGGCGAGATTGACGCCCGATGGTGGCGTGATGAATTCGGTGCAGGTCATCTGGGATTCGTACACTCTGCCCACGTCTGGCGTGAATTTTCACGTCTACCAGATCGGTCAGGTCAGTCCGTACATGCTGGGGTTGCTCTCGGGCACCACCGCGTGGACGACGTTCACGACCGCGATGAACCAGAACAACCTGATTGCGGATATCTACACGGAGAGCGGGATTCAGTTGCCGCGCTTCCAGTGCTATTTCCGCGTCATGAAGAACCGCAACCTGATTGTCGCGATCCAGTTCGAGTCTCCCTTGGGCTTGGACATGGATACCGAGGCAATCTTCCTGCGGGTCTATAGCAACTCGTTCTTCGCCAGCACACGGGCGACACTGGGTGCGACCAAGAACTATATCCAGACGGGTGGTGTCGTGCCCGCGCTGAAGTCGGACATCACGACGATCCAGAACACGATCGCAAGTCTGGCGACGTTACCGGGGGCGGTGTACTGCTTCCTCAACGGCTATAAGGTCACGACCATCAATGTGGCGACCGTCGCGTTGGGTGATGTAGTCGAGTATGTCTACGACAGCTCGATCTACAAGGTCATCGATTTCCCGTATGTGGGGCTGCCGACCTTCACCAGCACCAAGGACAGCAAGTTCAAGTATCTGCTGCACTATGACGGCGAAGGGGACGGCACGATTGACTTCGAGAAAGATATCGATGTCTTTCTGTACTACGACCCGGGCACCGGCAACACGCAAGGCGTGTATTACCACCACAACCAGGTCGACGCGATCCGTAACGTGACGCATCGTGATTACTCCCTGCCGACGACGTATGTCCAAGGCTACATCACAGAGCAGACGGACTGGGTGGCGGCCGCCAACATCACGGTGCGATTGCATATCCGGAAGGCGGGTCTGGACAGGCCACTCTTGCCGGAAAACAACCGCATCCTGGATCTGTATCGGCTGTCCGATGCAAACATCGTCAGTGCAATGGCGGGGACGAATGCGACCCTGACCAACTGGCAGGCAGCGACGCTCGAAGCCTCCCCGTATCTCTCGATCATGGGCGCGTCCCCCGCCTCCCTGGTCACGCAGGACATGGTGCAGGACGGCTACGGCTACAACCGGGTGAGCCAGCTGGTGGGTAACAGCCCGCTCGTGCCAACGCTCGAGTCCGGGCAGCTTGTGGTGATGCTCCCGTACAACCTGCAGTCAAGTTCTTCCATCTGGGAGTACGACGCAACCGGCACGCTCCTGGGGTTCTACAACCACACGAGCGGCGGGGCCTATGTCTGTGCGAACCCGACCTGCACGCTGGTCGAGGCTTTCGTCGGGAGCGCCTCGCAGCAGATCGATGACACGTACGGTGAACAGACCCAGACGCTCGTCGCGGGGCTCGACTACCGCATGTACACCTGTCCCTATGACAGTCAGACGGGATTGCCGTCGTATGACTGGGTAGATGTGACGGGGTCCTCGAACTACTCGGTGGTGAGCAATGTGCTGTCGTGGTCGGTGGATTTGACGACGACGTACACCTGCGTGCGCAGTAACGCGACGATCCTCGCCTACACGCTCGGGATCCAGCCGACGGAAGGGATTCTCCCCATCCAGTTGCAGGAAGAAGCGATTCGCAACTACGCCTTGCAGCTCTTTGCGATGCAGATCCCGATGGGGCAGCTCGACGTTTTCCTGAACGGCCGCAGTCTGATTCAGGGACTGGACTATGTGATGTCCTTCCCCGAGATCATGATCAACACGATCAATGCGTTGGACTTCCCGCAGGACAAAGAGCAGAACATCACAATCCGCTGGACGGGATTCTGTGACAGCACGCTCACGCCGATTGAATACAAGGACGTGGGCTGGGTGCAGTACGGCCTGCTCTCGAACAACAACCAGTACAACATCCGTGATGACGACGTCACGCGTGTGGTGATGGGTGGGGGGGTGTTCGCCAAGTCCGCGCTGCAGTTCGCCGAAGAGACGACGGACATCCTCGTGCCGGCGGCGATCAACGGGCAACCGTACCAGGTGCAGAAGATCGTAGTGCCGATGCGCAGTGTGACGGATGTCGACACCTACACGTATCTGGCGGAGTCGACCGCGATCGACGAGGCGGTGGAAGCGTACATGACGCTTTACTACCCGCCCACGACCGCAAGTGGTCCGGACACGATCACGGCGCTCTATCCGCTCTTCAGTCCGTTTTGCTGCAAGTTGATTTACGACTTCGTGAACGACGTGATCGATGAGACGGCACTCCAGTCGTTCTACAACGACGACTACGTGCGCACGGTCTGTGCACCGTATGAGTACCTGCTCGCGTACGACCCGACCCAGTCCGCCAATGCGCCGGACCCGACCTTCACGACCATCCGGCCGCACAACCTGAGCGTCACGATTGCGCTCGATCTGTATGCCTACCGCTTCATCACTGCCGCTATCCGGATCTACCTGAATAACAAGGTGAGTCTGGGTGGCTTCGTCTCGATCGCGGCACTGGGCACCAGTAGCGCCATCAGTACCAGCTAACACCCCTTTCCTGGAGCCGTCTTCATGGCTGATACAGTCAATCTCCCTACCGGCACCGACGGTGGGGTGCCGATCTATAACCCGACAGGTATTTGGCAGATCTGGCCACTGGCCCTCCTGTATCAGGGTCAGGCCGGCACGAATATGTACATCGGGAAGGTCAACGACTACGTGTGTGATTACACGACCAATGACTGGTACAAGATCACCGCACTTGATGCGACGACCTACATCCCGACCCTGACGCCGCTCACAACCGCGCCAAACGCTGTGATGACGTCGGGCGATCTGCTGCAGGGAGTGGACTCCGGCACGCCGGCCGACACGTTCCGTTGCTGTCTGGACACGAGCGTGCTGCCGTACGTTCTGTCGGTGGATGCGCGCTGCTGGTTCCCGAACAACTCCGCCGCCTACATCAAGATCTTCACGGGCGCGGACTGGTCGGATAACACGAGCTGCATCAGTGCGTATTACAACCAGTCGGGCACCCTGGTCAGCCAGAACATTCCGTTATCGGCTGTCAGCTCACTGATGCCCGATGGCTCGACCGCGACGGTGATGGTGCCGGATGTGGCCTACACGAACACGACGCTGCCCAATGGGACGCCCGTGACGGCGGTGGCCTACACCTCGACCGGTTCGGTGGTGTCGTCGCGCCAGATGCTCATCTGGAATACGGCGTTTATCCGCGCGGCAGACACGTCGGTCAAGTATGTGACCGGTATTTCGCTGCAGTGCCCGTACCTGTCGAGCGCCAACCCGACGCAGATCCAGTTCCCGGTCAACGTCCTGCTGTCCAGCCTGAACCTGATGGGGATCGTCAGCTACAGCGACGGCACGACGACCAAGCTGCCGGTGGATGGGACGAAGTTCCAGATCTTCGGCTTCGATGGCTTCGTCTCGGGGAATGTGGGCGAAGAGTTCGAGCTGGTGCTCAAGTACAACCTGTCGACCGACGAAGCGGTCTACGGCGCGAGCTCCGTGGCCAACCAGCTCTTCATCAACGCCACGTACACGGCGATTGCGCAAAGCTCCGACGGAGCCTACAGCTGCAAGCTCTACGCGTTCCCGGTATGGATCGACGGGGTCAGTGGTTACCGGCTGGAGTGGTTCCTGTACGACCTGGACCGCACGGACTGGTACGACGTCACAAGCCTCGTCACGATCTCGGCGAATTCGCCAGCGTTCCAGCCACTCACCTACGGGACCGTCCAGACCATCACCGGTCAGGTCAACCTGCAGGCCGTGGATGCGAGCTACACGGATTACAACTTCACCGAGTCGGTGGCCATTACCCTGCTGCACGATGGCACGACCGAATCGCCGTGGGAGGTCCAGTTCTCGCCGGGTCAATCCCCTGCGTTCGGGGTGGGCAATTACGCCACCATCGCCGAAGTCGCGGCAAACCAGTACACGATCGATCTGACCTCCGGCTACGCCTCACAGGCCGACTGGCTGACCGCCATGTATTACAACACGCTGCCGCTCACGGATCCTCAAACCGAGACGGCCGCGCCGGTACCGACGCACTTCAACATCCAGTTGCCGGATGGCAGCGAAATCACCTGCACGCTTGGACAATGGAACGCGCAACAGACCACGACCGTGCCGCTCACGAATCTGGCCACGATCTACGTCACGTTCATCCAGCGCACCACCACCAACGACCTGCAGTTGAGCGTCGCCGGTGTGCAGTGCCTGACATCCACCAGCTGATCCCTTCTTGATCTAACGCATTCCGCTCTCACTGTCTCGCGCCTTCACCGGCGGGAGCGGTGGGAGAAGGTTTGCCCCTTGCCAGACGCTTCGGTGTCTTTGGCAGGCACCCACACGTCTGTAGGTCCACCATGCTGCTATTTGAATCCGACTGGCTGAAGTATCCGAACGCCATCATCGATACGAAGACGAGCAACCAGAGCTATGTCCGTCTGGTCATGCTGTACAAGAAAATGGGGATCAAGAACCACGCGTTCCCCCTCGCTTTGCTGAACCCTCGCCTGCAAGGCGTTGATCCCTTTGCGCCGGACCTGACCCGCGAAGAGATGATCATGATTGCGGTGGAGTGTGCGAATAACTGCTGGTACTACATGCGCGAGGTCGCACGGGTACCCGCCATCGGGGGTGGAGACGCAACACAGTTTGAAGGCAACCGCGGCAACGTGGCCCTCTTCTGGTGCTTCTTCAACCACGTCATGACGTTTCTCATCCAGATCCGTCAGACCGGAAAGTCCCTGTCCACCGACTTGTTGATGTCGCTGCTCCTGAACATCGTCTGCGAACGGACGGAAATCAACCTGTTGACGAAGGACGAAATCCTTCGCAAGACCAACATCGACCGGCTCAAGAAATGCATCGACGAGCTGCCGGGCTATCTGCAACAGCGCAACCCGAAGGTCGACACGAACAATAGCGAAGCGATCACGGTCAATTCGCGCTTCAACATCTACAAGACGCACGTCCCGCAGGCGTCGGAAAAAGGTGCCTACAAGCTGGGTCGCGGTTTGACCTCGCCCATCATGCACATCGACGAAGGCCCTTTCCAGCCGAACGTGAAGATCGCGGTGGGCTCGGCACTGGCGGCAACCGGTGCGGCGGTGGATAAGGTGAAAGCCAATGGCGGCCAGTACGGCACCATCTTCACGACGACCGCTGGCAAAATCGATGACAAGGACGGTTCCTTCATCTACGGTCTGTTGCAAGCGGCCGCCATCTGGACGGAGCGTTTCTTTGATGCGCGGGATGCGGAAGAACTCGAGCACATGATCCGCAAGGCCTCCCGCGGCGAAGGCGGGGGCGTCTACCGGGTGAACATCACGCTGAACCATCGTCAGCTGGGTAAGACCGACCAGTGGCTGCGGGGCAAGATTGAAGAGTCGACCTCCAGCGGCGACGATGCAAACCGAGACTTCTTCAACATGTGGACGGCCGGCTCGCTCACCAACCCGATCCCCATCGCGGTGCTGAAGGCCATCTCGAACAGCGTGAAGGACGTGAAGCACACGGAGATCAGCCCGGAAGGCTACACGACGCGCTGGTATATCGAGGAGGAAGAGATCGAACAGCGCATGCTGGACTCACAATTCGTGCTGGGTATGGATACGTCCAATGCCTCAGGCGGCGATGATATCTCGCTCATCCTCGTCGACGTGGAAACGCTGGAAGTGGTCGCAGCGGGCACCTACAACGAGACCAACCTGATCACCTTCTGTCAGTGGTTCTCGCGCTGGTTCGTGCGCTGGGAGAATTTCACGGCCGTCATCGAAAACCGCAGTACCGGGGTCGCCGTGCTGGACTTCCTCTGCCTGATGCTCCCAGAGCACGGCATCGATCCGTTCCGTCGGCTCTTTAGCAAGGTCGTGCAGGAATATGACGAGTATCCGGAGCGCTTCAAGGAGATCTCCGTGCCGATGGGTCGTCGCAATCGTGACGTCTACGCCCGCCTGAAGAAGCTCTTTGGATTCAGCACCTCGGGGGGCTCAGGTCTCACGTCCCGCAGTGAGCTGTATTCCACGACGCTGCAGCTGGCTGCGAAGCGCGCTTGCAGCATGGTGCACGACAAGGCCCTGATCGACCAGATCACTTCCCTCATCTCGAAGAATGGCCGTATCGATCACCCGAGCGGCGGGCATGATGACTTGGTCATTGGCTGGCTCCTCGTGCACTTCTTGCTGACACGCGGCAAGCAGTTGTCGTTCTACGGGATCGATCAGCGTCGCATTGGCGCTGCACTGGGCGGACAGACCGAAGAGACCATCATGGATCGCGAACAGCGTCAGGAACAGCAGCAAGTTCTGGAGGCGATGGAGGCACTCTATGAAGAACTCAGCCGGGAAGACAATGAGTGGATCATCATGAAGCTGGAGCACCAGCTGCGACTGCTCGACAAGCAGCGCGTGGCGGAAGTCGACGAGACCTTCAGCTTGGATACCCTCATCGCCAAGTCGCGTGAGAAACGTCGGGAGCGACTGCGCCGGGAAACCAACCGCATGGCGGGGCACAATCTCTCGAACAACTTGCACGGTTCCTTCAGCGATCGGCTCCCCACGTCGATGTCGCAATATGAACGCCGGTTCGTGCGGCAGGCGGCATAAGGGCATAAGGGCCAGGGCTGCAGAGCCCTGGCCTTTTATGACGTCAACCAAACAAACGCATCGACCGTTGGTCCGTATAAATGCGTCGCTCAAGACGGCGGAACAACGCATCCAGATAGCTTTGGAGCGCCGCGCGTTTCTGTGCCGGCTCCTGGGCGAGCGATCCATACCGCCGCGGAATTGTCATCGAGAAATTTCCAGCCAACGTGCGTAAGCGCTCGGGTGCATCGAGGGGCACCATCGCATAGACACGGTAGGTTGCGATGAAACGCGACGGCACATAAAAGCGCGTGTAGCAGCGCTCCATGTAACTCGCCTCGCAGCAAAGAATCACGTCATAACCGTGGACAGTGGTCACCGTCAAACTGCTGATGCCGCCGGGCGGCTCCTTCGCAACGCGTTCCGATGAAGGTCCGAGCACTAGCGCAGTGAATCGCGCCAGTATCGCCCGGGCCGCTTCGCCGATCACATCTCGTACTGCCATAACGGGTCAATCCAAGTAAGGATGAAGAGACTCCACCTTCTGTGCGCACCGCGCGGGGTATGCCCTCTGCGTGTGCCCTACTTGTTGGTGTAGTGCTGCATGGTCATGGTCCGGATGACCACGTAAAGCAGAACTGCGGTCCGAACCGATGCAATGACTGAGTCATTGCGATTGCCCGTAGCCTGTTTCACACACCACTGCGCCTTATCGCGCAGCGAAAAGAGCGCGGGGTCAATGCTGCGTGAAGAGGTGTACACGCCCTTCAGACGTGCGAGTAACGTCGGCAGATCAACGTGGCTACGCATCATCGTGCGCTCTTCGGCCAGGTAGTCGAAACTGTGGATGAGGGTCTCGTTCAAGAGCTCCTCGATCTTCCCAGCGCCTGATTGCCGATAGTTATCCGACAGCCAGCCCAGCGTCTCCCGGAAAAGACGGGGTGGCGTCGTATGCATCAGCTTCTCGATCAGCTCCATCAGCTCCTCGCGCATGAACGATGACTTGTCCGTGACGATGGCGTGGAGATAGCGCGTATAGGCCAAGACGTTCTTGTTCTTGTCCTTCAGTACCACTTCGCCGTCGTAGTCCACCAGCGAAGACGTGGACTGGATGCGGATCCCCTGATGATGGATCTGCATGAAGACATCGTAGATGTTCTTGAGCATGTCCCGGATACGACCCTGCGTGTCGTTCAGAAGATAGATCACCTCCAGATCGTTATTCATTCGCGAGATCGCATTGAAGTGCAGTCCCTCCGGTGAAATCAGATCCTCGCTACGCTGTTCGAGCACACGCGCCCAACTACCCAACTGCTTGATCGCAAACTTGCCTGAGAGCGCGGCATAGGTCGCTTCCGCCGTCGCGCGATCAGCGGGGTACTTGAAATGACGAAACAGACGCGAGGTCAGGAACTTGTAGTTCAGTACCAGCGCCACATCGAGCATCGCGTCATGCTTCTGCTGGGGATTCAGCTTCGGTGAGGTGTAAAGCACATGCATGAGCCACGCACACGACAGGTTCATCGTGTCGCTCGACACATTGAACTCGGGATTCACCGTGGGGAGCGCCAGCAGTTGCTCGCTCAGGTTGTTCTGATCCGCCTTCAGGATTTCATCGAACCACTGGTCGCGATCAGCTTCCGTAAAGCGCACCACTTCGACACCGAGGAGATTGCCACCAAAGAATTTGATGTGGTCGTCGTTTTTGTGCTTCCAGCTGCTCTGGTAAGTCGCCAGCCTTTTAGCAAACGCAGAATCTAACACCAATTGACCGCACGCTTCCTCAAAAACGGTAGAAATCGATCGGGCAGTAGCCATACTGTTTTCCTTGAATTTAAACTTGGCCACATATCACTATCCTGCGCTAACAACCGTAGGATGTTTCCATGGAACTTGATTTACTTTGGACTGGCGCCAAGCCGACGCGCACGCCGAAGCTGTGCGGTGTATATGTCCTGACCCACTTGGTTTCCAAGAAGGTTTATGTAGGTAGCGCGATTGACCTTGCGGTCAGACGTGCGAGGCATTTCAATGACCTGAAGGCCAAACGCCATCCCAATCAACACTTGCAACGACTCTTCAACAAAGATCCACGCTTCCACGTGGAATTGTTTGTCGTGGCAGTTTCTGGAAGTGCCATGGATCTCCGAGAATCCGCTTTCAAGCTGGAACAGGACGTCATAAAGCACCATGAACCATCCGGGCTTCTGGTCAACATCCAAAAGGATGTCAAGCGGACGATGTTCGGCATCAAGTTCACACCGGAACACCGCGCGAAGATCTCTGCAGGGCGGAAGGGGATCGTATTTACCCCTGAGCACAAAGCAAAACTCTCAGCGTGGCAAAAAGGGAGAGCTGTCACCCCGGAAAGCCTCGCTAAGATCGTTGCCAAGACGACGGGGCAAAAGAGAACTATCGAGCAGCGGCAGCGACTGGCCGAGGGATTAAAAAAGGCGTGGAGGGATCCAGCCAAATTCTTGGGTTCACGAAACCGCTTAGATGAAATGGGACACCGCGTATCCATCGATGGAGTCGTCTATCCAAGCATCAGCGCGGCTGGGCGAGCAATCGGTCTTACCAGTGTTCGCTATCACCTCCTACGAGGAAAGAGACCTACGTGGTTTCTACTTCCTTGAAGGCTCCGACGGGACGCACCGCTTTTCGCGTTCCTTCTTTTTTTGCTCAGGTCAAATGATTGGCAACGAGACGGCATAGCGGCACCGGCCGAAACCGGTGCCGAAGATAGCGTTAGGCGGTCCGTAGCGCTTCCTGATAGAGACGCTGCTGGAGCATGAAACCTGCGATCTGCCAGATCTTCTCGCGGGCATCCTTGAAGGACACTTCGCGACCAATCTCTTCGTTGAAGTTCTCCGGACACACCGCGTAGGAGAAACCGTGCACGGTGAAGCCGTTGAAGAGCGTGATCTCGCAGACCATGACCTTCTTGCTCGGCAAGACGGTGTAGGTCGTCCCCTTGATCACGGCGTCAATGTCCGCCGGCTTATTGCGCGGGGCAGTGAGCTGTAGCTCGCGTAGGCGCGCCTCCAGGATTTTCTCGTCGACGCTCATGACTTACTCCTTTCCTTGCCCGGCACGTTTGTCTTCCAAGTACGCTTTCGCAAACCCTTCGAGACTGTGAAAGACGTGACCACCGTACGCGTCGACGAGCGACTCCAACGCCTCGCCCAGCTTTTCGAAGCGCGGCTCAGCATTGCTCGACTCGGGACTGTTCACCGACGGCTGGGTCGCATCCATGACGAGGATGAAGTCTTCCATGTCGTCCGCATCCCGGTTGGCCAAGTCCTGGCTCACTTCGACGATGTGCTCCGGCTTCACATCCGCGGCGGCCACGCCGTACACGGTGAGTGCCCCGTCGCCCGCAGGCGTCGTGTCATTGGCGAGCTGGATGTTGTCCATCAGTTCCGAGACAGCCAGAGCGTCATTGGCTTGCGACTCGGTGGCAACGCCTTCAGTCGCCGGCGCGGCTGCTGGATCAGCACGGGCGTATTCCTTGGCGAGCACTTGCGTGAAGACATCGGCGAGTGGCCCCTTCAGTTCGACCATGTCCTTATCGGTGGCATCGGAGGAGGTGCTGGCAAACGGTTCGGCGCTATCGCCTTCGAGGGCGACTTTCAGGAGTGAAGGCATCGTTGGCTTCCATGACAGAAATGAGGTGGCGTGCGCGGAGCACGCGGAACACAGGATTAGAACTATCCGAATCACCGATTCGGAAATCCGCCCCTTCCAGCCGCTGCCGCCCCTCGCCCACCCTTCGCTACCTGCCCGCCCCTGCCGCGCCCGCCAGCCGCCCTCCGCGCCCCTTTTATTGGGTTTTTAAGAAAGTCTTTGTCCCTTTGGTAGTTCGATCTGGTGGTGTGGTCTGTGTGCTGCCTGTCTGCCGTTATGCCTTCGGCTTTGCCCACAGCACACTGGCTAGGGGACCCCAGACCCCTAGCCTAAGTACCGACAAAAAACTTTAAAAGAACACCCTGAGCGGTTGGCTCTTTCCTCTCTGAGCAGCCACGCTGCTCAGACTGTTCAATGGCTGCAAGCCACCATGCTTACTCGAAGTATTTTTTGCCCACTGAAACTATAGATATGAAGAGGTCGGTCAGACCTTCAATTTAAACCCCCTGCGAACCTAGCATATCGACCCCTGGGGTTGGTAGGCGAGGAGCGAGTAAAAGGCACCGGAGGTGCCTTTTACGAGATCCGAGACTAATTAATTGGCGGGCCACGAAATCGTTCATTTTCTTTTCTGAGCAGGCCGAAAGCCTGCCTTTATGCCGTTTCAGACACATATCACTCTCTTACCAATCCACAGGAGTGACCATGCGTAGCCAAGACGAAATCAAAAGCGACATTAATCGCACAGCCACCGTAAAGAGAACTTACGAGAAGCAGATGGACGAGTTGAAGAAGGTAGTCGATGAAGACGCTGCAGAGGTCGCTAGGTTGATAACGGCAACGACTCGCGGCATCAATCGAACAGAGCGCAAACTCAAAACTCTCGGGAAAGAACTCGCGCATCGGTTGGACGCGGACGCTGGTGACGAGCAGTCGTAGTCGCTGTGATCAAGAGGGAGCCGAGCGGCTCTCTTTTTTTTTTCATTAGCCGGGCAAGTTTTATCGCGAAGGCCAAGGGTATGGTGCATCACTACTCCAATCAAAAAGCATACCGAGGCCGCAGCCATGGCAACACGGATTCAGATCAACAGCCACGACATCATGACGAAGATGTTCGTGCAGGCGCTTATCGCCGAAGCGCTGCGTACCGCGGGCTTCGTGAATGTCAAAGCCAAGATGTTCCTGATGCCGGAACAGGGCGACAAGCGTTTGCCCGTTCTGTCGGACATCTGCTACCTCGTGCCGGAGGGCGAAGCCGCCACCGACCACTGGAAGCCGGCTGTGGGCTCCTCGACCGAACACATCCTGCTCTCTGTGTCCGACGTGACGAATGCCGTCTACGAGAAGCATGAGAAGACGTTCCTGCATCGCCCTCTCGCCTCGCCACCCAATACGCTTCCCGAGATCGTGAGTACGGGTGAGCGTGTGGAAGCCCACCTCGAAGAGACGCTGGCAGGTAAAGCCGTGCAGGGTCTTGGCCTGCTGCTCGCAGAAGCACTCGATCATCTCAAAGCACACAACGAGGAATACCAGCACAGGACGCCCGACGACCTGATCATGCGTATTGAAAGCGTGCTCGAGAAAAACAAACTCGGCAAGAAAAAGGAAGGTGCAGTATGAGCAACGAACCCGTAAAGACATTCGCAAATGACATCGTGATCCTGCGCCATGCCTTTGGCCAGGAATCTATCCACGAGATCTTGACGACCTTCTATCGCTCGAAGTCAGGGCTGATGGTCAGTAAGGACCACAAGCTGGGTAACGGCGTCTCGGACGGCGCACTGAACCAGTACACCCACACCTGCACCGTGGCGCAGATGTATGTTCTTCCGAAAGATCTGGTATGGGCCCGTGCGTTCTTTCAACATCACATCGGCAAGACGGCAAAACGGCTGGTGAAACGTCAGGCGGAATACGCCGAGAAGGTGCGGGCTGCTCAGGAAAAGTGGAAGCTCAAGCGTGTCGGCCACACGCGCTGGGATGCACTGCGCACGATGCCAAGCCAGTTGCGCGACCAGCTCACGCCATATGTGTCGTGGTTTGAATCGAAGTGGCGTGAGATCCGCAACGAGATCACCGAGCCACTGCAGCACAAGGCAAATGGAGATATCGATATCCGTGAGCCGGACGACCTACCTTACTGGCTGGAACCGGGTGTGTACATCCGCGGTCAATTTCCAGACGGCAACCGGATGATTGCGTTGGGTACGCAGGTGGGCCCGGTCGTGATCTATGAAACGCCGCAGGATGTGGATGTCCCGAAGGAAGTCCATCCGACGCTGAAGATCGGCGTGACCAGCTACCGGCTTCAGATGCCCGATCCGATCCGGGGCACCGGCATGGTGCGGTTCAACCAGAACGGCCGTCCGGATCTGGGAACCTATCTGGACATCTTTGGCTACACACGTCGCCCGGGACACGATGACCACAACAGCCAGAACCTGCATGTGCGGCTCTCGAAGGTCTTCGCGTTCTATGAAGAGCAGCAAGCGCATCGCTCACAGCGCTCGCCCATGCTCGTGACGCCTGCCACGTACGGTGGCTTCCGTGGCGCATTCGTCGTTGCCAATGGTCGCGCACCGACCGAGCAGGAAATCTTCGACGCCGGCATGCGCGGTGGTCGGAAAGTGTGGGGTCCGAAGCCTGCGGCGCATGAACGTCCCGCAGACGTCAGGGACGGCTGGTGGGCACATCAGGCACCTACCGCATGATCACGTTTCGCCGCAGCCATGCCTTCGTGGATGCGGTGCGTGCAAAAACCCTGCTCGATTCGCTCAGCGTCTACTACCCCGAATTCGAGTACTGGTACGTGAACCAGTGCATGCCGGGGATCGTCACGGGAAATGACGTGCTGGTCGTGGCGGAAGCGCACCACCAGCTCATCGGCGTCGGCCTAGGGAAGGCGCGCGACGGGGAAACCAAGCTGCGCTGCATCCGTGTGGCCCCGCCCTACCAGAGCCGTGGTATTGGCCTGCGACTGGTGGACCGTATGTTACGCGAGCTGGATCACGACAAGCCGCACTGCACCGTCTGTGAGGAGATGTTTCATTCTTACAGCGCACCCTTTATCAATAGGTACGGATTTGATCTATCCCAAGTGAGCAAGCATCTGTACCGGCGAGGGAAGCTCGAGTACGTCTTCAACCAAGCAAATAGCCACCATGACTGAGCAAAAGAAAGTCGCAGCCAAAAAGGCCCCCGCCGCTAAACGGACAACGCGCGGTGCGGCAAAGAAGACAGCGCCGTCGCGCGTGACGATCACTGAAACCAACACGGTCACCCGAGAGTTCGACATCGCGGCGATCGAGCAACGGGTCGAGGCGTTCCGGGGCGACCAACCGTGGGCCACGCCCGGCAGCATCCACTTTGCCCGTTACTTCGAGCAATGGTGGGAGGTCATCCGGACCGTGCCGGAAACGGACGAGCCGATCATCCTGAATGACACAACGTCTTATCCCGAATTTGCCCGGCTCATCGAGCGTGCGGTGTTCACCTACGACCGGTACTTCAAGTTCGAGCAACCGGATGGCATGCGCGCCATCGGGTTGAAGACGATGATCGGCCCCGTCGTGTTAATTCAGCGCCGAGAAAAGAACGGCGTCGGGGTTTTCTCGTTGATGACCCCTGATGACGCGCTGGTCCGATTCGTCACGGGGAGCAATCTGAGTACGAGAGAGTTCCGATTCGATCTGGACCGCCTCCATGCTCTCTTTGGCGACCCGATGCGGCATCTCTTCTCGCACGGCGACGAGTCGGTGCAAATCAACTTCGGGCGCCGTCTCATTGAACTGCACAGCGCATTGCGCGATGCGTCCGATAAAGGCTGGATTCCACACTTCCTCGGAGGGAACCCCCAATGAAGCTGATCCTCTGTGACAAAAACGAAGAACTGATCTGTCACCTCAAGGTGGCGTTTCGCGATGTCCCGGAAACGCAGGTCGAATGCCGCGTGGCGGACATCCTGAGCTTTCAGGCCGATGCCATTGTCTCGCCTGCCAATAGCTTCGGCTGGATGACGGGCGGGATCGACAAGGCGTACCGCACGTTCTTTGGCTATGCGCTCGAGACGCGCCTGATCGATCTCATCGCCAACGATAGTAACGGCGAGCTACCGGTTGGTGACGCGATCACATTGCGCACGGTCCACCCGAATATCCAGTGGCTGATCTCTGCGCCTACCATGCGCCTGCCGGGTCCGCTGCCAGCAGGCACGCGCAATCCGTATCTGGCGATGCGCGCGGCGATGCAGCGCGCGATCAGCTACGGGTTCAAGACCGTGTTGTGCCCGGGTCTGGGAACCTTATCCGGGCGTGTTCCGCTGGAGATCGCAGCGCACCAGATGCGCGAAGGCTGGAATGACAGGTGCGGTAGCGCCCGATGGGGTTGACATGACGCAAATCACGCCACGTCCCGTGGATCCCGTCGCAGCAGCCAACCTCGCGGCCGGGGGCTTGCATCCTGTCCTCGCTCGCCTTTTCGCCTCACGCGGCGTCCTGTCCTCAACCGAATGTGACACGGGGCTCAAGGCGCTCCTTGCCCCTTCACTGCTTAAAGGGATGGGACAAGCGGCAAGCGTCCTGGCTGACGGCATCACAGCCGGCAAGCGCATGCTCGTGATCGCCGATTACGACTGTGACGGCGCAACCGCGTGTGCCGTGGCCGTTCGCGGTTTGCGCATGCTCGGCGCCAACGTCAGCTATCTCGTCCCGAACCGCTTCGAATATGGGTACGGCCTGACGCCTGAGATTGTTGCACTGGCAGCACGTCAATCGGATTGCCTGCCGGATATGCTGGTCACCGTCGACAACGGCATCGCAAGTGTTGACGGCGTGGCGGCAGCAAATGCACTCGGCATCGATGTGGTCGTCACCGACCACCATCTACCCGGCGATGTCCTGCCGCTGGCAAGCGCCATCGTGAATCCGAACCAGCCTGGCTGCGACTTCCCAAGCAAATGCATGGCCGGCGTGGGGGTCATGTTCTACGTCCTCCTGGCGTTACGGGCGGAGCTACGGACGCGCGGGACCTATCGCGAGCAGCCGGAGCCGCGTTTAGATTCGCTATTGGATCTGGTCGCACTGGGGACCATTGCCGATGTGGTGAAGCTCGATCAGAACAACCGCATACTCGTGATGCAGGGGCTCAGTCGCATCCGTTCCGGACAGATGCAGCCAGGTATTGCTGCCCTCTTTCACGCCGCGGCGAGAAAAGCGAACGTGGCGACAAGCCAGGACCTCGGCTTCGGCTTGGGGCCTCGACTCAACGCAGCGGGTCGGCTGTCCGACATGTCCCTTGGTATCGAATGTCTGACCACCGATGACGTCGGACGCGCGTATGAACTCGCCCAGCAACTGGACAGCATGAACCGGGCGCGGCGCGACATCGAGGCCGGTATGCAGCAACAAGCAATGGACGCACTGGACTCGGTCGACTGTGCGGATCGTGCCACGGTGGTGCTCTATGACTCCTCGTGGCATCAGGGCGTCATTGGCATTGTGGCGGGGCGGCTGAAGGAGAAGTTTCATCGTCCGTCCATTACCTTTGCAAGCGGTGACGAACACGGCACGGTCTGTAAAGGATCGGGGCGCTCCATTCCGGGCTTTCATCTTCGCGATGCGCTTGATCTCGTCTCCAAGCGTGAGCCGGGCCTGCTTCAGAAGTTCGGCGGACACGCGATGGCGGCCGGTCTCACAATCGCAAGTGCGGACCTCCCGCGGTTCAAGGCTGCCTTTGAAGCCGTTGGTCGAGAATGGCTCACGCCCGAGATCCTGTCGCGAAGCATGGAGACGGATGGGGACTTGGAGAGCGGGTATTTCACGCCTGAGTTCATCGGCATGCTGGAGGAACGGGTGTGGGGGCAAGGCTTCCCACCACCCACCTTCTCCAGTGATTTTGTCGTGGCCTCGCAATCGCTCATCAAGGACAAGCATTTGAAGTTACAGCTTGTGCGCGACGGGGAGCGCTTCAACGCCATCTGGTTCAATCATGCGGAACTCTTGCCGCACCACGTCACCGTCGTCTATCGCCTCGCAAGCGATGAATGGAACGGCGTACGGCGCGTCCAGCTCATGGTCGAGCATGCGGCGTAACGCGCCATAAGCTGACAGCATAAAAGCCAGGGCCTGCGCCCTGGCCTCTATGTCCGTCTTTATCGGTTTCCGCCGATCATCCTGCGGAGGTAGCGATTGTAGGAAGTGTCGTCGTTCATGAACGCGACCTTTCTCCATTTTTGCTCGAGGAAATCTTCATACGACGCTTCGGCATCCGCATATGTGTCGATGATCTCCTTGATCCGGCCCAGTTGCTGACCGCCGCGCAGTTCCCCGACATCCAAGTCAACGATGTAGAAGTTGTAGATGTAGGACTTCACAGCCCACTCCACCAACTTGACGAACTTGTGATAGCTGCGCAACTGGATGTTGTTCAGGTTCTCGTCGTTCGCCACCGTGCACCGCAGATACGAGTTCGCCGGCATCGTCATCACGTCACGCACCAGCACCGTATTTTCCGCGATGAGTTCGATCCGTGCAGTCGACGTCTGGGGAATCATCCCCATCGCATCCATGACAGCCTGCCCGCCCTGCAACATCATGTTGTTTTGTCCGTTCGCTGCTATTCCGGCTGCTGAGATCCGGGACGGGTCCGTGAAGCAGACCTCCAGCACCGACATGATCGAGCGACCATTCGTGCGCTGCTTGGGGATGCGGAAGATCGTCTCGTAGACGTCACTGCCGCCGATGCGACAGCCGTCGAGATTCACCCAGATCTGCGTGCCACCCACGAGATCACAGTCGGGTAGCACCCGCGGACGAATCACCAGACTCAGGATCTGTTCCTCGATGCTCTTGGGCGTATCGCGCCAGCGTTCAAGACGCTTCACAAAGACCGTTTGCAGAACCTCCGGTGGGATGCGCCGGCTCATCTCAAAGAGGGCTTTCGAAATCGGAGACATGGCCTACCTCGGGAAGTAAAAGAAAGTCGGCGATATATCACTGCTGTAGATAAGTACGCCGTATCAAACGATTTCCCTAATAGACCGACTCATTGTTCTTTTTTTATCCACCCTTCGTCTTGTATGAAGGGATTCACCCCAGCTGTACTTCAATAATCAAGGAAAACAAAACATGACAACGCATATCCGTGAACGCGGCCGTGTGACGGTCTACGCATGTGGTGGCGGTGGTATCAACATCGGACACAAGGTCGCACGCCTCGCTGCCGATGCGAATCCGGCGTTTGCAGAATTGCGCGTGGTCTGTATCGACACGTCGAAATCGAACCTGCATGCTGCGATCGATACCGAAAGCACCTATCTCATCGAGAGTGCAAACGGCGAACAGAAGGACGGCTCCGGTCAGGAACGTCGTGCGAACCATGCGGACATCGCAGCCCGCGTGCCGGACATCCTGCTGAAGTTCAAGCCGACGGATCTGAACATCGTCCTGTCCACTGGCAGTGGCGGCTCCGGCTCGGTGATCGCACCGTCGATCCTCTCGGAAATCCTCGCGCGCGATGGTTCCGCAGTGGCGATCCTCGTGGGCGACGACAGTACGAAGAAGTTCACCGAGAACACGCTGAACACGATCAAGTCGTACGAGAAGATCGCAACCGTGCGCGAGCAGCCGGTCGTGGTGTCCTATCTGCAAAACAGCGCAGAGATGACTCGTGCGGTTGTCGACCAGCGCATTGAAAGCCTCGTCTCGGCCCTGTGCGTGCTCTACTCACGTCAGAACCGTGAGCTCGATTCGAAAGACCTGTACAACTGGGTCCACTTCCAGAAGATCACGTCGCACCGTCCGTCGCTCGCATCGCTGACGCTGATCGAGAAGATCAGCCCGACGAGCCTCACGATGCTGGGCAATCTGATCAGTATCGCGACGCTGACCAATCAGGGCAGCGACCCGACGCTGCCGGTGCGCCCGGAAGTGCAGTTCGTGGGCTATCTGGATGGCAACGGTGCAGACCGTCTGGAGGTGCAGGCCCCGTTCCACTACGTCATCTCCGATGGCGTCTTCGGCGACGTGTCCTCGCATCTGAACGGCGTGCTGCGCGAGATGGAAGAACAAGGTGCGGCGCGTCTGCGTCGTCAGAGCATCTCGACCAGTGCCGATCAAGCCACCGACTCGGGTCTGGTTCTTTAAGCGGTGGGTAGGGTTCCTGCAGCGGCTGTTTGATCCGCCCATGCATTGGACCCTGCTCAAGGTCGAATACTCGTCAACAGCGGTGCGCGATGTGCAGGCGCACCTGCTGGTCCCAGACCCATCTGCACACCCGGACGTGGATACCGCCGTAAAGAGGATACGGTATGGATCGCACGTCTGGATGGTCTTACATGAGCAAATGGGACAGACGAGTCCGCTATCCAGACCCCTCTACTGACATAAGACATCGAGCACGCCCTTTACTAATGGCGTCAATCAAAGCGATCTGACCTGAGAAAGACTTGAGTTCCAGCTGCGGCCCTGATCAGCCGACCTGGTTCCATGAGATCAAGGGTTACTGAGTCTGACTCCCGAGGGAGGGATAGGCTCTGCATCGCACGCGA
Organism: Paraburkholderia sp. BCC1886; assembly: GCF_900996245.1. Lineage (GTDB taxonomy): Bacteria > Pseudomonadota > Gammaproteobacteria > Burkholderiales > Burkholderiaceae > Paraburkholderia. The sequence goes on along the minus strand of NZ_CAAJGK010000011.1, from coordinate 102,485 downwards.
TTACGGTTCAGTGAGCACCACCCTTCTCTACTCCAGCGCCCAGGATCCTACGGGAGGCGGCGCCTTTGGAGCCAACCCAACCTTGCGGTGGGTTTGGTATGAGCACCTGCGCGCGCCTATACCAAACCACCTGCATCTTTCACCGAGATCGCACCATGAGCACCGTCGAAGATATTGCTGTAGAGATCGATGTGACGCGCAGTCATATCTACCTGCCCGATCGCATCGTGGTGTTTCGCCACGCCGAGTTGCATGAGTCAGGCACGGCGCTCTCCAAGACCGGTCACGACCGTGCGCGCTATATCCAGGATTGGATGCCACGCAACTTCGGGAAGCCCGACTACATCTACGTGCCCGCCTTTTACGGCGACACCAAGGACATCAGCATCATCACTGGCCAGACCGTCAAGCCACTGCACAACCAGATGGAACGCGACTGCCCCATGCTCGATGCGGGCGCCTTTCATCAGAACGCGCTTTTCCGCCTCGGCCATGAACTGCGCTACGAGCACCGTCATCCGGGTATCAATGTCTACGTCTGCTGGACCCGTGCAGAGCTACCCGCTTTCTTCAAGGCTCTGGGTCTGGCCGAGGGCAGCTATCCCGAAATCTGGCCGGAGAACGATTACGGTTCGGTCTACGTGATCAATTTCCAGAAGAGCCAACCCGTCGTCTCGAAATTCACCATGATGTTCTAACCCACGAGGTCCGCCATGCGCAGCATCGAGGAGAAGGTCAAAGCCATCATCGCCACGAACCTGGGGATGATCGGGACGATACCGGACGCCAGTGACCGCCTCGAGGAAGACCTCGGTGCGGATTCTCTCGACACGATCGGGATGCTCCTCGAGATCGAGGATGACTTCAACATCGAGATCCCGGCCAAGATTAGCCAGAAGCTCAAGACCGTGGGCGAAGTGGTGAAGTTCGTTGAATCGGTAATTACTCCAGCCAGAGATAGAGATGTCGCACTCCCCTAAGCAGATTCTCGTGATGCGCCACGCCGAGAAGCCTGACAACAAACACGAGACGGGGCTGTCTGAAGCCGGTCACCGTCGGGCAGACCTGCTCGCGACCTACATCCCGAACACCTACGGGATCCCGGATTACGTCTACGCCTCGTCACCCACGAAGCGCAGCGTGCGCCCCATGCAAACAGTCACGCCGCTCATGCAGCAAGATCGCTTGTACTGGGGCAAGGGCGTTCCACTCGACATCTCGTTTCCGGACTCGATGGCGAAGGAACTGGGTGAGCGTCTGCTCACGCATAAACACTTTGTCAACAAGACGGTGCTTGTCTGTTGGCACCATGGCTATATCCCTGAGCTCATCAAGGCGTTGGGCGTGGAAAACCATGGTCATTATCCCGACCCGTGGGATCCGAGTGTCTTCGATCTGATTGTCAGCATCGACTTTGAATCAGGTCGTCCTCTGGCTAGTCAAGCCGTCACTCCCTTTTAAAAGAGAAAAGAAGAAAATGGAAAAGACCATCAATGAACGCATCGTCGGCCTCGTGTGCGAACAACTCGGCGTGCGCGAGGCGGACGTCAAACCCGAGGCCGACTTCGTGAACGACCTCGGTGCGGACTCGCTCGATCTGGTTGAACTCGTCATGTCTGTCGAGGATGAGTTTGGTTTCGAAATCGCGGACGAAGAAGCAGAAAAGATCACGACGGTGCAGGCTGCGATCGATCGCGTGAAGCAGGAATTCCCGGCACTCGCCTAAGCCTTTTTCAATCGGCGCCCCGCCATTCTTTCCAGGCGCCGCTCTCTCGCGCCAATGCCGTGGTGCTATCGCGGGCTGTCGCGCGTTCGACGTTCGCGGGTACCGACAACTGCACTGGTCGTTCAGTCACGCCCCATTGACTTCACCACATCCTACAGAAGACCGGGTCAGCGCGATGCTGCGGTCAGTGAAGGAGGGCATCATGAAACGCTAAGGCCTTGTGACTCTCCTTTATTGGAGAGCCATCGATCACCCATTTCCTATCGCTATAATCGCCCCGCTCCGGGGAGAAGACGTATCGCGTCCATCGATGACTTACCGAGCCGGTGTCAGCCTGTCCTTACTCAATGCGCGTAAGGAAGCCGTGACACTTTCCTGCGGTAGGCGTGAGTCGCACGATGTCATGATGGGACCCCAACCGACTCAGCGGGGTAAGCATAGAGTGTCGTACCGCTATACCGCACAGCCGCGCTCAAGAGGCAGTGCATCGGGGATAGCCACCAGGATCGCAATCGCGAGGCGTGGTTATCCCCACTTTTCCTTTTATGCCGTCATTTCGTCCTGGAGAACATCATGGCAATCATCCTCATCGTCGGGATCATCCTGGGTATGTGGATCAACAAGCATTTCAAGGTCAAGATCACGCGGCGGCGTGACGAAGAGAATTAACCCTCCCAGACGCATCAGAACGCCCTTGGCGCCGCTGGTAATAGGAAATATATACGTAGGCCCGAAATTCTATAGCTGAAGGAGCCTACAAAGGTGTATCGACAAGCCACCCTGATACAAGACATCGGAGAGTTTCGCAGACTGCTTGAACCGAGCCTGCAGGCGCTTTTTCATCGCGATGAGTTCGGCCTGATGGGCTGCACGATGGAAGATGCGTTCCAGTGGATCATTGGACACCAGATCGAGAACGTCTATGGTCTTCTGGTCCATGGACACACTCGGGGTGCCAGCGTGTACAGCATGATCCACGCTCAGGTAACGGCAGGATCGCCCTACCCTATCGATACGCTTACAAGTACGTTCATCAAGGTACCGGCCATCTACGACGAGCAGGCGCTCAGCCTGAGCGTGCGGAACAGAGACCTGTACCTCCACTATTTCTTAGACACCGCGCTGATCTTTAATCGACCATGAACGAGTACCCCGTTACCGATACGCTTTTGCTGGACCCTCTTCCCGTAGCGGCTGTGCTCGAAGCTGTCATTGGCGACTTCCTGACCGAGCCAGCCTCAGGCGTCTATATCAAGGGGCGGTTCGATCCCGTCATGGTCCCTGGTGGTGTCTATCACCAGCGCGACCCGAACATCTTTAAGGGCAGTGGTCTCGAAGAGCGCGTCGTCGTGACCAGTATCGACCACATTGACAAGACTGCGCCCGTGCTCGATCTCGATGCCAATGTGGCGATCACGGTCAGCCAGATGCGCTTCCTCTCATCCCGACCAACCTTGCCCGGTCGAGGTGTCGCGATCATCAAGCGCTGCATCGGCGACCTGCTCTGTCACTACGGCGATAAGCGCGAGAACCCACCGGTGGTTTCGACCCCGGCCCTTTACGGCGAATTCCTCAAGCCCGAGTTTCGCGAGGAGCCGGAAGTCTACGAACAGATCTTGGGCGTGCTGCTGCCAATCGAATCACAGGTCCGTGAGTTCCTGGGTCACGATCACTGGGTCGTGCACTTTCTCCGACAGGATCGCTTCAGCCTGTACGTGGAGAAGTCGCTCGACTACCGCATCATCGAGTGGCACCAGCAGAACAAGGTCCCCTATCGCAGCTAATCACCCCGTCCATCACGGAGAGACCATGAATAAAGTAACGTTGATTTCCGTGAGCGACATCCTGAGTCTGGTGCGGGAGCGGGCCCGTCCTCATCTGTCGAGCGACGTTCGGTCATCGGCTTTGCAGTCGTTCACCCGGGCGACGCTGCAGATGCTCCTCGATGAAGTCTTCGGGCAGGACGCCGATCCGCGCAACACGGGTCGTCTCGATCGTACGGAAGCGTATCTCGTTGCCGCCGGTGTCGATCAGGCCAGTGCCCACCACCTGGCCGAAGAAGCGTTCGTCCATCTCGTTGAAACCGTGGGGGCGGCCGCGCCCGATCTGAACTTTCCCAGTGGATCAGACGTTCGGATCGAACTGTTGCGTCATGACCTGCGTGTCACTTACCTTTATCTTTAAGCCCCATGACCCCTCTCGTTCTGGATACGCGAAGCCTGATTCGTGAGTACGCCGAGTACATGCCCTTCTTCGCCTTCTACGAGATGGGCATCAAGGACGTGATACGGGACGCGGTGCTTACACGTTCCTTTAACAGCCCTTACACCACCAATTCATTTCATGGCCATCGCACAGCGCGTGGGTTCGTGGCGAAGGTGCTGGACGACTTTGAGTTCGCACTGGACCATTACAGCGAGCTGGGTGAGACTGCGCCCCACTCTCCGCTACTCGCGCTCGAATGTGCGGCAGAGAACCTGGCTGTCATCCGTTTCGTTGCCGCTGAAATCGAACTGGCGGCCGATACCCTCCTTCACCAGCATCTGGCCACCCGGCTTTTCGAGATCGCGCAGGACGGCAGCCGACCCAGTCTGCAGCCGCGCTGGATCGCGGATGACTTGCTGGTCTTCGTGCGTACGTTGCGCGGCAAGGAGTATTGACGTGAGCGAATCGCAGCACCTCGTCCTGGCCTCACCGCCCGCACTGCGCGCTCTGCGCCAGTGGGTGGTCGGGCCGCCTATGCCGACTGTTGATGTCGACTGGCTCTTCCAGCAACTCTTTGGCTCAGTCCAGGTGCAGGACATTTCTTACTCGCGTGAGCTGTATGGTATTGCAGACCACATGGCGTTCGGAGATGGTCTTTGGGGCCATAACGACGTCACAGAGTCCGAGCGCCTTGAGCTCGCTCAGCGTATCATCCTCGCCGGCGAAGCCGTCACCCAGGAGTTACACACCCTGGGGGCGTATCAGCAGGATGGTTTCTTTCCTTATCGTTTCAAACAGTATCGTAACGATGGTTTTCTGATCTTCGAGCGCACCGATCGGGAAGCCGCGTAATCGTCGAATGTGGAGTCTGACAGTCATGGGCTATTTCGTAAGGGGCCCGCAAGAGCCCGATAACATCATCCTGGAGACGCGCGGCTTAATGGCCGAGCTCTATGCCCAGATCCCGGAGATGGCCGCCGAGGACGATCATTCCCTGATCGACCGCGCGATGGAATGTCTCGCGTATGAGAAGCGCGCGGAGGACCAGCTGACTTCCCTGTGCTATGAGCTGCTCTCCGATGTGATGGCACTGCCCGGTGAGTCGCGCGAGATACCGTATCTCGCCCTACCCGGCTTCGATCTGGAAAGCCGCCATCGACAAGCCGTAGAGCGCGCGACGGCTGGTGCCAACCAGATCTATCGGTTCGGCAACGAGGTGCTCGCGCTGTGCCGCAATCTCGGTCTCTATCGCAACGGCTACCTGCACTACCACCTCACAGACTGGATCGGTCGCGACATGGTGCTCACCCGCACCCTCGTCCCCGTCATCCACCTGAATCGTCCAATGGAAACTGCGACAGACGATGACCTCTATGTCCTCACTCCCCTGCGGAAGGTGCGACGCCGATAACCTCTTCCGGAGCGCGCCATGTGTCGCCCTGAATCAGACGTGCGCTTTCCCGAAAAGATGGTCATCCCTACCCGCGACCTGATCCTTCAGTACCGATCCCGGCTCGCCGGCCTCACCCTCTCTCCCGCCGCCTTCGAAGAACTGGTCCGTCAGTGCCTCGACATGTATATCGAGTGGCAAGGGGACGAAACGGAATTCGGCGATCTCCCCAATTTGAATCCTATAGAGATCCCGGAACTGCGTGGCGAGCACCGTCTCGACGTGTACCGCCAGGTGGTCCAGGCGACCGGTGAATTTGCGGCCGCGCTCCAGCAGCGCCTCATTGAGACGGGCCTCTTTCTCGATGGGAACATGAAAAGCAATATCGACTACGGCTTCGATCGCTTTATCGGCAACGACATTCTGCTCTTTCACTTCCCCTTTTAGCCTTTCTTTTTTTGGTGAAATCCATGTCGTATAACTACCAGATCGGTCAGGTGCTCAGCTTCAGTCTTTACCCGACCGCGGTGCTTGGCAACAGCCTCGATAACGTCACGGTGCTGGGCACGCTCGATCAGGACTCAGCCAACGCGATCATCGACACGGTGGGGATGTACCTGAAGGTGGCGCCCTATCTGCCGTCGCCGGTGCCCACTGGGGCGGACCAGTACAACTACATCAAGGTCAAGACCTCGCAGGGTGTCATCACCGCGCTTGGCATGCCCTGGATCAACGAGAGCACGATTGTCGCGACCACCAATCAGACGATCACGGCGACGATCTCGGGGGTCACGGCGTCGGATGTGACGGGTGTGCAGAACGCTCTCATCAGCAATGGCTATACCAACATCTCGGTGTCGATCAATAGCACGACCGCAAGCAGCAGTTAGGATCAACCGAGCAGGTAAATATTTACCCAATGTGCTTATGGTTTGTTCGGGAGTGATGCCCCGGATTGCTTGGGCGGGTTCACAGATCCCAGGCGAGTCGCGCGTGCGGTGCAAAGGGTGCTTGGTGACACCCGGCTTGCCTGTCAAGAGTCACATTCTTGCAGGAACTCTGACGAGGGGAGTTGTCGGAGTCACCTTGGAAGTAGCTTGAAGCGAGCGTAGTTGGAGGTGCGGCGTGTTTTCCTTTCCTTGGGCGCGCCGGGCTTCATCCATGCGAATGCGCTACGTGTGCGCTCGCTACTTTCTGACCTTGCGAGGGAGGACTTCGGTCCTCCCTCTTTTTTTGCCTGTGGGAGCCGCCCGGCTCTCTTTATGCCGGCACACACCTTTTTTACCGCCCCGCCTCATCCTGTACGAGCAAGTGAGAGGGACTCACCATGTCTGCAATCCAAAGCCCGTTTGTACTACCAGCGAGCGAGTACAAACGCGATATCGACGTGTTCCGCCATTATGTTGATCAGGCGAGCGCGTTCCTTGCACTGCGTACCGGCCGCTCCCAGGAGTATTGCCGCGAGTACGTAAAGAAGAATCTGAAGGCCGATGGTCGCTTCCCCTTCAAGGATCCGGCTATCCAGTATCTGCGTCGCAATGAGAACGGTGATCGTGAGAAGGTGGAAGGCACGCTCGGCGGGTATCTCGCGGAGTCGGTGAAAGAACACCAACTGATCGCCCCGACGCTCACTACCTACTATCACCCGAAGGTCAAGAAGTCGCTCCTCGCCGGGTTCATTGATAACCGCGTCTCGCGCCGTAAGGTCGCCAAAGGCGAGATGTTCAAGGCGAAGATGGATGGCAATGAAGTGCTGCGCATCCTGAAGGACAACGAGCAGACAAACATGAAGCTCACGTCCAATGCCTGCTCAGGGGCGCATGTGTCCGCCTCCACCCCGCTTTACAACAAGACCGCCCACTCGACGCTGACGTCGAACTGTCGCTGCACGGCGGGCTACGGATCCGCCAACAACGAGAAGCTGCTCAACGGCAACCGGCATTACTGGTCGCCGGACATCGTGAAGAACAACATCATCGCGATCATTCAGAACACGGACTACCTCGCAATCGACGCAGCGATGACCGAGTTCGGCATACGTCACCCGAGCGTCGAGGAGACGATGGAGTGTATCCGGTACTCGACACAACTGTATTTCCGCGACAAAGCGCAGCACGAACAGATTGAAGCGCTGATCAAGAAGCTCTCCGCCATTCAGCGCAGCGCCTTTGTCTATACGGGCGACCTGTATCACCTGATGCGGTTCAATGATCAAGTCGTGCGCGACTTCATCACCGATCTGTCTTCCCCGACGATCCCGGTCGAGGGTGTGGACTTCGAGCATGTCCGGACCTGTCTCTGGCCGCGACGAACCGATGTGGATTTCGATGCGCATCGCAAGACGCTCAAAAGCGCGAACGAAGATCACGTGGCGCTCGCCGCGCAACTCGTGCCTTCGGCGATGCGAGGTCTCAAGGTGAGTGACACGGTGAACGGGGAAGTGGAGCTGTTGCTAGCGTCGACGACCGAACACGTTGGCTCGACCGTCGAGCGTTACCGCAACTTCATCCGGGCGTTCTTTGTCACGAAGAATGTCCCTGCCTCGCTCGCCGTCTTCCCAGAGAGTATCCGACGATCGGCGCTGATGGGCGATACCGACTCGACCATCTTCACTGTGCAGGACTGGGTCACCTGGTACAACCGCGGGAAGCTCGGATATGACGATCGCTCCAGCGGAGTCGCGGCGACGATGATCTTCCTGTCCGCTCAGACGGTCACGCACATTCTCGCGCGCATGTCGGCCAACTTCGGGATTGAAGAGAGCCGCGTCTTCCAGGTGGCGATGAAGAACGAGTTCAAGTTCGATGTGTTCGTACCAACCCAAGTGGCCAAGCACTATTACGCCTCGATCGGCTGCCAGGAAGGCAACCTGCTCGCTGCACAGGACACCGAGATCAAGGGCGTGCACTTGAAGTCGTCCAACGCACCGCGGGCAGTGATGGCGCAGGCAAAGGCGATGATGGTTCGCATCATGGAGACGATCATGGCCGAGAAGCAGATCTCAGCCCTCTCGATCATCCAGGAGATCGCAGACCTCGAACACGAGATTCGATCGTCGATCCTTGAGCGCTCGAGTTACGAGTACTTCCGCATCGGTCAGATCAAGACCGCGGAGTCGTACACCTTGCCGCCAGAGAAATCGAACTTCGCCTACTACACACTGTGGAACGAAACGTTCGGAACGAAGTACGGCATGGTGCCGGAGCCTCCCTATAGCTCGGTGAAGATCTCTGTTGACCTGAAGTCGCCCGCGAAGATCAAGGCGTGGCTGTCGGCGATGGAAGACCGGGACCTCGCGGAGAAGCTCGCGTCGTGGATGCTCAGGGCGGGTAAGAAGCAGATCACGACCTTTCATGTGCCTGAGCAAATCATCCAGTCGGTGGGCATTCCCAAAGAGATCCTCTCGCAAGTGGCGCTGCGCAAGATCATCACCGATACCACGTCCGTATTCTATTTAATCTGCGAGTCGCTCGGAATTTACCTCCAAAACAAGCAGATGACTCGTTTGTTCAGCGATTTGTATGCCCCAACACCCAAAGAACCTCTGAAGGAAGCAGCATGAGTGCAGAAATTCGACATACCAGCGAAGCGAACTTCGAACAGGACGTGATCAAGGCAGAGCTGCCGGTCCTGCTCGACTTCTGGGCGGAATGGTGTGGTCCGTGCAAGTTGCTTGCTCCGACGCTCGACCAGATCGCTTTGGATTACCAAGGAAAGCTGCAGATCGTTAAGGTCGACGTGGACCAGAACCAAAGTATCGCTGCGCGCTTCGGTGTGCGCGGTATCCCCACCCTCGTGCTGTTCAAAAAGGGCACGCTGATCGCGCAGAAGGTCGGTGCGCTGTCGAAGTCCCAACTGAAAGCCTTCCTCGACCCTCACTTGTAGGAGCATCGTCGTGAAAACAGTTCTGGCGGTTTTAGGCGCATGGGTTTTGATCTCGATTATGGTAGCGGCCTTGTACGTGAAGATCAAAACCAGCTGGCGGCGTCGCGATAGGAAAGACACACCACTCGGCGTCGATGACAGCGATCTTCGCGAGTTGCTCGGCAAAGCCATCGATGCCGCCAAGCAGGCGACATCACCAGCAGATCCTGTCGTAGGCGTTCCCAGGGAACTGACATGACGCACCACTGCACAGACTGCAGGTATGGCGCAAAGGACGTTTTCGACCGAGTGCGGTGCCAAGCCCCGCAAAACGTAGACTCGGTGAGTTTGGCCACTGGTCGCACCCTCTGGAATGCGCCGAGCGCCGAAATCCATCGGTCAAGCGGATGGTTCGCTGCCCGCCTGTTCGGACTGTGTGGCAAAGAAGGTCGCTGGTTTGAAACGAAGGTCATAAAAGCCCGCACCGAGGCGGGCCAGGGAGAGAAGTCATGCCGGACGTAACAGCATACTCGAAGCGCGTGCGCGCGCCCTGGGAAGACGAGGCGATCGACACCAGTCGTCTGCCTTCCGGCTGGACTGATGTCCTGATCTGCCTGATCGAACGCGGTCCGGTGGATGACGGTGACATTCCATCGAAGTCGGCACGCAACGCCCTCCTCGAAGCCGGGTTTGCCGCGAAGGTGATTATCGACCAGAAGGAAGCCGGCAACGTCGCGACCTACTACGGTCGAGCACTCTATTGTCAGCTCGTCGACGAAGACAATCTGGAAGCCGCTATCGCCAAGCGTCAGGCCAGCAAGCTATAACTCAACGCCGCCCCAGTCATGAGCAAAAGAAATAAAAGTCGGGCAAAAGTGGACACGAGCATCCAGCTCGATCTCGGGATCGCCTATCACCTCGCCCTCGGCGAAATGCGGGCCGGCCGTGGATCGGAAGAGCACTGGTCGACGATCGTGTGTGCACTGAACATCGCACTGGTGCTCTCGGAACACAGCAACCAGCGTGAAGCGGATGTCGCAGTGGTCAATGGTGCACTCGACAGTGCGGTCGCCGCGCGCGACGCCGCACAGATCTTCAACATCTGGCAGTTCGATGAGGATCAGGGTCGAAAGATCGCTGACGCCATCCTGCTGCACGATGAGCAGATGAGTCGCATCAGTCGTCGCACGCTCAAGGCCGCGATGGATGAGATGCACCGTCGTCTCGCCAGTCAATCGCAGGGCTAACCGGACCCCGTCATGTCAGAGATCGAAATTCCCCTGCGCGTCGTACGCGTTGAGCGTCGTTGCGCCAACGCACTCTGCGTCAGCGGGAAGATGCTACCCAGCGGAAACGTCAGCGTGTCTCTCGGCGAAGGGTCTGGTCCGCCGATGTACGAGCATAAATGCGGCCACTGCGGCCGCACTCAGAAGTTTTATCAGACCTATCCATTCACGAAGTACGTTGAGGACAAAGAAGATGCCCCAGACATCAAAACCAGCAAAGGTCGTCAGCGTTGACTACCAGTGCGATGTGGAAGGTTGCGATGGGGTGATGCGCCCAGCGGGTATGAATATGCTGCTTAGCGACCCACCGCAGTACCCGCATGAGTGCACCGTGTGCAAGACACCGATGAACTTCCCCCATCGCTATCCCAACTTCGGATACGTCCAAGAATGACGCTCTGGATCCTGATACTGACCCAGCTTACCTGCGACCTCCTCGGCGCGGTAGGTAGTGTGTACTTCCACGTGAGCCTCGAGGACGGGATTGATGCCGGCCTCTTCGCGTGGTGCGCTGGTGCAGGACTCTACCTGTTGTACGACCGATATATCCGCCGTGACTAGGCCACAGCTGACATCGCTCCAGGGTTCGCCTTGGAGAGGATGTCGGTTAGCTCCTCTATGACGTCTTGTCGGACTAGCGGGTCCATGACCCCATCGAAGAGCCGCTCCTGCTGCCATCCAAGGAAGGTCCGGTTGATGAGGTCCACTTCCAGCTGGTTGCGGGTCTGCGGGGAACCCATCGCCATGGTCAGAACGAAGTCCAGCATGGGCAGACGTGCCAATGCCAGTGCCCACATCGCCTGTCGCGTTGGCGCCATGTCAGGCACCTTCATCGCCTGTTCCATATTGGAGCGCGCAGCGGCCGGCACGCTTTGCAGGGTCCCGACGAAGTTCATCGGATGCCGGTCGAAGTTGGTCAGGATCTGGTTGTAGCAGGCATCGACCTTGGCCGAGTAATCGATCTGGGCAAACGGATGCTTGCGGATCGATTCACCTACCGCCTCCTTCGCCTGGAGCTTGCGTATCCGGTTGAAGAGCGCCTGATCCAGGTGGCTGAAGAGCATGTTCGGTAAAACGTACATGTGGATGAACATCATCGTCGACTTCTCGTCGACCCCACCGGTGATCCCATCCTGCGCGAGGCGAAACGCCCGGTACTGGACCATGAGCATCGGGACGTTGATCGCAATCACACAGATACCCGTCTCTGTCCCGGTGAGGTGGCCATTAGGCAGGTTCATGTAGAGATCGCTGCGCGGGTGCCGCAACACCCGCACCGGCGTGACGTTTTGCCAGTCGTCGTGGGTGCGATCGACATCGAACGTCTCAGTGTGCGCCAAGAGGACCTCATCATGACCGGGGCCGTAGAAGTCTCCATCCCACATCTTTCCCCTATAGAGGGACGAAGTCATTTTCAACGCCATCGACAGATTGAGTGAGACGGCATCCACGTTCGCGAAGTACCGCTCCAAGTTGTGAGAGAGCGGGATATTCACGCTCTGGATCAGCTTGACGAGGATGTGATCACTCTTCACCGCCATCGGGGCATTGCGATAGTAGCGAATCACTTGGCCGATATTTCGCCGCAGTCCCTCACGGACGTAAGGCCACAGGCCCGGGATTTGGATGCCTTGGAGCGCCCTCGGCACCAGATTGAAAAGCGTGTGCATAGCGACGCATCCAGTTGGGAATTTGACAGTTCATAAAATTGAGAGCCGACCATGGGACACGCAGAAAGCGCAACCGAATCCGCCATCAAACACGGAGCCTACGACGACCGAGAGCCCTACTACCTTCATGCTCCGGATGAAGTCGATGATTGCCCGCCCTCGCAAGCCGAAGCCCCCAAGCCCAAACGCGGCTCCCGATACAAGAAGGGCCGTCGTTGGTGGGAGCAGTCACCTTGGGAGCGTAAGCGTTGAGTGTCACCGATTCAAGGGCACATCAGCGAGCCCATAACTGCGCCCGCTCAACGTCAACCACGACCGGACGACGGTAGTGGGAAATCCGCTAGAGAAAAAGACAATACAAATGCGAACCATTGAGACCACCCTTGTCGAGGTGAGTAGCTATCGGCAGCTGCTAGCTGGCTGGCACGACGAACATAGTCCCGCCCCGCGGGAAAAGGAGATCGTTGCAGTCGAGAGTTTTCTGCGCGCGCTGCCGCCGGACCTCGCTCCACCCATACCCATGATCTCAGGTGTCACTGCCCAGCTAGGACTCTACTGGGACCGCCCGGAAAACTACATCGATCTCGAATTCGAAGAGGAAGGGGTGATCAGTGTGTTGATCGTCCATCGCCGCAGCACACCCCGAGAGCACTGGTTCCCCCGAATGACGGCGGGCGATTTCACGCCTGAGTTTCTCACTACGCACTTTTGCCACCTACGCAAGGTCGAGGCATGACACGAAAATCTTTGAGATCAGTGGCCCTCATGACACTGTCTACCGCACTGTCTACAGCTGTGCACGAGCAAAACACCACCACCGCTGTCCAGCGCTTTGGTGATCCCGATAACACCGAAGGCCCGAACATGAATGCCGGGCCGCCGTATGTAACACGACCATCGCGGTCGGAGCGACGCGGTCATCGCGGGGGGCGCCATAAACGCTCGGCATGGTGGAATGGTTGACACGTCGAAAAGTAGGCCCGTGAGCGGCCTACGAAACTCCGTCGTAGTCCTGATCTATTGTTGCAGTTTTGTGACACGAGCTCGTGCCCTGAAAACCCGCATCAATACTTTCTAAACGTTTACTTCACATTTCAGTCGTGCGTTTTACATACAGTTCAAACCGCATTATGAAACGCTTGTTCGGCGATGGTGCAAAGTCCGAAAATGCGAAGCGACTACCTACAAGGCGTTTCCAGTACCTTTATCAAACTTTCATTGAAAGGTAGCTTTCATTTTTGAAATGAAAACATAAGCTACAAACCCTTACTTATCGGTACTTTCGACCACAGCCGATTGTGCTCAAACGGTCGTAATTGCGCGTAATCGAAACCTGGGGAGAATTACCGTGATAGGTGGATTCTTCTACTAATTGCCGTTTCCGCGACATATTTTGCGCTCGCAAACGTTTATATTCGATTGTTATTTCCTCTTTTAAATCCATTCCGCACCGCGGAAGTTTATTTCGCTAACGGCTTTTTAGCCAATAAGCGGTATTCTCTTCACCGTAATAACGTCTTATTAGATGCAATTTTTAGCTGTAGGTAGATTACGAACATGCTGAGTTTTCCCCAGTCTTCCGCTGTCGCCGCGCCTGCATTAAACCTATCGAACACCTCTCATGACGGATGTACTGCGTCGCGAGCAAGTCCTTACGACCTCCCCGTCGCTTACCTCAACACTTGTCTCCCTTACAAGTAAATTTTTACCTGCTCCCCCCTATCTTGTAGGAGAAGAAACGCCATCGGATCCTGCCGCCCAGCTTGAATAGCCTGGTCGGATAGAGCGCCCCGAAGTACCGCTCTGTTATCCAATGGTCAAACTCTGTCTCTTTTAGTACTCCAAATGGGCCACTTTCCAACAGGCTCAGATGGAAGCTAGGCGTCTATTAGCTGGCGAGGGAGAGGGCATTTCAGCGCATCGCGATTCTAAGAAAACTGAAACCTATATCACTCTCCTGAACTAAGAGCAGATGCTTAGTGACGCGCGATCATTAACCTGTTGAAAAAACGAAGGAAGACAGACCATGGCCCTGAACAAGCCCGAAACGAACACGCAAGGTAACTCCACCATGAGCGATGCGTTCGCCCGCGGCCAGCAAGACTCACGCGGACAAGACCAATCCCAAGCACAACGTCCGCAAGCACAACGCGTACGCCTCGACAATCTGGGCGGCATCGCTCGTTTGGCACTGTCGCGTTCGCCGGCGAGCGACGTGATCACGAAGCTGCACGCGGCACTGGTCAAGGAATACGCGAAGGTCGACAAGAGCTGGGAAATCACCCTGCTGCCGATCGACCTGAACACCACGCAAACGCTGTTGAAGTCGGTGATCGTTGTCGCGACCCGCGACAATCAGAACCGCGACGTCGGCGTAGCGTTCCACACGCTGGTGCTGGACGCATCGAGCCCGGCCATCGCTCCGCGCGTGGAAATGATCAACGGCCAGCAAGTCGAAATCCTGAAGGTCGCGGGCGACGCCATCACACCGAATGCCCGTAAGGAGATCGCCTCCGTCGTGCAGCGCAGCTTCCCGAGCACGCCGCTGTTCGACGCAGCGGAATGCGTGGTGCCGCGCGACTTCAACCTCGACGACGAAGCACTGGTTTTTCAGTTGGCATCGAACGCCGCGCTGGCGTGCACGACCGAACTCGAACAACGTGCACCGGGCTACCGTCCCTTGGACTTGGGCGGCACCGAGCAAGACAGCACGCTGACGGTCACGACGACGTTCGGCAATCCGCAAACGCAGGATGTGGTCGGTGCGCCGATGCGTGGCGACATCGTGATCGAGTTCCGTGCAGGCGGTCAGCAGATCCAAGGTCAGCAAGACGCCGTGCAGCGTGTGGCGACAATCTCGCGCGCCAGCGGCTTCATGGATCTGGTGTGGGCACCGGCCGAACAGCAAACGCAGGCTTACAGCCAATGGGCGCCGCCGACGCAGCAAGTTGCGTCGCCGAACGAGTTCAAGCGTTACCTGCCGCGCTTCGTGATCACCGATCTCGAATCGCTGCAACTGCTGACGACCGAAGCGCAGCTGCTCGCGCTGATCACGTCGATGGGTCTGTTCCAAGGCAATGCATGGGCCGAAGCATGGCGCCCGCGTCAGCAAGTCGTCGGCAACGACATGGACCTGCGCGACATCGGCGCTGTGGGTATCGAAGCGAACTTCGAGAAGAACGCGAGCGGCTACGGCGACCGGGTGGACACGAAGGCCGATTCGTTCCTGCGCAGCCAAGGCCATCAGGACAACCTGATTGCCCTCCTGGCTTCGGTCGTCGAGCCGACGCCGATCCTGTCGGTGGATGTGCCGGAATGCGGTCCGCAGTCGTGGTTCAACGGCATCTTCGCTGCAGCTGGCGAGATGAACAACCCCCACGCACAGCGTATCAACGACATCATCCTGCAAGCGGCGAACACGCTGACGCACGGCAACTTCAGCCGCCACTACAACGGTGACGGACGTGTGGCGCTGGACGAGTTCAACCGCGTGCATCTGGGCTGGTACACGGACCGCTTCGGCGTGAAGCGCGACTTGCGCGACGTGGACTACCTGGCCGTCTTGAACTTCGCTGGTCACCGCGATCCGGAAGTCGTTCGCGAATGGTCGGAAACGTTCAACCTGGCAAGCCTCGACCTGAACGTGCGTCTGTCGAAGCGCAAGCAGATCATCACGGGCATCCTGGGCCAAGACTCGGTGAACTTCACGGGCTTCGCTCGTCGGGTCACCATCGAGCCGAAGTTCATGGAAGCGTTGTTGGCAGGTGCGAAGGACGCAGGTCTGTCCACGCGCACCATCTCGCCGGTGACGGATCTGAACCAGCATCAGCGCGCGGTCAACTCGTACGCAATGGGCGCTGCCATGGACATGTCGAAGGCAGGTGCTTCGGTGTTCAACCGTGGCTACGGCGCACAGCAGCAACAGCAGTACGGTGCACGCGGTGGCTTCAGCCGCTGGGCCCAGCAGTAAGCAGTATCCCGACAGCGCTCTTTCCTTGTGTGAGCGCTGTCAATGGGCATGACCCAGCTCATCAGCCTATCGGCGACGGGAAGTTTCCAGCAATGGAAGCGGGGAGACGGGAGAGCCTTCGGGCTCTTCCCTATCTTTTCTTTTTATGCCGTCTCTTTCTTTTTTTTGCTGTTTCGCAGCCCTTTTTGAGTAGAGCTTGAAAATGCATCTGATGATCATCGCACTGTTCTCCTGGGTCCCCTTGGCAGCCTGCCCGATCCTCCTCGTACGTGGCGCGAATCGCGCCTGAAACGCCGCTCAGCCATATATCACTACTTCGAGCCGTAATACAGGTCGAAATTTATTCGTGTGCTGAATCGGATGTGGCTCCCCTCAGCCGCGACGGATCGATCAAGGAGAAAAGCGTGTCGGTGCATCTCAGACTCATCAATCAAGACGAAGTATTTGACCATTTCGCTTCCAAGGAACCGATCATCATCAATGACCTCTCGGACTCGTCCGAAGAGGAAAAAGAACACATCAACAACCTCATCTTCACCAAGTACGACCTGATCAATTCCGATCTGCTGTCGAACATCCCCTCGTGTCAATGCGGCAACACTGCCGGGGTCGACAAACTGGGGGACGGCAAACGGTATCGACCGGTGGTCTGTCCCGAATGCCATACCGAAGTCACCGCACCGCATCAGCACGATCTGGAACCTCTCATCTGGCTGCGTGCACCCAAGGGTGTCTCGGCGCTTATCTCCCCGATCGTCTGGACGATGATCAGCGAGCGATTCGAGAAGAGCAGCTTTGATGTGATGCGCTGGATTTGCGACATCACCTATAAGCCTGCGGTCAAGGAACCGCCGGTCATCGAGTTTATCCGCAAGGCGGGCATTCCCCGCGGCTACAACAACTTCGTCGATCACTTCGACGAAATCATGAGCTTCATGTTTAACCTGAAGTTCTACAACA
Organism: Paraburkholderia sp. BCC1886; assembly: GCF_900996245.1. Classification (GTDB taxonomy): domain Bacteria; phylum Pseudomonadota; class Gammaproteobacteria; order Burkholderiales; family Burkholderiaceae; genus Paraburkholderia. The sequence continues at coordinate 85,414 of NZ_CAAJGK010000011.1, read as the reverse complement.
AGAAGAAGCTCTCCTCCCTCAAGCAGTTGCTGAGTGAGCAGCGCGACCGCATCTTCTCGAAGTTTCTGCCGCTACCCAACCGCTCCTTGTTGGTGCTGGAAGAAACGAACCACGGCGCGTACACGGATGCTACGGCACCGGTCGCAGTGGACGCGATCCGCATGATGGTGGGCATCGACGCACCCCTCTCGGTGCACTCGGCGCGGGTGAAGGAAAACCGCACGATCAAGATGATCATCCAGACGTCGCAGTACTACGACGAAACGATGCGGACCGTTCTCGCCAAGAAAGAGGGGATCTTCCGCAAGCACGTCTACGGCACCCGCTCGCACTTCAGCTTCCGTGCAGTGATCAGCTCGCTCACCGATGCGCATCACCACCGGGAAGTGCATATCCCGTGGGGCATCGGCGTCGCGGTCTTCGAAGTGCATCTGAAGAACAAGCTCATGCGGGATGGCATGACGCCTCAGGAAGCAGAAGCCTTCCTTCTCGAGCATGCGAACAAGTACCACCCGCAGCTCGACGCGTACTTCCAGATGTTCGTCGAACGCTCGCCGTTCATGGGCGTGCCAATCGTCTTGCAACGCAATCCGTCGCTTGCACGTTCTTCGGCACAGGCCGTGTTTATCACGAAGGTGAAGACCGACGTGGCAGACCCGACCATCGGCATGAGCATCCTGATCGTGGTTGGCTTCAACGCCGACTTCGATGGCGACCAGCTCAACGCCACGCTGTCGCTGGACTTTGTCACGGCCACGGAATTGGAAAAGCTCGCTCCGCATCAGAGCGTGTTTGACATGAACGCGCCGCGCACGGTGTCCCGCAATCTGTCCATGCCAAAGACCGTGATTGCCACGATCTCGAACTGGATGCATTGGGATGTGCCGGAAGCAGCCGATCCGGAAGTGGTCCGCCGCATGGCTTTGATCCCGGAAGCTGCCTAAGCATCCAGCCGGAACTCCCCAGAAAACCAAACAAGGAAAAGATCATGGCAACTCATGAGGGTAGCACTTCGCCCAGTGAAAGCGAATGCGGTGTGAAGGTCGTTCACAAACTGTACAACGGCACCGCAGTGCAGCTGGGTGGCTCAAAGCGGTTTCTCTTGGAGAAGGCAGAGTCCCTCCCGGGAATCGAAGGCGTTCTTTGGGCGCCGATCGGCGTGGCGCACAGCCTGCACGACGCCAACACCATCGTGCAACAAAGCGAGCGCTTCACGCTTCCCAACGGCACGCAGACGAAGCAGGTGCGGTATCGAGCCATGCCCACGCTCGTCTACCAATCGGAACCCTCACCGCTCTTTGAGAAGAACGCGCACGCGGCACTAACCGCGGCCTGCCGGGCTGCTAGTAAGGAACTTGCACCCTATCCTGGCCTCCCCTCGATCGACGAATTCGCAAAGCGTTTCGGTCTGAAGCGTGCAGCGAAGAAAGCGGCGTTCAGCATCGAGGTCCTCACTGGCGAAACCGGTCAGCAGCAGTACATGGCCATCGGGGAGACGGACGACATCGCCATCGCCGACCGTCTGCATGGGTGCTCCGAGATGGTGACGCTCCCGAACGGCGACAAGGTCCCGACCGTGCGCATCCGGGTCCTGCCGTTCCTCGAAAACAACCCCGAATTGGAGGGCTGAGATGGTCATGTTTGTACAAGGCGACTCGGCGACCTTCAATAGTCTCGTGTATGGCGCCCAGAAGCATCCTGGAACCATGGCCTTTCTCGAGAACCAGGTCCAGCAGTTCACGGGCGCGCTGACCGAGTTCGGTCAGCAGTTCGTGCAGTCGGCCGCGGGACTCTTCAACACCTTCAACGGTTCGGAGGCGATGCGAATCGCGCGGGCAGCCCATCGCAAGCTCGACTCGCTCTTCATGTCAGACACGATCCAGAGCATCTGGGATATCGGTCGCATGCAGCACGCGCCGCTCGCCATGCAGCGCTGGATCATGGCCGAGCCGACCACACGACGTCTTTATCACCAGCAGCGGATCGATGGATTCTCCGAAACCTACGTCGATATGGAACCGGGTCGCGTGGGTGAGGACCACTACGACTATCGCTTGCTCATGAATGGCGTCCTGCAAGACACCGAGGATGGTGGCTGGATGGTGCGGCACTACCTCGACGATCTGCATGCGGGTGATGTCGAGCCGGCATTCGATCAGAAGGTCGACATCTTCGACACGTTCGCGAATCTGCGTGCGTACATCGAAGCCGGAAAGGAAGATCCGACCTCGAAGTGGAACGAGAAGATGTAAGGGCAGCACACGGGCACGGAGATGACTCTCCGTGCGCCTTGCTCTTCTTTTTTTGCCGGTAGTGAGTTTGTCGGTGTGGGCAGATTTTATGTAACCGACCAACTTTATGAGCCAGCCACCATGACTACCGTCGTTCCGTCTTTGTCGACCGCTGGGTGGATCACCGCCACTGCGCAGAAAGCCGATGCGCTGATGGCGCACATCTACGAATCGATGGCGAACCAGTCGTACACGTACGCCGGGAGCGTCACCAGCATCCAGTCGATTATCCAGGCGAACGCCGGAAACATGCCGAAGACCTGCAGTGCATTGCAAAGCGCACTTGAGGCCTATCTCGGCCGGTACTACGACTCGGTGCTCGCGCAGGTCACCAGTGATGACGTGACGGCTGGCAACACGACGAGCCTGATCACGGTGTCGATCTACGCCCAAGTCACAGAGAACGGCGTCACCTATCCGTATTACGGCCTGGTGCAACTCGCTGATTCGAAGTTCCTCAAGGCGACCAAGCTGAACAACAACGGACCGTCGGTGGCTTCGACTGTCGTCAACTAGGCAAGATTATGAGTACCGAAACCAATGCACCCGCGTCACTTCAGCAGTACGACGACATCGTCCGTCCTGGTGGCAAAGGCGGTCCGCATGCCCCGAAACCGGTGTGGATCGATAGCTGTTTCAGCCGTATCAACGAATCGATCATGAAGGTGGTTGCTTTCGAGCAGCACGAGTACCTTGAGAACAAGCGCTTGCCGCACACGCTCAGGCACTTCGAGGTCTTCGTCAAGCCGCATCTTCTCGCATCGGGCGACATCATTGTGATGACCCGCTTTCCGATGGCTTCGGATCTGGCGTTCGTCGCAAGCTTCAAGCCGATCTTCGAAAACGGTCACGACGCGATGACTGCTGGCCCGGCCGAACCCGACGTGAAGGTCATCGACTACGAGGTCTTCTGTTACCAGGAAAAGGGACGTTTCGCCTACGACAACGTTCCGGTGTCGCCGAGCCCCGCAGCGCTGAATGAGCTCAAGCGCCAAGTCGCTGCTATCCCCTTGCGTGCGATGCAGTTCATGCACTTCACCTTCCTGCGTCCGAAAGCTGCCGAGACGTTCGACGACCCCAATGGCTACCTGCAACAGATCCAGCAACGCATGGCAGCGCGCACCAGTGCCGCTCGTCAGGCCGCTGAAGCAGACGACGGCCCCACACCCGTCAAAGACTGAGGTTTCCTATGCCGAACATCTCCAGTGCGAACAAGCTCTTTCCCGAAGCTGATCGCTTTGCTCCGGGCGCACAACCGGATCAACAGGCGTTGTGGATCTCGATGGTCGCCAGCAGCCTGACCGACATTGCGAGTGAGGATGTCGCCCGCCTGCCGGAAGACGAGTTCGTTCACGTCTTTCTGCCGTTCTTCGAGATCTATGTGAAGCACCTCGCGGAGAACACCTCCTACGCGCAGCTCACGAAGGATCTCGCGCTCCTCAAGCACAAGGTCGGCATGGCTGACTGGATCTCGATCGCGGGCACGCCTTACAAGGGCGTGGATGTGTTTGACAAGAGTGGCGCCGTGCTCTTTCGCGTGCCGCCGGTATTTGAGTACCAGGGCGTCAATCCTGTACGGGACGTAAATGACCGCAGTCAGGCACCGCTTGGCGAAGTCATGAAGACCGCAGATCAGTACATGCAGATCCACCCCGCGCAGGGTACGCAGTTCATGAATGTGGCGCTGGCCCAGCGTCTGCGTACGATGCGCTCGGGACAGCATCTCGTGCGTCACGTCCTCGCATGGAACGCCATCATGGCGCGCTACAACCGTCCGCCGCTGATTGCAGACCCTCGTGCCTCGCAAGTGACAGCACCAGCTGCTGCAGCGAACACGCCGACCAACCCTTCCTCCGGAGAGGACGTCGAGTATGAGGACTTCTGAACTACGCGTGGCCACGATCTCGGATATCCATCTGGGCGCCTCGCGAACCGCAACGCATGGAACGATTGTGGGTCTGGATGCAGCCTTCCCCGATAACGCGGAGACGGCTGCGCTTGATCTCATCTGTTTGGTAGGAGATGTCTTCGATCAGCTGCTCACGCTGAACGATGACGACGTGGCGGAAATCAAGCTGTGGATTGGACGGCTCTTGCGCACCTGCAAGAAGCACGACATCTTGCTCTACGTGCTGGAAGGCACGCCGAGTCATGACCGGCGACAGTCACAGCTTTTCGTCACGATCAATGAAGTGGCAGGCATTGGCGCTAATCTCAAATATGTTCAAGACATCTCCGTCGAGTACGAACCCGCCCTGGATCTCTGGGTTGGGTTCGTACCCGATGAGAGTGCGCCGACAACAGACCAAACACTCAGCCAAATCCACGCCCAGATGCAGGAAAAAGGCATCGAGCAGGTCGATCTGATGTTCATGCATGGTCAGTTTGAGTATCAGCTGCCCGCCCACGTCAAAGCCCAGAAGCATTCGTCCGAGGCCTATCTCGCCATCACCCGGTGCGCGATCTTCATTGGTCATGTGCACAAGTACTCGTCGTTCGAGCGGATCTACGCACAAGGCTCCTTCCCCCGTTTAGGACACGGCGAAGAGGAACCTAAGGGTCACCTGCGCGCCGTGATTCATCCGAACAACGATACCGACGTCACGTTCGTCGAAAACACCACCGCACAGAAGTTCATCTCCGTGCGCTGTATCGATCAGCCCGTGGAGGACGCGCTGATGGAGATCGAGCGCCGCGTGCGCGACCTGCCAATGAATTCGGCGGTACGCGTCGTGGCAAATCACGACCATCCCCTCTTCGCGGACATGGACGCTCTGAAGCGGCTTTATCCCTTCTTCATCTGGAGTAAAAACCCGATCGACCCTGAAGAGGAGGAGATCCAGGGACTGGGCGATATCGACGAGGAAGAGTTCGTCCCCATCACGATCACGCGCGAGAACATCACAGAACTCCTGTCCGAGCGCCTGGTAGGCATGGGCATCACTCAGGAGCTTCTCATGATTGCGCAAACGAAGATCAACGAGATAAGGTGAAAAGATGGATTTGAATCCCGGCATTTCCGCCCGCGCAGTGGGCCAGTATCCCGTGTCGATCTCGACATCACTCGCGCTCGAGGGAGCTTTCGGGATTCATCCAGATCTGCCACCCGTGAAGTCAGCACCGATTCTGGAGTACGAGCAACTGTTCGTGAACATGCGCACGTTGTTCCGTAACTTCCTCGGCGCCATGGACAAAGTCTCGGGTGCCATGGTCAGTCCCGATGAAATCGCGATCACGCTCAATGAAGAAATGGAGCAGATCACCGAGATCGTGAACGAGGGATCGAATGGTCGTTGCAAGCCGGTCTTCTATCTGAGCAAGTACAAGGGCATGGCGCAAGCCTATCCGTACGCTGCGTTTCGCGTTGACAGTACCGATCGGATGAAGGCTAACGCCGTGATTCTGAAGCAGACGATGGCACTGATCGCGCAGCAGAACCGGGACCGGGATGACCCGATCCTCATCTTTGATCGCAAGCTCACGCCCGAGAAGGTCCCTGCCCCCAAGACGCTGATCATCACGCATCACGCGTATGACCTTCTCTCCTATCGCGCCTTTCGCAGTCTCTCGCTGCTCGAGTCACACACGGGTCGCATTAAGGACCGGGCACTTTGGTACACGAAGTACAGCAATGGTCGCGAACTCGCCCAGATCCCTTTCCGGGAAGACCTGATTCAAGTCATGGGCGATGGCGAAACGTTCCGGACGCTAGATCCGAAATTACGTAAGGAGGTGCTCGAACTTGCAACTCGGTTTAACTGGTCAGCCGTCACTACGTCAGACCGGATCCGCTTCTGCGCGGACTTCATCAAGGACGCGCCGAAACGCGACCTTTTCAAGAGCTTACTCGTCGCGCCTTAACACGATAGCGCGGAGTTTTTTTATCCAACGTGAGTATCGTTTGTCACCCCCGCCAAACGAAAATCCGAAGAACATCAGGACATTGAATCATGAGTGATTTCCGACCCGCACCGCGAGAGAAGAACGCGTTCGACAACCGTAAGTTGCATCTGTCGACACCGTGTCCGACGGCCAAGGGCAAGTATTCGAGCTTGCAGCTCAACCTGTTCAAGAACAACCCCCGTATCACCGTCTACACAAACGACCCCGATGACCAAGGAGCCGACAAGCAGTACGGCAAGATCACCGCGAACCTCGACGCCGTCGTGTTCATGGTCTTCCTGCAAAAGCTGAACTCCGTCCTCGAAGCGCCGGCGGGCACCGAAGACAAGGTGAAGATCGAGAACAAGAACTTTATCTTCCCGGGCGGCAAGCGCAGCGAATCGCCAGTCGTCGTCTCCGAGTTGCACTGCGGCAAGGACGCTGAAGGCGTGGTGTGGGTGTCGGTCACCGCGAAGGACCGCCCGCGCATCAAGTTCCCGTTCGGTTCGAACGACTTCCACGCCTTCTTCCACAAGACGGGCGAGCAATACAGCAAGGGCGAGTGCTCGGTGCTGTTCGCCAAGGGCTGGATCAAGCTGCTCGAAATCATGATGGCTGTGATGCTCTGCGACAACTACGTCGAGCCGGAGAAGAAGCCGGATCAAGGCGGTGGCGGCGGTGGTGGCCAACGCAATGGTGGCGGCAACTACAACCGTGGTGGCAACAGCAACTACGGCGGTGGTGGCGGCGGCGGTAGCGGCGGACGCCAGGAAACCGTCGACGAAGACATCCCCTGGTAAAAACGAATTTTCAATAAGCCAATCAAGGAGCTGACCAACGCAAAACGCACGGTCAGTTCCTTGAGCCGCCGTCTCAGTTCGCTGGGACGGCGTGAATAACAAGCCCTATCACCAAGCACATGCTCGAACAGTATTGCGCGCGATTGAATTCGATTTCGGCGATATATCACCGAACTAGACACTGTCGTTACTGTTCCTGAGGAGATCAGTTTTGGAACTGCAAATTGGCAAACTCGGTTTGATTGATACGAGCCGTAGCGAGGTCACCCTGTCGCATCGCGGGGAAACCATCGACTGGAACATCAGCGATTTCAAGACCATTATCAAGGAGCTTGAGTACAACATCTTCGAGCAGATCAATCAGTACTGGGCGACGTTGCCCATGGAGAAGCAGGATCAGATCTTTGCAACGTATCGCGAGATCAAGGACGTCTTTGGCGAATTCTTCGAGTCGGAGGAGCTGAAGCTTCGCTTGTACAAGCTCGTCGCACAGCTCTACGAGCACAACAGCCTGTCCGACATCAAGCACTGGATGGATTTTCGCAGCAACATCTACTACCCAAGTGATCTGAAAGAACACTTCGTGCAGTACGACATGCCGGGTACGCGCGAAGGCACGTATCTGCGCGAAGACTATAGCTGGCTCGTGGCTATCTCGATCTCGCTGCGCGTGATTCTGCCGGTCTGGGGCGAGTTCATCGCTCGCACGCGCGAAGAATCGGGAACGATCTGGAAAGAGTACTACGCGTTCCAGTTGCTCTCCCGTACGGATCTGGCGAACTCCGAGCACATGGATCGGCTACGCGCGTACGTCGAGTCGATGATCCCGAGCGACAACAAGCTGATCGATGTTGCCAACAGCGCCCACGTCTTCAAGGGCATCTCTGTTGAGGACTATCCGTACCTCGTGGTGGGGCTCGTGCTGGTACGCAAGCTATCGATCGGTGACGTGCGCGGCACCGACCCGAACTCTCATCTCGTGAGTCGCATCTTCAACTTCATCAAGTACAAGACGCGCGGCAATTCCGATAGTGGCTTCAGCGGGATCGTGAAGAAAAAGGAAGTCGAGGGTCGAAACCAGGATAACGCCGAGAACCAGCAATCGAAGCTCGAGAGCTGCAAGGTCAAGTTGCCGGTGTCCGAGGGCAAGATCGCCCCGATCTCGTTCTATGCGCGCGACATGCGCCGCATTGCGCTGGCCATTGCGCCGGACATGCCGCTGGAATATCTCGACATGTCCTTCGAATCCGTGCGCTCGCTGGAAAACGAGATGACCTACAAGGAACAGAAGCTTCTGGCGATGTTTGCACTGAAGCCGCGCAATCAGCTGCAGCCTCGCGGTCAGCTGCATCTCGTACGCCTCTCCAGCCTCCAGGCAATCGCAGCCGCACAAGCGATCTACTGGCACAAGGGCTATCCCGAACTGGCCGCTTTGGTAAGTGCTGTTGCCCGCAAAAACGAGGACGTCATGCATCTGACTGCTTCGGACTCGAAGGCACGCATTCCCGCGCCCATGCTCGATGAACTGGCGAAGTGGTATCCGCATCCGCGACGCCAGTCGGGCAAGCAGAAGAGTCCACGTCTGCCGACATCGGCTGAAGTGGCAATCGATTCGTTGACGAAGGGCCTCAGTGAGCACGACTGGCGCTTGACGTTGCCGTCCGAGTGGGTCGGGCAAGTCACACAGAACCCGCGCGATCGCCATTACGCCGTCCCCCCGAACATCAAAATCAAACTGGCGCAACTCTCCCTTGCGCTGGCACAAAGGAGCTTCTAAAAAATGAATGACCACAGCACGCCGTCGAGCATCACTGTCAAGCGACTCCTCCTCGCTGAAACTGGCACGTATAACCCGCAGTACCGTCGGCCGTGGGAAACCAACGTGCAGGGTTACACCCTCGATGCACTGGCCAACTCACTGGACCAGACCCGTCGCTTCACACCGTCGCTGCTGGCCGGTGTGGCGAACCAGGTGATCGCGCCGTCGGCAACACCCGAATCCGCGATTGGCATCGTTGGTGGCTGGGGCGAACGGCGTTTGCGCTTCATGATGGAAGTGGAGATCCGCCAACGTCTGTCGGGCAGCATGGCCGTGGTGATCGTGCTCGGCTATACGGACCACCCTGGCATCATCATCCACACGCAGTCGATCGATCCGCGCATGGAGTTCTACATCAACTCGATCGTGCAAGTTCGGCACACGGTGGAAAACACGCCGTTCGGCAACCAGATCTATACGAACGTGGCAGAGAACGCACACGTGCTAGTCGATTCGAGCTACATCGACACGTACACGCCGAACAAGATGCATCGCATGCGTCCGGAAGACGTCTACGCATCGATGGAACTGAACCATGTGACCGGCTTGGGCGACGTGCATGACACCCGCACGGTCTTGTCCTCGGTTCCGGTGGCATCCCGCCGTGGGAACAACATCGCGGCGGACTACGCGGCGAAGCTGCTCGACACGTACAAGACCGCGTCGATGGAAAACGAGTTCGGCGTCCAACAGGAACAGGACGTGTACGAACAGGCCCGGGGCTACGCGCAAGAAACGGCCGTGGCGCTGAACCCGTTCTTCTCGGCGATGCAGAAGGTGCGCGACGGGCAGATGTCGAACTTCTTCGTCTTCCAGGATCTGCTGCGACTGGATCCCAATGTGGAGCAACGCACGACGGTCGCGACGCAGGGGAATACGAGCGCGGCCGGCCCGGGCAACGGCAGCATGCACTTCGCGAATGCCGGTCTCTCGCAGGACTGGGGTGGCTCGGACCGTCTGACGCAAGTCGCCACCATTCTGAGCCAATCGGTACCGGCGCTGATGATGGACCTGACGCTCACGCAGTTGGTGTTCACGACCACCAATCGTCGGGTGCTAACGGGCGCGATGACTGGCAACAACCCACTCGATCCGTCAAGTCGCGTGAGCACGATGATCGCCAACGCCGAAGGGTTCAGCTCGCAGGACTTGGGTCCGTACGTGCAGAACTTCATTGTCCGCCTCGAGCACATGATCCTGAACGACATCTCGGACCGAAACGGCATCGATTTCTATATCGAAATGCGGGCGGATCTGATTGGCGAAACGTGGATTCGTATTTCGCTCGACGGCGGTCCGATGATCGACTACGTCACACCCAGCTTCGCCGATGCCTTGCTCGTGCCGGTTATCACGAACAACCATCAACTCTCGTCGACGCTTTCGCAGGACTTCGAGCAGATCTTCCATCACCTCACCGACCATCACGGCATGCCGGGTTCACCGGCTGGCGATCGCCCGAAGTTCGGCGTGATCTAAAAAAGGGAGTACGAAAGTGGTTTCACTAATCGCGTTATACAAACAGTTGATGGCCACCGCGAACCTGGTGGTCACCAGCGACAACCTGGTCTCGGGCAGGTTGGGCAAGCAGGCCCATCCGGTGCTGATCAAGGGCAAGCGTCTGGCGTTGCCGACGCAAGAGCATCTGGCCAACCCGGACAAGTCAGCGATCGTGCTGTTTCATCCGTTGGCGGAGTCCATCACCCGCGGCGAATCGGAAGTGCTCGAGAAGTATCGCTCCTTGCTGATGCTGCGCTTCAACATGGTGGCGGCCGAACTGATGGCGCAGCTGCTCTCGATTGCGATCTCGCAGGACGAGCACGCGAAGCTCTCGCCCGATCAGTCGGAATTCCTGTCCAAGGTGAAGACCGTGGATGCGAAGACCTACGATCTGTTCAAGAAGATCCTTGGCGCGATGCCGGCCGATCAGGCAGCTCGCCGGATAGTCGGCATCTTCCTGAAGAAGACCGGCTCGGTTGGCGGCAAGCGTCACAAGCGTGTCGGCGTCGTGAGCTTCCCGCTCTATCAGGAACTCAAGCGTGAAGGCAGCGACATCTGGGGCATCAAGTGCCGGGTGAAGGACAAGGAAAGCCTGATCGCCCTGATGGAATTCATGTTCCCGCAAATCGAGGTTGAAGGGTCCTACAACCGGGGCTCGGATTCCGATGTGGCGCCGAACCTGGATGCCTTGATGCAAGCCGCACTCGCGATCGTTCTGCCGTTGAACGACATCACGAGCACGTTCGAGAACCAGCTGGGCGATGAAGAACATCAGGGCAACGAGTACTTCATCGATTGCGACTGGCAGGACACCTTCGTCAATCTCGGCGTGATGCTGAAGGAAATCCGCAGCGTACCGATGCAGGCAGGCAACGAAGGGGCAAGCGGCGAAGCACCGAGCGCAACCCCCGCAGCGTCGACCACTGCACTGCCCGCGTCGTATCCGCAGGCACGGGTCGCAGAACCGACAGTGGTGACCCATGCAGCAGCCGCACCGGCAGCAGTAGCTACGCCGGTAGCCACGGGACCGGTCGACACGAGCGGATCTCCAGCAATCGGCAATCGTCAGGGCCTCGACAACTTCCTGGCTGAGCGTGAAGCAACGCGACGTCATCAGGAGTCGATGTTCCGTGGTCAGCCAGCTGCCCATCACCAGCAACACGGCCAACAACATCAGCATCAGCAAGGTCCAGGACCGGGACAGATTGCCCACACCGGCCGTGGGTTGGACTTCGCATCCGTGATGGCTGCCCGTCCGGCTGTGGCTTACGCCGCGGGTGGTCCGCCGCCGTACCAGGCGCCGGTTCAGCAACAGGGATCGCGCTGGTCACAGCAAGCCTCCGGTAGCTATCCGCAGCAGCAAGGATGGCAAGGCGGTGGTGGCTATGGTCGCTCGCGTGTGGTCTGAGTGTGACCTGACGGCATAAAAGGAAAAGAGGGGAGCTTGTGCTCCCCTCCTCCCCGACTTCTTTTTTCTTTGTCTGCTTTTGACCAATCAGGAACTGCTCGTACTGCTCGTCTTCCAGGCGCTTCGCAGTTGTTCGAGCGTGGTCGACGACGGGATGAGCAGTTGGGTGACGCCTTCCGTGAATTGATCGGGAGACGTGTAGTCGTTCAACCGCATCGTTACCCAGTGGTACTGCAGCGGCATGACGAGGACCGTCTGCAGGTATCCAAAGAGATCCTGATCATTCTCCCAGACCTGCTGGGCCGACACGGTTACCAACGTCGTGGTGTTGACGTTACGCAGATACGTCATGTGGTCCTCAAGGACCTGGCGGAAATCCGCGTCGTAATAGTCCGTGGGACCGGTAGCCACCATCAGATTAAAGATCGGTGGGGTCGCAAGCGTCGTGGTTGTAGTGGTGGCCATGGTCAAGGAAGCACAGAGATTGAAAAGAGTTTCATTGATATATCACTACTGTGTTGTCGGACCAGTAGTGGGTATCAGCGACGCACAAACAAGGAAAGCATCATGCAAAACAAACCCATCAAGCTGAGCAGTCTGAGCGATCTCGCTCAGGTCAAGGACAGTTTTCCGAAGGCAAAACCCGTCACACGCAACCGGCATCTGGCTGAGCATCCAGTCGATCCGAACTTCGATCCGGAATTGAATCCGCATCAGCGCAAACAAGCCAAACGCATCCGCTTCGACGAGCAGATGACCGACCACGAACATCGGGCTGCCAGCGACAGCTCGCTGCAGCAATCGCACAAACAAACCAATTCGAGCCTGTCTGGCGCCCACGTCAACCGCAAATAGTCGGTTCACGACAAGGAAGGCAACAAGATGGAACAAAGTCTGAATGTAGGAAGTGAGCCTATGACTTCAGCACTGCGTCGTGCCGGCGTATTGCGTGAAGAGCCGAACGAGCTGTTCGCCGAGTTGCTCAACGTCTGTAGTTTGAATCCGTGGGACGGCCACGATTCGGCCGCGCGTAAGCAGATGTTCTCCTCGCACCTCGGTCAGTGTCTGGTGATCAATGGCTCAACCGAGCGGCGCTGTCAGGCGGGTACCGAGCGCGACTTCGCCCGCTACACGTTCAAGACCAAGGTCCCGGTCGACTGCGAAGTGATCAAGGTGATTGATCGCTATCGCGAGACGTTCGGTCAAGACACGTTGCTCAAGCGCCGGCAGGACAACCCGCACAGCGTGATCATTTACGAAAACATCCACACCAAGGAAATCGGCTGCATCAATGTGACGTCGCACACGTCCTATCACTCGTATTTCGGCTTCCAGAACCAGATCAAGCCGGACCTTTCGAATGTGCGTCAGGGAAGCTTCCTGAAGGAAGGCACGATCCTGACCGACTCGCCTTCAGTCACCGAGACCGGTGGCTATAAGTACGGCCGCGAAGTCAACGTGGCCTACATGAGCCATCCGGCAACCTCTGAGGACGGCATCCTCATCAGTCAGGAGCTGCTCAAAGAATTTGGCTTCAAGAAGTACGAGACGCGCGTGGTCGAGTTCGGTACGAAGTCGTATCCGCTCAACCTGTATGGGGATGAGCACACCTTCAAGGCGTTTCCCGATATCGGCGACGTGATCCGTGCTGACGGCTTGCTGATGGCGCTGCGCCCCTATGACAAGGATCCGCGCAGCTATGACCGCGAACTCGCAATCGTCGAGCAGAGTATCTACGACCTGATGGAGCCGGACAGCACCTTCGACAAGCCGATCTATGCCGATGGCGCTGGTGGTCGCATCGTGGACATCCGGGTGCATCACGACAACCAGGTGAACAACTCACCGACGCCGGTCGGCATGGACGCGCAGGCAGAGCGCTATGACGCGGCACGGCGCCAGTTCTATTCCGAAATCGTCTACGAATGGCGTCGCCTGGAGCGCGAACGCAAAGAATCGTTACGACTCACGCCGGAGTTTCACCGGCTGGTTGTGGAAGCCCTGTCCGTCGTCCAGGAAACGAAGGAACGCATCTACAAGCTGCACCGCAAGGCACCGCTCGATGACTGGCGTATCGAGTTCACAATCGAGTACGACGTCACCCCGACGATCGGCTTCAAGCTGACCGACACGCACGGCGGTAAGGGCGTGATCTGCAAGGTGGTGCCACGCTCGCACATGCCAGTGGATGCCGACGGCAACATCGCTGACATCGTGATGGACCCGAACTCGACCGTCTCCCGGATGAATCTCGGCCGGAAGTACGAGCATTACATCAACGCCCATTCGCGTGATGTGGCGAAGGTCATCCGTGGACTCTTTAATCTTGCCGAAGGGGACAAGAAAGCGCTTCAGCACGTGCAGGAAATCGAGGCGAGCAATCGTGCGGTGTTCAACCAGGCGTGGGAATACCTGATGGGGTACTACGAGATCGTCTCACCGATCATGCATTCGTGGTTCACCAGCGGCAAGTACATGCAGACCCACGCGGAGCATCTGGCCGAGGTGGTCAAGACAGGCATCTACATGTTCCTGCCAACGCACAACCCGCGCGAGTCAACCGACATCGTGCGCATGCTTGAAGGCCACTATCCGTCGACCTACGGACCGGTGAGCTATGTCGGCAACTCGGGCCGTCGCATTACGACCAAGGTGCCAGTGCGTATCGGCAGCGTCTACTTCATCTTGCTGGAGAAGATCGCGGACGACTGGACCGCAGCCTCGTCGGGCAAGACGCAGCATTACGGTGTGTTGTCGCAGGTGACGAATGCGGACAAGCACTCCCTGCCCTATCGGTCTCAGCCGATTCGCGCATGGGGCGAAGCCGAGTTCCGAATTCTTGCAGCGTACGTGGGGCAGCGTGCTGCGGCCGAGATTATCGACCGTAACAACAATCCCCTCACGCACAAGGCGGTACTGGACGCGATCCTCGAAGCGGACGAGCCGACCAATATCTACAACGCGGTGGACCGCTCGGTCATCCCGTTCGGTGGCTCCAGACCGTTGCAACTCGTCAAACACATCCTCGCCTGTGCAGGGCTTGAATTTGTGTTCCAGCCGTATGAAGCGCCATGGAAGGACTCGGACCGTACCCACGTTCCGATCATGACGCCGTCCGAGACGTTGCACTAAGACCGGTCCTGTCGCGCTTCGGGTTGCCCTCACCTGAAGCGCGTTACGACCCAAACAAGGAAAAAACAATGCGTCGCATAGCCGCAAGAACATTGCTGGGCATGACAACCGAAGATCTTTGGGGATCGCTCGTTGGGCGATTCATTCTGGTTTTCGATGATGGCGAAATGGAAGTGAATCACAGAGGTACGGTCTACTCGTCCTACGCGTGGGACTTCCATCGCCGTTATCCGAACACGCCCCTGCTCAAGAAGCATCACGTTGACACGATCCTGAACGGCAAGCGACTCGGATCGAACACCCATCTGGAACTTCTGGCCAGTGTGGTGTGGGATGTATTTGATGTGTATTGCCTGCCGAATGAAAACACAACGCTGCTGGTCGTGAATGACAGCAATGGTCGGGCGGTGACGCTCGATGATCTCGCGAAGATGACCTACGAGATCATGAACCACATGTACAACGATCTGACGTATAAGACCGAAGAATATGTGGTGTCGCTGGACGTCGTCGACTTCGTGCAGATGCTCGATCATCCCAAGGTGGTCGAAGCACGGATGCCACTCGTACAGGTGGCGGCGGACAAGGTCACGGACCGCATGCTCGATGAAGCCTATACCCAGGCAGGCAAGGTCATCAAGGATCCGGCCGAGTTCCCGAATAACCCGCTCTCGCGCGCCGCACTGGCCGGGACCGTGAAGTTCGATCAGTTGCTCCAGTGCGTCGTGGCGCGCGGCAAGCTGACGGATATCGATTCGAACGTGTTTGATCACGCGATCGTGCGCAACTACACGGAAGGGCTGCGCAACTTCCGTGACTCGCTGATCGAATCTCGCTCGGCCGCGAAGTCGCTCATCTTCTCGAAGTCGCCGTTGCAGCAGGCCGAGTATTTCTCCCGTCGTCTACAGCTGATGTCGATGAACGTGCAGAATTTGCACCGGGGTGATTGTGGGTCGCAGCAGTACGTGACCTTCCCGGTGCGTGAGGCCGATCTCGGACGACTGGCCGGCAAGTTCTATCTGGATGAGGAGACGAACACGCTCAAGGTCGTGCGCCGAAGCAGCAAGGAGCTGATTAACCAGCGCCTGAAGATTCGGTCAGTGATGGCCTGTGCACATCCTGACCCTGTCGGCGTGTGCGCAACCTGCTTTGGTGAGCTGGCGAACTCGGTGCCGGATTACACGAACATCGGTCACATGTGTTGCATGTTGCTGACTGAGAAGTCGTCGCAGGCCGTGTTGTCCGTGAAGCACTTGGACAGCTCCGCGAACATCGAAGCAATCGTCCTAAGTGACGGCGACAAGTTGTATCTGCGAGTCGGGTCGGACGACAACTCCTATCTGATGGCAGATCGCCTGAAGGCCAATCCCGTGAAGCTGATCATCGCTGCGGAGTCCGTGCCGAACATCAACGACGTCAATGAAATCGATTCCGTCGACAACCTGAACATCACGCGGTTCTCCGCTGTCGAGGCGATCGGTCTCGTGGTGGGCAAGGAAGGGGAATCGCACGGCACCGATGTCATCACGACGATCAGTGGACGTAAGGCGTCGATGACGCACTCGCTGTTGCATCACATCCGGCGCGTGGGATATCGGATCAACTCCGAAAACAACTACGTCGTCGATATGACCGACTGGGACTGGTCGCTGCCGATTCTGGCACTGCCGCTCAAACACTTCAACATGTCGGATCACTCACGCGACATCGCCAAGATGCTCGAGTCGAGCGTGAAGATGATGCAAGAGCGCGACAAGAACGTGAAGCCCAACGATGCCCTGATCGAGCTCTACGATCTGGTCAACAGCAAGCTCGACGTGAACTTGACCGTGCTCGACGTGGTGATGCTCGAGGCGATGATCGTCTCGGCGGAAAGCGGCGATTACTCGTTGCCGAAGCCGTGGACCGATCAGGGCTTGGGCGTGATGTCGCAGACGATGCTGCATCGCTCCCTGTCTGCGGCGATGGCCTTCGAAGACCACCGCGAAACGCTCACGGATCCCATCAGCTACATCAGCAAGAATCGCATCCCGCATCCCTTCGATGCTTTGCTAGTCCCACGGGAAGTCTTCGAATACGAAGATCGTATGCGGCGATGAAGTATCGAGGACGACACATCGACCTCGACCCGCGGGTGATTCTCGCCGTCGTGATTGCCCTCGGCTTGCTTTGGCGAGTGATTCAATTCGCCCTGAGCTAGTAATGCAATGGGACACCGACCTGGTGTCCCCTCCCCTTTTCTTAATGACCCGGTGACGTATGGCTGAGCTTTTAATCCGAATACACACTCATCATTTCAGTGTGAGTCGGGTGACGCCCCGCGGTCGTCCCGCGGTCACGGCGTTCGCCAGGCAGTTTGTGGCACCGCTCACACGAAAGCCTTCTCCGTATGCGAAGAAGCCACAGAAAGCCCCTCCCGTTTTCGCGACGTACTGCGACAACACGGGGGAATACCGTTTTCACATCAACACGCTCAGGCAGTTCCAGGAAGAACTTGGCTATTACCAGCTCAAAGGCTCGCTGGTAGAAGTCGAGCACGTTCCGGTGCCGGAACCTGTTCGCGTTGAGCTTCCGATCTCCAAGATGTGGACCGAGGAGCGGGAACTCTACGACTATCAGGAGAAAGGGATTGAGTACGTGATGCAACCCTTCCCCGTCTCGAAGCTCATTGACTTCCAGACGGGGAAGGGGAAAGGCGTGACGTCCTTAATTGGCGTGAGTCGCCTCGGCCTGCGTCCCTGCATCATGGTGGCACCGAAGTATCTCGACAAATGGCGTGATGAAATCCGGGAGGTCTACGACATCGCCATCGAGGACCTGATGATGATCCGCAAGGGTGTGCATTTGCGTGCACTCCTTGAGATGGGGGTCGAGGATCTTATCACGAGCAAGATCATCCTGATCAGTAGCGAGTTGATCGCAGACTGGATGAAGTTTTTCAAGATGCGTGGCGATGAGTCGCTCGATCTCGGCTACGCCTGTCGACCTCAAGAGTTGCTGGGCACGCTCGGTGCGGGTATTCGACTGATCGATGAGGTGCACGAAGAATTTCATCGGCACTTCCTGATTGATCTGCACACGCACTGTGAGCGCTCCCTCTCGCTCTCGGCCACGCTGACGAAAGAAGACCTCTTCATCAAACGGATGCAGGAGATCGCGTATCCGAAGAAGGATCAGCACTTGGGGCCGGCTTACGATAAGTACGCTGCGGTCACCGCCCTCTTTTATCGGTTCAACGATCCGGAGCTGATCAAGTGCGAGGACCGCATGACAGGGTTCTATTCGCACAACCTCTTCGAGCAGTCGATCATCAACTATCCCGACATGCTGCAGGGGTACATGGAACTGATCAACGACGTCATGAAGCAGAAGTATCTCAAGAAGTATCTGCCGGGTGACAAGTGCATCATTTTCTGTGCGTCGGTCGATCTGTGCACGCGGCTCGTCGCGTGGTTGAAAGAGGTCTATCCCGAAAAGGACGTGCGGCGTTACGTCGAGGAAGATCCGTTCGAGAACGTGATTGAAGCGGACATTCGCGTCACCACGATTATCTCGGCGGGCACTGCCATCGACATCCCGCAGCTCACGCTCAACATCATGACGACCGCGGTGTCGAGCGTGGTTGCGAACCTGCAGTGCTTCGGTCGCCTTCGCAAGATGAAGGATGGTCGCACGCCGGAGTGGGTCTACTTCGTCAACGAAGACCAACCCAAGCACATGACGTATCACGAACGGAAGATTGAGCTCATGCGGACCCGTGCACTGACCTTCGGCACGCAGACCGTACACGCTCGCATCTGATGTAAGCCTTCACTACCCCCTGCCCTGCTAAACGTTCTGCCTCGTACCTGCCCCTGCGGGTGGGTTCGGGCGCAGACGGTTAGTCGCGTTTATGCCCGAACGAAGGAATTCCGACATGCGTAACCAATCCCTTAATGAACTGTGTGAGATGTGCAAAGACGTGCTGAATCCCGATTTAACCCACCAGAAGCTGCGCTCGCTTAACTCGCAACTCCCCAGCGCGAGCGTCAACGAGGTGGTTGGCGCCTCCCGCCAGATCCTCAAGTTGGCGCCTTACCTGGACATGTCGTACTGGACGAGCCTGATGGCCTGCTGCCTGATCAATGGCGTGGTGCCACCCGAGAACGGGTTGGACGACAACGACGTTCTAACCACATTCGATGCGAAGGACATCGCACTCTCGAACATCGTGACGATCAGTGGCGCACGCATTCACCAGATCCGAAAGGACCTGCGTGATTGGCGTAACTCAGATAGCGCGACCGGTCTCATCAGGCCGGCTGCGTTCTTCGCGTGGTGTGTAGTGGAAGAGATCGACACGAACTACCTACGCCTCCTGCGCGAGATCGCCGGCCTCGGTTCAGGGCATCCCGTAGGTCCCCTCCCCTTGCGTGACATCGAACGGTACAAAGTGAACTAATAAGCATCACTAACGAAAAAGGAAAGGGCATGTCACCACAAGAACAAGTTGCAGCACAAACCAAGAAGCTCGAAGAGTTGGACCACGAACGACATGTCTCGGGTTATGTGCTCGCCACGACCTATGACTTCGAACATCCCCACTATCCGCGTAGTGCATGGCGCACGGCCGTCGAAGAACAATCGACGATTACGGGTTACTGGGATTGGGTGGCGAACGAGATCGAGCATTTCTTCAACGATGCAGAGAGTTCGATCGGGGAAAGCGAATGAGCAATATCCGAAACAAGGAGGTCATCTACCCGCGCTTCTATGCGCAGATTGTGAATGCCTTCCGGCCGCTCATCAGCAAACGCGAAGAAGACTTCAGCGAGACCGTCACCTTCGATCAC
Organism: Paraburkholderia sp. BCC1886; assembly: GCF_900996245.1. Classification (GTDB taxonomy): domain Bacteria; phylum Pseudomonadota; class Gammaproteobacteria; order Burkholderiales; family Burkholderiaceae; genus Paraburkholderia. The sequence continues at coordinate 65,750 of NZ_CAAJGK010000011.1, read as the reverse complement.
GACGCCGGTGCGTTTGTGATTACCGGTGTGCAGTCGGACCGATTCATGAGCTATCTTGCCGCGCTGCTCGAAGATGGCATTCCGAGCTTTGAATCGACGGAAAGCGGCTACGAGCGAACGACGTATAACCAAGAACGCGCGACGGAGTTTGCCAAAGAGATCGAGCACAAGATCGCGACGCTGCAGCGTGCTCCCGAACATATCGCTGCCGAATGGCGAGTCCACCTTGTACTCGGCGTGAGCCTGACGCTCGATTTCAAGGCAGGGATTGAGAACGAGTTCGACGTGTGTATCCGGCACTTCAAGACTTCGATCCAGCTGGCGCTTTAACTGGCAAGAAATCACTTCGAAATTACTCAACAGGACGGAGAGATGAAGATTCTAAAAACGTGGATGGTGGCGATTTCTGGTGCGCTAATGCTCGGTTGCTCGCACGCAGCTGAACCGAGCACTCCAGCTGCCGATCAAGCGACTGGCACTGTGGTGGTATCACTCCAGAGCGACAGTCAGCGGTACGACACGATCGGCCCCATCAAGGAGTTACAGGGTGGCGGATTTGCGTTCACCGAAAAGAAGACCCGACGTCAGATGTGGGTTTCTGGGAACGTCGTCATCACCCAGCCGATGAACTACTGATCGCAGATATGAGATCCCGGTCTTCGGACCGGGCCGTATGCCGTCTTTCTTTTTTTGCTTGGTGGCGGCTCGGCTCCTAGACTTCTGCGGGTGGTCTAACGAGGTGGTCACGAGATCGGAGGATGAGATGGGAGACACGGCGCATTACTCAGACAGCAAACCGCCTGCTGGCAACTCGAACATCTGGCGGCAGGTGGGGTTTGGCGATGGGTGGGGCGATAACGGATGCGAGTGGCGCGAGGGTATGGAAGTCACGGTTTTCAACGACGGCCATGTCGAGGTGTATGTTCCTTGGATCAAAGATGATCGCTCAGGGCGTGTGAGCTTCGAGGTAGAAATCATCATGCTCGACCCACTCGGACGGAGGCTCGAGCCTAGGCCAGGTTCGTGGGAGGAGATGTTCCCGCTTTTTCAGGGCATGACTTCTGTGGGACACAAAGAAACGATCACTGTCCCGTTCCCGCCCCGCGATTACATCACGCGTAACTTGCCGCATGCAGGATCGTTCGCATGCTACCGACATTCAAACTCAGTGTGACGATGCGTCCATGCCGCCGCGGAGACGCGCGCGCAGGTTGGCGAGGTGTGCTCGCGCTGCTTCGGCTGCCGTCGGCATTGCGGCCACACTGACCTCGCTGGTCCTGCGGATGAAGCCACCGGCCAGAGCATGCGCAAAGCCTGCTTTCCAGTTCGCCGCCTGACGTCCCACGCCTTCGCTCGTCTTGAAAACCGTGAGTGCGTCCCCGTCGTCACTGACCACGTATGTCGTCTCGCCGCTAGCATCCACAAACCGCTGACCTGCACATTCCCGGGCCGTACGTTCACCGTGGGCTTGCTCAATAACCTTGGCCTGCACTTCGACGATCGTCTGCGTCTTTTGGCGGAGCAGGTGCGAGAAGTCGACTGGGTTGCGCAGCAGGGCGCGCAGATAGCAAATCGGACGTTGGGCAGCCTTGAGGTGTTGCCACGTGACTTCCACGACATCCGAGAGGCGCTTGCCATGCTCACGTGCTTCTCGCATGAGTTTGAAGATCAAGAAATCAAGAAACCCCAGGGACCGCAGGCGCTGAAGATCCGCAGGCACTTGCCCCGGTTGTCTCTTTTGAGAAGAAGCAGGGGAAAGATCCTTATATATACCACCGTCTGCCACGGTGGCAGACGGGCTAGTCAAAGAGACAGGCTCTGCGGCTGGTACGTGTACAACGGGCGGCTCGACCAGCCCTAGGAGTTCTGCTGCTTGCTGGGTGAGATGCAGATAAGCGCGACCAAAGAGCCCGGCTTCGACATAGCGACCTTGGGGGCGACGATCGATCAACCCAGCCGATTCCAGATCATCCAGGCTGCGATAGAAGGTGCGCATGGATTGCATTGCGCGGCCGGTGAGGAGCTCTCGACGGGCGAAGATGGCAGCAAAGGGTTTGGCTTGATCAACGGTACGGGCGAGGGCAGCGAGCACCGCGCGAGCGCGCTGAGGCAGGGCGTCAATGTGGTTCGCGCGGAAGGTGGCGCGGAAGATCTTCCACGGCAGATTCACAGCGTCAGCATAGAAGGCCACGACGGCTTCTGAGTCGGCAGGATGTGTTTCACCCTCGCCAGCAACGAGAGGTTGCGCGATAGACATGTCTAGCGTCCATTGTTCAAATGGCTTGAATTCGCTTGACTGTCGATCTCGTTGCGCTACACTCCGGGTTGAGAGAAGTACCCTTTCCAGTTTCCAGCTGGGGAGTGTGGTGCGAGGTTTCCAGCCAAGCCCACTACGCAAAGGCCCTCAGTTTCCAGCTGAGGGCCTTTGTCTTTCTGAAGCCCGATTACGTCATTTCCTGCTCCAAAACGTTGTTTAGTCTACTTAACCCGTTGATTGTTAAGCACTTTCTTTTTCGGAAGCGGTGTTTGCCACCAGCGCCTCGTCTTCCAGCAGCTTCTTGAGTGCCGTGTGGATTCGCTCGGCTTCATCCTCAGACTTGAACTCCAGCCGGAACACATTCTTCGCGCGACGCATCTCGCAGTAGGTCGCTTTCCCTGCCTTGATCTTTTCCATGACTGGGGGAGGGGAGACCTTCTTCGGCTTCGGGGGTTCGGCACCAGCCAGCTTCACGGCCTGACCTTGGTCGATTTCTCCCGCTGCCAGCTTCTGTACTGCCGTCACTACCTGCTCGGATTTACCCGCCTTCGCGTAGCCGGCCAGAGCCGCAACAGCCGTCGCACCCAGCAGGTCAGGGCGCTCCTCCACCATCGATAACACGTCAGGCGGGAGTTGATCGAATTGGAGGATGAAGGAGACGAGGGCGGTCGAAATCCCTGTCTGTTCAGCCAGTTCCACTTGCGTCATTCCGGGCGTTCTTTCCAGACGGATCCGGAAGCCCAGATACTTCTCGTAGTCAGTCAAGCCGGACTGAATGAGGTTGACGTTGAACGCGCCGTCCGTGGCTTCTTCCTCAGAGCTGTCCATGATCACGGCGCGGATCTGCTCACGGCCCAGTTCACGGTAGGCGTCGACCCGATGGTGACCCGAGATGATCTCGTACGTATCGCCCTCGGCCTTACGCACCACCACCGGGTGGATCAGCTTGTTGTGTCGCAGGTTTTCCCGAAGCGCTACGTAGGCTTCCTTCGAGAGCTTGCGACGACGACCGGGGATTTCGACGAGTTGCTTGAGAGGGAGGTCAGCGCCGGCCTGTGCGGCCTTCGAGAGCTGCTCACGCAGTTCGCTGTTGGTCGTCTGAAGCTCTTGCAGCTGCTTGTCCTTGGCGGCCAGCATAGGCATAGCTTCCAACAGGCGACCGGGCGCCGTCTTGGGTGCGCCGTCATTGGGGCGCGCCACGCCCTGGTTGCTCTCAGATGCCACGGCGATCGCTGCATTCTTCGCAGCCAGCTTGTCTCTCAAACTCATGCTGCCACCTCCACTTGGGTCTCCGCTGTCCAGAGCGCCATCAGTTGTTGGTCAATCATTTCAGCGAAGCGGTCGTAGGCCTCCCGGGCACGCTGGTAGGTCTTGTTGCTGCCTTCGTACTTCGAGATGTCGTAGACCGTCCCGAACTCCATGGAGGCGGTCGTCGTCACCGTGGTCGCCGGGATTTCAATCGGCAGGACCAGACTGTCGTAGGAGCGCGAAATCCACTCGCGAACCTTGTTGGTGGCGATCTGGCTCGCGTCCACCTTGGTCAGCAGAACGTGGATGAAGTCGAAGCGCTTGTTCAGGTCCGGCACCACGTTCTTCATGCTCTTGCCCAGGTCGGTGAACAGCGACCAGAACTGGGTGGAGGAGGCGTAGTCCAGCGCGTTGGGCGGGATCGGTACAATCAGGCCATCAGCTGCCATGAAGGCGTTGATGGTTACGTAGGACAAGGCAGGGGGCGTATCGATGATGATCGCGTCGTACTCGTCCAGCAGGGGCTCAAGGCCAGCATTGAGCACGTCCCAGAAGCGGAAGTCCGAATTCTGGGATTGCTTGAACGGGAGATAGAACTCCGCCGAGAAGAGGGCAGCACTGGCTGGAATCAGATCGATACCGTCCCAGTACGTTTTCTGCACCGCGTACTTGAGGTCCGTTTCCTCGCCGTAGATCAGCGGCAGGATGGTCTGCTCTTCGCTGACTTCGCTATCTGCGATGACGCCGTTCAGGGCGGAGAGGGAGGCTTGTGGGTCCAGATCGACGAGTAGAACACGACGGCCGAAGAGCGACAGCCCTTGGGCTAGCGTCATGGCGCAGGTCGTCTTGGTCACGCCACCTTTGAAGTTACCCACGGCAATCTTCTTGCCTCGAGCACCCGCCGGGCGAGGGGAGAAGGGACCGACCTTCTTGATCCACTCACGCGCCTCGGCTAAAGTGAATTCACGGGAGCGGGGCATGGTCGTGCCTTGCGGCAGGGCCAGCTCAGGACGCTCCCAGTAGTAGTTGATCTTCTTGCGATCTGTCCGGCACAGCGCTGCGAGCTGCGGCGTTGTGAAGACGGGCGCATGCTTCTTGGGGTGGGGCAGGAGCATCTGCTCACGCACCGTCAAGAGCGTTTCGTTCGCGTGCTGACTGATAATCTCGATATCATCGAGGGCGAACGAAGTCGGAAGGTTGTTCACTGCATGCGTTATCGACACAATGGGCTTAGCAGACGTTGCCATAAGACCCGTCCTTTCTGAAGGTGATGATCGGATTCGCCGAGTGGCGTCGAATAAAGCGCTGACAGGCGAAATTCGTTGGGACTGTAAACGGTAAACGAGGGCGTGACAAGTTAACTTTGCCGGCGAGAGGGTAGGGGGATGCAAGGCTAGGTAAGGCTTTCATCGGGTTTTCTCGAAAAGATGTGAAGTCGTGAAACGATCGCCGGTCCGTGAAACACTCAAGGTCCACACTGCGCGCCTTGAAAACACTGTCCTGTCATGGACATAGCGTCACAATCGCGAAATGTTCCACGCGTTTTGATGCCCGTCTCGGCTGCTCATGCTGATCTGGCGTGCGAACCGGCATAAGTGCGACACCGAAGTCGCAAAGACCCCGATGCCGTACTAAGCATTACGTAGATCGTAGTGTTTTTTACGTTTTCGGCTTGCGATGCAACTAACCGTCAATGCGCGATGCTTTATCGAGCAATACCGCCGCAGTACACTTGCAGCTTTCAGGAGGAGGGGATATGCGACCCGATGAGATTCGTCATGAAGAGAAGATGGCGCTGGCTCGTCTTCTCCTCCACGCTGTTGGAAACACCGATCAAAGCCGGCGCGTCGCCGACTTTCTCCTTGCTTGGTGGAACGCGGGATCGTGCGGCAGTTACGACCTGACGACCGCCTGGGGCGTGGACGACGAAATCATGGATGACATGTGCATCGTTTTCCGTCTGGCGTCGCGCTCCCACACCTACCCCGACACGCTGGGGTTCAGTGAGCAGTTCGAGGCAGTGGTGCGGGAATGGCGCCCTGAATTATTGGCAGCAGAGAATCGTTGAGAAGAGTGTAGGATGCTGTATATCCGTACAGTGTCTTGCATCCGTCATGTCCGCCTTACCCAAACACATCGAAGAAATCCACCCATCGCTCTGGCGAGCCAATCAACTGGCTCGCCAGGTGGGTCGTGTCGTGCCGACCGGCTACGACAATCTCTCGACGGAGTTGCCGGGAGGAGGGTGGCCGGTGGGCGCTTTGACCGAGCTGCTGCTTCAGCAGCCGGGGATCGGAGAGATGCGCCTGTTGCAACCCGCACTCACTCAGGTCTCGAAGCGCCCGATCGTCTTGATCAAGCCCCCGCATGAACCAAGCGGACACGGTCTGCACCACATCGGCATCCCGATTGAGAAACTGCTTCTGCTCAAGACTGAGACCAGTGCCGATACGCTCTGGAGCGCCGAGCAGGTTTTGAAAGCAGGGACGTGCGGTGCGGTCCTCATGTGGCAGCAACACATGCGGGCGGACGCGCTTCGACGTTTGTCGCTCGCGTCCCAGTCGGCTGAAACGATGCTCTTCATTCTGCGACCGCTTGCCGTACAGCAGGATGCGTCGCCGGCCGCATTGCGAATCGGGCTGCGGCCGTCTACCCGTGGCGTGATGATCGACATCGTTAAACGGAAGGGACCACTTGGCACCGAGCCGTTCGAAGTTGTATTGAAGCACTCGCCAATTCTCTTCAGTGAGCACGGACGCATGACGCGTCAGCCGACCAAGGTTGCGCGCAAGTTGACGCCGCTGCCAATCCCGGTGTCGGTGCTCGATGATGATGCGTGAGCTTCCTCGATTTGAGCCGATCGGGCTGAATGAACTGCGCCGCTTCTGGAAACAGTACCGCGGCAATGCCGAGGTCGAACGGATGCTGCTCGAGATCGCGCAGAGTCGACAGACCTTGATCAGCCTCGAGCGCTATTTCGAATCCGTCCACAAGGCCTGGAAGGATGAGAAGCTGGGCCAGCTGGTTGCGATGGAAAAGATGCGCCTGATTTTCGTCGAGCAGAATTTGCGACTGGGGGCACTGGCGGGTCTGAAGCCACCACCGCGGAAGAATGAACCGGACGAGCCGGAACCCGCGTTAGTCGACTGAGGGCAGGGGAGGGAGCTTGCGCCCGAAACCTAATGCTTCAGGCCGGGAGTAGTGTTCGTACTTCAGCTTGATCCAGTCGCGAGAGCGACCACGCTGATAGGGCGCATCCATGCGCTTGGCGATCATGCCTTCGAAGTCATGTGCCTTCACTTGCTCGAAGACCCATTCGCCGGCAGCGACGATCCCCGTAACGAAAACCAGACCGCTTGTGTTCTCGAAGCTGTCGCGCAGAATCTCTTTGCGCTCAACCAAGGGAAGGGCACGGACATCCCGCTTACCGGCCGTCATGATATCGAAGACGTAAAGCCGGGCAGGGTGGTTCTGCATCGCCACCTTCACGGATCGAGGCAGTGACGCCCGTGCACGTTTTTGCAGCCGATCAAAAGACGACTGGCCCGTCGCTTCGTCAACCGTAAGCTCCGCATCCCAGACAAAGTCACCCTTCACCCGAGCGACTTGCTCGACCATGTCGGGAAAGGACTGGTTGAGCGAATTGCCTTGCCGCGAGATGAGTTCCACGCGCTCACGCTTCTTTCGGATCAGACAGCGAAAGCCATCGTACTTGAGCTCGAACAACCAGCCGTCGCGCGAGAACACCCGGTGCTCGCGAATGGCGAGCATCAGGTCGGCGGCTTCGAAGTCGGCCACGCTGCTACCGGACTAAGGGGTGTGCGCTGAGGTAAGCGTACTTCGTCCACGCGAAGGCAAGCTCACCGATCTCTTCCTTGATGCATCCGCTGTAGGCGCAGAAATGATCGAAGTCATCGAGCGCCGTGTGCCCAAGATCGTTCTTCTTGAGACCGCAGGCTTCGAGCAGTTGCGCAGTTAGCTCATCAGGTTTCCCATAGCACATGACTCATCTCCGGTTACACGCCGGCGTCGATCGGCGGTGCGTCACTCAGCCATGCGACGACTGACTGGCGAAACGTAAAGGTCGGCGCCTTCAACCAGTCCTCGACCACTTCCGGGACCAGGCACAGCACTTCCTCGACGGCGAACGTCTCGTCGACGACGCCCGGATTATCTGGCGAGAGATGCGCGCCCGCTAGTTCGCTGCCATCCCAATAGAACACGATGTAGTCCGATACGTCGGCCGTATAACCAAGGGGCAGATCGCGTAACATCATGGCGATGTTCTGGTAGTTGTCTTTATCTGTTCTGGGCATCGGGGTTCTCCGGGAGGTTGCTTACCATCAAGCAAGGGTGAGGCCCGATAAACGCAGCGCATTATCAACTGGTGACTTTTGAGCTAAGGCATTGAAAACATTGAACTAAAATGTTGATCATTTGCATTATGTCAAATAACAAATAGGAGAAGTTATGGCGGAAAAAGAATCGATTGGGGGCGAAGCTTGGACCTGGATCGTCGCGCTAATCTTGTTGGCACTGCACTGGGTGACGCGGTTTGGACCCGAAGTAAATAAGTGGTTGACGGTTGTTGGCGGACTGGTTGCGGTGTTTGTAACCGCCCGCAGCGCAGTTTTGGCCATCAAGTCAGGCGACCGCGAGGGTTCAATAATTCCGCTCGTGGTTATGCTTCTTTCGTTTGCGGTACTGGCAACGATCAGTCTGCATATCCCCTACCTCAGTGTCAGTGCGGGCTAGCGCAAGACAGCCGAAATAAAAGCCGCCCCAAAGGGGCGGCTTTTTACTTTGGTGTACGATCGAGAATCTGTCGCTAATGGATGGCGATTAACGAGTCGATGCTATTAGCATCGTCACTCCGGACGCAAGCATGAGGCAGTCGAGGAGCCGCCGAAAGAATGTGGGACTTAGTCGCACAACTACCGCTTTTCCGAGGAAAGAACCGAGCATCAATGACGCGCCTGTAATAAGCCCCTTCACTATCGCGTCGGGCGGGAGCGCACCGAATGCTTGGAATGCGAGTACTTTCGAAATGAAGACAGCCAGTGAGCTAGCCGCCTCAGTCGCGAGAAACGCACCCCCTGTCAGGCCGTAGAAAGTAAATGCCGGCACGCTGAGCGGCCCGGTGGACACGACGATACCGGTCAGATAACCGATGATGCCGCCGATCACTGCGAGATGCCACAGGCTCATCCTGAAACTTTTCTTCTTCAGCCAATGCCTGACTGGCACCATCGCGATGAAGAAGATACCTAGCGCAATATCGACTGCTCGCGCTGGAAGGAACAACAAGGTCCGGGCGCCCAGTGCAGCAGCAGGAATGCCGGTAATTGAATAGGCCGCGCAGGCTTTCCAGTCAACCTCACGCCACCAGGCAGCCACCTTCGCGACGTTTGCCATCACTGCAGCGATGCCCATAATCGGTACTGCTTGCTTCGGGCCAAACGAAAACACCAACACCGGCAGCAGCATGATTGATGATCCAGTACCAATCACACCGCTGATGGTTCCCGCTGCGAGACCCACGACAAAGACGAGAGAATAGATAATCATAGTTGGCTTTGTAATTTAAATGACAAAAAGGCCAACCTTCGAAAAGGTTGGCCGTCCCCTGGCGTTAAAACTATATCAAGCGAAGATTTCAGAAACCGTAGCTATACCTTTCGGTTGCAGCCATGCACTGACCTCGTCGAGCGCGGCTTGTATTTCTTCTTTACTCTGATGTGGTCGAATTTCCACGACCGCTACCGATCCGCCCGAGAGCACAGCCTGCTGGACGTTCTCGATCGATAGATCGCCGCGACCCAATGGAAGGTGGTCGATAAGCGTCGCCAAGGAACGCATCGAATCGCCCGACGCGATTGAAGTCTTTCTAGATGAGTTCGAGGCGCTCTGCCGCAAGCATCAAATCAGCATCCGTCATCAGGACCATGGTGTGAGCTTCATCCTCGAGCGATTCGAGCGTCGCAACATCGAGTGGTTGCGGGCCGCGGTGCTTGGTCCGTTGAAGGGCGCGCAGCTTTCACCAGATTCGGATCAAGGAAGATAGGCCATGCACTATCGGTCGCCTAAGCCAAGCGTGCCAAAAACAAAGCCGCCTCAAGGGCGGCTTTTTTCTTTGCTGCGTTACTTCTGAATCAAGAACCTGTCCCGGTTCTTTCCAATCCATGCCGGTGCCTTACCGCGACCGCTCCAAGTCGCACCCGACTTCGGATCCTGATACTTCGGCGGGATTGGTGTTCCCGCATTCTTGTTCGGTCCGCGCTTGCGCTTCCTTACCAAGTCTTCCGGCGTGAGACTGAACTCATCCATGATCGCGTGGATCTGCTCGATCGCACTCGCCCGCCCTTCCTGTTCTGCCTGAGTGATCTTCTGCTCAAGTGCTGCGTACTCTTCGCGCATCTGCGCCAGTGTCTTTGTAGCCATTCCTATCCTTAATGTGTGGTGCTCAAGGCGAGACCATTTTACAGGGTGAGGCTTACGAGTTCATTCAGTTGTGCGAGCAACGAATCAAAGAAATCTCAGCCACATATGACAGCCGTGAATCCGATCCCCCTATGGATTGGCAAATCTAACTACACGGAGCAAATGTCATGAACGATTTCGCGAGAAAGAACTATCACTCTGGCAAAACCAAGAAGAACACGATGCGCGCGTTCCTGACAACGCTCATCTTCATCTTCGGTGGCTTGACGCTCGTTGTCGCTGACCACGTTGGTCAGAGCCACGTCCCCCATGAGACGCAAGTCCAGCAATAAGGACATCGGCGTCATTCAGTCACGCAATCAACTACAGAAGGACGAAGGGTGAAAAACTTTCAGCAGACTCCTAAGCAGCGCAAGAAGCAACTCGAACTCTCGAAGCGCCGTTCGGCAAATGCTGTTCAGCCCTTCACACCTCGGGAGCATGACACATCACGAAAGAAGGCAGGCGGTGTGCCAGTAGGCACGCTCGATAGAAAGCAGCACCAGACACCACAAGGACATGTTGAGTGGCGGCCCTGGTGGTGATAACCAAGCATTAACACGAACCTATAACTAATCCAAGGAAACACCCATGAAATCTGCAGCCCTCCGCAACGTGAACGCAATCGACCAAGACACTAACGCAGCAGCCGACTTCCCGGTCATCCGGTTCTCGACCGTGCGTCCGCTGAACTCCCATTTCGATTCGATCGGTGATGCGCTCTTCTCGTGGACGAACAGCACGGGTTATCTCGACCCGGACAACAAGGCTTTGAATGGAACGGCAGTGCGTGCGTTCTGTCAGGCATTGGGTCTTCCGGTGGATTCAGTCGATACGAACCGAATGCTGACGAGCGAGCACTACTTCGAGTCGGACGCATGGTTCTTCGAGTATGTGGACGCGAAGGCTCTTGTGCGTCTTGGCCGAGGTGACTTCGTCATGCTCGACGAGGGTAATCGTCCGGTTCTCTGGATCTCATACGCCCCCCACCCACGCTCCAACTTCTGCATCGAATTCAGCGGCTCCGAAACACTGGTGCATGAGCTTCGTGAGCTCACACTCGAGAACGTGAAGACCGACGCGAAGCAGGAAGAAAAGGAAACGTTCGTCGAAGTCGTGTTCCGGGAAAGTCCGTTCGGCGGTGGACTGACGATCAATGAGGGCAAGATCGAGAATGCGCGCACTTCGCATCCGGAGTTCTATCCGTATCTCGACGGCGGCCTCAAAGCCCTGATCGAAGACTTCCTCAACAGCGAAGAGTCGGTGCTGATCCTGAAGGGCCCGCCGGGAACGGGCAAGACCTCGATGGTTTCGGCAGCTGTCTCAGAACTCGGCCTGTTGCCGATCTATGCCAAGCGCGCCGATGCGATCCTGCACAAGGACTTCGTGACGTTCATCTTCAATTCGAGCGATGGTTATATGGCCAACGTTGCAGGCACCGAGGCCAAGGAACGCAAGGATCTCTTCAGCAAGTGTCTAGGCGAGGATCGTGAGTTCAAGTCGATTCGTCGCATCAAGGCAGATGTGGAAGAGAAAGACACGCCGCGGATTCCAATCATCGTGGTGGAGGACGCTGATCAACTGCTCACTCCAAGGTCAGCGGGCAACGTGATCATGCCGCAGCTGCTCAACGAGACGGACGGGATCGGGTCGAATCACACGCGTAAGATCATCTTCACGACCAACTTGTCGAGCACGAACGACATCGATGAAGCGCTGATGCGGCCGGGTCGCTGCTACGACGTTGTAGAGTGCCGTCTGCTTACCCCAGAAGAAGCGGTCGTCGCGCGTCGTGCAAGCGGCCTGCCCGACTTCGAGGTTGTTCCGACTGGGAACGTCTCGTTGGCTGAAACCTTGCGCAAACCGCGCAAGAAGATCAGCATCGCCAACGGCCGGGCAAGCCTCGGCTTTACCACGAAGTAAATAGACGGCATAGAGGGAGGGCTTGCGCCCTCCCCTTATGAAGTTCCTTCTTTTTTGGCTTTCTACGTGGGTGAAAGGTAAATCTCCACCGGTATCGGAAGCGGCTCAAGCCACTCCACAATCAACGGATAAACGTTGATCCAGTCCAGGCCACCTTCGCCACACCCGATCTGCGGCATGGCAATCGATGTGATGCCGTACTTCTCAAAGTCCCTGGCCAGCCTCGCGAGTCCCTGATCCAGCCAGGGGAGCTGCGAGCGAAAACGCCAGTGACGTTTGGTGGGAAAGCAGATGATCTTTCGATCTTCCGCTCCTTCCCAAACATATAGACCCCGAGTGGAAAATACACCGCGCGAGCACGCGCGGCGATAGTCTTCGAGCAAGCCCGGGAAGTTTAACGCGAACGTCTTCGCAATGCCCTTGCCCATCGCACCCACGGTGTTCACAGGTACGACGAGCGACTGCGCTTTGGACTGGAAGAGATCGCCGGGACCAATATGCGTGATCATTGTCCCCCTCCCGCCATGTCCTGCAACTGGTCAATGACACCCTGCTGCGTGCGACTGTCCGCCTTGATGCGACCGGCGCACAGATCCATAACGGACGTCACCCAGTCCGTGGGCATCTGAAGGAAGTCCAGCAGATTCAGATGCGTGTACTTCCCGATACTGAGGTCGATGTATTGCCGGAATCTCTCGTACAGAAGACCCCCCGATGCACTGTCCTCCGTCTCTCGCATAGCCACCAGCGAGAGCGCATCCAGGTCACCGTCGCGCTGGTGATCCCAGATGCCGTAGGTTGTCTCGTAGCAGTCCCGCATGACCAGTTGAATATCTGATGAATTCTTGATGGCGCCTGCGCGCTCCATCGTCGTCTTCAGCGGATTCTCCTCTGGTAGCTTCAGCCCGAACTCAGGCTGAATGACATGCGGCTTTCTCAGGTGCGGCGGGAGATCTGGCTCATTTTCTGTTCGAGTAGGGTAAAAAAAGTCTGCTCGACATTCATGGGCAAGAGATGCGGGAAGCGCGGGAACTTGTTCTCCTCCGCAGCGGTGACCGTAGGCGTCGCAATGACGGCGATGGTCGTCTCATCGATGTACTTCTGGACTTCGGCGAAATACTTCACGCGGGCTTCATCGTCGCCCGACAGATCGTCGATCAGGCGTTCAATGGTTTCGCGATCGTCTTCCGTCACGATGCCGCCAGCCGGATGCATCGTCTGCACCCAGTGGATGTACTGACGCATGTTCGTGGCCTTGCCGTTCTCGATGATGAGATTGGCGCGACGGCGATCGTCCGCTGACAGGCCGAGCGCTTCGTCGACCAGCCGCGTGATCTCGCCGATCCACTTGTAGCCCGAGTAGACGTAGTCGATGGCCCGCGGTGGCGCCAAGGTGACGGCCATGTCCTTGCGCAGCTCGACGCGACGCGGTTGCCCGATCGTGAATTCGCTGCGATACCGCTGCACGTTCTCGAGCGTCTGGCGACCGCTCCCGCGGTTGGCCATGTGGGCAATCTGCCACGGCGTGAGGGACTTCGTATCCACCCACAGCAACTTGCCGACCGCGATCTTCTCGCGCAGCACCTTTTCTTCGTTCGTCACTGGATCCAGATACGGACGGGCGTACTGGAAACCCCGTGGCCAGATCGCACAAGCCAATCCCCAGAAGAGGAGCGGCAAATCGCGTGTGTCGATCAGTTCCTTGATCTTCTGCGGATCCTTGTCCTGCAGCGACGTGTCGTACACGTGCTCCATGACAAAGTCGAGAATGCCGCCGGTCAGATAAGCCGAGGCGTTCGCAAACGCGAGGCCATTCGTGGTGCGACCCAGCACGATCTTTTCATCCGACAGCCGGCGATTCAGTTCGATCTGCGCCAAGTCGCTCGGTGCCTTGATCGTGACGTGGAAACCCGAGTGCCAGAGCGGTGTCTGGATGGTGCTGCCCAGGTTCAGGAGCGAGCGCACTTGCAGGATCGCGCGCTCACCGGTCAACTTCTCGCCTTCAGCGATGTTGTTGAACTTCACCTGCCCCATGCTGATGCCGCCCTTCTCGGACTTCACCGATTGGCGCCATTCCGTACCGGGACGATCCACCGTGGCGCGCCACCGGTCGTTCTTCGGGGTGCCGTCCAAAGCCGCGGTAATCAAGTCGACAAACTCACGCCCGCTCTCGTGTTCTTCGAGCCGGATGTTGGGCATGCTTTCCAGCGTATCGACGGTGCGCTGATGGGTGTCGGTGTTACCGATCAGGAAGGTACCGGTTTCGTCCCACACGCCGTCGAGCGGGAAGAACACCTCGGTATCCTGCTGTGTCGTCTGTGACGGCGGCAACGGGGCACGCACGGGCGTTTCAGCTGGCGCTGCTTGCTCGGCGTCGGTCGGGGATTCTTCCAGTTGATCGAAACCTTGTACCGGGGCTTCGAGTGCAGCCGGTGGCTCAGCCGGCAGTTGGTCAAACGCATCCGGCAACAGCGGCCGTTCGTGCGGATTGTGTTGATGCTCGGACATGGTCGAGTTCTTCGTTGGTGGTGGAAATTACAGCGAACGCTCGGTCGCTACGTCGTGCTCCGGCTTCGTAAAGAACGGGGCTTCGTCGACCTGATAAATCACCGACGTATGACCGCGCAGCGGCTTCGTCTCCGGTACGCCCACGACCTTGCCGACATTCTCGTCGCTGAAGTCGACATCAGTCACTGCGTTCACGTCGAGCACAGCCGGATCGATTTCTTCCTGCGGGACTTCGCCGTTGAGTTGACCCGTCGCATTCGCACGCGCCAATTCAGCCTGATTGGTGGCTTCCAACACATGCAGCACCGTCGGCATCACCACGGCGTCATGCTTCTGTTGCCACAGCAGGTATTGCTCGTGCAGCGAAATCGCGTGGATCAGTTCGTCCGGATCCGTGCTGCCACCCGTCTTGCCCACATGGCACTGGCGCAGCTGGACAAGCTCTTCGCTCATCTGGCGCAGGTCGCTTGCAAACTGGTTGACGTTCGTGCGGAAGGTTTCGGGCTCGGCGATGTAGCGCTTCAGGTCTTCATCGCGTAGCACTTCGGAGATGCTGGTGTGGCGCAGCAGCAAGCCGGTCATAAAGGCATGCGTTTGCAGCAGGTCGTCCCAGCACGTGTTCTTGCGCTCCGGCTCGGGCACGTACTTGCCTGCCCGGCATTCAGCCAGAATCCGGTCCGCTGCAGACATCTGGAATTGGCCGCCACCCAGGTTCTGCACCGGTTGGCGTTGGGGTACAAAGCTATGCGCGGCAGGCGCTGCTTTGCGCTTGCCCTCGGCAACATCACGCTGGATCCGGGCGCGGCTCTTCTTGGTCATGATTGGTAATCCTGAATATCAAAATAAAAAGCGGTCGGAAACGATTCATCTTTTGACCGTTGCTAACCGATCGACTCGCTTCCTCTGAAGCAAGCCGGTATCGGTGGTGTTCGCTACAGCATTCACACCGACCAGTTTTTTTTTCACATTTTCGAGCGCTCTTTATGATTGATATCTTGCGGGACTATCTGGGGGGCGCTGCCTCACCCGAATGCGTGCAGATGATCGGCGACGCACACGAGGCAATCGATAGCTTCGGAGTCGAGGACTACGCGTTCCGCTTCGAAGAGATTCTGATGACCAACGAGGACGTTGATCAGGGCCAGACCGTGCAGCAGATCTACGACACGACGCGGGCCTTGCAGGTCGAGCTGCTCAATGGCCTGGGCGTCATGCCGTCTGACGATGCACGCGTCGATCACCTGACGGTGTTACTGAATGGGCTCTTCGCTATCGAGCACTATCAGGATCCACAGGCCGTGATCCAGCAGTGCAGTCTGGAGATGCACGCAGCCGAGACTTTGGCCGAAGTGCTCACACTCACGACGCACCTCACCGCGGAAGAACTCCTGGTCGATATGCACCACGTCGACCCGATGACGATCGAGAAAATCCGGGAGGTGTCACACCAGCGCCTCGCGGATGATGAGCCAGTCGATCTCACGCAGGTGCATGCCAAGCACATCGAGGCGTATCGCAACTTCAAGACCATCGTGGGTGGCCTCGATCTGATGATGGATCACTTCCTGCACGAGGGGGTAGACGTCGGCTATCCGTTCGCGCTCTACGCGAACCTGGTCGGCTACCAGTTCGAAGCCATGCCGGTGGCCAACATTGCTGCCAACCTGGTCTCGATGGCCATCCTTTCCAGCGACGGGCTTGACAGCCCGCGTTCTGTTATCCAGCCCGAGCTGGACCACCTGATCAACGATCTGGATCTCGTCACGAAGGTAGATGTCGCTGTGGGCGACTTACTGCTGAAGCTCGAGAATCAACGGACCACGGGAATTCGACATGGATAAAAGGACCTACTTCCTGAAGGCGCTGGGCGCCGATGAGTACCGTCGGCGGGCGTGGATTATCTCTGCGTTCAGTCTGATCCGTGAAGCACCGGAGGCCTACAAGACCCATCCGTATCCCTGGCGAATTGTGCAGACACCGTCTGGACATTTCTTCTTGAATCCGGAAGACGGCAATGCGCTCACCCTCATCGAGGATGCCGATCCGGCGCTTCCGCCCTTGAGCCGTGCGGACCGCATCACGCTTAAAGCGGGTGAGGTACCCAACCTCTTTGAGGATGTGGAGACGAACTACGGCAACGTGCTCTTCAATTACGTCGCCCTGATCTATCCGTTCGGGAACCGCGTGGCATTCAAGACGGGCCGCATCGCAGCGGGCAAGCTTGAAGAGGAAATCCTCAAACGTGCGATCAGTGATTTGAAGCCGGGACAGGAACCACTCGGCGGATCGCCGGACACCCAGCCGATCTACATGCACGAGTACGTGAAGTTTGCCGATGCGATGTTTGCGTTGGGGGGCTTCACGCAGCTATGGGTGCCCGCCGTCACACGCAAGACCATGGTCGCCCCGCCTGGTCTCATTGAGCTGCGCAACAAGCTGCTCGAAGAGAACAAGGAGCGCCTGAGCGATCCGGCGGTGATCGCGAACATCTCCAAGCAACTCATCGCGTTCGACAAGGAATACATGAAGGGCGATGAGGGCGAAGGCTTCCTCATCACGAAGAAGGCGTACGACGTGGTGCGCTCGAAGCTCTTTCTCATGCATGGTGCGGAAGCGGGGATGGGGGACTCGACCACCAACGTGGATCTCATCAAGAACTCACTCTCGGAAGGTTGGGACCTCTCCAAGTTCCCCGCGATGAACAACTCGTTGCGGGCGGGGTCGTTTAACCGCGGTGCGGAAACGATGCTTGGGGGTGAGTTAGTGAAGTGGCTGTTGCGCGCAGCAAGTAACGCAGTGGTCGCCACGGAGGACTGCGGCACGCGACTTGGGGACCTCCAGTTCGTTGACAAGACGAACATCCACAAGTTGCCTGGCTTTTCGATTGTGACCCCGGAGGGTCATCAGCCGATCGCAAATATCGAAGAAGCCGGCGCTTACCTCGGCAAGACAGTGCTGCGCCGCAGTCCCATGTTCTGCCAGTTGCCCAAGGGAGATTACTGCTCAGTGTGTGTGGGGAGTCGTCTCGCCATGAGTCCCACAGCGCTGGGCGCTGCCATCGCCGAATACGGCTCGACGTTCATGCTGCTGTTTATGAAGGCCATGCATGGAAAGTCACTGGAGGTGGCAAAAATGGATTATCAGACCGCCCTCTTCTGAGGCTTGGGAAGATTTTCCCGAGCCGGTCAATCT
The DNA here is from genome assembly GCF_900996245.1 of Paraburkholderia sp. BCC1886. Classification (GTDB taxonomy): domain Bacteria; phylum Pseudomonadota; class Gammaproteobacteria; order Burkholderiales; family Burkholderiaceae; genus Paraburkholderia. Next base: position 48,142 of record NZ_CAAJGK010000011.1, on the reverse strand, counting down.
ATTAGCCTGTCCGACAGATAACCCTGGAGTTTTACATGAGCGATACGCCTCAACAAGAAAGCGGTGCCGAACAGAAAGAACGCATCGTGGTCAACCCGATTCATCATCAGGCGGCGGCCGCAGAGGGAAACGCACAAGGCTCGTCCGCCGACAAATCTACGGAGTCGTCGGCAGTGGCGGGCAACCCGAATTCTTCCGGTTCGGACATCTCCGAATCTTTGAAACATTCGTCACCGTCGTCGATCGCCCAGCCCCCCGTCCCCCCACAAGCCCAGACGCCGATCGGTCAGCTCGTCAAGGAAGTGGCGGACTCCGTCTCGTCCGCTGAACCGTCCTCGACCGAACCGCCTGTTGCACCTGTCGCGCAGGGTACTGCCACGGGCACTGCGGTCGATGCCAAGTCAGGCTTGACCATTCCTGCGAAGCACGAGCCCGGCACCGCCCCGGCACTCGTCTCGACGCCGGAGCCGGAAGTCGCCGATCCGATGCTGACCTCGCCCCTGCACACGGCCGAACTGAATCGCACCCTCGTCAACCTGATGAAGGACAGCTCGATCGTCGCGAAGATGCAGATCAACACGCTGAACGATTATCTGCTCACGATGAAGCCGGGCAAGATCGTCGCGAGGGAAGTCGGCTGCCGCAATCAGGTTCGCTTCTACCAGGCGTTGACGAACATCATCAACAACCTCGAAGGCAAAGACTTCCAGAGTGCGATGCAGGCGACGCTGCTGATTTTCCATCAACACGCCGATGCCGCCCTCGGCGAGAAGCACGTCTTCCGGTTTGTCGAATGGGTGCCGTTGTCGCGTGACCACCGCCGTGGTTTCGAGAAGATCGTCACGTTGCTGAAGTCCCTCGCCGATCCGAAGTCGCGTCAGCAGTTCCTGAAGCAAGTGAACTTCGAGCCGCTCCTCAAGTTCGGTCTGACCGAGCGCGGTCGCGTGAAACTCACCGCCTACTTCGGCAAGTAAGCCGACGTTCATCCTGTGACCCCTCGCTCTGGAGACATCCGGGGCGGGGGGTAAAAGCCGTCAACTCACAGGACTGAATAATCATGAGCGTTTTGCCTGCGGGCACCACCACCGCCCAAGCGAAGCTGATTCAGCGCGCCCTCAACGAGAAGACCAGCAGCAATCTGGTGATCGACGGCAACCTCGGCCCCGCGTCCGTGGCTTGCCTCGACTCTTTCCAGTCTGCCTCGGGCCTGCCGGTTTCCGGATGCTACGACACCGCGACCGCTGCGATCCTCGACCCCTTCATTGCACAGAAGTACCTGAGCGCTTCGAGCTATAGCGAAGCGGCGGGCCTCCTTGGCACCGACGCAGCAACCGTGCAAACGGTCTGTCAGGTCGAGACGTCCGGCGCCGGTTTCTTCAACAACGGCCAGTGCACGATCCTCTTCGAGCGCTCGCAATTCTACAAGGCGATGAAAGCCGTTACGCCCGCCGCGGAACTGTCCCAGCTCGTCGCAAGCTACCCGAACATCATTAACCCGGTCGGCGGAGGTTATCTGGGCGGTGAGGCAGAATGGGGTCGACTGCAACAGGCACAGACCCTCAACAGTGATCTGGCGCTGCGCTCCGCATCGTGGGGCCTCTTCCAGATCATGGGCTACTACTACGTCCAGTGTGGCTATCAGAGCGCGGAAGCGTTCACGACCGCCATGCAGACGAGCGAGACGCTGCAGCTCGATGCCTTTGTCGAATTCGTGAAGGATGAAAATGGGGGCTCGATGCTGACCGCATTGACTTCCCACAACTGGGTGAGCTTCGCCGAGCAGTACAACGGCTCGAACGAGCATGCCCAGAACGACTATGACGACAAGCTGGCGCGCGCCTACTCGGCACTGGTCTGAACATTGGCCCGGGCTTCGGCTCGGGCTATATGACGTTTTTAATTTATCTCAGCCATATATGACGCCCCTGAGTAATGGAGCAGTAACCATTGCCAGCACTTGACGAGACCTGTTAAAAGGTCTATTGTTGAGCCCATCAACCAGTCTCACGGAGGCAGTATGGAAACGATACTTACTGATCGCTCGGTCGGGATTTCGGAGTTGAAAGCCAATCCCAACGTGGTCATTGAACACGCAGCTGAAGGCGCCATTGCAGTGCTCAATCGTAACAAACCTGTGGCGTACCTGCTCACCGCAGAACGCTACGAAGCGCTGATGGATCGGCTTGAGGATTACGAACTCGGTGCGATCGCCCGGGAACGTATGAATGAGACCGGCGGGGTCGAGGTAAGTCTGGATGACCTATAAGCTGATCTTTCAGCCATCTGCGAAGAAAGAATGGGACAAGCTCGACGGCACAGTGCGAAGACAACTGGGCAACAAGTTGAAAGAACGACTCGAGCAACCCCGCGTTCCCGCATCAGCACTTCATGGTCTCCCCGATTGCTACAAAATCAAATTGCGCGCCCTCGGCTATCGCTTGGTCTATCAGGTGAAGGACGAGGTTGTGACGGTATTGGTATTGGCGATTGGGCGACGTGACAGCGTGTATGTCGACGTGCAGGATCGATTACCAGAGTAACGACACGGCATAGAGGGAGGGCGCAAGCCCTCCCCTTATGTCGGTCCTTCTTTTTTTGGCTTTAATCAGCATCCATCTCGGCTTCTTCGTCTTCTTCCTCGTCCTCGTCGTCCTCTTCTTCGAACGCATCACCGAAGCGCACGTCATCGAGCGGTGTTCGGATCGGTGCTGCATACTTCGGAATGTTGAACTCCATGTCGTGATCTTCACCGAAGGCTTCGAGCCAGTCATCAAGCCGGGGCAAACCAAACATCTCGCACCCGAACTCGACTGCGTTGGTTGCTCCCCCAGAGAGGTTGATTCCCTGTGCGCGCTGGATCCGTTCTGGAATGCCTGCGATCTTCACCATCTCCTTGGTGGTCGTCTCCTTGGAGATGTTAAACACGCACTCGCCATTCGGATATGAAGCCGATACGTCCAGATCCCCGACGTGCCCCCGGATGTTCGTGCGCAGCATGGCATCCTCAGCCAGTGCGTAGAGTCCGTTGTCTGCGACCAAGTGCGCAGGCAAGGTCACGATCCAACCAGCCAGCCCAACGGTCAGTTCATCCAGCTCGTTCTTCATCTCGTCTGACGTGGAACCAATGACCCGTGGTGGGACTTCGGTTTCCAGACAGTAGAAATGAAGCGTGTCGACCAGTCGACGCGGTTGCGAGTTGAAGTTGCAGAAGTCCGTCCACGCCGCAAAGCTCGGCATGGTCAGTTGCAAGTCCTTCGTCTCTTCATCCAGCAGTTCCATCGCTACGCAGTCGAACACGTTGTAGATCAGGTATTCGAGCTTGTAGTTCTTCTGCATGAAGATGTGCCAGTCGATCCCCCGCAGGTGATCGGCTTCCTTGAACTTCAGCTTGCGGATCTTGCTCTTGAACGTCTTGAGCAGGATTGCATCGAGACCGTACGACGGGTCCCGTCCCTTCTGGGAGCGCAGGTTCCGGTAGACACACATCGCGTCGATGAAGTAGAAGCTCGACGGACAGAAGACCGTATGCCACTGGTCTGACGGTGGAATCGGACTGATCTTGCCGGAGGCGGTCACCTTGCGGTTCTGACCCACCTTGTACTTGAAGTGCCGATACTGGACAGGCACAGCCGGATCACAGAAGACATCTTCCGGGCGATACCCTGCGCGCTGCAAGCACGCGAGCATCATCGGCATATCGAAGTTGATGTTCCAGATCGCGACGAAGTCCGGCTTCCATTCGTGCGCCTTCTCGAAGCACTTCAGGATGATGTCGACCTCCCGATCGACGATCTCCAGTTCCCACTTGATCTTGCGGTCCTTGTAGACGTCCCCGATGTGCAGATCGAAGACACGACGCGCACGGTCCTCGACATCGACCATTGTGCCGAAGTAGCTCTTGTGGACGGCCGTGAAGACGCGATCACCAAACGTGAGCGAGGCCATGATGATGGCCTTCGTCCCGTGCACTTCGTCGGTTTCCACGTCGAAGGCTGCGACCGTGTACTTGCTCTGACAAGTCGGGAACTTGTCCATGTAGGCTTTCTTGACGTGCGAGGTCGAGAGCAGATCCGCACCGTACAGATAAGGCGAGCGCTTCAAGGCACGCGGGTCCTTGAAATGCATCATGCCTAATGCCTTCGCCATCGCGAAATTCTTCTCGGACTGCGTGGTCATGTACTTATCCACGCGATCGAGTAACTCCCACTCCTTGTTGTCCTTGTGATTGCGATAGCCCTTCTTCGTGGTATAGAACGGAAATTTGTAGTCCCGCCAGATGCGCACGTTCGGCTTGGTCGTCCCATCCTTCATGTGGATGGTTTCCTTAACCAGATGAATATCGGTGCGAGAGCCATAAGGCGGCGGACAGTACACAGCAAATTTGGCTTCGAGACCTAAGACGTCCGGATCTGTGGCTTTTGTCATGGGGAGATGCCAGGAAAACGTGCTGGGAGAGCCGGTAATCACTATGACGACTAGCGATACCTAGGCTGAGACACAGCATGAAGGCGCTCAGTTAATTTCCCCTTTCTCTCTTAGGACAAGCGCCATGCGGCTTCGAGACTTACGCCTTAGTGTCGCCGTTGAGAACGTCGACTTTCAAAGCGACGCCTTCTTTCGCGAAGTAACGGCCATCTTTCGCGATCTGAAAAGTGTGCCGGTCGACCAGATCCCCGACCACGAATCCGCCCTGCAGCTCCCCGCTGTCATCGCCCACTACTCCGGTCTGAACGTCAAGATCGCGTGGTGGGACGAAGGATTCATGGTCACTCCGCCGATGGTGAACAAAAACAATCCGCTGCTCTCCCGCTGGGCAGACTGGTTTCGCCAAAGCATCGTGTCGAACGAAGACGGTGACAAGATCATCGCGACGTCGAAGACCAAAGCGATCGGCAACGTGAACGTGAAAAACGGCATGGTGAGTGGCGTGTTCAGCACGATCGTCTCCACGCTCTACATGGTCGGCGCAGACATCGTGGGCAAGCGCTTCGAACCCGAGGAACTAGCTGCCATCGTCCTGCACGAGATGGGTCACCTCTTCACCTATTACCTGGTGATCGCGAAGACGCTCTCGACGAACATGATCCTCGCGGGTCTGTCGAAGAAACTGGACCAGACGCTCGGACCGAAGGATCGCGAAGCGGTGCTGGTGAAGGTCAAGTCCGTCGCGCAGCTGGCCGAACTCGATACCGAAGCCCTCTCGCGCTCGAACGACAAGAAGGTCATCGAAGTCGTGGTGGTGTCGAACATCGCCAAGTCGATCCAGTCGGAAATCGGCTCGAACCTGTACGACATCAGTGCATGCGAAATGATGGCCGACCAGTACGCCGCGCGTCTGGGTGCAGGTCGCTTCCTCGTGACGGCACTCGACAAGTACAAGCGCTCGCCCTCGTCGACCGACATCCGGTACCGCAGCACGATGGGCTATCTGGTCATCGAAGCGTACAAGCTGCTGTTGCTGGCCGGTGGTCCGTTCTCCTTTGGTCTGTCGTGGCTGCTGCTCCTGATCCACTGTGCTGCCGACGGCGTCGACAAGACCGGTGAGTACGACAACGATGCGAACCGCTACGGTCGTATCCGTGAACATATCGTGGAGGCCATGAAGAGCCCGAAGCTCTCGACCGAACAGCAGTCGAGCTACGCCGAAGATCTGCTCGTCATCGACGACATCAAGCAGTTCGCAAGCAACCGGCAGCAGTTGCTGGGCTACGTGCACGACTTCATCTCCCCGATCCAGCGCAAGCGCATCTCCCAGGAGAAGCTGCAGCGCGAACTCGAATCCATCGCCAATAACGACCTGTTCGTGAAGGCTGCTGCGCTGCGTCAGCTGAGCGCTTAACCCTTTTTGCCTGAGTCCCACTATGCGTACCCAATTCCTCGGTTTCTACTCCGCCTGCGATCGCGCTATCCAAGCGCTGGATTGCCGCGGCCGCATCATCGGCACCGCGGTCGCCTTGGCCGCTGCGCGTCTGGCATCGTTGCCTTCCTCGGAAGTCGACGCACCCGGCAACCACTACAACTTGACGGTCTTGTCGCAAGTCAATGAGCTGCTCGGTCAGTTCAATGAACAGGTGGTGTTCGATGTGCGCTGTGCCCTGACCGCTGCCCGTGAGTTCTGGATGCTGCGCTACGAAGCAGCCCACCCGTGTCGGCGTCCCTTGACGGATCTGGACAAGGGCTTCTACGACAACATCGCGGGCGTGCCGAAGTGGGTCAGTGAAGACAACCACTGCTTCAACAACGAGCACAAGCTGGAAATCCTGCCGCTCGCGCAGCTGGCCTACGATCTGCTCCTGATGGAATCCGCCCATGTTTAATCAAAGTCTGAATGCCGGCGTGGACGGCTTGGACTTCGATAGCGACCTGGAACTCGTGCCGCAGATCGTCGAGACGATTGGCACGGGGGTGGCACCGGAACTGGACGAGGAACTCACCGCATTGATCGGCATGGAAGCCGCGGTGGAAGACCTCGATACCCTGCGCTGCGAGATCCTCTCGCTGTGCGGGATGAACCAGACGCTGGCGCTCGAAGGCATGCGGCTCTTGCCCGAAACCTTCGGAGGTGGTGCGCCGATTGGTTACTACTCGGTGCAGACCTCGTCCACACGCCTCAAACTGTCGCTGGAGTCCATCGGGAAGGGAGTCTGGGCACTGATCGCTGTGGGCATCGCCGCGGTCGTGACGGTGCTCTACAAGCTCTTTAAATGGATGTCTGGGGGTAGCAAGGACCTGGATGCCGAGCGGAAGATGGAGCAGCGTGCCAAAGCCTTCGAAGAAGCGACTGAAACGCTTGAAAAAGCGATGAAGGCGTTCGAGAAAGCTCAGGAAGATCTGAAGCAGTCGCCAAGTCGTCTCGACCCGGAAAGCCAGTATGCAACCGACGACACCACGGGTGTCTTCACGATGCAGAAAGTGATCGACACGTTCTTCATGCAGGACACGCTTCACCAGCGTGTGGTGCTCTTCCTCGAGCAGCGTGACCCGGTGTTCCACGACATCGTCCAGAAGGGGGAATACTCCAAGGCGATGTCCAAAGCAACGACGCTCTTCCGGGACATGAGTTTCGTGCTCAAGCAACGGGTGGCACTGGTCAAGGAGATCGCCGAGAAGGACATGACGGATGCGCACTTCTCGGGCGAGAAGATGATCAACGTGCGGGTCCTCGAGCAGATGGCCCAGCCGATGCAGGTTGAGCACGATGGTCACAAGACGACGATGTCGCAGATCAGTAGCCATCTCGCGAATCTGCGAGCGGTCGCGGAAGCGAAGAAGCCCGAAGAGAACCTGAACTTCGACAAGGTGTTCTCGACGCTTTACGAGGCGTTCGCCCACTCCGGTATGGCGCAGGTCCTCTTGGAGATGCGGGCGGTCGTGCCGCAGATGGCCGAACTTCAGGGCTACCTGACGCACATGCAGAAGCAGGCTGAACGACTATCGGTCGATGGGGCTGAGGGTGCGCACTCACAGCTGATCGGTCACGATCTGCGTCATGCAATCTTCGTGCTCGGCAAGGACCTCGCCGATCTGGGCCTGCTGATGAGCCAGGTCCAGTACTACACGCAGCACATGTCGTATCTGGCCGTGCAGTGTGTGGGCTTCGGGGAAGAGATCGCCAAGAAGGTAGTGGCGCATCTGCGAGCCGAGAATGGCAAGCCGCCGGCAGCCTGGGAAGAAGTGCTCTCGGAGTTGCGCGCCTACCGTGCACGCCTGCAGGAATTACATCGACGAGCAGCCTGACGTCATAGACGCCAGAGAGAGCCTTGCGGTTCTCTCTGGCGCATATGCCCTTAGGTGATGGTCACTACCGACGTGGTCGACGCCGTGGTGCTGCCAGGACTGTATTGCACGAAGTCAACGGTCACTGCTTCTTGCACGGACAACGTGCCGTCTGCATTGGCGACAAGCGACTTCGCGATACCCAGTTGGGTCGAGTCATCGATCAGTGCGATCGTATCGAGATCGTACGTACCGCCGAGCCCCGAGAATGTAAAGCTGACGACGTCCGAGCCGAAGACCGCGTTCAGCGCGCTGATGATATCCGAGGAGGAGATTGTCGTTGCCTGCAGCGCCGTGTAGATCGTCGAGATCGCACTGCTCTTCAACTTCGTCTTCAGGTTTTCGTTCGCATAGTTGGTGGCAGTGAGCCGCACCGACAGCGCGAATGACTGACCCGCTTCGATGCTGTAGACCGTGGTGCCATCCGGTCCATACACCTGCACCGTTCCCATGTTGGCGACCGGATAGAAGTAAATCGACGTGTTCTCGAGCAACTGCTCATCGAGCGCCGGGAACGATTCGGTCAGCCAGCTCACGACCGTGTCGGTCAACTGCGTCACGTAGGTCGGGGCCACTGTGTCATTCGCGAACCGGTAAGTCGCATCGATCAGCATCAGATCCAGCTCCTGCGTCAGACCCCGACTCGTGGTCGGAATCGGATCACCGGTAATGGCATCGAGAATGGTGTCCCCGATGACGTGCTGATAACTGACTGTCCCGTCCGTGTTCAACACCGTATCGCCCTTGTAGTGGAGGATGGTGTAGACCGGTGCACCATCGACAATGGTGATGCCGGCGCCGGTCGTGGGATCCACCTGAAACACGTCTTCCTGATACGTGTACGGGACGTTGGTCTGATACGTCTCGTAGGTGAGGGTCGAGACGACTGTGCGGCAGCTCGTCCAGAGCGTCTCCAGATAATCGCCGAACTCGATCTCCAGTTGCTCGTTGGTGATGCCGTACGCCCCCGTCGGTACCAAGAAGGTTCCGACCACCTGATCCACAGCCGCGGTCACCCAGTCCGCGCTCTTGGTCGCCGTGGTCGAGTAGATCACATCGATCGTGTTATCGAGCGGTGTCGCGGTGAGCCGGGCCGTCGTGTTGTACATGAAGAACTTCGTCAGGTACAGGTAGCTGTTCGCGTCGACATTAAAGTTCGTCGACAGGTCGAAGGTGAACTGCCGCTCCCCTGCGCTCGTCGTCCCGGTGAGCGTTCCTTGCAGATAGGCTCGCGTTGTCTCGCCCGGCGGAATGAACGAGAGCTGGCAGTAGACATCGCTGTCGTCGAGCGCCTGATAGGCAGCATTGGACGTTGTGGACAGCACCAGGGTGTAGCCGTTCGTCCCGAGCGTGAGCGTGTACGTATCCGTGCTCACCTCAAAGCCCGTCGTGTCGTTCTCGCTGACCCAGAGCTTCGTGACCACGGTCGGGTCGTCCAGGTAGTAGGCGCGCAAAGCCAGCTCGCTACCCGTATTGTCGACCACGTAGTACCACGGGCTCCAGAGATATCCCCCGTCGCTGATCGCCGTTGCCCGGTTCGAAGCCGTCATCGCATTGAGCTGCGCAATGACCGCATCGGAGACCATCGAGATGATGCCGTTCACGTTCTGATAGAGCATGGACGGCTTGATCGTGATGCTGGTGTCGTTGTCCACCACCGAGGCGAATGTCACCGCCTGTGTGAACGACGTGGACACGGTTTCGATCGTACTGTTTGCGGCCGTGATGAGCGACGAGTCCACAGGCGTCGGCATGGCGGACGTGGCCAGATATTCCCGGTTGGTGATGTTATCGACCACCTTCACCACGCCAAACCCATCCTGCTCCAGCACCTCGGTCAGCTGCGCCGGGGTAATCGGCGTGTTCTGTGCACCCGTCGAGTTGTTGATGACCTGCGCCTGCAGCGTCGCAAACGGAACGGCGTCCGAACCGGCAATCACGTTCTGGTCGCAGTAAGCAATCAGTGCGCTGAAGGTCGACATTGGTGCGGTATAAATGGTGCTGTCGTTCGGGTCAATCGCGAGGAACGTGCAGGAGAACGCACTCGTCGCATAGTTGGCCATGACCATATTGACCGGACCCTGCGTCTCATAGACATCCACCCGGATCGTGCCCGTGAGCAATCCACTCGTCGCATAAATCTGCGGGATGGTGACGACCACTTGCGTCGCATTGGTCTGAGTGTTCGTGCCGACCGTGCACACCGCGGTCGGCGTGTTGACGTCGTAGATCTCGGTCGAATACGTGACGGCGATCTCGTTGTACAAGCCCGTCGTGGCATCCAGCGCATAGACCCGGCAGTAGTAGAACTGGTCGGCCACTGGAATCGTCAGCGAAAACACCTTGGCCGACGTGAGCGTGCCGGTGCGCGAGATGATGTCGAACTGCTGCAGCGGCAACTCCATGTACACCCAGCTCATCGTCGCACTTTGCTGGCGTAGCTTCCAGGTGACGAGGTTGGTCGAGAGCGTCTGCAGTGGCGAGGTGTCGGTGGTGTCGTACGTGATGCTCAGGCCGCCGTGCGCCATCTGCTGGATGACGATCGGGTACTGGAGACTGAAGATCGTGTCATTGACCGTGAAGTACGTATTGCGCGGAATGACGAGCTGTCCGAGCCCGGTGGCCGGATTCGTGACAAGCTTGTCGAGCAACTCGGTATAGCCAATCGCGAGGCCCCAGGTCGTCGTCGCCGGCACGGCAAAGCGATCAACATAGTCGACATCGGCCATGTGCAGATACAGATCGCTCATGGTCTGGGCGGCGATCGGATACTGCTTGCGGTTGAGGCTTTCGTCCTTCTGCATGAAAGCCGCCGTGTTGACGGCGCTGGTTTCGATGGCGTGCACGTACGGGTTGGTCGGATCCACAATTGTGACCGTCCCGTTCGTGACTTCATTCAGGTAGTTGAACGCGACTTGCTGGATGGCGGCCGGGTTGTACTGGTAGTCAAGGATCGCGTCGATCAGGTCTGCGATCGTCGGGCTACCCGAGGGCAGCGTCGAGGCACTGGTTGCTGCCGCTGCGGTGGTGGTCGTAGTCATTTAACAATCCTAAGCGTTGCTCGTATAGTTGGGGATCGAAGCGATAGCCCCATCTGTTGTGTTCGGGCTGACCGTCGGTGCCTGGTAGGTGTCGTAAAGCGCGTTCGTGGTGGTGGTCGACGTCGAGGAATTCGGCGCCGCTCCCGTCGTCAGGGTCGGGGTCACGATCGACGTCTGCACGGCCGTGTAGACAGGCAGCAAGGCGTTGTATGTCGTGTTATCTACCCACCACTCCAACTCCCACGTATCCGGATTGATCCGGGGATAGCCCTTGTTGTTGAAGATGCCTAGTGCGCCCATCGGCACCTTGGTGTAAAGGCTGGTGCGCTGGCTGTCGGCCATCGTGTCGTTGAACGCCACGACGGTCTGGTTGAAGGTGTAGAGGAGGATCGGATCCTGATAGATCGCGCCCTGACACTGGAACGGAATACTGATCTGCTCGTTGGACTGATTCAGCGGGCGTTCGCTGTCGTAGTTGAACGACACGCCTCCCATCGGATCCGCGTAGGGGAAGCCCGCCCCACACGCTGCGATCTTCTGTACCCGCGTTTTCGTGGGATCTAACACCAGCCGGTAGATGCGGGTCTGGTAGTCAATCTCGTTTTCTACGATGTTTTCCGGGTACGGCACCAGGTTTCCCCGGAACACGTGGGACATGTAATGCGCCCAATAGAAGAACAATGCCGTTACCGGATCGCCCGTCATATTGCGGAAATTGGCTTGTATATCGTATGCATGATAGATCTCGGTCACACCGTCCACCATGCTGAACTGCTCCTTATACACGCCCTCATGGGACGTTGTGTAAGGCACCGTTATATCCGGCCACCCCGAAATCGACATCAACGTGTTGGTCAGAATCGGGATAAACGCTTGTTGCGGATCCACCCATGGCGACGTAATCCCGTTGGCCGCAGACCTGGGATCGAGATAGCAACGAATAATTCTTTGAAGACTGTTCTGGTTCGAGTTGGTAAGCGGGTTGAAGAGTCGTATCGCGCGCAGATTACCCAAGGAGAGATTCAGGTTCGGACGCGTGAAGAACGTGAGGCCATAAACATCCTTGTTGATGGAGATGGCACCAGGCGTCTGACGGTGGTTAATCCCGAAGTACGCGTTCTGCAGTGCACCGACTCCACGGGCGTTTTGCGGGGTGTGTAACAGCACCCGATCAACAGCCTGTGCGGCGGTGACGCCGTTTGCACTGAAGACACTATCCAGATCCGGCGCTGTGGCGCTGGCAGCAGTATTCGTCGTGCTTGACGTAGTAGATGAGCTAGTGCTCGACGTCGTGCTGTCGTCAGCCATAACAACCTCTTGTTTTGAATTTAAGGAAAACGCGATGAGTGTCACCGCCGCCACTGCCGCCACTCAGGTAGGACTGAGCGCAATCAACGCGATCGCTGATCGCTACTCGCTGATGACCAGCGGAGGGTCGAAGGAGTCTCTGGTTCAATTCACGCAAGCCGCGCGCGTGGAACCCACTGTCTTGGTCGACACGGATGTGCTGTTCCTGGACGAGCTGCATGACGTCCAGCAATCGTTGCTGTCGATGTTTGCGGGTTACTACCTGCAGGCCGTCGCATTGAACTCGACCGTGGGCAACGCGAAGGTGCTCTCCACGCTCGAGAAGTTCCAGCCCAACCGTGATCTGGACACCGCGAAGAGCCAGTTCATGGGTCACCTCGCAGGCCTTGCGCTTGCGAAGGAATCGTTCACGCACCGACTGCCTGGCTACCGTCTGGCCAGCGTGTCGCTTGAAGCCGAAGGCGGCAATACGAGTCGTCAGGTCGATCCGGATGATGCTGAGCGCGATCGCGATCACAAGCGCTGGAAACAGGACCGTGAACGTACGCAAGCCGGCCGTGACGACAAGGTTCGCGAAGCGGATGAAGAGGATCGTCTGAAGGACCGGACGTTCAAGAATGAGCGTCAGGAGCGCGAAGCGAGCGAGCGTGCCCGTGAAGACGCGGAACGCAGTCGCGTCGTGGCCAGTTATGGCAAGGACTCGCTCTCGACGCTGAAAGAGAATGTGAACCTGTCATTGGGCAAGATGATCGAAGTGACCTTGCGTCACAACGACCAGACGTTCACGTTGCCGATCTCAATCCGTCTGATCGCCAACACCATCCCCTCTGCCAAGCTCGTTCATATTTTATCCCTCGCCAACGAAGAGACGTCGGCCTCGGAGCGATATCACGGCTGGCGCTCGGGTCGTTTGTCGTTCGTGAAGGACCTGATTTTCTGCCGCGATCTGATCGATGCGCACCGCAAGAACCTGATGGCCAACGGCGATGCGCTCTACACGAACATCCTCGCGAAGGAGCGTCGCAATTCGCTCGCCGCGATTCTGTCAGGCACGCCGTCGGTCGCTGCTGCCTCGAACATGGTCGTCACGTCCTCGAATTCGATCGCCGAACTCGAGCTGTCCCTGAACGGCAAGTTCAATGACTTCCACACCCGTCAGAAGGTGTTCGAGAAAACGTCGCTGATGATCGTGGCGGTGATCGACAAGGAATGGGCACGGGTGACCTTCTACACCCGGGGCATCCCCGAGGCGACCGAAGTCAGCTTCCGCGACATCAAGTCGAGCAACAAAGGTTCTGGCCCAGATGTGTCTGACATCCTGAAGGCCTACCAGTTGGGCCACGCGCCGTCGCTGTAACCGAGCCGCTACTTCCCCCTTCTCTAGCCCACACACCTGGCTCCTGTGCGGGCCGGGTGCGTGGGTATTCACTGGTTTGGTGTGAACATGAAAATTGAGCAATATCTGGCGACTATCCTGCCGTCCTTCAAAAAGGATCAGATCCTGGATGACGTGCGCAACACGCGCGTCGAACTGCGCGAAGCCACCCTGCCGGCATTCGAAGTCGCCCACGGCCTGCTGGGTCACTGGAAGTGGAAGTCGGGCGAGGTGAAAGACGTCGCCAGTAACTTCCAACGGCTGGTCAAGGGCGGTAACCTCGTCACGGTCATCACCGAGGGTCTGCGCGATACCGTCGAGACGCTCGCACTCGCTGAGAGCTTCGTCATGAAGTCCTATAACGAGGAAGTCGTTTCGCAGGCGCTGACGTATCAAAAGGCGAACATCCTGCAGTTCATCGAAGCGGTCGCGTTTGTGTCGAGGTACTCGCGCAAGCTGCTGAACTTCATCTTCGTGAACGAGACGCGGGCCACTGCGCCTGACTCGGTGCAGAAGGACGCACTGACGCCGTACGAGATCAAGTGGATCGACGACAACCTGGTCACTTTCTGCACGGCGTTTGCTGCGGTGGCCCAACCGGTCAAGAAGGTCGAAGATGCGTTCGACGGGATCCCCGAGATCGTCGTGAAGAGCAGCAACGCCGATGTGCTGAAAGCGATGGCGGGTGGCGAGAAGCGACTGGACCCGTTCCGCTTCGGTTTCATCGACGCGAAGATGAACCTTTTCTACCACGTGGGTAAGTGGCTGGCCGAGGGTCAGGTCGAGCGCTACAACGCGGCAAAGGAAGAGTTGCGTCTCGTGCAACTGCGCAAGCTTAACCTCGAGAAGATTGCCGAGAAGAAGCCCGATGCGGCACTTCAGCAAGAGATCGAGTACACGGAGAGCCGTGTGCAGGGGCTGAACGCGAAGATCGCGAAGATGGAGGCAGAGTATGCCTAACATCGATACGGGCTTTCGCCTGTACCCACGAGGCTTTCTCGGCAAGGCCATGGGGCCGCGGCTCGCCGCGAAACCCAAGCCCTACGATGTCCGGCTACGCACAGCGCCGACAGTCACCATCGTGCAGCCCCAGCTGAATACGGCGGATGCGAGCCCCGTGGTTGAAACGATCTACGCCCAGTACATCAAGCGACCGATCGAGACGAACACGTTCGACTTTCGCGAAAAGATCCTGCTGGCCGCGCTCGATGCCTTCGGTCACCCGAACTTCCTGAGCTGGTACGAAGCGCAACTGCAAAGCCCTTCGGTGGGCGATACGCACCTGCGCTTTCTCGACGACACCCTGCGCTTCATTTCGACCGGGCGTCGCAACATGTCGCTTGAGACATGGGCCAGCTTTCTGCAGATGAGTGAAGGCGGAGTGCGTCCCGCTGTCGTCGCGCCCTACGCAGCGTCGTACTTCGAGGCACGGCTCGGCCGCTCGAATGATCGCTCGCCCGTCTCGCTGATCGAGACAATCATCGCCTGGACCTCGCAACCCGGGGGCTTCGAAGATCTCCTGGGCACGCTGCACCTGCTCTTCGGGCAGGCCTGAGCCGCGCCCGGCTCGCGACAATACTATAGCGTCCGCCTCTCGCAGGCGGAGCCACGATCACTAGACGTCGGGTGATCCGTCACCGGGCATCTCTTGAAGTACCGCGCGGGTACTGGTTAGGAATCCTTTTAATTCCCTATTGCAATAGGAGCTGTACAAATGCGTCGTTCTTTTTCACACCGTGGTCTCGTCGCAGCGATGGAAGCTGAAGATCTGCTGCCGGAAGCAGTTGAAACCGGTGAAGTCGCCGACCTGGCGAACTCCCAAGAAGAAGGCCTGACCGAGATCGCTGAAGACGAAGCGGGCTTGGAGCAACACGATGCGCTGATCGACGAAGCCGTCGACACCGCTGAAGCGCTGGAATCGCTGCGCGAAAACCTGAAGGCCTCGCTCGAAAGCGGTGGTTTGGACAAGATGGGCGCGGCAATCCTGCGCGACTCGCTGGCATTCCACTACAAGCGCATGGGCATGAACGTGCCGCGCGTGGCGCCGGCGCTGGAGTCGTTCGGCTCGATCGGTCGTCGTGAAGACGCCACCAAGATCGCCCTGGAAGAAGTCGGCGAGCAAGCCAAGAAGATCTGGGACAGCATCGTGGCCGCCATCCAGAAAGCCATCGACTGGATCAAGCAATTCGTGGTCAAGCTTTTCGACAGCAACAAGCAGATGGTTGCCCGTGCGCAAGAGCTGAAGGAACGTGCGAACAAGATGGAAGCCGGCGCGCAAGCGGCCGAGAAGACCATCAAGAACGCCGGCATCGCAGGTCAAGTGCAAGTGGCAGGCAAGGTCGACGGCGTCGCTGCCGCTGGCGAGCTGCACAAGGTCGCGGCCGACGTGATCGGCAAGTACAGCGGCTGGGCGCAAGCCTTGTCGGGTCCGATGAGCAATCTGGGCGATCCGGCAGCGCTGTTCAACGCCGTGAACATGTCGACGATCGGTCTGGGCGACGTGCACGACGCCGCATCGCAAGGCATCTCGGCACCGGACGGCGCGAAGGTTGGCCGCTCGGCCGAACTGCCTGGTGGTAAGGCGCTGGTGGTCGTGGTGTCGAAGGACGCTGCGGGTTCCGACGCGAAGATGCTGCCGTTCAACAAGGCTGCCGCCGAGTTCAAGGGCGAAGAAGCCCCGATCCTGAACAAGGAACAGATGATCCAGGTCGCTGACCAGATCATCGCGCTGGGCAAGATCATCGACGACGGCAAGACCGCCGTTGCCGCCAGCGAAAAGGGCAAGGGCGAGCTGATGAACGCCGTCAAGCAAGAGCAAGGCAAGGCCGAAGGCGCCGACGCCGCGATCAAGAATGCACGCGCGATCCTGAAGCTGGTCGACGCACCGTTCGTGGCACTGACCTCGACGGCTGTCAAGGCCGGTAAGGCACTGAACCAGCTGGTCGAGCAATCGATCCTGGCACACGGCGCGAAGAAGGAAGAGCCGGCAGCTGCTCCGGCTGCTGCTGAGAAGCCGGCAGCGGCTCCGGCACCGGCCGCCGCGTGATGCACCTGTCGACCTAATACGCTCACACGTCTTGGGTGAGGCCTGAGACTCCGGGGACGTCTCCTGGAGTCTCAGGCTTTATTCTTCTTTTTAAGGGTAAGCATCATGCGCAAATTCATCCCGGCGCTCGAAGCGTTGCAGGAACCCCTGCCCGTCTCGATCTCGCTGGAAGACGAACTGATGTTGGTGGATGACTGCGCACGCCACGAGGCGCAGGTCGCTGCCGATGTCACGGAAGTAAACAAGGCACTGGACTTGAGCGAAGCGCTCGAGGACCTCGCCATCGTGGCGGGTAAGCTGACCGAGCCGACCAGTGGCGAAAAGCAACTGGCGGACATGTGCAGCCAGATGGCCACCGCTGGCTCGGACGTGACACCGGAAGAGTTCCTCCCGGCAGTGGAATCGCTGGCAGAAGGCCAGACCATCTCGGTCGAGGGCTACAAGGAGCGTGCGAAGGAGATCTGGGACAGCATCCAGAAGTATCTCGCGCACATCTGGAATCACATCGTCGCGTTCTTCAAGGGCCTGTTCAAACAGGTGCCGATGTACAAGAAGCGCCTCGCCGCGCTGAAGAAGACGCTCGAAGGCTTGAAGCGCGGTCACGCTACGCTGAAGGAAAAGTCGGAAGTCACGGCGTTCGGTTCCGTGGGCCACAAGCCCGTGATCGAAGGGGCTGAGTACGTCCATGCGAACGACTACTTCTCGAAGATCGCGAGCTGGGTGTTTAGCGACTACGCCAAGTACGTGCTGTCCGCCGGTGAAAAGACCGTCGTGGCGATCAAGAACTTCAGCGCCGAAGATCCGTCGCGCGCAGCAAGCGAGCTGCGCTACGCATTGGCAGCGCTGAAGATCCCGAAGCTGCCGGGCCTGCGTTCGGCGCGCGACAACGGGAAGTTCAAGACCGAGTCGTCTGAGGATCTGTTGCACAACAAGGTGCTGATCGTCGCTGATTACCAGGCTGCAGATGGTGCCACGACGCTCGGCGTGCTGGAAAAGCTGCGCACCTCGCACGTGCAGCTCGCAGATGCCCGCGGTGGTCACGAACTGGCCTCGCATGAGCACAAGGGTGTCAAGCCCCTTACGCTTGAGCAGATGCTGGCGCTGGTCAAAGAGTTCGAGGATCAGCTCGACCAGGTCGACAAGTTCCAGTCCTCCAAGAGCGAGGGCGACATCGCCCGCGTGAAGAAGGAACTGGCCGAAGCGTCGGCCGCGGCTGCGAAGACCTTCTCGGGTCTGGACAAGAAGGACGAAAGCGGTCATTTCACGACCGTCGAGACGTTCTATCGCGCCACGCTCAACTTCAACGCTGCGTTCCTGCAGTGGGTTCAGCAACCGCTCCTCACGTTCTCGAGCCTCGCGCTCTCGAATGTGCGCTCCGGTATCGCCCGTATCGGCGAGTCGCTGAAGTGCTACGTCGGCGATGAAGTCGCTGACATGCATCCGGCCTTCCGTCACGCGATGGATACGCCGAGCCTGCCGCATCCGGCTTAAACGCTGACAAAGGGACTCGGGGGCATCAGCCCGCGAGGACTCTTGCCCTTCGCGGGTCTCTTTTCAAACGTCAAAGGTAGAGAAACAATGCGACGACACTTTCTGGCCCTCGAGGCCTTCGACGGTGCGCCCACGGGCGCGCCGACTGACGGTGAACCGGACGCCAATGCAGACGGCACCAATACCGATCCGGCAGCTGCTGCCTCGGTGCCCCCTGCGGAGCCGTCCGAACCGGGTGCAACGCCCCCGGCAACGCCCGATGCCGCTGTGCCGGGCAACGATGGCAATGAACCCGACGAAGCTGTACCCGTCGATCCCGCACTGAAGCCGCCCCTGCCGGAAGAACCCGGCGTGACGGCGCCAGCTGCAACGACCCCGGGTGCGCCGACGTCGGCCGAGCCGCCCGCAGCGGTCCTGCCGGAAGCGCCCGTAGCAGGTGCACCGGCGGCTGAACCGGCCCCGGCCGTGCCGACAGAACCGACCAACGCATCGGGCGATGCAGAGTTGCCGACCGAATCGCCGGATCATACGGCTGGCTTGCCTGCTTCCGTGCCGAGCGAAGGCGCGGCTGCGCCTGCCGCAGCAGCACCGGTCACGCCGGGTACCGATGGCGCGCCGCAAGCCAACGCGGGTGCGGGTGAAGGCGGCGACGCCAACAGCCAGCCCTCGCCCACCCCCTCGCAGCCGCAAGCGGATAGCGAAGCGATGGAAGCCCTGCGTGAGCGTCTGGAAGTGTCGGTGGCTTTGGAAGAAGCCGCCGTCGAGATGGCGGACGACGCAGCCCTGAGCGGTGAGATCGGGCACGATCTGGCCGAGTCGGAGCGTGTCATCCAGACTTCCGATGCACTGGAAGACTTGGCCTTCGTGGCCAGTCAGATCAAGGAAGCCTCGCCGGAAGAAGCAGCGTTGTTCGAGACGGCCGGCAATCTGGCTGTGGCGGGCACCGATGTGGAACCCGATGCGATCGTCCCGTCGATGGAAAGCTACATCGGCAAGTCGATTGCAACCGAAGGCTTCAAGGACACGGCCAAGCGCATCTGGGAATCGATCGTGCTGTTCGTGGACAAGATCTGGGAAAAGATCCGTACGTTCTGGCGTACCAAGGTCGCGATCCCGGCCTTCCGCAAACGCATCGATGCGCTGCGTAAGGGTGCCCACGCTTCGGGCGATACGCCCAACACCGATACGATCAATGTCGCGGTCGACATCCGTGCGTTGTCGATGGGGGGTGGCATCGACGCGAAGGACTTCGCGAACACGCACGATCTGGACCGTCTGCTCAATGACTATGCCAAGACGGTACACGTGGTCTTCGCGAACTACGCTAACGGCGTGGTCGAGCGCGGTCGCGACATCGTGAAGGCGATCCAGGACTTCGATCCGAATCGGCCCGAGAAGGCCGTGACGGAGCTAAAGGGCAAGCTGGTCGGGATGCATATGGAAGGCATGCAGCCCAATAGCACCATGCGTTTGCTGGGCAATGCCCATCTGGAGCTGAAGGTCTACGATCCGCATGCGGATGAGCCGGTCGACGAAGCGCTGGAACGGCTGCGTAACTCGGGCCTGACCTTCGTGCAGCAACCGATCCATGCCGCCGTGCATGTAGCGGGTGCAGTAGGCGCCCGGGGCGCACAGCCTGTGGACAAGAAGGAATCGTACCTGCAGTTGCTGGACGTGGTCGAACTCCTCTTCAAGCCGCTCGAGCACTTCTACGAGACGCCGTTCAAGGAGATGGAGCAGATCGCCAAACAGGCGAAGACCGCTTCGGCTTCCGCGGCGAGCGCGATCGGAAAGGCTGGTGAAGGTGCGATGGCTGAAGGTAAGGGCGTGAGCCACTACCGCTCGCTCCTGAACTTCAACAAGGCATTCGCGCAATGGAGCTTCCAGCCGTTCGTGCCGATGTTCTCGCACACCATGCGACTGGCGCGCTTCATCCTGAACATTGCTGAAGCGGGCCTGCGGGCTTACGAAGGCAAGGGCAGCACGAAGCCCGAGCGCGATGGTGCGGCTGAAGGCAAGCCCGTTGGTGCGTAGTCGCCCGTAGGTCAAGGGACAAAAGGGAGGGCTTCGGCCCTCCCTTTTTTATGCCCGCTATTTTTTAGGTCGATTTTATGTAACCTAATTGCGAGCCCTCCATCATGCCCAAGCTGACCTTGGCGGTCCCCGAGACCTATGATTCGGTCACGCGGCCAGTGATCTACGACGTCACGCGTCAGCTGTTCAAGATCACCGGCCTGCATGAGAACACCCCGATTCTCTATCCGTCGGCCCATGGCGTCACCATGCAGCCCGGCTCGACGATGAAACACAACACGAAGGACAGCGAGCTGGCCTTCGATGACCAGATCCGCATCGAAGTCGAGGAAGAGATCGACAAGGATCGTATCCTGAGCACCGCGGTCCTCTATCCGGAAAACCGCTTTGTCTTTCATGACCCGCGTGTCGAGACCATCCTGAAGCCGGTCTATTCGACCACCGATATCACGATCAACTTCAAGTTCCGGGCGAACGATGAAGTGAAGGCCAAGCGCTGGCGCGAGCAGATCCGCGTGCGCATGTCATCGATGCGCGATGTGCATCTGATTGGGGCGCGCTACTCGTATCAACTTCCCTATTCCTCGGTGATCATCCTCCAGGAGATCCATCGACTGATGGAGAACGTATCGGGGTACGGCGACAGCTTTGCTCAGTGGTTCAAGAACAGCGCGAGTGACCACATCAGCGCCACCTCGAACTTCAGTGGCTCGCAGATGCAACTGGCGGTCGCGGAACATCAGGCGAACATCGTGGGGATCTGGGATTTTGAAGGCGCACCGGAAGGTGGCTCGAAGGAAGACCAGGGAAACACGTGGACGATCAGCTTCTCGTTCAAGTTCAAATACGACAAGCCCGTCTCGATGGTGATGCAGTATCCGCAGATGATCCACCAGCAGGTCATCAAGTATCAGGATAAGACGGTTCCGTATAACCCCGATCAGGTGGAGAGCAACCGGCCGCTGTCGGGAGAGTATCTGAAGTTCTTCGATAAGACCCGGGCGCTAGACGGCATCGTGAACGGCAACATGGGGTTGCGTTTCCCGATCTGGGACGAGTTCATCCCGAACGTCATTCCGGCTGCCTACATCCGTATCTTCTCCTCGATGATGGCGCTGGATCTCACGACAGGGGGCAATCCCCAGTTGCTGGGCAGTCTGGACGATCTCCCGGAAGGCTACGGGCTGGATGACGATATGAAGGCCTTCCTGATCACGGAGGCGCCTTACCTGACGAACCAGTACTACTCGGTGTTCTCGCTGAATCTGTACAACGCGAACATGATGGAGCCGAATGGATCGCTCACGGTCGACAGTTCGCTGAATGTCTCGACGACCTTCAACCCGAATCCTCGGGCCCGCTTTCACCTCTGGTTTGGACTGTGTTTCAACTGGTACCGGCTGAGTGCTGATGCACAGGCGCGCCTGCGTGCGAACTACACCATCCTGATCCGGCTGATCAAGGCGATCTGGCCACAGATGCCCAAGAGCCAGTATCCCGTGGCCATTCCTGGCACCAATCAGTGCTCGCAGTCCTCGTGGAGCAACTTCCTCTACGGTCAGTCCTCGGGTCAATACCGGCGCGATTGCAGCACGGTTGAGACGCTCATTATCCAAGCCCACCGGAAGTCATAATGCCGTACGTTGACGGAACGACTACGCCACCCACGCCTGAACCTGACAAGATCCTGATCACCGATCCGCGGTATGAAGGCATCGTGGTGGACACGCGCTACATCCCTGAGACCGACCTGCTGACCCACATCGAGGGGAGCAGCTGGACGGTGGATTACTTCTCACAGGTGCTTGACACCGATAGCGGGGTGAATGGTCAGTCGGTGAACAAGCCGGCCCAGATGGAGCAGTATCGCCGCATCCAGAATCTGGAACTGAAGGTCACGACACCGCTGACCCAGTCACAGGACGAGACCAGCAAGCAGATGAGCTACACGGGGGGCGGCACCATCTACGGTGTGCTTATCCCGAACGTCGGCGACCTGTTCCTGGCTCACGTGGATGACGGGCGTATCGGTATCTTCGAGCTGACCACCAGTGAGCGCAAGAGCTTCTACAAGGACTCGGTCTTCACGGTCGAATACACCATGCTCGACTACGCGGGGCCTGAGCGCCTGCGCGACATGGAGACGAAGACCCTCGAGACGTTCGAGTACATCCGTGACTACCTCAAAGCGGGCCAAAACCCGCTCGTCGAGAAAGATACGTGGACGATCATCCGGCAGTTGCATAACCGCTATGACTCCATGCTCAAGCAGTACACGAAGCAGTTCATGAGCAAGGAGTTCAAAACGCTGATCGCACCGGGCCAGCCCTATCCGACCTACGACGCGTGGCTGGTGCGGGCCGTTACCGAGATGTTTCAGAGTCACGATACGCCCGAGCTGATGTATCTGCGCCAGCTGGATGTCGATGACGATCAGTCAATGGCGTGTATCCAACTCTGGAAGGTGCTCCTCGAGAAAGACCCCGCGATGATGAAGTTCGTCAATCAGCGCGCGGGACTCGTCTGGGTCAACCGCTTCTCGCGTAACCCGATGTTGAACGGCATCCGCTGGAGTGGCGTGCAGCTGGTGGTCTATCCGATTGATCCCGAACTGACGGTGGACCAGGCCTTTGTCGGTCTGGAGCCCGTCACCGATGCACAGCTGCAACCGACACCGTCTCGCAAAGGGCGTCTCGAAGACCTCATCACTAAGAGTGAGCTGGACACCCTGCCCTATGCCACGGCACCCCTGATCCACCCGGTGCTTCACGACGACTACTACGTGCTGTCCAAGGCGTTCTATGAGCGTGAGCTGGGCGCCCAGTCGCGTCTGGAGTCCTGCGTGTGGGATTACCTCGAGGACCGGGCACTGGACAACAAACTGCTCTTGAGCCTTTGCGATACCTATCACGGGTTTGGAATGCTTGAGATGTTCTATTACACACCGATCGTTTTGCTGCTTATTCGCGCCGCGATCCGGCGCATCTAGCGCAGGACGAAACACGAGGCACACGACAATGAAGCAGCACGTCAAACGCTCAGCGCCCGTCGCGCGGCCCAAGGCCAGCACCTGGCTCCCGCCGGAGCAGCGCGATAGCGCCTGGTACATCTTTCATCAGCTCTTCAACTGTCGTGTGCAGCGCATCGCCACCATCTCGGTCAATGAGATGCGGGACTTCGGTACACCCACCTCGGGCGAGACGGAGTACGACAAGCAGATGCAAAACGAGCGGATCGACCGGATGCTGACAATCGCCCAGATGGTCAAGTACTGGAAGGAAGGCGTGACCATTGGGGTGACCAATGAAAAAGATACGAAACAGATCTATCAATTGATCACCGATCACCTGGTGGCGTGGAAGAACCGGCTAGCCGAGGAGTTAGTGATTCGCAATGCGCCGCTCGATGAGCTGACGGATCTTGACCGGTTCGCGAACACGGTCTATTCCCACGCGAAGTATCAGTTCACCGAGGAGATTGTCGAGTCGATCCTGCACCGCAAGATGATGGGTGGCATGCGTGCGACGCGCAGCAATCTCATTGCTCCTACGGTCATCACCATCAACAAGGGGTCGGACAACGCCGAGCCCGAAGAGCCGAAGCGTCCCGATCGTGTCTCCATGAGCGATGCGTTTGCGCGCGGGCGCGAGCAAAGCGCATTCGGTCCGCGCTGGAAGTAAGGAGCAGGCGATGGAATTCGAACAGTCTGCACTGATGTTGCAGGTGAATCAAATCCTCCAAAGTGGTCCCAACCCCGTGAACCACACGGTGAGCGCGTCGGTGAGCGTAACCAGTACGAATATGGTCGTGACGCCTCTGAAGGTGACGGGCGTCGACCTGATGCGTAACTACCTGGACTCGTACTCTGACGAACTGATCGTCGAGCTGCAGTTCTCGGGCGGGACGTATTTGAAGTACGTCTATCCGTATAAAAACGCGATCGACATCACCCTCACCTGGACGCCGCTGATGGAGGGGAGTGACGCGGTAGATCCGAACGGCACTCCCACCTCAGAGACGTTCACGGCTACGCTGATCGACAAGGGCAACGATCTCGTAGAGCAGAACGGTGCCAACTCGTCAGCTACGTCTGATCAGGATCTGACGAACATCAAGAGCGTGCATTTCCAGCTGGTGAACAAGGCGCTCGACCAGATGCGCATGATCAGCGCGAGTTATGGCGTCATCCGCTCAGCAACGGTGGACGATGCGATCAAGCTGGTGCTGACCACGGCATCACAGGCCACGACGGTCAATGGCACCCAGACGGTACAGGGTGTCACGATGACGCCGTCGAACAATCAGACGGCGCGTGACCACATCGTGGTGCCACACGGCATGAAGCTGGTGGACTTGCCGCAGTACATCCAGAAGAACTGTGGCGGCGTCTACTCTGCCTCCATGGGGTACTTCCTGCAGGGCACGCAGTGGCATGTGTATCCGGCGCTCGACACGACCCGGTTCAATACGACTACGTCGGGCACCCTCACGGTCATCAACGTGCCGCAGAACAAGTTTCCGCACGTGGAGCGGACCTATCTCCAGTCGGGCAACAGCCTGACCGTGATGGCAACTGGGCAGGTGAAGTTCCGCGACCCGAGTAACGCCCAGCAGCTCAACGAGGGGAACGGGATTCGCTTCGCTGATGCGACCAAGTTCATGCAGGGAGGATTTGCTGCAGTGTCGAATAACTCCGCACTGGCCTCCCGGGGCACGAACAACAGCGAGTTCATGGCGGTTGCTCGACCCAGTGGCAACAACAACGCCCACCTCTCGCCGACCCGCATTACGGCCAATGCACTGGAGGAGTATTCCCAGCTCTCGCGGGCGGTGGGGTCGATCATCACCATGGAGTGGCAGAACTCCCAGCCCAGTCTCATCCTGCCGGGCATGCCGGCCGAGATCCTGTATCTCGCGGATGACGCCATCACCACCCTGACGGGCGTGGTCTGTGGTGCCCACCATGTCACGCAATTGCGCGGTCAGGGGATCAGTGCCGCCCGCTACAACACCTCGACGGTGTTGAACATCTTTATCCAGCCGCAGGTCACCCCGACCGCAGCGAACTCTACACCGTAACTGGAGCAACACCATGACCACCGCACTGGACTTCACACAGACGGGCCAGACGATCCTGCTCGCGCAGATTCTGAACGACAATCCCGACTGCGGATTGAGCGCCGCGAACTGCGTCTTCACGTACCCGATACCCAACCCGGACGCCGTCGCGGACGGCTACGACACGCTGATCCGAATCGATCCGATCCAGGGCGAAGGTTTCTTCGAGTCGTTCATCTACAAGTACAACAAGATCGACCTGGCGTCGGTCTTCGAGGGGGCGACGACGAGCTTCGACAAAGGCTCGGCCGTGCAGCTGTCCGACCTGATTGCCACCATAAACGAATCGGCCACCATCAATCTCGCAGCCCCTGTGCTTGCAGATCCTGCGAACAACATCAAGGCCGCCCCGGGTGACTTCAACGACTTGAAGCTGCCCCAGCCCACCGGTCCGGGCGTCCCGGTGAACTTCATCCTGACCGCGGCGCCGATGTCGTTCATCTACAAGGGCGACGTCATCCTGACGCTCACGACTACCTACAAGACGATCGCCTCGGTCCTGACCACGCCGTCCACCGGACTGGTCTTCACCCGGCCGGTTGTGGCGAGCTGAGGTGAGTGATGGGCACCGCCACACTGGACTACACCCAGCCGCCGGCGAGTGTGTTGCTCGCACAGTGCAATTTCGATAACGGGCAGGGGGTCACGCCGGATCAGGTCGCGTTCACGCAACCGGCGACCTTACCTGATACGGACGCGAGCGGAATGAACACCATCTGTCTCGCTTCGGCGCGCCCTGGCGCGACTGCATGTAGTGGATCGATGTACCTGCGCTACAACCGTAATCCGATCAGTTCCGTCCCGGGCAGCCGTCAGACGAGCTTCGCCAAAGGGGCAGCGACCAAACTCTCCGGCCTCCTCGCACAGATCAACGAAGCCTGGGGGCAGTGTCTCTCTCGACATGACATCGAGAACGTCACGCTTCCCGCGATTGCGGCAGGCGGCTCGGCCACGGTGACGCTGCAGATGGCGGGTCGGGCCCTGCTCTGGACGGGCTCCGTTGACATCACCGTGACGAACTGAGGAGGACCATGGGCAAGTTCGAGAACGTCCTTGCTGCTGCCTTTGGTAATCCGGGCCACGACTACCCGGAGGACCACCAGCAGGAAAACGGCATGTACCTGCACCACTGCTTTCGGTGCACGGCGCAGTTCACCGGCCACAAGTATCGCTTCAGTTGCAAGGTCTGTACTGCACCCCAGCCAACCCAACCCCCGCCGAAGAAAGGCGAGCGCCGCATGATCGACGGCGTCATCTGGACCTGTACCGATCCCGACATCGATCGCTGGGTCTCGGTCGGCAGCCTCGTTGGGTAATTTCTAACTGCGGGTCAATCGTATGAGCCAGAAGACATCGCTGGTCGATGGTTCATCGCCTTTTTCCCCTCTTGGCATTCACAAGGAAATACCATGCAAATCAATTCCCAGTTGACCGCACTCGGTAACGTGTTGGCACTGATCTTGGCTTCGAACCCGCGCTTCCCGGCAACGGACGAGTCGCAACTGACGCTGAATTCGGTCACGGCACAAGCCGTCGACGCAAATGGCAAAAATGCCGTTGCCAACGTTTCGGTCGCTGGTTACGACGACGCGGTCGACTTCACCTACAGCCAGCTGTCGTTCGGCGACGCAACGGGTCAGTCCGCATTTGCCGTCACGCTGGAAACGGGCGCCGCTGCGTCGGACATCTTGGCCGCTGTTGCTGCTGCGTACGGTCTGATCGCAAGCGAGCTGTCGCTCACGAACGAAGCCGACGCTGTCGCCGGTGGTTCGGTGGCTGTGGTGGACGCCGCTGCTGGTACGCCGCTGTACCTGGCTGGCCCGATCTCGGTCTCGCTGACGTGGCAAACGCCGGCGCCCGCGCCGGTGACGCTGGCTTCGCTGGTCGATAGCACGGTGCTGGATGGCTTCGACGTCGTGACGCCGGCAGTCGCGCCTGCGGCTGACGGTTCGGACGGCGCTGCTTCCGATGGTTCGTCGACGGCTCCGGCTGCTGATGGCCAAGCTTCGGACGGCGCAGCAACGGACGGCACGCAAGTGAGCGGTTCCTAAGCTGTTACACGGACCTTCGGGTCCGTGGTCAGTCTGATACGAAAAGAGGCCCGGGGCAGCTCGGGTCTCTTTTTTATGCCGTCAATCTGGAGAAACTCTGACGTGGATATCAATCCCGCATTAAGCGCCACCGACAACATTCTCGCTCTGGTCACCGATCCCGCATTAGGTTGTCCTGTCTCGAAGGATGATCTCGGCGTGACGACGCCCTGGGTGTATGAGCCGGGTGCCGCTGGCACCGTTCATGGACGCAACGTCGACGGCGAGAACAGCAACACGAGTGTCGTGGTGTTCCTGCGCCCGGACGTGGAAGACCTGACGGAAGATGGCGTGAACCAGACCATCATCTACGAGCGTCAGACCCTTGCCGCCCTCCTCGGCGCGAATCCAGCCGCTGTGAGCGTTCCGAACAACGCGACCGATGTCGAGGTGCTGACAGCCATCGCGAGCCAACTGGGACTCATTGCAAGCGAGCTGATCGTGCAGACGCCGATTACCAACGCACAAGCCACAGTCGCCGTCTCGACCAGCTCGACCCCCTCGCTTGTCTATCTTCCAAGCACCGTTTCAGTGAACCTCACCTGGACCACGTAATAAAAGCCAGTGCGGAGCTCCGCACTGGCTCCTATGCCGTGAAATCGCGATTCTAGAAAATTATGGACCTATATGACGCCAGTGAATCAAGACCAGTAATGGATTGGTTCCAATACCTCTAAACGTTAATAGGAGCTGTAACCATGTTCAAGAATCTGATGAAGTTTGCCCTCGACGCCGCTCAAGACGCTGAAATCAACGACGTCATCCAGGACGCGACGAAGAAGCCGCTGATCAGCGAAGACAACCTGAAGGCCGGTGCGATCGGTCTCGGCGCTGCCGCACTGACTGCCGGCGTGATCTACGGCGGGGTGAAGGGCTACGAGTACCTGCAAGACCGCAAGCTGAAGAGCAAAGTGGAAGCGGGGCTGGAAAAGATGGAGAAGGATCTGAAGAACGCTGCTGAAGCAGTGGCACCGACGGCCTAAGGCTCGCGCGCACTCAGGGTGACTCCCGAGTGCGCCCATATGCCGATCCTTTTTTTACCCATCTACAGGAACCTATGAGATGAAATCGCTCCTGATCTTCTCGCTTGGCATCGTCGTCGGTCTGGCTGTCTCGCAACACGTGCGTGAAGCCGCCCAAGATGCCGCTCGTGCTGCAGCGAATGCTGCTGCTTGATCCACCCCGTCTTCCAAAACCCCACCATGTCCGCCCGGCTGTTGCGCGTATTGCGCGCTAGTAGAAAACGCATCGCTGATCTGAAAACAGCGCCTTTGAACATCGAGTTACTGGAGCGTGACTCACGTTACGTGTCGCACGGCACGCTTACGGTCTACTCGCCCTCGGAGGAGCGAGAGCTGGAAATCGAGTTCCGGGCGAATCGTCCCGAGTACCTCGATAGCCCCAACGAGGAAGTGATGCGAGTGATAGCCAAAGAAGTGGCGGACTGTGGCTATCGCTTGCGTGCCCTCGTACTGCATCAACCCGCCGGATGGCACTGCGACGAAGCGCCTGAACAGGCGCCTCTCTCTTACAACTGAACACAAAGAAGGAATACAAACATGGGCATCATCGAACGTATCTTTGGCCAAGCCGAAGAAGTCAAGCGTACCTCCCTGAACGAAATCGATGTGCGTTTCCACAAGGAAGCCTTCCTACACACGGTGCATGGCTACCTGGTTGTCACCAATCGCCAGCTGGGTATCAAGGAAGCGCCGGTGGCGTTTGCCTTCCCGAACTATTCGAAGGCACCGGTCCTCGACCAGCGTCTGATCGTCGATCTCTGGGAAGCGGCCAAGGCACAGGGCTACATCCCGCATCGACTCGATTCCTACGGCGCGATCAAGCCCATGGCGTCGGCTGATGTCGCCAATGCGTCGCCGGCACGCACCAGTGCGTTCGCGGCAATGCAGGGACAAGATCGTGCGATCGCTGACCTCGGTATGCATCCCGAGCGCCATGCAGTGTTGAACGAGCAGGCCGTGGCAGGCCGCGACATGACGGACGCCGCACTGGCTACGTCGATGGTGGCATCAAACTACGACGTCCCAGCCTACCTGCGTCGTGACCTGATAGATAGTGCGTCGGCAGCCGCCGCTGGTGCAACGCCCGACGACGTGCGTTACTCGGCAGCGAACGCGCAGATCACCTCGTTGCGTGCGAACTACGAAGATCGCCTGGGCGAACTGCCGGTCGAGAAGCAGGACGAAGTGGCCAGCCAGATCGAACAGGTTGTGACCAACGGCCGTGCAGTCGGTCGTGAGCACAAGGTGATTATGGGTCAGGTCACCGCAGTCCTCGAAGACGCCGTGAAGTTCGTCGACGCACCGGCGGGAGTCGGCACGGTTTCCTTGCGCTTCCCGCGTCTGGATCCGAACCGTCAGCAATCGGCGACGCACTGAATCACTCGCAGTACCCGTAGTACCTCCACCGGATGCCTCCCCTCGCATCCGGCAATATCAGCATAACTAAACATACATCGGGAATTCAAAATGCTTGACATGCTTTCTTCTGGCGGCTTTATCAATCGCGACGTGCACGTGGGTATCTGCCCGGACATGGACCCGAAAAAGAGCCACGGGTCGATTACGGTGAAGCGCCCCGGCGGGGCGGTTGAGATTGTCCACTTCACGGTGGACCGTCCGAACATCCTGAAGCGTCCGACACTGAATGTGATCTCGGATATGTACGAGCAGTTCAAGTGCCTGGGCTTCCTGCCCGAAGCAATTGAGGTGCGCCTCGGCAAACAAGTGAACGTCTACGAAACCGCCGGGGCCGTGCACTGACTCCTGCGCCTTCGGGTAGCGGGACCAAGAAGAGAAGCCACCCGATTCGGGCCTTCTCTTTTTTTTTTGGTTCTGCGTGAGTCGTCAAAGATTGAAAGCAGGTTTGGACCTATATCACTCCTACGAAGGGCTTTTGTTTCCCGTTTGTTTTAGCGTGAAAGACGGCGAATTTTGTGCAGGACCACGTGACCTTGCATTCCCTCTACCCCTTTCGCATCGAAGGAACTCCCCATGACCGACACGAGCAAGAAGATTCTCGACCAGCTCAAGCGTAAAGAGTTGCTCCAGCAGTTTGGTATTGAGCCGACGGCATTCCTGCGTCGTACGGGCACGCGTCAATTGCCCCAAGGCACGCGCCCGGGCCCTGGCACACACATGCTGAGCTGGCGCAATGAGCGGCGCGACGAGCAGAACCTCTACAACGAAGTCACGATCGACCTCCTCGTTGCACACATCCTCGAACTGGAAGCCCAGCTCGCCATCGAGGCCGAGGTCATCCGTGAACGCACGCTTGCGAACTACGTGGACAACACGTCGCTCGACGGCTTCACGCCCGTGGGGCCTGCATGACAGCGATGTTCGATTACTTCCAGGGTTACATCGGACTCGTGATCGCAGCCATTGTGATGGTCCTCGGTCTGGGTGGCGTGGCGGTCAAGGTGTTCTTCGATCGTCGCCGTCATAAGCCGGAACCGTCCTCACGCTTGGCCAGCTTCGTTGACCAGAGTGCGCTCTCGGGATTCGATGCGCGTCCACCCACTGACCAGCAGTAACGAATGACGTGTCGCTCCGGCGACATGTCCCAACAAACTTCCAACAAGGTAAAGACAATGAGTACCTCACAACAACCGACCAGCCCGCACATCAAGTATCCGGAATTCATCCTGGCCATCGACACAGCCTACGCGGCCAAGATCGTCGAGAAGGAATCCGAGCTGGTGCCCTTCCCGCTCTGGACGTTGCTCGATGGCGGCAAGGAGCATCTGTACGACACCGGGGACCAGCGTCCGAACAGTGCGATTGTCAACCGCCATCTGCTCGTGCGTCAACGCCAGGGGCTGGAGAAGAATCCGGCCCACCTGCAGATCCTGCCCTACACCGTTTTCGCACATCTGCGAGATGACGGTTCGATTGAGGTGCCGACCTACTTTCGCGTGAAGGGTGAGGGCGAGGAGCGGCTCGACGGGAAGCAAAGTCTCGGCTGGGGCGGACATCCTGAGCTGGAAGATATCGCCTGGAGCGAGCAGAACGATATCGATCTTCGCCAGACAATCGAAAACAACGTCGAGCGCGAAACCAATGAAGAAGTCCGCTTCCTCGACCGCGATGGCAATGAAGTCGACGCGCATGTGGTGCTCAACGGCAATCGTCACGAACTAGGATTCATCTACGACACGGGTGATGAAGTGGGTCGGGTCCATTTGGCGGTCGTCTCGATCGTTCACGTTCCGCCGGGCATCCGTGTTACCAAGCGCGAGAAGGGTCATCTGGATGGTCCGCTGATGACCTTTGCGGCGATCGCAGCCGATGAGAAATTCTTCGAACCGTGGTCCCGTATCGTCGCGCGTTTTCACGGCGAAGCGCTGGCGAAAGCCCACGAAAATCTCTTGAAGGCGCAGGCGTCGCTCGAGGAAATCGCACGTATTCAGGCGATGACGGACGAAGAAAAGGCCGCCTACCTCGAACAGCACCGTGCGCAGGTCGTTGAACAGGCGCGCCAGATCTCGGCATTGCAGGAAACCGCCGCCTCGCAGCACCAGCAGTTGCAGGATGCAGCGGAGCGCAACGCGCAGATCCTGAACGGCGACGTGCAGGCGTAAGGCAGCAGACGTGACGCGCTGTCGGTGCGAATTTTATGCATCGGCGGCGGTACCAATCCGATGTACCTCTCCATTACTCTACTCAAAGACCAACGAACCATGAATGTTCCGGGAGTCAAGCAGGCCATCGTAGCAGCCTTGTCCAACAAGAAGCTGCTGAATAACGGCACGGGTGTGCCTGCCATCGATGTCGAGCAATCCATCGACTTTGAAATCAGCGCGATCGATACGCGGGGGCTGTTCAGTATCGTGCGCTTTAGCGACGACAAGGTGGTCGAGCAAGGGAAGTTCTTCTCGCGTTCGACGTCTTTCATGCTCTCGCCGGGGTGCACGGAAGAGATCGTTGCCATCGAACTCGTGAAGGCCCAGTTCCCTGCGCTGTTTGATCGGGTGTCGAAGGTCCGCATCCACATCACCAAGTATCACGTGAAGCGCCGCGTCACGCAAGACGTCTCCGCTATCGCCATCGCCTTGCGCGCATCTCGGATGGCCAGTCCGGAATTGGTCGCCGCCTGAGTCACGTCCCGCTGCTGCCGCCACGGGCCAGGTGCCCGTGGCCATATGCCGCTTATCAATTTTTACCCCGGGGAGGATTCATTTGGAGCGGTGCAAGTGGCATCGCTAAACGCACATGAGAGAGACCATGAAGAAAGGATATCCGGGCGCGTTGATCGTGCTCGAAGGAGTAGACGGATGTGGCAAGACCACGAATATCAAACACCTCGAGGCCATCGTCAGGGAGATGGGTTACGACGTCGTCGTGACGCGTGAGCCGGGTGGCGAAGCGACCGCCGAGAAGCTGCGCGAGATCGCACTGGCAGCACCGATGGATCCCATGGCCGAACTGCTGACCTTCTCCGCCGCGCGCGCGCAACACATGGCGATGACGATTCGACCAGCACTCGCCGCAGGAAAGGTTGTGCTGTGTGACCGGTTTGCGTTAAGCACCTATGCCTATCAAGGCTGTGGACGCAACCTCAAAGACGAGTTCTGGGCACTGAACCGTTTGGTGCTTGGTGATTTTGAGCCGGACTTCGTATTGTATTTCGACGTGACGCTGGAAGAAAGCATCGCCCGCCTGAAACTGCGTCGAAAGACGGACCATTTCGATGAAGCCCAGCTCGAATTCAAGCAGCGCGTTTTTGACGGCTTCCAGGAGATCGACGATCGCTTTGAACGCTTCGGATCCCCGGTCAAGATCAATGGCATGCAGACGCCGGATGCAGTGAAGGCTGAAGTCGAGGAATGGGCGCGTAACCGGTTCTTTAGCTGGATGCTGCTGCATCTGTTTGCCTTCGATGGCCCCTTGCCAGACCCGCGGAAGGCAGTCGCTTTTGCTGAGACTGCCGCGTATGAGGAAGTCACTCGCGAGCACGGTCGCAATTCACGGGTCTTCATGGACGGCATGCTCTATCGCCTTGAACGGGAAGCAAAGCAAGCGGCGGAGCAGAGAAATGAGTGAGATCACAGGGAGCATTCTCGAAGGTGCAGCGGGCGCATCTATCAGCGTTGCGCCGGCATCGATGAGCTACGGTCTATCGATCGGTGGTCAGGACGGCAGTGGTCCGTTCGTCACGTTCAACTTCGACGGCCGTGCGGAGATTCATCAGCCCGACAAGTTGAATGAGGCGGCGAAGATATTCATCAACGAGATCACCAAGAACTGGCCCATCGAGCGCACCTGCAGGAACTGGGTGGTTCGCAAAAAGAACGTGAGCGAATTCCTGTCGGTCGGTGCCAATGGTGTCGACTGGGTTTGTGAAGAGCATCTCGCGACGCAGTTTTCCCGGCAGACCGATGGGGCGATGGCTGTGCCGCGCCAGAGCGGTCATGTCGAAGTGATCCCTTACAAGGACGCCCTGAAATTCGGTCGTGCAAGACCGGCCAATTGATACCAGATACGGAGAGAGGATGAAACTCATCATCAAGGCGGAGCTGATCGAGCGACTGCTAGCAGATCCCGACTCGTACTACAGCAAGCTCATCAAGCAGTTTTACCTCGCGATCGAGAAGCAAGGTGGCAAGCGCAACGAATACGCTCAACCCGAGCTGCCCCAGGCGATGTTCTTTCATTTGATCTCCGCACCGGGCCGCAGTGATGTGCACGCTCTGCGCGGATTTGTCTACTCGTGGCGCTCCGAGGGCGATTGCAGTCACATTGCCTTCGCCTTCCCGACGAGCGATCCGGATGTCTTGGTGTTGGAACCTGAGGTGCGCGCCACAACACTCGAGATCGTGGCGGGTGCCGGAGCGCAACCGGACGCGTTCTATTTCACTCGCTACGAGGATGGCGATGAAGTTGCCCGTTACCTCACCGCTCAGTCGCAGCGGCGGGTGCGTGGTCATCTGTCGCTGGTTGGGAGGTAATGCATGGTCACTGACTTACAAGTCTACCGATATCTGCGCTTTAAGTCGGCCTATAAGCGGCGCAAGCGCAAGACGGACGGTCTGCGCATCTGCATGGGACTGCGTCTGCCGTTCAGCCAATTTGTGGCTATCAACGATCGCGCGACCTGGATCGGAAGCTTCGGGCCAGTGCGTGAGAACGGGATGACTGATCGCCAGTACGTCAGGATGAACGTCTTCATGGTCGACTTCCGGGCTTTCTATTTCTTCGATGGCCAGTATCGATGCACGAAGGATCGCCCGCTTGTGCGCGCATGGCAGAAGCCCGGACCGAAGTGGCGCTACCGCCGCTGCGATGATGATCCGCCTGAACCCGCGCGTCGGGTCTCAATCAACAAACGCATGATGCTTCGGAGAAAGCGCTGATGGAAGTGAAACTGACACCGTTGGCCGAGGCGATCGGGGAAGTAGACCGCCTTACGA
Source organism: Paraburkholderia sp. BCC1886 (assembly GCF_900996245.1). Lineage (GTDB taxonomy): Bacteria > Pseudomonadota > Gammaproteobacteria > Burkholderiales > Burkholderiaceae > Paraburkholderia. The sequence continues at coordinate 13,431 of NZ_CAAJGK010000011.1, read as the reverse complement.
AGTTGAAGACGACCCAGCTGATCTCGAAAGAGGGAACGGCGCTCAGCGGCTTCGTCGTTCAGCAGCGGGATGGTCATCGGGCGATCGTGGAGATGTCCTGTGTGCGCTGGCTGCAGCCCCAGGAGTTCGGGGCGCTAATGCACCTTGCACCGATTCAGGAGGACCTCCTCCATGTCGAAGAGGACGGCAAGAAGCGAGCGCTCGGGGAATTCACCGATCCGATCCGGGAAGAGATCTGGCAAGCCAACAAGGATTGTGAGCTTCACATTGCGCTCTGGCACAACCCACTCGCCTTCCGCGCGCGCATGGAAAACATCATCAAACACGCGCAACGCGCGATCGCTGAGATCGATCGCCGTGAAGCAAAGCCCAAGGATGAAGAGACATGATGTCGAAGCTGCAGTACCTCCTCCTGAAGATCGCTGAGGAAGGCAACGAAGCTGGCAAAGAAGCGATGAAGGCGGCGCAGTTTGGTCTCTCCACGATCGAGCCAGGCAAGACCCTCACTAACGCCCAACGAATCTGCGCTGAACTCGACGATCTACAAGCAGTCGTGGAAATGCTCGAAGAAGAATCCGACTTCGAGTACGTGCCGAACCCTGTCGCCATCGCAGCGAAGAAGACGCAGGTTGAGCAGTTCCTTAGCTACTCACGCGACAAGTACGGGATGGTCGAAGCGGTCATTCCGATCGTCCCCGTATCCATGACGACTCAGAAGTTCAAACTCGACGGCTGCACACACTTGGGCATCCGCGACATTCGTACCTACCTCGACGCAGCATTCGTTCGCGAGAACGGAAGCAAGAAAGTGTCCGTCGCAGTCGTTGGTCTGGCTAACAGAGCCGGCATCCGCCTGGCGCAGAACGAAGCGTGGATTGTCCAGCAGAAGAATGACGAACCTCCTGGCACCGTGATCGTGGAAGTGCACCTCCTTGCTGCTTCAGCAATTGCCTCCAAGGCAAGCATGACGGTGCAACTGGAATGGTCCGCTGATTCACTGATTCTCGACACGAGAGGCGATGTGTGGGCGGGCTATGAAATAACACTGTCGTTTGCGACCGTGGATAGCTTTCCGTCCAACCAAGGAGCTTGACTCATGCGATACGACGAGAAAACGGGATTGATTAGCGTCTCGCTAGGTAAGCTGGATCAGCCGAATCGGACCGGCGTGGTCTACGGCACGCAGACGGTTCGCGCGCTGCTGCCAGATCTAAAGGAACGGGTCAAACATGGCATGCTGCGATGCGAGTATGGATTCCCACAGAAGACACCTGGCCAGTCTCACGACGACCTTGTTCGCCGCTACGCGACCATTGAAGAAGAGCGCGTGTGCGCGATGTTTGTCGATCTGGGTCTGGAGGTCGGCATCGAGGCCATCACGAATCCTCCCATCCACCTCATGGCGAAGATTAGGCCATGGGGACCGTTCGGTGACACCCTCAGAGAGGTGCTGGAAGATCCCACGAGTCAGCTCAATTGGTACTTCGGCGCCCGGGCTTTTAGCACTGACACTCATCGTGACGGAGCGGTAGAGAAGCAACTCTATCGCTTTATCACGTGGGACTTCATCACGCATTAAGGAAAACAACATGCGGCAATACAAACAAACGTTGCGGGACAGTCTCGAACTGGGAACGTGGAAAGATAATAGGACTGGGATATCAAGTATTGCGCTTCCCTATCCGGCTGTCTTCCGTCACGACATGCGCACGGGCTTCCCCATCTTGACAAGCCGCCAAGCGCCCTTCAAGTCGGCCGCTGGTGAGCTGTGTGGCTTCCTACGCGGCTATACGAGCGCAGCTGACTTTCGGGCAGTCGGTTGCAACTACTGGAACGGCAACGCGAACGAAGAAGGCGTGCTTCCGAATCTGTGGCTAAAGAACCCCTTCCGAAAGGGGGAGGATGATCTTGGGCCGGTGTACGGTGCTCAGTGGCGCAAATGGCCGGCGTTCAAACACCTGAAAGCGAGCGACTTCAGCAGCCCGGAAGCACACAGGGCAGCAGAAGACGCCATCCATCGAGCAGGTTGGACTTGTATCGCCGAGATTACCGAAATCGCGCATGGTAACGACGACTACATCTGGTTCAAGGTGATCGACCAACTCGGCGACTGCGTGCGTACGATCATCAACAACCCGGATAGCCGCCGAATTCTATTCCACGCGTGGAACCCTGCGGTGATGGACGAAATTACGCTACCCGCATGTCATCTTCTCTATCAGTTCCTCCCGAATTCGAAGACGAAGGAACTCGGACTCGCATTGACCATTCGCAGCAACGACATGCCATTGGGTTTTCCGAGTAACTGTGTTGAAGCCGGCCTGCTGCTGGAACTGGTGGCGAAACTTACGGGTTACACCGCGACGTGGCTCACGATCGTGTCCAACGATGCCCATATTTACAAGAATCAACTGGACTTCGTGGACGAGTATCTGGCCTTGCCGGAGCACCCGCTTCCCAAGTTGATGATTACAGCGCCGTGCGATTGGGACAATCTGTTCTACCACCACTCCGGGGTGAACAAGAACGAGACGGATGCAGACTACGATGAGATTAAGAAGCTTGCGACCGAGGAGGCGGTCAGGTGGTTGGATCGCATCGCACCGACAGACTTCTCGCTGATCGACTACAAGCACGGTCCGATGCTGAAGTCGCCCAGCATGGCGGTCTGATGTGACAGAGACGTGGAACGACGTCTCTGGCTACGAGGGGCTCTACCAGGTATCGGATCTCGGACAGGTCAGGCGGTTAGCGATGACCGTCGTGCTTCCCGACCCGAGGACGGGGACGCTACACCACTATCCGAAGGCCGGCAATATGCTGACCCCTTCGAGCAAGTCGCAGGTGGTGCTCCATCGTAGAGGCCAGCGCACGACGGTGTTTGTCGGCCATCTGGTAGCGACTGCCTTCCTCGGACCCGCGCCGGAAGGTTACCTCGTCTGTTATCGGGATGGCGATCGGCAAAACTGCCAGCTCAGCAATCTCTACTGGGATGGTCCGCCTGTCCCCGCTTATGTACAGATCGTCATCGCACTCAAGGGCAGGCGACAGGGGCTGACGGAGAAAGAGCTTGTGGCTGCGCTTCCGAGGATCAATCCGAAGACCATCAGCAATGCCTTGATCGGGCTGCTGGTGCCGCCCACCGAAGAGCGACTCGTTCACATCTCACGATGGCTGCCGAAGCGAGGGTCGGGTGGTGCGCTGATGAAGGTGTATGTCGTGGGAGCAAAGCGCGACGCGCCCAAGCCCGTGATTGCCTGTGCGGCCTTGGATGCGAAACATCGATATCTTGAAAAGCGGGATGGAGAGGCGCGCCGTGCACGTAGGCTCGAGAAGTTACGTAAGGCAGATGCGTTCCTTCACACGGTCATGACGCTCCGTCAGGAAGGCATGGTGGTCGAGCTTCCCAGCGTGAAGGTCCATCCCTCAGAGCGGATCAGTGCGACGTACGTCAAGAAGGTCAGGCCACCGAAACCCCCGAAGATCCCGAAGCCAGTACGGATACCGAAGCCAAAGGCCGCGCCGAAGATCCCGAAGGTCAAAAAGCCGGAACTGATCATCGTACCGCCGCCCCTCATCGTTCCACCACCACCGAAGAAAACACCGGCGCTTCCGCCACCGGTCAGTGCCTCGATCTTTGGTCGAATGCTCTTCGACCTTACTCGATGACTCCCGTAAATGCTCACCCTTCGGTGGGCATTTGCTTTTATGCCGTCTGCTTTTTAGCCAATGCAGCCCACGGTAAGGAATTACAGCGTCTCGCAATCGCATGGAGGAAGTCCCCACTTACCAGACCCTTGAAAGAACATGAGCAAGCAAAAGCAAGCGCCAGCCGTCGATGTACGGCGTCGCAATAACGGCAAGTCCACGCCCGCGGACGAACTGAAAGACGTACTGTCGCAACCCGTTGCCCGCACGGAAATCCGCGTGGTGCTCGACGAGGCCGACCCTAACCCGGAAGCCACCATCGAGGAGGTCCTCGCTGACCATTCTGGCCCTGCTGAGCCCAATGACGCCGCGCCTATCGGGTTCGTCGCGCAGGAGATCGCCACAGTCCCGTCGGAGCGTTTGCCGGCTGAATCGATTCCGACACCGGAGCCGAGCACCGATGCAGTAGCTGAGGCAACGTCCCTCAGCGAGGAGATCGAGGCTGTCCTACAAACCGCGGACCCCAAGATCGCCGCGTCATTGCGCTCGATGATGGCCTTCGCGGAACGGATGGCGGCCATCAAGAGCGGTGCCGCCGTCACTGCGGAAGATGCCGCTGTGATGATGGATGCCGTAGACGACCCGGGTGGCTTTGTCTTCCGCCATATCGTCAAGGAGTTGATGGCACGCACGCCGTCCATATTGGCCTGGGTGTCGAACCAGAAATATGTGCCGCGCAACCTGATCCTCGTCGTGATGCATACGCCCAACGGCATTCCGGGGATCACGGATCAACTGGTGCGTAGTGTATTGGAGCTGCATCCGATGGAAATCACGGGCGCAGCACGCGGCTTCTCCCTGGAGGGCGATTCAAAGGTCGAATACCGCGAGAACCGCTCCTCAATCGAGATGCGTTTCAACGAGATGTACGGCCGCGCTATCGGCAAGGCCTTCGAGACATGGGGTCGTCGTATCAAGACAGCGGGGATCAACTCCTCGACGACGGTGGACTTTATGTTGATCGAGCCGGATGCGACACACCGACTGGTGCTCGACGCATGGCATTGCGAACGCATGTATCCGGCCCTAATGGAAACGGACATCGCGCAGCGTCAATTTGGTGGCGTGGTGGAAGCAGGACCGCTGTGCGTGACCTGGGGTGGCAAGGTCACCTATCTGGAAGACTTGAGCGTCGCGCAGAAGCTCTTGAGCGAAATTGACGTCCGGTGCAGGAACCCGTACCTCGTGGATGCGGCCGATGCCTTCGAGAACCCGGAGGCAAGCGATGCTGTTTAACTTCCATCTCGGCTTCTGGGCGATGCTCTTCTGGCTGGTCTGGGGGCACTTCGTCGCCGACTACCCGTGGCAAGGCGACTTCGTCGCAATCGCGAAGAATCACAACACGCCGGTCGGCAAAATGTTCTGGAAGTGGGTGCTGCCTGGTCACGCATGGATTCATGCTGGTTTCGTCGCCTTCTTCACGGGTCATGTTGGCCTGGGTGTCGTCGAAGGGATCCTCCACGCCCTCACCGATCGCCTGAAGTGCAACGAGAAACTCTCGATCAACGCTGACCAGACGATCCACATCGTCTGCAAGGTCATCTGGGCCTTCTGGGCCGTCTTCATTCTGGACTGAAGTACCACGCGCCTTCGCCTGCACGGGAAGGCGTCTGCAGGGCTGTATGTGCTTCCACGATAACAACGAGAGCAGACCATGAATTCGAACAACAACGGGGCGCAGTAATGGACGTGGCAATTGAGTGGTACATCGGGCTGGTCTTTACCAGTGTCTGGGTCTGGTGTGTCACCCGGATGGGATTTCGCTGGCGCCGTAACTCCCGCAAGCAGCCGAACCGCTTTACGTTGACGCTCGTGAAAGTGGGGGTGCAGTTACTTGAAGATCGCATGCAGGCGGAGCCCAAGCTGTCTTTTTACTCCGGCCGTCCATTTCAATATGGAGCAGCATTCCGATACGCGAACCTGCACGACTTCATGCGCCGTACGGGTCCACAGAAAGAGCGCATTGCCATGGCCGCGATCATGCACCCGGACGGCGTGATCCATGCCGTGAGTGCACCGGGGCGACATCACCACTGTGTGCGCTACATGAGCGCCTACGCTCGCGCCGGGTTGACCACGACCAGCAAACAGGGGTTCATCACCAGCCACGGTCGGTATGTCGATCGCAAGACGGCGTTTCTCATCGCGAGTGCCGCCGGCCAGATCCGGGAAAAGACAAATCCGAAAGACGTGCTGTTCAGCGAAGACATGTGGTGAGTCGAAACACAAAAAGGAACGGGAATGAGTGATCAAGACAAAGCAGTATTCGCGGCACTGAAGTCGCACACGCTGCTCGACGAGGTGGAGTCGTTGGCGATCAGCACGGCTTCCATCGCTTACCAGTTGGCCGAGCTGCACCCGGAGCGAAAGGTGCTTTTGCAGAGCCTGCACCGACAGCTGCACGACAACATGGTCAAGCTGCGCGCACGTAACGGCGCGGGCATGCCTCTCTTCGAGGCAAAGGGACCGGTAGCGCGCAAGCTCTCGGAGGCAATCCAAGCCATGCGCTTTACCTTCAGCGATCAATTCGAGGAGCTGGCGAATCAGCGCCTGGAAGCGATCCAGTCGTGCTTCCACTTCGCCCCGACGCAGGACGCGGAAAAACTGCAGGCACTGCAGGAGTTGCTCGCACCGCTCGTCGGATTAGTTACGGGCTCCGTGCTCGACAGCACGATTGCGCCTGACATCACGGGTGATACGGACCTCATGACGCTTGCGTCGGGCTTCTACATGGACAGGCGTCCGGTGGTCCCGCAGCTATTGCTGATCCTGAGCCGGGAACTCAGCGAGGACGGTGTCAAGGCACACGCCATCATCGGCGGACACGGTGCTGGCCTTTACTTCTACCACCCGGGCGAAGATCAGTGGGCGTACGCCGACATGACCTATACGTTCGACAACCTGGTCACCGTGCTACGCGCGGAAGCCGCGCCTCTGCTCGAAAGCATGGGCTTCAGTCTGACCCCGCTTGATCTGGACGCGGCCGTCGAAGACATCACAAGCGTCGTACATCACGTCTTCGATAACGAGGCGGACCTGCCTAAGGGCAAGGTTCCCCTGCTGGTCGTGGACACGGACTACAGCGAGATCATCGTGCAGCTGGGCGGTGGCTACGTCTGGGTCTTCAAGAACACCAAGGGTGCGTATCCACAACGCAGCCGAATCCTCCTGAAACAGATGGGTGCGCATGTCGTGTCGGCTTCGCTGGCTGACTTCAACGAGTTCACCCGCCAGGCCATCGTCAAGGGCGTCAAGCAGCAGCTCGACAAGCTGGTGAAGATGCTGCCCAACGCAGTGGATGACACCGTCATCCACGCAACGGAACAGAGAGAAACATGCAACGGCACGGTGACTACCTAGCCTTCTTCAACGATAGCGACATCCTGAGCCACTGGTATCGCTGCGAGTTTTACTACAAGGGCCTGCTCTTTAACCACATGGAGAAATTCATCATGTGCTCGAAGGCACGGCTCTTTGGCGACCTGATCATGGCAGACCGCATCATGCGGGAAGACCATCCGATGGCCTGCAAGCAACTGGGTCGACAGGTGGCGAACTTTGATCAGCCCGTGTGGGATGGCTATAACTATCAGATCCTCACGATCGGGAATCGCGAGAAGTATCGACAGAATCCGGGATTGGCTGACTTTCTCGTGCAGACCGATCCCTACATCCTCGTAGAGGCGAGCCCCTACGACACGCGATACGGCATTGGCCTTGCCAAAGACGACGCGCGTATCGCAGACCCTCGTAACCACCGAGGCAGTAATTATTGTGGCCACGCACAGATGGCCATCCGAGAAGAACTCAAAAACGGGCGCCCCGTGCGCTCATTCTGATCACCACCCTCCTGGGGAAACCAGCCTTCGTCGGCTGGTTTTTTTTTGTATTAGGGGATACACAATGCGTTCCATCACGTTACGAATAGCGTTCGCGATCGCGCTCCTGGCCAGCGCCGTGAGCGGATCCTGTTTCGCACAAGCCGCCAGGCAGATTGCGCCGGACTATGAAGCGATCTTGATTCCGACTGTGCCAGTCACTCAAAGCAAGATCTTCGAGTTGCCGCAGGATCAGATTCAAGCGGTGCACAAGGTACTCGAACAAGGTCAGTTTGATTACCACCCGGATCAACTCACCGTGATCTACATTCTGGCCCGTCGTCAGCTCTCCAGCGGGGATTGCCGCAGATGAGCGCCATCACACCCTCAGACGCCGGCAGTCAGCTCATCGACGCCCTGCTAAGCGTCGACAGCGCCCTTGCCGTGCTCTCGAGCACCATGGGCGAGGCACTGCACTCGGAGAGTGGTATCAGCCATGCGAACGCCCAGCATCTGGTCAAGCATCTGGGACTACAGCTCACGAAGTTCGCGACACGCCATGACGTGGTCCTGACGATCACACAGGACCCGGTCGAGCCGCTTGCGATGGGGCACTACATGCCGCGCGTCGACGTGCGTGCATCCAATGATCTTTATCGGGGTCGGCTCGGGGAGAAGTGGAAATGAAATCCTTCGCCCGCATCCTCCGCGATCAAACAGACCTGATCGAGATCGAAGCACGCTTGCGCCACAAGTTCATCGCCGTGCGCGAGCACCTCGCACCACAGACCGGCGTTGTCTTTTCCCCCGCCGAACTCGAGCGTGTGCATTTTCGTGCGGTAGCAGAAGTCTTCAGCGTGTTGTGCGATCAGATTGACCCGATCGTACTCATGGAAAAGCTCTACCCCGCTACGTACGCCTACGCCCTGATGGAAGCCCTTACCGCACGCGTGAAAGGCATTCTTGCCGATCGCGAGTGAGACCTCAATCTGTATCCGGACCAATATCAAACATGAGAGTCGTCGACTACAAACAACTTTGCAAGCTACCCGATGGGAGCTTCATTGCCACAATCAACAAGATGAACGAAACCGGCGAGCTGCTGCTCATCGACACGGACGATAACGGCGAGCGCGTGCTGTACTCCCCGCGCAGTGACATCGATAGGCTCGGTCAGTCGGTGCTGCGCTTTGAAGAGAACCTGTTCTCGCGCAATGGGCGTTTCAAGGTCTACACGGAAGAAGACGTCCGTGAATACCGGGAGCGACTGTTGAACGCGCTGAACGGGACGTGGAACTTGCAGGCGCCGACAGAAGACGACGCCCCGCTCGAAGCGAGTGCTGACGACGAGTCGGACAAACACGACGGCCCGCCGCGTATCCGGATGGAGACGTCGATCGACGATGCGGAGAGCGAGACGCCTGCCCGTGTGCCCTCCTACGTCGCGGAAGACGAGGAAGACCATTACTTCATGCCGACCTAAGCGGGATCCGCCATGCGATACATCCTGACCGCGGCGAAGGCATTGCACTGATTGCTGTCTGAGAGACCGGAGCCATCCGGTCTCTCCTTATGCCGTCGCTGTGTGGTTGGCATTTTATGAAGCGCCACCCAACTACTCCTCAGGAACGATTATGAGCGACGGCACCAGCTCGGATGCGAGCACGGACGCCGCGGCGTCCGCTACGGCGGCAGCGGCCTCTGCCACCCTCGCCCAGTCATGGGCAGCCCAAGCCACGGGCCTGGTCAATAACACGGACTACTCCGCCAAATACTACGCGGCACAAGCGTCGACCTATTCAGGCAACGCCCAGACCGCCGTCAACAACGCGAAGACGTTCGCCAGTAACGCGAATACGAGCGCCACCGCAGCGGCTGCCAGTGCAGCTGCCGCTGCAGAATCCGCCTCAACCGCAGGCGACGCCGCGACCTCCTTGCACGATCTGATTGCTGGCCTCGAAACGGCGGTGGGTGCACTGGAGGACATCGACATCTTTGCCCTGAGTCGTAACGGAGTGCTGTATGCGACGACCTATCAGACGCTGAAAGCCGCGATCATCAACGGACTGATGGTGGCCTCCAACAATCTGGAGGATGTGGCCGATGCCAAGGCGGCACTGACCAACTTGGGCGCAGCGCCCCTCGCTTCAATTGCGTCGGATCTGGTCACGAACACGACGGCGTCCACCACGGTCTCCGTCACGTACAGCTTCACCCCAGCCTATGCGGGGAAACTCACGATGTTGGCAACAGGCGGCTCCTCGGGTGCGGAGACGGGTTCGCTCAGTTACGCCATCGCAACGGACGGCTGCGATCCGCCTATCACCGAACTCTCGAACGTCTCGGGCTATGCCTTTGGCAACTACAACGCCCAGTGCAATGTGGACGCCGGCGTCGCTGTGACCGTCACCCTCACACAAACCGCTCCCACCGACACGGTGACGAACACGCTTTCCGCGTGCTTCTTCTATCTGCCGGGCTAAGGACCACCATGGCTCTCACCTATTACTTCCTGGGAACGGGAGGCGTCGGCGCGTCACCCGATGGGACGATTCCACCTAACGCAGTGGTCTGTACCGAAGCGCAGTATCAGGACCCCTCCCAGTACATCATCAATTACACCACGACGCCCTATTCGATCGAAGCGATCTCGAGTGCGACCGCGCTGCAGATTGCGCAAGCCAATCAGGTCGCCGCGGTCTCGAATGCGTGTGCGACATCGATCCTGCAGGGCTTCACGTCATCGGCATTGGGTGCCGCCTACACCTATCCAGCGAAGTCGACCGACCAGATCAACATGCTGTCCTCGATCGAATCCTCGCATCTGATCTGGGACATCTTCGCCAGCGACTGGGTCGCGGGCATGACGGTGACCATCGGGCAGTACGTCGTCGCTAATAGCCAGCTTTACCAAGCAACCGTAGGAGGAGAAGCATCCAGTGCCGGTGAGCCTGCATGGCCCATCGTCGTGGATACGCCTGTGCTCGACGGCACGGCGCAGTGGGAACTCTGGAGCACGCCGTTCTGGTGTGCAGATGTGGCGACCGGTACCTGGGCGTGGCGCGATCACAGCGCCAAGCAGATGTTCCAGGTGGGTCTCGATGGCAAGGCGTCCATCTTGAGTTCAATGAAGCAGAACGCCGTGTTGGCAGCGATGATTGCTGTCGCGACCACCATTCAAGCCGTGGAGGAAATCACATGGCCATGATGTACGCATTCAAGAAGAACCAGACGAGCCTCGTCGATCGACTGATCTGCTGGCAAACCAAAGGCCCTTACTGCCACGTGGCATCGATCCTGGTCGACAACGGCGATGGCACCTACACCATCGGTCAATCGCTTCCGGGGACCGGTGTGCAGATCGTCACGGGCCAGACCTTGCCGGCCGCGGACTGGGACATCGTGGAAGGCCCCGGCGATGTCGCGACGGCCACGACGTGGTTCACCGAGAAAAGCGGGGACGCCTACGACTATCTGGGTCTCTTCGGCTTCGTCTTCCGTCCTTTCACGATCCTCTCGCGAACGAAGTTCTGGTGTAGCGAGGCGAGCCTCTTTGCAGCAGGGATGCGCATTGGCTGGCGGATGGATCCGAACTCGATGGCCAACCTTTGCTTCGACATGAAGGCACTCGGCCTGCTGTGATTTAGCGACTACTCGGTCCTCGGATCGGGTAGTCGTTTTATGCCCCTCTGAAGGCTTCGGTCGGCATTTTATGACCGCAGCACGAATTTTTCATAGGGGTTCAGGATATGGGCATCGCTGACCAGTTAAACACCCAACTGCAGGGGCTGGTTTCGCAGATTGAAGACTTGGGTGACGAGTTCGCTGGAGTCATCGCAGCCGAACAGGAGGTCAACGAAAAGACCGCAGCATCCAGTCAAAGCGCAAGCGACGCGGATGCTGCAGCAAGCGCCGCCGCTACGAGCGCGGGCGATGCTTCTTCCTCGGCCTCCGAAGCGGCAAGCAGCGCCACAGCCAGTGACACATCGGCGCAATCGGCCAGCACGGCTGCAAGCAGCGCAGAGTCTTCTGCGACAACGTCGGCACAAGCCGCAACCAGCGCCAGTAGCAGCGCGAGCACGGCAAACGACGCAGCCTCCGCAGCCGCCGCATCCGAGGATAGCGCGACCACCGCTGCCACAAACGCACAGACCGTGCTGGCACAGGCACAGACCGTTTTGAGCGCAGCACAAGCGGCTGCTGCACAACTGAGCGGCCAGCTGCAGTCTTTTAATCAGATCTGGCTGGGGGACTTCACCGAAGACCCGACCACTGATAATAATGGCGATCCGCTGATCGCCGGCGCAGAGTATCTGAACACGTCGGATGATCCACCGATCATTCGTGAGTATGTGAATGGTGCTTGGCAAGATCAGGATCTGGCGGGTCAGATCGCTTCCCAAAATTCAGCGCTGTCTGCCACGCAAGCGGGTGCGTCGGCCACGAGCGCATCGAACTATGCGAGCGCAGCCGCTGCCAGTGCCACGCAGGCAGGTACGTCATCAACGGCCGCCGCGAACTCGGCATCGGCGGCTTCCACATCGGAAAGTAACGCCGAGGCGGCCGTCTCGGATGCGGATAGCGCCGCGAGCGCAGCGGAGGCTTCCGCCACCACAGCGAGTGACGCGGCGGTCGACGCAGAGGCGTGGGCAACGCAGGCTTCCGGTACAGTTGACGGGACGAATTATTCAGCGGCGTACAACGCCAAGCAGGCGGCTTCTAGTGCCAGTGCCGCGGCACAATCTGCTACCGACGCGGGGACCTATGCTGCCTCAATGACGGATTCGGTCACTGACGCGGCTTCATCTGCGAGCGCTGCGGATCAATCTGCCTCGGATGCCTCGGCCAGTGCCGCGGCTGCTGCCAGCAGTGCGGGGAGTGCACAAAACAGCGCAACCGCAGCCGGCAACTCGGCATCGGATGCCGCCGGCTCAGCTAGTTCTGCGGCATCGGATGCAAGCGCCGCGAGTGAGAGTGAGAGCAACGCCGCCGACAGCGCAAGCAGTGCGTCGACTGACGCCACCAACGCTGCAGCGAGTGCGACGGCCGCAAGTGGCGATGCGACTCTCGCGCAGCAATGGGCCACCGAGACCAGCGGGACGGTCGACGGCACCAGCTACGGGGCGAAGTACTATGCCCAGCAAGCTGCTGCATCTGACGCGGACGCTACAACCCAAGCCAGCAATGCGGATGCTAGCGCGACTGCCGCGACCGATTCTGCCAGCGATGCCGCCTCCTCGGCGACGCTTGCGAAGAACTGGGCCACGCAAACCGGCAGTACGGTGGATGGCTCTGACTACTCTGCCAAGTACTACGCCACTAACGCGGCGAACAGTGCGGCTGCGGCCGCTAGCAGCGCATCGGCGGTAGCAGCGCAATCAGTCACCGTCGCCAGCAATGCCGCACTCGCTCAACAGTGGGCGGCGCAGGCTTCCGGTAACGTCGGCGGCACGAGCTATGGGTCTGCCCTGCAATACGCGCAGCAAGCTTCAAGCTCCGCAACCGCAGCCGCGGCGTCAGCAACGGATGCGGATAACGCTGCCACGGCGGCCGCTGCGAGCGCCGCGAGTGCACAGACGGGGGCGACCAGTGTCAACGCCATGCTGGCTTCGTTCAAGTCGGTGTGGTTGGGTGATTCGGATACACCGCCGACGACCGACCTGAACGGCGATGCATTGCAGAACGGCGCGGAGTATGAGGATATATCGCAGGACCCGCCCGTCCTGATGGTCTATACGGCAGACGGCTGGGTCCCGCAAGATGAGGACGCGGTATCGTCGTCGAGCAATGCGCAGCTCTCCGCGTCGCAGGCCGCGGCATCGGCATCGAGTGCAAGCACCGATGCGGATAACGCCAGTAGCTCAGCAAGTGCGGCGAGCGACTCCGCAAACGCGGCAGCGTCGTC
>NZ_CAAJGK010000010.1 GCF_900996245.1 Paraburkholderia sp. BCC1886 | reverse complement strand
GAACGCGGCGCGATAGACCGCGCTGTCGGGCGGCACCGCGGCCACCCGGCCATCCGGCGTGACCCGCGCGTCGATGCCGTTGAGCAGATAGTCGGGCGTCCAGGCTGACGAGGCGCGCTTGAGCAGCCGCCAGGTATCGGGCACGTCCCGGCCGTCCCACTGGCGCAGCACGCGTGCCAGTTCGGGCATCGCGCCCGGCACCTCCGGGTTGCGCACGCTGCGCGCGAGCAGGATCGCGATCGGCGCGATGAAGGTGGCGAGCAGGAACACCAGCAGCGGCAGCGCGAGCAGCAGCGCCTGGATGGCGGCCTTGCGGCGCGCGCGCCGATAGTTGGCCGCCTGGGCCGCGAGCCGGTGCGCCCTGGGTGCGGCCTGCGCCGCTGGCGCCGGTTGCGGAAGGATCGTCATGAGGCGGAACTCCTGCGCG
>NZ_CAAJGK010000009.1 GCF_900996245.1 Paraburkholderia sp. BCC1886 | reverse complement strand
GCGCATGCCCTTCCAGCGCCAGCCCTCGATCGCGCGCTTGATGTACTCGCCGAAGAACTCCGGCACCAGGCTGAACAGTTGCGGATAGGTGATGAAGAACGAGCTGATCGAGATCGACACGTCCATCGAGATCACGCAGTGGCACCAGTTGCGCGGAATGTGCAGCGACTCGCCCGGCTCGATGATCACGCGATAGGGCGTGGCCTCGCGCAGCTTCGGGAAGCGCTTGAAATCGGGGTTCTCGATGTCGACCGGGCTGAAGGTCTCGCGCTCGAACTCGCCGATGTAGAGATGCTGGACCAGGTCGGCGCGCAGGTTCGGGAAGGTCTTGCGGAACGGGTGCGAGGCCATGTAGTACATGTGGTCCGGCTTCTCGCGCAGGATCTCGATCAGTTCCCTGAGCTTCATCTCCTGGAAGCGCAGGTACTTC
>NZ_CAAJGK010000008.1 GCF_900996245.1 Paraburkholderia sp. BCC1886 | reverse complement strand
ATCGACGGTCGCGCCGCCGGTGAAGGTGTTGACGCCCGTCAGCGTTGCGGTGCCGCTGCCGTTCTTGGTGATGCCGGCCGTGCCGGTGATCGCGCCGCCGAAGCTCTGGTTGCTGCCGTCGCCGAAGGTGAGGCCGTTGCCGCCCAGCGCCACCGTCGAGCCGGCCGCGCCGCTCAGGCCGCCGATGGTCTGCGCCGCGCCCGAGTTGCTGATGTCGAAGCTGGTGCCCGAGTTGGCGAGGTTGATGCCGGTGCCGGCCGCCAGCGAGCCGCCCGCGCCGATCGCCAGCGTGCCGGCGTTGACGGTCGCGCCGCCCGTGAATGTGTTGGCGCCGGTCAAGGTGGCGGTGCCCGTGCCCTCCTTGGTGATGCCGCCCGTGCCGGCGATCGTGCCGCCGAAGGTTTCGTTGCCGGCATCGCCGAAGGACAGGC
>NZ_CAAJGK010000007.1 GCF_900996245.1 Paraburkholderia sp. BCC1886 | reverse complement strand
ACCCGGCCTCGCGCTCGCTGCTGGACAATCTCTATTTCGCCTACACGCAGACCTCGATCTGGGATCTGTCGGCCGATTCGAAGCCGTTCCGCGACACCAGCTACAAGCCGCGGCTGTTCTACTACGTCGCCGACACGGGCCTGCACAGCCCCTGGTTCACGCGCATGGGCTTCGCGGCCGGGATCGGGCATGAGTCGAACGGCAAGGCCGGCCCGGATTCGCGCAGCCTCAACATTCTGTTCGTGCAACCCACCTGGGAATTCGGCGATCTGACGAGCTACCACTGGCAGGTCTCGCCGATGCTTTATTACTACCTGGGCATCAGCGACAACCGCGATATCGCCGACTACCGCGGCTACATGGACCTGGTGGACAAATACGGCAGCCCCGACGGCTGGCAGTTGTCGACCACGCTGCGCAAGGGCACCCACCACT
>NZ_CAAJGK010000006.1 GCF_900996245.1 Paraburkholderia sp. BCC1886 | reverse complement strand
TGGAACCAGGTCCGTGGCGCGGCGTGTGCCACCGTTTCCAGGGGAATCAGCGACGAGCCGCTCATGATCATCGGGATATCGGCGCGTCGGGCTGCCTGCGCCAGGACGAGATCGCCGCGATAGGCGGACAGCGCCGAGATGCCCATCGGCGCGATGCCGAACGGCGCCGACCAGGTATGGCCGAACAGTGTCGTCGACTGTGAGCGCTTGGATACGTCGCGCAACACGCGCGTGATGAACCGGTACTCGGCATACACGCGTTGGTTGTCGTCGAGCGATGCGTTGCGCTCGGCGGCGCCGGCGATATAGCCAAATATGGGGCGGGGGAGATGCCGCTTTGCTGCAAGCTCGAAGTCGTCGAGCGACAGATATCTCGCCAGCGCCTTGTGCGGTTGCCGGGCGGGTGTTCGGTTTACGGTGTTCATGCAAGAATCAT
>NZ_CAAJGK010000005.1 GCF_900996245.1 Paraburkholderia sp. BCC1886 | reverse complement strand
CCTCGGCCGCGAGCCGGCTGCCGCGGCGCGCGATGCGCTCGGCCGTGCCGGGATCGGGCATCACGGCAAAGAACAGGCGATGTTTCGGCATCCATGGTCCGGTGTCGAATCCCGGCAGGGCCAGTTGGGGCGTATCGGTTTCGGCGCTTCGCATCGGGCCACCTCCAAACGGCGCAAGAGACATATTTCCCTCATTTCAGGACAGATACGGCGATCGCTTCTTTTCTCCTTAGAATGCGACTTCACCAGGGTTTTCAGCCGGCCACCTCATCATGCATCGAATCGGGTTCTACGTTTGTCGCGGTTATGATGCGCTCGATCTCGCTGGGCCGCTGTCGAGCTTCAACCAGGTCGCCACGGCCGCAGGCCACAGCCCCTACGAGCTTCACGTGCTTTCGCAGGCGGGAGGACCGGTTCACGGCAACACGGGGCTGCC
>NZ_CAAJGK010000004.1 GCF_900996245.1 Paraburkholderia sp. BCC1886 | reverse complement strand
GCGACGCGCCGGGTGGCGGCGATCTACACGGCGCTGATGTGGCAGGCGCCGGATCCCGAGGCGGACTTCGTGGCGATCGACCTGATGATGAGCGGCGATCGCGCGTATCCGTCCTCGCCGCGCTACGCGAGCGACCGCCAGTATTGGCAGGACTACGTCCATGCCTTGCCTGCCACGGAGACGATCGCCGGTGCGGCACCCCGCGCGAGCGGTTTCTTCAACCGGGCATCGGCGCCGCTTCCCGCTGCATTCATCGACCAGCTCGACCAGATCGAGACGCGGATCGCGAAGTGGCCGCTCGTGCTCACCGCCATCGTGGCGGCCTATCTCTACCGGATGAGCAACGGCCGTGTAACCGTGTTCGATTTTCCGGTTTCGGCGCGCAGCAAGGAGACGCGTGCGCTGCCCGGCATGTTCGCCAATATCCTGCCGATGCG
>NZ_CAAJGK010000003.1 GCF_900996245.1 Paraburkholderia sp. BCC1886 | reverse complement strand
GGGAAGAAGTGGCGGGAGGGGGGCAGGAGCAGCGCGAAGCCGATCGCCACCGCGATGTCGATCGCGCCGATACACTATATCGCCGCGCGCCACGACATCCAGTCGCTCAGCATGCTCATGCCGACCCGCCCGACCATCCCGCCGAAGGCGGTGCCGCCCACGTAGAGCCCCATCGACAGGCCGAGCCCTCGCGGCTGGATCTCCTCGGCCAGGTAGGCCATCGCGGTGGCCGGCACGCCGCCCAGCACCAGGCCCTCGAGCGCGCGCGCCACCAGCACGCCCGGCCAGCTCGGCATCCAGGCGGCCGCCAGGTTCAGCGCGGCGGCCAGCGCCATCGACACGAACATCAGGCGGCGCCGGCTCAGGCGCTCGGACAGCGCGCTGGCCGCCAGGATCGCGACGGCGAGGCAGCCGGTGGACAGCGACAGCGCCAGCGAG
>NZ_CAAJGK010000002.1 GCF_900996245.1 Paraburkholderia sp. BCC1886 | reverse complement strand
ACCCAGGCTTCGGCCACGGTGCGGCCGACCGTCAGCGTGCCGTGATTGCGCAGCAGCATAGCCGACTTGTCGCCGAGCCGCTCGACCAGGCGCGCGCCTTCGGCCGGCGTGAAGGCCAGCGCCTCGTAGTCGTGGCAAGCCAGGTCGCCGTGAAAGCGCAGCGCGTGCTGCGAGGCCGGCAGCAGCCCCTGCGGCTGCATCGAGACGGCGATGCCGGCCTTGGTATGCAGGTGGATCACGCAGACCGCATCGGCGCGCGCCGCGTGCACGGCCGCATGCAGCGCGAAGCCGGTGGCGTTGACCTGGTGCGGGCCATCGCCGATGCGCCTGCCGGCCAGGTCGATCTTGACCAGGCTCGAGGCACGCACCTCCTCGAAGGCGAGCCCGAAGGGATTGATCAGGAAATGTCCGGGCTCGCCGGGCACGGCCACCGACAGAT
>NZ_CAAJGK010000001.1 GCF_900996245.1 Paraburkholderia sp. BCC1886 | reverse complement strand
AATCACTGGGCTGGGAATTAAAATTCTGATCCCGCTTACTGGACGGGATAATTGCCTGCGTCCTCATCGGCAACTAGGATCGGCTATTGATTCAAATCAGATGCGAAGCCTACGTCAGGAGCGACTATGAGCCGGCGATCGAGATCTCAGCTTCTTGCGACGGACTTTGATCGGGACACGGCGCTATCTTCTGGTCTCTTTTCGACGAGGATGCAATGAATACTGGGACGGTCAAATGGTTCAATGACGCGAAGGGATTCGGCTTCATCACGCCCGATGATGGCGGAGAGGACCTGTTCGTTCATTTTTCCGAAATCAAGATAACGGGATTCAAGTCGCTCTACGACAACCAGCGTGTACGGTACGAAGTGCGCAACGGTCCCAAGGGAAAGCACGCAGCGGACGTGCGACCGGTTTGATTCTGCGGCAATCCATCGTGC